>NZ_JACGUT010000001.1 GCF_014076845.1 Colwellia sp. MB3u-41
AAAAGCCTCGGGCTTTTTGCTGTCTGGCATTTGAAAAACAACAAAAACTCACCGAAATCGCCACAGCATTACCGGTGCGCCGACGGTCGTGTGGCTTATATCGAAGTAAAGCCCATGTGAGCGTAGGACATTCTCCACGAATATTAAGAGAAGCCCGATCCAAAAGCCTCGGGCTTTTTGCTGTCTGGCATTTGAAAAACAAGAAAAACTCACCGAAATCGCCACAGCATTACCGGTGCGCCGACGGTCGTGTGGCTTATATCGAAGTAAAGCCCATGTGAGCGTAGGACATTCTCCGTGTATAATAAGAGAAGCCTGATGCAAAAGACTCAGATTTTTGTTGTACTGAATAAAGTGTTTTATCTGTAATTTTAATGAAGAAAACTATCTTTTATGTACCTTTCACGTAAATAGTCCTCTATAAATAACGTAATACACACTTAATACTCCAGTTGAATAACAAAAAAGCAATTAAATACCAATACCACGCCTTAATCGAGACTTGTTAGTTATTATGAAGGAAGATCGGTAGACATCTGGTTGCAAGCTGAGCTTTATAGTGGAACTATTTATCCAGTCACCGACAAATATTCCATGCTGGCCAGCTCATCTATCAGAAACTGTGTCATAAATACCAATTAATAATTAAATTGATATTCTTTTTGTCCAGGGATTTTACTAAATGATCGATGCGGTTTGATCTATTTATAGTAATAACGTAGTTCTTCTCTTCGTATCTTGTATTAACCTGCAGAATTTACCTTGTTAACTAAAAGATACTTTATTGATACCTTTCATTATGACAGAGGATAATGAGTTAATCATTCCAATAAAGACCAATAAAAATACGGGTTGTACGTTAATTGCTCGAACAAATCTTTATTTCAAAGTTATGACAAAAAAGGGTTGACGCCCAGCGAGAAATGTCTAGAATGCGCTCCAGTTCCAAGGGGTAACCCAAAGGGCTGTTTTGATAAGTTAACTTCTCTTTATAAGAGCTAAAGAGTTAACTTAACGTTTTAAAATGAAATCTGAATTAACTTCAAATTAAATTAAATAAAACGTTGACATCGAAACAGAGTTGCGTAGAATACGCATCTCGCTTCAGGCAAGGCC
>NZ_JACGUT010000002.1 GCF_014076845.1 Colwellia sp. MB3u-41
ACCGATGATTACAAGGCCTCGGTTAAAGGGATATTGGATAAAGCCCTGCAAGGTGAAGAGTCGGCTAACTATGAATTTCCGTTGTTTACCAAAACGGGCGACCGGGTGGATGTGCTGTTGAACTCCACTTCACGCCGGGACGCGGCAGGTCGTATTGTGGGGGTTGTGGGGGTTGGACAAGATATCACCGAGCTCAATAAGATCCGTAAGGAGCAAGAAAGTGTCGCCCATGATTTAACCCAGTTAATCGATACGGCCAATGCCCC
>NZ_JACGUT010000003.1 GCF_014076845.1 Colwellia sp. MB3u-41
GTTGTTTTCAGGGGAATGGTGTTGTGTTCCGAATTTCGCAGTGGTATTTGGGACTATTGTCGTCATGTTGAATTCATTTCTCTTGTCGTCATGCTGAATTCATTTCAGTATCTGTTCTTTGGTTCGAAGTACAGATCCTGAAACAAGTTCAGGATGACGGAGATGTGTTCAGGGGAATGGTGTTGTGTTGAGGATGACGGTGTTGTTTTCAGGGGAATGGTGTTGTGTTCCGAATTTCGCAGTGGTATTTGGGACTATTGTCGTCATGTTGAATTCATTTCTCTTGTCGTCATGCTGAATTCATTTCAGTATCTGTTCTTTGGTTCTAAGTACAGATCCTGAAACAAGTTCAGGATGACGGAGATGTGTTCAGGATGATGGCTTTGTTTTCAGTGTTTTGGGCTGTGGTATCTTATGTTTACTTTGTTCAAAGTAGCTATCTAATACAGATGCTAAAGCAGTTGATTATTTATTAAATTAGCCACCATTATATAATTATTCACATATTAAGAATAAATAAAAACTATGTGTATATTGTATAATATAGTGGCTTTTAACTCGGTAGCTCAGCGTCAATATAAAATTAAATTGTATACAATATAGTAAATATACCATTTTATGTTGATATTTCTGAAAAAATACTGAATATTTACTCTAATCTATATTGACACTAAATTATTTTTCTGAAACAGCAATAATTAGTTTGCTTTATAGGCATTGGAGTGATTATTCTAATTATACTTTTTCTTTGAATGAGATCTTTCATGGAACACCTAAACCAATTATTTATAGAAGCGGGTACATTAATGCTTGCTGGCATGGTCTTCGTTTTTGCCTTTTTAGGCTTGACGATTATTTTTATTAATGTGGTTTTAAAACGCTTAGCCATTAAATTTCCAGATGCTGTTGTCCAAACACGATCCACGCGGTCGAATCAAAAAACAAAACAAAGTGTTGATGGTATTTCACCTAATGTGGTGGCGGCAATTACTTCTGCTGTAACGCAATACCGCAAACAACATAATAAACCCTCAAGCACCGATAAAACTAAATAGGAATAAACTCATGACAAAGCCATTAGGTATCACTGAAGTTGTTTTAAGAGATGGTCATCAATCATTACTCGCCACTCGATTACGTCTTGAGGACATGTTACCCATTGCGCCAAAACTTGATGAAATTGGTTTTTGGTCAATTGAGTCTTGGGGTGGTGCAACTTTTGATTCTTGTATTCGCTATTTAGGTGAAGATCCTTGGGAACGTTTGCGCGCCTTAAAAAAAGCGATGCCAAAAACTAAACAGCAAATGTTATTTCGTGGCCAGAATATTTTAGGCTACCGCCACTATGCTGATGATGTGGTCGAAAAATTTGTTGAACGTGCTCATGTTAACGGTATTGACGTGTTCCGTATTTTTGATGCCATGAACGATGTACGTAATTTACAAACCGCCATTAAATCAGCAGTGAAAGTGGGGGCGCACGCACAAGGCACATTAAGCTATACCGAGAGCCCAGTGCATACCCTTGAAGGTTGGCTAACAATGGCTAAGCAAATTGAAGATATGGGCGCACATTCTTTATGTATTAAAGACATGTCTGGCTTATTGAAACCTTACGACGCTGAAGAGTTAATTGCTCGCCTCAAAGAAACCGTTTCTTTGCCTATTGCCCTACATTGCCATGCGACTACAGGCTTAAGTATTGCGACTCACATGAAAGCGATTGATGCTGACGTAGATGTTATCGATACCTCTATTTCGTCAATGAGTATGACCTACGGACATTCACCAACAGAAACGATTGTTTCGATTGTTGAAGGGACTAAACGAGATACCGGTTTAGACATGGTTAAGCTTGCTGAAGTTGCCACTTACTTTCGTGAAGTGCGTAAAAAATACGCTAAATTTGAAGGCAGCTTAAAAGGCATTGATGCCCGAATTTTACTCGCTCAAGTACCAGGTGGCATGTTAACAAATATGGAAATGCAGTTAAGAGAACAAGGTGCTGCCGACAAGCTCGATGAAGTATTAATTGAAATTCCAAAAGTAAGAAAAGATTTAGGTTATATCCCTTTGGTAACGCCAACCTCACAAATTGTGGGTACGCAAGCGGTATTAAATGTTTTAACGGGTGAGCGCTACAAATCAATTACCAAAGAAACTGCGGGTGTGTTAAAAGGTGAATATGGCGCAACGGCAGATAAAGTAAATGCAGAATTGCAAGCGCGTGTTTTAGACGGCGCAGAAGCGATTACGTGTCGTCCTGCTGATTTAATTAAGCCTGAACTTGATAACCTTACTGCAGAACTTGAAACATTGGCTAAAGAAAAGAAAATTGACTTAGCAGACGAAGTGATTGATGACGTTTTAACCTATGCACTTTTTCCACAAATAGGGCTGAAATTCTTAGAAAATAGAAATAACCCAGAGGCTTTTGAACCTGTACCGACTATTGAAGACGCGGTGGCAACATCTGCTCCAGCTAAAAGTTCAACAGCGCCAGAAAATTATGCAGTAAGTGTTGATGGTAAGGTCTTTGACGTTGTTGTCGCGCAAGGTGGCGATATTAGTCAAATTACCCAGCCAAATAGTGGCCAAGCAACTAAGCCGTCATCATCAGCTTCAGAGGCGTTAAATGCACCACTTGCTGGTAACATTTTTAAAGTGCTTGTACATGAAGGTGATGAGGTTGCCGCCGGTGAGGTTGTTATCATCATGGAAGCAATGAAAATGGAAACTGAAATTCGTGCCGTTAACTCAGGTATTATCACTTCAGTGGATATTAAAGAAGGCGATTCGGTTGCCGTTGGTCAAGCTTTATTGAGTTTAGGATAGATAATCATGGATTCACTAAATAAACTTTGGTTGTCTACGGGCTTAGCTAACTTTGAGTCAGGTCAAGTGATCATGATGATAGTGGGCTGTTTGCTTCTTTATTTGGCAATAGCACGTAACTTTGAACCGTTATTGTTATTACCTATGGGTTTTGGTGCGATATTAACCAATATTCCTTTAGCGGGATTTTCAGAAGTGGGTGGTTTATTACACTTCATTTATTATGCGGGTATTGATACGGGGATCTTCCCGTTGATTATCTTTATGGGGGTCGGAGCTATGACCGACTTTGGCGCGTTAATCGCTAACCCTAAAACCTTATTATTAGGTGCGGCAGCACAGTTTGGTATTTTTGCGACTTTATTTGGGGCGATTGCTTTAAACGCAATACCTGGTATTGAATTTACCCTTAAAGATGCATCAGCTATTGCTATTATTGGTGGTGCAGATGGTCCTACAGCGATATTTTTAGCATCAAAACTAGCGCCAGAATTATTAGGTGCTATTGCGGTTGCTGCTTATTCTTATATGGCTTTAGTGCCAATTATTCAGCCACCTATTATGCGCGCATTAACCACTGAAGATGAACGTAAAATTGAAATGGCGCAATTACGCCCAGTAGCAAAAATTGAAAAAATAGTATTCCCGTTAGGTGTTCTCCTGATGGCTATTTTCTTTTTACCATCAGCAACACCTTTAGTGGGAATGTTCTGTTTAGGTAATTTGATGCGCGAATGTGGTGTGGTTGACCGATTAAGCTCTACAGCGCAGAACGAGTTGATTAATATCACCACCATATTCTTAGGTTTAGGGGTTGGCTCTAAGTTAAGTGCAGAAGCCTTTTTGAATATAGAAACGTTGGGTATTTTAGGCTTAGGTGCTGTGGCATTCTCAATTGGCACCGCTTCTGGGGTGTTAATGGCGAAATTGATGAATAAACTTTCATCAACACCCATTAACCCACTCATTGGTGCAGCTGGCGTTTCGGCGGTACCTATGGCGGCACGTGTTGCCAATAAAGTGGGGCTAGAAGCTAATCCACATAACTTCTTACTTATGCACGCGATGGGACCTAATGTTGCTGGTGTGCTTGGCTCGGCGGTTGCTGCAGGTATTTTGTTGGCGCTCGTTGGATAAAGGTAGTTTTATTATGACCGTTTTTATAACACGTTATTATTCAATAACACCACTGCTTGGTAACTTTGTGTAAGCCACTATTTTTTAAAATAGTGGCTAGTATTTTAAAAAAATAGCTTTAAGTCAGTAAAATAAAGGTAATAACCACTTTATTGAGCGCAGTAATATTGTTCAAAATAGGCATCCTATAAATCCATTGACAGTCCATGTCAGTAAATTACTACAGATAAAATTTATTTAAATGCCTTTAAAATCATAAAATAAAATATTAAGGATTTAATTTAAATTGACGCCATAATGTTTTTGGGTGTTTTTGTGTTTCTTCTGCAGTTTGCTCTTGCTCAAAGCAAATGCGGTCATGTAAACGGTTAGCGCGACCTTGCCAAAATTCGATATAGTGAGGCTTTATTCGCCAACCACCCCAGAATTCAGGTAGCGGTATTTCTTGACCGGCAAATTTTTCAGCATAGTAAGCTTCGCGCTCTTTTAATACGTCTTTACTCGCCAGTGGTGAGCTTTGCTTTGACGCCCACGCGCCAATTTGGCTGCCTCTATCTCGGCTATGAAAGTACTTTTCTGACTGTTCATGAGTCACTTTTTCTACCACGCCCTCTATACGGATTTGGCGTTGTAGAACATTCCAGTGAAATAATAAGGCGATTTTATTATTTTCCGTTAAATCTTGGCTTTTACGGCTCGCGTAATTGGTGTAAAAAATAAAACCACTTTCATCAAACTCTTTTAATAACACCATACGAGAGCTTGGTTGGCCATTTTTATTCGCACTACTAACCGACATAGATTCAGGTAATAAAACACCTGATTTTTTTGCGTCGTTAAACCATTGTTCAAATAGCTCAATGGGGTTTGTTTGTGAAGAGAACTCGGGGAGTGGTAAAGCAACCCCTTGACCAAATGTTAATAAACAACGTAATTTTTCAAATAGTGTCATAACGATAGAATAAAATGATGTTAGGGATAATAAGTATTCAGATAATAGCATGAATGTTTTATCTGACAATAAGAGATTGTGCGCTTAATTTACTCTAATCAATAATTATATACGATTAAATATCCCAATCGTCAGAGAAATCTAATGCTTCACGGAGTCGTTTTTTTTCTAGCAAATCATCAATACGTTTTCGTACTTTTGAATTTTTATCTGCTTTTTTCCCTGTAGCGAGATCTTTGTCGTATTTCTCTGATTCGTCTTTTTCTCTATATTCATCTGACATTTTCGTGTTTTTCTCACGGTTAATTATATTTATTAAAAGGGATTAATTTGAAGATAGGCAACAACTGAGAAAATTTCAATAAAATGGCTTAATCATCTACTTCATTTTCACGACGATAGTGTTAGAACAATAAATCGTAAAGTATAAATAGTTTTGCATTGTGCCAGCACATTGATAAACTGATTTATCTGCAGACCTACTATAATTTAGCGACTACTATGCCCAACCGTAATTTCGCCGAATGGCTTGAACAATGTCAATGTCAGGCATTAGCAAATTTTCAGCGTCAATTGGTTTTACTTGTGGGTGATGCTTGTTGGGTAAAGCAATTATTGGGATTAACGGTACAAACGCCAACTAAAGATGCTTGGTTAGTCTTTAGTTATCATCAAGAAATACCCGCGACTATTAATAGTAAACATTATGCTCAGCAATTGGGTAGCGAGCATAATAAGATACTCTTCTCTTGTGTTGAAGGTAGTGAAAGTTCAACACCTGATACTATCAATTTAGACGCGTTTGCCGCACTTTCAGGTACTTTGGTTGCTGGGGGCGTTATGTGCTTGTGGCTTGAAAATCCGTTAGTACAAGCGATTAAACAAACTGATTTACTTTCATTAAAATATTTTTATCAACAATTACTCAATAACAAGGAACTGATCACTCTTTCGCAAAACGCTAAGCAAACGTTCCCGGTGTTAAAACAGGCATTACCTGTAGCACCTTTTGTCAACGATGATTTTTTATATCAATGTAAAACGAAAGAACAACAAATTGCTGTTGAACATATTATCAACGTGAGTCAGGGCCATAGAAACCGGCCCTTAGTGTTAACGGCCGATCGTGGGCGAGGTAAGTCATCTGCACTGGCTATTGCTTGTGTTCAGTTAATTGAAAATAATAATGGTGTTGGTAGCGAGAAAATTGATATTTTCATCACGGCTCCTCATATCCGCGCTTTAACGGTTTTTTATCGCCAAGTTGCCTTTTCATTTGCGGCATGGGGTACAAAATTTGACTCTGTTAATGCCAGTAAAACGTCAATAACTCATGCCTTTGGTTCTATCACTTTTATTGCGGTTGACCGACTTATTCAAGTAAGCGATTCATTGAATGTTTCGCTACTACTTGTTGATGAAGCTGCAGCCATTCCTGTACCGCTATTAACAAGGTTAACGTCTCGTTTTTCACGGGTTGTATTTTCGAGTACCGTACATGGTTATGAGGGTGCAGGGCGTGGCTTTACGGTTAAATTTCAACAGGAATTGCAACAACGGGTACCGCAGTGGCGAAGTTTTCACATTGATGAACCTATTCGTTGGTGTAAAGAAGACCCATTAGAAAACTTTGTTTTTGAAAGTTGCTTACTCAATGCGAAGCTAGCAATGTTGCCTGCATTAGCGGGTATTTCTTCGAACCCCTTATTGTTAACCCAGGCATCAGCGCAGCGCTCAAGGGAAAGGGAGTTATGTGTTAAGCAAGTCTCGGCAGGGTCGCTCATCGAAGATACTGATTTATTACAGCAGGTTTTTGCTGTTTTAGTGACGGCGCATTATCAAACATCACCAAACGATATTACGCTATTACTTGATAATAAGGCGGTAAAACTCTTTATTGCTACAATTGATAACCATATTGTTGGGGTTGCGGTACTCCTTGAAGAAGGTTGCACTGAAAACTTCGAGATTCAAGCCATTGCAGAGAATAAACGGCGATTAAAAAGTCAATTTATTCCTCAGTCATTACTGACACATTGTGGTTTTAGCGAAAGCTTTAATTATCAATATTTACGCATTTTACGTATTGCCATTCATCCGCAATATCATGGTTGTGGTTTTGGTACGTGTTTTATTAAACAGCTTGAAAAATTTGCTAAAAAGCAACGGTTTGACTTTATTGGCGCAAGTTTTGGCGCTAATGCACCCTTGCTTAAATTTTGGCAGGATGCTGATTACCAAGTGGCTCGGATCGGTTTTACCCAAGATAAAGCCAGTGGTGAATATTCTGCTTTAGTGCTTTCTGCAATGAGTGACCGTGGTCAGTTTTTTGAACGAAAAATAGTTAATGAATTTTATCATTCATTCGATTACTTGCTCACGGACGAATATAAAGGACTGACACCTAAACTTGTTTGGCAAATATTACACCATTGTCCTGATAAAAGTTTACCGCAATTAAGTGCTCATCAAGTGAGCAGTATTAATGACTTTACCTTAAAAAAGCGGCAATTTAGTCACTGCGTAAAAGCGCTGCATTATTGGTGTGTTATTCATTGTAAACAAGCATATCAGCCACAAATATTGTTGTTAATTGAACGGATTTTACAGAAAAAAACACTTAGTGAGGTGTGTGAAAACCATCAACTAACCGGTAAAAAAATGCTTAACACCGCATTAGTCGATTATATTTCACAACAACACACTTAGGCTATTTGCTGTTGCCAAAACTTGAGCATGGTAAAATAATGACAAGGTTGACTAGCGAAAGCAGTAAAGTCGTCATGCTTTATGATGCGCGTTAAGTAGTAGGTAATGACTTTTGCTAAACCGTTACTGGGGTGTTTAGCGTAAGTATTCGTTAATAGATTTAACCAGTCTTCTATTTGGCAAAGCTCGCTTGAGCGTGCAATGGCACAGTGAAAACTTTTTGAATGCGAACTGGCTGAGTAAGTTAGCGACATAATGATTGTTCTCCTTGTAAGCTGCTCTGTAAAATTGATTGCCATAATGTTTTGCGTGCAGCATCGTCTAAGCACCTGCATTCATGGCCGGCTAAGGCGCCAGATAATATTAATCTCTCTAATAATTTAATGGGTAATTCAACTTGTGCTTTTTCATTATTAGAGCTCTCGTAACGGTCTTGGATATTTTTTCTATTGATATAGTATTGTTGTGCGCCCATGGTAAAACTCCTTTTATTAAGATTGCTTTAAATTAATTTAATGTAAAAAAAGCAGCAATGCAAATGATAATTATTATCATTTGTATTTTATTTAGTTTAATTATGTAATCTTCACAAATATCGCATTACAATAATGCGCAAGAAACAGGTATTGATAGGAAAGTTATGACAGAAGTTGAAAACTCACTCAACGATACAAAAAATAATATTATTGAAGTGAATCGTTTAGTGAAAACCTACAAAGGTGTTCAAGCCGTTGACGATATAAGTTTTGCTATTACTAAAGGGCACTGTTTTGGTCTGTTAGGGCCAAATGGCGCGGGTAAAACGACAACGATTGAAATAATGGAAGGGATAATTAGTACCACGAGTGGGCAAGTACTTTATTCAGGAAAAGCCATCAGTAAAGATATAAGTCAGCAAATAGGTATTCAATTTCAGAGTACCGCCTTGCAAGACTTTTTAACCGTACAAGAAACCTTAAATTTATTCACCGCGTTTTATGACCATACCTTACCTCATCAGCAATTGATCGAACTTTGTGGTTTAAAAGACTTTTTAGATAGAGATAATCGCCTATTGTCGGGCGGACAGCGTCAACGGTTATTATTAGCACTGGCGTTAATTAACGACCCAGAAATAATTTTCCTTGATGAACCAACCACTGGACTTGATCCACAAGCGCGACGAAATTTTTGGCAGTTAATTAAAAATATTAAAGCACAAAATAAAACGGTTATTTTAACCACCCATTACATGGATGAAGCAGAGCAACTTTGTGATGACGTGGTTATTATGGACAATGGTAAAATTATTGAAAGTGGTACACCAAACAGACTCCTTGCTAAACATTTTCATAACGTATTTATTTACCTGCCTAAAGCGCAAGTACCTCAAGCATTAATTGATAAGCATCAGTGGGTTATTGCACACGACCGTGTCGAAATTAGCACACAACAAGTAGAAGAAACCATCAGTTTGTTAATTGCTGCACAAGTTCCGCTAGACGGATTACAAGTGAAGTCTCCAAACCTTGATGATCTTTTTCTAAAATTAACTGGCCATTCGTTAAGGGAGTAATATTAATGAATTTAAAACGTTTTTTTGCGGTAGTAAAGGCCCGTAATATTGAATTTTTTCGTGATCGTTCATCCTTGGGGTGGAATTTGCTCTTTCCGATCTTAATGCTAGCCGGTTTGTCTTTTGTCTTTTCTGGCGACGGGAAAGCGGTTTATAAAGTTGGGGTTGTTAATATTGGATCCGTGCAATCAACGTTTATGGAAACACGTTATGTTGATTTTATTGATTACCAAGATAAAGTGTTAGCAACACAAAAGTTAGAACAACATGCCATTGATTTTTTGGTTGATTTTAATGAAAAAAATTACTGGGTAAGTCAAGGTTCACCCAATAGTTACCTTGTTGAAAAAATATTTATAGGACAACATAATGACTTTCAACGTTTAGAAACCTACGGTAAGAAAATCCGTTATGTTGATTGGGTCTTACCTGGAATTTTAGGCATGAATATGATGTTCAGTTGTCTGTTTGGGGTTGGCTATGTCATTGTACGTTATCGTAAAAATGCGGTACTTAAACGCTTAAAAGCGACACCACTTTCAGCGTTTGAATTTGTGTCTGCACAGTTAGTTTCACGTATCTTTATTGTGATGTTTATGTCGAGCGTTGTGTATATTGGTTGTAATTTGTTTTTCGATTTTTATATGTTGGGCAGTTATTTTGATCTCTTTATGATTGCTATTCTAGGCGCGGTTAGCTTAATTTCGTTAGGGTTGCTTGTTGCAAGCAGAAGTAAAAGTGAAGAGCTTATTGGCGGTTTACTTAATTTAACATCATGGCCAATGATGCTGCTCTCAGGCGTATGGTTCAGTTTAGAAGGTGCGCCTAATGCGGTGAAAGTCTTGGCTGACTTCTTACCTTTAACACACTTAGTGGCTGGCGCGAGAAAAGTGATCACAGAAGGGGCTACGCTTGCCGATATTAGTTATCACGTAATGGCACTATTAATAATGAGTACTATTTTCTTAGCATTAGGTTCGTACTTATTCAGTTGGAATACCGAACGTTAATATTAAAGTGATAACTTTGTTATCACTGTTTGAGCTTTCATGCATTAAGGCGTTTATATGTTACTAAAAATTGCCGGCATATTTTTTGTAGCTCTTGCTATATTAGGTGTTGTTTTACCGATTTTACCGACAACGCCTTTTTTATTGGTTTCGGGTGCTTGTTTCGCTAAGTCTTCGCCGAAAATGTATAAAATGTTACTGGACAATAAAGTTTTTGGACCACTTATTTACCATTGGCAAGCATCTCGCAGTCTTCCAAGGAGTGCTAAGATAATAGCGTTAACTTCTATTGTCTTAGCGTCTAGCTGGTCGTGTTATTTATTAGATAATAATATATTACGGATTGTGATCATCGCTTTGGTGACAGGGCCATTTGTTTTTTTATGGCGATTGCCTATTTCGGATGGAAATAAGCAAACTTAGCGCTTAACTTCAGCCATTATTTTTTATTGAATAAATGTAAAGAAAAAATATTTTATTATCTTTAAATACTTATTTAGCTAAAGCCTTACCCACTAATGCTGCTAGGTGATCAGGTAACGTTAAAGAAAGGGCTATTTCGTGGCCACGGTCTGACATTTTTCCCCACGTTTTTTGGACGATATTAATTATTTTAGCTTCGTTGTTTGCTTCTGTGTATTTTGCGGCAAAAGCATCAAAGTAATATTGTAAAAATACCAGGCAAGCCACATCTTCTAAAATTTGGGTATGCTCGTTAGTTTTAAGCTGTTCTTTTCTTAAAATACAAGCGGTTAATTCAGCTTCATTTTCATCATAACCATTTTCTAACATTAACGATTTAGTCAGCTGTGCATGGAATTTTCCTTGTGCAATTCGCCATTGATAATACCCTGCTTTACCTTCATCAAATTCGTTACGTTTTGAATCCCAACGTTTAATATGCTGAGCACGCACCGCAATTTTTACTAATTCATTCGACTGGGGGAAATACTGCTCTAAACAAGCGGTCATGTACTGACCGTAAAGTAACTCATTGGGTTGAGAAAACCCATTAACCTGCGTTTTGTTCGGATCTTCACTATTTATTTTATCAATAGCAGAATGTACGGTTGTTAAACGAGATGAATTCATAAAGGGTATCCAATGCCTAGGGCGAATTAAAACAATATGTTAGCTTTTTATGGGTAAAATAAAAACTCCAATTAAATTTTTTGTCAAAATAAGAGAAATTGATTTGTTGATCATATTGTCGTGGTAGCTAGTTTTAAGTATAATGTTTTCCCGTCCTGCTAGGTTGGTGTGTTTTTCAAAATCATGACTAAACTTACCTTATTATTCGCAATTTATTCGCAAAATATGCTAGCAAAACAACTTAAGCAAAAAACACAAAATTCCTGCTCACTCTGACTTTTGGTATCACATGACAACTAGATATATTTTTGTAACCGGCGGCGTTGTATCGTCTCTTGGTAAAGGTATTGCAGCAGCATCACTCGCCGCAATTCTTGAAGCGCGCGGCTTGAAAGTAACCATGTTAAAACTTGACCCTTATATTAACGTTGATCCGGGTACAATGAGCCCTATTCAACATGGGGAAGTTTTTGTTACTGAAGATGGCGCTGAAACCGATTTAGATTTAGGGCATTACGAACGATTTATTCGTACCAAAATGACTAAACGCAATAACTTCACTACTGGTCGAATATATCAAGATATTCTAGCGCGTGAGCGTAAAGGCGAATTTTTAGGTGCCACCATTCAAGTTATTCCTCACATAACGAACGATATTAAACGTCGAGTTATTGAAGGTGCTGAAGGTTACGATGTAGCAATGGTTGAAATTGGCGGTACGGTGGGTGATATTGAATCTCAACCGTTCTTAGAAGCTATTCGTCAGTTAGGTACCGAATTAGGACGTGAACGTGCAATGTATATGCATTTAACGTTAGTGCCTTATATTGCAACAGCGGGCGAAATAAAAACCAAACCGACTCAACACTCAGTGAAAGAGCTTCGCTCGATTGGTATCGTTCCTGACATTTTAGTGTGTCGAAGTGAGCGTACGGTTCCAGCAAACGAGCGAGCAAAAATATCTTTGTTCACCAATGTTGCTGAAAAAGCCGTTTTATCAATGCGCGACGTTGATAGCATTTATAAAATTCCCGCTTTACTTAAAGCGCAAGGAATTGATGAGCTAGTCGTTAAGCGTTTTGGTCTTGATGTACCTCCTGCTGATTTAAGTGAGTGGGAAAAAGTACTTTACCAAGAAGCCAATCCTTTTGGTGAAGTGACTATTGGTATGGTCGGTAAATATATTGAATTACCTGACGCTTATAAATCTGTAAATGAAGCATTAAAACATGCAGGTTTGAAAAATCAGGTAACGGTAAACATTAAATACATAGACTCACAAGACCTTGAAAGCAAAGGAACTGATGTCTTAGGAACCGTTGATGCGATTTTAGTCCCAGGCGGTTTTGGTATTCGAGGTGTTGAAGGCAAAATTCTAGCGGCAAAATATGCTCGTGAAAATAAAGTACCTTATTTAGGTATTTGTTTAGGTTTGCAAGTAGCGCTTATTGATTATGCACGAAATGTGGCTGGCTTAAGTGGCGCGCACAGTACTGAATTTGACCCTGAAACTCCACACCCAGTGGTCGGTTTGATTAATGAATGGTTAGATAAAGCAGGCCAAATTGAATATCGTCATGAAGATTCAGACTTAGGCGGCACTATGCGTTTAGGCTCACAATTGTGTCACCTTGTGAAAGGTACCAAGGCGTGCAACGTATATGGCAGTGAAACAATTCATGAGAGACACCGCCATCGTTATGAGGTAAACAATAACTACCGTGACCAAATCAGTAACGCTGGTTTAGTGTTCTCGGGGTTATCTTCGGATAAAACATTAGTTGAGATGATTGAAATACCTGATCATCCTTGGTTTATTGCTGGGCAGTTTCATCCGGAATTCAATTCAACACCGCGTGATGGACACCCATTATTTGAAAGCTTTATTGCTGCTTCATTTGAGCATCAAAAACAGCAATCAAATTAAACCTGAAAATTAATAAAACCGTAGCCTTATGCTGCGGTTTTACTTTCTGGCAAAATTATTTATGGCAGAGTGTTTTATCTCTAAAATTTGAAATTAAAACTTAATCGCGGTTCATTCGCTGTAGTGAGCCCCATTCAAAGGAATTATAATGTCGAATATCAGTAAAATTATCGCGCGTGAAATTATGGACTCACGTGGTAACCCAACCGTTGAAGCTGACGTATTTTTAGCATCAGGTGCTTGGGGACGTGCTGCAGCACCTTCTGGCGCATCAACAGGTTCGCGTGAAGCGTTAGAGTTACGTGACGGTGATAAGTCTCGCTATTTAGGTAAAGGTGTATTAAAAGCGGTTGCGGCGATAAACAATGACATTCAAACGGCATTGATCGGACAAAGTGCTTTAGATCAAGCGGCTATTGATCAAATAATGATCGATCTAGATGGTACTGAAAACAAAGAGAAATTTGGTGCTAACGCCATTCTTGCTGTTTCATTAGCAAATGCAAAAGCGGCTGCAATGGAAAAGAAAGTGCAATTGTTTGAACATATTGCTGACTTAAACGGCACGCCGGGTCAATACTCATTACCTTTACCTATGATGAATATCATCAATGGCGGTGAGCATGCAGACAACAATGTCGATATTCAAGAGTTTATGATCCAACCAGTGAGCGCTAAAAACTTTAGTGAAGCATTACGGATGGGCGCTGAAATATTTCATGCTTTGAAAAAAGTATTGTCAGCGAAAGGACTTAATACCGCTGTGGGTGATGAAGGTGGTTTTGCACCCGATTTAGCTTCAAATGCTGATGCCCTAGCAGTGATTAAAGAAGCGGTTTCTGCTGCCGGTTATGAATTAGGTAAAGATATAACATTAGCGATGGATTGTGCTGCCTCAGAGTTTTACGATAGCGAGAAAGGCATTTATGACCTTAAAGGCGAAGGTAAGCAATTTACCGCTAACGAATTCTCTGATTTCTTAGCAACACTCTGTGAAGAATACCCAATCGTTTCAATTGAAGATGGCTTAGATGAGTCAGATTGGGATGGTTTTGCTTACCAAACAAAGTTACTCGGCGATAAAATACAAATCGTTGGTGATGACCTATTCGTGACGAATACTAAAATCTTAGCGCGTGGTATTGAAAACGGTATTGGTAACTCTATCTTAATTAAGTTCAACCAAATTGGTACATTAACAGAAACCTTAGCCGCGATTAAAATGGCGAAAGACGCCGGCTTTACTGCGGTAATTTCTCATCGCAGCGGCGAAACTGAAGACGCAACCATTGCTGACTTAGCCGTTGGTACTGCGGCAGGGCAAATTAAAACGGGTTCTCTTTGTCGCAGCGACCGTGTTTCTAAGTACAATCAATTGTTACGTATTGAAGAATACTTAGGTGATAAAGCTATATTTAATGGCCTGTCAGAAGTTAAAGGCCAATAGTTTATTGATAACAGTCTTTTAATCCTATTTCGGTGTTGAAAGTGCTCACTGACTATTGTCAGCTGCGCGCTTTCGCCTTGAACTAGAATCAAAATTCAAGTTATCAATTAAACTATTAGTAAATAGTCATAAAAAAACCACTCATTTGAGTGGTTTTTTATGTTCAGGATGAACGGTATGTCACGATCACATGGCCGTTCTTAGGCATCCATGCCTTCTCGGCATTAGTACATCCCTGTACGTCGATGTGAAAGAGTGACGATGTTCAGGATGGCCATTCTTAGGCATCCATGCCTTCATGGCATTAGTGCCTCCATGCCTTCATGGCATTAGTGCCTCCATGCACGTCAACGGTATGTCATGGTCACATGGCCATTTTTCGGCATTAGTACATCCCTGTACGTCGATGTGAAAGAGGACGATGTTCTGAATTCGTGGTTGAAAGTCGGACTTCCTTTACGAATTTTTACGCTTTAGAAGTCAAATGAACATCGCGTTGCGGGAACGGGATCTCGATATTGTTTTCTTTTAGGGCTAAGTATATTGCTTTGTATGCTTTAAATTTAGCGTCATAAAAATTAGCGGTGGGTGTCCATAAGCGTATCGAAATATTAATAGAACTGTCAGCAAATTCGTCAATACCAATTTGAGGTAACCGTGATTCACCAACAATGTTTAATTCATCGATCATTTTTTCTAAAATGGCGATCACTTGCAAAGGGTCTTCTTTATAGGCAATGCCAACCGTTAACTCAAGTAATGAGTCATGCTTTGAGTTGTGCAATATTTCGCCAACAATATGCTTATTAGGAATCGTAATACAAACACCGTCTTGGTCATAAATAATGGTATAAGCGAGTAAAACTTCTTGTACTACACCCGTAACACCTTGAACGGTTATAGTATCACCAACAACGAACGGGCGAATAATAATGATATTGAAGCCCGCAGCGTAGTTTGCTAACAATCCTTGCAGTGCTAAACCTGCACCTAAAGAAATAGCACCAATGGCAGCAATAAATGGCGTCACACTAATACCTAATTTACTCAGCGAGATAACCGTTATCATGACCACAATAAGCATTTTAGTGGTGCTGGCTAAAAACTGGCTTAAGGTAATATCAAGTTTATGTTTGGTACACAGTTTCAATACAACGTTTGAAATTTTTCCTGCAACGAGATACCCCAGTGAAAAAATGATGAAAGCACCAATTAACTGAAAGGTGTAATTCGCAAAAAAATCAACAATGATATTATAGATATAACTGACCTGATCTATTTCTTGTCGTAATAAATCGGTTGGTGCTAATGAGATCGCTTTTTCTACTTCTGGGGGGGGACTTGCTACTTTTTCAAACATATAATATCCATGAATTGTCTGCTTTAATTAAAGTGAAGTTTTATTACCTACCCACATAAATAAGAATGTAGCTTTATTTTATCTTCTTCACACAATAGGTTATGCTTAAACTTAAGGTTGAATTCTACTCAGTAACGTATTAAAAAGCACTCAATTATTCATGAATGAACAAACTTCATTATGGCAACAAGACTATCAATCAGCTGATTTTGCTGAGCTTTGTAATGCGTTGTACGAAAGGGAACTTGGCTTACTCAGTGAACTTGCGCTTTCGTCAGCCCCATCAATTCAAGGGCGGCTTAAAAGTTTGCCACATTATATCAAGCGAACAGCGCATTCAATGCTTCAGGTAGAAACGCCACTTAAGCTTGACGTACAAAATGCAAGTTGGTCAGCTAAACAAAGTGTACAAATGCCGTTAAACGGTCAAGACACTGAATCAGTAAATAAATGGTATATTTCTGTGAATTTACGTCATGGCTTAGTCGTACCTATTGCGACAGAGTCAACCATTCTCTTAGACTCCATTGACAGAATCGATTTTGAACAGCAGCGTTTTAGAACAAACCTACACGGTTGGTTTTATTTTTCTGCAATGGCAAAAAATAAAGCGACAGGCCAGTTACTCAAACCTAATAAGAAAGTAATGATAGCCGCTTGCAGTGGTCATTGTTGGCTAAATACCCATAGATCAAACCCAATGACACCTAGTTTGCGTGAATTGTTGTTATCATGTGCAATTAATTGGCGTAATTTCAAACAAACTTTAGCTATTTGATTTTAAAAAATGTTAAATGTGCTAATAATGTTTACACTAGCAAACACCTATTTATAATGGTCGTTATACTGGTATTTATATAGATCAATTTTAGGCTTTATTTAGGTTTCTATGCGCGCAATAACCGTACTTCTACTGATTTTTATCGTGTTATTACAACATCGGCTCTGGTTCGGTAAAAATAGTGTGCCTGATTACCTTGCCTTAGAGAATGAAGTACAACGTCAAATACTTGATAACGATAAACTTAAACAACGTAATAAATTACTCTATGCTGATACCGATGATTTAAAGTCTGGCGTTGAGGCCATTGAAGAACGTGCCAGAAATGAATTAGGCATGATAAAGGAAGGCGAAATATTTTTTCGTTTAATTCCATCAGAAAAAAATACTATGCAAATAGATCCGGAATAATAATTTTATGTTAACTAAGCCGATAACGCTTACTCAACAATTCGTTGTCATTGTTCCTGCTGCTGGCGTGGGTAAACGTATGTTGGCTAATTGCCCTAAGCAATATTTAACCATTGATAATAAAACCATATTAGAACATACCGTTGAACGATTACTCAGTCATCCATTGGTAAACAAAGTGATTATTGCCCTTAGTGGTAATGATGAGTATTTTCCGCGCACGTCATTGGTAAATAACCAAAATATTCAAACAGTTATTGGCGGTAAAGAGCGAGTTGATTCGGTGCTTGCTGGATTAAAGGTTATTGATACTGAGTGTTACGCTTGGGTGTTAGTGCATGATGCAGCAAGACCTTGTGTTTGCCATGACGATATTTCTAACTTGATGAAAGCATGTATAGAAAAACAAACTGGTGGCCTGCTAGCTTCGCCGGTTCGCGATACGATGAAACGCTCATTCAGTGGAGATTTAGCTGAACACCAAGTACTAAAAACGGTTGTTCGGGAAAATTTATGGCATGCGCTGACACCACAAATGTTTAAAGTAAAGGCGTTAAAAGAGGCTATCATTAACGGTCTTAGTCAAGACGCTGATATTACTGACGAATCATCAGCGATTGAATTTGCTAATGTACCTAGTTTGTTGGTTTGGGCAAGTAGTGAAAATATCAAAATTACCCATCCTGATGATCTCGCACTCGCTGCTTTTTTCTTAGCTAAGCAAAAACAACAGCAACAAAAACACAAATTACAGGAAAATGCATGAGAATAGGTCACGGCTTTGATGTACACAAATTTGGCGGTATGGGTCCCCTTATATTAGCGGGTGTAGAAATAGATTACCCAAAGGGTTTTATCGCTCACTCTGATGGTGATGTCGCTATCCACGCGTTATGTGACGCAATATTAGGCGCGCTTTGCTTAGCCGATATTGGTAATCACTTTCCTGATACTGATGGCCAATATGAAAATATCTCTAGTCGAATTTTATTAAAGCATGTGGTTAACTTGATGATTAAAAAAGGCTATCAACTGGGAAATGCTGATATTACCATTGTTGCACAAGCACCTAAAATAGCACCGCATCTACTAGCGATGCGTACTTGCTTAAGTGAAGACTTATACGCCGAACTTGATCAAGTGAATGTTAAGGCAACAACCACTGAAAAATTAGGATATGCAGGCCGTAAAGAGGGCGTAGCGGTTCATGCCGTTGTCTTATTACTAAAATCTTCTACAGCCGTTATAGAGAAAAATCAATAATATGAGTCAGTCATTACAATATTTATACACACAACCGGAGTCTACAGGTCAGTTACGTAGTGAAATGTCAGACTTTAAGGTATTCGAAAGATTACCTTTTGAACCTTGTGGTGAAGGCGAACATCTCTTTATTCATATTAGAAAAACCGGTGCTAATACCCTCGTTGTCGCTCGGGAGTTAGCTAAGTATTTCAAAGTAAAAGAAGGGCTTGTCTCCTATGCTGGTCTTAAAGACCGCTTTGCCGTTACCGAGCAATGGTTTGGTATCCATCTTCCCGGTAAGACTGTTTATGATCTAAGTAATTTAGCCATTGAAGGTGTTGAAGTGCTTTCGGTAAAACGCCATAACAAAAAGTTGCGTATTGGGGCCTTATCAGGTAATCGCTTTGAATTGGTGTTACGAAAAGTGAGTAATATTGATGATGTCTTACGACGATGGGCTGCTGTTAGCCAATTTGGCGTGCCTAACTACTTTGGTGAACAACGCTTTGGTATTAATGGTGGTAACCTTGATAGAGCTTTAGAATTATTTCAAGGAAAGAAAGTAAAAGACAAAAAGAAACGAGGTCTGTATTTATCTGCTGCTCGTTCAGAGATCTTTAATCAAATAATTAGCCAACGTATTGAAAATAATCAGTTTGAATCTTTAAGTATCGGTGATGTTTTTATGTTGAGTGGTACGCAATCGGTTTTTTTAGCCGAAGCAATTGACAAAACCATCATGCAGCGCTTTCAAGAAAAAGATATCGATTTAACGGCTGCCCTATGGGGGGCGGGTGAATTAATGTCGCAAGGTGAATCGCAACAATTAGAGCAAGAAATTGCTAACGAATATAGTGATTTTTGCCAGGGCTTAGTCAAATTTGGCTTAAAACAAGAGCGACGCAGAATAAGATTATCATTAACAGAAGGTCAAATTACCGCTGAAAATGATACGATAACGCTCAGTTTTTTTCTCCCTTCGGGGTGTTATGCAACAACCATATTGCGTGAACTTATTAATTATCAAGATATGACTGAACGAGTAGGAAACTAAACGGATGAAAATATTATTAAGTAACGACGATGGCGTGCATGCTTTAGGCATTAAAATTTTACATGACGAATTAGCGAAAATAGCTGATATAACTGTGGTAGCACCCGATAGAAACTGTAGTGGCGCCAGTAATTCTTTAACATTATTGAACCCGTTGCGCATTCAGACTTTAGACAATGGCTTTATTTCAGTTAACGGCACACCCACAGATTCAGTTCACCTGGGGATAAGCCAACTTGTTACGCCAGATTTAGTTGTCGCAGGCATCAACTGTGGCGCTAATTTAGGTGATGATACCTTATATTCAGGCACGGTAGCGGCAGCAACGGAAGGACGTCATATGGGCATGCCGGCTATTGCTGTTTCATTGGTGGGACAAAGTGAGCAGCATTACCAAACGGCAGCGGTAGTCACTGCAAAATTTATTCAGCGTTTGCAATCACATCCATTAGCGGCGGATCAAATTATCAATATTAATGTGCCTGATATTCCTCTTGATGAATTAAAAGGTATAAAAGTAACACGTTTGGGTAATCGCCATAAAGCTGAGATGATGGAAAAAACACAAGACCCATGGCAACGTGATATTTATTGGTATGGCCGCTTAGGCCAAGAACAAGATTGTGGAGAAGGCACTGACTTTCATGCTGTTGCTCATGGCTATGCGTCAATAACACCATTAACGGTCGATATGACCGCGCATGGCAGTTTGGAATCAATCACTCGTTGGGTGGGTGACTTAACCGTTTAGTCGACTTTAATTTTAGATAAGAAAAATAAAAAGAGCACGTTATGAATGTAAAGGTAGGGAGCCGTTTCATCGGTAAATCACGTCGTAGTGGCGAAATATTGGCGCAGAAATTATATACCGAAGGAATACGTGATCAGCGAGTATTACATGCCATTGCTCAATCACCGCGTCATCTTTTTGTTCCAGAAATATTGGCACATAAAGCTTACGATAATACTGCGCTGCCCATTGGACAAGGGCAAACTATTTCTCAGCCCTATATCGTTGCGAAAATGTCGGAATTATTATTAGCTGACGGTGTGCCTGAAAGTATTTTAGAAATAGGTACAGGGTCAGGTTACCAAACGTCAATTCTTACGCAGTTGGTGCCTAAAGTTTTTTCGGTAGAACGTATCAAATCATTGCAATGGCAGGCAAAGCGTCGCCTACAGTCAATAGACTTAAACAACGTTTCAATGAAGCATGGCGATGGTTGGAAAGGTTGGAGTAGTAAATCTCCTTTTCAAGCCATTATCGTTACTGCAGCGCCAACAGAAGTCCCTAAAGCATTATTAGAACAATTAGCTGAAGGGGGACGCTTAGTTATTCCCGTAGGATCAGAGACACAAATACTAAAAGTCATTACTCGTCACGGTGACGAATATAAAGAACAGCAAGTTGAGATGGTTAAATTTGTGCCGCTTGTTCCTGGCGCGTTAATTTAATTGTTGTCTGTAAAGAAGACAAAATTTAACTGTTTTTTAAATGATGAAACCTGAATGATACCCATAGCTTTGCTGCGCCTTCGTAAAACAAGCTAGGCAAGGTTATATCCTCTTTATTATTGTACAAAAGGTATGATTAATTGAAAATTTTTTCAAAGATGTATGAATGGACACTTCGTTTTGCTGAGCATAAATTTGCGCCAAGAATGCTGGCACTATTAACGTTTGCTGAATCTATATTCTTTCCTATCCCCCCTGACGTGCTGCTTGCGCCAATGGTCTTAGCTAAACCGAATAAAGCATGGTCATACGCAACGTTAACGACGGTTGCTTCTATTTTGGGGGGCTCGGTTGGTTATTTACTTGGTTATTATATGTTTGAACCTTGGATACAACCGGCAATTACCGCTCTGGGAAAACAAGAGGCCTTTGATGCTGTGGTGTTATGGTTTGTGCAGTGGGGTGTTTGGGTGGTTTTTATTGCGGGCTTCTCACCGATCCCTTATAAATTATTTACCGTGAGTGCCGGTTTCTTACAAATGGCCTTTCTACCTTTTTTAATCGCTTCTGCGATTGGCCGTGGCATGAGGTTTTTCTTGGTTGCAGGCGTTATTCGTTGGGGCGGCGCAGCAATGGAACAAAAGATAAGGCAATGGGTAGATTTACTGGGTTGGATCATTGTTGGACTTATCATCGTTGCTTATTTTTTATTGCGGTAAATAAATATCGACAACATTAGGAATGCTTTTTGACTTTACATATTGAACACTATTTTTTTCTGCCCTATAAAAAGCTCACCTATGTCGCTTTTTTAGCGCTTAGTTTGTTCTTCGCGGGCTGTTCTTCGAACCATAAACCTGCACCTGTTGTTGATGTTCAAGGCTCCATCCCTTTAAGCAAACGTCTTAAAAGCAGCTTAAAGGGACGTGAATACATAGTCAAAAAAGGTGAAACTTTATATTCTATTGCGTGGCGTGCTAATGTTGATATTAATCGCTTGGCAATGTTCAATAACCTAGCGTCACCTTACAGAATATTTCCTGGACAAAAATTATTTCTAGTCAAAAATTCTGCTCAAGCCAGTAATCATATAGCTCGCGTTGAAAAGCAAAAAAATAAGAAACCAATAAGGGTAAAAAAACCTGTTGCATCAAATAAAAAGCAGGCGTATGGTAAAAACGTAAGAGAGCAAAAAGTAAACAACAAAACCTCTGCAAATGGCACAACATTTTCTCAAAAGATAAGGACTTGGTTGTGGCCTGCTAAAGGAAAAGTCATTGAAGGGTTTTCTACAGCAAAACAAGGTAATAAAGGAATAAATATCGCAGGTACACGCGGTGACTCGGTTAAATCAACAGCTAATGGCGTAGTCGTTTATGCCGGTGATGCTTTACGAGGATATGGACGGTTAATTATTGTTAAACATAATGATGATTACCTTAGTGCTTATGCTCATAATGAGAGTATCTTAGTTAAAGAACAGCAGTTGATAAAAGCGGGTCAAGTTATCGCTAAAATGGGTGATACAGACGCTGAAAGAGTTATGCTTCATTTTGAAGTTCGCTTTCGCGGAAAATCAGTTAATCCAATGAAGTATCTGTCGAAATAATAAATAATAATAATAATAATAAATTGGAGTTCGTGTGAATACTTAATCAGTGATAGTAGACTTTGCAGCATATCGGGAGATACAGCATGGGTATAGAAAAAGAATTAGTAAATACTGTTGTAGATAAAAATGAGTCAACTAAAGCATCATCTAAAGATAGAGAAGATGCTCCATCAAATTTAGATGCTACTCAGTTGTATTTAAGTGAAATTGGTTTTTCTCCGCTACTTAGCGCAGAAGAAGAAGTCTATTTTTCTCGCCTTGCTCTTAAAGGTGACGAGCCCTCTAGAAAACGCATGATCGAAAGTAACTTGCGTTTAGTTGTTAAAATTTCCCGTCGCTATAACAATCGTGGTTTGCCATTACTCGACTTAATTGAAGAAGGTAATTTAGGTTTGATCCGCGCCGTAGAAAAATTCGACCCAGAACGTGGCTTCCGTTTTTCAACTTATGCAACATGGTGGATACGTCAAACGATTGAACGTGCCATTATGAATCAAACCCGCACTATCCGTTTACCTATCCATGTCGTAAAAGAACTCAATATTTATTTACGCACCTCGCGTGAATTGGTCCAAAAACTTGACCATGAACCTACCGCAGAAGATATTGCTGAACAGCTTGATGTCCCGGTGGCTAATGTTACTAAAATGCTACGTTTGAATGAGCGTATGACATCGGTTGATTCACCTTTTGGTGGTGAAAACGACAAAGTATTATTAGACGTTATTCCTGATGACAAGAGTGGCGGCCCAGAAGGCAGCCTACAAACTACAGATATTAAAAATAACATTATTCATTGGCTAAATGAATTGAACTCTAAGCAACGTGAAGTACTTGCTCGTCGTTTTGGTTTGTTAGGCTACGAGGCGGCAACATTAGAAGACGTTGGCGTAGAAATTGGTTTGACACGTGAACGTGTTCGCCAAATTCAAGTTGAAGCACTTAAGCGTTTACGGGATATATTGAGCCAACAAGATTTATCAATAGAAGCCTTGTTCCAAGCTTAATTAACTGATTGAGTCTATAAAAAAACCAGCATTTGCTGGTTTTTTTATGCCAACCATAAGCGGTTAAATTTTACTTTTAAACTCAAACAATAAATCTAATGCTTGTTTAGGGGTTAAATCATTGACATCAATTGATGATAAGGACTCAAGTATGGGGTGAGTATTTTCAATAAATGAAAGTTGCTCAAAAGGTTGCTGTTCAACATTGATAATAGAAGGCGTCTGTTGTTTTTCAAGTTCAGCCAAGCGTTGTTTTGCTCGTTGAATAACCGGCTTAGGCACACCAGCTAATTGTGCTACTTGTAAGCCAAAGCTTTTGCTTGCAGCACCTTCTTGAACCCTATGCATAAAGACAATGGTATCACCATGTTCAACCGCATCTAAATGTACATTAACCAGTGTCGGTATTTGCTCGGCTAAAAGTGTTAATTCAAAATAGTGGCTGGCAAACAAAGTAAAAGCTTTGGTTTTAATCGCCAGCATTTCAGCGCACGCCCAAGCAAGAGATAAACCATCATAAGTACTGGTACCTCGACCTATTTCATCCAATAACACTAAACTTTTTTCTGTCGCATTATGCAAGATATTAGCGGTTTCTGTCATCTCAACCATAAAAGTTGATCGGCCACTGGCTAGATCATCAGACGCACCAATACGGGTAAATATACGATCAACCATACTAATACTTGCTGAATCTGCCGGTACATAACAACCAATATGAGCCAATAAAACAATGAGTGCCGTTTGCCGCATATAGGTTGATTTACCGCCCATGTTAGGGCCAGTAATTATCAGCATTTTACGTTCGGTATTTAACGTTACTGGATTGGCAATAAAGGGTTCGCTTGTCATTAACTCGACAACAGGGTGGCGACCCGCGCTAATTTCAATACCGTTATTTTTTGTTAAATTGGGTTGTACGTAATTCAAGCTCTCGGCACGTTCAGCAAAAGTATTCAAGACATCTAACTCGGCAATTGCTTGTGCAAGTAACTGCAGCTTTTCTAAATCGGGTAAGACTAAATCGAACAGTTCATCATATAAACGTTTTTCCAATGCGAGAAATTTACTTTGGGCACTGAGTACTCTCTCTTCGTGTTGTTTTAGTTCATTGGTAATAAAACGTTCGTTATTTTTTAAGGTTTGTCGACGAATATAATCATCAGGTACATCGTTCGCGGCAGTACGACTCATTTCAATAAAGAAGCCATGAACCCTGTTATAACCTACTTTTAAGGAACTAATACCCGTACGTTCTTTTTCACGCGCTTCGAGTTGGGCAAGAAATTCAGTAGCACCATCACTTAAGTCACGTAACACATCAAGTTCTTCATGATAGCCTTTGGCAATAACACCACCATCACGGATAAGAACGGGTGGGTTTTCAACTAAAGCATGTTGTAATAAGTCGTGTAAGTTGGGTATCGGAAAACTTTGTGACGCTAATTCAGTGATATGTGCTTGCTGACAAGCGTGTAAATGTTGCTGAAGTTCAGGCAATTGACTTAAGGCATTACGTAAACGAGCAAAATCTCTTGGACGCGCAGAGCGTAAGGCAATGCGAGAAACAATACGCTCAATATCACCAAAAGATTTAAGTTGGCTAAATAATTCAGACGTTAAATCTTGTGACAATAGTTCACTAATTGCATTTTGACGTGCGGTTAATATGTTTAAATCACGTAAAGGAAAATGTAACCAACGCTTCAGTAATCTAGAACCCATTGGTGTCGCTGACTTGTCTAATACCGATGCGAGGGTATTTTCAAAGCCACCCTGTAAGTTTTGCGTGAGTTCTAAATTACGACGAGTTGCCGCATCTAAAATGACACCAGAAGCAGAAGACTCACAAATAATGGCTCGAATGTGAGGAAGCGCACTGCGTTGACATTCTTTTACATATTGGAATAAGCAACCAGCGGCCATTAAGCCTAATGATTTATCATCAACACCAAAGCCAGAAAGTTCTTTAGTGCCAAATTGTGTATTGAGTAAATTAATGGCCGTGTCTAAATCAAATTCCCATTCAGATCTTCTTCTTAACCCTTGATAGCCTTTTAGTAACTCTGGCGCTGAGAACGACTCACTGTAGAGGAGTTCAGCAGGAGATAAACGCTGTAATTCAGCTTGTAACTGCTCGATGGTGCTTGGCTCGGTCAGTACAAAGCGGCCACTGGTCATATCAAGATAAGACAGTCCAAAGCGTTGCGATGACTTATTATTGCCTTCACTTACCGCAACAATTAGGTTGTCATGCTTATCAAGTAATAATGCTTCATCACTCACTGTGCCTGGGGTAATAACTCTAACAACTTTACGTTCAACAGGACCTTTACTGGTTGCTGGGTCACCAATTTGTTCACAAATGGCAACAGATTCACCCAGTTGTACTAATTTTGCTAGATAATTCTCCACCGCATGATAGGGAACGCCTGCCATTGGTATAGCATTGCCACCTGTCTTGCCGCGAGCGGTTAATGAAATATCGAGCAAATCAGATGCTTTTTTCGCATCATCAAAAAATAATTCGTAAAAGTCACCCATGCGATAAAAAATTAAAATATGAGGGAACTCAGCTTTAATGGTTAAGTACTGGCGCATCATAGGGGTGTGTGAGGATAAGTCTAAGTTTGCTGTCGTCATTTCTATGCGGTAACTCATAAGTTCAATGAAAGAGTAAGGTCACAATTATGTCATAACTGGCAAATTTAGACTCTATTTATTTAACTAAAGTTTTTACTGAATACGATAAGATTTATGAAAGGATTTTACAGTGATAATATAAATAGTAACTTTTTGGTGAGTAATGATTAAAAGTTATTAATGTTCGTTATGTTTTTGTTTATCAATGACTTAAAAGTCAACTCGTTTTGTTTTTGATAATATAATTAAAATAGTTGTAAAAAAGCTTGATACTGTACGGTCATACAGTATACTTGCTTCATCAAAACGAAATCTTAGCAACATCGGCGGAACAAACATGAAAGATGATAAAGAAAAAGCATTAGCAGCAGCATTAAGTCAAATTGAAAGACAATTTGGTAAAGGCTCAATTATGAAACTTGGTGATAATAACACCATGGATGTTGAAACCATTTCTACAGGTTCATTAGCGCTTGATGTTGCACTCGGTGCGGGTGGTTTGCCACTTGGGCGTGTTGTTGAAATTTATGGTCCTGAATCAAGTGGTAAAACAACCTTAACACTTGAAGTTATTGCTGAAGCTCAGCGTAACGGTAAAGTGTGTGCCTTTGTTGATGCTGAACATGCACTTGACCCTATTTATGCTGAAAAGTTAGGTGTTAACATCAACGAATTACTTGTTTCTCAGCCTGATACTGGTGAGCAAGCATTGGAAATTTGTGACATGCTAACGCGTTCAGGTGCTATAGACGTTATTGTTGTCGATTCTGTTGCTGCACTTACACCCAAAGCAGAAATTGAAGGCGATATGGGCGACTCACACATGGGTTTACAAGCCCGTATGCTTTCACAAGCAATGCGTAAGTTAACGGGTAACTTGAAAAAATCAAATACCATGATTATTTTCATTAACCAAATTCGTATGAAAATTGGTGTAATGTTTGGTTCTCCTGAAACCACAACGGGTGGTAATGCACTTAAGTTTTATGCTTCTGTTCGTTTAGATATTCGACGTATCGGTGCTGTAAAAGCAGGCGACGAAATTATTGGTAATGAAACCCGCGTAAAAGTGGTTAAAAACAAAATAGCGCCTCCTTTTAAACAAGCTGAATTTCAAATTTTATATGGGGAAGGGATTAACAGCTTAGGTGAATTAATTGACCTAGGTGTTCAGCATAATATGGTTGAAAAAGCGGGTTCTTGGTACAGTTACAATGGCGATCGTATTGGCCAAGGTAAAGCAAACGCTTCTAAATCGTTAGCAGAAAAACCTGAAATGGCAAAAGAGCTTGATAAACGTTTACGTGAATTACTGTTAGTTAAAAGCGTAAGAGCGGGTGATAAATTACCTAAAGAAGAAGCGGTTACCGAATAAGCTGTTATTAGTCATCTATATCTTAATAAGCCATCGCATTTGCGGTGGCTTATTATATCTGAAGAATGTAAATTTGATTATTATAATCAATTAATAGTCGCTATTCATTTACAATGAAGCGTTAGCGCTTTATTGCCACAACCGTAATATATTTAATAAGACCTTTTTCGTATTTATCTAATTTAACTTCAGCAATTTCTGACATTAAAGCCGCAATTGTCTTGGGCAGTGTTGTTTTAAAGTCTACTTTATCTAATCGACAAGCATTAATGACGTTTTCGGTCATATCTTCAGCATATAAAATATCCATGCCAGGAATTAAATTCTGTTTAAAAGCTAAAAAATCATCATAAAGCTTCTCATCCGGGAAAAATATATCGGTATAGAGAAAGAAGCCTCCAGGTTTAAGTTTATCACTAACTTGGCGATAAAATTGATTGATATTTGAGTAACAATGCGATGATTCAACATTAAAGATAATATCAATACTGTTGTCTTCAATATTTAAGGCACATGCGTCGCCCTCTATATAGTGCAGGCCTTCTATTTTGTGAGTGTTAGCACAAAAAGTTACTTGATTTTTATTTAGGTCAACGCCTGTTGCTTGTTTTGGATTATAATATTTTTTAACAAAAGCTAAGCCACCGCCACGTCCACTTCCTATTTCTAAAATCGATTTATCGGTTAGGACTTCGCTTAAACCAAGCTTGAATGCTTGAATTAGCATGTTGTTGTAAAGCGATATTTGATGTTTCCATTTTTTATCAATGTCATCTAATAAAATTTCACATGGAGCGAAGCCATGATTCATAAAAATAAGCGCTTCTTCATCTTGTATATCTTTTAATATACTGTCATAAGTTTTAATGACGTCATTATTATGTCGTTCTACCGGGGAAAGTACTTTTATAGTCAAGGGTAAAATCTGCCATGTTTTCTTCAGAGTTTTGATATTACCGCAATCTAATAAAAAATAACACTTCAAGATGTTACTCATAAATAAATACAGATAGGTTATTATACATTAACAATCTGCTTACTTTCAATGCCAAAGCAATGAGTTACTTATTTAATGAAATAAAACGTTATAGACGTCTATACGTTTAGATGTTGACATAGCTATAAATACACGTACCATCAAATACTCATATTTATATAAAAGTTAATACGTGAAATTAGAGAACAAAGTGTTCATGCTTGTTTGACATTATTTGATTAGGTAAACGCTATGCCCATTAAAATTCCAGATTTATTACCTGCTTTGTCTATTTTAGGTGAAGAAAATATTTTTGTAATGTCTGAGCGTAGAGCGGCAAGTCAAGAAATTCGCCCAATGAAAGTCGCTATTCTCAATCTAATGCCTAATAAAATTGAAACAGAAGTTCAAATATTACGGGTATTGTCTAATACACCTTTACAAATAAATGTTGATTTTGTACGTATTCACGCCAATGAATCCAAACATACGCCGAAAGAGCACTTAGATAATTTTTACCGTCTCTTTGATGACATTAAGAATACGCAATACGATGGCTTAATTATAACCGGTGCACCATTGGCGTTAATGGAATACGAAAAAGTAACTTTCTGGGATAAAATTTGTGAAATATTTGATTGGGCTGAAGAAAATGTCACCTCAACAATGTTTTCTTGTTGGGCTGCTCATGCCGCTCTATATCATCACTATGGATTACGACGACATTTAAGAAAAGAAAAATTATCCGGTGTTTTTAAACATAGCCCCATCGACCAAAAAGAACAGCTTACCCGCGGCTTTGAAGAATTTTTTAATGTCCCACACTCACGATTTGGATATATTGATAAATCTGATTACCTCTCAATTCCTGAATTAAAGATTATTGCTGAATCTCCTCAAGCAGGGGTTTACGTGGTCGCGAGCAAAAATAAACAGCAGGTCTATTTAACCGGTCATCCAGAATATGACTCAACCACACTAGATGAAGAGTTTCAACGTGACCTTAAAGCCGATATTAACGCAGTTATGCCCAATAATTACTATATTAATGATGACATAACAAAAGTGCCACACAGTTCATGGCGTAGTCATGCCAGTTTGTTATTTACTAATTGGTTAAACTATTATGTCTATCAGATCACACCGTACAAGCTAGACGCAACAAATATTAAAGCAATACACCCAGATGCAGAAATATAAACAGTGTCGGATATATTTAGCCATTAAATTAAGTTTGAAAGTAAAAGTAGAGAAATCGTATGAAAAAATCAGCATCATTTAGTCGTCTTGAGCAACAAATACAAAAAAGAATTCTTATTTTAGATGGTGCTATGGGGACGATGATCCAAGCCTATAAATTTGAAGAACAAGATTATCGAGGTGAACAATTTGCTGATTGGCATCTTGATGTCAAAGGCAATAATGACATGTTAGTGCTAACCCAGCCCGAGGTAATTAAAGCTATTCACTATGAATACCTTGAAGCGGGTGCTGATATTCTTGAAACGAATACTTTTAATGCCACGACGATTGCGATGGCAGATTACGATATGCAGTCTTACAGTGCGGCAATCAATTTAGCGGCGGCACAAATAGCCCGTGCTGCAGCGGATGAATTTACCGCTAAAAACCCTGATAAGCCTCGGTTTGTTGCCGGCGTTTTAGGGCCAACGAATAGAACATGTTCTATTTCTCCCGATGTTAACGATCCTGCTTATCGTAATGTGACTTTTGATCAATTAAAAGATGCCTACATAGAATCAACGAAAGCACTGATTGAAGGTGGCTCAGATATTATTCTTATTGAGACTATCTTTGATACCTTAAATGCTAAAGCGGCTATTTTTGCGGTTGAAACTGTTTTTGATGAATTGCAGTTACGTTTACCTGTAATGGTCTCGGGTACCATTACTGATGCCTCAGGCAGAACACTGTCTGGGCAAACCACCGAAGCTTTTTATAATTCATTGCGCCATGCGAAACCTATTTCATTTGGTTTGAACTGTGCATTAGGTCCGGTTGAACTAAGACAGTATGTGGCAGAATTGAGTCGAATATCAGATTTTGCTGTTTCAGCTCATCCTAATGCAGGCTTGCCTAATGCCTTTGGTGAATACGATTTCAGCGTCGAAGATATGAATGTTCATGTCAATGAGTGGGCTGAATCGGGATTCCTTAACATTATTGGCGGTTGTTGTGGTACAACGCCGGCGCATATAAAAGGTATGGCCGATGCGGTTGCCAATGTAAAACCTAGGAAGATCACCGCAAGGAAAATTGCTTGTCGTTTGTCTGGGCTTGAAGCGTTAACCCTAGATGAAACTTCATTGTTTGTTAATGTTGGTGAACGAACCAATGTTACGGGCTCTGCTGTATTTAAGCGCTTAATTACCGAAGAAAATTACGAACAAGCGGTCGCAGTTGCCCTACAACAAGTCGCCAATGGCGCGCAAATTATAGATATAAATATGGATGAAGGCATGCTTGATTCAAAAGCGGCGATGATCCGTTATTTGAATTTAATCGCCGGTGAACCTGATATCGCGAAAGTGCCGATTATGCTTGATTCTTCTAAATGGGATATTTTAGAAGAAGGCTTGAAATGTATTCAGGGTAAAGGGGTTGTTAACTCAATCAGCTTGAAAGAAGGCGAAGAAAACTTCCGTAAACAAGCTGAACTTTTACGCCGTTATGGTGCGGCTGTTATTGTTATGGCCTTCGATGAGCAAGGTCAAGCAGATACACGGGTACGTAAGTATGAAATATGTAAACGTGCTTATGAAATCTTAGTCAATGAAATAGGTTTTCCTGCAGAAGACATTATCTTTGATCCGAATATTTTTGCGGTAGCCACTGGTATTGAAGAGCATAATAACTATGCGGTAGATTTTATTGAAGCGGTTGCGGATATAAAAGAAAACCTGCCTCATGCGATGATTTCTGGTGGTGTTTCTAACGTGTCATTTTCATTTCGTGGTAATAACCCAGTACGTGAAGCGATTCATGCGGTGTTTTTATATCACGCAATAAAAAATGGTATGGACATGGGCATTGTAAATGCAGGTCAGTTAGCTATTTATTCAGATATTCCTGACGATCTCCGCCTTGCTGTTGAAGATGTTATACAAAATAGTGATGACGACGCAACAGAACGCTTACTTGATGTGGCTGAATCTTATCGCGGGCAAGCGGGAAGCAAAAATAATAAGGCTGATTTAACGTGGCGTGAGCTACCGATTAAAGAGCGTTTAGAATACTCTTTGGTTAAAGGCATTAATGAATTTATTGTCGAAGATACTGAAGCAGCAAGGCTAGTGGCTGAACGACCTCTTGATGTTATTGAAGGACCATTAATGGATGGTATGAATATCGTTGGCGATTTATTTGGCGCAGGCGAAATGTTTCTGCCACAAGTGGTAAAATCAGCCCGAGTGATGAAACAAGCTGTTGCTCATTTAAATCCATTTATCGAAGCTGAAAAAACTGAAATAAAATCAAACGGTAAAATTTTACTGGCAACGGTAAAAGGTGATGTCCACGATATTGGTAAAAATATAGTCGGAGTTGTTTTACAATGTAACAACTACGAAATTATTGATTTAGGTGTCATGGTTTCTTGTGATGATATCTTGCGCGTGGCGAAAGCCGAAAAGGTCGATGTGGTTGGATTATCAGGTTTGATAACACCGTCACTTGATGAAATGGTGCATGTTGCTAAAGAAATGAAACGTCTTAATTTTGACTTGCCATTACTCATTGGTGGCGCGACAACATCAAAAGCTCATACTGCCGTTAAAATAGAACAACAATATCAACATCCGGTGATATATGTACCTAATGCGTCGCGTTCAGTTTCAGTCGTTAGTACCTTACTTTCAGATGATAGTGATAAACGTGCGGCATTTTTAGCGCGTCAAGACGATGAATATGTGCGGGTGCGAGAGCGTCATTATAAAAAAGGACCACGTTCAAGCTTAATATCACTAGAAGATGCACGCGCCAATGCTGCGCCAATAAGTTTTGAAAACTATACCCCTAAAATACCCAATAAACTTGGTGTTACGGTACTTGATGATCTTGATTTAAATGTCATTCGAAACTACATCGATTGGACGCCATTTTTCATGACTTGGCAGTTATCAGGCAAATATCCGCTTATTTTACGACACGAAGTGGTCGGCGAAGAGGCAACTAATCTATTTAATGATGCTAATGCTTTATTAGACGATATTATTAACAGTAAAAAGTTAACCGCAAAAGCGGTTTTTGGTCTGTTTCCTGCTCATCGTCAACAAGATGATTTAATTTTATTTGCAGATGAAAACCGAGATAAGCAATTGATGAAATTACATCAATTACGTCAACAAAGTAAAAAGCCAGCAGGGCAGTTTAACCGTTGTTTGGCTGATTATATCGCCGATAAAACGTCGGGTATTAAAGATTATGTTGGTGCTTTCGCGGTATCTGCAGGTTATGGTTGTGATGACCTAGTGAAGGAGTTCGCCGCTCAACATGATGACTACAATAGTATTTTAGTTAAAGCGGTTGCCGACCGATTAGCAGAAGCGAGTGCTGAATATCTCCATGAAAAAATTCGCAAAGAATACTGGGGATATGCCCCACAAGAGTCGCTTGCTAATGACGATTTAATTCGCGAAAAATATCAAGGTATTAGACCTGCGCCCGGTTATCCTGCCTGTCCAGAGCATACTGAAAAAGGTTTGTTGTGGGAACTACTCAATGTTGAAGAAAACATCGGCATGGAGCTCACCTCAAGTTTTGCCATGTGGCCTGGAGCCGCGGTTAGTGGTTGGTACTTTGCTCACCCAGAATCAAAATACTTTGCGGTCGCTAAAGTCGCTAAAGACCAAGTGATTAATTATGCTACTCGCAAAGGGATGACATTGCCACAAGCAGAGCGTTGGCTGTCAGCTAACTTGGATTATGAACCTGAGTAATTAATAGAGCCATTATCATTTAGTTTATACGGCAACGGCCTTAAATCTCTGTAAAGTAGCTTTAAGGCCGTTGTTCATTTGACTACTGAATGTTAAACGACGAGATGACCTGTGTTGCGTATTAAAAGGTTCTTTCAATAAACCAATAAATAGCGATAACGGCAATAAGCGCACTTAACGGTATCACCACGTATTGTCTATATTGAGGTTTTTTAGCAAACCAGCGCGTCGCTAATAAAGCCAAGGCAACGACCGTTATTTGACCCAACTCAACGCCAATATTAAATGAAATTAAGCTACTGACATACTCACTCTTGGGTAAGCCCAGTTCAACAAGTACTGCTGCAAAACCTAAACCGTGCAGTAAACCAAAAGCAAAGATAATGGATAAGCGCCACTTTGTCAGTTTGTGATAAAAAATATTCTCAATAGCCACGTAAGCAATTGATAAGGCAATAAGCGGCTCTACAATGCTGCTAGGTAGGTTGATAATACCAAATATACCTAAAGCTAGCGTAATGGTATGGGCAAGAGTAAAGGCACTTACCTGCCAGAGCAGTGTTGATGTCTTCGTGGCTAATAAAAATAGCGCGAGCACAAAAAGAATATGATCAAGCCCTTGCGGCAGAATATGTACAAACCCCTGATAGATATACTCAACAATATTAAGCAGCTTAATTTCGGCTGTTGAAAGTTTACGTACGCCACCCTTGATATCATCAATAGAAAAGTGATGGCTGTTCTGGCCGGATAGCACTAAAGATTTCTCTGAACGGCTGACTGTTAATAAGACATCCCCTAAGATGGGCGAAAATATCAAGGCTGCGTTGTTACTTTTTTGTGGCAATTGACCCTGCGACAATAGCTTAATGGTTTTAGTCGGTGAGTTAGCGCGGAGTCTTGCTTTTAATTCAAATACCGTTAGCCCTGAAAAAGGGGCAACAAGCACACTTTCTTCATCAATAATAAAAGCGCTTTGTTGATTTATTATTTGCAATATTTTTGAGAGTAATTGCTTTGTTTCAATTAAAGAGAGGTTTTTTAGATGATTAATTAAATCTGTCTCATCTACTGATGATTTTTGATGACTTTTAATGACATGTAAAACATCAATATCGATACTAAGTTGGTAGTTATTCTCTACAAGTAATTTAAGCTCTGCTTGGTTAACTTCATTGGTGTGAGCATTCACTAGTGCAGGTGATAAAAGTAGTAATAGGGCAAAAGTTGTTTGTAAAAGGCGCGTAATCATAAAAGTAATATCAGCTAGTCATTGATAAAAAATAAAGCGACAAATTAACGTATTTAGCATGAAATTAACAGTGGTCAAATTATTATTTCAGTATTGAACTATTAACTTAAAAGCTTATACTGTATTTACATACAGTTTGGGTTGCCCATAGCGATAATACGCTATATTTTTTCACAACGAAATAAGGGACTTTTGATAAACATGATTACTATAATTAAAACATGACTCAAAGCCGAAAAATAATACATATAGATATGGACTGTTTCTATGCAGCGGTTGAAATGCGAGACAATGAGTCTTTACGTAATGTGCCACTTGCGGTCGGTGGTACAGGGCCCCGAAGCGTCTTATGTACGTGTAATTACCAAGCAAGAAAATTTGGTGTTCGCTCTGCAATGCCAGCAATTAAGGCGATGCAACTTTGCCCTGAGCTAGTTATTGTTTCAGGCAGAATGGCTGTTTACCAAGAAGTTTCTGCACAAATAAGGGCGATATTTCAACGTTACACTCAGTTGATTGAACCATTGTCGCTTGATGAAGCCTTTCTAGATGTTACCGGTAACAAAGCGTTTAACGGCAGTGCGACGCTCATTGCGGAGCAAATACGTCGTGATATTTTTAATGAACTCAACCTAACCGCCTCGGCAGGTGTTGCCCCTAATAAATTTATCGCTAAAATTGCCAGTGATGAAAACAAACCTAATGGTCAATGTGTTGTTACGCCCGCAGACGTTAGTGGTTTCGTTGAAAATTTACCGTTGAAAAAAATCCCGGGTATTGGCCCTAAAACCGCACAAAAGTTATTGGGTTACGGCTTTTCGTCATGTGCAGATATACGAGCAAGTGCTGTCGCCGTATTAACACCTATTGTCGGCAAGTTTGCGCCTGCATTGTATCAACGTAGTTTTGGTATTGATCATCGCCAATTAGAAACCGACAGAGTAAGAAAATCATTAGCGATAGAAACCACTTTTTCTCAAGACTTGTCTTGTGAAAAAGAGTGCGAAAGTGCCGTTGAACTTCTATACCAGAAGCTTTTATTACGGTTAGAAAAGCATCAGCACATGATGATAAGCAAACAAGGTGTAAAGCTTAAGTTTAATGATTTTACGCAAACGACAGTAGAACAGCAGAGCCAGCGTTGTGATGAAAGCACATTTAAGCAACTACTCGTTAAAGCGCTTTTACGCAGTCAATCTAGGGGGATTCGTTTAATTGGCTTAACGTTAGGTTTTGCTCATCATGATGTGAAAGAAATAAAACAACTGTCTCTGAGTTGGTAAGTAATAGATAAAATAGTGAATGTAGCTTAAGTAAGTGCTTACTTGCTACGCATCGATTTTTTATTTTTCTGCTTATTTTTTTTTGATTATTTCTTTAATCGCTAATTCTAACCGTGGATCGGTACTATTTGAACTGGTTGATTTGAAAACAACTTGTCCACTTCGATTGATAAAAAATGTTGTTGGTGTACCTTTTACGTCATATAACTTGGCAACTTTTTCACCTTCAACACCGGTAATAAATTGATAACCTCGTTGAGTAATCGAGTCTTGTGGTTTTGCTCCTTCATCTTCACTAAAACTAATAGCAACAATCTCAATGCCGGTATTTTTATACTTTTCAGTTAGCTCAACTAATTTAGGCTGCAATTTTTTACAATAAGGGCACCATGTCGCCCAAAAGTGCAAAATCACTGGTTTTCCCTGATAGTCAGCTAAAGAAATACTTGTACCCGCTTGAGTTAATAGTATCCAAGTGGGTGCTTTGGCACTTATGTCGTCATTTGCTTGAGCATTAAAAGTAAACAAGCTGATCAGTATAATAAAAATCGATAAAGCTGTTTTCATGAATAAACCTTTCGTATTAAATGATGAGTTATCTTAATAACTTTTTATTAGACCGCTATAAGTTGAAATACTTTTCAATTTTTATTAAAAAAAAGCCTATCGCAATGGATAGGCTTTACGAGATTTTAGCGTCAATCAAGGATTAACTTAAAAGTATTATAAACCTAAAACTTTTTTACCTTGCTTAAACGTAATATCAACTGGAATATTAGCGGCTTCAATGCGAGCTAAGTCTTCGGCTAAATTAGCTTTTATAACACCACTTTTTGCAACAAGTGCTGCAACACTGTCATAATCGCCATTACCTTGTAAGGTTAAAATTAATTCAGATAACGAATCAATAGCTGCTGTCATTTTATCTATATTGACAGAATATAAACCTTCTGCGTTACGGGTAAATGCCTCTTGTTCGGCGAAATAATTAAAGCGTACCATATTTGCTTTACCATGAGCAGACGACGCGCCAAAGCGTACTGAACGGAAAATACCCGCTAAGAAGGTTGTGTAATAATCTTGCAAAGTGCCTTCTTCAATGACGCCTTTAATCAATAATTGACGGATCATATAAAGGCCAAGAATATCAGCTTTACCTTCTTCTAATGCTGAGGCGAGTTCCTTTAATGATTCTCTTACCGTACCTTTATTATTAATGGTGTTTTTAATACCTAAACCGTGAGCAACTTCATGAAACATAGTATTAGCAAAGAAAGCGGTGAATGTTACATTTTCTCGCTGTTCAGGCACAATGAGCGTGCTTGCTATAGGGAGCATGATAGTATCAAATTTAGCCTGCATCGCATTTTTAAGCTGTAAACGACGCGTTCCTTTCTCTAATTGCACTACTTCGTCATTGGGCAGATTAATTGCAATTGTTTTGCTACCCGCATTCGAATGCCCTGCATAGTAAATAACGTCGTAGGCATTTAAGTCTGCATCTGAGCCCGGAATTTCTTTCTTATATGCTTTCTTAACAGGTAAGCCTTTTTGCAACTCTGGTAAATACTCAGCATATTTAGCGAGCTTTGCACTCCAAGCCAAATCTTTAATCAACACATAAGATTCAAAAGCTGTTCTCGAGCCATGCAGTAGATCTTCATAGGTTTCAATGGGGCCAATAACGACATCGATTGGATTGTTTTTCATATCCATCCAAGCAAAATCAGAGGCTTGAAAGTCATCATGACGCATAGCAGTGGCACGTAAATTTAAGTAATGTGCAAACTCTTTGTCATCAGCAAGGCTTGATGCTTTTTCTAAAATAGCGGCAATGCGATTAATACTGTCGCTATAGAGTTCGGAATATGCAACAGAGGTTAACTGACCATCACTGTTGCGTTGGACCACTGAATATAAGCCGTCTTTATCTTCAAAGTCTGTTTTCTCAAATTCTTCTTTAGTTAAATCACTTGGATAAAATTCTGCACCAAGTGCTTTTGCCTCATACCCAGAAAGAAAAGGTTTGTCGCCGTCTAATCTATCCCATGGACCATAATTGATACGGGCGAATTCACGAGCTTTTTCATCTTCGATACTCGCAAGGAAAGTCTCTTTGTCTTCACCAAAGGCCTGTTGCCAGAAAAGTTCATCAATAATATCTGAAGCTTCAATCAGTAGAACAATCATTTGTTTTTGGTTTTCAGACAGGTGACTTAAGTCAGCACTAAGCGTTACCGTTTTATAAATGTCTAAGCGACTTTGTGCTTCTACTAATAAAGTAGGAGCAGGATTTTGCGTATTATTATTTTCACTACAAGCGCTTAAAAGGCTAGTGGCAAGCAAAAGGCCAGTAGCTAATTTTGTTAGTTTCATTTTTTATTCTCACGTTGTTTTGTATATTCATGATGTAATTATTATATATAACGAGGAGAGGTTAACAAAAATGGCAAGATGCGCAAGATTTTACTGATTAGAAATTTGATAAGACTTAAAGATCATGTTTTATTTTAGAAGGGAGAAAGCTAAATTAACGGCAAAAAAAAACCAGCATAAGCTGGTTTTTAAATTCAATAACAAAAATTAAAGCGCTTTAATTGCAGCGTTTAAACGACTCTTACTACGAGCGGCTTTATTTTTGTGAATAAGACCTTTGCTTGCAAAACGATCTAAAATCGGTTGTGCAACAGCAAATTCTTTAGATGCTGTGTCTTTGTCACCAGCTTCAATTGCAGCGAGTACTTTTTTAAATAACGTGCGCATCATCGAACGACGACTTGCATTATGTTGACGGCGTTTTTCTGATTGAACCGCGCGTTTCTTCGCCTGCTTTGAATTAGCCAAGGTGAACTCCTAAAATATGATTGTATATATAGCCTAAATTTAAGGCGAGGAAATATGCCTTTTTTTAGCTCGATTGTCAAACCTTTTACCGGTTTAATTTACTTAATAACGATGGATTTACCATTATATAATAATTATCATTATTGGTTACTAAATAATGCAGGTATTTTACCTGTTATTTTCGGGATTTTAAATAGATTAAAAACTTCTTTGCATTTACTTGTTTATAACCAGTAAAAAGCTGCATAATATTAATGAGAAATTACATCTTGCAAAATCATTGTTTTCATCAATTTATTGGAGCTATTCGTTGAGTAAAAAGTTAATAAAATCAGGTCTGATAGTGAGTTTTATGACTTTGGTTTCTCGTGTGCTCGGTTTGGTTCGAGATGTTGTTATCGCCAATATTATTGGTGCGGGCTTGGCATCAGATGTTTTTTTCTTTGCTAACAAAATCCCCAGTTTTTTCAGGCGATTGTTTGCTGAAGGGGCCTTTGCACAAGCTTTTGTCCCCGTGTTGAGTGAATATCATACGAAAGACGAGCAAGCCAGTATTGGTGTTAGTGAAGGCGAAACACGAAAACTCATTGGGCAAGTTTCAGGTACTTTAGGGGTCATCATTACCTTAGTGACACTATTTGGTATGGTTGCCTCACCACTTTTTGTTATATTGTTTGGCTATGGCTGGTTTGTTGACTGGCTTAACGATGGCCCTAAAGCACAGCAGTTTGAATTAGCATCTACCTTACTTAAAATTACTTTTCCCTATTTATGGTTTGTTAGTTTTACGGCCCTTGCTGGCGCGGTGTTAAATACCTTTGGCAAATTTGCTGTTTCGTCATTCACTCCCGTATTACTCAATGTTTGTATTATTGGTTGTGCAATCTATCTATCACCATTTTTTGAAAATCCTGCTTATGCATTAGCTTGGGGTGTTTTTTTGGGTGGTTTAGCTCAGTTTTTATTTCAAATTCCATTTTTGATTAAAGCGGGGGTCTTTGTTAAGCCAAAATGGGCATGGCATGAGCCAGGCGTAACAAAAATACGCAAGCTTATTGTACCTGCCTTATTCGGTGTCTCGGTGACACAAATTAATTTACTGCTTGATACTGTCATCGCGACTATTTTAGTAACAGGCTCTATCAGTTGGCTTTATTATGCCGACCGATTATTAGAATTTCCGTTGGGATTATTTGGTATTGGTATTGCGACAGTCATTCTTCCAAGTTTGGCAAAACTTCATACTAAGAAAAATAACCAAGAGTTTAGCGATACGATTACTTGGGGATTAAAAATTGTTTCGCTATTTGGTTGGCCTGCACTTGCTGGCTTAATGGTGTTAGCTCAGCCTATTATTATGATTTTATTTATGCGTGGTGAGTTTTTAGAAGCAACGGTATTAAAGGTGTCTTATGCCTTGTTTGCTTACCTTTCTGGATTAATAAGCTTTATGTTTATTAAGATATTAGCGCCCGCCTATTATGCCCGACAAGATACAAAAACGCCGGTAAAAATAGGTATTAAAGCAATGGTTGCTAATATGGTTTTCAACTTGATGTTGGCACCTTTTTTTGGTTATGTGGGTTTAGCGATAGCTACGGCGATGTCGGCAACCTTAAATGCGCTGATGCTTTATCATGGCTTGAAAAAGAACAATGTTTTTGAACTGTCGAAAGCCAGTTGGTGGTTTTTTGCTCGACTTGTTTTCTCCGCGGGCATAATGGCTGGAGTGCTTTATGGGTTGTCGCCACCGTTTAAAGGGTGGTTAGCCATGAGTACCGCTATGCAAATTCAACAATTACTTATTTGTATTTCTTTGGGTATGCTGAGTTACTTTATTTCTATTGCTGCATTAGGAATACGAGTGAAAGATTTCAAAGTTCAAGCAGACGTAAAAATAAATTGATGAAATTGCGTTCAAGTGCTGATTCTTAAGCTTGAGTAATATATAATTTATCGGTTTATATTCTTCAATGGCGACACTTGCAAAGTAATGTAAGTTAAATTTAGGTTTTTTAATTAAATGCAGTTAATACGCGGTATCCACAATATTCAAGCTGAAGATCATGGCTGTGTGTTAACCATAGGTAATTTTGATGGTGTTCACTTGGGACATGCTCGTGTGATAAAAGCCTTAATTGAAAAAGCCAAAGCATTGAACTGTTCACCTGCAGTGATGATCTTTGAGCCACAGCCGCAAGAATTATTTTCTCCTAATACGGCGCCTGCAAGACTGACACGTTTGCGAGATAAATATTTTTTATTAAAAAATTTGGGTGTTCAACGCTTAATTTGTGTGAACTTTCATCGAGAATTTGCCCGCAAAAGCGCGTCAGAATTTATAGAGCAATTATTAGTAAAACAATTAGGTATTAAACATTTAATTATTGGTGATGATTTTCGTTTTGGCAAGAACCGTCTTGGTGATTTTAGTTTACTTAAGCAGGCAGGTGAAAAATTTGATTTTACTGTTTCTGATACCGCAAGTTTTAAGCTTGAAGACAGTCGGATTAGCAGTACTAAAATACGTAAGGCCCTCGAAAATAATGAGTTAGCCGATGTAGAAGAAATGCTGGGTCGTGCTTATTCCATCATAGGTCGTGTTTTTCATGGTGATAAGCGTGGTCGGCAGTTGGGGTTTCCAACAGCGAATGTGCTACTTAAAAGACGAGTTTCGCCCATTTCAGGTGTATTTGTTGTAAAAGTTAATACGGTTGAAGATTGTTTTTATGGTGTGGCTAATATAGGTTCAAGGCCTACAGTTGCAGGTATAAGACAACAATTAGAAGTACATATCTTTAACTTTAATAAAGATATATACGGTCAAACTATTGAAGTGGTTATGCTGAAAAAACTAAGAAATGAAATAAAGTTTTCATCACTAGATGAATTAACAATGCAAATATCACAAGACAGCGAACAGGCAAAGGCCTTTGTTCAAAACTTGTAAATAAACAGATACGTGAGTTAATAATAAAATTAATATGTAACCGATGTTGATTTTATTATTAACTTATCAGAAGCTAACCACCAGTTAGCGAATATAACAACGGATAATGATTTAAATGAGTGATTACAAACAAACCCTAAACTTGCCAGCTACTTCTTTCGCGATGAAAGGTAATATGGCAAACCGTGAACCAAACATGCTAAAAGAGTGGGCTGAGAAAGACTTGTATGGCCAAATTCGTGAAGCTAAAAAGGGTAAAAAGTCATTTATTTTGCATGACGGCCCTCCGTATGCAAATGGTGATATTCATTTAGGTCACTCAGTTAATAAAATTCTTAAAGATATTATTGTTAAATCAAAAACATTATCTGATTTCAATGCGCCATTTGTTCCAGGTTGGGATTGTCATGGCTTACCAATTGAATTAATGGTTGAGAAAAAAATTGGCAAGCCGGGGCATAAAGTCTCAGCGAGTGTTTTTCGTGAAAAATGTCGTGAATATGCAGCCAAGCAAGTTATTGGACAGTGTGAAGATTTCAAACGTTTAGGTATTTTTGCTGATTGGGAAAAACCTTATCTGACTATGGATTTTGGCACTGAAGCTAATATCATTCGTGCTTTAGGAAAAATTGCTGAAAATGGCCATTTACATCAAGGATTCAAACCTGTTCATTGGTGTACAGATTGTGGTTCTTCTTTAGCTGAAGCTGAAGTTGAGTATAAAGATAAACAGTCTCCTGCGATTGATGTGAAATTTACTGTTGTTGATCAAAGCGTTGCAGACAAGTTTGATCATCCAGAAGGTCATCAAGGTGAAGGTAACGTTTCAGTTGTTATCTGGACAACAACTCCTTGGACATTACCGGCTAACCGCGCAGTTTCGGTAAATGCTGATGTTGAATATACGTTAGTACAATGTGAAACAGAGCAAGGTAAAGAACGTTTTATCATTGCGTCTGACTTAGTCACAAGTTGTATGGACCGTTTCGGAATTGATAAATACCATGCGTTAGGTTTTTGTAAAGGTAGCGATTTAGACTTAGTGCAACTAAAACATCCTTTTTATGATTTTACTGTGCCAATGATTCTAGGTGAACACGTTACTACCGACTCTGGTACAGGTTGTGTTCATACAGCGCCGGGTCACGGTGTTGAAGATTTCGTGGTGGGTAAAATATACAACCTTGAAGTGGCAAATCCTGTTGGTGCGAATGGTGTTTATTTAGAAGATACGCCATTGTTTGCTGGTCAACATGTTTTTAAAGCCAATGCGAATGTCGTTGAAACATTGAAAGAACATGGCACTTTAGTACACCACCATGCAATAGAGCATTCTTATCCGCATTGCTGGCGCCACAAAACACCCTTAATTTTTCGTGCTACACCACAATGGTTTATTAGCATGGACAAAAAAGGTTTACGTCAAGATTCATTAAACGAAATTGAAAAAACCCAATGGATCCCTGATTGGGGCCAACGCCGTATTGAATTGATGGTTGAAGGTCGTCCTGATTGGTGTATTTCACGCCAACGTACGTGGGGCGTGCCAATGGCATTATTTATACATCAAGATTCAGGTGCTTTGCATCCACGTAGCATTGAGTTAATTGAAACAGTTGCTAAACGTGTTGAAGAAAAAGGCATTCAAGCGTGGTTTGATTTAGACGCTGCTGAACTTATTGGCGATGACGCAAAAGAATATATAAAAGTACCTGATACCTTAGATGTATGGTTTGACTCAGGCACTACGCATTACTCTGTTGTTAATGCACGTGAAGAGTTTGATGGTGTTGCAGATTTATATCTTGAAGGTTCAGATCAACATCGTGGTTGGTTTATGTCGTCAATGATTTCATCGGTAGCGATGAACGGTAAAGCACCTTATAAACAAGTACTAACTCATGGTTTTACCGTAGATACGAACGGCCATAAAATGTCTAAATCTTTAGGCAATGTTATCACCCCAAAAGAAATTACCAGTAAGTTAGGGGCTGATATTTTACGTTTATGGGTAGCTTCAGTTAACTATACGCAAGAAATAACCGTCTCTGACGAAATTTTTAAACGCCAAGCCGATGCTTACCGACGTATTCGTAATACTTCGCGCTTTTTATTATCAAACCTTAATGGTTTTGATCCAAAAATAGATTCAGTTGCTTTTGATGATATGGTCGCTCTTGATCGTTGGGCTGTTGATAAAGCCGCACAGTTGCAAGCAGAAATTGTTAGCGCTTATGACGAATATGAATTCAATGTAGTTGTTCATAAACTGATGAACTTCTGTACTACCGAGTTAGGTGGATTCTATTTAGATATTATTAAAGACCGCCAGTACACCGCGAAAGACGACAGTACGGCTCGTCGTTCATGTCAAACAGCCATGTACTTAATTGCTGAAGCGATGACGCGTTGGATGGCACCTGTTTTATCTTTTACTGCACAAGAAATTTGGCAGGCGCTACCGACACCATCTGGTGAAACACGTGATGAATTCGTTTTTACGGGTGTTTGGTTTAATGGCTTGCCTAAAGCAGAAACAAGTAATGCATTAAACAATGATTACTGGAATGAAATTTTACTGGTGCGCACTGAAGTAAACAAAGCCTTAGAGAATGCCCGTAAAGAAAAGCAAGTAGGTAAAGCACTTGAAGCATCAGTTACTTTATATACTACCGCTGAGTTAGCTGAAAAATTACAGCAGTTAGGCGAAGAACTTCGTTTTGTTCTGATCACCTCTAAAGCGACGGTTGAAGTGGTTGAAAGCGCTCCAGAGGGTGTCTTAGCAACTGAGATTGAAGGTTTATGGTTAACTGTTGCTCCAGCAGAGGGGACTAAATGTGAACGTTGCTGGCATGTTACTGAAGACATAGGACAAGATGAAAAGCATCCTGAACTTTGCGGACGTTGTATAACTAACGTAGAGGGTGAGGGCGAGATACGCCAATTCGCCTAAATGTTTCCAAATATCTTTGTTACTTCACTCAATAGCGGCACCGAAAGTACTCGCCTAGCATACTAGGCTGTGTACTTTCTTTTTGTTCTATAGTGAATTAACGTTGATATTGTGAACATTCTAACTCTCTTATTGTTTAAAAATAAAAAATTGAAAAATAATAAATATGCAAATGAATAAACTTTTTACAGAAACAGGTTTTAAATGGTTATGGTTAACCGTTTTATTTTTGATCATTGACCAAGTAACCAAGTATTTAGTTGTTAACGCTTTCGACTTGGGCGAATCAATGAATATTTTGCCTTTTTTCGATTTAAGATATGTTCAAAACCCTGGAGCCGCTTTTAGTTTTCTTGCGGATCAAGACGGGTGGCAACGTTGGTTTTTTACCATCATTGCTGCTGTTGCTAGTGTGGTATTTTTAGTGTGGTTGGCTAAAACGCCAAAATCAAACCCATTATTGAGTATCGCTTTAGCGTTTATGCTAAGTGGGGCAGTGGGTAACTTAATTGACCGTGCATTATTTGGCTATGTTATCGATATGTTAGATTTTCATATTGCTGGTCACCATTGGCCCGTTTTTAATATTGCCGATTCTGCTATATTTATCGGCGCAGCTTTGATGATATATGATTCATTTAAAAATGGTGAACCAGCAAAAAAATACGAAACCAAATAACGCTTAATAGATAAGAGTATACGAGAAATATAATGACTATGTTAATTACTGAAAAATCTCAAGTTATCACACATATCACCATGAAACTATCTGACGGCTCAGCTGCAGACAGTACAAAAGTCAATAAAAAACCGGCTAAAATAGTGATGGGGGATGCAAGTATTTCACCTGCTTTTGAAGCACAACTATTAGGACTCGCCGCTGGAGATTCTAAAGAATTTACCCTTGAAGCAAAAGATGCTTTTGGCGAGCCCAACCCTGACAATTTCCATTACGTTGACGCTGACAAATTTGGTAGTGACGTGCCTGCTGAAGTGGGCAGTATTATTACGTTTACTCAACCTGGGAATATAGAATTACCAGGAATGGTAAAAGAAGTGGTTGGTACATCCGTAACTATTGATTTTAATCATCCGTTAGCTGGACAAGCTATTACTTTTGTTATTGATATTGTTGAAGTTTTATAGCCGTTAACTCTTAGGACTTGTATGTAGTCCCTTAGGAACAGATCATGGAAATTATTTTAGCTAACCCTCGTGGTTTTTGTGCCGGTGTAGACCGAGCCATTAGCATTGTCGACAGAGCACTCGACTTATTTGGTGCACCTATTTATGTGCGCCATGAAGTCGTACATAACAAGTTTGTTGTTGATGGCTTAAAAGACCGAGGCGCAATCTTTGTTGATGAACTCTTTGAAGTTCCCGATGATAATACCGTTATTTTCAGTGCTCATGGTGTCTCTAAAGCTGTTCGTAAACAAGCTAAGGATCGCGGCCTGAAGGTGTTTGACGCGACTTGTCCGTTAGTCACTAAAGTACATATGGAAGTTTCACGTACGAGCCGTAAAAATATTGAATGTATTCTTATTGGTCACGCCGGACACCCCGAAGTGGAAGGGACTATGGGGCAGTATGAAAGTGAACAAGGTGGAATTTATTTAGTTGAGTCAGTTGCTGACGTAGCAACACTTGAAGTTAAAGACCCTTCCCAATTGTATTACTGTAGTCAAACAACATTATCAATTGATGATACCTCTGAAGTCATTGATGCCTTAAGAAAAAAGTTTGTGTTAATTAAAGGCCCACGCAAAGACGATATTTGTTATGCGACTCAAAATCGTCAAGATGCTGTGCGTACTATCTCTGCAGAAGTTGATCTACTTTTAGTCGTAGGGGCGAAGAATAGCTCTAATTCTAATCGTTTACGTGAACTCTCTGAGAAGTTGGGCACACCTTCTTACTTGATCGATACCTTTTCTGATATTCAACCACAATGGCTTGATAATATTAAAAAAATTGGTGTTACTGCGGGGGCTTCAGCACCTGCGATACTTATACAACAAGTTATTGACGCATTAAAAGACTATGGTGGTCAAGAGGTTATCGAATATCCTGGCCGAGAAGAGAACACCGTATTTGCGGTACCTATAGAATTACGCTAGTCTTAAAATATTAGGTTAAGTGATTGAATATAATTTTACCCTCCTTTAAGCGGTAAAATTTTAAGTACACTAATATCAATATTCATTACTTAACTTTATTATCATGAATAGTCGCTGTGGAAATTAGCTATTCAATAATAAATTTTAAGGTATGGGTTAATGCGGTTCACGTTTGTGATTTTTAACACATATAAGTTTACCACTGAATTCTTCGCCCTAGGCCTAGTTTCGATTGCTTTTGCCTGTAAAATATTATTTTTATTTTTTTACCGTTTATTACTTAAAAGTATACTCGCCCGTGTTGTTTCTTTTATTTTTTTCCCTCTCGCTCTATATTTTAAAGCACAATTTATTTGGCTAGTTAGCCACGATTGGCAGTGTATTAAGGAATGTTATGCGCAATAACTTATTTAGGATTAATTACCCCAATAAAAACCCACTTTCAGTGAATAAGGGGATGACACTTATTGAAGTTTTAGTCGCTTTGGTGATTTTAGTGACGGGAATTTTTGGCGCCGTAGCTATGCAGGCATCGGCTAAAAAAGGTAGCTTTGATGCGATGCAACGTTCTGTCGCCTCAGCGTTAGCGCAAGATATTATTGAACGAATGCGTAGCAATGACTCTGATTTTTTAGTCTTAGAGACCTATCAAGGTGTTTATGGTGCCGCTTTAAACGCAATACCTGGCGAGAGGTGTAATTCAGCTGACTCTTTGTGTACGAGTGCTGAAATGGTGACCAATGACTTGTATGAATGGGAAGTCAAGTTAATGGGGGCTGATGTAACCGCTGGAGGTAAAAATTCAGGGGGATTAGTGGGCGCTTTTGGCTGTATTGATCATAACAGAAACGCAGTCACCGTGGTGATCAGCTGGCAAGGTAGAATAGAAACGGCTGACGGCTATGATGCCAATAACAATAGTTCAGCGGCTGCAACATTAGCCAACGCTTGTGGCACAAGTGATAATAAACGTCGACAAGTTACCATTGAAGCGTTCGTGTATTAATACAGTAAACGGCTAGTTGGTGTGAAGTGACAAAATTTATTGCGTTTATTTTAGACAAGAGAAAATGATGTTTAATGCTCAACGAGGTTTTAGTTTAATCGAAATATTTATATCGCTTGCGGTAGGTTTAATGTTGCTGTTAGGTATATTAAGTATTTTTGTTGGTATGAAAACGACGACTGTTGAGACCACCAGTTATGGGGAGTTACAAGAAAATGGCAGATATGCGATTAGTTTACTCAGTGATGACCTATTACGGCAAGGTTTTTGGGGAGATTTATCGGGATCACTTGATGTAAGTGGCTTGGTAAGTTCACCTTTACCAATGACGGTTGCGGGTGATTGTATTGGTGAAGGCGTAAATAATGCTAGTTTTCCTGCGGCCATTGGTCATTTTAGAACGTTGTGGGGCAAAACAGTCAACAATGCCACTTTAATGGGCTGCATTACCAATGCAAAAATAGGCTCAGATGTGTTGCAGCTCAAACGAGCGGTTTCATCGACTATAGCCTTAGCCGATATCTCTAGTGATGATTATTATATTATTTCAAATTCAAATGCCGCAGGTATATTTGCTGGTGGGACTGCAGTACCCAGTGTAAACTTTGGTCAAATTTGGGAATATCAACAGCATATTTATTATATCCGTGAAGACAGTCAAGGTACTAATAACGTACCCGTTTTAGTGCAAGGTCGATTACAAAATAAAGCGTTAGTGATGAACCTTGATATGGTGGTCGAAGGTATCGAATATATTCGTTTTATGTATGGTGTCGATACGACTAATAATGGCGTAGTGAATGCTTTTATTTCAGCTGATAACATGGCCAATAGTCACTGGGATAATGAAAGTGATGTTCGAATACTCGCGGTTAAGATTTTTGTCTTAGCACGAAATATTTTACCGGATCGAGATTACGAAAATTTAAATAGTTATCAGCTTGGTGACCTCAATATTGATTTTATTGATGGGGATGGTAAAGGTGATAACTATCGACGTTTATTATTTAGTTCTACCATTACACTTTACAATGCGAGGGTCGACTCATGGCCATAAGGTTAATAAAACAAAATCATGCACTCTATCACCGAAATTTAAATCAGCAGTACCCTAAGCAAAGTGGTGTCGTACTGATTGTTTCACTGGTTTTTTTGATTGCTTTAACTGCAGTTGCTGCTGCATTGATGCAAAATACCACCATCGATATGAAAATGTCAGGAGCAAGTGAAGAAAAAGTGGTGGCTACCCAAGAAGCGGTAAGCGCCATTGATGAAGTTATTTATAAAGAAGTAACACAAATAAGCGGAACCAATGCTTTTGCTTCTGAAATTGCAAGATTTCCACTTTCACCAACAGTGAGTAGTGCAATTAATACCAGCGCAGAAATAACGCTGGCTAACCCGTATAAGATTGAAGCCGATTGCCCCCACTCTCGAGCGGCTTCTTCTGTACAAGTGTTTAAGTGTAATGTACTTAAAGTGCAGGTTACTCGACTGTATGGTCGCACCAATAAAAGCACTATTGAAGTTAATTCAGGTGTATCGCAACAACTACTTAATGTGGGGAACTGATGATGAAAAAGTTATTATTACTTGGCTTATTGATATGCACATCACTTACTGCTTATAGTGAAGATATTGAACTTTATATTGGTGATGCAGCACAACGTACTGGCAATAAACCACAAGTACTGATTATTTTTGATAACTCTGGCAGCATGAATAGTCTAGAATCAGTCGATGAACCTTATGATCCTGATACAGTTTACCCTGCAGTTGGAGGGTTAAACTCGTTATCTTATAAATATATTTATTTCACCAAAGGTGGTATTGATGGCGCTTCTTCAATTACCCCCGACAGTCCAAGTGAAAGCCGTCGTTTTCTTGATGCAATAAATAGCTGTGCAACTGCCCGTGAACGTTTAGCATCTGTTGGCTTTTATACAGGACACATTCGTGAATATGCCTTTCAAGGAAACTCAGGTAGCTGGCAAGAAATTCCTGATAACAATGGTACTAATATTGATGTAATTGACTGTGAAGATGATGTTAATTTAGTGCCTGCAAACCCAGAAGATAATGCAGGTATAGAAAAAAATGGCGGTACCGTCATTGATTTACCTGACGGCTTTCCTATCGATGGTGAGGGTTCGACACAAAGCCCTATTTATTATACGCCAAGCGCCAATAATTCAAATGTTATTTGGTCGGGTGAGGTTGTTACGCTTTATACCGACAACTATTTGCGTTGGGCAAATAGTGAGTCACTCGACCAGGTCAATCGTACCCGTTTAGAAATAGCACAAGATACGGTGACTGATTTAATTGAATCAGCACCTTCTGTTGATTTTGGCTTACAAGTTTTTAATTATAATCACTCCGGTGAATATGTCCGTGACGGTGGCAGAATTGTTTTTGGTATCCAAGAAATGACCGCAGCAGCTCGCGCTGAATTAGTAAATATTATTGATTTAGATATTGATGCTGAAACAAATACACCGTTATGCGAATCTCTTTATGAAGCCTCGCGATACTTTAGTGGTAAGTCAGTAGACTTTGGTGATAATGATTCAAATGCTGGACGTAATTATCGAGGCAATACGCCGCCAAGAGATATAACAATTGAAGATGGAGGGGTCTATAAATCTCCCTATAATTCGTGTACTAATGAAGTTTATGTGATCATTATTACTGATGGGGAGCCAACTCGAGATCTTGCCGCTGACAGTTATATTAAAGGTTTACCTGACATTGGATTACCTTTTGATGTCAATGGCACGGACAATTATTTAGCTGCGCTTGCCGGTTGGATGCATACTCATGATCTACACAGCACATTACCCGATGTGCAATCAGCAACACTTTTCACTATCGGTTTTGGTCAAGATGCTATTGATGATGCGGGTGAGTTATTGCGAGAGGCTGCAAGGTTAGGAGGAGGGCAATATTACCCGGCTAGAGATCCTAGTGCCTTACTCGCCTCACTACAGGCGGCATTAACCAATATTTTAGAAGTGAACACCAGTTTTACTGCACCTTCAGTTGCCTCAAATAATTTTGACCGCACCGAAACCTTAGATTCTGTTTATTACGCAATGTTTGTTCCCGATCATGGTGCAAGATGGCAAGGAAATTTGAAAAAATTAAAAGTGACTAATGGTAAGCAGGTCGATAGAGTTGGTGTTGCAGCGATTGATGATAATGGTAATATTTCAAAAGACGCTAAAACTTTCTGGACAACTGAGACAACACCCGATGGCAATGATGTTAAAAAGGGCGGGGTGGCTGAAATGTTACGCACTAAATCAGGTCGTTTTATCATCAGTGACCTTGGTTTGAATGATACTTTAGTGCCCTTGACCCAAACCAATGCTGAAACATCATACGGAGATGCTGCCACACTGGCTGTTAAATTGGATGTCGCGGTTAATGAAATTGACAGTATGCTTAACTGGGCGAAGGGAATTGATGTTGATGATGCTAATAACGATGGTTTAATCACTGATATTCGAAGTGATGTTTTTGGTGATCCATTACACTCTAAACCTTTAGTTGTTAACTATGGAGGTGTCAGTACAAGCCAGGATATCCGAATTATTGTTGGTACCAATGCGGGCGTTTTACATATGTTTGACGATAATGGAGCAACAGTTGATGAAAGCTGGGCTTTTATGCCTAAAGAATTTTTTTCAAAAATAAAAGGTTTACGTGAAAACTTTACTTCATCAGGTAAATCATACGGCATAGACAGCCCCGCCGTTTCATACTTACTGGACGTCAATGGTGATGGGTCTATTGATAGCGCAAGTGGAGATAAAGCGTGGATATTTTTTGGTTTACGTCGTGGTGGCTCTTCATATTATGCTATGGATGTTAGTGACCCCGATACTCCTAAGTTATTGTGGCACATAGATGCAAGCTCAGCAGGATTTAGCCATTTAGGACAATCATGGTCGCAACCTAAAATAGGATTTTCAGCGCTTAACATAGAAAATGGTACACCAAAACCTGTACTCTTTTTTGCTGGCGGGTATGACACAACTAAAGATAACTTAACCGTTGGTGCAGATGATACCTTAGGCCGTGCTGTTTATATGGTCGATGCAGAAACAGGTGTATTAAAATGGGGGTTAAGCCCTGATGCAACGAGTGCGACTAATACTCAATTTACTGAGATAACTGATAGCGTGCCTTCTAGCCTCGCTATCTTAGACAGTGATTCTGATGGCTTAACAGACCGTCTTTATTTTGGCGATACGGGTGGAAATGTTTGGCGTGTTGATATGCCCGGCAATGCTCCCTTTAGTGGAACATCGCCGTGGACTGCTTTTAAATTAGCTAAGTTGGGCGGAACAACTCATGCGACAGATCGCCGCTTTTTTAGCGAACCTTCAATTGCTAGAACATACATTTCAGACACGGTAGAAACTACATCAGTTGATGCTAATGGTATTAGTTCAACCGTGGTAACAAAACAGGAAAGACCCTACGAAGCAATACTTATTGGAAGTGGCGACCGATCAACACCTGCGGCCAGTGACACTGACGATAAATTTTTCATGATTAAAGATGCAAATATTATCACTACCTCATTCGTTTCTTCACCCACCCACCCTCAACGTTCCATTCCTTCAGTTATATTAGCGAGTGATCTTTATAATTATACAAATAATCCGTTTGGTCAGGCGTTGACTGCAGCTGCTCGTCAAACACTGGAAATAGCAGTAGGCAACAAAAAAGGGTGGTTTATTGATTTCGTGGGTAATGGTGAGAAAAATACGGCGTCAGCTATTGTTATAAATGGTGTCGTATATTTTACCTCTTTTACGCCCGCTGCCGTATCTTCTGATCCTGATAGTTGTGAATTAAGTGATGGTTCTGGTATTTTATATGCAGTTAATTTAGCGTTAGGTACGACTGTTTATGATTGGAGGACTTGGGAAATTGCTGCTGGTATTCCTGATACACCTTCAATTATTATTACTAAAGATCCACAAGAGCCTACCGTACCATGCTCTGAAAATTGTGCTCCAATTGAAGAAGGAGAGGTGATAGCCACAATAAAGCTTTTGGCAGGTAAAATTATTCCGTTGGGTATTAGCTTAGAAACCTCAAGAACCTACCTTTATGTGACGGAGTCGAAGTAATGATAAAAATATCAATAGTCAAAGGTTTTACCTTACTTGAACTCATGATCTCAGTCGCGGTGGTTGGGATCATAGCTTCGGTTGCTTATCCGTCTTATATTGACAATATTTCCAGAGCAAACCGTAGTGAAGGTCAACGCGAGTTACTTCGATTAGCAAGCTTGCAAGAACAGTATTTTACTGACCACAGAGAGTACACAACAGATATGACAAAGTTAGGTGTTTCTGCTGATCCTTACATAACAGATTCTGGGTTTTATAGCATAGATGCTTCAGTTGTAGGGGTAACTTATATATTGACCGCGTCGGCTAGAGGCACGCAAGCAACAAATGATTCGTCTTGTTTAATGTTATCTATCACTGATACGGGTAAGAAAGCTGCAACATCAACCAATTGCTGGGAGTAATATGATGAAACTATTATTTAAGCGTTATCTCACGCCAAGCTTACTTTTAGCTAGTTTACTTTTTATAAGTATCGACAGTATGGCAAAAATAGGCGCACAAGCATCAAAAATCAAGGTTAAATGCCATGTTGAATTAATGGGCGGGACAGATATTATTCACTTTGGCATTATTAAAGCTAACGGCATTGCAAAATATACTCATTGGCTAGTGGGTAAAAAAGTGGCAACAGGGATTTCAAAGAAAAAGCAGCAAATTCATAAGGTAAAAGAGTGTGTAAAATCTCAAGATGATTTCACGAGTGCTGTTTCAAAACAATTAGATGAAAATACCGCGCGTTAATTGTGGCTAAACTAAAGACAATTAATTTCATTACCTGAGCGGTCTTCATCTATATCGTCGTTATCTGTATCAGAGGTAACATAAGAACGTCCAGATGAACTCACTGTTATTCCGCGTGACTTTTCAGCATAACCTTGTGGACAATAGCTAAAAGGGGTTGCACTAACACCTCCTAATATACTGCCAGTTGGTGTATATATAATGCTGTTTTGGCCGTATTGGAGTTTATCATTGTTCTTTATTTGAGCCTTTACGGTGATTAACCTTTCATCATTAGCTGGCTCATACGTTTTGTCACCATCAATATCAATAAAGACGCTGAGTTCCTTGTGCCAATTAGTATCGCAACGGCTACTCGCATTGAGTGGGCATAGAGTAACCGTTTGTTCTGCATTTATGGCGGTATTTCTCGCTGTTAATAACATACGTTGCAAGTGAGAAATTTCATTGTCGACGCGTGTCTCCACCATGAAACTGTTGAAATTTGGCAGCGCTATCGCCATTAAGGTTGCCGCAATAGCAATGGTGACCATTAGCTCAACCAGGGTAAAACCATGTTGTTTGTTGTTTGATTGCAAATCATAACTCTTCATAATATCAGCCTTAACTTCTGTTATATCAATGAGAGCACTTAGTCAGTCTTATTGATTACATCATATTCAAAACAGCGTCAAGAATATTTCAATATGACTAAGTTATATCACTTAAGCTAATATTTCGCTAGGTTACTCAGCTGGATATGAGAAACTAGATTTTTTTGGTATTTACAGAACATTGAATTTTGATGGTGTAACTTATTTTAATTTATTAGTTACAATGAATTATTCTGCCACTGCGATTTTCATCTATGCCATCCATATTTTGGTCGGTAGATAAATAAAAGCGACCAGCCCCTGAAATAATAATTCCCCGTGACTTGTTACTATGATTTTTTGGGCAGTAACGAAAAGTACCATTTCCCCCCCAAACCGCAAGCCGGCCGCTAGGAGCATAAATTAATGCTGTTCTTCCTTGGGCGTATTGCAATTTATCACCAGACTTTATCGCTAACTTTATTTTTATAACAACTTCAGCGCTTGAGGGATCAAGGGCTTTATTTTTATTGTCATCATAAAATACACTTAGCTCTTCATGCCATTGGTTAGAGCACTGTCCTGATTTATTTAATGGACATACCGTAACAAAACGTTCTTGATTAACCGCATGATTCCTCGTTAATAAGAGCAACCGATGCAGAGCTGAAATTTCATTATCAACCCGTATTTTGATGACTAAATCTGCAAAGCTGGGCAGTGCTACTGTAGCGATAGAGATCAGTATAGCGAGAGTGATTAATGTTTCAATGAGGGTGAAACCAACGATTTTTAATGTGATGTATAACATAGTAGCAAGCCGTCCGTTGGCTAAATTAATGTGCTACTAATTATGGTTGTTAACTTTTAATTTACAAGCTATTTGTATTTAATTAACTGTAGATTGTTGGGATAGCTAACCTCTTATGTTGTGTTTTTTTATAAATATTCATAATAAGTGTCTGTATTTCAGGTGTTACCTGCTTTCCTTCAAGAAAGTCATCTAAATCATCATAACTCATCCCTAAAGCATCTTCGTCTGTTTTACCCGGTTCCAAGTCTTCTAAATCAGCTGTTGGTGCTTTATTGATTAACAAGCCTGGAGCACCTAATTTTTCAGCCAATGATCTTACTTGGCGTTTTGATAGGCCAAATAAAGGCGCTAAATCACAGGCACCGTCACCCCATTTAGTAAAAAATCCAGTAATATTTTCTGCTGAATGATCGGTACCTAAAACAAGTGCACCGACAATACCGGCTATATGATATTGCATGACCATTCTGCTACGGGCTTTTACATTACCTTTTGAAAAATCAATTTTTGCTTCATTGGCTAATAATATATTTGCTTGATTCAGTGCGTTGATAGTTTCAGTGTGAATACCATTTGCCGCATCAGCAATATTAGTGGTTAAGCAATGTGTCGGTTGAATGAAGCTCAAAGCAAGTTGAGCATCGTCTTCATCGGCTTGAATGCTGTAAGGTAGTCGCACAGCAATAAATTGATAAACCATGGTTGAATTTTTATTTAAAACTTTTTCTTCAGCATTGAGCTCTGAAACGGCAAGTTGAGCAAGACGACCGCAAGTAGAAGAGTCAACGCCACCACTAATACCTAAAACTAAATTCTTTAATCCTGACGTCTTAAGTGTCTTTTTTATAAATTCAATACGGCGCTTTATTTCAAAATCGATATCTATTTGTGGTAAAACTTTCATTTCATTTATAATTAATTGCAGATCCATTGAATGTCCTTTGCCATTTATTCGATAAGAGAAATAACCTTATTGTAACGTATCCCCGTGATACTTCAAAATAAAGGAAACTAGCATTTTGGAGTTTCAGGGGGTATCTAAAATTTAAATGGCGTAGAATAAATATAGCGCTTGGGTTTAATTCATATAATTGTGTACAATTCAAAGTATATTTTGCGGGTAATGGACAATAAAAATGAAAAAAATTGAAGCAATTATCAAACCCTTTAAAATGGATGACGTGCGTGAAGCACTGAGTGAAATCGGGGTTACCGGAATGACAGTTTCAGAAGTTAAAGGCTTTGGCCGACAAAAAGGCCATACCGAACTCTATCGTGGTGCTGAGTACATGGTAGATTTTTTGCCAAAAGTAAAATTAGAAATTGTTGTTGCCACTGAGCAAGTAGAGCGCTGCGTTAACGCCATTATTGAAACGGCACAAACGGGTAAAATTGGTGATGGAAAAATTTTTATTACTGATGTTGAACGTGTCATTCGTATTCGTACAGGCGAAGAAGACGAAGCAGCTATATAAATTTTTTAGGTAAATTAGTCATAAAAAAAGCCCACTTAGTCTTTATACTAAGTGGGCTTTATTTTGAGCATAATTTAACGCGTCAAAAAATTATTATTTGGATAATTAGCGACTAATACTTGCTTAGCATTAGTTTTTAAATCCATTAAACCTAACTTGTCGTAACACTCAATCATAATTTCTAAAGCTTGTTCTACTTGTTGGCTTGGCGAGAAGTATTCAACAATATATTTACCACGATTTGCTGCTGATGCCCACGCATCACGTTTCATGTAAAAACGGGCGACGGACAATTCATATTTAGCTAACCGTGATTTTATACCTATCATACGTTTGCGTGCATCAGCGGCATATTTACTTTGAGGTAAGTCAGTAATAATTGTTTTAAAATCTTTAAAGGCTTCACGGGCCGCCGTTGGATCTCTGTCTGAACGATCAATCCCGGCTAATTCTTGGAACATATTATCTTCAGTCGATATATTGATTAATGCGCGCATGTAATAAACATAATCAAGGTTTACATGATCTGGGTTTAAGCGTAAGAATCGATCGGCTAAAGCGATGCCTTGAGCTGAGTCACTACTCTTATAATAGGCGTAAATTAAGTCTAATTGTACCTGATGAGAAATAGGTCCAAACGGAAAGCGTGAGTCAATTGCCGATAAAATTTGGATAGCTCTTTGGTATAAGCCACTATCAAGCGCAGTTCTAGCATCAGTGAATAATGCTTGCGCTGACTTGTCTGGTACCTTTTCAATATCGGTTTTATCTGATGACGAACACGCCGCTAGCCCTAATGAAAGCACTAGTATTATCATTTTCATTGTCAATTTTTGCATAGACTTCGGTATCACTACTTTGTTTTAGTTAAAGGTATTAGTTAAATAAATATACGTCCTTTGCAAATTACTTAATGTAATTGAATTAGCAAAGAGGTAAAATAAACACTGGCATTCTAACCTAGCATACTTGCCTTGCACAGCGCTAATTCATAGTAAATTTATAGAGAGTTAAATAGAAATTTTAATGGCTGAAATAATTCAACATACAGATACGGTTCCTGAAACTTGTTTAGGTAAACGATTCGACCAAACATTAGCTGAGATGTTCCCTGAATATTCTCGTTCTCGCATAAAAGAATGGATCTTAGCAGGTCACGTTACTTTAAACGGCGCTATTTTAATCATACCTCGCGAGAAAATGTTTGGTGGGGAAGTTGTTAAAATATCAACTGAAGTTGAAGGTGATGTGCGATTTGAACCACAAAACCTTCCTTTAAATATCGTTTATGAAGATGACGATATTATCGTTATTAATAAGCCTGCTGGTTTTGTTGTTCACCCTGGAGCAGGTAATCCTGACGGTACCGTGCTTAATGCTTTATTGTATTATTGCCCACAGCTTAATGTTGTACCTCGCGCAGGTATCGTTCACAGACTTGATAAAGACACAACAGGCTTGATGGTTATTGCTAAAACAATTGCTGCGCAAACAAATTTAGTTGATGCTATACAAGAGCGTGAAATAACGCGTGAGTATGAAGCGATTGCTAATGGTTTAATGACCGCTGGTGGTGTGGTTGATGAACCCATAGGTCGTCATTCAACTAAAAGAACACACATGGCTGTTAGTCCTTTTGGTCGTCCATCGGTAACGCATTATCGTGTAATGGAAAAATTCCGTTTACACACACGTTTAAGATTACGTCTTGAAACAGGTCGTACGCACCAAATTCGTGTTCATATGGCGCATATTACTCACCCATTGATTGGTGATCCTAATTACGGTGGTCGTCCACGTCCACCTAAGAATGCGACAGAAGATTTGCGGGATGTACTTCGTGGTTTTAAACGCCAAGCATTACATGCGGCAATGTTGTCATTGTTTCACCCTATCACCGGTGAAGAAATGACTTGGCATGCACCTATTCCAGACGATATGGTGAATTTGACAAATATTTTGCGTGAGGATTCAAAACTTAACGCAACAGACGACTATTTATAATAGTCTCTACAATGTAGAGTGGCCAGTACAAAATGTACTGGCTTTTACTACGACAAGACTCGTTCCTCAACAAAAAACGTTATCCTTTAATCATTCACACTCTTCGGCATACGACCAATTTAATTTGGGCAAACATGTTGGTGATGATCTAGAGCATGTCAACAAAAATAGAGCTTCGTTACTCGCATACTTACCGTCGAATACCAAAATTCAATGGCTTGAACAAGTGCATGGTAATAAAGTTGTTACTGTAGAGTCTCATTCAATAACGCCTTTAGTAGCTGATGCAGCAATCACTCGGCAAAAGAATATTGCTTTAGCCGTAATGACTGCAGATTGTTTACCCATACTATTAACATCGATTGACGGTAATGAAATTGCGGCCATTCATGGCGGATGGAAACCCTTAGCTAAAAATATTATTGCTCATACTCTTGATAATATGAAAACGGCGAATGAAAATGTTATTGCCTGGTTAGGTCCTTGTATTGGTCAATCTGTTTTTGAGGTAGGTGAAGAAGTAAAAATAGTGTTTGAACGTCAATCTGAAAAATTTTCATTGGCTTTTGTTCCTGCTGAGCAATCTGTTTTACCAAAAACTGAAGGTAACAATAAATACTTAGCAAACTTAGCGATGATCGCAAAAATTCAATTAAATGCACTTGGCATTAATAAGGTTTATCACTTAAATCACTGCACTTATTCTGACGAACAACAGTATTTTTCTTATCGACGAGATAGTATTACGGGCAGAATGGTTTCGATAATTTGTCGAAATTAGTTGTAAACATATAATAAAGTCAGTAAAACTTATTCCAAATCAAAAGCTTTTCACTTCTTTCCTTGAAATATTTCAATTTTATCCTTATCTATAAGGTATAAAAGAATATGTTTATTTATTAAGTAGGAGAGTCCCATGCGTTTAGATAGATTAACCCAAGCATTTCAGGTGGCTATTTCTGATGCCCAATCAATAGCATTAGGGCGGGATCATCAATTTATTGAACCCGTGCATATTATGCTCGCACTATTAAATCAGAACGCGAGTAGTATTATTCCATTGTTGAAAAGTGCGGGTATTGATGTGAGATCACTGCGCGCTCAAATAGAAACGGTTATCGAAAAACTCGCTCAGGTTTCAGGATCTGGTGGTGATGTGCAACTTTCTTCTGCCATGGGGAATTTACTTAATCTCTGCGATAAATATGCCCAAAAAATGGGTGATAAATATATCTCTTCAGACGTTTTTATCCTTGCTGCCATCGAAGACAAAGGAAAATTGGGGCAAATATTAAAATCATTAGGGGCAAGTGAACAACGGGTACAAGATGCAATATTGCATGTGCGCGGGGGGCAAAAGGTTGATGAACCCAATGCAGAAGATATCCGACAAGCACTCGATAAATATACGATTAATCTAACTGAACTCGCAGAGCAAGGAAAGCTTGATCCTGTTATTGGCCGAGATGATGAAATTCGTCGTACTATTCAAGTTTTACAGCGCCGTACAAAAAACAATCCTGTGTTAATTGGTCAACCGGGAGTGGGTAAAACCGCCATTGCCGAAGGCTTAGCACAGCGGATTATTAATCATGAGGTCCCTGAAGGTTTAAAGGGAAAACGAGTATTGTCACTTGATATGGGGGCACTAGTCGCTGGCGCTAAATACCGTGGTGAATTTGAAGAACGCTTAAAGGCGGTATTGAGCGAGCTAGCTAAAGAAGAAGGGCAAGTCATTTTGTTTATTGATGAGCTGCATACAATGGTTGGCGCAGGAAAATCTGATGGCGCAATGGATGCTGGAAATATGTTAAAACCAGCACTCGCCCGTGGCGACTTACATTGTGTAGGTGCCACAACACTAGATGAGTATAGAAAGTACATTGAAAAAGATGCGGCTTTAGAGCGTCGTTTTCAAAAAATATTAATTGAAGAGCCCAGTGTTGAAGACACCATTGCTATATTGCGTGGTTTAAAAGAACGTTACGAACTTCATCATAGTGTTGATATTACTGATCCTGCTATTGTTGCTGCTGCTACTTTGTCACATCGCTATATAAGTGATAGGCAATTACCTGATAAAGCGATAGATCTTATCGATGAAGCTGCATCAAGTATTCGCATGCAAATAGATTCTAAGCCAGAAGATTTAGATCGCTTAGAACGTCGTATCATTCAACTAAAATTAGAGCAACGAGCATTAGAAAAAGACTCAGATGATGCTTCTAAAAAACGTTTAGGGTTGATCTCATTAGATCTCAGTGTTTGCCAAAATAACTTTGACGAATTAGACGAAATTTGGAAAACAGAAAAGGCTGCTTTACATGGTACACAGGCTATAAAATCTGATTTAGAACAGGCAAGGCTTGATTTAGAGGCTGCGCGACGTGTGGGCGATCTTAACCAAATGTCTGAATTACAATATGGCAAAATACCCGAATTAGAAAAACAACTCGATTTAGCAAGCCAAGCAGAAATGCAAGAAATGACATTATTAAAAAATAAGGTCACAGAAGTTGAAATTGCTGATGTGTTAAGTAGAGCAACGGGTATTCCTGTTTCAAAAATGTTAGAAGAAGAGTGTGATAAGTTATTACAAATGGAAGATAATTTACATCAACGTGTTATTGGACAAACTGAAGCGGTTGTTAGTGTGTCAAATGCAATTAGGCGTTCAAGAGCTGGGCTTGCAGATCCCAGTCAGCCGATTGGTTCATTTTTATTCTTAGGTCCTACCGGTGTTGGGAAAACAGAATTAACTAAAGCTTTAGCGCATTATCTTTTTGACAGTGAAGATGCTCTTATTCGTGTCGATATGTCTGAATTTATGGAAAAACATTCAGTTTCTCGCTTAGTGGGGGCTCCTCCAGGTTACGTAGGATATGAAGAAGGTGGCTATTTAACCGAAGCTGTTCGACGCAAGCCCTATTCAGTTATTCTCCTTGATGAAATTGAAAAAGCGCACAGTGATGTCTTTAATATTCTATTACAAGTGCTTGATGATGGACGATTAACTGATGGCCAAGGACGTACCGTTGACTTTAAAAATACGGTTATCATTATGACCTCTAATATTGGCTCCGATCACATACAAACATTTGCAGATGATGGTCAATATGAAGAAATGAAAACAAAGGTGATGTCAGAGGTGAGTTTACACTTTAAACCTGAGTTCATTAACCGTATTGATGAAACCGTTGTTTTCCATCCCTTAATTTCACAGCAAATAGAAAAGATAGCGGCGATACAAATTGATAGTTTACAAGAACGTTTAGCGGATCAAGATATTAAGTTATCAATAACACAGGAAGCGTTAGCGCTAATTTCTCTGGCTGGATTTGATCCATTATTTGGTGCAAGGCCTTTAAAAAGAGTGATCAGACAGAAAATTGAAAATCCTTTAGCGCAGAAAATACTTTCTGGATCCTTTAAAAATAAAGGTGAAATAAATATAGACGTAAGTAATGGAGAGTTAGTTTTTAGGCATTGAAAATAAGCGGTTACTCTTCTTTTTTTATCGGCGCACAGTAAACCTCTGTGCGCTTTTGGTTTATTGCTAATTGCTGATTTTTTTCTTGTTCATTTAATATCTGTTTAACACCATTTTCATCCGTATATTGCAACTTTTTAAACGCTAACAACATGGTCAGATTCTCTTTTGCCTCCTTACATTTTTCAGATGTATTTATTGTTGATGGAATATTCTCTTTATCACTCTTAGGTAATTCACTTTTATTGGCAGGTAAAAGGGGCATAACATCGGCACGGCTAATGACTTTAGATTGGTTTGAAATTAAAAACTGCGTGTATTCATCGTTAATAGGTTGATGTTGACTAAAGTGTACGACATTATTTTTGTCAAGCCAGCGATAGACCACAAGCTCACTCGCAGAACAATAGCTAACATAAATAACAAGCCCGAAAGATATAATACGAAAATTCATTGAGCCACCCATAAGTTTTGAGAGAAAAGTCCCTTATACTTTATATAACAACACAATTGAAACTATACAAATATAAGCAAAAGAATATTGTTCTATTACTCTCTAATATACCCATCATATAAATTTATGTTAGATTTAAATAAATAACTTTAAATAACTTTAAATAACTTCTTAAACAAGCGCACCAACAATGAATGATAAAAAAATAAATACTAGCACTCCTTCTAAAGGTATTTACTTACTACCTAATCTATTAACCACAGCAGGTCTCTTTTCAGGATTTTATGCCATAGTTTCATCAATGAACGGCCACTTTGTTAGTGCATCAGTGGCAATATTCATTGCGATGATATTTGATGGCTTAGATGGGCGTGTTGCAAGAATGACCAATACACAAAGTGATTTTGGTGCAGAATATGACAGTATGGCTGATATGGTATCTTTTGGTATAGCACCTGGGCTTGTTGCATATAACTGGGCACTATCGAGTTATGGGAAATTTGGTTGGTTAGCCGCTTTTGTTTTTGTTGCTTGTGCAGCACTTCGCTTAGCGCGTTTTAATACACAAATGGGTATTGCCGATGCACGCTTTTTTCAAGGGTTAGCTAGCCCAGCAGCGGCTGCAGTAATTGCGAGTTTAGTTTGGGTTGGCGCAGAATATCAAATAAACGGCCAAGACTACGGCACTGTTGTTGGTATTATTACCATGCTTTCAGGGGGGTTGATGGTAAGTAACTTTCGTTATAACAGCTTTAAAGATGTTGACTGGAAAGGGAAAGTGAATTTCTTTGTTGTGCTATTGATCGTACTAGCCTTCGTTATTGTTGCTTCTAGCCCAGAGAACGTACTACTTATCATCTTTGGTTTCTATGCGTGCTCCGGACCTTTCACTACTATTCGTTCTGTTAATAAGTTAAAACTAGAACATGTCGTCGGGGATGATAAAGATGAAGACTTTAAAGATCCGAAAGAAAAATAGCTTAAAACACTCAATTCTTGTTTGAACATATAGGCACTTTTGCGATAACTTTACTTTAGCTGCTCAAATAATCTGCAGCGCAACCGGGGATTGTACGTTAACTAACCAAAAAAGTGATTGTTTCAAAGTTATGACAAAAAAGGGTTGACGCCCAGCGAAAAATGTCTAGAATGCGCTCCAGTTCCAAGGGGTTCAGTTAAAACGAACCACGAAAGAGCTGTTTTGATAAGTTATCTACATCGCTTTAGGGCAAAGTCGTTAACTTAACGTTTTAAAAGTAAATTTGAAGCTTTATAAGAAACTTCAAATTAAATTAAATAAAACGTTGACATCAAAACTGAGGAGCGTATCATGCGCATCTCGCTTCAGGCAAGGCCTGCAGCAATGGAGCAACGCTCCGAAGGTATAAACGAATGGGTTTTATATCTAACTCTTTACTTTGAGTAAATGAGTTTTTCTTTAACAATTAGTTATCATGCAATTTGTGTGGACACTCACATTACATTGATTTTACATAGTCGGTTC
>NZ_JACGUT010000004.1 GCF_014076845.1 Colwellia sp. MB3u-41
AGTTCGTGCAGAGTTTGATTCAACGTTCTCTGCATATAACAAGTTGCTCAAACGGAAAAATAACAGTTGGCCATCGCTTCGCGATTATAGCCAACCATTATTTTCCGCTTAGCAAAGCGTTATAATTTTAGGAACCTATGAGTAAATATCTAAGTGTTTTAATTATTTTTCTGACCTTTAAGGCTTATGCTACTTCAGATTCAATTGAAGTCACTATCGATAATTTATCATGCTTAGGGTTTGAAATAACTAGCTTGAATGATAATCATCTTATAGTTACATTTCCTTCTGCACTTAAAAACCATGAATTAACTAATACTTTAGTTAGCTATACATTTTTAGGTGAAAAAACTCTCATCGTACAAAATAGGTTTGATTCGTCAACTGAAAAACACGAGGTGGAAATTGGTTTTTTACAAGGTATTGATAACGGTGCAGATGCATCCCTTATTGGTTATTATGTGTCAAATACGAAACAAGACTCAAAAGTTTACAAATTTCCATCCTTAGCTAAATTAGTAAATGTAAAAGCTGAGTCGTGTAAAAAATTATAACAAGCCATTCAAGCAGGACTTTTAACAGTTGGTTAGGTTCCGCTTCGCTACACATTTTAACCAACAATTAAAAGCCTCTTAATGGGGCGTTATATGCTCTTAATAAATACGTTTTAGGGCAAGACATGTTTAGCTAAGTGTTTTACGCTAAACTCGGTGTAGTGCAGCACTAATAAGCATTGCCTCTTTTACCTTTTTCAAAGGTGGCAACGCTATTAGTTTGTTCAGGCAGCTGTGAGTAGCGTAAAATTCACGGCTATTTTTTATTTTATGGGTAACTTAAGTTC
>NZ_JACGUT010000005.1 GCF_014076845.1 Colwellia sp. MB3u-41
TCAGAAGTGAAACGCAGTAGCGCCGATGGTAGTGTGGGAGTTCCCATGTGAGAGTAGGACATTGCTAGGCGCCTATTAAGAGAAGCCCGATTCGAAAGAGTCGGGCTTTTTGCTGTCTGGCATTTCTGTAAATTTCTTTATTTTAAACTTGTCAGTATTACAGATAAAAAAGGGATAGCTTGCAATATCACATTTATTTTCAATGTAACGTGTGTATCAATGCGTAACTTGCTA
>NZ_JACGUT010000006.1 GCF_014076845.1 Colwellia sp. MB3u-41
ATAACGCCCCATTAAGCGGCAAGAAATTGTTGGCTAAAATGTTGAACGAAGTGAAAACAGCCAACTGTTTTTTGTCCGTTTGAATGCCTTGTTATGCGATTTTTACATTACCACAAACAGCACAATTTATATAAATATTAGCGACATAAAATGCACATTAAAAAAACTCACAGCATTGCGACACACTAAACCGTGAATTTTGAGCCACAAATCAAAAGTGAATTTACCACTTACCTACTTTGGCGAAAAACTATTTAACCAAAAACT
>NZ_JACGUT010000007.1 GCF_014076845.1 Colwellia sp. MB3u-41
GTCAGTTGCTTAGTTTGGATGATATTGAGTTATAACAAGAACTTCAAACGGAAAAAATACAGTTGGCTGTTTTCACTCCGTTCAACATTTTAGCCAACTATATTTTTCCGCTTAAGTAGGCGTTATGCGGCATTGCGAATTCGATTAAATGTAATTGTGGTAGTTGCCTTTTCTTTATCTTGGTTATTTACGCGTAATTAAATCTATTTCAGTTTTTGGTTAAATAGTTTTTCGCCAAAGT
>NZ_JACGUT010000008.1 GCF_014076845.1 Colwellia sp. MB3u-41
TTGAACTCTACTCGAAGGTTTAGTGCTATAAACCCTTGTTTATCGTTAACGTGAATGTTTTCAGTTCAAAATGCAAAAACCCGCTAATCTTTCGATTAACGGGTTTTCTATGTTTGGCGGTGAGAGTCAGTTTGAACTCTACTCGAAGGTTTAGTGCTATAAACCCTTGTTTATCGTTAACGTGAATGTTTTCAGTTCAAAATGCAAAAACCCGCTAATCTTTCGATTAACGGGTTTTCTATGTTTGGCGGTG
>NZ_JACGUT010000009.1 GCF_014076845.1 Colwellia sp. MB3u-41
ACGGCCGTGTGGCTTATGTTGAGTAAAGCGCATGTGAGCGTAGGACATTCTCCACGAATATTAAGAGAAGCCCGATCCAAAAGCCTCGGGCTTTTTGCTGTCTGGCATTTGAAAAACAACAAAAACTCACCGAAATCGCCACAGCATTACCGGTGCGCCGACGGTCGTGTGGCTTATATCGAAGTAAAGCCCATGTGAGCGTA
>NZ_JACGUT010000010.1 GCF_014076845.1 Colwellia sp. MB3u-41
TTATCAACCCAGTAGCGATGGACGAAGGTTTACGCTTCGCTATCCGTGAAGGTGGTCGTACAGTTGGTGCTGGTGTTGTATCTAAAATCATTGACTAGTTCCTGATTTTAGTTCTCACGAGAACTCAAGAAAAGACGCTTAGGCGTCTTTTTTTATCTCTAAATTTTAGCAAAACAGTCAACGTTACTAACACAGAGCAGGTGTTGTATCGCTGTACCTAAAAGAGGCATTGTATGATTGCTGATTTTAGTGCTCACGAGAATTCAAGAAAAGACGCTTAGGCGTCTTTTTTTATCTCTAAATTTTAGCAAAACAGTCAACGTTACTAACACAGAACAGGTGTTGTATCGCTGTACCTAAAAGAGGCATTGTATGATTGCTGATTTTAGTTTTCACGAGAATTCAAGAAAAGACGCTTAGGCGTCTTTTTTATCTCTAAATTTTAGCAAAACAGTCAACGTTACTAACACAGAGCAGGTTATTTCTACAGAGTAAATATCACCGTATCTTTATAGATATGTGACTGCATATAATGATTGATATTACCAATCACCAAATGAGATTGATCACTTTTGCCACATTGCTGACCTTTCATATAAACTAAAATTTGCATTTTAAGGACGTCTTTTTGCCAAGAGCGGACTGTAGGGATTTATATTAATAATTATTTAGTCAAAAGTACTTTTGACCTAGTAATAAAGCTTTTATCTCAGCGTCTTTAACTAGCTTTTCTAATTCACCCGATTTCTGTAGTTCCTTAATTTTACTTGATACACGATGGCTTACTTCTTGTTTATTATCATTTATATTGTTGTTTACACTAATTCAGATTTGGCTTTACGTTTAACAGAATTCGACTGTAAAGTTGGTAAAATGAGAGGTATAAATGTATTTGAAATGTTATATGCGACAAAGGGGTTTGGCGGTATATATATTCAGGCCAATTATGGTCATATTCATTTAGACAAAGAAAAAGTTGCTGAAATTATAGGGGAAAAAATAGAACAATAAGAGGCAGGATCTACAGTCTTACGTCAGCCGCTACACTGGCTTTACCCATACAAAATATAATCCAAACTTTGTTTTTACAATTTGCACGTAATGACCGCTCAGTGGCAATAGGGAATTTTATCGAAACGTCTCAATCTCATTTTTGTTCTCAAAATTTCACTAGTTATGTCTATTTACACTAACTCATAAGTTGTCGAATCTGGAAAAAAATAACGATAACTTTATACGAAAAGTTTATGAATATTTGCAAAAATTTAGTTACAAGGCATAATCAATTAATCGAAAAATACCTATTAAATAACGATGTTGTATGGTTCGTAAAATTTTACTGTCTTGTTTAGGTTTGTTTCTCTTAGGCTTGTTGTCATTTAAATTTATATCAAAAGATGTGAAGTTTGTCCCTGACTCATTTGTTGTTCCTTTGGGAAAGGCAACTTCTAACTTTAGTTTTGTTAAAGTTAGTCCTCAATTTACAAAACTCGACTTTGAGGCTTTAATGTCTGCAAAGGAGTTTATTCGGGAGCAGTTAAATAGTGAGTGGCCTTCTGATGAATTTACGTTAAAGGAAAACACAGAGTCTTTAGTTGGTGATTTAACCGCATTTAATGAGAGGGAGAATTTTACTTTTCATATATTCGATGCAGAAAAAAAAATTAATAGGATGCTTTTATATCAGTCAAACATATGATGAGGATAGTGATGCTGCTGTCTTTATATGGGTTATAAAGGAATTTTTATCTACTCCACAATTTGAAGAGATTAAGGACGATATTCACGGATGGATTTCAACAAGTTGGCCTTTTAATAACGTAGATTATTCATTAAACAAAAGCTAATAAGAAAATAAATAATAATATGTAACGGTGGCTACGTTTTGTTACTAATTTTAGCGACCGTTAATTAGCCTGTTTTTTGGGTGTTACCGATACAAAACCTAATCCGAAGTGTTGATTGTCTTTAAAACTAATGTCTCGAATGTGGCATTAGTGAATATCATAAAAATGCTTCAATCTCATTTTGTGTCTGAAAATCTCATTAGTCATGTCTATTCACGCATTATTTTCTGTGATCAACACATACTCAGATATTTGTTCTTATGGTAAAAATACCAAAACATTAAAGTTATGGCTCTATTTAACTAGAACCATAACATTAAGTCCTCTGAACCATATCAATGAAGGTCGAAATAGCTAGAAACAAAATGACCTCACTAAAAGCCCTTCAAACCCCAGTATTTTTAGTCATTGAGTTCAAAAAACAATTATCAGCCTTTTATTTGTACGAACTTCACTCTATTGGAACTTTTAAGTGGTACTGAAAACATCAATCTCCTTATACCTGTAAAAAGGCAAATTTCATAAATTGTAACAAATACCTTTACTTTAATTCTTAACAGCAGCTTTATTATTACTTTTTTTAGATTATAGTAAACGCGAGAATATTATAGGATGAAAACCCATGAGTAATGAAACTAAAAAAATATTAGTAGTTGATGATGATATGCGCCTTCGAGCGCTGCTAGAGCGATATTTAGTTGAACAAGGTTTTGTTGTACGTACCGCGGCAAGCTCAGAGCAAATGGATCGTTTACTCGAGAGAGAAAACTTCCACCTGTTAGTATTAGACCTGATGTTACCCGGTGAAGACGGCTTATCTATTTGTCGTCGCTTACGCCAACAATCTAATGATATGCCAATTGTGATGTTAACCGCAAAAGGTGATGAAGTGGATCGTATTATTGGCTTGGAACTGGGGGCGGATGATTACATGCCTAAACCGTTTAACCCTAGAGAATTATTAGCTCGCATTAAAGCGGTCTTAAGACGAAGAGTTCAAGAGGCACCAGGTGCGCCATCACAAGAAGAAAATATTGTTTCGTTTGGCGAGTATCAGCTAAACCTTGCAACAAGAGAAATGGTAAAAGGCGATATCAATATGCCATTAACCAGTGGTGAATTCGCTGTTTTAAAAGCACTTATTACACACCCGAGAGAGCCTCTCTCTCGTGACAAATTGATGAACTTAGCACGTGGCAGAGATTATTCAGCATTAGAGCGTAGTATTGACGTACAGGTTTCACGTTTAAGAAGAATGCTGGAAGTAGACCCCGCTAAACCTCGTTATATTCAAACCGTTTGGGGCTTAGGTTACGTTTTTGTTCCTGAGGGTAAAGATGTTGCTCAATAATTTTAATATTGATAAACACTTCATATAACGTAATGTCAAACGATGGATGTAAGCCATGAGAATATTACCACGTAGTGCTTTTGGGCAAACCGTTCTGCTGATCGGTTTTTTACTCTTGATTAATCAAGTTGTTTCTTGGGTATCTATGGTTTATTACATCATCCAACCTAATACTCAGCTAACTAATGAGTTGTTAGCAAAACAAGTACGGGTTGTGCTTATTGATGATGATCTGCTTAGAAAGGCATTTTCAAGATCATTTCAAGAAAAAACGGGTATTGAAGTTTATCGTGAAAGTGACGCATTATCGTCAGGGCTGGCAGAAGCTACCTATCTTGCACATCGCTCTAAAGAGATGTCAAAATTACTTGATGGCGATGCTGAACTGAGACTTACCCAAGGAGGGGAGCAATATATATTCTGGATAAGGCCTCCGCAATCACCACATTATTGGATCAGGATTCCCCTTTCAGGTCTAGAAGAAGCAAACTTTTCTCCGCTTACTGTGGTGTTAATTTTTCTTGGCTTGCTCAGTGTTATTGGTGGCTGGTTATTTGTCAGGCAAATAAATAGCCCCTTAAAAGCACTACAAAAAGCTGCCGAAGATGTTGGTCGTGGTGAATTTCCTCAACCGTTAGCTGAACAAGGTACTACTGAAATTGTTGCGGTAACTCAAGCTTTTAATCATATGTCTCGAGGTATAAAACAGCTTGAAGACGATCGTAACTTATTGATGGCCGGAATTTCTCATGATTTACGCACGCCATTAACCAGAATTCGCCTTGCGGCGGAGATGATGTCAACACAAGATGAGTTTTTAAAAGAGGGTATCGAAGGCGATATTGATGATATGAACAGTATTATTGATCAGTTTATCGATTACATTCGCCATAACAGTAAAGATAAGCCTGAGCTTTGCGATCTTAATCATTTAATTAATGATGTTATGCAAACGGAGATGATTTCTGGTCGCCAGATAAAGTTTTTGGAACAAGAGTTACCTGAAATACCGCTGCGTTTTGTCGCAATGAAAAGGGCTGTTGCCAATATTATACAAAATGCTTTACGCTACTCTGATGGTGATATTGAGATTACTACGGGAATTTCAGATAATAAACAGTCTGTTTATTTTTGTGTGTGTGATTCCGGTCCGGGTATTCTTGAAGAAGATATAGAACGTTTATTTCAACCTTTTACTCAAGGAGATATAGCGCGAGGCACAGAAGGAAGTGGTTTAGGCTTAGCAATAATAAAGAAAATTGTGAACACTCATGGTGGGCACGTTCATTTAACTAACCGTGAAGAAGGTGGTTTGTCTGCAAAAGTTTTATTACCGATTAAGTAAATTTTATTATCGTATTACTTTTAGCTTAACCTCCTCGTTATCTCGGTAACTGTTCATCCCTGCAGTCATGGCACCGCGTTATACCGTTGACGTGCAAGGATGCCTAAGAATGGCCATCCTGAACATGGTCACTCTTTCACATCCATGTGATCGTGACATACCGTTCATCCTGAACATGGTCACTCTTTCACATCCATGTGATCGTGACATACCGTTCATCCTGAACATGGTCACTCTTTCACATCCATGTGATCGTGACATACCGTTCATCCTGAACATAAAAAAGCCGCTAAACGGTAACGTTTAGCGGCTTTTTATTTATAACGTAAAAGTTATAGCTGAGGTCCGGCATCGACTAATGACTTACCATTGTCAGTATCGGTAAACTTATTAAAGTTATTAACAAAGCGTTTAGCTAAATCTACTGCTTTAATGTCCCATTCTTCTTTATCCGTATAAGTATCGCGAGGGTCAAGTATATCACCTTCAACACCGTCAACTTTCGTTGGGATTTCTAAATTGAATAAAGGTAAAACAGTCGTTTCAGCGCTATCTATTGAGCCATCTAAAATAGAATCAATAATTGCACGTGTGGCTTTTATTGAGATACGCTTGCCTGTGCCATTCCAGCCAGTGTTCACTAAGTAAGCTTCAGCGCCTACAGCTTGCATACGTTTGCGTAAAACTTCAGCATACTGTGTTGGGTGCAAGCTTAGGAATGCTGCACCAAAACAACTCGAAAATGTTGGGGTAGGCTTGGTAATACCACGCTCGGTTCCCGCTAGTTTTGCTGTAAAACCAGACAAGAAGTAATATTCAGTTTGGGCTGGCGTTAATTTTGAAACAGGTGGTAAAACACCAAAAGCGTCGGCAGTTAAGAAAATAACTTTTTTCGCATGGCCCGCACGAGAAATTGGTTTAACAATATTCTCTATGTGATCAATGGGGTATGAAACACGCGTGTTTTCAGTTTTAGAGTTATCGTCGAAATCAATTTTACCATTTGAATCAACAGTAACATTTTCTAATAGTGCATTACGACGGATAGCATTGTATATATCAGGTTCATTTTCTTTACTTAAATTGATTGTTTTAGCATAACAACCACCTTCAAAGTTGAAAACACCATTATCATCCCAACCATGTTCGTCATCGCCAATAAGCTGACGTTTAGGGTCAGTAGACAGTGTAGTTTTACCTGTGCCTGACAAGCCAAAAAATACCGCAACATCGCCATCTTCGCCAACGTTAGCACTACAATGCATTGAAGCTATGCCTTTTAAAGGGAGTAGGTAGTTCATCATTGAGAACATACCTTTTTTCATTTCTCCGCCGTACCAAGTACCGCCGATTAATTGAATTTTTTCAGTTAGGTTAAAGGCAACAAAGTTCTCAGAGTTAAGCCCTTGTTCTTGCCACTTATCATTCGTTGTTTTAGCGCCATTCATTACGATGAAGTCTGGTTCGTAATCTTTTAACTCTTCATCCGAAGGGCGAATAAACATGTTTTTAACAAAGTGAGCTTGCCACGCAACCTGAGTGATAAAGCGAACTTTTAAACGGGTATCGGCATTTGCACCACAGTAGGTATCAACAACAAATAAGCGTTGCTTAGAAAGCTGAGTTGTCACTAAAGTCTTTAAATGATCCCAAGTTTCTTGCGTCATTGGTTTGTTATCATTCTTACCTTGATCAGACCACCAAACAGTATCACGACTTGTATCATCGCGAACAATGTACTTATCTTTAGGTGAACGACCAGTAAAAATACCGGTATCGACATTAACCGCGCCAAGCTCGGTTTCTACGCCTTTATCAAAACCTGTAAGATCAGACTTTGTTTCTTCAGCAAAGAGTAACTCGTAAGAAGGATTGTAAACAACCTCGGCAACATCATTGATGCCATATACAGATAAATCAATTGAGCTTTCTAAAGAAGCCATAGCGAATACTCTCCTAAAAGTATGATGGTGAACATTTATTTATTAAACATGTTTGAGAACGCAATTTTAGGCGATTATTAGGCAAAACGAAAGTAAAATTTCTTTCGTTGTGAAAGTTTTCATTATAACTTTCATTTATAGTAGGGGGGAGGAGATAAATGTGAATAAATATTTAGGGATGAATATTTTATGTTATAATATTTTTTGTTGAATTTAGTTCTTTTATTACAATTGGTTAGTTGAAGTGTTGATATTTAATCGTTCTATAATAGCTTTTATATTATGCAGTTAATTTACTTAACATAAAGTAGGATTTATTTTCATAAAAGAGATAAAAAGATCAATTAAATGTTTTGTTACGTAAGAAAATATTCGCAAATGAAAGTTATACAGCAAAATAAAAAAATTAATGCACAATAATTACATAAATTAAGTCAACACATTAACTATATTGCTAGGTAATGTGTTGTTAAATTAAAAAATGTCACTGTTACTGCTTTCATCAAGAGAATGTGAGCCGTCGAGTATTTCACTACTGTTGTCTTGTGTTACCGATTCGGTTGGTGCAGTACCAAACTGAAAATATTCGAAAAAGCTAGATTTATCGGTTTTATTAGTAAGTTTACCCGTACTTTTATCAATGCGTACCGAGACGATATCAACGGGTTGAACAAAAGGTTCTTCTGGGTAATCAACCAAGGCAACTTCCATAAACTTTATCCATGCTGGTTGTGCCGATTTTGCACCTGCTTCTCCGCCAGTAACTTGATTTTTATCAAGATTACTATTATAACGAGTTCTCCCTAAGTTTCTTCCTGGATTGTCAAAGCCAACCCAAGATGTTGTAACTAACCGACGGCTGAAGCCAGAAAACCATGCATCTTTTGATTCATTGGTTGTACCTGTTTTTCCTGCAATATCATGTCGCTTTAATGATTGGGCTCGATAGCCTGTTCCTTGCCAATAGGGTTTCATTCGCCAGTCTGAACCCCAAATTGCTGCATTTAATGCTTGTGTAACCAAGAACGCATTCTGTGGGCTTATTACTCGCGCCGCTTTGATAAGCGGGAGTGGCTCTTTCTTGGGTGATATGGCAAAAGCCTTCAAAGTGGGAGCAATACCTTGTTTAGTATTGTCTACTAGACAATATTCACAGGCAATAGCAGGATTCGCTTGGAAAAGCACTTTGCCAAAAGAATCTTCAATTCTGTCAATTAAATAAGGTTTAATTAAAAACCCACCGTTGGCAAAGGTCGCGAATCCAGTGGCCACTTCTAGCGGTGTTAAAGATGCCGAGCCCAGTGCTAACGATTCGTTACGGGGTAATTCATTGGGTACAAAACCAAAAGCAGCTAGATGAGGAATTATTTTGTCTAATCCAACAGCTCTTAATAGTCGCACGGCAATAACATTTTTAGATTGTGCTAACGCTAATCGAACACGAATATCACCATTATAGATTGGTGGCGAATTCTCTGGACGCCAAACAACACCTGTACTTTTATCCCATTGATTGATAGGAGCATCATTAACCAATGTTGCTAACGTAAACCCATTGTCTAAAGCAGCAGAATAAATAAAAGGTTTGATATTAGAACCTACTTGGCGTTTTGCTTGCGTTACTCGGTTAAATTGGCTTTGTTGAAAGCTAAATCCGCCAATAGCCGCTTTTATTGCGCCATTATCGGTTGATAAAGAAATTAAAGCAGAGCTAACTTCTGGTAGCTGGCTTAATGTAAAACCTTGTGTCGTTTTAATAACAAATACCATATCTGCATAATGTAATATATCGCTGGCAATTTTAGGTGCTGCTCCTTGTTTTTCATCATTGATAAATTCGCGTGCCCATGACATACCTTGCCAAAAAATTTCACCCTCTTGCAACGTTACACGAGAATTTTTCTCAGCGCCCAAAAACTTAATCTTTGCTGACTGTTCTGAAACGCTAATAATCACGGCTGGGACTAATGTTTGATAATTTTTTACTTTTTTAAGTGCTTGGAAAACTTCATCATCGCTGAGTTCATAGTTCTGATCTGCCGAGTTGATAAGGTTTCGGTTGGCATTAGCAATGTTTTTTTCGTTATCACTCATGTCGGATCGTAAAGAAAGAACTGCACCTCGATAACCATGGCGTTGATCATAAGCAAGTAGATTATCTACCACTGCTTTTTTTGCTGCATTTTGTAACGTTGAATTCACGGTTAAGTAAACATTATAGCCACCGGTATAAGCGAGTTCCTTACCGTAGAGATCTATCATCTCTTGATGTGCCATTTCTGCAATGTAAGGTGCATTTAATTCGATTTTTGCACTATGTCTTTTACCGGTAATAGGCGCTTGGTTTACCTTTGATAACTCAGCCAAGTTGATATATCCTGCGCTATACATACGCTGTAAAACAATGCCACGGTTAGCCTTTGCATTCTTGGGAGACCTTATGGGATTCAAGTTAGAAGGCGCTTTAGGCAAGCCAGCAAGAACAGCTATTTGCGCTAGGGTAAGGTCTTTAACATCCTTACCGTAATAAACTTGTGCTGCTGCGCCAAAACCAAAACTGCGATGCCCCAGTGGAATTTTGTTCATATATAGGGCGAGTATCTCATCTTTTGTCAGTAAGCTTTCAATATGAAAAGATAAAAATATTTCGCGAATTTTTCGCGTGTAAGTCACCTCACGTGACAAGAAAAAGTTTCGGGCAACTTGCATCGTAATGGTACTGGCTCCCCCTTTATTTTTCCCCATAAGCTTGCCTAAAACTGCTCTCCCTATTCCAATGGGGTCAACACCAAAATGTAGGTAAAAACGGTCGTCTTCACTGGCTAAAATAGCATTGATAAGTTGCTGCGGAAATTCGTTAAGCGTTAGTGGGATACGTTTTTTTTCGCCAAATTGATTGATTAGCTTATTATCTGCACTAAAAATTTGCATAGGCGTTTGCCATTGCATGTCTTTTAGCGATTCCACATTGGGCAATTCACTGCGCATTGATAAATATAAAGCAACTAAAGATAAACAAGCTAATAATGTAAAAATTAGCCCGACTTTTATGAGACGTTTCAATAAATGCACTAAATTATTCTCTCAATATTGGACAAAAAAACGATTAATAACGCTAGTATATCCTGTAAAAGCATGTAATAAATGTATTTATCCCAAGTTTGTGCCTAATATATAGCAATACAATTAAGATTATTTTAATTTATTTATTTATTTGGTGTTGTTATTGGTAAATTTATTCATATTAGTAGGATGTTATGCTCAGTAATTTTTTAAAAAAAAATACATCTTTGATACTTGGTATTGATATTGGTTCTCATGCAATAAAAGCGGTTTTGCTCGGTCAAGGTGATAATGGATATATTCTCGAAGCATTAGCAACAGAAGTTATGCCTCGTGGGGCTATTATTGACCGAGAAATCCAAGATATTGATGCTGTTGGCAAAGTTGTCGCTAAAATAAGAAAAGAGATTACCTCTTCAGTGAAGTTAGCTGCGGCGGCAGTTTCTGGACAAACAGTTATCACTAAAGTTATCTATATGGATGTTAATTTGTCTGAGTACGAACTTGCCAGTGAAATTGAAATTGAAGCGGACAGTTTAATTCCCTACCCTTTAGATGAAGTTAGCTTAGACTTCGAAAAACTTGATATTAATGAGGCCGATCCCTCCAAGGTTAATGTTTTATTAAGTGCGGCACGTACTGAGTCAGTAGAAGCGAGAGTTGCTGCTTTAGAGTTAGGAGGATTTCAAACTAAAGTGATTGATGTAGAGTCATATGCAGTGAGTCGGGCTTATGATCTTAGTCTGTCGCAATTGCCTGATGATGCAAAAGATAAAATTGTTGCTATTGTTGATGTGGGAGCCGTGATGACACTCTTTTCTGTCACGGATGCGGGAACGCATATTTATAGCCGTGATCAACTCTTTGGTGGCGAGCAATATACCCGTTCAATTGTCTCTTATTACAATCTAACATTTGAAGAAGCGGAACACGCAAAAATAACTAATGACTTACCACCTAATTATACCTTTGAAGTTTTAGGGCCCTTTCATACCATTTTTACTCAGCAAATTCGTCGGGCAATTCAAATGTTTTTAACCTCCAGTGGTAAAAATAAAATAGATTATCTTATTGTTTCTGGTGGCAGTGCTAATGTAGAAGGTCTCGAAGCACTGCTAACTGAAGAGCTAGGCATTCATACCTTTATCGCCAACCCATTTAAATCGATGTCTGTTGTAAAAAGTATTGATCAAGAAATGCTCGATAAAACCGCTGCTCAATACATGGTGGCAGCAGGTTTAGCATTGAGGAGCTTTGTGCCATGGCATTTATAAATTTACTCCCATGGCGTGAAGAAGCCGAGAAAGCTAAACAACGTGAATATTTCACATTATTGACGGTTGTTGCCGTTGTCGCTTTCGCGTTAGTCTTCGCGGTTAGCCAATTTTATCAAATGCGTGTAGATGGTCAAAACTCACGGAATCAGTTTTTAAAAACTGAAATTAAACTTTTAGATGCACGTATTATAAAAATCAAAAATTTAAAAGAAAAGAAAAAAGAGTTACAAAAAAGAACTGAAGTGGTGGAACAGCTTCAGAGAAGCAGAAATGTTGGTACACAAGTACTTGATGAAATAGCAAAAATAGTACCAACAGGTGTTTATTTAACACGTTTAGAGAAACAAGGTAATAGCATTAAAATTATTGGAAAAAGTGAGTCAAATAACCATTTAGCGAATATGATTCGAGAAATAGAAAGCTCGCTGTTATTTACTGATGCCATTCTAGAATCTATTACCACCAATGAAGCAAACAACAAACTCCTTAGTGACTTTAAAATGCGTGTGCGTATTAAAGGTTTATTAAATAGCATAGAAGACGGGAAAACGGTCAATGACGGAGATAAATCATGAACATAGATTTAACTCAATTCTTTGAACAATTTGAAGGTTTAGAAGCCGACAATATTGGGCAATGGCCAAAAGCCGCGAAGATAACCTTGGCTATTTTTATAGCGTTAGTGGTTTTGGCGCTAGGATATTTCCTATTAATAAATAGTAAAATAACCACACTTGACAATTATGTGGCAGAAGAAGTCTCACTAAAACGCCAATATCAAATAAAATATCATGTGGCTGCTAATCTAGAATTATTTGAACAACAAATGATAGAAGCAGAGGCCTTATTCGCCAATCAATTAAGGCGTTTACCTGAAAGTCATGAAACGCCAGGTTTACTTGACGATATAACTTTTGTAGGGACAACAAGTGGGTTGAAGTTTGTGAAACTCAATTGGCAGCCAGAGATAGCACGTGAAATTTATATTGAGCTTCCTATTGATATTGAAGTGGTGGGTTCGTACCATGAGTTTGGTAATTTTGTTAGTAAAATAGCAGGGTTACCTCGCATTGTTACTTTGCATGATTTTGACGTACATATAAATAAAATGGCCAATGGTTTACTGAGTTTAAAACTACAGGCAAAAACTTATCGTTATAGAGAGGCTGAAGAAAAATGAAAAAATCAGCATTACTTATAATGGTTCTTATTGGTGCGAGTGGCTGTTTTGATGATACGAGTGATTTAAGGACTCATATCACTACAGTGCAATCAAAGACGCTAAATGTCATTGAGGCAATGCCAGCCATATCAACGTTTGGTCACTTTGATTATTCAGCTCAAGCATTAAGAAGCCCATTTGATAAACCAGAAGCTGAAGCTATTCAGCAGAAGATTCAACAGATGTCGGGCTGTTTAAGTCCGGATCCTCGTCGACGCAAGCAACCCCTGGAAAAGTATCCACTGAGTAATTTATCAATGCGAGGCACTTTAGGTGAACAAGATGTTATTTGGGCGCTTGTAGAAGCTTCTGATGCAACATTACATAGAGTCGCGGTCGGTAGTTACTTAGGACTGAATAATGGTCATATTACGACGGTTAGTCCATTTGATGTTAAAGTTATCGAGTTAATTTCTGATGGCGCAGGTTGTTGGGTAGAACGAGAAACGACGATTAAAATGATCAAATCAGGTACAGAGGGGCAAGAGAAGTAATGTTGCTATTTAATAAAATGAAAAGTCACCACTTAATTCCATTGGCGATAACCCGAAGTGTTGTCGCTGTAATTATGCTTTATTCGTTTGCTATTTCAGCATGGTCTAGTGATCTCATTGGTATCAAATATAACACTTTACAAAATGACGAAATACAATTGCAGTTTGAATTGACAAAAGAAATTGTCAACCCACCTGAAATGAAAACGGTGATGAATCCTGCTCAAATTAAAATCACTTTTGATGCTGATAATTTCAATAAAAACTTACTAAAAACCTCTGTTGAACATGCGGGTGTTAGCCATATTAGTGTTCAAAGACTCGCTGGCAAAGTTGTTGCAACCGTGCATTTAGATCAACTTTCTGTTTTCGATATTCAACAAAATGGAAATTTATTTTCGTTAATTCTGAATAAAGCTATTGGTGATTCTCCGGTTACTCAGGTAAACCCATTAGGCCATAACTTCATTAATAACATTGATTCGATAGACTTTCGTAAGGGTGATAATGACGAAGCACAAATACTTGTTTACCTTGATGATAGTATGGTTGCCGTTGATGTCACTGATAAACTTGGCAAATTGTACATCGAATTTCATAATACACAAATTATCGACGACTTAATTTATAAATTAGATGTTATTGACTTCGGTACCTTAGTCACGGGCATTGAAACGTTTAAAAAAGGGCGCAATGCAAAACTGATTGTAGATATCAATAGTGACTTTACCTTTAAACATCAACAGCTTAATAACGTTTTTTCATTGGTTGTTGTTAAGAATGATAAGGCGCCTGGCTATTTAGAAGAAGATGCTGACTTTAGTGGACGAGCTATTTCTTTGAATTTTCAAGATATTTCAGTTAGAACCGTTTTACAAATAATAGCTGATTATAACGGCTTTAATTTAGTCACTAGCGACAGTGTTTCTGGTAATGTGACCTTGCGTTTAGATGGTGTTCCATGGGATCAAGCCCTTGATATTATATTAAAAGTGAAAGGCTTAGATAAGCGCATGGAAGGCAATATATTAATGGTTGCCCCCAGTGATGAACTTTCAGCTCGTGAAGCTCGTGACTTACAAGCAAAACAACAAGTTGCTGAGCTTGCGCCGTTATATTCAGAATATGTACAAGTAAATTATGCCAAAGCAACTGACTTTGCTAACCTCATTAAAAATGATGAAAACAGTATTTTATCAACGCGTGGGAGTGTCAGTGTTGATGAACGAACGAATACCTTATTAATACGTGATACAGCTAAAAGTATTGAAGATATTAAGCGAATGGTAAATGTTTTAGATATCCCTGTACGCCAAGTTATTATAGAAGCGCGTATGGTAACTGTTAAAGACAGTATTAATGAAGAGTTAGGTATACGTTGGGGGGTGACTGATACTGACGGCGAATATGCCGGTTCTGGCTCGTTAGAGGGAGCTAGTTCTGCAGCAAGTGGCTTGGTACCTAATTTAGCTGACCGATTAAATGTTAACTTACCGGTAGCCAATCCTGCGGGAAGTATTGCTTTTCAAGTGGCTCGATTAGCAGATGGCTCTATTCTAGATCTTGAGCTAAGTGCAATGGAGAAAGAAAATAAAGGTGAAATCATTGCGAGTCCACGAATTACTACGGCTAATCAAAAACAGGCCTACATTGAGCAGGGTGTTGAGATCCCTTATCAAGAGGCATCTTCAAGTGGTGCAACGTCAACACAGTTTAAAAAAGCCGTGCTTAGTTTAACTGTTACACCACATATTACACCAGACGATCGTATCATCCTTGATTTAGTTGTTACTCAAGATACGGTATCTGATGTTCAAAATGGTCAAGCACCTGCAATTGACACGCAAAGAATCGGTACACAGGTGTTAGTAAACAATGGTGAAACAATTGTACTCGGTGGTATTTATCAACAAGCAATTATCAGTACCGTATCAAAAGTACCTGTTTTAGGCGATATTCCCTATTTCGGTTGGTTATTTAGAAATAGCAACAACTTTAATGAGAAAAAAGAACTATTAATTTTTGTGACACCGCGCATCGTAACTGAGCGTTTTTAAACAAGTTTGTGAGTTACTGAGTAATTTCATTTTATTTTCGTCTTAGTTAACTTGCAATTTACACCGAACAATTGCGATAATTACGGCCTCAAAATTTTCGGAGGGGGTTCCCTCATATTTGTAAACGTAATTATTTATACGAGCTGAAGTTAATCTAATGGCAGAAAAACGTAATATTTTCCTTATCGGGCCTATGGGCGCTGGTAAAAGTACAATTGGTAGAGAATTAGCTGACAGGCTACATCTTGAATTTTTTGATTCTGATCAGGAAATAGAGCGCCGAACAGGTGCAGATATCGCATGGGTTTTTGATCTTGAAGGCGAAGAAGGCTTTCGTAAAAGAGAAGAAGGTGTGATTGAAGACCTCAGCGAGAAGCAAGGTATTGTTTTAGCTACAGGCGGTGGTTCAGTAATAAGCACACAAGTACGTAATCGTCTATCAGCAAGAGGCATAGTTGTTTATTTAGAAACAACCATAGACAAGCAAGTGGCACGTACACAGCGTGATCGTAAACGTCCATTATTGCAAACCTCAGAAGAGCCACGCACCGTACTTGAAAATCTTGCAGTAGAACGCAATCCTTTATACGAAGAAATTGCTGACGTTATTGTAAAGACTGATGATCAAAGTGCTAAAGTTGTTGCCCATAAAATTGTTGAGCGCTTAGATTTCTAAAAGCGAGTAAGCACTCAAAAAAAAGATCCCAAAATGACAACGCTAAAGGTTGAACTCGGCACACGCAGTTATCCCATCTATATTGACAGCGGACTATTAAATAATAATAGTCTGCTAACTCAACACATCCGTGGAAAACGGATATGTATCGTTTCTAATAATATTGTTAAACCGTTATATCTTGCTACTTTAAAAGCAAAGCTAGCGGATTTTCAAGTTGATGAAATTATACTGCCAGATGGTGAAGCCCAAAAATCATTAGCAAATTTTGATGTGATTATGTCGCATTTACTTGCCAATGGTCACGGTCGAGATTCTACTTTAATCGCGTTAGGTGGTGGTGTGATTGGTGATATTACTGGCTTTGCTGCAGCATGTTATCAACGAGGTATTAATTTTATTCAAGTACCTACAACATTACTTTCACAAGTCGATTCTTCTGTCGGTGGTAAAACGGCGGTCAATCATCCCTTAGGTAAAAATATGATCGGCGCTTTTTATCAGCCGAAAGCCGTACTTATTGATATTGATAGTTTAGTTACACTGCCTATTCGCGAATTTAATGCGGGCATGGCTGAGGTCATTAAGTACGGTATTCTAGGTGATAGTGATTTCTTCACTTGGTTAGAAAAAAACATTAAAAAAATAAAATCAGGGGATAAAAACACCCTAATTGAAATGATTAAAACCTGTTGTCAATGTAAAGCTGACATTGTTGCGGCTGACGAAACTGAAGCAGGTATTCGTGCATTATTAAATCTAGGTCATACATTTGGCCATGCTATAGAAGCTGACCAGGGCTACGGGAACTGGCTTCATGGCGAAGCTGTTGCTACTGGCATGGTACTTGCCTCTAAGTTATCAGTAGCAATGAATTTGCTTGAAGCGTCAGATCTTCGTCGCATTGAAACATTAATTGCCGCGTTTGATTTACCACTAAAAGCTCCTGAAAATATGGGGTTTGAAGAATTCATTTGTCACATGCGTCGTGATAAAAAGAATTTAGCAGGTGTATTACGCTTAATTGTACCCACCGCTATTGGTCAATCAGAAATGCGCGATGATATTAGTGAGGACATGCTTCAGCAAATTCTGTAATTTTTAATACAGAACAGGTGAACCATGTCTGCACAAGCACAAGCACATGCCATAGAATATAATGCTCCCCAAAGTGTTACCACGATTAGCGCCAATGCGCGTGTTGACTATATTTTACGCTTTTCAAAGCATGCTGTATTGGTTGTCGACCAAGACGCTAATGTTTATTCTCAAGTAGCGAGTCAGTTTCTTGGCTCTTTGGGTAATGATCATAATGCAGCTTTTATTGCTATTTCACCTAAATTAAACGATATACAAATTCGTTGTCGTATTGTTGAACAACTCTTCGTTGATACTTTATTTGATCCCGAACAGTCATTGGCTGTTAGCGTGATCAATTTAGCGAAGCAAGAAAAACAAACGATTGATATTGTGATAGAGCACGCTCAGTTTTTATCAGTACAGATTTTGCATGAATTATGTCAATTAACAGACATTGCTAAAAAAGCCAATTATGCCATTAGCGTTCTTATGCTAGGCACACCCCAAGCAGGGTTGACACTTGCGAAAAATAAATCATTATTTCATAAAAAAATATCGGTATTATCGGGTCAAACAGGACAATTATTAACGTTGAGTTCAAAAGCATTTAAAGGTAACTCATCCTTTTTTAAATTCAATCGATTCACAAAGTGGACCATGGCTTTTATAGGGTTTGTCATTTGTTTAGCGTTCACAGGTTATTGGTTGTTTCAACAAGATGTTTTTAGTGTAAATACAAAGCTTAAGTTACAAGAGGTGACGTCAAATTCCACCAGTATTATTTCAGCTTACAGTAAGAAAAACCTGAGCACATCGGCAGAAGTTGAAGACATTTTTATCTCTTTAACTGCAAATGAACAAACAGTAAAACAAAGAACAAACGTCCCCGCCAAGCCTACAGATATTGTTAAAGCGATTATGAACCCTGAAAGTACCGCGACTGAGTTAATAGCACCAAAATTAGTCAATAAAACCAAACGCTTTGAGTCTTTTTTGGATAAAAAACAAAAAAAAATAGCACCAATATTAACTTTAGTCGCCGCTGTATCAGGCGATGTGCAGAGTAAAATACCTAAAAGTAATATTGGCTTAATTGAAAGTGTGGGTGCTAAAGCCAACTATTATAAGAGTGAACAGACTGGATTTGTTATTCAAATTGCTGGATTTACGCGTCTCCCCGTCTATCAAGAATTTATACCTGACTTTAAAGATATAAACATTAAGAGCTACTATAGGCTCTTTAATCAACAAACTATGCTAATGATCACCTCAGAGGTTTTTAAAACTCGTTTAACGGCTGAAAAAGCTGTTACATTACTGCCAAGTAGCATTCAGGTGCATCAACCTTGGGTAAAGTCGGTTGAAGCAATTAATAATGAAATCAATGCTTATCAACGCTCCCAATAATAAGCTAATCAGGATACAATCCGTTTTCTTTTTTAAACGTCTATTTAAGCGTCATACTTAAATAATGAGTTGTAAGGCAAATGGGTTAAATGATCAAAAAGCATCGAGCATTTTTAAAGTGGGCTGGCGGAAAATATGGTCTCAGCGATGTGATTAATAAAATGCTACCTAAAGGTGAGCGCTTAATCGAACCTTTTGTAGGTGCTGGTTCAGTATTTTTAAACAGTAAATTTGAACATTACTTGTTGAATGATATAAACCAAGACTTAATCAACCTCTACAACATTATCAAAGAAAACCCGCAAAATTTTATCAAAGATGCGGCTGTATATTTTACACCTGAGTATAATCAAGCTGATGTATATTATCGGTTACGCGCAGAGTTTAATGCGAGTACTGATAGCTATTTCCGATCGCTTGTTTTTCTTTATATGAACCGCCATGGTTATAATGGTTTGTGCCGTTATAATAAGTCAGGTGGTTATAACGTCCCTTTTGGTAAATATAAACGACCATACTTTCCTGAGAATGAGATGCTATTTTTTGCTGAAAAAGCAAAAAAAGCTACATTTGTTTGTGAAGGATACCGTGAAACATTTGCACGGGTAAAAACGGGTGATGTAATTTATTGTGATCCTCCTTATGTGCCTTTAAGTAAAACAGCGAGTTTTACTAGCTATGTCGGCAATGGCTTTGGCTTGGATGAACAAGCCGACTTAGCGAATATTGCAGAAGAGGTCACTGAGCAACATAAAATATCAGTGTTGATCAGTAATCATGACACTATTTGGACGCGCAAGATTTATGAACACGCGAATAAGCAAAAAACGATACAAGTATCACGTACTATCAGTCAAAAAGCGACTAAACGTAATAAAGTTGCAGAGTTACTCGTTCTCTATAAGTAACTTACACTAGGGGAGAACTAAAGAAACAACGGCAATCAAAGCGCCGATAAGAAGAGCAACACCTATAACACCAGCGATAATAAAATGGCTGAGTTTGCCTTCGCTAAAATCTCGCTCTCTATTATTATCACTTTGTACACCAAAAAAAGCGGCGCCAACACTTTTAGCGGTCGTTTTAAAAGCACTGTTATTATCTGAAGAATTTGATTTTTTAGATAAATTTTCTGTTGGCATCATAAGATATTCTTGTCGGATGGTAACATCATAATCGCTTATTTTACGTACCAAAACAATCTTAAATGTTTCTCTTTATACTTGTCTCTGGTTTTTACTGATACTTTATTTAAAATGTTTTTCCCAATTAACGTCTAATTTATTGGTTGTATCTAACGATTAGATTGATCGTTGATTATGATGAAGCTTTCAGCAACATTACGCGAAACGATTGTTATACCTTAGTAATATCGACTTTAAGCGAATTAATGATCTGTATGGTCATAATGTTGGTGATGAACTTTTAAAAGCTTTTGCTATTAACTTAAAAAATACGCTACGTTCTGATGATTTCTGATTTCTGATTTCTGATGTCGATAGGGAGGTGATGGATTTTTGTTGTTATTGGTCCAAGGATAAACAATTCAAACATTGGAAATCGCTTCACAAAACATTCATGAGGGGTTTTATGCACTACAATAAAAGATTTATCATGTTGGAGAACATTAATTATCATTAGCATTTTTATTTGGTTTAGCATTCTTTCCTGAACAATCAAATAACTTAGAACAATTAATATCGATAGTGGATATGAAAATGTACAGCGAAAAAAACTTCAAAAGATACGTTGATGCTCTAACTTAAAAAGGCGCTATTAAATATTAGCGCCTTTTGTTGAGCTTTATCGCGTTAATATTTATGATAAAAACCATAAGCTTCGTTTATTTTATGATGCTGTTTGTTAGCCCAAATATAATACTCATGATCTTTTAGCCGACTTGCTGCGGCTTTATCTAACAAGATAATTGCATTCTCATGCATTTGTAATGCTGATGCTGGACACATCGCTGATACTGGGCCAGTGATCATTGTGTTCACCGCCTTGGCTTTATTTTTTCCAGTAGCCATTAATAATACATAGCGTGCATCCATAATCGTGGCAATACCCATGGTCATTGCCATTGAAGGTTGTTCTTCACCTACTTTAAACAATCGACTGTTATCAGTTAGCGTTTGCTGAGTTAACGTTTTTATACGGGTACGAGATGACAAGCTTGAAGTAGGTTCGTTGAAACCAATATGGCCATTCGCACCAATACCTAAAATTTGTAAATCTATACCCCCTAATGATTTAATTTTATCTTCGTAACTAACCCCTTGCACACGAGGGTTTTGTTCATTAGTACAGGTAGGTAGATAGGTATTAGATTGATCTATATCTACATGATCAAATAAATGTTGTTTCATAAAACTACGGTAACTTTGTAAATTATCAGCATTAATATTGTGGTATTCATCAAGGTTAAATGAGGATACATTACTAAAACTCAGTCCATCATTATTATGTTTGTTTACTAATTGTTTGTAGAGGCTAATTGGAGTACTACCGGTAGCAAGACCTAGAACAGGTTTTGCTTTTTTCGTGATTAATTCGCTAACCCAATGGGCTGCATTTTCTGCAACTTGTTCAGCATTATCAAAAATAATTATTTGCATGTAAAATCCTTAAAATTTAATTTAATTAGGTGTAAATTTATAATTTCACTAATGGATGCAAATAGTTATTGTGATGAAAATCGACTTTTTACCTAGCTAAAAATACCTTATTATAATGTTTTAAGTCTTTTAGCTATGCTGTCGTTTATTTTTAAATCAACACAAATTTTATTCTACTACGATGGGAATTTTTTTGCACTGTCTTTAAAAGGAAGTGTAGCCAGTAATCGATATTACTGGCTTTGGTATTGTTATAAGTCGATATCAACAGCATAAGAAATGACAAATTTCATGTCATCGTTATCCATATCCGTATCAGATACAGCAAAGGTAAAACCGTCTTTACTTAGACTGACACTGAAATCGTTATAGTCTTCTGCAACCATTGCGTCATCATAAGAATAATCACCAATATGGAACGCTAATGTTAAGCCATCAGCGACTTCAAATTCAGCATCAGCAGAAACATATAAACTGGCATCAGCAAATGCTGCGCCGTCATCATTATTAATACCGTAGCTGGCCGAAAGTGAAAAATATGAATAAGACAAAGCACCATATATTTCACCAAAATCATACTCATTTGCAGGGTCAGTTTGTGCTGAGTCAGGGTAGGCATAATAGATATAACCTACATCGTAACTGACTACTTCATTGAGTTGACCGCTAAAACCTAAGTAAAAATCTAATTCAGCACTCGCATCATCACCAAAATCAATGTTTGAAGCCCACGTTCCAGCATAAAAACCAGAATCGTCTGCGTAATCAATACCTCCAGAAATCGCCGCAGCGTTATCTGTTTGGCTTACACCACGCCATATATAGTTACTGGTAGCGCCAACATTAGCAGATAAACCTTCGACGGCCGTAGCTTGTGTCGACAACAATGAAGTGGCGGCAAGTAAAGATGTTAACGATATTGATAATAGTGTTTTTTTCATGAGAGTCTCTTTATATAATGGATTTTTTATTTACTATTCTATTACTACACAAGACACTGCAAGGTAGATGCCTGTACGACCAACTAAGAGTAATAAATTTTTATTTAATAATTTCAATTGATTAAGTGAGCGGGAGTTAAGGTTACTATTTAATTATTATAAGAAATGAGCTTTTTTGGTGCAATTAAAAAGCTAACGCTCATAAACAGAGCATGAAATAGAATCAAATTTTTAAGTAAATGATTTAAAAATTTTAGTCACTCTTTCAGTCCTTTTATAGAAACAATGATATTAAAAAACTAACAGTAGAGTAAAAAGAATTGTTCGTTCGATGATAATCAGTAATATTTATTATTAACATTTATCATTATCATTAAGTTAAATGGTGCAGGGATGAATGAATCTATAGAGTTTTCCCTTAGGTCATTGTTATAATAGCGCGCAATATTCTAAAAAGGTTTATCTATGTCTTCATTTTTAATTGCTCCTTCTATTTTGTCTGCTGATTTCGCACGTTTAGGTGATGATGTTGCTAAGGTCCTAACTGCCGGTGCTGATGTTGTGCACTTCGATGTAATGGATAATCATTTTGTACCCAACTTAACGTTTGGCCCAATGATTTGTCAGTCACTACGCGATTACGGTATTACTGCACCCATTGATGTGCATTTAATGGTGAAGCCTGTTGATAGTTTAATTCCAGGTTTTGCTAAAGCAGGGGCTGATATTATTACCTTTCATCCGGAAGGGAGTGATCATATTGATCGTACTTTGCAATTGATTAAAGACCACGGTTGTAAGGCTGGGCTGGTATTAAACCCAGCAACACCATTGCATTGCTTAGACTTCGTTATGGATAAGCTTGATGTTATCTTATTGATGTCAGTTAACCCCGGCTTCGGTGGGCAATCATTTATTCCTACCACGTTAGATAAATTAAGATTAGTAAAAGAGCGAATAGTTGCTAGTGGTCGTGATATTCGCTTGCAAGTTGATGGTGGTGTTAATGCTGATAACATTGCAGAAATAGCAGCAGCTGGTGCTGATATGTTCGTTGCAGGTTCCGCCATTTTTTCAAAACCAGACTACAAAGTTGCCATTGACGAAATGCGCACTGAATTAACGAAAGTTAGCCAATAGATTTATAAACAAATTAATTAAATAAAGAGAAACTATGAGTAAACCTATCGTATTAAGCGGCTGTCAGCCATCAGGTGATTTAACCATTGGTAATTATTTAGGTGCGTTAAAACAATGGGTGAGTATGCAAGATAGTCATGAATGCTATTACATGCTGGTAGATCAACACGCTATTACTGTTCGCCCAAACCCGGAAGACCTGAGAAAAGCGACACTTGACGGCCTAGCATTATATTTAGCATGTGGTGTTGACCCTGAAAAAAGTACCATATTTATTCAATCGCATGTCCCTGAACATGCTCAGCTGAGCTGGGTGTTAAATTGTTACACACAAATGGGCGAGTTGAATCGAATGACGCAATACAAAGATAAGTCTCAAAAGTCTGAAGCAAATATGAATTCTGGCTTATTTACTTATCCGGTATTAATGGCTGCAGACATTCTACTTTATAATGCTGACCGTGTACCTGTAGGTGAAGACCAAAAGCAGCATTTAGAATTAGCACGAGATATTGCTACGCGCTTCAATAATCTTCATGGTGACACCTTTACTGTTCCAGCTCCCTATATTCCTGAATTTGGCGCACGGGTAATGAGCTTACTTGAACCAACCAAAAAAATGTCAAAGTCTGATGCTAATCCAGGTAACTTTATTGGCTTATTAGAAGATCCGAAAAAAATCAGTAAAAAAATTAAGCGTGCCATGACTGATTCCGACGAAGAAGCTAACATCTATTTTAATATTGAAGAAAAACCCGGAGTATCAAATTTATTGTCTTTATTGTCTTGTTGTACCGGTGAAACTGTTGAGCAGTTAGTACCACAATATGAAGATAAAATGTATGGGCATTTAAAAGGGGATGTTGCTAATGCAGTGGTTGCCTTATTAGAACCGATTCAGCAAAGGTATCAGGAAATTCGACATAACCAAGCTTATTTAGATTCTGTTATGAAAGCAGGGGCTGAAAAAGCGTCTGCTCGAGCGAGTGGAATACTAGCAAAAGTTTATGAGGCAGTAGGCTTTATCCCTCGCCCATAATCTATAATCAGTTAGAATGCTATGACATAAAAGGCTATCGATTACTCGTTAGCCTTTTTAATTTGTGCAATTTAGTTATTATTGTTTTTCTTTTTTTGCAGCTTCTTGCGCATCATTAAATAATGCTTTGCTGTTTTCAATAAACCCTTGCACATTAATACTGCCAGTAAACAAATAACTTGGCGCCAGTAAAGTGCTATTAAAGGCTGGTTGAATACTAAATTCAGGTTTTTTGCTTAATTTAATTAAAAAGCTACCGCCAAATAATAAGAAGGTCATGCAACTCGCGATTACTGTTCTGCGTTGGTTACTCATGTGAAAACCAATATGGCAATTTAACCAGAATAAACAAAAAGCTAATACGATTGGTAATAAGGCAGCAGTCACACCAAGCATTGACTGAGATGAAGCATTAAAGCTTACTATATTTTCAATAAAATCACTTAACCACATTAAATTGTAAAAGACAAAACAGATACTTAACTGTCCCCAAAATCGAGCATCGTGTTTTGTTAAATGTGAAACCAAAGCAACACCGGCAGGCCAAAGCGAAAAGAGTAACGTCATGCCAATGGCAGGAACTAATAGTTGGGTGAAATTAACTTCCACGGGGTTATGAAGATTAAATAACCAACCGGTGACGCTGGCAAATAACATAATACTTAACGTTAAAACAATAGGGTGCCTTGTCAGTGTTAAAAGGCTTTCAAAAGGACTGAAACTGACGCTCTCAGGCACAGGATGTTCAGGGAAAACAATTCGTACTAAGCTCTTGCCAATAACAAACACCTGCCCAGAATGAACGATATGCTCATTAATCGCTGATTTTGTTTTTGAAAATCCATCTTCATAGAAGCTACCATTAACAGAGCCTTTGTCATTTAAGACCCAATGCTCGCCATTGAAGCTTAGGTTAAGGTGTTGGGCACAAATATGTGGGTCTGCCATAATAATATCATTATTATAACCACGACCAATATTAACGTTACTTTGCATGAACTTATGGCGAGCAATTAACTTATGGGCGCGGGTGATTTCTTCAATGATTATTTCCATGAGATAGACTCCATAAATTTCTCTGTGAAGTTAAGCGCACTGTTTTGGCTAACACCTGCAATGGTAAAGTGGCTTAATAGCGCTTTATCACCCTTATCAACAGAAATCGCTATGTATAAAACATCAAATAATTTGGGGAAGTCTTTATAAGCGCGTGTACAAAAAACAGATTTGTTGGTAATTGCCTGGTTTGATGGCGTAACAATATCGTGCTGACATTTAAACTCAGACACATCTTCTTTTCCTGCTTTATTACCCGGCATAACTTGGTTGAGTTGGCGTTCAAAAATTTGATAAAATTTGGTGTCGCTAAGCTCTTTTGCTTGCATATACCGATATTCCATTTCAATTGAGCCAGTGAAAAAATCATTTGAAATATAAGTATTTTCATCTAAAGAGCAATTGGCCACAACCGCTAAAACAATGGCATCTGCTTTATCTGCATTTGATTCCCCCCAGCAACGAATAAAAGGAATATTCACTACCGGTATTAACCCTTCGCCTAAAGGTCGCATTTGCCATTCGCTATTAAGCAATGTTGTTATTAATTTATCTTGATTATCAGCAAGTTGTTGCGCCATTTGTGCTTTAATATTTTCAGGTTCAGATACTTTATAGCGCTCATACAAGTTAAGCAATTTATCCTGTGGCACTAAAAATCCGATTTGATTACCTGACGTGGCAACATTTATTCCCACAACTTCAGAACGTTTGTTAACAACAGGTCCGCCACTCATACCTGAGTTTACTGAGCCAGTAAAATGGATTCGGTCATTGAATGATTCTTTTTTCAACCCGTTATAGGTGCCAGGTACTACTATCATGCCTAGGTCGTGTGGATTTCCTAAAGAATAAAGTTCTTCACCTTTGTGGGGAACACTTTGCGCAATTTCAAAAAAAGGCATTTCGCTATTAGCGACTCTTTTGACTAAGGCTAAATCATTAATAACGTCAACACTCTGTAAGGTAAGTGGAGCTTTTTTACCTTGGTGATCCAAAATTTCAATGGTGTATTTATTTGGATGGCGTGCATAGCCAGAAATGACATGATAGTTCGTTGCTATTAAACCATCGCTGCTGATTTGGAAACCCGAACCTATAGATGACTTTTCACCACTGGCAATATCGATGAGTCGTATTTGATAAAGTGACGGAGCAAGTTGCTTGAATATTTCTTCTGCTTGTTCTGTGGCATAACTTATCGTGCTAACACACAATAAAATTAAGGTAGTTAAACCCTTCATTTATATTCCTTATTTTTAGTCTTATCTCATTGTGCCACTGTTAGAGGAATTGTCATCTATTATCCCTAAATAAAGTAAATTCTCTTTGTTGTTTCGAAATGTATTCTATAATTAATAATAAATTGATGAGAGGGAGAGGGGAATGAAAATAGCAAGCATTATGACTAAAGCCTTTGTTAGTGTTTCTTTGGACGATAATTTACTGACGATAAAAAATATTTTTGAATATGCTAATTTTCATCATTTACTGGTTATTGATAATGAAAAATTATCAGGGATTATTTCGGACAGAGATCTATTAAAGGCGCTTAGCCCCTATATTGGTACTGCTGGAGAGCTAGCCAGAGATTTAGCGACCTTAAACAAAAAAGCCCATCAAATTCAGAACAGAAAGCTAATCACGCTAACAGCTGACGCTAATGTTTTTGATGCGATAGATATTTTTAATCATACTCAAACGTCTTGTATTCCTATTGTCGATAATAATAATAATAATATGCCAGTAGGGATATTAACTTGGCGAGACATTATGAAAACGTTAGAAAAAATAAATGCAGCTAAAACTGCAGATACAAAAAAATAGCCACTTATTTCTTTATTTACAGTTATTTATATTTATTTTTTAAAATTTATTAGCGGTTCGTTTGATTTAGATAAAATAATTGGCTTTTATTGCTATAACACGTAGCACCCCATTGTTTAAATTAGTTTTTAAAAGCTCTCGCTAGCAGAATAACGTTATATCCATTTTCTATATTTAAATAGAAACAAGTGAAATACCTATGACGTTTTCAATAAAATTATTTTTTGCGGTAAGTTCTGTTCTTCTTGCTAGTAGCCTTTGTTCAGTCAATGTTTTTACTAATAATATGGTTGCTCCAAATGTGAGTGAAGGCATTATAGATGATATAGAAGTGATCACCATTACTAACCAGCGCCACCATCTTGGTGTTGAAAATAATGAAAGCGATGCACAAGGTAAAATGACTGAGCCAGACTTAGTTCGTTGGCTAATGTCGGTGCCCGGTGCAAATGTTAATAGAAATAGACCTGTAACAGGTATTACATAATATCGTGGATTATACGGTGATCGCATTTCCACTACCCTTGATGGTCAAGCCGTTATTGGCGTAGGGCGGAACGCTATGGATACGCCACTCAGTTATTCGACGCCACTTATTGTCGAGCCAATGACCGTATATTTGAGTATTGCCCCTGTTTTTGCAGGTATTAACACTATTGGCGGTGCTATTAATGTCAAAATTCGTACAGAAGAATCACATAATAGTGACAAATTAACTGTAGATGGGGATTTACAAGTTTGAGCAAGAAGTAACAACGAAGCACAAACGTTATCCTCAGTCATTAATATTGCTAAAGGTAATTTAGGTAGTTTTTTTTACGCCAATTTGCAGGAAGGTAACAGCATTGAAAGTGGTGATGGTAAAAAATATTACCAACAGTTTATGCTAAACGTCAGTTGGGTGCTGATTTGGGTTATGTTGGCGCTGCGAGTGAAACCGGTTTTAGTTACCATTATACCGACACACACGACTTAGGTACGCCAGCATTACCGATGGATATTGAATATATTTATAGTCATAGAGCAAGTTTAGGCGGTACTTTTATGCCCGCAGACTGTTAAGCAGACTGGTTATTAGATTATACCGGTGCGGATTATGGCATAACTGATTTTGACATGCGACTTAACAGTAACCCTGAAAAATATCGTCGCAATACCCCTACAGGCATGACGACTAATTTTAAATTTACGATTGGTAAAGCGTTTTCTTCTGGTGATTTATCATTCGGTTTAGGTGAATATTTAGCTGAACACGACTCTGTGATCACGAATCCAAACAACGCAATGTTTGCAGTGGTTAACTTTAATGATGTTAAAGATAACCGCTTTGGACTATTTGCCCCGTGGCAGAAACCTATAGTGATACTAAAATTCAGTTAGGGCACGCTTAAAAAGAGCAGAATCTGATGCTGGAGAAGTAGCAACATCAATGGCCATGATGATGCCTATTTCGAGCACTATGAATGCAATCAATTCTGGTATGAGTTCAACGATGCCTAGTATGGCTGATTTAGCCAAAAACTTACGTGATAACTTTAATCATAGCGACCGAAGTGTAGCTGACACTCATCTCGATATCGCGTTAAGTATGGAAAAAGAATTATCACTGCATATGGGGGGATGTTTAAAAACTGTGCGCCATCATATCAAGAGCTTTATCTTTTAACACCTATGGAGTCAACGGTTGGCTTAGCTGACGGTAACACTTATATTGGTGATATAAATCTTAAAAGTGAAATGGCTTATCAAGCGGATATTGGTTTCACTTACCCCCCCAAAAAAAGTGATGATTGCGCCTCATCTTTTTTATCAAAACATTGATAACTACATTCAAGGTACACCACTAGATATGTCAGAAAAAATGATGGCTCAGATGTAAACGGTCATTACTGTGTCAATAATCACATTCAGCTATCAGCAGTAGTCAGTTATGTTCGCGCTGAGCGTCGTGATATTAACGACAACTTGTCTCGTATTGCGCCATTAAATGGCCAGTTAAGTACCAGTTATTTTACTGAAAATTGGTCAGCAAACGCAGCTTTAGTTATCGCGTCGGCATAAAAAATGTTTCATTAACAAATCTGTAAAAAGTAAGTGCAGGTTATGGTGTGGTCAATATAGATGCGCAGTATTACGTTAATAATGAATTAACCCTTCGTTTTGTCTTGATAACCTGCTGGATAAAGAATACCAAAATCATTTAGGTGGCTATAACCGAGTGAAAGGCAGTGAAATTACACTGAGGGATCGTTTACCTGCTGAAGGTACAAGTGGTTGGGCTGAAGTGACATACAGCTTTTAACCTGCTAACACTGAAATAATGATAAACATTGGCGCTTACCGATAAGTGAATATAGCTTATGGGGAAGGCCTTTCATTGACTATTAATTTTTATCTCTTTGACTCTTGATTCATATCAAAAAAACTTGTTACTAAAACGTAAACTGCGACATTTAGTCACACTACAAACCCCTTAAATTTCATTACTATAACTTTAAATATCTTTGGTTATAAAATAAAAAGAAGTTATGAAAACCACAACAAAAATATCAATTTTTACACTGTTCATTAGCCAATGCGGTACCTCTTTAGCAGCTGAAACACGTGCGACAAAAGTTGAATTGAACGATTTAGAACGAATTACCGTGACCGCAAACCGCAAAGAGTCCCTTGATACCGATCTCGCCATGTCAGTACACAGTATCGGCAAAGAAGAGTTAGCTATTGATAACGGGCAACATGTTGCAGAATCTTTGAATAGCCTTTCAGGCGTATTCATCGACCAACTTTCTGGTGGGCAAGGGCATAAAGCCTCTATTCGTATGCCAATAAACACCAGCGGTTATTACTTGTATTTACAAGATAATATTCCACTGCAGTCTCCTGCTTTTTTTAATCATAACGCCTTATGGTGGTCGAGTTTTAATTCAAATGTGTCGCGCATGGAAGTCTTAAAGGGAGCGGGTACTGCGCTTTATGGTTCAGGTGCTGTTGCGGCGACCATTAATATATTATCTGCTGATGTTGCTGAACAAGCTGAAACGTCTATGGACTTAATGTTAGATGAAGACAAGTATTCAAAAATACAGTTAAATCACAGCAATACAATTTCAGATGAGCAAGGCTTTAGGTTAGCCGGTTCTTATTTAAACAATGAAGGCTGGCGTGAACATACCGGTTCAAAAAGAGCAGAAGTCACTTTTCGCCACGAACTTGAAATCTCAAGCAATGAACATTTAGTCACCTCGTTTGTTATTTCTGATTTAGAACAGGAAATGGCGGCGAGCTTAAGCGAAGACTTATATAAAACTGATAAAACCCATTCAGGTCTATCTGAAGAAGTATTAGCCAGTGATCCATTAAGAAAAACAGCATATATGCGACTTTCAGCACAATGGGATAAAACTGACGGTAATTACTTTTATTCAGTTATTCCTTATTATCGCTCTCGTACTAATGATTACACCGCAACGTGGAACCAAAACATGCCAAAAGTTGAATCTGAGGTTAAAACATTTGGTTTACTGGCATTAGCTAGTTTTGAACATCATGATGGTAGTGAAACGATTATTGGTACCGATATCGAATTCACTGAAGGGAGGCAGTTGTCATACCAACCACTTGATTTTACTACATCAGGTTGGGGGGCTGACACTTTTACTAAAGGTGAGAAATTCTATGACGATACCACAAAATATTTGGGGTTATCACCTTACATTCAGCATACACGTACGTTAAGCGATAATCTCGATCTAACCTTAGGAGCACGTTACGATTACGCTCAATACGAATTCGATAATAATCTTAGTCTTTACGGAGATATTGGTCACGGTCATTTAAGTCTAGAAAATCGTGATGACGACTTTACTCATTTAAGCCCAAAAGCAAGTTTGAATTACCATTTGGGTGACGATAGTAGTCTTTATTTACGTTATGCGAATAGTTTTCGCTTACCAACGGCGAGTAGTCTTTATCATTTAACGACTAAAGATGATGGCAATGCTAAAGCTGTTGATCCAGAAGTTTCAAACACCTTTGAGCTTGGCTACAAAGTTAATTTAGAAAAGGTTAATTTTGATTTCGCTGTTTATTATATGGATGTTGATGACGGTATTGTTCAGGCGTACAACGATGCAGGGCAACGTTATTTAACTAACGCAAGTCGTGTTATTCATCAAGGTTTTGAAGCGGCAATGTTGTGGCAAATTTCTGAAAAATTTAACCTCAGTACAGCTTACACCCAAGCAAAACATGAATTTGATCAACATGATGAGTATTCAGGCAATGAAATGGCGATGGCGCCTGATTATATTGTGAATGTACGTTTACGTTATCAGCCATCACTTTTATTACGATTTATCAGTATGTTAGAGGTTCAGTCGATTGGTAAATATTGGCTAGATGATGCCAACAGCCGAGATGATGAAGGCAATGACAGAATTTATCAGGGTTACACAATCATCAATCTAAAAGCACGCTACCAAGTATCTAAAAAACTTGCTCTGCATGCACGGTTATTAAATTTAAGCGATAAAGAGTATGCACAAGAGGCTTCTTATCGTTATGGAAAAACTACGTACTCACCGGGTGCGCCTCGCACTGTTTATTTTGGATTAAATTACCAATGGTAATAGGAAAGTTAACAATGAAAAATTTTCAGAAGCGCTTTAGTTTAGTGGTTGTTTTTTTAGCCATTGCTTGGTTGCCTAATACGCAAACTTTTGCGGCCGAACATGATCACCAAGCGATGATGGCTAAACAAAAAAAAGTCACTGTAGATAATAAATGTAATGATGCTGAGATTGCGTGTGCAAAAACGGTGACGTCGGCATTTGCACCTAATGGTGATTTATGGCGATTATGGGTAAACCAAGACAAATTAATCGCTCAAATATCCCAAGATAACGGTACAACGTTCTCACCACATAACGTATTAGATATACCTGCTGAAAAAATATCAGCTAGGAACGAGAATCGTCCCAAAATAGCATTTGATAATATCGGTGGTGTTTACTTGTCGTGGGCAATGGCACGAGAGAAAAAATACACCGCAGATGTGCGCTTTAGTTATTCAGATGATTACGGAAAAAAGTTTACGCAACCTATTACGGTGAACAATGATAATTTATTAGCCGGACATAGTTTTAATGAAATGCTGGTTAATGACAATGGTGACGTTAGCATCGTTTGGCTCGATGGTCGCCTTTCCCATCAACAGCGTAAAACAGGTAAAAAATCAAAAGGGTCAGCACTTTATTTAGGACAAGCTAATCTTAGAAGCACCAAGAATAATAGTGCAGTTATTTTTACTAACCAACCGTTAGCAAATGATACGTGTGTTTGTTGTCGGATCGCTATGGATTTTAATCAGCAAGGCGAACTGGCTATTTTTTGGCGACAAATATATGGCGATAATATTCGTGAATTTGCTTTGTTAACAATGAGCCACGATGAAGATAAACCTAAGCAGCCTTATCAAATAAGTTACGATCACTGGCAAATAAATGGCTGCCCTCATCAAGGTGGGGCGATAAGTATTGATGACAAAAACCGCTACCATATGGTGTGGTTTAATCAAGGTGATGTAGGTAAAGGTATTTTTTATGCGTCGAGTGTTGACCAAGGTAATACATTGACTAAGCCTATTTCAGTGGGGGATTTTTCTGCGCAGGCATCGCATCCACATTTGAATAAAAATAACGACAATATCGATATTGTTTGGACACAATTTAATGGTGTTGAACATCAATTAATGCACCAGCGTTCAACCAATAATGGAGAGTCCTTTAGTTACGTAGTGGTATTAGCTAAAGCAAAAAATGGTGCTGATCGTCCTTTTATTATAAAAAAAGGCAAGGTGAGTTATGTTTCATGGCAACGTCCTAAGCAAGGGCATTGGTTCAGCGCGTTATGAGTAAATTTATCTGTGCATGTTTAGTTTTTTTTATGATGTCTTGTAGCGTTTCACAAGCACAAAATCAAGTTCCTAAATTGAAGTCTTTTAGCCTTCAACCTATTAGTGATGAGGCTTTGAAAGACTTAAAACAGCGGAAGTTAGGAAAGCGTTGGTTATTAGTTTTGTGGTCATTAGATTGTCCAGCGTGTTTTAAAGAGTTAAAACTTATTCAGGCCATTCAAGAAACAGAAAAAAGTACAGCATTAAATATTGTTTTCATTAATACAGATGACAATCGCGACATTCAGTTTGAACGTAAGCAGATACTAGCTTTTTATAACATGCAACCCTATGAAAATTTTTATTTTGTTGACGGGCAGGCGGACAAAAACCGTTATCAAATTGATCCTAACTGGTATGGAGAGTTACCACGTAGTTACTTTGTGAATAAAGCGGGAAAATTTCAGGGTAAAAGTGGCTTGCTTGGTGAAGAGTCAATAAAGACATGGCTGTTAAATGACTGATTTTTTACTCATGACCAGAATTAATTTTTTGAAGGCATCAATAGAGCTTACAGTAAAACGATGACGGGCTTCTTTAACTATTGATGCCATCATACCATCGACACGTGGGAGCACATTTACGGTTGTAGATCTTCTTGTCTAGGGGAAATGCACATAAAAAGCGACTCATGTTTTTTATACTAAGAATATAGATCGTTTGTTAGCTAATGAAATTTGAAAGTAAATTAGTGGATAGATTATTATTTACTGATTTAGATCAATTCCGCTGTCATATACGCTTGCTGAAAAGTTAATAGTAAAGTAGAATTAAATGATAATCATTATTATTTGAGTTGTTGTTTATGACCCTTTCACAATTAACGCGTACCCAGCGAGCGGTGATCAGAACGTTACCGACAAATTTCGATTTAACGTCAAAGTTAATCGAGCAAGGATTTGCGTTGAAAACTGAAATATCATTAGCCCATAAAGCTCCATTTAATGGGCCACTTGCCTTTCACCTTCATGGTACTAAGATTTGTTTAGCGCCTAGTATTGCTCAACAAATAGGTATAGAAATAGTCTAATGTCACAAGCTTTACATTTGGCTCTAGTTGGTTTTGCCAACTCAGGAAAAAGCACTTTTTTTAATGCCTTAACGGGTGCGAAACAACAGACTGGAAACTGGACTGGTGTTACTGTAGCGACAAAGCAGCATCATTTTTCATTTAATAATAATCAAGTTTTACTCTCAGACTTACCTGGTATTAGCTCTCTTGCAACCCGAGCTGAGCAAAGTAAAGATCTGACTATTACCCAAGACTTTCTTAAAAATAAAGGCATTGATTGTTTGATCAATGTTGTTGATGCGACGCAATTAAAGCGCCAACTGTATTTAACCACACAATTACTTGAACTCGGTTTACCCTTATTACTGGTTATCAATAAATCAGATCGCAAAGAAGCTCAAACAGTTAACACCGATATTTTAGCCAAAGAACTGGGCTGTAAAGTTATTATTGCCAATAGTTTAGCTAAAGATACTTTAAAGAAAGTTGAAGAGGCTTTACTTGAATTACCTAAAGCGACTCAACGTCCTAAAAAATTAATTTTATCAGCAAGCATTGTTAGTAAACTTGCTGATCAAAATTCAACTGAAGCCTTGATTGACCTTGAATGTGGCTCTTGTAATGATCAAGGTGCTTGTCAGCAAACGAATACTGATGCTATTAGTATTATGCAGGCGCGCTATGAATTCATTCAGCAATTATTAATTGATATTAAAAAAACTCTGCCACACTCAAAAAAAGAACCTGCGATAAGTTTGAGTGATCGCCTTGACCATTTTATTCTTCACCCTTGGTTAGGTGTTCCTGTTTTCCTGGGTATGATGTACTTATTGTTTATGTTTGCTATTAATGTAGGTAGTGCTTTTATTGATTTTTTTGATATTTTAGCTGGCGCTATTTTTGTTGATTACCCTCTACATTTTTTATCCAGTTTTGATTTACCTCAGTGGCTGCTCACTCTCATTGAAGGCGCTGGTTTAGGTATTCAAACCGTTGCCACCTTTATTCCGATTATCGCTTGTTTATTTATTGGTTTATCGATTTTAGAAAGTAGTGGTTACTTGGCGCGTGCTGCCTTTGTTGTTGACAGTGCTATGCAAAAAATTGGTTTACCCGGCAAAGCTTTTGTCCCTTTAATTGTTGGTTTTGGTTGTACTGTTCCTGCGGTTATGTCAGCACGAATTCTTGACAGTGAGCGTGAACGTATCACTACGATAATGATGTCGCCGTTTATGTCATGTGGTGCGCGTTTACCCGTATATGCGTTATTTGCGGCTGCATTTTTTCCTGACTCAGGTCAAAACTTAGTTTTCCTACTGTATTTAATCGGAATAGCCGCGGCTCTTTTTACCGGCTTCTTATTAAAGCATACGGTATTAATGGGTAAAAACTCTGTTAATATTATGGAATTACCGCTTTATGAAATACCTAAACTTTCTTATCTTGTACATCGTGTGTGGCAACGTACTCGTTCATTTATTTTGGGAGCGGGTAAGACGATTGTTTTAGTGGTTTGTGTCCTTAACTTCTTTAACTCATTAGGTACTGATGGTCAGTTTGGTCACCAAGACTCTCAAGAGTCTGTATTAAGTAAAAGTGCTCAGGTTGTTACCCCTTTACTTGCACCGATGGGAATTAAGGAAGACAACTGGCAAGCAAGTGTCGGTATTATTACGGGTTTGTTTGCCAAAGAAGCGCTAGTGGCTACTTTTAATAGTTTGTATACTGATACAAATGCTGAGAACGAGGCATTAAAATCGATGCCTGAACTGTGGAATGATGCAATAGATTCAATAAAAGAAAACTTATTAGGTATTCAAGCTGACGACCCTTTAGGAACTGATATTGGAGATGTATCAAACTTACATACTGCAGCAGAACAACAGGGTGTTAACGAGGGAACCTTTACGGTTATGCAAGCGGCATTTGCCGGAAAAATTGGGGCATTTAGTTACCTGTTATTTATTCTACTGTATACACCTTGCGCAGCGGCAATGGGTGCAATTAAAAGTGAAGTAGGAACTCGTTGGGCTTCCTTTGCAGCTTTATGGAGTTTTTCACTTGCCTATTTGGCGGCTACATTCACTTACCAAGTGGCTACCTTTATTGATAATCCGTTGTCAGCGGGCGTTAGTATATTGGTCGTTATTGGTGTTTTTGCGGCGATATATTATTGGTTAAAACGTTTTGGAAAAAGTATTTTAACAATACCTACGCAGGTTTCTTATTATTAATTGAACTTAGGTTGTTGCTTATTAAATACCGATAATTTATTTATCGGTATTTTTTTGAGCAAAATACTTGTTAGCAAGCTTTGTAGCTAACTGACAAGGCTGAAACGTCTATTTACTGATAGGCTAAAGTTGATTGAGAAGTAAAGTGTTATAAATAGGGAGATAAACTTCAATAAGTAGCTTGAACGAGTAAGAGGTTGAACACTATTTATTAGCAAAGCCAGTCGCCTCACTTTATTATCCTTTTGGTGATGATATTAAAGTCTTTAACGTAAAAAATAAAATGTTTGCGACAATTGCTCATGGCTCTACGGCTAAAAGTGCCAACGTTGATAACCAAGCCAAGCAATACTTTTGGATGAATATAAAGTGTGGGCCAAGCGAAGCCGAAATAATACGTGATATTTTTCCCGCGATTATCTCTGGATATCACATGAATAAAAAAATTGTAACAGTGTCATTTTAGACGATTCAATTTCACAAGGCGAGCTTGAACGGATGATTGATAAATCATATATACTGGTTGTTAGTAAAATGACGAAAAAAGATCAGGCATCTATTTTTCTCCACCTTTGATGATTGCAACAATCGAATAAGTAGTTTATTTTGAACAAGTATTTACCTTAAATGGTAATTTTATTTTACTATTACCGTTCTAGTTAATAAGTGACCATTTGCCTTAAAGTTTTTTTCTATCTTTCGTGGTTTATGCTTAACTAATAGGGATTAGAAAACGCTATTTAATGTGAAGGAAAAAAGTTGAAATATTTATTTTTAATGACTACGGCAATGTTGGTTATGTTTGATGTATTATCGAGTCAATTAATCGTTAACGTTATTGATACTCGGGATAAGGATATCAATGATATTGTTGTATACGCTCGACCAATTGAGGGGATTAAACATTTACCTCTTAATACTAATGCACTTTTAATCAACCAAAAAGATAAAAAATTCTCGCCTTATATAACGGTGCTACAAAAAGGGCAGGCGATTAAATTTGTTAATCAAGATGATATAACTCATCATATATATTCGGTATCGGGTGAAAATCGCTTCGAATTTAAGATTCAATCTGGTGTAGAACAAATGACCGAACCTATGCTAGTAGCGGAAGAAATAGCGATGGGTTGTAATATACATGACTGGATGAGCGGCTATACTTTAGTGGTTGATACACCGTATTATGGAAAAACAGATGATTTGGGACAACTAACCTTTACCCTGCCTCATACCGGTGAATATGTAATTACAGCATGGCACCCGCAATTAGATGTCGAAAATAATACGATCAGTCAATTAGTTACTGTTGATAATTCTATTAATAATGTGACAATTGCACTGCCAAAAAAATTATTACCTATACCTGAACAAAAAGGGCAAGATGAATTCAATTTTATAGAAGAGTACTAATATCAAATGAAGCTTTTAAAAGTACGTAGTTTGCAAAGTAAAATACTTATTCTATTCATATTTCTATTGCTAATTGTGCAATTAGTGTCATTTTTTTCAACTTATCAAGCGAGTCAAAAATTAGAGCGTACTCAATTAAACAATCGTATTATCAATGCGACAAATGTTTTTAAAACTCAAATAAACAATCGACGTTATTATTTATCGGCGTTTGCAGAAACTGCAGCTAAAGATTATGGCTTAAAATCTGTTCTAGAAGAAGATAATAAAAGCTTCTTAATTGCACTTAATAATCACCGAAAAAGGATTAACAGTAATCTTGCCATGGCATTCGATATGGATGGTATTGTGTTTGCACAATTAGTGACTTATAAAACACCAGATGGCAAAGAGAAAGTTAAAATTGGCGCAGGGCAAGGTCAGCTATTTGATCAACAAAATGATTTCATTGACGAAGACAATGCCCAACTAGTTAAGCTTAATGGTCAGTTGTATCAGTTAAGTTTAGCTGCCATTAAAAGTGGCGATCGTACAATTGGCTGGATTGGTTTTGGTTATTTAATTGACACCGAATTGGCACAAGAGCTCGCCAGGCTAACAGATGTCAATATCGCTTTCGCTATTGAATCTGATACAGGTTATCTAATTACTGCGAATTCAGCCGAAGAACGTTATCCCATAGATAGCAATTTGTTTTCAGCGATCATAAAAAAAACAGAGAAACACTATATTTATCAGCAATATTCTCTTGGCTCAGTTGGCAGTGATAAACTCATCGCTTTGTTATTTAAGTCAAAAGTTGATGTTTTGAAAACAGTCGGTGTGCAGTGGGAAAATCTGGTGCTATTGATTACTTTGACACTGGTACTCTCCATTATTAGTGCGTTAGCTATAGCCAAAAGTATTACCCGACCTATTACGCAATTGGTTAGCCAAGTAAAAGCGATTACCCATGGTGATTATGATGGCAATGTAGCGGTTGAAGGAAGTGAGGAGCTTTATCAGTTATCAAACGAATTTAATCATATGACTAAGGCCATTGTATCAAGAGAAGAAACCATTAGTTTTCAAGCATTTCATGACCCACTTTCGAAATTACCTAATAGAAATGCACTCATCAATGAATTGAATAAGCGAAAAGTAAGCAACCTCGATTTTCTCGTGATCCAAACTTGTTTCATAGGTGCAGCAGATATTACCGACACTCTTGGATATAAAGTGAGTGACGATGTGGTATTGCAAGTTTCGAATCGGATGTTGAAAAGCCAATTACCGATTGCCTGTTTTCATTTAGGTAATGAAAACTTTGTATTGCTCGTTGAAAACCAATCCGTGTCACCGTTAATTGAACAGTTGCTAGCTGAATTGAACATTCAATGTCAGTTTGAGAGCATTAGTCTGCACTTACAGTTTGTTATTGGTGTGGCTGTTTCTACATTACATAATGGGCATAATGTCGATGAATTATTACAAAAAAGTAATGTTGCTTTGCAGTATGCAAAAAAGAATAAGAAGAGTTTTCAAATTTACGAGCCACAATTTGATATCAATGCACTTGAACGCTTGTTTTTGACCAACAGTTTAAAGAAAGCGATAGAGCAGAACGAATTGGTATTATTTTATCAACCAAAAATGACTTTGGACACAATGACAATTAGTCATGTTGAAGCTTTAGTGCGTTGGCAACATCCGGATAAAGGGCTGATCCCACCCGATTCATTTATCAGCATCGCTGAAAAAACAGGACAAATGGGGGCGCTAACTCGGTGGGTAACAACAGCGGCAATTAACCAATACGTGAAGTGGCGAAATCAAGGAGTAGATATCAGCATTGCTATTAATATTTCAGCCGAAAATATTTTAGATAAATCATATCCTGATTTCGTTATAGCACTAAAACAACAATATCAATTATCTGATAACGCAATAACGTTAGAGGTTACTGAAGATGCAGTCGTAGCCGACCCTGAAAAAGCGACTGAAATTTTATCTTATTTAAGTGAACAAGGTTTTAAATTGTCAATTGACGATTATGGCACGGGGTATTCGTCTCTAGCGCAGTTGAAACAATTACCGGTACAGGAGTTAAAAATTGATCGCTCATTTGTGCAAAATTTATCAACGGATGAAAGCGATAAAATAATTGTCCATTCAACGTTAGAGTTAGCCCACAATTTAGGACTTTCTGTTGTGGCAGAAGGAATTGAAGATGAACCCACTTTACTCTGGCTTAAATCTCTAGGTTGCGAGTTGGCCCAAGGATTCTTTATAAGTAAACCATTACCTGTCGATACATTAAATTTATGGATGGAAAATACATCTTATAATATCAATAGAATAGAGGCTTAAATGTTAAAATATTCGCTAGCTATCGTTCTCATCCTTATTAGTTCGAAGATTTGGAGCGCAGAATCAACCTTTAAAGGTATTATTGATGTTCGTGCTTATTATGTAAATAACACCCGTCATGCACAAAGCTACCTTCAAGGTGGGTATGGTAAGTTCAGGTATAATGCTGGTAGTGGGCTAGCGTTGGGGCAATTAGGTTTGCAATATCAATTGAGTTGGGATAATAACTGGTCTGCGATGATTGTCGCGAATGCGTTTGCTGACAAAGAAAATATCAACATAGGGCTAACGGAAGGTTATTTACAATATAAAGGTTTACCAAATGTTCAAGGCTGGCGCATTAAATCCAAAATAGGTGTTTTTTATCCTCAAATTAGTATGGAAAATGTCTCAACAGCATGGTCAACACCTTATACGCTAGCGTCTAGCAGCCTAAATAATTGGATTGGTGAAGAATTAAGAAGTACAGGCATAAATTTTACAATAGAAAAATTGGGTAAAGCAACCAAATCACCACATACATTTTCTATGGATTTTGCTTTATTTCAAAATAACGACAGTGCTGGCGCTATGTTAACGTGGCATGGTTGGACAATGGGTAGTAGGCAAACCTTATTACAAGAAAAACTTACGGTACAAAACTTTCCTGCCCGCAATGCAACCTTATCGGAGCAAGCGGCGAACTCGGATCCTTTTATTGAGCTAGATAATCGGTTGGGAGGTCACTTTTCGGTGACATGGCGCTATCAAAATGCACTGAAAGTAAATTTAGGTTTCTATGATAACCAAGCAGAAGAAGGGCTGGTGGAAGAAGGTCAATATACTTGGACGACAACATTTAGCCACTTAGGCATTAAATATAAAGTAGCGCCTCAATGGGAAATTATCGGACAATATATGCAAGGTAATACTGATATGAAATCTCCATACGGTGTAGATATTGTTAACGGAAAATTCAATAATGCTTTTGTGCTCATTAGAAAAAAATGGCAGAGCAGTCACTTGGCATTTAGGTTAGAACATTTTGATGTTGATGATCGAGATGATACTTTGGGTGACAACAATAATGAGAGTGGTAACGGAGCTTCTCTTGCGTATCGTTACAAATTAACCCAACATAGCTTTGTAATGGTAGAATATAACTGGCTCAAATCAGATAGGCCTTCACGCCATTACGAGCACCAAGCGGTTGAACTTATTGAACGCCAATACCAATTAGCCTACCGCTATTATTTTTAGTGGTATTTAAAATAATAGCGGTAGCGATTACATCAATAAAAAGAATGGGAACCGTGTTATTTTAGGCGATTCAGTTCCACAAGGCGGTCTTTAACGGATAATCGACAAGTCATATATGCTGGTTGTTAGTAAAATGACTAAAAAAGATCAGCTATCGATTTTTGTGCATTTATGATGTCCCTGAAACCTAGTCACTGAACTAAATCTCAAGGCATATTTATAAATCTAACCAAACGTTGATCTTTAATCGTTAGACAATCGTATTAGATAATTGAATGTAATGTGGAGGTTTATTATGATAAATACATTAACTAGCAGTAGCCAAGTTACGATACCTACTATTATTGGTGTAGCCGAATCGACTCACTATCTTGTTGGGTCTGTTGATTCACTCAATAATTTTATTGGTTTAAACCAATCTAAAGATGTTGCTGTAATGGGGTCTTTAGTTGAAGCTAAAAATTACCTGAGAGATAATAATATATTTAACGCCGCACTAGAGTATCAATCAGCCTATGATGAAATGTGTGGTACCAGCAGCAGTAGTGGTCGCTGCAGCCAAATGATTAAGTTTTAACTGATGAAAGATAGACAATTAACACTTAGAGATTTTTTAGAAATTTATGATTTTGTCACCAAAGAGGGAATTAAACTCGATGGTGTATATAAGCATTCGGGTATTAAGGCGTGGCACGACTTTGATGGCTATACTTGTTGGTTGGGTTATAAAGATTTAACAATAACCTTGCTATTTCATGGCAGGTTTTCCATAGAATATGAACATAAAGACACACTTGAATCCTTCCATAAAATAGCGAATAAATTTACTGTTAGCTAGTAACTTTAATTAAAAACGGCAATTTGTACTTGCCGTTTTCATTTACAATTTACCTTTTCTTTCTATTACCAATTTATAGACTTACCCTCCCAATCAAGATAACTCAACGTATTATCTATTGGTGTATTCTCTACAATGTTCAGTAGTTGTTTAGCAACAAATTCGCTGGTAAAAAGCTTTTCTGGTGGAACATTTTTCTGAAATGGTTTAGATAAAGGCGTGTCTGTAGTACCGGGATGGAACGAAATAAGTTTTATATTTTTTGCTCTTCTCGCCAACTCTATTGAGGCAGTTTTAAGCATCATATTTAGTGCTGCTTTTGAAGCTCTATAGCTGTACCAACCCCCTAAGTTATTATCACTTATGCTGCCAACTCGGGCACTAAATACTACAAATTTACAGGGTGACTTCCTTGTCAGTATTGGTGTCAACTTTTGTACCCATAACATCGGTGTTAGTGTGTTTGCACTAATCACTTGATGAAATGCTTGGGCATCGAAGTCCTCTAGACGCTTTTCAGGCTGAAAATCTTCACTATGAAGTATGCCATTACAAATAAAAACCTGGCTTATTGGCAGGTCACTATGGGCCGCTATTTCGGCTACAGCTATATCAATTGATTGCGGCTGATAATCTTTTACTTTTATGTATTTAGCGTTAAGTTCATTAACAAATTTTTCTTCATTATTCACCTCTCGACTAATAAGCACAAGCCCAGTGTCAGCTGTGTTGTTTATTTGGGTCGCGAGTGCTTTGCCAATGTCGCTATTTGCGCCAATGATCAGTGTTAGTTGATTTATCATAACAAGTTCCAGAATTACAGTTTGTGGTTTTTATGCCAAAAATTTTGGCGAGAAGCGCAGATATTTGATGACGATATTTTGCGAGCCCTAAGTAAATCCAGTGACTTAATGTTTTAAATACTGGCCAATTAAGTGGTGCTACCCAAAAGCCTTTACCAACAAGTGTCCAAGCGCGATGTGTTACTTCTAATCCCAGTAACACTTTGCCATTGAATGTTGCATGTAATATTTTCATTGCAGCCGAAAAGTCAATCCTAGGGTAGAGTGATTGAAAATTTTTCTGGTGAATATCCACCAAAAAGATGACGTTATCTTGATCGTATCTTTTGAGGTGAATCATCTCAGTTGCACACATTGGGCAATTGCCATCATAAAATATTGTTAGCATGGGGATTCCTAAATTTTGTTGTGTGTTTATGTTAATAAAACCATAAAAAGTAAGCTGTAATATGGAGTGAAACAACAATCAATGTTAGCCAAAATCGCATTCTCATATAATTTGCGTTCAGAGTATTCTGTTGAGTATCCTTAGCTGACTTTTGTTCGTAAATAAACAGGAATAAAAAACTAAATACTAAAATAATCAGCGCAAGGTCAGGTGCAATAAGTAAGGATGAAAATGCCATTAAGCTTAATGTATTACTCGTTATTTGCTGACTTATATGGTGGTCGTCTTTACGCCATAATGTACCTGCAATAAAACTAACAATAATAGCGCTGTATGCTACAAAAGCCTGTTGAGCAGTAATATTTGGGTTTTCCGCATTAACGCTTAAATATAAAAAGGCTATAAAAGGAAGTAAACCCAGGTACCCAAGTAGTTGCCAAACTTTCATTTTTCTTCCTTAAATATTAGGTAATCTTTGCATTAATTACCGTTTAGCTATTGACCGTCAAGAGGTATTTTTGATGGCAGACACTCAGGTTTGGCATAACTCAACCGAGATAATCGCTGACTTTTGTGGTAACCGTCTAAACCTGATATTGCAACCGTATTTAATGACTCGATATCAATGTAACCGTCTTTTTTAAGCGCTGCTGCTTCACAAAGTATATCTGTTATTTCACCAATAACTAATTGGGTACCATTGAGTTGAATAGGCACTATATCGCGTAGTATTAACGCGTATTTCAGTCGGCTCTCCTTAACAAAAGGTACTTCGATACCGTCAATATCATAGGGGGTTAAGCCCGTTTGTTCGAACTCACACTGGTCAGCGTCATACCGAGCCGAGGTTTGATGCGCTTCTTGCCAGAAACCCTCACTGACTTGGTTTATCGTAAATTGTTTAGTTTGTAGGATATTCTCTAGTGTATGTCTTTGTACACTGTCTGGTCGGGTAATAAAGCCGACCAGTGCTGGAGACGAACCAAGGTGAACAACAGAACTGAACATCGCCAAGTTGTTTTGGTTTTTCTCGTTGCGCGTACCAATGAGGTTAGCACTCTTAAAACCAGACAAACTATTAACTAGTTGAGCACGGTAGCGAGCGTTCATGTGTAGCAGTTCGTCATGACTGAAGTGTTGCATTTCAATTTTACCTTATTGTCTTTCTACATATAGGTACGTAATTAGCACGAGTCGCGATCACCTGCGGACATATTTTAATCGTTGTTTGCACTAATAATAAATTCTATGGGTATATTTTGCTGATATGATATTTTCAATCAAGTGATTGCACCTTTTTAATCATCATTACAGGTTACTAAGATAATTTAGCGATAAATTAAACCTAATTTCAATTTAAAACGTATAATTTATTAATTATAAGGATAAATGATGATAATTAAATAATGAAAAACATCCATAAAATCTTAATATTAAGTCTATTTTTTCTGCCTTTTTACACCTTCTCAGAGCAGCAAATAGCCTCAGTAACGCGAGAAAAAACCACGGGTTTTTTATATGGTGTTGGTCTTAGCGTCAACAAAGAAATATACAAAGGTTATAGCTCACGTACGATGCCTCTTCCTTTGATTGGTTACAAAGGAGAAAATTTATCGATATTTGGGCCTTTTGTAAGTTATAAGTTAAAAGAAGTTAATCGTTTTACAGTATCAGCGAAGCTATCACCAAGGTTTCAGGGGTTTGATGAATCTGACAGTTATATTTTCAAAGGAATGGAAAAAAGAAAGAATTCTTTAGATGCGGGTGTTAGTGTCGATTATCAAAAAAATGATTGGAAGATTGGGATCTCGTCGATGTTTGATATGTTAAATAGATCGAATGGTTTTGAAATCAAATCGAGTTTTGGCCGTATTTACAAGTTTGGCCCTGTATTCCTTGAGCCTTCAATCTCATTGAGTTTATTAGATAAAGATCATGTTGATTATTATTATGGCGTATCAAAGTATGAAATTAATCAAGACAGAACTGTTTACAGCGGTAAAAGCGCACTTAATAAAAGTGCAGGGCTTTCAATCGCTACGCCTATTTTATTCGGTGGCTATACACGGTTGAATATTGAGTATACTTGGTTTGATGAAAGTATTACCCAAAGCCCTTTAGTCGACAATGAGACCAGTATAAATCTGCTGCTACTATTTACGAAAAATTTCTAATAGCTATCTGCAGTCACTGACGTTATTTATACTCGATTGTGTGCAGCTAAGCTTTTTTGCTAAGTAAAGCCGTAGCCTTTGCGCCAGTTTACTGCCATATCAGCATCAGAAAAACTCGTCTTTCAAAGTTGCCATGTATCTTAATAACCATTTTATCGAGATACATTTTTTTTAAAATCGATTTACTGTAAACCTGAGCTGATTTCTCTAAACCATTATGAATACAAAAGGTTGTTAAATCAGTAACAACAGGAAAAATTTCAGGTACGCTAATTTCCCAATCATTGAGAAATACCAAGTGTCCCCATGAAGGTTTATCCAATAGTTTTACTTGTGCTGTAAATGCTGCTAAAAAACTCTTGCTCACTCTTTATTCCAGGAACCCGTTAAGCGCGCGATAATTATATTATTACTCACGTGTAATTTAAATTCCCCATGAGGTGCAAAATAATGGGTCGTTGTTAATCCAGCGTTATCCTAGAAGTTGTTTTTATTGAGTCTAGCGTATTCATTTCACCTTCCACCTTAGATATTTGATATCCATACTGTTTGATAGGGTGTTAATACCAGTTCTTGTGTTAACTCTGTTATTTTTTCATGGGTAATGAGTTCAAGCCAAGAGTCGGTAATAATTAAATTTAGCTCACTTAATGGCAATACAACAGGTTGGTCAGATATATTACTCACACAAAATACACTTTGTTTTCTGTCTTTACTTTGCCGCCAAAAACCAAACAGTTGTAAGCCTAAGTGCAACGTGAATTGCGTTGCATTTGGGTGAAAAGCTGATTGTTTAATTCTTATGTCCAATAAAGACTTTAGGGTTGAAAGTACTTTAGCGTGGTGTAAATCTTTATCAGCAAGAGCTTCTTCTAAAGCATCTACATGCCAGCGACGTCTGTTAATTGAACGATTGTGATGAGTGTTTGCTAGTTTTTGATAATCATTTTTTGTCCCCAGCATACTGTGTATGTAAATCCCAGGGGTCCCCTCAAGCGCAAACATTATCGCGTGCGCACAAATAAAACGTTCAAAATTCCACTTATCTTTACCATGCACCGTACCTTGCAATGCATCATAAAGTGCAATATTCATTTCATAGGCTTTTTGTTCACCGGTGTCTGAGGTACGCCATGATATTTTTCCACCAAAACACTCTACCGTATGTACTAAGGTATTAAGTTCTCTTTCGCTTAATAAGCCTTCTGCTGGACGTAACCCAATACCGTCATGCGAAGCTATAAAGTTAAAATACATGGTGCCATCTTGCGAAGGTGGCATGCTCATAAGCCAACGTTTTAAATATAAACAACTACCGGTTAGCAAGGTGTTTAGCAACAGCGGCGGTAATGAAAAGTTATAGATCCCGTGGGCTTCGTTGGCATTACCAAAATAAGTGAGGTTCTGTGTGTTGGGAATATTGGTTTCAGTAATGATAATGGCGTGTTGTTCTGCTGATTCAATAAGGGTTCTGAGTAACCGGACAACTTCATGGGTTTGAGATAAGTTAATACTGGGTGTGCCGACGACTTTCCACAAAAAGGCGATGGCATCTAAACGAAAAATTTGTACTCCTGCATCAATATATTGCTTAATTATTGAGGTAAATGCTTTTAATACTTCAGGATTACGAAAGTCAAAATCAACTTGGTCGTGGCTAAAAGTGCACCAAACGAATTTCTTCCCCTTACCTGTCTCTACTTCTTTTAAAAGTGGAGATGTTCTCGGGCGAACAACGCCGGACAAGTTATCGTCAGGAAGTGCAGTAAAGAAAAAGTCACTACCTTGGCCTTCACCTTTAATAAAATTGTCAAACCAGGCACTGCGACTTGAACAATGATTAATAACAAGATCAGACATCAAGCGATAATTTTTACTTATCTGCGTGATATCTTGCCATGCACCCAACGATTCGTTAACGGATGAATAATCGATAACAGAAAAACCATCGTCAGAACTGTAAGGGAAAAAAGGTAAGATATGCACGCTATTAATTGTTTTGCTAAGCGTATTATCAACAAAGTTTTTTAAGGTTTTTAGTGGTGCTTCATCTGCCTTAATGATGCTGTCGCCATAGGTGATTAGAACAATATCTTCTTCTGACCAATGGTTGGTGAAAGGTTTTGCTATTACTGCCTTTCGAGATAGCGCCATGATATCAAGCAGGGATTGCGCAATATCATCAAACGACTGTTCAAGTGGAACATCATGATAAATAGTTGCAAGCTGCTGAACTAACTTATCTTTTAATGGTTGTTTTAACGGATTGACTGGCGTTGGCATAATGCACCTTTCTCTATAATGCTTGGCTAAATTCTTCATTGTCTAACTCTACCGCTTCTTTTAGTTGCGATAAAATATCAGGTATGGCGCTGACTACTCTATTCCAAGAAGGAATAAACGGTGTGTCCATGGGTTGATCTAAGAAAGTATTGCCGGCGGTTAGTATATTTTGTGCAAACATCTCAACCGCTTTTTCTTCATTATGGATATCCAGCTTAAGCCCATTCATCATCGCGTCGTTTCGATAAGTTTCGACATAATCTAAAGCAATTCGATAGTAAGTGGCTTTTAATGTTCTAAATTTTTCTGCAGTGAATGTTTCACCTTGAGTAGCAAGTTTACGAATAAAGGCTTTGCTGATATCAATCGACATTTTTGATAAACCACCATCAGTATTATCTAACGATAAATCTTGATGCTTATGATCGTACGTTGCGGCTATATCTACTTGGCATAAACGGTTAGGCGAATAGTTGCGATACATCTCTGATAACACGCCTATCTCAAGGCCCCAATCACTGGGAATACGAATATCGTTTAATACATCTCGACGGAAAGAAAACTCACCTGCTAAAGGATATAAAAAACTGTCCATGTATTCTAAATAGTCGCAATGACCGACTGTTTTTTTCAACGCTTTAATCAGTGGTGTTACTAATAGACGGGAGACACGGCCATTTATTTTCCCGCCCGCCACGCGCGCATAAAAACCTTTGGCAAACTCATAGTTAAACATTGGATTCGCCACTGGATATAGAAGCCTATCGAGTAATTCTCGTTCATAGGTCAAAATATCACAGTCGTGTAACGCAATAGATTCAGCTTTACCCGAAGCCAAAATATAGCCCATGCAATACCAAACATTTCGCCCTTTGCCTAACTCTTTTGGGGCTAGGCCAAGGGCTTGTAGTTTTTCATCTATCGCTTGTAATCTAGGCCCATCATTCCAAAGCACTCTATGGTGCTGTGGCAGTTGTCCAAAAAAAGTTAAGGCATGTTTGTATTGCTTGAGGTTGGCTCGGTCGAGGCCAATAACTATCTCAGACAAATACTCGACATCTTTAATTTTATTAATAATATCGGGTAAGGCTTCACCTTCTAATTCAGAAAACAATGAAGGTAAAATAAGCCCTAAAGGGCGTTTTTTAGAAAAGTCTAATAATTCAGCAGCCATATCTGCTGGTTCACGCTGTGCTAAATTATGTAACGTTGTTACGGTACCGTTTTGATAAAAATCAGCCATGGTTTACCTCTTCATTAATTGTATGTATTAGTTGAATGGGATAGTTGCTTTACTAAAAGCACTTGTATCGCTTCAGCCCAGCCTTGTGGACCATATAATTGAGTACGAGTCGTTTTAAATTGACGGTATAACTTGGGGAAATTATGAACGGGTGAACGAATTTGTACCGCGATATCTGCGGCTTCTAACATCGGGCTATCATTTTCTCCATCACCTAAAGCAATGGTCATAATTGCAGGATTATTAGCATTTTCTCGATATTGTTCAGTGAGCCAGATCAGGGCTTGGCCTTTATCACAGTAACCTCCAATATGAATAAATCTTCCGCCTTGAACAACATTCGCGCCTAAATTAAGCAGGTGATCTATAAACTTATTTTTGGTGGCTTCATCACCTAACCATTGAATAGGTTCACCATATTGCCTTTGCTTAGCACGTTGGGCTTCGGCTAAGGTTAACCCCGTTTCTTGGGATAATGTTTCCAATGACATCATCGAAAAACTTCGATAATACTTTTTAAATTCATCGGTTTGTTCAGACAACAACGTTAGCCAATGCTGTCTTGGTAAACAAAATGATTTTACCCAATAGTTATCAATAATTACGGTGTCTGAGGGCTGTTTCGCAAAGGTATTGAGTGGTATATAAATCGCAGCGCCATTTTCTACAATAAAGGGGTTATTTAGCTTAAGTTTGCTGTTAATGCTCGCTAATTCTGCCAATGTTTTACTGGTATTTAAAATAACGGGAATACTCGCTCGCTTCAATTGTTCAAGCGTTTGGATCGCTGCTGTCGATTGATAAGTGAAGTGATCCAGTAATGTGCCATCTAGATCACTAAAAATCAGTATTTCAAATGGGCTCATTGCTCATCCTTCACTGGTTTTTCAGTGATATGACGAGCATAATTCAAGTAAAAAATTGCGTCAGCAGACTGTGATATGCTCGTACAGCTTTGCACACTTAACCTTTGAAAATATTGGGTGAAATTAAGTATTTCTTCTGGAGTCATCACTTTTGAATTTACTAAACCAATATTTCTGACTTGTAATTTTTGCTCTTGTTCTAATCGCCATTTATAAACACAGTCAAATGATGGCGCTTGCAGTGCTAACCAAAAGTCCATTTTTTTATATAAAGGGGCATAAGCTTTTTTGAGTTGTTCATTGACATAATTTCGCCATTGGCCATTTGCGTCATGTTGTAATTCAAGTTCATTAATAGGTGACTTTAATTGTGCTTGAGTTTGCGGTGTTACGCCCCAACACCAGCCTTCTAATAAAATGATATCAACGTTTTTTTCAATGACTGTCCATTGTTCTTTCGGGAAGGGTTCATCGGTCGCTTTATTGAATTTAGGAATGAGAAAATCGGTTTTTTGGGTATTTAATTGGTCAAGTACTTGTTCAAGCGCTACCACATCATGAGTCCCCGGAACGCCTCTCGTTGCCAATAGTGGATGCACATCATGAGCAAGCTTGTTGCGCTTATCACCGGTTAAATAAAAATCATCTAAAGACATGACAACAACATTCAGTTGGTACTTAGCAATTAAATACTCAGCAATAAAGTCGGTTAATGTCGACTTTCCACTACCTTGACAGCCATTAATGCCAACAAAGTATGGTGTGTTATTCTTTTTAAATTGTCGATATATCCGATCAGCAAGTGGTCGGTAATACTGCTTTACGGTGTGCCCAAATTCTTTAGGTAGTTTGTGGTGTGCAATAAAAGCTGAAAGCATAATTTTCACTGTAGATAAATACTCATATGTTTACAGTTCAAGTCTCATGCCACTTAAATTCAACAGAGCACTTGTTTGTTAGTCTTTTGTAAAATAATGATTATTTATTAAATAGGCAAAAATAAATATGCTTAAAGGATTTGATAAATGCACCAATCTAAGTAAACGCCCCATGATGGTGCGACAGCCAGTGAAAAATATCACTCGTTTACCATTCATTTTAAAACAATATTCTTTGAAATTTCTTGGGAGGTCATAGGGACGGGAGCATCTGTTATAGAGGGGAGAGAAAAGAAATTCGGTAAGAAATAATAGCTTTGAGAGATTATTTCTTACCATTACTACAAAGTGTCTATCACTATTTTGAAGGCGTTAATTGATTTCTAAGTTCATTAAGTGCTGCAACTGAGAAACCATCATCATAAAAATAAAGCACAATTCCATCTTTGTCTAACAATAGAACTCTAGCATTATTAGGGGCCTCATTACCCGTAAAAGCTTGTACTTTATCACCATCTTCGTAAACAGTGATCACTCCTTTCCAAAGGGGTTTTGGGATACCCGCACGCATACCGTTATCAATAAATGTACTGAACATCCTTGGGAATAATCCCTGAATGGTAGGAAGTTCATAAACATCAACGTTAGTCCCTGTCATATCTAAACCAATTAGCCATCGGTCGATATCAAACTGTGAATTTTGTTTGTACCCAACGAGTAGCAAGGTAAAGTCTTTGTTAAAGTCTTCAGGGATCTTTACCGTATTTTCTTCTAATGTTTGTCCGGTAACCGAAGGGAAAGACATCCCTGTTACTGATTGATTTGTATATTTTGTGCTACAACCTGATGCTAGGCTGATGAACAATATAAATAAAAAAATGCGCATGTATTTATTGACTCATTGATTATTAATTTAATTAGGGCTTTATACGTTAGAAGTTAAACTTTAGCTCATTCTTTATCTTTTGATCTTAAAAAGTTAACTCTACGTATCAATATGAATATTTAACTACAGATACTTAAATGAGATTTACTGATGAGATTGGTATTAAGTTTATTAATGCTTTTTAGTGTCTATGCAAATAGTAACAACGGTAATGGATACGTTATTGAAAGCGATAGTTTGGATGAAAAGGCTTATATGATTGATTTTTCAAAGCAAGAAAAAGGACTCTGGCGAGTAACCGATGACAATGTTATGGGAGGCTTATCAAATGGAAATATGACTTTTGAAAAAGACCATGGCATTTTTAATGGCAATATCTCACTTGATAATAATGGAGGGTTTAGCTCTGTTTTCCGTGCTGTTGAAAATCTTCCTGAAGGTGCTAGAAATCTCGTTATTGATGTAAAAGGTGATGGTCAGACTTATCAATTGAGACTAGTTATTTATATTAATGGTTACCGTTTAGCTTACAAACATGATTTTAAAACCATAGTTAATAAGCGTGAAAAAATTACGCTCTCAATTGCTGATTTTAAGGCAAGTTTTCGAGGAAGAATGATACAAAGTGCGCCGATACTTAATTCTGTAGCAATTAGAGAAGTAGGGTTTTTAATGACTAAAAAGACTGCAGGTCAATTTTCATTATCGGTATTTAAACTCTCTTTTTTAAAAGAATAAATAATGACTAAGGTAAAGATGAATAAAGTTAACCCTAAAGCACTTATTAACAGCAAATGGACTAAAGTTGATATTGTTAACAAAGAAAAGCATTTTGTTATCACTAAGGTTGAGTTTGATGAAGACCAAATAGTGACCCACTGTATTATAGAAGCAGTGATGACCCACAATGAATACACCATAGATTGGCGTGATTTAAAAATAAGTGATAAATGGTTAGTAGGCTGGAAATAAATGATGAATCAAGCCTTTTTTAGTTTCTAATATCAACTACTTGATTGAGGTGATTTTGATTATAGGTATTACGCAATAAACTCATGAATAGATTTTTTGATGTATCTTCGCCTTTTAGTTTCAAAAGAATGCCTATTTTGACAAAGGTAAAGTGTTTCATTAACCGGTACTTTTAAATAGTGTATGTTAATTTTATTTTGATCAGGGAAAGCATTTACAGCATGAAGCGGTAGTACAGTGAAGCCTAACCCACGGCTAACAGGCTCTAAAATTAAACTAATTTGATTAGAGAATCCTTTGTGGTCAAATTGACTGGTATGTTCAAATTCAGAATAGTTCTTACTCAGTAACTGTTGTGCATGATGTGCTGAGTCAGGGTGGCTAATAAAACCGAGGGAAGTCAGTACTTGCCAATTTACGCGTTTTACACGACTGGGTGTGACTAAAACCAAAGGTTCAATCGCTATCTTTTCATTAAGTAATAGAGGGCTACGGCTTAATTCGGTTAGTATGCCAAGGTCTATTTTACGTTCAATCAAGTCTTGTTCAATACGCTTATTCGGTGCAAAGGTGTAATCAATAACAAGTGCTGGATAGTGTTGTTGTATATCGAGCATATAAGGGTATAACTTTAAGCCAACACTCCCAGGGGTACTTACCTTAATTATTCCAATAAAAGCATCGTCCTGTTTAATTGAGGCTTCAATATCCGCTGATGTTTTTAACAAAATCTCCCCACGTTGGCGTAATTTTATTCCTGGATCAGTTAGCGAGAAAGACTTCCCTTCTCGAGTTAGTAATAATGTATCTAGTTGTGCCTCAAGTTTCTTTATATGTTGGCTTACGCCTGATTGGGTCATAAAAAGAATTTCTGCTGTTTGAGTAAAGTGACCTACGTCAGCAAGTGTGCAAAATGTTTTTAACCACGCCAGGTTTATCATAACGAGATGTTCTTATTTTTGTTGCAAATAATAATTTTATATACTTTATAAAGTTTACTTTACCTTGTCTATCAAATTTAATGAGGTAACAAAAATGAGTGCAGCGTCCCCCAGAATTTTTCACACATCGGTATTTCAGTACCTCATTTAGAAGCTGCTGTTAAGTTTTATACAGGCTTGGTATAAAATAATGAAACCCTCCGAAATTATTGAAGATGACAGAATTATTAGTGAAATGTGTACAGATGTTTTCGCTGTCAATTAGGGGGAATTTAAAATTGCCCCTATGTCTAAAAGTGATCGTATTGGTGTTAGGTTATTTGAATTTTCAAACTAAGAAGACAGCGTTGAGCATTGGATACAGGCGTTTTTCACTTATTTTTTAAGATCATCGTTTAAGATCATAATATAAACCTCGGCTAAAGAACGATTTAAGTCGGTGACATAATGCCTATTTTAAATATTCAACTACAATTAGACTTTCTATAATATTTTTATATTTAAGGTTTATCAGTGAGTAAAGAACAACAATCAACAGTGCTATCCTATAATAATTTATTACTAAAAGTTAAAATGTTAGCTGAAGTATTGACGAATGTTGGGGCGTGTATTTATACCAAAGATTTAAATGGTCATTACACCTACGTGAATCAAGCGGTACTTGATCTATTGAATGTGACCACCGCAGAAATTGTTGGCTTTGATGATACCCATTTTTTTGATTTAGCGTTATCTCAACAACTCAGAGAAAATGACCAGAAGGTAATGAAAGAAGCGATTACGGTTAAGAGCGAAGAAAAAAACTTTATCAGGTCATTAAAGGAAACACGGATATATCAAACCGTTAAAAAGCCACTGTTTGATGATAATAATAACGTGATTGGTATGTGTGGTATTTCGACAGATATTACAGAAGAAAAAAAACTACAAAAAATAGTTAAATCACAGGAAAAGTTACTTCACACGGTACTTGATAATGTAGATGCTTATATTTATATGAAAGACAATGAGAGGACATTCAAATATGTAAATAGCAAAGTAGCTGAATTATTTGGCACAACACCAGAAAATATGATCGGTAAAAAAGACATAGAAGTGTTGCCATTTGATGTCGCTGAACATTTTTATCACTCAGACCAAAAAGTATTTGATACTGGTATTAAGCTAACAATAGAAGAGACATCAGAAGACGAGCAAGGTAATTTACTCCACTATATTAGTACAAAAATACCTTATCAACAGCAAGGAGAATTACCGGCTTTAATTGGTTTTTCTACAGATGTAAGTGAGTTGTTTACTTTAAAGGAACAATTTAAAAAACAAGCGAACACCGATTCATTGACTGAGCTTTATAACCGTCGCTACTTTATAAAGCATGCTGAACGAGAGTTCCATCGTGCTAAAAGACACTTACGTATTTTATCTTTAATTTCAATTGATATTGATCATTTCAAAAGTATTAATGATAATTATGGACATCCTGTAGGAGACAAAGTCTTAATTTTAGTGGCGCAATGTTTATTACCCTGTGTTCGACAAGAAGATATTCTAGCGCGAATGGGGGGGGAAGAATTTTCAATCTTACTGCCTGAAACCACCTTACAGTCAGCAAAAGTTGTTGCTGAGCGAATTCGACTTAATCAAAGGAATTTGACCATAAATGGTCAATGGCAGCAAGCAATTAAAATAACAGTAAGCATTGGCGTTACTTGTATAACATTTGAAGATGACACCTTTGACGACTTTTTTACTCGTGCTGATAAAGCATTATATCAAGCGAAAGACAACGGTCGTGATCAGGTGTTTTGCTTGTGAGTAATATTGACCACCGTACAAGGTTAAGACAAAAACTGAGTATGAATTTCGGTATCAAATAAGTTTTTAATAAGTAGAGAGAACTCTTTAATAAATGTTTTTTGTTCATTGGTTACTGCGTTGTTTACAACACCAGATAGTATCTCTTCAAGATCATAAACAATGGCGTCAACTTCTCGAATAACCGTGTTACGCTGATTAAAGGACAAAGCTTGATTCTGACTACAAATACTTATAATTTGCTCACTTAATTCTTGCTCAATAACAGCCATAACGGTGTCAGAACCAGAGGAGGATGACGGTGAGTTCTCGAACAAACTTAAGTGCTCTGTTAAGTATTCAATAATATGAATGTAACCTTCAGTATCTGTAACCATTGAAAAACACCTTAAGAAATGAAGATATACCATACCCTTTATACAGGCGTTTAATCAAGACTATCAAGCTCTCTTTATATGAATTTATTATAGTTCCCACTTAACAAAAACAGACTGGCTTTATTAAAATCACCAAGATAAAATATTCTTATCATGCCAATAAAACGATACATACAAGATGATAAAATCGCTATTGTTCTATTTATCCCATAAAAAACAGTTGGTTAATGTTTTTAGTATAAGTTCAGAATCATTTATGTAATAGGGGTTGTATTATTTCTATATTCAGGCAGAATTGAAAGATATTGTTATCTATTGTAACAATTTGTTCTAGCATGCAAATATAAAATATAAAATATAAACATAAAATAATTATAAAATATAAACATAAAATAATAAATTTATAGGCCCAGAGAGAAACACTATGAGAAATAATATTTCAAAAACATTTAAACGCTCGATTGCAGCTATCGCTGTAACAACCGTTTTAGGTATGACCTCAGCTTCAGCAGATGATTTAGTTGGTCGTATTAATGGCTCATCAACAGCTGGCGTTACTGTCAAAGCAGTTAACGTTGATACAGGTACACAACGTACAGTAAGTATCGATGAAGACGGTAGTTACCGTTTAGCAAAAATGCCTTCTGGTAATTACAAAATTACTGTTATGCAAAACGGTGTAGTTATTGCTGAAGATGATGCTCGTGCATCTTTAGGTAGAAACACGGTTACAAACTTCGATGTTGCCGCAACTGACGATACTGAAGTTATTCAAGTTGTTGGTTCTTCAATTGCTACTATCGATGTATCTTCTTCAGATGCTGGTTTAGTTGTTGGTGAAATTGAAATTGACCGTATGCCTATTGCACGTAACATCACTGCTGTTGCTTTATTAGCTCCGGGTGTTGTACAAGGTGATTCTGCCTTTGGTAACACCGCCTCTTTTGGTGGTGCATCTGTTGCAGAAAACGTTTGTTACATTAACGGCATGGAGGTGACTAATACTCGTCAAGGCTTAGGTTGTGGTGAATTACCGTTTGAATTTTATAAAGAATTCCAAGTTAAAACAGGTGGTTACTCAGCTAAATATGGTCGTGCTACAGGTGGCGCAATAAACGCGACTGCTAAAAGCGGTACGAACAACTGGGAATTTGGAGCAACAGCTTCATTTACCCCTGATTCATTAAGATCTGAATCGCAAATGTCTCGTGGCGATGGCGGCGTAGGCAAAGTATACCGTGATGCTTCAAATGATGAATTTGACACAACAGACTTTACATTCTCAGTTGGCGGACCAATCATTGAAGATAAATTATTCTTCTATGCTTTAGTTAACCCACGTGACGTTTCAAGTGCTGTAACTTCTGGTGGTGGTCGTACGACTCCAGATGACGAATGGAGCACACGCGATGCTTCAGGTGGCGACAACATCTTTTGGGGCGCTACAATTGATTGGGATATTAGTGAAGATCATCGTTTAAGTTACTTTGGGTATTCAAACCGTAGTGATACTACTCTAGATATTTACGCATATGATCTTGAAAATAGCGTACTTGGCGCTCGTTCTGGTGGTTTCTTACAGAAACGTGGTGGCGATACGCATAGTCTTAGCTACACAGGTTACATTACAGATGATTTAATCGTTACTGCAATGGCTGGTCGTATCGAAACAGAATATGAAAACACACCTGATAATCTTCTTTGTCCTTCAGTAACTGATTCTCGTGATAATCCAACTGCAGTTTCTTGTGGACCTGGTGGCTCATTTGGCGCAAACAATGATGAAAACACTCAATTTGCATTAGATATTGAATATATCTTGGGCGACCATACAGTCACTGCTGGTTACGAATACCAAGAACGTGATTCTTCACGTATAAACCGCCCTATTACTGGTCACAGCTATACTTACTATACGTTAGAAGCGGGTGCTAATATTCAAGGTGATAACGGTGTTTTATACACTAACAACACTGGCGCTGAACAAGATATCGTTTCTGACCGTATTTTTGATGGTGGTGGTAGCTTTAACTCTGAAATCACAGCTTATTACATTGAAGACAAATGGCAGGTTACAGATAATTTAGTACTAAACCTTGGTTTACGTATTGATGAATTTGAAAACTGGGGTACAACAGGTAAATTGTTAACGTCTTTCGAAACAGATGTTGCTCCACGTTTGGGCTTCAGCTGGGATCCAACAGGTGACGGAGAAAGCAAATTTTATGGTACTCTAGGTCAATATTACTTACCCGTTGCGAATAACACAGTATACCGTGCTGCATCAGGTGTAAGTGATACGACTACGCATTACACATTCTCTCAGCCTGGTGCTGATGGTGCTCCAGAAGGTGCTGCTCCAGTAAGTGGTACAATTGCTAACTCTCAAACAGTTGGTTCTGTTGCTACAATTCCAGAAAAAGATATATTCCAAGCACAAGAAGCTGACCCGTTTTCAAAAATCGAGTATATTCTTGGTTATGAAACAATGTTAAATGAAGAATTCACTTTAGCCGTGAAAGGTACTTACCGTACTGTTGATACAGCGCTTGATGATTACTGTGGTGCTTTCTCTTGGCCTTACTGTGTATTACTTAACCCAGGAGAAGATTCTTCATGGTACAAAGATGGTTTCTACTACAATGGTAACGGCGATTTAACTGTTGATCGTGATTTATTTGATGGTTCTCCTGATGCAGGTTCATTAACTACACATTCTAATGATTCGCAAATTATGCTTCCTGAAGCTAAAAACGAGTACTACGCTTTAGAAACTATTGTTAAATACAATACTGATTCATTAAGCATGACACTTAGCTATAGCTGGTCACACAGCTACGGTAACTTCGAAGGTGCTGTTAAGTCTGATATCGGTCAAGCCGATGCAGGTATTACACAAGATTTCGATTTCCCAGCCTTAATGGATGGTGCAAATGGTAATCAAGCTAACGATCGTCGCCACGTATTCAAGTTATACGGTAGCTACAGCATTACTGATGACTGGATAGTTGGTTGGAACAGTACATTAGCAAGTGGTCGTCCATTATCAGCATTTGGTAAGAGTTACCCATCTGACAACCCTGATTTATTCGGTGGTTACGGTGATACATTCTACACTACTGATACTAACGGTACTGATGACGAAGCAGATGATGTAATTAATCGTTTACCTCGTGGTGCAGCTGGCGAAACTAGCTGGACATTTAAAGTTGATTTATCAAGTAGCTACGCGTTTGAAATTAACGGTATAGATATGGAAGCATCAATTGATATCTTTAACGTGTTTGATATTCAAACAGCGACTACACAGAATGAATTGTGGGAAACGTCTCCTGGTAATCAAAACCAATATTACGGTGCTGATGCGACTTGGCAGACACCTCGTTACGTTCGTGTAGGATTTGAAGCACGCTTTTAATAGCGACTTTATTGCTTAGATAGAAAGTAAAAAGCCTCGTTTATCGGGGCTTTTTTATGTCTAATTGTTTTTGAATGTAAAATTGTATGATTATATTATTTTGAGTTTCAATTTATATTTGATTGTTGAAACATTCAGTTGAGTTGAATTCCATAATAAATAATTAAATAGATTAAACACGCGTTATTACATATCAACATTAGTTTAATACAACTTTTTTTCATTTTAGCGTCACTATTAATAAGACAACGCAACCTGTGTTGTCATAAATATTAATTTGGAGAGTTAACATGAACTATAAAAATATAGCAGTAGCGACAATCATCACATTGGGTTTTTCAATATCAGCACAAGCTGCAAAAGTAACAGCTATAGATAATAGTATTGCAACGAATTTATGTGTAACAGCAGCCACAGGTAATAGAGCCGCAATGTACAAATCGATAAAGTCTTCCGGATACTCTTCAAAATATGTAGCGAATAACATTGAATGTAATGGAAAAAATTTATTAAGCTTTGTTGAACATAACGGCAAAAATTCAGCAGCTATGCTGAAACTGTTAGATCGGACAAAGACTTCAGTTTCAATTACTGATTTAGCAAGCGTTAACTAAAAGAAAGGAACGTTGAATTATTAAGATGTATTACGAGGTGGCCACAAGTGTGATATTTTTAGCGAGCAGATTTTGTGATTTCTGCTCGCTATATCTAGCAAATATTATAATACAGATAAAATATAATAATATTTAACTGGCGTTAGTACTTTCGAATATTTTATCTGCAGAAGCAGCAACAAAACCAGAATATAACTGCCCGTTCTCTAGAGGGTAGCGCTTAGCAAACTCATAAAAACAACTAGGGATTTCTACTTCACCGTCTGAAAATTTAACAAGCGCTTTATCAGCCATTGTTGAAGATTGCTCTAGTTTAACCGTCGAATCACCTTTAATTTCTCCGCCGGTGGTGTTTAATAAAAAACCGCCTGCTTTAACTGCTGCATTTACATCTTCGATATCTGTAAAGTTTGTTAGGTGATTTATGCTTACAGTAAAGTGGTTAGCACGATAACCCCAGGCCGCAACCCATGCAGCATATTCACTTTCTGCTAACAAGGTTTGATATTCTGCTTTACTGACTTGCCAATGCGTACCTGAGTACAAAAAGCGACTATCAGCAATGATGTCATCGTCTATAGCACTCACCATTTTTTCTATAATAGCCTGAACTTCAGCAGAAAATTCTTTTACACGCAATTCACTAATGAAAACTTTAGGCAAGCTAGTATCGCTATGCTCAAAATGTTTTGCATTTAATTTTTTGCTTGAAAAGTCATACTCACCAGCATATTTATAACCTAGGTCGATCAAAATAGCCGCTAGTTTATCTAAATTGACTTTAGCGGTATCAAAGGTGCGGTAAGCAACATGATCGTTTATTAAGTCAGTACCCGAGCTTAGTAACTCATGAATCTTATGAGCTGAAGGGGTAACTTTAATATAATTCTGCCAGATATTAGTAAACAAGTCGGTAACTTGTTGGTGTTGGTTTGATATAGCATTAGTCATGTGAACATCCTTAGTATATTTAAATGGGGTACTAACGAATAGTTAAAGAATAGCGTTCATTTTTGGAAGATCAATTTGAATGCGGGTTACTGCTAACTATTCAAATGAATCGTTAGATTTGATCTATATTTTTAAAAAAGCTGGGACGAAGCCCAGCTTTCAATATAGGGTTATTAGTGAGCATACTAAAACTTAACCTAGATACTTAAGCCAGGGCTTAAAGTAGCAGGTAATGACACTTTAGGCGCTTCAACAGAAGCTACTGGGTATGCACAATAATCAGCGGCATAGAATGCGCTAGCTCTGTGATTACCACTAGCACCGATACCACCAAACGGTGCAGCACTGCTTGCGCCGGTAATTGGTTTGTTCCAATTAACGATGCCAGCACGTATTCTGCGGAAAAAGTGATTGTATAAATCTTCACTGTCACTTAACAAACCAGCAGATAAACCAAATGAAGTATTGTTTGCTTCATTGATCGCTGCGTCAAAATCTGTGTAACGGTATACTTTTAATAACGGACCAAAATGTTCGTCATCAGGCATTTCATTAATCGCGGTTACATCAAGTATACTCGGAGAAATAAAGCCAGTCCCAGCTTCCAAATGTTTCATCTCAACTAATGAGTTAGCGCCTAAATCAAGTAACTGTTGCTGAGCAGCTACCAAGCTTAAAGCAGCTTTCTCAGAAATCATAGAACCGATAAAGGGCTGCTCTTCGTCATCATAATAGCCAATCTTAATGGCTTGAGTTGCTTCAATTAACTTAGCTATAATTGCATCGCCTTGCTCACCCGTTTCAATGAATAAACGTCTTGAACAAGTACAGCGTTGACCCGTCGTTACAAAAGCTGATTGAATAATATCGTGTACAACCGCTTTTACATCACTAATGTCTTTAACGATTAATGGGTTGTTTCCACCCATTTCTAACGCTAATATTTTACCTGGCTGACCACCAAATTGCTCATGTAATAAGTGACCGGTGTTTGAACTACCCGTGAAAAACAAACCATCAATTTGTGGATGAGAAGCAAGCGCTTTACCTGTTTCGACTTCACCTTGTACAAGATTAATTACGCCATTAGGTAAACCTGCTTGTAGCCAAAGTTTTAACGTTTCTTCAGCAACTTTCGGCGTTAATTCACTTGGTTTAAATACAACCGTATTGCCCGCTATTAAAGCCGGAACAATGTGGCCATTAGGTAAATGACCGGGAAAATTATAAGGACCAAAAATAGCGACAACACCATGTGGCTTATGACGGATCATTGCTTTTGCACCAGGCATTGGGTTTTCAACAGTGCCGGTACGCTCATTGTTAGCCTTAACAGAAATGGCTATTTTACCCATCATTGCGCCAACTTCAGTGCGTGTTTCCCAAAGGGGTTTCCCTGTCTCTTGTGCAATTGTAATTGCTAAATTTTCTTTGTTTTCACCTAACAAAACAGCAAACTTTTCTGCAATAGCAATACGTGCCTCTAAGCTCATTTCTGCCCAAGACTCAAATGCCGTTCTAGCACTTTTTACCGCGGTATCAACTTGTTCTTTAGAAGCAGATTGACCCTGCCAAATAACTTCGTTTTTAGCGGGATTTAACGAGCTAACATCGTGGCCTAAACCTACTTGCCATTGACCATTAATTAATTGTATTGCTTGTGACATTTTTCTGTCCTTATACTTTGCGACGTCATCATGTGATTTAACCCTCCATGATGAACTCATGATTACTTTACTGCTATCTGTTAAGCAAAATTCAAGCCCAGCTTAAAAGATTAAAGTTTAGTTTAATTAAGTACTAAGCGTACAAAATCACCTTCATTTACTTGTAGTGCTTCTGCGATATCACCAGGGATCACTACTTGCTCTGCTGTTGCTCTTAACGATACCTTCGCTTGAACAGCTCTAAAACCTGCCACTTTCGTGTTACAGATAATAAAGTTAACCGTGTCATCAGTATCACCAATAATCACTTGATATTTTACACTGTTACGTATGGTTTTTACTTTTGCTGTTTGTACTTCAACGGTTGGACCACCATCAAAAATATCGACATAACCTCGACGTGCAAAACCTTCAGCTTCTAATAAACGCAGTGCTGGTAGGGTTTTTGGATGAACTTCGTTAATAACTTTTTGGGCATCTTTACTTAATAAGTTGACATAAATAGGATGCTTTGGCATTAATTCAGCGATAAATACTTTTTTACCAATACCGGTTAGGTAATCGGCAGTAGGAAAGTCCATTGAGAAGAAGTGTTCTTCTAACCAATTCCAAAAAGGAGAACGACCTTCCTCGTCTGAAATACCACGCATTTCAGCGATAACTGTTTCAGCAAAGCGTTCTTGATGCTCAGCCATAAACAAAAAACGACAACGAGACAAAAAACGACCATTTTTGTTTTTACGATGACTTTCACCTAAAAACAATGTACATATTTCAGATGCACCCGTGTAGTCATTACACAGCGATAATGTTTCTACGGTATTATAAATGCCTAGCTCACGAGAGTTATGAACGACTTTACCTAAATGATAATGGTAAAAAGCATCCTCTAAGCCTACTGCTGCTTCAATACCACTGGTTCCAACAACTTGACCAGTGTCAGTATCTTCCATTACAAACAAATAGCCTTCGCTAGATGGGTACGACACTTCTTTATTGAAAGAAACTTCAGAGTGAGCGATACGTTGCTTTAATAAGCCTTCGTTGATCGGCAGTGATGTAAAACCGTGTCCTGATTCTATCGCAATACGATGCAAGGAGTCATAATCGCTTGCTTGAATAGGGCGTATAATAATCATAGAAAAATCTCATTTTTTATAAAGAAAAAGAAATTGTGGTTACTCTTAGAGAATAATCACAATTTCAACGGTGTAATTGTTTTATTAAATTAACAATGACTATATTGCTAATTTAGCAACGGCTTTTTCAAAACGTGCTAAACCTTCAACAATATCAGCATCTGGGATAACTAAAGACGGAGCAAAACGAATAATGCTTGCGCCAGCAACTAAAGTCATAACACCTTCTGTCAATGCCGCGTTTAAAAAGTCTTTTGCTTTACCTTGATATGCATCAGTTAATACAGCACCAATTAATAAACCTTTACCACGAATTTCTTTAAAAACGTTGTGCTTAGCATTAATGGCATTTAGACCAGCAACATAGATTTTTGCTTTTTCTTTTACACCATTTAAAACTTCTGGTGTATTAACGGTGTCAAATGCAGCTTCAGCTACAGCACAGGCTAAAGGGTTGCCGCCATAAGTACTGCCATGAGTACCTATTTTAAGGTGTTTAGCAATCTCAGTTGTTGTTATCATTGCGCCGATAGGGAAACCGCCACCTAATGCTTTTGCTGTGGTTAAAATGTCAGGTACAACGTTTAAGCCCATATAAGCATATAAATCACCAGTACGGCCAACACCTGTTTGTACTTCATCAAAAATAAGTAAAGCGTGATGTTGATCACAAAGTGCACGAACACCTTCAATAAAATCTTGAGTAGGAGAAACTAAGCCGCCTTCACCTTGTAATGGTTCAATCATTACGGCACACGTTTTGTCAGACATAATGGCTTTAAGTGCTTCAAGATCGTTGTAATCAACGTGATCAATATCGCCTGGCTTCGGTCCGAATCCATCAGAGTAAGTAACTTGTCCACCAACAGTAACCGTAAAGAAAGTACGACCGTGGAAACCTTGTTTAAACGCAATTATTTGTGTTTTACCTGCTCCATGAACATCAAGAGCCCAACGACGTGCCAATTTTAGTGCGGCTTCGTTTGCTTCAGCACCTGAGTTTGCAAAGTAAACCTTATTTGCAAAAGTATTATCAACGATTTTTTTAGCTAAACGTAAGGCAGGTTCGTTAGTCATTACATTTGATAAATGCCAAATTTTATCTGCTTGGTCTTTTAATGCGCCAACCAATGCAGGATGACAATGGCCTAAACAGTTAACAGCAATACCGCCAGCAAAATCAATGAATTCACGATCTTGTTGATCCCATACACGAGAGCCTTTACCACGTACAGGGACAACCGTTGATGGTGCATAGTTCGGTACCATAACGTCATCAAATAATTCACGGCCTACAGGAAAATGGTTAGTCATTGTTTACTCCTCAAGTGATTAAACACTGCTGTGCAGTGCATATTGGCATTACTGCTGAATAATTCAGCACATAAAAACCTTATATTAGTTTATATTTCAGCAGACAAAAAAGGATGAAGCTAGAAATTAGGTATTAAGTATGACAGAGAAAACAAGCATTGTCTTGCTCCAAGTGACCGCAAGCCTTTTAAAACTGGGGCTTGTCGGGTTTTATTCAGTATAGATGCATAACTATATAAAGAGAATTTAAAGAGCTTATTGACGGAATTGCTCGTTAGGTAGCTGACTAAGTGCTTAATTAACAATAGGTGAAATTTTAATAAATAATCAAAAATTATTTAAAATTTAATTTTATGTGATCAATGTCACTTTTCTTTAGTAAACTGATCTCTTGAGGCGTAATACGCACTGACGTTAAGAGTAGCTTAGCTTCGTCATTACTGATCAACTCATCTTTAGCTAAGCTTCTAAATGCCACATAAGCCTTTGCCTTGGTAACAATTTGCGCTAAAGGGCACATTTTTTCAAGTGTTTCTGTATAAGCAAGATCAAATGTAGCTTCAGTGATCCGTAATCGGTCAAGGCGCATTAATTCAACTAAATCTGCCGATATTTTACTGCTGCGCGTAATGAGCTGTTCAAGTAATAAATCAGGAGAGGCATCAAATTTAACTAAGGTATCGTGAAGTTTTTTATCTTTATTTTCGTAAGCTGTTTTTAATTCAGCGGTGTGTAATTCGCTATAGGTTGTCAGAAAGCAACGAGACACAGCAATTAAACCTAAATGACTAAACATGCCCGCAGCAAAAGCTGTAAATTCATCCATCCCCTCTTTTTTGGCCAATACAGAGGAAGACATCGCGATAGCTAAACTGTCATTCCAAAGTTTTCTTTTCATTAAGGAATAGGGAGCTGTGCTGTTGGGCAACCAATGCTTAAGCATAAAGGTGGGCATGACTAATTTTAAGTTGTCTAAGCCAATGTAACTTAGCGCTAGGCTTGCGTCAGATACTTGCACATTAGCACGCTTACGATATTGAGGCTTATTGACTAAGTTTATAAGTTCATCAGCTAACCAAGGTAGTGACTTTGCTAAAGGAATGATGCGGTTAATTGAAGCGGCACGCACGGACAGTATTTCCATGATATTGGGGGCGGCATCTTCAATTTTTAATATATTGTTGTAGAGGTTTTCTTTGTTATCAAACTTCTTATTCACTTCGGCTGTGACATGGGCAAAAAATTTTGACATCACTTGGTCAGTAAAAAAACTTTCACCATGTGCTCGAATTATTTTATTCTTTTTGGCTTCTTCTTCAACAGCAAGTAACTCTCGGCGTCGATTAGATTGTTCACTATTTTGCTGGCTAGCAATAGTAACTTTGCCACTTTGTTGTTCAGCAAACTCTTTACTGATCATTAAGCTCATCGCTCTTCGGTATATTGGGGCGACTAAGTCGTTGTTTTCAAATATCTGCATGAGCGTAAATAATGTTTTCCAATAAAGTTGAAGTTATGTCTTTTGTCGGCAATATAGTCAAAAGTATGTGTGATAGCGGATGAGATTACTCGTCTTATTTACATTTTACATTTTACATTTTACATTTTACATTTTACTTAAAGTGACTGAGGAAGTTGCCCAATAACATCATCCCTTGTTCAGTTAAAATTGACTCAGGATGGAATTGTACGCTAGCAATGGGTAATTTTTTGTGCATTAAAGCCATAATTTCATCATTTTCACCATTTTCATCACAGCTCCAAGCGGTGACTTCGAGACATTCAGGTAAAGTGTTTTTATTAACAATTAATGAATGATAGCGAGTCACCGTTAGTGGATTATTTAATCGGTGAAATAATCCCTTTTCGACATGCTTTATTTTACTTGTCTTACCATGCATCACTTTACGTGCTTTATCAATGATTGCACCATAATGTTGTGCAATACACTGGTGCCCTAAACAAACGCCTAAGATAGGTACTTTCCCTGCAAAGTGTTTAACAATATCTAATGATAAACCTGCTTCGTTGGGTGAGCAGGGGCCTGGCGAAATAACAATATACTGAGGCGACCATGCCTTAATTTCAGCTAACGTTATTTGGTCATTACGGGCAACCACGACTTCTTGTCCTAATGCTTGAAAATAATGTACTAAATTAAATGTAAAAGAGTCGTAATTGTCGAGCATTAATAACAAAATAATCCCTTGAATAGGAAGGCTATAAACGCGGTTATTCTAATCGCTCGCCATAGACAATTCATTATATATTTATGGTTTAGCGCTTGACGCTTGTTTTTGCAGGTTTTTTAATACTATTTAAATGAATATTTTGTCTCTATGTACACGAATTTGTTGAGACTTTGGAGGTGAAAACGGTCATTTGACTATGACAACGTCTGCGTTGTTTACATTCGTTACGCGTTAACATCTATATGACCATACCGTAAATCCTGTACATTCAAGGCTGTTACTTTTGTAACGGCCTTGAATTTAAGTAAGGCTAAACGCAAGTTTTAGAACTTAGTTGCAACTTGTATCCATAATTTATGGGTATCATTACTTAACTCATTAGCACTGTAGCTTGCAAATTTAATCAGTAAATCGTAGTCCTTTTTAAAGGAGTACGCAGCGATTAAGTCTACCTCTGTTCCGCAATCAATATGACCTTCATTTGAAACAAGATCATGAAATGTTGCTGCTAACTTAACATCATTCAAGGTTGTTTTTACCGTAATGTATGTATCTTCAACGCCATTAGCCATCCCTGTGCTACTACCTGTACCTAAGAACTTATCTGCAAATCCTTGGAATTTATGTAATGTAGCAAAAGGTGTACTAAAAGCTGCTTTACCCTTATCGCTGCCTAAAACTTCTAAACCACCTAAAAGTGTAATCTTACCCAACTCTGTGGCTATTTCAGCATTGTAATAACTTGCATCGTAGCTTAGCGGGTTGTCGCCAGCGTCACTTTGTGTTGCAGCGCTTAAGTTAACTTTTATCGCGCCAAAGTTACCTTGATAAAGTAAGCCATAAGTGTTTGAAGACATGGCATGTGCTTTGTTGAAATCTAATACGTAGGCAAATGCTGAAAGTGTATGTGCTTTATTAATTTTGTAGCCCGCATTTGCAAAGTGGAAGGCTCCAGAAAGATTGTTCGATTTTTTACTATTCTCTTCAAAAATACGATTAGCGTTGTGAACAAAACTATAATCTAATGAAACTGTATCGTTTACCGCATATTGAATACGGTATCCATCATAGGTTTGCTCGTTTTGACGCCAGTCTACACCCCCTATAAAACGCTGGTTGTTATGTAGAATACGTTGACGACCCGCAGTAAGTTTTACTTTTTGAGTATTGAATTGTAAAAATGCTTGGTTAACGTCAGTTCCTTCGGGGTCTATAACAATAGAGTCAGAGCCGTTGTAGCTATTTGTTAAGTCGTTATAGTTATCTATAACGGCTGTTACGTTGTCAACTTCAAGGCCTATTGACCAATGCTTATAATCGCCTGTTTGCAGTGTCAAACGAGACTTTATGGTTAACGCTGTTGCCTCTATATCTGAAGCGCCATTTATGCCATCTTCATCAACCCCTTCGTAGCGAGCACGAAAGCTAATACCGACTTTACTATCCGCAATTGCTTTTTTTATTTCTGAATTGAACGAGGTATCGTCTGCTATTGCAAAAGGTGCCGAGATAATCGCGCTAGTCATTATAGCGAGTAACAATTTTGTTTTAATAAACTTCATCATTTATATCCTATGTATTTCATTCTTGAATTTTTTGTGAATACCAATTGGTGTTGCTATGCCAAGAAGCCGCATTGAACGGGAGGGTTAATATTGTTAATATTTTCTATTTTATTTGAAATAATTGATGAGCAGAGTTTGTCACCTTGCCAATAGGGAAAGTTTGATTCATATCAAGTTGTTATTTTTTGAGGGAACACCGCTGTTTCATTGTTGACTTACATCAAACAGTAGAGCGATAGTTATAGGTGGATAATCTTAGAATGGTAAAGATTTTATAAAGGTGAATTTTTTATGATGAAATATATCAAGGCATTGCATTTATGGCTTAACTTACCGTACTTGTTAAGCCATTGAGCTGGCGTGTTATCGCTTTGCTAACACTAAATCAGATTGCGGAACAGAACTACAGGCCAATACAAAGCCTTGTTCTTTATCTGCATCGCTTAATCCATCATTCGCTAACTGTTTCACTTCGCCACTTTCTAGCTTTATCTTACAACGACCACACATGCCGCCTCGACATGAATAAGGTAAGAGCATACCTGCTGCTTCACCTTGATCTAAAATAGAGTCTTTGGTGTTACCGATAACGTTTTTGTTCCATGAGTCAAAGTGTAAATTCACTTTCCTTTTGGGCTTTTTTTTCAGCACTTTATTCGCCGTTAAATCGGGAGAAGATTTTGTCTCGGCAGTTTTCTTTGCTGGGTGAGGTATAAATAGAGGTGAAGACTGCTTCTTTAAAATAACTATTTCATCACCTTGCTTAATACTTCCCTGATTTAGGGCAATTAAATTTTGTCCAAACATAACGTCACCGCTGGCGACTTGTCGGTAATTTTTTAAAGTGGTCAGGGGTTCTTGCTGTGGATGCTTTTCTGCATTCTTAGGATCAACGGTGGTAAATATACAGCGAGAACAAGGCTTAGATATTTCAAATTCTACTTCGCCAATGCGAATATGTTGCCAAGTGTCTTCAGCAAAAGCATCACAATGGTCAACAACAAGATTAGGGCGAAATTGCGACATACTAACGCTTTGATTTAGCTGCAGAGACATTTTACGATTTAAATCATCAAGAGAAGCTTGCGAAAGAAGTAAAAGAGGATAACCGTCAGCAAAAGCGACTTGCTTGTGGCTATTACGAACATAACGCTGCGACTGCTCACCAAAATAAAGTAGCTGACAAGGTTTATTTAAATACTGGCTAAACCATAAATCATAATTCTTATGACCATACTGCGCCTTTATACCGTCGTCCCATACACTAATGTCTTTATAAACTTTTGATAACATATGATAAGAGATGTGCAGCGCTGGCATGTCGGGGGCGGTTAAAATTAACCCCTGCTCAGATAAATTAACCTTAATAAGGCAAAGTGTTGGTTCAGTACGAGCGGTTATAAACAGCCCATTTGGGTCTGTTAGCACAAAGCGTCGGTCGAAACTTAAGCCAAAATCGTCAACCCAACTATTAGACAAAGCAATGCCAGCAGCTGATTTTATAGGGTATATATGAAGAGATTGTAATGAAGGTGATTGCACAGCGCGTCCTTTATTTTATTATGACTATGCATACTTACTAAATTAACACGGTATTGCAATGCCTTTTTTGTTTCTGATCAGGTATATTGTTAGGCATTATTTTGAACTTATTTTTATTACTGGTTGGCAACGCAATAGCAGAGCACCAGCGCTTTAACGGACATTATATGCATATTCACATTTTAGGTATTTGCGGCACATTTATGGGTGGTATCGCGGCAATAGCAAAACAACTTGGTCATCGTGTTTCAGGTTGTGACGCTAATGTTTATCCGCCAATGAGTACACAGCTCGAACAATTAGGGATTGAATTAAAACCAGGCTATTTAACCGCACATTTAAACGATGAACCTGATTTAGTGATCGTGGGTAATGCCATGGCGCGCGGCAACATAATGGTTGAGTATGTACTCGATAGAAATATCCCTTATACCTCAGGCCCACAATGGTTATTAGAACATGTCTTAAAAGACCGCTGGGTAGTGGCTATTTCAGGTACGCATGGTAAAACAACAACCAGTTCTATGGTCGCTTGGATTTTAGAATACGCTAACATGAAGCCTGGCTTTTTAATCGGTGGTGTTCCACAAAACTTTGATTGTTCTGCACGCTTAGGCGATGCGCCATTTTTTGTTATTGAAGCCGATGAATACGATACCGCTTTTTTTGATAAACGCTCTAAGTTTGTTCATTATCGTCCACGTACTTTGGTGATTAATAATATGGAGTTTGATCACGCTGATATTTTTAATGACTTGTCAGATATTCAACGCCAGTTTCATCATCTTATTCGAATGGTTCCCAGTAACGGCTTAGTGTTGTCACCAAAAAATGAATCGGCTATTACTGAAACGTTAGCGCAGGGTTGTTGGACACCTACAGAATTTAGTGTTGAACATAGCGCTCGCCAAGAAGGCTGGCATGCAGAAAAGCTTATTGTCGATGGCAGCGCGTTTATTGTGCGTTTCAAAGGTGAAATTCAAGGCACAGTAAAATGGAACTTAATTGGCGACTTTAACATCGACAATGGTTTAATGGCGATTGCTGCCGCTAGACATGCTGGTGTTCCTAGCCATGTTGCGATTGATGCACTGGCTGAATTTATTAATACCAAACGACGTTTAGAGTTGCGTGGCGAAGTGCAGCAAGTGCGCGTTTTTGACGATTTTGCGCACCACCCAACGGCTATCGCTAAAACACTGGCTGGGGTTCGATCTAATGTCAGCGCTAATGGTGAAGGCGATCAATCTTGTCGGGTAATTGCCGTGTTAGAGCCAAGGTCAAACACCATGAAATCAGGTGTGCATAAAGACACACTTGCTACCTCATTAGCACAAGCTGATGTTGTGTATTTGTTTCAAGGTGAGCAAGTGAAATGGTCGGTGAATACCCTTATTCAAGATTGTAAGCAGCCGTGCTTTGTTGAAACGAACATTGACGCTTTAGTCAGTCATATTGTTGAAAACTCTCAAGCACGCGATACCATTGTTGTAATGAGTAACGGTGGTTTTGGTGATATTCACAATAAATTATTAATAGCATTGGAAAAAAAGGATCAACATGCACGAGTTTAGAGAAAAAATAACGGTCGCTATTACGGGGGCTTCTGGCGCGCCGTATGCATTACGACTGATCGAGTGTTTAGTGGCCGCGAATGTAGAAATTTATGTACTATGTTCAAGCGCAGCTCGGGTTGTTCTTGATACAGAAGTGGGCGTCAAAATACCGGGCTCTCCTGATGGTGCCACTCAATTTTTGAGTGAAAAATTTAAAGCCAAGCCTTCACAGATCACTGTTTTTGGCAAAGAACAATGGTTCTCACCAGTGGCTTCAGGCTCTGCAGCCCCTAAAAAGATGATTGTTTGCCCCTGTTCAACAGGCACATTAGCGGCTATTACCCTAGGCATGAGTGACAACTTGATTGAGCGTGCAGCCGATGTTGTTATTAAAGAAAGAGGGCAGTTGATTTTAGTAGTACGAGAATCACCTTTTTCCACCATACACTTACAAAATATGCTAACACTTTCACAAATGGGGGTAACCATAATGCCAGCAGCGCCTGGGTTTTATCATCATCCTCAGTCAATTAATGACTTAATCGATTTCATGGTAGGAAGAATGTTAGACCATTTAAGCATTGAGCAATCTATTATACCGCGCTGGGGTTATCAGGTTTAATGATTTTTGCGAAGCAATACATTCTTACCTTCAATTTTACAATTGGGATCTATTTCCTTGCGGTGAATATCGCAAGGAGCGGGTTTAGCGTTAATAATAATCTCTTGTCGTCCGTCGCTCATCGATACTGAACCACAAGAAAATAAAAAGAGTATCAGTAAAGTAGATAATAACTTTTGCATATTTTTGCTCTAGAACCCTGTGTAAAATCAGTATAAGTTATTTAAATAAGTTAGAACAGTTTTCAGGTGAGGCAGTCATTAACGTAATCGTTTTACCACTTCGCACTTTTACACAACTTACTGATTCAGGAATTTTTTTCTTTTGAATGACATCAAATTCACCTTGGGTGGCCGAATTTAGATGGTACTGAAAAGCCTCATTACTCCCCTCAAATAAAGCGGTAAATAACCCAAAAACTAATGCCCCAGCAATGGTCCCTGCAATCATATCTTCATGGTTACCGTCAAGCTCGCCTAATAAGCCAATGCCAGCACCGGTAATAATACCTGTTTTGACCTCTGAAGATAAAGTTACCGGCGTAACCGACGCAATCGTCGCATAAAATTCTTTAATTATTTGGTGTTGGTCTGCTCGGTCAACCCCATGGCTTGCACATCCGGTTAACAGTAAAGCGCTAAGTAATAATCTTTTCATAGTCTTTTCTCAATAATTTAGTGCGCATATAAAAGGAGGGCGCAAGTGGTTACGACAAGATTTTACCGAGAGTTACAAGCCAAAAGTATATAAAAATTGTGTGTTAATTGTTTATGGTAACTTACATTATTTTACATTTTGTAAAAATTATTTACCTCAATAAAATGTTTGCCTGGGATGAATGGAATTACCGTCATTTATACTTTTTAAGTAGGCGCAATAATAAAATGATTAAATGAAGACATTAGCGAAACTCAATTGCTTATTAACAGTTTCGCTTTAAGCTTTTGGTAGGTTAATTTAAAAGTTTTTACCTTGAGTTAATGTGCTGAGCAGTCATCTTAATTTATACCTAAAGAACCTTTTTTATTTATATTAACGACTACAAAGAATTAACCTAACAGTTTACCTAAACCCTTTGTTAAGACTTGTTTTGCTTGTTGTCCTTGCTCAGTGTCTAAGCTGCCTTTAGCCCTAGATATCAAGCCAGCTTGTTTTTCTGCCATAGCCGAAGTACTTAATGTTGAACTAGTTAATATGATAGGTTCTTTCATCAGAATTTGCGTAATGATTGAGCGTTATTATTTCGTTAATTAACTGTACAGCATATAAAAAATTAATAGGATCAATATCTGCTATACATTGAAAGTAGTCACGGCTAAAGCAACCTTTAAAAGAATGTTAGGCACTTTTACAGGTATATTTTTTACGGGGTGTTACTGATAATACCTTTGTATAACTCACCTTATATTATCAATGTATTGGTATTTTTAATTGCTAAATATATATATGCTTTGCGGGGAGTAAATAAATCAAAGGTTGTAGTTTAATGTTTAAAAAACTGTTGTTGCTACTTATCGTCATTAGTTTAACCAGTTGTAAAAGTACGCCCAATCTTGCCTCACTTCGCAGTGCGGAAATCTTAATTAAACAAATAAAATCTGAAGACCCAGATCTTATTGCTATTGCTCAACAAGCGGTTAAAACGAATAAACTTATTTTACACGATGTTAATAATATCAAAGCGTTGTTTGAAAAATTAACGAAACAGATTAACGAGGTTTGGGGCGAAGCTAAGCCAAAAATACCTAACAATAAAAAGCTTGTTAAATATACCAACAACTACAAAGCCCGTGCCATTGTTGATTTTGAAAAAGGAACAATTTTAATCGAATCTTTAGCTGATAAGTCTTCAGCTAAAACGCTGAATAATTTACAACAAGCAATAGTAACCACTTTATTATCGACATCCGATCCTCAAAAAACTGATATATTTTCAAGCGACGCACCACTGTTATCAGGGCAACCTTACTTATACCAACAAGTGGTTGACCGAGACAACAAGCCGATTCAATACCAATGGCGCGCGAATCGATTCTCTGAGTATTTAACCGAATTTAACTTACAAAAATACAAAAAAAATAAAAAACAAATTTATGCGGTTAGCATCAAGATGGTGGCAAAACATCAACACCTGCGTGAACAAAAATACAGTGTTCATGTACTGGCAGCCGCTAAACGTTATCAAATATCACCGCAACTTATATACGGTATTATTGAAACTGAAAGTAGCTTTAATCCATTTGCGGTGAGTACAGCTAATGCATATGGCTTAATGCAAGTTGTGCCTAAAACAGCCGGCGCTGATGTTTTTCAACGCATTAAGAAGAAAAAGGGCATGCCAACCAAGCAGCAGCTATTTGACCCCGCGTTTAACATTGATATTGGCTCAGCCTACTTATACATTCTCAACAATAATTATTTAAAAGCCGTACGAAATTTAACCAGTCGACACTACTCTATTATTTCTGCTTACAATGGCGGTGCGGGTAATGTATTAAAAACTTTTCATGGTAATCGTAAAACTGCAATGAGAGTGCTCAATGCCAAGTTGCCTAAAGATGTATACTATTTACTGACGAAAAAGCACCCAAAAGCTGAATCTCGCCATTATTTAGAGAAGGTAACGAAGGCTGAAAAAACCTATTTATAAATAAGTAGAGTTGTGAATACTATTGCCTAATAAAACTGTAAAGGTTTATAGCCTAAACACGAAAAATATTAATAGGTTATTTTAGGCAATAAAAAAGCCTTACAAAGTGTAAGGCTTGAATTGCTCGCTGTAGGTCTAGTTTATACTAGCTTCTTTTTAGTTATTTCTTTTATTATTATTATTTTTATTTTATGTACTTCTTTAACGCGGGGCAATTTATAGCAAAGCAAAAAAGCTAACGCAACAACTTTAATAGAGCATTTATACCACGATTTTTTTCGTACAAGTCACTTTTGTTACAATAATTTACACTTGTTAAAAATAAGTAACTGATAACACATTGCTTATTACGCTTATAAGGTAATAAGCTTATATTATTACTGCTAAGAATTGATTTAGAACATAGACCAAAAAAATTGCTAATGATAGAATGCGCGCATATAAAAATGGGAAGATACTTCATGACTGAATTAAAAAACGATACTTACTTACGCGCGCTTTTGCGTCAGCCTGTAGATTACACACCCGTATGGATGATGAGACAAGCAGGGCGTTACTTACCTGAATACCGCGAAGTTCGCAAAAATGCGGGGGACTTTATGTCGGTATGTCGTGATGCTGATCTTGCCTGTGAAGTTACCATTCAACCGTTACGTCGCTTTCCGCTTGATGCTGCCATTTTATTCAGTGATATTTTAACGATCCCTGATGCGATGGGCTTAGGTTTGTACTTTGAAACTGGGGAAGGACCAAAGTTTGAGCGTCCTATTACTTGTAAGGCTGACGTAGAAAAAATTGGTATTCCAGATCCTGAAGTAGAATTACAATATGTAATGAATGCGGTGCGTACTATCCGCAAAGAATTAAAAGGTGAAGTTCCTCTTATTGGTTTTTCTGGTAGTCCATGGACATTAGCGACTTACATGATTGAAGGCGGTAGTTCAAAAGCGTTCACCAAAATCAAAAAAATGATGTTTGCTGAACCAAAAACATTACACATGTTACTAGACAAATTAGCTGATTCTGTTATTTCATATTTGAATGCTCAAATTGCTGCTGGCGCACAATCAGTTATGGTTTTTGATACTTGGGGCGGCGTATTGTCTCCACGTGATTATCAAGAATTTTCATTACAGTATATGGCAAAAATTGTTGACGGTTTAACTCGTCATAATGAAGGTCGTAAAGTCCCTGTAACCTTGTTTACCAAAAATGGCGGTATGTGGTTAGAGTCTATCGCGGCAACAGGCTGTGACGCAGTAGCACTTGATTGGACCATAGATATTGAAAATGCAAAAGCACGTATCGGTGATAAAGTTGCTTTGCAAGGTAATATGGATCCTTCAATGCTTTACGCCCCCTTACCGCGTATTGAGCAAGAAGTTGACAAAATTCTTGCCGGCTTTGGTGAAGGCGGTACTGGGCATGTATTCAATTTAGGTCATGGTATTCACCCTGATGTGGATCCAGAGCATGCGGGTCACTTTATAGAATCAGTTCACCGCTTAAGTAAGCCTTATCATAAGTAATTTATTAAAATTTAAGCAATAAATTGTAAAGGAGCTTTATGCTCCTCTACTGTCACTATGCAAATAAAGTGTTAATTCTTTCTTTCGTTTAGTGGATATTTCACCCAAATATAGTCATTATCATTAAACATTCTATTATCTTTATTTCTGGATTGTATGGCAGAACATTTAAATAATGAACTTGATAATCGTAATGAGAGCGATAACTTGTTAGCAAACGAAACGACTGCTTTGCTTATCAAATATCGCAAGCTCGAAGACCGCTATACCGCACTTTTTAAACTAAACCAGTTATCACATGACTGTGCCGATTTAAGTATGTTCTATGGTCAAGTTCATCAATCTATAGCTTCAGTGATGAGAGCTGAAAATTTTTATATTGCGCTCTACGATCAAACCTTATCCACCTTAGAGTTTGTCTATGATATTGATGAAAAAGATGATTTCCCTTTAGGTAAGTCTCCTTTAGCTGCTTTTGCAGGTTCTATGACTTGCTATGTTATTGAAACAGCTAAATCATTATTAGCAACTCCTGAGGTTGTTGGTGAATTAGTGGCTAAGAATGCAATTAAACGTATGGGCTCTGACAGTACTGACTGGCTTGGTGTTCCCTTGCTGAACGATGGTGTTGTTATTGGGGTTATGGCTGTACAGAGTTATTCTGAGAAAATTCGTTACTTGGTAGATGACCTAGAGTTGATGGAGTTTACGGCTCAGCATATCGTTACCGCGATGACCCGCTTAAAAGATCATGAGCGTTTACAAAATGCAGTAAATTCACGCACTCGTGAACTTATGAAGCAAATTAGAGAGCGAGAAAAGTCAGAGTTATTGCAAGAGTCGCTTTTTAAAATATCAGAATTAACCAATGATGCTACGCTCCACATTGATCAGTTTTACTCAATGGTTCATAACATTGTTGGCCAGCTCATAAACGCTCAAAACTTTTATATCACTAAATATGATCAAAATTCCAAAACACTTTCTTTTGTTTATTATTTAGATCAAAACTCTACTAATGCCGATGTTGACTCTCAGCCAATAACATTAGGAAATAGTTTTACCGAGCACATCATTCGTACCGGTGAAACACAATTACTTAATTATCAGCAAATGTATGCTTTATATGAGCAAGGTAAGACTAAAGAGCCACAAGGTGAAACTAAATCTTGGCTGGGCGTGCCATTAATACATTCTGGTGTTGTACTTGGAGCAATGGTCTTACAAAGTTATAATTTAGCGACAACATTCACTGAGCAAGATGCGGAACTATTAAAATTTGTTTCTCAACATGTTGCTTCAGCGATTAATCGACGTGACATATTAGAATTTGAACGGCAATCGCATCTACTTCTTGAACAGCAAGTTAAGCTAAGAACGGTCGCATTAGAAGACGAAATAAAGCAAAGAAAAAAAGCTGAAGAGAAGTTACAACATACGGCGTCACACGATATTTTAACAGGCTTACCAAATCGCACGCTGTTTATTAACTTATTGAATCATGCTATTGCTTGTCATAAACGAAAAGCTAAGATGAAATTTGCGGTGTTATTTTTAGATCTTGACCGCTTTAAGGTGGTTAATGACAGCCTAGGTCACCATGCTGGTGATTTGCTCTTACAAAAAATAGCCAAAAAATTAAAAATACTGGTTCGAGACAAAGACACGGTGGCTCGGTTAGGCGGTGATGAGTTTGTTATTTTAATTGAAGATTTAGATTCTAATAATGAAGCTTATGAAGTTGCTCAGCGTATTACTGACTTTTTAGCTACTCCTTTTATTATCGAAAACCAAGGTATTTTTATTGGCACAAGTATTGGTGTGTTATTTAATCATGAACGTTATGACAGCGCTGACATTATGCTTAGAGATGCTGATACCGCAATGTACCATGCAAAAAATCAAGGCAAGGGCCGTTATGAAGTTTTTGATTCTAGCATGCAAAAAAAAGTTCAACATGCATTGGAATTGGAAACTGATATTCGTAATGGTATAGAAAATAATGAATTTTCACCTTACTTTCAGCCGATTGTTGATTTAAAAACTGAAGCGGTTGTTGGGTTTGAAGCTCTAGCTCGTTGGCAGAGTACGAAACGTGGCTTTGTTCTTCCAAATGATTTTATTCCCCTCGCAGAAGAAACTAATTTAGTGATGGCGATTGACTTTCTGATCATAGAGAAGTCTTGTTTGCAGTTAAAGCAATGGGAAAAAAAGTGTGGTCGCGATGACTTGTACGTTAGTTGTAACTTATACGGTGATCATTTTTTTAGTGTAACGCTACCGGTCGATATTGAAGAAATAATTCAACGTGTTGGCATTAAACCCCCGCAATTAAGAGTTGAGTTAACCGAACGTGCTTTACTCGAAAATAGTGACATAGTGCTAAAAAATATGAATGCACTAAAAACATTAGGCGTGAAAATTTTACTTGATGATTTTGGCACGGGTTATTCAAGTTTAAGTTACTTACATCGTTTTCCTATTGATGTGCTAAAAATTGATCGTTCGTTCATTAATAATGTGCACGAGCATGATAATCATCAGGCGATCATAAAAACCATTATAGATTTAGCAACCAATTTACAAATGGGAACAGTATGTGAAGGCATTGAAAACCTAGCAGATGCCGAGCTTTTAATGGCTATGGCCTGTCGCTTTGGGCAGGGTTATTATTATGCTAAACCTATGCCGGCGACTGAAACAGAGGCATATTTACTGAAGTAGTTGTTCTATTCTTACAATAAAATGGCGTTATTTCATTAGGAATACCGCCATTTTAGTATGGGTTTTATGAGCTTTAGTTGTGAGCGCTTTAACGAATAACTTTATGTCTATACTAGCGTTTTATTTTTACAATCATTATAGTGATATAAATATATCAACTCCCCTCTAAAATATCTTAAAATTTAATTAATAATATGAAGAAGCCAATGAAATTTAAATTAATAGCCAGTGCAAGTTTATTAAGTATCGCGTTTTTATCTGCGTGTGGACAAAACAATGAAGCAACAAGGTCAGTTGCTGAAAAAATGCCACAAGTAAATGAAAATAATATAAAAGCCCACATAGAGTTTTTAGCTGACGATACTTTATTAGGGCGAGATACTGGTAGTGAAGGCTACCAAATAGCCGCTAATTATGTAAAGTCATACTTTAAACAGTTAGGCTTAACACCTATGGGTGAACGTGAAGGGTTTGAACAAAAAGTAACCTTTAGAAAAGCGTTCCTTGAAGAAAATAGTGCTGAGCTTTCTATTATTAATACTTCAGGTACCATTGAGTTAGCCTTTAAAGATGCTTTTATTATGTCAGGCGATAGTATCGTGACAGACGCTAGCGTTACGGCTGAAACTGTTTTTGTTGGTTACGGCATTGTTTCTAAAGAATTTGGTTATAACGATTACGAAGATATTGATGTTGAAGGCAAAGTTGTTGTTGTTTTAACAGGACGTCCTGATGATTTACCGTCAGAAGAAGGTGCTCACATCGGTTCTAGCAGTGAAAAAATTCAACATGCCGTTAGCAATGGAGCTGTTGGTTTTATTACTATTCATACCCCTAAACGTGATGCAGTAAGAACTTTTGCTAAAAGCGCATCTTATGCGGAAGCACCACGTTTAAGCTGGTTAAACAAAGAGGGCATGCCTTTTGGGAAACATCCTGAAATAAAAGGAGGTGCTTATTTAAGTTCAGAGTATGCCCAAGCCTTATTTGAAGGAGCAGAACGCACACTAGAAGCGTTACTTAGCGACGATACTAATAATATTGCCATTAAAGGTTTTGCTTTGAAATCAAGTGTTAACATGGCTAATAAAAGTCGCCATGAAGAAATTACCAGCCCTAATCTTATTGCTGTTATTGAAGGAAGTGACCCCGTACTAAAAGACGAATATGTGGTCTTTAGTGCTCACCTTGATCACATTGGTATTAGTAGCCATGGTGATGAAAAAGATAAAATTAACAATGGCGCGTTAGACAATGCATCAGGCGTTTCAATTTTGCTAGAAACAGCCCGCTTATTATCGAGCATGCCTGAAAAACCAAAACGTTCTATTTTATTTGTTGTAGTTACAGGTGAAGAAAAGGGGCTATTAGGGTCTAGCTATTTTGCAACAAACCCAACGGTACCGTCGTCTCAAATGGTTGCGAACGTTAACTTAGATATGCCATTAATCTTATACCCATTTGCTGATATTATTGCTTTCGGTTCAACACATTCAAGTTTAGGTCCTATCGTTGCGAGTGCCGCAGAAAAAATTAATTTGTCGCTAAGTGATGACCCAATGCCAGAGCAGGCGTTATTTACGCGTAGCGACCACTACAGCTTTGTCAAAGCAGGTATTCCATCAGTCTTTTTAATGACAGGCTTTAAATCTAAAGATCCTGAAATTGATGGCGGTGCAGTATTTGGTGACTTCCTTAAAAATCATTATCATCAACATAGTGATGAAATAACCCTACCTATTCGTTACGATGCCGCGGCAAGCTTTGCCGAGGTTAATATGATGATAGGTTTAGAAATTGCTAATGGTGATAAACGTCCAACGTGGAACCAAGGCGACTTTTTTGGAAAAACTTTCGCTCAGTAAAATGCATCGGTAAAAAAGATAAAACGCAGTGATGAAGATCACTGCGTTTTTTTTGTTTTCTGCTTTTAACTAAAAAGCTACACTATAAACATGACTCGATAAAAATATTGATACCCACCATGGATGCTCACCAATACGCTTTACAAGCTAATGGCTCTTTTGCTCTTCCCGACGCTTGTTTCAAAATTAAAGGATTAATGGAAAATGAAGACTCAACGATTGAAGATTTTGCCAATGTAATTAGTGTCGACCCTTCAATGACTTCTCGTTTATTACAAATTGCTAATAGTGCTATTTATAGTTTTCCGGGAGAAATTAGCACTATCTCACGTGCCATCACAATTATTGGCACCCAAGCTATTTATAACATGATGCTAGTGGATGTTGCGGCGACAGCCTTTAAACACTTTTCAAATCAGGCAATTGATTTAAAACGTTTTTGGCGGATGAGCATTTTTTGTGGTTTGGCGACTAAAAATTTAGCGATTAAGGCTGGGATCCCTGATATTGAGCGGCTTTTTGTCGCTGGACTTCTGCAAAATTTTGGTGAAGTGATTGTTGCAAAAATAACGCCTGAAATTGCTCAGCAATGTGAAAAATATTCAACCGAGCAGTTGCCTTGGGCACTGCAAAAGCAAGTGCTGGGTTTTACTTATACCGATATATCTGCAGAGTTATTAAAAATATGGCAAATACCTGAAAAAATAATTTTGCCTATTCGCCACGTTAACGAAGCAAAAAAAATTCAAATTAATAAAGATGTAAAAGTCCTTTATTTAGCCTCTCGTTTAGCATTAGTTGATAGCCATCCCGATGTGTTCGATTATAAGGACAGTATTGATGAACGTTTATGTCAGAATTTAAATATTTTTAGTGATGACTTAGCTCAGGCGGTTGATTTTGCATCAGAAGAGACGGAAAATATTCTCACTATCATCAATGGCGGACTTTTCTCAAAATAGAGGGATACTATTTGTGGAAGGGGCTATAGATGAGTTCTTGCTGAAATTATGAGATTTATAAGGCGATTTTACGACTTGGTTTCTAGGTGCAACCATATTTATACACTTAATTACTAATACCTTCGTTCTAAAACAAGACATTAATTATAAAGCCTGCTAGCATCAGGCCATTCTTTTTTCGTATAGTTAATAAACTGTACAAAATATGCCCTACAAATAATTATAATTAAGGACATTTATGAGCGCATCTAGAGAGCATTTTAGCTCTAAACTCGGATTTATTTTAGCCGCAGCAGGTTCTGCTGTTGGCATTGGTAACTTAGTCGGCTTTCCTGTGAATGCTGCTAAAAATGGGGGTGGTGCATTTTTAATTATGTACGCATTATTCGTATTTTTAATTTGTTTACCGGTAATGATTGCCGAAATGGCCGTTGGCCGTAAAACACAAAAAGAACCTGTTGGTGCCTATAAAGCACTCAGTGGTGGTAGTAGAGGTTGGGGAATAGCCGGGATCTTTGGTGTGCTTACGCCATTTATGATTGCTGTTTTCTATATGGTGTTAACCGTATGGCTTTTCGGTTATCTCGCGTTAACATTATCGGGTCAATTAGATTATTTAGCCAGCGGTAAGGGCTTTAGTGAATTCATTAATAGTTCCTATTTATTTGTGGCTATGGTTGCTGTTGCTGCCATTATAAATTTCATTTTAGTTGCCGGGGTAAAAGAGGGCATAGAAAAAGCAGCAAAAATACTGATGCCAGCATTATTCGTTATGCTGTTAATCATGGTGGTTTATGTACTAAGCCTTGATAACGCTATGGCTGGTGTGAAATTTTTTATTATTCCTGATTTTGATAAAATCACCCCTACCGTGATTAACGGCGCCTTGTCGCAAGCGTTCTTTTCGCTATCGTTAGGTATGGGTATATTAATTACTTACGGTTCATATATTAATAATAAAACTGATATTGTTAATTCTGCAAAATTAGTGGCTTTAACTGATACTGCGGTTGCTTTTACTGCAGGCTTAATGATTTTACCTGCGGTATTTTCATTCAACCCTAATGTTAATCCAGCGGAGTTAAGTGATAGTTCTGTATCATTAATTTTTACTTTTTTACCTAAAATATTTTTAGCACTACAAACCTCTATTGGCTACTTTGGTGCAAGTGCCGTCGCTGCATTTTTCTTCCTTTTAGTGTTTTTTGCTGCTATTACCTCATTAGTTTCAATTATTGAAGTACCGGTTTCTTATTTAGTCACAGAAAAAAAGCATAGTCGTAAAAAAGCCTTATCAATTTTAATGATTTTAGGTGGTGTATTAACTGTATTTGCTATGGTTTCATTTGGTATGGTGTCGTTCTTTACTGAATTTACAACGTATGCTGGCGGTTCACGTTCATTCTTTGATGTGGTTTATGATATTTTCTACGATACAATTTTACCGTTAAATGGCTTTCTTTTATGTATGTTTGTAAGTTATCGCTGGAAAAAACATAACCTTTCAGACGAACTAGCTATTGGCAACGATAACTATAAAGGTTCTTGGGTCGAGAAGTATGTTAACTTCTCGTTAGGTACTTTTATACCCTTCATTGTCTTATGTATTTTCTTAAATACTGTTGCGCAAAAATTCTTTGCCTACAACATTTTTGCTTCGTAGTATGATGATGTAATGTAAAGGAACAAACGATTTAACCAAAAGCCGCATAATTTGTTATTATGCGGCTTTATTTTATCTTTTAAACAATATAGTTATGACACTAAACCTTCAAGATCACCTTAAAACTTCGCTACAGTCTATTGAAAAACTCAGTAGTTTAACTGATTGCCAACGATTATTTCATGGTAGAGGTCATACTTATCCTGAGTTATCTCACGTCAATGTTGACTGGTTTTCGCCTGTTGTGCTCATTACACTTTACCAAGAGGTTGATGAAGCTTGGTTGAATGAACAAGTGACGGTGATAAAGCAGTTGATCCCATACTGCCAATCGATTCAAGTACAATACCGTAGCCGAAAGTTTGCTCCTAGCGAAGTATTATGGGGAGAAGATATCACGGAATTAAATGCGCAAGAACATGGCCTTAAATATCATATTAGCTTAGGTAAAGCACAAAATTCTGGGCTTTTTCTTGATATGGGCAATGGCCGAGATTGGGTGAAAAATCATAGTGAAGGGAGGAACGTTTTAAATCTATTTGCTTATACTTGTGCCTTTTCTATTGCCGCTATTGCAGGGGGTGCTCGGCAAGTTGTTAATATTGATATGAGTAAAAGCTCTTTATCTAAAGGGCGTGAAAATCATAAACTTAATAAACAAGATGCGAGCAAGGTAAAATATGAAGGTGTTGATATTTTTAAATCGTACAATCGATTGAAAAAAAATGGCCCTTACGATTTATTGATTTGTGATCCTCCTTCATTTCAAAAGGGCAGTGTAAATATTGAGCGAGATTACAAGAAAATCATTAAACGCTTACCTGAGTTAATGGCAAATAATAGTGATGTAGTGCTCTGTTTAAATTCTCCTGACTTAAGTGAGGATTTTTTATTAGCTGAAGTTTCTAGAGAATGCCCTCAGTGCCAATTTCAGCATCGAATTGATAACCCAAAGGTATTCGTTGAAGCTGAAGCAGGTAAGGGCTTGAAGGTGCTTTATTTTCGCTACGTGGAAATATGCTAAATAAGTTGTATTTAGTTAATCACTATACGAGCAGCAAGTAGTATTAAAAAGCTGCCCGTTACTTTGTCAACAATATGGCTGTTCTCACGTAATTTATTAATGATATTACCGCGTGATAGTGTAAACGTTACTAAGCAATACCATAAAGCATCAATGCTTCCTACTGTCGCGGTCATTATCATTTTTTGCTCACTGCTCGCGTCTTCCCCTAAAAACTGACTAAATAAGGCGAGAAAGAAAATAGCGAGTTTTGGGTTTAAAAAAGCGATTAAAAAGCCATCACGCCAGCCGTTTACTTGCGCTTTTTTCACTGGGTCATTTTGAGAAAATACGGTATTAACTTTTTTGCTTAATAATGATTTTACCCCTAAATACAGTAAAAAAGCCGCGCCTGCATATTGAATAATACTGAATATCAAAGGAGATTTAACGATAATCACCGCTATACCTGTTGCCGTAATGGCTGCATAAATCGCAACACCTAAACCATGGCTAATAGCCGTGGCATAACCTTGTGATGTTCCTCCAGACAACGTATTTTTGATGACTAATGCCAAGCTTGGTCCGGGAGATAAAGCGCCCATCATACAAATGACGACAAAAGATAACCATAAGTGAAATTCCATTAATTATTATTCTCTTTTTATAGGGACCGATAGTCAGTTTATGCATTTTACTGAATGAGTGTTAGCTCACGAATGCGTAAGAAGCTCGCAAATTTTGGCACACCTCGCGCGGTTTTACCAATGTATTTGTAAGTGACCGTACTACCAATAGCGGGTGGTTTTTCGCGTTGCTTATCAGTAAAACCACTACCAATCTTAAAGGTAAGACCGGAAGGCATCTTTACTTTTAACGAGCCCATTTTATTTTTGTATTTACCCTTACCCTTAATATGCGCAATAACGATAGCTTCAGCATCATCATGTTGTTTTAGTTTCATTAAATCATGACTTCTACCAACGTTGTAGTAGGCTGCTTGATGATGCAGCATTAACCCTTCCCCGCCTATATTGACGATATTTACTAGTTGTTGATGCAATAAGGCGATTGAATTTATTTTTTCTTGTTCTATTGTCTGCCAATAAGGGCTGGTCGATGATGCTATTAAATGATTCATCTGAGTAATACGCTGACTAAAAGTACCCGCATGTTTGGGTAAGTCAAAAACCATAAAGCGTATTTTCTGCCAACAGCTCATTTTATTTTGTGGTGTAGGCTGGTGTTTTCTGACACAGCTACTGATTTTTTCAAACTCACCACGGTTGCTCCATAGTTCACCATCAAGGTATATCTTGGGCCAACCTAGGGTAAACCACTCTGGTGCATGAATGAGGTTGCCTCCACGAGTGAATAAATTTTTACCATTCCAGTAACCACGAATACCATCGAGCTTTTCGCTAACAAAGTATTCATTAATACTGATAGGATTTTTCCTGTCAGCTTTATAGGGTGTTGCGAGTTGAATTTTGGGTAAGTCTTTTGCATAGCACTGGGCCAAGAGCATGTAGCAAGCTAATAAATATAAAAACTTTACTGTAAACGCGTGCAACATTGAACGTCCTTGCTCATTTTAGATAAAACTGAGTATAGAACGTATTTGCTGACTTGCTAATGTAATGTTAATTTTGTGTACTAATATATTAAGTGTTCTAGTAGGGACTCAAGGAGGAACTGTGAAGAGTGCTTATTTTCAAATTTTGCTTGTTGGCATCATGTTAACTTTTTCTTATGAAAGTTACGCGGGGAAAAAAGAATGTCAATCTTATGCAGATAAATTACGTAATGTTCAGTCACAACAAAGGCAAGGCCAAGGCTTAAAACGCAGTAAAAACTTAAATAAGCAAGAGAAAGTGGCGCGGAAAAAATGGTGGCAGTGCGAACGAGGTCTGTTAAAAAAGGTAAAAGGTAACCATAAAAAAAAGCAAAGAAATATTGCAGTAAATATCCATCAGCCGTTATCAGCCACTTTATCAAGAGATATTAAAAAGGGCAGTAGTAAACCCTTTCAAACGTCAGCTCCCGTTGTAATAAAATCTCGTTATCAAGGTAAACAACTGCAAGCATGGCTACAATATTATCAACAGCCGAAAAAGTGTTTACGGCCTAAGACTACTCGTCAGTTTGCTTATTGCGTAGAAAACAGAAGAACACAGCAGTTAGCGTTTGAGAAAGGTGAGAGGACTATTATTGTTGAGTAACATCATTTTATTGAGATTTTATTTCAGATACTGCGCTTTTTTATCGTTGTAATGGCTAACAAGTGTATCAATAGTTGCTTGTTCATAATCTCTTAAGCCACTGAGTAGCATGTGTTTTTTACCATGACCGATAACTTCACCATTAGCCACTAAATCAAAAGGTAGTGTCGCTTTACCGCGTTTACCATCAATAAGTAAACTGGGCGTCGTTAATTGCAATTGTACGTCAACAAAATTAAGCTTATCTAAATGAATAAACATGTTCTCGTACATCACCATTGGCCGTGTCGGATTGATCATTACACTGTTTTCAAACATTAATTTTACTAAAATATGTGGAAATGTATGGCCTGAAAACTCAACGTAGGCGCGGATCAATGCATTGATCGATTGGCTATTCGTTGTACATTCACCCGAGGCTTCTATTTTCATGTACTCTTTAGCATTGTCATCGGTAACACAGGCTGATTCGACAATTTTTTCTGGAAAATCTAGCTTAAGACCATCAGTAACCATGCCCGAAAAAGTAAAGCCCATGTTTTGTGATAAACCTGATTTTTCTAATACCACTGAAAAAAGTAAGTCACCGGGTACACAAAAACGTTTTGCATCAACATCATGTAGCGGATTGAAATCGTCAGCAATTTTTTTAGCAAAGTCACTACCTTGTTGACGAGAGAAACTTATTTGACTGCCTGTTACGCTACAGTAACTTTCTAGAAACATAATACCTACATCTATTGTTTGAAAACCGCCGTATATTAGCAGTTACCCACAGATAAGTGGAAATTAATTGAAAAAACAGAAACTAAGCAGACCAGTATCGTCAAGGGACTTTTGTTAAAATATTGGGGTCAAAACTATGCACTAGGTTTTCTTTTTCTACCTTGGTAAACTTCTTTAATTGATATTCACGTTTGCAGGCTAGTTGTCGATTTTCTTGAGCTTCAGCGTAAACTAATTTTACTGGTCGACGCGCGCGCGTGTATTTAGCTCCCGTTTTATTACAGGTATTGTGTTCAAAGAGCCGACGAATAAGGTTTGTAGTAACACCTGCGTACAAACTATTGTCAGCACAACGTAAATAATAAACAAACCAGGTTGGCTTGGGAGAGATTTTTTTTTCTGGCATAAGCTTATTATGGCAATTTTTATCATTGAAATCGATAAAAAGCTGGCTGTCATTTCCAGAGTTTTATACCATGCCCTCTAAATTCCCCATGAAAACTATCGAGACAATAAATGACCCATTACGATGCTGGTGCTTTGAGTAAAATGACTGCCCAATTAGATGAAAACGGACTTGTTCATTATCAATTACCTATCGGTGAACAGTTAATCGATATGAATGCGTTAATCGGGAAAAAAATAACCTTCGATTATCAAGGTAAAATAGCGTGTCGCCATTGTTCAAGGGTAACGAAAAAAAGCTATTCACAAGGTTTTTGTTATCCGTGTATGCAAAAACTTGCACAATGTGACATGTGCATTATGAAGCCAGAAACTTGTCACCATGCACAAGGTACTTGTCGTGAGCCTGAGTGGGGCGTAAAAAATTGCATGGTAAATCATTATGTTTATTTAGCGAACACTTCGGGAATTAAAGTGGGTATTACTCGCCATACACAAATACCTACACGCTGGATTGATCAAGGCGCTACACAAGCTTTACCATTATTTAGAGTGAGTACGCGCTTACAATCGGGGCTTGTTGAAATAGCTCTCGCCAAATTTATTGCTGATAAAACAAATTGGCGAGCTATGCTAAAAGGAATGGGTAAAACCGTTGATTTAAAAGAAAAAGCGCAGGAACTATTACCAGAGATCGCCGCGGAATTAGAAGACATTAAATTACGTTTTGGCGCTGATGCTGTTGAGTTACTTGATGAGCCTGTAGTTAATTTACGTTTTCCAGTAGAGCAATATTTGGAAAAAATAGCGTCATTTAACTTTGATAAAACAGCACAAGTTTCAGGGCTACTGCAAGGAATTAAAGGGCAATATTTGATCTTTGATAAGGGTGTTATTAATATACGAAAATTTGGATCTTACCAAGTGGCACTAACGGTTGAAGAGTAATATCGATTATAATAATAAAAAGTCACTAATTACCGATTTAGTGACTATACTTTTTTTTACTCTTGACCATTCACTAATTTACTGTATTTTAAATAGAAAGTGAGTCGTTAATCGATTAAAAATAGTAACATACTCACTTAATTGGGTATGCAATTACCCTATACATTTTTAGGATCTCCTTCATGAATGCTCCAGAATACGCCGAGAAGGCAAGTGAAATATTTGTTTTATCAGATTCTTTTATTCGTATTAAAGAATTAATTGATAATGAATCGTCAACTATTGATGATATTGCTGATGTCATTTTACTAGATCCTGCTTTATCGGGCACTATTTTAAAGCTCTCTAATAGCTCATTTTTCAATTATCCCGGTCAAATCGATACTATTTCGAAAGCTGTTTTAATTATTGGCATTACTGAAGTTTATAATCTAGTTATCGCTTATTTTAGCACCAAAGCCTGTAGAAAAATCAAAACAGACCCTGAATACTTAAACGATTTTTGGGAGCGTAGTGTTGATTGTGCATTAACGGTGAAATTCTTAGGCGCTAAATTAAGTGTTCCAAATGCCGAGAGACTCTTTATTTTGGGTTTGCTACACAATTTAGGTGAGTTGGTTATGCATCAATTTATGCCTGAAAAAGTAGAGACCTGTAAACAGGTAAATTCAGACGAATTACCATGGACGAAACAGCTACAATTTTTTGGTTTTTCTTATGCTGACGTTACGGCTGAGTTATTAAAGCAATGGCAGTTACCTTACAGTTTGATTGAGCCTATACGCGATCAAGATGGTGAAGACTTTGAACACAGTACCGACGAAACCAAATTACTCTATATTGCTAAGCGTGTGATGACGCTCAACCATGAATGCAAAAGTCATGATCCGTCAGTGGTGATTACAGATGAAAAACTAGATTCACTGGCTGTTCAAAAAGAACTATTACGTGATGCGAGTGATTTCTGTGACATGGAACGTTTAAGTATTTTGGCTGTTCTTAATCCAAGTGCTTTTATGCTTTATTAATACCTCATTGTTATTGCATCCATAGTGTAATAACAATGAACAATCGTTAAATAAATTCTTTAACTAAAATTAAAAGCATTCTTTCCCTTTGCTGAACACACAACAACTTACTCTACACATTTTCTGATGGCTCCCTTTCTTTCATTGATTTAATCATTTATCTCCACAATAGATCTTTACGCCTTTTTTAATGATTTAATTTTTCATCCACCTGTTTGTGCTATGAATATAACGTTCGTTATGATCACTGCCACTTAATCTGAGAATCTCAGGCAAGTGACAGTCGTATATTTCAATAGTTTGCAGATTGTTTGAATTTGTTGACTGCCAATTAAGTTGAGAATTGTTCACACTACTGCCTTATAGTTTGAGATTTATTACATTATGAGATCGCATACATTACACAAACAAAAGTATGCTAAGAAGAATAAGCAATATCTAGTTATTTTTGTTGTGGTTATTACTACCATAGGAGCGCATTAGGGGGATAAGTTTATATAAATTTAGTATTTAAGAAGTAAATTCTTGCCAGGTTATACAGATTATATGAACCTAGCTAAAGGTTTTATACTTTATTTTGATAGCCAACTAATCCACTATTGCAGACGCTTTACTACCTCTTTACTATTTTTTTAGTAAAGAGGTAGTAATAGGTCATACAGAAGCATTGCACCTTAGAGACCATGAGTACGTGCAAAAAATGAACGTACTCAGAGTCACTATGACTTTACTTAATCTAACCGTCGCAAAACCACCATTGCTATCAGTCAATTTTGAATTATTAACGATCACTCTGTGCGCATTGCTGACTTTAGAGATAAGTTTTTTGCGATATATTTTCTAATGAATTACTTTATAAATTATTGGTTATACAATCTAACTGTAAAAATACGCTAATATGACAATCTCCCCCGTTTAAATAACTATAATTTACAAGGAACGTTATGAACAAAGGTCTAATTCAACTTTCTCTAATAGCCGTTTTTATTCTAGCTGGCCAATGTTTTGCAAGCTCTTCATTAAGCTTTGATAAGCTTTTAAGGAGCCATGTTGATGAAAAAGGACCGGGAGTGTCTGTCATCGTGACCAAAGGTGGGGAAACTATATATATTGGTTCTTACGGCATGGCTAATATTGAGTCTGGAAGGGTACTAAAGACAAGCAGTGAATTCAAACTTGCATCAATAACAAAACAATTTACGAGCACGGCTATATTGATGCTGCAAGAGCAGGGTAAATTATCCATAAAAGATGATATTCGCAAATATTTTCCAAACTTCCCACCGCAACAAAATGAAATAAGAATCGAACACCTAATGAGTCATACTTCAGGATTTTACAGAAACCCGAAAAAAATAGCTGTACATAGAAAGACATCAACAACCTTAGAAAAATTAATGGTTTTATTGCTGAAGGAAAAAATTAAATTTCAGCCTGGTGAAAAGATGAGTTATTCAAATACAGGCTATCTGTTGCTTGGTAAAATTATTGAAATTGTTAGCGGGCAAACTTATGGTCAATTTATAGAAAGTAACATATTTAATAAATTAGGTATGAGTAACAGCTATTATGGCGGGCTGGATTCAAATTCAAAAGGCGTGATAGGTTATTATCGAACACGTAAAGGTGTTATTAAAAAAGCAAATCCAGTAGATGTATCATGGGCTTTTTCTGCTGGAGGTTTAGTTTCAACAGTTGACGACTTGGCCACTTGGTATCGCAGCCTGAGCCAAGGAAAACTCATTTCAGCAGAAAGTTATAAGGTGATGATTACAGGGTTTAAACTTAATGATGGAAGTTCATCTCGTTATGGCTTCGGGTTAAACAATATTAAAATCCACGAACGTAAAGCAATTATTCATCAAGGGGGAACTCCTGGTTTTAGAACTAGTTCAGTGTATTTCCCTGAAGAGGATATTTATATTGCAGTATTGAGTAATGACAGCTCCTCAAAACCTTTCAATTTGACTCTATTATTATCGGCTGAAATGTTTGCTATTAATCACCCTGGCTATAGCCGCTTTGATATTGAACAAACTCAACTTAATAAATTGTTGGGACGTTATAAAGTAGATAACGACTCAATACGTACATTGTTCGTTGAAGAAGGAGTTATATACACTAAAAGAGATGATTCATTACCTTATGAAGTAATCCCAATGTCTCTAAACAGCTTTTTCTACAAAGGTACATTAGCCTACTTTGTTATTGATGAAGATGATACGGGAAAGCTTACATTGAGCTATTACCCAAGACTATCATCTACTCCTCAAAAAGCAGTGAAGCTATAATTTGTAGGAATTTAACTTGGAAAAACTAAATACTCTATGAATATGACTTTTCAAGTTTGTCAAATTACCGTTGGTTTTATTTTTTGCAGAGGTTAACTTACAGTTTAAATGCTGATTATTTCGATATTATCCATACGAAAACTAATCCTAACCTCAGTTTTAACTCAATTATCTAATGTCTCTAATGTGGCATTAGTGAATATTGTCCCCACTCAATCCATTTAATATCCAACAATATCACTAGTGAAGTATGTACCTATGTATTCATGGATGTTTTGAGTTGAAGTACTCTTGACAAAATTTCGAATTAAATTGGAAACCACATATGATCCTACTTACAAATAAGTATCTACAGTTACTTATTTGTAGTCTCTATATACAGATTTATATAGGGTTTTAGCTTCTGCTTGCTCTTTGAACCTCAACAAAATTCTCAGGTTGCCGTGAATTCTCAACTTAAGTGGCGGTGATCATTACCTCATGCACCAATTACAGTCATTCGCAATATGTTATGCACCACAGAAGTGCTTAATAACAGTTTTTATTTTAACTTTTATTTTAACATACTGAATTTTATTGTTTTTAGTGCTTGGCATAACATTTGTATTGTTATGTACAAATCACAAATAAGGCTAAACAAAATGAAGATGGTTAACGCAATAATAAAACCTTTCAAACTGGACGATGTCAGAGAAGCTATTTCTGAAATTGGTGTCGAAGGATTAACCGTAAGTGAAGTAAAAGGCTTTGGACGACAAAAAGGTCATACCGAATTGTATCGTGGTGCAGAGTATCAAGTTGATTTTTTACCAAAAGTGAAGCTTGAAATTGCAGTGAACGACGACGTTGTTGAACGCTTAGTGAAAGCAATTACAGAATCTGCTCATACGGGTAAAATAGGCGATGGTAAAATATTTGTTTATGACTTACAGCAAGCTGTACGTATTCGTACTGGTGAGCAAGATGTTGAAGCTATTTAAGGGGTAAATCATGGAACAAAACATTTTTCAGTTACAGTATGCAATGGACACTTTCTATTTCTTAGTCTGTGGTGCCCTCGTTATGTGGATGGCAGCAGGTTTCTCTATGTTAGAGGCGGGTTTAGTTCGAGCGAAAAATACCACAGAAATTTTGACTAAGAACGTTGCGCTTTATGCAATTGCTTGCATGATGTATTTAGCGTGTGGTTATGAAATTATGTACGGTGGTGGGTTCTTCTTGTCGGGCATCGAAACGGTTGATGCTGATGCAGTATTAAAAGAATTTGCTGGTCGTGAAGATGGTTTTAATGGCGGCGCTATTTATTCAAAAGCGTCTGACTTTTTCTTTCAAGTTGTTTTTGTAGCGACGGCCATGTCGATTGTTTCAGGTGCCGTTGCTGAGCGTATGAAATTGTGGGCATTCCTTGCTTTCACCGTTGCTCTAACAGCAGTAATCTACCCACTTGAAGGTAGCTGGACTTGGGGCGGTAATGCTGTATTTGGTTTATACACTTTAGGTGACTTAGGTTTCTCTGATTTCGCAGGCTCAGGTATTGTGCATATGGCCGGCGCATCAGCAGCACTCGCTGGCGTATTATTACTCGGTGCACGTAAAGGTAAATATGGTCCTGACGGTCGTGTAAATGCTATTCCTGGAGCTAACTTGCCAATGGCCACATTAGGTACGTTTATTTTATGGATGGGCTGGTTTGGTTTTAACGGTGGTTCAGTATTAAAACTTGCAGATATTAACAGTTCACATTCTGTTGCTATGGTTTTCTTAAACACCAATGCTGCAGCCGCAGGTGGTGCAATAGCTGCATTGATTTTTGCTAAAATCTTATTTAAGAAAGCAGATTTAACCATGACATTAAATGGTGCGTTAGCGGGCTTAGTTGCGATTACGGCAGAACCTTCAACGCCTACTGCGCTACAATCTACACTCTTTGGCATGATCGCTGGTGTATTGGTGGTGCTATCGGTTATTGGATTAGATAAGTTGAAAATAGATGATCCAGTAGGTGCTATCTCAGTTCATGGTGTTGTTGGTTTCTTTGGTTTACTACTTGTTCCTCTTACAAACCCAGCCTCAACCTTTAGCGGACAATTAATCGGCGCAGCAACAATATTTGTCTGGGTATTTAGTGCAAGTTTTGTTGTCTGGTATGTGCTTAAAAAGGTCATGGGTATTCGTGTGACTGAAGAAGAAGAATATGAAGGCGTTGATAAAACAGATTGTGGTATGGAAGCTTATCCAGAGTTTACTTAATACTTATCAGTCTTTAGTTTATTAGATGAATAAAGATAAAAAAACAGCCTACGGGCTGTTTTTTATGTTCAGGATGAACGGTATGTCGTGTTGCCACGGATGGCAAAGAGCGACGATGTTCAGGATGAACGGTATGTCGTGTTGCCATGCAAGCAATGGTGCGCTCACATGAAGGTCACAGAACAACTGAGTTTGTGCTTATTTTAATAAATCAAAAGATATACTGTCAATTTTAGAAAACTGTGTAAAATTAAGAAATTAACTCACGTTTTATTTTGGAAGCTTTGATGGCAAGAGAACAATTTGGTATTTGCGCGGAACCTAGTTTGCACGGCTATTATCTATTGTTTAATGTTTTAGATGATAAAAATGCTCATGTGCGTCTAGCCCTTTCTCGATTACCTGCCTTATTTGATCATTACGCTGATCGTTTTTCAGAATCAAACCTTGCAGGTGTTATTGCTATTGGCGCTAACTACTGGGATGAACTTTATCCTCAAGCAAGACCCAAAAATCTTAAGCCTTTTTCAGCGATTGAATGTGATGACCGCGCAGCGCCTGCTGATAGTTATGATCTCTATATTGAAATAAGAAGCGATCGTGCTGATGTCAATCACATTGTCAGTACAAAAGTGTGCGCTTTATTAGCAAATAGTGTTGAACTTGTTGAGCAGGTACGCGCCTTTAGGTTTCTCGATGGTCGTGATTTAACTGGCTTTGTCGATGGCACTGAGAACCCACAAGGCTCACACCGCCGTATAGTGGCGTTGGTTGCTAATGAAGATGATGCTGAATTTGCCGCGGGCAGTTATTTACATATTCAACGCTATCGCCATAATTTAAATCTATGGAACAGTTTAAAAGTTAAAGACCAAGAAGATATTTTTGGGCGTACAAAATTAGAAAATGAAGAGTATACGAGTGAAAACAAACCACCCACATCGCATACTAAACGTGTAAACCTAAAAGATGCAGACGGTAATGCTATTGAGATAGTACGCCAAAGCATGCCATACGGTGATATGAAGTTGCAGGGCTTATTTTTCGTTGCATATTGCCGATCGCCAGAACCTTTTGAGATGATGCTTAAAGCAATGATCAAAACAGATGCACATGGTCATTTTGACCATTTACTGAAATATACCCAGGCAGAAACAGGGGCGTCTTTCTTTGCCCCAAGTTTGAATTTTTTAGCTAAACTAGCTCAGTCATGAAAAAATACAGTTGATGGCGTGTCATTCTGAAATTATCTTCATTGATAGGTTATGCAGAAATTTTAGAATGACAATAACATATACGTTTGCTTCAACTCTTTTGGTGCTTGCTTAATTTAAGTTTCTAGAAAAGAGTAACTCTAACTTAGCAATGGTTTCTTCTATTTGGCCAACATGGGTTGGGGCTATAAAAATAGTATCATCTCCGGCAATCGTTCCTAGTACTCCGTCACTCTTACTTAAGCTGTCGAGTAATCGGGCAATGAGCTGTGCCGCTCCTGGGCTTGTTCTAACAATGATCATCACTTCATTGTATTCAATATCTATAACTAACTGGCGTAAAGGGCTTTTTGCTGTTGGAACGCCTAATTCAGCGGGTAAACAATACACCATTTCTTGGCGAGCATTACGGGTGCGAACAGCACCATATTTACTGAGCATACGCGAAACTTTTGATTGGCTAATATTATCAAAGCCTTGTTTTTTCAAAGCCTCAACGATATCGCCCTGAGAGCCAAACTGCTCTTGCTTTAATAAATCTTTAAAAGCTTGTGTTAATGCTTCTTGTTTTTGTGAAACTGTCATAATTTAACGGTACTCTTTATTATTTTTCTACTACACTTTTTTTAATCTTAAATTCTTAATGATGAGGAAGTAAGACCTAAGTATTATTTCATTAAAAGTATTATACGGTATCCTAATGCCATATATCGTTTAATATTAATTGTTTTTTAGTGGCCGATGCTATATCTTTTGGGCACGAAAATTTACGTATTTACTCAAATATTCTTTAACTACCGGAGACATCAAATGAAAGTTGCTGTTTTAGGCGCTGCTGGCGGAATCGGCCAAGCGTTATCATTATTATTAAAAACTCAATTACCAGCTGGTTCTGAGCTATCTTTATATGACGTTGCACCCGTTGTTCCAGGTGTTGCTGTCGATTTATCACACATCCCTACAGCGGTTAAAGTTGAAGGTTTTGGTGCTGACGCATTAGGCGATGCATTAACAGGTGCTGATATTGTCTTAATTCCGGCTGGCATGCCTCGTAAACCAGGTATGGATCGTGCTGATTTATTCGCAGTAAACGCGGGCATTATTAAAACGTTAGCAGAAGGCATTGTTGCTAACTGTCCTAAAGCGTTGGTTGGTATCATTACTAACCCAGTAAACGGCACGGTTCCTATTGTTGCTGAAGTATTCAAAAAAGCAGGTACTTATGACGCTGCTCGTGTATTTGGTATTACTACACTAGACGTTATTCGCAGTGAAGCTTTTGTTGCTGAATTAAAAGGCTTAAACGTAGCTGAAGTTAAAGTGCCCGTTATCGGTGGCCATTCAGGTACAACAATTTTACCGCTTCTTTCACAAGTTGAAGGTGTTACTTTCACTGATGAAGAAGTTGCTGCTTTAACGCCACGCATTCAAAATGCAGGTACGGAAGTTGTTAATGCTAAAGCGGGTGGCGGTAGCGCTACTTTATCAATGGGCGCAGCAGCCGCTCGTTTTTGTATGTCTTTGGTTAAAGGCTTACAAGGCAAAGACGTGGTTGATTACGCTTACGTTGAAGGCGCAGGCGAAGATGCACAATTTTTCGCACAACCAGTACGTTTAGGTGTAAATGGCGTGAGCGAAATTTTATCTTACGGCAAACTAAGTGCTTTTGAAGAAAAAGCGAAAGTAGATATGTTAGACACATTAAAAGCTGACATTACTGAAGGCATTAACTTCATCAAAGGTTAATTTTGATGCACGTTAGCATTGATATTAATAGGTAAATTTATATTTATTGTTTGATATTCTCTGCAAAAAAAACCGCTACTCTGGAAAGAATAGCGGTTTTTTTATGCGTTAAAATAATGAATGAAAATAGCGTGATAAAGAATTAGTTTGTCAGAGTGAATAGATAATCGTTTAGCTTGGTTGCTTTTTCAAACCACTTTGGCTTAACTGCGTTCCTATCAATGAAAGTAAGCAATAAGCGGTAAAGAAATAAAACCCATGCCCTACAGAAGATAACGTTTCACTGCTGATCATTAAGTTAAGTTTAAAACCCATGATGCTGAGTGTTTGTTGGTTTGCCGTTTCTGCATGATTAGTGGATAACACCGCTAGAAATATTGCGACTACAAAAACATCTGCCATCGACCACTTACCAATAGTTCCTACAAAATTGATGATCTTTCTTTCTATCTGCGTATTTCTTTTAAAATAAGACCAAGTCACTAAGCACGCTTTGAGTAGCGGAATACAAATAGAGAAAATAAAAATTAACGCCGCCACCAATAAACGATCGTGTTGCCATAATTCTTGAATAGTTGTTAATAGTGAAAGTTCTTTGTTTATCAGTTCAGAGGTAAGTGCGGGTCCACTAATACTCGCGCTAACATCCATCTGTAAAAAGAACATCGGCAGAAATATGCCTGGAATAAATAACAATATAGCGATGACGTTAAAAAGAAAGCCAAAATGAGTTTTCATCATTACACCGTTCTATTCGCAGCAATATGAGCAAGACTAATTAACGCTTGCTTGTGTTCTGATTCAGGTAATATGTGTAAGGCACTAATGGCTTTGTCAGCTTCTAACTCTGCCTTCTTTTGTGTGTACACTAAAGAGCCTGTTTGCTCCATTGCGGCGAGTATCTCGTCTAAGTGCTCCATACCATTACAATGTTCTATAGCATCTCTTATTAGCTGCTTCTGCTGTGTATTACCGTGTTGCATTGCATAAAGTAATGGCAAAGTAGGTTTACCTTCAGCTAAATCGTCACCAATATTTTTACCCATCGCTTTTGCATCAGCGGTGTAATCCATAATGTCGTCGACTAATTGAAAAGCAGTCCCTAAATATTTTCCATATTCCTGCATGGCTTTTTCAGTTGTTTCATCTTGCCCTGCAATAACGGCAGCTAAACGCGTGGCGGCTTCAAATAGCTTGGCCGTTTTACAGTAAATAACTTCAAAATAACTTTCTTCTGTTGTGTCTGGGTCGTTACAATTCATTAACTGCAGCACTTCACCCTCTGCAACAATATTGGTGGCATCAGATAATATATCCATTATTCTCATGTTGCCCAATTGGGTCATCATCTGAAAAGAACGGGTGTAAAGAAAGTCACCAACAAGTACGCTCGCACTATTACCAAACAAGGCATTTGCGGTTTCACGACCACGGCGCATATTCGACTCATCTACAACATCATCATGTAATAATGTTGCGGTATGAATAAATTCAATAATGGCGGCGATAGAAATATGTTCTTCACCTTGATAACCAAATGCACGTGCAGATAGCACCGTTAGCATTGGCCGCATTCTTTTGCCACCCGCATTAACAATATAAACACCGAGTTGATTAATTAACGCAACATCAGAGTTTATTTGCGAATAAATTATATCATTTACCGCAGTCATATCTTTTTGAGCGAGGGCTTGTATATTTTTGATATCCATAGAAAGCTACAGCTACCTTTGTTGTTGTATTGAGGACATTTTATGAAGCATGAGTTTACACGAAATTATTGAGCAATAAAGGGCTGTAGCGGATTAGTTTAACGATAAGCAAATTAATTGGAAATAGATGCGAATTAGACTTGCCTGAATAAAAATCTTCGCGTAGAATTCGCGCCCTATATTTTAATATTTAGCGTCTAAATAAAATGACGCTGTACGGAGTAGGTATGTACGCTGTATTCCAAAGTGGCGGTAAACAACATCGCGTAACTGAAGGACAAACAGTTCGCCTTGAAAAGCTTGAGCTTGAAATTGGTGCAACAGTAGAATTCGATAACGTTTTAATGATCGCTAACGGCGAAGAAGTTAATGTAGGCGCGCCTTACATTGCCGGTGGTAAAGTAGTAGCTGAGATTGTAAATCAAGGCCGTGCTGATAAAGTTAAGATTGTTAAATTTAAACGTCGTAAGCATTCACGTAAAGAAGCGGGCCATCGTCAATGGTTCACTGAAGTGAAAATTACTGGCATTAACGGCTAATTAGGAGCGATTCAAGATGGCACATAAGAAAGCTGCAGGTAGTACACGAAATGGTCGCGATTCAGAAGCTAAACGCCTTGGTGTTAAGCGTTTTGGTGGCGAAGCTGTATTAGCTGGAAACATTATTGTTCGTCAACGTGGTACTAAATTCCACGCTGGAACAAACATGGGTATTGGTAAAGACCACACATTATTTGCTTTAACAGATGGTAAAGTACAATTTGATGTTAAAGGTCCTAAAAACCGTAAGTTTGTAAGTATTGTTGCTTAGTAACGCTACTCAATCTTAATAAAGACCCTGCTTTAAGCAGGGTTTTTTTTTGATACTTAATTAGATAAGTATCTTATATCAATTGCACTAATTAACTGTTCATTTTTAAATGACTTAAATAGACAATAACGTCGTTGCTTTGCATCGCAATGGCCAGCTCTTGTTCAATCAAGCACCTTGTTCTTGAAAATTTATTCTCATTGAATTTTGTCATTTTAATTAATCCAAATGGTATTCATTTTGTATAAAAAATAACTTTGTTTTCGTAAGTGCGAAAAATAACTTATAATAAGGCAATAGTTTAATCTTGGAGTGTTTCAAAGCACCATGAAATTCGTTGATGAAGTTGAAATTAGAGTTGAGGCCGGTGACGGCGGCAACGGTTGTGTAAGTTTTCGAAAAGAAAAGTACATTGAATACGGCGGACCTAATGGTGGTGACGGCGGTGACGGCGGTGACGTTTATTTAATGGCGGATGAAAGCCTGAATACCTTAATTGATTATCGCTTTGAGCGTTTTCATCGTGCTAAGCGCGGTCAAAACGGTCAAAGTCGTGATTGTACGGGTAAAGGTTCAGACGATTTAATCTTGAAAGTACCTGTTGGAACACGTGCTGCTGATGTTGACACCGGTGAACAATTAGGTGATTTGACCCATCATGAGCAAAAAATGCTTGTTGCTAAAGGCGGCTGGCACGGTTTGGGGAATACGCGTTTCAAAAGTAGTACTAACCGCGCCCCTCGTCAAAAAACTGATGGTACGCCAGGCGAAATTCGTAGCTTGAAGCTTGAACTTCTACTCTTAGCTGATGTGGGCTTATTAGGTTTACCTAATGCGGGTAAATCTACTTTGATACGCAGTGTATCAGCGGCTCGACCAAAAGTAGCAGATTACCCATTTACTACATTAGTGCCTAACTTAGGTGTCGTTCGTTTAGACACCCAGCGTAGCTTTGTTATTGCTGATATTCCGGGGTTGATTGAAGGTGCAGCAGAAGGCGCAGGCCTAGGCACACAGTTTCTTAAGCATTTAGAACGTTGTCGAATTTTATTACACATTATTGATGTGATGCCTGCTGATGGTTCTGATCCACTTGAAAACGCTAAAACTATTATCAGTGAATTAGAACGACATTCATCTAAGCTTTTTGCTAAGCCACGCTGGTTAGTCTTTAACAAGCTTGATTTAATGTTAGAAGATGAAGCGAAAGAGTTAACGGATAGTATTATCGCTGGTTTAGGTTGGCAGGGTGAAGTACGTAGTATTTCTGCAATCAATAGATCTGGCACCGGTGACTTAACACAAGGTGTGATGACCTTTATTGAAGGTCTACCTCCAGAAGTCGAAGAGACGCCTGAAGATAAAACGGTTGAATTTAAGTGGGATACTTACCACGAAGATGCTGTTGCAGAGGCTGGAGACATGCTTGATGATGAAGACTGGGATGAAGACGAATACGACGTAGAAGTTGAATATCGTAAATAGATTATTAACCTAGCATTTCAGTTTTTAAGAGAGCTCAAGTATCACTTACTTGAGCTTTTTTTATATGGCAATTTTTATATCCCAAATTAATGGTCATGACTGTTCTTAGGCATTGATGCTTGCTGCTCGTCATTTATCAGGCAGATGTAAATCCCCTTAATAGATTGAAGCAACCTAACCCTAGCGTCGGTGGTAAAGTGTCACAATAACGTTTAAAGTGCCATCCAATTACTTAACTCATTAACAATAATAGTTTGTTATTTTATTAATAAAATAGTGAATTATTAAAATTATAGCGAAAATTTTAATGACAATACTTTCTCTGATCGTCGCACATGCCAATAAGCGTATTATTGGCAAAGATAATGACATGCCTTGGCATTTGCCTGCTGATTTAGCTTACTTCAAAAAAACGACACTTGGTAAGCCTATTATAATGGGACGCAAAACCTATGAATCTATTGGCCGACCATTACCCGGTAGACAAAACATTGTTATCTCACGCGATGTAAACTACCAAGCTGTCGGCGTAGACTGTGCGACTTCTGTTGAGCAAGCGCTTATTTTGGCAGGAGATGTTGAAGAAGTTATGGTGATTGGTGGTGGGGCCATTTATAGACATTGTTTACCCTTTGCTCACCGTCTTTACGTTACCCATATTAAAGCCAACATCGAAGGGGACACCGAGTTTCCTGAATATGATACTGATAATGATTGGCAATTAACACAAAGTACTAAATGTAGTGCCGACGAAAAGAATCATTTTGATCTCGATTTTTGTATCTATCAGCGAAAGTAGCCTTTTAAAAGCAAAAAAACGCATAGGCAAATATGCGTTTTTTCATTTAGCTTCTAGTAAACTACAGCGGCTATTCTCTGCCAATAATCACAAGCATTAACGGTTATTTATTTTTTGTAATTAACTCATATGCACCTTGAATATCTTGCGCTTTTTGTTTGGCTATTTCCATCATTTCAGGAGGAAGCCCTTTAGCAACCATTTTATCTGGATGATGCTGTGACATTAATTTTCGGTAAGCTTTCTTAATATCTTTTTCTGGGGTGTCTGATGTAACGCCTAATACTTTATAGGCATTGTCTAATTGAGACTGCGAGCTTTTACCTGATTGCCCCTGGTGAAACTGTGCGCCAGCTATGATCATTTCTAATAGTTGGTCGAGTTCTTTACTTGAAAATCCTAAATGTTGCGCAATGGTATGCAAAGCTTGACGTTCGTCACTGTCTAATGTGCCGTCAGCGAAAGCTACTTGAATTTGAATCTCTAAAAAAAGTAACAATAAATCATGACGATTCCCACAAACCTGTTTAAATTTAGCTAAACGATCGTTCAGTGGAAAACCAGCCATTTTCCCTTCTCGAAAGGCATCTTGCGCTTGTTGTCTCAATTCTCCTTGCAGTGATAACTTGTCCATATAGGCATTTGCAAATTCAATTTCATGTTTAGACACTAAGCCATTAGCTTTTGCCATATAACCCATGACTGAAAAAGAGGTATAAAAAAAGGTGGTTTGACGTTCGCTTTCTGACTCTTTTGAACCAGATGAATGACCGAAATTCAGTGCTCTACCTTTATCAAAGTTATGGCCAATAAACATACCTATTAATGCACCCAGTAGGTTTTTACTCAGCATAAAGCCAAATATAAAGCCTAAAAGTTTTCCCCATATTCTCATTATCAATATTACCTGTATTATTTATTTAGATTAGCTAAACGCTCTGGTGTGCCAACATCGGTCCATGCACAAGTTAATATGCTGGCTGAAACTTTACCTTGCTCAACGGCTCTTTTAAGCATTGGCCCCAATTTTGACACTTGTCGAGTATTTTCACGTTTAAAAAAATCAGGATGAAAAAGACTGATACCACTAAAGGTATAAGTCTGCAATGTCGTTAGCTCCAACGCTGACTGATTTTGAATGTTTTTTAGTTGATGGTGATCAAAGATAAAATCACCCTTTTTATTATGCTCTGGATTGTTAACTAAGCAGATATGAGCTAAACAGTCGTTAGCCAATATCGGCATGTCAGCAAAGTTAAAATCAGTAAATACATCACCATTAATGAGCATAAAAGGTTTATTGCCTTGATTTTTAGTTAATAAAGGTAATGCCTGAATGATGCCGCCGGCAGTTTCAAGCGCACCATCATTTTCAGGGCTGTAGCTTATATTAACACCGAATTGTTTACCATCCCCCAAATAGGTAGAAATCATCTCTCCTAACCAAGCGCAGTTAATCACAATATCGGTAATACCGCTCTGGGCAAGTTTATTAATGTGGTGTTCAATTAAGGGAATGCCAGCTACTTTAAGCAAGGGTTTTGGGCAATAATCGGTTAATGGCCGCATACGCTCACCCCGACCAGCGGCTAAAATCATCGCTTTCATGTTAACGCTTTCTCCTTAATTTTGTTCATTGCTGGCAGCACTTTATTTAATAAAAACTGATGTAAAAAGGCTAATTCAGGGTATTGCTGGCTTATCTCTACGATGTAGTTAAGTGTAAGAGGGATATCAGCTAAATAACTGCTTTTGTTATCACGGTGATGTAAGCGTGCAAATATGCCACTGGCCTTAATATGACGTTGTAACCCGGTTAAATCAAACCAGCGCTGCCATTGTTCGCGACTAATGTCAGTTAATGCATACTGTTTAGTTATCATTTCAATATAGTTGGTTAATAACAGTGCAACAGACTTGTTAGGCCATTTTAGGTAACAGTCACGTAACAGTGAAACGATGTCGTAAGTAATAGGGCCAATAACCGCGTCTTGAAAGTCAATAATGCCTAATGCATTATTTTTTAACACCATAATATTTCGACTATGGTAATCACGGTGAATAAGAGCTTGTGGCTGACTTAGTATGTTTTCTGTAAGAATAGCAAAACAGTGCGCTAACTCTTTTTCTTCATTATTAGTTAATGCTAATGATAAGTGCTCTGCTAATAACCATTGTGAAAAAATATTGAGCTCAAGTTCAACAAATTCTTGGTTATAATGTGTTAATTCTTTGGTGTTGTGAGGTAACGCTGATTGAATCTTTGGTAAAATATCAATAGCTTTTTGATAGAACATTGCCATATTTTCAGTCGTTAAAACATCAGCTAAAAGTGTTTCGCCAAAATCAGTTAAACAAAAAAAACCGAGCGACAGGTCAACCGCAATAATTTCGGGCACTAAAACACTTTTGTTACTAAGGCTTTTTTGCATAAACGAAAAAGCAGCGTTGTTAGATTTTTCTGCGGGTGCATCAACAGCGATAAATGAACGACCACGAACAATAAAACGGTAATAACAGCGAAAGCCAGCATCGCCAGACAAGGGGGTTAAGTGAATGTTTTCGTTTGAAAATTGTTGATTTAACCATTGGTGTAGCGCTTGAACTCTAGAGCTTGGCAAGTTTTGTATTCCTCATGTAAATTATTCTCATGGTGTCCATTAATGGCAGCAAAAATATGTAATGTCCATTAGGAGTACCAATATACCGAATTAGCACACTAAAGAAAATTGCTATATTATCTAAGTGTTTGAGTATAAAATGTTGCTCGATTTTCTTTTTATTGCTTTAATCATTCACCCATCGGACTTTTAATGTCATTTCCGCGTTATTTAATTTTAATAATTGCTTGTTTATCAATAGCTAAATATAGCTTTGCTGAACAAGTTACACATATTCTCGATGATATGGCTCAATGCCCTATACCTATTTACCCGCAGTTAACTGAGCCTCAATCTATTGAAAATAGTAAAGCAATTACTATTTTGGCTGAAAAAACGGGTATTAATAAAAATAAAGTGGCCAAATTTACGGGTAATGTCATGCTGTTAAATAATCAGCAGACAGTTCTAGCCAATGAGGTTGAGCTAAACCGAGAAAACTCAACAATTAATGCGACAGGCGATATTCATTTTCAAAATAAAGGTATTGATATTTTTGCGGATCAATTGAATATTAGTGAAACTCTAAGCGCAACGACCTTACACAATACTCAATACCAGCTTACTGGAGCAGCAGGTCACGGAGGTGCTGGAGTTATTGCCGTTTCTAAAGAAGGTACGCTGTCATTAATTGATTCTTCTTTTACGACTTGTTATGGCGCTTCACCTGATTGGCAAATGAATGCTAGTGAAATTAATATTTCTAAAAATGAAAATTATTTAGAAGCCTATCATGCAAGATTTTCAGTGTTTAATGTGCCGGTCTTATACCTTCCTTATTTTACCATTCCTATTGGTGATGAAAGACAGTCTGGCTTTTTATATCCTGAAATTGGTAGCTCAGGTAAATCAGGTTTCACCACGTCAATTCCCTATTACTGGAATATAGCGCCTAATATCGATGCAACCATTACTCCTAAGTATATGTTAAAACGGGGTAATCAGTTGATTACCGAATTTCGTTACTTGTACGATGAGCAACAAGGACAATTTGATCTCGAGTACTTAGATCAAGACAATAAACAAGAACAAAGTAGCGATGCACGTTATTTAGTGCGTATGCAGCATGTAGGTACTTTTTCAGAAAGGTTTCGTGCTTATATTGATTACACGGCAATTAGTGATGATAACTACTTAGCTGACATTGGTAGTAAGCATTATAATGACAATGATGCTTACTTGTACCAAACGGGTGAGTTAGCTTATTTCGCTGATAGTTGGCAAGCAAAAGTCAAATTACAAGATTTTGAGGTGTTAGGGGATAATCAAACAAATTATAAAGCGCTTGCTCAACTTGAACTAAACAGCCATCAAGAAATTGATTTATTAGATGGGCTGTTTGATGTCTATTCAGAAATGACAAATTTTGATACCGCAGATGAAACGCTACCGACAGCAAAGCGTTACCATGTAGAAGCGGGCTTTACTTTCCCGATGGTTACACCCGCATGGTTTTTAAATTCAGAATTTAAATTATTACAAACGCATTATGAACAAGACAATATTCCTGTAGACAGTAAGCTTGAAGAAAGTGTCAGCAGAACCTTACCCAAAGTGCGCTTTCATGGTGGGGTTAACTTTGACCGACAAACACGCTTTTGGGGGAGGGGTTTTACACAGACTTTAGAGCCTCAGTTACAATATTTATACATCCCAGAAAAAGACCAAAGTAACATAGGAGTTTACGATACGACACCGTTACAAGATGATTATAATGGGTTGTTTAGAGATAAACGCTTTAGTGGTTTAGATAGAATAGCGCAAGCTAATCAATATTCCTGGGGGGTGACCAGTCGTTTATTAGATAGTACAAACCAAGAGCAATTTCGTTTGAGCTTAGGACGAATTGTTTATCTAAATGACAGTAATTTTACGTTAGATGAAAATCAAGGTATTGTCGCTGATACCTCTGCGCTAGCAGCAGAAGTATACGCACGTATAAATAGAAAGTGGCAGTTCAGCAGTGACATTCAATATAATACCGAAGATGATGTCACCAATAAGAGCCAAACCAGCATTGATTATCTTTTTGGTAAAAATCAAACAATACAATTGAACCATCGATATACTCGTGATGTCTCAGGTATGACATTAGAACAATTGTCTTTAGCGGGGAACGTCAGAATAAATAAAAACTGGCAAGTTATTACGAGAATAACTCAAGATTTACAGCAAAATCGCAGCATAGAAACTTATGCAGGTTTACAGTACCAAAGTTGCTGTTGGTCACTTAGCTTTGCTTATCATCGCTATATCACTGCGAACTTTGATGAGACGTCCGGTAATAATGAAAATCGCGATGAATTCAACAATGGTTTTATGATAAGATTTAGCATGAGAACAAAAGACATTACAGATATGTTCAACTCAAGTATATTTGGCTACAAACGCCCTTACTTTCTCAATAATTAAATATAAGAAATAGACGATACATGAAAAAATCATTGAAATTTTTACTTTTAACAAGCGCTTTGGCGATAACTTCTTTTTTTCCAGTACAAGCCGAACAGGTTGAACTTGATCGGGTATCAGCTATTGTAAATGGTGGCGTTGTCTTAGAGTCTGAAATCAAAGACTTAATCGCAACCATAAAAAAGCAAGCAGAAAAGAAAAAACAAGAATTACCTTCGGATAAAGCGTTAAGAACCCAGGTTACTGAAAAATTGATTAACGATAGTTTAATTACTCAACTTGGCGAACGTATGGGTGTGCAAGTCAGTGATGCTCAGCTTGATGAAACCTTAACGAATATTGCTAAAGAAGAAAAATTCACGTTAGAAGAGTTCCGTCAAAATATTGTTAAAGATGGCACAGATTACGACAAATATCGTGAAGATGTTAGAACGGAGCTTATTTCTGGCGAAGTTCGCCGTAACAGTGTGCAGCGCCGTATTTATATTTCACCACAAGATGTGGCTAACTTACTTTCTTCAATGAAAGAGCAAACAACTGCTGACGTTGAATACCGCTTAGGTCACATACTTATTGAATTTCCAACTGAACCTACACAAGCGGATATGAACGCTGCAAAAGTGCGTGCTGAGAAAGTGATTGAATTACTTAACAACGGCAGTGATTTTGCTAAAATTGCTATTGCTTCTTCTGGTGGTTCAAATGCTTTAGAAGGGGGTGACTTAGGCTGGAAAAACATCAATGAATTACCCACGCTATTCTCATCTATTGTTGATGGCGAAAGTAAAGAAGCAATTTTAGGACCTATCCGTACAGGCTTAGGTTTTAGTATCGTAAAAATTATAGATATTCGTGGTAGACAGATTGTTGAAGTAGAAGAAGTAAAATCACGACATATATTGATAGAACCATCCGTTATCTTAAGCGAGGCCAAGGCAGAAGCGCTGTTACAAGGCTATATGGATCAAATTAATGCTGGAGAAGCCGATTTTGCTGACCTCGCTAAAGCGCATTCTGATGGACCTACCTCAGTGAGAGGTGGTGACTTAGGTTGGGCAGACCCTGATGCTTATGACCCCGCTTTTAAGAATGCGTTAGCTCGTTTGAAAGTTGATGAAATACATAAGCCTTTTAGATCTTCATTTGGCTGGCATTTAGCACAGCTAACAGGCCGTAGAACGCTTGATGCAACAGAACAGATGAACGAAAATAAAGCAAGAAGAATTCTTTTTAATCGAAAGTTTAGTCTAGAAAGTGCGCGCTGGCTTAAAGAGCTTCGCGACGAAGCATATATAGAGATTTTCAATAGAGATAAAAAATAATGATAAAACGCATAGCCATTACTCCAGGTGAACCTGCGGGAATTGGACCTGATTTAACTATCGCTATAGCACAACAAGATTGGTCAGTTGAGCTTGTGGTTGTTGCTTGTAAAAAATTAATGCAAGAGCGAGCAGCCACTTTAGGTTTACCACTAACACTTATTGATTATGATAGTGCGGTAGCTGCAAAACCACAAAAAGCAGGTACTTTAACAATACTCTCGGTTGATATGGCTGAACCTTGTGTTCCAGGTGAGCTTAATGCTGAAAATGGCAGTTATGTTATTGAAACATTAAGAATTGCTAGTGAAAAAAACATTTCGGGAGAAATCGATGCCATCGTTACAGGCCCGGTACATAAAGGATTAATCAATAAAGCTGGCATTGCTTTTAGTGGCCATACTGAATATTTCGCCAGCCAAGCCAATTGTGCGGATGTCGTGATGATGTTGGCAACTGAAGGTTTAAGAGTGGCTCTTGTCACAACGCATATTCCTTTAGCTTATGTGTCTAAAGCGATAACAGCAGAACGTTTACAAAAAGTAACGCGTATTTTAAATACGGACCTTATTAACAAATTTGGTATTAAAGAGCCTAAAATCTATGTCTGTGGCATAAACCCTCATGCCGGTGAAGATGGGCATTTAGGCCGAGAAGAAATCGATGTAATGATCCCCGCCTTAAATACCTTAAGGGATGAAGGTCTCAAGCTTATAGGGCCATTGCCTGCAGATACTATATTTCAAGAAAAGTACCTAAAAGACGCCGATGCTATTTTAACTATGTATCATGATCAAGGACTGCCTGTATTGAAATATAAAGGCTTTGGTTCATCGGTTAACATTACCTTAGGCTTACCCTTTATTAGAACTTCAGTAGACCACGGTACAGCACTTGAATTAGCCGGTACAAATTTAGCTGATTCAGGAAGTATTATTGAAGCTATCAACACCGCCATTAAATTAGCAAATAATCAATCATGAATAATAAAACTCATTTAGGCCATCAGGCCAAAAAACGCTTCGGACAAAATTTTTTACATGACGAAGGTGTTATCAGCAAAATTGTTGACGCTATCGATCCAGAACCGGGTGAAAACCTTATTGAAATTGGTCCAGGGTTAGGGGCATTAACCGAGCCTGTCATTGAACGAGCAGGTGCTATTTCAGTGGTTGAACTTGATAGAGATCTTGCTCATCGTTTACGCCATCATCCTTTTATTGCTTCAAAATTGACCATTTATGAAGCTGATGCATTGAAATTTGACTTTAGTGAGATAGCGACCAAAGAAAAACCTTTAAGAATTTTTGGCAATTTACCTTACAATATTTCAACACCATTAATTTTCCACCTACTTACTTTTAAAGATAGTGTGAAAGATATGCATTTCATGCTACAAAAAGAAGTTGTTCAACGCATGGCGGCGAGTGAAAATTGCAAAGCTTATGGACGACTTTCAATTATGACTCAATATCAGTGCCAGGTTATTCCTGTTATGCAAATAGGGCCTGAAGCGTTTAAACCTGCGCCAAAAGTTGACTCTGCTATTGTAAGATTAATACCGCATCGCGAAATTAAAAATCCTGTAAAAGACATTCGCTCGCTCAATCAAGTTTGTCTAGCGGCATTTAATCAACGTAGAAAAACCATACGTAATAGTTTTAAAAAGTTATTTACTGTTGAGCAATTAGCCGATTTAGGTATTGATGCTAGGCTTCGTGCTGAAAACCTACCCATTAGTGACTACATCAAGCTTGCCAACTTTTTAACAGATAATCCGGTCGAGTTATGAATGTAAAGTCACCGCTGGAAACAGTCGAGTCAATTGGAATGAAAGATAATATTTCAGTAAGCGTTAAAACTGAATACATTACTTCGCAATTGATTGAGAACGAAAAAAATTATATTTTTAGTTATACCATTAGTATTACTAATAACAGTAACAAGCCCATTAAATTATTGTCTCGTTATTGGTTAATTACTGATGGCGACAATAAAACCTCGACAGTTGTCGGTGAGGGAGTTATTGGTAAGCAACCGACAATAGCACCAGAAAAAACCTACAGCTACACCAGTGGTTGCGTTTTAAAAACGCCTGTTGGCACCATGCAGGGGCATTATCAAATGCTCAGTGATGATAAAAACTTGCAACAAGTTGAGATACCTGTTTTTGGCTTAGCTCAACCTCTCATTTTAAATTAAGAGCGAGACCACCGTTATGGCCATTTATTTTGTTGGAGATGTTCAAGGTTGTTATAATGAGCTTCGGGCTTTACTTGACCAAGTCGCATTTGAACCGTTAAATGACCAGCTCTGGCTTGCCGGTGATCTTGTTGCTAGAGGCCCCGATTCTTTAAAAACACTCAGGTATGTAAAGGCACTAGGCAATAGTGCCAAAGTTGTTTTAGGTAATCATGACCTGCATCTGTTAGCGATTCATGCAGGGTTAAAAAAAGCAAAACCTGCAGATTTTTTTGATGAATTATTAGCGGCTCCAGATGTTAATGAATTAATGGACTGGCTAGCAAAACAGCCTCTTATTCAAAAAATTCCTCATGAAAATGTTTACATGAGCCATGCGGGTTTACCGCCATTTTGGTCTCCTGAAGAAGCAATGCTACAAGCACAAAAAGTCAGTGAAAACTTGGCTTCAGGGCTCAGAAAAGAATGGTTAGCAATTATGTATGGTGAAGATCCTACACTATGGTCATTAGCTCAATCGCCTAATGAAAAATTTAGAATAACCGTTAATTCACTGACCAGAATGCGCTACTGCCAACTTAATCAGGCATTAGAGTTTTCATGTAAACTTTCCATAGAACAAGCGCCAAATTATATAAAGCCTTGGTTTGAATTTTCTAAAAATCAAAAAGGTTATTCATGGATATTTGGTCATTGGGCTTCATTAATGGGACATTGTTCAGCTGAAAATATTTATGCGCTGGATACAGGCTGTGTGTGGGGCGGGCATCTAACACTCTTAAGATGGTCTGATAAGAAATTATTTACAGAACACTCCCATAGAGAGAATAAACGAGAGAAAAAAATAAAAAACGCACGATAAAGCAATAACTAAAGATGAAAAATAGATTAAGCTTGTTATACTGAACTTCATGGCTTAATGTTTCATAGCATTAGCCGATAATTTAATCGACAATAATGATCAATAATCTATGATTATTGGCTTTGAAACTAAAGAGTTGCAACTAAAAAATTAGCAGTTAATTTAGTTTACACTCGTACTCAATACTATCTATTTACACGGTGACATTTATGAATTTAACGGTAGCAATGAAAATAATGGGTGGTTTTGCCATTATTGCAGTTTTGCTGGTAATAACTAGTGCCATATCTCTATGGAATTTAAACATAATTAAAGGCTCTACAGTTCAGCAAAGTGAACTAGCGATACCCACCTTACAAGGCAGCAACAAACTTGCTACGACCTTAACGCAAATAGGTAATGTTACTTTACGTGCATACTATCAAACAGAATTAGCGCCACTTAGTACTAATCTCGCTTCTTTTAACCAAGAAAAAGAAGGTTTTTCAACAGAGCTGCAAAAATTAAAAACTGTTGTCCAAAATGAAAATTCATTATTGTCTAACTTACGCAAAGTCGATTCAGTCTATGCACAACTTGAGCAAGAAATTGGCTTAGTTTTTAGTAACCGACAAATGAGTATCAATGAAGCGCTTACATTACGTAAAAAAATAAGTAGCCTTGAAGACAAAGCGGATGATGCGGCAACATTATTATTAGATCTCGCGGATCATGACTTGGCTGATACTAAGTTACAGCGAGCGGTTAGTTTAGGTGAGAGTATAGAAACGCTGCTTAACGGTGCTGTAAGTTCGGCACTTGAATACAGGGGATTAATTGATAGATCATCAGTAGATTTAGTCGGTAATCAAATTACTAATGCTTTTGTAGATGTTGAAAAATCATTTATAGATATTATTTCTGAATTGTCTAATAAGGGCGCAAAAGACGTAGCAGACGATTTATCGGTGGCCTTACGTGAATTAACTACCCTCATTAATTCTGATAATGATATTTTTTCTCATAAAGAAAAACAGTTATTAGCCTTACAAACAGCAACTGAAAATTTAGATGCGGCTGAAAAAAATATCAAAAAAGCCAACGCTATATTAGCAACGCAAGTAAACCTTGCAGACAAAACTGCCAAAGCTGCAGGTTATCTTGTTCAAGAGAAAGTTTCTGATGGTACGACACAAACGATTGGTATTATGATTTTTTCAATTGCTGCGGCAATTACTATTGCATGGTTTACCCTTATCAGTATTACTCGTCCATTAAGTCTTGTGAATAAAATGTTGAATATTGTTTCTTCTGGCGACTTGTCACATAAATTAGATGAAAGTGGCAAAGATGAATTTGCAGAATTATCACGTAATTGTAATTTATTAATTGATAGTTTACGTACCCTTATTCAGGGTATTGTCAGTCGCTCAACACAACTGGCAACTGCTGCGGAAGAAACTTCAGCCGTAACAGCGCAAGGTACGGTTGCTATTGCAGAGCAACGTTCACAGGTTGAACAAGCCGCCTCAGCAACAACACAAATGAGCAGTACTTCTCAAAGTGTTTTATCAAGTGCTAATGATACGCTAGGTGAAATAAAACAAGCTGATGATGAAGCGAAACGTATCAAAATTATTTCTGAACGTAATCGTCAAACCATTGGACTATTAGCTGATGAAGTTGATGAAGCTGCACAAGTTATTAATAAACTACAACAAGATAGTGCCTCTATTGGTGGCATTCTTGATGTTATTCGTGGTATCGCTGAACAAACTAACTTACTGGCATTAAATGCTGCCATTGAAGCCGCACGAGCGGGTGAACAAGGTCGTGGATTTGCGGTTGTTGCTGATGAAGTAAGAACGCTTGCCAGTAGAACACAAGTATCAACACAAGAAATACAAAATATGATTGAGGTACTACAAAGTGGTGCCCAACGTGCTGTTAGTGTTATGGATATTGGTAAAAAACAAGCCGCCAATTGTGTTGAGCAAAGTGAAGAAGCTGAGAAAGCACTGCAAACGATCACTCACTCGGTTCATGAAGCCTTTGACAAGAGTACTCAAATCGCTTCTGCAGCAGAAGAACAAAGTGTTGTTGCTCATGAAATAAGTGAGAACTTAGAGTCTATTGTTGCAATTGCAGAGCAAACCACTGCAGGTTCGCAACAAACCGCTCAATCAAGTAATGAAGTGGCTAAGTTAGCTGAAGAATTACAGCAATCAGTGCAACAGTTTAAACTATAATAACTTAAAATTAATGACGACAAAGTTGTCGTTTCTTTAAGCGTAAACGATTAAAAAAGGCCTGTTGAATAAATATATTCAACAGGCCTTTTAGTTTGTTGTTTTTATATTGTCATTCTTTACTACTGTAGGCTGTGGGAGCTCATTTTACCAACCAATTGATTTAAGCCAACCGTTTATAGACCTCAAAAGTTGCTTCTCAGGGTAATAGCCCACTTGGTTATTATGTAGTTGAGTTTGTCGGTAATACGCTTTCATTTCTTTCGTTGCTTGTGCTTTACGAAGTATTGCATCGGTATTTGCCAATTGATGTTCTCTTGATAAGTAGAGGTCTAAGACAGGAAACTGACTTTTCGCCAGTGACTTGGCAAATGATAGGCTATCAACCGCTGTATTCATATACCCACTAAGCATTATCAAAGCACTGGGTGATTGAAGCTTTCCTGTGGCGTATAAGTCGGCGAGTAATATTGCATGACTACCTTGCGATACTACAACAAATATTCCAGGATAACTTTTCGCCTTCTTAATCACTGCAGTCATCATTATGGTTAATTTGTCTTGGTGTTCAATTAAGTGTTTATTATTTTCTTCAAGTTGTAGCGGTTGCTTAAATGCAGTAGAGGGGTAATCTACAGGCCTACTGGGGGGTTGAATAGCAATCGTTGTCCACCCCTGACTGGGTAGCATTCTTTGTAAGTAATTTAACGCATTACTACTTTTTGCACTCATTTCCCAGTCAGGCAGTAATATCATTACACCCTTTTGATTACTTGCCGTATTCTCGTTAATGATGGTAATAAAATCTTGAGCTCCAGCGAGCATAGGTGTCAATTTTTCAGGGGTTAAGTAATGGCTCAGGTCTTGTTCTTTTTGTAGAAGGGCATTAATAGGCGCAAAAATTTTAGGGCGCTTTTTAATGATTATCTTTTCAACATCACTGGGCTTATCTTCCACTTCTTTGGTTGCTGCTTTGTTTTCTTTCGTTTTTTTCTGTTCAGTTTTAGTTTCTTCTTGATAGCGAAAACCATAACTATTACTTGCACTAACAGTGAACAAGCAAAGAATGGTTAACGAAGTTAAAAAACGTTTTATCATAAGTTCCTTAGAGATCGAAGGGGAAAAATTTACCGATAATTTGTTAATAGGTACTTTATAAATTATCGGCAGAAACTTTATTTTCTTAACAAGAAAGAGCTTAGCATCAAATAAAAGGACAAGGAACGTTGAAAGTGAGGGTCTTTTCATTAACAGGATGTGCTAGTTCTAACATTTGTGCATGTAACAATAAACGTGGGCTAGCGGTAACCGCTGCTTCGTGTGAGTATAATCGGTCACCGAGAATAGGGTGACCTAAAAATAGCATATGGACACGCAATTGATGAGAGCGCCCTGTTATGGGGGTTAATTCTACTAAAGTGCTTGGCACAGCATTATCATCGGTATCTCGAGATAAAACTTTGTAGTGAGTCAGTGATTGTTTACCACGTTCATGGTCAACCATTTGTCGAGGACGATTTGGCCAATCACAAATGAGTGGCTGATCAACCGAGCCACTTTCTGCTTTCATATGACCATATACTCGGGCAATATAACTTTTTTTTGTTTCTCGTTGTTGAAACATCCGGCTAATTGCTACATGGGCAGGCTTGTGCAATGCCATGATCAAGATACCTGATGTGGCCATATCGAGTCTATGAACAACCGTTGCCGTAGGCAGGACTTTATTGACTCTGCTTTGTAAACAGTCTTTATGAGCGGGCAAACGGCCTGAAACAGTGAGTAAGCCACTTTGCTTATTAAGCACAACAATATCATTATCTTGATAAATGATATCAAGATAAGGAGACATTGGAGGGCAATAAACAAAATCAGGATTTGGAACCATTCGCACAACTTTTTGTTGTGCTTGTAGCTCAGTTTGCTTTTCTTGATTGGTCATCATGATTAGTTACTCACCACAATTAAGCGTATTGCTTCAAATTTTAATTGTGCCTTACTAATATAGTGACTTAATTCATTTTGTTGTACTTTGATAAAATCTAACTCTTGTTGACGAACACTGGGGTTGATTGATTTTAGTGCGGTTAATCGTTGAAATTTCTCATCTAAATTTTTATGCATATTTGCAAGTGCTTTTTCTTGGATATTAATAACTTGAGGTTGAGCATGTCCTTCAGCTTTAGCCACTAAAGGTGTGACTTGTTCTCTCAACGCTTTGACTAATTGCAAAGCGACTTGTTTTTTAACCGGTGCGAGCTGCTGATCTAAAATGTTCTCACTGACTTTATCTGCCAAGTCGTTACCGTTTTTATCAACAAGAACACGAATGGGTGTAGTGGGTAAGTAACGGCCAAGTTGTAGATGGTTTGGCGCAGTTGCTTCAACCGTAAAAATACACTCGATGAAAAATGTACCTGCAGGCAATGCAGGGTTCTTTAATAAGCCTATGCTGGAGTTGCCAGTTTGATCGCTAAGGACTAAATCCATAGCGCCACGGACCATAGGATGATCCCATGTTAATAAATGATAATCTTCACAGGCTAATGCCGTATCCCGATTAAACGTGATGGTAGTACCATCATCAGGTAAGCAAGGGAAGTTACCACAAAGCATATGTTCACTGGGCTGTAAAGCAATCGCATTATCTGACTTGTCGTCTTGGGTGATACCAAAAACATCAAGTACTTGAAACATGAATTGTGGCAATTCAATTTGTTGATCTAGTGCAGATATTTCTTTGACTAATTCGTGTGAACGGCCTTGTCCAGAAGAGCGCAATTCTAATAACTTATCTCGTCCTGATTCTAAATTAGTTTTAAGGGTTAAATGCTTAGCATGACTTTCATCAATTAATTTTTCAGCTGCGCTAGACTGCCATTGTGCCGCTAAAGCTAAATCAAATAATTGCTCACCAAAGTCATCAAAAATAGCACGACCCGTAATACAAGTATGTTCAAATGCATTTAAACCATTTTGATACCAGTTAAAAAGTAAACCTTGCGCCGAATCAGCAAAATAAGGCACATGCAAGCGTATCGTTTGTGTTTGCCCTATACGGTCTAAACGGCCAATACGTTGTTCTAAAAGATCCGGGTTTTGAGGTAAATCAAATAACACCAAATGATGTGCAAATTGGAAGTTTCTCCCTTCACTGCCAATTTCAGAACACAGTAAACATTGTGCACTGTCTTCGTCTTGAGCAAAATAAGCGGCCGCTTTGTCTCGTTCAAAAATACTCAAACCTTCATGGAAAACAGCCGCTCGAATACCTTCTTTTACACGTAATGCGGCTTCTAAATCAATAGCTGTTTGAGCATGTGCACAAATGACCAGTAGCTTTTCTTTCTTTAGGGTTTGTAATAGCTCTATTAAATAGTCAACACGGGGATCAATATCGGTCCAGTTTTCATGACTATTTAACGAAAACATAATTTCAGGTGTAAAAATATGTTTTGCTTGTGATAACGCTTTTAAATTCTCACTACTGTCTGACAACAAAAATTCATTAATGTGGTCTTGATAAGCTTCAGGCAAGGATAAAGGTGTTGAATGTAATTCTCGTTCAGGGAAACCTTTTATAGTATTTCTGCTGTTTCTAAAAAGAATACGACCTGTGCCATGGCGATCAAGTAGCTGTGTAAGTACTTGCTCACGTGACGCTATTTGTTCAAGCGTTTCTTTCTCCGTTTCAGTGATGAGATTAATATTTACCAAGTGTTTACTGATATCTGTTTCTTGTAATAGCTCGGTCAGCGTAACTTGCTGTTCTACAGATAAAGCATCTTTAGCAACCAATGCATTAGCAGCATTGGCAACCTCAGTATAGTGGCTTTCTTCTTCAGTAAATTTTTGATAATCAAAGAAACGATCAGGGTCAAGTAAGCGTAAACGAGCAAAGTGGCTTTCATGACCGAGTTGGTCAGGCGTCGCTGTTAATAATAAAACACCCGGGATACTTTGGGCCAATTGTTCAACACATAAATACTCGATACTGGGGTTATCTTGATGCCAATTTAAGTGATGAGCTTCATCAACAACCATTAAATCCCAGTCTTCTGCGATCAGGTCTTCATACCATTCTGGATTTTGTGTGACAAAATCCAAATTAACTAATACCAGTTGCTCAGTGCTGAATGGGTTTTCTTGTTCACCGGAGTTTTTAATTTCTTGGCAACGTCCGCTATCAAAAATACTGAAATGTAAGTTAAAACGTCGCAACATTTCGACTAACCACTGGTGCATCAGTGATTCAGGTACAATAATCAAAATACGCTTGGCGCGCCCTGTTACGAGTTGCTGATGAATAATTAAACCTGCTTCAATCGTTTTACCTAAACCTACTTCATCGGCCAGTAATACACGAGGTGCAAACCTACAACCGACTTCTTCAGCGATATATAATTGATGAGGAATTAAACTGACTCGGCCACCACTTAAGCCCATTAATGGAGATTGCTGTTGAGTGTGTTGGTGTTTTAAACTGTCTTTGCGTAAACGAAACCAGTCGAGACGGTCAACTTGACCATTTAGCAGTCGGTCGTGTGGTTTATTAAATTTGATAAAATGGTCAATCATCACTTCTTTTAGTGATGTTTCTTCACCATTATCTTGGCGTTTACCGTGATAGGTCAGTAAATTATCAATGTCTTCAATCCTGTCAACGGTTAATATCCAGCCTTCATGGCTCGGAATGCTGTCACCTTGATTGAAAATAACACGGGTTAATGGTGCGTTTGCTATGGCATATTGGCGTGATTCACCGGTAGCGGTAAATATAATCGATACAAATCGGTGTTCAACCGTTAAGACCGTACCTAATCCTTGATCCGACTCTCCGTCACTTATCCATCGTTGACCAGGGTAAAAAACCATATAAAACTCCAAAATTAAAATCTTGCACGGTTATAAAAAACTTGTGCAACAGAACACGCCAAAGACGGCATTAAAAAAGGGCGCTATAGTAACGTTAATCATAGCTATGATCACCAAAAAATGCAGAGAATTTATAAAACGGTTCAATAAAGTTTGTCTGAGGATAAATAATCTTAAGATGTCACTTGCCAGTGATAAATTTAGCTGGCAAAGTAGAATTATCATTCAAGTAATAAGGTGATGGTTACTGTTTTTGGTTTTTTAGTCAGCAGTTGAATACTCGGTTATTAAGTTTACTTACCGATTCTTCTGTTTCTTTTAACTTAGATCGGAGATCTTTGTATGAATGAAGAAAAAATTATTTACGTATTAGACACAAATATTTTATTACACGAACCCTTTGCTTTTCTCTCTTTTAAAGAGCATGACGTAGTCGTTCCCATGACCGTCCTTGAAGAATTAGACTCCATTAAAGACCGCCAAAAAGATGTTAGTCGAGATGCCCGTGTTGCTATACGCGCACTTGAAGACGTACTTGTCCACGCCACACCTGAAGAAGTACTCGCGGGTGTTAAATTACCTCAAAATGACGCAGAACATCCCAGTGGTTGTTTATCTATTTTCAATGATTATACGTTGGAGCAAAAAACAGGTTGTTTATCTTTCAATGAAAATGACAATCGTATTATTAATGCCGCTTTATATATACAGGAGAAAAAAGCGTCTAATAAAGTGGTGCTAGTGACTAAAGACATTAATATGCGTTTAAAAGCTAAAGGGGCTGGTTTAGCTTATGTTGAAGATTACCGAACAGATCAACTTATTGATGATATTAAGTTTTTAACTAAAGGTTATCATAAATTTGAGGGGGATTTTTGGCAACATGTCAATGAGTGTGAAAGTGAAACAGAAGGTCGAAATACCACCCACTATATTAAACGTGATGTACTCCCCAATACTTATATGAATGAATACCTTATTGATGATAGCGAACACTTTGCGGGTAAAGTCATTGGTTGGGACGATGACAAACTTGCGGTAACAGATTTGAGTCGAGAACGTTTAATGGCGAAACAGGCATGGGGTATCCATCCAAAAAATATCTACCAAGGTATGGCAATGGACGCTTTACTCGACCCTACAATAGATTTAGTCATTCTTACGGGCCCCGCGGGGTGTGGAAAAACACTATTAGCATTGGCATCAGCGCTTGAACAAGTCATAGAACGTGGCTTATACGATAAAGTTATCGTAACACGTAGTACCCCTGAAATTGCCGAATCTATCGGCTTCTTACCCGGTACAGAAGAAGAAAAAATGGCACCTTGGTTAGCGGCAATAACAGATTCATTAGAAGTCTTACATAAACAAGATGAAAATATGAATGGCAGCCTTGATTACATTATGGAAAAAGCCAACATTCAATTTAAGTCAGTGAACTTCATGCGTGGTCGAAGTATTCAGCATTCTTTGGTGTTACTCGACGAATGTCAGAACTTAACCGCATCGCAGTTAAAAACGATTATCACGCGTTGTGGTGAAGGGACAAAACTCGTGTGTTCAGGTAATCTTGCGCAAATCGATAGTAATTATTTAACACCTGTTACGTCAGGGCTTACTTATATTGTTGAACGCTTTAAAAATTTTTCAGGTAGCTCAACAATCAACTTAAATGGGGTGGTCAGAAGTCGGTTAGCTTCTTTTGCAGAGGAAAATTTATAGGGGTGATAGTTGTTTAGATACTAAGATAAAAAAGGCTCATTTTTGATCCTTTTTTATCAGTGATCTTTGCACGACTTAGTCTGTAGACTAGTTATCAAAGCATATTTTCAGTAAGATGTCTTATTCTAAGTGAATAACAAATTATCAGAATAAATATGAGGTTGTCGCATTGTTTGGTAAGTATTCTAAAGAACAGGTATTTAGTCGTTACAATCGCTCTGTTTTAGCGGTATTTATTGTTATAATATTCATTGCGGTTTCGATAGCTTCTTACCGATATTTTGTTGAGCTAGACTCTTACCAAACTCGAGAACTTCGCACGTTAACTACACGTGCCAAACAGTTAGAAAACACCCTTATCTTGGGATTGAAAAGCATCGCAGGAATAAAAAAGTTTGCAAATTATCACCTTTCTTTTCCTGAAGAGTTACTCTCCACCACACCGCCACTTACACAAGATGGTGATGAATTCTATTTAAAGAAAAATAGTCGAGACTCATTCGCACACCGTAAAAATTATCGAGGAAGTATTACAGGAATAGGTCAAGTTGCTGATTTTGATGAGTTACAAAATCAGGAATTAGCAATGGCTAATGCATTAACTCCTGCTTTTATTATTGCAAAAAATTCAATTAAAGAATCTACTTGGTTTTATTATGTGTCTTTAAATCAATTTGTCAGTCTTTACCCTTGGATAGGTCGTGAGAGTTGGCGATTTTCAGAACACAATCTTAATAATAACAATATTAATAGCATTAAAGCGCTGTTACCGGGAGAGAACAACTTTTTTTGGTCGCCACCTTATTTAGATTCAGCAGGGAAGGGGTTAAGCTCTTCATTAGGGACATCAGTCTATCGCAATAAAAAAATAGCAGGTGCGGTGCTAGTGGATTTTAGCCTATCAAGTTTAAGTGATAGTTTGCCTGAGATTAATAAACCCAATCAAGGGCTTGTGCTCATTGATGAAAAAAACAACATACTTATTCATAAAACAGCAGATAACAAAGCTTTATCAACGAAAATCACTTGGCAAGATATTGCACCAAAGCAACTCATCAATTATTCCTCCAAGCGTCTCAATAAATTACCAAATAGTTATCGAGTGGGTTCATGGCTTATTCAAAAATATCAATTACCTATAAACGGTTGGGTGTTACTTAAGTATCAGCCTTATCAAGACTTTACTGCCCCTATTTTGAACCGCTTCATTGTGATGCTTATTTTGCTATTCTTAGGGCTATTTGCGTTTATGAGTATCATTTATGTTGTTACGCGCAAAACGTTTATGAAGCCGACTAAAGAATTTATCAATCATATTGAACATTGTTCGCAGGGTGATCCTGGTAAAGTAAAGCCGCCTGCTGACTGGTCGTATTGGTTTAAAATTGTTGAAGATATTTTTGGACAAAATCGTACGTTATTACAGCAACTTAAAGATCAGAATATTATTCTCGACACGCGGGTTAATGAGAAAACCCAAGCGCTACGTCTTAAAAGTGAACAGCATCAACGTGACTATGCTTTGTTGCGTTCAGTGATGGATGCTATTCCAGATTACATTATTTTTAATGATTTAGATGGGACAATGATTGGTTATAACAAAGCGTTTGAAAACTTTGTTCAAGCGACCTCTTTAGATCTTATTGGTAAGTCTAGTGACGAAGTGGTCTGTCTTGAGTTAGGGCAATCATTAGTTTCAATGTCGGCGGCGTCGTTAACCCGAAAAACGGATCAAGGATTAGCACAGGTCGTTGAAACCTCATCTAATACCTATGAAGTTTTTAGTAATCAGCTTTATAGCCAAACAGCTGAAATTGTTGGCACTATTAATTTAGTTCGAGATGTTACTGCGCAATATGCAGCGAATATCGCTTTGGAACAAGCAAAAAACCAAGCCGAGTATGCTAACCAAGCAAAAAGTCAGTTTTTAGCCAACATGAGTCATGAAATACGTACACCCATTAACGCGATTAAAGGTATGTTATTTCTATTAGCAAGAACACGGTTAACCAATGAGCAGAAGCAATATTTATTAAATGCAGAGGGGGCATCAGTATCATTGCTTCACTTGGTTGATGAAGTACTCGATTTAGCTAAAATAGAATCGGGGAATATGTCTATGGTAAAAATGCCAGAGAGTATTGATACAATCGTTGACCAAGCGGTTAAACTAAATATTGGTATGATCAGCGAGAAGCAATTATCTCTGAAAATTAATATTGATTTTGATGTCCCCGATATTGTCTTAACTGATGGTATGAGACTGGTTCAAGTACTGACAAACTTACTGAATAATGCCATGAAGTTCACCCCTCAAGGTGAAATTTCACTCAGCGTCGAAAGGGTTGATTCAACCACTCGTTTTTTAGAAAGTACGCTTGCTCATTCACCCGTTTTTGTTCGCTTTATTGTTGCTGATACCGGCATAGGTATTGCTAAAGATAAGCAAGGGCATTTATTTGAAGCGTTTCGTCAAGCTGATGAGTCAATGACTCGCGAGTATGGTGGTTCAGGATTAGGCTTGTCTATTTGTCAGCAAATTGTCAACCTTTTATCGGGTGAAATTTCACTGGAAAGTGAATTAGGTACAGGGACTATATTCAATTTTGTTCTCCCTTTTAATGTTGTCCAAGACAACTCATCAAAAGAGGCATTAGCGCTAACGTTATGCAGCTTTCCTCTAGGTTTATCTGAATCGTTAAAAGAAAGCTTATCAGCATATCAAATAAAACACGTTAATATTACATCGTTATCAGGACTTAAAAATTATAAGAATGATAAATATGTCGCTATTCTTATTGACGAAGATGATATTAATGAAAATCTGGAAGAAATATATAAAACCTGCCTTGATAATCAAGTGTTATTGGCAATAAGTCATCAAATGGCGAATGGAATATCGTCGCAGATAATCGAACGAATTGAAACATTAAAACTTCCTTATGTGTTGCTAGAAAAACCCCTTTATCGAAGCTTTATCCGTAAGCTCTTCTTGGCGGTCTACAACAAAGAACTTGTGGTAAAAAATATCGATAATCAATTGCTTGCCGATAAAATAAATCCACAAGAACGTAATGATTTAAGAGGTATTACTGTTTTACTTGTTGAAGATAATTTAGTGAATCAGCTAGTCGCAAAAGAACTACTAAGAATGATGCAAGCTAATGTTATTATTGCTGAAAATGGTAAAGAGGCACTGGATGTTCTGGCGAGTAAGGATCAAGGTATCGAAGTGGTACTTATGGACATTCAAATGCCAGTGATGGACGGGTTAACAGCGGCTCGTCAAATTCGTCAACAAAAAGAATTTGATCATTTACCCATTATTGCCATGACGGCTCATGCTCGCCAAGAAGACAAAGAAAGAAGCTTTGCGGCAGGCATGAATAAGCATATGGCAAAACCTATTAATGCTGAATTACTACTTTCTGGTATTTTAGAAGTTCTTAATAAACAGGCTTAATTATTGTTCCTCATCAATGAATGCGGTGTCTTTTTGTTCAATTGTCTTTTGGGGTTGAGGTTTTACTTTTGCATGGAATAGCTCTGCAGTGAAATGCCCGTTACCTACGGCTAATTCAGATACCTGTGCTATTTCACCTAAAGGTAGTAGTCTCGGGCCTGTTGGCTCAGCAAGTACATATGTTATTTCATCAATAACGATTGTTTGGTCATTAGCTTGCACAGGTATTTTTATACCCAATAAAGCGTGATTATCAATAAAGACTAAAATCATTTTTATACGTGGCATCAGACTGCGCAGAATCGCAGCCGTTAGTGTTACTTTGCTGTCACAATCTCCTTGGTTTTCCCATAGTAGTTTTAATGGCGGATTAAATCCGGCACCAGAAGCGGTTACCCTTGATTCTAACGTTGCGTAAGGAATACTTTGTACAAACCCCAGAACATAGTCAGTAACCTTACGAATGTTTTTTATTAAAAATTTTTCAAGAATTATTGGCTTAACTGACTTTAAATCGATGCTCGAAATACTTGCAAATTGGCTATGATTTGGTTTTACCGCGTTTATTTGATCGTGAGTTACAAATTGATGATAATAATTATTTGCTAAATATTGATCACTTAATTCTTGCTTTAACTTATAAACTCTAGCGTAAGCGGCATTGATTGTTTGGTTGTTTCGTCCTTTTATGACAATTTCACCGTCATCGGTATTTTTGCTAAAATTGATCATTACGCCATTAATAGGCTCTGCACGCAGCTTTTTTTGTAGCGCATTATTAATTGAGAATTTTGCCATTTCAGGCTTAAACACTTTGAAATTTCTGAAACGATCAAACAATGCTCGCTTAGCCATTATAAACTGCAGGTTTTGCGTGTCACCTTGATAGTCGAGCCATTGATAATTAAATTGATAGTTGTCACCTTTTTCTATTTTTGAAAAGGCAAGTTGATCGGCAAAAGCCAAAGAGGGCATAAAAAAGTAAAGAACTATGCAAAGAATTTTATTTAAAATATCGCGAGTCATCGAGAATAATCAAACCACTAACAAAAATATAATCTAATCTAACATTAACGCATTTTTACTTTTCATACCAATGGCAAAGTGATGACGGAATATTTAATCGTTGACGCTTTACTTTTAAGGAGATTTTGCTATATTCAAACACATGTTTGAAATGATTGTTTCAAAAGTTAAATTAATGTTATTTGTAGTAACATAAAAAACGAGGAGAATACCGTGGCTGATTATCAAGCACCATTAAAAGATATGAATTTTTTGTTATATGATGTTTTTTCAATGGAAGCAATGTGGCAGTCAATGCCTAGCTTATCTGAACATGTTGATCGCGAGACAGCACAAGCCATTTTACAAGAATGTGCCAAAATAGCTGAACAAGAAATTGCACCTCTCTCACGCCAAGGCGATGAAATTGGTGTGAGCTTCAATGAAGGAAAGGTAACGACTGCTCCTGGCTATAAAGAGGCATTTAAAACTTATTCTGACGGTGGTTGGACAAGTTTAGGTGGTGAACCTGAATTTGGTGGCATGGGTATGCCTAAAGTCATTACTGCATTACACGAAGAAATGCTGTGTTCAGCTGATATTGCTTTTTCATTATATCCAGGATTAACGGCAGGTGCTGGTTTATCTATTGCTAAACATGCGACAGATGAATTAAAAGAGCGTTATTTAACGCGCTTATATGCTGGCGACTGGATGGCAACGATGTGCTTAACTGAACCACATTCCGGTACTGATTTAGGTTTGATTTATACCAAAGCTATTCCTCAAGAAGATGGCAGCTTTGCGGTCACAGGTACAAAAATATTTATTACTGCTGGTGAACATGATATCACTGAAAATATAGTCCATTTAGTACTGGCAAAATTACCGGGTGCACCAGCGGGCCCTCGTGGTATTTCACTCTTTTTAGTGCCAAAATATCAAGTTAATGAAGATGAGTCTTTAGGCGATTTTAACAATGTTACTTGTGGATCAATTGAGCACAAAATGGGTATCCATGCTTCTGCAACTTGTGTAATGAATTTTGATGGTTCAAAAGGTTACTTGGTCGGTGAAGAAAACAAGGGTCTAGCTTGTATGTTCACCATGATGAACTTTGAGCGCATCGGCGTCGGCATCCAAGGTATTGGTGCGGCAGAACGTTCATACCAGAACGCTTTAGAATATGCTAAAGAACGTTTACAAGGTCGTTCACTGTCGGGTGCTAAATACCCAGAAAAAGCAGCTGATCCTATCATTGTTCATGGTGACGTTCGTCGTATGTTACTTAACATGAAGGCATTAACTGAAGGTTCACGAGCATTGTCTACGTATATTTCAATGACACTCGATATGGCAACTTATGGTGAAGGTGAATTAAAAGCTAAGGGCGAGAGTTTGTCTGCACTTATGACACCTTTAGCAAAAGCTTTTTTTACTGATTTAGGTCTCGATAATACGGTTGCAGGTCAACAAATATTGGGTGGCCACGGTTATATTCGTGAATGGGGACAAGAACAGTTAGTGAGAGATGTTCGCATTGCACAAATATATGAAGGCACTAATGGTATTCAAGCGATGGACTTATTAGCGAGAAAAGTCGCGGCAAGTAAAGGCGAATTGATGCAGGTTTTTATCAATGAAGTGAACACTTACATTGAGCAAACATCAGCAACTAATATGCAAGAATTTATCCAGCCGTTAAAAGATGCCAATATTGATTTAGCTGAATTAACCCAGCATATTCTTAAAGCCGCGCAAGGCAATATTGAAGAGTTGGGTACATCAGCTAACGATTATTTACATGTCTTTGGTTACACGGCAATGGCATTTGTTTGGGCAAAAATGGCTGAGTCAGCTTTGGCTCAAGAGGGTTCAAGTGATGAATTTTACGAAAGTAAAATAAAAACAGCGCGCTACTACTTTGCACGTTTGTTGCCACGTCGTTTGTCACTCGCAGCGTCTATTAAAGCGGGTTGTGATACGTTATTTGATTTAGATGAACACTTGTTCTAGTCCTCTAAAATTTTCATTTAAATAGTATCATTAAAAAAGGCGCTATCATTTATGATAGCGCCTTTTTACTCTGTTTTTGCAACGATTTACGATTAGAAAGTATAGGTTGTACCAAACACAGCGACTTGTTCTTTTTGCATATTATAAACGGGCCGGATATTCGATGATTCTTCATGAGCTGTAGAGGTTAGTCCGCCAGTTAAAGACCAATTACTGTTGATTGAGTACTGTCCTAAAATGCCAAACCTAGCATAAGATTTTGAACCCGTGGCTTTTGTGGCAGCTGTTTCGCGAGAAACAAAGTCATTACTATAAAACTGATAAATGGAATGCTCATTCAAAGACTCTATTTTTGCGGTGACAAGTAAGATGAAATTTTCTTCTTGTAGTACCCTATAGCTGCCTTGAATAAAAAAAGCTTGCTCACTGACTTGGTCGACTTTTTTGGTTAAAAAACCACTTTGGGCACTAAATGCGTCATTTTCAAAAATGACAGCAACTTGATGCGTTTCAAGCTTGTTCATTAATGGTGTATTTGGAGGGCTGATATTTTCGTTTGAAATGGGGAAACCTAATGCTTCTAAATCATAGGCTTGATTTAATGAATTAAAAATTAATGCCGAGTTGGCCCAGTCGCTAATTAATGCTCCATCAATAATGCGATTGGAATTTTTTTCCTCGCTATAAGCGTGTGCATTAAATAATACACCGACTATAAATACCATTGATAAGATTAATTTTATAAATATTTTCATTAAATAACCTATTGGAAGAATTAAGACTTTTATGCTCTTTTTAACTATAGGCAAGTATTATAAAAAAGGCGTTATTTTTAAGAGGAATATTACTTTATTAGCTTATTTGTTGATATTTATAAGGATTAAAGTTAATGAACAACAGAAAAAAAACAGAACTAAAGTGGCATTAATAAAATATAAATAGATCATTAATGCGCTTTATTGTAGCAATTTAGTGGCTGATTTAGCTTTACGGCATCGTTTGCTCTTTTGGAGCACCGCAAATAGTCAGTTATAATTATATACAGAGATAAAAGCATATAATATTGAATTAATAAGGGAAGTCGTGCGATTTAAAAGCATAGTTATTGTGTTGTTCATAACAGCGTGTAGTGCTAATACCCAACCGCCACTCGAAGTAAAAGCAGAAACCTGTGATATTGAATATACACAATATCAAGCGACGGTTACAGGATATTGTCAAGAAGCTGAAGCTTCATTACCCGCAGAAATCCCCATCATTGAAAAAGAAATAGCACTGCGTTCTGTTGCATCGATTCCTGACGTGTTTTGGTATAGCACTAAAATGAAATATTCATTAGTCAAGCAAGAAGAAAAAGCTCCATTAGCTTTTGTCATTGCTGGTACCGGAGCAAGTTACAATAGTGCAAAGATGATTAGCCTACAAAAAACCTTATATCAACAAGGCTATCATGTCATATCTCTTTCTTCGCCGACATATTCTAATTTTATCATTAACTTAGATTCGAGTACTGATTTCCCAGGTGTGCTAGAACAAGATGCTAAAAACCTCTATCGCATAATGAAAAAGGTTTATCAGCAAGTTATCACTGAAGACAATGTTGTCGCCACCACCTTTTCATTAACAGGTTATAGCTTGGGTGGGGCTCATTCTGCCTATGTTGCTCAACTTGATGAAAGTGAACAGATTTTTAACTTTGAAAAAGTCGTTCTGATCAATCCTCCTGTTAGTTTATACAACTCAGTTAACATACTTGATAGCTATTTAGATTTAAAAGAAGGTGGTCCAGATGCGGCTTCAACGATGCTTGATGATATATTTTTAAGGTTTGCTGACAGTTATGCAGAGCAAGAGTCATCTTCATTTTCTCAAAGTGCTATCTATGCTTTATTTAGAGATGCTAATTTGTCAGAAGAGGAACTAAAACTGTTAATAGGTGCATCGTTTCGGATGTCGTCAACAGATATGTTGTTTGCATTAGATGTTAGCTATAACGTTGGTGGTATTATATATAAAAATCATAAGATTAATAAATTTGAAAGTATTACTCATTCTATGTATCGAGCAAGTGTTATTACCTTTAAAGAGTACTTTGAAAAAGTGCTGGTACCTTGGCAACAAGAAAGCGATGCGAGTTTAACGCGCGAGGCACTGATTGCTCGGCTGAGTTTAAAAAACATAGAAAACTATTTACGCCATTCAGACAAAATAAGTTTAGTGACTAATGCTGATGATATTATTTTAGCTAAAGGTGAAGTGGAATATTTACAAGATGTTTTTGGTTTGAGGGCAAAAATATTTCCTCGTGGCGGACACTGTGGAAACATCGACAGAGTCAGTTTCGTTGAGTACCTCAATAGTCAATTTCAAGGTGCTAAACAATGATGGCGTTTTTTAAATTATTAACACAAAGTCTCGCTATTTTATTGATTGCGCTACTTTCTGCATGTTCATCTATACCTGAATTAGAAGACAATGTTGAAAAACCACGGGTTAAATTGTCTTCGGTCTATGAAGAAAAAGCGGTTACTAATCAATATGATGATCCTTGGGAAGGATTTAATCGCCGGATGTATTACTTCAATGCTAAAGCCGACGAATATGTACTATTACCAATTGTTGCAGGTTATAAAGCGGTAACACCTGATCTTGTTGAGAAAGGTATTAGTAACTTTTTTAAAAACTTAGGCGAATTCCCTGTTTTTATTAACGCTATTTTACAAGGTAAGCCCAGCGTCGCTTCTGAAACTTTGGGTCGCTTTGCGGTAAATACCACCGTGGGGGTTTTGGGGTTATTTGATGTGGCGACATCAATAGGCTTGGTCGAGCAAAATGAAGACTTTGGTCAAACACTGGGAGTGTGGGGAGTTAATCCCGGACCTTATTTAGTTCTACCATTATTAGGACCATCTTCATTACGTGATGCTGCGGGGACTTCGATAGATATGTTTGCTTTGCAAGTTGTCATCGATGAACTCGGTATGACAGCAGAAGAAGAAATGTTTCTTTCATTATTGGGAAGTATTAATACTCGTGCTAATTTGCCGTTTAGGTATTACGCCTCGGGTTCGGCTTTCGAGTACGAACGCTTCAAAGTGCTGTATATGAAATATCGAGAAATTCAAATAGCGCGCTAACCAAGATGAGTGCGCAATGAGCAGTCTTTAAATATCCCCTTAAATCGACTTTAACCGTAAAGGTTAAAATAGATAAATATAGTGAATATTTTGTATAATATTATGACGGAAATTAATATTATACAAAGCACATCATCTTTGATGACGTGGCGCATATAAAAATACAACAACCGGCACTTTTAGAGGCTACCACCACAACTTGATTAGGTGGTGAAGTTACTGATAGTCCCATTGCTTAGGCGACTCTGTAAATAGGGTAGTGCAGTCGAACATCTATAAGGTATACTGCGCCGATATATAATAATTAGGATATAAATTTGTTAGCTGTAATTCGTTTTATTTTAATGACACTTGCTTTAGTTTTTATTTCCACTGTGGCATGTTTTTATAGCATATTACGGCCATTTCATCGAAATAATGTTTTTCATACTGCGCGTTATATGAGTAAAGTTTCGACACTTCTGGGCTTAAGTATTGAAGTAAGAACACCTGAAAGTATTAAAAATGTGGGGCCGGCCGTTTATATTTGTAACCATCAAAACAGCTACGATATTTTTACTGTTGGTGCTGCTGTTCAGCCTTCTACGGTGAGCGTTGGTAAGAAAAGTTTAAAGTGGATCCCTTTTTTCGGACAAATGTACTGGTTAACAGGTAACATTTTAATTGACCGTTCAAATTCAAGTAAAGCGATGAACACTATTGCGTTAACCGCGAAAAAAATTACTGAAAAAGAACTCTCTGTTTGGTTATTTCCTGAAGGAACGAGAAGTAATGGTAAAGGGTTACTTCCTTTTAAAACCGGCGCGTTTCGAACAGCACAACAAGCCAATGTACCTATTATCCCGGTCTGTGTAAGTAACAGCCACGGAAAAATAAAGTTAGGGCGTTGGAACAATGGTAAATTGATTATTGAACTATTAGATCCTATATATTTTAATAATGATGCTAAAGAAAGTATTAGAGAAGTTGCTAATAGCGCACATAAAAAAATGCTTGTGAAGATTGCAGAGCTCAGTAAAGAGTCTGGAAACGAGCTCATCGTAAACAAGAACGTTAAAAATTGAGAAAATAATGATAGATGAAGAATTACAGCAATGGCAAGAGCATACCAATAATTTGGTTAATACACTGATAGAAGACGGTACCAACGAAGAGGTGCATCATACTATTGAACATCATTTTTCTAGTTCAGATTTTGATGTACTAGAGAAAGCGGCTATCGCTGCTTTCAAAATGGGTTTAGAAATAGAAGACCCTGAAGAAGCTGAGTTAGAAAATGGCGATAAAGTTTTCGCTTTTGATATTATTACTGAACAGCCACTTGACGAAGAAATTATTTTTGAAGAAACAACAAAGATGTTCGAGTTAGCAAAGCAATGTAAAGTTGACTATGATGGTTGGGGCACGTATTTCGAAGAATAGTGAATAGGCTCCACGAAAATATTTTGAAAGGACTTGAAAATGGGATGGATAGAAACGCTACTTAACCCTGCGACATTATCATTATTAATACCAATTATTGCTATTGTTGGTGCTTTTTCTATTGCGGCATTAAAAGCGCATCATCGCCATCAAGAGCGAATAGAGAAAATTAAGCACGGTTTAGACCCTGATCAATAAATCAAATAACGAGCAGTGGTTTACTTTTAAGTTAATTATTGATGTTAAGTGAGTTATAGTGATAAAAAAAGCAAAGTGCATGCACTTTGCTTTTTTGATTATACTCACTTACCAAGCACTAGAAGCGGTATTCAGCACCCGCGTAGAAGTAAGCACCATTAAAACCAAAAGGTGCTGAGCGACGTGAATAAGTAAACACCCCAGGGCTACTCACAATAACATTGCCACTTGCGTCAACAATGGTACCTGAACGAGAATTACCTATTTCATTTTTATCTGGGTAAACATCAAAAATGTTATTGCCACCAAAGTTAAATGAAAGCTCATCGTTAAACTGATAATTTACACGTAAATCAGTTAATACTTCAGCACCGTAGGTTTGTCTTTCGCCGTCAAGCACTGTGTATTCACCGTAACGATTAAAGGCTAAATTAATAGTGAAATCGCCAACTTTATATAAGCCACTTAAACTAATGCGGTCTTGAGGTTGCCATTCTTCAATAATAGAAATCGCTTGCTCAGAAAAAACATCATCAGGTGAAATCCCACCTAACGCACTACCTTCTGGTGTATAGGTATCGGTAACGTCTGTTTCAGAGAAATTTGCAGCTAACGTTAAGTCTAAAGTGCCCGACATAAGCTCTGTCTTCCAAGTGGTGATAATATCCACACCTTTGGTTTCAGTGTCTGCCCCATTTAAAAAGAATTGCCCCGCACCCGCTCCAGAAGAGGTTAATGCGGCATCAAGTGCTGGTGATAAACCTTGACCTAATGAATTACTCAACACAATACGGTCTTCAATATCGATAGAGTAGAAATCAATCGTTAAATTAATATTATCGGTAACTTTTACAACAGAACCGATACTAAAATTAGTGGACACTTCTTCTTTGAGCTCTGGAATGCCAATGGCTTGCGCTAAAATACTGTCATTGCGGAAAGTACCTATTTGCACAGCAATTTGGTCACCACCATTTGGATTAGTTTGGAATTGGGTACTGATATTATCTGTATAAAGCTGTTGCATTGACGGAGCTCTAAAACCTGTACTCATAGCGGCACGTAATGAGACATCTTCAGTAATTGACCAATTAGCCGCAAGTTTAAAATTAGTGCTATCTCCAAAACCGTCGTAGTCATCATAACGTACTGCGGTACTGATAATCAGTTCATCGGTAACTTCTGCTTCGGTATCGATATAAAATGAAATCACATCACGAGATTCATCAACAGATTGCAACGGCGCCGTACCGCCAAACCCTTGAGTACCTGCACTTCGGTCGGTAGCATATAAGCTGTTACCTTGTGCGTCGGTATCATAATCACGATAAGAGTATTCATCACCGGCGCTAACTCTAAATTCATCAGTGCGCAGTTCAGCGCCCATTGCTAAAGAAAACCAATCAAAAGCTTTGGTATAATCAATGTTAAGCGTTTGTAATGTCAGTTCTAATCCGTAAGCAAAGGCTTCACGGGGAATGGAACGACGTATATCATCAGCGGATAATTCCGAAGTGTAGATTAATGAGTTCGCATAGGATGAGTTAATCGTATCTTGGGTGGTGTAATCAATATTATTTTCACCATAGGTATATGATAAATCTAATGATGAATCATTATTAAATTCGGTTTTATAGCCAAAGTTATATGAAATATCTTTTATTTGAGTATTGATTTTAGGTAAGAAGCCAGCAGGAATGGTTGCATCACCATCTTGAAGTTGAGCGTTACCTCCACCGTTTGCATTATGACGAAAGAAAGCGGCTGATTCATTATCACGGCTTGAATAAGTGATAAAACCATATAACTCCCCATCGGCTAAATCGTAACCTGTATTGATGGTTAGCCCTATTTGATCAGAGTCTGCATCACCTATACGAAAGGTTTCACGTGTTGCGGTAGCTTCTCGCGGATCACCTAATAAATAATCTCCGTTATCAAGTTGCGTACAACCTGAAAACTGACATGAACCATGTAAACCTGCTCGATCTGAATAGCCTCTATCACGTATGTTTAACGTGGTATTAAGAAAGCCACTATCACCCAATAAAAAACCCTTTGAAATATCAATATTAGTCGTTTCACCATCGCCGGCTGAATTCTCGCCATAAGAAACGGCAACACTTCCGCCTTCGCTTTGATCTTTGAGAATAATATTTATGACACCAGCAATTGCGTCTGAACCATATTGTGCAGCAGCACCATCACGTAATACTTCAATACGCTTTATAGAGGCAGCAGGGATGGCATTCATATCGGTGCCAGCAGTACCACGACCAACAGAAGTATTAATATGAATTAAACTGGCTTGATGGCGACGTTTACCATTGATCAATACTAACGTTTGATCGGGGCCTAAACCGCGTAATGTTGCTGGGCGCAATGCATCAGTTCCATCACTAATTGACGAGCTAGAAAAGTTAAACGATGGGGCAATAGCTTGTAACATTCGACCCACTTCAGTTTGCCCTGTATTAAGCAACGCTTCAGCAGATAAGATATCTACAGGAACAGGTAAATCTTCAGCAGAACGACCTGCAACACGGCTACCAATAACTGAAATTTTTTCTACTTCTTGTTCATTGACCTGAGCAGGCTCTTGGGCCAGTGCAGTTTGACTGGCTGCGCTTAGTAAAAGTGGTACTAAAGCGGCTTTGAGCATTGTCTTTTTATCCATTGTTATATCACTCCTGAGATGTTTATGTTGTTTTATGCTCAGTTGACCAGTGTTATCTATAACAGCGATTAAGTCGGTATTTTGTAAAAGTTTTTGTAAGCCGTCTTTTACCGAATATTCGCCCTGTAATTCATTTGCATCATGATCTTTTGTTAAATCATAGGAAAATAAAATTGTTTTATTTGCCTGCAACGCAAACGAAATAAGCGCTTTATCAGCACGTTGTTTCTTCACTGTAAAGTTGATCAAGCTTTCGGCAAATGCTCCAGACGTGAATAAAATACAAGCGCATAAAAACAGGGTTACGCTTGTTGACGGCTGAAATACAGAAAGTTGAAAACGACAAAATAACTTTTGCCAACCTTGCAGATGTAATAAACAGTTCAGAAGGAAATTTCCTCTATAATATTTTATAAAAAATATATTGAGTTAGAAAATAGGGAATACGCGTAATTATTTTGAAGCATGTAAACTCAAGCGAATCGAGGTGTTATTTATTTTTTCAAATTGAATATTAAAATTGCTACTCAAAGATTTAAGTAATCCGTCAATATCGTTCGCTTTAAAGTAACCCGCCACTTTTATTTTAGTCAAGGCATCATCATCAATTTCAAACGTTGTTGTGGTGTAGCGGCTTACCTCTGCTAATGCTTCATCAAGTGGTTCACCGGTAAAGACCAACATACCTTGCTGCCATGCGAGTTCACGTTGAATCTTTTCAAATGATATTTTTTGATTTAACGTTTGAGTGTTATTTTCAATAGTCGCAATTTCACCTGATGTTATTAATACACCCGGTAACGCTTCTTTAGGTAAAATCGTAAGCATGTTTGCTATTTTATTTAATGGTTCGCTTGATTTTGTTATCAGTACACGACCTTCAGTGACAACGAGTTCCATATTTTCATTCGATTTTTTTTGTACATTAAAAATAGTGCCTAAAGCCGTAAATGATTTTTCACCTACCGTGACGGTAAAGGGTCTACTTTTATCTTTGGCCACATCAAAACTAGCTTCGCCTTTGATAAGCGTTAATAAGCGGTTGTTTTTTGAAAAGCTGACGTTGACTAAACTGTTGGTATTAAGCTTTATTCTTGAACCATCAGACAGTGAAAACCGCGTTTGTTGGCCAATGAGTGTTTGTAACGTTCTTACTTCGACAAATTGTTTGTCGTTAGTTGCATCAGAAAAAGGAGAGATATTCATAAATAAACTCCCAGCAAATAACAAAATAAAGGCTGTGCTCGCTGCGATAGCATATCTAGCGATAAAACTGTTTTTTTCTGGCATTGTTTTTTCTAGAGGAAATAGAGCACTTAACTCATTGAGCACACTTAAATCATCCCAAAATGCCGCGAGAGAAAATAAAGAGTTACGGTAAAAATCACTTTGCTTGGCCCATTGTTGTAAGGCAAGTTTTTCTTCTAGAGAAAGACCTCGATCGATTTTACTTATCCAAAGGCATGCTTGCGCTTTGATATCGTCTTTACTCGTAAATGGTTTAATGGTTGTCATACAATATTCTTTCTTTTTAATACTTTATTTTGTTATTGAACGTGCGTTAATTCTTAAGACTGAAGTTTTTGGTGTACTATTTTGTTCAACCCTTTCCATATATTCTGCGCACTTTAATAGACCTTTGGCGACATGTTTTTCAATAGTACTTTCACTAAGGTTTAAATAGTTAGCAATTTCTTTTTGACTAAAGCCGTAAACCTTTTTTAATATGAATGTTTTACGTACAACGTCAGATAATTGCTCGGTAGCACGGCAAAATAATAAGAAACGTTCTTTGCTCTCAAACTGTTCTTCAAATTTTAACGAGGTTAATCCAACCACAGGGTCAGAAAAATCATCAAGCGGGTCGTTGTATTTATTATCCCACTTATTAACGTGATTTAAAGCAAGGTTTTTAGCTGTTTTAAGCATAAAACTGCGGGCGTATTTTATTTCTTCTTTGAGATCCGCTTCATAAGTACGAATAAACGTTTCTTGAATAATGTCATCAATATCATCAGGACTGACAATTTTATTGATATAGCGCTTGATGTTAGCGGTGTAATTAACAAACAGCGTAGTGAATTTACTATTCTGAGCCATTGTTGTTATTATTATTTTATTTTGACAGTTAGTGTAGGGGGAAAAACAAACAATCACAATGGTGTTTGGATAGGTATTCTACAAAGCTTTTAGGTTGTTGTATTCGTTTTGTAATGGCACGTTAAATGAAAATATGAATAAAATAACACCGGTAAAGTAGCGGCTAAATATTAATGAGGAGGATGTCACCAAAAACAATCGAAATAAATAATTACATTTACTCACTTGAAAAATATGTTTGTTACTCAATATTATTATAGGTAATCATCAACTCAGAGAAATTTGTGTATAAATTTATTTTTACAATATTTTTATTTTCTGTAACTTACTCAACTATTGAGTTGGGTTATAGTGTTGCTGATGAAATAAAAGTTAACACTGCTAGCACGTTATTTCTTGATGTAGTGACTGATATTCAATTAGATTCAGAACATGAGTTGTATTCTTTAGTTACAGATACCGATAGAAATAATAGAATACTTCAACTAACTCACCTATCTAAACACCTAGCAAACAAAAATCTAAACAGATTAAAAAATAAATTTCAATCTCTGCAACCAAGAGCTCCTCCCTCTATCACTGTATAAATCTCACCACTTATCATTAAGTCAATTTTCGTCTTGTTTTTTGGCGTCATGTCGCTCATTTATTGAGAAGACTGTTCTGATGATACAAGCATTTTTTTTCATGAAGCATAGGATTAACATTCTATTTGATAAAGAGTGAAACCTTAGTTCTACACTGAACTGATTAATTGTATAAACGCTATTTTTGAACCCGCATTTGATCAGCTTAGCAGCGAACTTAAACATTCCGTTAGGTATAAAACACGATTGATCGTTAGTTGATCGTTCTGTTAAAGCCGTATTATTTTTATAAAATTAGAGGTTATTATGAAAAAATTACAATTATTTGATTTAGATTTAGTCGATAACATTATTTCTCCCGAGTATTTTGAACAAACAACGTTAATGTCTCCAGCTAAACAGGTGTTTACTGACTTTAAGGCGTATAAAGCATTAGTTATTGAAGGAGTGACTACCGCAGCGGAAGCCTTAAACTTAATGCGAAAAACCCATGTAACAATGAAAATCGTTGTTTCAAAAAATGATGATTTTATGGGGATAATTAGTACCGAAGAGTTAACCGAACGCCTTATAGTTTCAGAGGTTGCTAAAGGACGTGATCGCCATGAGGTCTTAGTCAGTGATTTGATGCTTGCAAGAGATACGTTACATGCGTTTGACTTTAAGGAAATAGAAAAAGCCACTGTTAATGATGTTGTTGCGGCATTAGAAAACTATGGGTTACGTCATTGCTTAGTTCTTGATAGAGAGCATCATCATATTCGTGGTGTTATCTCTTCTAGTGATATTGCGAAAGAGTTACATTTAGCAATAGACATTTATCCTAAACCTTCCTTTAGCCAGATTTTTAAAGTTATTCATACGTAAAGGCTTGCTAACCTTAACGTGAGTGTAAATCTTGCTCGATGAATCCATTAAAAGCGCCACTCATTTACATTTAAAAGGTTAACCGTTTTAATGCTGAACCGGTAAATAACCTAACTTAAATTAGGTTATTTACCGGTTGCTTATTTAATCATATAAAGAGATAAAACTGTGCTGCACTAAATTAAGACGAGGGAGGAATGATGAGTTATTTTATTCAGTTTTTCATGGTTTTTATGTAATAAACGATAAAGATTAAGCTGGTTTTTGGCTCGCTCTAAGTTATGGCCTTCATGTTCAACATGAAAATAGTTATCACCATCTAAATAATCTGTTAAAAACCGAACACCGATCATAAATGGGAGTAACTGTGCGCCAATGGCTAAGCTTTGCTGCTCAAGTTCAGACATTTTATCACCAAAGGCTTCAATATAACCTTGTGCTAATGCACTATAAATATCATAACTAACCGACATATTAGCTAAATCTTTGCCATCTTCAGGTAAGTTTGAACAACAGGTTCTGACCATATCGCCAAAGTCATGCATGAGGTATCCCGGCATACAAGTGTCTAAATCAATCACAGCAAGTGGTATGTTCGATTTGGCACAAAACAATAAATTATTAATTTTAGTATCGTTATGGGTAACTTGTATTGGAAGTTGTTGTGTTAAGAGTACGACTTCATCAATAAAATTTTGTTGTGCAAAGCAAAAATCAACTAATGTTTGGCATGACGATAAGCGATGCTGTGGATCAGCTTTAATGACCGCTCTTAAATGATTAATTCGCTTAGACAAATTATGAAAATCAGGGATAGTTTCGACTAACGATTCGGCAGGGAAATCACCTAATGCAGAAGTAAACTGCGCAAAAGCTGAGCCGACTTGTCTCGCTTGCTCTGGCGTTTTAACTTCCTCAACGGTAAAGCAATTGGGTATGTATTGAATAGCACGCCAATACTCATTGCTCGCATCAATAACCATCGCTTCTGCATTTATAGTAGCGACTTGCCCAATGGGGGATAGCGAATATAAATTTTTTTGTTTTTTTGCTAGTAAGTGTTTGTTAACTAAGTCGTTATTGTTAATAACGTCTGCGGGCTTCTTAAAAACGTTTTTATTGATTCGCTGTAAAACAAAATTAGCGTTATTACTACTGACAAGATATGTGCTGTTAATTAAGCCGTTCCCTAACGGAGATACTGTACAGTTATCAATAGAGCATCGGTAATTCGTTAAAACTTGGTTTAGAATTTCGTTATTAACAACTTTAGTCATAATTATTTACTGCTAGCGTTTGTCATTGATAAATTTAAAGACAAAATAGTCCTTCACTTTAGAATGTTATTGGCTGATTTTTTGAGATGAAATCAATGGCTATATTAATAGAAAGCCGCAAATATGGGAAGTTAAAGCTTTCCTCATATTTACGAAATGTTGGTGTCTTTAATTAAGTTAACATACCTTTATGCAGAAATGCATCGTACGGTCAGTAATAATTTACCTGAGTTATTGCCGTAATAACGCACTAAGTCATTAGCATAAGCGCAAAACTCTCCAGATTTAGGGGCGGTATAATGCGTTAATTCAGTACCAATGAGAAAAGCATCGTCACTTGCGGTTCCTATTGAGCCAATTAACGTAAACCACTTTGCATCAGGAAAGCGTTTAAACGGCGCCATTGCGGCAATAGCAATCTCCTTTAATCCTAAGGATACATCATCTCTATCCCAGCCATTAGCATCACAAGCTATGGTGGCGTCAAACCATTGCTGCTGTTTGTTATTTACTGAGTTTTCAACAATAAACTGATACGTTTTACCTTTCTCAAGCATTAGCGCGGTATGATTATTAGGCTCATAAGCGAATATGCTGACGATGGTTGATTGACCCATATCGAGTACTTTTAAATTTCGTTGTGCGAATACAATATGATCTTTAACCCCAGTCGCCGCTATTTTTTCTTCGCTGGGGTAAATAATTTGATGTGGAACGCCTTTTAATGTTTCGGGCCGATAGTCTCTATCGCCATTGATCCTTTGCGCAACAGAGTGATGAACGATAGGTAAGGTGCTGGAAACTTCGTCATGGGCAATTACACAACAACGTCGGTCGGTTAAGGTGAACCAGTTAATAATGGGAAGACGGTCTTGTTGATGATTTTTACCAAAAACATTAGGCGTTATAATAACATCATCAATGCTAATATTATATTTGGTTTTTTCAGGTAAAAGTGTTGTGAAGTCAATGTCATCCATGGTTTTTAAGGTTAATTTAATGGGTAATTCTTTAAGCCAATTAAGCATGAACCGTAAAGTAATGTCAGATAAACCATCGCGATAATAGCCGCCGCCCACATCTGAATGTGCTCCGGCAAACCACACTTCTAAAATACGTTCATCAAGGTTCATTAGTGTTGGTTGAAAGGCTTTTCTTTTATCATCAAGTGCAACCATATGAAGGGCTTTTTCTACAGTAGAAGCAAGTGTATGACCATGCTCAAAGATAACCTCAGAATGAGGACGATCGTTTTTACTTAAGTTAGGTAAACCAATCGAAGCAACCGTTTCAAAAATCGCCTGGTAGATTTTCAGCTCTGGCATATCATGGCTAATAATAGTGCAAAAGCGCCTCGCAAGTGCTCCTCCTCGACTAAACCCTGTTAAAAGTACTTCATCACCAATTTTAAAATGTTGAATAAAGTCTGCTTTTGCTTGGTTGAGAATATTAGCAACATCTGATTTTTCTGGAGAGATTAAAGCATTAATAGCTCGTCGTAATCGACTGCCATAAGTACCAATACCGTGATAGTAGAAGCATTTTTGTTTACTGTTTTCCCAACCACTTGCATGGCCAGCAGCACTTTTTAAATTTCCGCCACACAGTAAATGAAACTTAACTATGTTGGTAATATTGTCGTCTTTTTTGGTCCCCTGAGCGTTGATGCTCTGTTCAGCGTCACTTGGTTCATTAGAAGTACCATCAAAGTTAAAAATAAGTAATGATGACATAACTTGTTCCTTGTTTTAATAATGATCTTATTTGAAGAACAAGCATAGTTAAGCGTTGGTGAAATGGCTATTATTTTGAATTATCTGTATTGCTCTGCGTTGGAAATAATAAACTAAAGCGTGCACCTGAAAGGTGAGTGGCGACATCTGCTTTAATTTTTCCTTGATGCCAATCCATCACTTTAGCACTAATCGCAAGCCCCAAACCAAAGTGTCCTTGTTCTCGTGAACGCGAACTGTCGAGTTTTATAAAAGGAGAAAATATAACATCTCGTTTATCTTTTGGAATACCGTCACCGTCATCTTCTACCGCTATTTCAACCCCTTGGTTAGTAATGACTATTGACAGTATTACTTGTGATTTTGCATGCTGAATAGCATTACTGACTAAGTTTAGTGCGGCGCGATAACACCAATGAAAATCTAAAGAATAGGCTTTTTTTGAGGCTAATGACTGACAGGTTAACTTAATATTATGTTGCTCAGCTAATGATTGACAGTCACTAGTCACCAGCTCAATTAAATTATTTACATCAATTAACTCAGGCTTTAAGTGAAAGCTTTGCCTTTCCATGCCCGCATAGTCTAGAAAAGCGGTGGTCATATCTTCCATACGTGTTAATTCATTTTCCATACGCGACAAATAATTATTTTTCTTTGTTAAATCATCACAGTCTAAAGCTGCTTCAACACCAAATCGTAAACACGACATCGGTGTACGAATATCGTGAGAAATACTTCGGGCAAGAATTTTATTATCAGCGACCAGCTTCTCTATACGCGCCGCCATATGATTAAAACTACTTTCTAAAGTATTGATATAAGACAAACGGTTATAAGGCACACGTACTGAAAGATCGCCTGCGCCTATTTTGGCCGCTGCAAAAGTAAGTAAGTAAAGCCGACGTGTTAAAGGTAATAGCCACAGCAATAAAATACCACAAATACCTAGGTAGAGAATTAAGGTAAATAAAAGGTTTTCTTGTTCATTTTCAGGCACCAGCTGAGGTAACTGTAAATGTATAAGTATCTCTGGGTGTAAGGTTACTTTTCTTAATAAGTAAGCGTCGTCGTTAGATGCAAGCAGTAACCCACCTGTTTGCGAAAGTTGTGCGAGTAAAGATTGTGGTAGGGCAATATTATCAGTATTTTCAAGTGAAACATTAACCTGATAATACTGTGCTAATTGACGTGTTTTTGCTAATAATTGCTCGACTTTTATAGTTGATAGTTGTTGTTCAAAACCATCAATGAGTTTTTGATAAATCACTAATTCAGTATTTTCATACTCATCACCTTGTTTAGCGACAAGTTTATCGAGCCCCCAACTAATGATAAATAATGCGCCTAAAACCGCAACTACCATACTGATATATAAGCGCTTCATTTATTTTATTCAGCCCAAGCGTCGGCAACAAATAAATAACCTTTGCCCCAAACCGTTTTGAATTTTTGTGGCTTTTGCGGATCGTCATTAAATATTTTACGCAGCGTTGAAAGCATCACATCAAAGCGACGGTCTTGTCCGTCGTATTCACGACTTTTTAACGCTTTAAATACCGTATCTCGGTCAACCACTTCTCCAGCATGACTGGCAAGAAAGGTTAAAAAAGCAAATAAGCTGGTGGATAATTCAACTTCTTCATTCTTATAAGTGACTCTTTTAGCTTCACTGTTAATAATAAGTGAGCCATGGGTAATGATTTGCGTAGACGTTTCTATGGGAGCGCTATGTTTTAAAGCACCTGTTATTCTAGCAAGGAGGGCGCGTGGACGAACAGGCTTTATCACATAGTCATTAGCGCCAGCTTCTAGGCCAATAACTTCATCAAACTCATCGGCTCTTGCTGTTAGCATTATAATAGGTAGCTGACTTTCTTGGCGAATTAACCGGCAGACCTCAATACCATTTAAACCCGGTAACATAATGTCGAGCAATACCAATTGTGGTTGAAACTTTTCCATAGCGTCCATCACTAAGTCACCGCGAGCTACATGGTCGACAATAAAATTTTGTTCGCGAAGATACTCACAAACCCAATCAGCTAATGTTAAATCGTCTTCTACTAATAAGATTCGACTGGTCATTTTCTCTTTCCTTATCCCTTTTATGTTGGCACTAAAATATACGCCAGCGACGTTTTCTTGGGGTTGCTTCGTGTACCCAGCTTACCTCTACTGCTGCTTCTGCAATAACGTTATTGTCTTTTGATGACATGAGCTGGAATTCAATTTTTTTGTTTGACTCAAAATTGAAACTAATTTGGTTACCCATGCTATTTTCCCAACATTGTATGCGTTGTCGCTTTTCTTGCGCCACTTCAGGCTGCTTAATATAGAGACAATAATTTTCTTTAATATCGCTAGACCAAGTTAGTTTTACGTTAGCATAACAAGTTCTGCCGTGTCGCAAAGCAATACAATTTGCCGGTTGTGCTGAAAATGAGACGCGACTGAGTGACAATTTATTTACTTTATCGGCTTGCTCATCTTGATCTTTCTTCGTTAACTCTGCAGCCAGGCTAGGCTGGAAGCTGGCAAATAAACAGCTTAATAATAACCACTTTTTAGCATGTCCATTGCTAAGTTTAAAATACATAGAGTACCCCTAACATCACTTCTGTTAAGTATTGCTTACCTGTTATCGGGCTATTTTTAATGGCTGTTGAATAATAACTTTGCGTTATACCAGCGCTGAACGACCATTTTTTAGAAATGGGGTGGCGAGCAAAAATTTCTAATTGAGCTTTGTAGCTACTACCGGGTTTATAAAAGGGGCGTACCGCAGATATTTCATCTTTTTTTACACCGACAAAGTAATTGGTAACTTGTTCAGAATAATGCGTAAAACCGGCGCCAAAGTATATGTCCCAGTTTCGATAAGGGACTAACTTGCTATAAAAAACATCAGCTAACCAGCCATTAGTGCTCAATGCGGCTAAATCAACAGATAAAATGGCATTGTCATAGAAATGAGAATAACGAAGACCAAAACCTTCACCAAAGTCCCTTTCTTTGAGTTTGGCTAAAGTAGGAATATCATGGTTATTATTTTCTATTACGGTTTTGGGGTCGTAACCGGGTAAGTAAGTTTTGTGGAGAATATCAAGTTCCCAACTCTCCTGAACAATCAGTTCATAACCCACTTCTCCACCTAACAATACGGCATCAGAGCGGCGATGATTCGACTGAATAAAAAAGCCTTTATAATAAACATCAAGTAACAGTGAAAGATTGAGATAATCACTAAATTCTGATTGCTCATCTCCTTTTAAAAAACCTTGTTCATAGCTAGCAGAAATCCCGCCCATTACTTGCCAACTGAACGTTTTGTCAAACACGGTGGTTTCATTTTTATGCTGGGGATCAGCCGCTAAAGCTGATACAGATATCAAGGCTATAAATAAAGCCAATAGTTGATTTTTAGACCCTATTAAAATTTTTCTGAGCATTATTTTTACCCTATTAATCGCTTGTGAGTTAAGCGTTTTTTGTCATGATTTATTCATAAATTCTTATTATTTTTTGTCTGACTAAATGTTATCAAATGTAACTGAGTTTTGTCGGATATATAGGGGTTAAAAATTGTAAGCAAGTACACACGAGGTGTTATCTTAAACGTTAACATCACAGTTACAAAGCTATAACGAGAAAATTTTTCATGTATAGCTTTTGACTATGGCTAGCCAAGAGAAAGAATATTTTAACTTTGGTTAAAAGTTGATTATGCTCTAGTGATAAATTGTAATCAGCCTTAGGTTAACTTCATGTCAAACACATCATCAAAGCAACGTTCCTCTTTTAATTGGCAAGATCCCTTACTACTTGAGTCTTTATTGAGTGAAGAAGAACGGATGATCCGTGATACTGCCCATCAATATTGTCAAGAAAAATTGATGCCTCGCGTCCTCGAAGCAAATCGAAATGAAGTATTTGACGCCAGCATTATGACAGAATTAGGTGACCTGGGTTTATTAGGGTGCACCTTGCCAGAAAAATACGGTTGTTCAGCGGTTAATTATGTAACGTATGGCTTAATTGCCCGAGAAGTTGAGCGAGTGGATAGTGGCTATCGAAGTGCGATGAGCGTTCAGTCTTCATTGGTTATGCATCCTATTCATGCTTATGGTAGTGAAGCGCAACGGATAAAATATTTACCTAAGCTTGCAACAGGAGAATATATTGGCTGTTTCGGGCTAACTGAGCCTAATTCGGGGTCAGACCCTGCAAGTTTAGCTACAAGGGCTAAAGAGGTCGATGGTGGTTATTGCTTAACGGGTAATAAAATGTGGATCACCAACGCCCCCATTGCTGATGTTTTTATTATTTGGGCAAAACTCGAGGGCGTTATTCGTGGTTTTATTCTTGAAAAGGGCATGGCAGGTCTGTCGGCGCCTAAAATTGAAGGTAAATTTTCTTTACGCGCATCGATTACCGGTGAAATTGTGATGGACAATGTGCGAGTGCCTAAAGAAAATATCCTCCCGAATGTTAAAGGTTTATCAGGGCCCTTTGGTTGTTTAAACAAAGCACGTTACGGCATTGCTTGGGGAGCACTGGGTGCTGCTGAGTTCTGTTGGCATGGCGCTCGCCAATATACTTTAGACCGCGAACAGTTCGGTAAGCCACTAGCTGCAACACAACTTATTCAGAAAAAACTAGCGGATATGCAAACCGATATTACCACCGGCTTATTCGCTTGTTTACAGGTAGGACGTTTAATGGATGCTGGGTCGTTATCGCCAGAAGCTATTTCTTTAATAAAGCGTAACTCATGCGGTAAGGCACTTGAAATTGCCCGCAATGCCCGCGACATGCATGGTGGTAATGGTATTAGTGACGAGTTTCATATTATTCGACATATGATGAACTTAGAAGCGGTGAACACTTATGAAGGCACGCACGATGTACACGCCCTAATTTTGGGGCGCGCGCAAACGGGTATTCAAGCTTTTTTTTAGGGGGCGCTAATAAGTTAACGTGACTTTTTATAAATTTGTCTAGGTGAATATAGCGTTAATCGCTTAAAATAAAATTCATTGTAACTACCGTACCGACCCAGATATGATCTCTAGCCGTAAAAAAAATGAAGCAGAATTAGTTTTAGCATTCAAATCCTTATTAAAAGATCAGTGCTACGGTTCGCAAAGTCAGTTAGCAGATGCTTTAGATAAGCAAGGTTTTAAAAATATGTCGCAAGCGAAAATATCTCGTTTGTTGTCAAAACTTGGTGCGGTTAAAATGCGTAACGCCAACACCGAGGTTGTTTATATTTTACCCGACGAGCTTGCCGTACCTAAATCTAAACAATCAATTCAGTCAGTTGTTGTGAGTGTTAAGCACAATAATATGCAAATAATTTTGAAAACGGGTATTGGTGGCGCACCCTTGATTTCAAGAATGTTAGACAGTCTAGGTGAGCCCGCAGGGATTTTAGGGACACTTGCTGGTGACGACACCATATTTATTGCACCGGTTGATATTAATAGAATTGATGAAATTACTCAGCAAATTAGAGACTTATTAGACGTATAGTTAATAAGTGTTAGATAAAGCTTTATATTCAGTTAAAGAGGGCAACAATTATGTTGCCCTCTTTTATTTTGTATTGTTCTATGTTATTTAATATTTTCAATGCTTTAGTTGATATGACACAGGTGTTGTCATATGACATTTGAGAGACTGTCGCTTCATTGACGCAGACTTAACGGCTTAGAAAAGTTTTACTAGCCTCACTTAATTAGTGACAAACAAAGGGATCATCATGCTAAAGAATACAGAAAATAATAAAGATCAGAACATAGCAAATAAAGAGAAAGAGCTTCAAGGAACGGTTAGTTTCAGAAAAGGTTTTAACTATAGCTTTACGGAGGGTGAACATAGTGTTTATTTGAATTGCTCGGCGGTTAATGGCAAAGAGCGACTTTATGTTGATGATGCCTTAGTCTCTAAAAAATGGTCGTTCAGACGTAAATCTATTCATCAGTTTTCTATGGATGATGACCTTTATGAAGTCGAATTACATGTTGTTAATATGCTTACGGGTGAAACTCACTGTACGTTGATCAAAAATGGCGTACATGTAAAAACACTTAAAAAAGCATTAAAGAAAAGTCGCCAACTCAATAAAGATATACTTTGGTGGTTCATCCCAAGTTGCTTTGTAGTGGGTGCACTTTGTGGTTTCTTAGCGGTTAACGTTTTCTTTATGTTGTTTGGTGAATAAGATGGATGTTAATGCTAAAAAAATAAAAGAACTTCGTACGGCCAATGGCTGGACCCAGCAACATTTAGCGGATGCCTGTGCTATTAGCTTAAGAACGGTGCAACGCGTAGAACGTTACGGTAATGCTTCTCAAGATACCGTGCTTGGACTCTCGTCAGTTTTTGAAATAACACAAGCTGAGATAGTTATACCTGAAGCACTTGATGAATCGCTTTTAGACGACGAAGACAATAGTTTTAACCCAAATATGCAAATATTATTTGCGGGGTTATTTGGCGCAATGGTTGGCGCACTGATCATGTTTCTCGTTAAGTAATGACCAGCAGATAAAAAGGATTAACGATCCTCTTTATCTGTGACTTTCATTTTAAAGACAAGAAAATACCCAGCGAGTCTTACTGTAGAAATCCTCTTCAGGCGTTAACAATACATTGTCGATAGAACAGCCTTTCTGCAAACTATTGGCGCGTTGGGTTTCTAAACAAAGTGCAGCGCGTGGCTGGTAACGGCAGTGGTCTTTACCTATTTGGCTACCGTCAATATAATTGGCGGTATATAAAATTAAGCTAGGTTGGTCTGAATAAATACTGATGCAACGTCCAGAGGCTTTTTCAACAGCTTGTGCTGCAAGTATTTCACCGCCTAAAGACTCTTTATTTAAAAGCCAATAATTGTCATAACCCAAACCCATTTTTATTTGTTTATCTTCACCGTTTATTTCATCGCCCAAAGTGCGTAAATCTGTAGCGTTGGTAAAATCATGAGCCGTATCGGTAACGAGCTTTTGTTCACCCGTGGGATAGACCCGTTCACACATCGGTAAAAAATGGTTGGCATTAATATAAACCTGATGATCTAAAATATTGCCGCTGTCATGGCCAGCCAAGTTGAAATAACTGTGCTGCGTTAAATTGACTATGGTGGCTTTATCGGTGTGGGCAAAATATTCAAGTGTGAATTGGTTATCGTCATCTAAAGTATAAATTACTTTAAAAGTAACGGTGCCAGGAAAACCAGCATCACCATCGGGGCTAGTATAGTTAAGTTCAACACTTGCAGACGTCTCTGTTTGAAAAGTATTAGCTTGCCATAATTGTTTGTTAAGCGCCTTTTCTCCGCCATGAAGTTGGCTGTCAGGCGCATTTAACGCAAGCTGAAATGCTTCGTCGTCAATACTAACAGTGCCTTGATCTATTCTTCCTGCATAACGGCCAATAATAGCCCCTAAATAATAAGGGTCGTGTTCATAGCTTTGAATGTTGTCGTAACCTAAAACAATATCAGCAAAAATCCCCTTATTGTCTTGGGTATTTATCGACGTAATAATACCGCCAAAATCAGTGATACTGACCGTCGTTCCCTTTTCATTTTTCAGCGTAAACTGTTGTGTAGTTTCACCACTGGATAATTTTCCAAAAGTAGAGGTCACTATTCTATCTATACTGTTCTTAACGTCTAATTGCTCTTTCACCACTGAACTCCTCTTTCTACAACGCTATTTATTCACCCATACATCTTATTGAAGCTCAGTGGTTAAGCAAATAAAAAATTGTAACGTTTTTAACTCATTTATAAACTATCAAATTGAAATCGTACCTAGGTTATCGCTCGACTGCTTATTTATAAGATTTCAGGGGGCTTGCCTTTTGATAATATGAGGAAATCAATAGGATCAAAAGGCCTGTCATAAAAATGTAATAGTATTCACCTACACTCCAGCAATTAAGGAGTACTCTGTGAAAAATAAACTTTTAGAAATATTAGCAAACAAAGCAGTAACCACCGTTTTTCAACCCATCTTCAATGTACAAAAAAAAATTATCCTCGGCTATGAAGCACTCACGCGTGGGCCAGAAAACACTGAACTGTATTCACCGGATAAACTTTTTTATTTTGCATCACAGTACGACTTAATTTCTGAATTAGAAATACTTTGCCGAGATAAGGCAATAACTCGCTTTGTTGAATTGAAATTACAGGGGAAATTGTTCCTAAATATTAGCCCTTTGGTACTGCTAAGTAAGCATCATCCGCAAGGCGAGACAATCAAATTTGTTCAACAAGCGGGTTTGCGTTGCGATCAAATTGTTATCGAGCTCAGCGAAAAATATCCGGTGCCTAATGACACTATGCTCAGTGAGGCACTGGCGAAATATCGTCAATTTGGCTTTGATGTGGCTATTGATGATTTAGGGGCAGGGTATTCAGGGTTAAAGTTATGGAGTCAGCTTCGCCCTGATATTGTCAAAATTGATCGCTATTTCGTCGAAAACTGCCATCAAGACAGTTTTAAACGCAAATTTCTTAAAGCTATTTTTGACTTAGCACAATCTGCTAAGGCGCAGGTTATTGTTGAAGGAATAGAAACCATTGAAGAATTCGAGTTATTGCAAAGGCTTGGCATGGTTTACGCGCAAGGCTTTTATTTAGCTAAGCCAGCCATCATGCCTATTAGGCATTACCCTAAATATCTTGATGCAGATTATCAATATTACAGGCAAGTACCACAAACAAAGCGCACTTCTCTTGGTTGAACACAGGCGCTTTATATAAGGGCTGACTGTGATTAACGAGATATTATGACCTTACTCATCAATGACTCACGAATTACTCATGAGTGAGGCACCAGAAACTAAAGGTATTATCTTGCAAGTCTTTAACCTGACCTGTTTGGCTGGTTTGATATTTACCGGTAAAAAAATCATAAGGAATATAACAATAGCCTTTATCGCCAAATTCTTCGCCCCATGAGTTTCTAACAATAAAGTGCTGCTTATTATCATCATAACCAACCGCGAGTAACGCATGTCCCCCAAGCCTAATTTCATCAGGAGGTGGCAGGGTAAAAACACCATTTGCCGGCGTTAAATAAAAACTTCTTGGCACCATCATGCCAAAAATAACGGGAAAGCCTTTCGACAAAGACAATTTAAAGTCAATCAAGCCATTATCAAGCGTTAGCTTACAATAACGAGTGATAATATGTTTTTTCGCTTGTGTGAGTGCCTGCACAGAGGGGATTTGTGAAATAGCAGCATGTAACTCGGTTTCATTGTCTTTTAGTGCTTTTGCTATCGCTGCTGTAATTTCTGCAACGCTGCCTGTTCTAATAATATCTTTAATGCTTTTGGGAAATGTTGTTTCAGGATAAGGCCAAGAGACTTCTGAACAAATGCCGTTTTTAAACAAAGATTTAATTCCGTTACGAATAAAAACGGGGGCATTTAAATCAACTTTACCTTCTATTACGCGCTCATTGTAGTAAATGAACATTTGTGAAGCATCGATATTACTGATGTTCTCATTAATAAAAGGCTGATTATCTTTGATTAAATAAAGTTCAGCCGCTACCGCAATAGCACAGGCTGAACATGAATTAAGTAACCCTTGGTTGATTATCTCTGAGGTAAGGCTTTTGCGTAAATCTACCATAGGGAGAATATCTTCAGCCATTTGCGCTTTTAATTTAATTGGGCACGTTATATGGTTGTACTGGGGCGATTTGTCACCGTGATGCAGACAAAATTGGTGATCACGATGATCATGAATATCAGGTTGTACGGTTCTTTTATGCAAGGCTTCCATGTCTTTTCCTGTCACCAGCTGAGTACTCGAACGTTAAAATGCTGTTGCTAAAGGTTTAGGTGCCGATTTACAAATATCTTCCATCATCAACGCAATATAACGGAAGGTTTGAAATGCGCTCATTTCTATTATTCTCATGTGCTCTTCGGTTAACGGTAAAGTATTAATTAAATTGATAATGTCTTTACTGTGATGAATATCAATTTTTGCATGCAACATTACGGTATCAAACCCTGCCGCTGGCATTCCGGAATCTTTAATCATGCCATTTACGTGTTCTTCTTTGAGTGGATAAGTTTCAAGTGATCCCATATAACCAAGGAACGCGATAGGATGATGATGTTTAATCCAGTAATACTGTGAACCGATCATCGCAGCAATATTTGGTGACGGTATACGAGAAAATACTTCTTCACGGCTCATACCTAAAATCCCAAGGTCTCTTACATACCATTCGTCATGATCTTTTTCTTCCACGATATGTTGTTTCATATAAGCAATAAGAGGCGCAGATAAGGGGTCGTTAGGTAAAGCTTCTGCGCAGCGAATAACTTCTTCCATCATTGGAATAGTTGCTCTAGCAACACTGTGGTTCATATGAATAAAGTTAATACAAATGTCTGAAAACTGCGGATGATTTCTAAAGTCATTGTTGGCATGAAATGCCTTTAAACTGATAAATTTTATACTGTCTTGAATACGTTGATAATGGGTAAGTTTTTCTGTCATTGGTCATTCCACGTTACAGTTTACAAATACAGAGCAATGAATAAGGTAACTATTATAAATTGCTCTTTAATCAGGGGATCTAAAAAGGTGCGCCAGTAGTATGTGGGATATCACCTAATTTTTTTGAAATGCTAATGACTTGTTCAACTTCTTCATTGGATAAACTTTCAATCGATTTTTTATGATCGTCATTTAGTTTTTCTTTATCAATAACGTTTGCTTCATGCAGTTTATCAGTATTAGTGCTCATACTTTTTCCTCAAGTAGTAGTAAATTATATGTTTGTCTATTCCTCAACAAGTTAAATTAATCGCTTGAATATCCTAGCTTTACTTTACTTATATTGAGGGAGGAATTAGCTTAGCCTTAAAATAAAAACTAAACAAGAGGGATTATTCAAGATAATTTAAAATGTTAAAGATAGTTTTATGCTTCCCTTATTATTACATTATCCTTGCTTGTTTGATTCTTTTTGGTTTTAATTCAAAGTCTAATAATTCCCGCACCATAATAAAAATAAGATAATTGCTATGCGTTTACTATTCTGTCTGTTTTATTTGTTAATTTCTATTAATTTATATGCAAGTGAATCAACTATTCATTTTAGCCATTTATCCGATGTCGATGGTTTGTCTACCAATACTATTAATGATGTACTTCAAACTAAGGATGCCTTCATTTGGGTAGCAACAGTAAATGGTTTAAATCGTTATGATGGTTATCAATTTAAGGCTTTTCGCCATGATCCTGATAATATTGATACAGTCTCAGACAATTTTATAACGGCTCTGATTGAAGATAAGCAAGGTGGTTTATGGGTAGGTACCAGTGCAGGCGGCTTAAATTATTTTAATGTTAAAACTGAAAAATTTAAACATTATTTTAGTGTGTCAGAAGAAGAAAATAGTATCAGTGATAATTATATAAATAGTGTTTTTCAAGATAGTAATAACACTATTTGGATTGCAACCAAGAACGGCTTAAATAAATTCAATGTAAAAACAAAAACATTTAAACGTTTTATTTATCAAAAAAAGAACACTAAATATAACGACTTTCATTCCATTATAGAAGATAAAAAAGGGATGTTGTGGTTAACGAGCAATCGTGGGGGGCTCACTCAGTTTAACCCCGTAATAGAAACGTTCACCTATTATAGCGATAAGAATAATCAAGTGAACAATATTAACGCTGATCGAGTTAATGCCTTACTTTTAGCTAAAAATGGAGATGTTTGGCTTGGAACTAACCTAGGCATTAGTATATTTGATACCACCGATAAAAAATTTATTGATTTTATTACCCTTCCAGTAAAAGATGGTGTGGCAAATAGTAATATTCATGATATTTACCAAGACAGTAACAATGACTTCTGGATTGGCACTTTTTCAGGGCTTTATAAATATACTGCAGCGATCCAGTCATTTACTCATTTTGAAGAAAATAATAGTGATTCAAGTAGTTTAAGTTTTAATCAAATTACCGATATTTATGAAGATAAAAATTATAATTTATGGGTAGGTACTTATGGTGGAGGGCTTAATAAATTAGCGCTTAATCAATTTAACTTTGCTCATATTCAACATTCAACCACTAATATTAATAGTCTGAGTAATAACCTAGCGTTTGCTATAGCTGAGGATAATTACGATTATTTTTGGTATGGCACTTTTGGTGGTTTAAATAGGTATAATCCTAAAACGCTAACTTTCACTACATTTACCCATGATGCTAATCAAGCTAGTACTATCAGCAGTAATAATGTTTTGTCTGTTTATGTCGACAGTAAAAATAATAAATGGGTCGGTACTTACGATGGCGGCTTAAATAAACTCAGTAATAATTCAAGCGAATTCAAGCATTATCAACACCAAGCGAACGATGCTTCTAGTATTAGTCATAATTCAATTTTATCTATACAAGAAGACTATGCAAATAAATTATGGGTTGGTACTTGGGGGGGGGGATTAAATAAATTCGACACAACAAGTGGAAAATTTAACCGCTTCGTTGCTGATGGAAATGAAAATAGCCTTAGCAATAATACAGTTTGGGACATATATCAAGATCAGAAAAACCGTTTATGGGTTGGCACAGATAATGGTTTAAATTTATATCAAGAAAATAGAGAAAATTTCATCGTATTTAAGCATGACCCTGATAATCGCAATAGCTTGTCTAATAATAAAATAATGACCATTTATCAAGACAAGCAAAATATTTTCTGGTTTGGTACATGGGGGGGGCTTAACAAATATGATGAATCTACAGGGGTATTTACCCACTATCGTGAACAAGATGGGCTGGCTAACGACAGTGTATACGGCATTTTAGAAGATCCCCAAGGCACCTTATGGCTAAGTACCAATAAGGGAATTTCGCATTTTGATCCTAAAACAGAAACTTTTAAAAATTACGATGTTTATGACGGCTTACAAGGGAATGAGTTTAATGGGGGCGCTTATTATAAAAGTAAAACCGGCGAGTTGTTCTTTGGTGGGGTCAATGGCATTAGCCACTTTTTTCCTGAAAGTATTGAGAATGATAATACAATCGCTAATGTTGGTTTGACCGATTTTTTATTAAATAATATATCTGTACCGGTTATTTCGTCAAGCGTTGACGATAACATCGGTGTTGTGAATGAAAATATTTTTAGCCTTGAACAGGCGATAAATCAACTCGATAGTCTCACCCTTTCACATAATGAAAAATTAGTTACTTTTGAATTTTCAGCTCTCCACTTTTCTGAGCCAATGAGTAATAAATATGCTTACACACTTGAAGGTTTTGATGAAAAATGGGTTTATACCGATGCAAAAAACCGCCGAGCCACTTACACCAATTTACCAGCAGGCGATTATGTCTTTCGGGTAAAAGCCAGTAATGGTGACGGCTACTGGAACGAACAAGGAAAGTCATTAAACGTTAAGGTGTTACCCGCGCCATGGCTTTCTTGGTGGGCGTTTACTTTTTATTTTATTGTCGGTATTGGCGCGCTAATCTCTTATATTTATCGTTTGAATTACCAACGTTTAAAAGAGCAAGCCATTAATTTACGTTTAACCCGCGTTGATAAATTGAAAGATGAATTTTTAGCCAATACTTCCCATGAGTTACGTACGCCCTTAAACGGTATTATTGGTTTAGCTGAATCGTTAATCGACGGTGTGGCAGGGCAATTACCTGATAAAGCCAATCACGATTTATCTATGGTAGTGGCAAGTGGTCGGCGTTTGTCTAACTTAGTGAACGATATTTTAGATTTCGCTAAGTTAAAAAACCATGGTTTGCAGATCCACACTTCAGCAATTGATATTAACAGCATGATTGATGTGGTATTCACGTTATCTCGTGCAACATTAAAAATCAAAAATTTAGTGCTAGTCAATAATATTGCCAGCGATTTTCCTGCGGTAGAAGCAGATGAAGACCGACTCCAGCAAATTCTTTTTAATATTGTCGGTAACGCGATTAAATTTACCGAGTCAGGCACTATTACTGTTTCAGCCCAACTCGTTGGTAATAGTGAAAGTGACGAGCAACAGTTTGTTTGTATTGATATTACCGATACCGGTATCGGTATCGCCGCAGAAAATTTATCAACCATTTTCGAATCTTTTGAACAAATATCAGGAGATGAAACACGCGGTGCCAGTGGTACAGGTTTAGGTTTAGCGGTATCTAAACAGTTAGTTGAATTACATGGTGGCAAAATCACCGTAAGCTCTACACTTAATAAAGGGAGTACCTTTAGTTTTACTTTACCTGTTTATACGCTTGATGGCCGTGAGATTGGTGAATCGTCGACCCTGTTTGATGGAAAAAACGAGCAAACTAAACAGCAATTGTCACGTTTACAGGCGTTAGATGACACCATAGAATACTTCCCCCTCGACAATGAATTCAATAAAGCTGTAAGTGGCTCTATTACAAGTAAAGATAATCGTGATTTTAGGGTATTGATTGTTGATGACGATGCGATTAATCGGCAAGTGCTACATAATTATTTATTGCCGCTTAACTATCAATTGTTTCAGGCCAATGGCGGTGAACAAGCATTAGCGTTTATTGAAAAAGCGAGTGAAGGTCTTCCTGAAGGAGAACGTCCGTTTGATTTGATTTTACTTGATATTATGATGCCAAAGGTTTCAGGTTATGAAGTGTGTAGAAAGCTTCGTGAAACTTATTTAGTGAACGAATTACCAGTGATTTTCTTAACCGCTAAAAATCAGGTCGTCGATTTAGTTGAAAGCTTTGCTGCTGGTGGTAATGACTATTTAACCAAACCTATTTCGAAGCACGAACTGTTATCTCGTGTAGAAACGCATTTAACCTTACTTGATATCAATCGGAGTTTAGAGCAAAAAGTGGCTGAACGAACCGTTGAACTTGAACATGCGATGCAAGCGAAAGGCGAGTTCTTGGCAAAAATGAGTCATGAAATTCGCACACCGATGAATGCTATTATTGGTTTAGGTTATTTAACACTTAAAACAGATTTAGATCCCCATCAGAAAGACCTAATTGGAAAAACGCAAGATGCCTCGCAAGCACTTTTAGGGCTAATTAACGATATTCTCGACTTCTCAAAAATAGAAGCAGGTAAAATGTCGGTAGAATCTGTCACCGTGAATATGAGCGGATTGATTAAGAAAACCAATAATATTTGTGCCTTGCGTGCGCATGCTAAAAACTTAGAACTTATTGTAAAAGTACACAGTGATGTGCCAACACATATTAAGTCTGATCCGATACGCTTGCAGCAAATTCTGGTGAACTTAGTGAGTAATGCAATAAAGTTTACTGACCAAGGTCATATTCTTATTGAAGTCGGTTTGGCTAAACAGCCATTAACTAAAGATGACGATAGCCAATTAATACTTGAGTTCAGTGTTTCTGATACCGGTATCGGTTTAGAAACAGCGACAATGAATAACCTCTTTCAATCGTTTACGCAAGCGGACAGTTCTATTACTCGTAAATTTGGTGGTACGGGTTTAGGTCTCTCAATTTGTAAAGAGCTGAGCGGCTTAATGGGCGGTGAAGTTTGGGTTGAGAGTACGTTAGGTGAAGGCAGTAAATTTAGTTTTAATATCGTCTGTGAAAAAAGCGATTTGCCCGTGAGTAAATTGGAAAATATTGATGCTATTAAAGGACTCAATATTTTAGTAGTTGATGACAACGAGCTTTGTTTAAATGTGATCACTGAATTATTACAAGAGTTTCATTGTGAAATTACTGCCGTTGAAAGTGCAGAAAAAGCATTAGAGCTGTTAGCCACAGCAAAAAGTAATGATGAATCTTACGACTTAGTTATTACCGATTGGCGTATGCCTAATATGGATGGCATTGCCTTTGCAAAAGCCATACAAGATGATAAAAACCTTTACGACGTTCGAGCCGTATTAATGGTAACTGCTTTCGATAAAAATGATGCTATGCCGTTAGCGAGTTCCGCTGGTATTGATGGCTTTTTAGAAAAACCCGTTAATGCTACGGTGCTTTTAGAGGCGATGATGTACGCATTAAAAATTGATCTTGATGAAGATTTTTATAATATGAAAAATGCGAGTTTAATGGATTTCTCATCAACAGATATATTGTTAGTTGAAGACAATGAATTAAACCAACAAGTGGTGTTAGGCTTTTTAGAAGATACCAAAGCTAAGGTCGATGTCGCGAGTAATGGTTTAATTGCCTTAGAAAAGTTAGCCAATAAAAACTATGACCTTGTCTTGATGGATATACAAATGCCTGAAATGGATGGTGTAACCGCAACACAAGAAATTAGAAAACAAGCTCGATTTAACGCGCTGCCTATTATTGCTATGACCGCCCACGCGATGCCTAACGAACTGAACAAATGTTTAGACGTAGGGATGAATGAATACTTTACTAAACCCATAGATCCCAATGCTCTATTTAGCCTAATGGCAAAATACTTAAGTGATAAAATTAATGGGGTGCAAAATAAGAATGATCATTGCACAGAAAAATCGTCTGATATTGCTGAGTTGGTTATTGAACCACCTGGCGAGACGTTAATGGAACGTATTACAAAACTGACCTGTTTAGACAGTAAAAAAGCCTTGTTGGCTATGGGCGGCAGGCAGCATATTTATCAGAAGTTGGTCATTGATTTTTATAAAAGTACAAAAGTATTGCATGTGGAATTAGAGCAGGCTTATCAAGATAAAGACTTTAATACATTATATCGACTTGCTCATTCTTTAAAATCAAATGCTGCTTATATTGGTGCTTATCATTTAGCGGATTTGTCGGCTGAATTAGAAGGTCAGATAAAAGATCAACCAGAAAAAAGTGCGTCGTTCATAAAGCTGCTCATTAACGAACATCAAATAATATTGTCGGCTTTAACGACTTTAACGGATCAAGACATTAGCGCTTCTTTAGGTGAACAACCTAAAGTATCGCTTAATAAAGAGTTGCTGACGGTGTTACTTAATTCTATGGTGTACTTACTTGAGCAAGAAGATGCTGAAGTAGAAGATTTATTACCGACATTGGCAGAGTATACTCAAGGTAGTGATCTCGGCAGTCTCGTTGATAATATTGTCGAATTAATTGAAGATGTTGAATATGCTAGCGCATTAAAATGTATCGAAGCATTAAAAAATAAACTAGTATCGTAAGCATGAAAACTTTAGAGCAAAGCATATTAATTGTTGATGACGATAAAGCAAATCGCAAAATGCTGAAAGAGTTGTTACAAGAACAAGCAAAAATTATTTTTGCAAAAAACGGTCAACAAGCCAAAAAACTGGCTATAAAACATGTGCCTGACCTTATTCTATTAGATGTGGTTATGCCTGATTTATCTGGTTTTGAGGTCATTGATATTTTAAAAAATGATCCTGAAACGATGAATATTTCCGTGATTTTTATCACCGGCTTAGCCAATGACGACGATGAAGAGCGTGGCTTTAATTTAGGGGGCTGTGACTATATTTATAAACCCTTTAAATCGAACATTGTTATAGCACGAGTGATGATGCATTTAGAGTTGATTCGTCAACGAAAAATGCTAGACGAAATAGCCCATATCGATGCTTTAACCGGGGTTAATAATCGCCGTAAAATGGATGTTGTTCTAAAAGAGGAAGTGGCTGCTATCAAGCAAGAAAACACGACGTTATTAGTGGGCCTTATCGATATAGACTACTTCAAGCAATATAACGATAACTACGGCCATGGTGCTGGCGATGTAGCATTAAGACAAGTTGGACAGGCACTGCGTGAAATTTGTTTACGACCACGAGATTTTGTTGCGCGTTATGGCGGTGAAGAATTTGTTATTATTTTACCTGATTGTGATAAAGCAAGCGCTGACATTATGCTCAGCAATATTGATCAAGCTATAAAAGACAAAATGATTAAACATGAATACTCTAGTGTGTCTAAGCAGTTAACGGTTAGTGTGGGTGCCGTTGTTGTGAATTCATCAGAGTCAGCTTTTGTCGCTGGTATTATGAAAAAAGTTGATACCTTATTATACCAGGCGAAAAATAACGGTCGAAATCAGTGGTGTATTGCTGAATTGTATTAACTGTTTTTTTATATAAAAAACCTGATATTATTCACTTTCTTTAATCCAATATTTTACTAAACTTAAAACAACGACATTAAGTGAGCTTTACCATTGTCTACTCCTAAAATAGGCCACTTCAAAATATAAGGCATTAGATAGCCAACAATATATCCTGCAGCTTGAGCAAGAAATTGCTGGAAGGAAACGTTCTGAAAAACTTCATCACGCGCTATTTAAAGTAACGTCGGTAGATTATAACAATAATAATCTCGATTCATTTTATCAAACCGTTCATAACACCATTGCTGAACTCATTTATTCAAAGAATTTCTTTATTGCTTTATATAGTGAATAAGACCTAATTTTAACGATCCCCTACTTTATTAACGAGAAAGACGAGCAAGATGTTGTTGATAGAAAGTGGCTAATGGCAAGGTAGTTAGTTCCTATGTCATCAGAAACCGCAAAGCGCAATTATTAGATATTACGTAAATAAATAAGCTTATTACGCATGGGGAGATAGAATAAGTTATTGGTTCAAAAGACTTTATCTCATGGGTGGGGCACCGATGATTTTAGCTAACTTTTTACACGGGGTAATTGTGATTCAAAGTTACGATAAAGATATTATTTATAACAAAGACGATCTTATGCTGCTTAACTTTGTGGCGCAACATGTCGCGAATACTATTGATACATTGGTAAATAGCCAGTAGCGAAAAGAATCTCAGTTAAAAATGGCTAAGCAACATCGTCTGCTTGAGCAAAAAATAGAGATTTTAAGCGAGCTATTAAATAATTGAAGACAACTCAAGAAGTACTGATACAAAAAGAAAAGATGCTCTCATTAGGTGGTCTTGTGGCGGGGATTGCACATGAAATTAATACTCCGTTAGGGATTTGCGTCACGGGTGTTAGCCATTTATAAGAAGAGTATAAAATAGTGAAGCGTTCGGTCGATAATAAATCAATTACAGAACTACAATTGATGAATTTTTTGAAGATATTGAAGAGGTGCTGACGATTCTTGCCATGAACATTTAGCGTAGTGCATTGCTAGTGAATAGTTTTAAGTAAGTTGCTGTAGATCAATTATCTAATGAGATACAAAATATTAATGTACTTCAATATATTGATGAAATTATTTTATCATTAAGACCAACATTAAAAAGCCCCCTAATAACTGATAATGTTAATGCAGGAGCTATTTCACAAATATTCAGTAATTTAATTTTAAATTCCGTAAATCATGCTTTTACCAAAGGTGCTAAAGGTAGTGTGCTTATCTAAGTATATATGAAGAAAGGGAGTATTATTATTAGATATCGAGATGATGATACAGGTATTGATGATAAAGCGTTTAAGTTACTTTTTGAAATCTTCTACACGAAAAAAAGAGGAGAAGGGTGCATTTTTTTAGGAACACACTCAGTTGTTAGTGCGATTAACGGTTAAAAGCCAAGTAGGTAAATACTGAGCTTATCTGATTAAATTTCTTATGGCTTAACTTTTTGGCTTTTCAGCAATGGTAACTGATACTTCTAATAATTTTTTGTTTCTAACTAACTTAAAAGTCAGCGTTGTGCCAGGTTTTGTTTCTGCAACAATGTCGAGGGCTTGTGGAAATGAATTGATCGCGACATTATCTATTTCATAAATAATGTCGCCTGGTTTCAAGCCAGCTTTAAATGCGGGGCTGTTCTCTTCAACAGCATCAATAGCAAAACCTTTCATTGTATTGAGTGATTGTGAAACAGTTACCCCTAAATAACCACGAATAACTCTGCCATTGGCAATAATCTTCATCATCACTTTATGGGCAAGTGAATAGGGGACGGCGAAAAATATGCCTTGAATACTTCTTTCTTGATTGGTGAACTTCCTTGAATTAATGCCCACTAATTCGCCGTTAGTATTTATCAATGCACCGCCAGAGTTACCTTCGTTGATTGCGGCATCCATTTGTAATAACTCTAAGTAATTAATAACACTTAAACCACTCCGACCTGTTGCACTAATAACACCTTGGGTGACTGTTTGTCCTAAATTGAACGGATTACCTATCGCAAGGACGACATCACCAACAAGTGACTGTAAGTTAGCTCTTTGGGGGATCACAGGTAAATTGCTTGTTTCAACTTTAAGTACGGCTAAGTCAGTGTAAGCATCGAAGCCAATTAATTCTGCAGGAAATTGTTGACCATTCTGGAGTAACACCGTGATTAAGTCAGCATTTTGCACTACATGATAATTCGTTAAAATGTAACCATCGGCATGCATGATAACACCTGACCCTAAGTTAGTAGGTCTTCTTGCTTTTGCTCGATATACGGGGTTTGAATTTATTTCTTCAGAATAAATATTCACCACAGCTGGACTAGCGGTGCTGACAGCTTTTGCATAAGACAGTGGTTGTTGGGGTTGCTGTTGATTTTTTTGAAGTACTTGCAAAGTATTCGTGCGTAGCTCGGGTACTAATAGGAGTAAAGCAACAGCTATCATTACACCATAACTGGCTGGGCGAACAATATATTTTATTAGGTTGATTATGTTCAAAATAATTTTTATTATAAGTATGTAATATCATTAATCATAGCATAAGCTTAGTTAAATTTTATAGTTTCAAAATAGTATTACTCATAAAAAAGGCTCATAAAGAGCCTTTAAATTAATTTTGAGGTTTACTTTTTAGCGTTAGCGGATCATTAAAAATAATGTGCTATTACCTCTGATAATATTTATCGCGAAAACACCTTTATTATCATTTAAGTAACTACGCAATTCACCTATCGACTTTATACGTGTGCGGTTTATTCCACTGATAATATCACCTTTTTGAAGGCCAATGAAAGCTGCTGGACTTCCCTCTGCTACTGATTTTATATCAATACCTCGACCATTTTCGCTATTTTCAAGCTCAGCGCCGTCTAACATTTTGTGGATGCTGGCGGCTTCGACTTTGGCTGTTTCTTGCTTTTTAAGGGTAACGTTATAGGTTTTTTCAGAGCCATCTTTTTTTATTACGGTTAATTCGACACTCTTACCTGCGCCAATTGTGCCTATTTTTCCTCGTATTGCAGCAAAGGTCTTCACCATTTTTCCATTAACTTTAGTAATAACATCACCAGACTCAATACCGGCTTCGTCAGCTGCTGAGCCAACTTCTACTTGCTCAATAAAACCACCTTGGCTTGATTCAAGCTCTAAAGCTTCAGCGATTTCACCATTGACACTACGTCCTAATACACCTAGTACTCCGCGGCGTACTTCACCAAATTCAATGAGCTGTTTAACGATGTTGTCGACCATATTGCTTGGTATAGCAAAGCCAATACCAACATTTCCACCATTTGGACCTAAGATAGCCGTATTAATACCGACAAGTTTTCCTTGTAAGTTAATTAATGCCCCTCCTGAATTACCACTATTAATCGCGGCATCAGTTTGAATGAAGTCTTCATAATTTTGCGCGTTTAATCCACTACGCCCTAAGGCACTTATAATACCCGAGGTTACGGTTTGACCTAAACCAAAAGGGCTACCAATAGCGACAGCAAAGTCTCCAACACGTATGTTATCTGAGTCGGCGAGCTTTACTTCTATTAAGTCTTTGGCCTCTATTTGCAGTAAAGCGATATCACTACTGGCATCAGAGCCAATTTTTTTCGCTGTAATTTGACGACCGTCTTTTAAGGTTATTTGAATTTCGTCAGCTTCATTAATTACATGGCTGTTAGTAACTATGTAACCTTGTTCAGCATCGATAATGACACCGGAACCCAAACCTCGAAATTCTCGCTTTCTTGATTGGTTTTGATTTTGATTGGGGTTACCAAAGAAAAATTTAAAGGCTTCTGGTACTTTTGACTTTTCTACATGAGTACCCGTAACAGAAATTAATACAACACCTGGCGTTACCTTTTCTAGCATGGGCGCTAAACTTGGCATTTGTTGGCTATTAACGGAAAAAGGTAAATTTGCGTGGACGGGCAAACTGGCAAAGGCAATAGAGCCTGATAATAAAATACTTGTTGCTAAAAAAGACAGTTTTTTCATAAATGAGACAACCTTTCTATAAATATAATGATTTAATGTAATTTATATACCTAACTAAAGACCTGCGCTGTTTATGTTAGTTCAAGATAGCCTTACCCTACATTTGTAACACTTTGTTTCTTGTCAGCAAAAAGGCCACTGGCTTGATCTGAATAGTCACGTGGTGGCTCAGTACCCAATTCTTCATTTTTACGTTCGGCTTTGCTGTGGCGTAATGATACGGTTTGAGCAAGTTGATCTTGAGTTTCTTTTGAGAAAAATGGCATGCCGTCAACTTCTAAAGGTGTTGCTTTTTTTAGCAATTGCGTACTTTTTTCCATTTGTTTCATTGCCGTTTGACAGGTGCTATTCATTTTATCTAATAGTTTTGTCGAATCATCTAAATGTTCGGCAACGTCTAGTTTATACTGTGTTAAAGCGGTTTCACTATTACTGACACGTTCACTGAGTTTTTGATTGTCTTTGACTGAGGCAGATAAAAAACGACTAGCAACAAAACCCATTGCCGTACCGACGATTAAAAGAAAAATTGCTAAAACTATATCCATAGTGTGGAACCCTCGTTATATTCGATAAAAATTAGTAAAAATATATTAACTTATTTTGTATAATAGCGCTTCTGTTCGCGCTTACCTAATGAATATGATTGCGAATTTGTTAATTTCAAGAAAATATTCCATTAGTCCTTCAAAGACTCTGTGTAACAAAATATAAGTGGCCAATAAATGATCAAGCTTTCACCTTTAGATAAGTATAATCAAGATTTAACCCGTGATGATTTTTTATATGACGAGGCGCAAGAAAACGCAGTAAAAAATTTACAGCGCTTGTACGAAGATCTTCAAAATAAACCCTTGCCTGTTGAAGGATTTAAAAAAGTACTCAATCGCTGGAAGCGGATTGTTTCAAAATCGGAAATTAAAACCATTCAGGGACTTTATTTTTGGGGGGGCGTTGGCCGCGGAAAAACTTACTTAGTTGATACATTCTATGATTGTCTGCCTTTTGAAAATAAAATGCGTGTTCACTTTCATCGCTTTATGCATCGGGTTCATCAAGAATTAAAAACCTTAACAGGACAAGCTGATCCCTTAAAAATAATAGCGAAACGTTTTGCTGACGAAACCTGCATTATTTGTTTTGATGAATTTTTTGTTTCTGATATCACCGATGCAATGATCCTCGGATCTTTATTTGAAGAGCTGTTTGCCCATAACGTTACACTCGTAGCAACGTCGAATATTATCCCTAATGATCTTTACCATAATGGTTTACAACGTGAGCGATTTTTACCTGCGATTAATCTTATTAATCAGCACTGTGATGTGGTTAATGTTGATAGCGGAATTGATTATCGTTTACGTACTTTAGAGCAAGCTGAAATTTTTCATTCACCACTTGATGCTCAAGCCAGTGATAATTTAGCTGAATACTTTACACAACTTTCTGTGAATCTAGGAAATAAAAACGTTGATATCGCAATAAACGGCCGCCCACTTCTTGCGATTGAAGAATCTGACGGTATTGTGCATTTTGATTTTTCAGTATTGTGTGAGTCAGCACGTAGCCAAACTGATTATATGGAATTAAGTCGTTTATATCACACGGTACTATTAGCCAACGTAAAACAGATGAGTGTCGAGCGCGAAGACGCGGCACGTCGTTTTATTGCGCTGGTTGATGAATTTTATGAGCGTAATGTGAAATTAATTATTTCTGCAGAAGTCGATATGGAAAATTTATACAGTCATGGTGGTCTAGTATTTGAATTCAAACGTTGTTTAAGTCGTTTACAAGAAATGCAGTCCCATGATTATTTAGCAAGTAAACATTTACCCTAAGTTCAATTGGAAAAAATTTATCCTAAGATTTATTGTTTAACAGATAAAAGTGTAAATAAAGTGCAATTGATTGTGATTTATACGTGATCTTATAGGATAACTTCTGTATAATTCGCGCTCCCTGCGTTACAAATGCCTACTGTTTTTGACTTTTGTGAAAAGTAGTGGCGATGGACTCGATACTCGAAGGGGTATAGCGTGGTCTTTTTAACCGGTGGTGTTAATTCTTAACATTCATCATTTAAAGTAACATAATAAATATTGGGTTTTTTAATGAAAACTTTTGTAGCAAAACCAGAAAGCGTACAACGCGAATGGTTCTTAGTGGACGCCGAAAATAAAACTTTAGGTCGTATCGCTACTGAAATTGCAAGCCGTTTACGCGGAAAGCATAAAGCAGAATATACTCCTCACGTAGATACTGGCGATTACATCGTTGTTATCAATGCCGAGAAAGTGAAAGTAACTGGTAATAAAGCGAAGGGTAAAATTTACTACTCGCATACAGAATTCCCAGGCGGTCTTAAGCAAATTAGCTTTGAAAAGTTAATTGTAAAAGCTCCAGAGCGTGTTTTGGAATTTGCTGTTAAAGGTATGTTACCTAAAGGACCTTTAGGTCGTGAAATGTTCCGTAAGCTTAAAGTTTACGCGGGCACTGAACATAAGCATACTGCACAACAACCACAACTTTTGGAGCTTTAAGCAATGGCTGATAATCAATATTACGGTACTGGTCGTCGCAAGAGCTCAACTGCTCGTGTGTTCATGAAAGCTGGTAACGGTGCAATTACAATTAACAAGCGTGACATTTCTGTATACTTTGGTCGTGAAACGGCTCGTATGGTTGTTCGTCAACCATTAGAATTAGTTGAAATGGTAGAAAAGTTTGACTTTAACATCACTGTTGTAGGTGGTGGTATTTCTGGTCAAGCTGGCGCAATTCGTCACGGTATTACTCGTGCATTAATGGAGTTTGATGAAACTTTACGTAGTTCTTTACGTGTAGCTGGTTTCGTAACTCGTGATGCTCGTAAAGTTGAACGTAAGAAAGTTGGTTTACACAAGGCTCGTAAAAAGCCACAATTTTCAAAACGTTAATATATACCTTATACGTTTTCAAAAAACCGACTTTATGTCGGTTTTTTTATATCTGCAATTCAGAAATACCTTCCAAAATATTACGATTAGTCTTTTTGATAAAATAGTAAAGGAGAAACTATTTTTTATCCTCAATTTTTAAATAATAATCTTTCGTATTTAGCGGAGCGTCCAATGTGGTAAAGTCAGTGATATAATGATATATAACTGATGTTTCGCTTATTTTTACTTGTAAAAAAGTGCATATTTCTTTATTATCAGAAAAATTTTTGTCGCAAGTTTTGGCAAACAATTGGAAAGTATTTCCTCTTGCAACTCGCTGTAGCTGTGAGAATAATAATTCGAATTTGTTTGAAACAATGTTATTTGGAGATTTTGAATGAGCAATGCGCCCGTGAATAACGGCCGTCGACGCTTTTTAACTGCTGCTACTTCGGTAGTCGGTGGTGTTGGTGTTGTCGGTTTGGCTGTGCCTTTCATTGGTTCTTGGAACCCTAGTGCTAGAGCGAAAGCTGCTGGTGCTCCGGTTGAAGTCAATGTGAGTAAAATAGAACCTGGTCAATTAATCCGCGCTGAATGGCGAGGAAAACCTGTTTATGTGGTCCGAAGAACAGAAGAAATATTATCAACTTTATCGGCGCATGACGATCAATTGAAAGACCCCGGTTCAGAAGAGCCTCAACAACCGACTTATGCAACCAATGCATATCGTTCAATTAAGCCTGAGTTTATGGTTGCTTTGGGCGTTTGTACTCACCTAGGTTGTGCTCCTACTCACCACCAAGGCGATTTTGAAGAGTTTGTTGAGGGTGTAAAAGATGGTTTCTTTTGTCCTTGTCACGGTTCTAAATTCGATATGGCTGGACGTGTTTTTCAAAGCGTTCCTGCACCAACAAATTTGGTGGTTCCTGAACATTCATTCCCAACAGCAGACACCTTATTAATCGGTGTTAGTACAGGAGAAGTATAATGTTTGCAAATTTTATGTCCTGGATTAATCAACGTTTACCGTTAACTGACGCTGTAAACAAACACGCTGGACAGTACCCTGCACCTAAAAACTTTAATTTTTGGTATGTATTTGGTGTTTTAGCGAGTGTCGTACTCGTCAATCAATTGTTAACGGGTGTTTGGTTAACAATGAGCTATGAGCCATCAGGTGAAGGTGCGTTCGCTTCTGTAGAATATATCATGCGTGATGTTGATTACGGCTGGTTACTTCGCTATATGCATTCTACAGGCGCGTCAGCGTTCTTTGTTGTTGTTTATATGCATATGTTCCGTGGCATGATGTACGGTTCATACCAAAAGCCTCGTGAGTTACTGTGGATCTTCGGCATGTTGATCTTTTTAGTGCTTATGGCTGAAGCGTTCATGGGTTACTTATTACCCTGGGGCAATATGTCTTATTGGGGCGCGCAGGTTATTATTTCTCTGTTTGGTGCAATTCCAATTATAGGTGATGACTTAACACTTTGGATACGTGGTGATTACGTTATATCAGGTGCTACCTTAAACCGTTTCTTTGCCTTACATGTTATTGCAATGCCACTGGTTTTAGTTGTATTAGTTTTCTTACATATTCTTGCACTTCATGAAGTGGGTTCGAACAACCCTGAAGGCACAAATATTAAAAAACCTAAAGGTAGTGTGCCATTAGAAGAGCATAGTAAATTTACTTTCCATGAGCAATATACTAAAAAATACGATATCGTCGATGCGATCCCATTCCACCCCTATTACACAGTTAAAGATTTAGTGGCGATTGTTATCTTCTTAATCATTTTCTCTTGGGTAATGTTTTTTAACCCTGAAGGCGGTGGCTATTTTATGGAAGCGCCAAATTTTGAACCTGCAAATGGTTTGAAAACACCAGAGCATATTGCACCAGTTTGGTATTTTGGTCCTTTTTATACCATTTTACGTGTTATCCCTGATAAGTTATTAGGGGCAGTTGGTATGTTTTCTGCGATCATTGTCTTATTCTTATTACCTTGGTTTGACCGTGGTACAGTGAAATCTATTAAGTTCCGTTGTACGGCTCATACGGTTAACTTAGCGCAATTTGTTATTTGTTTCATTGCTTTGGGTATTTTAGGTACGTTGCCATCAACACCGGTCTACAACTTAATTGGTACTATCGCCACGTTTGGTTATTTTGGTTTCTTTCTTGCCTTATGGGTGTACAGTAAGAACGAAAAAACTAAGCCAGTTCCAGAGAGGGTTTCAGGATAATGAATAAATTTATTAGAGCTTTTATTTTTGGGATTTTTGCGCTTGTGCCAATGTTAACACTTGCTGCTAGCACTGGTGTTCATTTAGACAAAGCCGGTAATGATTTAAGTGACAAAGAATCACTTAAACGTGGTTTTCAATCTTACATTAATTATTGTTTAGGTTGTCACCAGTTACAGTACCAAAGATACAATCGTACTTTTGAGGACTTAGGTATTAGTGAAGCCGATGGTATTGCTAATTATATGTATACGGGTGAAAAAGTCGGTGATCATATTACTAATACTATGCCAGCAAAAGATGCGGCTAAATGGTTTGGTAATACACCACCAGATTTAACGTTAATGGCGCGTTTAAAGCCAGGGCCTGATTATATTTATACCTACTTGCGTTCTTTCTACGTTGATCCAGAACGTCCCTTTGGCGTTAATAACACCATATTAAAAAACGCGGGTATGCCACATGTTTTGCAGGGGCTACAAGGTGTTCGCACAATGGACGAAAATGGTAAACTCAGTGAAGCAACAGGTGGTTCTATGACCGTTGAAGAGTACGATGCCTTTGCTCGTGATTTAGCCAACTTCTTAGAATATACCGGTGAGCCAAGCAAACTTAAGCGTGAAGCGATGGGATATTGGGTAATAGGCTTCTTATTTATTTTCCTTATTTTTGCTTACTTACTTAAAGTTGAATATTGGAAGGATGTACACTAACAATTATTGTTAATGTACAGCGTTTTATTTATGGGGGGCTTTGGCCCCCTTTGTTAGTTTTTTATTACAGATTTTTGGAGGCATTATGGCCGTAGCAGCAAACAAGCGTTCAGTGATGAATTTATATTCCCACGCTGATGATATGTATAGTCATCAAACACGCATCGTACTCGCTGAAAAAGGCGTTGGCGTTGATATTCATTTAGTTGATTTAGCTAACTTACCAGAAGATTTACTCGATTTAAATCCCTATGGTACAGTACCAACGTTAATTGATCGTGAATTAGCATTATACGAAGCATCAATTATTATTGAATATTTAGACGAGCGTTTCCCTCATCCGCCATTAATGCCAGTTTACCCAGTATCACGGGGTCGTAGCCGTTTGATGATGCATCGTGTAGAACAAGATTGGTATAGTCTAGCAAAAATAATTATGAGTGGCCCAGCAGAAGCTGCGAGTAAAGCGCGTCAAGAACTTAAAGAAAGCTTACTAAGTGTTGCACCAATTCTTAATGAAGCACCGTATTTTATGAGTGAAGAATTCAGTTTAGTTGATTGTTATTTAGCTCCATTATTATGGCGTTTGCCTGCTTTAGGTATTGAGCTGGATGGTGAGGGCTCTAAAGAATTTAAAGGTTATATGTTGAAGTTATTCGAACGTGAATCATTTCAAGCATCATTAACTGAAGATGAACGTGAAATTCGTTTAGGTATGTTTTAGCCTTGGCATCTCCAGAAATGACTTCTAATAAGCCTTATATTATTAGGGCTTTTTATCAGTGGATCTCTGATAATCAACTTACGCCCTACATTGCTGTAGATGTGAGTGTTTACGGTGTGTTAGTGCCAATGGCCTATGTCAGTGATGGACAAATTGTGCTGAACGTTTCAATGTCAGCCGTGGGTTCTATTTCCCTTGGGGATCATGCTATAGAAGTTAGTGCACGCTTTGGTGGCAAGCTTGAGCACATTGTTGTGCCCTATGGCGCAATCGCGGCTATTTACGCAAAAGAGAATGGAGCAGGTACATCGCTAGCTATTGAGCATTCTGAACCTGAACTGAGCGAAGATATAACGCCTGTAAAACCTGTAGGGCTATCAAGTGTATCCTCAGATAATACCAGTACTGACAATACTAATTCAGAAGTGAAATCACCAAAAGTGAAAGGTAAGCCTAGCTTAAAAGTGATTAAGTAACTCTATTTATAAATTATTGCTTATAAAAAAGCTTCACAAGTATGTACTTGTGAAGCTTTTTTTATGCTTATATTTAAAATATTTGAAGGTTAAATATACTCAAATATTTTGAAAACGCGGTTTACACCACTGATATTACGCGCAATATTTACCGCTTCATCTGCGTGTGCTGCGCTGATTAAACCCATCAAAAACACCTCGCCATTCTCAGTAACGACCTTAATATTAGTTGCATCAATATTATCGCTGCCAAATAGGGCTGTTTTAACTTTTGACGTTAACCAAATATCGTTGGTTCTTGTGGTAACCGAGGTGGTGTTACTGATACGAATTTGATTATGTAGCTGTATAATTTGCTTAACTTCGTTAATCGACTTTATTGCTAAATCACGTAAATAAGTATTCGGCGCTTGTCCTATAACAAGCACACTTCGATTAACACTGATCACTTGTAAGTTAGTATTATCATCGAGTGCTTGGTGCTTTGAAAGCTTAGCATAAGCATCAAATTCGATTTTTTGATCGTCGAGCTGTGTACCTATACTGCGTTCATCCGTAGCGGCAGATGCTCCACCAATAATAGTAACAACAGCTGCGGCAACACATCCTTGTAAAAGTAAAGCAGCGCTAAGTGTTATAAATAATTTTTTAGCGTGCATATTAACTCACATCTTGCGGAAATAACGTGGTATCAATAATATCGCACAAACAGTGTATCACTACTAAATGAACTTCTTGAATTCGTGCTGTACGAGATGATGGAACGCGTATTTCTACATCGTTATCACCCAGTAAACCCGCGATATCTCCACCATCGCCACCGGTAAGTGCAATAATTGGGATGTCGCGTGATACTGCAGCTTCAATGGCTTTTACCACATTACGAGAATTACCACTGGTTGAAATTGCGAGAAGAACGTCGCCATTATTCCCAAGTGCTCTTACTTGCTTAGAAAATATCTCATCAAAGGAATAATCATTCCCAATTGAAGTAATGGTCGAGGTATCTGTTGTTAAAGCTATTGCTGGCAATGGTGGACGCTCAGTTTCATAACGGTTTAATAACTCGGCTGAAAAGTGTTGTGCATCACCCGCTGAGCCACCGTTACCACAAGCTAGTATTTTATTACCTGCTAATAGGCTTTGCACCATTATCATACCCGCATGCTCAATAGGGCCAGCTAATAACTCGCTGGCGGCAATTTTGGTTTGGATACTTTCGGTAAAGTTACTTTTGATCCGTTCTAACATAAATGAAACTCGCTCCGTTTATTGTCTCTAAAAGGCATTTTTTAGCCAGGTAATATCGAGATTGTTTATATTACCTTGTAAAGCAATAACATCAAATCGACAAGAGGTATTATATTCGTTTAAGCCACATTGTTGCAGGTAAAATGCGGCTGTTTTTCTAATTTTTTGCTGTTTTTTTTCCGAAATCGCTGAAATCGCTCCACCAAATAGTGCCGAAGCACGATATTTCACCTCTATAAAGACGATAGTGTTGCCATCTTTCATGATTATATCAATTTCACCCGCGCGGCTATAGAGGTTTTTTTCTTGGATAATCAATCCTTGTTCCACAAGATAATTAGCGGCAACCTTTTCAGTTATATTACCCGTTTCTCGGGTGGTAACCTTTTTAGTCCATGGATATTTCAGAGACGTTACCATTTTGATAAATACCCCATAATAAACTTCGAGTTAGTGTATTATTACTATTTAATTTTAAGATACCTGTTTGACCGTAATGACGAATATAAGGTTTTTGTTTCATTAATGGTAGTTTATCAACTAAATATAAGCTGTCGTAACCCATGGCAAATATTCGTTGTAACGAGTCACTACGACTTGGCCAAAGGGTTTTACTCAACTGAGCTAGCTGAGCATTTTGTTGCTGGCTACTTAAAAGCCAAGGCATTTCAGTAAATATAAGGTTGCGAAGGTCGTTATGCTGACTTGAGTCCTGTTTACTACTATGGCTTCGAGAGCTTGCATACACAGGGATGATTTTAGCAAAAGGGCTAGTATTTACATCAATATAGGGTTTCAGTAATTTAGTTTGTGCAGGAGACCCCACTAAGTAAAACATATCTATATCTCTGCGGTTTCTTGATTCTGTATCTATGCTTTGTTTTAATCTAATTTTCAAATCTTTAATGCGAGCTTGGCTTAGATCAACTTCTAAACTTGCCTTTAATTGCTCTTGCATTTTTTTACCTTTTTCGAAATAAACGACTTCAGGTAAATAACCATTGAGAAGTTGCCACTGTTGGGTAAATGCTTGAGCAATTCTCTGACTGGCCGTATCTCGATGACTTAGTAGCACCGGCGCACGATAATTTTTACGGCTTAGTGTGGTTGCTGCTTGGAAAGCTTCGTCTTCTGGGCGCATTGACAGTATAAATTGTTCAGTATTAAGTGATACATTTTCAGGGGTGTTCAGTAATAAACTGGGGATTAATATTTCATGCAGAGCGAGATACTTGTCAACATTTTCTTTAAGCAATGGACCGATAACAAAATGGCTATCTAAGGTGATGAGCCGTTCATTTAAGAGCGACCAATCGAGCGTATCAGTATCAATAAAGCTTAAGTTTTTATAAGGTATATTATTATAAGCCGCTAGAATACCTTGTTGGGCTGCTTTTCCTGCAACTGCTTGTTTACCTGACAAAGGTAAAATAATAGCGATATTTTGAATAACTTGCTTAGTGGCTAATTTGCCAGCCCTTAAGCTTTTGATGATGGCTTGCGCAGGGTGGGCTGAAAAGTCTCGTTGCCACTGGGTTAAGTAACGATCAAAACGGTCAATGTCACCACCAAATTTATGTGCATAAGTTAACAGCTGCTGCCAACCTTCAATATGAGGTGGGTTTAAGTCCGATAATTGGTCGAGTTGCCAAGTAGACAGCACACTCAATGCTTGCCATAGTGAATGAATATCATTGTTATTGGTGCTAGGGCTAATAGCAAACCAATGCAGCTTCGCATTGATCGAGCTAATTTCTAGGGCTCGACGTTTTTGAACCTCAGCAAACAAGTTGTAGTAGTCTTCGTGATGCATAATGCCATTTTTTGCTGAAAATTGTTCAGCAATTTCTAGCTGCTTAAAAGCTAATGCCACTTCGCTTATTTTAAGGAAACCATTTGCACTGACTAACGCTAAGCGATATTTAAGTGCTTCGCTTTGTGTTAATTGAACAAGTTGCTGTGATAACCATAACGCTTGTTCAAAACTACCTTCATTTATAAGCTTTTCACTTGCTTGGGTTAACGTAGCGATCGCTTGATCTGATGCTTGTGTTTGTGCAGACAACAGGAGTTGTTGTGCCGTTATTTTATCATCAGAAGTTTCCAGAGATTTTTTAAATGGAGCATCTGCTACTTGTTTGGTGGTTGCTTTTTTCGATGTACTACAACTCGTCGTCAATGTAGCGGTTAGTAAAACCACAAAACAAAGAGAAGTTATGCGATAAAAAGTGCTTTTATTTGAAAACAAAAAATTAGTTTGGCTCACCAGTGATAAATCCGTACTTTATTAGTTAGCTTTATAATAAACTTCATCTTCATCAGTCTCAACTTAAGTATTCATTATGTCGTCAGTATTTGTAGAATCAGGCACGCTTTACATTGTCGCCACACCGATCGGGAATTTAACCGACATCAGTCAACGCGCACTTGATGTGTTAACGCATGTGGATATTATTGCCTGTGAAGATACTCGCCATACTCAAAGATTATTATCGACGTATTCTATAAAAAATAAAACATTATCATTGCATGACCACAATGAACGCCAACGCCAAGATTATGTTGCAACACTTTTACAAGAAGGGAAAAGCATTGCGCTGGTTTCAGATGCCGGTACGCCATTGATCAGTGATCCTGGCTTTCACTTGGTGCGTCATTGCCGCCAACTTAATTTACCTGTTTCTCCTATACCTGGTGCTTGTGCAGCAATAGCTGCGCTTTCAGTTGCGGGTTTACCCACAGACCGCTTTTCATTTGAAGGTTTTCTTCCTTCAAAATCAGGCGCTAGACAAGCAACGTTAGCGAACTTACTAGAAGAACCACGCACTATGGTTTTCTATGATGCACCACGTCGAGCGATTGATACCGTTGAAGACATTGTAAAAGTGTTAGGGGGTGAACGCCATGTTGTTATTTCTCGTGAGTTAACTAAAACGTTTGAGACCATTCACTCAGATACAGCGTGTAACTTATTAGCGTGGTTAAAAGAAGATCCCAATCAATTAAAAGGTGAAATGGTTTTAATTATTGAAGGTAATAAAATAGACACAAACGCAATTCCTGCAAAGGCTATTGACACACTTAAGTTATTGTTAGAAGAAATGAAACCTAAGAAAGCCTGTGCCATTACCGCTGAAATTTATGGCGTGAAGAAAAATGCGTTATATGAAATAGTACTCTCGCTGAAGTAATTCACGATACATGAATTAAACAACGTAAACTAAATATATTATCAATTGGCTATCGGTAAAAATTCAGGTAAAATGCGCGGCGAGTTGACCAGACAATCGCTGCTTTATCAAAGTATCAGATGTGCAAACTGAAGATATATAGATAGAGGGGAGGAAAGTCCGGGCTCCAATGAGCAGGGTGCCAGGTAACGCCTGGGCGGCGTGAGCCGACGACAAGTGCAGCAGAGAGAAGACCGCCGATGGTTGTTCTTAGGAACTTCACAGGTAAGGCTGAAAGGGTGCGGTAAGAGCGCACCGGATTGCTGGTAACAGTAATTGCAGGGTAAACTCCACCCGGAGCAAGACCAAATAGGGTTTCATGACTGTTCGAGCGTAAGTTTAAATAGTATAAGCGTGGTTCGCGTGGAAACCGGGTAGGTTGCTTGAGCCTTAGAGCGATTTAAGGCCTAGACGAATGATTGTCACTCTTTTTCGAAAGAGATACAAAACCCGGCTTATACGGTCAACTCGACTAATTCAAGAAAAAGCCTCTGCAGTAATGTAGGGGCTTTTTTTGTACTTATATCAGCTTAAGCTCAAGAAATTTTACACGGTTAGCTACATGGTGATAACGCTGGCGTTAAAGGTTATTAATATCAACTTGAAATATTATGTAATGATTAAGATAACCTAGTGTTTATTTCTAGATTTAAGAAAATCTTTTAAAGATGGGTTTGAGTAACAGGTCATTGCTCCCCCCATAAACTTACTTAACTGAAGTGGTCATGTAATATTGGCCACAGTGTTGTAGCTTAACTCATCTCTTCTTTCTGATTCATTTGGGCTTATTCCACCGTTATACGTATGTGGCCGGGTCTTATTGTAATAATCCATGATGTAATTAATGATTGCTTGTTTGGCTTCATTAAAATTCTTATACCCTATCAAAGGTATCCATTGCGTTTTTAAACTTCTAAAATATCGTTCCATTGTGGCATTATCCCAACAATTTCCGCGGCGGCTGATGCTTTGTGTGATTTGATAACGCCACAGTCGTTGCCTAAACTTTCGGCTGGTGTAATGCGTTCCTCGGTCTGAGTGTTAAGTGATATTTGTCACTTGTATAGATTAATTATAGAATCAGAAAAAAGCTAGCTAGAACGTCTCTAATCCGCACTTTACGGTCAATATTGCAGCTTAGAAAACCAAAAAGCCAGTGACCGAAATTGGGAACTGCGCTTCTTAGCTGGCAGACAAGAAATGTCTGGCTTCGTATCAAAGTGAACATAAACAGGGGTGTTTTTACTCGTAAATTTAGACAGCTTTGTGGCAATAGTGAATATTAAATAAAACCTCTCAATCTCATTTTATGTCTAGAAATTACACTAGTGATGTCTATTCACAAATGCCTCAAATGTGGCATTAGCGCCCTAAACAGTTTCACCATTTTTACTCTTACATTATATCAGATTATTTGAATAGGTAGATTGATTGCTTAGTCTCCTAACTGGCAACCTCTAGCACTGTAATCAATACTACAGTTTAGGTTACAGTGTTTTACCAACCGTATTTTTGCATGATCACCTCGATTAAGTGTAACCTTTATCCTAATTTTAAGTTTGTAATCTAACTCCTGGGGATAAAGGTACAGTATTAAAATTGCTTATGCTCGCTGTTCAACTCAAAATCAAAACTTAGATAATCAACTAGAATAACTTAAAGGTTATGAGAAAATATTTAAGGAAAAACTGAGTAGCGTTAAAAGTGATCGTCTATAGTTACATAGTGCAATTGATTATTTAAGGTAAGGGGATAGTATTGTCATTACAAAGTTAGACCGTCTTGCAAGATCATTAACTGACTTGCACAAGTTGGTTGATATGATTGAAGCGAAAGGTGCTACTCTTAATGTTCTTAATCAAGCAGTTGATACTTCAAGCAGTAACGGAAAACTTATGTTTAGCATGTTAGGTGCATTGGCTGAATTTGAGAAAGACATTATCAATGAGCGAGTTCAGAAAGGACTTGAGCGAGTAAGAGCAAAAGGTGTTAAGTTTGGCAAACCTCGCCAGATCCCTGATAAAGACCGTAAACGTATTGTTGAACTCGTTGATGATGAAAATACTAATTTAACTAAACAAGAAATTGCCGATATGATTGGTTGTTTTAGGAATTAGGTTTATAAGATTTATAGAGACAATAAAGGCTATGTTAAATGCCTGAGTTAGTGGCATTGGATCCGACTAAGTGGTCATACAACAATGAATAAAATTTTTAGCAATAGCGTACACGGGCAGTTAAGTTAACTATCTTCTGCCCCAAAGGCGATAGTGCTAAATGTATGTGATGATTTGGTATGAAAAACTTCATCATGACACAATACATTTTATTTAGTTTATTCGGTCACAAGCAGCTATTAATCTCTTAGCATACGCAAATGCACGGATTTTACCCAAGTTTAAGTAACAAAAAATAAAGAGTTAAACGTTAACAATAATAAGAAAACAACTAATGCAATTTGTTTTAAAGGGATACTAAAAATAATGGCTTTATCTACCATATGATTCGTGTAAATTATTAATGATAAAACAATGAAGGAAGAGGTGGATATAATTGAATATAACCATTTAAATGCATATTTATCAATATTATAGCCATGCGTAATAAGTTCACCAAATATTAAATTGTACTTTTTTATCTCCTGTGTGTTCGTGAATGAACCTAATGACACTGCCATACTTAATATCTGTAATGATAGGTTCAGCAGTTTCCTCTTCAGGTGTAACAACTTCATAGTCAGAAATATGTAAGAAAAATTCATTGAATTCCTTTCCAGTCAAATCGGTTGGTATCGTATTCCAGGTCGTTTTTTTGGATTTTCAGCCATCAATATTATTGTCTACTATGAAAAATGAGTAGTTTATCTAAAACGCCTTTCAGATAAATTCACTGGTCTGCTGAAGTTCGATATGAGTTGAGAGTTAGATAATGGCTAATCCTGACTTGGCTCTCATGTAAATTGTAAAACTGATGATATTATTATTCTGTACAGTAAGCATGAAGATAATTATTTAGTGCTTCAGCAACTTTTTCATAAGTATAGGGTTTGACAATAAAACCGTTAACGCCAGCGGAAATCGCTGTTTTCACATTATGTAAATTGCCCAAACCACTAATAATTACTACATAAGCTGAAGGTTCGATGCTATGAATGGCTTGTAGCACTTTTAAACCATTAATATATGGCATTTCAATATCAAGAAAAGTAACATCTATATTACCTTTATTCGTATTAAATAACTGCAAGGCTTTTTTTCCATTACATGCTTGTATCACATTATGATTACCATAAGTTGTTAAATATTCACTCAGTAGGCTCAACATCAAAGGTTCATCATCGGCAACCAAGATGTTTAATTTTCTATCAGGCATATGACCTCTTTTTTGGAATATATGTGGAAAAGCTTAACGGGAATTTACTAGGTAATTATAAATTAATTTCATCAGTTATTTTAGTTGTTATTTGCTGTAATGTATCTAATTGGATAATAATGAGGCTATATTTCTTCGTTAGCAAAGATTGATAAAGTATATCTGCTTGCTGACTAACTTCAGGAAAGCCAAAAGATCCCCCTAAACCTTTTAAATTATGTAACAAGTTTTGTAGTTTTAACCAATTTTTTTCTTCTGCCATCTGTTGAATTTCAGCTAATATTGTTGGCAAGCCTTCAATGAAAGTATTGATTAAAACTTGTTGTTGTTCTACCTGCTTAATATTTTTTGCTACTGACGGTTCAAGATCTATTGATGCGGTAGGTAATATGTTTGCTAAGGTTTGATAAAAAGTCTGGATTTCTATCGGTTTTTTTAAATGCCCACTAAAACCAGATTTTAGGTAAAGTTCAATATCGTTATTAGAAATATTTGCTGTTAATGCGATTATTGGCTTAGAAAATCCAGTAGCACGTAGTATTTTAGTTGCTTCAATACCATCAACTTCTGGCATTTGTACATCCATTAAGACCATATCAAAGTCATTACTCAGTGCCACTTCTACCGCTAATTGACCATTTTCTACTAAGGTCACTTTAGCGCCAGTACGTTCAACATACAGGCGGATCAACTCTTGGTTATCAGGCCAATCTTCAGCCAATAAAATATTCCCTGTAAGCGTGGGAATTTTATATTCTTTGGCATTATGCTTATGTTTTATTTTATCAATAGCTGAGTGTTCGTTCAGCCATTGCAGCACTTGAACCGCTCCCATACCAATACTAAATGAAAATTGACTGCCAATACCTTCCTGGCTAGTGAGGTGCATTTCTCCGCCCATCGCTTGGGTTAACTCCTTAGAAATACTTAAACCTAAACCAGTACCACCAAACTTACGAGTGGTAGATGAGTCAACTTGGGTAAACTCTTCAAAAACTGACGCTATCTTATTCTCAGGTATACCTATTCCGGTATCAACAACAGAGAAAGATAACAAATTAGTCTGCTGATCGGCGGAAATATTTATTGTGATCCCACCTTTTTCAGTAAATTTTATCGCGTTACCACATAAATTAAGTAATATTTGCTTTAATCTTGTCGGATCACTTTGGATTACGCCAGGAATAGGTAGTAGGTAATTAATGGTTAAATTCAGTTTTTTTTCAGTTGCTCGTTGCCCAATGAGTTCTTCCAACTCTTGCATTATTTCTACAGGCGATACCGCAATATTTTCTAAATCTAAACAATTAACTTCAATTTTAGAAATATCTAAAACATTGTTCATTAGTTGCAGTAAGTAATTACCATTGCTGATGATTTTATTGATCCTTCTATGCTCTTCCTCAGGTTCAATAGGATCTTGTAAAATGCTTTCGGCAAATCCTAAAATTGAGGTCATTGGCGTCCGTAATTCGTGGCTCATGGTGGAAATAAAAGCTCCCTTGGCACGATTTCCTGCCTGTGCTGCTTTTTGGGATATTTCAAGTGCATGATTAGCGGTGGTGAGTTCAGTTGTTCTTAGTATAACTTGTTTTTCTAAATGTCGACTATATTCAGCTTTTTGGTGTAATTTGGTTTTATAGGCACGAATATAGAAAAAGAAGATCATAATGACAAACAGTATGTATAAGCTATAAGCCCACCATGACTCCCACGGTGCAGGTGTCACTTTGATATTCAGTGCTAAGGATTTTTCGCTCCAAATACCATCATTATTAGCGCCTTTTACCCGAAAAATATAATCGCCCGCAGGGAGGTTGGTAAACGTAGTTCGATGAACTTTACCTATTTCGATCCAGTTTTGGTCAAAGCCTTCTAATTTATATTTATAGTTGTTTTTTTCTGGTGCGGTGTAATCTAAACCTGCAAATTCAAACGCTATTACGTAGTCTTTGTAATCAAATATTATATTGTTAAGCCCTGCTACAGCATCTCCAAATTTGGTTTTTTTATTAATTTTCAATAAACCGGTTAACAATACGGGCAGTTGATTGTTATTCTCTTTAATTTCAGCAGGAGTAAACATGTTAAAGCCATTAGAACCACCAAAAAATAGCTGCCCATGGCGACTATTCATTGCTGCGTTATGATTAAACTCATTCTCTTGTAAGCCATGAGAAACATCATATTGTTTCAGTTGTTCTGTTTGTGGGTCTAATCGAGTTAAACCACGGTTAGTGCTTAGCCATATAAAACCTTGACCATCTGCAACAATACCGTAAATCACATTACTGAGTAATCCTTGTTTCTTTCCATAGTGTTTAAAGCGCACCTTACCTGTTTTTCGATCTGCAGCAGCCCAACGATTCAAACCACCTCCCCATGTACCTACCCATAAATCGCCTTGGGGATCTTCTAGTATTGACCAAGCAACATTATTACTTAAACTATCAGGGTCTTTACTATTATGAAGATATTGAGTGACAGTTTCTGTTTTAGGATCAAATAGGTTTAAACCTCCACCCTCTGTTCCTAACCATAAAGTATTATTTTTACCCTGATGTATAGACAAAATTCGGTCGGTACTGAGACTTTTATCATCGTTGACATCATGACGAAAGTGTTTGAAAGTTTTTGTTGCTGGTTCAAAGCGGTTTAAACCACTGGTATATGTTGCTACCCATAATACCCCTTGATTATCTTGATATATGTCAGTGACGCCATTTGCACTTAAACTCGTTATTTCTTTCTCGTTGTGGGTGTAGTGAGTAAATAAGTTTGTTTTAGGATTATAGTGGTCAAGGCCTTTACCACGGGTGCCAATCCATAGCGAGTCATCAGCATCGCTGTGAAGAGACATAATACGGTTGTCACTCAAACTTGAAGCAGCGCTCTCATCAACTTTAAATCTGGTAAAAGTATTTTTTTGTGGATTAAATAAATTAAGGCCATCATAACTGCCTACCCAAACATCACCATTGTTACGCTCACTAAATGCCGTAATGATGTTACTCGATAGGCTATTCTTATTGTTGGGGGTTTGACGGTAATGAGAAAAGTCAGAGGGGCTCCATTTATTTATTCCTCCAAAGGTACCAAGCCAAAGTACACCACCATTGTCTTGATATAATGTTCTTGTGCGGTTATCACCTAGGCTGTATAAGTCTTTAACATCGTGACGAAATTGCGTAAAATTATCACTTGCGGGTTGCCAAAGACATAGGCCATTGTCGGTTGCCAGCCAAATATTATCAATATTGTCCTGAAAAATATCATGTATGGTATTAGCACACACGCTTGTTTTATCTTCATTTTGAGACTTATACTGAGTAACATTATTTTGCTGATCAATGGTGATTAAACCATTGCGATAGGTGCCTATCCATACTCTTTGTTGTTCATCAACGAATAAGCTTCTAATACTGTAATCATGCAGCTTTATTGAGATATTATCTTTTAATGTAAAATTGGTAAAAGTCAGTGTATTAATATCAAATATATTTATGCCTTTATCTGTACCTAACCACAATTGTCCTTGCTTGCCTTGGTGAATAGAACGAACATTATTATGATTTAGCGTTACTTTGCTGTTTGTATCATGTAAAAAGGATTGAAATACTTCAGTTGTTGGATCAAACCTATTTAATCCGCCACCGTCTGTACCTATCCAAAGAATGTGATCTTTATCTTCAAAAATCACATTAATTCTATCGCTACTGAGGTTATGAGATTTTTTACTAAAATGTTCAAATGTCTCTGATATAGGGTCAAAACGATTTAAACCACCGCCATCAGTACCTAACCACAATAAACCATTATGATCCTCAAACATAGTGTAAATAGCGTCATGAGATAAGGAATTACTATCGTTGGCTTCATGACTAAAAACGCGAAATTGATAACCATCAAAACGGTTTAAACCTTCCTGAGTAGCAAACCACATAAAACCTTGACGGTCTTGTAGAATAGAAAAGACAGCTTGTTGAGATAAACCTTGTTTTAGGGAATATTTTTGAAAACGAATATTGTTATTGTTTGCTAAAACTTGGCTAGCGTAAAGATGAGTAGTAAAAAATAGTGAGGCAATTAGTAATAAATTCAGGTCACACTTAAGCGAAAACCTGAATTTTAATATTAGCTTAATAAATACCCTCACTATGTTATTCAATAAGTTATTGGTTCCATAATTTTATTTCTAAATAAATATTAAAGTTTAAAGTGTAAGGTTAATTTAGTCTTCAACCCAAACGTTAACATCAATATTAGCAGCATCATTTATGCTATCACGCCACATGTAACCATCACGCCACATGTAACCATCACGCCACATGTAACCATCACGCCACATG
>NZ_JACGUT010000011.1 GCF_014076845.1 Colwellia sp. MB3u-41
CACAGCTGCCTGAACAAACTAATAGCGTTGCCACCTTTGAAAAAGGTAAAAGAGGCAATGCTTATTAGTGCTGCAATAAACCGAGTTTAGCGTAAAACACTTAGCTAAAAATGTCTTGCCCTAAACGTATTTATTAAGAGCATATAACGCCCTATTAAGCGGCGAAAAATTGTTGGCTAAAATTGCGAGGAACGAAGCTAGCCAACTGTTTAGCGTCCGTTTGAATAGCTTGTTATGTAATTGGTTATTATGAACTTTATACTAACAAACAATTCTAAAATTAAACAGATAAACGGAAAAAACAAAACACACCCACCGCCTAACATAAACCTAACTGTGAATTTTGAGCCACCAAATAAACGTAAAAAGCGTGACACAAATTTAGCTTTGCGACAAAACTCGTCTTATAGCGATATTAACAAAACTACAAAGCGAAAACTCAAGGCCAATAATACTAAACCAACTTGAAACCACCAAACTTATTACAAGAATTTACCCTTAAAAGAAGGCGGTACATAACGCCCCATTAAGCGGCAAGAAATTGTTGGCTAAAATGTTGAACGAAGTGAAAACAGCCAACTGTTTTTTGTCCGTTTGAATGCCTTGTTATGCGATTTTTACATTACCACAAACAGCACAA
>NZ_JACGUT010000012.1 GCF_014076845.1 Colwellia sp. MB3u-41
ACGTTGAATCAAACTCTGCACGAACTTAAGTTACCCATAAAATAAAAAATAGCCGTGAATTTTTACGCTACTCACAGCTGCCTGAACAAACTAATAGCGTTGCCACCTTTGAAAAAGGTAAAAGAAGCAATGCTTATTAGTGCTGCACTAAACCGAGTTTAGCGTAAAACACTTAGCTAAAAATGTCTTGCCCTAAAACGTATTTATTAAGAGCATATAACGCCGTTTTAAGCGGTAAATTGCAGTTGGCTAAAATAAGTGAGGCACGAACAAAAAGCCAACTGTAATTTGTCCGTCTTGAAAACCCTTGTTATATTTTGATTACTACCAATGTCTGCAGCTTTCAGGGTTGGCACCTTTATCATAATCCCAACTTTTTATAATATATGTTTTAGGATCTACGACATAAATTATTTTACATTTTCCAACCCAATCTTTCCTACTGTGAGTTGGTAATACTTCGCTATAAAACCAGTGCTGCACAATATCACCGTTTTCATTTTTTGATATGTGCGTAAAACCTTTACCTGAAATTAAATAATCAGATCTAATTAAATCACCAGAATCCTCGTTGCTTGTAGGAGCTACAATACGAGCGGTTGTGCCAACCATAGAATCTAAATTCCATTCAAATGGAACGTTTCCAATTACACAACCGTTTAGCATGATAAATAATACACAGCAAAAAAAAGCCTTCATTACTTTCGCCTCAATTTAACACAGTAGGATATGGTAAAAATATAACGCCCCATTAAGAGGCAAATAATGGTTGGCTAAAATAAGCGACGAAGGAGCAAATAGCCAACTGTTATTTGTCCTGCTTGAATGGCTTGTTAGGCTTTTTACTGTGATATTACTCATAAACGTACTTTGGCTTCCCTAGGATGGCCATCTCTTCAGACGCATAAGAAACATCGGTTATTTGTTTACACCACGGAATTTGCCAAAATGGTTTTTCCTGGTGCGTAGCCCTGTTGGCGTAAATTAGGTAAAAGCCACTTTTTGCAATGGAAAAAGGGAATCCCTCATTTGCGTAAACTTTTATCGTTTTAAGCTGCTCACCCTTCCACTGCCGCAACACCTTAAATGTTATATCCCCAACACCTTCGTTATTTAGTTTATGAGACAGTATTTCTGCAACGACGACAACCTGAGCTATATCAGTTTCTTGCTGAATAGTTCTTTCGCAAGGTATACTTGTCGCGAACGAATTCCCCGTCAGCGTTAGCGCTATGAATAGAATAAAGTGCTTCATGTTTGTAAGCCTAACGCCCCACTAAGAGGCAAATAATAGTTGGTTATAATAGAGAGCGAAGCGAACAAAACCAACTGTTATTTGTCCTGCTTGAGTGGCTTGTTATGTTGCAGCTTGCCCGCTACCTTCGAGTACA
>NZ_JACGUT010000013.1 GCF_014076845.1 Colwellia sp. MB3u-41
GACATAAAATGCACATTAAAAAAACTCACAGCATTGCGACACACTAAACCGTGAATTTTGAGCCACAAATCAAAAGTGAATTTACCACTTACCTACTTTGGCGAAAAACTATTTAACCAAAAACTTAAATAGATTTAATTACACGTAAATAACCAAGATAAAGAAAAGGCAACTACCACAATTACATTTAATCGAATTCGCAATGCCGCATAACGCCCTATTAAGCGGCGCGAAATTGTTGGCTAAAATTGCGAGGAACGAAGCTAGCCAACTGTTTAGCGTCCGTTTGAATAGCTTGTTATGTATCTGTTTCGTCGGAATTTTTGTTTATTTTACCTTGTTCCATTTGTGCTATTTTATCATTTAGCTCATTAAGAGATTTTTGAATATCCATTAATACTGGATTAGATTTAGAGTGATTTCTAATTTCTTCTTCACGAAACCCGAGTCTAGAATCTAAGTAACCAATCAACAAAGAAGCCAACACAAAAATTACCAGAATAACAGGGATTGCAACCAATGGACTATTAAATACAAACTCCTTTACTGGGTTATCGCCTAGAGATTCGATAGTAACAAAAATTATAAGCAAAAACTGTATATAGCCCATATACATTTTTGACCGATCTATATAGACCTTCCAGCGAATCAGAGACTTTTTATTAAACCGAGAACTCAAGACAACTCCTAGATACATAACGCCCCATTAAGAGGCAAATAATAGTTGGCTAAAATAAGCGACGAAGGAGCAAATAGCCAACTGTTATTTGTCCTGCTTGAATGGCTTGTTATACGCAAATACCACCTAACGTTATCTATTTTGTTAACGTACACTCTTTTTTTATATTACCATCTGGATCTATGCAAGTAGCTACATCCTGCTTAGCACATGAATTATAAGTCTCGGGAGAAATATTTCTGTGGGCACCTTGTACTACTACGTTAAACAAACCAACAAAAATATCGCTAATAAAATTAGAGCTCCAAGAGCTTTCTTTATCGTGCTCACTATAAGTAGAGCCGGAAGTAAAATTGCAACCAGCCTCTTTGGCACCACGAGAGGAACAACCTGAAGTTACCAAAATTAAAATAAAAACAAACGTAGATTTAAATGACATTGATCATCCTTGCGTATAACGCCCTACTAAGCGGCTAAAAATAGTTGGCTATAATTTGCGAGGTACGAGCACAGCCAACTGTTTGTGTCCGTCTTGAGTTGCTTGTTAGTTGCCTTTTTTACGATATTTAACAATACCAT
>NZ_JACGUT010000014.1 GCF_014076845.1 Colwellia sp. MB3u-41
ATTATTGTTTGGCTTATTCATAAGCTTATTTGTTTAGTCAAAACCGAATACCTCCGCGCAATACTAGAAAACACCCAGTGTTCAGAACTAAAGTCCACTGCGGCACCTTGGAAGCATCTTTTTCTTTACAATAATTTATGACATTATTGTTTGGCTTATTCATAAGCTTATTTTTTTAGTCAAAACCGAATACCTCCGCGCAATACTAGAAAACACCCAGTGTTCAGGACTAAAGTCGACTGCGGCACCTTGGAAGCATCTTTTTCTCTACAATAGTTCACGACATTATTGTTTGGCTTATCCATAAGCTTATTTGTTTAGTCAAACCGAATACCTCCGCGCAATACTAGAAAACACCCAGTGTTCAGAACTAAAGTCCACTGCGGCACCTTGGAAGCATCATTTTCTTTACAATAATTTATGACATTATTGTTTGGCTTATTCATAA
>NZ_JACGUT010000015.1 GCF_014076845.1 Colwellia sp. MB3u-41
TTTTTGTTGTTTTTCAAATGCCAGACAGCAAAAAGCCCGAGGCTTTTGGATCGGGCTTCTCTTAATATTCGTGGAGAATGTCCTACGCTCACATGCGCTTTACTCAACATAAGCCACACGGCCGTCGGCGCACCGGTAATGCTGTGGCGATTTCGGTCTATTTTTGTTGTTTTTCAAATGCCAGACAGCAAAAAGCCCGACTCTTTCGAATCGGGCTTCTCTTAATAGGCGCCTAGCAATGTCCTACTCTCACATGGGAACTCCCACACTACCATCGGCGCTACTGCGTTTCACTTCTGA
>NZ_JACGUT010000016.1 GCF_014076845.1 Colwellia sp. MB3u-41
ATCTGGTTTTTGTAGAGCAAGTAAAGATCCTGAAACGAGTTCAGGATGACGGAGTAGTATTCAGGATGACGGAGAGTGGCTTGTTTATTATTCGCATTTATTCATTCCCGTGTCGTCATGCTGAACTTGTTTCAGTATCTCGTCCCTACTCACTCCCGTGTCGTCATGCTGAACTTGTTTCAGTATCTGGTTTTTATTCATTCCCGTGTCGTCATGCTGAACTTGTTTCAGTATCTGGTCTTTGTAGAGCAAGTATAGATCCTGAAACGAGTTCAGGATGACGGAGTAGTATTCAGGATGACGGAGATGGTATAAGGATGACGGAGAGTGGTTTGTTTATTATTCGCATTTATTCACTCCCGTGTCGTCATGCTGAATTTATTTCAGTATCTGGTCTTTATTCATTCCCGTGTCGTCATGCTGAACTTGTTTCAGTATCTGGTCTTTGTAGAGCAAGTACAGATCCTGAAACGAGTTCAGGATGACGGAGTAGTATTCAGGATGACGGAAAGTCGTTTGTTTATTATTCGCATTTATTCACTCCCGTGCCGTCATGCTGAATTTATTTCAGTATCTGGTTTTTGTAGAGCAAGTAAAGATCCTGAAACGAGTTCAGGATGACGGAGTAGTATTCAGGATGACGGAGAGTGGCTTGTTTATT
>NZ_JACGUT010000017.1 GCF_014076845.1 Colwellia sp. MB3u-41
CTTAGTTTCAAGTTTGAAGTGCGACAAAAGTGATTATTCATAAAAGCATTCCTCTGGTGTTTTATATCCCAATCTCTTTCTTGGTCTTGTATTTAATTTAGCTGCGATGGCATTACATCGTTGTTGAGTTAAGCCCTTCATTGATGTTCCTTTAACCAAATATTGTCTGATTAAACCGTTAGTATTTTCGTTCGTTCCACGCTCCCAGGAGTGATGTGGGTTAGCAAAATAATAAGGGCAATTAGTAGCTTCTTCTACTTTCTTATATTGATGGAACTCGGTGCCGTTATCAGAAGTAATTGTCTTAAATTGCTTAGGCATTTTATTCATGAGTTTAATCGTTCTCGTGTTCGTTGATTTAGTCGTTCTATCATTTAATTGACCTATCAATGTGTAACCCGTTTTACGCTCAACTAAAGTCACAATACAGTGCTTAGAGCCTTTTCCCATCACAGTATCTATTTCCCAGTGACCTTGTGTTTTTCGTGTTTCAACTTCCGCTGGCCGGTCAGCTATATTTCGTTTACCGGCAAGCCTTCCGCGGCTGTCGTAAGCCTTGTAGCGTTTACGTCTTTGTTTATTAGCACATCGCAATTGCTTCCATAGCTTACCGCCACTTTTCTTATCTCGCCAAATATAACGATAAATAGTTTCATGACTGAAGCAGCGAAGACCTTGCTGCTTGAGGTGCCCCGTTATTTGCTCAGGGCTCCATTGTTTATGCAATAACCGCCGAACAATGGCGTAATCTCTCTGAGTAAAGTGCTGATTTCGTCTAGAGCGACTACGCCGAGCTTTTGTCCGTCGCTGTGCTTTACTTGGTCTATATGAGTCGTCAATAATCCAACAACTATTACGATTTACCTCTCGATAAATAGTACTTCTGTCTCTATTCATTGCTTTTGCAATATTAGTAAAGCTTAAGCCTTGCCTTTTTAAGGCGGCTAAAGTATATCTATCACCCTCGGTGAGCTGCTTGTATTTCATAGTGTTTTACTTCTTGGCGGGAGCAAAAAACTAAGGATATCGCAGTTCATCGTTTTTATTAACTTGGGTGTCGCACTTAGTATATGAATTCGGC
>NZ_JACGUT010000018.1 GCF_014076845.1 Colwellia sp. MB3u-41
ATAACGCCCTACTAAGCGGCTAAAAATAGTTGGCTATAATTTGCGAGGTACGAGCACAGCCAACTGTTTGTGTCCGTCTTGAGTTGCTTGTTAGTTGCCTTTTTTACGATATTTAACAATACCATAAAAGTAATTTAACACTACACCAATAATGAGTAATAAAACATAAGAAGCCATTCGATTTTCTGTAAGGAGACCCAAGTGCCAAAAATATGCGATAAATACCATAAAAACAGAAAACAATATTAGGCTTACACCTACACTTTTTCCAAATGCTTGAGGATTAGAAAAGTTCTTTTCACTGTAACCCGAGATTAAACCTCTGCGCCCTTTAAAAGCGATTAGATACCCGAAAATCCCACAAGGTAAAACTGCGAAGAGAATAATAAATAAAGCTTCAACTGTAGACTCATCCATGATGCAAACTCCTTGGCAACTAACGCC
>NZ_JACGUT010000019.1 GCF_014076845.1 Colwellia sp. MB3u-41
TTAATGAAGATAAAAGCTCCATACGCAAACAAGCCAAAATAAAGCGTTGAAGCTGTAGCGGCTAATATTTGAAAGTTACTCTTAATCTGATTCATGAACTGCATCTCCTTTTGCAACATAACGCCTTACTAAGCGGCGGTAAATTGTTGGCTAAAATTGCGAGGAACGAAGCTAGCCAACTGTTTAGCGTCCGTTTGAGTAACTTGTTAGGTGAAATTACTTATAACATCTTGCGCTCTACTTTTTGAAAATACATTATTGATTTCAGGATCTGTAAACTCTGCTACCACATCCGCTATATCTTCATTTGAGAATGAAATTGATTCACACAGTTGAGCCGCATCTGCAATGTAACTTAATTCAGAGTTAGATAATTTATCTTCAATAAACAAAGTACACAATTTCGTTATTTCATTTTCACCAAATTGAAGCTCACAATCTTCAATTACGACGATATCTATTGAGCTACCAACTACTTTTATTAAAGCTTCATAATCTTCGTGGTATTCACTAAATTCGGATAGGAAATCTTTTGGCGATAACTCATCCTTAAGTAAATTTGATAGCGAACTCAGCTTCATGCACTTTCACCTAACGCCCCATTAAGAGGCTTTTAATTGTTGGTTATAATGTGAAGCGAAGCGGAACCTAACCAACTGTTAAAAGTCCTGCTTGAATGGCTTGTTATATTGCAATATTTACCAGTCTAGAAGCAATACTTTCTGTGCCCCCAAATGATTTATTTAACCATTTACTATGATTATATAAATGCTCGCCAGACCGTGAAACCAAATGGACTCCTTGAATAATAACAGCATGGAATCCTGTACGATCAATTTCTAATTGAGATTCAGATAAGTCTGGGAGTTCATCGCAAACAAACACAACATAAGCACCAACTTCTTTAAACAGCCACATAGCTGAAGCATGTTGCTTAATTAATTTACGAGCGTTTGCTATTTGAATTTTAATATCTAAATTAGAGTCAAATTTAATAACTGATAAAGTGTATTTAGCCAAATTTTTCTTTTTAACTAGACATAAGCTTAAATCACTGCACGTTGGAAGTGAGTTTGGATAGACTTCTGGAAAAAAAGCATTCTCAATTTTACTAACAATACTCACCGAACCTCCTTGTGCAATATAACGCCCCACTAAGAGGCAAATAATAGTTGGTTATAATAGAGAGCGAAGCGAACAAAACCAACTGTTATTTGTCCTGCTTGAATGGCTTGTTAGGCTATTTCACTCAAAACACTGTGCTTTACCAATAGCTACAAAACTACTAGGTTTTAACATTAAAACACCTAAAATAGGCTCACCTATTAAATACACAGGATTGCTAGTTTCAAGCTCGGTTAAGTTGTTGAACCTTGATTGTTTAAAGGTAATGTTTTTAAAAGTACTCTTTGCTTTTGTAACTAAAGAATCTTTATCACATGCCATTTTTGAAGTATCAACATGGATATCTATAACTTTAAATTCATGATCTAAGACTAAAAGTATAGGAAAGCTTTCCTTTGTATATGTTGCGGTGTGTGTTCCGCAATGCTCACCACTTTTAGAAGGTGAATCAAATTTAAGATGAGTATTCGATTTAACTGTCATTCCTAATGATATTGTTGAAAATCCAATTTGATCATCATTTTGGTGCATCATGTCCAAAATAGGACAACTATTTTTAGAATAAGATAAATTAGAAAAAGTTAACATTAATAAGAATAAAAAGCTTTTCATATACTCCCTCACTATTGAATAGCCTAACGCCACATTAAGCGGCAAAAAATTGTTGGCTAAAATGTGAACGGAGTGAAACAGCCAACTGTTTTTTGTCCGTTTGAATGCCTTGTTATGCGATTTTTACATTACCACAAACCGTACAAT
>NZ_JACGUT010000020.1 GCF_014076845.1 Colwellia sp. MB3u-41
TAACGCCCCACTAAGAGGCAAATAATAGTTGGTTATAATAGAGAGCGAAGCGAACAAAACCAACTGTTATTTGTCCTGCTTGAGTGGCTTGTTATGTTGCAGCTTGCCCGCTACCTTCGAGTACAGGGCTATAAATACCCCAAATAGCAAACACTACTAATAATATTGACAAAACACCAAGCCAAATAAGCACCGACATAGATTTACTACTTTTACATTTACTCACTTTAAACAAAATAAAAGCAGAGATTAAACCTAAAATACCCCAGTAACGATAAGTGCCAATTAATAAAGATGTTTGAAATGGTAGCTCCGATTCAAACGAATCAAATACATTTTCAAATTCTTTAATGAAGATAAAAGCTCCATACGCAAACAAGCCAAAATAAAGCGTTGAAGCTGTAGCGGCTAATATTTGAAAGTTACTCTTAATCTGATTCATGAACTGCATCTCCTTTTGCAACATAACGCC
>NZ_JACGUT010000021.1 GCF_014076845.1 Colwellia sp. MB3u-41
TTAATGAAGATAAAAGCTCCATACGCAAACAAGCCAAAATAAAGCGTTGAAGCTGTAGCGGCTAATATTTGAAAGTTACTCTTAATCTGATTCATGAACTGCATCTCCTTTTGCAACATAACGCCCAATTAACAGGCAAAAAATAGTTGGTTAAAATAAGCGACGAAGGAGCAAAAACCAACTGTTTTTTGTCCTTGTTGAATTTCTTGTTAGGTGTTTTTGGCACTAAACCGTAATTTTAATTTTTTAAAACCGAACCCGAAAAGCCAAACAATTAAAGGATAAGGTAATAAAATAACCATCCAAATAATAACTTTCAACGGCCAGCCAACTCCCATATTTGACCAATGAAGTTGCGTCGCCTGTTCGTGCATTTCAGGGGCAACATTTTGCAACCGTTCTGCTTCAGACATACCGAGAGAATCATAACCCATTAAATCAAGGCGTACCTCGGTGTAAAAATGAGGCCAATATCCGCCTATAATGAGCATAAAAGATATCATAAGTGCTGAAATCAAATATAACTTCACAAAACTATATTTTTTATACACACAAAAAATTGGTGCAAAAACCAAAATGATTATAATTAGTGATTTAGCAATAAAGTCTACAATTTCCATCTGAACTATTGAAACACCTAACGCCCACTTAAGGGGCAAAAAATTGTTGGCTAAAATGTAAGCGAAGCGAAACAGCCAACTGTTTTTTGTCCCGCTTGAAGTGCTTGTTAGTTTGCATTACTTTGAAGCCAGTTACTAATTGATTTTGCTGTTATTTCAATTGAATCAATACTATGAATAATTAGATCACTACTTTGCCTAACTTGATTGGTTGTACCGATGTATATTTGTCGAAAGTGATCATTATACATAGAAAGATAATTAGGAATAGAACTTAATGAATCGCATGACGGGTGTTTAATATTTCGCATAATCACACGCGACAAACAAACCTCCATTGGCATATCTAATAAAACGACATAATCTATTAATGATGAAATAGACGCTCGACACCTACCAAATGGCTCTTCGATAAAAATAAATTCTTCAGTACATTCTGCTTTCAGTGTAAGTAAGTGATTAATAAAATTAGGCGTTTTTATATTCGATAAATCCGCACCATTTTGAAACCAAACCTTCATATCACTGGGGTAAGTATTTTCATCCGTATGATCGTCAAATAATAGATAGGGGCAAGAAAGAGTTTTAGATAGTTGCTTTATGACTGAAGTTTTACCACAACCTGAAACACCACTAATAGCGACTACTTTCATTAGAATTAACTTCCATATTTAAAATTGAGCACGAAACCTGAGTGCAAACTAACGCTTTGCTAAGCGGAAAATAATGGTTGGCTATAATCGCGAAGCGATGGCCAACTGTTATTTTTCCGTTTGAGCAACTTGTTATATGCAGAGAACGTTGAATCAAACTCTGCACGAACTTAA
>NZ_JACGUT010000022.1 GCF_014076845.1 Colwellia sp. MB3u-41
ATGGTATTGTTAAATATCGTAAAAAAGGCAACTAACAAGCAACTCAAGACGGACACAAACAGTTGGCTGTGCTCGTACCTCGCAAATTATAGCCAACTATTTTTAGCCGCTTAGTAGGGCGTTATGTATCTAGGAGTTATCTTGAGTTCTCGGTTTAATAAAAAGTCTTTGATTCGCTGGAAGGTCTATATAGATCGATCAAAAATGTATATGAGCTATATACAGTTTTTGCTTATAATTTTCGTTACTATCGAATCACTAGGTGATAATCCAGTAAAGTCGTTTGTATTTAATAGTCCATTGGTTGCAGTCCCTGTTATTTTGGTGATTTTTGTGTTCGCTTATTTGTTGATTGGTTACCTAGATTCTAGACTCGGGTTTCGTGAAGAAGAAATTAGAAATCACTCTAAATCTAATCCAGTATTAATGGATATTCAAAAGTCACTCTCAGAGTTAAATGATAAAATTGAGAGAATGGAACAAGATAATAAAAACGTTAATATTAGCGCAAAAGATACATAACAAGCACTTCAAACGGACAAAAAACAGTTGGTTGTTTTCACTTCGTTCAACATTTTAACCAACAATTTTTTGCCCCTTAATGGGGCGTTATGCGGCATTGCGAATTCGATTAAATGTAATTGTGGTACTTGCCTTTTCTTTATCTTGGTTATTTACGTGTAATTAAATCTATTTCAGTTTTTGGTTAAATAGTTTTTCGCCAAAGCAGGTAAGTGGTAAATTCACTTTTCATTAGTGGCTCAAAATTCACAGTTTAGTGTGTCGCAATGCTGTGATTTTTTAAACGTGGATTTTATGTCGTTAATATTTATATAAATTATGCGGTTTGTGGTAATCTAAAAATCGCATAACAAGGCATTCAAACGGACAAAAAACAGTTGGCTGTTTTCACTTCGTTCAACATTTTAGCCAACAATTTTTTGCCGCTTAATGTGGCGTTATGCGGAATAAGGTTTTATCATGCAAAAGTGTTTTCTTCTAGCTATTTTATTTGTACTTCCAGCACATGCTCATGATGACATATTGGAAGGTTATTTTACCTATGGTAATGAAGTTTCCACATTTAAAGCTTGTAACTCAGCGGATATATATTGGTTAAGTTACTCAGGCTTTTTAATGTCAGAGGTACAATCACTTGCATTGGCTCAACCAAAACCATACACATCTATATTTTTAAAATTCAGGGGGCATGAGCACTTTGAAGAAGTAGATGGTTATCAAGCACAATATAAGCGTCAATTACATTTAAGCGAAGTTATTAGTTTTAATGGGGAAATCCCTAGTGGTTGTGGGTAATTTACCGCATAACAAGCCATTCAAGCAGGACAAATAACAGTTGGCTATTTGCTCCTTCGTCGCTTATTTTAGCCAACTATCATTTGCCTCTTAATGGGGCGTTAGCTTTAATAAATATGTAGGTGCCATTTTGAAATTTATATTTTTATCATTTGTGTTATTTTTAGTCGGTTGCTCAATGACATTATCTCCATCTTCAGAGTTAGCTAAAAATAAATACCAAATTAAAACATTTGGTAATTCTTTTAGCAAAAGAGACGATCTTGAAAGAGGCTTTATAGAGAAAGCAGAAAAGTTGTGTTCCCCATATAAATTTGAGGTTGAATCACAAACTTATTATAGGCAGGACGCTCAACCGATAATTAATGGTCAGGTTGTTACCTTAAATGCGGACGAAATTGTTGGTATTGTTGTTTGTCAAAGTGGTGTTAATTAAAGCTAACAAGCCATTCAAGCCGGACAAATAACAGTTGGCTATTTACTCCTTCGTCGCTTATTTTAGCCAACAATTATTTGCCTCTTAATGGGGCGTTATAAAGCTCAAGGAAGATATGCGTAAATTTCTATGTTTGGTTATTTTATCATTAAGTTTTTCTTCATATGCAAATTCTCAATTTGAGGGTTTGTGGGAAGGGTTTCAGGCTAATGATCCTCATATTTCGTCTCATCTAATGGTTATAAACTCTGAGGGTAAAGGCTACTATATTATCGGGCTTGGTGATGAGTTAGCTGAACAATCTTTTGCTCTTATCAATTTAAACGGTGCTGAGTTTAAGAATGGTTTTATAGATATACCATTACATAAATACGATACAGGTCAAGCCAGTTCACACTTGGTAATATCTAAAGATTTACTTGATGGCAATTTGAATTGCCTAACTGTTTACCATGATAAAAATGGTATTCCAATAATGTCTTTTAATTGGCCATTAAGAAAATCGAAAACAGGATTCGCTAAAAATAATGAACTCTACAAGTTTGCGCAAGAGCTTTATAACAAGCAAATCAACAAGGACTAAAAAAAGCGGGCTGTTCGCTTCGCTCCATTTTAGCCCACTATTTTTAGCCTGTTATTTGGGCGTTATGCGGCATTGCGAATTCGATTAAATGTAATTGTGGTAGTTGCCTTTTTTTTATCCTGGTTATTTACGCGTAATTAAATCTATTTCAGTTTTTGGTTAAATAGTTTTTCGCCAAAGTAGGTAAGTGATAAATTCACTTTTCATTAGTGGCTCAAAATTCACGGTTTAGTGTGTCGCAATGCTGTGAGTTTTTTAAACGTGCATGTTATGTTACTAATATTTATATAAATTGTACGGTTTGTGGTAATGTAAAAATCGCATAACAAGGCATTCAAACGGACAAAAAACAGTTGGCTGTTTTCACTTCGTTCAACATTTTAGCCAACAATTTTTTGCC
>NZ_JACGUT010000023.1 GCF_014076845.1 Colwellia sp. MB3u-41
ATATTTATAAGTAGAATTAAAAACGTTGGTAATGAATCAAGGTTTGAAAGTTGCGATATACCTAATATGTATACAAATAGAAATGCACATGTAGCAACTGCTCCGTAAATGGTAAACGCCCAGCCCGATATTTTAAATTGATTATCCATAATACTTATAATTCTCCATGATTAAGAAACACATAACGCCCCATTAAGAGGCAAATAATAGTTGGCTAAAATAAGCGACGAAGGAGCAAATAGCCAGCTGTTATTTGTCCTACTTGAATGACTTGTTAGCAGTACTATATGCATATGATGATAATTACAAATGCAGCGATACAAGACAAGCCACTTTTAAATGTTTTAGAGCACAATAATACGAAATCGTTATCTTTGTGTTCAGAGTATCTTTGGCTCCAGATGTACTCGTAAGCTGCTTTATTTTTTACGTCACTAGTAGTCGATATTTGTATGAAACCTGACTCGTGTTCTTTTACAAAATCATCTTTTGACTTTACTAAGTAAAGCTGAACTTTCCTTAGGCCAATTAAATATTTTAAACCAAAAAAAATAAACAGAATTACGGAAATAATCCCGATAAATTGCGAAATGATGAGATATCTCCTTGTACTGCTAACGCCCAATTAACGGGCTAAAAATAGTGGGCTAAAATGGAGCGAAGCGAACAGCCCGCTGTTTTTAGTCCTGTTGAATTGCTTGTTAGGAGTTTAATCTCCCCCGCCAGAATCTCCAGAATTAGAAGACGACCAACTGGAGCTTTGACCGCCACTCCCCCATCCACTATGATCATGAACATCTCCTGGCACAGACTGTCCATTAGAACTGCCTGAAGAAAATTCTTTTTCTACCTGATAATCCAAATATTTTTGAGTACAAAATATTAGAAGACCGATCACGATTAATACAAATGATAATATTTGTACCCAAAAATAAAACATCCATCCGATAGGTTGAATGGCAATCCCGATAAATAATATTATGAGGCCGATCCAGTTTCTCGGTTCCATGGAAACTCCTAACGCCACATTAAGCGGCAAAAAATTGTTGGCTAAAATGTGAACGGAGTGAAACAGCCAACTGTTTTTTGTCCGTTTGAATGCCTTGTTATGCGATTTTTACATTACCACAAACCGTACAAT
>NZ_JACGUT010000024.1 GCF_014076845.1 Colwellia sp. MB3u-41
AGAACGTTGAATCAAACTCTGCACGAACTTAAGTTACCCATAAAATAAAAAATAGCCGTGAATTTTTACGCTACTCACAGCTGCCTGAACAAACTAATAGCGTTGCCACCTTTGAAAAAGGTAAAGAGGCAATGCTTATTAGTGCTGCACTACACCGAGTTTAGCGTAAAACACTTAGCTAAAAATGTTTTGCCCTAAAACGTATTTATTAAGAGCATATAACGCCTTGCTAAGCGGAAAATAACAGTTGGCTATAATCGCGAAGCGATGGCCAACTGTTATTTTTCCGTTTGAGCAACTTGTTAGGCTTTTTTAGATTCGAAACTCACATTTTCTGTACAGTTGCCTTTTGAACTTATAACAACTGTCCCTGCAAGTTTGTCGTGCCACCCTTGCTTTTTCTTGTCCCAAGCGACACAAAGAAAGCCAAGTCCGAAGGGAATTATTGACAATATATAACCTACATAACGAGTAATATACTGTTGAAGTGTTGGCTTTTCACCAGTTTTTGCGTCTACAATCTTTGCTGATATTGCAATTTTACCAGGAGTAGCCTGACGGTAAACCCAATAAGCAATTACAGCAACCATTGGAAAAACAAAACTCAAAATAAAATCAGTATAACCTGCAATAATATCATCACCTTCGAGATACTCCCAACCATATACTGATATGAGAACAGGATAAGTTATAGCAATAATAATTATTGTATCAATTAAACTTGCACCGACTCTAGACCAAAACCCCGTATATTTATTTACATCACCCATAGTAGCGGGTACATCGTAGTTCATTTATAACTCCTTTTTTGATAGTGAACCGAATTTGATATTCTGAAAGCCTAACGCCACGTTAAGCGGCAAAAAATTGTTGGCTAAAATTGTGAACGGAGTGAAACAGCCAACTGTTTTTTGTCCGTTTGAACGCCTTGTTAGGCATATGTGCCGCACCATACGACATTTATGATTTCTTTGTTTTTTTCTAACAGTTCCTTTAAAGCAGAGATAAGCAAATGAGCATCCTCTATTTTTGCTTTGTTTCGGCCAAACAGACTTTTAGCATGTGGATTTAAATAAATATGCCATTCATTGGTTCGATTTTCTACATTCGCACAACAAAGTGAATATTCATTATCATCTACAATATATTCAATGAACCAACCCCAATCTTCTGACTCCGGGTATGTTGTGGGAACACCTTTTTTAGCAAGTTCTTTCCCAAGCCACCAAGCTAACTCCGCACCATATACTCCAGGGTTAACCTGAGCTTCATCTGCTAAATGAGGATGGAAGAGATCTGAATTGAAATTTACACTGATATCCATTTAATGTATGCCTAACGCCCCATTAAGAGGCAAATAATTGTTGGCTAAAATAAGCGACGAAGGAGCAAATAGCCAGCTGTTATTTGTCCTGCTTGAATGGCTTGTTATGTTTTTTTATTGACGTAGTTTTTTTAAATATAAATCTGACTTTTTAAAACCTGCCGCTACGGACTTTTGATACCAAAATCTAGCTGACTCATAATACTCTATTTTTTTAAATTCTCGCCATAAATAGTCAGAATTCAAACCTAAAGCATGCATAGCCCTTGCGTCACCTAGCTCTGCAGCTTGATGTAGTAAGTTAATGCCTTCTTTAGACATATTATCAACATACAGTAACAATTCACCATATTGCCGCTTTGCTTGTATGGAGCCTTGTGATATTGCCTTTGAGTACCAATATTCTGCTTTCTGAAAAAAACTTTGTCTTTTATCTTTATCTACAGAATTGGAAAATCTTAATGCGTAATTATTAGCTGTCATAACTTGCGCGTCAGCAATGCCTTCTCGCGAGGCTATTAAAAGCCATTTTAAGGCTTTATCCCTATCTATGTCGATCATAGTACCTGTCTGGTATAATGCTCCAAGTAGAAACATTGAACGACTATGTTGAGAATTAGCTGCTTTTTTCAAATAAAGAACGGATTCACCGGTTTTCTCACTCAATATTTTTTTATTTTGAAATACTAAGAAAAACAACTCGTATTGCTCATTAGAAGAACCATTATCCGCTAGAAGCTTTAACTCTTGATATCGAATTTCGAGGTTATTTTTTACAACATCTAAATCAGTTTTGATGGCAATTGAGCTACTCATGAATATTAATTCAACTAAAAAAAGTACAAATAAAATTCGCATATTTTACCCCCTCCTTGTAATCCATAGTTTTTTTGTAGTTAATTTAAAAGTAGCCACTGAATTCAGTTATTTGCATTATGGGAATTATTGGTGCCCCCTACTTATGCTGAAAACATAACGCCTTACTAAGCGGCGCGAAATTGTTGGCTAAAATTGCGAGGAACGAAGCTAGCCAACTGTTTAGCGTCCGTTTGAGTAACTTGTTATAAGGCTACTTCAACCACCTGAATACTAGCCAGTAAGTTAAAGAAACTGAAATAGAACAAACTGTAAATATACTAAACCACTTTAGATCCAACCCAAACTTTAAATGAAAAAATAAAGTTGGAATGAGGCTAATTGGTATTAGGAAATGTAATTTAAATATACCAAGTTTTTGTAAAAAGACTGAGACAGGCGCTCCAAAAACAATAGTTACTGGATATGCGTACGCTAAAGTCAGTAGAGAAAAAGCAACTGCTAACTTTACATCTTCAAATCCAAAATTTGGAATCTCAGAAGCTAAACCTATGAGAATTCCTCCTAAACTCACCACCGGAATTAAAGATACTGGACTAACTAAGGTAGCTGCAACGTTTCTTTTAAGGTGACTCGATAGTTTCATATAGCCTTATAACGCCCCATTAAGAGGCAAATAATAATTGGCTAAAATAAGCGACGAAGGAGCAAATAGCCAACTGTTATTTGTCCTGCTTGAATGGCTTGTTATGTGCCAGATAAACACCAGATTGCAAATTCATTACCACTAGGCTCAATAAAGTGAAATCGACTACCACCAGGGAATGAAAAAATTGGAGTAGAAATTTCACCACCAAATGATTCTACAGTAGATTGAGCTTTTTCCAAATTATCTGTTAATAATACAAGCAAGGCAGAGCCATTTGAGGCTAACGAAGATAAATCAGATTTGTAGAAACCACCGTCCAAACCTTCATCAGCGAAAGAAGTATAATCGGGACCGTAATCCGTAAAGCTCCAATCAAAAGCGCTCTCAAAAAATTTTTTTGTAGCTGGAATATCCTTGGCTGGAAATTCCACATAGTTTAACTTCAGATTTGTCGACATAACCGGATTCCTTTTGGCACATAACGCTTTGCTAAGCGGAAAATAATGGTTGGCTATAATCGCGAAGCGATGGCCAACTGTTATTTTTCCGTTTGAGCAACTTGTTATATGCAGAGAACGTTGAATCAAACTCTGCACGAAC
>NZ_JACGUT010000025.1 GCF_014076845.1 Colwellia sp. MB3u-41
ACTTTGGCGAAAAACTATTTAACCAAAAACTGAAATAGATTTAATTACGCGTAAATAACCAAGATAAAGAAAAGGCAACTACCACAATTACATTTAATCGAATTCGCAATGCCGCATAACGCCTAATTAACAGGCTAAGTAATAATTGGCTAAAATGTGTAGCGAAGCGAAACGTAGCCAACTGTTACGTGTCCTTGTTTAATTTCTTGTTATGTGTAAATTACTCTATGGGTTTGATTTTCTTGTCGGTAACTCTATTTTTTAAACTGTGAAATAATGAAGCAAAGGTAAAGTTACCAAGTAATAAAACAAGACAAAGAACTTTGATACCAACAGTTTCATTTTCAAGAAACATATTTAACAATGCAGCACAAAAAATAAAGCCTGCTAAATAATAATTTTGTATACGACCCACAGAAACTCCTTTTACACATAACGCTTTGCTAAGCGGAAAATAATGGTTGGCTATAATCGCGAAGCGATGGCCAACTGTTATTTTTCCGTTTGAGCAACTTGTTATATGCAGAGAACGTTGAATCAAACTCTGCACGAAC
>NZ_JACGUT010000026.1 GCF_014076845.1 Colwellia sp. MB3u-41
GTCAGTTGCTTAGTTTGGATGATATTGAGTTATAACAAGAACTTCAAACGGAAAAAATACAGTTGGCTGTTTTCACTCCGTTCAACATTTTAGCCAACTATATTTTTCCGCTTAAGTAGGCGTTAGGCATCAATGGAGTCACTGTTGCAGTATCGTAAAATTCACATCATAGGTGGTCCAGGTAGTGGTAAAACATTTAGTTCTATTAAACTTCAAGCATTAACAAACTTGAAAGCTTACGATCTTGATAGAATATTTTGGGATCAAAATGAAAATGCTTATGTTCGATCTAGTGAGGAGCATAGAACAGAAAAATTAAATCAAGTGTTGTCTCAAGAAAACTGGATCATTGAGGGTGTTTATTACAAATGGTTGGCCGATGCTTTTCGTGATGCTGACCTTATCGTTATTCTTAGCCCACCTGTTTTACTTAGGCAATGGCGAATATTTAAACGTTTCCTTAAGCGAAAATTTATTTTAGGCCAATTTCGTAAAGAATCACTAGCCTCTTTTGTGGAAATGTATTGGTGGAATCAAAAATTCGATAATGACAATATGGTTCGTATTCTAGACTTTACCGCAGAGCATAAAAATAAAATAATATTTTGTAAAAACTACAACGAGCTACGGCATAAAATTAATGCCTAACAAGGGTTTTCAAGTCGGACAAATTACAGTTGGCTTTTTGTTCGTGCCTCACTTATTTTAGCCAACTGCAATTTGCCGCTTAAAACGGCGTTATATTTATATTCACATCACGGAGATTACATTGAGTTATTTTAAAAAGGCAATTGTTGCATCAGTTTTAGTATTTATATCTAATTTTACTTTTGCAGCTAAAGATATATCTTCTAGTACAGTAAATTATGTTTATCAATTAGATAGCGATGCAACTGTTTTTGAGTTTTCCGCTTCTGTCTCACATAGTTGTGGTTCAAATTTATATAGGGTGAAAAGCCCCAATGAGTCTGTTGCTAATCGGAAATTTTCTTTAATTTTAACCGCGTTTACGACTAATGGTAAAGTAGCGTTTCATGATACTCAGTCGTGCGAGGGAAATCGTTCTGTAGTTGCATGGGTACGTCTGATAAAATAAATATAACAAGTCATTCAAAAGGACAAAAAACAGTTGGCTTTTGCTCCTTCGTCGCTTATTTTAGCCAACAATTTTTTGCCTCTTAATGAGGCGTTAGAAAGCACAGGTAGTATGCATATGAATCTTGAAGACTTTCCTTTAGCTTGGAGATGGACACAATCTTCACATGCTAAGTTACCTGATAATATTCTTTGTGAGCTTCATCCTTATGATATTGAATCAGCCCAACTATTAGCAGCGTCTCGACTTACACACTTTCCTGCTGGTGCAACTAGACATAATTCATCTGTTGCTGATGAGCCCGTGAAGGATTGGTTAAAGCAACTTGCAATCAGTTCGCAACGAGTTACTATTTTGTGGGATCAAAATACAGCACTTAATCTACCTTGGTCTGTATTCTGTGATTATTGGGATGATTTTTGTTATCCCTCTAGTGATGATGCTGACCTATTTTTAGAAAGTGGTCAGTTATTTTTACGCTGGAATCACTATGAAGTTTTTGAGCACGATCCAAGTGCTATCTAACAAGGCGCTCAAGAGGGAAAATTTACAGTTTGCTGTTTTCACTCCGTTCAACATTTTAGCAAACTATAAATCTCCCCTTAGCGGGGCGTTATACGCAAATATGAATCAACCCTATAGAGTACGCATCAAATCTAAAGTCAAAGTTCGCTTTGCGTTTGCACTTATTGCTTTAGCTATCGGTTTATATTTTCTTATGGAAGTTGATTTCGGCTTTAAAGAGGATGAAGTTAAATATGGTCAGACTTATCTTCTAGAGTCATTTGAACAAAGATCTAGTGGCTCATATCGAGGAAGTACATCTACTACTTATGGTAAGTTTAAATTACCATCAGGAAAAATAATTAGCTCTAGGATTTATATCATTTCTCATAATGGTTTGTATTGTGTTGCGGAGATCTTAATTAATGGTAAAGTTACTCACTATCAAACGCTTAAATATGAAAATTGCGTATAACAAGCCATTCAAGCAGGACAAATAACAGCTGGCTATTTACTCCTTCGTCGCTTATTTTAGCCAACTATTATTTGCCTCTTAATGGGGCGTTATATGCCAATCGGGAAATCTAAAGTTTATGCGTGATCCAAAACGAATTGATACAATTTTAGAGTTAATTAATGAGATCTGGTTGCAAGATCCAGATATGCGTTTTAATCAATTAATATATAGTCTTCAAAATAGTTATTCATATAAAAATAACGAAATAGGCAGAATTAATGAAGTAGAAAGTGACGGGTTCACTAGAACTGGATTTGATTTGTTTAATCTTGAAGATGACAGTTTTATTGAATATTTAGAAAAAGTTAAAATAAGTGGTAATATTTAAAAGGCATATAACAAGCCACTCAAGCAGGACAAATAACAGTTGGTTTTGTTCGCTTCGCTCTCTATTATAACCAACTATTATTTGCCTCTTAGTGGGGCGTTAGGTGTAATCGCCACTTCGTTTTAATTGTTTAAAGCATTTGCCAATTTAAGTTGGGCGTTTGTGTTTTCTTAAAATATTTTAGGTGGGTTTCGCCAGGCTCTACATCTCTCTCGCCAATATAGTCTTCGGGCATTACTTAAAACAAAATGTCCTCGCGAATTGGCTTTTCATTGTTGGGTGTTGTGGCTCAAAATCTAACGGTTGTGTTTTTAAAGTGGCGAATGTTATATTGTTGTTAAAGTTTGTATTAGGTTTTTGTAATTACAGACAAACTTCACCTAACAAGCAATTCAAACGGACAAATAACAGTTGGCTTTGTTCGCTTCGCTCTCTATTTTAGCCAACTATTATTTGCCGCTTAATATGGGCGTTATATGCTCTTAATAAATACGTTTTAGGGCAAGACATTTTTAGCTAAGTGTTTTACGCTAAACTCGGTTTAGTGCAGCACTAATAAGCATTGCCTCTTTTACCTTTTTCAAAGGTGGCA
>NZ_JACGUT010000027.1 GCF_014076845.1 Colwellia sp. MB3u-41
ACACGATAGCGATAACTTCTAGCTTCCTGATCTAAAAGCAATATACTCGTAGTGTTATATCGATTTCTATTTTGCCAAGCACCACCATTAACACTCACTTGACGATAATAATGACTCGTATTAGCTGTGGCGTTCCACGAAACAGTTATATCATTACCATTTGCGATAGAGGCATTTGGCTTTGATGGAACTGATGGTTCGGGTAAAACAGATATCGATTTAGAAGCAGAGGAGTAGCTAGAACATGTGTCATTAATGTTACAAGCCTGTACACGATAGCGATAACTTCTAGCTTCCTGATCTAAAAGCAATATACTCGTAGTGTTATATCGATTTCTATTTTGCCAAGCACCACCATTAACACTCACTTGACGATAATAAT
>NZ_JACGUT010000028.1 GCF_014076845.1 Colwellia sp. MB3u-41
GTTGCAACACCGGTATTTGAAACACCTGTTGTTGCAACATCTGTGGTTGCCACGCCGGTATCTGAAACACCTGTGGTTCAACCGCCCGTAGTTGAGACACCTGTAGTTGAAACACCTGTAGTTGAAACACCTGTAATTGAAACGCCGGTAGTTGAAACACCTGTGGTTGAAACGCCAACAACAGAAGTACAGCAAGATTTACCTTTTGACGAGCCTCAAGTAGTAGCACAAGTAACTGAAGATGCTATCGAAAAACCGAAGCGAGTTATATCGAGAAAACCAAGCCCGAAAATCAGTTCAAAAGCAGGTAAGGTTTCGAGTAAAGGCAGTAAGCCAGGTAAATCATCTTCACCGATGACTAAAACAGAAACGATTACGATGATCAATGAAATCCCTACTGACTTCGTTGCAAACGAAAATCGTAAGGAACATGCTTCATCAGGTAAGATGGCAATGGTATCTGATGCAGTTAGCCGCAGTGGTGCTGGTCCAACAAAACCGTAGATTTTATCAGTAAAGTATCATCTTTACCGATAGGTGAAACTAAAAAAGCCAGTCATTAGACTGGCTTTTTATTGGCTATAATTGACGTTTATCATTACTTTTATACAACCTATTAAACTTTAATCGGTAACAACCTTAAAAGTATTCTTTTCAAAAGCCCTAAATAATTGGCTATAGGGGTAAACATCAGCAAAAATTTACTTTAGCTTAGAGAGTACTTTCATATTATTCAGATAAATTTTAAATCCCCTAAAATATCAAGTGATTAGCACTAAAGTACAACCTCCTTATACAACGAAGCTTCTAACAAACAGTTTTAATTCCTAAAACATATAACCCTAACACTGACATGATCTAAACTTAACTGATATAAGTCAAAGCTGATCTTGTGCTCAATCGAGGTTAAATTTACTAACAGTAAGAAGCATAAAGTCATTTAAGTTTCAGGGCGGAAATATATGAGTGTTATTTGGAAAAATCATGCAAATCGGCTAATAGACTTCGTTAATAACGATAACGAAGTTCAAGCACACCTTTATCTTGAACAGTTAATGCTATTCCCTTTAGATATTCAAGATAAGATAATTAATGACATTAGCCACTTGGCACATTGTAATTGTGAAGCCGTCTCAAACATCATCAATCAATATATGATGTTTGAGCTCAAATAACCAATGGATTTACTAACGAGATAATTGTTGCTCTCTTAATTTTGCAACTTCATCGCGTAAATTAGCAGCTTGTTCAAACTCTAGATTTTGAGCATGGCTAAGCATATCATTTTCAAGCTGTTTAATTTTTTTATCAATCTCTTTAATAGATAATACTTTATAATCTGTTGCTTGTTCAGCCACATTTAACAACGTATCACTTGAAGATACCGTACCATTGTGAAGTGCATCACTGATTTTGCTTATGACTCCCCGAGGGGTAATATTATTGTCAATATTGTATTGATGCTGCATCTCACGTCGACGTTCGGTTTCATCAATCGCTTTTTTCATTGAACCGGTAATTTTCGCCGCATACAAAATAGCACGGCCATTAATATTACGAGCAGCACGACCAATGGTTTGAATTAGGGAACGCTCTGAGCGTAAAAAACCTTCTTTATCAGCATCTAAAATCGCCACTAACGACACTTCAGGCATATCTAAACCTTCGCGTAGTAAGTTAATACCAACCAGGACATCAAACTTACCTAAACGAAAATCGCGAATAATTTCGACACGTTCAACAGTATCAATATCAGAGTGTAAATAGCGCGCTTTTACATTATGTTCATCTAAGTAATCAGTAAGATCTTCAGCCATCCTCTTGGTTAACGTAGTGGCTAAAACACGCTCTTGGATAGCAACACGTTTACGAATTTCAGACAATAAGTCATCAACTTGCGTTTCAACAGGACGAACTTCAATAATGGGATCGAGTAATCCTGTTGGACGTACAAGCTGCTGGGCAATATCATCACCTGACTTTTCAATTTCATAATTACTGGGTGTCGCTGAAACATAAATTGTTTGCGGGGCTAACGCTTCAAATTCATCAAACTTCATTGGCCGGTTATCGAGCGCGGAAGGTAAACGAAAACCATAATTCACTAAGTTTTCTTTACGTGAACGATCCCCTTTATACATCGCACCTATTTGCGGCACCGTCACATGAGATTCATCAATAATTAATAAGCCATCATCCGGTAAATAATCGAACAAAGTCGGTGGTGCTTCGCCTTCACCTCGACCTGACAAATATCGAGAATAATTTTCAATACCCGAGCAATAACCCAGCTCTGTCATCATTTCAATATCAAACTGCGTACGTTGCACGATACGCTGCTCTTCTACTAAGCGGTTATTTTCTTTGAGAAATGTTGAACGCTCTTTGAGTTCGATCTTTATTTTATCAATTGCTGATAATACTTTATCTCTTGGCGTTGCATAATGTGTTTTAGGATATACCGTTACTCTTTCTAAAGTACGGTCAACTTGTCCAGTCAGCGGATCAAACATTGACAAGCGTTCTATTTCTTCATCAAATAATTCAACACGTAACGCTAAACGGTCCGACTCTGCAGGAAATATATCAATAACATCGCCACGCACCCGATAAGTCGCTCGCTGAAAAGCAACATCGTTACGCTTATACTGTAATTCAGCGAGGCGGCGTAAAATATCGCGCTGATTAATAATATCGCCAACACTGATGTGTAACATCATTTTTAAGTACGAGTCAGGATCGCCCAAACCATAAATAGCAGAAACTGAAGCAATAATAATAACGTCCCGGCGCTCAAGTAGTGCCTTAGTGGCCGACAAACGCATTTGCTCGATATGTTCGTTAACAGAAGCATCTTTCTCTATAAAAGTATCGGTTGTAGGCACATAGGCTTCTGGCTGGTAGTAATCATAATAAGAAACAAAGTATTCCACCGCGTTGTTTGGAAAGAACTCCTTCATTTCGCTATAAAGTTGAGCTGCGAGGGTTTTATTAGGCGCAATCATCATCGTTGGACGATTTGACGTGGCAACAATATTAGCAATCGTGAAGGTCTTTCCTGAGCCAGTCACACCTAAGAGTGTTTGATGTGCTAAACCACTTCCAAGGCCTTCAAGTAATTGTTTAATGGCAGCAGGCTGATCACCATTGGGTGTATAATCTGACTTTAAGTCCATGGTTTTCATTATGATACTTCCTTTGCTTCAGCAAACTCACGTGAAAATTGTTTATTAAATAAACGGTAAGAAATCATCGCCATAATAAGATTACCAAGAAATCCACCAATAAAAAAACCTTCCAACCCATAATAAACACTGCCGAAATAGGCGAGAGGTACGTAACAGATAAAGAGTCGAACAGCACTAAGCATTAATGCCACCATCGGTTTATGCAGTGCATTAAATGAAGAGTTAGTTAAAATAATAACTCCCTGTAATCCATAGCCTAATGGCAATATCCACATAAATAAAATAATAATATCAGCTACGGCTTGTTCTTTCGAGAAAATATCAGCGATAAAAGGAGCAATTAACACAAGTAAAAAATAGATAAGTAACTGCCATATCAAGACAAACTTTATTGATGCTTTATAACTTTTTTCAACACGGTGCATATTACCTGCACCAAAATTTTGACTGATAAAAGGAGGTAGCGTCATAGACATAGCCAAAACGACTAAACAGGCTATCGATTCAATACGAGAGCCAACACCAAAGGCAGCAACTGCTGACTCACCATAGTTAGCCACAATCGCCGTTAAAACAGCAGCAGCTAGTGGAGTAAGCATATTAGCACCCGCTGCGGGTAAACCTATGTGTAAAATACCTTTACTTGAAGCAATAAATGTCTTTAATGGTAAAAGTTTAGTATGAATTAATTGACGCTTTACACCAACAATGTATAAAACCAATAATAATCCAAAAATCCAAGAAATTAATGTCGCTATTGCAGCACCTTTTATTCCCATCGCTGGGATAGGTCCTAACCCAAAAATAAAAATAGGGTCTAATATCGCATTAATTAAACCAGCGCTGCCCATGATTACACTAGGTGTTTTAGTATCACCAGAAGCCCTTAAAATTGAATTACCTATCATCGGGCCAATTAAACAAATACTGCCGATAAACCAAATATCCATGTATTCATGAATAAGTGGTAATAAGGCTTCACTCGCCCCTAATAATAAAAAAATTTCATCAATAAAGTAAAAACCTGCTAAAGATAAGAGGCCAACAATGATTGCAGCTAAATATATAGCAGCGGTACCTGAATTTTTTGCTGACTCATCACTGCCCCTCCCCAACGCTTTAGCAATAACTGCTGACGTGCCAATACCTAGGCCAATCGTTAGACTGATGACAGTAAAAGTAATCGGAAAGGTAAAGCTAATAGCGGCTAAAGGCTGTGTACCAAGTAAGCCAACAAAAAAAGTATCAACTAAATTAAAGGTCATTAATAAAACCATACCGTAGATCATGGGAATGGTCATGCGTTTAATCGTATCTGCAACGGGGTCTTCAAGTAAGTTGATTTTCTTAGTTTTATTTTTTTCGGTCATTTAAAGGTAGCTTTTGCTTGTCTTTGCAGGAAAATACCAAAGTATTGTAAAAGATAGTGATAAGACTCGCTATGTATATATTTTATTTCAACTTCATTTTAATTTTTTATATAAATTTAATGTTAAAAAAAATAAATAATAACGTTGAAATATCTTTACTTTTGTATAATCCACAGCAAATGGGTATAAAAACTGACGTTGCACAAAAATCACACTAAGAGAGTAAAACCGACAACAAAAAAAGCTAATGCATTGTTATAAAAGAATAAAGATAAAAATCCATTATATCCCTGTTTAGCTGTAACGTGCATTCTTCACCCTAGTTACGCTTTTTTACACTTTAACTCACAAAGTTATCCACAGATTCCGTGGATAACTTTGTGCAATAGTCACTTACAAATCTAAAGAGCAAAAATAGCACTGAATTTGAAGATAAAGCAGACTTAGTGTCGACAAAACAAGCAAACAAACAAAATAATGATTTTTTTCTACATTTTGTGTTGACAGTTCACCCACGGACATTTAATATCTCGCCCCGTTAGCCAAGACCCTTGGCAAACAAAACAATTCCTCAATAGCTCAGTTGGTAGAGCAACGGACTGTTAATCCGTTTGTCCCTGGTTCAAGTCCAGGTTGAGGAGCCAAATTATAGTAATGGCTTTATAGTATTTTAAAGCGGTTACATGAAGAACAATTCCTCAATAGCTCAGTTGGTAGAGCAACGGACTGTTAATCCGTTTGTCCCTGGTTCAAGTCCAGGTTGAGGAGCCATATTGAAAAGCCTGCAAGTATTTGCAGGCTTTTTTATTAATTTAAATTACTATACTTCACTTGATTTATAGTGATGATTGAAAGCACAATTCCTCAATAGCTCAGTTGGTAGAGCAACGGACTGTTAATCCGTTTGTCCCTGGTTCAAGTCCAGGTTGAGGAGCCACATAAGATAAGCCTGCAAATATTTGCAGGCTTTTTTTTTCTGAATAACGATACTTCAATTAATTTATTGTAATGACTTAAAGCACAATTTTTCAATAGCTCCGTTGGTAGAGCAACGGACTGTGCTTAAATAAAACGAGCGTTTGCCCCTGGTTCAAGTCCAGGTTGAGGAGCCACATAAGATAAGCCTGCAAATGTTTGCAGGCTTTTTTTTAATCTGAAAATTTGTAAACCTCGATTATATGACAAAAACGTAACAGCAAAAATACTCGCGAGCCTACTTATAAAAGTAAGGTTAACCACTTATTACTTAACTTGTATTTACCTTCACTTCCAATAAAGTACACAACCCACACAATAAATTAAAATAAATTCAGATAATGTGTAAGTTTTTAACTCCTAAGGTTACTAACTAAACATAACTTCTATAAAAACGAGAACACAATGAACAATACTTCAGCTAAAAACACTAAATTTAATAAACAACCAACTGGCAGTAAAACACTAGGCTTTTTAAAAGCTCTAGCCTTTTACGCTATTTCTTATACATTTTGGATTTTGCTATTTGTAATGAATGACGGACCTGGTGGCGTAGAGTCTCAACATTTAGTCGTAATAGGTATCGCTCACACCATATTGATCTTTATTCATGGCATATCAGCTTTTGACCCCAAAGGCTCTGCAAGCAAAGAACTTCATCACTAACTCTACACTTAAGTTAGACAGAACTGTTTGAACCACCTGTGTAACGCATATTTCAAGTTATCGGTTTAAGCTGACATCATGTATAAGGGCATAGATAAGAGTGAAAGAAAGACTAACTATTGGCCGGGTAATCATAAAAAAATTAAACAAGAACATTAAAAATTAAAACCATCAGTATTACAAAATTGCTTTGAGCAATTACCTTTTCGGTTTGTTTATCTAAGGTGAAATTTTAAATTATTGTTAACTAAATAAACAAACCAATGACATACGGGTTTTATTTAAAACCGCTTAATCATCTAAGCGGGTAATCAAACTAGAAGTATCCCAACGATTACCGCCTTTTTTCTGAACCGTTTCATAGTAACCGTCTAATTGTTTTGTAACCGTTAAGTCAGCTCCAATCTTTTCAGCTTCACTAAACGCCATGGCTAAATCTTTTCTGACCCAGTCAACCGCAAAACCAAAATCAAACTCTCGAGCACACATTGTTTTACCACGATTATCCATTTGCCAAGAGCCCGCAGCACCTTTTGAAATGGTTTCGATTAACTTGTCAGTATCTAAGCCCGCCTTTTGAGCGAAATTCAATCCTTCAGCTAAACCCTGTACGGTATTAACAAAACAAATTTGATTCACCATTTTAGCTAACTGCCCAGAGCCAACTTTACCCATTAATTGGCTAAAGCGTGCATAAGTATCTATTACCGGTTTTATTTGTTCAAAAATATTAAGTTCACCGCCAGCCATAATCGTTAAGACACCATTTTCAGCGCCAGCTTGGCCTCCCGATACAGGTGCATCAATAAAGTGCTTATTTTGTAATTTAGCAAGTGAATCAAGATCTCTTGCCAGCTCTGCTGAAGCGGTAGTGTGGTCAACTAAAATAGCACCGATAGCTAAGCCCGAAAATATGCCATCGTCGCCTAAAACAACTTGTCTTACATCGTTGTCATTCCCTACACATGAAAAGACAATCTCGCAGCCTTCTGCGGCTTCTCTTGGGGTATTAGCTAAACAACCACCAAATTCCTTTACCCATTTTTCTGCCTTTGCTGTTGTGCGGTTATATACACAAACATCAAAACCTGCATTTTTCAAATGCCCGGCCATAGGATAGCCCATTACGCCTAAACCAATAAATGCTACTTTTTTCATATTATCTCCATGATAGGTTAAGTAAACGAATACATCTGATTGTTCAGTAAATGCTACAAAAGTTTATAAAATACGTAGCATGAATTCATGTCAAAAAAAAAGCCTATTACTTACATAATGGGCTCTTAATATTTTTAACACATACATTAATAGTTAAATATAGTCGACTGATACAATCTCATATTCAACAACACCGCCGGGTATAGTAATTTCTACTTCAGAATCAACTTCTTTACCAATTAAACCACGTGCAATAGGTGAGTTTAATGATATACGCCCTGTTTTAAAGTCAGCTTCATCGTCGCCAACAATTTTATAAGTGACTTCCACTTCGGTATCGATGTTTAATAAGGTAACGGTTGTACCAAAAATCACTTTGCCATGATTGGGTATTTTAGTTATGTCGATAACCTGAGCATTACAAAGCCTTCCTTCAATATCTTGAATTCGTCCTTCACAAAAGCCCTGCTCTTCTTTTGCTGCATGATATTCTGCATTTTCTTTTAAATCACCATGCTCTCGGGCAACCGCAATATCTTTTACAATGCGAGGGCGTTTTTCTGTTTTTAAAACTCTAAGCTCTTCTTTTAGCTGTTCAGCACCAAGAAGTGTCATTGGATATTTTGTCATTTTTCTCTTCTTTTTCAAATGATAAAGGTGGCTTACTTAAAAAGTATAACCACCCTTATATAATATATTTTTAATAAGGTATTTACTTAATGGTAAGCAAACACCCTACATAGTTCGTTATTAACTACATTGTTTATGCAGTTCTTGTATCGATGTTACCGTATTTCTGTCGTCAGCGGAATGAGATTGGCATGTAGCAAATGCTGCATTCAAGGTCGTAGTATATTCCACCTTATAGCGCAATGCTCCTCCACGCAAGACTTTAGAATCTTCAATCGCTTTGCGACCTTCTGTGGTGTTAATAATATAACTATACTCACCATTTTTGATTCTATCAAGAATATGCGGTCGCCCCTCTTGAACTTTATTTACAAGACGGCATGGTATATTAGCTTCACCCAATATTATCGCTGTTCCATGAGTCGCATCAACATCATACCCTAAAGCAACCAACTGTTTCGCTAATTCAACAACACGTACTTTATCACTATTACGAACAGAGATTAACGCACGACCTGATTTAGGTACTGAAACACCGGCACCCAAACAAGCTTTTGCGTACGCTTCTTCAAATGTCTTGCCAACGCCCATCACTTCACCCGTAGAGCGCATTTCTGGTCCTACTAATGGATCACTGCCATGAAACTTGTTAAACGGAATAACAACTTCTTTCACAGAGAAATAAGGTGGAATAATTTCTTTCGTTATACCTTGCTCTTTCAATGACTTTCCTGCCATAACACGTGCACCTATTTTAGCTAAAGGAACAGAAGTCGCTTTAGATACAAAAGGAATAGTACGTGCAGCACGAGGGTTTACTTCAATAATGTAAACTTCGTTATCTTTTACCGCCATCTGGGTATTCATCAAGCCAACAACACCTAGCTCAAAAGCTAAATCAGTGACTTGTTTGCGCATAACATCTTGAACTTCTTGGCTTAAGCTATAAGCAGGCAATGAACATGCTGAATCGCCTGAGTGAACACCTGCTTGTTCAATATGTTGCATAATTCCGCCAACAACCACATCGGTACCGTCACAAATAACGTCAATATCAACTTCAATCGCATCATCAAGGAAATGGTCAAGTAATACTGGCGAGTCATTTGAAACGCTAACCGCTTCGGTCATATAACGACGTAAATCGTCTAGGTCATAAACAATTTCCATTGCACGGCCACCTAGAACATAAGACGGACGAACAACTAATGGGAAACCAATCGCTTCGGCTTTCGCCATTGCTTCTTCGATTGACGTAACAGTAGCATTTTCAGGTTGCAATAAACCTAAACGTTCAACGGCTTGTTGGAAGCGTTCTCGGTCTTCTGCTCTGTCGATAGCATCAGGAGACGTACCAATAATTGGCACACCGGCAGCTTCTAAGGCACGCGCTAATTTAAGAGGCGTTTGACCGCCATATTGCACAATGACGCCTTTAGGCTTTTCAATACGAACAATCTCGAGTACATCTTCGAAAGTGATTGATTCAAAATATAAACGATCAGATGTGTCGTAATCGGTTGAAACCGTTTCAGGATTACAGTTCACCATAATTGTTTCATAACCGTCTTCGCGGAGTGCTAATGCAGCATGAACACAACAGTAATCAAATTCAATTCCCTGACCAATACGGTTTGGACCGCCACCTAAGATCATAATTGATTCTTTATCGGTTGGGTTTGCTTCACACTCTTCATCATAAGTTGAATACATGTAAGCTGTATCAGAACTAAATTCAGCGGCGCAGGTATCAACACGTTTATAAACGGGGAAGATATTAGCGTTATGGCGTTTTTTACGCACTTCAGCTTCAGCGATACCAATTAAATCAGCAAGGCGAGAATCAGCAAAACCTTTGCGCTTAAGTTTGCGTAAATAATCGGCTGTTAATATTTTTAAACCGCCTTCAGCAACTTTTGCTTCTTCTAAAACGATATCTTCAATTTGAATAAGGAACCAACGGTCAATCATGGTTAAACGGTAAATATCATCAACTGTTAACCCTAAACGGAACGCATCAGCAATATACCAGATACGGTCAGAACCCGCTTCTTGAAGCTCGTGCATAATTTTAGTTTTAGCGCCAGGTTGTGTTACATCAACCATAGAGTCAAAACCATTGACGCCAACTTCTAAGCCACGTAATGCTTTTTGTAAGGATTCTTGTTGGTTACGGCCAATTGCCATTACTTCGCCAACAGATTTCATTTGCGTGGTTAAACGGTCTTCACAACCCGCAAATTTTTCAAAGTTAAAACGTGGGATTTTAGTAACAACATAATCGATAGTTGGCTCAAATGACGCAGGTGTTGCGCCACCGGTGATATCGTTAGTTAATTCGTCAAGCGTATAACCTACTGCTAATTTTGCAGCGATTTTTGCTATCGGAAAACCTGTTGCTTTGGAAGCTAATGCCGATGAACGAGAAACACGTGGATTCATCTCAATGATAACCATACGGCCAGTCTTAGGACAAATACCAAATTGTACGTTTGACCCCCCAGTTTCAACACCGATTTCACGTAAAACTGCAATCGAGGCATTACGCATAATCTGGTATTCTTTGTCTGTTAACGTTTGCGCAGGAGCAACCGTTATAGAATCACCGGTATGAATACCCATAGGGTCAAAGTTTTCAATCGAACAGATAATAATACAATTATCATTTTTGTCACGAACCACTTCCATTTCATATTCTTTCCAACCGATTAATGATTCATCAATCAATAATTCTGAGGTTGGAGAAAGATCTAAACCGCGCGTACAAATTTCATGGAATTCTTCGCGGTTATAAGCAATACCGCCACCACTGCCACCCATCGTAAATGAAGGACGAATAATACAAGGAAAACCTAGAACTTTACTGGCTGCATGCGCTTCTTCAATCGTATGCACAATTTCGGCATTGGGGGTATCTAAGCCAATCGCTTTCATTGCTTTGTCAAAGCGGGATCTATCTTCTGCTTTATCAATCGCATCAGCGGTTGCGCCGATCATCTCAACATTGAATTCTTTTAGTACGCCTTTTGCTTCAAGTTCTAAAGCACAGTTTAAAGCGGTTTGACCACCCATTGTCGGTAAAACCGCACAAGGACGTTCTTTTTCAATAATTTTACGCACAACTTCCCAGTGAATAGGCTCGATATAAGTTGCATCAGCCATTTCTGGATCAGTCATAATTGTAGCTGGATTTGAGTTAACTAATATAACTCGATAACCTTCTTCACGAAGTGCTTTACAGGCTTGTGCACCTGAATAATCAAATTCACAGGCTTGACCAATAACGATTGGACCCGCGCCTAAAATCAAGATACTTTTTAAATCAGTACGTTTTCCCATTTTTTAATTCTCTCTTATATCTTGTTGAAGGGCTAAGCTTTTTTATCGTTCATTAGATCGATGAAGTGATCAAATAATGGTGCAGCATCTGCAGGCCCAGGGCTTGCTTCTGGGTGACCTTGAAAACTAAAGGCTGGCTTGTCTGTGCGATGAATACCTTGAATTGACTGATCAAATAACGAGACGTGCGTGACTTTCAAATTCGCGGGCATTTTGTTTGCATCAATCGCAAAACCATGATTCTGCGCAGTTATCATAACAACATTGCGTGCGAAGTCTTTAACTGGATGGTTGCCACCATGATGACCAAATTTCATTTTTACGGTACCCGCGCCACTGGCTAAGCCAAGGAGTTGATGACCCAAACAAATGCCAAAAATTGGGGTGTCTGTTTCTAAAAATGTCTTGATTGCGGAAATGGCGTAATCACAGGGTTCTGGATCACCAGGTCCATTTGATAAAAATATACCATCGGGATTCATAGCAAGAACATCACTAGCAGGTGTTTGTGCTGGTACGACTGTTACTTTACAACCGCGGTCGACTAACATACGCAAAATATTACGTTTGGCACCAAAATCGTAGGCAACTACGTGAAACTGTGAATTTTCAGGAGTAATATGACCTTTACCTAATTCCCAGCTACCTTCTGTCCATTGATATTGCTCTTTCGTTGAAACAACTTTTGCTAAATCCATACCTTTAAGGCCTGGAAAAGCTTTAGCTTGAGCTAAAGCCTCTTTTTCTAAGGCCTCAGACATTGTATCAACAGTCATGATGCAACCGTTTTGAGCACCTTTTTCACGAAGAATACGCGTTAATTTACGCGTATCAATATCTGCAATCCCTAAAACATTACGTGCTTTTAGGTAGTCGCTTAAATTCTGTTCATTTCGAAAATTACTCGCTAATAGCGGTAAGTCACGAATAACTAAACCTTTAGCCCAAATAGTGTTTGATTCTTCATCTTCACTATTGGTACCTGTATTACCGATATGCGGGTACGTTAGGGTAATAATTTGCTCTGCATATGATGGGTCGGTAAGAATTTCTTGGTAACCGGTCATTGAAGTATTGAATACTACTTCACCAACAGCCGCTCCGTCTGCACCAATAGCGGTGCCTTTAAATACAGTGCCGTCTTCAAGCACTAAAATGGCAGATTTAGTCAATTTAACCTCCGTAAAGAAGAAAGAAGCTTAACGATGCAACTAAAAAACATCATTAAGTACAATTACGTGTCGGCTGTTTCCTCTAGAAACACCCATAAAAAATGCCAAAAATTTCGTTATTACTAACAGAACCACTAAATTTTTGACAAAATCCACTTATTTTACGCTTGTATCACATATTCGTCTAGCGATAATTGTAAAAACTAAGCGTTTAATTGAATATTCAGTTAAAACAGCCAAAAGTAACTGTTTTCCTTAAAATTTTATTATTTTAAGCCTAAAACATCCTGCATATCATAAAAGCCATTATCTGCTTCACTTAACCAGAATGCGGCTCTCATAGCACCTAGAGCGAAAGTCATTCTTGAACTAGCACGATGGGTGATTTCTAACCGTTCACCAATATCTGCAAAAAAGGCGGTATGCTCACCAACAATGTCTCCTGCTCGCACAGTGGCAAAACCAATGGTTTCTTTATCGCGCTCACCAGTAATACCTTCACGGCCATAAACAGCCACTTTATTTAAGTCTCTACCTAGAGTATTTGCTATGACTTGCCCCATTTTTACGGCTGTACCAGACGGAGCATCTTTCTTAAATCTATGATGTGCTTCAAATATTTCTATATCAGTATAGTCACCAATTGCTTTTGCGGTAACTTCTAGTAGTTTAAACATTAAATTAACGCCGACGCTGGTATTGGGTGCCAAAATAACAGGCATACTTTTTCCTGCTTCTTCAATAATGTTAACTTGTTCATCACTAAACCCCGTAGTACCAATAACGAGTGCTTTATGATGTTGTTGACACCATTTTATATTCTCTAACGTTGTTTCAATGGATGTAAAATCAATAAAAACATCAGCATTTATTAAGTCGTTTAAGTTTGTTGATGTTTTTTGGCCAATAGCGCCAATACCGGCGAGTTCGCCTAAATCAAAATGAGCAAACGATGATAATTCTCGTACGCTGCCACCCACAAGTTCAATAGATTGGTGCTCAACGGCAGCTTGAATTAAGTTACGCCCCATGCGGCCGCTACATCCTAAGATGGCTACTTTTACTTTCATTTTAAATCTCTATAAATTTATATTTTGATACAAGTCACTTTTAACGTACCAACACTAATGGTATTGCTAACTCAACACTGTTGGTTAAGTCGTGTGAAACAACACTGACTATTTTAAAGGCTTCGGCTATCTTAACAATATGAAAAAAAGCGGTAAAGTCAGCATAGATTTCATCATTGTTATCAATAAAAGCCCAATCAATACAAATATCGACGGATCCGTTAGCTGATTGATTATAGCTTGCAATTGTAGGGACTATTTTTTGTGTATTTGCGTGCTTTAATACCGTAAAAATATTTTCAAATTCTTGATTGAATGTTTCACTGTCCACTAAATAAGCAATTTTATCGGGGGTATGTAATGTACAAGGTAAATGGTAACAAGCACGTGCAGCAGCTAAATTACAATCTTCAAAGGCAGAAATATAATCTTTAAATAATTTGATCAGTGCTCGCTCTAACATGCGTTCCTACTTTTATGACGTTGTTAAGGTTAAATATCTATTGGCTTATATTAGTTATGTTTGCAGGGTATTCAACATTCATTACTATTACGGTAAAGACTCCTGCGTTACTTCTTGCATCCATATAGTCAACGCACCACGATATTGCTGGCAAGGACGGTGGTACTTAACTTTTGTCTGCAACTAAAGCTGACCAAGTATCCCGCCCATAAAAAAGCCCTCAACGGAGGGCTTTAAAAAACGAATTAGCTAACAATGGCTAATAACTCAACATCAAATACCAATGTTGAGTATGGTGGTATAGCACCTTGTGAGCCTTGCTCACCGTAAGCTAAATGGTAAGGTACGTATAAACGCCACTTAGAACCTTCAGCCATTATCTGTAAAGCTTCTGTCCAACCAGGAATAACGCCACCTACTGGAAATTCAGCAGGTTGGCCACGGTCTAAAGAACTATCAAAAATGTCGCCATTAATAAAAGTACCGTGATAATGAACACGAACCATACTTGCGGCTGTTGGCTTTTCGCCTTCACCCGTTGCTAATACTTCATATTGAAGACCAGACTCAGTAACCGTTACTTCATCACGCTTAGCATTTTCAATTAAGTATGCTTCGCCTTCAGCTGATTTTTCTTTAGCTGCAGCTTGTTCTAACTCTTGCATTTTTTTCGAAACAACTGAAAACGCAGCATTTAAATCTTCGTCTGATACTTGGCTTGCTGAATTAGCAATAGCATCAGCTAAACCCGCTTGTACAGCAGATACGTCAAATTCTTTGAAAGGGTTATTACGTAGTTGATCACCTAATTGACGACCTACACCGTAACTTACGCGTTGCTCAATAGTTTCAAATGTATTTTCTGACATGATATTCCTTATGTTTTCACCGACACAGTTATTGTGCAAAATGGCGATTAGATAAAAATTCGCGCAAGGATAACATAAAGTGGTGCTGGTCTGTAGCCTGAACTTAATACATTTTTTAATTTCCAGTTATGTCGCTATTTTTTATCGTTTTGCTATCAGTAAACTTTACGATAGACTAGCGTTAACTTAATGTTAAAGATAATTTTATGAATACAGAAGTCGTGACAACTCCCCCTAAAAAACGTTTAGTTAGTCTATTACCTTTTGCTGTTTTTCTGTGCTTATTCCTCGGTACCGGTATTGTACTGACACTACAAGGCGTTGAGTTTGCTTTTTATCAACTCCCTGCCAGTATCGCCATTATTCCTGCAATCTTAGTTGCTATATACCTAGGAAAAGACAGTATTAATGACCAAGTTAGCCAATTTATTTCGGGGGCTGGTCATGCAAATATTATTACAATGTGTGTAATTTATTTACTCGCAGGGGCTTTCGCTACGGTTGCCAAGACAACGGGGAGTGTTGATGCCAGCGTTCAATTAGGTTTGTCATTTTTCCCTGACTATTTACTATTGCCTGGTTTATTTTTAGTGGCTGCTTTTTTAGCAACAGCCATGGGGACCTCTATGGGAACTATTGCCGCTATTGCTCCGGTTGCACTTGGGTTCATCGAGTCTGCTAATTTAGATGCTTCAATTGTTGCTGGTTGCATTATCTCTGGTGCTATTTTTGGAGATAACTTGTCAATAATCTCTGACACCACCATAGCCTCAACACGGAGTCAGGGGGCACATATGAAAGATAAGTTTAAGGTTAACTTTAAATTTGCCGTACCTGCTGCACTTTTATGTTTGCTTATTTATGCCTCGATGGGGGTAAGTATTCCACACGAGCAGGTTCAAGATATTAATGTGCTTGGTTTACTGCCTTACTTGGTCATTTTAACGCTAGCTTTAATGGGCATTAATGTCTTTGTGGTTTTAATTGTTGGTATTATTTTCGCGGCAGCAATAGGCATGTATGATAACGGTTACCAATTGTCCAAATGGATAAGCGATATAAATGCAGGTTTTGGCAGCATGCAAGACATTTTCATTCTGTCGCTGTTTATTGGTGGTTTAAGTGAATTGATAAAGCGCCAAGGGGGCTTAGCCGCCCTAACCCATAGTATTGAAAATTTTGCGCGTAAACTTAACCCTAACAATAAAAAACGAGCGGCAGGTTTTGGTATAGCTTCATTAGCTTTTGCCTGTAATTTTTTCACCGCAAACAATACAGTATCTATTATTGTCACAGGTGAAACGGCGAAAGAGCTTGCTGATGATGGTGGTGTTAGCCCTGCTCACTCTGCCAGTTTATTAGATATCTACGCCTGTATTAACCAAGGTTTACTACCTTATGGTGCTCAAGCTTTACTATTAGGCGCTACTTTGAAAATATCACCTATAGAAGTCGTATCAAGCGCTTTTTATCCAATGATTTTACTCGTTGTTGCGAGCATTGCTTTTTGGCGAATTACTCGATAATTTTATTACCCTCCTGTTTTTCGGTGCTTATTTTTTATAATGAGCACGTTATCACTTTCCCTCTACAATCTTTAATAATGAATTACTCTCCATATCAAAGTAATTCATACCCCACCACTCACCTGTATGTTTTATGAGCGTCACTTGCGGAAAATATAGGCTTAATGTATAACACCAAAAACATACGAAAAAAGTTGTAAACAAAGTCAAATTAAAATCTAAATAAAAAATATAATAGACAAGGAAAACGAGTAAATGACAATGTCAAAAATCATTTTACCTATCGCTTTAGCCTGTAGCTTTTATTAACACCTTTGCTGAATCATCAAAGCCCGAAGTTCAAAAAATAGACCGCATTATCAATAAAGCATATCAGCTTATGGACTTTAACAGATCTGTGACCATCGCTAATGCTAAAGGTGTGATTTACCAAAATGCACTTGGTTTTGCTGATCAGAACAAAAAAATTAAATTAACAACAGACCACCTTTTAAGTATGGGCTCAATTTCGAAGGAATTTTCCACTGTTGCTTTAATCATGCTTGAGAAAGGAGGAAAAGTTCACGGCAACGATAAAGTAAGTATATATTTAACGAACTTGCCTACATGGGGAAAGACATCTCCATAGAACAACTCTTATCGCATACAAGTGGTTTACCTCAAATAGAATGGAGCCTAAATCTAGATACTACTGCAGTTGTAAAACAATTGATGTCGATAAAGACTTTAGCAGTAACACCCGGTACTGATTATTTATATGGGAACTTAAATGTTTTATTACGTGCTGGGGTTATTGAAAAAATAACAAGTCAGCCATTCACTACTTTTGTAAAAGAAAAGTTATTTATACCAGCCAAAATGACAAGTACCTTCAACAAAGTAGATCTTAATGATGTTCGTCCATCTGTTGTTGGTGATTATACATCAGCTATATTAAGTATCTCCTATTTCACCACCCCTGACGATTTATACCTTTGGGGAAAAACATTAATGAATAATCAATTTATTAATAAAGCTTCAATGCAAAGGGCTTTAAGACCTCATACGTTATCAGGTATGTCTTCACGCACATATTTTGATTTAGGGAATTTCATGAAGAATGATAAAGGCGAGATGACTTTATTGTTAAACGATGGCAGTAACCCTGATCACCATGCAATTAAAGCAAATCATCTAGATAAAGAGTCGATCATGATTTTAATGTCTAGCGACAGACGAAAAGTGACACTGTTTGAACTGAATGATTACATCGCTGATCTCGAACAATACAATAATAATGAAATTCCAGCCTCTTGGTGGCTCAGTAATGAAATAAAAAAGTCAAATTTTATTGAAGCATTCGGCAAATTCAAAACAACGATTAATGAGAAAAAATTATTTAATTGTTAGTGAAGATGCCATAAATAAATTGGATAACGCAATTGAAGTGATGAAGTTAAATACTGAGCTTTATCCTAATTCAGCTAATACTTATGATACTTATGATACTTATGCTGAGTTACTTGATCACACTAAACAATACAAAAAAGCGTTGCCTGTTATCCAAAAAGGATTAAAGCTGGAAAATAAAAAGAGCAATACTAAATTAATCAAATTTTTGAATGGGCATTTAATAACAGTAAATAAAAACCTATAACAGACTATTTCATTAAAAAATAAACACCCAATAATCTTTATAAGAAAGAGTTATTGAAAAACCTACAGATAGATTATCTGCTGATCTGTGTCAATGCCACTTTTCAGGTGCTTAAAGTTGAATCCGCTAATTCGCCGAAACGAATACAGCGACAATACCTAAGCCGAATATTGGGCATTTATCATTACAGGAAGTGTCAAAGTCCGCTGATGATCAAACTACGATTTATCGTAATTACGCTCTGCTTCCCAATAATTCGGCCCCCCATAAATGACAAGGAAATTTTTCTCTGTTATAAAATCGTTCTACAATGAAATAATATAAGTTAGACAATTAAACTTAAGCTGAAAAACTCAGATAATAGGTAAAGTAATGTTGCCTAACTAAGATCCGATAACAGTAATATAGCCAAGACTAAAATCGTCTACTTGGCAGCTTAAGTCGATACGTTGCTCATCACTTTTACTCAAAATAGCAGTAACTTGCTTTAAATTATCTGTACATAATAAAATTTTAGAAAACGTTACTTCTTTTTTTGTTTTTAGATTAAAAGCGGGCTGACAATCCTTAAGTACATCTACACAAGCTGAAATTATTGTTTTATTTATTTCTCTTTCTTGTAAAAGATGATCTATTTCGGCTTTCGCTATATTATTTTTAATTGCAGCAAAGACACAGGCAACCTGTAATTCTAGCATAACAACATTACGTAATTTACCTTTACTATCATTAAACAACCCTAATAAACAAGGCACTTTTCCTTCGTGTGCTTGTTGCTTATCTGCTGAATCCAAAGTGATAGTCATAGACAAACTTAAATTAAGTGTTTCATTCAATCGAGATACTTCGGGTAAGAACACTAACTTTTTTTTATTACTCTGAATCAAAGGTAAAACAGCATTATGCAATTCTTCAACATCAATGAGATAACAGATTCTGGCTTAGTGATCTCATCCTTATTATTGTTAATACTGGTGGAGAATGCCTACAAACAAGGGGTTAAAAAACGCACTGAAGAAGCCTTTATACTTATCAAGTTTGAAGCTAAAGAGCAAATTATGGCATTTGAAATATAAAATAATTTCGATGAGAATGAACAATCCAGCAACACGGGTATTGGGCTACAAAATTTAGAACAACGCCGAAAGCTCATCTACCCTGATTTACATCAGCTGGATATTTCATCTGAAAATGGCGTGTATTCGGTTCGGCTTGAAATACAATTAAAAAGCTAAGATAAGTATGAATAACAAAGACATTCGTTTTATGTTCATCGATGATGAACCTATCGCTCATTATATCATAGAAGAATACTATACAAACTTGCCACATTTCAAGTTGGTTAATCATAGTTATAACGCGCTGGAAGCCATGCAGTTTCTCGCGACCAACAGTGTCGATTTAATGTTTCTCGATATCAATATGCCAAAATTAAGCGGCTTTGATTTTCTAAAAACGTTAATGGTAAAACCAACAGTTATTGTTACTACCGCTTATCAAGAATTTGCCCTAGAAGGATTCGAATTAAATGTCAGTGACTACCTATTAAAACCGTTCAGTTTTGAACGTTTCCTAAAAGCAGTGAATAAAGTAACTTCTGAAAAGAATATTCATTTAACAGAACATCAGACTGTTTCAAATATTCCAAGTATTGTGGAAGACCTAAACCAAAGAATATTTATCAAGGGTGATAAAGCTCATCACCAAATTTCCCTAAATGACATTCTTTATATTGAAGCTTGCGGTAACTATTGTTTAGTTTATTGTAGTGATGGCAAAATAGTCACCCATCAAAAAATATCTCAGTTCGAAAACGAATTACCTCAGAATTTATTTATGAGAGTACATAAATCTTTCATTGTTGCTAAAAATAAAATCAACAGTGTGAGCTCTGGGCAAATTGAAGTAGCTGATTCAACCATCCCTATTGGTCAAACCTACAAAAAAAGATTAATAGAATTTATTAAATAAATTCAGTTTATCTAAATTTTTTTTAACCATGTATTGAGGTTAAATAGTCGATCAAATCGACAAACTATTCACAACTGTTATATTATTTCACAAGCTAAACTCATCTTAGAAACAGCAAAGGTATGAAACCTTAGTATAAAAAACGTTTGCTAATGGAATCAGAACTAATTAATTTATAAACAATACCTTCAATTTGTTGTAATAACCGCTTCAATTATAATTGAGCGATTTCCTGGCTTAAATCAATATTGCTATTGGTGACAATTTTTTCGAGTACTATCACCCTATTAACAAGTATATCTAACCTTTGTTGCGTCGCTATAATAGTATGACTCTCTCTGTCTTTTTGTAGCACTAATAATTTTTGATTCATCTCTGATTTGTACATAAAATAATTGCGTACAAACATTATGAGTAAAATTGGTGATGAAAGTGTCATCAATACTAAAAATAATTCAAACATTGCTAATCTCCTTTAGGTGCTTTGAGTTGTTAGTGAAGAATGAGGGGGCTCATCAGATCGATTTTTCCATAATGACTTAAAGGTTATTTCGCGCTTTTTCCCACGTCGAACAAGAAGATGTATGTAAACCAGACTTAGAATAATCGAGCTTGCCTTAAATATATTACCTTCTAAATCTCCTGCTGCACCGCCAGACATACCGAATATTCCATAAGCTGCATTCATAAAAATATGCATCCACAACGGAAACCAGATCCGGTAACCTGATTCACAAAACAACCAAGCAAACCAAGTACCTGCTACGGAAGTGATTGCGAAAGCCGCACAAGCTGACATAGGATCATGTCCTTGATATATATGTCCTAAACCAAAAATGACTGAACTCACTAAAGCTGCGGGTATAAAGCCTAGACGGCAATATCGAAATAAAACACCAAATAATACCGCTCTAAATAGAATTTCTTCGAATACACCTGCATATACTGAACCGACCATGACCCCTGACAGTGCTAAGTTTAGTTCGTTACTTAAGTAAGCGTAACCTAATACCATTGGTAAACAGCAAGCAACAGCTGCTTTAAGGTAATGTTCAAAGCCTTCTATTTTTAGCCCTAAAATTTCTTGTAAACTCACATCTCTAAATAATAAGCGTGCTGCTAAGACTAAGAAACTATATTTAAATAAATAGCTCGCGGGTGTTAATAACAGATAAGATTGTTGGTCCATCACTAATAATGATTCACTCCAACTTTCTCCCCAAAAATATTTCATCACATAATGACAGAATATAAAGGTGCTTATCATTATCAGTGTTTTAATTTTGTTATTCATATCTACCTGCTTAATTTAAGTTTTAAATTTCAAGTTAAGCATGACGAACACTGAATTTAAGATCTATTAATAAGGGGGGAAGTTCTGAATATTGGTACTAATAACAATGTATTGGGGCGATTAACAAGCTTCAGGGACTAACGACAAGGCTTGTTTTATCGTTTCAACATAAGTACGGGATACAGGAACAGTTAGTCCAATAGGTTTCATGACTAATTTCAAACCACCAGCATTACCCGTGCTAAGTTCAATTAATGCCACGTTTACCACATAAGAGCGATGACATCGGTGAACCAATGAATTTTCAGGTAATTGTTTTAATATACTAGTGAGAGAGCTACGTAATAAATGATGACAGACCTTACTGTCTTTCAAAATAGCAAGCTCACAGTAATTGTCAGCAGATTTAATAAATAAGAGTTGTGATAACGTTATTTGCAGTTTGTCTCCTTTATTCTCGCCAATTAAAGTTAATAACTGAGATGCTCCGAGTTCCTTATTAATTAACGTTTTATGACTATTTTCTATATTGTCTTCGGTTTCAATAACTTGTGACAAGACCATTGTCTTTTTTGCATGATTATTAACAAGGAAAATAAAAATAATCGGAAATGAGCCTATAGCAAAAGTATAGAAAATAAACAGTAATTGATTCTCCCAATGCCAACCCCCAAGAATTGCGACAACAAAATAACTGTGATTAAACACAGAAACTAACCCAATATAAATACAAGGAATAATCGAGAAGCGAAATTGGCTTTTAATATTAAGGCGAGTTAATCCAATTTCTAATATACCCGATAACAATAACGCACAAAAAGTTACCAGACCATAACCTGAGAGTCGTAGATATTTGAATGGGATAGTATGGTTATTAGTGCCAAAAGGTTGAAACACAAATAAAACAAATAAGGTTACCATAGAGAAAAATAGTGCCCGTTGGAACACTACTTTTCTGGACACAGAATTATCCTTCAGCCAAAGCTTCATGTTTTAAAATTCTTTTGAAATAACATTGGTAGGAAAAGTAACATATATTATTGATTAGTTACTGATTTTTTTAGCCGTTATTAGCATTAATTCAAATATTTTGGAAACACTGGCAAGCGTTCAAAGTCTTGTTTATCATGCTGAATAATAACTCTAGCGTTTTCTTTTTTTACTAATACTTCAAATTTAATTCTTGAATCAAGCGTCACTGCTTTTACATTATATTGAAGTACAGTATTAAGTTTTCGACCTTGTGCGTGAAGGTATAAGTCACCTGTCAGCAAAATCTTACCTGTTTTATTCAATCGAACCAAAAGTACTGAACTTCCCGGTGTAAGCCCTGGCATTGATTTGATAACAACGGAGCCATCATCAAAAACATCATATTCATCGCTAAATGCAATGGTTTTAGCCTTATCAAGTGCCGAGTAATACTCGCCGAAATATGAAATCACTGGTTCTGAAAACATATATTTATGTTCTAATTCATTGACTATGAACATAGATGAATCAAACTTGTTAGCATTGCCTGCGTGATCAGGGTGTACATGAGAAAGTGACAAATATTCAATGTCTTGTGGTTTGATATTCAATTGAGCAAGCTGTACAACTAACTTAGTTTTTAATTTAGCGTGCCAAACCCCGCCAACTTCACCATTAATATTATCAGCCAAACTATCAACATGACCAGTTTCCCAAAGTAAATCACCTTTAGGGTGTCTGATTAGAAAACACGGATTAGCCATTGGTAATTTTTGGCCATCATATGCTCCTATGCTTGACAGACTTTTCATATCTGCGACATCATAAGAACCACAATCTATCGTGTATAACTTGATGCTGTGTGCACTTAGCGCACTATTAGCCGAAAATATAGGGACTAATAGGCTTATTGAAAGACCAATAAATTTAGTAAAATTCATTTTTATGAGTATACCTATATATTATTGGGCCTTTTACAAGTAGGTGTATTCTTCGATTGATAAAAAACTTGAGATTTTGGTAAGTGAGCCGTCAATTGGTCAATACGCGTTTTATTGGATGGATGAGTTGACATAAATTCTGGTGGCGAACCGTTTGAAATTTTTGCCATATTCTGCCATAACGTGATGGCAGCCGAAGGATCAAAGCCGGACTTGGCCATTAAGTCTTGCCCTACAATATCTGCTTCACTCTCATGGGTACGACCATATGGCATTAACACACCATATTGTAAGCCTAAACCTAAACCCGACATCCATAAGTTACGATTCTCTACATTTCCAGCTGATAATGCCGTGTCGACAACCGCCATGCCTGTTTGAGATATTTTACTTGATGACATACGTTCGTTCGAGTGACGTTCAATAACATGACCAACTTCATGGCCAATAATTGCACCCAGTTGGTTTTGATTTTCTGCCACCTTTAAAATACCGGTATAAACACCAATTTTACCACCTGGTAAAGCAAAAGCATTCACTTGTTCAGAATCAAAGACAACCACTTCCCATTCACCTTGATGAGCTGATTTAGGCACATTGATTGTGATCGCTTTAGCGACACAATATACGTAATTATTCACGGCTATATCAGTACTCATTTTTTCTTTTTCTTTCATTTGCTCAAATGAACTTGCCCCCATTTGCTCAAGCTCTGAACTTGAAAAAAGTGTTATTTGATGACGACCAGTAGAAGATTTTGCGCAACTTGCTAAAAGAACGAGTCCAGCAAGCGTTAATGAGAGGGTAATTTTATTATTCAACATTTTTCCTTAGGTGATTGCTTAAATTAAATCCTTATAAGTATTCTAAGGAAATTAACAAGAAATTTCGACCGTTAAAATAAAACCTACACATAACTTTACGTAAGTTGAATGAAAATGAGCTTCCTTTACCTAAAATACTGGTTACTTTTATATCTGATTTTAATAATTCCAATAGTTTTTTGGTAATCGCAAGGCCTAGCCCTGTATGTTTTTCTTTGTCTTGTACGGCATTACTTGCGCGATAACGCGTATTAAAAATATAAAGTAACTCTTCTTCTTTAATACCTGTATCAGTAATCGTTAATTGGCATTGATGCTGATTAATATCAGTAATAACTAAGGTGATTTCCCCCAAGACAGGGGTATGGCGAATAGCATTCTCTAATAAGTTACTCAGCACACGTTCTAACTTACCAATATCACTATCAACTTGGGCATAAGAACACTCAGGTATCATAGTAACGTCAATTTGCTTGGCCACAGTTTGTAAACTAAATTTAGCAACAACATCATATAACAGCTCGGCTAAATTAAATGCTTCAAGGTTTAAGGAAACTTGCCCGCCTTCTAAATGCGCTAGCTCAAAAACTTGATCAATAAGCCCCTTCAATTGTTGAGCATTTTTCAAAGCAATTTAAATATACTTCTGTCATTGCTCTTTAGTGACCTGATCACTCTTTAAGGCGAGAGTTTCAATATATCCTTGCAAAGAAGATAATGGTGTTCGCAGGTCATGAGAAATATCAGCCAATAATTCACGTCGTTGCTCATCATGTTGTTGCAACATGTAGAATTGTTGATTAATTTACCTAACCATTTGCTCAAACGCTACACCCTGTTGATGCAGCTCATGGCGACTATTTGGCATCCATTGAGCGAGCTGTACTTTATTTTTATCAAAACCAACAGTTTTAAGTGCCTTAGTATCTTTACTTAATTTTATTAATGGTCGAGTAAAATAAGAAAATATGCCTAACATCACCAAGAATAAGAAAAGCATAGCGCCAAACATAACCATAATAGAAAGATCTATTTTAAAGCTTAAACTGCAAACGATTAAAGGCTGATCCATACGCTCTCCTGCAACAATTACATATAAGTAACCTTGCAGGCTACTGCTATTGAAAACAGGCGCAGCAGAAAATATTTTTTTACAAGAAATATGTTGCGGATCGTCTCCATAAATAGGTAACGAAGCTTGATTTTGTGTTAATTGAATTAGCGGGAGTAAATCAATTTTTTTACGCTTGATTAATGTTGGAGTAATTGAATGTGTAATAATTACACCCTCAGGGTCAACAAAGTAGAATTCAAATGCCGGCCCCATAGCCATTAAGGTATGGAATAAATTTTTCAACGCTTTGTGATCATAGGCTCCTTGTAGTAATAATGGGTTATCTCTGGCTAGACTTTCTGCTAACGATAAGTGTAAATATTGCTAAGACTCATATCTTGTTTTCTGCTCAAGCTCTTGTGCCAAAATATAAAACACACTGATAATTGCGATAAATACCACCAATAAAGAAAGCGACAAACGGTGATATAAAGACAATTTCATGCGGCAACACCTTGTTTATTAAATTTAGAGCCCACTCCCCAAACTGTTTGTACAATTTCAGGCTTAGTGGCATTTTTTTCAACTTTATTACGTAAGCGGTTGATGTGTGAGTTTACGGTATGCTCATAGCCGCTATGGTAATACCCCCCATGCACTATTCAGTAGCTGCTCTCAAGAGAAAACTTGGTCTGGATGAGAGGCTAAAAATAACAGTAAATCAAACTCAGTAGACGTTAACTCTATTTTTTGCCTGCTAATAAAGTTACATGAGTGGTATTGTTTATTTGTAATTAACCCAACGTTAAATGGTGTTCAGGTTTTTGCTGCTGTGATTGTTGTCGTCCACGCTGAGCGGATAAAGACATATTACCATCAGTGGTTAATAGCATTGCTGGGGTTGACATGGTGGGGCTAACACTCCCATGGCTGGATTTCCTGCTTTATCCGCCGTTGTTAACATTGCGGATAATTCAGAGATATCGCCACCTTCTACCATCATTTCAAGTTGCGATGACGCCATAACACCCGATGTAAATAACTGTGTATCGCCATCATGTGCAGCAATTAAAATAGTTGTTAAATGAATACCTTGAGTAAAGGTTGGTTACCTTTACTCCAAGCTCTTGTGCTTGTGTTAAAGCGGAAGTGCTTAGCAGTAATGCTGTTAATAAAGATAACGCTTTATTTCTAATTTTTGTTGTTTTCTTTACTGTATTTGAAAGTAGAGTATTCATAAATTTCCTTAGCTAATTAAGATGTCGAAATCAATTATGCAGAGAAAATATTACGAAGGTTTCACGAAGTTATCACAAATTTACCACAAGAATTAATTGTAAAAGTAATGAAATTTTTTAAGAAAAGACGTTCTGTTGTTGATAATATTTTTAGAACTTGCAAATTTAGCATTAAGCATGACAAAATTATTGTCAAATATAGTCTTTTAGAATTTATATGAAATATCGGTTAACACCAGCGCTATTTAATAACATCGCCATTACCTTATCTTCTTTTCGCTGGGTTTTATTAGCATGGAGCGGATTCTTCTTTGTGCTGTTTTTAATGTTAAGTAAGCAGATTACCCAAAGCACGCCAAGTGTTTTAGTGTGGTTCGCTATTTTCATTTTGTTTGCGGCCTTACAAACATTAGTTATTGCCAGTTTTATTTTTTTCTTTCAGGTTTTACCGTCGAATAAAGAAGAAAATAAACCATGGCAAAATTTCTACCGCACTATTGAATGGTGTGAGGCCATCATGTTTACTATTATTTTACCTTTACCCATGATGTTGTTCATTTACGCACTGTTCATTGTTTAAAGCACTTTCAATGACTTTAGGCCTTATTAATAAGGTAAAATAAGGCTTTAATAATCAATAATCAATTGTCGTTTTATTTATATTGAGTCAGTAACGAAACTAACTCATCTTCAGTGAGTATTTCAACACCCAGTTCTTGCGCTTTAGTGAGCTTTGAACCCGCCTTTTCGCCAGCAACTAAAAAGTGTGTTTTTGCCGAAATACTACCTGATACTTTAGCACCAAGTGCTTGTAATTCAGCTTTAGCTTCGTTGCGCCCCATTTGAGTTAACGTACCGGTAAGTACAAACGTTTTATCTTTTAATGGCTGTTCGTCTTCAGATTTTACTTCAATGTTGGGCCACGAAATTATCGTTTCAAGTTCACTGACCACTTCAATATTATGGTCTTGCTGGAAAAATTGCGTAATGTTTTTAGCGACAATTGCTCCAACATCGGGCACTTCTTGCAATAAGACTTCATCAGCTACTTTTATCGCAGAAAAATTCAAAAAGTAGTTGGCTAAATTAGCTGCCGTTGTTTCCCCTACTTCTCGAATACCCAGTGCGTAAATAAATTTGGGTAACGTGGTGGTTTTCGCTTTAAGTAGCCCAGCAATTAAATTGTCTGCTGATTTCTTCCCCATCCGCTCCATCGTGCTTACGTCTAGCTCGGTCAGTTTGAATAAATCAGCAGGCGTTTTGATCAGGTTTTCATCCACTAATTGCTCAACTAATTTATCTCCTAAGCCATCAATATCAAGCGCTTTTCGTGAAGAAAAATGTTTGATGGCTTCTTTGCGCTGAGCCGCACAGTATAACCCCCCCATACAGCGTAATATCGCCTCTCCTTCAACCTTAACCACAGCAGAATCACAAACAGGGCAACTGATTGGAAAAGCAATATCACGGGAATTTTCAGGACGTTTTTGCAGTTGAACACTGACAATTTGTGGAATAACATCTCCAGCACGTCTAATGGTAACGAAATCATTAATCTTAATGCCTAACCGATTAATCTCATCTTGATTATGCAAGGTCGCATTACTCACGGTAACGCCTCCGACAAAAATCGGATTTAAGCGCGCTACAGGAGTGATAGCGCCGGTTCGTCCCACTTGGAAATCAACATCAAGTAATTGTGTCGTTTCTTCTTGAGCCGGAAATTTGTAAGCCGTTGCCCAACGTGGTGCTCGAGCAACAAACCCTAATTTTTGTTGTAATGCAATATCATCAACTTTGAAAACGGTTCCGTCTATTTCATAGCTTAAATTGTCACGTTCTTGCATGATATATTGATAAAAGCTGGCAACTTGTGACGAATCACTCAGTAACTTCACTTCAGGACACATCGGTAAACCCAATGTTTTTAACTGACAAAGGCGTTTATAGTGTGAATTTTCTAACCACGCTTCGCCAAGTGTTTTACTGGCGGCTTGTTCAACATAACCAATGCCATAAACATAAAAAGCTAAGTTACGTTTAGCCGCTACTTTTGAGTCAAGTTGGCGTAAACTTCCTGCCGCTGCATTTCTAGGGTTAGCAAAAGATTTTTCACCTTTTTTTAACGCATTTGCATTTAAGGCATTAAAACTAGCTTTGGGCATAAAAACTTCACCCCTAACTTCTAATATATCAGGATAATTATCACCCTTTAGCTTTAATGGTATTGATTTAATGGTTCGAACATTTTCAGTGATATTTTCGCCAACAGCGCCATCACCACGTGTTGCTGCTTGCACTAAAACGCCACTTTCATAACGTAGACTCACCGCTAGACCATCTAGTTTAGGTTCAGCACAATATTGAATTGTTTCTTTTGACGCAAGACGGTCTTGTACACGTTTTGCAAAAGCTTGCCACTCGTCAGCAGAGAAGACATTATCAAGCGATAACATCGGAACTTGATGAACCACTTGAGTAAATGACTTAAGCGCTTTTCCTCCTACCTTCTGACTAGGAGAGTCAAGGTATTTTAATTCAGGCTCTGCAGTTTCAATCGAGATAAGTTCACGCATTAAGCGATCATATTCCGCATCTGGAACACTCGGTGCATCAAGGTCGTAATATTGATGATTTAATTGATTAATGAGTTGATGAAGCTCTTGTATACGAATGGCGTTAACAGATGATGACATAAAGGTTATTTACTTTTGAAGGCGTTTAAATAACAGGCTAATGGATATATTAACCTGTCGATGGTTTAATTAATATTAAGACGAAGCGATTAAATTTCTTCGCTCAAATTCACGAATTTTACCCGTGTAATGTTGTTCTGTTTGTTTGGTCATAACATTACGTTTATCGTCTAATAGTTGCCCATTAAATTCTAAAGCGAGTTGTTTCGCGGCATTTAACATTTGTTCAAAAACAACAGCAGCATCTCCCACATTGGGTAACGTCATAAATAGACTAATACCTTGTGTTGTAAAGCTTTCCATATTGTCGAGATCAAACGTTCCGGGGTTCATAATATTAGCTAAACTGAACGTTACTTTCCCCTTACCGGCGTTATCTTCATGGCGATGAAAGATATTCATATCACCATATTTCATACCCAAGGTTAATAACATCGGCAAAAGCGCTGCGCCCGACATTTGCTGTTTTTCTGTCATAACAACTGAGACAATAAGCACTTCAGGCTCAATATTAACTTTTTTATGCTTAACTGTATCTGGGGCTTGTTGAGCCGTGCTTTGGTTTTTTTTGTTTTCATTACCAAAATTTATTTCTATTTGATCTCGCTTAATCGGTGCTTTATGACTAAAACGCGCACTGTTTTTTAATGGCTGTTTAGCTGATATTACTGGTGTTTGATAAACCGTCGTTTCAACTTTTTCAGCCAGGGTCGCTTCTTTGTCTTTAACGTTATCAACCAAATATGCTTCATGACCGTGAACATCAGATATTTGGTTGCTTTTCTCTTTCGTTATATCATCTAAAGCAGACATATCGCCTAAACTTGGTTCATCATCTTCAGCACTAAATTCTCGATATGAACGATGTTGCTCTTCATAATCAGAGCGAGTAGACATGGGCATTTCTTGATCGTACGCTTCGTCGTCGAGCAAATTGTCGACCACTCTAGGCTTACTGACCCCATCTTGATCAAAACCTGAACCGTCAAAACCTCGATTATGCGGTTCAAGCTTCTCAGATTTTGCTTTGAGTTTATAAGGGTTTTTATTTTTTCTAATTGTCCAAAAACCATGAACAAATATTGCCGTGATCACTACAGCACTGATAACAATCAATGCGGTTCTGAAATTATATTCCATCGGATAGCCTTTTATTATTCTATTTCAGCTTTGTTTAGCTCTACTTTATTTTATACTTACGCTAATTCAGCCATAGCAATTGCTTCATCAATATCTACAGCGACCATTTTCGAAACGCCCGGTTCAAACATCGTCACACCAGTGAGTTGACTCGCCATTTCCATCGCTATTTTATTATGACTAATATAGATAAACTGCACGGTTTGTGACATTTCTCGAACCAAATTACAAAAACGGCTTACATTAGCATCGTCAAGTGGCGCATCTACCTCATCAAGCATACAAAATGGCGCAGGGTTTAATCTAAAAATTGCGAACACTAATGATAATGCGGTCAGCGCTTTTTCGCCACCCGATAATAAGTGAATCGTGCTATTTTTTTTACCTGGCGGTCTTGCCATAATAGTAACACCCGTTTCAAGCATGTCATCATCAGTTAACGCTAAATAAGCACTACCACCACCAAACACCTTAGGAAATAATGCTTTGAGATCTTTATTAATTTTTTCAAAAGTATCTTTAAATTTGTTCCGGCTTTCTTTATCTATTTTAGCAATAGCTAATTCTAACGTATTAATTGCTTGGGTTAAATCTTCATCTTGTTGATCAAGATATGTTTTACGTTCAAATTGTATTTCATATTCATTAATAGCAGCAAGATTGATAGCGCCTAAACGATTAATATCTTTTCCCAAGTTAACAATATGAGCTTGCCATATTGCCTCTTTTGCCTGTTCAGGCATAGATGATTGCACCGCCAATAAATTTTGCTGCATTTCGTTTAATTGTTCAAGCGCGGCATCCGCTCGCAATCGATAACTTTCTGCTGTTAGGTGCACAGCATTAACCTGTTCTTTCTTATGGTTGATTTTTTTAGTTAATTGTTGAAGTTTTGTTTCAGCAGCATTGATTAACGTTTTAGTATCGGTTGTGTCATGTTGAATTTTTGCTGTTTTTTCATCAATTTTAGCAACATCAGTCAACCATACTTGCAGTTTTTGCTCATCTGCTTGTAACGGTGATACACAGTCTTCAATCATCTTTTGATGCATACGTTGCTGTTCAGTAAGTTGCTGAATACTCTCTTGCGCACGTATCAATGCTAATTGCCCCTGCACTTGTTCATGGTTTAATTTTTCAATCATTAAGGCTTGCTGGTGCTTTTGCTGATGGAGTTTTTGTGTACTCCCTTGACTGTCTTGAATTTTTCTTTGTAAATTCTCTTGTGCTGTACTGATGTCAATAAGCTGATTGGTATCATGTTTGGGCAATTGCGCTAATATGTTTTCTTGTGCAGATAGTATTTCTTTATTTTTAATGAGAAAACGTTCAAGCTCGATAAGTTCTTGCTGATAGGTAGCACTTTGTTTATCACGCTGCTCTTTTGCTTGCTTGGCTAATGCGATCTGTTGCTTTAAAGCCTGCCCTTGATGCATAGACGCTTCAATAGTCGCGCTAAGCACTTTCGCTTCGCTAGCAAGCTGTTCTTTATGATGAGTGAATTGGTCCTCTTCATTTTGACCACTAGTTACATTGAGTTGTAGCTGACTAATTTTTGCTGACGTATTCGTAATATTTTCAGATAACTGCAACAATGCGTTAAAATTTTCAGCACGGCCTTTTCTTAAAAAACGTGCGCTGAGCCACGTACCATCTTGACAAATAACTGACTGATGTTCGGCAATAGACAAGATAATTTTTTGTGCTTGTTGGTAATCATCTGCGATCAATATATTGTTTAAAAAAGCAGTAATTGCAGATAAACCTTTAACTTTCTCAGCTAAAGTACCTTTTATTGCTTGCACACAAGTCAACGAAGACGTTTTACCTTCTGTATCTCTGAGCACCAAAAATAAAGGGTCAATCGTTAATTGTTCTGGAAAACTTTCAACGAGCTCTCCTTGTAGCCAATGATGTAATACTAATTCAACACTTGCCTGCCAAGCTGTTTCAACGTCGAGTGACTGATAAACGGTACCTAAGACCTTCTCTCCTTGCTCGATTAGCCATTCTTTTTGCTTAACACTCCAATCTGCTTGTTGATTTTTTTGTGTCTGTAGCTGCTTTAAAGACAGGTTTAATGCTGAGATTTCACCACTAGTCTGGGCTTGCAGTTGTGAAACTAGGCTAATTTTTTTAACGAGTGCTCGTTGCTTTATTTCATTCTCGTTATGTTGTTTCACAAAAGTCTGATGCTGACTTTCTTGCCTAAGTAACTTGGTTTCAATATCAGCTAGACTTTCAACATTTTCTGAGTGTTCTTCCTCAGATAAACTGACGAGTAAGTGCATTAAGGTCTTTTTACGCTGCTGCTGCTGGTTTATTTGTTCACTTAACTGAGATATTTTTTGTTTAACATTCAGCTGCTGATCGTTTGAATTTTTATGTTGGTGTTGCAAGGTTTGCCATTGCTGATGTTCGTCGCGCTGTTGCTCAATAAAACTATCGAGTTGAGCTTGGCTCTCGAGTAATTGTTGATCAATTAATTCAAGTTCAGGTAAATGTTCAGCTATTTTAAACGAACATTTTTTAAGATGTTCTTGTTCGGCTAAAACCAACTGCTGGGCTTTAATCAGTTGCTGTTGTGTAACACTGTTATCATGTTGGGATTTTTGTTTTTGTTGTTTTAAGTGTTTAATATTTTGCTCTACACGAGCAATATCATTACTTAACAATAATTTTTTCTGGTGGAGATCGCCGCTAGACTCTCCCCCAATCGTCATTTTTTGTTTTGCATCAAACAACTCAATATCAATTTTCTTTTCTTCAACTACTAATGCTTCAATTTCAGTTTGGTATTGGCTTACTTGTTGTTTTTGTTCATTGGCTTGTTGATCAAACTTTTGCCATTTTAAGACAGTGAACTCCGCTCGATATTTTCGCTCTTTAGTTTTTAAGGTTTTAAAACGTTTGGCGGCTTCCGCTTGCTGATGAAGCTTGTCAATTTGCACACCTAGCTCTATACGAATATCGTTTAAGCGTTCGAGGTTTTCTCGCGTATGTCTAATTCTATTTTCAGTGTCTCGGCGGCGTTCTTTATATTTAGAAATACCTGCCGCTTCTTCAATAAAAACACGTAATTCTTGAGGTTTTGATTCAATAAGCTTTGAGATGGTGCCCTGCTCGATAATCGCATAACTGCGAGGACCCAGACCCGTACCAAGGAAAATATCCGTAATATCTCGACGACGACACTTGCTGCCGTTTAAGTAATAAGTATTTTGGCTATCACGGTTTATTACTCGTCGAATGGAGACTTCACTACGATCGGCCATATTGCCTTGAATACGACCATCAATATTATCAAATAACAATTCAACGGATGCCTGACCAACGGGCTTTCGCGTAGCTGCTCCATTAAAAATAACGTCGGTCATGGCGTCGCCACGCAAATTTTTCGCTGAGCTTTCACCAAGCACCCAACGAACCGCGTCAATAATATTTGATTTCCCACAACCATTTGGCCCAACTATAGCCGTCATTTTTTGCTCAAATGGCACTTTGGTTGGGTCAACAAACGATTTAAAACCCGCAAGTTTTATATGCTTTAAACGCATAAAACACAGAAACCTTTTATGTTATATTAGGATTAAACTTAACAATAAAATTTTACCAGAGTTATCTACTATTTGTAACATGAAACATCTGTTCAATTTATGAATTTATTTTATAATCACAAGTAAAACAGCGTGTAAGGATAAAAATCACCCAATGAATACAATTATTAATCAACCGTTTGCTAAAAGTGGTGCAGGATATTTTATTAAAGGCTTTGAACTCATTAATATAAAAGGCATCCGCCGGTTTGTTTTTATACCGCTATTAGTCAATTTGGTTTTATTTAGCTTTGCCTTTTATCGTTTATTTATCGAACTAGAAACTTATATGGCTATGCTCGATAACTGGCTTCCTGCTTGGCTTTCTTGGTTAAGCACTTTTTTATGGCCAATCGCTTTACTCTTTTTGTTGGTGATGTTTTCTTTTATTTTTAGTTCTGTTGCCAATTGGATCGCAGCGCCTTTTAACGGCTTATTGTCAGAAAAAATGGAATTATTACTCTGTGGTAAAACAATTCCCCCCTCTTCTACCCTTGATGTTATAAAAGATGTACCTCGGACATTATCGAGAGAGTGGTGTAAGTTGCGTTATTATCTGCCACGCGCTATAGGCTTTTTCATTCTTTATTGGATTCTGCCTGTTGTAGGCCAAGTTATGTGGTTTTTGTTTTTAGCTTGGATGATGGCGGTTCAATACAAAGACTACCCTTTTGATAATCATAAAATTGACTTTAATGAAATGCGTCAAGCGTTGAAACAAAAACAAGGCTTAAGTTATAGCTTTGGGATCACAACCGCAGTATTTTCAATGATCCCCGTGGTTAATTTAGTCGTTATGCCTGTAGCAATATGTGGTGCAACCGCATTATGGGTTGACCATTATCGAGATGATTTTGTTGACCGTTCAGGTTAATTAATTATTAATCATTTAGTTAAGGATATTCATACAATTAGATGATTAATGAGCCTATTGCTATTTATTATTTAAACAATAGATTAATACACATAAGTCTACGATTATTAAAAATAACCTTGATAGTTACGTTTCAACACACTAAATTGAAAAGAATCAGTGAAAGGATCAAAACCTATGCCTAACCTTCGTCCCTTAAATTTCTCAAAAAAGTTAACCTGTTCACTCAATGCAATATTGTTGACTTTAACGCTAACAATCGTTAATCAGGCAGTTGCAGATGAGACGACAATAGTTACGATACCTACTATGAATGATGCGCGAGTTTTTGCAGAATTCAAAGATAAAATGCCTGCTGTCGTTAACTATTTCACTAAAAGTACTGAGGAAGATGTTATGGGTTTTTATCAAAAAGAGTATGGTCAAGCATTAAATCAAGAAAGAAAACGTGGACGTTTGACTCTAAACTTTAGCCAAGAAAAACATGATATTCGAGTGGTTATTTCACAACAAAACCACCTTAGGCAAGTCGATGTGATTATTGAAAATAGTACGAGTAAATAATATAGAGTCTGCATAATTAATTGAGATAAAAAAAACGCCACGCTAAATAACGTTAACGTGGCGTTTTTTATGATTACTTTCTGATTTTCTAAAAGGCTAATTAACCTTTAATACACCGTCGATAGTACCTTGAGCTAAACCATGATAACCCGGGCGTGCTTTTGCATAGACTTCAAGTGCCCAAGCTTTGCCTTTTGGTGTTTCAGCTAGCGCTTTGTATAAAGGAACAATCAATTTGCGGCGGCCGATTGAGATTAGGTATTTTGACATCGCAGGATATACAGCATCGTAACCCGTTCTTAATGCTAATAAGTACCATGCATGAGCAATTTCGGCATTCGTACTAGCGGTTAGATTAAACGCTTTATCGAGTGAATTCATCCGCTCAGTGGACAAGTTTATAGGTAGGTTATTAATAAAATGCAACCATTCATGCAAGGTCCACGCTTTAGTAGGTAAATTCGCTAAGGTAATTTTATCACTTAACAAGCTATTGATTTGACCATCGATAGTGGTAAATGCACTTGAGGTAGGTTTTGGCGCATAACTCGGTAAACCTTGTTCATAAATCCATTCATTCACGACTTTGTCACTAACAATATTTGGATATTTATGTGTAAGATGCTTCTTCAAGTAGATAACAAAATTAGCCGTTCCTAAGCTTTCAAAAGCATGGCTATTAAAATAATCTAAAATGAATGGGTCAAACTTATCTCGACCAAATTTAGCTTCTAAAAACATTAAAAACAACTGACCTTTTACATAAGGTACACCAGAAAATGCATCGTCTGGATCTCGCCCTTTAAGATCAATGTAAAGTTGAGTATCACCTGGTGCTAATTCAGCAATTTCGTAGTTTAAGCTTTGTGCGCCAAGCGCTTGTTCCATAACCGCTCTTTCTTCACCAAATACCGCTTCCATAATACGGTTTTCAACATAACTGGTAAAACCTTCGTTTAACCATAAGTCGCGCCAACTTTCATTAGTGACTAAATTTCCTGACCAAGAATGAGCAAGTTCATGTGCAATTAAATTGACCAAGCTTTTATCACCCGCAATAACGGTTGGCGTTATAAAAGACAAGCGTGGGTTTTCCATGCCACCAAACGGGAAGCTAGGCGGTAAAATAAGTAAATCGTAACGACCCCAGCGATATGCACCAAAGATTTTTTCTGACTCGTCAATCATCGCCTGTGTATCGTCAAACTCGCTTACGGCTGCATCTAATATACTGGCTTCAGCATAAATGCCTGTTTGTTTGCTCATCGCTTTAAATTCTAAATCACCCGCACTAATCGCAATTAAATAAGGGGGAATAGCTTGTGGCATACTGAAAAAATAATCACCATCGCGAGCAGTATCAGGTTCATTATTTGCGCTCATTACCGCTAATAAGTTATCAGGCGTAGTAATACGTGCGGTGTAGGTTACACGTACACTAGGGGTGTCTTGTAAGGGTATCCATGAACGTGCATGAATGGCTTGATTTTGACTAAATAGAAAAGGATACTTTTTGCCGGCTGTTTGTTCTGCTGATAACCACTGCAAACCTGATGCTTTTTCAGTAGATTGGTAGTAAACACGAATTTTTTGTGCTTTAAAGGTATTGTTAATTGTTAACTTTGAACCTAAAACGTCATCTCGCTCAGCAAGTTTAAAACTTACCCCGCGCCACTGCCCTCCTTTGCTTTGAGCCATTACACGATGAATAATTAAATCTCGGGTATCAAGAATAATCGGCTGCGAATTTTCACTTAACCACTCCATTGATAATTCGGCAAAACCGACAAGTGATTTTTCATCAAAATTCACCGCTAGGTCTAGATAAATGTGGGTTGTTTTTACTTGGTCGTAATTAGCATAGGTGTAGGCATCATTAGTTTTTGCCAAACTTGTAAAGCTTGATAAAACCAATAGTGCAAATAAAGATTTAAACAATGGTCGCATTATGGAAGATCCAATAAAAAAATAGGCTGGTAGGTTAAGATAACCTAGCAGCCTATTCAACTGAATCTTTGTAAAATAATTTTTTAACAGTAAATTCGTCTTTACGGTTATTCCATTCGGATCACGACACGTCTATTTTGTGCTCGACCAATGATGGTGTTATTTGAGGCAATATGACGTTTTTCACCATAACCTTTTGCTTCAATTCGACTCGGGTCAATACCATTTTTAACAAAATGCTCTCGAATGGTATTTGCGCGGCGATTCGATACTTTCAAGTTATCATTTCTGCCACCGTAACTATCGGTATAACCATCAATCAGTACCAGCTCTAAGTTATTATCAAGCGTTAGGTACTCAGCAATCATGCTTAAACGCTTTTTTGATGATTTAGTTAAACTGTCACCACCAAATTGATAATTTAAAACCGTGTAAGAGATATCATCAAAGTTATAGTTAAGTAAGTTACCAACACAGCCAATAAATTCTTGGTAGACACGGTTAAATTTAGCCGTTGAGATACCAACTGAAATTCTTTCATTCTCACTGTACCAATCATTATAGTAAAAAGTAGGGTTCATACCCTGCTCTAATTCATTGAGCATGTTCCAAGCAACTTTTTTAGGGAGGCTCGGAGCAAACTGTTTATAGAGTTTCATATCAGCAATCGTTCTACCGCTCTTACCAGGACGCCAATTAGGTGCAACAGATCTAACTTCAGCTAAGGAATAAGTATCGGGTAGGCGCATCATATCTAGCTCAAATTCCATGTTCATTTTACGGTTTGCCGTACTGTAGAATTTTGCTTCTCCGTAATTAGGTATTTGATGTGAGAGTGTACACTCTAGCCTAGAATTATTGGTTAATTGCCAATTAGCGTGCTCTAAATCAGCGCCATACTGACGAATACCAGCATTGGTTTGGCTAACAAATACGCATAATAATAATGAGATGATAGGTTTTTTCATAAAATATTTATCTTTTATCTTGTCACTTATCTATTATCGACCGAGGTTTATATAACTTTAGCAGTTATCAGTAATATTTTCATAACTTTCAAGCTTCATCGTATTGTTCGCATAGTGTTTCCATTTTTTTTCTGCGATAATTTACTTATTGAAATTGAATGCTAACTTAAAAAAGATGTAAACATGAGTAAAAGCCCAGATAATATAAATAATACTTCTGCTGATAAAAATACTAAGAGTGCTTTTGCACAACGTTTTAGAGGTTACTTTCCTGTTGTTGTCGATGTTGAAACTGCTGGTTTTAATGCCCAAACCGATGCTTTATTAGAAATAGCCGCAACGACTTTATTGCTCGATGAAAGTACGGGACAATTCTCCCTTGATGAAACCATTCACTTTAACGTTGACCCTTTTGAAGGTGCGAACCTAGAACAAGCAGCATTAGAATTTACTGGCATCGATCCAACGAACCCATTACGTGGTGCTGTCGATGAAAACAAAGCACTGACTGATATTTTTAAATTAATTAGAAAAAAAATGAAAGCCGCGGGTTGCCAACGTGCGGTAATGGTTGCTCATAATGCTTCTTTTGATTTGGGTTTTGTTAATGCTGCTGTAGAGCGTTGTTCAATAAAGCGTTCTCCTTTTCATCCTTTTGTCAGCTTTGACACAACAACACTTGCCGGCTTAGCCCTTGGACAAACCGTACTTGCTAAAGCGTGTATGGCCGCAGGATTAGAATTCAATAACAGTGAAGCTCATTCGGCATTATACGATACCGAAAAAACCGCTGAACTTTTTTGTTTTATTGTTAATAAATGGCAAAAAATGGGGGGGTGGCCCCTAGCAATAGCCGATGAAGAACAACAAGATAGTGATACACCAACAAGCGATTAAAATAATTTAGTTGAGCTACTGCGGTTATAATGTCGACACAATAGATTTCTAACCGCTAAAACTATCAAAGTGAATGCAAAAAATTGAAAGAGTGAATTTTTGGTGGCCATCAGGGTAAATAACCCAATAGCGTTGTAAATATAGGGTAAATATTCATAGAAGAGTTCAGGTGTTTTATTTTTTATGACGAGTTTTTTTTGTTTATCGAGTCTTCGACAAGCCGAACGAGTAACTAATGTAACACATGCCGCACTGTAGAATAGCCCTGCAGAAATAAGCATAGGCCATGTCATATTAAAGGTAAGTAAATAACCACTTACAATAAAATACGCGAACGGTAAATTCTCATAAAGCGTCTTAGTTACAAACAAAACGATTCCAGAAACCAATAAGATGATAAATTAAGTGTAGGTTGATTTTCAACTTTTGATTAGCTTAAATGTAAATATCGCTACTTGCTATTTTTAGCCTCCTACATAAAAACGTCGTCATCCTCTATATAAAAAACCGCAATTAAGCGGCTTTTTTAACTAACGATAATAACTAAAGGCTAATTAAAACCAAAGACTTTACACTTAAAGTTTGTCTGCGTTATCAGTTAAGTAAGAGGCAACACCTTCTGGTGAAGCTGTCATACCTTTGTCACCTTTGTTCCAGCCAGCTGGACAAACTTCACCATGCTCTTGGTGAAATTGTAATGCATCAACCATACGGATCATTTCGTCAACATCACGACCCAATGGTAAATCATTAATCACTTGATGGCGTACATTACCTTCTTCATCAATTAAGAATGAACCGCGAAATGCAACACCCGCTTCAGGATGTTCAACATCATATGCTTTACAAATTTCATGTTTAGTATCAGCAACTAAAGTGTATTGAACTGGACCAATACCGCCTTCGTTTACTGGCGTGTTACGCCATGCGTTATGCGAAAATTGTGAATCAATAGAAACACCAATCACTTCAACACCACGGTTTTTAAATTCTTCCATACGGTGATCAAAAGCTAATAGCTCAGATGGACAAACAAACGTAAAATCTAATGGGTAGAAAAATAATACCGCTTTTTTACCTTTAATTGCTGTCGATAACGTAAAGCTATCAACAATCTCGCCACTACCTAAAACAGCTGCTGCTGTAAAATCTGGTGCTGCACGGCCAACTAATACACTCATTTCATTCTCCAATATTTTTATTAAATTTATTTAAATCAAAAAACTGACGCATACCTGTTATTGAGACGATAAGGTATTTTTCAACTTATTTTCATCATTTTTGATAAAAAAGTTAATGCCATCAGTTTTTATACTTGACTAAGCTTTTTCTTGTGAATTATTTTTCTCTGCAGCTTCTTTTATTAAGGTTTGTAATTCACCTTGTTGAAACATTTCCATAATGATGTCACAACCACCCACTAATTCACCATCAACCCACAATTGTGGAAAGGTCGGCCAATCAGCATATTTAGGTAATTCAGCACGGATATCAGGATTTTGTAAAATATCAACGTAAGCGAACTTTTCACCACATTGCATTAAAGCTTGTGACGCCTGAGACGAAAAACCACAACTAGGTAATTTCGGTGAGCCTTTCATGAAAAGTAAAATAGTGTTTTCTGAAATCTGTTCTTTAATACGTTCAATAGTGTCCATGGAGTACCTCTAAATGCGACCGAAACTATGACGGTCTTTAATATATAAAAATTTAATGTTTATTACTTTGATCAATTGAGTTTGACATTAAAATAATCAAGGTAATAAATACTAAAAGTATTTATTTAGTCTAATAAGTAATAACAAGCTTGATATTTACACTAGCAAAACCTATATAAATGGGTACACTATGCAAGCCTTAATAATACTTGACTAGTTTACTAGGTTTTAACCAAGTTTTAAATAAGAGCAAACAATTTCTTTATTTTTGCGCAAAAATAAATTTTTACAAACCATTTCTGGAGAAAATAATGGCTATTGAACTACCCGCATTACCCTATGCACAAGATGCACTTGTACCACACATTTCAGCTGAAACACTTGAGTTTCACTACGGTAAGCATCACAACACTTATGTTGTAAAACTTAACGGATTAATTGAAGGTACTGAGTTTGAAAGTAAGTCTTTAGAAGACATCGTTAAAACTTCATCAGCAGGCATTTTTAATAATGCTGCACAAATTTGGAATCATACATTCTATTGGAACAGCTTAAGCCCTAACGGTGGCGGTGAACCAACAGGCGCTTTGGCTGACGCAATCAATGCAAGCTTTGGTTCTTTCGCTGAATTTAAAACGAAATTTACTGAAAGTGCAATCAACAACTTTGGTTCAAGTTGGACATGGTTAGTCAAAAACGCTGACGGTAGTCTTGCTATTGTTAATACTTCAAACGCTGCAACACCATTAACTGATGAGAATGTAACGCCGGTATTAACTGTCGATTTATGGGAACATGCTTACTACATTGATTACCGTAATCTTCGTCCAAGCTACATGGCTGGCTTTTGGGCATTAGCTAACTGGGATTTTGCTGCGGCAAACTTCGCTTAATTTATATTCATTAAAGATTAATTTATTAACCTTTAATGAATAATTTTATTGAAAACCAGAGTATCTACTCTGGTTTTTTTATGCTTAAAATTCAATAAAAGTGTCCTTTTTCTTTTTAATTCAATATAAAAGACTTTTATATTTTCCTCTTTACTTACAAAAAAATCTCTAATTATTCTCTACCTTAAAAAATAACGTCTAGACTTAATGGTAGACATACTCGTTTCAATGCAAAGTTTAGTGTCTTGTTGGAGCGAATATCGATAGTTTCTTGGTCTTATTTGAATGAGTTAAACAATATCGACTTTGTACTACGGTAAGTTTTACTCATCTGCAAATTTTTTTCCTTATGGAGGCAGTTATGAGTATTTTTCAGCATTATCAGTCACGTTACGATGAAGCTAAAGAAGAGAACTTTAGTATTCAAGCATTTCTAGCTATTTGTCAAAAAGACAAACTTGCTTACGCCACCGCTTCTGAACGCTTATTGAAGGCCATTGGCGACCCTGAAATGATAGACACCTCAAATGAACCTACCTTAAGTCGTATATTTTCTAATCGGGTAATTGCTCGCTATCCTGCCTTTAAGGAGTTTTATGGCATGGAAGAAGCTATAGAGCAGATTGTTGCCTACCTTAAACATGCTTCGCAAGGATTGGAAGAACAGAAACAAATTCTCTATTTATTAGGCCCTGTGGGTGGAGGGAAATCATCATTAGCTGAAAAATTAAAAGCATTAATGCAGCAAGAGCCTATCTATGTGCTCAGTGCTAATGGCATAAGAAGCCCGGTAAATGACCACCCTTTTTGTTTATTTGACGCAAATGCAGATGGCAAAATATTAAAAAAAGAATATAAAATACCAGAACGTTATTTAAAGACCATTATGTCGCCTTGGGTGGCTAAAAGGCTGCATGAATATCAAGGCGATATTGCAAGATTTGAGGTGGTTAAGTTATATCCTTCAATTCTTGATCAAATAGCCATTGCAAAAACAGAGCCGGGTGACGACAACAATCAAGATATTTCAGCCCTTGTTGGTAAAGTTGATATTCGACAGTTAGAGCACTTTTCACAAAATGATCCTGATGCCTATAGCTATTCAGGCGCATTGTGTCGAGCAAATCAAGGTATGATGGAATTTGTCGAAATGTTTAAAGCCCCCATTAAAGTATTGCATCCGTTGTTAACGGCAACACAAGAAGGTAATTATAATCCAACAGAAGGATTATCAGCCCTACCCTTTAATGGCATTTTGCTTGCGCACTCTAATGAGTCAGAATGGCAAACCTTTAGAAATAACAAGAACAATGAAGCCTTTTTGGACCGCGTTTATATGGTCAAAGTCCCTTACTGTATGCGTGTTTCTGAAGAAGTAAAAATTTATAAAAAACTACTTGAAAACAGTGAATTAAAAAATGCACATTGTGCACCAGATACGTTAGAAACCTTAGCGCAATTTTCTGTTCTATCACGTTTAAAAGATCCTGAGAACTCTAGTATTTATTCTAAAATGCGCGTTTATGACGGCGAAAGCTTAAAAGACACCGACCCAAAAGCTAAGTCGTATCAAGAATACCGTGATTATGCGGGTATGGATGAGGGTATGTCTGGGCTATCAACACGTTTTGCTTTTAAAATATTATCACGCGTTTTTAACTTTGATCATTTAGAAGTTGCCGCAAATCCAGTACATTTATTTTATGTACTTGAGCAACAAATTGAACGAGAGCAATTACCCCAAGAAACAGCCGAGCGGTATTTAGAATTCATTAAAGGTTTCTTGTCAGCTCAATACATAGAGTTTATTGGTAAGGAAATTCAAACGGCTTATTTAGAATCTTATTCTGAATATGGACAAAATATCTTTGATCGTTATGTCACTTATGCTGATTTTTGGATACAAGACCAAGAGTATCGCGATGCTGAAACTGGCCAGCTTTTCGACCGAGAAGCCTTAAATAATGAATTAGAAAAAGTTGAAAAACCTGCTGGCATTAGTAACCCTAAAGATTTTCGTAATGAAATTGTCAATTTTGTACTACGTGCTAAAGCGAATAACAACGGTAAGAACCCCAACTGGACAAGTTACGAAAAACTTCGCACGGTTATTGAGAAAAAAATGTTCTCGAATACTGAAGATTTATTACCCGTTATTTCATTTAACACCAAAACATCGAATGACGACCAGCAAAAGCATGACGATTTTATAGAACGCATGATGACTAAAGGCTATACAAAAAAACAAGTACGGTTACTGTCAGAGTGGTATTTACGCGTAAGAAAATCTTCTTAACTTGTACTTTATTGTTTTAAAAAGCCAATAAAGTAAGGGGAAACAATGGCTAATTTTATTGATAGACGCTTAAATAGCAAAAATAAAAGCACGGTTAATCGCCAGCGCTTTATTAAACGTTATAAAAGCCAAATAAAGAAATCCGTTGAACAAGCGATTAATAAACGCAGTGTTACTGACGTTGAACGTGGTGAGGATATTACCATCACCAAAAAAGATTTATCTGAACCTTTTTTTCATCAAGGAAAAGGGGGTATTAAAGATAGAGTTCACCCAGGTAATGACCAATTTTCAACCGGTGATCAGATAAAACGCCCTCAGCAACAGCAAGGACAAGGCAGCGGTAAAGGTGATGCCAGTAACACTGGTGAGGGGAATGATGATTTTATTTTTTCTATTTCTAGAGATGAATATTTGAACTTACTTTTTGAAGATCTTGAATTGCCAAATTTAGAAAAGAACCAATTGGATACGTTAATTGATTATAAGACTGTTCGCTCGGGTTATTGTGCTGAAGGCGTCCCCTCAAATATAGATATTGTAAAGTCACTGCAGGGATCAATAGCAAGACGTATTGCCATGACATCAACCAAGCGTAAAAAGTTGAAAGTTCTTGAACTCGCCTTAGCGGCATTAATGGCTGATAAACATGATCATGTCCAAAAAATTAAAGACCTAAACAATCAGATCGACATGCTTAAAGATAAAATCAGTAAAGTCCCTTTTATTGACACCTTTGATTTACGTTTTAGAAACTATGCAAAACAAGCCCTACCTACATCAAAGGCAGTGATGTTCTGTTTAATGGATGTTTCTGGCTCTATGGACCAAGCCACTAAAGATATTGCCAAACGTTTTTATCTCTTATTGTATTTATTTCTCACTCGTACCTATAAAACGATTGATGTGATATATATTCGACACCACACGCAAGCAAAAGAGGTTGATGAAGAAGAGTTTTTTTATTCGCAAGAAACTGGCGGCACTATTGCTTCAAGTGCATTAGATTTAATGATTAAAATAATGGATGAGCGTTATAAGGAAAGCGAATGGAATATTTACGCTGCGCAGGCCTCTGATGGTGATAACTGGGCCGATGACTCTCCTCGTTGTCAAAAATTATTAACTGAACATATTTTACCTAAAGCACGCTACTTTAGCTACATTGAAATATCACAACGACCTCATCAAACACTTTGGCAGCAATATCAAGAAATTGCAGCATATACAGAACATTTTGCAATACAGCATATTAAAAGTGTTGAAGATATTTATCCTGTTTTTAGAGAGCTTTTCAAGAAAAAACAGAGTAAAGCAGCCTAAGTTAATAATAGCAAAGGAGGCAAATAATGGACAAACGTAAACCCTTAAGTGACCAATGTGACTGGAACTTTGACTTACTTGATCAATATCAAACTGAAATTGCACGGGTTGCAAAGCATTATCGATTAGCTACTTACACCAACCAAATTGAAGTGATCACTGCAGAACAAATGATGGATGCATACGCTAGTGTCGGTATGCCTATTGGATATAACCATTGGACATTTGGTAAAAAATTTATTCAAACAGAGCAAAACTATAAACGTGGTCAAATGGGGTTAGCCTACGAAATTGTTATCAATTCTGATCCTTGTATTTCATATTTAATGGAAGAGAATTCTATGACCATGCAAGCACTCGTTATGGCACATGCTTGTTACGGACATAATTCTTTTTTTAAAGGTAATTATTTATTTCAAACCTGGACTGATGCGAGCTCAATAATTGACTACTTATTGTTTGCTAAAAACTACATTAGCGAATGTGAACAAAAATTTGGCATCAGTGAGGTTGAATCATGCTTAGATGCTTGTCATGCATTAATGAATCACGGTGTTGACCGCTATAAACGTCCACAAAAAATATCATTAGAGGAAGAGTTGCAACGTCAAAAGGACCGTGAATCATATTTACAATCGCAGGTGAACACATTGTGGCGAACATTACCCAAAAACAAAGATGATGCTAAGGATAAAAAACCGACATTTCCAAACGAGCCGCAAGAAAATATTTTATATTTCATTGAAAAAAATGCACCCTTACTAAAACCATGGCAAAGAGAAATTGTGCGCATTGTTCGTAAGGTCTCGCAATACTTTTATCCGCAAAAACAAACACAAGTCATGAACGAGGGCTGGGCCTGCTTTTGGCATTACACACTGCTAAACCATTTATATGATGAAGGCCTAGTCACCGATAAGTTTATGATGGAATTTTTGCATAACCATACTAATGTTGTCGCTCAACCCAATTACAACAGTCCTCATTATTCTGGTATTAATCCTTATGCGTTAGGCTTTAATATGTTTATAGATATTAGAAGAATATGTGAACACCCAACAGAAGAAGATAAACGATGGTTTCCAGAAATAGCCAATAGTAATTGGTTAGATACTCTACATTTTGCTATGAAAAATTTCAAAGATGAAAGCTTCATTAGTCAGTATTTATCACCAAAACTAATGCGCGATTTCAAGTTATTTTATTTACACGATGATGAAAAAGAAAATTTTATTGACGTGGCGGCTATTCACAATGAAAGTGGCTACAAAAAAGTAAGAAGCGCGTTATCTGAACAGTATAACTTGAGTAATCTAGAGGTTAATATTCAGGTAACAAATGCTGATGTTGATGGTGACCGATCGCTTACATTGAAATATACACCACACAAAAATGTTCCGCTAGGTGATTCAAAAGATGAAGTGATGAAACATTTATATACCTTATGGCAATTTAACGTGCGGTTAGTACAGAACAATGAAGAGGGGGATGATGAAGTTATTGCACAATGTCCAGAATGAGAGCAATAACGATAATAAGAAGGCAAGTTAACCCTTGCCTTTAATCACTATAGATAATTTATTCAGATAGCTCTTTTAATACGTCATCTTTAAGTTCTAGCCAAAGCTTACCTGACTCGATACCATATTTACGTACGGCAAATATAGATTCATCAAATTTATTTTCGCTGGCTAGTTCAATTAATTTTTTATAATAGTCTCGAGAAATTTCACGACCTTTAGGATGCGAAAAATATAAAGTCCCCAAACGAGAGTATAAGCCTCTAAAACCGTTTAAAATCAGTAGATATATAGAATTTCCAGAAGCAACCACTAACTCTTTATTTAATCGGTAATCAAATTCAGCAAAGGCTTCACCGTTATCTTCAACGTTTTCATAGGCTTTGATTAGCTCAATCGCTTTTTCAGGATTGTTTTTAATCGCCCCTCGAATGTAGATGGCACTGATATTTGTCCGAGCTGACATTAAATTATCAACAAGGTCAGGGATCCCTTCTTGGTCAAGTTGAGCCAATGTTTCAAGAATATTTAAACTGGAGGTTTCCCAGAAATTATTCACTTTGGTGGGTTTACCATGTTTAATGGTCAACCAGCCATCACGTGCTAATCGCTGTAATACTTCTCGTAACGTGGTACGTGTAACACCAATAAGTTCAGATAACTCACGTTCAGCCGGTAATATAGAGCCCGGGGGAAAACCACCATTCCAAATTGATTCAACAATATATTGCTCTGCAAACCCTGCTGGGCTATGTGCTTTAATAACCATACTGCTCCACGCAATCACTTAAAATTTTAAGTGATTGTACCAGAACATCTATTTGGCACAAGTGGATTAATTCAGCATAAAAATAATTTAGTGGTGGATAAAAAAAATTATTAAACATTTAAACAGTTGTAAACTAGATACTAATATTGAGCTTTGATATATAATCTTGTCATTTTTTTGATATTATTAAATAAATTAATACTAATAATTTCATCATCTTTTGGGAATAATATGATAAAAATTTTGCTCTCACTGCTAGCAATAGGTATCCCTACAATTGCTTTTGCCTCTGATTCAGCCCATAAGACAATTAACCTGACCAGTCACTGGGTAGGATATGCGTCTATTGCCATTTTTGTACTTGCATACATATTGGTTATTTTAGAGGAGCAACTTCACTTAAGAAAATCTAAGCCCGTATTGCTTGCTGCAGGTATTATTTGGATTTTAATTGCTGCATTTTATGGCTCTCAAGGTATGCCACATGCTGCAGAAGTTGCGATTCGTCATAACTTCCTTGAATATGCTGAGTTATTCTTCTTCTTACTTGTTGCGATGACCTACATCAATGCGATGTTAGAACGTAATGTTTTCGATGCACTTCGTGACTGGTTAGTCGTAAAAGGCTTTAGCTATAAAACATTATTTTGGTTAACCGGTACGCTTGCTTTCTTCATTTCGCCAATTGCTGATAACTTAACAACCGCATTAATTATGTGTGCAGTCGTACTCGCAGTAGGTAAAGATGAACCTAAGTTTATTGCAATAGCATGTATAAACATTGTTGTCGGTGCTAACGCTGGTGGTGCCTTTAGCCCCTTTGGTGATATTACAACCTTGATGGTATGGCAAAAAGGAATGGTCCAATTTAGTGAGTTCTTTTCCTTATTTATTCCTTCTGTTGTTAACTTCATTATTCCTGCATTTATTATGCAATTTGCTATTCCCAAAGGTAATCCTGTTGCACAATCAACAGAACTAACACCAATTAAATATGGCGGCTTAACAATCGTTGCTTTGTTTGTCTTAACTATTATGACCGCGGTTTCATTCCATAACTTTTTACACTTACCTCCCGTATTTGGCATGATGCTAGGTTTGGCTTATCTTAAATTCTTTGGCTACTTCATTCGTAAAGTTGGAAAAAGTGGATTTGATGAATCAGATAGTCCGACAGGCCATCAAATTGAAGATGACTTTGATATTTTTGATAAAATAGCAAAAGCAGAGTGGGATACTTTATTCTTCTTCTATGGCGTAATTTTAGCGGTTGGCGGTTTAGGCTTTATTGGTTACTTAGGCATGGCATCTGAATTTATGTATGGGGAACTCGGCGCAACTAATGCAAATATTCTCGTTGGAATATTATCAGCCATTGTAGATAACATTCCGGTCATGTTTGCTGTACTAACGATGAATCCAGATATGTCTCACGCTCAATGGTTATTAGTCACCTTAACTGCAGGGGTTGGTGGTAGTTTATTATCTATTGGTTCTGCAGCGGGTGTTGCTTTAATGGGACAGGCACGTGGTTACTACACTTTCTTTAGTCACTTAAAATGGACACCTGTTATTGCTTTAGGTTATGCCGCGAGTATTTATGTTCATATTCTAATAAATGGTTCTTAAATATACTCATCATTAACGTGTTATTATCAAAAGCTTCTAGAAACATTTAGAAGCTTTTTTTTTGCCTAATTATTATTAAATTATGTACAATCTTTTATATTTGACCTTTAACTAACAATAAATAGGAATCTGTCGTGAAGTTTTTAAGTGATTTATCGGTAAACACCCGTGCTTGGCAATTACTTGCCCTTACCGCTTTTGGTTTGGAATTATCTGCTCTTTATTTCCAATACGTGATGGGCTTAGCGCCTTGTATTATGTGTATTTATCAACGAACGGCTATATGGGGAATATTCTTTGCTGGGATAATAGGAAGTCTAGGTAATAAAAATAGTGTGTTACGCTTAATCGCATTTTCATTATGGGGTGTTAGTGCAATATGGGGGTTATTAATAGCTCTTGAACATGTCGAGATACAATCAGCCACTATGTCATTTTTATACAGCTGTGAATTTATACCTAACTTCCCTAGTTGGGCACCTCTGCACGAATGGTTACCTTCACTATTTGAAGCAACAGGAGACTGTGGAGATATTAATTGGCACTTTTTCGGTTACACCATGCCACAAATGATGATTGTTGTTTACAGTGGTTTCAGCATCGCTTTAGTTGCTATCTTATTGGCTCGATTTGTTGATCAAAGAAAGTTTTAAAATAATAAGTATGAAGAGCGAAAATAGTCAGCATTTTCGTTCTTCACCATTACATGATTTTCGATGAAGCACTGAAGTATCCTTAGAGAATCAAGTCATGTCTCTCTTACTGACCTTATAGTCTCTACATTACTCGCCGGTTTAGCTATGCCGTTAGGTGCGCTTATTGCCTTTATTGAAAGTTTAAAAGTGATTGGCTTGAACAAGAATTAAGGCATACTGTCATCGTTTTTAGTGGTGGTGCGTTATTATCAACTGTAGCGTTGGTTTTAGTCCCTGAGGGAATAGCAAACTTAACCATGTTACCTGCTTATCGTTGGTGGGTTTAGCTTTATGGCGCTTGATATTTACCTTAAAAAAATTGATACCCCTGCGAGTCAGCTTGCCGCAATGCTTTCCAATTTTATTCCAGAATCAATCGCTTTAGGCGCCGCATTCGCAACAGCAAGCGACAATGCTTTTTTACTTGCTGGTCTGATCGCATTACAAAACTTACCGTAAGGTTTTAATGCCTACCGTGAATTAAGTGTATCGGGAGCTTATAGGCCCAATAAAATTATAATCATGTTTACTTTAATGGCATTGCTCGGCCCTATCGCTGAAGTTTCTGGCTTTTTATGGTTGTCAGAGTCCCCTCAAATTATTGCTGCGGTTATGCTTTTCGCTTCTGGCGGCATTATTTATTCAATATTTCAAGATTTAGCCCCTCAAGTAAAATTAGAAAAGCATCGGGCTCGCCCCATGTGAGCTATATTTGGCTTGACTCTGGGTATGTTGGGTTTGATATTAACAACATCATAAAAATCATGAAAAGTTAGCTAATAATCCGTATTAATTGCCAAGGGTAAGCTTCGAAGCAGTTAACACAGGTAAATTCATAAATAACAGTTAATCGTGATAATTAGAACAAAAATAGAAAGCATACTATTGCGATTAAACAAGACATAATAAAACTCAGTATTGCCCCTTCTTTCACCATATCTTTAATTTCAAGTTCACCAGTGCCAAAGGCTATCGCATTAGGCGCTGTTGCAACGGGCAACATAAACGCACAACTTGCACACATAGCTGCGGGGATCATCAAGACCATAGGGTCATAGCCAGCCGATGATGCTACAACCGCTAATATAGGCATCAGTAGCGTTGCTGTTGCGGTGTTACTAATGATCTCAGTAAGATAAGTGACCACTAAACAGATTGTTAAAATCATCACTATTATGGGTAAATTGGCTAATGAAGAGAACCAATCACCGAGTATTTGGCTTAACCCCGAAGCAACAAACCCCTTCGCTATAGCAATACCACCAGCGAACAATAACAACATACCCCATGGTATTGTTTTAGCTGTATCCCAATCAAGTAAACGAGAGCCTTTTCCGTTGGGTATTAAGAACATTAAAACGACAGCGAACAGTGCAACAGTGCTATCTCCAGCGATAGGAATATTTAACCAGTCACTCCAACCACCGAAAGGCTCTTTGCGTGTGATCCATGCAAGTGCTGTTAAACCAAACACCCAAAGAGTTCTTGTTTCTTCACTTCGCCACTGCCCTTGGTCTGGTAATTTAATTTCTTGCTCAAGTTTTATATTTCTCGTTAACCACCATGCCATAATAGGTAGCGCGATGAGAACAATAGGGACACCTATTTTCATCCATGACAAGAAACCAAACTCCCGACCTGTATGCTCTTCATATATGCCCATAAATATAACATTCGGCGGGGTTCCTATTGGCGTACCAATACCACCAACCGATGCTGCATAGGCAATACCTAAAATAAGCGCCACTTTAAGTTCTCTATTATCAATATGAGCAAGAATAGCTAATGCAATAGGTAACATTATTAAGGTAGTTGCCGTATTCGAGATCCACATACTTAATAAACCAGACGCCAACATAAAACCAAAGACTAATCGACGTCCGCTTGAAACCCCAACTAGCCTGACCATATAAACAGCTAATCTTTGGTGAACACCACTTTTTTCTATCGCTTTTGACAGCATAAATGCCCCCATTAGCAATAAAATAACATGACTTCCTAATGATGAAGCCACTGTTTTATGGTCAACCACACCAAATATCGGGAGTAATGCAAAAGGAACAAGAGATGTCGCTGGAATAGGTATTGCTTCACTGACCCACCAAATAACAGTCAATAAGGTGATAGCGGCGGCAGTTGCCGGTTTTGCAGCTAACCCCAACCATAGCAGCAGAAAGTAAAACCCGAAGGATATTAGAGGCGCTAGTACAATAATACTTTGTTTTGTTAGCTTCATTAAGGGCTCTATTTTTATTATTTTTAAGAGGGGAAGTTAAAGTTATGTTATAAATATTCAGCGAATACTTGACGAGCATTTTGCCAAAGAGTGTTATTACGTAGTTCACTTAATCCTCCGGTTGACGTTTTTAATAAACGTAACAACCGTTGATTGCTCTCTTCATCAATGCTGATATTGGCATTATCGATCACATCAATACAGCCTTTTCGGTTGTTACACAGTAATAACATATCACAACCCGCTTGTTGAGCAGCCTCAGCTCGTTCAACATAGCCACCAACACATGCAGCACCTTTCATGGATAAATCATCACTGAAAATAACACCATTAAAGCCAAGTTCCTTTCGTAAAATATCTTGTAGCCAATAAGGGGAAAAGCCAACCGCTTCAGGAGAGATTTCAGGAAAAATAACATGAGCAGGCATTAGAGCATCCACTTTTTCGCTCTTAATTAACGTCTTAAAAGGCAACATATCTACCGCGAATATCTCTTCACGTGAACGAGGATCAATAGGTAAAGCAAGGTGAGAATCTGCTTCGACACTGCCATGACCTGGGAAATGTTTACCCGTAGCCTTCATGCCAACAAGATGTAAGCCGTCAACAAAAGCACTCGCTAGTTTACAGACAATTTCAGGGTCTTTATGGAAAGAACGATCACCGATCACCGCACTAATATCATCAATATCAAGAATAGGGGCAAAACTAATATCGATACCCACCGCTTGAACTTCTAATGCCATTAATATCGCACTTTGTTTAGCCAGCGCTTGAGCTTTAATAACATTTTTATCAGCAAAGTTCCAAATTTTCCCCATCGCTGGAATAAGTGAAAAACCCTCACGAAAACGCTGAACTCGACCACCTTCATGATCGACAGCAATAATAAGGCTTTTATTGGCGGCCACGCGAATACTGTCCGTAAGTTGAGCGAGTTGCTCAGGAGATTCATAATTACGAGTAAATAAAATTAACCCGCCAACAAGAGGATGTTGCAGAAGCTCTTTGTCTTCTGCCGTTAAAGATGTGCCAAGCACATCTAACATAATAGGACCCATAAACACGCTTTTAAAATAATAAGTTATTAAAGGTGCTACTCTACCTAAATCAGGCTTAATTACAAAGCTTGATGTTGAACTATCCTATTAAAAAGAAGAAATAGATCTTTAAAGTAATGGTGCAGAAACACCTGCTGCAACATAGGGGATCACTTTTTTGATAACGCCAGCAATATCCATCGTTTTATCAAAGTCACTTTTTGCAATATCAATTAAAGCATCGCTAGATGACATCGTAAATACCACCGTTCCCATGGTGAAGTGTAAGCGCCAAAACATTTCTTCAGCCGTTAATTCTGGATAAGCTTTTTGAACAGCCTTTACAAAATTGTTAATCACACCTGGGTACTGAGTCGTTAAAAACCAGCGGAGAAAACCTTGGCTATCGCTATAACCTCGTCCAAGTAGTTGCAGAAAATTGCTCGTACCATTTTCTTTAAAATCGTTTAATGATAATAAAGGTTCGATAAAGGCTGAAAACACTTCGAGTAAATTCAAATTGTCACGTTTACATACTTCAACAAGAGCAGACTCTAAACGTGGTGAAAGTTCATTCATATAACGGGACATTACCGATTTTATTAGCTCTTTTTTTGAACCAAAATGATAATTAACTGCCGCTAAATTAACTTCAGCTTGACTGGTTATTTCTCTTAATGAAGTGCCATTAAAACCTTGTGTTGCAAATAAGCTTTCAGCTGCGTCTAGAATTTTATTTTTTGTACTCATCTTCTAACAATACCTTTTAACCACATCTGAATGAAATATTTGATACTAATTTAAGCACAGTTTAAACAAGCGTTTGAAATAACGCAACAATGAATCTCGAATACAAATTTTATTCTTAAAATTCAATAAAATAGTATGATTCATTGTAAAACTCACTATTCGTTATAATATATAAACAGTAAAAAACATCAAGAACCTCATCATTATCTACTGTTTAGAAAGTGGCCGATTACATCACGGTTTATTGGTCTAGCTTTCTTATTTTTTAATTGAGATACAGTTCAATGCATTTACACAACAATTTACAGACCTGAAATTGATCTAGCACCATGTAAAATTTGTTTTACTTATCATGGATAAATCTCTGTATCTTTTTTTCAACTCAAACGAAGTACTTGTTTAAATTTCAAGCCAACAAGTATTTGATCTTGATTTATTACTGTGCAGGTATTATAGGTGGATTCGGTCTGAGCACTTTATGAATTAAAGCAATAATAATATATAAACGTTACCGTTAATCGCCTTAAACCTATCTTGTTTACTGGCTGCCTGTGGTGGTGAATAAAAATCTAAAATTCTATGTGAAAATTTTCAGTTAAGCTTTTTAAAGTGGATAATAAAAAAGTAGAAGGGTATACAAAGCACTGAGCGTGAAAACGTTTAGTGCTTTCTTTTATCTAAAGTTTACCACGATTTTTTAATCGTAAAGCTTTAAGCCCTCTGCACAATTTTATATACTCCCCTCCACTCTCCATTAATAATAAAAATAAGACGTTTATGATAAAGCTATTTAAACAAACGAGTATTGCCTTATGTGTGCTGGCATCGCTTAGCGCTTGCAACAATGAAAGTACAAGCAAAACTCAGCAAACACCAAAGCAGGTTGCGCCCGTATTGACGGCAAAAGACGCGGATGCATTTCTTATCGCTACCGAAAAAGAATTAATAGCCTTGGGTATTGAAGGCAGCCGCGCAGAATGGATTTATTCAAATTTCATTACCGATGATACTGCAGCACTTTCAGCAGCCGCAAATCAAAAATCAACAGAAGCGGGCGTTCGTTTTGCTATGTCTGCAGCTAAATTTGATCATATTGAGGTAACAGAAAATCAACGAAGAAAATTAAATACCTTAAAACAAAGTTTAGTAATGCCCGCACCACAAGATTCGGAGAAATCTGCTGAGCTTGCAAAAATTGGTTCAGAACTCGGTGGTATGTACGGTAAAGGTACTTACACAACGAAAGCCGGTAAAACGCTAAGCTTAGGTGAAATGACGTCAACAATGGCAACTTCACGTGATTACGACGAATTACTCGAAATGTGGCAAGGCTGGCGCACTATTAGCCCCGACATGAAACCATTATTTATCCGTCAATCGGAATTAGGCAATGAAGGAGCACAAGGTTTAGGTTATAAAGACTTAGGCACTATGTGGCGTTCAAATTATGATATGCCTGCTGACGATTTTGCTAAGGAACTTGACCGCTTATGGGGACAAGTAAAACCCTTATACGATGACTTACATTGTTATGTTCGCGGCGAACTTGCAAAAACTTATGGAGCAGATAAAGTCCCACAAGACCAACCGATCCCTGCACATTTATTAGGTAACATGTGGGCACAATCTTGGGGCAACATCTACGAGTTAGTCGCTCCTGAAAATGCAGATCCTGGTTATGATGTTACTGAACAACTAGCCGCTAAAGACTATGACGAAATTAACATGGTAAAAGGCGCGGAAACCTTTTTTACCTCGTTAGGGTTTGATGAATTACCTGAAACTTTCTGGACACGTTCACTCTTTACCAAACCAGCAGACCGTGATGTTGTCTGCCATGCTTCGGCATGGGATCTTGATGCTAAAGATGATATACGTATTAAAATGTGTATTCAAAAAACAGGTGAAGAGTTTAATGTCATACATCATGAACTTGGACATAACTTCTACCAGCGAGCATATAAAGATCAACCTGTTTATTTCCAAAATAGTGCCAACGATGGTTTCCATGAAGCAATTGGCGATACCATTGCACTTTCTGTTACCCCTAAATATCTAAAAGAAATAGGCTTAATTGATACTATTCCTGATGAATCAAAAGATATTGGCTTATTAATGAAAATGGCACTAGAAAAAATAGCCTTTATTCCCTTTGGTTTAATGGTTGATCAATGGCGTTGGAAAGTTTACTCAGGTGAAATAACACCTGAAAATTACAATACTGCTTGGTGGGAGTTGCGTGAAAAATACCAGGGTGTAGCCGCACCGATAGCGCGTGAAGCGAATGCTTTTGATCCGGGTGCAAAATATCATGTTCCTGGTGGCGTTCCTTATAGCCGTTATTTCCTCGCCCATATTCAGCAGTTTGAATTTCATAAAGCACTCTGTGAAGTTTCGGGTAATACCGACCCTATTCATCGCTGTTCAATTTACAACTCTAAAGAAGCCGGCAAAGCACTTAATACCGTATTAGAAATGGGCTCAAGCCAACCTTGGCAAGAAGCTTATAAAGTTTTAACGGGGAGTGAACAAATGGATGCAACTGCTGTACTTGACTACTTTGATCCATTACACGTTTGGTTAAAAGAAAAAAATAAAGGTAAGCAATGTGGTTTCTAAGCTTTTAAGTTAACGATAACGTGGTCTTATTAAAAAAGCCTGATAATTTATTTATCAGGCTTTTTATTGTTAAGATATTTTTACTTATGACCAAGCGTTAACAGGTAAGTGAACAATTTAAAGTGATATATAATTTCATAAGTAACGTTTAACAAATTCGCCTTTTTAACAACGAAAAGGCCTTATTATGAAGCATCAGGTCTTAAATAAGCAATATCATCTTCATCATCAGCGTGGAAGTCATAACCACCGTCAAAATCGCCATTCAACTCATTTGCTAGGGTGATAGGCAGTTCTAATATTTCTTGGATATAAATAGAAATATTTTCTTGCTGGTCAATAATCCCCTTTAGCTCAGTAAAGCTGAGTAAATTAATATCCTGCAAATAACTTTTTGTTGAAATTGGTAGTTGTTCTGTAAAGCGGGCAATGCAAGCCTCCACTTTGGCTAATAACACCTTTTTATCGGTATGCGTCAGATAAGTATTCAGTTGTTCATACAAGCTACTAGTGAAGACTTTTCTTTCTGAATCAATAAGTAATAATGAAATTGCAGTATTTAAAAACTTTTGCAATTCAAACAACAAAACGTCTTCATCATCATCGATAAGTAAGGTATTTGCTGAAAAGTCTGCTGCTATACTTTTATAAACTTGCAGAAGCTTTGCACTTTGATAGCCTTCATTAACAAAGGTCCTGTGCATTAATCTTATATCAGAAGTATCGTTAATACCGAGCGCATAACTCCGGATAGATATTTCTTCAAAGTAGGAGGGCGATATTGTCTTTAATTGAGCATACTTTGCCCAGCCGGCTCTAAAACAATATACAATACCTTGAGTTTTTAGTATGTCTTTAGCTTTATCTGTGTCGTTATCACACAGTTCTAATAAGCCTAAGTTACTCATACCCAAAACAATTTCACAGCCCTTCTTTATTTGATCAGCATAAATTATCGATAGATTATCAGAAGCGATTCTTAATGACATATCAGATAGTTGTTGTTTGGTTTTATGCATAAATTCAGGCGTAAAAAAGCCGTCACTTTCTCCGTCTCTTAATACCAAAAGTAAAAACGGATAATTTCTTAACTCTGCAATGTTCATTGATGAATTCCAATCAATTAAAGCGGTTCATATAGATTAAATAATACGGTTTTTGTTGGCAAGTTAGAGCGGTGCAAACATATCGTCGGTGTCCATTTCAACAGCAGTTACTCGTTGTTTGTTCGCATTTTGTTTTAACGCATTTTCAATGTTTTCGAGTGTTCCATTTGTACTAACCGTCATGACTTCACGATAAGCTTCTTCACTTAGCGTTTTTATTTTCATTAACAGTTCTTCAATGCTCCCTGATGTTTGCTCTTCATCTTCTTCTAATTCTGAAAAGTCATGACCGATAAAGGGCAAAGATAAATATAAAAGACCAAAGTCATCTTCAACTATCGCGTTTAATACTTCTAATTGCTTTTCTTCGTCATCTGAAGAAAGAAATATTTGTGTTAATAAACTATGCGCTTCTGTTTGCGCACAAAAAACATGCTCTTCATCCATATTTTGCCAATACGATGGCTCTACATTTAAGAGTTGTTTAATTGATTCGGCATCCATTAACCATGTTGCAATAGACGGAATAGTCGCATCGTGCTCTCTGACAATTTTTGCTACGGTTAAGATGTCCATTTCTGTTAATACCGCAAGCATTTTTTCGTCGCCCTGTTCAGAGGCAATCGCTTCTAAAGAGGTACCCGCACGTCTGCCACTGTATTGTGCTTGTTCGATAATGTCTGTCGCTAGAATTAATGCATTTTTTGTCAAGGTTATTCCTTAAAACTTATATATAGTACAAATAAATTTATGAATATAAAATTCTGCTTTTATAGAATTTTATATTTATCTCGCTTAGTAATTTTCATCATAGTCATTAGATTCATCATCATCGACTTGAGCATATTCATCTTCTTCAGCTTTTAAAGGTGTTGCATCATAACGGTTATAAAAATGGATGAGCAAAATAGCTGTTTTTAGGTCTTCTTCTGCGTGGGTCATTATTTCGGTAATACAAGCTCTAGCATCAGCATGAACGCCAACAAAAGGTTTAATTTCCGCCCAAGAAGGTTCATCTGCCAGTTCAAGTGTTGACAGGTTTTTGCTATCAATTCTGATCTTGGTTGATATCGCCATCGCTAGTTGGTCAACCATACCATTAAATAATAAGGGCATTTGCTGCAATTGTTCAAAGAGACTTGTTAAATAATTTGATAATAAATCAGGGTTTTCCGGATCGTCTAATGAATTCATATTTTCTAAATACATAGAAAAATCATCCGTTAAATAATCCGGTAAGTTTGTTTGGGATTGCATTCATATTTCCTAATAGAAAGTCTAAGAGAGGGGCTCATTGAGCACTCATTTACGCTTAGTTAAAAGCACTTTGCCAAAAAGAATCAGCAATTTCTCGCGGATCTGTTATCACGGTATAGTTACTTTTTAAGTATACCGACCGTTTTTTGGGATCAGAAATAACATCATAGGCTTTTTGAATTAACTGAAATTTTTCTTTAGCTTCAATATTGTCGTTTCTATCTGGGTGATATTTATTAGCGAGTTTTCGATAAGCTTTTTTAATTTCGATGGTCGTTGATACTCTACTTACACCTAACTGTTCAAAATAATCCATAAAATTTTAACTACCTTTGGTAAGACAACATAAAGTGACTGTTGACACAATTAGGTCAATTTTACCTTTGCAATTACATAATTAACATCATTATGTTTGCTTATTTTCTGTTTATATACATGTGTTGATTAACGCTGTTGAAACTAAACACAAATAATTTTGGGTGAGACAGCAAATAAAGTTGAGAATGTTGAGGGAAAACTAAAGACAATATTATATTTTTATTATTTCAGCTCTGAAAACAGCTAGTTTTGCGAGTATTCTATTTTGGGATGAGTAAGGAATACCAACATCTTCCATAGCCTGTATCAGTAGTTCAACCACACGATTGAAGTCTCCTTCATTAATATTCATGCCGGTATGAATATCAATCATGCTATCGCCATTATATTCACATGGCCCGTTTACCAACCCACATAAATGATTGATAAAACCTTGCTTGAAATGTTTGACGCTCGACTTAGCAAAATAAGGCAATATGACTTTATCTTTCACAATTCTTTGCACAAACGCATCAACGAGGCTTTCTAAACCTTCATGACCACCAATTTCAGCATAAAGCGCCTCACGTTGTTCTACTCGTTGGCTGCTGCAACCCAAGCATAGTTGCAAAGCGAAGACAAAAATAACAGTGCTAAAATATTTAGACATTAATAGGATCCTGACAACGACAAATACCAACCTTTTTGATCCGACAATCCCGCAAGAGTACCTAAATCAAGGTAAGCGAGAGTAACATTCACGTATTTATTTGGAAACCATGCCAAAAAAAGATCTTGCCAGTCATCCTCTTTAAGCCCTAAATTATCAGGTTTATGTCGATATTCAGTACCTACAGCAATATGTTTATTGAATAATACCGCCACAGACATTTCAGTTTGTAACGCGCCATTACCATTAGGTCCGCTAAATCCGAGCAGTCCCATTTCATTGGCTTGTGTGTATCGTAAAGAGACATTCCACAATACGTTATAACCCGCTAAAAGGCCTAAATGTAGTTTACTTGCCGCTAAATAAAAGTCGGTTCCTGTATCGTCTTTGGCGCCTAATGAAAAAGCAACATCAGCGGTTCTTAGTGATTTTTGCTGAATACCTACTGATAATTGTGGCCAAGTGCTATAAAGCAAATCACCATATAATCTTAATTTAAGACCCAGAATATCTTGAGACAGTGTTAATGACAAAGGCTCTACATCAAAGTGTTGTTTTACAAAAGAGACCTCTAAGCGATCATAAAAATTAACCTGACCACCACAACTGTTTAATTGAAAATCCTTCACATTAGCTTGTGTACAAAAGGCAGAAAAGGCTAATTCATCTTCTGTTGCATAACCTGCTAATTGAGCCCAAGGAACTAAACCGCCACCACCTGAGCCCTCTACTTGAGAAACACCTGGGGTTGCTAATATCTTACCATTAGCAAAACTCACTATTGGCAGTAACATTAATAGCAGTAAGCTAAAACTAAAGCGGCGATTCATAGCTTTTATACCATTCAATAAATTGTTCAGCGCTAACTGGTCTCGATAAATAATAACCTTGTGCATAGTCACACTTAAAGTCATTGAGTAACATTAAGCTTGCTTTATTTTCAACACCTTCAGCAACAACACTCAGCCCAAGTTTATGGCCTAGAGAAATAGTTGAGGCGACGATATCTTGATCTTTCTGACATTGCTCTAATGTTAAAATGAATGTTTTATCGATTTTTAATTCATCGACAGGCAAGCTTTTCAATTTAGCTAGTGAAGATTGACCAATACCGTAATCATCAACTGAAATAGTAAAACCCAGTGATTTTAAATGTGATAAACGTGCAATCACTAGTGCTTCATTTTCGGCGATATCTCGCTCTGTTAATTCCAGTGTTATTTGTGTTGTAGCGACGTCATGATTGTTCACTGTGGTAAGTAAATAGTCGACAAATTGTTCATTTTGAATATCTTGGGCAGATAAGTTAATCGAAACCTTAAAGAGGTATCCCATTTTATTCCATTGTTCCATTTGCTGAATAACCTGTAAAATTACCCAGCGAGTTAACGAGACAATTAAGCCCGCCTTTTCAGCTAAATCAATAAATAATTCAGGGTTTACAAATTTCCCCTCTTTGTTAATCCAACGAATTAAGGCTTCAAGTTTATCAATTTTGCCGGTATTCATATTTAATTTCGGTTGGTAATTCATAAAGAGCGGACTGACTTCACTTTCAAGTGCACCTTTTAACTCTTCAATTAACCGCAACTTATAAAGATAGTTTTCATCTTCGCCTTCTTGATAAAACCTTAACGAAACCTGCTCTTGATAAGCTAAAGAAACGGCCATAGTTGAGCGCCTGATCAAGCGTTCAGCATCAATCCCATGATCAAGTGAATTGGCGACACCAAAATAAAGTGACAAATTAATTTTAATATCATCAAGCCAAAAGGGTCGGTTTAATTCACGTTGTAATAATTCAATAAAATGGTTTATTTCATTTGTATCATTAATTGGAATAGCGATTAAAAACTCATCTGAATTGCTTCTTGCTGCCATAGTATCGTCTTTTAAGACTTGGTTTGACTTTTCAATAAAAACAATGATGCGAGCAGCGATATCTTTCAATAGACTATCGCCATTACTGAGACCAATTGTGTCATTAAGGGCTTTAAAGCCCTTAATGTTAAGAGTAATAACCACTAAGTTGATCTTTTCTTCAAAGGAGTCAGCAATAATATTTAATATTTTATGACGGTTATACAAACCCGTTAGTACATCGCGTTCTGCTTGATAAAGGATAGCTTGTTCACGGTTTTCAATAGCGGCCCCCATAACTGAAAACCCTTGATAAAGTTCACTAAATTCAACAGGCAAACGCTTAGCTAATGTAGGCACCTTAAGTTCACCACGACCAATTTTTTTGGTTAGCTCCATTAAAATGTGCAACGGGGTAGATAAGCCTCTAGATAAAAGACGAGATAAAGTAATGGCAATCACGATCACAGTCATAGCGATAATTAACATAGAGTAAATCAAACGATTAAAGTCACTCTGAATCTGTGTTAAAGAAGCAGACAACGTCGCTCTTACATCTTTAGAGCCACCGAAACTAATTGTTTTGTGAAAATAATCAGAACGGGTTAGGAGTAAATTAGGAGATGTTTGCTGGTAGCCTTTTAACAATTTTTTTATAATATCTTTATCATCAATACTTGAATCAATAAGCAGATTATTTTGTACTAGAGTTAAATCTAAAGCGATTAATTCTTTAAGTTTCAATAAGGCTATTTGATCAAATTCAAAGCCAATCACGGTATAGGCAATAACTCTCGGCGCCTTAACAGGGACAACGATGACTTGAAAAACTTTATTTTCGATACTAAGAATTTGAGCATGCACCTCTCTAAAAGGAAGTTTGTTGATATTTCTCTCAATAGTCTTAGTATCCAAAGAATGTAATGAGCTGGTCGTTGATAGCTTGCCTTCTAAGTCGAGTATTAACATCAAATCAGCATTGATACGTTTGCCGTGGTTAAGAAGTACGCTCTCTACCGTCTTTTTGTCGCGGGTCGCTACGGCTTGTTTAAAACCAAAATCAGCAGCTAAAACGCTTGCTGTTGTCGTTAACACTTTTTCTTGTGATCTCAGCGTTTGCTCAAGTACATTTTGAGCAAAATACATTTGGCGTTCAATTTGGTTTTCTGCATAATCAGCAAATCGAAACCAATTACTGCCCGTTAAAAAAATCACGGTTAATAAAATTAAACTGGTTAATAACCAAGTGATTTGTGCTTTAAAGCTAAACCTAGTGCTCATGAAAAGCTAACTCTTCAAAACTGTCTCTTGGTTCGGGTGTGTTAACACTTATTACAATAACAATGTCATTCTCATCTAGCATTTTTTGGTCAATAGTCAATAAGGTATGTTGAGATAAACCTTTAGTGCTATTAGGGTGCCAAACTTTTAATTGCATATTTAACGCTAAAGTACGCGGCAGTAACACCTCACCTTTTTTATTGCTCACATAGGCATTTTCTTTATCAGTGACATAAATATATCCCACCATAGCATCATGAATATTACAGCCCATAACAACAAGACCTTTATCATTAAAACGAACCGGACTTTTAGGTTTGCCCGCGTATAATTTTAATTCAAATGTTTTAGCGGGTGAAAAAGAGTAAACATGATGTCGTATATCATCACTATTAGGAAAGCTGACTAAACTATTAACTGGAACAACTAAAACAAGTGGTTCAAACGCTTTGTTTATTTGATCCATCACATAGATAGGGTCTTCAGTCGATTTATTTACAAGCGGTTGGGGAACCGCATACTCAATGACCGCATTAGGTAGTGGGAGATAATTTTGGTTAACAATTTTTACAAGGGTTTGGCTAAAAGCAGTTTCAGCAAAGCATACTGAACAGAAAAACATGACCATAAGCAATCGAAACTTAAGCGTTATCATAATGACCTTAGATAATTTTTTTTCTTTTTTAAATCATACCTGTACAAATGACAAGAGTCTAATTTTAATGATGTACTGATAAGCAGTCTCCTATTTTAATAAGATGATTTTATCTGCCCTCCAAAAATAGAATAACTTAAGTTTTTATAAAGTGACATTTCTCTATTTTTTATAATTTATAAAGCCAAGAAAAATAGAAGTAACTCCTTTTAAATAATACTTGTCTTCTGACGTTTCATATAATAAATGTAACCTATTGTTCAGCAGACAAGGTTTAATTTTTAGCGGCCTAATTATCGATTAACCCCACTAAGCCCTTTTTCACAAAACTGGGCAAAGCAAAGGAAGCAGCGTGTAAAGGTGCGTTATAATAATCAAAGGTCAAACCTGATTTTTCAACACGCGTAGGATTAAAATCGATCGTGGGATGATATTGCTTAGACGCAAAGGTAAAACTCCACAACCCCCCTGGATAAGTTAAATTACTAAAACTATACAAGTAGCTTTTAGGAAATACGTTATTTAATACTTTCAACAGTGATTGTTGAATATCCATGGCGTACCATGACGACTCTCCCTGTGAAACAACAATACCATCATCCGCTAGGCAATTAAAAACATCTTTATAAAACGCTTCACCAAATAAGGGTTGTGCCGGTCCAATCGGGTCTGTGCTGTCGACAATAATAACGTCGAACTTCTCAGTCGTGTCTTTCACAAACTGAACACCGTCCCCTATAATAAGATTGATACGCTCATCATTAAGTGCCGCAGAGGTCTGTGGAATGTGCTCTTTACAGGCATCAACAACCATAACATCGATTTCAACCATCGTGCATTTTTTCACGGATTTATGACGAATAACTTCTCTTGCCGTTCCACCGTCGCCACCACCAATCACTAAGACATTTTTAGGACTAGGGTGAACAAATAATGGCACATGGCTTATCATGTCGTGGTAAGCAAATTCATCACGCTCGGTGACCATGATCAAGCCGTCATTTAATAACATTTTTCCATGGCCTTTTGTTTCAACAACATCGACAGTTTGAAATTGACTTTTTCCAGAGAAAAGCACCTTTTCTACCTTAAATTTAATGCCCAAGAAATCTTCGAACTTTTCTTCTACCCATAAATTAGAGTGCATGGTTTTCCCCTGAAATATTGAGCATAATTGGCTCAACAAAGGTTGTTTGAGGCAAAATATAGTTAGCAAAGTTAACTAAGTAGCCATTATCAAGCTTTTTGCAAACACGTGATTTACTCACGTATTTGCCTGGAATTAAAGTAATGAGTTTTTCTTCAAAAGCTTGCTCATTAAAACTCATTAAATCAAAAGATTTTGGTGCCAATATCTCTAAGAGTGTTGGTGCAAGTGTCAGTAAATCTATATTTGATTCAAAACTAATATAACTGCTGTCCATTTGTGGTGTAACGTGAATGGTTAAATATTGCTGTTCTTTAAGCGCATTAAGTGAGTAACCGTAAGGAGAAAACACGAAATCGTCAATAATAAAGCCTGGCAATATCTTATCAATACATAAAAAATCACGGATCTCTTGGCCGGACAAATTGGCTTGTGTTAAATGTTTTGAGGCTTGTTCACTTATTTGATAGGCCAACAACTCGTAGGTAATATCATCAGTATCAGCAGTAAAGTCGTTGTCTAAGTGAAAGACATAGTTATGGTGACTGTCCATTTCACCAAAACGATATGCTTTACCAGGTAAATATTGATTAATTAACTTTATATCATCGCCAAAGCAACTTGGCTGTGCATTAGCAAAATATTCATTCTTACGCTGATAAGTAAGCTGTTTTATCACTTTTTTACCCAGTTTTTGAATGAAAAATTCTACCGCTTTCACTAACTGTGTTTCACCACAGGTTAAAATTAATATTCTGTCCCGCCAAACAAATAAGCTGGATTCAGACAATAAGAAGGCTTTGCAATGCTTATTTTGAATAGATGATAGTATTTGGGCTTGGCTACGATTGACTAATTCTGACCAAAATTCGTTATCAATATCAATAAGTAAAGAAAGCTGTTTACCATCAATTAAGATTTCAGCTTTTTTTTCTGACCCCTCAAAAAACATAACAACCCCTTAGTAAAAAAATAGTGCGTTATTTTACAAATTCTATAGTTATTATCAATAAAATAATGGTACTAATATTGATATAATAAACAATAAAGGTATGAACAATAACGTGATTTGGTTTGAAAGACTTTCTTTTATAAAAAATAACTATACTTTTAGGTCTTTTTTTGGATAATCATTGAAAATGATTGTTATAAGCTCTCGTTGCTAAATAATGAAAATAGTTAAAGAAATTAATGTTGAGTTAATACCTGCCCTGATACCTTTTGAAGGGGCTAAAAATAAGTAGGCTATATTTCAAGACACAACACACATTGTCGGTTTTGAGTTCGATGGTACCGCCTGCTTTAGAAAAGGAACAAAAGCCGGACCTAACGCACTTCGCCATGCTTCTGATGGCATTGAATCGTATTCCCCTTATTTAGACGCCGACGTCGAGGACATTTCATTTATTGACCTGGGTAATTTGCCCATTGACTTGTCAATCGATGAGCAAAGTGCAAAGGCTGATATCGAGAGCGCTTATAATAAAACGAATAAGGCATTCACGACGTTATTTGATGATGTTGCTTTAAAAGAAAATAACATTCGCTGTTAACGTTAGGCGGTGAGCATTCAATTTCATACGCGCCAATCAAGAAGTATTTATCCGATTTTCCTAATTTAGTGATTTTACATCTCGATGCACAAGCTGATTTGCGTGATGGTTACTTAGGGTATCATTACTCTCATGCTTCAATAATTCGTGGTATTACCGACCATTTTGGTGAGCAGAATCAATTGATACAATATGGTATTCGCTCCGGTACTCGCGAAGAATATCAATGGATGAAAACCCATAATACCCTTAAAAAAAGTCGAGCTGAATTTTTCGCCTGTGTTCAAGCGATACCCAAAGACATTCCTATTTATTTAACCCTAGATTTAGACTATTTTGATCCCAGTTTTTCCCCTAGCACAGGTACTCCTGAGCCAGGAGGGGAAGATTTCCATTCATTTATTAGTTTATGTAAAATATTACGCACTAAATATTTTGTCGGTTGCGACGTAGTAGAGTTATCACCGGCTATTGACAGCACAGGAAACAGTGATATTTTTGCTGCTAAGGTGGTGCGTGAATTGCTGCTTTGTTTAGAGAAAACCTTTCTACCTATTTTCCATAATCAAACAGCACCTTAAGTTAACACCTTTAATATAACATCAATAAATTAAAGGTGTTTTTAAGTATGTTGAGCCACTTAACCATTTATTAAAAAATGAACATAAATGCTAGCACCGTACCCTAAAGCGATCGCCCAACTCCATTTTAAGTGTCCTATAAATGAATATTTACCTTTAGTTTGCCCCATTAGAGCGACACCTGCCGCTGAACCAACAGAAAGTAAACTTCCCCCTACTCCAGCGGTCATTGTGACTAATAACCATTGTTGAAGATCCATAACGGGGTTCATGCTCAATACTGCAAAAACAACTGGAATATTATCAATAATGGCTGAAAGTACGCCGACGGCAATATTGGCATAAGTAGGATCCCAGTTGGTATACAATAACTCTGAAACCAAACCTAAATAGCCCATAAAGCCAAGCCCACCAACACACATAACTACGCCATAAAAGAACAGTAAAGTGTCCCATTCGGCACGGGCTATTTTTTCAAAAATGTCAAAAGGAACTATATTACCTAGACGCTTTAACGCTTTTTCATCATGACTTATGGTCGCCAACGTTCGTTTTTTATTCAACGAGTGAGGTAAGCTTCTGCGTAAATAAAACCCTAAGAATTTTAAATAGCCTAAACCCATCATCATCCCCAATACCGGAGGCATGTTAACAACACTGTGAGTGGCAACCGCAGTAGCAATAGTTAGTATAAATAAAAATATAATTCGCTTAGCACCACGTTTTAATATGAAATCATCGTCAGTTATCGGTGTTGATTTTTCATTAGAGATAAAGAAGCTCATAATAACAGCAGGTATTAAAAAGTTTACCAGTGACGGTATAAAGAGGACAAAAAATTGTTCGAACTTAACTAATTCTGCCTGCCATATCATTAACGTCGTTATATCACCAAACGGACTAAAAACCCCACCTGCGTTAGATGCTACTACAATATTAATACAGGCAATATTAATGAACTTAATATCTTTAGGGGCCACTTTAAGTACGATGGCACACATTAACATTGCGGTGGTTAAGTTATTCGCAAACGAAGAGATAGCAAATGCCATTAAGCCTGTAACCCAAAATAAGCTGCGTAAACTTAAGCCTTTAGAAATCATCCAAATACGTAAACTGTCAAAAACCCCTCGCTCTTCCATCGCATTGATATAAGTCATCGCGACTAATAAAAAGAGTAGTAATTGAGCATATTCAAGTAAATTATGATTAAAAGCCTCTTCAGCTGCTGCTGGAATACCATGTTGTGTGTAGATCCAACCAATAATTAACCAAATAATACCTGCCGCAACCAATACCGGTTTTGACTTTCTAAGGTGTATGAATTCTTCACCGATCACCAGTAAGTAAGCAATAATGAAAATGGTTAATGCAGTTAAACCTGCTATTGAGTTCGTTAGATCTATTTCACCAGCTCCAGCCGCAAAAGCAGGCGTTGCAAGTAGAAATAGCAAGACAGTTGTTATAAGTTTTTTCACAATACTTCTCTAAGGGTTAATTTAAAATTTGTTATAAAAACGTTTTATCTCTCGTATAAATCTGCATGGCTATTTCTTTAAAACTGACAAAAGAAGAAGATATAAAGCAATATTTACCGTTACAAATAAGCTTAGCGCTAACGTTTAAAAGGCAGAAACTTATAAGTTAAGATCTGCTAAAAATAAAGTGGGGGGATTTTACCTGCATAAACGAGCAACTAAAAAATCATTCGGTAATGTATTATTTATTTTAGCCATACGCTAATCCTGTAATCGCATCAACGTATTAGCATGACTTAAAGTATGTGTTTTATAATTTTCATCAATAAATACACTCATTTATGCTTAATCGTTGCATAGCCCCCAAAAAGATGACGATTATATTCCAATTAAAAGACAATACAATTCTAATTAAGTGATAATCAAAATAACATGTCGCTATAGAAACATTAAAGATGAAAAAAACAACAACCATACTTGCTGTATTAATTAACCCAGAACAGGCACCTTTGAAAAACTGATTGCGTTAGATGATATCAATGCCTCGCAAAAAGTTCGACAAATGTTCAGGGAATATATTGGGATAAACTAGAAGAAAATTGGCAAGATGACGTATTTAAGTCATAAATTAAGTTAGAAGTGTATTACTAAGTATTTATAAACCGTTTATCGTCTTCATAAAAGAGACCTTTTCGGTATCGACTTACCCACTTTAATGGTGAGTATTAATTTAAAAACGGCCAAACAATCACCTTAAACATGACCAGTAAACGACAACAATCAAAATATGCGCAGACATTAATCAATACTATAATATTGAAGCGTTATTCATGCGCTAATTTTTCCCAGATGATTCCCTATAAATAAACTTCCTTTAGTTGTTAACACTATCGGTTCATTGAATTGTTAAGGCTATTGTAACGTGCAATAAAATAACCTTTCTGTATATTTTAGCGTCCTAATTTAAAGCATTACAATATTGATTTGTTTATGCTCCTCAACTAATGTTATATGAATCACGTTATTTTAAGTAATGACTTACAAGCACTTACAAAGTTATTTTTTTTGTAAACACCCGATTAAAGTTCATATATTAATGTTTGATTTGTATAAAAAACTAATATTAATTACACTTAAAAATGGATAGAAAATGAATAAAAACAATAAATTATTTACATACCTTTTTAGCGTATTGTTTGCTGAAAGTTTACTGTTAGGTTTTATCTATGATTCATATTTTTCTGCATTTGTCATAGGTTTACCTGCTTTACTTGTGCCAATATATTTTTATAAGACCGCGGCAAATAAAGCTATTGCTGGTCATATATCAGCACTTTCAGCAATGATATTTGCTGCTTTGCACATTCATCAAGCCAACGGTTTAATTGAAGTTCATTTTGAAATTTTCATTTTATTGGCTTTTTTAATCATTTTTCAGGATTGGCGAGTATTTATTACCGCTATTATTGTGGTTGCAATACATCATGTTTCTTTTTACTTTCTTCAGGTAAATGATACAGGGGTATTTATATTTGATGAGGAAAGACTTTTATTTACAACGGTAATCATTCATGCAGTCTACGCAATTGCTGAGTCGATTATTGCCGGTTACATAGCACATTCTATGAAAGTTGAGAGTGAAGCCGGTAAAGAATTATCTTTAGTGGCCACTGCATTAACTGCGGATGTTAATGCAATTGATTTAAACATCAAAACAACGGCAAATAATAGCACCCTGCTGTCATTTAATGAGTTGCTGGGGCTATTAGCAAGCGTAATTCAAGGCGTAAAAGAGCAAGTTATCGAATTAAATACTAATTCACTAAACTTAAATAAAACGAAAACAGAGCTCGAAAGTTCTACAGCACAGCGTCAACAAGAAACTGAAGTTATTGCCGCCTCTGCAGAAGAAATGGCGGTAACCGTTGCATCGATAGCAGAAGAAACTAACCAGTTAAGTGATCAGATGCAAGAAGCAACCAATTACACTAAATCCTCTAACGAAGAAATAATGAGGATTAATGAACAAAACAAAAATTTAACATCTGCATTAGAAAAAACAAGTGAACAGGTAAATGACTTAGCAAACTCTACCGAAGCTATCTCCAAAGTATTATCTGAGATTAGTGGTATTGCAGAGCAAACAAACTTATTAGCATTAAATGCAGCAATAGAAGCTGCTCGAGCAGGAGAGCAAGGCAGAGGCTTTGCTGTTGTCGCCGATGAAGTACGAGCATTGGCCACTCGAACAAAAGAAAGTACAGACAAAATAAGTCAAACACTGTCTCTTTTGAAAAATTATTCTAAGTTAACTACAGACTCTATGACTCATAGTATAGCCATTGTGCAATCCGTCATTGAAAGTGCTGATAATGCCCAAAAACAAATATCTCAAGCATCAACACTCGTTGAACATGCCAGTGCTATATCAATGAATGTCGCGGCTGCGATTGAACAACAATCAGTAACCACAGCAGATATAGCAAAAAGTGCAGAAACCTTAAGGGACACAGCGTTAATAGACAGAGAAAGAGTTGAAGCATTGGCTCAAGAAGCGAATAGTGTCACTCATACATCGAGTGCTATGGCGCTTAATATTGCTCGTTTTAAATAACTTCATGACAAAATTCCAACTTGGAGTACTCACCGTGTGGGTAGTTTTTACGCTATCTGCATTTGGTTACTTTACCAAAGGTAGGCTTGTGGATTTTGATGAGAGTAATAAGTTAGCCGGTATTGAATATCAACAACTTTCTGATGACTTTACCCGCTATACTTATCAAGAAAATATGACAGGTCGCAATACCATATTACACTTTTCTACACCTAGTTGTTATTGTCAAAAATTCAGTGAAAAACATATTCAAGATCTCAATAAATTAGCTGACGTTAATAATTTCATTGTCAAAAATGTTGTCGTTGCACAGCACAATATAATCCCTTCCACTCCTTCTGTCGCATTAATAGATGAGACAGGAAAAGTTGTCTATTTTGGTCCTTATGGGCAAGGTTTGGCTTGCTCGAAAACTACAGGTTATGCTCAAACTATGCTAAATAATTACCTAAAAGGATATACCGCAAATATTGTGGTTAAAGAAGCGAAAGGCTGTTATTGCAATGTTTAAAATTAGTTTAATAATAACTGTGGCCCTGCAAGAAATTTGAATACGCATGTTGAATTCAACCAGTATGTTTAACAAACACTACTTTATCTATTCAACTAAGTTTAGTGATCCATTAAAGGCAAAAAATTACCAATCCCATTAAGTGATTGGTAATTTAAACATCTCATAAACCTAAACCCCTAACAACTTCACGTTAAATATTACGATGGTTTAATTTTGTTAACACCTTTGCGTATTAACCAAGCCATGTCATTTTTATAACGAACGCTGTAACGCTTAATATCTTCCATAATTAGGTAATTAATTGGTACTAAAAATAAGGTAATTATCGTTGCAAACAAAATACCAAAACCCAAACTTACTGCCATTGGAATTAAGAATTGTGCTTGCGTACTTTTTTCAAATAAAAGTGGCATTAAGCCGGCAAACGTTGTTAGCGACGTTAGTAACACTGGCCTAAAGCGTCGACCACCTGCCGCATAAACAGCATCAAATAATGCGGCACCTTCTGAGCGTTTTTTATTGATATAGTCAACAAGCACCAAGGAGTCGTTAACAACAACACCTGATAAAGCTAATACTCCCATCAAACTTAACAGGGTTAAATCCATTCCCATTATCCAGTGACCTATCACGGCGCCAACCATACCAAATGGGATGACCATCATAACAACTAAAGGCTGAGAATAACTTTTAAAAGGAATAGCCAGTAAAATATATATCACCAATAACAAACCATACATGCCAAACTTTAACTCTTGAGAAGACTCTTTTTGATCTCTCGCCTCTCCCGCCATTTCATAGCTAAGACCGGGGTAGCCGCTAATAGCTTGCTGCAAAAACTCACTTAACTCTTCTTGTACAGCCGATAAGTTACCTTGCTCTTTATTAAAATCAGCTGTTATAGAAAGCGTGCGTTGGCGATCAATACGTAAAATACTTGAAGGACTTAACCCCGGCACAATGTCGGCAATTTGCCACAAAGGTACTTCTTGACGTTCCCCGACTCTTATCATCATCTGTTCTAATGTTTCAATCGACTGCCTGGCTGCAATAGGGTATCGCACCATCACTCGAACTTCTTCTCGCCCACGCTGAATACGCTGAACTTCGAAGCCATATACTGCTTGGCGCACTTGCCTAGCAACCATATTCAAGTTGAGTCCGAGCAAAGTCGCTTCTGACTTGAGTTTTAATTGTAATTCTTCTTTACCATCAGACATTGAATCTTCAACATCAGAAACCGCAGAAAACTCGCTTAATTTACCTTTAAACTTTTGACCTAACGCAGCTAAATCGTCGGCATTTTTCCCCCGCAATTCAATATTAATTGCCGGCCTGCTCCAACCAATTTCAGCACGATAATTTAATTGCTCTGCACCCGCCACTTGTCCAACCATTTTACGCCACTCAGCAACAAGCTGTTGTGTACCAATTTCTAAACTGCGATCTTCTGGCGGAATAGTTTCTACGCGGACCCGACCAGTACTTGAGTTACGCCCACCACTAATAGAATATATATTCTTAATAATCGATTCACCCAATTCAGGGTCAATGTATTTAGCTTGTAATAATTGCGCTTGTTTTGTCATGTGAGCCACAATACGGTCAGTACTTTCAAAAGCAGTACCTGCTGGCATTGTCAGCGTTGCTGTTGCGACTTCACTTTGTACTCTAGGAAAAAATACAAACTTAGTTTGACCACTAGCAAGCGCGCCAATAATAATAAATAATGACGACAGCATAATGGCTAGCGTCGCGTAACGCCAACGTAGCGCTAATGCAAGTGCGGGTTGATAAAAATTGGCGATAAAAGTCTCTAAAGATTTTGATATCGCCATTTGAACACGGGTTAACCGAGATGGCGCGCCTGTGCGTGGTTTAATATGTTTAAGATGCGCAGGTAACACTAATTTAGATTCTATCAATGAAAAAAGTAAAACAGGTACAATAACGTAAGGAATGCTTTGATACCAACTGCCCCGACCATCTAATAAAGCAAGAGGTATAAAAGCAGCGACTGTGGTTAAAATACCAAAAGTAACCGGTACAGCAACCTCTTGCGTACCTTTAATAGCAGCAGTAAGGGGATCTGTGCCCCGCTGCATATGTTCATAAACATTCTCACCAGTAACAATCGCATCGTCAACGACTATCCCCAACACTAAAATAAAAGCAAACAAACTCATAAGGTTAAGTGATATACCAAAGACAGGCATCAAAATAAATGCCCCCATAAAAGACATGGGAATGCCAATACACACCCACAAGGCAACAGCAGGCCTTAAAAATAAAGCTAACAATAAAATAACTAATAGTGCGCCTTGCCATGCACTTTTAGTCAGTGTCGCCAATCGTGCTTTTATCGACTTACTGCGATCTCGCCAGTAGGTCATCGTTAAACCTTCAGGTAACGCTCCTTGCTTAGCTAAAATATAATTTTTAACCGCATCAGTTACATCAATAATGCTTTGGTCACCGACACGAAATACTTCTACCTCTATTGCAGGAATACCATTAAACCTTGTTCTTAAGGGCGTTTCTTCAAATTCATCACGTAGTACGGCGATATCACCTAGGCGAATTAACGTACCATCATTATCAGTTAAAATAGGTAATTGGCTAAAGTCACTTGCTCTGTAAGCTTGACCAATACTACGGATAAAAATATCTCCGCCTGCTGTTTTTAAATTACCGGCAGAAACATCTGTAGAGTTACGCCTCAAGGCATCAGCAACTTGTTCTAAAGTCAGATCGTATTTTCTTAAAGACCACTCGGGTATTTCAATCGATATTTCAAAACGCAGTGAATTATCAACACTAACCTGAGACACTTCAGGCAACGCAGCTAGTTCGTCTCGCACATCTTCAGCCAAACGACGTAACGTTAAACTGTCATAATCACCATACATCACAACACCGATGGCATCGCGTTTTCGCTGTGGCATCGTGACAAGTGGGCGCTCAGCTTCAACAGGAAAGTTATTGATTGCGTCAACTCGACTTTTCATCTCATCGAGTAATTCTCTTACATCGAAACCATCTTCAACTTCAACCGTAACACTTGAACTTCCTTCATTAGAACGTGAGGTCATTTCACGAATGCCGGGAATATCTTGAATAGCCTCCTCAATCTTTATTGTTAACCCTTCTTCCACTTCTTGTGGTGAAGCGCCGGGCAGCACTGCACTTACTTGCACGGTATTAATTTCAAATTCAGGAAACAGGTCAATAGGAATTTTATTCGATAAGCTATAAAGTCCAGCGATCACAATAACTAACATTAAAAGGTTAGCTGCAACATCGTTGCGAGCAAACCAAGCGATTAATCCATGCATAATAAGCTCCTAGTTTTGCGTCGGTGTGGATGAGTTAGCGGCCGCTTTATTTACTGCGGGTAAAGTTACTGGACTATTATCGCTTGGCTTGGTATCTTTTTTAACGGGGAATATTAAAGACTTATTGGTGGCTAACTGCTCGTTAGCGTTCACATCATTCAATGACCTTACACGTGTACCAGCAGCCAAATTAGCGGTTGGCGTTAAAATAAGTTGGTCGGTGGAATTAAGCACTTTATTATAATTGTTAATGGTACCTGCTTGTGGTGACGCAGAAATAACTACCGAGTCTTTATCTGTCCATAAAGGAGCAATTAGTCGCTTTTGTAATACTCCCTCTTCAGCGACCGCAACCATATTACTCTGACTTACCGCTCGTCTTGGAATAGCATAAACGTTCGTCAGTTGTGTACCTTCAATTTTCGCTCTTAAAAATTGCCCTACGCGTAATGCCGGTAATTGCTCTGAGCTAACAAACGGATTGTCTAGCTTAGCAACGACATAAAGCATACGAGTAGATGAGTCAAATGCGCCTTCGTTGCGCACTAATTTACCTTCCCAAGTATACGTTTTACCGCCTAGTTCCCCTTCAAAAAGCACAATGGGTAAGTTTTCTCGGTTATTTATAGGGGTGTTTCCTGGGGTATGATAATCATCTGGTAACTGAATATGTGCTAAATCTTGTGCTTTTACCGGCAGCCTGACTTCAATAAAATCGGTTGAATATATTTCAGCAATTGTTTGAGAAGGGTTAACCACCTGTCCTAAATCCACCATTTGCTTTAAAATCTTCCCATCAAAGGGAGCTTTTACTTGTGTCCTTTCGAGATTCAGCTTAGCTTTCGCTAAACGTGCTTTTGATGCATCAAAAGAGGCCAACGCTGCAGCAACTTGTGGTTTTCTAAGTGCTAAGTCACGCCCTGCGTCATTACCTGGCTGTATATTCCAGTCTTGTTCAGCGACATCAGCTTGCGCCAACTCTTCTTTATATTTAACCCATGCATCAGCAACCGTTGACTTAGCAACATCGACTTCTATTTGGTAATCACGGGGATCAATAGAGAGTAAAACATCTCCGGCCTTAAAAGATGCACCCGCACGAATATTATTAGCCACCTCGATAACACGACCATTTACCTCTGCAACTAGCTGTGTTTGCGTTAATGGCTCAGCAGAGCCATAAGACTCAATCCAAACAGGATAATTAGACGCGGTTAGTTTTACTGTTTCTACACCAACTGAAGCCGGTGGTCCTCCTCCCCACTTTCTCACACTAGGTTTACTGGTAAACATTGCGGCAATGATTGAGAAAGCAACAATAAATATAATAACGGTCACAATTAAGTGAACCCCCCAAACGACAGGTTTATTACTGACTTCTAAGGCTTCCACCGATTTTTTGGGTGAATTTACATCGCTCATCTAACACTCTCTCAAATTTTTTTATAGAATAATTATGTGTACATAGCACCTTGTATTAACGGCACGTTTTAATTTTAATAACTATACGGAATAAGTCATGCTTTAGTTTACTTTATGTTTTTAAAATTGTAATTACCTTAATAGGCATTAAAAGAAATTATAATCATAAATTCAAACGATATCGGCGAGTTACAAAAAACCTGACTAAAATTCATTTATTAAATCGTATACTCAAGCAGTTTTTTCGCTAAAAATCCATTTCGAGCGTTGTTAAATCTTCAATGAAATCATCTAACTTACCATTTAAAATTTTTCGTTGCCTGTCAGTTAAATCATTCATCAAGTAATGGAATACTCTTACAGATGTTTCCATATTATTTTTAGAGAGCATCCTATACTCTTCAGACTTTAATGTGTCAGGGTTTGAGATAAGTTCCGTGAACATAACCTCATATTGTTGCTTATTTAAATCAATTGATAACACTTGTTTTAAGCCTGAGAGCCACTTTTTTCGGTAGTCCATTCTATGATTAAATGTGGGTAAAAATGCTTGCATAAGCTCACACACTTCTAACTTTTGATCAGGTGTTAACTTCCCTACCCACTTTTTAAGCTGTTCTTGTCGCTCTTTACATTGTTCTTTAAACCACTGCTCTTTAATGAGTTGTTCTTGATCATCATCACGATCTTTATTTTTTCTGGCAATTTCATCAATAACTTGTTTTCTTTGAATACTATCTAAAGTGGAGACTAACACTATAAGTTTAGGCTTTGCTCTTTCTCGCACCGTGACCCAATGATTTTTAACCTGCGCTAAATGTTCACTAACCTCTATATCGGTAATACCTCGATTAACTTGTTCTTTAAGCGTTCTAAATTGCAGTGTGTACTCCCTGAGTTGTGTTTGTCTGTGCCAAAAATGGAGCTCGTTAAATGTAGTATCAAATAACTGTTGCTGCTCTTGGTTTAGTGTAACGTAATCATTAAGGTACCAATCACTCCACCAATCTAAGTGGTTATAAATAAAACTAAAGCTACATGCCGTTAAAAGAAATGAACTAAAAATCACCAAAAAACCATTTTTAATTATTCGTGGCATATACAAACCCCCCTTTGTTTTATTTAGTTTTAAAAAAACGATTAATGTTCACAGCTATTATTCCTGGATTCTTTTAACCCATTCCATATTGAGTCGTCAGGCTATAATTCTGCTTTAACATTATTATAAGGCCATACTTTCAAAAAGTTAAGTCAACATCCTAATGGACTTTTTAGCATAGAAAGGCGTCACTAAATACGTTTAAAATTCAAAGAAGGTTCAGAAGATACTTTTTTTATTGGTTAATATTTTTAGAGAGAATTTATAAATAATTAATATTTACGTATAAATATGTCAGTAATTTTTACATTTTATTTCTATTTATTTTACTAAAAAGCATAAGTTAATGTTTTAAATGTAAATTAACAAAGTGGTTTCAACCTTGCATATGCCTTATCAACTACTTTAAAAAGGATTACACGGATGCGTAAAGTTATAAGATTTTGTTCCATTTTTTTTGCGTTAGGCTTGATTACACCAACAGTTACTGCGGGGTTAATTCCGCTAGATATCTCTCTTACCGGTAGCGCTGAACATGCTATTGATTCAGCTCCTACCACAGGTAACGCCAGTCAAAATGCGGATATGTCAATTATTGTTGGCGGTAACACCACACTTACCTCTATTGCTAATCTCACGCCAACAGGTGCCAACCCTTTATCTGGGACATTGACTGATTTTGGAGATGGCGTTGGTGTTAGTGCTATTGGGTCTTCTACTGCGGGTGCAATAAGTGAAGTTCCTGATTTTATCTTTGATATGGGGTTTTCCTTATTTAATAGTTCAGCTACTGATACTTATCAAATATTTTTTGAATTAGCATTTTTAAACTTTGCTGATGCAGACGGGCCTGATGCTTATATTGATGCTGAAATCAACCTTTTTAATACTTTAATCCCTGAATTATTCGCCTCTGATTTAACCTCAGATACTTTTTATAATGACAGCAAAAATGGTACAGATTTACCGACTAGTGGGGCAGCACTATCTGATAATGGCACATTCCTTTTTGATATTACGTTGGCGGCAGGTGCCTCAGATAACTTCTCCGCATTATTAAAAATGGATGGTAAAGCTTTCGACAATAGCTCTATTTTTAATGCACGCACCAGTGCCTTTATTAGTATTGTTGGTGCAGACAACTTAACTAACCCACAACCACCATCACAAGTGCCAGAGCCTAGTACATTCATACTGTTTTTTATTGCGATGGCACTATTACAAGTAAAGCGCAAAATAAATAATTAATGATTTTTAATAATTAAGGACAATAGAAATGAACATTGTAAAAATAATAAAATTAAGCTGTATTTTAGGATTTAGTCTCACGGCTATCACGATGCCGATGAAAGCATTAGCCTGCTCTGCTCAACCATATTTGGCTGGAATGTGCGCTTTTGGTGGTAATTTTACCATTCGAGGTTGGGCAAAAGCTGAAGGGCAATTACTGGCTATTTCAAGTAATACCGCGTTATTTTCTCTTCTTGGCACAACCTTTGGTGGCGATGGACGAAGAACTTTTGCCGTACCCGATTTACGTGGTCGCTCTCCTATTGGTCAGGGCCAAGGACCCGGACTTGGTTATTACCGTTTAGGACAAAGGGGTGGGTCAGAAACCCACACCTTAATTACTTCACAAATGCCATCGCATAATCATATAGCTACAACCACAACCAACAATGTTGTCGATACAAGTGCGACAACAATTGCGTTACGTGCATTAGCATCAAGTAGTAGGACTAATTCACCTACGAATGCGGTTTTATCAAATAGTCCAAATAGGGAAAATATATACAGCAATGGTGCTCCTAATGTCGATATGAGGGCTGATGCGATTATTTTAGACTTAAGTGTTGATGTAAGTTCCACATCAACTACAGTGGTTAATTCTAATGGTGGTAATCAAGCTTTTAATATTCGTGGACCTTACCTCCCATTAACCTGGTTAATTTCCCTTCAAGGTATTTACCCGTCGCGTAATTAATATGGCTGAATCATTTAAAAGTCAAATAATTCAAGGTCGATTAACTATCGGCCTTGTTATTATTATACTCATACTCTTCAAACCACCTGTTTTTGCCAACAATGTTGATGATTGGGCAGACCCATTACATGATGCCCAAGCATTACTGGCAAAGCAGCAATATAAAGACGCATTAATAGCCTTTAAAGCACAAGCTAATTTAGAAAATGGTCTTGCGCAATTTACTGTCGCATTATTTTACGATCTAGGTTGGGGAATCACTCCCAGCCGTTCAACCGCCTGTCAGTGGTATCAAAAAGCAGCAAAAAATAATATACCAGGCGCTATGCAATCATTGGGACAGTGCTTCTTTGAAGGACAGGGGGTTAAGCAAAATAAAAAATTGGCTTACCATTGGTTTCTAAAAGCGTTTGAACAAGGAATACCGTCGGGAGGATGTCAGGCTGGCGAATTATTACTTTCCGGTGATGGTGTTAACGTTGATTTAATGGCTGGACAACGGCTTTGCCTTAACGCAGCCCAGCAAGGCTCAATTAGTGCACAAAACAAGCTTGCTCAGTGGTACTTTTATGGTCAATATTTTCCGCAAGATTATCAACAAGCGTTTAACTGGCTACAGCGTGTTGTAAGTGAAAAATCGCCCGGTTCAGCTTATCTTTTAGCAAAATTTTATGATCAAGGAATTGGTATGAATGTTGATGAGAAAGCGGCATTGCAATGGTATGAAATCGCGGCATTAGGAAAATATAAAAAAGCTTATATGCCAACCGCTTTATTATATTGGCAAGTGTTTACCAAAGCAAAAATCAATAAAGATAAGCTTTTAGCAAAAAGCTATTTATGGGCAACAATATGGTCAAACTCATCAGAGCGATTAAAAGATAAAGCAGTGGCTAAGCAATTATTAGTGCGAATTATGGAGGAAATGCCAGAAACGTGGCAAGCAAGTTTAGATGAAAAGAGTGTTAGCCATTTGGCAGTCCCTTAGCCGTTGTTACCACGATAAAAAGAGTGTTATAAAAATCCCCCTATATTCAATGGCTTTTTTAGACTTTTTTAATAACCTCCTTAACTATGTTCCACTCATTATATTTACTCTTTTTCTGCACTTTGAAGTAAAGAAGTGATTAGCTAAATATGATGAGTGGCAAGAAACACTATTATCAATAGACTCGATTAAATGCCCTCATTGATATAATTATTAAGGCTGTCAAAAGCCGTTGTATCGTCTAACACTTTTGCTAAAATCATCATCCCTTCTAAAGTGGCTAATAATTGAATAGCTTTAGTTTTGGCAATGTCTACTGCTAAACCTTTTTCGTCTATATACACTGTTTGTAACCAGTTTATATTTAATTCAAAAAAGCGTTTTATTTCTATGTTGACTTGCTCTGGCAGTGCATCAGACTCTGCGCCTAACAGGCCACATAAACACATTTGATTGTCTTTTTCTAATGCCGTTTTAAAAGCATTAATATAGAGGTTAATCGCACTACGGCCCTTTAACTTTGCTTTTTCAGCATTTAATAACGCTAAAAACTCATCTACGTACTGGTGTGCTAGTGCGGCACCTAAATCAGCTTTTGTACGAAAATAGTAATGAACACTTGAACTTTTAATGCCAATTTCATCAGCCAGTTCCCTAAAGCTAAAATTACCATAGCCACCAGATCTTACTTTATTTTCAGCTAATTTGAGTATTTGAGATTTTTTATTCATAAATAAATGCTATTTGAAGGTGAAGTAAATGATGAAATTATTAAATAAATTTAATAATTTCATCCATTATCAATGACTAGGCTATTTTATTCAAATAGTTAATAATATCTCCAGATTCATACAGCCAAGATTCTTGACCATTTCTGTGATTTTTAAACAAGGTACCTGTTTCTTTCCCCCTTGTTCGATTAACTCTTTATTAAAGGCTAAATTTTTCTCTGTATCACATAATTCAAGGGCTACATTGCTATTTTTCATTGCGGCAATGTGGACAATGAACCTTATGATATAAAGCATAAGAACTTTTACTCATTTTATTTTCTCTCTAGTTAATATAATCAAATTCTTTTTTTAGTGAGCTAATTGCTATATCGGCAGCATAAATAGCCCCTTCAAGGTAACCTGCATCTTGCTGAGCAAATTCACTACCTGCTAGATATAAATTCAATGATGATAGCTCATCAGAAAAGCCCAATATGTTAAAGTCAGGATGTGCAGGAGGATCTGTTCTATCTTGCTCTATAGCAACGTAATCATCATTGCCCCAACTTTTTAAATAACACTGATCGTATTGTTGTGCTTCGTCGCCAAACAATAGTCTGAGTTGCTCAATACAAAGGGCTTTTAACTGTTCTGTTGATATACTTTTTATAGCTTGAGGTGAAAGTCCAATAAAACCAAATAAAGCAAACCCCTGTTGATTTTTTGCTGATGCGTCATGAATTTCAACCATCGGTCCAGTTCGACTAAAGGCCTGCCCTGCTAATCCCTTATTTCGCCAAAAAGGTTTTTGATAAGTCGCTACAAATTTGGCTTGACCTGCCATCCAGGTTGGTACGGAAACTAATGCCTGGGTAAGCCTTTTACTCGCCCAATTTTCAGGTGTTAAGTATCGGCAAATAATTCTAGGTGGTAGCGCTAAGATTAAGTGGTCTGCTTGGTGCACGACGGTTGAAGTATCTTTTCTATTTTTTACTGTTACCTGCCAAATATCATTTATTTTTTCTACGTTATTAACAGAGCTACCAAGCTGATAGTTGTATATTGATAACTTGGCTTGTAGCGCTAAAATAAGCTTGTATAAGCCCCCAGTTAAACGATGTAATAATTGTCCTTGGCCATTTTCAATAATTTGTAGTTGAGTATTTACATTTTCCTGATAAACAACCGCTCCTTCAATGTGCTGCTGAAAAAGTTGCTGGTCTAAATTTTCCACTAATGTTTTCATACGGTGGTGATGAGGAAATATCCATGTTGGACCAAGATCATGCCATAGCGTTTTATCGTCATTCACTTCAGGTTGTTCACTGTATATTCGGCCACCGAAAATATCTTTTGCTTCAATGAGCAGATAAGGAATATTCAATTTTTCCAATTGAAAGGCTGTATATAAACCAGCCAACCCGCCACCAACGATAATTACACGTTTATTATTCATACACTCAAAGCTACCTACCTACTGATAGGCGAATAATAGCCAGCGATGTCTTTTAAAGCAACTTAAATTTTCAGTAAAAGCTCAGCATAAATAAAATTTGACAATATAAATAAAACCTACCAAACTATCTATCAGTAGATAGCCAGATAATACAAAAAAAATTAATTAGAGATAAAAATATTAAAATATATGATGTAGAAGGTTTTCCTAACCCATTGCGTGTTCGCATGGCGTTAGCAGAGAAAAAGGCTTCTGACAAGGTCACTTTTATTGCTGTTGATGTGATGAACAAAGAACATCGAAGTGACGCTTTCCTCGCTATGAACCCCTTAGCCAGCGTACCCGTATTGGCATTAGATGATGGAACTTATATCGCTGAATGTTCTGCTATTATTGAATATATCGACCACACTTTTGATGGCATATCGTTAACAGGCACAACGGCAAAATCGCGTGCGGTTATCAGTATGATGCAACGCAGAGCTGAATCGATGGTACTTAATGCTGTCGCCACTTATTTCCACCATGCCACAGAAGGCTTAGGACCAGATTTAGAAACATATCAAAATAAAGAGTGGGGAAATAAACAAGGCGAAAAAGCCCTTGCCGGTTTTAAATATTTCAATGATATTTTAAGTACTAACGCTTATGTCGCAGGGGAAACGTTTACCGTGGCTGACATTACCTTGTTTGCTGGTCTTGGTTTTGCTGATTTTGCAAAAATAGCCATACCCAATGAATATACACATTTAATCACGTGGCGCGCTAAAGTCGCTGACCGCCCTAGCGTAAAGTAAAAGTAACGACGGTTATATTAAGTGATGCATCTAGTATCACTTAATAGTGATTAACTACATATATCATGGTTTTAAATAGGATTAATTATGGAAATTCTAGCTAATTTTGAGAAAAGAGCTATCGTTCACAGCACGGCATTAGCATGGCTAACTTCGCCTATGCCAGGCGTAGACAGAAGACCATTAGACCGAGTGGGTGGTGAAGTAGCAAGAGCAACTTCAATTGTGCGATACGCAAAAGGGAGTAAATTCTCTCCTCATGTTCATACCGGTGGTGAAGAATTTATTGTGCTTGAGGGGGTATTTCAAGATGAGCATGATGATTATCCTGCTGGATCTTATATTCGAAACCCTCCGCAATCGAGTCATACTCCTCGATCCGACCACGGTTGTATTATCTTTGTTAAATTGTGGCAATTTCAACCTGAAGATAGAACACAGGTGAGTCTTATGATGGATAAGATACCTGCGATTTCTTCTCAAGCAGCCGGTGTATCTATTACCCCTTTATACAAAGACGAAATAGAAGAAGTATCAGTTTTTGATTTTGAATCGAATGCAAAAATGAATTTTTTAGCACCCGATGGAGCAGAATTTTTTGTACTAAGCGGTGAGATACAGGCAGGAGATGACTTATTACAACAACATAGTTGGATGCGTTTACCTTTAGGTGATTCATTAATAGTCACAGCAAAAAATCATGATGCAAAAGTTTGGATTAAAACAGGAAACTTAGCTGATGTAAGTAATCAAATAAAACGAGTTCAAGCAGCTAGCCCCTCTAATAAGTAGCAACATAAAATATAAACGACTAATATAATTGTTCAAAATTGGGAATAGCACGTTCCCAAATAGGAATATCTTTTCCTAAATATTCGCGCACAGCATCAAAAAATAGTCGCGTTCTAACAGGAAGATCACGATGAGGATATACTGCATAAATAGCGCCATATTCCATTAATTTAACGTCGGTTAATAACGGAACTAAACGGCCATCTTTAACTTCATTATCGAGAACAAAAGCCGGTGCGACAAAAAATGCGGTATCTGACAGTGTTTTCATTAACAAAACTTCTGCATCGTTTGCTCTATAGATACTGTTCAGTTTCTGCTCCTTAGCTTCACCATTTTGATCATAGTAACGTACCCCTTCCACTTTAAAAGAGGTGCTTGCATAACTCGCTGCAGGTAAGTGCGTTAAATCTTCAATAGTTTTAGGCATACCATAATTTTCGATAAACACCGGTGTAGCCAAAATTAACAAACGGTTGCGGGCAATTTTTCGCGCGATTAATGATGAATCTTTTGGTTCTCCGATACGAAACGCTAAATCAAAACCTTCTGAAACTATATCGATAACGCGGTCATCTAAACGCAGCTCAACTTCAACTTGAGGAAAACGCATTTGAAAGTCGTTAATCACCGGCTGCAAGTAACGTTTACCAAATAAGGTTGAAGAGGTTATTTTAAGGACACCTTGTGGCTCTAAATGATAATTTTCAGCCATACGGACTGTTTCGCCCAGTAACTCTCTTAGCTCAGCTGCTTTTTTAACCATCTCTGCGCCAGCGGCTGTTAAAGAGAATGAACGAGTTGTACGGTTAAGCAGCCTAACGCCTAATTGTTCTTCTAGGCGACTCAGTTGTTTAGAAATAACGGAACGGTCGATATTGCGAACTTCTGCTGCTTTAATAAAAGAGCCCTGTTCAACAACTTCAAGTAACATTAATAACCGACTGGTTGTATCCATATTTCTTCAACTTAATAATTTAATTGGTGCTATTTTGGCACTAATCAAATGCGAAATCTATGGTTTTTATCAACAGGTTTATTCCGTAAAATTGCGACCAAATTAAAAGAGGTCTCATCATGAATAAACATTTAATCGCAGTAGCTATTACTCTGGCCAGCTTAACCTTCTTGGGTTGCTCAGAAGAGCCTAGCCAAAATACACAGCAACAACAACAACAACAACTGCAGTCAATTGATGTAGCAGAAGTTCTGGTGAAGTCTGTACAAAATTGGCATACCTATACCACACGCTTAGAAGCGCCACAGCAAGTCGCATTAAAACCTCGTGTTTCTGGCGTAATTGAGCATATTGCCTTTAATGAAGGTGAGCAGATAAAAACGGGTGATCTTCTTTTTAAACTAGATGACCGCCCATTTCTAGCAATAGTCGCGAGTTTGGCTGCACAAATTAACAGTGCAAAAGCAGCATTAGATCAAGCGCAGAGTGAAGAAAAACGTGCTACTCGGTTAACTGAGCGAAAAGCAATATCAACTGAACAGGCGGAATCACGCACCTCTACATTACGTCAACGCGAGGCACAGCTTGCTGCTTTACAGGCACAATTAACAGCGGCACAACTAGATTTAGAGTTTACCTCTATCCGTTCACCTATCGACGGCATAATCTCTCGCGCCAATATTACTAAAGGTAATAACATTCTAGCAGGACAAAGTGTGCTGACCACGATTGTTTCTAACCAAGCGATGTTTGCATATTTTGATATTGATGAACGCACGTGGAATAGCGACTTTGCCAATATTAGTGCTACTGACCAACAACAAGTTGTTATGCAAAAACTAGGACAAAGTGAATTTTCTTATAAAGGTTACATTGATTTTATTGACAACCAAATAAACTCGTCTACTGGCACATTGCGCGTTAGAGCCGTATTTAATGAAGACAAAAACCAATTGCGCGCAGGTTCTTTTGCACGTATTAAGTTAGCGGCGAATGCCGTCAACGAAAAAATTATCGTACCTGCTCGTGCAATTGGTACCGACTTAAAAAATAATTTTGTCTTAACCGTCGGTGAAAACAATATTTTGCAATATAAGCTTGTTCAGTTAGGTGAGCGTTACGGTAGCTTGCAGGCGATTACTTCTGGATTAAAAGTCACCGATATTATCGCAGTTAATGGTCCGGCCCGAGTTGGACCTGGCATGCCTATCGCACCTAATAACGTAAAAATTGATAGTGCAGGTATTGCCTTTACTTTGTCACCCGATGCTGATGCCAGTTTAACGGCAAAACTAACGTCAAAAGAATAAGAGTTAATCATGAAATTTTCCCACTTTTTTATACAGCGACCTATATTTGCCGCGGTCTTGTCATTAATAATTTTACTTGCTGGCGGGCTTTCACTTTTTCAACTACCCGTCAGTGAATACCCCGAAGTCGTTCCGCCAACAGTCGTTGTTACGGCAAATTACCCAGGCGCAAACCCTTCAGTTATCGCACAGACGGTGGCAACGCCACTTGAACAAGAAATAAACGGTACTGAAAACATGTTATATATGTTTTCTCAAGCCACTGGCGATGGTCGCATGACCTTAACCGTTACTTTTGCTTTAGGCACCGATCTAGACCGTGCACAAGTGCAAGTACAAAATAGCGTTAACAGTGCATTATCTCGCTTACCCGAAGAAGTACAACGCCTAGGTGTGATCGCAGAAAAGTCATCTCCTGACTTGGCGATGGTTGTACACCTATACTCACCAGAAGAAACTCACGACACGGCATATCTATCAAACTATGCAGATCTCTATGTTAAAGATCAAATTACCCGCTTAGCTGGTGTTGGTGACGTAAAATTATTTGGTGGTGGCCAATACTCAATGCGCGTGTGGCTTAATCCAGATGCATTAGCTGCGCGTGAACTCACCGCGACTGATGTTATTCAAGCACTACGAGCGCAAAACCAGCAAGTTGCCGCTGGTAGTTTAGGGTCTCAACCTGCTGCTAACGATAGCCAATTTCAAGTCTTACTTAATGTTAAAGGTCGACTTGATAACATTGAAGAATTTGAGCAAGTTATTATTAAAGTTGGCGAGCAAGGTCAACTGACTCGATTAAAAGATGTTGCGCGTGTTGACTTAGGGCAAAATACTTATGCATTGCGTGCTATGTTAGACGGCCAGCCTGCACTCGCTATGCCTATTTTTCAACGCCCAGGCTCTAATGCTATAGAATTATCAGATCAAGTACGTGCAACTATGGCCGTATTATCTGAAGATTTTCCTGCTGGTGTTGAGTATGACATTGTTTACGATCCTACTATTTTCGTACGTGATTCCATTGACGCAGTAATAACCACTTTAATTGAAGCAATTGTGTTGGTCGTTATCGTTGTAGTGCTATTTTTACAAACGTGGCGCGCTTCAATCATTCCTTTAATTGCTGTGCCAATTTCATTAATTGGTACCTTTGCCGTAATGCAATTACTTGGCGTATCAATTAATACCTTATCTTTATTTGGCTTAGTGCTCGCCATAGGTATTGTCGTTGATGACGCTATTGTGGTGGTTGAAAATGTCGAACGTAACATTGAAAAAGGCTTAACACCTTTAGAAGCGACAAAAGTTGCGATGACCGAAGTCACAGGGCCTATTATCGCTATTGCATTAGTCTTAAGTGCTGTGTTTATTCCTACGGCATTTATCAGTGGTGTATCAGGTCAATTTTATAAACAATTTGCCTTAACCATTACCATATCAACCATCATTTCAGCCTTTAACTCATTAACGTTGTCGCCAGCATTAGCAGCATTATTATTAAAATCACACGACAGTAAGCCAGACCGATTAACACGTCTACTTAATAAGCTTTTTGGCCGTTGGTTATTCACCCCTTTTAACCGAGTTTTTGACCGTGGCAGTAATGGTTACCAAAAGTTAGTTAAAAAATTAATGCGTATGAGTGTGGTCGTTATTGTTGCTTATATTGCGCTACTGGGCGGAACAGTTCAGCTATTTAATACAGTCCCTGGTGGCTTCATTCCTGCACAAGACAAGCAATACCTTATTGCGATAGCACAATTACCTGATGCAGCAAGCCTTGACCGCACACATGCCGTTGTCAGAGATATGGAAAAGATAGCACTACAAATACCCGGCGTTGCTCATACCGTATCTTTCCCTGGATTGTCAGTGAATGGCTTTACTAATAGCCCGAACAGCGGCATTGTCTTTGTTCCACTCGATGCCTTTGCGCTTCGTACTGATCCTAGCCGTTCAGCGATGGCAATTGCAGCACAATTAAACCAGCGTTTTACTGCTATCGATGAAGCCTTTGTGGCTGTTTTCCCACCACCACCGATCCAAGGTTTAGGCACTACAGGTGGCTTTAAATTACAAATTGAAGACCGTGGTAATAAAGGTTTTGAAACATTATTTAATAGCCTACAAGCCGTTATTAACAAAGCGAGAAAAGACCCCGCATTGGTCGGGCTTTTTTCAAGTTTTAGAATTCAAGTACCCCAAATGGATATAGACATTGACCGTGAACAAGCGCTCATCCAAGGGATCCCTCTTGATGAAGTTTTTAATGCTTTGCAAGTATATTTAGGCTCGGTATATGTTAATGACTTCAATATGTTTGGCCGTACCTACCAAGTCAAAGCTCAGGCAGAAGCTGAGTTTCGCCAAGACCCTGATCAAATATTAAACCTCAAAGTACGTAATCGCCAAGGCAACATGGTGCCGTTAGGTTCTGTTTTAACGGTAACGCCAACAACAGGGCCTGATAGAGTGATGCATTACAATGGCTACCCTAGTGCTGAGCTTAATGGTAGCCCGGCTCCTGGATATAGTTCAGACCAAGCACAGACTGCGATAGAAAATATTTTGGCTGATACGCTACCCAAAGGTATTACTTACGAATGGACCGAGGTGACTTACCAACAAATATTGGCAGGAAATACTATGGTTTATGTTTTTCCGTTAGTCGTACTATTAGTTTTTATGGTGTTAGCCGCGCAATATGAAAGTTTGCGGTTACCCTTAGCCATTATCCTTATTGTACCCATGACGATATTTTCTGCGCTGTTAGGTGTTTGGTTTGTTGGCTCAGACAACAATATTTTCACCCAGATTGCGTTAATTGTACTCGTCGCCCTAGCCTCAAAAAATGCCATATTAATGGTGGAGTTTGCTAAAGATCAAAACCAGAATGGCTTGTCTCATTTTGACGCCATTATTGAGTCGTGTAAGCTGCGTTTACGTCCGATACTCATGACTTCAATTGCATTTACAGCAGGTGTGCTACCGTTAGTTTTTGCTACGGGTGCAGGAGCTGAAATGCGCCATGCTATGGGCAATGCCGTATTTTCAGGCATGATAGGTGTTACTGTGTTTGGCCTATTATTTACGCCAGTATTTTATATATTAGTGACCAAGACTCAACCCAAAAAGAATGAGGAATAGCAGATGATTAACTTACTTATCAAGCGATTTAAAGCCAAGCAGCTAAAAACAAAGTTAACCATTAGCGCCGTTTTAGTGGCGACCTTCTTGTCAGGTTGTGCTAATAAAATTGATGAAAAACAGCATCAACAACTGATGAAAAAATTTATTGCGGACGCAGAAATAGCCACGCAATTGACAGGTAAAGACGAAATAAACTGGTGGCAACAACTTAGCTCAACGCAATTGAATCAATTGGTCAAAGATGCGCTGGCTAACAATTACAACTTACAAACGAGTCAGCTCGAATTACAGAGTGCACTTGCCCGATTAAGCGCACAAGAAGCCGATTTTTTACCCCAAGGTGGGCTAGAAATTGGTGCGCAGCGAACAAGTGTAGCAGACAACATCAGTCGTCAATCCAATGCTAATTTGGCAATGAATTGGCAACTCGATTTGTTTGGGCGCATGAGTGCGTTAGTCGATGCGGCCAACGCATCCGCCATGAGTCAAGCCGAGCAATTACGTGCTTTACAAACTCAAGTGGTTGCATCGGTCGTTAAAGGCTACATTAGCTATCAGGGCAATAAGCAAAAACAGCATATTGTGAACATGCAAATTACCGCGCTTGAACAAAGCATCGAAGTACTTGAGGCACGTGTTCAAGAAGGTATTGCTAATGAACTGGACTTAAACCGCACTCGTGCACAGCTAAGCCGCCAGCAAGCATTACTTCCTGACACCATTTATGCTCAATACCGCGACTTATCAACACTTGCATTACTCAGTGGTCGTTTAAGTGGTGATTTAGTGCTAAAAGATGAACAAGGGGTATTTGACTTACCTTTTGAGGTAGCTTTAGCTCAACCGAATGAGTCAATAGCCTTACGTCCTGACATTAGCCAAGCGTTATATGAGTTTAGCCAAGCAAACTCTCTAAGCATCGCAGCAAGTAAAGCCTTACTGCCTGACATTAGTTTACATGCTTTTGCAGGTGTATTAAGTCTAGGTAATAATCAACTCAATAATACGCAACAACAATGGCAAGTTGCTCCGCAAATACAATGGTCGCTGTTAAGTTATCCTGCGTTATTAGCACAACGTGATGCTCAGCAATATTTGAGTGAAGCGGCTTATAGCCAGTATCAGCAGGTCGTGCTTAGTGCCATCAATGAAAGTGAGCTTTCATTGCGGTTGCTAACAAAACAACTTAAACAAAAAGGGTTTGCAGATAAACGTTTTACCTATGCCAATAACGCTTTTATTCAGGCCAATGCTATGTACCAAGAGGGGCAGATCCCTTACTTAGAGTTGTTAGATGCGCGGCAGGATGTTTTAATAGCCCAAGAAAATGCAGTTAACGCGACAATTTCATCATCGTTAGCCAAAGTAACCGCTTATCAAGCGTTTAACGGCCGATGGAGTTATGGTTTAATCACCTTGTAAAATTTGAGTTTTTTATGCTAGATATTAACATATTACCCAACATTGACTTACCTCAATCGATGCGAGCCATTGAGCTAGCAGAGCCAGACGAACAGATTAGTTTATCTGACGTGCGCTTGCCTGTGCCTGAATGTAGCGAACACGAACTGTTAGTCAAGGTTGAATATGTCGGTCTAAACCCTATTGATGCTCACTTTGCTAAATCTGGATTTTCTAAATGGCAATATCCACATATACTCGGTTTAGATGCAGTTGGCACGGTAGTTCAAGCTAAAAAAGGCTTATTTCCCAATATAGGTGACCGTGTAATGTGGCATGCCAATATTGGAGAGCAAGGTGTACTTAGTGATTATGCCAAAGTGCCAAATTTTGCCGTTTCTGTTGTGCCTGAAAATGTCACAGCAAGTGAAGCGGCAACATTACCTTGTGCCGGAATGACCGCTTTAATCGCATTAGAGAAATTACAAATAGTACAAGGAGATACTATTTTAATTGAGGCTGGCGCGGGAGCCGTTGGGCAATTTGCTATTCAATTTGCTAAACAGCGCGGTGCTGATGTATTTACAACCGCTTCTAAGCATAATCACAAGTTAGTGAAAAAACTTGGAGCGGATGCCATATTTGATTATCACGACACAAAACTCTGTGAGAAAATTCGCCGAGAATTAGGGCCTCAAGGTTTTGATGCGGTACTTGACTCTATTGGTGGTGATTCAACAATACGTAATATTGAACTGATGCGTTTCTGTGGTCGTATTGCCTGCTTAAGACCTTTGCCTAATTTTGATCAAGAGCTGATGTTTAGAAAAGCGCCAAATATTGGCATTGTTTCTTTAGCAGGAGCTTGGTTAGCTAATAGCTTGTGTGCGCAACAAAGAATGAGCTTTATGAGTAATCAATTACTTGAAGGCTTGTCAAAAGGTACGCTTAGCGTGCCTAATGTGACCTTGATTGAATTTACTGCTCAGGATGTTTCTCGTGCTTTACATACGCAGATAAACGGTAATTTCACAGGAAAACAAGTCGTAAAAATAAGTGAACCTACACGTTAAAATGTTACTATTGTAACAGTCCACCTTACTAAAATTAACGCTATCAGTCGCTCCTCACTCTTAATAACTATATACAAACTTACCCATCACTAAAAATGAGACTTAACGTAAATTGTTAAGTCTTTTTTACGTAAATCAATCGACTTCTCAGTAGCTATATCACCCGTCAAATCCTTCTTCTGGCCTTGCGATGAAACTAACAATAAATATCGAAAAAACAACTTATTCTGAAGATATCATGGTTAAATAAACATTCCCCAATGTAGATTTTGTGTATAAGAGCACATTAGGCTATATTCGTTAAATGATGAAAATACATTCAAATTACCAAAAACAAATAAATAGCGCTATAAAGACGGTATTGTTCTTTGTTATTATTTTTGTCCTAAGCTTATTTTCTCCCATATTCTATGAAATGAAAGGCATTGTTAGTTATCCCCCCCTTCATACACTTTTTGAGTTTTTATCAATCGTTATATCAGCAATGATTTTTGGTACCGCTTGGGTTCATATTGCTGACAATAAAAACCTGCGTAATTACATTATCCTTGCCTGTTCTTTTCTTGGTGTAGCGATACTTGATTTCTTTCATGTGTTCTCTTTTCCTAATATGCCTGCGTTAATTACGCCAAGTGGTCCAGAAAAAACTATTAATTTTTGGCTAATGGCTCGCTACTTTTCAGCCTTCAGCTTATTACTTGTTTCGTTACTTTCATGGCGAAATATTGCAACAAGGTTAATGCATTGGTCGATATTAGGTTGTACTTTATCGCTAGTCGTCATCCTCGTGATTATTGGGTTATTTTTTCCATCATTAATCCCCAGTACCTATATTGAAGGACAAGGACTTACCCCCTTCAAAGTCATGAGTGAATATACTCTTTTCGGACTTTATTTAACGGTTGGTCTCCGCCTTTTTTATTTAATGCGAACTAACCAGCCTTATGATGTTGTTAATTTATTTACCGCCGTGTGTTTAATGGCAATGAGTGAGCTCTTTTTCACACTTTATACTGACGTGACTGATGTATTTAATTTTTTAGGACACAATTATAAAATTTTTGCTTACTTTTATATCTATAAAAGTATCTTTGTCGCTAGTATTATACAGCCCTATGAGGAATTGTCGAAGTCGCGAAATTTATTAAGTACTATCATTGAAGCTATACCAACAAGAGTTTTTTGGAAAGATAAAAACTCTTGTTATCTCGGCTGTAATACAAAATTTGCGCGCGATGCCGGAATAAAAACCCCCAATGAAATAATCAATAAATCTGATCATGAGCTTGCTTGGCATGACCTCGCGGCAAAATATCAATCGGACGATCAACATGTGATTGACACCGGTAAAGCAAAACTGAACTACGAAGAGAATCAATTAACCCCTGCCGGTGATCATATCTGGCTACGCACCTCTAAAACGCCAATACATGACGAAGACAACTGTATTATTGGCATGGTTGGTATCTATGACGACATTACCGATTGGCATCATTATCAAGAAAAAATTCAACTCGCCGCAAGCGTATTTACACACGCCCGAGAGAACATCATTATTACCGATACCGTAGGGTTTATTGTTGATGTAAATGATACCTTCACGACAACAACAGGTTATAGCCATGAAGAGGCCATTGGACAAAATCCTCGCATGCTTAAATCAGGTCGACAATCGCCTGATTTTTATATCAACATGTGGCAAGCGCTTACCGGAGACGGTTATTGGTACGGCGAGCTGTGGAATCGTCGTAAAAGTGGCGAAGTCTATGCTGAAATGAAAACCATTAGTGCGGTATACGACGAACATGGTGTCACAACGCATTATGTTTCTTTAGGTAGCGATATTACTCCAATGAAAAAATATCAAAATCAAATAGAACATATTGCGCATTATGATTTACTCACTGATTTACCCAATCGCGCCTTGTTAGCTGACCGGTTATCTCAAGCCATGTTGCAGTGTAAACGACATGCACAGTCCCTCGCCGTTGTCTTTATAGATTTAGACGGATTTAAACGTGTTAATGATGTTTATGGTCATGATATAGGTGATGAACTTTTGATTGCCCTTTCTGCTCTTATGAAAGAGGCATTACGAGAAGGTGATAGCTTAGCACGCATTGGTGGCGATGAATTTGTAGCTGTATTAGCAGACTTATCAGTTGTTGAAGATTGTGAACCTATATTAGAGCGTTTACTATTAGCAGCATCAGAGCCGGTAAAAATTAGCGATCTTATATTAACGGTGTCAGCGAGTATTGGTGTAACACTTTACCCACAAGACAATGCTGATGCCGACTTACTAATGCGCCATGCCGACCAAGCCATGTATATCGCTAAAGAATTAGGTAAAAATCGTTATCATTTATTTGATACCGCTCAAGATGACGCGGTTAAAGTACAACGTGAAAACCTAGAGGCTATTCGTAGCGCATTAGACAATCAACAATTTGTTCTCTTTTATCAACCCAAGGTTAATATGCGTATAGGTAAAGTCACTGGCACTGAAGCCTTAATTCGCTGGCAGCATCCGGTTCGAGGTTTATTAAGTCCGATAGATTTTTTACCTTTTATTGAAAATAACCCGATGATGATAGAAATGGGTGAATGGGTTATCGACACCGCACTGACACAAATCAGCCAGTGGCAAAAAATGGGACTGAGTCTTACGGTCAGTACCAGCGTAAACATTGCCGCAGTGCAATTACAGCAACCAAACTTTACCAAAAGACTAACCGCCTTGTTAGCAGCACATCCTGATGTTGAACCACACTTTTTAGAACTAGAGGTTTTAGAAACAAGTGCCTTAGATAATATAAGTCATATTTTCGCTGTCATGAATGATTGCATAGCACTGGGTGTAAGCTTTGCCTTAGATGATTTTGGCACTGGTTATTCATCCCTCAATTACCTTAGACGCTTGCCTGCCAATTTAATTAAAATAGATCAAACCTTTGTACGAGACATGTTGATTGATGATGATGATTTAGCAATTGTTGGAGGCGTAATAGCGTTAGCGAAGTCATTCAATCGAGAAGTAATTGCTGAAGGTGTAGAAACAATTGAACACGGTACTGCTCTGTTGAAAATAGGATGTGAATTGGCGCAAGGTTATGGCATTGCCAAACCGATGCCTGCTAGTGATATTCCTAAGTGGATTAAAGGTTGGACGCCTGATGTCAGTTGGCAGTAATCAATAACCCGGTGAAATAAAGATAAGTAATGCAATAATCTTAATCTTATAATAATGATTGCATTATCTTAATAGAGAAAACGTCATCTAAATAATTAACTTAACCCGTTTACATCTGGATATGGGTAAACATAATGAAGAGGTAAGCATGATGTTGATCTAAATTCTGACCATCACGATGAACAATTTAATCTTTAATCTTTAATCTTTAATCTTCACAGCGGTGACAAAGGGTGTGTTGCTGACACAAGCGGTAATTCCAATAATGACCACCTGCGATAACCGCTGATCCCATCAGAGTAAGTACTTTTTCCCAAAATTCGTTACCTAACGAAATGGCGAGAACTAAGAAAATTAGTCCAACGAAGCCAATAAACAGTAATCTATAACGTTTATGTTGCTTACACCCCATAAATAGTGCAAATACACTTGTAGGCAGAACAATGAGTACCATCGCAGTATGATACGCTTCATTGTTGAGTTGCAATACCACAAAATTTGGCAGTAACAGCAACAATAACGGCATTACTAAGCAATGAATAGCGCAAGCGACTGATAGAGTGATTGCCATTTTATCTGTAATATTTTCTATTTTTATCATCTTTTAATTTCCTGACCACTATACGGCTCTTTTATAATCAATTTTTAATACTCATAATCATAGATGTATTATCTTACGTTCTGCGCTTAGTGTTACGACACCTTTTTTTGTGTCTGTTATCCACATCGCACGAATTTCCTTAATACCTAAAAATTGATCAAAGGCTAGTACCGTAATAGCTGATAACGTTGCTGTTTCTTCACAGTGATAACGATAATTTGCCACTATTTGGCTATGATTTTGATGAGTTGTCTCTTGAATGCGGTGATCATCATGCGATTTTTTTCTATTTTTCGGCTGATGTTCATGCTCATTTTCATGACCTTTTAGTGAACCTGAGACATCAATCACGGTATTAATGAGCGAACAACCACCACCTGAAAAATAAAAAAGTGATGAAGTATTGCTCAGTAGTGTTTTAGCATTATTAACAAGCGTAATCTCTTTTTTGTTGCTTGCTTTGTGCTCAAAACCAAAGAGATTAACCGTTGGAGAAATCAATTGAATATCCAGTATTTCTCCTTCAATCGCCATCGTCATTTCAGATAAACCATGTACATGAAAATCTAAGGGACTACCATGTTCTTGCTGACTTTTTGCATGAACGAGTTGACCTAATAAAAAAACATTAAATAGTATTATATTTAACAAAAAGGATACTAACTTTTGTACTTTGATTTTTAAATTTCCCATCACTAACACTCTTTAATTATTAATAAAATCAAGCGTTAATAATAAACGACGTTCATTAGTTGAATCTTCTGACTGAACGGGTGAACGATGTACCAAACCGGCACCTTCATTATTATGCCAAAACTCACCTTTGAGTAAGGCAACATCACCTTTACTCAGTTGACAAATATCATCAGTACGATCAAAAAGACCTGATTGTTCATCTGATTTACCTTGATTTCCCGCACCTAATTTACTGCGGTCAACCAACTGATGAGGAAGCCATTCGGTGGCAACACCATGATATGTGGTTACCAGTCGACACGGAATTCGATCAAAATGAAATCTGGGACACATAGCACGATCGAGTGCCGTTAATCGTAATCCAACTTCTTTGAGATCAAACAAACAGCAAAACATATCAACCAATAGTGTGATGTCTTCGCTCAACATCCTAACAGCGCTTGTCGCACCTAACGCATTACAAAGCGTAGCATTGACACTTTTTACGGTAACTGCCTCTGCGATTTTTACTCTTGTACCCGACTTTAAAATATCATTCACAGCCAAGGCTAGTTCGTCAGGCAATTTACGTTGCCAAATTGCTATATTGATGTCATCTCGATAAATATCAGTAAATACCTCTGGCGTATCACTTTCACTGGCACGTTTTGTCAGTAACTTAGGTAAGAGGTGGCTTGTTGATTGGCTGTCATTGATCGCTGCTAGTGCACTCATTCGCTTTCACTCCACTCTGGAAACGGATCACTGAGTGTTGCCCAGTAATTTTGTCCTTTCAGTAATTCATCATCTGACAACAGGCATTCATTGAGTGCACGAGTCATCGCCACTTGATCAAGTTGCTGACCAATAAATACTAATTCTTGACGCATATCACCAAATGGCTCAACCCACTGTTTCTGTATAGCGTTCAATGACTCTTCATCGCTAGGCCAGTCTTTTTTAGGGACCGACTTCCAGAACATAGCAGCAAAACCATAATGAGCAATGCCACCCGCTTGATTCCATTGACCTGAAAAATCGGGGCGAGAAGCCAACCAAAAATAGCCTTTAGAACGAATTAATTTACCAAACTGTTCTGTATCGTGAAGAAAGTGAAAAAATTTCTCTGGATGAAATGGACGACGAGCAAGAAAACTAAAACTACTAATACCATATTCTTCGCTTTCAGGAATGTGTTCACCGCGCATTTCCTTCAGCCAGCCCGGCGCGCTGTGGGCACGTTCAAAATTGAACAAACCAGTATTAAGCACTGCATCAATATCGACTTCGCCTTGAGTAATAGGGGTAATTCTGGCATGGGTATTCAGCGTTTTAAGTATTGCTGTTAGGCGCTTAATATCAGAAGTATTAACCAAGTCGATTTTGCTAATCAAGATAACATCGGCGAATTCGACTTGGTCAACGAGTAAATCAGAAACACTACGTTCATCTTCTTCCCCTAACGACTCCCCTGCTTCTTGTAAGGAAGATGCCTCTTCGTAATCCTTTAAAAAATTTACCGCATCAACAATCGTAACCATCGTATCGAGTGTCGCCACATCTGATAATGAAATACCGTCCTCGTCGGAAAACGTAAAGGTTTCGGCTATCGGCAATGGCTCAGAAATACCTGTAGATTCAATAACCAAATAATCAAATCGTCCCTCTTTTGCTAACTTGGTCACCTCTAGGAGAAGATCTTCACGTAACGTACAACAAATACAACCATTACTCATTTCAACAAGCTTTTCATCGCTACGATTAAGAGATACTTCGTTGGCAACTGTCGCAGAATCGATATTAACATCACTCATATCATTAACAATGACAGCCACTTTTTTACCTTGACGATTATTTAAAATATGGCTTAGTACCGTGGTTTTTCCAGCACCGAGAAAACCCGATAGCACAGTAACCGGCAACTTATTTTTTTGAAGCATGAACGCACTCTCTGTTTATATCATTGAGATTGACTAGATGAACCATCCAGACATTGTGATATTATGTTATAACATCACAATAACTTAATAAAGTACTTTTGTGATACCATAACAACAAAAAACTTGAGTGCTTTATGCTTTATATTCACAAAGTAGCCCTTAACCCAACTAGTGATATTTTAGAGAACCTTAAATATTAATTTTACAATCTTGATTTAATGAGAGATTGGTATAATTATATAAAGTTCCTGTACCTTTAATCTTCGTAAAGATAAGCTTTATTAAGCCGTAGACTATATGCTGATTTTCCTAGCAGGCTGTCTGTTGTATCAATACTTAAAGTCCCTTCAAACCAAAACGCATCATATAAAGAGGTTACTTCAATGCCTACTGACGATTTTACAAAAATAATTTGATTTGGCGGTGGTGGTGGCATATGTAAGCATGCTCCAAAGTAGGGAACAATAAAGAATTGTATTACCCGTTGTTTTTCATCAGTTTCTAATGGCACAACAAATCCTGGAAGTCGAATACTTTTGCCATCAAATGTCTCTACGACACGCGTTGATTCTAGCGCCTGTTGATACCTTTTAGTTTTTTCATCAATTGGAATAATGTCTTTCAATGCATTCATATTATCATTTTCTACTTGATCTTCTATTTCAAATAAAAAATCTGGCGGATTAAGTAATACTGCTAAATCATCGGCTGGAATTAATTCGGTCCATTCTATGTCAATATACTGAACCTGTGCATGTACCGTTGCACTAAAGATTAATAGCACTAGCATGAATATTTTTGAGCATAGCAAACGGTGGCTATTCATTTTATTAAAATTAAAAACCTTCTTTCCAAGCCAGATGAATATGTTATAAAGTAACACAAAGCATATACAGATAGAAATACTTATACTGTAATTTCCGAAGGTGAATGGAACTTGTCAACACTTGCTATCAACTTACAAGATATACACTACCGCCATAAAGATACCCCTGCTAATTATGCTGGATTATCTATTGAACAATGGAAAGTCGGTATCACTGAACGTGTATTCTTATATGGAAACTCTGGTTCAGGGAAAACCACACTTTTAAATTTATTGTGTGGTATTTTAATACCAACGTCAGGCAGTGTTAATCTATTCGATAACAATATAAGTACGTTGTCAAACAGCCAGCGGGACTTATTTAGAGCAAAAAATATTGGCGTGGTATCTCAAAAATTTAACCTTATACCCTACCTGTCTGTACTTAAAAACATTCAGCTCGCAGCCTACTTCGCCAAAAATTCAAGACCTGATGTGAACAATGACGTCAAAACGTTGCTTAACGTATTACAGCTACCTAATAATATTATACACAGACAAGTTAACCAATTGAGTGTTGGGCAGCAACAACGTGTGGCAATTGCGCGTGCTCTGATAAATCATCCGAGATTATTATTGGTTGATGAACCTACCTCTGCCCTCGATGCCTCAGCAAAAAATGCATTTATGGACCTTCTTATGCAAATCTGTGACAACACTAAAATGACGCTTATATTTGTCAGTCATGATACTGCTTTGTCGCATCATTTTGATAGTAGCCTCGACATCACTACATTGAGCAGGACATTAAGTAAAACTGAGGAAAACATCGCATGATGATATTACCTTCTGTTGCATGGCAAAGCTTATTAAGCCGAAAAAATACGGCCATCTTGACCTTTTTATCATTAACCGTCAGCATTGTTGTATTGCTAAGTATCGAACATATTCGCCTGCAAGCAAAAGAAAGTTTTAATCGTACTATATCAGGTGTCGATTTGATTGTTGGCGCGCCTAGTGGCCCGTTAAACTTATTGTTATATTCTATTTTTAGAATGGGTAGCCCCGCCAATAATATTAATTACACCAGCTTTACTACGCTCGAAAAACGACAACTAGTCGACTGGGCCATCCCTATTTCTCTTGGCGATTCTCATCAAGGTTTCCGTGTTATTGGCACGAATAACAATTATTTCACTCATTATCGCTATGGTAAAAAACAGTCACTTAAATTTGAACACGGCGGTGAATTTTCGTCCTTATTTAACGTCGTTATCGGTGCTGATGTAGCAAGAAATCTTAATTATAATTTAGGCGACAAAGTCGTCATTGCTCATGGTATTGGCAATACAAGCTTTACCAAACACGCGCAAGCACCCTTTGTGGTTAGTGGTATTTTAGCAACCACTGGCACGCCAGTTGATAAAAGTGTTCACGTAAGTTTAGGTGCCATTGAAGCGATCCACTTACCTCCATCATCACTAAAAGCATTAATAAAAGATCCCGAAGCAATACCTCCCACTCCTAAAAGTATTACAGCTATTATGCTTAAACTAAAAAGTAAATTATCAACGTTTGGATTACAGCGAGAGATTAATAACGACCAAACAGATAGACTAATGGCTGTTTTACCTGGTGTTGCCATGGCCGAACTATGGAGTTTGATGGCAACCGGTGAAAATGTGCTGCGTATCATAGCTGTGCTAGTGCTTATTTCATCCTTGTTTGGACTCACAACTATGTTGTTGGCCTCAATGAACGAGCGTCAAACTGAAATAGCAGTATTACGTATGTTAGGGGCTAGTCCTGTTACCTTATTACTATTAGTTTTGTTAGAAGCCATTATTTTAGTAAGTCTAGCCATAATGATGTCAATAGTCGTATTAACACTCGCGCTTTATAGCCTTGAGGCATGGTTGGCTGCTGAATTTGGTTTGTTTTTAAGTGGTGATATTTTTACCATGGAATTGATGAGGTTAATCTTTATGATATTTATCGCAACATTGGTTGTGCCTTTGTTACCCGGAATTAGCGCATATAAACAAGCTTTACACATTCAGCTTTCGAGTACTTAAGCATTGAACTCTGCCTGATTTCTCAGACAGAGTTTTTATAGCCTAAATTTTTATAACCTTAATCTTCAGCTTCGTCGTCAACTCTAACGCCCCAAACATCATGCTCGTCGGCATGAATTATTTGTACCCACATTAGGTCGCCAGGCTTAGCGTCATAATCATCAGACAAATACACTTTACCGTCAACTTCTGGCGCATCCATATAAGAACGCCCAACAATACCAAGGGCACTCACTTCATCAACAAGAATTAAATATTCTTGACCAATACGTGCTTGCAACTTATCAGAACTGATTTTCGCTTGAACCGCCATAAAACGTTGTAAACGTTCTTCCATAACTTCAGGTGAATTATGGTCAGGTAAGGCATTAGCCGTAGCACCTTCAACAGGCGAGTATTTAAAACAGCCTACGCGGTCAAGTTGTGCTTCTTCTAAAAATTCTAGTAACTCTTCAAATTCTTCTTCTGTTTCACCTGGGAAACCAACAATAAACGTTGAACGAATAACAAGTTCCGGACAAATTTCTCGCCATTTAGCAATGCGTTCTAATACACGGTCTGAGCTACCAGGACGTTTCATTAATTTGAGAATACGTTTATTGGCATGCTGAAAAGGAATATCTAAGTACGGTAGTATTTTACCTTCCGCCATAAGAGGAATTATTTTATCAACATGTGGATACGGGTAAACATAATGAAGACGTATCCAAACGCCCCGCTTGGCTAATTCTTCACATAACTGCTGCATGTGCGTTTTAACCGGCATACCATCCCAAAAATCAGTTTTGTGTTTAACATCGACGCCGTAAGCCGAAGTATCTTGAGATATAACTAACAATTCCTTAACGCCAGCATCAACCAAACGTTTTGCTTCACCTAAGACATCGCCAATAGGACGAGAGTCTAAGTCGCCACGCATCGAAGGAATTATACAAAAAGTACAACGGTGATTACACCCTTCTGATATTTTTAAATACGCGTAATGCTTAGGGGTAAGTTTAACGCCTTGTGGCGGCACTAAATCAATAAACGGGTTATGAACAGGTTTTGCAACGTGCTTGTGTACTTGCGTTAACACTTCATCGTAAGCATGAGGTCCCGTAACACCTAAAACATTGGGGTGAAGTTCGATAATCTCATCTTTTTTCACACCTAAACAGCCAGTGACTAATACTTTACCATTGGCAGCAAGCGCTTCACCAATAGTATCAAGTGATTCTTGTACGGCTGAATCAATAAAACCACAAGTGTTTACAATAACGAGTTCAGCATCATCGTAGCTATTGGTTACATCGTAACCTTCAGTGCGAAGCTGAGTAAGGATACGCTCGCTATCAACAAGATTTTTTGGACAGCCCAATGAAACGAAACCAATCTTAGCCGCTTTAGAGGCCTGTTGACTATTCACTTGCTGTTCAATCATCTTAGACGGAATGTCTAACGTGGTTGTTTGGCTCTCGGCTGAATTACTGCTCTTTTTAGTTGCTTGTGGGTCGAATTGTTCTACGGTCATACTGTGCCTCAACTTGCTCTTTATTTTATTACGGTCGTGCTACTGGTGCTTTTACTCATATTTTATTAAAGATAAAGAGCAGCGTTATAAATAGTGATTTTACGGCCTTTAGTGCAAATTCAGGTTTTTACTCTAAAGGCTGTTGTTTAACAGCGCGAGATTATACAGGAAAGATGTTTCAAGTGGAAAGTATTGACAATCATATACAAACTATTCTCAATACATCGCATGCTTGATAATAAGTTAAATTTCTTTTCATTATAAATCAGCAATATAATGACCTAATAAAACGAATACCAATGAATTTAATCATTATTTGTCAGCTTCGTTAAGCGTCGCTGACAAACTCTATTTTTTACTGCTCTTTTTTGTTCAATTAATAGCCCCTATATTATTTCACACGAATTACTGATGTCTCATCACTTCCTAGCAAAATCTTAATGTATTGTCATTATTCAAATATACCCTTGCATTAATTACCATCCCCTACATCGACATTTGCCAAAAGAGCTGTTTATAACAGTGTCTAAATAAGCCTTATAATGCTCAAAAATCACACAGTCCGTTTTTCGCCATGAGCTAATTCTTATCTTAGAGCTATTGATTTATTCATATTGTGAATAGACATCGCTTGTGAGATTTCTAGACATGGAATGAGATTGAGACGTTTTATGCAATATTCACTATTACCACTTTGCTGGCCTAAATTAGTCCTGAAAATTAGGCCAATTTATGTTCACTTGGATACGATAGAAGGCATTAAACCCAATAGGTTTTTGAGCTATATTTAGTACTTATGAGACGTATAGCTACCTTCATCTTGATAGTCAACAAAGCGGTCATAGAGAGTTTAGAGGAAAGCGGCGCTCACCCGAAAAATGAACACTCAGCCGTTTTGTATTGAAGCTTACTATTTGCAAATTAAATAAGTCGAAGTGAGATACTTGATCGATTTAAATTGCACAAAAGATTTCAGTTATTTATTCAATCCCTCTAATATCTTTTGAATACGTTGATTGCCCACATCTAGCTCTAACGCCTTATGATAAAAGGTTTTAGCCTTGTTCATATTTTTTGCATTGAAGTGAGCCTCTGCAAGGCTGTCGAATGCATTGGATGAATTAGGGTTATCTTGACAATTTAACTCAAATATAGAAATAGCTTTATATGGCCCTAGAGTCCGCATAACGTTATAACCTAAGGTGTTTATCATTTCTGCTGTTTCTAATGTCATATCATGAGAAGCTTTTTTAAATTGAGCGTATTCAGCTTTCGCTTGTTCCAAATTGTTAGCTTCTACTTCTCTAAACATGTTTTCCTTGAGAGTTATCAAAGGTGTTTTCATTTCCGTCATAATTTCACTAGCTAATGTGTAAGAGAAATCAAACGCATTGAAATATTTATTGCGGCCATTGGTTAAGTGAATAATCGTAACCGTATCTTTCGTTAAGTCATCTTTGAAAAAATGCCTAACATTCACAATATCACCACCATAGTGACCAACAGCGGTATAACCATTTGTGTTTTTTATCTCCCAGCCATGGGTGTGACGAGCTTTTCGACCATTTTTCAACGAGAGGGGGGTCCATATTTTTTCAAGGGTACCTTTACTTATAAATTGTCCTGCTAATAGTGCTTGAAACCAAATCGCTATGTCCTTTACCGAACTATTCATACCATTGGCGGCATAGTAATAGGCAGGAGGATCATTACTCACAATCCGTTTGTTTCCAGAAGCCGTGCCTTTATATCTCGTTGCACGACCTAAAACTATGTCAAACTCTCCACCAAAGTTCGTATGTGACAATTTATGAGGAATAAGAGCATGTTGTTGAATTGAACTTTCTATACTTAAAGCATCAAATTTTTCAACAAGCTTTTGAATATAAAAGAAATTTGTCTGGTTATAACTACTTTTCGTGCCAGCTTCGAATTCCATTGATTTATCGGCAACATAAGATATTGCTTCAACACCAGTTAAGCGAGTCATTTTTTTTTGCGAATATTCTGGAATGCCGGAAATATGCGAGAAAGCTTGTAAGATAGTAATTGACTTCCAATTATTCGGTATCTCCGAAAAGTGCTCACCTAAGGTGTCATCAAGTTCTAATTTCCCTTGCTCAACCAACTGCATAAGTCTTGTCGAAACAAATAGTTTTGTTGCAGAGTAGATAGTGTATATCGTCTCAGGGGTTGCAGGGATGTTAAATTCAATATTTGCTTTTCCGGTAGCTCCGAGATAAACCAGTTTACCGTTCTTAAGAACAGCTAAAGATTGACCAAAAATCCCGTGTCGCTTTTGGGCGTTCTCCAAATGATGAGTTAGCTGATTTTTTGTATCTAACGAAATACCTTTGGCTGAAACGAGCATGCTTGAAAATAGTGATAAAAATATTAAACTTTTGAAATTAATCATGTGCCACTTACCAAGTTATTTTAATGTTAATTTTTCAATTAAAGGCCATAAGTTAAATCAAAAGATTGATGACTACTTTAAGTCCTTTTGTAGTATTTAGAGGATATCATAATCCAAAAAAGTTACTAAATGTGAATAGCTTACTTTTGTAACAAAATGATATATCAATGACGGGGCTTTCTTATAAATAAATTATGGTTTTAGGCTCAAAGTTACGAGTGACTAAATCAATACTTCAGCTCCGTGCTAGGAGCGGTCACTCAGCTTTTCTAAAAAGAATCCAAGTTTGCTCTTTTAGCCGCCATTCAGCTATGCTTAAACCATGCTGGAGACCAAACATGGTTCACTGAAACCACTCTCGATACTGCTTATTCATGGTTATGTAAGCATTGGCGTAACTTTCCCGCCAATGCCGATATTTGGCATCTGCGCCTTTATTGGCACACTATCCGTGGTGAGCTGCTGCAAACACTCCACAGACAAGATTACACCTTCATGCCGCTCAGTGTGGTCACCAAAGCCGATGGTGAAACCCTTCACTTGTGGTCATCACAAGATGCGCTGGTATTGAAGATGTTAGCCATGGCATTACCGGAGGCATTAGCATTATCGCCATTTTGTACTCATATCAAAGGCCATGGTGGATTAAAAGCTACCATCAGTACACTGCAAGCCGCCCTGCCTGATTATACTTATGTCATGAAAACGGATGTGAAGGGCTACTATGCGTCCATTGAACATACGATATTGCTCAAGCAATTGGATAAAGACATCACCGACCCGTTTATCTGACGCTTGTTAGTGCAGTTTGTGAAACGCAGCGCTGAAAGGGGTAGTACGTTTAAGTCCATTACTTGTGGAATATCCAGAGGTTGCCCCTTATCACCTGTAATCGCTGCCTATTACTTAAAGGGCTTAGATGAGCAGATGGAAGGTGACCCTCGCTATTTTTATCGCAGGTACATCGATGATGTGATTGTATTAGCCAAAACGCGTTAGCACTTGCGCAAGGCGGTGAGAACCGTCAATCAACACTTTAATCAATTAAAAGTGGAACAAGCGCCGGATAAAACCTTTATCGATAAAATCAGTCGGGGCTGGGATTTTCTTGGTTATCATTTTGATGGCAAACAATTAACCGTCGCAGCAAAGACGGTGGCAAAACACGTTTTACACTACAGGCAGCTTTATGAGCAACTAAGCATAAAAAAAAGCCACCTCAGATGAGATGGCTTTGGCCGAGGTTTGTACGTAAAACGTTGGCAGCGATGGGTCAATGCTCGCATTGGAGCATGGGTTACCCCCACAAAAACAGATGTCGTACTATCGTAAATGGTCAAGTAGTTAAGAAATTAAAGCCACACTTATAACCGGCTATTTATTTCATCTTTCAAAGTATTCTATCATACATCGGATTGCTCTGGCCGTATAAAGATTAGGTATCTTGAATCAATTACCCCGTTGCGATTCGTACTTAAATATGTCCAATCATGATCATGGCATTTCGAAAGTTTGAAATAACACACAGTATCGATATTTAGTAAATACATAGTATTTTAATCGTCTATACAACTGTATTTACCACCTATGCTCACTAAATCAATCTCGAATCACATCGGTGGTACCTCAGCAACTGGGATTAAACAGGCATCACCAATGGTAGAAACGCTTACCGGTCCTGTGGCGTATAAATTTCCACATGCAACATCGCTCGTGGCGCCATTTACCGCGCCATTCACATACGTCTCACCACTAAACGTTGACCCTGCTCCTAGATTGAGCGAACCGCCCAAAATCCATGTCACAGTAGCACCGTCACCCAGCACAATTTCTGCCCCAGCCCCGATAGTCATTGCCTCGCTTGTAATGACCGTGACGTCGCCATCTATATAAAGTTTGGAGTCCACCTGCAGATTTATCGCACTGTAGCGAACTGTTGTTTCAGTACCGACCGTTCCAATAGAAGAGCTGGACAGGTCCGTATTAATATTGACATATTCCTGGTTTACGTTCGCGGTCCGTTCGAGAACAGTATCAATATTCTCCATAGCAACTACCATATCGTCGGCTTTCTTTATTATGCCTGTTGATGTCTCTGCTGCATCATTTGCCCATTCTTGGTATATGTCTGAATATTCGGTCGAATCGGTGATAACTGTGCTACCCGCACCACGAGTGACAACTCCTGTATAATCGTTGGGGACCTTATGACCCACACCTGCGCCCAATGTGATGGCTGCGCCAGCTGTTATTGTGCCGACTTGCCCATTGGCACCGACGACCACTGCGGCCCCCGCGTTAACGTCCAGAGCGAAGGCATTAGCACCCACTCCAGCGGCAGCGCCAGCGTCGACATCCTTCACTCTTGACCAAGCACCTGTAGTAACAGCAGCGCCAGCATAGATGTCATTGACGGTCGTATAAGCACCGACAACAACAGCCGCTTGTCCAGCGAGATGTCCGCCAACATTGGGGGCTGTCACATAATCAGGTTGCGCTGCTATATTCACCGCACCTCCTGAAATGATAGAATACGTGAGCATTTCGTCAGGGGTCATGCCTGCAGCTTGTCCATTTGCTAAACCAGCAACAGACAAAGCCAAAGCGGTTAAGCAGGTTTTTAATACTATATTTTTATTTTTCATCATCTACTTCCATCTAATGTTATCTGATAACCTCATTGAGGGGTGACCAAGGTGTGAGGTAACAACTACCTATTAATTAACGCTCATGATGTAAAGTGAATGAGCGTAACTTCCTGACCAGACAAAGGCTTATGCCTTCATATAAGGTGCGATATGCTAAGTCTACTGAATGTATGGTAAACCTCACACCACTAATTTTTATTATATGTAATACAACGTGTTAGCTTGTTTTTCTGTTATTAATATGTGGCTTTGTAAAAAAATCTGACACTTCTTATTTTGGCTAAAAGTGGATGGAATAAGCAGGCCATGTGTGTGGGCCAACTGCGGACTCTACTATAGCTTGATTTGCCGTGGTGTGCTAATAATGCAGCGAAAATCGGTCATAGGATTGAATGACCCCCGACTGTCTGCAATTCGCCTTGAGTTCAAATGGTCAATGCAATGCTATCCTTAAACAAAGGAGCGCAGCGATGAAAGGAAGAACTCGTATTATCTATACTGCTCAGCAAAAAGCATTAATGTGGGAAAAATACCAACAAGGAAGTACGCTTAATGATATAGCTAGATTGTTTGACCGACATCATCCTTCTATATCTCGCATTATAGCGGCGACTGGAGGTATACGACCTAACAACAAACAAAGGGCAAAAAATCATTTAACGTTGGATGAACGTGAAGAGATTTCTCGTGGTATTTCAGCCAGCCTATCAAGGAAATCTATAGCTACTAAACTCAACCGCACACCATCAACTCTTTGCCGTGAAATTAATCGTAACGGTTGCTATGATAAATATCGTGCTGCACATACAGATAAAGCTGCATGGATAAGAGCAGAGCGACCTAAAACATGTAAGTTAGCATTAAATAAAAAGCTAACTCTTATTGTCGCTCGTAAACTAAAGTGCGCATGGTCACCACAACAAATAGCGGGTTGGCCACAAAGAACTCATCCTAATAATGAAGACTTTAAAGTGTCACATGAGACGATATATAAAACGTTGTATATTCAAACAAGGGGCGCATTAAAAAAAGAACTACAAAAATGTTTAAGATCAAAGCGTATCATGCGCTACTCCAGCCACGCCACACTAAAAAATAAAGGATATGGGAAAATATCAGATGGACTCACAATCTGTGAAAGGCCTGAGTCAGCAGAAGATAGAGTTGTTCCTGAACATTGGGAGGGAGATTTAATTAAAGGTTGTAATAATAGCTATATTGCAACCCTTGTAGAGCGTCATTCACGCTATGTAATGCTTGTTAAAGTTCAGGATAGTAAAACTAAGACGGTCATAAAATAATTAATAAAAAATGCTAAAAAGTTACCAAGAGAAATGTATAAATCCCTCACATGAGACAGAGGCTATGAAATAACTAATCACAAAGAATTTACGATAGCGACAAAAATTCCAGTATATCTTTGTGATCCTTATTCTCCTTGGCAGAGAGGATCAAATGAACATACTAATAGGCTAATCCGACAATATTTCCCAAAAGGAACTGATTTATCTATACACAGCCAACAAAAGTTAAGCAGTGTTGCGAGAAGGCTTAACGAAAGACTGTTGTGGTCAGAGTGATTTGGTTAGTAGCCAAAGATTCCAAAAAAGTACAATATAAATAACGCAAATAGCATAAATTATATACTAAAAATAATTACAGGAAGTAAAATGAATAAAAAATTAATTGCTTTAGCTTTATCCGTAACAATGAGCATTACGAGCTACGCAGATACTACCCTTGTTGCTACGGCTTTAGAAAATGATGATGTAAAAGCTGCTAAACTTGCTTTTAATGAATTGTCCTTGGAAGAGAAGCAAAGTATTGAAGGGCAAATATTAAGTGGCAGAATTTTATTGCAAAAAGATAAAACTGAAGAAGCGTTTGATTATTTTGAAGAATTACGCGATGACCATACCGAAAACATTGACGTAAATTATTACTTAGGTGTTAGCGCAGTGATCATGGCACAAAAAGCGAGTATTTTTTCAAAGCTAGGTTATGCCAAAGATTTTCTAGAAGCGATAGAAAAAACAATTAAATTAAACCCCAATCATGAAGATGCGTTAAATACCTTGATTGGTTTTCATTTAGGAGCGCCGAGCATTGCAGGTGGTGATACAGATAAAGCGCTTACCTATGCAAAGCAACTGCAAAGCTTTAATAAAGAACAAGGTTATGAACAACTAGCCAATGTTTATTGGCAAATTGAAAAAGCTGATTTAGCCGAGCAAACGTTGCTTGAAGGTTTAAAAGAATTTCCTGAAAGCGCTGTATTATATTTGACTAGAGCAAGTGCTTATATTAAAGATGAAGCGTGGAAAAAAGCCCGTATTGATTTAAATCTTGCAATAAAACATGCCAATGACAATGAAGAAAAAAGTCGTGCTTTATATCAACAAGGTAAGGTTTCTGCTGAATCAAGACAAGAAATTGAATTAGGCATTGAGTCACTTATTCAGGCGATACCATTAGCCGATGAGCAATATAAGCCATGGGCAGAGTATCGTTTGGTACAACTTTATATTCACAATAAAGAGTTAGATAAAGCCCAAAGCTATATTGCCAATATTAATGTTGGTAAAGATGACGATTTAAAAAGTAAAATTAAGAAACTAAAAAAGAAGCTTAAAAAGCTAATAAAACTGAACATAAGTTACCTTGAGCAGATGGAGCTAAATTAGGCCTGAATAATATCCCCTTTTTGTACATAGCAGTCTAAATTAAAATGAAAACTTAGGGGGTTATTTCCTCAAAGCGAGATAGAGCGAGGGGCTAGTTTGATGACTGCTAAGATACGAAAGAAGACCTTAGCTTTAGTTTATCTAGCGACATTTGAATCGATGAAAATCAGCCCTGCGTTAGATAATAGAATTGTTCTAAATTTCACCAGATACTTGTAAAGAAAAAAATTCTAATTTGATTAAAAAATATCTAAGCGGACATTAGATTAATATGATTTTAGGTATTAAATTCTATGGTGCTTGGGGGCACAAAGCACCATAGAGTTCATTCATTTTTTATAGTCGTTTTTGAATAAAAACTTACCAATAACTATTCGAATATTAATGTCCGATTTATCTTTTATTTATCTGATATTTTAGAAATACAATTTAATTCTCTATCCTATTTAATTAATCTCAGTATTAAAGCTAATGAAATTGGTTTTAAGTATGTTTTTTATACTAAAAAATCTGTATCGTCTTACCAACAAAGCTCTATTTATATCTTAAATAATATTGAAGACATTGTATTAAAAGAGTAGTGATTTTAAAGATTCAGTTGATAATACAATTTTTTCAACGTGGTAAAAATTCCACTTCAGTAGGTTGTAGGGGGAAGCTGATTTTAAAGGTTATTAATATTAAATTGAAAATTTAAAATTGAGTAATGATTAAGAGAACCTAGTGCTTATTTCTGGATTTAAGAAAATCTTTTAAAGATGGGGTTGAGTAACACTTAACCCTTCCTCCTAGAAGCCCACTTAATTCAGCAACACCTCTTTGAAATCCAGAGTTACAATCTACATTTTTATTCTTAAGTTTAATTTCTTCCGCTTTAGTTGAATCAGGAAAAAATTTGTTGATAGATTTATCTATACTGTTTTCGCTAGCTAGTTTTTCCTCATAGTCTTCGTTCAAACCTTGCTCTAATGTTTGTGCATTAATTGATGCTCTTAATTTATTTAATGATTGTTCTGCTAAAGATGAACTCTTTAATGTGTTTGAGTGTGGCTCAGTAGAATTGATAGACGGGAGTGATTCTTTAATGAATGTACTAGTCTCTTTAGAAGTACTTTTTAGTTTTTTCTTTGAAATTGACTGGATTTTAGGCAATTGGTTCTTAGTAATTTTATTAGGAATGAGTTTAGCATTTGTTGTTTTTTTTATAATGGATTTGGTCTCAGGAACCTTTGCTTTAGCTGGCGTTCTATAATATAAAGTGGCCCTTACTTTAGGTTCTGCATAAGGTGTAACTTGTATTTTTGAGCCAGATTTTGACAAATTAAAGGCAGCACCAAGTGCAATATGCACCGCAATAATAAATACTAAATGGGTTAGTTTACATGATACTTTTACTGTGCTTTTGATGTCGGATTTTGAGTTTTTTATGACCAAATTATCAAACGCAGAGTAAGGGACATTAATGTCATAATTAAAACAAAAATTAGTGTCTAAAACTTCATCATCTTTAATACCTGGATAGAAAAATGGTTCAGATTTCATACCTTATTCATGACAATTCCATGTCCTTAGCCTTATTATTCAATTATGACAAATTATATAGTACTTAGTTTCAATCATAAATATGTGTGAATATCTTGATGTAAAATAAATCTTTACACACTGTATATATTTTGTAAATATAATTACAAGTTAATTATTTAAGAATTGATTTTGATTCTAAAAGGATTCACTGCTGGCAACGTGCCAAAAGGAATAGAGGGGAACCTCTCACAATAAAAAAAAGGATAAAAATATGAATAACCAAATGTTTGATGTAGAAAAACTAGACACTCGCTTAGAAATGCAGATCATTAGCGCAGCAGTAACTGATGCGCAAGCACAGGCACCATGCCCTCAAGAAAATGGTTGTCAAGAACCGTCATGTAGCATCCCATTTTAAGTAATACTTAGAATTTCATAGAGGCCTCGGCCTCTATTCTTATTTTAAAATAGGAAATCACAATGGAACTGGAATTTCCAATCATATTTTCAAAGTTTTCACTTAGTGTTTCTACTGAAAATGACCGATACCTACTAAACACAAATGGTAGTTATAGTGAAATATCCCCCGAATTAAGTGGATTCCTCGAAAAAATCCAATCGCACTCAAATACTGTCGATGAATTCGATATGTATTGTAAAAACAGTGGACTAACATCACAAGGTGCTATCGAAGGCTTACAAAAGTTAAGTTTAGTTGGTGATGGAATTGATAATAAAAAGCATGGTCTTGATGGTTTTATTTTCACTTTAGATCTACTGAGTAGTAAGTCAGTAACAACATTATCTAAACCCTTTACGATTCTCTTTTCAAAATCTCACCTTGTCATTTTAGCCGTTTTATTATTTTGTTGCTTTGGTATGTATAGCGAAGAAATTCGAGTAATAGAGTTTAATCAATTTATGTTTTTAAGTGATCCTATACTAATTTTCATAATATATTTTTTTAGTGTTCTATTTCACGAAATTGGTCATGCAAGTGCGCTGGTTAAGTACACAGATAGAGCTGGTGAAATTGGTTTCGGATTGTATTATATATTCCCCGTTCTATATGCAGATGTTAATGAAAGCTGGACGCTAACTAAATCTCAACGATCATGGGTTTCATTTGGAGGAGTGTTTTTCCAATTAATATTTCTGTTGGTAGTTATTTCGTATGGGATTGTGTTTGAAAGTGCTACGGCAATATCAGCTAGTAATCTAATTACAATATCAATCATATTCACCTTAAATCCTTTGTTCAAGTTTGATGGATACTGGATTCTGTGCGATGTTCTTGATGTTAATAACCTCCATAGGTATGTATCTAGAGGCTTATTTTCGTTTAGCGCAGCAGGTGTAAAGAATGTTATATTCTCATACTGCTATCTGGGTATAGCTGTACTTTACATTTTGCTGATCATCAGTTTCCTCAACAATCAATTCACTCTACTTGTGAGTCTTTATGATGGAGTAAATTCAGAAATTACTATTATGACGTTACTTGGTAGTGTGTTGGGGCTTGTTTTAATGATGTTTATGCTTATAGGAGTAGTAAGGATTTCTATGAGAACCATTAATATAGTTAGTAACTCATATAAAAATAGAGGGCTTTATAATGACAACTCAAGAGGGGTTTAATAATGTTTTGTCAAAAGCCGTTAAGAAAGAAGCTGATGCTAAGTTCACTAAGCGCATAAACAGGTGGTTGCGCCACATAAAGAATAATTATGATCGAAATAATATTTTTAACGGGAATAAGAACATCCTTTTTTTTGAACCATTTAATCAATCAGACAACGATATATTCTATAAATATGTAAATAAAAATACTAACTATAAAGTTTGTAAACTCGGTGCGAAAAAGCAGATAAATACTGGTGATAATTGTACTTACCTTGAGTTTAAAGCTAAGTGGAAAGAAGCAGAAAAGACGATTTTTATTTATACTCCCAATACCGATGTAGATCCTGACAACTTTAATATAAATACCTCAGTATTAGCAATAGATTATGAGTTACCCCTAACGATTTTTGCATTGATAAAAAATGCAGGGAATACTATTAATTATATCAAAATGGATACTTATGAAATTAGTTCGTGTTATGCAAATATGTATTCAATGGAAGGTAAAGTCAAAATAGTTAATAACATTACTACCATCATTACTGAGTATATACAGAATAGAAAAAAGGATACAAATCTAGACAATATAGCCCGGTATTTCCCCTTTTATTCAATACCAAAACAAATAAAGAAAGATGCCCTACAAAAGTTGATTATACGCCATCAAGAAGAGAGGTCTGCATGAAAGTCGTGTTGTATATAATTTCGATATATGGATGGTTAATGGGTAATTATAAGTACTTTATTTCGGTAAAGAAATCCACGGTAAAAAATAACCTTGTAGACTTCTTCGGCTATAGTCACAAGAGGGCAGATATAGAGACATTAAAGCACTTTGTAACCTTTTCAATAGGTCAACTCTTACAATGGTGGTACGGTAATTTATCGGCAAGATCGAGAAGTAAATTTATAGCTGAATTTGTAGATTACAAAATTCATCCAAAGGCCTTGGCGCTTGCAAGAAGTAGTGAAGGGGCAATAATTATAACCCCTCACCAGTCTATACAATCAATTGCCGCAATAGGTTTGAGTAAATTTTTATCGGAAAATGAAAGCAAGCTGGGAACATTTTTCGATTCAACTGATGTGAATTCAGGTAACGCAAAACACTTAGAAGTGATTGATAGCGATAAAGAAGATATAATGATTTTTCATAATAGCACTAGAGATTTAGTTAAATCCATAAGATCACTACGAGGTGGTATGTGGTTATCAATGTACCCTGACATATTTCAGTATAGTAGTGCATTTATAGCTGTACCTATGTTCAATAGAGTCATGGCTGGCATGTCGGGTATAGAGTATATGGCTTCAAAAACAGGCTCTGCGGTTATCTCAGGTGTTGCCGAGTTTAAAAATGGAAGACTTGAGATTAAAATTCACGAGCCCATAAGGACTGAACTTCTAAAATCAGGTGCTATTTCCAGCCTTGTATACACACGATTAGAAAAGTGTATCAGAGAGCAACCATATAACTGGCAATACTTATCTCAAATGAAGCAATATGTAATTGTAGATCAACCTATTGATAGAATAGCTACAATCAAAACTGAAAAGATGAACAGTCCCATTACAACCGTATAATTCTGAAGTGGTCAAGTAATATTGGCCACAGTTTTGTAGCTTAACTCATACCTTCTTTCTGATTCATTTGGACTTATTCCTGCGTTGTACCTATGTGGCCTCGTCTGATTGTAATAAGTCATGATGTAATTAATGATCGCTTGCTTAGCTTCATTAAAATTCTTGTATCCTATCGTTGGTATCCATTCCGTTTTTAAACTTCTAAAATATCGCTCCATTGGTGCATTGTCCCAACAATTTCCACGGCGGCTCATACTCTGTGTGATTTGATAACGCCACAGTCGTTGCCTAAACTTTCTGCTGGTGTAATGCGTTCCTTGATCTGAGTGGAATATGACACCTTTGGGTTTTCCTCTGCTCTCATATGCCATCATTAATGCTTGCATCGTTAACTCACTATCAGGTGAATTTGAGATAGCCCAGCCAATAACTTTTCTAGAAAATAAATCAAGGACAACAGCAAGATAAGACCAACGATTACCCGTCCAAATGTACGTCACATCGCCACACCAATAAGTATTAGGCTCAACAACAGCGAATTGGCGTTTGAGTATATTTGGGATGGCTACATGATCTTTATTCACCTTTTTATATTTATGCTTAGGTATCTGGCAACTCACTAAATCCAGTTCATTCATTAAGCTTCCTGCTCGATAACGACTTAATGGATAGCCTTCATTAGTCACCATGTCAGCAATGCTTCTAGCACCCGCAGAGCCACCACTAAGTGCATGAAAGCGTTTAACATCTGCTCTTAATTTAATTTCTGAGGAGCTTAAATTATTATCCCTGTTTACCCAATATTTATAACTGCTGCGATGTACTTCAAATACATAGCATAACGTACTAATAGGGTACTTGTTTATATTGCTCTGATTGAGTTTCTCAATTAATAAGAATTGTTCAGGGAGTCTGACATCAACAGAGCGGTAGCCTTTTTTAAAATATCCTTTTCTAATTCAATACGTTTAATTTTTTTTCAAGTTCACGTATTTTTAATTGATCAGGGGTCATCGGAGTCGCTTTAGGTTGATTACCTTTTCGCTCTTCTTTTAACTGTTTAACCCATTTGCTAACGGTGGAATAACCAACACCCATCGCTTTCGCTGCATCTTCGTGGGTATAGCCATTATCAACAACTAATTGTGCTGTTTCTAATCTAAATTCAGGACTAAAATTGGGACGTTTTTTCTTTGTCATTTGTATCACCTAACGTTTGATGAGATGCATAATAACATCTCTAAGTAGGTGGCCAAATTAACTATGCCACTTCATATTTTTGATCACCAGCTAAATGTAGAGTATATCCCCTTAAGTTAAATAACGACTGATACCAACAACAGTAAACAGATTATTAAGCGACAAAGTTAATGAATGTTAATGTCTAATTCGTTATATTCAATGTATATATTAATATTGAGGTATCAAGATATGATCTACCAGTTAGGTGAACTTTCTCCCAAAATCCCTAAAAGCTGCTTTATAGCACCCAACGCTTCTGTAATAGGCAATGTAGACTTAAGCGAAAATGTCAGTATTTGGTTTAATGTCGTGATCAGAGCCGATTTAGCACAAGTAAAGATAGCGAAAAACTCTAATATTCAAGACGGGTCTATTCTACATGTTGATAAAGGTTTCCCTATTAACATTGCTGAAAATGTAACGATTGGTCATAAAGTGATGTTACATGGTTGCACCATAGGCGAAGGGAGTTTAATTGGTATCAATGCTGTGATATTAAATGGCGCTATAATTGGCAAAAACTGCTTAGTGGGTGCTAATGCTTTAGTGACCGAAAACATGGTCATTCCTGATGGGAGTTTGGTCTTAGGCTCACCTGCAAAAGTGGTTAAACAGCTCGATGAAAAAACCAAAGTAATGATCGCAGCAGGCGCAGCTCATTATGTGCAGAACAATCATCACTATAAAAAAGAGCTAAAGCAAATAAATTAAAATATGAAATGGTTATCATAGTATTACAAGGAAGCAGCAGGTTGTAATGACTACAGGGTTACTAATACTCATAATCTCCTTAGTAATAACCTCTTCTGTTTTAGCTAATGAAGTAAATATTGATTGATTAAAGCCATGTTAACAGAGCTTTCTCTCGATGATGCACGTGAATAAGGCCATTAGTTGCGTTGGCAAATTTTTATATTTATATCGAACTCATCAAAACAGCAAGCTACACCACACAAGCATGAGCCATTTCCAACATTGACGATGATCATTTCGATAAAGCTAAATGATTAGGCTTACTCGGGCAGGCACTGACGTATCAAGGCTTAAATCAAGCCATAAACAGTTCAAAAAACAGCAAAACGTTCATTTAATCTCTGTTCAAATAGAGCAATGGGGGGGATTTATGAGCTTATTATTGATCATGACAATGCCCATTGGAAATTGGAAAGCAGCCTTGAATCGATTTATAACTGAATTTTATACCATTTAGAAGACTTTATGTAAAACCTGGCAGTTAGACAAAATCTGCTACTGGGGTATTCATTCGCGGTGCTAAAGGGCACTAACCCGTGAAGCCGATTACTACTAGGTTATTTGACTACCCGTTTATTTACTTTATATCAAAAGAGTAGTAAATGTCGGCAGAGTTTTCTAACCCCGAAACTGTTTCAACCCACAACCGATTTAACAAATAGAACCTCACCGTTAATTCATTAATAGGCTCCATAATACCCACACCATATTTAATATAAACTTGTTCACCTAAATAGCCCGCTATGGAAGCTTGTTCGTCGTCACCATCAATTTCAATTCTATTAATCAGTGGCAATTTTTCTATTTGGGTAAGTACCCCCGAAAAATTTGTTAACGCTGCCCCTAAAGCTACGCCAATTGCCGTATTACTGTCACTCGTTTCTGCATCTAACCCTCGACCTCTCACTAAGTATGACAAGGTTTCAGATTGTTGCATTGTCGGTTTTGAAAATAATTTAATATGTAAACTATTAGCTAAACCTGTTGCATCAATACCGACGATAATATTCTCTTTCTCAATACTACGGGTTGCTTGCATCGTTACATAAGGGTTATTTGCTGTGCCATTAAAAGAAATAATGCCTTTTGTTATCGATAAATCCTGCCCATAAGCGCGATAACGACCTTGGGGGATTTTTAAACTACCAAAGAGTTGTAAGGGCTGGTTAGCCTGCTGGCTCACTTGTAATTCACCACCTAAACGCCCAACAAAACCTTGGCCTTCAACGTTGAAAGCGTCAGCAATAACCACACGAACATTGGTATAGAGTTCAAATGGCTTTTCATTAGCCACTTGTTCGCCTGTATCATCAACAATAATCACATCTTTACTTAAGCTAACACTTCCTTGTGGTAATTTATTAACCAATAATTTGCCATCAAGTATCTCAATGCGGCCTGATACTTTAAGCTTAGACGCTTTTATTTGTGCATTGAGGTGGGGAGAAACGGTTAATGTAAGATCAGGAGGAATCGAAAAATGTAGTGATTCACCGTCAAAATCAAAATTACCTTTCAATTCATCTTGCCAGTCAGCGTCACCTTTAACCGTGACTGCTGCATTATTAATATTAAGACCACCAGAAATAACCGCTTGTTGCCCTTTAAAGTCAAAAGCCATATTAATATCCTCTAAGGTATTAATATTGCCTAAAATTTTAGCTTTGCCTTGGGTTAGTTTTATTCCACCATTTATGGTCGGTTTATCTAAATCGCCAACAATGGTGAGCGAAGTATTTAAGAGACCTTCCAATGATGTAAGCTCGGGTAAGAAAACCTGCAATGGTGAAAGGTTAAGGTCATTAATAATAAGTTGACTATCTATGGTTCGATTGTCGGCAAATAAGATAACACTACTGAGATTGACTATTTCAGTAGTCGCTTGAGAAAGCAAAGCAATATTTGCTGCAATACCTTGGTTATTCAGTTGTAAATTCAATTGGCCTTTTTGCCACGCAAGCAATTTATGTAAACTGCCTTCTTTCTTTACTGCTACTTGTCCGTCACTGATGAGTAATTTAGCGTTAACTGATGGCATTTTATCTTGTTGCCAACCTATAGCAACATTCCCTGCAAGCGTACTCTGCAAAAAAATGTTTTGAGGAATAAAAAGGCTTAAAAGATCACTACCTAATTTAATGGCTAAGGTTAATTCACCTTCCGTAAGCTTAACAGTCGCATCATCAATGAGACAAAGCTGTGAAGTTTTTCCAAGCCAACAGTGTTTATTCAAGGCAAGGGTATTATTGGCATTATCATATAGTAGTTTAACTGGCTGACTTGATTTAAAAACATGTTCATCTAAAGAAAAGGTAACCTTATCTGTTTCCACTTTCCATTGGTCGCTCTGCGCAAAATAGTTGCTGTTAATCGATAAATCAATCGAAGAATCCCCAAGCCAAGCAACGTTTACCTTTTGCTGACTTAAATCACCACTGCTTGCTAAGTTCACACTATTAATGCGGTGACCCTTTAAGTTCAGCTCCTTACTCGCAAAGGACACTTGATGTTGATGATTATCCAATGGGCGATATTTCAGGTCAACATTAACCATATCACTGGAAACACCAACCATGAATAAATCGGTTAATTCACCTTGTAAATTAATTTCTGGCTGCTGAGTTGGGCCTGATATTGAAATATTCGAACGCAGATCACTTTCTATATCTTTAAGCCATAACCCCGTATTAACAATATTAACTGAGCCATCGACATGCCAGTTTCCTTCGCTATACCCTTTGAGTTTAACTGCGATACCACCATAATTGAGGTTTATATTACTCGGCGCTAGTTCACCCTTGTGGTTGATATCAATATTAGCAGCAGCGGTAAGCGCAAGATGATTTATTTCACCTTTAATGCTAGAATCATCAAGCGTAAATGCCCATTCGTTATCAAGGAAAAAGCCTTTACTGCTGATCTGCCCCTGCACTCTACCTGATAATTCTTTGTTGATATTAGGTAGGTTAATACCCGATGACTCTACCTTAACATCCCATAACAGGCGGCTACCTAACTGTAATTCGCCTTTAATATCGAGCATGTTATTTGCGTGCGATTCTTCAAAATGTAAGGTGCTTATTTTAAAAGTTTGCTCATCATAAGTTGCACTTAAAACAAGTGATGCGTCTTGATAACCAAAGCCACTGATATTACTTTTCAAATCGATCAGGTGTTGGTTAATATCGCCTTCGCTTTGTAATAAGAGTGTTGAGGGGGTAATAACCTTGGCAATATTATCAGGCAAGGTAAATTGGCTTACATCAGCCTTCAATTTATAAGGTAAGTTTGCATCAGTGACATTTACTGACATTTGCGCACTTAATTCTATTTCCCCCTCACTGCTTATATTGGTGACTAAATCAGATAAATTACCCTGCAAGGATACGACTTGTTTTGTGTCGTTTAGCTGTGGTAGTAATTCGAAATTTTTGATTGAACTCTTTAAGATTAAGTCAACAACATAGGGAGGCACAAAATCGACCTTTCCCTTCAAAGATAACGCGCCAACACCTGCAACTGTTGATGATAATTCATCGATTAACAGTTTCGTTTTAAACCATGATATTTTTGCAGCGGCATCAATTGTCGCTAATAGTGTATTTTCATTACCTCTACTGTCGACTTCATTCACAGTCAATTTTTTAACAACTAACGACCTTACCGCTAACTTAACTGGTGAATAAAGCTTAGGCAGTGTTGCCAGCGGCCAAGCCATTTCAATAGGTTTTACTGATGGACTCTGCTTATCATATAACTTAATGTTGGCGTTAACCAAGCGCGCATTTTCTAGGTTTATAGATAAATGATTAACAATATTTTTATTGATAAATAAAGCACTAGAAAAGTCGATTAAGTTAACCTTTAATTCGGGACTTTTAATTTCCGCTCTCGCTAAAGAGAACTTTTTCAATTTAAGGGTGAAGGGTAACGTGAAGCTTGAAGAGTTAATCGCTTCTTCGACAAGTTCATTAGATGATGTTGCCTGCCCTTCTTTCATGTTCACTTGCAGTGATGCAATACTCAGTTCATCAATACAAAGTTGGCTTTTCCACAGACACCGTAAATGTAACTTAACACCAATATTTTTTGCATCAATAATCGTTTTATCATTTTCGATTGTTAATTGACCTAGCACTAAATCATTTAAAAGTGCGCCACTTTTGTACTTAACTTGAACAGAGGAAGTCGCGCTAACGGCATAAAGTGATAGCTTTGCTCCCAAAGGCGTTGAAAGTAGTATCGCGAGAAAACAGAGTAAGCCCGTTATCACCGCTATTATTGTGAAACTTGCCCGTTTATAAGTCATAGCTCTGCACCAATACTAAAATGAAGACGCCATGAAGGGTTTTCTTCACTCAATGAATACCCTAAAGTAAACCTGATGGGTCCGATAGGAGAAATATAATGAAGGCCGGGTCCAATAGAATAAACAGGGTCTAACTTATCATTGTCATTAACACTACCTGCATCAACAAAGAGTGCCCCTCGCCAAGTCTTTGAAAAATAATACTGATACTCTAGGCTAGCAACGACCATATTAGTCCCACCAATAACGATTTCTTCCCCTTGATTAAGACCATCTGAAAGCGTGACTTTAGGACCAATTGATTGATAATCAAAGCCTCGAATACTTTGATCGCCCCCCGCATAAAAGCGTAATGAAGGAGATAACACTTCTTCAAATTTTTTGTCAACAATCACATAACCCAGCTCTACTCGTGCTACCACGCGATGCTTAGGCGCTAACAATGAAATATATTTCCAACGCGCATTGAAACGTAAAAAGGAGGTTTCCGACGATAAACCTTCATAACTTCCTTCTAGGTTATAATATTGTCGAAACCCTTGAGTTGGGTCGAGTAAAGGGCCATCGCGGTCAATATCAGACCAAGTAAATCCAGGGATAAAATAATCAGCATCATCATAAACACCATCAGTGTCCCACTCCTCACTGAGATGTCTTAAATAAGGTTGGCGTAACACATCACCTTTAAGATAAACACGACCAACTTGAAAAGAAAAAAACTTACTCGTTAAATCGCCATAGTCATTTTTTTCTAATTCAGTCTGCAACTGCAAGACATCGTTATTGGCATGCGATAATGGAATACTGTAAATAAAATAGCCCGTTGGGTTAATCGCTGAATACGACAACCGTGTTTCTTGGCGATGTCCGTAACGGTTAACTAATGGTGTTTTCCACCCAAAAGAAAACCTTTCTTTTGTATCCGTTGCATAACCTAGCCCTAAATTAAATTGATGGCGCTTTGCTTTTTCTAATGACACATCAATAGGCAGTATGTTGTTGGTCGTATTCTCAATTTCAGGTCGAACAACAACATTGCTAAAATACTGCGTTTCATCAAGTTCATTCTGCAAGTTTTGCAACGATGTTTGTTGATAAAAATCGCCTTGTTTAAAAGTGAGTAAAGGCCTTAAAACATCAGGATTTATAGCAAAGTCAGTAAACTTTATTTCACCGAATTGATAACGAGATCCGCTGTCAAAGTGAATAATTATTTCTGCTGTTTCTAGGCTTTTATGTATCGCAATCGTAGATTTTATAAATTTACTATCAAAGTATCCGCGCTCTAAGCCAAGAGAAACAAGGTCTGTTTTAAACTGTTCATAAACACCGTGGTGTAATATATCACCTGAAACAATTGGAATTTTTCTGATGATTTCAGAAAAAACGCTATCACCTAAGGCGTTACCACTTATATTAATACGTACTTTTTTTACGCGCGTTGGTTGATTTAACGTTACACCAAGCGAAAGCGTCCAAGTATTTTTATTTCCGTTTTTTTCAGTCGAACTGGTTACCACCGCACGATAATAACCCAGTGCTTTTAATGCATTTAATGCCTGTTTTTTTGCTGTAAAGAAAAATGCCGCCCGTTCAGTATCATCCTCTGGCAACGTGCCTAGGTAGGCATGAATATTTTGTGTTACTTCACGGGGTAAATCATCAGAGATATGAACTAAAAGTGTGCTCGATAAGGCAAAAGGTGGAAATAAAAAAAACAATATAAATAAGAAAAAACGACTATGCATTATGGTAAATTGCCAATGAACTTTAAAGCGATTAAATAAAATCATAGCATACTAAGTTTTGCTGATAGAAATGTTTTAAGGTAAAAAAGACTATCTATACATTCTTCCTTGCTATAACTTTAACCATATTTGACGTGTTAACTAAGTCATATGGACGTATTAGCGAAGGCATTATTCTACATGAGGAAAAAAAATGATAACTGAGCAATTAATTTGGTTTATAGATGGGCGCTATTTTTATAAAAATGTCACTTTAGATAAAATAATTCAGCTTGCCAATGCTCATCAAATGCGAATTAAAATAATAATAGATGCTCAAGTGAAGTCTACTCAGCGGTGGTATTGGCATTCAATGGTTGAAAGTTCATCAACGGTTAATGAAGACTTAGCGCCTATCAATAAGAAAAAACAAACGTTACTTAATGCGTTAGAAATGAGTGCGATTAAAGCCGAAATAATCATTATCGATACATCTAATCACATTAAAGCCATTAATACTGAATTAGCAAAAACAAATAATGGCCTATTAATTCTAGAAGATACACCGCCAAAACAAAGACACCCTATTTTCCAAACGCTAACACAATTGAACGCCCCCGTATTATTACTCAGTAATAACGTCTGGAAAAAACCACTCAATGTCATTGGCGCAGTTGACCCATTACACGAAAATGATCGCCCGGCAAAAATTGATGAACATATCGTTAAGCATTTAAAAAACTGGGAGGGATCATTAGCGATAAAATGGCAAGTTGTACATTGTTGTTACATTTCCTCCGTTTTAACCCAATACAAAAGCAAAGTACTTTCGATGCACCGAGAAGGGTTAAAAGAGTTTTCACGTCAGTTTAAGGTTCAACAAGATCAATACACGTTAATCGAAGGTTTACCTGAAGACGCCTTAAAGACATATATTAACAAAAACCATATAGACATTTTATTTATTGGTTTGGTTAATAGAAGTATGCTCGATAAATTTTGGGTGGGTAGTACAACATCAAACTTTTTATACGAGCCACCGTGCGATCTATTACTGATTAAACAGTAAATTAATTACCGTGTGTTAACGATTAAGCATTCAACCATAAGATTAATGCTTAATCGTTGTTTAACCTTCACTTCTTCAACGTGCCATCTTTGGTGATTTTGTAACCCGCACTTATAGCAACATCAGAAGGTTTACTTTGACTACCTGAATACAGGCTTATATGTGGAAATGGAATTTCAATACCTTGTTCATCAAAAGCTTTTTTAATATTCTGATACATCTCATTTTTAAGGGTAAGGAAGTTCTCTCTTTTTGACCAAACTGAAAATTGTATATCTACAGATGATGATCCGAATCCGGTTAAAATAAATAAGGGTGCTGGCTCTTCCAAACAAATAACATTTTTCTCCGCTATTTTTAATAGAACATCTCTGACATTTTCAATATCTTCTTTATAAGCGATACCTAACTTTAAGTCGGCTCTTCTAATAGGGTATTTTGTCATCGTGGTTACCGCACTTTTGATCATACTTTCATTGGGTATGCGGACAAACAAATTATCAAAGGTTCTTAACTTAACAGACAGTAAATCAATAGAAATAACTTCACCTAAAATTTCATTAACTTTGATCACATCGCCAATTGAAAACGGCCTTTCTACCATCAGAAATAGGCCGCTAATTAAGTTTGATGCGGAGGTTTGTGAAGCAAAACCAATAGCAACAGTAAAAATACCGGCTGCGCCAAGCAATATCGTTAAATCTATACCTACATGCTTTAAAGCGGATAATGAAAATAGTGCCAACAACGTATAAAACACCGTTCTTTTTAATAAAAAAACGCCGTGTGTCGTCATTTTTTTATCGACAATTTTTTCAATACCGCTACTTATCGTTTTAGCAATAAAGTAACCGACTATAAATAAAATAAGTGCCTGTGTTAATGTATACAAATGAGATACTTTGAGCGTATTAAAAAACTCATTAATGACTTCCATACAATATTTACCTAACTCTTGTTTGCTGAACTAATATTTACCCAAATAAATGACTAATTCTGCGTATTAATTCCCCATGCTCTGAAGACTCACGCGGAGCACTAATAGATTTGAGCAGAGACAACTTAGCCGAAATACTTTTCTCAACAATTAACTCAACATCAGCTGATTCATTTTCTATTTCGATAGTGATGCCAGATGTCCACAATTGATTTTTGTCATCGCCGTATAAGTGTAAGTAATTTACCGGAACATTAATTCTATTGATAATTAATGCTTTATCATGACTATTAATGACCATTATAGCTGTTGTTGCCCGATGAGGGTGTAAGTCTAATTCTTCAAGTTTAGTTTTTGCAGACGTATATTTCGCATAGCAGAGCTGACCATCAATGGTTGAACTGCCAAACCATGAATCAGAGGGGCGCCAAAAAGGTAAATCAACCAAACATTTGCCACTTGGAAATGTTTCAGCGTAAAACCAAATAGGTGTACTGATAAACAACTGTACTTTTTCACCAGCAAGAATAGTTAAAGGAGATGAAGGACGGGCAATAACAGGACGGTCTGCTAATTTTGGTAATACTTTTATTTTATCTGAACTGGCTTTCTCTAAAAATCGACCAATAATGGCATTGTTTTCTACGTTAAATTTTTCGCCGTCAGAAAGCACAATTTGGTGGTCTTCTTCTTGATTTTCAATGTTCCAAATATTCCACTCTGTGGCTTTACGCTTTATTAATATGGCTCGCTCGCCTACGCTCCAACACTTTTTCTCTTGTTGTTCATCAAAGGTAAACTCGCCCCACCAAATATTGTTACTCATCGTTCACTCTTTAAGAATTATTTTTTAAAGACTTATTTTAAATACTAAGTCGCCAAAACCCCAAATAAAGGTACCTGTCATCAATAAAGAAACCTCTAAAATACCCAGCTGATACCTAACATTGTCTTTAACAACGTCAATTTTATCGTCAAAGTTATCTTCAATCGTTTTAATTTCTTTTTCAATGTACTCTGCAGGCGCATTAATTTTTCTGAGCTTCATTTTTGCTCGTGATAAAACAACCCGATGTTGGATATTCAATTTACTTATTAACACTCTTTCAGCGATGATAGCGCCAATGCTTGACCAAACACCAAGCAACACAATTAAGCACCCACTTCGGGTCAGCCACTCTATTCCTAAAAATTGCGTTTTTGACAAATAATATCCCATAGAGATAAGAGTTAAAGAGAGTAACCAAGCCATTATTGGTTGCCGCTTTCTTATATTAATGACTTTATTTTCATAAAGTGTTTTTGAATCGCTCAATATTTTTCTCTTTTTAAATTACAACCAACGTTTTTTCTTAAACCAGACAATAAGCCCAACAGAAATAACTAACATCACTGCAAGTAGAGTAAAATAACCGTATTCAAATTTTAGCTCAGGTATGTATTCAAAATTCATCCCATAAATTCCCGCGAGGAAGGTCAAAGGAACAAACAAAGCAGTAATAACTGTTAACACACGCATGGTTGCATTTAACTGATGCGAGGTAACAGACATGTAACCATTAATTAAGTCACCACAAATATCATAATACATTTGAGAAAGACTCAGTAGTCGGTCAAGGCGCTCTCTTAAATCATTAACTGCATGTATTTCTTTGTCGGTAATCAGTAATGTTTCATCATCTTCAAGGTAACTGTTTAGGGTATTGCCCACAGTTACATGGTAATTAAACGTTCTTCTAATTTTAACTAACCGAGAACGATGTGCCGTAATTTCTCGCATGGTTGTATCGTTACCACTAACTTGAAACTGATCTTCAATTTTTTCTAAGTGTGCTTCAAAATCAAACAGCTGCTGTAGATAATTACCACAGCTACTGTGAAATATTTTCAACGCTAAATGTATTGGGCTTCTCGCTAAATACTTTTCACTGCTCGCGTTAAACAGTGTATTTATCGCAACAGAGCTTTCAGGGTGACCAGTAATTAATACGCGTTGACCGATGAACATACTGATTTGTACATGTTCAAACGTTAAATTGTCTTCTTTGGCAACAAAACCGCGGTATAGTAGAAAAATAAAATCACTAAACAGTTCTACTTTAGGGGGGTGTCTTTCTCTTTGCGCATCTAAAATAGCCAAAGGATGACAACCAAATTGAGTTAATATTTCTTTTTCTTGAGATTTTTCAACCTTATCAATATCAATCCATAGCGTAGTACTTTCATCTTGTTGCCATTGAGAAACTAGCTCTTGACCACCAATTATTATCGGTGAAGAAGGTGAAATCAACATACATTTAATCATGAAAAATCCTTTACTAGAATTACAAAATAGCGCTGATATCAGCATTACCTATCACAAGTTTTATAAAATTTTATAAACGACTCATTAATTTATAAATGATGCCATTATAGACAGCATTTTAGAATAAAGGTTAAATAATTAGTTGTGATCTCAGTAAGTAAAGTTAATACTTCACCCAATTAACGCTATTAATAGCCCGATTAGGATTATTACATGTCAACTGACATTATTACTTGGTGTGCTATCGCCTTTTGTATTACACAATCAGCGATTTTTTCAGGATTAAACCTCGCATTTTTTTCTATTAGTAGGCTTCATTTAGAGGTTGAAGCGAAAAAAGGCAACAAAGCCGCACAAACCATTCTACGTCTTAGAGATGATTCAAATTTCTTATTAACGACCATATTATGGGGTAATGTCGGCATTAATGTTCTGCTAACCATGCTGTCTGATTCAGTGCTTACCGGTGTCAGCGCTTTTTTATTCTCGACAATTGCAATAACCATTATTGGTGAAATTACACCTCAAGCTTACTTTTCGAGAAATGCTTTAAAAATGGGTAGCATGCTCGCCCCTATTATTCGTTTTTATCAGATCCTATTTTACCCTGTTGCAAAACCAACGGCGCTTATTTTGGATGCATGGCTTGGGAAAGAAGGTATTACCTATCTTGAAGAAAGCGAACTTAGAAGTATTATCCACCAACATATAACAGCCGAAGAAGCAGACCTTAATCAGGTAGAAGGTATCGGTGCGTTAAACTTTTTTGCCTTAGATGAAATACAAGTGACTGAAGAAGGTGAGATAATTGATCCTAAATCAATCATTTCCTTACCAACCAAGTTAGATTTACCTATCATTCCCGTGACACAACAAAGTCCTGACGACCCATTTTTAATGCAAGTGAATGAAACCAATCATAGCTGGGTAATACTCACTAATGAAGCCGGCTACCCATTACTTGTGCTTGACGCTGATGGCTATTCACGTGCAGCTTTATACCAACCTACCCATTTTGACCCTTACAATTACTGTCATCGCCCGGTAGTGATCACCGATGAAACAACCCCCTTAAATGAAGCCATGCTAAAAATGAAAGTTAACACTTCTATAGATAAAAACTTTGCTGGGGTGATAGAACACGACGTACTACTGATTTGGGGAGAGACCAAGCGTATTATTACTGGAGCCGATATCTTTGGTTTATTGCTTAAAGGCATGCTACCTAGTATCAGCAAGTAGGTTAATAAATATTTATTATGGAATGGATCAATAAAATGTACAGCTTCACCGAATTTACTGAGTTACTGTTTGAGTATAAGTTTATTGTTACCTTTTTAGTGCTTATGGCTTCTTTTTTGGTTAAAAATTTAATCATAAAAATAATAAAACTAAAGGCTAAACAAACTAAAAGATTAAAAATCAATATGGTAAGTAATATCTTTACCCTAATGATGATTATAGTACTTTTTAATCTTTGGTCTGAAGAAATTCAAAAGTTTGCTTTTTCTATTGCCGCTTTTATTGTGGCAATAGTATTAGCAACCCGAGAATTTATTCAGTGTTTTATTGGTTTTATTTATATCTTATCAAGTAGACCCTTTCGTATTGGCGACTGGATACAAGTAGGTAACTATGTCGGTGAAGTACATTCTACTGATTGGGCAAAACTGACCTTATTAGAAGTCAATAAAGATGATTATGAATATACTGGTAAAACGTTGTATTTACCGAATAGCCAATTGATAACATCAGTTATTAAAAATCTTAACTTCCTTAAACGATATGCTGTACATCATTTTACCATTGTGCGTAATGACTGTGTTAATCCTTTTGATTTCATGGAAACGTTATATGAAAAAGCGAACTTCTATTGCCATGACTTTAAAGATGTCGCTATTCGCTATAACCACCTTATTGAAAGTCGTTTAGATATAAAAATTGCAGGTCCTGAGCCTCATATTCAAGTCGCCACGTCAGAACTTGGCGATACACAGGTATTTTTCACTATTTTTTGTCCAACCGAAAGTGCTATGGAAATCGAACAAAAATTAACCGGTGATTTTATGCGTTTATGGTTTGAGCACAAAGCTTTAAAAGAGAGCCTTTAACCCGTCACTCCCCACTCCTCATTTTTTATTTGTTAAGTTATCTCGCCTCATCATTAATAAGGCTTTCATTTACCGATAATATATTATTGGTAAATCAGTGATTTGGGGCTTAGGGAAAACCAGGCGAATAGGTTGCCTACTTCCTTTATAAATATAGCCAATTTAACAGTAATGACAGTGTTACCCACATGAGAATAATCAACGGAATACCAACACGCATAAAGTCAGAAAAGCGATAACCACCAGCATTCATCACCAATAAATTAGTTTTATAAGCCATAGGTGTTGCATAACTTAAGTTGGCGCCAAACAGTACAGCCAAAATAAAAGGCTCCGCAGGCAAGTTCAGTTGACTCGCTACTGAAATGGCAATTGGCGTTCCAATAACAGCCGCGGCGTTGTTAGAAACAATGTTGGTCAGTATCGCTAATAAAAGCATTAAAGCCGACAAAACGCCCCCTGGCGGCAGGCCGAATGACAAGGCAACAAAAGCTTGGGCTATATATTCAGCCCCCCCCGTTGCCATCATCGCAGCACCCAATGCTAAAGACGCGGCAACAATTAAAATAACCTGAGTACTGAGCGCTGATGAGGCTTCTTGCCAATTTAAACATTTTGTTACTAACAAAATCAGCACACCACATATCGCACTAATTTCAATCGGTAAAATACCGAGTGCTGATGATATAACTACTGCCAACAAGGTGCCTAATGCAATGGGAGCTTTACTTGTTTGGGGTAACGACTCCGCACCATCGATAATGAGTAGCCCTTGTTTAGCTTTCAATAAATCAATTTGTTCTTGCTCTCCTTGTACGAGAAGTACATCTCCGATTTTCAATCGGGTATTGCCGATACTGCTGCGACCAATTTCCATAGCTTTACCCGCTCGATGCAATGCGACCACTGATATGCTGTGTTTTTGAATGAAATTGACTTGTTGTAAGGTCCGTCCTTCTACGCCCGAGCCCGCAATAAGAACTATCTCAGCCAAGGTTTGTTTGTCAGCTTTTAACGGATGTTCGTCATCAACTTTATTTAGCCCTGAGAATAAGGTTGCCCCTAATACCGATTCATATTCTTTTAAACGGTCGGGGTAATCATGAACTTTTAAACGGTCTCCCACCGTCAGTATTGTATCAGGTAAAGGCATAATATTCCGATAGTTTGCCCCGCGCTGAATACTTTCTATTTTTAACAGACCATCAGTCAAAGCAATTATTTCAGCAATTGCTTTCTCGTTAGCTACACTTTCTTCGTTGATATTAAGATAAGCGCTAAATAAACGTGGCGATGTATCAGGCATCGATGGTGTTCTACTGGGTAAAAGTTTTGGCGCAATTAGCCATAAATAAAGTACCGCAACAACAGAAGCAATAAGTGCAGGTTGAATAAAATCAAAGAGTCCAAATTCAACAGCGCCCATATTTTTTGCAATACTTACCACTAATAAGTTTGTAGATGTACCTATAGTCGTTGCCATTCCCCCAACTAATGTTGCTAATCCCATAGGTAACAACATCGGCGAAGAGTCTGTTTTAGTGCGCAATGAAACACTGATCAAAATAGGTAGCAATAGCACCACAACGGGAGTGTTATTAATGAAAGCACTTAAACCTCCAGCCAGAATAAGCGTTAACAGCAACGACAGTGCCGGACTTACTTTCCATAACTTGGCCAAATATCGTCCAATGGGCTCTAAGGCACCTGTACGGACGATACCCTGACCAATAATCATTAATGAACAAACTGTCACTAAAGCTTCATGACCAAAGCCAAAAAACAATGAACTGGGTTCGAAATGTATGCCATCTACGTAAAAAGGGAAAAATGCAAACGCCAAACACAGTACAGCGATGACAGCCAATGAAGAGGTCTCTAAGGGAATATCGTCTCGGCGAAAAAGATATAACGCCAATATGGTAATTAACAATACCGCTAAGGCATGATTATTGGGTAAGTCAGGAATAGTCAAAAATTAATACCACGTTAATTTAATTATTTAGCGGCTACAGCCACTATCTATAAAGCTGATTCCAAATAGATATGGTAAATGATTACAAGTTAACCGCGTCTATTCTAATTTTTTAATAACTATAATACGTGTTTTCAATTAAGTACATACTCGCTGATCAATAGATATTTTTTCCCCGAACTCGCTAAAGAGTGAACTATATCAGCTAAAAATGGCTGCAATAGCAATTCAGAACCACTGTAAAAAATAAATTTTAAACGGCATAACTTAACTGAAAGGCAATAGTAAGGAACTTTTAGTGACAAAAAATAGCGGTAATATGATCTGCATATTGTTAGGTTATTTGATGCGAGTTAACCCGCTATTTTTGATATTAGGTGTCAGTGAACGATTCACCTTCTATGGTAATGATCACAGAAGATGGATCGCTTGTAATGTATAAAGTTTATAGAGGAAACTTAAGTTAGCCAACTTTTATTTTGACCCTAAAAACACTTTAGAAGGGTCAACAAGAAACCGCTTACCAAGTGCTTCACGCCCTAACAACATTAAATAACTCATATCAGAGCGATCCGTTAACGT
>NZ_JACGUT010000029.1 GCF_014076845.1 Colwellia sp. MB3u-41
TAACGCCTACTTAAGCGGAAAAATATAGTTGGCTAAAATGTTGAACGGAGTGAAAACAGCCAACTGTATTTTTTCCGTTTGAAGTTCTTGTTATAACTCAATATCATCCAAACTAAGCAACTGACGACTATTACGTAAAGTTAATATTTTAATTTCATTTTCAACTTTATAGATAATACGATAACTACCAAATATCACTTCACGATAATTTGAACCTAACAACTCAGGTACTTCTCGTCCTAATTCAGGTTGAGAACCGAGTAAGTCAATGCGATCAAAAATATCATTAACCCATTTGTCAGCAGCCGATGGTTTATCAAGCGCAATAAACTTAGCGGACGCTTCTAGCTTTTCTAACGCTAAAGGAGACCAAACTATTTTCAAGGTTTAATACTCTTTAAAATTTGTGCGCGAGCATCAGAATTAGAAAGACCTAATCCAGCAGAAAGTTGAGCTTCAGCTTTTTGTACCTCTTCAAGTAATTCAATTTTTTCCTGCATTGACTCATACTCTGCCACATCGACAACTACAGCCACACCTTTTCCTCTTTGTGTGATCACAATTGGTCTTCTTGTTTCGTTAATTTGACGAATAAATGACGCTGCACCAGCTCTAAAATCAGAAAGTGGTTGAATATCTTGATCAAAATGAAGTCTACTCATGAGTAATACCTTTAGTTGTACTATGTATGGCACTAAGTATAGTTAAAACTAGATGTAAGTACAAGACTTTGAACTTGAGTTATAACGCC
>NZ_JACGUT010000030.1 GCF_014076845.1 Colwellia sp. MB3u-41
GTCCTGCTTGAATGGCTTGTTATGTGTTTTTGAACCGTTGCATCAAATATATACCGCCAACTATGGTTCCAAAAGGAAAGCTTAGCAAAATAATTATAGAAAGAGGTAAAGCAATTTTATGAACAGTTTTACTTTGCTTAAGTAGATAAATACCACAAAGCCAAGCTAAAAAGTTTACTACCAATAATATATTTATAAGTAGAATTAAAAACGTTGGTAATGAATCAAGGTTTGAAAGTTGCGATATACCTAATATGTATACAAATAGAAATGCACATGTAGCAACTGCTCCGTAAATGGTAAACGCCCAGCC
>NZ_JACGUT010000031.1 GCF_014076845.1 Colwellia sp. MB3u-41
CCTCTGCGCCCTTTAAAAGCGATTAGATACCCGAAAATCCCACAAGGTAAAACTGCGAAGAGAATAATAAATAAAGCTTCAACTGTAGACTCATCCATGATGCAAACTCCTTGGCAACTAACGCCACATTAAGCGGCAAAAAATTGTTGGCTAAAATGTTGAACGAAGTGAAAACAGCCAACTGTTTTTTGTCCGTTTGAATGCCTTGTTATGTGTTTTTTGCACTCCACTGGCCAGAGAGAATCATGACATAAACACCGACGGTAATTGTACCAAGCATTAATCCTATAAAAGGTGATGAGCTCCCAACAAATATAGACATGCCTAGTGAAGTACCTAAACATAAAGTTACAGCACTTAACTGTGCTCGATTAAGTTTATTTTTGAATTTCATTTTGGACTCCTCATCCTTGAAGTTACTGTAAATAGTCGAAACACATAACGCCACATTAAGCGGCAAAAAATTGTTGGTTAAAATGTTGAACGAAGTGAAAACAACCAACTGTTTTTTGTCCGTTTGAATGCCTTGTTAGCAGTGTTTTTAAGGGTTGGAATGATTACTTTTTTTTGAAAATATACCAAACCAAAATGCCAACTCAAATATTGCACCTATTATAATAAAAATAAATAAGCCAGTTGAGCTACCATAAGAATAACAAGCAATGGCAGCTATAATTAAAACCGCTAATATGAGCCATCTAGTGAAACTATTCATAATTTATATCCTTATACGATTAGATAAATATACTAATACTGCTAACGCCCCATTAAGAGGCAAATGATAGTTGGCTAAATAAGCGACGAAGGAGCAAATAGCCAGCTGTTATTTGTCCTGCTTGAATGGCTTGTTAGAGTTTTTTACTCGATGACTTTGAATTCACTAATTTCATAAAAGCACTCATCATCCATTATGTCTTTATTCCAATCAATTTCAATGACTTCTGGAAATCCATATTTAGGGTGATATTTAATTTCCATGCTTGCAGCTTCAAATAACCCTTTATTTGCAGCTATAAAAAGATCATTTATTACTAAATTGTGTTCGTGTTCACTTAGTTTTTCAAAAAGTGCTACGTCATTTACAACAAGAACTTTTGAACCTGCTACATACATACAACCTTCTTGGGCAACGTAGCTATACCTTTCAGGCTCATTTTGTTGCCAAATATCTAATTGTCTTTGTATTTTTTCGTTTGTTTGAGAGCTTACGGATTGATAACCAACACCCCAAAAACTAAATATAAAAACTATTATCGTTCCTAATACAAAGAAGACTGAATATGGATTGCGACTATCGAATATTTGCATAAAACTCTAACGCCACATTAAGCGGCAAAAAATAGTTGGTTAAAATGTTGAACGGAGTGAAAACAACCAACTGTTTTTTGTCCGTTTGAATGCCTTGTTAGCTGGTAATTGAGCGCAGAAGGTTAATGTGCTCATTATAACCAAAACTATTATAGTTATTTGAATGATAATTCATAAACCCATGCAAGTATTCAACTTTTTTAGTTTTAACATTAGCCTTTTTACGCAAGTTATCTTGTAACTCTACAACATCAAAATGAGGTTCACTTTTTGGAAATACCAAGCACAAATTAAAACGTGGTTCTATTTCTGTGAAATTTCGGATTTGTGAACCGTAATAGCAAAAGCCTTGCTTGATATAGTTGTTACCCTTCTTTTCAGATAGTCGCCAAATAACTGAAGCTCCAACACTAAAACCGATTAATGTTGCTTGATAATCAATTGAGTCCAAAGTTTGTAATAGACTATACAAGTAATTATCTAGTCCAATTTCTTTGGCAAAATATGAATACGCCTCAGTTTCGTTTTGGAACCCCATAATTTGACCTTTATACGGATCAACAATCGAGCATGAACCCAATTTTTCACTTATCGCTAATAAAGCAGGAGTTACACCAAATACATCTGAAACTAGAATTATACTCATGAACTTTTTTACCAGCTAACGCCCCATTAAGAGGCAAATGATAGTTGGCTAAAATAAGCGACGAAGGAGCAAATAGCCAACTGTTATTTGTCCTGCTTGAATGGCTTGTTATGTGTTTTTGAACCGTTGCATCAAATATATACCGCCAACTATGGTTCCAAAAGGAAAGCTTAGCAAAATAATTATAGAAAGAGGTAAAGCAATTTTATGAACA
>NZ_JACGUT010000032.1 GCF_014076845.1 Colwellia sp. MB3u-41
GTTCGTGCAGAGTTTGATTCAACGTTCTCTGCATATAACAAGTTGCTCAAACGGAAAAATAACAGTTGGCCATCGCTTCGCGATTATAGCCAACCATTATTTTCCGCTTAGCAAAGCGTTATAAGCCACAAGGAAAGTTATGCGCTATCTTCTAGTTTTACTAATATTATTACCTTTCTTCTCTTTAAGTAATAATTTTACTTTTGAAACTTGGCCGTCAAATAGCAATACCTGTACATTAGGATTTGATAACCACCCAACTAAAAACTGGGATGCTGTTTCTAAGCCGCCGTTATCAATAAAAGAAGTAAGTTTAATTTTTCATAACTGGGCGTCTACAAACTTAACTGCATCAGAAAAAGGTCATGCAGTTAGTTTTAACTTAGCATCAGTTTCAGTAAAGGGTTTAAAGGAAAGTTATTGGTTGTATAAAGTTGGGTATGTTGTATTTAACAAAAACATTCCATCTAATAACTTTAATCGTAAACTAGCAATAGATTTATCAGGCAATATAATCTTGCCGAAATGTGGCTTATAACAAGCCATTCAAGCAGGACTTTTAACAGTTGGCTAGGTTCCGCTTCGCTTCACATTTTAGCCAACAATTAAAAGCCTCTTAATGGGGCGTTATGCGGCATTGCGAATTCGATTAAATGTAATTGTGGTAGTTGCCTTTTCTTTATCCTAGTTATTTACGCGTAATTAAATCTATTTAAGTTTTTGGTTAAATAGTTTTTCGCCAAAGTAGGTAAGTGGTAAATTCACTTTTCATTAGTGGCTCAACATTCACGATTTGGTGTGTCGCAATGCTGTGAGGTTTTTAAACGTGCATTTTATGTTACTAATATTTATATAAATTGTACGGTTTGTGGTAATGTAAAAATCGCATAACAAGGCATTCAAACGGACAAAAAACAGTTGGCTGTTTCACTCCGTTCACAT
>NZ_JACGUT010000033.1 GCF_014076845.1 Colwellia sp. MB3u-41
GTCATCCTGAATACTACGCCGTCATCCTGAATACTACTCCGTCATCCTGAACTTGTTTCAGGATCTGTACTGACAATAACAAAGAGCAGATACTGAAATAAATTCAGCATGACGGCAAGATAAATATATTAAGCATAACGGCAAGAGAGTATGAAAATGCGAATCATAAATAAACACTCTCCGTCAACCTGAATACTACGCCGTCATCCTGAATACTACGCCGTCATCCTGAACTCGTTTCAGGATCTGTACTGACAATAACAAAGAGCAGATACTGAAATAAATTCAGCATAACGACACGAGAAATAAATTCAGCATGACGGCAAGATAAATATATTAGACATGACGGCAAGAGAGTATGAAAATGCGAATCATAAAAAAACCACTCTCCGTCAACCTGAATACTACGCCGTCATCCTGAATACCACGCCGTCATCCTGAACTTGTTTCAGGATCTGTACTGACAATAACAAAAACCAGATACTGAAATAAATTCAGCATGACGGCAAGATAAATATATTAGACATGACGGCAAGAGAGTATGAAAATGCGAATCATAAAAAAACCACTCTCCGTCAACCTGAATACTACTCCGTCATCCTGAATACCACGCCGTCATCCTGAACTTGTTTCAGGATCTGTACTGACAATAACAAAAACCAGATACTGAAATAAATTCAGCATGACGGCAAGATAAATATATTCAGCATGACGGCAAGAGAAATATATTAGGCATGACGACACGGGAGTATGAAAATGCGAATCATAAATAAACACTCTCCGTCAACCTGAATACTACGCCGTCATACTGAACTTGTTTCAGGATCTGTACTGACAATAACAAAGAGCAGATACTGAAATAAATTCAGCATGACGACAAGAGAAAGATATTCAGCATGACGGCAAGAGAAATATATTAGGCATGACGACACGGGAGTATGAAAATGCGAATCATAAATAAACACTCTCCGTCAACCTGAATACTACGCCGTCATCCTGAACTTGTTTCAGGATCTGTACTGACAATAACAAAGAGCAGATACTGAAATAAATTCAGCATGACGGCAAGAGAAATAAATTCAGCATGACGGCAAGAGAAATATATTAGGCATGACGACACGGGAGTATGAAAATGCGAATCATAAATAAACACTCTCCGTCAACCTGAATACTACTCCGTCATCCTGAACTTGTTTCAGGATCTGTACTGACAATAACAAAGAGCAGATACTGAAATAAATTCAGCATGACGACAAGAGAAAGATATTCAGCATGACGACAAGAGAAAGATATTCAGCATGACGACACGGGAAATAAATTCAGCATGACGAAAAAAACTAAGTAGCTAAATCCCTTTAGGAAAATTCAGCATCACAGCAAAAATGCTAAACAACAAAGCGCAAAAAAAAAGCATTAAACAAATGTTCGTTTAATGCTTTTCGCTATCGAATAACAAACTGCCAATAAAAGTTACTTCGTGTAACCTCTTGGCATATCACTTTCAGTGGTATAGCGTTTACGCAGTTTGTCTTGACGACTCTGCGTTGAGATTTCTTTACCGTCAATCCACATTTTATCAACTTTCGTACTAAGCTCGAAAGGGTCAGCACTCCATAAAACTAAGTCAGCTTTTTTACCAACGGCAATACGACCCGCATTAATATTAAAAGCATCGGCAACATTGGCAGTAACAGCGGCAAGTGCTTGGTCTTTAGTTAAACCATTAGCAATTGCATTACCCGCTTCGAAACGCAGCTGATATAAGTTATGTGCGTCGTTTATGGCTAAAGCGACATTGATACCTGCTTGGGTTAATTTCGCCGTATTGTCTAACGATGAATGCAGCGAATCAAAACTACTCGGTAAATTATCTAAAGCGCCAAATATAACCGGTACTTTCGCTGCAGCTAATTGCTCAGTAATTAATATCGCATCAGCACCGCCAGCGATCACTAAATCAAGATTAAATTCAGCTTTTAATTTCAGTAATTCGAGTAAGTCTGTGGCGCGGTCAGCATAAGCTACAAGCGGTTTATCACCGGTTAGTAAGGCATTGATAATTTTTGCATCACGCTTTAGTTCTTTCGGTTCTTTTTGCTTGTCGTCAGCTTTTTTGTCTTTTTTCGCTGTTTTAGCGTCTTCAGCAGCTTTGGTTAAGGATTTTTTGGCGTCTTCAAGCGTGTAACGCAATTTTTGTAAGTTTAGAGCGCGTGAACCGCTACTTTTCGCTCCTAAATCTATGATAACGGCATTTTCTTTAAGGTAAACACTGTCAAATTCGCCTGAGAGGTCAGTTACAAAGGTTTGCCCTTTGAACATACTATCACCACCGCTAGGCACTGAAACGTTACTGGTGATACCACCTTTGCGTGTATAAGGCACAACCGTTGAACGTGGATTAAAAGCGATTGAAGCATCAAAAGTAATGTCTGCTTTTTTATCACTAGCATCACGGGTTCTTGATACCGCATTTACCTCAACCAAACCTAATGAATTCATAGCACCAATTAAACCCGGTGTCAATATTTTACCCATCGCATCGAAGGTTACATCAGCATCAATTTTTTCAGGATTAATCGCAATAATTTTTCCGTCATCAATAACAACTGTGGCATTTGTTAAAACGCCCTGTTCAGTAACCGTATGGATAGTGGCATTGGTTATTGCTAAACTTTCTGCGTTAGCATGGCTTATTGCCGCTAAAGCAAGTGCAACTAACGAGGCTTTAAATAGCTTAATTTTTTTCATGATTACTGCCCTCCCTTTTTAGGTAAAGCCGGAACTTCAGCTTGCCCTAACATAAAGTCACTTGTTGCTTGATATTTATCATCAAAGCGGTCATACACTTTTGCACCATCAACAAAGACTTGTTCAGCTTGTGCATAAACACTAAAAGGGCTTTGATTCCAAAGCACCACATCCGCATTTTTCCCAACTTCTAAACTACCCGTTTTATCATCAATGCCTAAAGATTTAGCCGCATTTAAGGTGATCCAACGGATCGCTTCTGCTGGTTTTAAGGCAAAACCATTTTCGTTAGCACGGTACATGACTTTACCTGCTTCTTGGTTTAAACGCTGAATAGTACTGTTTGAGTCTGAGTGAACAATCGCACAAGAGTTTTTAACCGCGTTAACAACCGCAACGTTTTCGTGGATCATGTCGTAAGCTTCCATTTTGAAACCCCACCAATCAGGCCACATGGCTGCACAATTTCCATTCTCAGCTAATAAGTCAGCAATTTTGTAACCTTCAATCGCATGGTGAAAAGTCCCTGACGGGTAATTAAACTCTTTACCTAGATCAATCATCATCGCCATTTCTTCAGCTTTGTAACAATGATTATGAATTAAAATTTCACCGTCGAGCACACCGCGCAGAGTATCAAGCTCTAGGTCACGTGCTGGCGCTAATGGATTTTTCCCCGCTTCGTAGTCACGGTCGTATTTTTCCCAGGCATGTTTATACTCAGTCGCTTCTGCCCAAGCCATGCGGTAACCTGCCATGTTACCCATACGAGTTGAGGGTAATATTTTACGGCTACCGTAAACACGCTTAGGGTTTTCACCACAAGCCATTTTTAAACCATAAGGCGCTTCTGGAAATTTCATGCCTTGCATCGTGTGGCTTGATACATTACGAAGCGTTACACCACGGCCACCAAATAAATTAGCAGAGCCAGGTAAAATTTGCATTGTAGTAACACCGCCAGCGCGGGCAGCATTAAAACCCGGGTCTTGTGGCCAAATACTATGTTCAGACCAAACTTCAGAGGTATTGGGCGAGCTCATTTCATTACCATCTGAGTGTGACTCAGCCGATGGGCTTGGATAAACCCCTAAATGCGAATGCACATCAATAACACCAGGCGTAACCCATTTATCTGTTCCATCAATTTCGACAGCACCCGCAGCAGACAAGTTTTTGCCCACTTGAGATATTTTTCCATCAGTCATTAACACATCAGCATTATCAATGCGCTCACCATTACCAATTAATACTGTAGTATTTTTGATTAATGTTGTTTGCTTAGGTAATGGTTGGTAAGTACTCGGATAAGGGTTTTTATTAATAGACACTTTTGGGTCTTGCTGCTCAGACTCTAAACAGCCAGATAACGCGAGTGATACGCTAAGCGCCAACAACGTAGGCGCGATGCTTTGCTTGATATGCATTTAATGCTTCCTGTGCGGATTATTATTTTGGGTTTTGATGGATAACAATAAAATGATTTGAACAATACAGCAAGTGAACCTTAGCCAATTACGTTAAATGGTTACACATTTACGGTGAATGGAAAGTAATTAAGCTAAGTGGGTATTATTCGTGGGGCTGAAACGTCATGCTGAACTTGTTTCAGTATCTGGTCTTTGTTCACTCCCGTGCCGTCATGCTGAATTTATTTCAGTATCTGGTTTTTTCACTCCCGTGTCGTCATGCTGAATTCATTTCAGTATCTGGTCTTTATTCATTCCCGTGTCGTCATGCTGAACTTGTTTCAGTATCTGGTCTTTGTTCACTCCCGTGCCGTCATGCTGAATTTATTTCAGTATCTGGTTTTTGTAGAGCAAGTAAAGATCCTGAAACGAGTTCAGGATGACGGAGTAGTATTCAGGATGACGGAGAGTGGCTTGTTTATTATTCGCATTTATTCATTCCCGTGTCGTCATGCTGAATTTATTTTAGTATCTCGTCCCTACTCACTCCCGTGTCGTCATGCTGAATTTATTTCAGTATCTGGTTTTTGTAGAGCAAGTAAAGATCCTGAAACAAGTTCAGGATGACGGAAAGTGGCTTGTTCACGATTCGCATTTGCTCACTCCCGTGTCGTCATGCTGAATTTATTTCAGTATCTCGTCTTTGTAGAGTAAGTACAGATCCTGAAACAAGTTCAGGATGACGTGTTTTTTCAGGATTACAGAGTATTTTCAAGACTAAAGAGTCTGTTGAGAATGATAGTATTAAAGTTCAAAGTCACCGAAATCAAGGTCAGTTGACGTATCTTGTTTGGCTTTTGATTGAGGGTCAAGTAATGAAGGCTGTAAAACTTCAGCGCTAGTTTCCATCACTTTGACTTTCGGTTTGGTATTTTTACGTTTTTTACGTTGCAAGCAGCGCTTAACGACTTTTTGCTTATTGTCAGACGTTAAGCTTATCCACGTTTGGCGTTCTTCACGCGTACGGTAGCAGCCAAGACAATTGCCTTTTTCATCAGACTGACAAACACCCACACAAGGGCTGGGAACATCAAAAAACTCTAATTGCATAAAAACCTTCGGCCAAACATAAAAAGCCTATACATAATGTATAGGCTTGTATCATATTAGTCTAGTTTATCAGTAGCAATATGATAGTCAGGGTCTTCAATCACATTGATTTCAACTAAACTGCCCGCTTTGGTGAGCAACTTGGTACATTCACTACTTAAATGTCTTAAATGCATGGTTTTACCACGCGACAAATAACGGTCAGCTAAGGTATCAATCGCTTCAATAGCTGAATGGTCAACAACGCGTGAATTTTTAAATTCAACGATAATGTCGATACTTGCTTCGTCCATATCAAACTGCTCTAAAAAGTTTGAAACCGATCCAAAAAATAACGGTCCCTTAACATCATAAACGGTTGAACCATGCTCGTTAGTTGAACGATGCACAGTAACGTGTTTTGCATGTTCCCAAGCAAACACGAGCGCTGAGACAATCACACCCACAACAACAGCGATAGCAAGGTCAGAATAAACAGTAACACCCGAGACAAGAATAATAACAAAAGCATCCGCTTTAGGTACTTTGCCTAAAATACGAAAACTCGACCATTCAAAAGTGCCAATAACCACAATAAACATAACACCGACCAAGGCCGCCAACGGAATTTGTTCGATGAGACCTGATGCAAATAAAATAAAGCCAAGTAATGCTAATGCCGCGGTAATACCTGAGGCTCTACCTCGGCCACCCGAGTTCACGTTGATCATTGACTGACCAATCATTGCACAACCACCCATAGCACCAAAAAAACCACAAGCGGTATTCGCTGCACCTTGTGCAATACATTCTTTATTGCCACGGCCACGAGTACCCGTTAATTCATCAATAAGGGTTAAGGTTAATAATGATTCAATTAAACCAATCGCCGCTAGCACGAGTGCAAAAGGAAATATTATTTTTAACATTTCTAAATCAAAAGGAACACTTGGAATACTAAATGTGGGTAAACCACCCGCAATAGAAGCAACATCACCCACTAATTTTGTATCAAGACCAACACCTAACACCAACAAAGTAACAACCACAATAGCCACTAAGGTTGATGGTACCGCTTTTGTTAATTTAGGAAAAAAATGAATAATTGCCATGGTTAAAATAATTAACCCTGCCATAGTATAAAGAGGGGTGCCTTGCAACCATTCTAATTCACCCGCTTCATTAGTGAATTTAAATTGCCCTAGCTGAGCAAGAAATATAACGATAGCTAAACCGTTAACAAAGCCGAGCATAACGGGGTGAGGCACTAAACGAATAAATTTACCCAACCTAAATATACCCGCGAGTATTTGTAACAAGCCGGTCAACACTACGGTCGCAAATAAGTATTCAACGCCATGAAGAGCAACTAAACTGACCATCACAACGGCCATTGCGCCAGTTGCACCAGAAATCATGCCTGGACGACCACCAAAAATAGAGGTAATTAAACCCACCATAAAAGCCGCATATAAACCGACTAATGGGTCGACACCGGCAACAAAAGCAAAAGCAACTGCTTCAGGCACTAGCGCTAAGGCGACGGTTAACCCTGAAAGAACATCATTCTTCAGGTTGGAAACTTTACTGGCATGTAATTCGAACATTGCACTCTCATTTTGTAAATAGTGGGGTGTAACCTAACGATGTCCTAATAATAGGAAAATTCAACGAGAAGCGTTAATTGACTTATTTGAGGGAATATCAAGGTAAAAGCGCGAGAATACTAATGATTTGCAGTTAAAAAGTCAATAACTAGCCAGTTTTCTGACTCGTTATTGACCTTATTTTAAGGCGACTTAATTGCTTGCGGTATTAAAACGTTTGATTAAGTTTTGACTTGAAGCTGACAGCATTGACATTTCGCCACCTTTGATTGCTGACAAAATACGGTTGCCTAATTGTTTACCGAGTTCAACACCCCATTGGTCAAAAGAATTTACCTGCCAAATAACCCCTTGCACAAAAATTTTATGCTCATAAAGTGCAAGCAATGCCCCTAAGTTTTCGGGGGTCATTGCTTCAAGTAATAACGTGTTACTGGGGGTATTACCTTTCATGGTTTTATGTGGCGCAAGTGTAGAAATTTCACTAGGTGTTAAGCCAGCAGCGTTAAGTTCATCGTTAACTTCAGTTAACGTTTTACCGCGCATTAACGCTTCACTTTGCGCAAAACAATTAGCCACTAAGACTTGATGATGCTCAGGTAAATGGCTCGCGCCTTTTAAACAGACAATAAAATCGGTAGGAATAATATCATCACTTTGATGCATTAATTGCATAAAAGCATGCTGACCATTCGTCCCCTCTTGACCAAAAACAGTAGGGGCGGTTTGCCATGCTAACTTCTCGCCAGCATTAGACACTGACTTACCATTACTTTCCATATCAGTTTGTTGAAGATAACCGGGTAAAGCCCGCAAAGAATGGTCGTAAGGTAATATAGCAAGGCTTGAATATTGCAAAGCATTACGATTCCAAATACCAAGCAGTGCCATTAACACCGGCATATTCTGCTCAAAGGGAGCATTTTGAAAATGCTGGTCCATGTTATAAGCGCCCTGCTTAAGCTTATTGAAATTTTCATTACCAATCACTAAAGCTAGCGGTAAACCAACGGCAGACCAAAGAGAGAAACGGCCACCCACCCAATCCCACATGGGTAGAATGTTTTTTTCTAAAACACCAAACTCAGTCGCTTTAACGATATTGGTGCTAACTGCAAACCATTGCTTTTCAATAATGTCAGAACAGGTTGAATGCTTAAGCATCCAGTTTTTAACCGCTAATGCGTTAAGCAACGTTTCTTGGGTGGTAAAGGTTTTAGAAATAACAACCACCAAGGTGGTATTAACATTCAGCTTAGCGAGTTTCTCTTCAACGGCAGCACCGTCAACATTGGCAATAACATGGGCATTCAAGCCAGTGGTATGAAAAGTATTTAATGCAGAAAGCGCTACTTTAATACCGTAATAAGAGCCACCAATACCAATAGCGATAATGTCAGTGAACTTTTCACCAGAAGCTGAAAGTAACGCTCCCAAGCTAATATCATTAACGATGTCGGCCATGTGTTGCTCATTGGCAATAACGTCGTCAGCTTGTGCTCCTAATATCGCTTGTTTTTTTTCGTTAGGGGCACGAAGAACGGTATGAAGCACGGCGCGCTGCTCAGTGTTATTAATTATATCACCTGAGAACTGCGCGTTTATTTTTTCAGCTAAACCTGATTCTTTTGCTAATTCAAAAAGCTGATTAAGCTCTGTTGCGTTAATATTTTGTTTAGAAAAGTCGAGGTATAGACCGGCATTGCCGGTTGAGTAATGCTCAGCACGGCTTTGGTCAGTGGTGAATAATGAAATAATTGCTCGAGATTTAGCCGCTTTTGAAAGCGCTGATAAAGAAGATATATCCATATGTAGACTTTTCTTATAGTAAATTTAAAATAAGTGAAAGAACGTCATGCTGATACCAACACCGTTATTCTGTGGGATAAACGTCATCCTGATACCATCACCGACGCCCTGAACTCTACTCCGTCATCCTGAACTTGTTTCAGGATCTGTACTTATAACAACGAACACCAGATACTGAAATAAATTCAGCATGACGACAAAAGTGCAAACGAATTACCGTCACCCTGTGGGATAACCGTAATCCTGACACAAACACCGTCATGCGAGATAACCGTCATCCTGAACTTGTTTCAGGATCTATACTTGCAACAACAAAAACCAGATACTGAAATAAATTCAGCATGACGACAAAAGTACTAAACGATCACAGACTCTCTGATACCAACACCATCATCCTGTTGGATAACAGTCATCCTGAACTCTACTCCGTCATCCTGAACTTGTTTCAGGATCTGTACTTGCAACAACCATCACCGTCATCCTGAACTTGTTTCAGGAACTGTACTTGCAACAACAAAAACCAGATACTGAAATAAATTCAGCTTGACGACAAAAGTACAAAACGATTACCATCATCCTGATACAAACACTCCGTCATCCTGAACATGTTTCAGGATCTGTACTTACAACAAAGACCAGATACTGAAATAAATTCAGCATGACGACAAAAGTACAAAACGATTACCATCATCCTGATACAAACACTCCGTCATCCTGAACTTGTTTCAGGATCTGTACTTACAACAAAAACCAGATACTGAAATAAATTCAGCATGACGACAAAACTAAAAAAGTACAAAATACAAAAGTACAAAATAGTTGTTATTTCATCAACTCAGTTAAATAAGCTCTAAAATCATCAGCCAATTCAGGGTGGCGTAAACCGTATTCAACATTCGCTTTCATGTAACCGAGTTTAGAACCACAGTCATGTGATTTGCCTGTCATATGAAAAGCTTCAACCGTTTCTTTTTCCATTAACATGGCAATAGCATCAGTTAGCTGAATTTCATCACCCGCACCAGGAGGCGTTAATGTTAACAAATCCCAAATTTTCTCAGACAAGACATAACGCCCAACAACGGCTAAGTTTGATGGCGCATCTTCAATGGCTGGTTTCTCAACAATTGCGGTCATCGTTTTTGACTCGCCTGGCGCTAAATCGTGTCCGCCGCAGTCAACAACACCGTAACTACTGACTTTGTCCATAGGAACAGGTTCAACCATAATTTGACTATAACCCCCTACTTCATTATAACGTGTTAACATTGCTGCAAGATTTTCAGTTTTTAAATCAGCACTCTCTTCGTCTAAAAGTACATCAGGCAGTACAACAACAAAAGGTTCATTACCGATAATAGGGCGCGCTTTCAATACAGCATGACCTAAGCCCTTCGCTTCACCTTGACGAACATGCAGTATGGTAACGTCTTTCGGACAAATCGCTTGAATTTCATCAAGCAACTGACGTTTTACACGATTCTCTAAAGTCGTTTCTAACTCGAAGGATTTATCAAAATGATTTTCAATCGCGTTTTTTGAAGAATGGGTAACTAGCACAATTTCTTTAATACCCGCGGCAACACACTCGTTAACAATGTATTGGATCATCGGCTTGTCTACAATTGGCAACATTTCTTTGGGAATAGCTTTAGTTGCTGGTAACATACGAGTACCTAAGCCTGCAACGGGGATTACCGCTTTTGTTATTTTGTTTTGCATTATCATCCTTAAATTATTACGATAACTAATATTAAAGAGACTTTTAGCAATTGTCACTACTATTAAATAAGAAAATAAACGTTCGACACAAAATAAAAAGCGATATCAGTTGATATCGCTTTTATAGTTATCTGGTACTTCTTTATTTGTATTGAGCAGCTATCCAGTTTTGATAAAAACCATCCATTACAGACTGCCACCATTGTTCATTATTTAAATACCAAGCAACTGTTTTAGCAATGCCAGTTTCGAACGATTCTTTAGGTTGATAACCTAATTCATTATTGGTTTTATTTTCACTAATAATAGCACTGCATTTAATAATACCTGCGTAATCTGTAACTGCTATATTGATATCATTTCTTTTAAAAATAACATTAAAACCTAAGCGTATTTACGTTCTTAACAAAATTAAAATTTCTTCAGTTTTAACATTCATCAACTCAACATTACCTTTAGACTCTACATTTAACCTAACTACAGGCTCAGTATTAGAGCTTCGTAAATTAAAACGCCATTCACCGTCAGCATCAATAAATTCCAATGATATACCATCAGTATGATCAACTAATACGGCATCAGTCTGATATTTTTCTAACACCCGTGCAATCGCTAATTTCGGATTTTCAAGTTTTGAATTAATCTCCCCTGAAGACGGATAAGCTTTAATACGCTGCGCAACAGCATCTGATAACTTGAGGTTTTTAACACAAAGTAATTCAGCGACTAATAACCAAGGGATCATCCCTGAATCACAATACATAAAATCACGAAAATAATGATGGGCAGACATTTCACCACCATAGACCGCATCTTCACTACGCATAAGTTCTTTAATAAAAGCATGACCGGTTTTACATAGTACTGGCTCACCACCAGCAGCAGTGACTACATCAATCGTATTCCAAGTTAAACGAGGATCATGAATAATTTTAGCTCCTGCATTTTTTTGCAAAAATGCTTCAGCTAATAAACCTACGATGTAATAACCTTCTATAAATTCACCTTTTTCATCAAACAAGAAGCAACGGTCAAAGTCACCATCCCAAGCAATGCCAATGTCTGCATTATTGGTGATAACGGCATCTGTAGTGTCTTGTCTATTTTCTGACAAGAGTGGGTTTGGAATACCATTAGGGAAGTTACCATTTGCTTCGTGATGTACCTTAATAAACTCAATCGGCACATTGTTTTTCTGAAATTCAGCTTCAATAACATCCACAACATGACCAGCAGCACCATTACCTGAATTGACAACTAGCTTTAATGGTTTGATATTAGCAAAATTGATATAACCAAGTAGGTGTTCAACGTAGGCTGTTAATGTTGATGATTTTGTCAACGTTCCACGAATTAATGGTTTTTCGGCAAAGTTTTGTGTTTCAGCCAAAGCTTGAATGTCGAATAATCCTGTATCGCCACTGATAGGTTTTGATTCAGCTTTAACTAATTTCATGCCATTATAATCCATAGGATTATGGCTTGCTGTGACTTCAACACCACCATCAACGTTTAAATGTGAAGTTGCAAAGTAAATTTCTTCGGTACCTGTCATCCCTAAATCGATAACATCCACACCTGCATCTAATAAACCATTAGCTAATGCGAGCTTTAATTCTTCTGAAGTTAAACGAACATCACCACCCACAGCTATTATCTTGGGTTGTAAAATTTCGCCCATAGCTCGACCAATACGATAAGCAACATCGGTATTTAGTTCTTCGCCTAATTGTCCGCGAATATCATAAGCTTTGAAGCAATCTAACTTACTATGGCTCATTTTGCGTCCTTTCTTATTTTACATTTTAAAAGGTCTATCAAAAAAGTGGGAGTGGAAATGAAATTTCTTCTCCATAAACGCTTAGGCTCTCCGATTAGACGAACTAACCATTCTAAATGTAATTTCAACCATATTTCTGAAGGACGTTTAACTGTTCCCGCGTAAAAATCAAATACGGCCCCTATTCCACTCAAAAACTTTACATGGGTAAATTCTTTCAATTTTACAATCAGTTTTTCTTGCTTAGGGGCTGTCAACCCAACAAAAACAACATCTGCTTTAATATCATTTATTTTTTTAGAAAAATCAGTAAGATCAGCATCGTCAAAATCTTTCTTAAAAGGTGGTGAAAGTGTATAAACTTCTACTTTTGGAAAGTCTACTTTAGCCCTTTGAACTATTTTCTTCAAAACAGTCTCAGTTGAACCTAAGAAGAATACTTTCCCCCCTGTTTTAGATAATTGAGTCATTGTTTCAAAAAAGAGGTCGTAACCAGCTATTTTATCTATATCGTCACTATTTAAAAATTTAGCAGCTAGAACCATACCACTTCCATCAGGGATTAATACATCACTATTAAGTAAGGCATTTTTAAATTCGTAATCTTGCTTTTGCTCCGCATAGGAGTGTGGATTCAGAGTATTCACTACGAGTTGTTTTTCACCAAGTAGTGACGAAGAAACTATTTCTGTAACCGGAAGTGTTGATACTTCAAAACCCAATAAATTAGTAGTACAGTTCATTATTTATATTCTCCCATACTTGTCTTCAAAGCGCACAATATCGTCTTCTCCTAAGTATGAACCAGACTGCACTTCGATTAACTCTAATGGCACTTTACCAGGGTTTTCTAATGCGTGTACAACACCAATCGGGATATAAGTTGATTGATTTTCTGTTAATAAAAGATCTTTATCCCCATTCGTAACTTTGGCAGTACCTGATACCACAATCCAATGTTCAGCTCTATGATGATGCATTTGTACTGATAGTTTAGCTCCTGGCTTCACAGTTATGCGCTTAACTTGGAAGCGTTCACCATTATCTATTGAATCGTATGCTCCCCATGGCCGGTATACTTCTCGGTGGTGTTTGAACTCACAGCGTTCTTCAGTTTTCAACTGTTCAACAATCTTTTTTACTTTTTGTACTTCAGAAAGTTTTGAAACTAAAATAGCATCTTTGGTTTCGACTACAACAATATTTTCTAGACCAATAGTTGCCACTAATTTATCTTGCGCATACACAAATGAATTTGTAGTATCAATAGACATCACATCGCCTTTAAAAGTATTGCCTTTATTGTCTTTTGGGGACACCTCCCATAATGCAGACCAGCTACCTACATCACTCCAACCACAGTCCATTGGAACAACTACAGCATCTGATGTTTTTTCCATTACAGCGTAATCAACAGAATCATCAGGGCAAGCTTCAAAAGCGGGTGTATTAACACGAACAAAATCTAAATCGCTTTGTGTATCAATCATAGCTTTTTCACAAGCAGCTAAAATATCTGGTCGATGAATTTTCAATTCAGCTAAATAACGGCTTGCTTTAAATAAAAACATACCACTGTTCCAATAAAACTCGCCAGTTTCAAGGTAAGACTCAGCGGTTTCTTTGTCTGGTTTTTCAACAAACTCCGCAACAGCATAACCTGACTCATATTGTGCCTCACCACGCTTTATATAACCGTAACCGATTTCGGGTGCGGTAGGTACAATTCCAAATGTGACTAACTTCCCTTTCTCAGCATGGGTTTGAGCCTGCTTTACTGACTCTGTAAAAGCATCTTCATTTTTAATAACATGATCGGCAGCTAACACAAGTAATAATGGTTCTTCATTATTTTTTAATGCTTGTAATGCGGCTAATGCAATGGCTGGTGCAGTATTACGTCCGACAGGTTCTAAAATAATACCGCTGTTAGGAATGTTATTTAAGCGAAATTGCTCAGCGACAGAGAAACGATGTTCTTCATTACAAATAACAATAGCAGGTGCATGTTCAATACCGGACAAACGCTCTGCTGTTGCTTGAATCATGGATGAGTTGCCATGCAAAGTAAGAAATTGTTTTGGAAACATTTGGCGCGATAATGGCCATAAACGCGAACCAGAACCTCCTGCCATTATTACGGGAATAATCATAAAATTTATCTCTATTTATTAAATCGGTAGTTTTGATAATAAAGTATCATCTGCATGCTGACCTTTTTGGAAGTACCATTTACTGTACAAATGAACATTATCATCATTTAATAATTCATTTTCACTAAACCAATTATATGAACTATGTTGTTCATTAGGTATTGATGCTAAATCATTTTGTAAAATTATCTGATAAGCTAAAACGACGTAATGTGTACTAAATGCACTGTCAAAAAAATTATCATCATAGAAATGTTGATAAGTTCCTATGAATGAAGTTTTCACTGCTGAAAAATCAAGCCCTAACTCGTCAATAAGTAAACGTTTAAAAGCTAGTTCTATAGATTCATCCTTTAGAATACGCCCACCAGGCACAAACCAATAGCCCTGTGCAGGTCTATTAGTTCGTTTTCCTAAAAGGACTTTTCCTTGAGTATCTCGTACTATCAAATCGATAGAGATTAAAGGAGTTGACGCCACTATTTCTTTAAATATTTTTTCAGGTAAACTCATAACAACTGACTTAACAACGAAAGTCGTCTTGATTATTTAAAAACCATTGATAAGCCTGTTCTAGACCATCTTCTAAAGTTATAGTAGAAGACCAGCCTAAAGACTTTAATCGGTCGACATTCATCAGTTTACGAGGGGCGCCGTCTGGCTTAGTAGCATCAAATGAAATATCACCTTTAAAACCAGTTACTTTCGCTACAGTTTCAACAAGTTCACGAATGGTACAATCAACACCTGTTCCAACATTTATATGGCTTAGCATAGGCGAAGTATTAGATTCATAAGTTTCTTTATTAATATTCATCACATGTATAGATGCAGCAGCCATATCATCAACATATAAAAATTCACGCATCGGTTTACCACTACCCCAAGCAATAACTTGAGTATCACCATTGAGTTTCGCTTCATGGAAACGTCTTAATAGCGCAGGGATCACATGGCTATTTTCAGGATGAAAATTGTCCTGTGGACCGTACAAATTAGTTGGCATTACACTTCTATAGTCAACAGAGTATTGCCTGTTGTATGACTCACATAATTTAATCCCTGCTATTTTAGCAATAGCGTAAGGTTCATTAGTTTCTTCTAAAGTACCCGTTAATAATGCTACCTCTGCCATAGGCTGTTCAGCCAGTTTTGGGTAAATACATGAAGAACCTAAAAACAATAACTTTTGAACACCATTAGCATATGCTTGATGAACGATATTGCATTCCATCATCATATTTTCATAGATAAACTCGGCGGGGAAAATGCTATTAGCATGAATCCCCCCCACTTTCGCAGCAGCCAAGAAAACTGCATCAGGCTTTTCGGTAGCGAAAAAATCAGCAACAGCTTCCTGATTAACCAAATCTAACTCGCTACGTTTACGAGTGATGATATTATGGTAACCTTTTGCCTCTAATTGACGGACAATTGCTGAACCAACCATTCCACGGTGACCTGCAACAAATATTTTAGAATCTAACCCTAACATCTAATTAACCTTGATTTTCTATTGAAATGGAAACTTCATGACCATGTGCTTTAAGTAGTGCATGCTGCTTCGCTTTGTTCAAATCATTCTGTACCATTTCTGCACACATTTCTTCCACAGTTATCTGAGGAACCCAGCCTAGTTTCTCTTTGGCTTTGGTTGGATCACCTAATAGTGTTTCTACTTCTGCAGGTCTGAAATAACGAGGATCAACTTTTACAATCACATCGCCAACTTTAAGTGCGAGAGCATCATTTCCAATAATAGCAGTGACCGTTGCAATCTCTTCTAAACCTTCGCCACTAAATGTAAGCTCAATACCCGCTTCTTTAGCAGATAAAGTAACAAAATCACGTACGGAAATTTGTTTACCTGTTGCAATTACAAAATCGTCAGGCTGTTCTTGTTGAAGCATCATCCATTGCATACGCACGTAATCTTTAGCATGTCCCCAATCACGTAAGGCATCCATATTACCAAGATATAGGCATTTTTCTAGACCTTGAGATATGTTAGAAATTGCACGGGTAATTTTTCGAGTGACAAAAGTTTCGCCTCTGCGGGGGGATTCGTGATTAAACAAAATCCCGTTACAGGCGTACATGCCATAAGATTCACGATAATTTACAACAATCCAATATGCATACATTTTAGCAACAGCATAAGGCGAACGAGGATGAAATGGTGTGGTTTCTTTTTGAGGAATTTCTTGAACCTCTCCATATAATTCAGAAGTTGACGCCTGATAAAATTTTGTTTTCTTTTCTAAACCAAGAAAACGAATGGCTTCTAACAAACGTAATGTACCCATTGCATCTACATCAGCAGTATATTCTGGACATTCGAAAGAAACTGCAACGTGGGACTGAGCACCAAGGTTATATACTTCATCTGGTTCAACATCTTTAATTATCCGAGTTAAGTTAGACGAATCAGTAAGATCACCATAATGAAGAAAGAAACGAGGATTTTCTTCATGGCTATCTTGGTAAATATGATCTACACGCTCGGTATTTAAAGATGATGCTCGACGTTTTATTCCATGAACTTCGTAACCTTTCTCAAGCAACAATTCGGCAAGATACGACCCATCTTGTCCTGTAACACCGGTTATAAGAGCTTTTTTCATAATTTTCCTTCTCGATAGTTAGATATATATACAAATGCTAGACTAAATGTAACAACTTGAAAAAAAGACATCATTGGTTCACTAAAAGCTGAAGCAATGGGAACTGATATTATAAGAGAAGAACATAAAGAATAACGTATTAAAAAATATTTTTTTAAAAGACATTGGCTCCGACACCAATCGTCTATTAGCTTGACAACAAAAAGATATAAACTAACGCCTACGATCCCTAACTGGTAAAATAAAGCTCCAACAAAGCTTTCCCCACCAACGTCATGTTTAGTTAAGCCTTGTTCAGCGTATGCCCCCCCCCCTACAGTGCCACCAGAGCCCATACCATTTCCCAACCAAAAATCAACAGATATAGGATGAGAGTTCAATAAGGGATTTACCAATCCCCACAAGTGCTGAATTGCACCCGTTGAAGAGAGTACACTAGCGGGAACGAAGCTCACAGCCCCAATAACACAAATAATTAGCGAAAAAACAATAACAAAAAATCGAGCATAAAAAGATTTTATTTTAAAATAATAACAGACATAAAAAGAAAAACTAAATATCAAAAATTGTAATAGAACAGCTTTTACATGTAAAAACCATAGAATCAAAATCACAAAGATAATTAAAATAATATTAATTGTAAAAGAAATTTTCTTTTTGAAGTTAATAAAACCAATAAAAATCAAACATGCTAGATTGATAAGGTAAGGGAATTTATCTGGGCTTAAAAATATTCCTAACCATCTTTCTTCTATTTCGCCAGTAATAGGGTTATTTGTTAAAAAACCAATAGGTACATCACCAATAGAACTAATAGAACGTTGATTATAAAACTCATCAAAACCTAGTGAGAAAATATAAGATTCTAGGCCCATTAAACTCTGCACCAATTGAATATAAACACTCAAAAAGAGCACTAAGAACAAAATACAAAGCGATGATAAGTTCCATTCTGAATATCCTTTAGCTATTAAAGAAAACAGAGTTATAAATAGAATTATATTCTTAAGACTCGCCACAACTTTAACTATATCATTGCCAGCCCCAAGTGCTATTATGGTATGAATAGATAAAAAACATAAAAAAATTGCGACCCATTTATTTGAAATACCGACTAGCTTAACAAAAAGATAAACGATTAAAAGTAATGAGCTTCCTTGAAAAATTTGATAATAAGAGTACCCAATTGCATTAAGATAAAATAAATTTAACCAATCAAAAATCACGAAAACAAAAAGAAAATATATTGGAATATATTTAAACTTCGGTACAAAATAAAATAATGCACTGACTGAAACTATAAAGAATATTGGATTCAACGCTGCCAGAATTACCCCACATGTATATGTGTAGAGAAATAATAAATCATTTCGTCTAAAGTTACTCGAATTGATTTTCAACTTCGTGTAGTTCCTTGATTAGTTTTTCTGCGATTGCAGACCATGAAAGAAACTCTTTCGCAAAATGTAAATTTTTATCCGAGGATTCAAAATAAGTTTGATAATCAACTTTTACCCTTAATAGTACTTCAGCCAAAAGTTCTCTATTATCAGGAATGAATAACTCAGCCTTCTCATCCATTTTAAGGTCATAAGGAATGTCGCTGCAAACAATGGGTAAGCCTGTGGCTAAGTACTCGCGGATTTTAAGGGCACTATTTCCAACTTTTGAGTTTCTGCCAGCTGAAAATGGGGCACATAAAACATTTGAATTGTGAAATACATCAATAATTCCAGGTTTATCCAAACGCCCTAAGAACTGAACTGCATCTTGTAAATAAAGTTCATCGACTAAAGCTTCTAAATGATTTCGTTCTGCACCATCACCAATTATCTTAACCAAAATTTTTCTATCTTTCAGCAAAGCGGCTGCATGAATTAACGTATCAACCCCTTGCCATTTAACTAAATTACCTACAAATGTAATTACAAATGGATTTTGACTTACTTGAGATAATATTGGTTTGGTATATTCACAAAAAGCGGTGCTATCATAACCGTTACCAAGAACAAATACGTCAGCTTGGACATTACCCTTAATATACTCTGCAATTTGAGACGTAACTGCTCTATTAGACTCGCCAAAACGAGAGCACCAAAGTTGTACAAATCGTAAAATTGGCTTAGTAAACAATCGTTTTTTCTCAACGGTTCCATCAAGTTCTAGTATTCCATTATGCTCTACTACAACTCTTTTTTTTGTACCCAAGAATCCCATAAAGTTGTAAAGTAAAAAAACAATAGGCAAAGCCATAGTTAGTCTAAAATAAAATAATTCTTTAGGCTTTTGAAAATATTTTGAAAAAAAGCTGTAATATTTAACAATATAATAAATAGTTTGAATCAAAGTACTGTTAATTACTCTATCTTTTTTACTCCCGAAGTAAATAACGTTATCAGACGAAAAATCTAAATATTCTTTGGACCTAACATGTACTAATGCTTTTACACCTTGAGAATTAACAGAGTTTTTAATAATATTTATGGCGTGTGATTCTGACCCTTCGAGCTTTTTGAAATTGCAAAACGAAACTATATACATATTGACTCTAATTTAATTGATTTTAAAATTATGATTAACTTAATATCTTTATATAGATATCTTTATCCGCTTTACTTACTAAATTTGAATTGTGCCATAATAAGTTATAGTGACCTGACATTTTTTCACATGATTTTTTTAAATCTAAAAACCTTTTAATAGCAAGCTCAGAGTGCCCTAAAGCTTCATATTGGTTTGATATAATGGAAGCTTCCATAGCAACCAGTGGTTTTTGCTTTAATTTTAACCCGTTACGGTTAAGTAAGTCATACATAGAATATTCACGACAAGTTCCACAGCGAAATCCTGCACTATCAGCATATCCCAAAGAACTGTCATAAGTTAATCCATTATTTTCCCATAACAAAGGCGTAATACCAATATCATACCGAAGATAATGTTGACGACCACCTATGTTGTCTTGTGGTAAATCAGCTTTTTTAAGTGCAGTTTTAAGTGAATCTACTGATTTCTTAAATAAAATGGGATCATTAAATGTATTATAACCGGGGTGAATACCTATTTCATGACCTCTTTGTGTAATTTCAGTGATCAATTCTTGTAAATACTCCCCACTTAAGTCAAAGTTGCTATCTAGTTTCGATGAGTGGTCCGCTATAAAGTAAAAAGCGACCCGATTACCCAGCTTTTCATTTACATCCATTATCCAGGATAAAGCGTCTCTATAGGAATCCTCAAAATCTAAACCTAAGACTCTACGTAAGTAGCTATTAACCATTTTTAACGGTCTGTGAATCGACCTATCCCTGTATAATGCTGCTCCCCCCCCTCTAATCAAAGAGGCAATGCTAAAATGCGCAGGGTGAAAAGGCCAATCAACGTCGCAGGACACAACATTAGAGAAAATGCTTTCTTTCCTTTTCAATTCAGGCCAAGTGCGCTTCATACCTGCCCAAAGAATTTCTACATACTCATCAACTAAAGGCCGATCTAGGAAACCTTCTATATGTGCAACTGATGCCTTTGCGGGGAAACGATTATGCAAGTCTCTATCTAATACAACAAGTTCTTCGTATCGAGATAGGAGAAAAAAAACACTACCTAAAATATCCATATGAAAATGAAAATCACCATCATTTATTTCTATGCCTGATTTTCCATATAAGACGGGGACATAATCTTGTATCATATCAACTTTTAAACCATCAGTTCTTGGTGTCCAAGATTCTAATGGCTGTTGGGGCATACTACTTGGACTTAACCATGCTTTAGAAGAACAATTAAAAAAATCAATACTAGTTGTGATGAGATTTTTACTATCACTATTCTCAATAATTAATACATCTGTATTTATGGTCTCTATCGAGAACTCAAGTCCTAAAAACTCATCAAAAACAACTTTTAATATATAAGAAAATTCGTTAGAACATATCTTTGGGCATTTAATAATCAACATCTACTTATACAACCTCTTAACAATATCAGCTATTGGTGAACGGATAGTCTTATATAATGAACTACAGATAGAATTAAAAGACCAGTCAACATCACAGGTTTATGGCTATTATAATTTACTATTTTACTTAACATATAATTATCAGAATAATTGGGCATATTCTAAAGCATTTCAGTGTATTCATCTACAGTTGACTACTCCAAAAACCTATATTTGTAGACAACTACAGAACGTTAGTTTGCAGTAATAAAGCCAGATCAAGTTTGGTGTGGTGATATAACATTTATTTGGACAGGAAGTCGTTCGGTTTATTTGCACGTAAGCCCGTTGGTTGTGTAATACCTAACTCACCTGATAAGAAGTTAACAGCGAAAGCATAACAATGGCATTTTAATCAAGGGGGGGCGTGGTGTGGGTGTAAACCCAATATGACTCCGAATAAATTAGCGAAAATCGCCCCGTCATTAATTTTTCTCTTGCAATAACGGGGGAACCATACGTCTTCATAAATCATAGAGTTACAATTAAGTCAATAAGCCTACCCATAGTTTCGATACAGTTACTGTCAAAAAAGATAATTATTACAAAATCATTTATAAGAAGTTTGAAAACAGAATGGGTACCTTTGATAGGTTATAAGAATTTTAATGAAGCTAAACGAGCGGTTATTGCTTACATCATGAATTAATATAATCAATTGAGGCCACATAGGTGCAACGCTGGAATAAGCCCAAATGAATCAGAACTAAGGTACTAGTTAAACTACAAAACTGTGGCCAATTTTACTTGACCACTTCACTTACTATAATTTACGATTATTGGCTCGTGACAATGACAACATATATTAATCAATGTTATTCAATAAGACCGACTAGAATAGTAGCCCCAGCAACAGATGGATGGTCGTCGTCAAAGTATAGAGGGATGCCGTTTTTTACTGCAAAACAACTTTTTTCATCACAAAAAAGATCAGAGGGTTTTAACAAGTGGACATTTTTAGGATATTTTGCATTTTCAAAATGATGAATCATGAATTTATTTCTTTGATTATACCAATTTAAATCGGTATTTATAATATTCAACAGACTTGAATTATTTTTATAAGCTAGACCAATAAGCTTATTTACATTCCTTGTTAACTCTGGAATCGGGTAGAAGATATAAACATTATCCTTATTTTTGGCTAGTACGTTAATAACATTATCAATGTTTTTTGTTCTCCGCATTACTTCATCTGTTAATATTTGCTCTTCAATTTTAGGGTAACCAGCAGCATCACCACCAAATAGATCAGAAGTGAATCGATGATTTAGCAAAACGCTCTTTATTTTTTTATCCTTTAGAATATAGTCTAATGATTCGTTATACCAACGCGAGCATTTATTATATGAATTCACTTCTCGGTAAGATGAAGGGCAACTTGAAAAGCTAAAGTGCTTTAAACCAATATCATTTACTTTCAACTTTTCAGCCAATGCATATGCAATTTCAACAGTATGACTATCTCCAAGTACTGCCCAAGTAATATTTGAACCAAAGTATTCACAAGATAAACCGGGTGTTTGATAATTATTGATATGACATTTCTGCCTAAAGGGACTCGGTTCTGCAGACTTTACCAATGCTTTATAATCGTTTGTAGCTCGGTCAATGTATCCATTTTCAATAAAAACAACACTTCCAAGCGCTCCCACTACTATCAGCATATAAATAGGTTTTAACTTTAAGAATTCTAATAAACCAACAAAATCGTTTTTAAACCTTATTTTTTCGACATATTTATAACTTAAAAAACCTAACAGTATCGATAAGAAAACCCCTAAAAAAGTAAAGACTACATCAAGTGAAAAATAGTAAATACCGACTACTAATGGCCAATGCCATAAATAAATAGAATAAGACCATGTACCAATTCTTTGCATAAAAGCATTACCTGTAATTATACTATTATGACGTTGAGATTGGATAACTAAAAATGAGCCCATAACAGGGAATAAAGCTAAGTATCCAGGCCAAGGGGTACCCTTTGTTATAAAAAAATAAGAGCCAATAATAAGAGAAATCCCCACCCACTCGATATACAGTTTCCTATTATTTCGAATATTAAATGGGTAAAGATAAGCAACTCCTCCGAGCATCATCTCCCAAGCCCTAGTCGGTAACAAATAATAGGCAGCGTTTGGCCATTTGTAAGTTAGTATAATTGAAAAAACTAAACCTATAATTGTACCAATTAAAACCAATAGCTTTAACTTCTTAAATGACAACAGCTTTTTCATAACTACAAGTATAATTGGATAAACTATGTAGAACTGCCATTCAACAGACAGCGACCAAGTATGCAATAGCCACTTACCATGTGATTCTGCGTCAAAGTAGCCCGACTCTCGCCAAAATATGATATTCGAGATAAAAGTTATACTGCTGGCAATGTGCTTTCCTAATGTTTTAAATTCAACTGGCGCAAGCCAAAACACTCCAAAGCAAAGTAAGACAAGACAGAGCCCAGCTAATGCAGGAATAATTCTATTAGCTCGTGCTACATAAAATTTCAATATAGAAAAGGTTTCTAACTCTAATCCTTTAAATATTATGCTTGTCATTAAAAAACCTGAAATGACAAAAAATACATCTACACCTGCAAAACCACCAGGTAACCAAGAGGCATTAAAATGAAACAGTACAACGGCAATTACTGCAATAGCTCTTAACCCATTAATATCTTTTCTAAACTGCAAAGTACGGTTCTCCATTAACTAAAAAATTACACACTACAAATAAAAACAGCTATTTATTACTAGCCTTATCGAGTTATTCCGCGATCAATAGTTATTACTTGCCCGGTAATATTTCTAGCCGAATCGGACAATAAGAACTCTATGGTATCAACTATTTCTTGTGGATAAATTTTTGAATTTAAACAAGCTCGGTTATCCAATTCAGTAAGACTTGCTTCATCCATGAGTGCTGCCATCTTGGATTCAACAACAGCAGGGGCGATTGCATTTACTCTTATTCCAAAGCCCCCTAGTTCTGTGGCCATTACTTTTGACGTATGAATTAGAGCCGCTTTAGATGCGCCGTAAGCAATTGTACCTTTATCACTTAAAACTCCTGCGGTCGATGCAATATTTAAGATACAGCCAGTTTTCCTTCTTAACATTTTCCGGACCAACTGCTGAGTAAAGTCAATGATTGCAAAATAATTAATATCAAAAATTTGTTTTATTTCCTCTGGCTTCGTCAACATAAAGCTTCCTCCATGAGCTACGCCGACACAATTAACTATTGCATATACCTCTTTATAACTTTTTTTAATTTGACTTACACATTCCTTAATTAGCAGTGAATCTGAAAAATCACATACATATAGTGTTAAATCATCATTAACTTCTAGACCAGACGTAGCGATATCTCTAACGCATGCTACAACATGATATCCCGACTCTATTAACTTTTTAGTAAGTGGAGTACCTATATCACCAGCAGCACCTGTAACTACAACTACTTGTTTATCCATGTTAATCATCTCTTTCAAATACGGGGATCAATAAATCAAAATCGATATCCGGCAGCGTTCTATAATTGGGGAAGATAGTTTTCCGCCCGGACTGAATATTAATCAAAACAGTAGGGTGGGTGAAATATAAAGAAAGGGAGGTATTGATTAGATTCCCTGCTTCTTTAGGGTGTTTTTTTTTGAATAATTTCAAAAAATCATTCACATCAACGCAGGTTAACTCAATTTTCAGTTCACTAATTAATGATGTAATTAGTGCCTCAGTATTAGGTTCAAACAGCTCTAAATTAACATCTAAACTCTCAAATGATGGAAGTTTCTGGCTTGCAGGATACATTTTACATAACAAAACAAAAATAGAGTTATTCATATTTTTTTATTATCTGGTCAGTTAAATAGAGCGCAACACTTTGTATGGTATTCGCTGGGTTTACACAGGAGCCAGTTACAAAGCATGAAGAATCGACAATAAATAAGCCTTTTACGTCATGTGATTGGCCATCAGAGTCTACAACCGACGTTTTGGGATCTGATCCCATTTTACATGTTCCCATTAAATGCCAACCAGTATTCCTCACAGGCCCATAGGCATACGTTTTTTTAGCTCCGGCTGCCTTTAGTACTTCTTTGGCGTTAGACATACCGTGCTTCATCATAGCCATTGTATTATCTGAAACCTTATAATGGACTTTTACACCTCGACTTCCAAACCGATCAAGGTCATCAGACAATTCGACTCGATTATTTGCATCTGGTAAATCATCACATATTATCGAAATAGAAAGCTGTTTTTTATAGGTGTTAAAAAAGTCATCTGAAAGTTTCTGACCAAATTTCAACTTTCTCTTACTTAAAGCCGATGTAGCAGCTTCTAATGGACCAGTTCCACGCAATACATGCATCATATAACCCAGATCAAAATTTTCAGTTGGGTTTCTATAATGCTCTAGGCTATATATCATGCATCCTTGAGGTCCAATATCAGTATCTAATTCTTCTTCAAATACACCTTCAACATACCCTAAAGGGTGAATCATTAAGTTTTTGCCTATGAGTCCACTTGAATTAGCTATGCTAGAGCCTGTTACTGAGTCTTTCGAATTTAGCAAAACTCTCGGAGTACCAATTGCACTCGCAGCCAAAATAACACCTTTAGCTAAAAGAGTCCTTCGTACTCCATCTGGGTCAAAGTAAACAACGCCTTTTGCAACGTTATTTTCTACGATGATAGAGTCTACTGAACATTCTGCAAGTAGATCTAGTCCGAGCTTTTTCGCCTTTGCTAGATATGTAATGTCTACGCTTGACTTAGCTCCTTGTGGGCAACCTGTATTGCATGGCCCTAAGTTGATACAAGCATCTCTGCCGTTTCGCTGCTTAGTTGAGATAGCACCATAACTAGGCCACCAATGCCATCCCTTACTATTAAATGCTTTTCCTAGCATTTCTCCAGTTTTACCTATTGGGATCGGTGGTAACAGTTCTTCTATATCAGGGTATTTTGGATCTCCGACTAAACCAGCTACTGCCATTTCAATTTCGTTGATTTCAAAATAAGGTTTTATATTTTCATAGCTAATAGGCCAGTCTTCACAGAGTCCTTCATTGCTTTTTAATTTAAAATCATTTGGTTGAAAACGAGGAAAGTGTGCGGAATAGATAATTGTCGAACCGCCCACAGCGTTGTAATTACAAACGGCAATCGGTGATTCTGAATCATCTACAGGATAATCAGCTTGATTTTTCCTTGTAGATGCTACAGGAGAAAATTCATTCGTTTTTTTAATTTCCCAATCAGTGCCAGTAGTTGGATATTTACCAGGGTCCAATTCAGGTCCCCTTTCTAAACAAGCGACTTTAAACCCCTTATTTACCAAACGCCAAACAGCAGCGGCGCCAGCGGCGCCACTACCTATCACGAGGAAGTCATAATCTATCTTATTCATTTTTTCGGCAAGTAATCTTCTAAAATTTCAGGGATAGTGATCATCATTTCTGCTTCACATGCAACTTCGCCATCAGTCATACCAACGGCCTTACCCTTACAAATCCCTCTTTTCCAAGACGAAATAGTAGCTTCAATTATTAGTTGTTCTCCCGGAAGAACCTCTTTTCTAAATCGCACGGTATGCTTTAGGGCATGAGTTACCTTACCTTCTAAACCATCTATAGTAGTAAGGGCAACCGTTAACATCTGCGCCATAGCTTCTAATTGTAGAGCACCAGGCATATTTGGTCCTCCAGGGAAGTGAACCGGAAAGTACCATTCATTATTAGAGAGATTCTTATAACCTTTTGCGTATTTTCCCGGTTCAACCTCAGTAACTGAATCTATCATTAAAAATGGGTAACGATTAGGTTGGTATTTTTTTAATTCTTCAGCATTTAATTTAAAAGCCATGTTAGTTCCTTAAATATTTATTTTATTAAATCGTTTAGCATTAACAGATAACTCAAAAAATTGAGAAAACAGGATTAAAGCTGTTTGTAAATTATGAACATGAAGATAACAGAACGGTTATCTTCATGTTTTAAAGTAGCAGATGTTCAATAAGGGAATACTATATTTCAATATCACCTCATGATTTTACATTATCTTCCATTTGGTTATCTTAACTCTATCTTTTTTGACAGAGTATCTATCAAGTTTTTCCCGTCCCAATGCATACCAATGCTTAATGCCTGTCCTACAGGCACAATACGGTCGACTAATTTACCATGTTCAACTATCATAGTTAATAATTCTTTGGGATCTATACCGAAATAAAGCAAAGTCTGTTCATTCTTTCGAATATAAGTAGAAATCTCATCTAGTTTAGTGATACCTTTCGAAATAAATGTTCCTAATTTAGGTTTTATCTCTTGGCTATCAGTATCTAATAACCACAATTTCCCTGAAGTTTGCTCAACATTGATAGAACCGTTAGTTTTCTCGCAGAATGTAATTACATCTATAAATTTGTCAATTTTTGATACAGTTGCCAGGTCATAAGAAGACTCAAGGTACTTATTCATTTGATGGATAAACTTTTGCTTAGCTTGGTCTTGCTTAGCTTCATTCCCATACCAATAAATAATTGAAGGAGAGGAGCAAGCATTTTGATCAACTAAATAGGTGTCATTATAAAAATCCCTGCAAAAGCTCTCCATTTGTACTTCATTTAAACTGATCAAATGTTGGCAATCCAAGACAACTGAAGACACTCGATCAGGGAAATAAACCTCTATGCACAGAGGCTTTTTATCTAGTTGCCTAAAGAGTTTAACTGTTCTGTCGCCACCCCAAACAACTAACGCATCCGAGTTGGCGACCAACTCAATGAGTTTGTTACTATCCCTCTCCGTTCGGACGAAACAATTCGCGAGTCCGATATTTTTAAATTCATTTGTATGACATAATTCTAAAAACAAATTAAGAAAAACATCCAACTGTTCAAATTTCTTAGTTGGAATTCTAACAATATTTCGATTACCCGATAAAAACCCCATTAAAAACGAAAAAGCAAAATTCATTGGAATATTAGAAGGAGCAATATGTAAGCAAGTACCTAAACCGAATCTGAAACTATCACTGTCCGGTGCTATTTGTGACAACTTCAACTTCATTAAATTCGATTTACGACAATAATATCCGAATGTAATTAAATCAGGGAATTCTTTTGCCGCAGGAGATCTCAGAATCGACTTTGAAAGAGAGACTAAGAAGTTGACCCTTTCTTCAGCAAAAATCGGTTTTGAGTTTTTTTGACATAGAGTCTGTAAATCAAAATTTTCTTGAAACTCTTTCTCAGATTTATACAGCATCACTACACCCTCTAATTTCAGCACTTTGTAATCTTCCTTTAATAACCAAAATGTCACCTTTTCGTCCGCAAGCGCATTTTGATGCAGGGTATAAAACGCCGATATCTTCTGTCAATAAAGAGTGCCCAGGATAGCTTTCCTGAATTGTAGAGCAAACCTGGATTATTCCTTCTTCGCCATATTTATTAACGTCGAATGTTTGGAAATTCCTAATCAGTACATCCCCGTTACTTGGTGCATGTATATGTCCTCTTTCGCATTCAAAGGATATACTTCCAGTTTGCTCTATCATGCCATAATAGTTATGCACAGCTCCGCAACCAGTATATTCTTTAAGCATCGATTTAAAATTGTTATCCGATACATTTAGATTAACAAGTTTCTTCCAGCCACCACCATGCAGAATGAAGCTATTTGACAGATCTAATTTTATACCGCTATTTTTCAATGGCTGTATTAAGTATTGATAAAGCATAAACGTAAAGCCAAAGATAAATATTTTTTGACCTTCATGTTTTTTTATAAAGTCTTGCACCTCTTGCAACTTTAACTCCATATTACTATCAAGCGCAAAACATCTTTTTTTTCCATAAAGCGAAAAACCGTTAACCGCTGCAGTTCGAGCCGTTCGTCCCCTAGCAGTATTTTCTGAGTCGATTATTAGCATAGGAAATCGTCCACTACCAAAGTATTCTTTAAAAGAATCAGTCAACCCCTTTGATTGCTGTTTTGCTGTATGTTTATCTAGATATATTTTGGACTGTTTTCCGGTAGTACCTGAGGACAACATAACTTTAAATACTTCAGTCTCTGCCACACTAAGCAAATCAAACTCTTTAAACGCCCGAACAGGTAAAAAGGGTAAATCAGCAAGCGTTTTAATTTTTGAAGGAAGCGTTAGCGAGTCAATATAATAAGAGTAAAGTTTACAATTAGCTTTGTGCTGATCTGTTAATTCCATATATCTGTCAAGATTTAAAGTTTTCATCGTTTAACCGCAATACTGTTCGTTTAATAATTTATAGTCTGTCTTTCCAGATGAGTTAAATGGAATACAATCTACGTTAAAGACCTTAACATTGGTTTTATTGAAACCATATTTCTGGGTAACTATTTTCCTTAGATCTGTATCCATCACTTCTGACAGTATCAAAACTAATTTATCATCCTTACCGACAACAGCCACCCCAGGAAAACCATCACCTAAATCTTTTTCGATTTTGTCTAAATTAACTGAGGTGCCATTAATCTTTATAAATCGTTTTTTTCGTCCAACAATCTTAATAAATCCATCTTCGTCTAATTCAACAATATCGCCTGTAAATAGAACGCCGTTAAATTCGTCTCCTTTAGATAGATCAGCTATATTTTCTGCATATCCTAGTGAAACATTCGGCCCTTCGTACACAAGTTCACCAATACCAACAGTTTCCCTATTAGTTCCTATAGTAAGTTTTCCGCATGAAATTGCTCTCCCTGCACTTCCATGTTTAGCTACAGAATCATCAGGGCTTAAATATGAGATTCGTGGAGAAGCTTCTGTTTGACCATACATAGTGAAGTATTTAATATCATGATTACCGAATTCCTCGTAAAAATAATTCGAAAAGCTTTCTGGTAAGTATCCACCAGCCTGCGTTACATATTTTAACGAACGAACTTTGTGGTAATCGATTGTCAATCTTCTTAGAATTTTCATTGTGAAAGGCACACCTGAAAAATCTGTCACCCCATAATTTTCTATATCATTCCAAATTTCTTTTTCCAAAATTGTGTGTGTTGAAATTACATATTTTGCTCTTGAATAAATAGTATTGTGTAAAACCGACAACCCGTATGAATAATGAATAGGTAATAAGGAGATAGACACACGATTTTCATCAAAATTTAGATAATCACAGATTGACTCAGTACAAGTGTCTATATTGTTTGCAGAGATCCTGACGCATTTAGGATCGCCGGTTGAGCCAGACGTTGGAATTAATAAAGCCAGCTTATCAAATATATCACTAGACAACGGAACATTTCTTTGAAACATAACGATGTCACTAGAGTTGCGAGTATACTCTAATAGTTCTAAGTCAATATTTTCACCCGTAATTATATAATTAGGCTTGTAATTTGTTATAAAACTTCTCAACAACTCTGGTTTATAATTTTTATCGACCAATAACGGAACTTTATTGTGCCTAATCGCAGCAACATAACTTACAATTGTCTCAATATCTTTATCACATAAAATTAGTACGATTTCTTTTTCATTGTTATCAAAAAGAGAATCACCTAGCTTAAAAATATCATTATAAGAATAAGTAGTATTTCCGTGTATTATGAACGTATTATGATCTAATTCATTAGGCTGGCTTAATAATAACATTTAAAATTTTACGTCATATTTTTCTAGCGTTTTGATTCCTGTTTTATAAGAACCAAAATCAATTACATCATCCATCTCTAAAGATATATCGAATAAATCTTCAAGTTCTGCAATTAATGCCATATGGGCGACTGAGTCCCAAGTATCAATGCTTTGGTACTCTAAACTATCAGTAAGATCTGATTGTTCAATTTCTAAGACGTCAATAAAAACTGAGTCGTATTTTTCAAGATTAGTCATTTTCATTCTCCAATTTATTTAAAATTTATTAATTTTCTCAATTACAATATTATTCAGAGCCAGCTAAATTACACTCAGCTCTTCGCTTCTTTAATTTACAGGCAGATAAACGCCTGATTTTTAATATATATCAATTATGTCAGTAAAATTTATTGCTACTAAAGGTTCATTAAGACAATATCAAAAAACACAATATTCTATAGTGATAAGTTAACTAACTTATCACTATCAACGAAAAGATATTAAATATTATCTTAGTTGCTCAGTAATATACATAAGATCGGCACTTGCCTACTCGCTTGTATTCAAGAGCAAGACTATAAGTAATCAGTTGCTAAGTAGAGGCCTGTGCATTTGACATTCGTTCAATATTCTCTTTCATTTGATTATAAATACTTTCACCATCTAATCCATAAAGTGAAATTAAGTATTCATATTCACCGGTTTCAAGATATTGGTCAGGTAATGATTTAGTGACTACATCGACACTAGTTATGTTTTCTTCAATTAATAGTTCATAAATACTGCTTACTAGGCCACCTACTTTAGTGTGTTCTTCAAAAATAAAGAGCTGTTTAGAAGCTTTAATCCCATCTAATACAATCTCTTTATTAAAAGGCTTAATGGTATGCATATTAAGCAAACCAATATTGTAACCTTCAGCGTTTAAACGATCAACGGCTTGTTTTGCTTGTCCTACTGTTGTCCCCATCGCTATAACATTTATAAGCCCTTTTTCTATGATCCAATTCGGTTTACCAATCTCGAAGTCATAATCGTCTTCATAAACAATTGGAGAATTTACAGTGCCGGTTAACCTAATATAAACAGGATGATCATAATTTAATGTGGCATTCATCACTTTATCTAACTCAATACAGTCAGCTGGACTAATAATAGTAAGATCAGGGATAGTTTTCATGACAGCAACATCTTCTAGTCCAAAATGGGAGTTGCCTAAAAATCCCATTGCTAAGCCGCTTCCTAGAGCAACTAATTTTACAGGCTCGTGCATATAACCCATATTCATTCTGACTTGCTCAGCGGCTCTCATCGAAGCGAATGGTGCGAACGTAGATGCATAAACTTTATAATCGACTCTAGTCATGCCTGCAGCTACGCCAATCATATTTTGCTCTGCTATCCCTACATTTACAAATCGCTCGGGGTGATTTTGATAAAAACTAGCTAATCCAGATGAGCGTCCTAAGTCAGCTGACATTAATAACACATCATCATTTTCTTTGGCTATTGTTGCCATGACTTTGCCATAAACAGCTCTAGGCCCCATACGGGACCATCTTTTTGCTATTTTTTTATTAATTTCCATTATTGTTACCCATTAATTCACCAATAAACTGATCATAAGAAGATTTGGTTATTCTATTGTGATGCCAGTCATTATTATTTTCCATCAATGAGATTCCTTTACCTTTAATTGTATTTGCTACAACAACTGTCGGTTTATCATCGTTCATTGCTGCTAGCGTATATGCTTTGTGTATTTCTAAATGGTCGTGCCCGTTAACTTCAATCACGTTCCAACCGAAAGATCCCCACATTTTTGCCAAGTGTAAAACGTCTGAATAAGCGGTTGCACCATCGTTTCTGAATCCATTCTGATCAACAATCGCGACCAAGTTATTCAATTTAAACTCAGCAGCAAATTGAGCTGCTTCCCATACCGAGCCTTCATTACATTCACCGTCCCCCATCATGACATAAACCTTATTCGGAAGACTTTTTTTCTTGTAGGCTAATGCCATACCGGCCGCATACGAAATTCCTTGACCAAGACTTCCATTAGATGACTCAATTCCATATTTGAGGTTCTTTATTGGATGGGCTATTAATTTACTGCCATTTTGTTGAAACGTATCAAATACTTCTTCTGAAAAATAGTCGTAATAAAAAAGGGTCGCAAAATAACCGAGAACTGTATGTCCTTTACTTAAAATAAAGATGTCTCTGTCTATACAAAGTGGATTTGAAGAGTCAAAACGGAGAAAGTCTTCGTATAGAACTGTCAATAAATCGACCATACTCAAAGCGCCACCTAAATGAGCTGGTTGTCCGCAACTATAAGCTCGATCGATTATTATTTTCCTAATATCTCTACTTACTTCTAAGTGATTTTTTTTCATTTCTAACCTTAAATATTTTAAACTGAGAAAACGTTATAATTATAAAACATCTTATTTCTATAAAACTACAGATTGTTCACCCTCGATCCCGAAATTATAAGGACATTCAAGACGCAAGAATACAATTAATTTAAAATGTTATCTGTAATTTTCCTGTATCTCAGAGATGCTTTATCTGAAAAATAATTTTATGTCTTTTTATTTTTTTTGATAATGATAAATACTTTCCTTTTCATAATAGTTAGTATTTTACACACTAATTGTGGAATATGTTTAGAATAGAATTTTATCACTCCAAACCCGTTATAGATGTATCTTCCATAACAGCTTAGACAATCTTTGTTATTACACTTAATTAAATAAGGTCGTTCATTAAAGATCTTCATTAACACAACGCTAGATTTTTTGGTGTCAACTAACGCAGAAAGAGACTTTCCAATGGGTCCGAACTTGATAGCTTTTTGAGCAATATGCTCACCAAACGTATTTATTGCCCCTCCAGTACATCCCCCTACATCTTTTCTTGTAAACAAAGTTTTGTTATTTTTGGAATTAATGAAATATGTTTGTTGTAAATTTGCTAACGGATGACTACGAGTATGCCCTAATACTTCTTGGCAAAAATGAAATGGCATAGGTGAATTACGGTTATCTTCTACAGTCCCTAGCATTAAGTTTTTACCACCTAATTCTATAATTTTTCCATAAATTGAATATGAAAGGCTTTTTTCATCATGCCCATCCAGTATAAATTCAGCTTTTGGGCCAATTCCGAAACATGAGTTTGTCGGATGCGTGCTTCTTATTACGTCAGCATATAAATAAAATGCCGTCGATAAAGAACCACTGTTAGGTGCGCTATCAGGCGTAAACACAATGTCCTTGCTCTTTTTGAACCGTGAAAAACAGGTAGTGTTAGAAGGGATTATAAGTGTACCGTCTTTCCCTACGACAGACTGTAATATTTCCACCCAGTCCTTCAAGGTTGTGTCGATATTTTTATTAAAATAACCAATTCTCATTAAATCAGCAGACAAAAATAATATGTCGCCCTTTTTAATACCTAGGTCAATCAAGGATTCAATTAATGATTCTTTTGTAATTTTTTTCTTCATGATTTCTTTTCAAAAAAGTTCGCTGGACAACAATATCTATTATATAAACTATAATTAACAGATATACAAAATATTCAAGAGATTGCTCTAACTGAATATCGTTTTTCTCTAAATACTCAAATAAAAGATACATAGAGAACACTCTAAGCGAATGCCATAACGGGGAATACCACCATATATTTAGCGCTAAGCTAGTTGACTCCATTGGTCTAGAGATGAATGCAAAATATGAGCTAAATAAAAGAATTTTCGCAAGAGAACCTGCCTCATTCCAGTTTTCTCCAAATACGAATTGATATCCCCAATCACTTGTAAAATAAATTACAATAAATACTGGGGAGGAGATCATAATTGCTAATTTGATTGTTTGATTCCACAAATCTAATCGCTCTTGATTTGTATTAGTTTTTGACATCCTCTGAAAGTAAACTTTACTCATGGGTTGAGAACCCAACAACACCACCAAACTTAATGTAGCTAATGACAATGAAAATTGACCTAGTGTATTTTTACCAAAATTAGCGGCAACATACTGGAGCGGCAAAAGTTGAGTAGAAACTAGCAAAAGGTGCGAATACACAAGTGCTAATGAACGTTTAGAGAGACCTTTTAATTCCTTAAAGCTAAACCGTTGTTTTCCAGCTAACACATCAAATTTAGAAATCCACAACAAATAAATAACTTTTATAGATAGACCTAGCATCAAAGATAGCAACAGACCATATTCTTTTAAGCTGCTATAGGCACATATAACTGCAAATATAAAGAATACGACTTTAGAAAAAACATCTCCTAGGGTGCTTCTAAAAAAAACCTCCTTCTTTTGAAGGTTTTGTTCTAATCCGTAGGATAAGCAAGTTAATAATCCCGAAAAAACCAAAATTAATATCAAGTAATTATCTAATTTTACAGAATAATACTGTTCTACTAGGTTTTTATTACTTAATATAAAAATGGGTAAGATCAATGATGCCACCAAGGCTATCATCATGATGCTTTTTAAGTTATTTACAGCAGCCTTATGTGAAGATGAAAGTATTAACAAATGCTCGTATCTAAAACTCAATAATATTGAGGTCGCTATAACAAGCTGCAAATACATACTATATTCACCATACAATTCTGGCGCATATATTCTAGTCACTACAGGGATAGAAATTAATCCCAATACTTGTCCTATCATATTGCCACTAAACATTTTTAAAATGTCTGAGTGAAACTTATTTTTAGGTTTAATCACCTGAACTATTCAACATATAACCGTGCATTGGTAGACTAAAGACTTCCTTGACTAATCGGCTCGCTACAGGGAAATCTTCATCGGTATACTTTAGAGCTGAAAATGCAGTTTGCTGGTGCATACAACACCCATAATATATCATTGTAGGGATATTTAGAGCTTTATATTTGATCATTTCTAGCTCCCTCGTATCAGAAACCAGAGTATATTGAGCCCAAGATGAGTAGTACCCCTCTGGTACTGTTGGAGTTGTTAATGAAAAACGAAGTTCCTCATTATACTTGTTAGCTGCATTATTTCGAGCTTTCAATTCTACAGGGAATTCGGCTAATTTTTCTAATAGAACGGCAGCTTGTATAGTATCAAGTCTAGAATTAACCCCTATACGAACATTGTCGTACTTATCTTGTCCTTTGCCATGAACTCGATATGAGCGAAGCAATGATGCATATTCATCATTATTGGTAAAAACTGCACCGCCGTCACCATAACAACCTAAAGGTTTAGCAGGAAAGAAACTGGTCGTAGCTAAATCACCAAAGCTACCAGCTTTTTTACCTTCAATGGAGCCACCAAAACCTTGTGCGGCATCTTCAATTAGTTTTAAGTTATATTTTTTAGCTATACGTTCTAATTCCGGATAATTAGCTGGCAAACCAAATAGATCGACCGCAATAATAGCTCGTAAATTCAACTTACCTTCACTGATGACTTGCTGAATTCTTTTTTCTAGATCTAGCGTACAGATATTGAAAGTTTGCTCGTCCGAATCAACAAAAACGGGAGTAGCTTTGGCAAAGGCAATTACTTCTGCAGTAGCAAAAAAAGTAAAAGTAGGGCAAAAAACAGCATCCCCTTCTTTTATATCTAAAACCATCATTGTTAATGTTAACGCGTCTGTACCATTAGCACAGGTAATCGCATGCTTGACCCCAACATATTCAGCTAGCTTATCTTCAAGCTCTTTAACTTCGGGGCCCATGATATATTTCCCATGATCTAATACAGTTTGTATCCGCTTATCTATCTTTTGCTTCAGGTGTTGATATTGTGCTTGAAGATCTATAAATTGCATCTAATTTACTCTGTTATCTGAGTTAGGTGACCGTCCGTAAGTAGGTATTGCATACCTGTATGCTGACAAAGTACTTTACCATTACCTGTTAATGGCAAATCCAATTGCTCACCAAATTTACTCATCCAACCAATTTGCTTAGCAGGGACACCTACCATTAAAGCGTAGGGCTTAACATTTTTGTTAATAACTGCTCCAGCGCCGACAAAAGCATATTTACCAATAGTAACCCCGCATACTAACGTGCAATTGGCTCCAAGGGTGGCGCCTTTTTTAACAACAGTATTGCGGTATTCGTCTTTACGCTCGACACCAGAACGAGGGTTATAAACATTGGTAAAAACCATACTCGGGCCACAAAACACTTCAGCTTCAAGGTGAACGTTGTCATACACTGAAACGTTATTTTGTATTTTGCATTTATCGCCAATAGTGACTTTATTACCAACGAATACATTTTGCCCTAATGAAACAGCCTTGCCTATTTTCGCTTCTGCACAAACATGAGCAAAGTGCCATACACGAGAGTCAGCGCCAATAGTGGCACCTTCGTCAACAATTGCGCTTTCATGTTTATAATAATCAGCCATAAATTCCTCTATTATTTACTAACAGATTTGTTAATAACTTTACTAACAAAAGGGTGAAAATCAGAAGAGTTTGTAACGACATCCTGATTACGAATGTCACTTACTATTTCAATACTTTTTCGTGCTTCTTCCAAGCCAAAACCACCACCATTCAAGATATGTTCGTAGCTTTTTGTGTGAAGATCAGTAAAGCCACCAGAAAATTCAATTTCGTTCCCATCAACGGTAATTGAACGATATGTTCTTTGTCCGGCAGCTTTGATTTCTTCAGGAATATATTCATAGTTTACTGATAAGAACCAGCGAACCTTAGCGTGTTTAAACTCTAAATAACCTGCATTGGCACTTTCTTCTTTTAAATGCGCTTCATTTTTAACAATATCACCAAAAACCCAACCTAGCATGTCATAAAAATGAACACCTATATTAGTTGCTATGCCACCTGATTTGTTATCATCGCCTTTCCATGAGGTAAAATACCAGTGACCACGGCTTGTTAAATAAGTTAAGTCTACATCGAACACTTTGTTTGGATTTTTATCAATTTCATCAGCAACATATGCTTTCAAATCGATAATACTTTGATGTAAGCGTAATTGAAGAATATTATAAACTTGCTTACCTGTTTCATCTTGTACTACTTTTAACGCATCTATATTGTGAGGATTTAAAACCAGTGGTTTTTCACAAATTGAATGCGCATCATTCCGAAGTGCAAAGCGAATATGCGAGTCATGTAAATAATTAGGTGTTGCTATACTAACATAATCTATTTTTGTTCCACTTCGCTTTAATAAATCTATGTGGCGATCAAAACGTTCATACTCAGTAAAAAAATCTGCATTTGGAAAATGGCTATCGATAATACCAACAGAGTCATTTTTATCTAACGCTGCAACTAAATTATTACCAGTTTCTTTAATAGCCTTCATATGACGAGGTGCAATATAACCAGCGGCACCAATAAGAGCAAAATTTTTCATTAACAGTTCCAATTAAGTTTTAATTCACAAATATGTGTTTATAAACGACAGTCTACTTCGTTTTTATCCAATACGTACTTTAAGTCATACAATACGTGTTTTTCCTTAGCTAAAGCTTTAATTCCTTTAGCTCCTATATTTTTAAATTCATCATGTGCTACCGCCAAAATAATAGCATCGTACTGTTCTGGTTTAGGTTCAATGAGTGACAATCCATATTCAGATTGAGCATTTTCATTAGAGCACCAAGGGTCGGTAATATCAACATTGACATTGTATTCTTTAAGTTCGTTAACAATGTCTACCACCTTAGTGTTTCTTAAATCAGGGCAATTTTCTTTAAAGGTTAATCCCATTACTAGTACATTAGCACCGTGAACTTGGATCTTCCTTTTTAGCATTTGCTTCACTAATTGTGAAACAACATACTTACCCATACTATCATTCAAACGTCGACCCGCTAAAATCATTTCAGGATTATAACCTACAGATTGTGCTTTATGAGTTAAATAATAAGGGTCTACACCAATACAATGACCTCCGACTAGGCCAGGTCTGAAGGGTAAGAAGTTCCATTTTGTACCTGCGGCCTCTAACACTTCAAGCGTATCAACATCTAACTTATTAAAAATAATTGAAAGTTCATTGATCAAAGCAATATTGACATCACGTTGAGTATTTTCTATAACTTTTGCGGCTTCAGCAACTTTAATAGAGCTCGCCTTATGAGTACCAGCCGTGATGATTGATTTATACAGTTGATCAACTTTTTCTGCAATTTCAGGCGTTGAACCAGAGGTAACTTTTAAAATATTGGTTACGCGATGTTCTTTGTCACCTGGATTAATTCTCTCAGGGGAGTAGCCAGCATAAAAATCTTTATTAAACGTTAAGCCAGAAATGCGTTCAACAACGGGTATACATTCTTCTTCAGTCGCTCCAGGGTAAACTGTTGACTCGTAAATAATGATATCGCCTTTACTAACGACTTTTCCAAGCATTTTACTCGCTTTGACAAGAGGTGTTAAATCAGGCTGTTTGTGATCATCAATAGGTGTAGGCACGGTAACGATATATACGGTACATGCTTTTAAATCGTCAGTTGAAGCTGAATAGCTTAGTTTTAGTGCTTCTTTTAATTCATCGACAGAGCATTCTAATGTTGAATCCATCCCTTCACGTAATTCACGCACGCGTGTTTGGTTAATATCAAAACCAACAGTATTATATTTTTTACCAAACTCTACGGCTAACGGAAGGCCGACATAACCAAGACCAATGATTGCTATTTTTGTATTTTCTTTATCAAACATTTAAAAAACTCTGTAAAAGTCACCACATTTAAAATTGGTAGACTGCAATTTAAAAATAATTGGGTTGAAACTTTTTAACACCAAAACTCAGTTATTTATTGTTCATGAGACAAAAATAGTCGTCATTGAGACACTCAACTAACCTTTCAATCATTAAAAAAATTTTTTAACAAGGGTTTAGCCATTAAATTCTTCATTAATATCAATAGGCTTCCCTATTTTACTCTTTCAAATTTTGTAATCTTTCTTATTACCAGAACATAACAAGCAAAGATAAAAATAAAACCTGTCAGCATAATTACATCTGGTATAACAAAATATTCACCCGCCAAACCAATTACTGACATTACTACTGCAAAGGTAGAAATAATGACTAATGCTTGTCGTGAGCTGTAACCTACTCTTTGAAGTATATGATGGAGGTGATCTCTGTCTGGTTTAAAAGGCGACTTTCCATTTTTATAACGACGTACCACTATTGCTAACATATCCATTAATGGAATCGCACAAATCCATAGAGCGGTTACTGGGCGAAATGAAGCGTTTTCATTTTGAGTGCCCATAGTAAGCAACCAAATAACACTCAAGCCAATAAACATGCTGCCTGCGTCACCCATGAATATTTTTTTTGCTTTGGACGCTAAACCTAAATTAAAAATTAAATAGGGGATAGTCGCCGTAGCAAGTATTAACGGGTAACTCACGTAATCGTTTTGTCCGCTCATGATAAATAGAATAGCGATAGCCGTAAAAGTATTAATGCTTAAGCTGCCGATCAAACCATCAATACCGTCAACCATATTAAAAGCATTGATAACAACAATAATACCGACATAAGTAAATATAATACCTATAGGGCCAAGTGTTACGTTACCTAAGCCAAATAAATCACCCAAGTTTGATATATAGCCACCAACACCGTATATCATTAAACTGGCAACAATGAGCTGCCCAATAATTCTAATACGTACTTTCAAATCGAATTTGTCGTCTACCGCGCCAATAAATACCATCATCGCTGATGCTATAAGATACATACGAAGCTCTAAGGTATTCGGTAGCCATAAAAGGCTTGCCATGAGTACCGCCATAAAGATTGAAATTCCGCCAATAAGCGGAATATGTCCGGCATGCAATTTTCGTTCGCTGGGTTTGTCAACTAAGCCAACTTCTATTGCTACTGGTTTAAAGAACTTAATTGCGATGAAGGCAAAGCAAAATGCGGTAAGTGCAGAGATAAATACGTCCATTATAATGTCTTATTAGCTTACGCTAATTTCTTCCTTAGTTTTAGTCAATTTATTGTTATTAGTAAAATGCCTGATTAATACGATAAGTATCGACAATATACCACCCAGCATTGTACCTAGTACTACAATTAATGCACGCTTAGGGCCAGATTTTTGTTCTGGCACTTGTGCAGGGTCAATCGTTTTTAAAACATACTCTGTTGAAACCTTAGTTAACATCATATTTTTCGTTTGTTCTTCAATCAATTGATAAAAAACAGTTTCCATAGCACTAACTTCAGTATTTCCTAACTGTTTGGTTAAGTAATCTATTGACGCTTGGGCTTCTTGTTCATCTTTTTCGCGCATAAAGTTGTTAACGTCGCTAACTAACCAAATCAACCATTTTTTTGCAATATCCGGTGAATAAAACTCAATATCGATAGTCACTAATGATGTTGTTTTATCTTGTGAAATCGTTAATAAGCTTAAAAATTGGTTATACGCTTCCCATGAAGATGGTGCTGAAATTTTAGGGAATGAAACTTCTCTTATCCATTTTTTATTTATACTATCATAAAGTTCTTTATTAATAACGAGAGAGTCTGTTGCTCTGTCCCAATTCTCACTTGCCATAAGCGGTACGAGCAATTCATGTTTACTAATAAAGTTTTCTAAAAATGAGCGTGTTTTTATAATTTCTAGAGCAAGTGCTATTTTATCACTACCACCACCTAAACTAATTCCAGCAAGACTAGCTAAACCACCAAACTGTCCGGCAAGTGCTCCCATTCCACCACCAGAATCTGATGAGGCGGGGGCTAATAAAATTGATGCTTTATAAATATCAGGTTTTGATAAGGCAAAAGCAACTGAAGAAGCTGCGAAGATAATGGAAATAACGATGATAATATATTTTCCTGACCATATCGCTCGCCATAATTCTGCTAAGTCAATTTCATCGTCTGAGTTGTTTTTTTCGGTAAGTTGCTGAGCCATTTGCTGAGAAAGCAAAAGCGCTTCTGGAGAAAAGGGTGTAGTGGATTGCTGAGTACTATTATGATTCGATTGATTCTGATTTGGCACTTGCAAATTTTCCATACTTAACTATTTGAATAACAATAGGACACTTCCCTATTAAAGCATGCAAATTATACTGTATTAAATTAACTTATGTAAAGGTCAACGCACAGATACTTGTAATAAAGTTGTTATATTAATGTTTTTTTTTTGTTTTTAGCAAATAAAAATTCATTACTGATTAATTAATATTCATTTCAGATAATTAACTAAACGTGCAATTTTTTCGTTTAACTTAAGGATTATGAAATAATGGGTTGTTTACTTTTTATATATTAATGCTTTTAAGTACAGATCTTGAAACGAGTTCAGGATGACGGTATTTGGGTCAGAATAACGGGACATACAGGTAGAATTACGTAGTTCTTTGTCGTCATGCTGAATTTATTTCAATATCTGGTTTTTTTGCTTATAAGTACAGATCCTGAAACGAGTTCAGGATAACGGGACATACACTTAGAATTACGTAGTTCTTTGTCGTCATGCTGAATTTATTTCAGTATCTGGGTTTTTTTGCTTCTAAGTACAGATCCTGAAACGAGTTCAGGATGACGGTAGTGGGCTCTGGATGACGGTTTTGGTGTCAGGCTTTTAGTGCTTGTGTCTGGATAAAGGGACATACACTTAGAATTACGTAGTTATTCTATCGTCATGCTGAATTTATTTCAGTATCTGGGGTTTTTGCTTCTAAGTACAGATCCTGAAACGAGTTCAGGATGACGGTATTACGTTCAGGATGACTGTAGTTGGCTCTGGATGACGATTTTGGTGTCATGCTTTTAGTGCTTGTATCTGGATAAAGGGACATACACGTAGAATTACGTAGTTATTCTATCGTCATGCTGAATTCATTTCAGTATCTGGTTTTTTTTGCTTATAAGTACAGATCCTGAAACGAGTTCAGGATGACGGTATTACGTTCAGGATGACTGTAGTTGGCTCTGGATGACGATTTTGGTGTCATGCTTTTAGTGCTTGTGTCTGGATAAAGGGACATACACGTAGAATTACGTAGTTCTTTGTCGTCATGCTGAATATATTTCAGTATCTGGTTTTTTTTTGCTTATAAGTACAGATCCTGAAACGAGTTCAGGATGACGGTAATAGGCTCTGGATGACGGTTTTACATTCAGGATGACGGTGGTGGCTCTGGATGACGGTGGTGGATTCAGGATGGCGGTTTTGTGTTTAGACTAGCTGTGTTTGTGTCTGGTTTTCGTTACACAGTCGAGAGCTAGGTGGGCCTTTCTTTTATGAGGTATTTTATAAGTCCTTACTCAGATCTAGCCAATTAGGGTTTATTTGTTCTATTAAATTTTCCTTCCAGGCCCTTCGCCAGTTTTTAAGTTGCTTTTCTCTTGTTATCGCATCGTACATCGTTTCAAATGACTCAAAATATACTAATTTATTCAGGTTATATTTATGGGTGAAGCCTAATGTAAGTTTAGATTTATGTTGATAGACCCTCTGAACTAGCTGACTCGTTACACCTATGTATAGTGTCGTATTTTTTATATTTGTCATTATATAAATATGCGGCTGTTTCATATTGACAAGCCTATTAGTAAATAAATTTTTTCGCTAATTTAGATATTTCAGGCCAATCATTGTTAATAAGAAATTGTTTTTCTTTTTTACTCCATTGTCTAATTTCACTTGCTATTTCTCTGGCTTCTTCTTCCGTTTTAAATTTCTGTTGATGTACGAGTTTAGCGGGTAAGCTTATATCATTGTCTAACAACAGCTTGTTATATTTGTCGTATTTAGCCAATACGATATCAAGTTCATCACAACAACCTGTGTAATAACGGCCGTCTACTGACTGTAATATATAAACATAGATTTGAGTATTCATATCACAAGCTCCTTTTGTTAACATAAAATTTACACTTATTCAGTGTAGTATAGCTTTAATACTTTGTCAGTTATCTATGATGAGTTTATTTTAGTGTCCCGTTTAGGCGCGTTGCCGCTTGTCGTCATGCTGAATTTATTTCAGTATCTGGGGGTTGTAGGTAAGTACAGATCCTGAAACAAGTTCAGGATGACGGGTACACAATCAGGATGACGGGGATGCGCGGCTACGATGGTGGGTAATCGCTAACTTGTTAATGGTGCAGAGTTCTTGATGATGGTGTTGGCTTCTTGATGATGGTGTTTGCTCCGTGTGTCTGGTTTTTGTTCATAGTCTCGGTGTTTTCTTGATCTATTTTCGTCGTGCTGAGTGTATTTCAGGGTGGTGGAGTTCTTGGTCGGGACAGAGCCTGTGACCG
>NZ_JACGUT010000034.1 GCF_014076845.1 Colwellia sp. MB3u-41
GATGCTATTGCTTGACAAAGGGGAGTCCATGTAGCCTTACTAAGCGGCGATAAATTGTTGGCTAAAATTGCGAGGAACGAAGCTAGCCAACTGTTTAGCGTCCGTTTGAGTAACTTGTTATGTGGATTATCACCAACACCTGACCGTAATACTATTTTAATATGGCAGATGTAACCATTTTCATGATTTTATCTGAATTATTATCGTTACCTGATAAATTTCGAGGATTACCTGTTGTAACAATAGTCATAGATAGAGATGGGATATTAATAATATATTGCCCACCAAAACCAGCAGCTCTATAAGCTTTATGCCCATTTACAATCCATTTTCTCCATAGATATCCATAAGTATCTTTTGATGAAATTTTACTTAATGGATGATCTCCTTTAACAGATTGTTTAATCCATGTTTTGCTGATAATTTGTTTCCCATTAAACTCCCCATCATTAAGATATAAAACACCTAGCTGTAACATTTCTCTTGGTGTCATAAACATATCTGATCCTCCCATATAAATACCATCAGCTGTTTGTTGCCATGAAACACCTTGAATATCTAGGGGGTGAAATAGGAATTTATTCGCAAAACTCAAAACATCCATCTTGGTAACTTTAGTAAGAATAGCCGTTAATAAATGCGTTTGAGGAGTTGCGTAAGAGTATCGCTCACCCGGTGTATGAGCTAAAGGAAGGGCAAAAATAGCTTTCACAGAATCTTTTGCATCCCAGATTGGGTGTTGGCCTGGTAGGTAAAAATCCATTTCATTGTATTTAAATCCTGCACGCATACTTAATAAGTGCCGAATGGTGATATCTTTTAAACGAATGTCCATTGCTGGATTTACATATTCGGGAAGTATATCCATTACTCTATCGTCGATACTGTTTAACAAGTTTTTATCTAACGCAATTCCTACCAGCATTGAAATAATAGATTTACTAGTTGATTTTATATTGGCAACATAATTTTCATCAAGACCGTTAAAATAGTTTTCGGTAACAACATTGCCTTTTTCATAAATAAGCACTGAGTTTAAAAATGGAAGTTTATTAGATTGTTGAACTAATTGAGTGGTTTTCTCATTATCTAATTTATAAATCGAAGTGATATGCTTTGAGAGTTTAATATTTTCAAGTTTAGTTAAATATGCTGAGGGGGAAACTCTAGGAGCAACATTAATCCTTTTAAATTTAACTTTACTAACACTATTAGGACTAATTATTTTTGCATCAATAACCTTCCCGCCATATATTAAAGTCCCTTCCACTTTTACACCAATGGTATTAAAGTTTAAAGACACGTCCTTAGAGTTGAATGCAATTGATGCTGGAATTTCCATCCAGCCTTCATCGGGAGAATCCATAAATGCGACCAATTTATGATAGACATTGCGCCTAATTGTTATTACAACTCTTTTACTTACTCCTTCATCACTAATCGATGTTTTCCATACTCCTTCAGCAAGTGAATTTGCTTGGCTAGTAACTGAAATAAAATAACAAAATAACAAAATAAATAACTGACTCAGTGATACTTTCATTAAATTCCCTTTTAAAGCTTTCATTAAATTTCCTTTTAAAGTTTAAATTATACCGAAATCTGCAAAACCATTTAACGCCGTTTTAAGCGGCTAGTAATAGCTTGCTAAAATGTGAAACGAAGTGGAACCGAGCAAGTTGTTACTAGTCCGACTTGAAAACCCTTGTTATATTTCGTTAAACTGATGGTGTAATTTATGCTTAATGATAGAATCTAAAATAGGTGCTAAGCGCATAAAAGTATTTCCTACAGTAGCCATTGTTAATCCTGTTTTATCAAAATGGTATACCGCTGAAACATGACCATTCATCGCACCTCCACGACTATATACTATCTGTTTATCTATATTAGATATTTCAATACCTAAGCCTATTTTTTGCTTTTTACCATTAAATACAAATGTCCCATCTGTAAATACACATGGTGTCTTCATTTTTTCTTTAGACTTTTCAGAGATAATATTGCTAGTCAATATACCCGAGAATAGTTTAATGTATGAATTGATGTCGCCACCAAGCGCTCCAGCACCACCAACAATTCTGTATTCTACTGGATCTTCATATTCCTTAACTATTTCCCCATTTACTTCATATGCATTAGTTAGTTTTGGCGAATAGAACGAGTCACCTAAATAATAAGCATTTCTCAATTTTAATGGGGAAAATATATTCTCTCGATAAAAGTCGCCTAATGGCTGATTACTTATATGCTCAACAACAATACCTAACAGTAAATAGGCAGTATTATTATAACGATACTCAACCGATGGAGTTATGTTCTTTTTATTCTTGTTTAGTTTTTCTATGAGTTCTTTTTGTGAATTTGCTTTTTGCCATCGATAATCTTCGTAGATTGCTCCACCAAAAACCTCGGGGATATCGGATACATGGCACAACATATCACGAATTGTAATTGAATCAGCTTGATTTAATTTAAATGGTAAATGCTTAGAAAGCTTATCAGTCAACTTAAGGCTATTTCTTTCCTCTAGTAACAATATAGATGCTGCGGTTAAAGTTTTTACATTTGAACCTAAAGCTATTTTATCTGCTAATGTGAATGGAGCCTTAGTGCGTATATTCGCGTAACCGTAAGATTTTTCAAAAACCATACTTTCATTTTTTTTAGCTACAATGGATAAACCAATATATCTATTTTCCTTCATGAACTTAGAAACTACACTATCAATTTCTAGTGGTGATGTACCAGTTACTTCGGTACAAGAAATAAAAAATAAAGTGCTAATTAATACGATAAAACGCATAGAAATCCTTAGAAATATAACGCCCAATTAAGCGGCCAATAATAGTTGGTTAAAATAGAGAGCGCAGCGAACAAAACCAACTGTTATTTGTCCGTTTGAATTGCTTGTTATATTTTCAGTTTAATACAACTGGTACAGTTATAGATATACCACATCCATCTCCGTAACTAAAAATCAATTGATGCTTTTCAGTTGAGTCTGCTTTAACTAGAAACCAAACTTTAGTTTCACCTTCATCTTCAAAAACTTTTAATGAGGAAAAGAAACTAGGATTATCTTCATCACCGATAATGATCCCAGCTAAATTAAATGGTTGTTCTTCAATATATTTAGGCACTGAAACGACAACGCCGAATTCATATACTAAGTGCGACACCCAAGTTAATAAAAACGATGAACTGCGATATCCTTAGTTTTTTGCTCCCGCCAAGAAGTAAAACACTATGAAATACAAGCAGCTCACCGAGGGTGATA
>NZ_JACGUT010000035.1 GCF_014076845.1 Colwellia sp. MB3u-41
TTTTACCTTTTTCAAAGGTGGCAACGCTATTAGTTTGTTCAGGCAGCTGTGAGTAGCGTAAAATTCACGGCTATTTTTTATTTTATGGGTAACTTAAGTTCGTGCAGAGTTTGATTCAACGTTCTGTGCATATAACAAGTTGCTCAAACGGAAAAATAACAGTTGGCCATCGCTTCGCGATTATAGCCAACCATTATTTTCCGCTTAGCAAAGCGTTATGTGTTTCTTAATCATGGAGAATTATAAGTATTATGGATAATCAATTTAAAATATCTGGCTGGGCGTTTACCATTTACGGAGCAGTTGCTACATGTGCATTTCTATTTGTATACATATTAGGTATATCGCAACTTTCAAACCTTGATTCATTACCAACGTTTTTAATTCTACTTATAAATAT
>NZ_JACGUT010000036.1 GCF_014076845.1 Colwellia sp. MB3u-41
ATAAAACCCATTCGTTTATACCTTTGGAGCGTTGCTCCATTGCTGCAGGCCTTGCCTGAAGCGAGATGCGTATTCTACGCAACTCTGTTTCGATGTCAACGTTTTATTTAATTTAATTTGAAGTTCTTTTCGAAGATTCAAACCTTACCTATAAAACATTAAGTTAACGACTTTACTCTAAAGTGATGTAGATAACTTATCAAAACAGCTCTTTCGTGGTTCGTTTTAACTGACCCCCTTGGAACTGGAGCGCATTTTAAACATTTTCTAAAAAGGATCAAGCACTATTTTCATCTTTTAGTTTGTTTGGACAAAAAGAAGACAAACCGTAGAATATTAAAACGTATATCTAATAATAACGATTTAATTGTTACATATAGTCATTATAAATCTTGTATTATTTTCAGTTTTCGCTGATATAAGGATTATCTGTTAATAGTGTCCAGTGTATCAATTTACCTATATTACTTATTATAAAGTTTATTTATTCATTTAATATCAGTTTGATTAATTCCAATTTATTTATCTATTTATCTATTTATCTATTTACGAATGATATCGTATAAATATTGCTTAATTAATAATATGCACTAGAGTAAGTAAAACAATATACGAATATAATCGTAGAACATAATTAATAATTTTAAGGTATTAGGATGAGAAAGAATAGACTGTATGAAGATCAAAAGGCTGAAGCGGATATGACGCCCATGCTTGATATTGTGTTTATACTTTTAATATTTTTTATTGTGACAACCTCATTTGTTAAGGAACAAGGATTCTTAGTCAATAAACCTGATGGTGGTAACCCTAATCAAAATAATAACCCAATGCTATTGATTAGGATAAATGAAAGTGGACTTGTATCTTTAAATGGTAGAATTACGGATATTGAACGTTTACCAGCAAATATTGAAAACTACCTAGCCACTAATCAAGTTTCTGCTGCTGTCGTCATTCCCCACGTGAATACATATTATGATAACGTTGTAAAAGTTATTGACCATATAAGTATGGTCGATGGCCTCACTTTGTCTATAGGAAAATAATATATCATTTTTAAACTGTTAATGGTCAAGCACTTTTGCTTTTGCCTTTATTAATATAGGTGGATCTATATGTTAAAATCAATGATGTTAAGATGAAGAAATTAGCGATAAATATACATTATCATTAAGTCATACGGTTACCCATTATTACCTACACTTGACTTACTAATTACTTAATTTAACTTATGAGTGCAAAATTATTTAAGTATCGTATTATCAGAGATAGTAAGTCTAACTGTCCAGATTGCTTCTGATCACTTAATAAAGATTTCGTTAAGACGATAAAACTCTCTTGACGCACCTTCTTTCTGGCTTACCAATACCATTTTTGCGGCAACTTGCTCGCCAATTATCGGGCGAAAACGACGTAGAAAGGGAAGCATGCATATAATAGGCATCAGCCAACTACACATTTTTTCTCCTAAGCGAAATTCAGTTCGCTGACCAAGTAAGAGTGGAGGTTGAAATATACTAATCTGTTTAAATGGCAGTTGACTTACTCTCTGTTCTAATTCACCTTTCATTTTTAGGTACGGGTTATTACTTTGATTATTAGCTGCTGCAGATGAGACGAGTAAATAATGACCTACGCCATTCTTTGCAGCTAATTTTGCTGCTTTAAACTGGTATCCAAGATCTACTTTACGTTGACCATTGATTGAACCGGCTTGCTTAACTGTTGTCCCCTGACATGAGAATAAAAATTGCCATCAAAATGAGATATATAGTTATCCAAGTGATCGAAATCGACGACTTGATTGATAACTTTTGTAGATGAATGCGGTGAAGGTCTACGTGTTAGTGTAATAACTTTATCAATATAATCAGTATTAACCAATTGTTGGACAATCGCGTGTCCAACTAACCCCGTAGCTCCTATCACTATAGCTTTTTTGTTATTACGAACCCTTCAATGTTATTAAATAACAAAATCAATATTTTTTGTTATGCCAGTCTCATATAAAACTAAATTAGTTTATGGTCATAATAGCGGTCCAATGACAGGCTAGCCAATGGTAGACTAAAAAATTCAAAGCAACCAATCATGTTGTTCATTAATATTGATATATATATATACTTGATTTCAATAGATTAGAAAAAGTAAATTAGCCAGCAAACTGTCCTACTTTGAAATTGGGGATAATATTTAGTTCGGTCCAGCATACAATTCACCACTACAATCAATAAGACTAGTTAATTATAAATTTAATAGGCACCTCTTTGGGTGTTACTTAGACCTCTGACTAAACTGATCACTCACACGAATGTTGATATCGGCAGCTATGAGCTCCAATATTAAAGAAAAACACATAGTAATGTAGATTTCAATGTTGTTTTTCGAGTGCCAGACATTAAAAAACCCTACGGGCTTCTATTAACAAGCGCGGAGAATGTCTTACGCTCACATGTGCTTTACTTCGATATAAGCCACACGACCGTCGGCGCACCGGTAATGCTGTGGCGATTTCGGTCAATTTTTGTTGTTTTTCAAATGCCAGACAGCAAAAAGCCCGAGGCTCTCGAATCGGGCTTCTCTTAATATTCGTGGAGAATGTCCTACGCTCACATGGGCTTTACTTCGATATAAGCCACACGACCGTCGGCGCACCGGTAATGCTGTGGCGATTTCGGTCTATTTTTGTTGTTTTTCAAATGCCAGACAGCAAAAAGCCCGAGGCTTTTGGATCGGGCTTCTCTTAATATTCGTGGAGAATGTCCTACGCTCACATGCGCTTTACTCAACATAAGCCACACGGCCGT
>NZ_JACGUT010000037.1 GCF_014076845.1 Colwellia sp. MB3u-41
GGCGTTATATGCTCTTAATAAATACGTTTTAGGGCAAGACATTTTTAGCTAAGTGTTTTACGCTAAACTCGGTTTAGTGCAGCACTAATAAGCATTGCCTCTTTTACCTTTTTCAAAGGTGGCAACGCTATTAGTTTGTTCAGGCAGCTGTGAGTAGCGTAAAAATTCACGGCTATTTTTTATTTTATGGGTAACTTAAGTT
>NZ_JACGUT010000038.1 GCF_014076845.1 Colwellia sp. MB3u-41
AAGTTCGTGCAGAGTTTGATTCAACGTTCTCTGCATATAACAAGTTGCTCAAACGGAAAAATAACAGTTGGCCATCGCTTCGCGATTATAGCCAACCATTATTTTCCGCTTAGCAAAGCGTTATGCGGCATTGTGAATTCGATTAAATGTAATTGTGGTATTTGCCTTTTATTTATCCTGGTTATTTACGCGTAATTAAATCTATTTAAGTTTTTGGTTAAATAGTTTTTCGCCAAAGTAGGTAAGTGGTAAATTCACTTTTTATTAGTGGCTCAAAATTCACGGTTTAGTGTGTCGCAATGCTGTGAGTTTTTTAAATGTGTATTTTATGTCGCTAATATTTATATAAATTGTGCGGTTTGTGGTAACGTAAAAATCGCATAACAAGGCATTCAAACGGACAAAAAACAGTTGGCTGTTTTCACTTCGTTCAACATTTTAGCCAACAATTTTTTGCCGCTTAATGTGGCGTTATATACCTATGAGATTTCGATGAAAGCCTTAACGTTTTTAGCATTATTCTTTTGTAGTTATGTTTATTCATGTGAATCAGGAGAACCTGCTATCCAGCTAGTTCCATTTGCTCAAATTGAAGAACATCAAAATTCAATTTTAAACTCAATTTCTGTATTCGTTCCAAGTAAAATTGGTAAGCTTAATGCTACTGATATATATGTACAAGTTGAGGATAAACTTGTAATTGAGCTTCCTAGTTTGGTATCTACTGGTTATGATGGTTTATCTGCAAGCAGGCTTACTCTTAATAATTATTTAGCATCAAAAGCTTCTATAGTAGTTTATTATAGGTCTGCACCAGGAGTAATGTGTGGTCCTATAAAAACATATAAATTGGCTACAATGTTAACAACCAAAGCACCAATTATTAAACACTTATCACCACCCAGTTAGGTGTTAGCGGTATATAACAAGTTACTCAAACGGACGCTAAACAGTTGGCTAGCACTCGTTCCTCGTACATTTTAGCCAACAATTTCGCGCCGCTTAGTAAGGCGTTATGCGGCATTGCGAATTCGATTAAATGTAATTGTGGTAGTTGCCTTTTCTTTATCCTGGTTATTTACGCATAATTAAATCTATTTCAGTTTTTGGTTAAATAGTTTTTCGCCAAAGTAGGTAAGTGGTAAATTCACTTTTCATTAGTGGCTCAAAATTCACGGTTTAGTGTGTCGCAATGCTGTGATTTTTTAAATGTGCATTTTATGTCGCTAATATTTATATAAATTGTGCGGTTTGTGGTAATGTGAAAATCGCATAACAAGGCATTCAAACGGACAAAAAACAGTTGGCTGTTTTCACTTCGTTCAACATTTTAGCCAACAATTTTTTGCCGCTTAATGGGGCGTTATATGCCTTTCAGTTTGGCAACAAGGAGTATTTATGCAGTTCATAGTTACCGCTTACGACTTTGATGATGACGATGCTATTAATCGAAGATTATCAAGTCGTGAAGCTCATCTATCAGGTATCGAGAAAATGGTAAAAGCTGGTACCTTTTTAAGTGGTGGTGCAATGCTAAATGAAAATGGAAAAATGATTGGCTCATCGGCACATGTCGAGTTTTCTTCTAGAACTGAGGTTGAAGCATGGGTTAAACAAGATCCTTACACAATTGGCAAGGTTTGGAATAAAGTTAATATTAGTGAAGGCGTTTTATTTCCTGTAAGCAGTTTCAAAAAATAGGCATATAACAAGCCACTCAAGCAGGACAAATAACAGTTGGCTTTGTTCGCTTCGCTCTCTATTATAGCCAACTGTTATTTGCCTCTTAGTGGGGCGTTATGCGGCATTGCGAATTCGATTAAATGTAATTGTGGTAGTTGCCTTTTCTTTATCCTAGTTATTTACGCGTAATCAAATCTATTTCAGTTTTTGGTTAAATAGTTTTTCGCCAAAGCAGGTAAGTGGTAAATTCACTTTTGATTAGTGGCTCAAAATTCACAGTTTAGTGTGTCGCAATGCTGTGAGTTTTTTAAACGTGCATTTTATGTTACTAATATTTATATAAATTGTACGGTTTGTGGTAATGTAAAAATCGCATAACAAGGCATTCAAACGGACAAAAAACAGTTGGCTGTTTCACTCCGTTCACAT
>NZ_JACGUT010000039.1 GCF_014076845.1 Colwellia sp. MB3u-41
CCTCTGCGCCCTTTAAAAGCGATTAGATACCCGAAAATCCCACAAGGTAAAACTGCGAAGAGAATAATAAATAAAGCTTCAACTGTAGACTCATCCATGATGCAAACTCCTTGGCAACTAACGCCCAATTAAGCGGCGAATAATAGTTGGCTAAAATAGTGAGGAACGAACGACAGCCAACTGTTATTTGTCCGTTTGAATTGCTTGTTAGCAGAAGCGTTAATTAAGAACACTTAAACCAACATACACATAAATAGTTAATGGATGGAAGTGAGAAACAATAAACACCGCACCACTTTGCCACTAAACTTTAATTGATAAACAATAACATAGAATGTTTACCAATCAATTTAAAAACTAATCGTTGCCACAAGAAAGGAAGAAAAAGAGAAAAGCACCATTCCTTTGATGTGAGAAATAAAATTAACCAAGCACTTTTAAATTAGAATAAGTGGTGCCTGCTAACGCCTTGCTAAGCGGAAAATAATGGTTGGCTATAATCGCGAAGCGATGGCCAACTGTTATTTTTCCTTTTAAGCAACTTGTTATGTTGCTTAAAATTACGTGCGTTCTTCTTTTAACTTCATGTACTCTTTTAGCCCTAAATGAACTTTAAAACGAATTGCGTTTATATCCCAACCTAATTCAGGATTTGCAAATTTTGATTTCCAAGCTGAACCACCGTATCCAGATCTTACCTCATACTCAATAACACTGAAATTATATAGCTCTTCAAGTGATTGATATTCTGAATAAGTTTTGTTCTCCTTGGTTTCTATATTTTTATAGACATGTGAATAATCTTCTTTTTTAAAGTACAGTTTTCCTATTCTAGAAAGTGCCTGCAAACAGACCTCCCAATCTTCCCAATGAGGTAGGATTTCATCGTCTAATTCATGCTTTAAGTAATTTGAATATTTGGGACGCGCATCAACAACATCCTTATTTTCAAATTTTAGATTATTACCTTCCTTTTTAAGCGTGACTTCTAATAAGGTATTTAAAAATGAAATAACATCCCTAGGCCGCATCAATGTTCTATCAATAATATGCTTCCATTTAGGTTGTGAATTTATTCTTTTACCATCATCTATATCGGCCCAGCAGGCCTTACTGCCTAATAAAACCTTTATACGTTTTTCTATGAGCCCAAACAATTGTTCATGGGTCCATTCGATTAAGTCTGTATTAGATTCTGTTATTTTATTTTTGTCTGAAAATTTTAATTCATCCCATATATCTTTTCTTAAGTAGACTACAGACTTAAATAGAGAATTATTTTCATTCAAAATTTTTCGAATTTCTTTTGAAGCTAAGACAAGGCCAATGATCATGTCTTTTCTAGAGTCTTGAAGTGTGGTTATTCCTCTATCTAGTTCATCAAAGTGAACAAACATTTTTGTTATTTCAGAGACCTTGGCTATTTTTTTGACACTTGAAAGTAACTTTTCTGTTAAAGCGTTAAGCTCAGAACCTAAAGACATATCACTTTCTTTTTTATTTAAAGAAATTTTCCCTAGTTTACAACCTAAAATTTGAGGCTCTAAATCACCAGATATAACTAATTTTTGAGGTGAAAATATATTTTTTATTGATGGGGAGTTAGTACCATAGTTATCATTCAAGAACTTATTCAGTTCAATAACTTCTGTCATTTGGTATCTGTCAGATAGTGTTAAAACTAATTTTACCATTTCAACCGCAATTAAATACTTCCATGAAGCAACATATGACTCTACAGGTTCTACACCATCATCTTTAATTTTTTCATGAATACGCCATGGGTAACCATTGAGGTTTAAAGCGGTTGAACACTCTTTATGCTTGTCTTCAGTAAAATACCTAAATAGGGCTGTTTTTCCTGAGCCTTTTCTACCCAGAACTAAGAATGTATCTTCCGAATTTATATTTTCAGTTATGTTCATTTCAACAAAATAATTTAACACTGCATCATCTTCAGCTTCTACTTTACCGAAGCTTGTTATATCTCTAAGTCCTTTCATATTATATCTCTTTTATTATTTATATTCGGCTTTATATATTAAAAACGATTGCAACATAACGCCCCATTAAGAGGCAAATGATAGTTGGCTAAAATAAGCGACGAAGGAGCAAATAGCCAGCTGTTATTTGTCCTGCTTGAATGGCTTGTTATACGTATTTTATTTACCATACTTTAATTCAAACAATTGTCTTAATAAATCTGTACGTTCAACATTTGATCTACAAACACCAATAACTATTATGGCTAATATCCCATGGTTCATTGCTGTCGAATAATTATTAACAAACCAAATTGACCATATATTATAAATAATGATCATTATAGCTGCGTAAAGAGGCGTAAAACTCAATCTATGTAGTTTTTTTTCTATGCGTTGAAGTTGCTCTATTTTTTGAAACTCAGCTATAGCTTTAACATCTTCCATTGAATTCAATTCCATCTGCGGACTCTCCTTTACGTATAACGCCCATATTAAGCGGCAAATAATAGTTGGCTAAAATAGTGAGGGACGAACGACAGCCAACTGTTATTTGTCCGTTTGAATTGCTTGTTAGGTGAAGTTTGTTTGTAAATACAAAACCTTAAAGCAAACACTGAAAGTTAATATTACATTCGCCACTTTATAAACACAACTGCTAGATTTTGAGCCACAACACCGAACAATGAAAAGCCAATTCGCAAGGACATTTTGTTTTTAGGTAATGCCCGAAGACTATATTGGCGTAAATGACGTAGAGCTTGGCGAAACACTCCAAAACCATATTTAGAAAGTACAAACGCCTACTTAAATTGGCAAATGCTTTAAACAATAAAACGAAGTGGCGATTACACCTAACGCCACATTAAGCGGCAAAAAATTGTTGGCTAAAATGTTGAACGGAGTGAAAACAGCCAACTGTTTTTTGTCCGTTTGAATGCCTTGTTATGCGATTTTTACATTACCACAAACCGTACAATTTATATAAATATTAGTAACATAAAATGCACATTAAAAAAACTCACAGCATTGCGACACAGTAAACCGCGAATTTTGAGCCACTAATCAAAAGTGAATTTACCACTTACCTGCTTTGGCGAAAAACTATTTAACCAAAAACTGAAATAGATTTGATTACGCGTAAATAACCAAGATAAAGAAAAGACAAACACCACAATTATATTTAATCAAATTCGCAATGCCGCATAACGCCACATTAAGCGGCAAAAAATTGTTGGCTAAAATGTTGAACGAAGTGAAAACAGCCAACTGTTTTTTGTCCGTTTGAATGCCTTGTTATGCGATTTTTACATTACCACAAACCGTACAATTTATATAA
>NZ_JACGUT010000040.1 GCF_014076845.1 Colwellia sp. MB3u-41
TTGCCACCTTTGAAAAAGGTAAAAGAGGCAATGCTTATTAGTGCTGCACTAAACCGAGTTTAGCGTAAAACACTTAGCTAAAAATGTCTTGCCCTAAAACGTATTTATTAAGAGCATATAACGCCTAAATAACAGGCTAAGTAATGGTTGGCTAAAATTGTGTAGCGAAGCGAAACGTAGCCAACTGTTACGTGTCCTTGTTGATTTTCTTGTTATGTGCTGTGTACGCTTCTAGTTAACATTTGATAAATACTTATTAAATAGGTTAAAACAATAACGCAAGAAATAGCCAAAAGACCATCATTAGGAAACAAGTACCAAGCTACTACGATTAAAATGCTTCTCAACACCGCATGAATTATGCCTACAGGATGATTAATTATCCATGAATAAACCACCCAATGAAGTCCTAGCCCAATCCCTAAACTTAAAGGAACAAATTCAGGGGCGTTTAAAAGCAATGGAATGTGAACAGCCCAGAGAAGATTAACCATTAAGATGCACAGTCCCATCAACTTTGCTAAAGGGTTTGATGATGAAACTAAATTTTCCTTCCTAATTTTAGCAATAATTAAAGCTATTGGAAAAATCCCACCTGTAGCAAAAAGTAAAATATATACAGAGATATTTTCATTAAATTGAGTACTTAAAAGTGCAACTAACCCCCAAACAATTGTTCCTGCTATTGGCATTGAAACAGATCTGTTTGAAGATTTTTCAAATTCGTTTCTATAATCATCTAATGTCAAAATATTCATTTCCTTGAATTGAAGCATGCTCATCATTCTCTAAGCACATAACGCCACATTAAGCGGCAAAAAATTGTTGGCTAAAATGTTGAACGAAGTGAAAACAGCCAACTGTTTTTTGTCCGTTTGAATGCCTTGTTATGCGATTTTTACACCACCACAAACTGCACAATTTATATAAATATTAATGACATAAAATGCACATTAAAAAAACTCACAGCATTGCGACACAATAAACCGTGAATTTTGAGCCACTAATCAAAAGTAAATTTACCACTTACCTACTTTGGCGAAAAACTATTTAACCAAAAACTTAAATAGATTTAATTACGCATAAATAACCAGGATAAGGAAAAGGCAACTACCACAATTACATTTAATCGAATTCGCAATGCCGCATAACGCCCACTTAAGCGGACAAAAATAGTTGGTTATAATGTGTAGCGAAGCGAAACCTAACCAACTGTTTTTGTTCCGTTTGAAGTGCTTGTTAGTTTTTTTAACTTTAAACTAAGCCTTACGTAATATTAGCTGTAAGTATCCCGGCACCAAAAAACAAAGTAAACATTGCAAGGCTACGATAAATTTTTATTTTTTTTGATATGCCATATATAGTTTTCCCCTTAATCAGTGAGTCAACTATGTAGTCTTGTCCCAACAATGAAATAAAAATGGAAGCACCAAAGCAACCAAAAGGAAGGTATAGATCCGAACTAAAGGAAACCACTTTAAGTTGAATCAGAATGACAACAGCACCTATTATTACCGAAGAAAACCATGCATATTGTTTTAATAATTCGAAATGTAACTCTGTTACAACAGTTTCATTTTTAACTTTGTTATCTTCTACCAAATTTTCTTCTATCTTGGTTTCTTTATTTTCTTCGATTGACACTACTTTTTGCTCCATAACTAAATCTAGCTCCGATGCCTGATAAAAAACTAACGCCACATTAAGCGGCAAAAAATTGTTGGCTAAAATGTGAACGGAGTGAAACAGCCAACTGTTTTTTGTCCGTTTGAATGCCTTGTTATGCGATTTTTAGATTACCATAAACCGCATAATTTATATAAATATTAAAAACATAAAATGCACATTTAAAAAACTCACAGCATTGCGACACACTAAACCGTCAATTTTGAGCCACTAATGAAAAGTGAATTTATCACTTACCTACTTTGGCGAAAAACTATTTAACCAAAAACCTAAATAGATTTAATTACGCGTAAATAACCAAGATAAAGAAAAGGCAATTACCACAATTACATTTAATCGAATTCGCAATGCCGCATAACGCCCCATTAAGAGGCTTTTAATTGTTGGTTATAATGTGAAGCGAAGCGGAACCTAACCAACTGTTAAAAGTCCTGCTTGAATGGCTTGTTATGTGTTTTTGAACCGTTGCATCAAATATATACCGCCAACTATGGTTCCAAAAGGAAAGCTTAGCAAAATAATTATAGAAAGAGGTAAAGCAATTTTATGAACA
>NZ_JACGUT010000041.1 GCF_014076845.1 Colwellia sp. MB3u-41
CATTCCCCAGAAAACAACACCGTCATCATGAACACAACACCGTCATCCTCAACACATCTCCGTCATCCTGAACACAACTCCGTCATCCTGAACACATCTCCGTCATCCTGCACTTGTTTCAGGATCTGTACTTCGAACCAAATAACAGATACTGAAATGAATTCAGCATGACGAAACTCGTGCAAATAATTATAATTCGGTCTATTTCCCATCATAAGTTTAGCTGTTTTATTGCCCTATTCCAGAAAATAAAGTGCTTAATTACTCTTCAATTTTTGGGCTAGTTTGGTTGCTTGTTTACACACTAAAGCATAAATAGAAAGCTGTGGATTAGTACCAATTGACGTAGGAAACACAGAGCCATCAAATACCCATAAATTGTCTAAATAATGGTATTTGCAGTCACTGTCGACTACGCATAATGCTTTGTTTTCACCCATAGCGAGTCCGCCCATAACGTGAGCACTTCCTACCAAGTTATTACTCACTTGATGCTCGAGTTGCTCAAAACCGACTTTAAAAGACTCAAAACTATCAAACCATTGGCCATGTTCGTGTGCTGGGCGTACTTTTTTTGCCCCCGCTGCAAACTGTATTTCAGCCATTGATAAGTAAGCGCGCTTTATGCCGTCAAATAAATAATCATTCATTGGATAATCTACAATCGGGCTACCATCATCAGAAAGGGTAATACTTGCTCCTTCGCTGTCCTCATCAAACCCATCACGCAACAACGCTAACATAGCGTGGGTATTGTTGAGCTTAGCCATATCATTTACATGGTTTTTACCGTGCCCCATTAACATGATTGATGACATAGCGGGATGTAATGGCGGCACTTCTAGTTTATAACTTAATGGCCCAGTAGCACCGTGTTGCCATTGAAAATGATCACTATAAATGCTTTGTGGCGCACCATAAAAGGGAGAGATTTCTTTATCAAATTGAGCAAAAGAAAAAACCGTTGGATGTAAAAAGGTTCTTTTACCAATACGGTTATTTGGATCAGGCGCATTAGAACGTAACATCAAGGCAGGACCATTAATAGCGCCGCCCGCGAGAATAATATAAGGGGCTTTCGCTATAATTTTTTTCGTCGTTTTTTGCTTATTATCATCAAGGGCAATACATTCTACACCCGTTATTTTTTTATCGGTGATAAGTAAGCGTTCCACTCGGGCTTGATAGAGCAAGGTAGCTCCGTGTTCAAGCGCATCAGGAATCGTTGTCACTAACATCGACTGTTTAGCGTTAGTTGGGCAGCCCATACCGCAATAACCTAGATTCCAACAGCCTTTGACATTGCGTGGAATAACTTTCCATGGAATATTGAGTTTTTCACAGCCCTCTTTTAATACCGCATTATTTTCATTAGCGCCTTGCCATGGCGCTATGCTTAAGCGTTTTTCCATTTGTGCGAACCATGGCACCATATCACGGGTGCTACAGCCTTTTACCTGGAAGGTTTTCTGCCAGTAATCAAGCGTTAATGGCGGTGTTCTAAAACTAGAGGTCCAATTGACAACCGTTGTTCCACCGACACAGCGACCTTGTAAAATACCAATGCCGCCATCTTTAGTGGCTCGTCCGGCACTTTCTTGATATAAATCAGCATACGCTTGTTGTTCATCCATTTTGAAATCACGAGTCGATTTTAATGGCCCCTCTTCTATCATCAAAACGTTTAAACCTGCTTGGGCTAATATTTCAGCGCTAGTACCACCACCAGCACCTGTACCAATGATTATAACGTCAGCAGTTATATGGTCTGTTTCAAGTTGATTAGCGTTTATAGTACGCTTAACGAGTGCTTTATTAGCAGCGTATGGATCACTAATACCACGAATTTCGGAGACTATTTTCACATTTTATTCCTGCGGTGGCACTATTTTAGGAGGGCCTGGATAACCCGCTTGTAAAAAATTTTCTGGTTGGATATACCAGCTCATCGTGATCAACTTACTTAAAGCCGCGTAACCGCTACGTTTTAATGAAAACATGCTTGTTTTCCAGCCTTGTAGAAAACTCTCGAGTTGCTCAGTTGATGCTAAAGCCCAATCACTAATAGGTGCGCCAGCGAGGTAACGCAATGTAAAAGAGGATAATAAATCAAACAGTTGTCGTAATTGCTTTTGGGAATGCTCATCTAAAGCGGCAATTTGTTTGTCAATAGCGGTTAATAACCGATGTTCGGCTTCTTTTTCTAATAAACCTGGGTAGTTAGCTGTTAACATGACCGGTGCAAGCACTAACAAGAATTCAGCATCAGCCACGTTAAGAAAATCAAAATCAGGTAAATCGTCCTCACTCAGTCTTGCTAGCGCAAAAGTAGATAAACTACTGCCAACGAACAAGACAGCACTGCCAAGCAAACTGACTTTAAAGAATTTCCTTCGACTTATATCCACAACGCCACCAAATTATAAAAGGTCACACCAACTGGTATTACCTGTTAATTATGATGAAAAGATAAAGGATAATAGCAACAAAGTCTAGAAGCTTATCTAGACGGACCTATTTTGATGCTTACGATTACCGGCTATGCCAATGATACGGTCTGACCTATCATCACAGTTTCATTTGCCTCAACGACATGTATGTTGGTATTTACCGCTTCTAAACACACAAATGCATTTTCAGCCCCGACATGAAGATCTTTCATTTTGTTGGCCAGTTCAGCGCCAGGATTCCATAAAACCCACTGCTGACAATTGGTTGACGAAACTTTAATGGTTCTTTGCCATTGCTTATCTTCGATTAAGCATGGTTGGTTAGTGTAATAAATACGATCGACTTCCCCACAGCAATTTTCTAAAGCAGCTAGCTGCTGTTCTTTACCCGTAACTTTGTCATCAAAGGGAAATTCAGCTAACGGCGCTATCTTGATATTTTCTGGCGTACTAACAGCAAAGTAACTGTGTAATGCCGCTGAGTACTCAAACGCCTTCGACGATAAGTTACTGATAAAGAGTCGTTGTTCAAATTGTTTAGAAAAAATTAACTGCTGTTTTAATTGATATTGATGAGGCCATAGCGGATGATCATTTAGCCCAGACAAGAACAAGGTCACGGTAACACTGTTTTTTTCAATGGTCACTTCATCAAACTGCCAATTCCGCTGACGAGCAAAGCCATGATTCCCTGCGGTTTCACCACTGGGCGCCTGATATGGACCAAACCAAGGCCAGCATAAAGGAATACCTCCACGAATGGCTGTTCCTTGCTCAAATATCGCATTTTCGCTTAACCAAAACACTGGTTGTTCATTAACTGGCTGCCACGCCAGCACTTGTCCACCATATAAACTTATTTTAGCGGTACCAGTATCATGGGTTATTTCCAACATGCTAATTTGTTTGGTAAGCGAGACTTGTTTAATTTGACCAAATTCATTTTCAGCAATAATAGATGTCATACAACCCCAAAGGTTTTCTATAAAGAAGTAAATGAATCATTATAGCGATAATACAAATAAGCGTCATCCTCAATACTACGCCGTCATCCTGAATACTACTCCGTCATCCTGAATACTACTCCGTCATCCTGAATACTACTCCGTCATCCTG
>NZ_JACGUT010000042.1 GCF_014076845.1 Colwellia sp. MB3u-41
GTTCGTGCAGAGTTTGATTCAACGTTCTCTGCATATAACAAGTTGCTCAAACGGAAAAATAACAGTTGGCCATCGCTTCGCGATTATAGCCAACCATTATTTTCCGCTTAGCAAAGCGTTATAAGTTTAGGAGAGTTCAGTGTTAAAATTCATTATTGTACTTTTCTTATTAAGTTTTAATTTGAGTGCACAAGAGAAAGTTATGGATAACATCCCCAATAAAAACATTACAATTGAACAGCTCGACGAAATGTTCAATAACATATCTGAACAAGGTCAATGGGACTTATCACAACCACTACTTTGGGGTTACTTCTTCACCGATAATGATCCGAATAAATTAGAATTGGTTATACCTAAATTCCAAGCTATGGATTACAAAGTTGTTGATATATTTCTGGCTGAGAAGGAAGAAGAAAATGAACCAGATTTATTTTATCTTCATATCGAAAAGCCTGAGATTCACGATAGTAAGTCCTTAGATAAACGAAACGATACGTTTTATATTTTTGCACACCAAAATGGTTTAGATTCATACGATGGTATGGATGTTGGGCCAGTAGCGCAATAAACTTATAACAAGTTACTCAAACGGACGCTAAACAGTTGGCTAGCACTCGTTCCTCGTACATTTTAGCCAACTATTTCGCGCCGCTTAGTAAGGCGTTATATGCTCTTAATAAATACGTTTTAGGGCAAGACATTTTTAGCTAAGTGTTTTACGCTAAACTCGGTTTATTGCAGCACTAATAAGCATTGCCTCTTTTACCTTTTTCAAAGGTGGCAA
>NZ_JACGUT010000043.1 GCF_014076845.1 Colwellia sp. MB3u-41
AAAAGCCTCGGGCTTTTTGCTGTCTGGCATTTGAAAAACAACAAAAACTCACCGAAATCGCCACAGCATTACCGGTGCGCCGACGGTCGTGTGGCTTATATCGAAGTAAAGCCCATGTGAGCGTAAGACATTCTCCGCGCCTATTAAGGTAACGCGACATTAGTATATCCCTACACGTCAGAAACCCGTAGCTTATGCTACGGGTTTTTTGCTTTCTGGCGTTTAAAAAATACAGCATTTATACCTGTAAAGTAGTCGCACCAACAGGAGTGTGACTTATATTGAGTAAAGAAAATGTGAGCGTAAGGCCTTCTTCATGTCTAATTAGAGAAGCCCAATTCAAACGAGTTGGGATTTTTGTTGTTTGGCCTTTAAGAAACTGAGTTAGGCTAACCTCCCTAAAGTTACCTCTTGTTCTTTGGTCTTGTGGTTAGATTTATGCGAAGAACAGCCCGCTCCTAATGATCCGCGATTTTGCTGTTTGAGATAAAATAAAACTATTTCAATTTTAATATATTTGTCTAGTATTTAAATTTTATTATATAAACTGCATGTATTTTAGATAAACTGTAATGAAATACTATTAAACACTTTTATAAAAGGAAATTTCTGATGAGTAATAATGTTGTAATCACTGGTGCTAATCGTGGTATTGGCTTAGCAATGACAAAAATATTTAAAGCACAGGGTCATAATGTTTACGCTTTATGTAGAATTAGCTCTAAAGAGTTAGAAGAGCTTTCGGTTCACATTATCGCTGATATTGATGTAGCGACAGATCAAGGCATTAAAAATATGAATAGGGCGCTTAGTGGTATTGGTATCGATGTTTTAGTTTGTAATGCGGGCATTTTACGTGATGAAAATTTAACTGACATGAATATCAATACTATTAGGGAGCAGTTCGAAATTAACGCGTTAGCGCCATTAAGAATAGTAGACACACTGCAAAGTAATTTAAACCCTGATGGGAAAATTGCGATGATAACTTCTCGTATGGGATCAATAAGTGATAATGATTCAGGCGGTCGTTATGGGTATCGTATGTCTAAAGCCGCACTTAATGCAGCATCTATGTCTTTAAGTAAAGATTTGGCTGCTCAGGATATATCTGTAGGGATTTATCACCCAGGATATGTACAAACTGATATGGTTAATAATAATGGAGAGATAAGTGCTGATGTGTCCGCAGAAAGAATTGTAGGTCTAATTAATAATTTAATGATGAAAAATAGTGGTGTATTTATGCACTCAAATGGTCAAGTACTCCCTTGGTAAGTATGCCTAAATAACAACCAGATTATTATTAAGTAATCTGGTCGTTAATATCAAAAAAACCTATTTTTTCTTTTTACCAAAAGGTTGCTTTGGTTTTCTATCCTCAAATTGGTTTTCAGAAAAACGTGTCAAACCTTGTTTACTTTTCTCTGCAGGAGAACTTGTTGATGGTTTTTTACCATAACCTGTTTTCGCCGCCACTGGTTTCTTACCAAAAGTGGTTTTATTACCTTTAGCGTTATTTTTCCCCTTACCATTATTTTTATAATGCTGTTGATCTTTCTCGCCGCGGGTTTCGTTTGGCACAAGACATCCTGGTTTAGAACCAATTAGTGTCTTTCCTAAGCCCATTTTAGTAAAAGCTTGACGAAGCATCGGCCAATTAGCCGGATCATGATAACGTAAAATAGCTTTATGCAAGCGACGCTGGATAGTACCTTTAGGTACGGCAACAGTCTTGCTGTTTTTATTGACGTTACGCAGTGAATCTATCTCTGTATGATATAAAGTTGTCGCATTTGCTAAAGGTGAAGGGTAAAAATTTTGTACTTGGTCAAGTTTAAAGTCATTACTTTTTAACCAAAGTGCTAAATTCACCATATCACGATCTGTTGTACCAGGATGCGCTGAGATAAAATAAGGAATTAAATACTGTTTTTTACCCGCTAACTTAGAATAATGATCAAACATTTCTTTAAATTTATCATAGCTGCCCATACCAGGCTTCATCATACTATTTAGAGGACCTTCTTCAGTGTGCTCAGGGGCTATTTTTAAATAACCACCCACATGATGAGTTGCTAATTCTTTAACGTATTCTGGATCTTGAATCGCTAAATCATATCGAACACCTGAGGCTATCAATACCTTTTTAATACCTGGGATCTTTCTTGCTGCACGATATAACTCGATAGTAGGTGTATGATCTGTATCTAAATGCCCACATATTGTTGGCCATACACATGAAGGTTTACGACACGTTGCTTCGGCTTTTTCGCTTTTACAATTCAGCTGATACATATTTGCGGTTGGACCGCCTAGATCAGATATTACACCGGTAAAACCTGGTACTTTCAGTTGAATATCTTTTATTTCATTGAGTATTGATTCTTGCGAACGACTTTGAATAATTCTGCCTTCATGCTCTGTTATAGAACAAAAAGTACAACCACCAAAACAACCGCGCATAATATTTACCGACGTTTTTATCATGTCGTAGGCAGGAATTTTTGCATCACCGTAACTTGGATGTGGTACGCGAGCATAAGGTAAACCGAAAACACCGTCCATTTCACTTTCTGTTAATGGTGTTGCGGGTGGATTTAACCAAATAATTCTACTGCCATGACGCTGTACTATCGGTTTAGCTGAAGTAGGGTTCACTTCTTGATGAAAAATACGTGAAGCATGAGCATACAACACTTTGTTATCACGTACTTGTTCAAAAGTAGGCAAGTTAATATAGGTGGTTTCCCATGGCTTTTTCTTATCAGCCCAAGATTTATTCCTATGTTGATCAGCCCTATGTGGTGAAAGCTCAATGACTTGTGCTGTTTTGGTTATATCAGTGTCATTGTTTGCAGCTGCCGCATCTGCTTCTGCGCTATTTTCAGAGCAATCAGTAGATGTTATCTCTTGATAAGGGCTGATAATAGGATCTATTTTTCCTGGCTTATCAATTGATCTAGAATCAATACCTTTCCAGTTTGGCAATACTTGGTTTGCCAAAAAGGCACTACCACGTACATCGGTGATATTTTTAACTTCCTCACCATTAGCGATGCGATGCGCGATTTCAATTAATGGGCGTTCGGCATTACCATAGACGAGAAGGTCTGCTTTTGAATCAAATAAAACTGATTGGCGAACTTTGTCTGTCCAGTAATCATAATGGGCAATACGCCGTAAACTGGCTTCGATACCACCAATAATTACGGGTACACCTTTATAAGCTTCTTTACAACGTTGGGTATAAGCTGTTACTGCTCTATCTGGACGTTTACCACCTTCATCATTTGGCGTGTAGGCATCGTCATGACGCATTCTTCGTTCAGCGGTATAACGGTTAATCATAGAATCCATATTTCCGGCAGTAACACCAAAAAATAGATTAGGCTGACCTAATTCCATAAATGCATCTTTTGTATGCCATGCTGGTTGCGCAATAATACCGACACGGAATCCTTGAGATTCCAGCATTCTGCCAATTATAGCCATACCAAAGCTTGGGTGATCAACATATGCATCGCCAGTCACTAAAATAATATCGCAAGAATCCCAGCCTAATACATCCATCTCACTACGAGACATGGGCAAAAACGGCGCTGTTCCATAGCATTCAGCCCAGTATTTTGGGTATTCGAACAATGAGGTTTTTACTTTTGTGAGCATAATTAGCCTAGATTCTGTTAATAAAATTTTATTGTCTTCGATCAATACACAAATTTTAGATTTGATGTACAAGACGAGGCGCGCGATTATAGCAAATTATAGCCTTAAGTGTAGGCTTAATCGTCGTTATGGCACTAATAGAAAGTATAGTCTCATTATGGCGCAAATTTATGGTAGCTGGTCGCATAAGATTACACATTGCCACAAGTTAAATTTACTATTTGATTGTATAAATTTATTGGGTTGAGTATAACTAGTTATCTGCTCTCTATTATTAAAATTCATTATTAAAATAAGTCTCTTACCTATGAAAATAAAAATATTAACAGCTGCTATCAGTTTGTCTTTAGTTGCCTGTGTAACAACGACTAACGACCAATCAGCTGAAACCATTTTAAGTGATAACTCTTCAAAAACCGCCGTGGCTAAAATCTCTAAAGAAGTTAAACTTAGCACCGTTGCTAAGAAAGTGATGCCAGTAGATTCAGTGTCAGCAAATGGCGATATTGTTATTACACTCGAAAAAATCATGTCTGATCCCGATTGGATGGGCCGTTCACCAAAGAGTTGGTACTGGGGAGATGACAATCAAACGATCTTCTATAAACAAAAACGCGCTGGCAGTGCGTTAAATGATTTATTTCGTCAAACCATTACAGGCCCTCAAGCTGAAAAAGTAAAATTAGCGCAAATGCATATTGTTAGCGACACCTATGCACAACGAAATATGGCTAATACGCACGAAATTTATACTTTTGAAGGTAACGTTTTTGTAAAAGAACTCGCTAATTTGAATGTTCTACAACTTACCTATACTTCTGCCTATGAACATTCAGCGATGTTTTTAAATAATGGTAATGTTGCTTATCGTGTAGACAATAAGATTTTTGAACATGATTTATCTAGCAATAAAATTATCGAATTAGCAAACTTACAGTTAATAGCAGATCCAAAAGATGCGAAAAGTGATGAAAGTTATATTGCCAGTGAGCAGAATGATTTAATTGCCTATGTTGCTCTGCAGAAAAGAAATAATAAATTAAGAAAAGATCAAAAAGAAAAGCTTAAAGCGCAAAATGCAACACTGACCAAAAGTGATTTTTACTTAGGTGCAGGCAAACGTATTAATCATGCCAGTTTATCGCCCAATGGCGACAAACTCATTGTTAGTATTAGTGACGGTAAATCTACACGTGCTGAAAGCGATATTATGCCCAATTATATAGGTAATGATGGTCATGTGAAATCGAAAAATGTCCGTCATCGTGTTGCAGATAATCGCCAATATAATGATGAACTTTTTTTACTTGATCTGAAGTCAGGCCAAAAATTCCCGTTATCTTATGATGTTTTACCGGGATCTGATGAAGATGTTTTAGCCAGTGTAAAATCGGAAAATTATAAACGTGAAGGTAAGGACTACGAGTCAACGAAATCTGAACGTAACATTCATGTTATGCAAGCAAATTCTCCGATTAAATGGCATGAAAATGGAAAGCAAGTTGCCGTTTTATTAGAGGCTTGGGACAACAAAGACCGTTGGTTAACCACCGTTAATTTAATGGAGAACAAGTTAGAGTCACAGCATCGTTTACATGATGATGCATGGATAAACTGGAGTTTTAATGAGTTTGGTTGGTTAAAGGGTGATCATACGCTTTATTATCTTTCAGAAGAAACGGGATACTCGCACCTCTACAGTAAAAGCTTAAAGGGTAAAGCGAAACAATTAACACGTGGGCAGTTTGAAATTAGCGAAGTGAGCTTAACGCAAGACAAATCACGTTTTGTCTTTAAAGCAAATAAAAAGCACCCCGGTATTTATGAGATTTATCAAGTTGATATAAAGTCAGGTGAGTTTAGTGCGTTAACTGATTTAGGCGGCATGAATGACTATTCATTGAGCCCTGATGATTCAACGCTTTTAATTGAACATTCAACGGTTGCTATGCCTCCAGAGCTCTACGTACAAACACTTAATGATGAAGCGACAGCTATACGTTTAACACATACCGTTTCTGAAAAATTTTTAAGCATGCCATGGACTGCGCCAAGTGTGGTTGCTGTTCCCTCTTCATATCAAGACGAACCTGTTTATTCTCGTGTTTATTTACCTGAAAACTTTGATAAAACCAGTGAGAAAAATCGTGCGGTGATGTTTAGTCACGGCGCTGGATATTTACAAAACTCACACTTAGGTTGGTCAGGCTATTTTCGCGAGTACATGTTCCACAGTTTGTTAGTTCAACAGGGGTATGTTGTGATAGATATGGACTACCGCGCTTCGGCAGGTTACGGACGTGATTGGCGTACTGCTATTTATCGTCATATGGGCAAACCTGAAGTACAAGATATGCGTGATGGCGTTAACTGGTTAGTTGAAAATGCCAATGTTGACCGTAAACGTATTGGTACTTATGGCGGTTCGTATGGCGGGTTCTTAACGCTAATGTCTATGTTCACTCAGCCTGATTTATTTCAGTCTGGCTCAGCACTGCGTTTAGTGTCTGATTGGGCTTATTATAATCATGGATATACTTCTAACATTCTGAACACTCCGGGAGATGATGCCATTGCCTATGAGAGAAGTTCACCGATTTATTTTGCTGAAGGCTTAGAAAAACCATTATTGATTAATGCCCCTATGGTTGACGATAATGTGTTTTTCCAAGATACCGTGCGCTTAGTGCAACGCTTAATTGAATTAGAGAAGCAGGACTTTGAAACGGCTATTTATCCAGTAGAGCCACATGGCTTTGTACAACCCAGTTCTTGGTTAAATGAATATCGTCGTATTTATAAGTTATTCGAAAATACGTTGTAAATTTATTCAGTAATGAGACAACAAAAAGCACCATTCTTAACTATAAAGAGTGGTGCCTTTTTTATTTGGGTTAAAAGAATTACTTTTTAGTTTTTGATTTTATTATCATTAAAAAAAATACGGCGAGTACGCCACCTATTGCTCCCCATAAATGCGCATTTATGGCGACATTTGCCCCAATTAAGTCAGCAACATCTTTGCTTGCGCCATAGTATTGTTCGTGAGTTATTTTTAATATCACCCCCAGCAGTAATAAATAGCCAGTCCGCTCTTTTGCTTTGATATCTTCAATAGCTCCCCAAATAAATAACCCATGTAAAACACCTGACAAGCCAACGTATTGTCCAATGTTGGGTGAAAACCAATGTATGCCAATAGAGCAAACTATCGCACTTATTAGAAAAACCACAAGATAACTTTTTATCGTATAAAACTGGCCATGCAAAGCCCATAACATCACAACAGCAGCCGCATTTAAAAGAAAATGAAAGCCATTGGTATGAAAGAAATGACTACTAAAGACACGCCACACTTCACCTTGGGTGACCACACTTCGCTGATAAACAAAAAACTCACTTAAACGAGCATCAAATATATAAGCAAGCAGAGAAATAGATAATACGAGTAAAGGGACGGATACTTGTTGAGGCGTTGTGGGAAAGCTAGAAAAAGTAAATCTCATTAAATGCGCTTATATAAACAAAGAGTAAAAATGTACTTTACTGTATTTATGTTATTTTTTATATTGAAAATATTCTTAACGTTTAATAACGAACAGCGTAAACTATTTCTCTAATCATTATATAGCTAAGTACAAATTGATGACCCGAGCATATTGTTTGAAATGTGAACGTCCTGAAAAATCCTGTATATGTCATTTAGTCACCGTCGTTGATAATGATATTTATGTCGTGATTTTACAACACCCATTAGAAGTAAAACAAAGTAAGGGTAGTGTCACCTTATTGCATCAGTCATTAAAAAATAGCCAGGTTATTATTGGTGAAAACTTTACCGACAACCTCGAAATACAATTGTTGCTTAAGCAATATGAACACCAGTGTGCCGTTTTGTACCCATCTGATGACGCTACGATGTTAAGTGAAAAAAGTAGCGATTTTTTATCACCTAAGTGCTTGTTTATTTTAGACGGTACTTGGAAAAAATCCTACAAAATGTTCATGACTAATACGTGGCTGCAACGACTTCCACATTTTACTTTAGCTAATGATATTGTTGGTCAGTATAAAATAAGAAAAACAACAAAAAAAAATGCGCTATCATCGTTAGAAGCCTGTTGTTATGCACTGGGTGTATTAGAGTCTCAGCAGGGTAGAGCCAATAGATACCAGCCATTATTAGTGTCTTTTGTCGCCTTTAACCAATTTCAGTTATCGTTTAACCCCAACTAGTATATGTATTTATTAAGGAAAACTATGTCTCGATTTCAACTCTCTCAGCGCTTAAGTATAATAGCACTATCGCTTGCTTTTATATTTTCTAGTCAAGCTGAAGTTATACAAAAACAAGAAGACCGAGAACCAGAAGCGGCTACGGGCGTTATCCAAAAGCAAGCTGTAACCGCTAAAGAATTTATGATCGCAGCAGCTAATCCGTATGCTAGTGAAGCTGGTTTTAATATTTTAAAAAAAGGGGGCAGTGCTATCGATGCCGCAATTGCTGTGCAATTGGTACTGACCTTAGTTGAGCCTCAGTCATCTGGTATCGGCGGTGGTGCTTTTATTTTGCATTGGGATAATAGTAAAAATTTTTTAACAACCTTTGATGGCAGAGAAACCGCGCCAAAACAGGCAACGTCTGAACTATTTCTTGATGAAAAGGGTAACGCCATTTCCTGGATAAAAGCGGTGGTTGGTGGCCGCTCTGTAGGTGTGCCTGGTGTCTTGTCCGCACTTAAAAAAGCACATCAACAATATGGAAAGTTGGCCTGGGCGGAATTATTTGTTGAAGCAATAGCACTTGCCGAGCAGGGCTTTATAGTTTCTCCGCGGCTAGAAAAATTGGTCGCAATGCAATTCAACCCAGGTATTAGTCAGCTTCCTGAAATTAAGAAATATTTTTTCCCTAATAATATTGCGATAAAAGCGGGCGACCGTTTAAAAAATAAAAAACTAGCTGTGGTGTATCGTAGTCTTGCAAAAGAAGGCTTAGCACCTTTTTATCATGGCTGGATCGCCAAAAAAATTGTTGATGCAGTACAAAATTCTAGCATAGCCCCAGGGAAACTTTCGTTGCAAGATTTAGCGCATTATCAGCCAAAGCAACGCGCTGCAGTTTGTGGTGCTTATCATGATTATAACGTTTGTGGTATGGCTCCACCAAGTTCAGGTGGCGTTGCCGTTATTCAACTTCTGGGGCAACTAGAGTCTTACCCGTTAGCCGAAAAGGGAGTGACGAGTTTACAAACAGTGCATTTATTCACACAAAGTTCACGTTTAGCGTTTGCTGATCGTAATAGATACATTGCTGATGATGATTTTGTTAATGTACCTGTTGACGGACTCATCTCGCCCAAATATTTAGCAGAACGTTCAACATTAATTAATACTGACAGCGATATGGGTAAAGCTGAAGCAGGTAAACCACAAGGTGCTTTAGCGCAAGCAGATGATCTTGCTTTAGAGTTACCTTCAACGAGTCATATTTCTATTATTGATAGTGAAGGTAATGCAATATCAATGACCACAAGTGTTGAAATGGCATTTGGATCAGCGGTTATGGTAGAAGGTTTTATTTTAAATAATCAATTAACTGATTTTTCTTTAGCACCAAAAGTTAATGGGCAATGGGTCGCTAATCGACTTGAGCCTTTAAAAAGACCAAGAAGTTCTATGGCGCCTACAATGGTTTTTAATGCAGATAAGTCTCTTAAACTTGTAGTGGGTTCTCCGGGTGGTAGTCGGATCATTGATTATGTAGCGCAAACCATTATTGGTGTGATTGACGGGGAATTAGACCCACAATCAGCGATAAACTTGCCTAAAGTGACCAACCGTAATCATGTAACAACCTTAGAAAAGGGTACTGATATTGTCTTACTAAAAGCAGCATTGGAAGCCAAAGGGCATCATATTATTATCAGAGATTTAAACAGTGGACTTCATGCTATCGAAGTGACCAATAAAGGATTAATTGGCGGAGCGGACCCGCGCAGGGAAGGGCTTGTGTTAGGTGAGTAAGTTCACTATTTGACCTATCCGGTGGTCGGATAGGTCAATGTAGACAGGTCAAAAAGTAAGTCGTTATATTTACAGTTAAAAACTAGAAAGGATCTTTTAATATTTTATCAATAACCCAGTTGCCGTCTATCTGAATGAGCGATAAGCGTTTAACGTCTTTTATTCTATTATTGTCATACAAACCGTCAAAATAAACAGTGATTTCTGCTGCATCTTTAAATTGCTCACGAACTTTTACACCACTATCGTCGGGTGATGCAACAACACTATCGTAAGACATATTAAATAAATGGCGAGCAACTGCTTTTGGTGATTTGTAATGTAAGATAATTCGAGATAATTGTGGGCTACATACTTTGGCCGCTTTTTTAACATTTTTTTCATTGTAAAGCGCATCAAAAAAAGCAACCGCAACAACTTCTGGGCTTTCAGACGCTTTGATATCTCCACTTTCATCTTCTGTACAAGCAGTAAGTAGGAGAGTAAATAAGATGATTATTAATTTTAAATAGTTCATAAGTTTCAAGTATTAGTCGTATTAGTATATTTATATACTACCTGAAATCTTTAGCTGGTTAGTGATAAATATTATAAAAATCGCAATATTATCAAAATTAAATAACGTAAAGTAACTATTTAATTTCTCATCAATGACCCAGTAATAAAAATACCAAGTAATAGTGTGCTGGGATTTTCATTACTCATCTTTACATTAAGTCGTTAACTAAAGGTTTTTAATAAAAATCGATTGGTTTAAGCCGTATAGATATTTTAGCATGAGTCGTTATGACTGATATTAATGGATGACTTATCTAATAAGCTTATAATCGTTTGTTTGTCTTTTAAGGTTTTAATATCATTAAATAATTGTTCTGCCTCCGGATATTGTAATCGTAAGTAGCGTAACCATTGTTTTAATCGACTTGAAAAATAAAAGCTTTTATCACCAACTAATTCAAGTTCACTGTATTTTTTAAGTAGCGAACAAAGTTGGTGCCAAGGCATAGGCTGTTGGTTGTTTTTTATTACTGCTTCTAAATTTGGTAGCGCAAGTGCACCACGACCCAGCATCAAATTTGGGGTGTGGCTTTCCTCAATACAGCGGTGAGCGTCTGCTAAAGTCCATATCTCACCATTCGCGAAAACCTCTATAGGGTACTTTTTTACAATGTCAGCAATGAAGTGCCAATAAGCGGGAGGACGATAGCCATCGGCTTTAGTTCTGGCATGAATGGTAAGTTGATCCGCATTGGCAGACGTTATTGCACTAACTATTTCGTCTAACAATGAGGCATCATCAAAGCCCAAACGAATTTTTGCTGAAAGTATCACATCTTCGCCAACAGCTTCTTTTACTGCCAACACTATTTTATAAATATCTTCAGGGGTTTTCAGTAATGCGGCACCACCACGGTTTTTATTAACGGTTTTGGCTGGGCAGCCAAAATTAAGATCGACACCATGAGAACCTAATTCTATAGCTCTAACGGCATTTTCTGCCATCCAATTTGGCTCTTGGCCAAGTAGCTGCATTCTTAACGGTGTACCTGCCTGCGTGTAACCTTGTTGTTCTAACTCAGGGCACACTTTATAAAAACACCGCTCAGGTAATAGTTGGTCAACGATACGTAGAAATTCTGTAATACAAAAATCATAATTATTTAAGGAGGTTAATAGATGACGCATTAAAGCATCGGCAACACCTTCCATTGGCGCTAAAACAACTTTTTTAACTTGAGTCTTCATAGTACAGCGGGTAACCTCAAATGTGAGTAATAAGATTTATCTAAAAATGAATAAATATTTTTCAACTTTATTGAAATTTATTTATAACGCCAAGGGTCTTTGTTTTTAGCTTACATATGTAGTGCCAAAATTATAAAATTAAAGGAAAACATAATGAAAATTTTGAAAAAATCATCAATGACAGCTCTATTAGGTCTATTTGCTTTAGCACTTGCCGTATCAACACCAGCAAAAGCAGAAACTAACCCTTTTGAAACACAAAGTATTGTAACGATAACTGCAGTAGATGCTAGCGGAAAGTGTGGCGAAGGCAAAACTGACGAAAAAACAAAATGTGGCGAAGGTAAAGTAGCCAAAAAAGGTAAGTGCGGTGAAGGAAAATGTGGCGAAGGTAAAGTAGCCAAAAAAGGTAAGTGCGGTGAAGGAAAATGTGGCGAAGGTAAAGTAGCCAAAAAAGGTAAGTGCGGTGAAGGAAAATGTGGCGAAGGTAAAGTAGCCCAAAAAGGTAAGTGCGGTGAAGGAAAATGTGGCGAAGGTAAAGCTGCTAAAAAAGGTAAGTGCGGTGAAGGAAAATGTGGCGAAGGTAAAGCTAAAGCTAAAAAGTGTGGCGGTTAATTTTTAATAAAAATTCAATGTAATATACTTTTCACAAAGCTATTTTAATCTAAAATTAAAATAGCTTTGTTATGTTTATTGCTTAATGCCATCTTTACGTTATTACTTGCATCAAAATTATAAAAAATTATAAATACATCAGGAGTGATTTTTCATCAGTTTCCATCACGGTATTTAAAAAACCACATAAAAGTTATTCTTCATTTTTTCCTCTCTATGTTCATTTTAATCACATTGTTTACTAATTAATGTATTTTTTCCAAGACTAATGTCGCGAAAAAACAGATAATAGTGTTTATTAATCACAGTCCGCCGCTAGGCAGTCGCTAAAGTCAGATACAGATGAGTTATAGCGCAAAACTCCGGAAATTATTCAATGGAAATCAAAGTTAATTATCTCGACAATCTTAGAATTGAAGCTAAGTTTGATGATTTTTCTGTCATAGCAGACCAACCTATTCGATACAAAGGTGATGGTTCTGCACCAGGGCCATTCGATTACTTTTTAGCTTCGTCGGCACTTTGTGCTGCATACTTTGTTAAGGTGTATTGTAATTCACGAGATATTCCGACTGAAAATATTAGACTGTCGCAAAACAATATTGTCGACCCTGAAGATCGTTATAACCAAATTTTTCAAATTCAGGTCGAATTACCTGACTCTATTTCAGAGAAAGACCGTAAAGGCATTGTGCGTTCAATCGATCGTTGTACAGTCAAAAAAGTCGTTCAAAGTGGGCCAGAGTTTAAGGTGGAAATAGTAGAAAGCCTTGAAGAAGATGCGCAAGCGATGCTCATGGGGCAGTCAGATGACGATGCCAGTACCTATATTTTAGGTAAAGATTTGCCGCTCGAACAAACGATTGCTGATATGACCGGTCTTTTGTCTGACTTAGGTATGAAAATTGAAATATCATCTTGGCGTAATATCGTGCCTAATGTTTGGTCGTTACATATTCGTGATGCAGCATCACCGATGTGTTTTACCAACGGTAAAGGAACGACTAAAGAAAGTGCACTTTGCTCGGCACTTGGTGAATTTATCGAACGCCTTAACTGTAATTTCTTTTATAACGATCAGTTTTTCGGTACTGACATTGCTAACAGTGACTTTGTGCATTACCCGAACGAAAAATGGTTTAAACCGGGCGAAAATGATGAATTACCCAGCGATATTCTAGACGAGTACTGTTTAGATATTTATAACCCTGATGACGAACTAAGAGGGTCAAACCTTATAGACACTAATTCAGGTTTAGCTGAAAGAGGGATTTGTTCAATCCCTTATATACGCGAATCTGATGGTGAAACCGTCTATTTCCCATCAAACCTCATTGAAAATTTATTCTTAAGTAATGGTATGAGTGCTGGTAATAATTTACCTGAAGCACAAGTGCAATGTTTGTCAGAAATATTTGAACGTGCCGTTAAAAAGCAAATTATTGCACAAGAAATCGTTTTACCTGACGTACCTAAAGCGGTTATTGCAAAATACCCAAGTATTTTAGCAGGCATTGAAGGGCTAGAAGCGCAGGGGTTTCCTGTTGTCGTAAAAGATGCGTCGTTAGGAGGTCAATTTCCAGTGATGTGCGTAACACTGATGAACCCTAAAACGGGAGGTGTTTTTGCTTCATTTGGTGCTCACCCCAGTTTTGAAGTTGCGCTTGAACGTAGCTTAACTGAACTGCTTCAAGGGAGAAGCTTTGAAGGGTTAAACGACGTACCTAAACCTACATTTAATAGCATGGCAGTGACAGAACCTGAAAATTTTGTTGACCACTTTATTGACTCAACCGGTGTTGTTTCTTGGCGCTTCTTTAGTCGTAAACATGATTACGACTTTTGTGAATGGGATTTTTCTGGCACCAACGAAGAAGAAAATGCTGTTTTAATGGCTATTTTTAAAGACTTGGGCAAAGAAGTCTATATTGCAGAGTTTAATCAACTTGGCGCTACTGCCTGTCGTATTTTAGTGCCTGACTATTCAGAAGTGTACCCCGTTGAAGATCTTATTTGGGACAATACCAATAAGTCACTTGAATACCGTGAAGATATTTTAAACCTCCACATTTTAAATGAAGAACAATTAGTCGCTTTAGTTGAGCGTTTAGAAGATAGCCAACAAGATAACTACATTGATATAAAAACATTAATTGGTATTGAATTTGATGAAAATACTGTTTGGGGACAACTCACTATCCTTGAATTAAAGATTCTTATTTATCTTGCCTTAGGCGCTTTAGATGAAGCTATTGAATTAGTTGGAGAGTTTTTACAATACAATGACAATACAGTTGAACGCGGTTTATTTTATCAAGCGGTTCATGCTGTATTAGAAGTTACTCTAGAGGAAGAGATGGAACTTGAAGACTTTATGGGTAATTTTAATCGAATGTTTGGTGAAGAGACTATGGAACAAGTGGTTGGTTCAGTCTTTGGTGAAGTCAGGTTTTATGGTTTGACACCAACAAGTATGAAACTTGAAGGCTTAGATAAGCACCTGAGGTTGATTGAAAGCTACAAGAAATTACATCAAGCGCGTAAAATAGCGGCTGAAAAATAGCAAGAAAATATAATGTAAAAAGCCAATATCTATTATAGATATTGGCTTTTTATTAAACGTTGTACATTCAAGTTTTAAGTCTAACGTGCATTAATCGGCTTTATACATCTCGGTTCTGTTTCTGCCAAGTTCTTTTGCTTTATATACGGCATTATCAGCCTGAGCGTAGAAGTCAGTAAATGATATTTTATCGTCACAAATACTGGCACCAATACTTACCGTTAATGGTTTGTTATCAACCTTAATGTTAGCGATTAATTGATGTAATCTTTCACAAAATAATAAAAAACTCACTTTGTCTGTGTCAGGTAACATGATCAAAAATTCTTCACCACCAAAGCGAGCAACGAGGTCTGTTTGTCGACAAAACGCTTTTAACTTTTTACCAAGCTCTTTTAATACACGATCCCCCTCTAAATGGCCAAAAGTATCATTTACTTTCTTAAAGTAATCAATGTCGAGCATTAACAAACCAACCGACTGATGAGATCTTGCTGCCTGCTCAAGGACTAAAACACTTCGGTATTTCATTTCTCTTCTATTTAATAACTCGGTTAACTCGTCAGTAGAAGCAAGGAGTTTCAACGCTTCTGCTTGCTCTTCTAATGTTTCGCGGGTTTTTAATAATTCATTATAAAGTTGGTCTCTTTTAGACGCATTAAAAAAGCTCCAATAAATACAGCCATCATCACCTAAATGGGCGTTAACAGTTACTGGAATGCGTATTCCTTGAGCATTAAATATAATTAACTGCATTTCTTCACACGTTTTCTCATGTAAAAGTGTTGGGATGAGATAACTTTGAAAAAATATTTTTGACGATTTTGTGAAAATCACATCTGTACTTTTACCAATAAGCGCTTCGGGTAGCCATAATAGTTCAGTGGTAAAATATGTATTAACATAGGTAATAATTCTGGACGAGTTAGTGACTAAAGCACCACAAGGAAAACTATCAAGCGAATAATTTTGCATATTACTTTGTGCTTTATTTTTACGTGTCGTGGTCATTGTTTGCATATTCTATTATTAAGTCGACAATTTTGTTCGGGTGCGTCATGTGTAAACAATGTCCATTAGCCAGAACCACTTCCAGTTGACTATTTTTTATTTGGCTATGAATAAACTCACCAACAGTCGTGGCAGCTAATGCATCATTTTTACTTTGAAAAATTAACGAAGGTTGCTTTATGTCTTTTAAAATATAGCGATAATCAGATAAAAATGTTGCTTCAGCAAAATTCTTAGCTATAACAGGGTCGGTAGAACAAAAACTTCCCGTTAATTCTCCTATTAAATCAGTTGAATTACCATTTCCTATCACTAAGGGGGCTAAATAATCAGCCCAACCAATATAGTTTTTATCCATCAAGCTTAATAGCTCGAGTAGATCTTCTCTTTCAAAACCACCCAAGTATTCAGGAGGAAAATTCAGAAAACAAGGAGAAGGGCATATCATGATAAGTTTAGAAAATAATTTAGGCTTTTCTGTAGCAGCAATTGCACCAATGATGCTGCTTACTGAGTGCCCGACAAAGATTGCATTTGATAGCTGTAACACTTCAGCTATTTCAATAATATCTTCAGCATACCCCTCAAGTTCGCTATAACGTTTTTTGTTGTATTGTGATATATCTGAACCACCAGAGCCGACATAGTCAAATAATACAAGGGTAAATTGACTCAATAGCTTAGGCGTTAAAAATCGCCACATGTTTTGATCGCAACCAAAGCCATGAGCAAGAAAAAGTGTTTTTTCGCCTTTTCCAATCAACTTTACATTATTTCTAACAAGTACATCATTTGACAACAGCATAACATTTCCTATTAAAAATTTTCATATAGCGACTAAAAGTTATTACATTAACATTGACATGACATTTATATTACCACAGACGGAAATAATTGAATGGTTTGTTCAATGAGGTCTGTCTTTTGGCTTTTAGCTAAGTAAGCGGCAAATATCTCTCGTGAGTATACTGGCGCCTTTTCAACAATATAGAGTTTGTTTTTTTCGATATACTCAAAAGTCATTTGTCTTGGAAGATAGGCGCTTCCTCCAGCGTCTAATAAAAAGTTTAGCGCTATTCTTGGTTGGCTCATATAGTGCCTTGCAGGTGGCGCATCTTGGAATTCTCGTAAGTGACGTGCATTTACCGACTCTCCATAATCCACCATAATATGGTTGTCTAATAAAAGTGTCTCTGCCATGTCATTTGGCTCTGTGGTCACCAAATGCAATGGAACTGTAGCTACTTTTTCAGTAATTAAGTCTTTAACAAAAGGAGGCTCAAATAAAAAAGCAATATCGACTACTCGACTGAGCAAACTTTTTCTCAGCTCTAATGGAGAGTAAGTGTTAGTCAATAAACTAACATCATCAAGATTACGATGAATTTTTTTTAACCAATCTTGTAAAACAATATCCCATATTGACATCATAGAGCCAACAACTAGCTGATGAGTGTCGCTGTCGGCTACACCGACATCTTGCTTGGTTTTTTGCCACATAAACAGAAGTTCATTCGCATGTTTTATTAATCGATTACCTTCGGGAGTTAATTTTAAATGCTTTTGAGTGCGGTCAAATAACAACACACCTAAATCACCTTCTAATAACTTAATTCTTGCACTTACCGCCGATTGAGTAATGAATAAATTTTCAGAAGCTATTCTAAAATGTAATGTCCGACTTACTTCGAGAAATGTCTTTAATAGTTCAATTTTCATATAAACCCCTGAAGTTATTTAATCAATTTATTTGATTAAACCCATCAAAATATAGCGCTATATTATTTAATAAACTGACTATACACTTGATTTTACTTATTAACTCACTTTTTCTGATTAAATTAAGAGTGTTCATCCAAATATTTATTATGAAAGTTGTTATTTTGTCTAGAAACAAAAACCTTTATTCGACACGCCGCTTAAAAGAAGCGGGCGGTGCAGACATTCGTTGTTTAGTGATTGGTGGCAAAGTGGTGGCAGCGATGAAACGCCAAGGCGCAGAAGGTGAATTTCGCTCTAACTTACACCGTGGTGGCTCTGCTGAAGT
>NZ_JACGUT010000044.1 GCF_014076845.1 Colwellia sp. MB3u-41
GCAAACAGGCTTATAAATACCTGTTTGAACACCACATACCTGAACTTACGTTACAGGAAATACGGGATGCGACAAATAAAGCGTGGGTATTGGGTGAAAATCGATTCAAACAACAAGTTGAGCAAAACAATCAATGGGGTCAGAGACGTTGATTTTCTAATTTAGTCATCTACGCTTATATTATTCCTTTATTTTAGGGCTTAGCTGAAGATGGCGAGATTACCTCGATTAAATTTGGCGGGTATTCCTCAGCATGTTGTTCAGCGTGGCAATAACCGTCAGGCCAGCTTTTTTGCTGAACAAGATTACACCGTTTATCTCGATAAACTCAAATATTACGCAAAAAAGTACCAAGTGAATGTTCACGCATTCGTATTGATGACCAACCACGTG
>NZ_JACGUT010000045.1 GCF_014076845.1 Colwellia sp. MB3u-41
CAAGTTTGGCTAAATCGATGCCAACGACTTTAATTAAAGACATATGGACTCTCCTTTGATTGAATGCTTACACTTTCAATATGGCACATAGATGCCGTTAGTAGGGGAGTCCATATCATTCGTTATGTGTATAGAACAACTCCGAGTTTGAGGCCATAAATGAAATACAATATCTACCTTTGCATAGTCGTGTTACTCATAGCTGGTTGTGCGGCAGGACATCAAGATTATTTGGATTTTAAAAATAGTAGAGTTGGTAAAAAAGAAACTAGAACCGAACCATTTAAATGGGATAACTCAGGTGAATTAGTTCGTGCTGACTTTTTGATTTCTGGTCAGGGACTTACTGAAATAACTAAAGATGATGAAGGTCATTTAATTTACCACTATAGTGTCCAAGAAGTATTGCCTACTAACCCAAGAGAAGAATGGGTAGGTAAATGTTTAACCTACAATGTAGTAAACCCTGAAACAATGGTTATCATTGATTGGGGTTTTGATAAAGGCGGCAACCCTTTAAGTTGTAGAACTTGGCCTTAGAGTAAATATACAGATAACAAGGGTTTTCAAGTCGGACAAATTACAGTTGGCTTTTTGTTCGTGCCTCACTTATTTTAGCCAACTGCAATTTGCCGCTTAAAACGGCGTTATATGAAAAGGATGTTATGCAGTCATTCAAATACTTAATCTCAGCTCTAGTAATTTCATCTTCTAGCAGTTTTGCTCAAGATACCAAATGTGAAATATCAGGAACTTGGAAACATGCAGATAAAAATGCTTGGCTAGAAATTAATTTAACGACTAAAACGGTTAACGTTAAATCTCACTTAGATAATCCGAAAGCTAACGGCCTTACTGTAATAAAAAACTTAAAGCCAAATTGGTCAGGCCAAATGTATAATGCAAGCACTGGTGGTTATGTTCCTGTTCGTCTAACTTTTAATAGTTGTGAGCAGCTTAAAGTAACTGATAATGGCGTAAATATTCTTACGTTAAACCGAGAGTAATTGCATATAACAAGCCACTCAAGCAGGACAAATAACAGTTGTCTTTGTTCGCTTCGCTCTCTATTATAGCCAACTATTATTTGCCTCTTAGTGGGGCGTTAGCATTACAAGGAAGCTTGAGTATTATAATTGATTATTCACAATATACTTTTGAAGACTTACTTGATGTAAAAGTAAATATTGATAAAGATAAATATCCAGAAAACTTTAACGCATTAATGTGCGAGTTATCAAAAAGGGATAATGAACTTGAGAAATTCAATATTGAAACCCTAGAAGAGGCAGTAGTAAAAAAAGAGATAATGAAGGTTAGTTGTTCTTTTAAAAGGGTTACTGGTGTTCTTTTTTTTAGTTTTATAGTTAGTATTCCTGTTGTACTGTCAGCAGAACCTAGTACATTCAAAGGCTTAGATAGGTTTTATTCCACACTTATTTTATTAATGGTTGGTTTGCCTTTGTTGCATTCTTTTCGAAGTGGTTGGACGTTAAGTAGGAGCGGCATAGTTACAGTCACCGAAGACGCTTTCTCCTTCACGATTATGCAATTGTTTTATGGGTATGTTTTTTGTTTAACTTTATTATTTACCGTAGCTAGGTGGTCGTAGTACAGCTAACAAGAAAATTAAGTGGGACTGCTAATAGTTGGCTAGGTTTCGCTCCGCTTCACATATTAGCCAACTATTAATCAACCCCTTATTTGGGCGTTATACGTAAAGGAGATTTCGCAGATGGAGTTGAATTCAATAGATGATGTAAATGCACTTGTCGAGATTCAGAAAATTGCGCAGGTTAAACGACTAGAAAAGAAAATTCGTCAACTCGGTTATTTACCTTTAGTTACATTCGTAGGTATCATTGTATTTTATATTTTGCGTGTTTTTTCTGGTTATTTTGATGTTCGGCTAGGTGATGTGATTTTTATCGGATTAATGATAGGTGGTAATTGTCAATCAAATGTTCTGCGTATGGATTTGATCAGAGAGTTATTTAAATTACAGTATGGAAAATAGTTTACGTATAACAAGGCATTCAAGCAGGACAAATAACAGTTGGCTATTTGCCTCTTAATGGGGCGTTAGTTGCCTTTATTCTGGTGGGAAATTCTGCTTTTGGTGTAAAACTCGCATTATTCTAATCGTATCACCATCGATCCAATAAGAAACAATCATTGATATTTCTGGAATGATTAACACTCTTCCACGAAAAATGTCTCTTTTAACACCCATTAATGGGTGTTCTAGTAAGCTTTCAACTTTAGCTTCAATAGTTTGATCAGTTTTTTCTGCTGCACTTGGATTAAAATCAAAAAGAAATTCAAATATTTTTTCACGATCATTTAGTGATTCTTCTTCCCAAAAGATCATGATTTGTCTCTATTACGGATTTTCTTTTTTCTTGCTTCCATTAATTTTTTTGCTTCATCATGTACAATAAAATTAGCTTTTCCGTTATCATACTTGTCAAATGCTGTATTTATTTGTTCCGATAACCATGCATCATGGCTTATAGTTTTTCTCTGTTCTTCTGCTAAAGCTTCTGCAAGTTCTCGGCATGCGTCGCTAAGAGTACGGCCTTGGCTTTCCGCCATTTGTTGCGCCAAACGTTTCGTTTCTTCATCAACTCTAAATTGAATGCGAGTGTCCATAATAAGTTACCTTAAATTAGTCTTGTACTCACAAATGTTAGCACTGCAATTAATCCAAGGCAACTAACAAGTTGCTTAAATGGACAAAAAACAGTTGGCTTCCCTCACTTCGTTCGTTATTGTAGCCAAACTATTTTTAGCCGCACAGCAAAGCGTTATGCTCTTAAGCCTGATGGTCAGGTTTCTATTATCTAAAGTTTATTAAAGGGAATTATTATGCTTTTGTTTCACATCATCGCAGGTTCATTTGTTCTATTATTTGGTATAGGCGCTTTGATCTTCTCTAAAGGAGAAAAATTACATAGGTATAGTGGTAATTTGTTTTACTTTTCATTGTTACTAATGGCAGGAAGTGGGGCCTATTTTGCCGATGACCCTACGATCGCTATTTCATCTGTGTACTTCGCTTCAACAGCATGGGTTATAGTTCTGATGCCAGAAAAGAAAATAGGTATTTTTGACATAATAGCGTTTATTGTCATTTCAGTTATAAGTGCGAATTTCTTTTATGCTGCAATCACTTCAGAACCAGGCTTCATGGTTACTATGTTTTATATATTTGGAAGTGTTGCTTTACTTGCAGCACTTCTCGATTTGAATATGATTATACGTGGTGGAATATCCGGTGCTCATCGTATTGCGCGACATCTGTGGCGTATGTGTTATGCATTACTAGGAGCGGTACTTTCCTTTGTTGCGAATACATCAGATAAATGGCCTAATTTCATTGATGCAAACTTACCGATTTATTTGTTAATTGTAATGATTTTTTATTGGCTAATTCGCGTATTATTTACGAAGTGGTTTGACAAAAGAAAAGATGTAATTGGGAAGGGTTCTACTCTTTTAAGTAGTAAGTTGAGTCAATAGATACAGAGCATAACAACACGCCCTGAAGTGGACAACAAGTTAAATTTAGCTAGTTGTTGCAAATTTTAACAACGGCGAACCTCTTCGTTTTAATGCTTCCAAGTATTTTGATTCATCGTAGGGCGTACTTGTTTTCCAGCACCTAAATATTATTCTTATCCACTTGAAAGCAAGCGATCTGATTATGCTGTTATGTGGCTTCCCTTTACTTTTTTGTTGCTCATAATAAGCTTTTGCCCAGAATGAATAGCGTATCGAAAAACCCGCCCATTCAACAAACGTTTGCCTTAAAAAAGTAGGACAACTGTACCGCCAATGTGTCCATGTCTTTTTACCGCTGCTTTCAATAACGGGTGCAATACCCGCATAATTCTGCATCTGTGAAGCATCCGTATAACGTTCTCTATTGTACCCAAAAGCGACTAATAATCGCGGTGCTAGTTGTGGGCCTACGCCAGGTAAACTATCAAAAATAGCCTTGTCTTGTTGTTTTTTGTACAGCTGTTTTATTGATTTATCCAATTGTTCAATACTCATAAGTAACACCTTGAATTGTGCGATAACCACTTCCACTAACAGTTGATTAGGAGCTATTACGCCTTCATCTTTGGTTAACTGAACGGCTTCTTTAATACTAAGCAATCGAGCATTATTGACGGTTTCATAATGTGAGTTGTGACGATTAAAGAAGTCTACTAAGGTTTGCTTTCTGGCTTTTTTAACCGTGGTGAGCGATGGCCATTTACTGATAAAATCACAAAAGATAAAGGTATCTTTTCCTTTAAACCATTCAAGCGCTTGAGGGGAGTAGTTCTTCAAAGTTGCGGTTATATTATTTGATAAATCGACGCTATCTTGTACTACAATACGACGATACTCAACCAGTTGCGCTAATGCTCTCATTGATGTTGACTCAGGTATTATCACTGAAAGTTTATCTATGTGAAGTTTAATCATTTCAACTTGTATGAATGCATCTGTCGGATCATTTTTTGCGCCGCTAGGCGTGAATGCTTTGCGGTAATTTGCGACCGCGGATGGATTCACCATAAATAAGACGAGGTGATCATATTTTGCGAACGCATAAATTAAGGGTCCTTTTTTAAGTTCACACACAAGAGCAATTTTCTGATCTGGGTAACGCAGCTTAAGATCCATTGCCCATTTGTGAAGCGCTTCTGGTTTATGTTTTATAATGGTGTAGTGATATTGTTTGGTGCTTTTTGGGTGCTCACATATATCATGTTTTTTGTCAGCTCAATCGATACCAATAAGTGCAGCGAAATCATCGACGTTATATGCTTTCATTTTGATGCTCCAGCGAGTAAAGTTATAGATGGGATGTGCTTAAGCCTCGTTTCTCGCAGGTCTTATAGATAGTCGTGGTAGGCGATCCCTGAGTATGCGTTTTGAAGCGAGTAGCTCTGTTGGTTCGAACGTTTTGTTAGAAACATTGGATGTTTGCCGTTCAATATTCGTAACCAACAGAGGCATATTCCACTTATCAAATATAGTAAACTAATCGATTGATAAATGGATTGGTCCAACTATAAGCCATTCAAGCAGGACAAATAACAGCTGGCTATTTGCTCCTTCGTCGCTTATTTTAGCTAACTATTATTTGCCGCTTAACGTGCCGTTATACGCAAGGATGAACGATGGCATTTAAATTTACGTTTGTATTTCTTTTTATATTGATGATTACAGGTTGTTCCTCACGAGGGACAGAAGAGATTGGTTGCAATTTTACTTCGGGCTCTGATTTTACTGAACACGATAAAGAAAGCTTATGGAGCGATAATTTTATTACAGATATTTTTGTAGGCTTGTTTAATGTAACAATACAAGGTGCTCATAGAAAAATATCACCAGATACATATACCTCATGTGCTAAACCAGATGTAAGTACTTGTATAGATTCAGAGGGTAATATCAAAGCAGAGTGTACGTTAACCAAATAATCTAGGTATGTGGCATTTGCGTATAACAAGCCATTCAAGCAGGACAAATAACAGTTGGCTATTTGCTCCTTCGTCGCTTATTTTAGCCAATTATTATTTGCCTCTTAATGGGGCGTTATATTTATTTTCATATTTAGGAGTAATACTTGAGAAGTGCTAAATTTATTATTTTTCCGATCGCTATGTTATTTTCAGTTAACACTTTTGCCTCAGCAGACTGCTATGGAGTACCTAGTGTCGTAAAAATGGGTGAATATGGTGCCCAAGAAAGTTATGTGATAGTTCGACTTGGGGGTAAAGACTATCGTTTAGGTAACCCATCCGATGCGGCAGTTAAGATGAGAGCATCAATAGTTCAAACAGCATTAGTGGCAGGAAAACAAGTCAAACTTAGGTTTTACAGAGAGGCCTCTTGTGATACGGCTTCTTCAAATAGAGTAATCCCTAACTCTGTTCAGTTGGTTAAATAAATATAACAAGGGTTTTCAAGTCGGACAAATTACGGTTGGCTTTTTGTTCGTGCCTCACTTATTTTAGCCAACTGTAATTTGCCGCTTAAAACGGCGTTAGTGTAATAAGGAGATTTTAGTTGAACTTGAATAATTTAAGTCTATTTTTCGCTATTTTCATTTGTGGTTGTCAAACTACAAATGAAAATCGAGATAATAGCTCTAATATAAATGACATCGTAAAAAATGAACCACGTTGTATAGTGTTCCCAATAAAAATTGATAATTTTAGTAATACGACTCAAGAAGGTTTCCCCATAAAAAGAGTTGCTCCAAAATATCCAAAATCAGCCGCAAGAGATAAAATAAACGGCTACGTTAAATTTGAGTTCGATATTTCTTCTGAAGGTAAGCCCTTTAATATTGGTGTTATGGAATCTTCTCCATCTGATCTTTTCATAAAACCAGCAACTGAAGCTCTCGAAAAATGGCGATTTAATCCTTATAAAGAGAATGGGTTACCTATTGATAGTATTTGCCAATCAATTCAATTAGATTTCAAGGTGTAAATTACACTAACAAGCTTTTCAAGCGGGACAAATAACAGTTGGCTAGTTCCTCTTCGCTTCACATTTTAGCCAACAATTTGCCCCTTAACAGGGCGTTATGTGTTCAAAGCTGTACTTCCTGTTGTTATATTTATTGCTGAATAATTATTAATATCTGATGACAAAGGGATTTATTTGTTTTATGGTTTAATTGTTAAATGATTTAACAATTAAAAACAATTAAAAAAAGGATTAACAATGAAAAATAAATTATTAAAATACCTTAGTGCTACTGCCATTGCTTTAACGGTTTCATTTACTGCTATGGCGAATTCCGACGATTATGATCGGGGGTGCGGACAACCACATCCATTAGATTGGCTCTGTCCTTGGCATTAACCTTTTAAATATATTGTTGTCTTTTTAAAAGTTTGAGACCGTTAGTTATATTTCCATAGGGAAATATAACTGACTTATATTTTTATTATCTATTTTTAATAAACTTTGTTTCATTATTACCCCCTAATCTCCAATCATTCCTTTTTAATAAATTGACTAAAAACAATTTCATAATCTCTTGATATTGGTTATTTATAGTTTTGCCAAAGATACAATGGTATATAACAGAGTTAAAATGAATGAAAGATCAATTTTGGTCGTCACACATAACAAGCCATTCAAGCAGGACTTTTAACAGTTGGTTAGGTTCCGCTTCACATTTTAACCAACAATTAAAAGCCTTTTAATGGGGCGTTGTATTTTACCGAGGTCTTAATGAATGCGCATGGTTCTTATAAATTAGAAGTTAATAGAAATACCGTTACTTTTATAGCTTATGATGCTTGGAATTATGAAGCAGCTATAGAATGGGGGAAGGAGTTTAAAAGTATTGTACTTCAAATGAATAATGAACCTTGGGCATGCTTGGTCGATCTAACTGAATGGGAGTTAGCAACACCTGATACAAGAAGTTATATATCTGAATTATATTTATGGTTAAACAATCAAAATTTAAAATATTTAGTTGTTGTTTTTGGCCTTTCGATTCAAAAAGAGATACTTGAAAAAACCTATAAAATCCTTACCAATGTAGAGAAAAAATATTGCGAAGATATAGGTAAAGCTAATAATTGGTTAAATAGTGTTGGCTTTTAAAAACTTAGTTTCAAGTTTGAAGTGCGACAAAAGTGATTATTCATAAAAGCATTCCTCTGGTGTTTTATATCCCAATCTCTTTCTTGGTCTTGTATTTAATTTAGCTGCGATGGCATTACATCGTTGTT
>NZ_JACGUT010000046.1 GCF_014076845.1 Colwellia sp. MB3u-41
TTATCAACCCAGTAGCGATGGACGAAGGTTTACGCTTCGCTATCCGTGAAGGTGGTCGTACAGTTGGTGCTGGTGTTGTATCTAAAATCATTGACTAGTTCCTGATTTTAGTTCTCACGAGAACTTAAAGAAAAGACGCTTAGGCGTCTTTTTTTTTAGCTGAAATTTAGGCTATTATAAATTATGTTAACGAGTGGTATTTCCTCATACCTATACTCACTATGAATATGGCTTAATCCTGATTTTAGTCCTCACGAGAACCGAAAGAAAAGATGTTTAGGCGTCTTTTTTATAACTACAATTTAGAACATTATAAGTTTAATACATCATAAATTTAGTACATTATAATGTTATATCTACAATTTTATAATTTTTCTAACAGCAGAGTATTTGTCGTCTGTATATTTATACTTAAATGTGGATTGTAGCTTTTGCTTTTAATAGGCAAATAAAAGAATGCATTAGCATCCTTTTATTTAATTTACTCGTAATCCTCACTAAACCTTAAATTGTTTTACAACGGTAGTTAACGCATCTGAATTTGTTTGTAACCCGGCTAGACTCTCAGCCATGTTTGATGAACTTTGAACGGTGTCATCAGCAAGTAAACGGACATTCTCGACACTTCGAGAAACTCCCTCAGCGACCGTTGCCTGTTGAGAGACAGCATCAGAAATTTCATGTGTTTGTAATTGGAATTTAGATATAACTGTATTGATATCGTTAAGCACGGTATGTACTTGTTTAATTAATTCGACACTTTGCTGCGCTTCATTTTGGCTGCTGTTCATGACCTCTACTGCTCTAGTTGCAGTACTTTGTAATTCATCGATTATTGATTCAATATTACTCGTAGATTCTTGTGTTCGTGAAGCCAGAGTACGAACTTCATCAGCAACAACAGCAAACCCTCGACCTTGTTCTCCTGCTCTAGCTGCTTCAATGGCTGCATTCAGTGCCAATAGATTTGTTTGTTCTGCTATGCTTCTGATCACGCTGAGAACTTCGCCAATACTTTGTGTACCATCTTTTAATTGATTAACCACATTCGCAGCAGAAATAACATTTTCAGAAAGTACGTTGATACCTTCTGTCGCTTGTTCAACAACTTTAACGCCATGCGATACCTTTTCTTCTGCTTGGCTGGCTAAACCATTAGACAATTTGGCATTACTAGAAATATCGTTACTGGTTTGTGCAAGTTCAGTGGCTGAAGTTGCTACCATTTCAATTTCTTGCTTTTGCCCCTCTATAATAATATTGGTATTATGCCCAATACTTGTAGCTATTTTTGTTGATTGATTGACTTCACGACTTATGTCGACAGTTTCTTTAACTAGTTGCTGAATTTTACTGACAAAACGATTGAATTCCTCAACAAGGTTACCTATCTCATCTTTTTTGACAACTTTAATTCGTTTAGTTAAATCGCCTTCGCCAGTTGCCATATCACTCATCGCAACTTGTAACATATTAATCCTTTTCATTAACGGTATTGCCATTAACCAAACCACGAAAGCTATTAAGGCTATTATCACGACCACCGTAATGCTTGAAGAAATAAAGGCTTGTTCTACAGGTTCTGAAATCAATCTATCTGGAACCAAAAATCCTAATTTCCAGCTCATTAATGGATAATCACTACTTACCTGATTAAAAATAACTTGATAGCTCTCTCCTTGCCAAGTGACATTCGAAGAGCCTGAGTTATTATTTGATATTTCAGTTTGTAATGAACCAAAGCCATTGGTATTGCTAAATTTTTTATCCACAGATGACATTAAAGAACCAGGTTTAAAGTCTTTATTAAAGCCAGGAAAAAATACTAATTGACCACTATCTGTCATTAAAAAAGCTTCACCTTCTCCTTGATATTTAATGTTAGCTAATAAATCTTTACCAATAGTAGTAATTAAAATATCAATGCCACCAATACCTATAAAACGCCCATCAGGTAAATAGTATGGTCCTTTTACTGTTGCTGATATTGAACCATCATTTGCATCAACGGCCGGATCAGTTACGTACATTTTTCCTTTATCAATGCCTTCCTGCCACCAGGGTCGTTTATTGGTAAAATAATCGGCATCGTTATATCGACCGTTTAAATCAAAATATTCATGGGTATTTTCTGCTCCAAAAAAGACACTTTTAATCGATGAGTCTTGATCTGAAAAATATTTAAAGTATTCAATCACGTCTTTATAGTTTTTATCATCATCTAAATTGGATAATCGTTGGTCATAATCAGTAAACCAGTCAACCACCAGCGGGTTAGAAAATATAGCGTGGTTTAATTGCCCTTTTGCAATAAAGAAATTACGCACTTCGCCTGATTGTTTACTTACAATGCTCTCAATAGAGTTATTTAGTTGTTTACGGGTGTCTTCGCTGATATCGGATAAAACAAAATAAGAGGTTACAATGAGAAGGAAAGCGACAGCGGTTGAGATACCAAAGACTAATTGAAGTAAAATAGAGCTGCGGAAGAAATTTTTCATATATTAATATCCGGATTAAGTAGATGTTTTAATTATTAAAGCGCTATTTAAATAGCGTCTCTGTATTTTAAAACTTTATCATGGCAGTTAACAAATCGCTATTGTGAGATATAAAAATTTCAAACAACGTTGAATTACCCTGATTACGTACGTTGATTGTAATAAACGAAAGGAACTCTCTGTCAATTAAGTGTTGTGTAAGGTCAAAAAAACTCAATAATCCATTTTTATATAACGTATGTTGATCATCAACGTTATAGGCCAAAGTGGTGTACTTTATTATTTTTACTGGTTTCCCATGAATGAAAGGCTTTATCCCAAATGGCCAAGCAAGAGCCAAAGTTCTTATCATAGTGAACTTTTTTTCGGCTATGATGAATTTGATGCTGGGCAGGGCTAATAAATATATGCTCTAAATAGCCAAAACTTATCCATATATGGCTATGACGTAAATTTGCCGCAGCTAAGTTAAAAAGAAAATTGAATAAATTAACCCCTAATATCTCAGCGAAACCAATTACTCCATCAAAGGAATACATAAATACTCCACTGACTACGCCCACCACTAACACCCCTCGGCAATTATTTAAAATATATTCAATACTATGCACCCTATAAAGTGTTAACGGCGTTAATACAGTCGCACTATGATGGATAGCATGATACTTCCATAAAAAAGGAATTTGGTGATATAACCAGTGAACAAAAAAGCGTGAGAAGTCTTCAATAAAAAAGAGTACCAAACTAAACGTTATCACTACATATTGATAAGGCCAATGCAAAAAGTCCCCAGATCCAAAACTCCCAAGAAAGACTCTATTGACATAAAGAGCAACCGTTAAACTTGATGCTAGCAATGGCACTATTAACAGTGTCTTTAACATATGATTGATCAATATCCATTGGTAATCTCTGTAACAGGAATGATTAAACCAATACTTTATAGAAAAAGTGTTTTTGATAAATAAATGTAATACATTTTTATTTTTCCACGTAAAAATAGTCCCAATGACAAAACCAGATAATAAATATAGCCAATAAGTACGTCGTTCTATATCAATAAAAAAGAATAAGGAAAGTATGAATTCAGGAAGTTGTTCGATAAAGGGAAAAGCCATGTTTGAGTTATTCAGCGTGAAAATTAAATTTTATCTTCAATAAAGTAAAAAATCAATTGATAATCTAAATGATTGTGATTATCATTTGTATATCAAGTTTAAAGAATTATATTCAAAGAGAAATTATGAACAAAGTACTACTTAATGGCCTTATAGTATCAACGATAGCGGTACTTGCTGCTTGTCAAAATGATTCCGAAGATTTAAAGACCGTTACTCATATTGCAGATAACCATGCTGATATCGCATATGCCGCTTATACTGATTCAAAAATAGCTGCATTGATATTACAAGAGAGTGTAAATACCTTTATTGATGAACCAACCGAAGATAACTTGCTAGCAGCAAAGGGTGCATATAAAGCTATCAGAGCCCCTTATCAACAATCTGAAATCATGCGATTTGACAGTATTATTACCGTGGGTGCAAACCTAGATGCTGATGGCGGACCAGCGAGTGTTGATGAGTGGGAGGGGCAAGTTAATGCTTGGCCATTAGACGAAAACCATATCATCACCATTATTGCAGGCAGTGAAGATATTGATGTTGAATTATTATTGAATCAAAACGGTGCTGATGATAATGATGCCAACGTAACAACGGGTATTCATGCCGTTGAATTTATGTTGTGGGGAAGCGATCTTAATGGTACTGACGCGGGCTCTGGTGAACGACCAGCAACCGATTTCGCTATCGATGGTACATGTGTAGATTCAGAATGTGAGCGCAGAGGTCAATACTTAAAGGCAGTAACCGATTTATTAGTTGGCGATTTAACGGTTATGACCGATGAATGGAGTCCTACTGCAAAAATAACCAGTGGTACGTTAGCGTATAATTTTGTTAATAGTCCGTTAGCGCTTGATTATATGGTGGGTTCTATGATCACTATGGCTACCGATGAGCTTGCTTCTGCTCGTATGGGATCAGGTTTAAGTTTAGGAGACCCTGAAGAAGAACATGATTGTTTTAGTGATTTAAGTCACCTTGCTATTTATCATAACTTCCAAGGTGTTAAAAATGTCTTTTATGGTACTTATGAATCTGTAACTTATAGTATTTCCGGTGCTAGTTTAGCTGTGTTAGTCAATAGTAAAAATGCGGCAACCTATGAAGCCATTGATACAGCATTAATAAGTATTGAAGATAAAATGGCTCAAATTTTAGCTGCAGGAGAACGTACAGAAAACCCTGTTAAATTTGACCAAATCATTGGTCAATCAAGTAATGGTGTTGAGCGATTAATTGCTGAAAATGCAGTAACAGAGTTAGTAGCTTTAGATACCGAATTAGAGTTAATGGCCGAAGTTTTAGCATTAAAAAATATAGATACAGAATTTGACGGAGATTAAACGTTACGGTTTATCCCATTAAAATTATGGCCTGCTTGTGCAGGTCTTTTCGATCGATATTAATGTTCAGGAAATGTAATGCATAACATAGTAAATACAACTATTTCTCTACTCGCTATATGTTTACTTGCCTCCTGCGGTGGCGGAGACAATAATACAACGCCAGTACCTGTTGACGAAAACACACTTATTGCACCGGCTGTTCCCGTCGAAAATGAACATTTATCAGGAGGAGAGGCGAGCATTAAAAAAGTGCAATCGGATGCCTTTTCAGAAAATTCTAATAATATGGTATCGGTTGAAAGAAAAAAAATATTTAACCTAGGAGATGACTTTTTTAATAACCCTTGGGTTGAAGGTAGTGCTAGTACATCGTCTCGTGATGGTTTAGGTGGATTATTTAATAATAATGCCTGTCAAGATTGCCATATTCGTGACGGACGTGGTCATGCGCCTGTCGATGAAAATGATACTGATTTTGATAGCATTTTATTTAGAACCGCTACTACTAATATCGGCTTCGAAGATAAAGACCTAATTTTACAATCGCTTAAAGCAAATGTGCCAGATCGGTACTTTGGCGGTCAATTACAACAGCACGGAATATCGGGTGTATTACCTGAAGTGAATTTACAGGTAAATTATCAAGATAAAGTGGTCTCTTTTACCGATAATACCAGTGTAACTTTACGTGAACCAAATTGGACAATTACCAGTTATAACCCAGAGACGATTTTTGAAGCAGATACTGTATTTTCGGCACGAGTAGCACCTCCAATGATAGGTTTAGGTTTATTAGCCTTAATTTCAGAAGCCGATATTTTTAAAAAAGAAGATATAAATGACAACGATGCTGATGGCATTTCTGGTAAAGCAAATTACGTGTGGAGTGTAAATAGTCAAAAAGCTTTATTAGGACGCTTTGGCTGGAAAGCCGGACAACCGACTATTTTAGAGCAAAGTGCCGGCGCTTTTGTGAATGATATGGGCCTAACTAATCGTTTACATAAGAAGGAAACGTGTACAGAAGAGCAAAGTGAATGTTTAACCGCGCCTAACGGCAACGGTGACAGTGTGAATGATTATGATTTTGAAGTATCAGACCCCATTCTAGATGCAATTGCCTTTTATAGCTCGCATCTAGCAGTACCCGAACGTCGTGATGCTTATTCCAAACAAGTACTTATCGGCAAAGCATTGTTCATGCAAGCGGGCTGTCAAGGTTGTCACACCGAAAGTTATACGACGATTATCGATCAAGATCAGCCTGAGCTTTCAGAGCAAACTATTTTTCCTTATACCGATATGTTATTGCATGACATGGGGGAAGACTTAGCGGATTTTACCCCTGAAAATGAACCTGCTTCAGCTAATATGTTATATGAATTTTTAGCGACAGCGACAGAATGGCGTACTCCACCTTTATGGGGATTAGGTTTAGCCAAAGTAGTTGATCCACAGGCAACGTTTTTACATGATGGTAGAGCAAACACGATTATGGAAGCGGTACTCTGGCATGGTGGTGAAGCTGAAAATGCGAAGAACAAGGTATTAGCATTTACTCAAGAAGAACGTGTAGCGTTGTTGGCTTTTTTAAATGATCTATGAGTATTATTTATAATATAGTTACAAGAGTCATAGTGGAATTGAAAAAATTATAACTTCTCCAGATGAAGTGGGCTTTGCGCAAAGCACCACTTTTTCGAGGCGTTAAAGAGTTTCTTTAACGCCTTTTTTATATACGGTATGTTATGAACACATGAATTTAAGAGAGTGGCTAAACTCTCCTTGTATCGTTGCTATTTGTTTATGTGATTTAAAAATAATGAAAGCTAACCTGAAGAGTTGGCTTAGGTTGTATTAAACACCACTAATTAATTGTTTTTTAATGATGCTACTCGATAATAATGCGGAGTTTTCGGGTAATGGAGTATGTCCTGCTAATAAGTAAATAACCTTCTGTCCATTTTCAGCAAGCTCAAGTGCATGTTGGAAGTTGATTAATATCGATGAGGTAATACTTTGTGGGTACTTCTCAGCATCACGGCGTATATACTCAATAAGATCAATATTAACGTCATCATCATAAAATACAGCATCAGCAAATTGCATTTCTCGATGTGTTTGCAGGGTTAATTTATCTGGATTACCTTCAAGGGTGTGGACAAAAACGATTTCACCTTCCGGTGGCGTAATCTCTTGCTTAATACTGGAAATAAGCTGTTGCTCAGCCTTTTGTATATTGCCTTGTAATATTTCTTCACCAATAGGCCCTCTTAATATGCTTTCCCAAAAGGTACGGCGATTTCGAAGCCCTTTGACTCTTGCTTTCACATGGTCACGAAATTTGAAACAAAAATCAGCTAGCTTGCCATAGCCATTGGGTAATGTTTTTTCAATTTGTTCTCGAAGCATTCTTAACAGTATCGGCGCACTACCAGAACTAGACATTGCGATAATCATGGGTGAACGATCAATAATCGCTGGCGTAATATAGGTACAAAGCTCTGGCTGATCTACGACATTAGTTAAAATGTTGAGAGGCTGCGATTCAGCTGCAACCGCTTTATTTATATCACCATCGTCGGTAGCTGCTATGACTAAGTTAATACCGGTTAAATGCCCAGCTTGATAGTTATGATCTAACCAACGTAGATCATGTGTATTAACCAAACGCTGAACACTCATTGATAAGCTCTCAGCCATAACGGTAATGTTGGTTGTACTTTTCAGTAATAATTCAATTTTACGTGCCGCGACATCACCGCCGCCAATAATCATCGCAGAGATGTTGTTAGCATCAAGAAAAATGGGAAAATATTTCATTTAAATAACCTATATTGTTTTCATAGTCTCTGATATATATTTGTTAATATGATCAACGCTTAAGACGGGAGTGACAAAAGCGTTTCACTAATGGCTAAACCATTACTGTCGCCATATATAAAATGTCCTGGAATAAAATGAAGTCCAGCAAAGGTGATGGGCGTATTAACTTCACCGATACCTAGCTTTTCGGTTTTGATAGGGCAGCACCCCAATGCTTTAACACCTAATTCTAGTGTCGCAATAGTGCCTGCATCACGAATACAACCATTAATAACAATACCTTGCCAGCCGTTTTCAACCGCTTTTTCAGCAAGCATATCACCTAAAAGTGCATGAGTAAGACTTGCTTTACCGTCTACAACCATCACTTTACCTGTACCATCGGTATCAACCAAGGCTTTAACTTTTGAATTGTCATTAAAACAATCAACAGTAACTATTTCCCCATAGAATATTTTATTTTTACCATAATCGGTAAATAGCGGTTGAGCCAATGTTAATGCGTTAGGGTAAATGTCATATAAATCAGGGAGAAGATCGAGCATTGAAGAATTCCTTATGGGCCGAATAGAATATTATACTTGTAGTAAATACTCTATCAGAAGTCTATGTGGGTATTAAGGAAAAATGCTAAACTAGTGAAAAATTTATAGTGAGAACTTTTCATGCCTTGGATACAACTTCGCTTGAGTGCGAATGAAGAAACATCAGAAAAATATAGCGATTGGTTAAGTGCTTGTGGCGCTCAAGCCGTAACCTTCATCGACGCTCAAGATACCCCTATTTATGAGCCTCTTCCGGGTGACGAAGTTATCTATTGGCATAATACCGTGGTGATGGGCTTATTCGATGCCAGCCATGATATGGACAAAACAATTACTTATCTGAGAAGCATTCATCCCGATAGGAATGACATGGCTTATAAATTAGAGCAACTTGAAGATAAAGATTGGGAAAGAGAATGGATGGACAACTTCCATCCGATGAAATTCGGTGATCGTTTATGGATTTGCCCAAGCTGGCGTGACGTACCTGACCCCGATGCAGTAAATGTAATGCTTGATCCAGGTTTAGCATTCGGTACCGGTACCCATCCAACAACTGCATTATGCTTAACGTGGTTAGATGGTTTAGATTTAGTGGGAAAAACCGTGGTTGATTTTGGCTGTGGCTCAGGTATTTTATCGCTGGCGGCACTCAAGTTAGGCGCTAAAAAAGTTATTGGTATTGATATCGACCCACAAGCATTACAAGCAAGTAAAGCAAATGCTGAACGCAATGGTATTGAAGACCGTTTAGCGCTTTTTTTACCCAAAGACCAACCCAATCTTAAAGCTGATGTAGTCGTAGCCAATATTTTAGCAGGTCCATTACGTGAATTAGCGCCAACAATTATTGAGTTTGTTGCACCAAATGGTCACCTTGCACTGTCAGGTGTTTTAGAAGAACAAGCGAATGAACTGCAAAATATTTATGGTCAGTGGTGTGAGATGGATGCCATTGCAGTACAAGATGAGTGGGTTCGTCTTTCAGGTAAAAAAAATTAGTCAAAATTCCTGTTATTATTTGAGCAGTATTCGTTAGCTATTTGTACAAATTCTGCTCACATCAATAGTTTGCAAAAAGTCAATATTAAAAACGCAAAAAAAAGCAAAAATTGTTCAATTTATATGCTTTTCAATTCCCTAAAAAACACGTAAACTTAGCGCCCTTTTGAATAGTAGCTCAAAAAAACAGCAACATGAATATAGGTTCGTATACTTTATCAAATAATGTAATGCTTGCTCCGATGGCCGGAATAACTGACCAACCTTTTCGACAACTGTGTTGTCAAATGGGAGCAGGGTTAGCCGTATCAGAAATGATTTCGTCTAATCCCAAAGTATGGCATACCGAAAAATCTAAACGACGAAGTATTCATAGTGAATTTGCAGGTATTCGTTCGGTACAAATTGCCGGTTCAGATCCTGAAGAGTTAGCGTTTGCTGCTAAAGTTAATGTTGAAAATGGCGCACAAATTATAGATATCAATATGGGCTGTCCTGCTAAGAAGGTCAATAAAAAGCTCGCGGGTTCTGCTCTACTAAAAGAACCTAAACTGGTTGAAGAGATTGTGCGAAGTGTTGTTGATGCGGTAAACGTGCCAGTGACACTAAAAATTCGTACTGGCTGGTGTGAAAATACACGCAACGGTATTGAAATTGCTAAAATTGCTGAACACAATGGTATTCAGTCTTTAGTCGTTCATGGCCGCACACGAAATGATTTTTATAAAGGTGATGCGGAGTACGAAACGATAAAAGCTATTAAGCAGGCGGTCAGTATTCCCGTTGTAGCTAATGGTGATATTACCAGCGCAATAAAAGCCGCGCAGGTATTAAATTTTACTGGGGCTGATGCCGTAATGGTAGGTCGTGGTGCCCAAGGGAAACCTTGGATTTTTCGAGAGATTAACCATTTCTTGAAAACGGGTGAACATTTGTCTGCCCCCTCATTGGAAGAGATTTGTCCGATAGTTATCGGGCATGTAAAGGATTTGCACAATTTTTATGGTGACTTTATGGGTGTCCGTTTTGCTCGTAAGCACGTTGCTTGGTATATGCTCGCGTATGACCAGGAGAAAAAATTTCGTTCTGTTTTTAATGCATTAGAGTCAACTACCGATCAAGTTGACGCATTAGAACTGTATTTTGATAATTTAAATTAACTAGAAAGAGTCTGAACTTTATGTTTGAACAAAATATTTCATCACCATTCGTTACTGGCAAAATCCAAACTCAAGCTGAGTATTCTCCATTACGTACTCAAGCTAAACAAGCGATCAGTAACTACTTATCACAATTAAATGGTAATGATGTAGATGATATGTACGACCTTGTACTTTCTGAAATCGAAGCGCCAATGTTAGAAGAAGTTATGAAGTATACACGCGGTAATCAAACACGCGCTGCCAACTTATTAGGTATCAATCGCGGTACTTTACGTAAGAAGTTAAAAAAATACGGCATGAACTAAAAATAAGACAGGTTGTTCCTGTCAATTGAAAGCACCCTAGGGTGCTTTCTTTATTTCTAGCTAAGGGGTTTTCTTAAGCTAGCTGCTCTTTACGAGTAGGGGATTTATCTCAACAAAGATAATTGCCAAGGACAAATGTCAACGGCCAGACAATTAAACTAACTTTAAGGTTAACAATAAAGCAATGGATACTCCACGCCCAATCAAACGTGCATTATTAAGTGTTTCTGATAAAACAGGTATTGTCGATTTCGCTCGTAGTTTAGCGCAAAAAGGTGTTGATATTTTATCAACCGGCGGCACAGCAAAGTTATTAGCTGATAATGGTATACAAGTTACTGAAGTTTCTAAATACACAGGTCATTCTGAAATCATGGACGGCCGCGTAAAAACACTTCATCCAAAAGTTCATGGCGGAATTTTAGCTCGCCGTGGTATTGATGAAGCCGTTATGACTGAAAACGATATTAGTGCAATCGATATTGTTGTCGTTAACCTTTACCCATTTGCTAACGCCGTTAGTGATGAAAACTGTACCTTAGAAAATGCTATCGAAAATATCGATATCGGTGGACCAACAATGGTTCGCGCTGCAGCAAAGAATCATAAAGATGTAACCATTGTCGTTAATGCCCAAGATTATGATCGTGTATTAGCAGAAATGAATACAAATAATGATTCATTAACTTACAAAACTCGTTTTGATCTAGCTATTGCCGCCTATGAGCACACCGCTGCTTATGATGGAATGATCGCAAATTACTTTGGTAAAATGCTTAGCGCCCACGGCAATGAAAATGCTGAAGTTAACTTTAAAGAGAAAAACAAATTTCCACGTACCTTTAACAGTCAGTTTATTAAAACTGAAGATTTACGTTACGGTGAAAACTCTCACCAAGATGCCGCTTTTTATGTTGAAGCGAATGCACAAGAAGCTTCTGTTTCAACCGCTAAGCAACTTCAAGGTAAAGCCCTTTCTTACAACAACATTGCTGACACGGATTCAGCTTTAGAGTGTGTTAAAGAATTTGACGAGCCAGCGTGTGTTATCGTAAAACACGCTAACCCTTGTGGTGTTTCAATTGGCGACAATATATTAGCTGCTTATGAAGGGGCTTATAGAACAGATCCTACGTCAGCATTTGGTGGCATAATCGCATTTAACCGTGAATTAGATGCAGACACAGCCGAAGCTATTGTTTCTCGTCAATTTGTGGAAGTTATTATTGCGCCAAGTGTTTCCGAAGCGGCTGCACAAATTGTTGCTGCTAAGCCTAACTTACGTTTATTAGAATGTGGTGAATGGTCTACAAAAACTACTGAATTTGATCTTAAACGTGTAAACGGTGGTTTATTAGTTCAAGACAGAGATCAAGGCAAAGTAACTCGTGACGAATTAAAAGTAGTGACCAAGCGTCAACCTACGACAGATGAAATGCGTGATTTACAATTTTGTTGGAAAGTAGCGAAATACGTAAAATCAAATGCTATTGTTTATGTTAAAAATAGCATGACTATCGGTGTTGGTGCAGGTCAAATGAGCCGCGTTTACTCTGCAAAAGTTGCCGGTATTAAAGCTGCTGATGAAAACTTAGAAGTTAAAGGTTCAGTCATGGCATCAGATGCATTTTTCCCATTCCGTGATGGTTTAGATGCCGCCGCTGAAGCTGGAATTACTGCCGTTATTCAGCCGGGTGGTTCAATGCGTGATAATGAAGTTATTGCGGCTGCCGATGAACACAATATTGCTATGGTGTTCACAGGAATGCGTCACTTCCGCCATTAAGTAGGTTTGCTTGTGGTTGGTTAAATAAAATTATTCGTTGGAAGTGCTCACGTAGATAAACTACGCTCCGCGCTTCCGCCTTTAATTTTCACTAACCCGCTTAAAGCATTTCCAATTAACTGCTTTATTATCCTTGTTGATAAAATGTTACATTTCAACAAGGCTAAACCCCTTTATTTTATCTCCCTTATCTGTTTCTTCTTTTAAAATCTGCTATAACATGTCGAGTTAACCTTTATTCTTGATATGGAAAAGCAAATGAAAACAATAAAAACTTTACTGTCTGCCTCAATCATTAGTCTGTCACTTGCCAGTGTCTCTTACGCTGAACAAACAAGTAAACCTATGGCTAATCTACAATTAGCCCAAGCTGTTGCTAGTGAAAATAGATCGGCGGCTAATAAAATGCGTGATCAATATCGTCATCCAAAGCAAACCTTAGAATTTTTTGGTTTTAATCCATCAATGACTGTTGTTGAAATTACCCCTGGTGGCGGTTGGTACACTGAAATTTTAGCTCCGGCGCTAAAGGGTAAAGGTAAATTAATTGGCGCGCATTACCCCGATACGGGTGAAGACAACTATTACAGCAATTCGCGTAAAAAATTAGTAAAAAAATTGGCTAACCACAAGATGTTTAGTGAAGTTGAGTTATCAAATTTTGTGCCAAAGAAAGCAAGTGAATTGGCGCCTGCAGGTACCGCCGATATGGTCCTTACTTTCCGTAATTTACATAACTGGGGAGAAGAGGGCGTAAGCCAAGTATTCATTGATGCATTTAAAGCATTAAAAGCTGGCGGTATTTTAGGTGTTGTTGAACATCGCTTACCTAAAGGCGCAACAGCTAACGATATGAATAGCGGCTATGTTTCTGTGGAGAAGACAATTGCACAAGCTGAAGCTGCTGGATTTACTTTTATTGCCAGTAGTGAAGTAAATGCTAATGCTAAAGACAAAGCAAGTTATGAAAAAGGTGTCTGGACATTACCTCCTTCACTTGCATTGAAAGATAAAGAGAGAGAAAAATATTTAGCCATCGGAGAAAGCGATCGTATGACGTTAAAATTTACAAAAGTAGCTAAATAATCTTAAGACTTGCGTCATAACTTCCCTTATAATGACGCAAGTTTTTTAGCATATTTTCAAGTAAATAAAGTAGGGTTAAGATAAATGAATGTTTTAGTAATAGGTAGTGGTGGTCGTGAACATGCACTCGCATGGAAAGCAGCACAATCAGCACAAGTAGAAAAAGTATTTGTTGCACCAGGTAATGCTGGTTCAGCAACAGAGCATAAAGTAGAAAATGTTGCCATATCTGCTGGCGATACTGCTGCACTAGTCGACTTTGCTAAAACTCAGAACATTGCCCTTACGATTGTTGGTCCGGAGCAGCCGCTTGTTGACGGCGTCGTTGATGCTTTCCAAGCGGAGGGTTTAACTATTTTTGGTCCTAGTGCTAAAGCGTCACAACTTGAAGGTTCAAAAGCATTTACTAAAGACTTTTTAGCTCGTCACAACATTCCAACGGGTTGGTACCAAAACTTTACTGAAATAGAACCTGCATTAGCATATGTTCGAGAAAAAGGTGCACCTATTGTTATTAAAGCTGATGGCTTAGCAGCAGGTAAAGGCGTTATTGTCGCGATGACATTACCCGAAGCGGAAGATGCGATTAAAGACATGCTTGCAGGTAATGCTTTCGGTGATGCAGGGCACCGTGTTGTTATAGAAGAATTTCTAGATGGTGAAGAAGCTAGTTTCATTGTTATGGTTGATGGCAAAAACGTCTTAGCTATGGCAACGAGTCAAGACCATAAACGTGCTTATAACAATGATGAAGGACCTAATACTGGCGGAATGGGAGCTTATTCTCCTGCGCCGGTAGTAACTCCAGAACTTCATCAACGTATTATGAATGAAGTTATTTATCCTACTGTCCAAGGCATGTCAAAAGAAGGCGCACCCTATAGCGGTTTCTTATACGCCGGATTGATGATCGGCGCATGTGGCACACCAAAAGTTATCGAATATAACTGTCGATTTGGTGACCCTGAAACACAACCTATTATGATGCGTTTAAAGTCTGATATCGTAGCGTTATGTTTATCAGCTTGTGCGGGCGAATTAGATAAAGCAACGATAGACTTTGATCCACGTCCTGCTGTAGGTGTTGTACTTGCCGCTGGCGGCTATCCAGGAAGTTATAGTAAAGGTAAAGTTATTTCAGGCCTGAAAACTAATACGCACCCAGACAGAAAAACTTTCCATGCTGGAACGGCTCAAGTTAATGGCGACATAGTAACGTCCGGTGGACGTGTGCTTTGTGCTACTGCATTAGGTGAATCAGTCACAGAAGCTCAGAAATCCGCTTACGCATTATTACATGAAATTAATTGGGAAGAAGTGCAATTTAGAACTGATATTGCCTATCGAGCTATTGCTAGAGAGCAAAGCTAACTTATATATTTTAAGCGTTTAAACAAAAGCCTCTTTTAAGAGGCTTTTTTATTAACTAAAATTACTGGATCATTAGAGGATCTTCAAAGATAAATTTAATTGATCTTTGTAATATAAATACCAATAGAATAAGAAAAAACCAAATAAAGAACAAGTATGGTTGAATAAAGACCAATAAAACTACGGGTTGTACGTTAATTGCTCGAATAAATGTTTATTTCAAAGTTATGACAAAAAAGGGTTGACGCCCAGCGAGAAATGTCTAGAATGCGCTCCAGTTCCAAGGGGTGACCCAAAGGGCTGTTTTGATAAGTTAACTTCTCTTAATAAGAGCTAAAGAGTTAACTTAACGTTTTAAAATGAAATCTGAATTAACTTCAAATTAAATTAAATAAAACGTTGACATCGAAACAGAGTTGCGTAGAATACGCATCTCGCTTCAGGCAAGGCC
>NZ_JACGUT010000047.1 GCF_014076845.1 Colwellia sp. MB3u-41
ACAACGATGTAATGCCATCGCAGCTAAATTAAATACAAGACCAAGAAAGAGATTGGGATATAAAACACCAGAGGAATGCTTTTATGAATAATCACTTTTGTCGCACTTCAAACTTGAAACTAAGCTTCTTACTTAATTTTGAAGGTTAACTTTTTTAGCATAAAGCATAAACAGGTCATATGATTGACCTGTTGAACATTCGTTATTATAGTCATCGCAACTCCTATCATTTAACGATGCGGATTAGGAGTAACCTTAAGACAGTTTTATAGCTTTCTTATATACCAAAACAAAAGAAATTTAACTTAATATAAATTCATACCAATATGTTAATCTCAACTTTTGTACTGCTAACCCCATACTTAACGGCGATAAACAGTTGGATAAAACCGGTGCATCGCGAACGTTACCCACTGTTTTTTATTGATTTTAGTAAATAATTTAAATACAGAGAGCATTGAGAGCGTTAAGTATACTCAAAGCACCCAACTACCTTCACCGTGTAACGACATGCCAGATAACATAAAACCAAGACAAGAAACCATGTAGAATTGCCCATAAGACCGACTCATTTACACCCCATGAAATCGCAATAGAGAGTGCTGTTCCAAAGGTAACCCCATACTTTGCTATTTCTTTCCCTGAATTATTCATTAGTTATACGCCTCGTTTTATTATTTGAACTTAATATAAAAGTTGTGATGAAAAGACACCGCCAGCTGTAATTATTATCTATTAGATGGCTTGTTAGCTCTTTATTTCTTGAAGATGATTATATAAATGCATCACATGCGCAATTTCATATTCATCTTTTGTTAGTTCACCATATGCAAAGTGCGGGGCAAGAGCTCCCTGATAACGGTCAAACTCAATTAATGATTTTTTCAAGCGATTTAACGCTATCATAGCGTCTAAACCTTTAGTCAGTTTAGGCGCGCTTGGAATAGGCTCGTTTAAACCGTGAGTCATCTTGCCTTTAGATGCAAAAATTGAGAAGGCTAATTTGCCAACAGTTCGCTTAAAGAAACTCGATTTATGTTCTGGAAACTCAGACATCGAAAACTCTACACTTTGTGCGCAATGTGTAAATATTTGATATGGATCCCACTCTCCTATATTTAAAAAGTTATCATGGGACAATTTATCGAGTTTTCTTAAAGCTACATCTACAGTAAGGCTATCTTTACTGCTCTCTTCAATGAGCAAAAATGTCCCTGCGCCTATACCTATAATTCCTGCTCCACTTGCCAGTGAAGCTTTAACAAACTGCCTACGTTTCATAACTTGCTCCTCAAACGCCTTTAGTCTAATTGGACCGATGATATAATTAAGATAACAAGTGACCAAGTTTACCCGCAATAGAATTGCGTATTATATTAGCACCTTTAGCTTTAAATGCTTTTAACTAAAAACCAAGCCCATAGCTTAACTTAAATAAATAAACCTAGTATGATTAGCCCCTATTAACAATAAAATGCCCTATTCCCTCGTTTTAAAGTAAAGAGTGCCCATATTCTTGTATATTAATGTATAGAGATTGTCTAGACTCAGGGCCGAATAATCTAAGCTTATAAGAGTTGCTTAATGGCTAATGTGTTGATCGTTGGTAGAAGAAGTCGTTGTTATCGCGCTGCATTAAAAATGGGGCATAAGGTCTTTCTTTGGAGCGATGGCCCCTTACACGAAAGTCGAAAAGAAAAGTTGGCGGGTTGCATTGAAACACCTTTTTCATATTGTGAAAAAAATATTTTAACATCAGATATACAGGCGATCAGTAAATTCAATATAGAATTTGTTATTGCAGCGACTGAATCAAGTGTTGACATCGCTGCGAGGGTCCGCGAAACATTCAAACTTTCAGGTACGCCACTGAAAATCACCAGCATTTTACACAATAAAAATGCCATGAAACTCGAAGCCTTAAAACACGATATACCTATTACGAAGTTTCATCATATTAATGAAGAAGATACGCCCGAGGCGTTGGTAGAAAGGTTAGGATTGCCACTTGTTGTTAAACCTGTCGCTGAATCAGGTGCAAGAGGAGTTAGGGTATTAAAAAGCCTTGAAGATGTTAGTAAACATGCAAAACCAGGTCTTCTAGCAGAAGCCTTTGTTGAGGGCTGCGAAGTCAGTGTAGAAACGTTAATTCATAACGGAATTCCTATTTTTCATAATATTACTGACTACCTTCATCAGTGGAAAAAGTCAATATTACCCGCAACATTAGAGCAAGACTTAACACAAGAGATCATCAAAATAAATGATCGTGTCATTAAAGGTTTTGGCGTTGTAAATGGTATGACCCACTCAGAATTCTATCTCACTAAGAAGGGCCCTGTGTTTGGGGAAATGGCCGTTCGACCGCCTGGTGGCTATTATATGGAACTGATTGAGTCTGCCTATGGTTTTAATCCATGGAAAACCTACGTTCAACTAGAAACAGGCGCTACACCAGCGCCTTTACCCGCAAAGGCTAATAAATACGCATGTGTACTTATGATTCATCCTGGAGCGGGTATTGTTGACGAAATTTCTGGCTTAGAAAAGTGCAAAGCGCTGAAAGAAATAGAACAATTTAAATTTAAAATCGAACCCAGATTTGAAGTTCCCGAATATAACAGTACCAGCAGTGAAATTGGGCATATTATTATGGCTGGCGATTCACGTGAGATCTTACTTGAAAAGTTAACGTTTGTTGAAGACAACCTAATCGTCAAGATAAAAAAATAGCATCGCATCAATAATTAATTGCATGATTATAACCTCATTAAAATAACATTTAAATAGGAGCACTTAGTGCCAACATCTCCACTTATATCAGCGACGACGAACAAAAGTATTGACGCGCCAATAGCAAAGAAAATTCCACATAAAATGGAAGTGCATAATCATCAACGTGTGGATAATTATTATTGGATGCGCGACGATCAGCGTAGCGATGAAAGTGTTTTAGCCCACCTTAAAGCTGAAAACAACTATGCTGATGCCATGTTAGCGAGCCAAAAACCGTTACAAGAAAAACTTTTTCAAGAGCTCAAAGACCGGATCGTAAAAGACGACAATACGGTCCCCGCAAAAGACGGTAAATATTGGTATCACAGTGAAATTAATGGTGAGCAAGAATTTTCAAACTATTATCGCGCAACAAGCTTTACTGGCGACAATAAAGCACTGTTATTGGAGGTAAATGAGCGAGCTAAAGACCATGAATTTTATGATTTAGGTGATTTATCGATAAGTCCAAATGATGCAATAATGTCGATATCTGAAGACACCGATAGCCGCCGTATTTATACCATTAACTTTAAAAACTTAGTTGAATCTACTGATGCTAAAGAAGCTTATTTAACTGATACTCTCGTTGAAACTGAAGGACAAATTGTTTGGTCTAATGACAATCAAACGGTATATTATGTAAAAAAAGATCTAGAAACCTTATTAGGTACGCAGGTTTATCGTCATAAATTAGGGTCAGCACAATCAGATGACATTCTTGTTTATGAAGAAGAAGATCATCGTTTTTATATGAGTTTAGACAAGAGCAGAGATGAATCTCAAATTTATATTTGTTTACACGCGACCCAATCAACACATTATCTAGCACTCAATGCAGACGAACCTAACGGTGAATTTTTAGCGCTATTTCCCTATCAAGAACAGCATGAATATCACGCTGATAAATTGGGTGAATATTTTTATATTGTCACCAACTATCAAGCTAAAAACTTTAGGTTAATGAAAGCGGCTATTGATCAAATTGATGATATCAGTAACTGGCAAGAAGTGGTCCCACACAGAGAAGCTGTGCTACTAGAAGGCTTTGAAGTGTTTAATAACTTCATTGTCGTTACCGAAAGAGAACAGGGTCAAATTCGCTTCATTGTACACACAACCCAGGGAGAAAATGCCGGTCATCACTATCCGTTATCTTTTGACGACCCATGCTATTTTGCTTGCCTTGATGAAAACCCAGAGCCAAACAGTACTATCGCAAGGTTATATTATTCTAGTTTAACAACACCTGATTCTTTATTTGAGTTTGATTTAGCAACAGGCCATCGAAAACTGCTAAAACAGCAACAAGTATTGGGTGATTTTGAAAAAGAAGATTATCAATCAGAACGTTTATTTATTATCGCTCGCGATGGTGCAGAAGTTCCGGTATCTATTGTATATCGAGGCGATAAATTTAAAAAAGATGGCACAAATCCCCTACTTCAATACGGTTATGGTGCCTATGGGATCACCATAGATCCAGACTTTTCGAGTCAAACGTTAAGTTTACTCGACCGAGGTTTTGTTTACGTTATTGCCCATGTTCGTGGCTCAGAAATGTTAGGTAGACAATGGTATGAAACAGGGAAAAAAGAACATAAAAAAAATACCTTTAATGACTTTATTGATGTTACTAAGGCATTGGTTGCTCAGGGTTATGGGGCTAAGGATAAAATATTTGCCTCGGGTGGTAGTGCCGGTGGTTTGTTGATGGGGGCGGTAGTTAATCAAGCGCCCGAGCTATATTTAGGTATTGGCGCTCATGTACCATTTTTAGACGTGTTAACGACAATGCTCGATGAAAGCATACCGCTAACCACCAATGAATATGACGAATGGGGCAACCCAAACGAAGCACAAGCCTATAAAGATATTTTAGCTTATTCACCCATTGATAATATCAGTGCTCAACACTACCCCAACATACTGGTCACCACCGGATTACACGATTCACAAGTACAGTATTTTGAACCGATGAAATGGGTAGCAAAAATGAGAGCCCTTAAAACTGATGATAACTTATTGCTCTTTAAAACTGATATGGACGCAGGCCATGGCGGTGCATCAGGACGCTTTAAAAGTTTAAAAGAGAAAGCGCTCGAAATGAGCTTTTTTATCTCTTTATTGCCTGACTAAACGTGCAACGTTGTTATTTACACGTTTGTTTGGTTAACATTGTCGATAATAGAAATAAAAAAACCTGATAAAATCCCTCTAAAAAGTGACCCGTTTTATTGAACGGGTCACTTAACCATAAAAAGCCAATGATTAACCTTCAAATCACCCATAATTGCTAATAACTCATTCGTTTATTTATCTATAGATGCCACTGATATTTATAGATATTAAGCGCTTATTCGAGCATAATCACAATAAAAAATATAAAAACTTTTTAGCATATAATTTCTAATGTTAATTATGTTTCAACTTGATTTTATTGATGGCTTGCTTAAAAATAATACTATTTAAGCTAAAAACCTTTGCTTGAACTATAATATTAAAAAGTGATTATAATTGGCTTAACATTGCATTATTTAATTCTAGTTTATTGTTCAATCCTAATAGTCTTTGCGTGTTAACCGCATGGCCAAACGTTATAAGTTCATTTTCAACTTTGTGTTAATAGCCTTATTAGCTATTTCAATACAAGCATTCGCTGCTAACGTAGTACCGAAGCTTAAGCAAGTTAGTGTACAACTCAAATGGTTTCATCAATTTCAATTTGCTGGTTTTTATGCCGCTATAGAGCAAGGCTATTTTACCGAAGCAGGGCTTAATGTTAAATTAATTGAAGGAGGACCAACCATAAAAGTCATAGAGTCTGTGACAAGTGGTAAAGCAGAATTTGGTATCGGTAACTCATCACTGTTAATTGATTACAATAACGGCTCACAAATAGTGGCTGTCGCCACCCTATTTCAACACTCTCCATCGATTATACTTGCCAGACGTGACGAAACTATTCGCACAGTAAAAGATTTGGAAGGACGAACAATAATGGGAAAATTACACACTGCTGAATTGATGACCTATCTTAAAGTGGCTGGTGTAGACCTAAAAAAAATTAAATTAGTCCCTCACACTGGCACGGTTGAAAGTTTAAAGCGGCCCAGTGAAAGTGGCATAGATGCGACCACGGCTTACCTTTCTTCTGAGCCTTTCTTAGCCACACAACTTAACATCCCCTATCATATATTTAATCCTAGAGATCTTAATATTGATTTCTATGGTGATACGCTATTTACTTCTAGTCGTTTTGCCAACCTTCACCCTGAAATTGTTACTGCAATGCGTAATAGTCTTATTAAAGGTTGGCAATATGCCCTTAAAAATTCAGATGAACTTGTATCAATAATATTAGCAAAATACCACCCAAAAAAAGATCAATTAGCCCTTAGCTACGAATCCCAAGCTATAATTCCTCTATTTGCATCTGATATAGTTGATATAGGGCTTATGAGCCACAGACGTTGGCATGAAATAGGCAGTGCTTTTGTAAAATCAGAAACGCTAAAACAGAACTATACTGTTGATGGCTTTTTGTTTGAGAATAAAGAGCCCCTTCCGACATGGGTGTATAATTTATTAGTGGCAAGTTTACTTATAATTACCCTAACCACCTTCATTGCAGTGTATATTTTAAGCATTAATCGAAGATTAACACTCAGTCTTGAGCAAATAAAAGAACAAAAAGAAATCATCGAATATCAAGCAACTCATGATACGTTAACTGGTTTACCAGAACTGAGGCTTTTGCACGAAAGATGGGATAAAGCGGTAAGTCGCGCTGACAGGGACAATTCCAGAGCTGCTATATTATTTATTGATTTAGATGGTTTTAAATTGGTGAACGACACATATGGTCACCATGCGGGTGATTTCGTCCTTAAAATTGTTTCAAGCAAGTTAAACAAGTCAATTCGTAATGTTGACACTGCTGCACGATTGGGAGGAGATGAATTTATTGTCATATTGGATTGTATTAAGAGTATCGAAGACGCTCCACTTATTGCAAATAAACTCATAGCAGCCATTTCTCAACCTATTAGCTTCAACAATAGTGCCATTAGTATTGGGGCAAGTATCGGTATTGCTATTTATCCTGTGCATTCATCAAAGCCTGAAGAAATAATTAAACTTGCTGATCTATCTATGTATAAAGCTAAAAAATCGGGAAAGAACAAATTTAAGGTGTATTCCTCGAATTAACCCCCGAATACCTGCCAATACTCCGCTGGTGTATTTACAGAGCAAGAAGTTGATAACCTCACAAGAAAGTACTCAACTGTTAATCTATTTTCAAATCATGCTTACCGTGATTTTTTTTAGTACGTAGATAATTATTATTGTCATCTTTTAAATGCAAACTCGTATTCACTTGCTCTACGATATTAAAACAATCTTTTAAGGCATTTAATTTTTTAGGGTTATTGGTGATCAAACGTAAATCAGTAACCGCTAAGGCTTGCAACATCGCAACGGCGTCTTCAAAACTGCGTTCATCTTCTTCAAAACCTAAATGTTTATTGGCTTGATAGGTATCCATGCCTTGACTTTGTAATACATAAGCATCCATTTTATTGTATAAACCAATACCGCGACCTTCTTGACGAAGATAAAGGATAATTCCCCCTTTATCTTTCATTAGATTAATAGTTTCATCTAACTGTTCACCACAATCACAACGGGAAGAGTGAAAAACATCACCGGTTAAACATTCTGAATGCATGCGCACTAGGGGTGCTTGCTGATTTTTATCGGCTTGTTGAAAAATTAACGCAATGTGCTCATGGTTTTCATCAAACATATTAAAGGTTGCTATCTCTGCATCTATATCACTATGTAAACCAACTTTTAGATTAATTCTTGCACGTATTTCGTTCATGGGCTTCTTTATAAATTAGCAAAGGTGCCGTTATTGGCCCCTTAAATATTACCACTTGTTTACCTCATATTGAGATGTTTATCTAGGTTTCAAGTGCTTGTCATAAATGCCTATACGTTCAGAGTCAATCTTTGGTCCAAATTGTCTCACTTTTATTAGAATTATCATGGGGTGGCTCGCGTAATAAAGCATTTAAAATAAGTCTAAATCAAACTTTGATACTCTACCGTTTTGCAGCCCAAAAGGTAGGGTATCGTAAATCAGTAACGTTATTTTAACTAACCGTAATTTATTTTACGTATTTCTTAAAAGCGTTATCTACTGGCGTATTGGCTAAATGATTCGTGTAGTTACTCATCACTTTTTGTGATAAACCTAAAATAATTTCGAGCAATTGTTGTTTGCCATAACCTGCAGCAAAAAACGTTTCAATTTGTGCATCGCTGATCACGCCACGTTCACGTGCCATAGCGAGGGTTGTCTCACGTAGAGCTTCAAGCTTAGGGTTTGCAAGTGCCGTATTGTTAACAAGTGCATCAACAATGCTTTGATCAACTTTCATTGCTTCTGCAATGCCACTGTGGGCAGGCACACAATAATGACAGTTATGTTCGACATTAATTGATTGCCATACAACAGTGAGCTCTTCTGCATTAAATGACGTTTTTTGAAAAAGCTCATGTAATACTTGGTAACCTTCAAGTAATGTTGGCGCTTCAGCCATTACTGCATGTAGGTTTGGTAACATACCAAATGCCGCTACTGAATTAGCTAATAAAGGTTTTGCCGCTTCTGATGCATTGTCTGCTGTGTATAAAGTAAATTCTGTCATGTTTTGCTCCAATAAAAATAGTCTTTAGGTGATTCGATGCTATGGTGCTTGTTTTTGAGCGATCGGTCAAGTTATAATTGAGCGACTGTTCATCTTGGTTATAAATTATGGTTAACAAGGTTAAATTTGAACGCGACGATGTAATTCGTCAAGCAAGCCAATTATTTTGGGAAAAAGGGTTCCATGCCACCTCAACACGAGACTTACAAGAGGTGATAAATATGCGTCCCGGTAGTATTTATGCTGCATTTGGCTCGAAAGAAGGGCTTTATAGTGAATCGCTAAAAGATTACACGGCGCAAATACAAGCTCAAATTGAAGGTTTTTTAAATCACTCCGACGCCATACTAAGTGGCTTACGTGCATTTGTTAACAATGTAATTTTGACTCGCCAAGACTACCCTAGCGCTATTTGCATGCTGATAAAAGCCAACAGCGAGTTTACAGAAAAAGAAGATACCTTGCGTGAACTCAACTTAAAACTGCTCAGGGTGTTTGAACAATATTTATGTGTGTTATTTAACCAAGCCATTAAAAATGGTGAATTAAACAATAATCGTACTGCGCTCGAATATGCTCAATTTTTTCAAATACAGTTTACGGGATTACGCGGTTATTTGAATCGCCCCGGAATTGATGAGTTAGCACAACCGATGATCGACCAAATGTTTACTCTATTAAAGAATATTTAAGTGAAGATAATAGAGGGGAAGCTGTTTTTTAGATTTATCTAATTATGTTGGTGAATCTGATGTTAAATTACGCTGGCATTATTTCGATCTCAACGCTGCAGATTGGGATTGGTATGCACAAATAGATGTTGTTTCATTAGTCTTTGAAAATGTACCGCAAGCTATACAGTGTAATGTAAATTTGGATGGTTTTGTTGACCGTAGCGATATAAGATTAATCGCGGCTGCGCGTAATCAACCCACTGCACCTGTTAGTCCACATGATAATGATGGCGACGGTATTATTACCGTATCAGATGCACTTCAGCGTGTTCAGCTTTGTACTTTACCGCGTTGTGCACCTCAACCGTAGTAATAAATAATAGTTATAAACTAAAAAATCTCGGCATAAGCCGAGCTTTTTTTCACAACAGAGATACGTTTAGACTAAGGAAAAATTATTAATGTTCAGATTAATTTATATTGTAATCATCGCTTTATCTGGCTGTTTAGCTGGTAGTTCAACTGTCGCTGAAACAGCAAAAACCACAGAAACGTTGGCTAAAATAGAGTACGATTTTGCACTAACCAATCAAGAGCTAAGCTCTGTCATTACGATATACGCTGAAGAAGTTATAAAATATCAAAATTTGAAATTACGTTTGATCTCTTTAGAAGATTCTAGATGCCCCATTGGTATGGCATGTATTTGGGCAGGTCAATTGATTGTAACACTTGAAGTTTTAAATGAGTTTGAAGAAAAAATAGAGGTAAAATTGACACGTAAGCGCGAACCAGAAATTGCTCATGCTTTTGGTTATCGTTTACTTTTATTAAGCGTCGAACCCCATCCTAAAAAAGGTAAAGATATTCAATTGAGCGATCAAATCATTCAGTTTGAAATAACAAAGCTTGCTGATAAAGCATAAAACGATCCCTTTTTAGTCGCACCTCAATGCAGCAAATACTGAATTGAGGTGTAAATATAGCTTTGTATTACCTTTTATTCATAGCTTTAGTGTTCAACATATTACTTTAACCAATAAAGCATGTCTCAACTTACTGTTTTACTGTAAACAACATTTTTTATATTTCTTTCCACTGCCACACGGGCAAGGATCATTTCGGCCAGCCGTCGCTAATGAACTAACCGGCACACTGTTTTCTAAAATTGTATTTTCGTCATACAAAATATTAGCCAGTAAGCCGCCTTCTCCCATTAACGAATCAAATATATCAAGGTCTTCGTCTGGTATATTATCGAGTTCTTTATCGTTTGAATCATCATCAATCCAAGCACTTAAGGTATCAACAACATTAAACTCTGTTTGAATAATACCAGCCTCAATCAGCTTAGGTGCATCTCCCCTACCCCATGCTTTTACTTCACATTGTTTAAAGCGATCTTCATCAAATACATCTTTATCACATAATTCAATAAACTGATTTTTAAAGTCATCAAGTTGATATTCAATACAAGAATCTGCTAATGCACTCATCAAGAAACTACTGATTGAACTTGGCAAAGCTAAAAAGACTGATAACCATCGAGTTACGTGCTCACCTAATTCAACCTTATCGATAGTGCCCACTTCATATTGAGCAAATACCGCTTCAATAGCAGACGCTTTACAGTACATCGCTTGATGAACATCAACAATGTAATCAGATAATACTTGGCTATTACCATTTGCTACATTATAAAATAAGGTCGGTGTTAATTCAGTAAGGGCATCTCCAAATACCCCTTCAAGCGGGGTTGAAAACGTATCACTGCGCGAAAAGAGCTGTAAACATTTTGACAATGCAGGAGCATATTTTAATTCTGCTAATAATAACGTGCCAAAAAATAAAATGGCCTGTTGCTCATCGGTTAGCGAGGTATCATCAGTAATAAATTGATCTATTAATCGCGCTAAATCAGGATAAAATATCGACCAATTCGATTTAACGGTTTCGAGCGCTTCAACAGGTAGTTCGTTGCCATGTGAATGAGCTATTACCAATAAAGCTTGTTCTAAATTCATGTAAGTTCCGCGTTAAGTAATCAATGATGAGTGGCCAATGCCAAATGTTATATCTTAAACACTTCCTATTGCCGTTACCATTGAAAGCAACAGATCAAAACCAATTTTCATTTAATTTTTTAATTATTTGTTATTTCCTCCGATTATTTTATTAATGTCGCCTCCAGATACCAATACTCATGCGCAAATCAACTAACTTTTACACAAAAACATAGTTCGCAAATTATTAGAACATATTATTCATCAAGCGAGTATTCGCTCGTATAAAAAATTGTACCTTGAGACTTGAACGATGAATGCTCTTTTATCCGCAAACTTACTTTATAAACAGTTTGGCTTTAAAGAGTGCGAGCCATTTGGTCATTATCAACTAGATCAATACAGTATGTTTATGTCAAAGGATATCGTGTAACCTGTATCTAAGGAGCGAACACAAAAGGACAAAAAAAGATTTACTTTTTGTTCTCACTATTGTGCCCCTGCATAAGTTGCCACTTATTTGCGGCGGTTATATATCTTGATTAGCTGTGTAGTTATCTATGAGTAAATATTAAATGAAATTAAGACATAACCATATTTTTTTAGGACTTTTGTTATCAAGTGTAGCGTCGTGTTCTGATAGTGCTCAAAAGGCTGATCCCGATTTCATCCCAAAAAACACACAAAATAGCTTTTCTGGCTTAACTAGCCCCGTAGTGTTAATTGATGAAGCACATCATAATTTTCACACGACTCAAGGTAGATACAAACCCTTTTCACAAGTGTTGTCGAGCGATGGTTATACTGTTGAAGCGGGAAAAGAAAAGTTTACTTTAGAGTATTTACAACAAGCTGACATTTTAGTTGTTGCAAATGCACTAGATAACAGCAGACGGGATTATAACCCACCATATGGAGATGCGTTTGAAACAGAAGAAATTGAAGCCCTTATGCAATGGATATCTCAAGGTGGCTCTCTATTTTTAGTTGCCGATCATACGCCTTTTCCAAAAGTTATTGAAACACTCTCAAGTGCACTAGGCATTCAATTTAGTAATGGTCATGTCGGAAAGGCAATATTTCGCATTAATGATAATACGCTTGTTGATCACGCAATAACCAAAGGGAGTTCAACTCAAACTGACCTGCCATTAGAAAATGATACTTCTCCAATCTTACAAGGAAAGCCCAATTCAGAACAAATAATTCAAGTTAAAACATTTGGAGGATCTGCTTTTAAAGCTCCTGAGACTGCAAAATCACTTTTGGTTCTTAGTTATACAGCTGTTTCCGTGATGCCAGACATTCCTTTTCAGGTAAATGCTGAAACACCTAGGCTTGCGATTCCAGGGTGGAGTCAAGGAGCTGTTTTAGAAATAGGCAAAGGCCGAGTCGCTGTGTTTGCTGAAGGTATGATGTTTTCCTCACAACTAACGGTTAAAACAGGTAAAAAATACGGTTTACTATCTAAAGGCGCAGAACAAAATGAGCAGTTTTTACTGAATGTCATGCATTGGCTTTCGGGATTAATTTAATAAAAGTAATCCTAACGACCGTTAAAAAAGATACTGAAGCTAATTTTACTATTCACTTTATATAACTTATTTTTACATAATTGAGATGAATAATTAAAAGATGATGTCTTCTATTTAAATTATTTTATTCTATTTCTTTATATTTTCGCAAAATAAGGTTAATAAAAGGTCTTTCAATATCTTATTAATTTAGCCTAGATAAAATGAGTATTATGTTAGCAAAATTTATAGCAGTAACATTTTTTAAATGGTGTGATTACGGGTATATGTTAAGCTCAACCAAATTGAGAGCGTATGCACCTTATAAACACCAATTAGACTGGTTTTATGATTGAATTGACGTAACAACAAAATATAAAAAACTTACACATGGGATCTATTTGATGCAATTTTTAAACACCCTTTCTATCCGATCAAAACTGGTCATTGCCATGTTAATGGCTGTTATTATTTCAACCAGCATCGTCGGATTTGTTGGCCACTCAAAAGCAAAAGAGCTACTCATTTCAAGGCTGCAACAATCAGATTTACCTAACCTGCTTTTGCGTGTTCGTAATGCGGTGAATGGAGAAATTTCTGAAATGAAAGTGCTAACCAAATCAATTGCGACAAACCCCTTTCTTCTTGATTGGATTGAGTCTGGTGCGAACAAAGAAAATGAAGCTAATGTTATAAAAATGCTGAATAAAATAGCTAAAGATAACAATTTAAGTAATGCGTCTTTTGCCGATCGAAAAACAGCTAATTACTGGAATCAGGATGGGTTTCTGCGAGTGCTGAAAAATGATGAGCTTGATGGCTGGTTTTTTGCGTTCACCAATGGGGGGGAAGCAGAGTCGGCAAGTACCTATGGATATCCTAATGGCAATGTCGATGTATTTATCAATTATCAGCAGATAAACGGTCGAGGCGTATCTGGATTATCAAAGTCTTTTAATGACATGGTTAATTACTTAAATAGCTTTAAAATTGAAGAATCTGGCTTTGTTTATCTTGTTGATCATACCGGGTTGGTAAAAATTCATAAAGATAAAGAAAAAAGTGAAAAAACAAAAATCACTGACCTTTATAGCGATATAAATGCGCAAACACTGTTAACTCAAAAAGACTTTGCATTCCAAGAAACTGACAAATTAATTATTGCGACAAGCTACATCTCAAGCCTTGGCTGGTATGTAGTTGCCGAAGTTCCAAAAGAAGAGCTTTACCTCGCGCTAAACGAGTCTCGAAATTATATGCTTATGTGGTTTGCCATTATTGTTGCTGTCTTTATCTGTGTCAGTATTATTTTAGCAAAAAGTTTAACCAGACCGATTAATGATCTTGCGGTCATATTCAAAGAGCTGGGTGATGGAGATAGTGATCTTAGTTACAGACTAAATGAAAGCGGTGGTGACGAAGTATCGCGTCTGGCGCATGGTTTCAACGCCTTTATTATTAAGATACACACGGTGGTGAGTGATGTGTCAGCAACATCGAAAGATGTTCGTCAAGCATCTATAAAAGTTTCCCAAGATGCAGAACAGTCAAAGGTAGATGCTCAGGGGCAGCGTGATATCGCAATACAAGTAGCCGCGGCCATTAGTGAAATGGGTTCAACGATCACAGAAATTGCAGCAAACGCTGTACATGCAGCAGATTCGACGAATGATGCGACAACTCAAGCTAAAAATGCACAAGATATTGTTAAAGAATCAACTGAAAATATTTACCAAATGGCGCAGAAAATGGACTCGGCATCAACAACCATTGAATCTTTAGCGGATAAGAGTAATGCCATTAGTAGTGTGCTTGAGGTTATTCGTGGTATTTCAGAACAAACAAATTTACTTGCATTAAATGCTGCGATTGAAGCTGCACGTGCGGGTGAACAAGGTCGTGGTTTTGCTGTTGTCGCTGATGAAGTACGCAACTTGGCGAAGCGTACCAGCGAATCAACAGATGAGATTAATAAAATGATCAACCTTTTGCAGTCAGAATCTAAGCGAGCAGTTGACAGTGTAAGAGAAAGTAAAGAAACCGCCGATATTGCCGTAAATGATGCTCAGCAGACAACAGAGGCTCTCGAAGATATTGTTGCAAACATTCAACAAATTTCAGATCTAAATACTCAGGTTGCCACTTCAACGGAAGAGCAAGCAACCGTTGTTGGGGAAATTAATATTCATGTACACGCAATCAGTGATAGCACAGAAAACAGTGCACAAATATCAACTCGTATAGCCTCTGCAAGTGAGTCACTAACAGCAATGGCAATGAAGCTAGATAGCTTAGTCGAACGATTTAAAATATAAGAAAACTTTTAATCAGTAATAATATTAATATTTAAGCGAGAAATAAAAATTTATACGTCTTAGCTTTCTATCTTGTTATAGGGCCTCTGACACGTTACAGAACATATGCTAATGTCGATTATCATTGAAGGTAATCGACATTTTTTTGGGCAAAAGACCTGTTGTGACAACAAATTCTGAGCAATTTACATTAATATGCTAATGACTGCATTAATGAAAACCAGACAGTATATTTTATAAAAACTAAAACGTATGCATTAAACAGTCGATAAAATAAGTTAAGGTTGTTTACTGGTTAATCTCGTTAGAACTAATAATATTCACGATATTCTCATTTATGTAACGACGCATAATGTTTGAGACTCCCAACCACTAAATGAAACTGGCTTCTAATGATCAAATTTGCCAAAAAAGCCGTCCTTTTTTATGGTTTATAGATTATTTCTGCTAACGATAACTTAGGAGTTGAGAGCGGACATATCAGATTAACCAGTAATAAATTAGTCACGAGAGTTTTTATAATGCTGCTAGCAGGCCCTTTACTCTGCTTGATATCCAAAAGATTAACGGAAATACTATTCTGTATAATTGACTAACATTACGAACTAAAAATATAGCAGTAGTTTGAATTATATTTACTGTTATAGTTACATATCACAAGCTAAATTCTTGTATGTAATCAAGAAAAGATCCTTTTGTACCAGTGTTTCCGCCTATCACATAAGTAGTATCACCTAATGTTGTTGTTGCATTATGCCTACTGGCCTTATAACCAATATCAATCAACTCCCACTCATACGTTAGAAAATCATAAGAATAAGTAGAATTCAAATTATTGTAATTCCCAAAAACAAATAATTTATCTTTGACAATAGTGAGAGAGTGAGCGCTAATTCCTTCAGGCATAGTAGGAAGCGATTCCCATTTATTCAACTGTGGATCAAATCGTTCAAAAACATCAAGCGAAGAAGTTCGATCATACCCTCCAACAACATATATTAAACCGTCTCTAACCACCGCTCTTGTCGTTTTCGCTGTTGGCATATCAGCAGCTCGTACCCACTTTTTTTGAGCTATGTTTAAGACGGCTACAATCGGACTAGCTGTTATCTGCTCTTTACTAGGATATCCGCCACCAAAAACAAAAACACTTCCATTTAAAAATACTGCACTATTGATACGTGTTGGTGCGGGAAGCGGTTGTGCAAAGCTAACTTCATGTGTGATCGTATTAAATACTTCGACTCTCTTTTCATATCTAAATTTTTTGTCCTCAATACTTACTCCACCTAATATATAAATTGAATGCTTTCCATCCCAAACTGCTGAAAAATATCGCCTTGGTATTAACCTATTTTTTAGAATCTCTTTTTTTCCTAATAAGGGTTCAATAATCTCAATATCTGAAAGAAAACCTGATTTGTTCGCACCAGCCAGCACATATATCTTACTACCATCATTTACAGCAGCATGGCCATATCGAGCAGTAGACAAAGATAAAGACTCTGAATTCAAATCAGACTTTAAACTACAGCCCGCTAGAATAATTAATAAAAAAGTTGTCATAGATAGAGAAATATTTTTTGAATTTATCACGATTTTAATCCATTAAATGATGAAGTCTGTAGATTATTATATTTACGTCACACAGACAATAGCATCAAATAATTAAAGACAACCTTCCTTTTCACAAAGTTTGCTTTTTGTAAATCAGCGATAAATGCTCGCTTATAGCGTTGAATTGACCTAAAGAGCAGCTGATAGCTAACGATACTAATGCGAAAAAACGGTCCTGATTTTGATGTCATTTATCGTCCATACTGTGTCCATTATCTTCAAGAATAGCTAACGGGAGATGTTTGTAAGTTTATATATATGCTGATGAGCTATGTCAAATTGAAAATTTTAACAATAATTGTATCTAAAAACAGTGAGTTGAAGCATCATTTCAATTTTGCTCCAATTACTTTCAAATAAGCTTATTTCTTATAAATAACATTTTACCTAAAATGCTAATTCAGCGTTAGCTGGCAAGGCTTATACAGGATCAGTACGATTAAATTCCCTAATAAAAACATGATAATAATAGCCATTATTTATCTTCAATTTTTGAAATATTATCAGACAAGTTTTTATCTAATCTAGTGTAATCTGGATCAATCATTACACAGCCAGGTTTATCTTCGACAATCAAGGTGATAGTCGAGTTAGTTTGATTAATTAACTGGTTTGTAATAGATAATGCCTTTGCACTCCTACGTCCTGGGTATGCGCGGTATAATGCAATTTGTATTGACTCATCTATGCCTATCTCACTGACCAGTCCATCCTTATCTGTTGATAATCGTAATGCTTTAACATCGATCACAACCTCATAACGGCCATCAGGAAGCTCGCTAACAACCGCTTTATTAATAGCTAAATCGTATTCAATAACCTTAGTTAACCAATCTTGAATAAGGCCTTTTTGCAAGTTATTGGCGATATCTAATATTGCGCTGAGTAAATCATCAGTTGTGGCACTTAAAGTTAATTTGTGACTATCGATTAACTGTTTAAAGGCAGTATTAAGTTTTTGCTCTCCTAACAATTCTTTTAAGGCTGTAAATACCACCGGTCCTTTACCATAAGTAAGATAACGTTCATGGTCTGCATCGATTACGCCAACTTCAGCAGTACGAGCATAAGCACGTCCTGAAAAATAACGACGTTGAGTATATTTTGTTAATTGGCGAGCCATGTTATTTCCATACATTTTTTCTAATATCACCGCTTCCATATACTTGGTTAACGATTCAACTAATACACCTTCACCTTGGGTGATTTTAGGGGCTAATTTTTCTCCCCACCACTGATGCATCACTTCATGAATGGTATTTCGAGCTGTGTTATTAATGTCCGCACCATCATTATAATCTTCGATGTATAAACTTTCCGACAAAGCGACAATGCCCGATGTAGCTTTGCCACCAAAAGGATGATATTCAGGTACTTCAAGGATACGTAAACTGTCAAACGCATAAGGCCCAAGGTTTGCTGTTGCGTAGTCAAGTGTTGCTTTAGTTGCACGTAACATTTCATCGATATTTATCCCATGTTCAGGATGAAAATACATCTCAACAACAAGTCCATTGTGCTCAATGCTCTTCGTTTCATAGATTGCTGAGATGTAGTCTACTAGTGGATATATGGCTTTTTGCATTTTGTAATGGAAATAGTTTCGGCCATCTTGTTGCCACGTTTTTATCAATTGCCCTGAAGTTACGGCTGTTTGCTCAATTGACGTTGATAGTACCGCTTCAAACGTCCTTTTTTGGGTGATGAACTTGCCTTTATCTGTGAGTTTTTTTCTGTCTGAAATACTGGTGGCTTTGGCAGTTAAACCACGATTTTCACGTTCAAATTCATCATTTATTTCAATACGTTCGATATAGCCCATCAAGGGTTCAAATCCACTGTGATTAAGATAAGAGCCGTTATTCACTATGCCTTTATTAATAGCGAAAGGCGACGATGATTGCGATAATTGATAACTCATTGCTAAGCTTTCTCCTGATAATAATGGCTTTGTTAATTGAAATAAATATACACTCCAGTTTGCAGTTGAATCGTTAAGTAATACCGTTGCCCCCGAAATTTCTATACTTTGTAGCGGTACACGTGCGGTCACAAATATTTCATGCATTGCTTCATTACCCGTATTAACCAAAAGGTAATCCGCTTTAACTGAGTAACTTTTCAGATTGGGATAAAAATCAACAGCAAGCTTCATTTCGCTCACTTGTGGAATAACTAAGCTTTGATATTGCTTATATTTATGCTCATAAATCGCTTGGTCTTCAAAACTTTTATCCCTTGCTTGGTAATCACTCTTTACAGGAATATTGACTTGAATAAAAAAACCGAAGGCCAAAAGACCGGCTAATGATGCAGGTAAATACACCTGTGTTAAGTTGGACTTTGTCTGTTTCTTTGTATCATTGTTATACGATGGTGATTTTGTTTTACCTGAAAAATCACTTGTTTTATACCACTCGCCCCTATTCCATTTAAGTACAGTCAGTCCAGCAACGATAAGTGCAAATATCCCCCAAAATCCAGCTAAGTAATGGAACTTAATGGCAAACTCTCCATACCCTACTAAATCGGAATCAATACGTAATAAACTAGGCAGTTTATTGATGTTTAAGAAAGGATGTTCAAAGCCAAAGAGTCCATTTGATATTGCTAACAGTACAATAACAATCGCACTAATCATCATGCCTAAATATTTATTGGCAAAACGACTATTGGCAATACGCGTTTGTATAAAGAAAATTAATACCGTTTGAATTAACACCGGCAGGGCGACGAAATAAAACAGTGAAAGATAATGAGAAAATTCGAAGCGGTAATAATCATTGGATATTTGAAAAATAATCGATGCAACAATATTCATCGCCACGAGAAACAATGGAATAAAAAATAATGATAATAGCTTTGCACCATAAATAGTGGCATTAGCAACAGGTGAGCTGTCAATAAAACTGTCGGCTTTAAGGAGCTTTTCTTGCCAGATTTTTTCTGCACTATAAAAAATAATAATCGCAGTAACTAATGGAGTAAAAGCTTCGGTGCTATAGCTAACTAAAAGCACTGTTGTGGGATAACGTCCAGAGAAAACACCACTACTAAAGACCCCCACTGCCATCAACATACCCACAATGGCCAAGCCAGTAACAAATATAACTAAACCTCTAAATGCCCATTGACCGACGATTTGTTTAATTTCAATGACTGACAATGTTAACAAGGCTAAAAGTTGAAATTTAAGTCTTTTAGTATCAGTAATGACTAAAGGTGCTGCAAGATGTTTTTTAAATTGAGCTGGAACAAAGCTAGGTATAGCATTGATTATTTTAGATTTATTACGTGAATTTTTTCGTTTATCACTAGACGTGTTTTCACTTGGTTGAAAATGTTGAATAACAACTTTCCCAAGATATACAAATACAGCTAATGCTATCGATAACCAAATAACCCGATTTAACAATAACGAACCCGACAAACTAAATAACTGCTCGTTTTTTTGTGCCGGTGTCCAGAATTGACTTTGTTCAAAGAAAGCACTCGTACCAAAAGGGTCTAACAAAGCAAAGATGCTGACCATGCTTGGATCTTTAAACACCATGCTTCCAGTTACCGGCGCACCGATAAACATCATTGATACCCAAAAAAAGATAAACAGTGAAATTGCCGTGATGTAAGTGGCAAAAGCATTTTGTTTTTTTAAAGTCACTGCCACTAATATACTTGTGGCAATAAGGGTATTTGGTAAAACAAAGACTAACCAAGGCCATAAATAGTGGCTCAATGTAAATTGGCTAATTTTTTCTTGGTCAAGACTAGGAGATAATATTCCCAACATTAGCCCAATGGATAAAATAGAAACAACACATAAGGTACTCATTAATACTGCGATGGTACAACTGGTAAATCGTTGCTTTATCGCCAACATACCGACAATACCGTCAAAATGATGATCTTTGTCTCTAAGTAAACTATTAACACAAAATATCATCGCGGCGAAAATGCTAAGTACCGAAGTTAGTGCGATAAAATAACTTAAACGATAAGGCGAGTTAATGTGGAGTAATTCCATCCCCTGACCTAAAACATCTGCGTTAATAACAACACCATAACTCAGTAAAGCAAGTAAAAATATAATGAAAGACGGTTGTTTAATTTGATATAAACTCTCGAAACGTAATAATTGAGTCAACATATTTAGCTCCTTAGCTACTCTTTAGTTAGCGCTGTTGTTGCTTTAAGGTATGGAAATAAGCATCTTCTAAATCGGCTTCCACAGGTGTAAAACCATGCCCAGGATTAATGTCGGATACCAGCCTGATTTGATAACAACCACTCTTCAATCGCACAGACAACAATTCATATTGTTGCTGAACCTGCTCTAATTTATTTTTTGAGATAGTTTTTCTCCAAAGCCTGTTTTGTAAAGTGCTTATTAAGGCTTGTGGTTTCCCCTGAAAACATATTTCCCCTGCATTTAAAATCGCCATTTTTGGACATAAATTATTGATATCTTCAACAATATGAGTTGATAAAAGTATGATCATTTTATCTGCAATATCAGATAAAATATTATGAAAACTATTACGCTCAGCGGGGTCTAAGCCTGCTGTAGGTTCATCAATAATTAACAATTGAGGCGAGCCGAGCAATGCTTGAGCGATACCAAATCTTTGTTTCATACCACCTGAATAGTTGGCAACCGCTTTATTTTTGTGCTCGGTGAGATTGGTTAACTCCAGTAGATAGTCTATTTGTTTTTTTCTCGTTGTTTTGTCTATTACACCTTTTAATACCGCTAAGTAATCAAGTAGTTGCACAGCAGACATTTTAGGATACACACCAAATTCTTGTGGTAAATAACCAAGGTATTTCCGAATCGCGTCAGGGTTAGCTTGGCTGTCCTCACCATTGAAAATAATATTGCCATTGTCGAAAGTTTGTAACGTTGCCAAACTCCGCATAAAGCTCGACTTACCCGCACCATTTGGACCAAGTAAACCGAACATACCGTTAGCTAATGTTAGATTGACATTATTTAGGGCTCTAAAACCATTATGATAGGTTTTACTTAATCCAGAAATTTTAAGCTGATTCTCAATACTACTGTGCTTATTTGAATCGATATTCAAGCCTGATGTTATTGCTACTGCTTCCATAGTGTTACTCCACAAGAGAAAGGTAAATTTATTTGCAACAGTTATAACCAAGCCAATAACTATTCCCTAGTGATAAATAAACTATGTGACGTACCCTAGATTTTCTTGGCCAAACACCAGTTTAAAAGGCGTAATACCGTTTGTATCGAAAAAGACTTAATTGGACATCATAATGATAGGATTGGTCAAATAGCGTGATTTTACAGAGATTTTCGACAGTAAAGTGCTCGCTTGTATTACTAAATACGTGTATTTTTAGCGCTCTTTGATAAGGTATGCGGGGTGTTGTATGAACAGTTTATTTTTGGTGTTTTTATTGGTGGGACTTTTTATTATCGACAAATTCATTTGTAAATTAATAGAGCCAAAAAATTATTCACTTAAAGAAAACCTAGTGAAAGCTAAACTAGCCTTGTTCACTCAATGTAAAAAAAATCGAGTGAGCATATTATTGGTTTCAACTACGTTTCTGGCCTTAACCATGTTTATGTTGATATTAGATGCGCGAGAAAATCGCTTACCTTTTGCCATTACACTACTTTGTTTAAATTATCTCGTTTTGATCCTATTGATAATCGCTCATAGCCCAATGTTAAAGTCAATAATAGGGGTAAATATCTCCCAAAAAGAAAGTAATACTACAAAATTAAGGATGTTTTTAATTTGGCTTAATAACCATAACATCGCGTGCAGTTATTTATTGGCATTGAATACTTTATTAGTCTTTAAAGAAGTACATATCATTGATCTATTCTATAATTTGACCATAGCTTTTTGTTACGCGCTTATGCTTTATCACATCGTACTTTTTATTAAAAAAAAGTCACAAAGCCAGCCTCAATCATTTGATTTGAAAACCCAAAAAATTTATATCCTTTATGCGAGCTTTATTGCCGTATGTTTCTTTGCATCGAACACTGTCGATAATAGTGAATACGGCACTAAGTTCCAATTAACCATATTGAGCTGGCTGATGCTTTTTCACTTGTTTTCTCATTGGGTTATAGGTCAATGGAAGTTAGTTAAACAACTACAAAACGAACGTACTGATGCCGAGTTAATGCACTTAAAAAGTCAGGTAAATCCACATTTTCTCTTTAATACTATGAACAATTTATACGGTTTGGCGTTAGAAAAGTCTGATCAAACTCCGGGTTTGATCCTCAAACTTTCAGACATGTTGCGTTATACTATTTATCAAGGTAAAAAAGATCAGGTACTACTCAAGGATGAGATCAATTACCTTAATGATTTTATTGAGTTACAGCAAATAAGATACCATAAGCCAGTAAATATAACGTTTGCTCATGAGATAGCAGATGCTGGTTTAGCTATTTCACCCTTATTATTATTAATACTGGTAGAAAATGCATATAAGCATGGCGTTGAAAAACTCACTGATGAAGCTTTTATACTTATCAAGCTTGAGGCTACAGAACAAAGCATGGTATTTGAAATAGAAAATAATTTCGATGAGAGTGAACAAAGTTGCCATACGGGTATCGGGCTACAGAATTTAACACAACGATTAAAGCTGATTTATCCTGATTCACATCAGATCGATGTCACCTCAAGACATGGTGTGCATTGTGTTCGACTAGAAGTACAATTAAAGAGCCAACATAATTATGAATAACAAAGAGATTCGCTTCATGGTCATTGATGATGAGCCTATCGCGCATCGTATCATAGAAGAATATTGTACAAACTTGCCACATTTTAAGCTGGTTAATCATAGTTATAACGCGCTGGAAGCCATGCAATTTCTCGCGACCGACAGTGTTGATTTAATGTTTCTTGATATCAATATGCCAAAATTAAGCGGCTTTGATTTTCTCAAAACGTTAACCGTCAAACCTCAGGTAATTGTTACTACGGCTTATCAAGAGTTTGCCTTAGAAGGCTTTGAATTAAATGTCAGTGATTACCTGTTAAAACCTTTCAGTTTTGAACGATTTTTAAAAGCAGTAAATAAAATACACCCTAAAAATAAGTTACCTGTGGGGGAATACCGGACTACTTCAAATTCGCAAGATAAGACTAATGCCTTAGAGCAGAGAATATTTATCAAGGGGGATAAAGCTCGTCACCAAATAGCCCTGAATGACATTCTTTATATTGAAGCTTGCGGTAACTATTGTTTGGTTTACTCTAGTGATAGCAAAATAGTTACTCATCAAAAAATATCACAGTTCGAAAAAGAGTTACCCCAATGTTTGTTTATGCGCGTACATAAATCTTTTATCATTGCTAAAAATAAAGTTAACTGTGTCAGTTCTTCACAGCTAGAAATTTCCGATGAAACTATCCCTATTGGGCAAACTTACAAAAAAATGATAACAGAATTTATTAATAAGACTAGAGAATAAATAGCTAAGTTTACCTGATACTTTAAGACTATTTCAAATATTGCATACTTTAGTTCTCAATCAACTTTAAATTTTTCATTCTACTTTTAGGGATAAAAATATCTCACTTTCTGCCCCACAACGAGTTAGAACTAACCGTTATTTTTGCCAAAAACCCGTCCTAATTTAGGCGTAAATGTATCTTCATAAATAGTCAGCTTAACCACCATAGCGGTCATATAGATTTTTTGCTGTTGTATTTTTAATCTCAATAACAGCGCTAGTAAATGTTAAAATAAGATAATAATTATTTTTTTGACTTTAATTTATTGATATTTGTAGTTGAACTATCTATCAATGACTGATTTATTTGTTACCGCAAGCATCTCAATACTCAAGCATCTTGGTAAATAGCTCCAGCTAAGTTATTGTTAGCACTGTACGTGCGAGCCTTAAGCAGATTTAATTCTCTTACGATTTTCTTTTAGTATTGCTTAATATTAGCTTCAGAGCGTTTTATCTTATTGCTGATAATATGTGATTTGATAATGTAGTCATTATTACAGGTTGTAGATTGAGGTTGCTTTTGGGCTGACGTGATAGATTTAGACATTACATCTAATATTATTAACTTTTCAGGTTCGCCATCGCCGCAAGGCATTTGACTATATTTAATTATCCCTATCAACAGTACATTTATATACTGTTCCAGCTAACGTTTTATCAACCAATATCATTGATAATATAAATAAAACCACCCTGCTCATGACTATATCCCTGTCAATTTTCAATAAGATAATATTTACAAGACTAAACACAAATAATTTAGGCGAAAAATCACCGTTAGTAACTCAAAGGCTGACGTCTGTTTTTAGCGGTGAGAATAGCAACTAAACCCGATTGAATATCACCTTGACTGGCTCCTGATGCACCACAGCGATCATTCGTCATTAAACGCAGTGCGTAAGTGAGTAAATCGCTTCTTTTCCTGTCTGCTATTGATCTCAAAGAGGGTATTAACAATTTCACCTATCCGGTACGATCCTAACTAGAATAGGCGTTAACCCGTTGAACAAATAATAGTTGGATTATAAAAGTTAATTTCAGCATCTAGTACGTTATAAACATCGGAACTAACCAAAACAGCTTTTTGACAATCAATTAAATGTTGTATCCTACTCGCGTATTTCCCCCAAGCCTGCCTGTCTTGGTTGAACGTCACATATATGCTTATAGGATGATTCTCAAAACAATTATATGCTTCTCCTGAAATACGAATGACATAATCATGGGAGCTTTCAGGAAACGTAATTACATTTCCTTCTCTTACGCTCTTGCTTTGTATTTTATTTTGATCACAATTTAATGCTGTTAGGTAGCAACCTAATTTCATTTGGTGATATTCTCGATGCTCAGTAAGCACATCACTTAACTCTATGATTTTTATTTTTTTATTAGTAATCAACATTATCTTTCTCATGAATTGAAGCAATAGCATCGTCGGCAACTTTTTTATTCACCCATTCAATAGCAATAACGCGTTGCTTAATTTTAATTATACCGTGGCAGTTTTCAAGTAATATGATCTGACTTTTATACTCAATGAATGCACTTAATAAATGCTGCATGAGATTAAAAAAACCAGACGCTTTATACTTACTAAAATCATCATCAGGCGTTGACCAAGTGCTATAGTCAGCATCTTCCGCTATAGCGCCAAAGACAATAGTGAACTCAGCTTCCCCATAAAGAGTAAACTGCTCTAATAATTGCCGTATTCTACTGTATTCAATACTCATATCACTTTCGTTAAACATAATTTTTAACTAATTGCCTACCATGAAAACATCTTAACTCGCTGTGCGACAAAGAGTGTCGCAATAAAATATTTTTTAAGCGACACCGGTTGTCGCGAGAGTCATTATTATGTGTTATGGTAAAAAACATATTATCTAAGCTATTAAATTAAATGATTTTTTATTAATATTATAAAAAGGAGTTCACTATTAACGTCGGTATATTTTGGTTTTATAAAAACAACTTAATTGCTAAAAAAATAGCGATTGAAACTTTGGCCCCTGATGATATAGGCATGGTTGATAGTCCCTTTCAACATATAACAGAATGGGAAAATAAACACATTTACTTACCCCATTTTAAAGAACTTATCGCTAGCGAATACCAGGAACTTCCACGAGGAAGGGTCGTGTATTCTACGTTAGCAAACACAATAACCATTTATATGGATAGCTCATTATTTGCTAACGTATATAAAGAGCAATTAAAAAGTTATTTTGATTTTACTAATTGTAAAATAATCTGGAAAAAAGACAGTCACTATAAAGTTTATAACCACTAAAAAATCAATAAATTTATCTCCTAGGTAGCACCTTGTTATGTCTAAAAGTACTACATTACGTCATTTAGAGATGTTAAGAAAAATCCCTTTATCTCCAGGCAAACCCATAACGACCATTGCCTTACATCAACACCTTACAGATGAAGGGTTTAATGTGAGTAAACGCACTGTTGAAAGAGACTTAGTGAAACTGACCGATATAGGTGGGCTTTATTTAGAAGACACCGCAGAAGGTCGCGGTTGGGGCTGTATTCAAAATAACGCGAGCAAATTTAAAGGCATTCAACCAACTGAAGCGCTGATGTTGATTTTATCAGAAAAGCTGCTACTCAAAGCAATGCCTAGTGAATATACCCTTCGAGCAGAAGCACGAATAGCTGACGCTAAATGCACACTCAACTCAGACAATGCATTTAGCAAATGGCAGGAAAAATTACAGGTAATTTCAGAGGGCTATCCATTAATAAATAATAGTAGATTTATATCTGAAAGTGATCGTGAAATTATTTACGAGTGTGTGCTTTACGAAAACCAAATACAAATCGATTATCAAGCAAAAGATAAAAATACTGCGGTACATTATTGCTTAAACCCTTTAGGAATTATCATTCGAGGACAAAGCCATTATCTAGTGGCAACTAAAAAGGATAGTCCTGAAAAACCGATGTTATTTTTATTTCATCGTATTACAAACGCTGACAAAAACCATACAAAAATGGATGCTCCACTTTCTTTTACTCTGCAAGAATATTTCGCCAAAAACCCTTCTGGTTGGTTATTAAAAGCAGGTAACAAAAGAGAAATCGTTGCACTAAAAGTAAAGGGCTTTGCACTAGATACACTTACCAACAATCAATTAGCAGATGACCAACAAATTTTACAGACTTCAACTCAATGGACGCATGTACAATTTAGCTGTATCCCAACCTATGACTTGGTTGCGTGGATATTAAAATATGGTGCGGATGTAGTGTGCGAGTTACCAACTTATCTTAAAGTTGAAGTCGTAAAAGCCTTAAAGAGCTCATTAAGTAATTATGAATACTAAAATAATGTTAAGAACCAAACAATGACTAAAAACTACAATAGGATTAAATAATAAGATGAGCAAAGAGCCTAATTTTTTTGATTACGTCACTGGTGAACTTTCACAAGATACTTTTATTTATTTATTTGTTGGTTGCTTAATTGGCTAGATTATACAGAAGTGCATGAGTTAAAAAATGCAGCAAAAGAGTTCATTTTATTACTGTGTAAGAAAAATCACCCTCGTGCAGATAAAGTAACTTTAGAATCTATTGGTAAGTTGTTATTAACAGGGAAAGGGAAAGTTTTACAGCAATATAGGAAAATAGATGTGTTTTTCGCTATTGAAATTGGTGCTAAAAGATCAGCATTTATTATCGAAGATATAACAAATACATTCCCACATTCAAACCAGCTTTAAAAATACGTTAATTTTGTAATAGATGAGCAAAAAAGAGAAGAAAGAAAAAAATATCATTATGGAATCCTTAATTGTTATGCCATATATGATTTCCTTACTGGTATGGCTACTGATAATGTAATATTTACATCATATAGATATTACATTTCGAAAATAAAAGACAATCACGATGAAATCATTAGTCAATTAACTGAAAAAGAAGGTTATAAAAAACTTAAATTTGATTTTTTTCAAGACGAATTAATAAAATATATATCAAAATAGTGCCCTAAAACCATAGGTGAGATAGCAATAACTCATGGGACAAGTAGTGGGCGACCTTCGACACTGTATCGATTTATTTTTCTAAAAGATTTTATGACAAAAAGAAAAATGAAAGTGTTTTTACCGATTTGAAAAAAGGAAAAATAAATCTATCGGTGGATATGATTACAGCTTATCTATTAGGCAATATGCTGTAATTAACAACACTAGTATACCTAAAAAATAGAGCGACTGGGCATTTATAAAAAATGATTTTCTGAAGTAGAAATTGAAACATCTGGTTTGTCATTTGGTAAGGCAGTGAAAGATAAGTCAGGGTCTAACTCAAGTGAGATTGCGGTTTTATGCTTCGATAAAAATCAGAAAAACATGCATTCTTTAAAAAGGGTCCTACCACTAGTTCATAGTAAACCTTTAGCTTTGATAAACGAACATCGACAGTTAATTCCATAATCCATTAATCTTAAGTTGTGTTGTTCTTTCTATACGGAACGCACAGTAAACTGAAATAAAGGCAAGGAGGTTCTTTATTAAGATCAGTTCATGCCTAAATTATGACTTTCAGTGGCAGCGAAAATAGCGTTCTGAGATGAAATATAAACGGCCGTTATAAACTTTAAGCAGCTGTTAAGATTAACGAGCTGCTAACTTCAGTTTAGCGCACTAAGTACATCTTAATATTATTGATAGATTCTTATATATTCTGATTTAAAGTCTTCACATAAAAGTGAATTTGATGAGCCCCTTTAAAGTAAACCTAAAAACCTATATTCCAGAAATGCAAAAAACCCGCTAATCTTTCGATTGACGGGCTTTTCTTTGTTTGGCGGTGAGATAGAGATTTGAAAGCTACTCGAAGGTTTAATGCTATAACCCCTTATTTATCTTTAACGTAATGTTTTCAGTTCAAAATGCAAAAAACCCGCTAATCTTTCGATTAACGGGTTTTTCTTTGTTTGGCGGTGAGATAGAGATTTGAACTCTAGAAGGGCTATAAACCCTTGCTGGTTTTCAAGACCAGTGCTTTCGACCACTCAGCCATCTCACCTGAATGTCTTAAAACAATTGCTTGCTTGAAGACGGTGCAGATATTAAGACCTGCAATAACATTTGTAAAGCACTAATTTTATTATTTTATCTTTATGTTCAATAAACCAGCAAGGTAACTAAAAAAACAGCTTTTTAGCTGAAAGTCAGTATATTATTCATTTAAAATCACTTTTTCTCTTTTTATATTTCAATGAGATTGACCCGCACTTAGGCAACAATGAAGATTTAAAGCGCTTCATTGATGCAGCACATAAAGAAAATATAAAAGTATTTTTTGACATTATTACTTACCATACCGCTGACGTCATTAAGTACGTTGAATGTCGTGGCGAAGATGGCTTGCAATATCTGATGAAAGAAAATGACGGTTGCCTTTATAAGTCGCTTGCTCAAATCGCTGTTGGAGATGCCTATTAGCCTATTATTCCTAAAGGACAAGAAAGTCTTAAATCTCCTGCTTGGTTAAATGACAAAAAGTACTACCACAACCAAGGTGATACCACTTACGAAGGAGAAAATTCAATATACGGTGACTTCAGTGGTTTAGACGATATTGATACAGATTCACCAGAAGTTGTTCAAGGTATGATCGATATATTCAAAAACGTGACAAGTGAATTTAAACCTGACGGTTTTAGAATTGATACCATAAAACACGTCAATATGGCGTTCTGGGCAGAATTTGCACCTGCACTGGTTAATCATGCTCAAGAGCTTGGTATTCCAGAATTCGTCATGTTTGGTGAAGTTTATAGTGGTGACAGTGAAGAATTAAGATCATTTACCACTGAAGGAAAAATGCAATCTGTACTCGACTTTTCAATGCAGTTTGCTTTGCAAGACACCCTAATTAAACAACAAGGGACAGATAAACTCGTCGAGTTATTTGAGCGCGACCATTATTATAATGACAGCGACAGCAATGCCAATCAGTTACTTAATTTTACCGGTAATCACGATATGGGGCGCTTTGCTAGCATGTTAAAAGACAGTGTTCTTAATTACAGCGAAGCAGCAATAATTCAACGCACCTTATTAGCCCCTCGCGATGGTTTACTTTCTACGTGGTGTGCCAATTGTCTATTATGGCGACGAACAAGGTTTTGTTGGAGATGTTGGTGACAAAGGAGCTCGTCAAGACATGATGCCTTCATTGGTTAATAGCTACAACGATGATGACTTGCTTGCAAATACGAAAACCACTGCTGATGACAATTTTGATGAAAATCACCTACTTTATAAAACATTTGCTAAATATGCCGATGTTTATTATCAGTATCCTGCACTAAGATTTGGTGAACAAAAAACCTTATACGCTCAAGATACACCCGGTGTGTTTGCAATATCACGTACGCTAAAAGACAGCGACACAATGGTCGTTGTCTTTAATACCGAAAAAACAGTCCAGCCAATCAAGCTAGCACTATCTGGCGCGAAAAAAGTTTATCCCGCGTCTAAATATGATGAAGTGAACCCTGATTCATTAAGTGTGCCTGCGTTGAGCTTTGCTATTTATAAAATTAAATAGCCAGTTTTATAGATAAACATTACAGATAAAGAAAAACCAAGGAAGTATGGGAGTGTCCTTGGTTTTTAATCTTTTAGTCTTTATTCATTTAACTCTATTTCTATCACTGATGTTTCACCTCCTTAGATAAATTAATGAATCAACAAACCTAAACAACACTTAATAATTATTTGCCATTTGTTTACTATTACTGTGTAGCTTAATAACGACACGTCGATCGTAAAAACTCACTTCCTTTTCACTATTTGCCACTACAGGCGCTTGCTCACCAAAAGCAAATAACTGGATACGCTCAGCTTTAACACCTTGGTCGATTAACGCATGCTTAACCGTATTAACACGGGCAATAGAAAGCGCCTGATTTACCTTTTTATTGCCTTGCATATCGGTATAACCTGATAAATCGATAAATAATGTAGGCGATTGCTGCAACATTTCAGACAGAGCAACAATTTGACTGTGATAATGCGGTTGTAAGTCACTAGAGCCGGTTGGAAACTGTAAACTCATCAATAAGTTTTCTGCTTGTAACTGACTGGCACGTTGATATTTTTTATCAACGTTTTGCTCTAAAACAGAAAGTTCTAATTGGTGATTTTGCTCAGCGCGTGCTAATTTTTGACGAAATTGTTGTACGGCAATCGAATAATCGCTTTCTTGCTTATTTATTGACGCCTGCAACTCATTTAAATTTTCTTTGTCGTTTGCAGTTTTTGCTACTAGTGAGCCAGTAACACCAACAAGAATAGCGCCAACCGGCCCACCGAAAATAGCGCCAATGAACATACCAGCACCAAAACCAATGCCTTCTTTATCACTATCAGTAAGTTGTAGTGATTCATTATCAGTAGCGGTGTTATTGTCAAAAGCATAAGCAGACTGGCTTAACGTCGGCGCGGCAATAAGGGAAGCGATTAAAAATAATTTTGCTGGGCTTAATTTACTGTTATTCGTTGTTTTGATATTAATAGTTTTCATGTGAGTTCCTAAAGTAATAAGTTGTTTGTTGTTGACGAGGTAATTAAAACAAGAAAAATAGGCGTTGAAACGACATAAAAAAGGCAAAGTAATGAGCAAATGTGGCAACAATATGGCAATTACAATAATTGCGCGCTTTTATAAAAAAACTCTTATATAGTGCCTAAAATAAGTCAATAAATAGAGTTGCTAGACATTGTTAAAACGAATTGCCATAGTTGAAGATGAAGCCGCTATTAGAGAAAACTATGCTGATGTGCTTCGCACACAAGGTTATCAAGTTCAAACCTTTGCCAACCGAGAAAGCGCCTGCCAAGCATTTGCGATAAGCTTGCCTCATTTGGTTATCCTTGATATTGGTTTAGAACAAGAATATGACGGCGGTTTTACCCTTTGCCAATGGCTTAGAAATATATCAACCACATTGCCTATTATATTTTTAACTGCTCGTGATAATGATGTTGATACCGTCTCAGGTTTGCGCATCGGCGCAGACGACTATTTAACTAAAGATATTAGCCTGCCACATTTGTCAGCGCGTATAGCCGCACTTTTTCGTCGCCAAGAAGCGCTTAAACAACCTACCCCAGAAAGTAGCTTGCTAACATTAGGGTCCTTAACTATCGATAATCAGCGTATGACTATTGTCTGGCAACAGCACAGTGTTGATTTAACCATTACTGAGTTTTGGATGGTCTTTGCTTTAGCTAAACACCCCGGACATGTTAAAAACCGTCAGCAACTGATGAAAGATTCCAACATCTACGTTGATGACAGCACGATTACTTCTCATGTCAAACGTATCCGTAAAAAATTCAACCAAATTGATAAAGACTTTAACTGCATTGAAACAGTCTATGGCATGGGCTACCGTTGGAATAAAGATGAAAAATAAGCTCCATATTCGCTTTGGTTTGCGGGCAAAATTATTACTCTTATCAAGTTTCTTATTTGCTATTCCGTGGTTTGGTTATCAATACGTATGGGAGATGGAAAAGTACTTACGTTTTGGGCAAGAGCAAACAATAATAGGTACCGCAAGAGCACTGGCGACTTCTTTACATGAGCGCCCCAACCTGTTTAATAACCAAGCGAGTTTTTTACCTGATGTTGAAAAAGGTAAAGACTTATATGGTTACCAGTTATCTCAAGCGGTAAACCTTGACGGCTTACCCAACGACTGGCCAAGCTTTCAAGAAAAATCGCATTATTATGGTGTTAACAATCAACTAGGGACACCTTTGTCGGTTGAGCAATTAACCCATCATTTCAGCGCCGCCGTTGGAAAATACGATAAATACTTATATTTTTTTATACAAGTGGTTGACGACAAGGTTATTTATCGCGACGAAAATGCTCGGGCAATAAACAGAAATGACCATCTTGAATTAGCATTCAATGATGTTAATGGTAATTTTCAACGTTTTATTATTAGCAATAAGCGTCAAGGTTGGCTTTCCGCTTATCGTATTAATGATATACAAAGCAATGAAATACTTGAATTTCCAGCATCAATAAGCTTTATTCAAGGACAATGGCGCGATACAGACCAAGGCTATAATATTGAATTTCGTATTCCATTAACCAAAATCAGTGACCGTTTAGCTTTTGCGCTTCATGATGTTGATGCACCATTAAGTGCTGCAATCACCATCATAGGAAGTGCTGACCCTAGTACTGCTGACACCTTAGGTACTATTTTAGTACCATCGCCTGAAATTGAACGTATAGTAAAAGGCATGAGTTACACACAATCGCGTATTTGGGTTGTTGACCAACATCATCGTGTGTTGGCAAAAAGCGGTGACATAACAAAAGCCAGTGGGTTATGGCAGAAAAATATCAATACCTCTGATAAAGATGACTCTTGGTATGCTTGGACACAGAAATATTTAGCCCCTGTCTTTCAACATTTACTAAATAAACCGCAAAATGATTTTATTGACCAGTTATATGACACACAAAATCTGACTGGTGAACATATTGAAGCCGCACTCGCCGGTACACCTAAATCGCAATGGCGGTTAACCACCGATAAAAAAGCAGTCATAATATCTGCCGCCTACCCTATTTACATCAGCGACAAAGTCAACGGAGCGGTGATCGTTGAGGAAACGACCAATGGTATTCTCAGTGTACGAAATAAAGCCTTAGAGAAATTATTCACGTCGATACTTGCGATTATGTTATTGGGAGCGTTAGCTTTTTTCTTTTTCGCGTCACGTATTTCAAACCGTATTCGCCAACTGCGTAATCAAGCTGAAGTCGCTATTGATGAACACGGTAGAATTAATAATGATATTGCACAAAACATGCAAATATCAAAGGCAAATGACGAAATTGGTGATTTATCGCGTAGCTTTTCAACAGCAGTAAATCGGTTAAGCCAATACAATCATTACTTAGAAAACATGTCGTCGCGACTCTCTCACGAATTACGCACACCGATAGCCATTGTTAGAACATCTTTGGAGAATTTATCTTTACAGGCATTACCTGACAGCAGTTCAGCTTATATTGACCGTGCCCAGAGTGGCATTAATCGCTTAAACAATATTTTAACCAACATGAGTGAAGCGACGCGTCTTGAGCAAATGTTGAATCAAACTGACAATGTTAGTTTTAATGTATTCGATGTTTTAAATGGCTGTGTTCAAGGTTACCAGCAAATTTATCCTCATTTTGAGATTGAATATATCGCATCAGATAAAAAAGTTATTTTGGCGGGTTCTCCTGAGCATATCGCGCAATTACTCGACAAAGTAGTGACGAATGCCGTGGAATTTAGCCAAGACAATACGTTATTTATAACCACAGAAACAAAAAGTAAAGCGATAACTATTCACATTAGTAATAACGGCATACTATTACCTGAAACGATGGAACAGCGATTGTTTGATTCAATGGTGTCGATGCGTGAAACACCTCAAACCAAAGAAGATAAAACACCTCATTTAGGCTTGGGGTTATATATCGCACGGTTAATTTGTGAATTTCATCATGGCAAAATAGTGGCAAGTAACCATCATAACCCGCAAGGTGTTACGGTTTCGATCACTTTACCACTACAGAAAAAATAGTGAATGAGGGCTATTGTATAGCGAAGTATTTATTCAATGCCTAGATATTTGTGAACTTGGACTGATAAACGCCAGTTGTTTTCAATACAACTTTTGATCGCTAGCGCTGTTGCTCGTTCTTTTTGACTAATGGGCTGTAAATAAACTTGGGTATCAACAATACTATGCTCTGTTAATAACGCTTTTAAATCATCAATGTGTTGCTCGGTTGCAACGGGATGCTTTATTTCATTAGCACGTAGCATGGCTGAATTTAATATTTTGTAGCCCCCTTTCATATTTACTTTCGGTGAAACGGTCACCCAACACTGCTCAGAGACTTTAAGTTCGAAAGTCCCTGATGTTTCTAACTGACAGCTAAACCCCTTTTTTTCGAGTGCTTGACAAAGGGGGAGTAAATCAACCATAGCTGGTTCTCCACCCGTGATCACAATATGTTTTGCTTGATAACCTTTCTCGCTTATCACCGCTAAAATAGCTTCTACAGAGAGTTCAGACCACGTTTGAGACTCTACTTTTTTTGTTAACATTGCGGATGCGTTTACCTCATCATCAAGATTGATGTCCCAAGTATGTTTGGTATCACACCACGAACAGGCAACGGGGCAACCTTGTAAACGGATAAAAATCGAAGGTTGGCCAGTAAAAGCGCCTTCTCCTTGAATAGTTTCAAATAATTCATTAATTTTATATTTTACGGTCATTGGGGTTTTTGCCTGTTTATTGCTGGTGTGAATTGAAGTAAAATGTGCGACATTAATTATACCCTAAGAGACTTTAGAAATGACAAACAAAGTTGTTGTTATTTATTCTGGTGGCATGGACTCATTCACTGTACTTAATCGCGCCTTGCACGATGGAAAAGAAGTATTTGCCTTAACATTTGACTATGGCCAGCGTCATGTCAAAGAAATTGAGTATGCAAGCACCGTTTGTCAGTCACTCAACGTAAACCATAAAGTTATTGATATTTCATCAATTAATCAGCTACTTGCCGGTTCTTCATTAACTGACGATATTGATATTCCACAAGGGCATTACGAAGCTGAAAGTATGAAATCAACGGTTGTTCCTAACCGTAACATGATTTTATTGTCACTTGCAGTTGGTTATGCGGTTTCAGTCGGTGCTAGCCAAGTTTATTACGGTGCACATTCTGGCGACCATGCGATATACCCTGATTGTCGTCCTGAATTTGTGATGAAAATGAATGAAGTATGTAAAATAGCCAACTATGAGTCCGTAGAAATATTCAGCCCTTATCTTACTGTGACTAAAAGTGATATTTTAACGGATGGATTAAAAATGGGCTTGAAGTATGACAATACTTGGACATGTTATAACGGTCGTGAAAAAGCCTGTGGGCAATGTGGTGCTTGCCAAGAGCGATTAGAAGCTTTCAGTGATAATAATATGACCGATCCACTAAATTACGAATAACCACAACGGGTTGAACATGCTTTCATTCATCGTTTACAAACATCGACGTGCATGGATGTAGGCCTTGTTATTTTCTAGTACTCATTCATGACAACCTATTATGTACATAAAGATAAGACACATAAATGTGTTTTATCTTTTTTTATAGCATTAACTTGGCTAATCACAGCTTATATTTAAGCAAACAAAGCCGTATGTAGCTTTTCAACAGTTTCGTTCGCTTGCTTCTCATCCACCAAAAAACATAAATTATGTTCACTGGCGCCATGACAAATCATCCGAACATTTATGCCTGAAATTGTCTCAAAAATACTGGTTCCTACGCCATTACTGCGATGCATTTTGTTACCAATAACAGCAACTAACGATAAACCATGCTCTACCGTGACTTCACAAAGTTGCTCAAGTTCTTCAACAACGGTTGAATTTAACAGGGCTTGCGTTGACCCCGTTGGATTATCGAAAGTAAGCGCGACACTTATCTCACTCGTGGTAATTAAATCAACACTCAGCTCATGCTTGGCCAAAATACCAAAGACTTGCGCAAGAAAACCGCTTGCGTGCAACATTGCAGGGCTTTTTACGGTCACTAAGGTTTGTTCTCGTCGCAGTGCTATTGAGCGATAAATCGGACTTGATTCAACAAATTGCTGAATACGAGTCCCGCCCTTTTCTGGCTCTTTGCTTGAACCGACAAACACTGGAATATTCTGTCTCATCGCAGGAATTAACGTCGCAGGATGAAGAATTTTCGCGCCAAACGTTGCCATTTCAGCCGCTTCACCAAAACTAATTTCTTTAATCGCACGGGCCTGATCGGTTATGCGTGGATCCGTGGTAAAAATACCTACAACATCAGTCCAAATAGAAAGATTATCAGCGTGTAATGCTTCAGCTAATAGTGCAGCACTGTAATCAGAGCCACCACGACCTAATGTCGTGGTATAGGCATCTTCGTCTTGCCCGATAAAACCCTGTGTAACAACCACTTTATCAGCAAGTAGCGGAGTAAGGGATTGCTTTGCATGTGCAGATAATTGCTCAAGATCGACTACCGCTTTTCCATATTGAGCGTTGGTTTTCATGACTTGGCGAACATCAAACATTTCACCATTAACACCCACTGATTGCAGGACTTGTGCAAATATACGTGAACTCATTTGCTCGCCAAAGGACAAAATAGCATCTGATATACGTGGGCAATAATTTAGTGATTGGGCATTAGAAAACTCACTTAGCTGCTGAAGTAATTCAGCAATTTGGTCATTAAGCATTTGCTCTTGTGCTAAATGTTGGGTGATATTTAATTGAATAGCGCGAATATTGGTAATAATGTCTGTTTGTTCATGTTCTGGCACATTTTTTTGACTTAAACGAACCAATAAGTTTGTTACGCCCGAGCTTGCGGAAACGACAACCAGTTTATTACTTGGATCGTTTTTTATGATGTGAGCGCAACGCAACATCGCTTGGTGATCAGCAACACTGGTGCCACCAAATTTAGCAACGGTAAGAGGTGATAATGACATTAAGGTCTCCCTAATTAAGTCCTGATATATAAATATCAAATAACTTGTAAACTGTAAGGAAGAGCATGACTGAAGAGAAAGTGTTCATGAGTAGAGCCACTTAACTTTTCAGCCAGAAGCTCTCCACCATAAAATAATTAGGCTTTTAAAAGCACTAATTAGAGGTGACAATCCCAGGGATTCAGCCCTAGTAACCGAATAAATAACGCCACTCGCTAACTATTCTCGGCTGCAGTCTCCCTCAATAACAGTCAAAAGAATGGTGGTTCCTCGTGTTATTTACCTAGCTACAGCTCCTCTTCTGGTGTAAATACTAAACAAGTCAATTTGAGTATTTAGTCTAATATTTCACAAGCGAATTAAAACCTATATATAAAGAAAAATCAACCATCAACGTCAATATTTTGATAAATAAGCTTTCTCATAGAGAAAGCTTATGAGTAACAGAGCTTTGTTAACCGTGAAATAAATAGAAGTAACGCAAACAAGCACTTCACGAATAAATGCGCTGTAATATAGGCCTTCAATAACGCCACCTACATAGCAATACTTAGAGATTTACTTGGCCATATAACGCGTTGACGAAGAGGAATAGTTTGTTACCACGGGATAGCAAGAGCACTCATATTATTTACAGTCCAGGGATAGGGATATTTGCCAAGTTTAATTGGCGTTATTTAATAATTGAAACACCCGCAACTTCTACAACTGTTTTTGCATCCGCTCGTTCAATAACTTTTAGTAATGTGGTTTGAATGGTTTCGTCTTTTCTAGCATCAACTTTACTGGTAAATTTTTGCTCTTGAGCCGCCTCACCTTCGCCAGCGATAAAACCAACCACAACTTCACTTGCGTAATCAGCTGATTCGCCAAAATATGCCAGTGATATTTGAGGGTAACCTTGAAATCCTTTTTTAACTCTTTTTTCTATACGTTTTGTTGATTTATCTAAATTCATAGTAGGGTCCCAAAAGATATATAGCGCTGTATTAAACAACTCATTGTCATTAATTATAATGTTAAACGAAGTGAAAAAAAACTACTAGCTGATGTTATCTCACCTTTACAACAATATTTACTGGCGTATCTCCATCTTTTATTGTTGATTTTAATGTGCCTCCCCTTAGGTTGACTATAATGTAAACGCCATTACATTATTAAATGAGGCTTTAATCATCATCAATCAATTAAGCTTGATAAAATAACACAATCATCACATTTATCTGTATATTAATATCGTTTACGTCTATATTTAAAATGACATTTGCCATCCTATTAAAGGACTTAATAAGTTTTTATCTAAAAGTGACAATAATGAAACTAAAATCGGTTTATATACGTATAACAACCTATAACCAACTCAACGGTAAATAAAATGTTTGGAATATTTAAAAAAGACCCGATCAAAAAATTAAATAAACTCTATGAAGCTAAGCTCGAGCAAGCGATGTTCTCGCAAAGAAATGGCGATATTAAGTCGTATTCAATGATCACCGCTGAAGCTGAAAAAATAGCGGTTCAAATACAAGAATTAGAACTAGAACGTTCAAAAAAATAATCGTTCGTAAGTAGATTGAAGCGGAAAGTAATATTGTTAAACATTATATATTCCGCTTCTTAATCTCAGTGTAATACTAACTCGAAATAATGTTCTTGTTTGGTAAATCCAACACGCTTTAAATATATCCCATGGTTTTCATCTGATGCCTCTACCACCAAGTGCTTAATACCCTCTAATTTTAGTTTGTTATCTTGGTGGGAAAACATAAATTTAGCCGCTTTAAAATCTCGGTCTTCTGGAATAATATAATCAAGTAGTACTTCAACCTTCCCCATATCATTCAATTGTCGATAAGCAAAGAAACCCACGGGCTTCATGTTTCTAAACACTAATAGAACATGTGCATCATCGAGTTGTTGCCACTGAAATTTTGTACATAACTGCTTGATATCTTTACCGTAGCGCTCTTTTAACAAGCTAAACAGTGGCGTTTGTACTGACTTTAATTTAACTAAATCAAACTGATCTTTTTCTTTATAAATACGCACTAAGTAGTAAATATCTACTAAAGTTATCCAACCATTTAAAATAAAAACAGGATAAGCATCAATAAAGTAGCCATAAGCACTAAAGGCAGCAGCTCCAAATAAATTTATCCAACGCAATCGTTTGATATTCGACATCATTAACGACAACGCGATTAGCACACTAGCAACATAACCAAAGACTTCTAACAAGGACATCACATCACTCTTTTAATAAAAAATTAAATGAAAAACAATTTTCTGACCATTTGGTCAGAAAAAATAGGTTTTATCTTGACACAGCAGTCAGGAAAACACAATATATCCTCATTAACTGTAGATAACAGTCAGTTATGACACAAATAAAAACTAAGTAAAGCAATATAAATTGAGCAATTAGTCACGCTAACAGCTCAAGGCAAGATGCCATAATCGCTATAACTAACCCACGGAACAATTACCCTACGGATTGCTGTTCAGTGAATACCTAAAGCTTTTATAACACAATTATTATCTAAAGGATTTTTATGCACTTACCTCAAAATATTATTCGTCAAAAACGTAACAAACAAGCCTTAACCGTAGATGAAATTCAATGCTTTGTTGATGGCCTTAAAACGGGTGATTTTACCGATGCACAAGTAGGTTCTATGGCAATGGCAATTTGGCTTAACGGCATGACAACCGATGAAGTTGTAAACCTAACCATGGCTATGCGTGACTCAGGCACTGTTGTAAATTGGCATAGTATGTTAGATAAACCCATTGTTGATAAGCATTCAACTGGTGGTGTTGGTGATAAAGTGAGCTTAATGTTAGCACCAATAGTGGCGGCTTGTGGTGCAAATGTCCCGATGATTGCTGGTCAAGGTTTAGGTCATACTGGTGGCACAGTTGATAAATTAGAGTCTATTCCAGGCTTTAATGTACGTCCTAGTCTGTCAGAGTTCCAAGCGACAGTGCAAGTTCAAGGTACCGCTATTATCTCACAGACAAAAGACTTAGCCCCTGCTGACAAACGTCTTTACTCAATTAGAGATGTTACCAGTACGGTTGAATCTATTCCTTTAATAACCGCCTCTATTTTGTCAAAAAAATTAGCAGCGGGCCTTGAATCATTAGTTATGGATGTCAAGGTTGGCAATGGCGCTATGATGGCTGATATAGAATCAGCTCGAGCCTTAGCTCACTCAATAGTCTCTGTTGCCAATGGTGCTGGAACACCCACTCAAGCATTAATTACTGATATGAATCAACCTTTAGGTACAACGGTAGGTAACGCACTTGAAATACAAGAGACTATTGATTATTTAACCGGAAAGTACCGTGAGCCAAGGTTACATGAAGTAACAATCGCCCTTGCTGCTCGCATGTTATTAACCAGTAAGATAGCGACCAGTATTGAACAAGCAACCATTTTAGCCGAAGAGGCACTAACGTCAGGCAAAGCGGCTGAAATATTTGGAAAAATGATCACGGCAATGGGCGGCCCAGCGGATTTATTAACTAACAGTGAAAATAGACTGCCTAAAGCTAAGATCATTAAAAACATCAAGGCACCAACAGCCGGTTATATTGGCACAATGGACACTCGCGCTATTGGTATGGCGCTAGTAGAAATGGGTGGTGGTCGTGTCGATCATAATCAAAGCTTAGATTATAGTGTTGGCTTTAGTGATATAAAACCCAAAGGCACGAAAGTGGCGGAAGGTGACGTCATTGCTATTGTACACGCGAAAGATGAGGCTCAAGCAAGCCAAGCAATTAAACAATACTTAAGTGCAATTGAAATTTCAACGATGCAAGTTGTTGTTGAACCGGTTATCCATGAACTCATTACATAATACCTATTTGAGATAATAAGGCGCAATGATGCTTTATCTTTAATAATAAAAAACCGAGCGATAATAAGCTCGGTTTTTTATGGCTGTTATTATATTATCCCTTAAAATAACGCGCGAAGACTGCTGCATTCCCAGAGATAAAACAGCTTATTGAAGCTCACTCAATCAATAACATTATCGCTCACTTAAGGTTGATTAGCATAACGATATTGAGCAAGCAATAATTCGGTAGAGCTATCTGAAAGCTCAGTATTATTGGGTTGTCCTATACGGGATAATATATCATCCCCTAATATTTTCCCAAGCTCTACACCCCATTGGTCAAAAGAATTCAAATTCCAAATAACCCCCTGTACAAAGACTTTATGCTCATATAAGGCAATTAACGTTCCCAGTTGATAAGGCGTGAGTCTGTTAAAGGTCAAGGTATTTGAAGGTCGATTACCCGGCATTTCTTTATGTTTAGCAATCACTTTAGCTAACGCTTCTTCCATGCCTGAACCAACAAGTTCATCATAGGCTTGTTGATGGGTTTTTCCTTGCATTAGTGTTTTACTTTGCGCAAAACAATTGGCCACAAGCATATCTTGATGGCCATTCATCTTATGTTCTGCGACAAGAGGTTGAATAAAATCAACGGGGACAACCGAAGTCCCTTGGTGTAACAACTGATGAAATGCATGCTGGCCATTTGTACCTTCTGCACCCCAAATTACAGGGCCTGTGGTACTACTGACAATTTCATTGTTAAGCTGACAGCTTTTGCCATTAGATTCCATATCCATCTGTTGTACATACGCGGGGAAACCGCGTAAATAATGACTATATGGTAATAAAGCATGGGTTTGGCAGCCAAAGAAGTTATGGTTCCAAACCCCTAACATCCCCATTAATACGGGTAAGTTTTGCTCAAGCGGTGCCTCTTTAAAATGCTGGTCAAGATCCGCCGCACCTTTAAGTAATTCAGTAAAACCCTGATTACCAATAGCCATTGCAATGGGCATACCAATCGCTGACCATAATGAATATCTACCTCCAACCCAATCCCACATAGGAAAAACATTCTCGCCACTAATGCCAAATGCGACGGCTTTAGTAACATTGGATGAAATAGCAATAAAGTGACGACTCAATTGCTCAAAAGCCACGTTGTTATCATAAAACCATTGGCGAGTAGATTCAGCATTCGTTAAGGTTTCTTGGGTATTAAACGACTTTGAAGCAATCAGCACCAAAGTCGTTTCAGGGTTTAAATCACTTAAGACATCATGGAGATGATTACCATCAATATTAGCAACAAAATGCTGTTTAGGCCCTCCTTGAACATAAGGTTTTAATGAAGTCGTTACTATTTTTGGTCCCAAAAAAGAACCACCAATGCCTAGATTTAAAACATCAGTAATACATTTGCCACTATACCCCAACCATTGCTTGTCGCGCACTTGGTTCACGACTGCTTCTACCTTAATTCGTACCGCTTTGATTTGAGGCACTATATCAACTCCGTCAACGAGAATTGGCTTATCATCTTGTTGTCGTAAAGCGGTATGTAATACTGACCTGTTCTCAGTATTATTAATCGGCGCACCTGCAAACATCGCATCACGTTTTGCGGCTAATTGTGCTGAATCTGCTAATGCCATTAATAAAGCACGCGTTTTTAAGGTAATACGGTTTTTTGAGTAATCGAGATTTAAGCCACAAGCGCTCACTGATAAATTTTCTGCTCGTTTGGGATCACTAGCAAACAAGTCACGCAAATGGCTACTTTCTACCTCAACTAAGTGTTGTTGCAGTGCTCGCCACTTATCGTTAAAAGTATCCATTAACATGAGCGGTGTCCTAACGTTATCTTAAACGTATCTATTAGCATGAACGGTTTCCTGACGTTATCTTAAAATAATTGACTTAGTTGACTTTCGAGCTTGCATTGGTCAATGGCAAAGTTACGAATACCTTCTGCTAATTTTTCTGTTGCCATAGCATCTTGATTCATCTCCCAGCGAAATTGCGCTTCGGTTAATGATGCTGGCTTTTCTTGAATATTTGTTGCTGGCATTAATTGTTGTGTGATCTGCTGATAATTTTCTGATAATTCGCTCATTAATGGTGGACTGATTGTTAGTCTGTCACAGCCCGCTAATGCAATAACCTCATCAATATTACGAAAACTTGCGCCCATCACTACAGTGTTATAATTATGCTGTTTGTAATAATTATAAATTTCTGTCACTGAAATCACCCCAGGATCTTCAGCGGCTAAATAGCTATCACGACCGGTATCTTTTTTGTGCCAATCAAGAATTCGACCCACAAAGGGTGAAATTAAATACACTTGTGCTTCGGCACAAGCTTTTGCTTGAGCAAAGCTAAATAACAACGTTAAATTACATTGAATGCCCTCTTGCTCGAGTTGTTTAGCGGCTTGAATACCTTCCCAAGTAGATGCCATTTTGATTAATATACGCTCTTTCCCAATACCGGCTTCTTGATACATAGCGATAAGTTGACGGGCCTTAACCATACTGGCCTCTTTATCAAAAGATAAACGTGCGTCAACTTCTGTAGAAATACGCCCAGGTACTATCGCTAAAATTTCTAAGCCAATTAATACTGATAATTTATCAGCCGCAAGATTGACTTCAATGGCTTTGTCTTTAGTCTGACTTTTTGCCCAATTAACAGCTTCTGTCAGTAAGTTTTGATAAGCAGGTATAGCAGCAGCTTTTAATAATAATGAAGGATTAGTCGTCGCATCCATTGGTGAAAATTTTGCTATGGCTTCAATATCGCCGGTATCAGCAACGACTGTTGTCATGGTTTTTAATTGTTCGAGTTGAGATAGTTGTGCTTGCATAATAATTCCTGTAAAAAAGTTTCTGTTTATTTATTTGTTTAAATTAATGAGGTAAATTAGATAAAAATGCCTGCAATAGTTGCGCTCATCAGGTTAGCCATAGCGCCAGCGAGAACCGCTTTCATGCCAAGCTTAGCAATATCAGGTCGACGTGTCGGTGCCATATTCCCCATACCGCCTAATAAAATAGCCACCGATGAAAGGTTGGCAAAACCGCACAGCGCAAAAGTAATAATGGCTTGGGTTCTTGTCGTTAATTGATCAGCAACCGTAATAAAATCTAGATAAGCAACAAATTCATTGATGATAATTTTTTGTCCTAAAAAGCTCCCTGCCATGTTTGCTTCATGCCAAGGAATACCAATAAGGTAAGCGACAGGTTGAAAAACATAACCTAAAATCAGTTGCAAACTAAGGTTTTGTAGGCCGAACCATTCTCCAAATCCGCCTAATAAACCATTTACCATGGCTAATAAAGCAACAAAAGCTAACAGCATTGCACCAACATTTAACGCGAGCATCATGCCGTTAGATGCCCCGGTTGCTGCTGCGTCAATCACATTAACCGCTTCTTTAGCATCGGTGTTCATATCGTCTAAATTATCATTGGGTTGTTCTGTTTCAGGCACTAACATCTTTGCCATAAGCAAACCGCCTGGTGCGGCCATAAAGCTTGCAGCAATTAAATATTTTAAGTCAATACCAATGCCTGCATAACCGGCAACAACAGATCCAGCTACTGAAGCGAGCCCGCCAACCATTACCGCAAAAAGCTCCGAGCGTGTCATTTTAGGAAGAAAGGGCTTAATCACTAACGGCGCTTCTGTTTGGCCAACAAAAATGTTTGCGGTTGCTGACATCGATTCTGCTTGGCTGGTTTTAAGAAGTTTTTGTAGGCCACCACCTATAAATTTAATCACTAACTCCATCACGCCAATGTAGTAAAGCACGGCAATCAAGGCTGAGAAAAAAACAATAACCGGTAAAACATGGAACGCAAACATAAAGCCTAAACTTTTTTGCCCAATTTGTTCACCAAAGATAAAACTAATACCGTCATTAGCATAGCCAATAACACTAGACACACCGCTGGCAACACCCAGTAAAATGTCTTTTCCTGCGGGCATATACAAGACAAATGCCCCCAAAGTTACTTGCAACACTAAGGCACCGATGATGGTACGCCAGTTAATATTTTTTCGATCTGACGAAGCTAAATAGGCAACAGCTAAGAGGATGAATACCCCTAAGATACTGCGTAATATATTTGTATCCATGTTATTCCTTTATTATTTCTGATGACACTAGCTACCGATATAAATTACAGCGACATTAAAAATTTATTATTATTATTTGAATAAACCTGACTGTATAGTCAAGTTTAAATCTAAACTAAGAATCTATTAAGGTCAATAAGATATTTGCATTGAAAAGGCTATACAGTCTTTTAAAATAAGTCTTTATAGTTTTATTGCCGAGCTGAAACGAAAGAATATTAATGCGACTATATAAAAACCTGACCACCTGGTTAATTTATATTGCATTTAACATTTGATGTTATAGGAGGTGATTATCTTTGGCAGAACAGTTGTTCTCAATGAATTTGACACCGTTGTAGATAACCCAAAAGAGCGAAGAGATATATGCCGCCAATAGACACTAAAGACAGTAAATTGTTCAGAAACGGTTATATGAGTCCTGTAGCATAATGAAGTCGGTATTTTAAGCGCTGGTCATATTTTTTGGTTAGAGTTGCTCAGTGCTGACCAAGAATGATCAGCACTTAAGCCTAGGTCACAAAATGATGTTCGATAAAATAAAGGTAAGGCTAAAGCAAAATACCTTCATATATTCAATACTTTTGCTTATCACTTTCGCCTTTATTTGAATCATCAATAATCGCTCCAGCTTTAATCCAATGTGCTAGTTGCGCTCTTTCTTTGTCAGTTATATTAGTTTTATTGAGTAAAGGCATATCTTGACTATCAATTACCCGTGCTTTTATCCGAGGTGCCCACTGCTTAAGTTGTGCTTGAGTATCAAGCATTACACCTGCAGGAGCTGAGCTGAACACATCATCAGTGGGGGTTGCTGAATGACATGTCGTGCAACGTTGCTGCACAATACTCATTGCGGTACTTGCATTAACCGCTGCTAATTTGTCAGCGCTACTATCAGCTGATTTTGGCGCTATGACAATAGCGAGGGCTATTGTAGCCAAGCCTGCAGCAATAAGTATCATCGGTTTTTGCTTACCAAAGTGGCGAAGAATAAAATATTGTCTCGCTGCACCCGTAATAATAATTATCGCCACTAATACCGCCCAGTTATAAGGTTGGTTATAAGTAATGGGATAATGATTAGAGATCATAATGAACAAGACTGGCAAGGTGGTATAGGTATTAAAAGTTGACCGTAATTTCGCTTTTTGTGCATATTTTGGATCAGGGGCTTCGCCGCTTTCAACAGCCGCAACTAAAGCACGTTGTGCAGGCATAATACCGCGAAATACATTACCCGCCATAATGGTACCTATTACAGCACCAACATGAATAAAGGCACCTCGAGCACTAAAAACTTGGCTTAATCCATACGCTAAACCTGCGCCCATAAGCAATAATACCAGCGCAAAAAGCACTGAATGGTTAGCCAGTCTAGTCATACACATCAATTCATAAGCTAACCAGCTACCAAATATTACTGACAAGCCGATAATTATCGCCTGCATTTGACTAATATCGGCAACACGAGGGTCAATAAGATAGGATTCTGCGCCAACATAATACATTACAATTAGCAGTGCAAAACCGGTTAACCACGTACTGTAAGCTTCCCATTTAAACCAATGTAACGTCGTTGGCATTTTTTCTGGTGCAAGTTGATATTTAGCCACTTCATAAAAACCACCACCATGAATAGCCCAAAGGTCGCCTTTAATGCCTTTGTCTGCTTTCCACTGTGGTGGTGTTTCAAGGTGATTGTCTAACCACACAAAATAAAATGACGCGCCAATCCAAGCAACGCCCGTGACTAAATGTAGAAAGCGTAAAATTAAGTTAAGCCATTCAGCAATATATGGATCCATATTTTTTCCTACTTATTAATTCTTATAATTATTGTGTGCGCTAATCGTAATGAATATTGGCTAACTCGCCCTGTATATAAGTAGCCTTAACCGCACGGTCATCGCCTAATATAGTAAAAGAGAATAGTTTTTCTGCCAGTGTTTGGCACTGCTCTAATCTCAACTTAATTAATGGCGTTGCATGATAATCAAGTACGATAAAATCAGCTTCACAGCCCGGTAAAAAATTACCTATCGTACCTTCTAAATCTAATGCCCTCGCGCCGCCTAATGTTGCCAAGTAGAACGACTGCAGCGAATCAAGTTTTTTACCTCTAAGCTGTTGTGTTTTGTAGGCATCTTTTAATGTTTCTAATATTGAAAAGCTTGTTCCTGCGCCAATATCAGTCCCTAAACCCACTTTAATATTGTGTTGCTGTGCAACATCAAGTTTAAAGAGTCCGCTGCCTAAAAATAAGTTTGAACTTGGACAAAAGGATAAAGCAGAATTAGACTGGGCTAAGTCTTTATATTCAGCGTCACATAAATGTATGCCGTGAGCAAAAATACTGCGTTCACCGAGTAACTCATGTTTTTTATAGACATCCAGATAGTTTTCACAATCTGGGTTGAGTGATTTAACCCATTCCATTTCTTTCAAGTTTTCAGACAAATGAGTTTGCATATAAACACCTGGATATTCTTTTAACAATTGTCCTGCCAAACTTAACTGTTGATCACTGCTGGTTGGCGCAAACCTAGGCGTTACTGCGTATTGCAAGCGGCCTCTTCCATGCCAATTTTCGATAAGCTGTTTGGAGTCATCATAACTACTTTGCGCGGTATCGATTAAATCTATCGGTGCATTTCTGTCCATCATCACTTTGCCAGCAATCATTCGTAGATTTTTACGTAAAGCCACTTCAAAAAAAGCATCGACTGATTCAGGATGCACGGTACCAAAGACAAGTGCTGTTGTTGTACCACTGCTAAGTAATTCATTTAAGAAAAACTCGCTAATTTTGCTCGCGTACGCTTTATCAGCAAACTTTTTTTCGGTAGGAAAGGTATAATCTTCTAACCACTGAAGTAATTGCTCACCATAACTTCCTATCATTTCAGTTTGAGGATAATGGATATGGGTATCAATAAACCCAGGAACGATTAGGCCATTTTTAATGTGTGTAACGACGATAGCACTGTCTAAATTAACTAAGATAGCTTTTGCAGTACCGAGTTGTTTAACTTTGCCATTTTCTATAAGCAAAAGACCATCTTCAAAATACTGATAGCCGCACGATTCGTTTTGCTCAGTATTTTGGCAAGACGTTAAGGCAGGGTCTTCTGTGAAGTGTAAAATTTCACCACGAAAAGCTTTTACTGACATCGACTTAATAGTTCCTGTTGTCTAAATTAAAATGAATGGTTATTGTATTTTCTAACGTAACTTCATCGCAGTTTTTACCGACACCTTGTCGGTCAACAACTAAGAAGTCAGACGTTTTACCTAACGCTAAACTATAGTGATGCCACGTACCTTTATGGTAATTAACACCTTGGTTTCCTTGGGCAATAAAGATCTGAAGCTTGGTCACGTCAAATTCGCCCTTTGGTGCAACCACAACAAGGTAAGCGTTAACAGACAAAGGATAGAATGCTTGACTAGATAAGGGATGACGCTCCATACAATCAATCGTTAACTGCCCTTTCTTATCATTAATTTCGCAACATGCTTTTGGCGATGAACGAAAAACACTGATAATGCCTTGTCCTGCTTCATCGGTAACGTCAAGGGATGTTAACGCATGATATCTTTGTGTTAGGCCATAATTTATTGATATTTTTTCAGCATCATCACTGACTTCAATAACGTCACCAAAAGGTTCAAATGCCTCTCGGGTAAGTGGCTTAGCATGTAACTCCATACTAGCTACCACGATAGGTTGAGTAACCAAAAGCCGTCAGCAATAAGGGAATATGGTAATGGTCACCATCTCCACTAATATTAAAAACAATATCAACGTAAGGGTAAAATGCTTGTTCGTTCAGCGCGCTAAAGTAATCACTAATAGCAAAATGAACGCGGTAACTCCCAGCAGGCAATACCCGATTTTGTTCAAGTAAAGCAGGTACTCGCCCATCAGCATTTGTTTTACCTTGTGCTAATAGCAACCATTCTCCTTCATTATTACTGTTAAACAGTGAAATGGTAATACCTGCAGCGGGTTTACCGCGACTTGTGTCTAATACATGCGAAGTTATTTGACTCATCGTTTTATATCTCTTTTACGTTTGAAGCAGTGTTTATAGTCACAGGCGTTTCGATCATTTTTTCAATTCTGATCTGCAAAATTTTTCTTTGCTCTTCTGCAGCGTTAATAATTTCATCGGATCTTTCATTAACAATACGTTGACTCAATATTTCTAACATCTGCGACGCTGTTTTACCGGTGGCGCAAACAATAAAAATGAAAGCAAATTTTTCTTGATAGTCATCATTTAATTGCTTTAACTGAGTTAACGTTTTTTCTGTTGCGGTGTTCACACCCGATTGCTCACCCGCTGCTATTTTTTCTGTTGAGCGATATTTTTCTCTTAAACTTGATACATCACCAATTTTGGGATGCCCTTCAAAAGCTTGCAAATAATCAGCTTCCGTCAAACCTTGCCAGCTGATGTTAGCTTGCTCTTTTAGAGCTTCAACATGATTAAATGGCATGGCTGCAACCATTCTGTCAACCCAGGTATTAGCCGTACAGCACTGCATAAATTCAAGTTGTGCTGCTTCAGGTGCTAATTTATTTAACGCTGAAATTTTCATATTCTTTAGTTACCCCACGTAGCCCATAATGCGCATTCGACTAACACCACCATCAGGGTAGATATTTAATCTGACATGACTAAAAGACTGTTTATTATCGTCGACAACAAACCACTGCTCTCTATCAGCGTAAAGCTTTGTTTGGTCGATAATAGTTTGCCATTTCATCTCATCTAAAGCCGTTATGCTTTTTTCAGCATAAGCACCTTCTAACTTGAATGTGTCAGGGAAGTTACCTTTGAAGTGGCAGGTATCAATGAGTACTTTTTTGATTTGAGCGACTTTCGCCAATTCAATAATGATCCAGTCAGGTCCGGGGTCTCGGCGACGTTTAGTTTCCCAACCATCACCCATATCTTTACCACGACCCGGCATAATTAAATTGTTTTTATCACTAAAAAACATATCGCTACATAACAGGGCTTTACCACCATTGGTAATAGCAGCAACATCAATTAACTCGCCTGTTAAAAATTGCGGCCAATCAGCGACAACTTCACCATAAACGCGGAATCTTGCAACACCACCGTCTGGGAATATATTTAAACGTACATGTGTCCAAACTTGTTCGCTTTGCACGGCAAATACATTTTGGCTATGCGCATGAGTTTCATGCTTCGTTAATATTTCTGTCCATTGCGTGCTGTCATCAGGGTTATCTATTGAAATACAGCCTTCAATGCTAATTTGTGCGGGTGCGTTACCACGGAAAAAATTAGTATCCACGTCTACGCCTTTAATAATTCCTGGCGTACCTAAACGGATAACGCACCAATCGAATGCTCGACCATTGTCACGACCATAGCTTCTGCGTGATTCCCAACCGTCCATCCATTTACCACGGTCAGTATATTTATCATCAATAAAAATGCCACGACCAGGCTTAAGTAAGTTTTCCATTTCTGCAAAGAAATCATCACTACACGCGATAGTCTCTCCACCAATACGTTTTGACGCTAAATCAACATAGTTACTGGTTATAGTGTCCAATAAAGTATCAATACTTTTTGTATCTGAAGTGTTTACGGTTAAATCATTCATTTAAATTCTCTTTCATTAATGCTTTTATTATTAAATTTAGCTTTTATTTAACGCGCGTATTAGTAGTTATGTTTCAACAAAGTATTGCCTTGAGGTTGACCGATAATGTCTTGCTCGCTATAAACCAGTTGGCCACGGAGATAAGTTTTGCTGACTTCGCCCGTTACTTTTTTACCAACATAAGGGGTGATTTTATGTTTATGTTTGATCATATCACTACTAATAATGACTTCTTTTTCATCATCGAATACTAAAATGTCTGCATAAGCGCCTACAGCGATTTTTCCTTTTTTGTCATCTAAACCAACGAATTGAGCCGTTGCTGTCGACATTAAATGACTAATGTCTGATAACGTAAAACCGCGTTGTTTTGCTTCCGTCCAAATTAAAGGTAAACCAAATTGTAGTGCTGATATGCCTCCCCACGCACTCTCTAAGTCGCCAGAGTCAATTTTTTTCAACTCAGGCGTACAAGGAGAATGGTCAGAGACAATAAAATCAATATCACCGGCCTTTAATGCTTGCCAAAGTTTTTGTCTGTTTTCATCTTCTCGTATCGGCGGACAACATTTAAAAAGGGTTTTTCCATCAGGAATTTCTTCAGAAAACAGCGTCAAATAATGAGGGCACGTTTCCGCGGTAAACTTCAGGCCTGCTTTTTTGGCATAAATGATTTTTTCTAATGCATCACTTGATGATAAATGCACAATATGGATGTGAGCATCAACCCCTTCCGCTTTAGCTTCTTCGCCCAACGAGACCATTAGATCAATAGCGTCGTTCTCCCATGACCTTGGTCTAGAGTCGAGAAAACTTTGGTATTTATCGCCAATTTCCTGTGGTTCGTTATGCGCTTTATCTAATTCAGCATGGATCAAATATGGCACCTGATGTTTTGCCATAATCGGTAGTGCTTTTTTAACGTCTTCACCACTCACATTTGGGAATTCATCTACACCAGAATGTATTAAGAAACTTTTTGCGCCTAAAACGCCAGCACTCAACAATTCATCTAATTGTGCGCCATTGTTCTCAAGACTTTGGGGGATAACGCCGCCCCAAAACCCACAATCTACCCAAAGTTTTCCTTTAAGCGCTTGCAGTTTAATATCTAAGGCTTCTTTTGTAACGGTTGCTGGAATACAATTAAGTGGCATATCAACTAATGTTGTAATACCGCCAGCTGCGGCTGCTTGTGTAGCTGTGTTAAAGCCTTCCCAGTCGGTACGTCCGGGCTCGTTTATATGTACATGAGTATCAACTAACCCCGGCATTATCACTAAATTACCGTGATCTATTAACTCGCATTCAACTTCACATTCGTAAGGTAGTAAGGTATCAATTAAGCCGTTAATAATAATGATGGTCGCAGCTTTTACACCGTTTGGTGTGATCACACGTTTTGAGCGCAGTGCGAAATTATTCATTTATCTTCTCCGTAACCGATTTACTGAGTATAGGTTCATTATTGTTTTGGCTAGTATTTTTAAAATTTTCACTTTTAAGATCCGCACGTTTAAGGTTAGAGCCGCTATTGAGTAACGGTGCTAACGCTTTAAAACTAATGCCTTGAGCCTTACTTGAGTGATGACTAGCATTGTCATCTTTTTGATATAAACCGATAACTTCTGCCGCAATAGATACGGCAACTTCCATAGGTCGTTTACCCGGGACTTCGCTTAAGCCAATAGGACACTTGAGTTGTTCTATTGCTTCTTGGCTGAATTCTCTATGTTTTAAACGGTGCTGAAAGCGCTTCCATTTTGTCTCAGAACCAATAAGACCCGCGTATGCAAAGTCACCTCGCTTTAATAGCGCCTGACAAAGTTCGAAATCTAATTGGTGATTATGGGTCATAATGATAAAAAAGCTGCCTGCTGGCATATTGGCAATTTCGTCAACAGGGTTGTCACTAACAATACATTCAACATTATGAAGCCGATTATCAAGCATTTGGGCTGGAAATTGTGCTTCACGGTTATCTACCCATTTTACCTGACAAGGCAAATCAGCCAGTATAGTCGTTAACGCTTTACCAACATGCCCTGCACCAAAGAGCATTATTTGAGTTTTACACGCCGCAAAGCTTTCAAACAAAACCGTACAATCACCACCACAACATTGGCCTAACGTAGCGCCTAAAGAAAAATGTTCAATATGTTGATTTTCATCCTTGTCGGCTAATAATTTATGTGCAATAGCGATAGACTTAAATTCTAAGTGCCCACCACCAATCGTGTCATAAGTCGACTTGGCAGTAACAACCATTTTTGTACCCGAATTTCTTGGCGCAGAGCCATGAACACCAATAATAGTAAGCAGTACAAATGCTTCACCTTTAGCCTTTAATAAGCTAACAACTTCAGACCAACGTTGACGATTATCCATTTTCAACAATCCGCTGTTGCGCTGTTATCAATTGTACAGCTTTCAAAACTCGCTCTGGTGTAGCAGGTGTATCAAGAGATGGAATAACGCCTTTAACTCTGTCTTTAACATCAACAGAATTAGCAATGGCTGCTCGCAATGCTGACCATACCGAAATAGCCAACATAAACGGAGGTTCGCCAACCGCTTTAGAGTGGTAAATTGTTGCTTCGCGATTAGGCGAATCTTTTAACAACTCAACATTAAATACTTTAGGTGCATCACTAATCGCAGGAATCTTATATGTTGCAGGTCCCGTTGTTAACAAACGTCCTTTATCATTCCAATGCAATTCTTCTGAGGTTAACCAACCGACACCTTGAATGTAACCGCCTTCAATTTGGCCAATATCGATGGCGGGATTTAAAGAATCTCCAACATCATGTAAAATATCGGTTTGCAATAATTTGTATTCACCCGTTAGCGTATCGATTATTACTTCAGATACTGAGGCACCCATCGCAAAATAAAAGAAAGGCCTACCTGTTGCATTCTCTCTATCGTAATGAATTTTAGGTGTACGGTAAAAACCGGTTGACGATAAGGAAACACGAGCAAAATACGCTTTTTGAACCAGTTCAACAAAACTGATTTTGTCTTTACCTGCTTTAACAGCATCTTCACTAAAAGTAATATCGTTGTTGTCTACTTTAAAATGCTCAACCGCAAAATCAATCAATCTTTGCTTAATCGTTTGTGCGGCGTTTTGAGCGGCTTTACCATTAAGATCTGTCCCTGAAGAGGCCGCAGTTGGTGAAGCATTAGGTACTTTGTCGGTTCGGGTTGCAGAGACCTTTACGTTATCAACATCAATACCAAAAACCTGAGCAACTATCTGGGCGATTTTAGTATGTAACCCTTGACCCATTTCTGTGCCGCCGTGCGTTACGTCTACGCTACCGTCGGTATAGATATTAATCAACGCACCTGCTTGATTTAAATGCTGCGCAGTAAACGAAATACCAAATTTAACAGGCGTAAGTGAAAGGCCTTTTTTAAGAAATTTACTACTAGCATTAAAATCCACTATTTCTTGAAGACGTTCAGTATATCGAGCGTTTGCTTCAAGTTTTGATATCATCTCGCTTAAATTATTATGTTCAACTTGCTGATGATACGGCGTAATATTGCGATCATCGGTGCCATAAAGATTCGCTTTACGAACGGCTAAAGGATCTAATCCTAGAGAATAGGCAATGTCGTCCATTACGCATTCAATGATCATCATGCCTTGTGGTCCACCAAAACCTCGAAAAGCCGTATTAGATGCTGTATTTGTTTTACAACGATTGCCAGTAATACTCACTTGGTCCAAGTAATACCCGTTATCGGCATGAAACATCGCTCTGTCAACAATAGCGTCTGATAAATCAGGCGAGTAACCACAATTACCGTTAACGGTTAAATCAATTCCTTCAATAATACCTTGATCGTTAAAGCCCACTTGATAGTGATTTTCAAAGGGGTGTCGCTTACCTGTCATCATCATATCGTCTGAACGGTTTAGACGAATTTTTACTGCTTTTTGCGTTTTATTCGCTAGCACAGCCGCTAAACAAGCCCAACCAGCAGCTTGGGTTTCTTTGCCACCAAAGCCGCCACCCATGCGTTTCATATCGACAACGACACGATTAAAGGGAATACCTAAAACTTCAGCAACAAGCTTTTGTACTTCAGCGGGATGTTGGCTTGATGAATAAACGGTCATACCGCCATCTTCGGTTGGAATAACACTAGCAACTTGACCTTCAAGATAAAAATGTTCTTGTCCACCAATAGCAATTTTACCACTAAGTTTATGCTTAGCTTGCTTAATTGCGATTGCGCTATTTCCTCTTTTCATACTATGTGGCGGTCTAACAAAACTTTTGGCCGCTAACGCTTCATCAATACTAAGCACAGGCTTAGTTTCTTTATACTCAATTTTCGCAAGCGCTACTGCTTGTTTAGCGAGGTCATGACTTGTTGCTGCCACTGCAAAAATAGCTTGACCATAAAATTCGACAACATCGTTTGTTAATATCGGATCACCCGGAAAAACAGGGCCAATGTCTGTATGGCCGACAATGTCATCAAGGGTAATAACCGCCATAACACCTTTTGCGGTAAGCACTGCGGTCAAATCTATCGCCGTAATATTACCACTGGCAATGGTTGCCATACCTACGGCTGCGTGCAGTTGTCCTAACGACTCTAACTTATCGTCAGTGTATACAGCTTTGCCGGTCACGTGCATTTCAGCGCTTTCATGCTTAGTAGAGCGCCCTACTGCACCTGTATTGCTTTTCTTATTTTTTTGCTTATCTGCATCAGTCAATTTACGCATGAGTAACTCCATTTACTTGCAAGGTGTCAGTTTCAAACGTTTCAATTCGCGTCGACGCATGCGTCTGCTCTAGTTCATAAAAACATTTTCTGACTAAATTTTTTGCCACTTGTAAACGATATTCACTACTCGCTCTAACATCAGATAAAGGGGAGAAGTCTGTTGCTAACGCCTCCATGGCTAAAGCAATATTTTGGTCGTTTGGTACTTTGCCCATTAATGCTTGTTCACAAGTAAAAGCACGTTTAGGAATTCCCGCCATACCGCCAAAAGCAATTTTAATGTCTGACACTTTTTGGTGAGAAAATTCGATATAAAAACAAGCGAGCACGGTTGAAATATCATCATCTAAACGTTTGGAAATTTTAAATACTTTTAGGTGTTTTTTATTCACCGCTTTAGGGATTTCAATACGTTGAATAAATTCTCCGCTTTCAAGCTTAGTGACTTTATAATCAACAAAATAATCTTCAACAGATACTACGCGAGTACGTTGTCCTTTTCTCAGCACGAGTTTTGCACCTAAGGCGATCAAAACCGGTGGCGTATCACCGATAGGAGAAGCATTACCGACATTCCCCCCTAACGTGCCAGAGTTTCTGACTTGCGTAGAACCAAGTCGGTAAAGCATTTGACCAAATTCAGGATAGTGCTTGGTTAATAAAGCATGACTGTCTTGATAACTGACCATTGCACCAATAGACAGCATATCTTCAGTTTCCTTGATTTGAGCAAGTTCGCTAACATTACCCATCGCAATCATGGTTTGAATTTTCGCCATGTTTTGAGTAACACTTAACGCTAAATCAGTGCCACCCGCTAATAATTTTGCTTGCGGAAATTTTTCAACGAGTTGGGTTAATTTATCAAGGGTACTGGGCAGGTAAAGACTTTTATCGTTATTGTGAAGTACGACTGTTTCTTGCTGCTTTGCAATATCTTTCAGTGTCTTGATAGTGACTAATTTATCTTGGTCGAATTGATCAACCTCATCATTATTACAAGCTTGCTTTGCTGCATCAGTAATTGAACGGTATCCTGTACAGCGACATAAATTACCCGCTAATCCATGCTCTATGTCATTGTCTAAGCTTAGGTTGAGATCAGACGATGAAGATTCAGTAGTACCATCGGTAAAGGAAGTTTGCGCTAAGTTTTTCTTTAATGAGAAAAGTGACATAACAAAACCGGGGGTACAAAAGCCGCACTGAGAACCATGACAATCAACCATCGCTTGCTGAACAACATGTAATTTATTACCTTGTTGTAAATCTTCAACGGTTAGTAATTGTTTGCCATGAAGCGCCGATAAAAAAGTAATACACGTATTAATAGATTGGTAACTAAGGTTTTCGGTCGTTGACTGATTATTCTCTTTCGTCGCAACTTCGACAAGCACAGCGGTACAAGCACCACAATCGCCTGAGGCACACCCCTCTTTAGTTCCTTTTCGACTTAACTCTTGTCTTAAATAATTGAGCACTGTCATATTAGGGTCACAATTTTCTATGACGGTAAGCTCGTTATTTAGCAAAAATTGAATGTTATTTTCTGACATAGTGCTTTAACCTTTACAAGTATGCATTACAAAATTTAATCAAACTTTCTATTGTAACTTTAGTTCTTTAACTAAATTTTAACTGACGATTTACCGCTAATATTTTCGCGCATTTTAAGCGCGCCTCACAGTAAGTAAAAATGTGCCTTTAAACTCACTCAGCACTGCAACCATAAAGCCTGTAAGCTTAGGTTTATGCGGATATAATTTATTATTTTTAAGAACTTCAACGACAAAGACTCTGGCACATAGAATTAATTTGCAGAAGAATATCGCCTATTTGCGTATTTTTATTCATTTTTTAGTAATAGCTTCACTAAATTTTAGCTATTTTAATTTACATAATAGAAATAAGCTGACACCAGTGTCAAGTAATAAATGATTTTGATAAAATTAAACCGCCTATTGAGTATTAACTTTATTGTTGAAATAGCTTATATTTGCCACATTGAATAGATTGAGCAAAAATGATTGATTAATATGCCAATAATAAAAAGTAAAGACCAAAACACTTCACCTACAGGGCGAGTAAGAAAAAAAAATCAATCCATCATTTTAAAAGCCGCCGAACAAGATTTCTTAGCACATGGTTTTAAGGGGGCATCTATAAAAGGTATTGCAGAACGTGCGGGGATCCCTCGCGCAAATGTTCACTACTATTATAAAAATAAAGAAGCTATATATTCTGATATTTTATTAGAAATACTCTCGTTATGGGATTCATCTATTATTACATCGACTGAAGAGCCAGCTAAAGTTTTAGGTGATTACATTCTTGCTAAGGTCATGTATTCAAAGACTAATCCTGAAGCCTCTCGTATTTTCGCTAGTGAATTTATTCATGGCGCACCTAGATTACAACACTACTTACAAACGAGTTTTAAGACTTGGATAGATGAAGTTAAAACAACGATTGAAGGCTGGATTAAGCTAGGTAAAATGGATGATATTGACCCACTTTATTTACTCTTTACTATATGGGGTGCAACCCAACATTATGCCGATTTTTCTCCACAGGTTACTGCTGCAATGAATAAAGATAAATTAACCAATGAAGATTTTGAACAAGTGGCCAAAACCCTCACTCAGATCATTCTTAAAGGTTGTGGCATCACTAAATAGGAAGGCATTTCACCGTTTGATAAAATGCCTTATGTTATTTTCTAAGTCGAATATTTCATAGAGAAAACCTTTTAATTACTTCCCCAAATACGGTCAACATACTCAGGATGGTCAACAAAAGGGTTACGATTTCCTTGATGCCCAAGTGCAGCCTCATTACGGTCGATTTCTTTTTGGCTGACAGGGTCATTGGTATGCCAGCGCATTAACATGTCTAATTGCCACAATTCAAATACTCTGTTACTGCTACCATCTAAAATAGCATCACCATAAACTGAATTATTCTGCCAGCTACTAATCAAATTTTCATATCGCGTTGCCATATAAAATTGTGCGCGCGCTAAATCACCTTTAAATTCGTCAATCGGTTCAAAGACAGTACCGTTATAGCCTAACGTTGTCGTTGAAGAGCCAAGTTTACTGTTATTAGTTGAAGTAAAAGATGCCGATGCCACTTCACCAAAAGGAAAACCACCACGTTTTGAGTTAACAAAACCGTCGGTTGCATAAATGTGATGGACATCAGAATTCATCGGTTCAACCTTGCCACCAAACCAACTTTTAGGGAACGTATGTTCTCGGTTATAACAGCCCCCCTCACCACTATAGTTACCACACTGATCAGTAATCTTAGTAAAGCTATAATTGTCGGCTGACAGAGGATCCTCAGAATAGATATCTAAAATTGAACCATCATTTTCAAAATAAACATCCAGTGAATGGTTTTCATAGAAGGTCCATAGTGCTGAATAACCTTGGTTTGCGTGGTCTTTAATTAGATTATAAAGCTGTGTTTTTAAGGGATAACCGGCTGATGCTGTAATACCATCATAATAAGTACCAACATAGTTGCCCGTTACACTACCCGTATTGCCTAAACTGAAGCTTTTAGTTTCGCTCGAACTAAAGTCACTACCACTTATTAATGAGGTACCCGCAAGAGAAAATTCATAAGAGCCATTGCCATAGGTGCAACAGATGCCATCACCGTAACTGTCATCAATAATGAAGGTATAATCACCATCAACTAAACAATAACTTTCATTATAGCTTGTTGAGCTTTCGTAATTATTACCACTCGCAACTTGTTGGTTACTCTTGTTGGTTAAGGACCAGCTAGTTTCATAGCCGTAGTTGTCTGTCGTTAAACTAAAAACAACATCGTTGCTACTACAACTGTTACTACCTGATGCTTGGGTTGGTTGAAAATAGTCAACATAAACAATTTCAGAGCCATCAAAACCAGCAAGGTCATAGAAGCGTAGGCCAACAGCAATATCTGACGTGGCACTTGCAGTGTAGTTATAGGTGATTTTTTGCCATTGATTAACCAAACTTTCATCAGAATAGGCCTGATAGCCATCAATGTACAAACGCGCTTTAATGCTGCCTTCTGTGTGGTATATCCAAACAGAAAAGTCATAACTTTGACCTGAAACAACACTAACAAGCTGTTGCATGTCGGTTGAACCTTGAGTGCTTGTATTGACCGTGATTTCAGCGGAGCTCAAACCTTCTTGAACGATACGGGTATTCTTGTTTACACCTATACCAGAATCAATAGTGGTCCAGCCCGAAGGAGAGCCAGTGAGCCATGTTTCAAAACTACCATTAGTAACATCTGCCGTAGCATAGTGACTAACAGTGCAGAGTAATAAAGCTGCCATATTATTTTTATAATTCATTTATATACCTTACGTTTTATTGAATAATGATAAACCTCCCTATATCTTCCATAATGTTTAATGCTCCGTAATAAAACCCGAAAAAACCGACACTATTTACGTGCAAATTTGATACGTCACTAATTTAGAGAGTCTTAATCAACTAGTCAACATGTAACAAAAAGTAATATTTTTAATATAAGGTCCAAGCCGGTATCTAAGACAAGCGGTTCCTTAGAGTGATGTTTAACTCTTATTATCTCAAAGGTTTTTTTAACAGCTAAGCATTAGCTACACTATTAATTTATGCTTAAGATAATACAATGGGCTACACCCATACCAACGTTGAAATGCACGATTAAAAGAACTTTGGTCGTTAAAGCCTAGTTTATTTGCGATGATGCTTAAGGGGTATTTTCCTATGTACAGCAACAGTCGTCTTTTTCGTTCGTATTCAAGTAAATTAACGAAAGAGGTTTCTTCTTGTTTTAAGTAGCGCTGAACTGTTCTAGAAGTCATGTTTAATGCACTTGCTGTACGTAATAAGCTACAGTCGTCTAAATCATGTTTGGCCATCAGTAAATGGTTGATTTTTTCAGTTAATCGTTGTTGGCTTTTAAAGCGCGAAAGTTGCTGTGCCGATACTTGTTTGAGCGCTTGGTTAATGTGTGTATTGTCAGTTTTAAAGGGCAACGCTAAATAACTGCTAGGGAATGTTATTTGATTGTATTGAGCATTCGTTTCAACCGGGCATTTAAACCAATTAGAGAGTCTTAATTGCTCAGTACCATGCCAAGCGTGCGTAAAAAAAATACAACTGGGTGATAACTGCAGGTTAAGTAATTGACGAATAACACCTACCCAAGCGGTCATATTACGAAGCACCACCTGTGGGTTACAATTTGGGTCAGGCAACCAACGAATAACAGCAAAATCTTCTTGCTGTTCAAATTGTGCTTTTCCTATGTCTGCAACCAAACTGTCATAATTAAGAAGCGCTGTAATTGCGCTCGCTAAGTTATTACTCGATTCTATTAGATAGCCCAGTACACCAAAATCAGCAGTCCGAATTTGTTGACCTAGCATGAAACCAAATAATGGCTCACCTAAGGTCTGTTGGGCATACTCAAGAAGTGCATTATAGCTCGCTAAACTAATACGCGGGGCTAGCTGATGTGTCTGTTTATTGGAGTATTCTGTAAAATTAATAGCGAGCAAAACACGCTGACTTTTCAGCCCTAGAGTTTCAAGGTAATCTAGGCTGCTTGAAAAGTAATGATCGGCAAGTGTGTTCATTTGTCGCCTAAAGCTAAAAAATGGTCGTGTAAAAGCAAGTCTGCCACGGAAGTTTTTTATATACTAGTGAAAACTATAGATAGTTGTCGTTATAAAAATGATATCAATAACCTTAAAACAGAACGTTATCGCTTCGCCTTCACAAGTAAGTACTATCTTGCTGGAACATGATCAGTTGAATCGTTTTTTTGATGCGGACTTCTCACTGATAAAAAACCAAAATAATGGCGAAATAAAAGGTGGAAAAGGCGCTATTAGACAGATAAGTATGCTCGGTGTTAAATTTAAAGAAGAGATAATGAGTGCTGATAACCAACATATTCACTACAAAATAGTCGGAAATAAACCGGTTAGCGACCACCGTGGCGATATTTATTTTTGCTTAAATAAGGTAACGGCTATCCCAACAACTGAAGTTACCTACCATATAAGTTGTAAAGCTCCCTGGTGGCTACCGAGTTTTGTGCTGAGCTTTTTTATTAAAAAAGATGTCACTCAAGCTCTTAAAAAAATAGCGCTTCACTTCAAAGGCAAGACCCTATGACAATAGAAATTATTTTGCTTGCACTGAGTCCGATTTTTATTGTTTTTGTTAGTTTTGAATTTATTAAATATCGCCGCTATTACGATATAAAAGACAGCTTAGCCAATACCGTTCTCGCCCTTATGCATCAAGGTGCGGATGCCGTTGCCTTACTGGTATTAATGCCTTTTTTTTATTGGCTTTATACCTATCGGGTATTCGACATAGAACTTACAGTCTTGAGTGTATTTTCTGCATTTATATTACAAGATTTTTTATATTATTGGTTTCATAAAGCATCACACCATATTCATTGGTTATGGGCAGCACATGTAGTGCATCATAGTTCTACCAAAATGAACTTTTCCACCGCCTTTAGGCAGAGCTTGATGTACCCACTTGCAGGCATGTGGTTATTTTGGCTGCCAATGATACTAATAGGTTTTGACCCTATTACGGTATTTACCGTCGTCGCACTTAATTTGGCTTATCAATTTTTTGTTCATACACAAATAGTAAATAAGTTAGGTTGGTTTGAAGAAATATTTAATACCCCATCCCATCACCGGGTTCACCATGCAATAAACAAAGGTTACCTAGACAAAAACTTTGCAGGCGTGCTTATTATTTGGGATAAATTATTTGGTACTTATGCTGAAGAAGAGCCATTAAAACCTTGTAAATATGGCATTGTCGGACAATTGAAGAGTAATAACCCGTTGACGATCACCTTTCATCAATGGCGTTACTTAATTAAAACTACACTTAATGCTAAAGGCTTCAAAGCTAAAATGAAGGTACTCTTTGGCTACCCAACAAGTGCTATAAAACATCAGTAAGTATAAATAATTTGGTGTTAACATCAGGTTTTGTTATCGGGCCCTTTTAAAATGAAGGGCCTTTTTTTAGGGGAAGTCGAGGCTATATTTTATTGTTGAGCTTATATCCCTACCGCGTATTTAACCTTTTCTTTGTAACTTCTGCTCACTTTTAATTCTTTACCGTTACTCATCACTAAATAATATTCGCCATTAAGTTGGCTACAAAATTTATCCACATAATTTTTATTAACAATGGTAGAGCGATGACTACGAACAAATTGTTTAGGGTCTAAAATTTCTTCAAGCTGTTTCATTGTTTTACGTAAAATATGCGTGGTAGTATCCGTGTGAACACACATGTAGTCACCTGCAGCATCAATCCATAAGATATCTTTGACGGGAACTCGGCTAACTTCTCCAGCATCTTTAATAGCCAAAATATCAGAATAAGACGATAAGCTTACGGGCTGATTGTTTGCTAACTCTTCTAGAATTTTTTCACAGTCATTACCGGTGACATCACTCACTAACTGAATAAGTTTAGATTTATGTACCGCATTTTCTGTACTGATAAGTCTCTGTCGTACCTTGTTCATCGACTCAGCTAAGCGAGCTTCGTCAGCAGGCTTTAACAGGTAGTCTTGTGCATGAACTTCAAATGCTTTTAATGCATATTGATCAAATGCGGTAACGAAAATAACTATTGGTAATTTTAAACCTTGTTCAATAATAGCTTGTACAACTTCAAAACCATTGAGCCCAGGCATTTGAATATCAAGAAACATTAAGTCAGGCTCATAGGCACGGACTGCTTCGAGTGCCTCACGACCATTATGGCATTGTGCAACAATATCAACGTCTTTGTGATCAGCTAATCTTACTGCAAGACCTTTTCTTGCTAAAGGTTCATCATCAACAATGATTGTTGAAAGAAGCATTGTCATGTCTTTGTCTCTAGTTCATAGGGCATTCGGATGCTCACTTTAACACCTTTTGGTTTATTATTGGCAACAACCAAAGAAAAATCATTACCATACAATGCTGATAATCTTTCACGACTGTTAGCAAGGCCAACGCCATTTTCACGGTATAAATTACCATTTTTAATTTCAGCACCGGGCCCATTGTCTGCAAGTTCTAATAGCAAGTCATTAGCAAAGCGCGTTACGGTTACTTTAATTGTGCCACCATCTTCTTGAGAAGCAATAGCATATTTAATCGAATTTTCAGCAATCGGTTGTAATATCATACTAGGTACTAATGCACTTTCACAGTCGACAGCAACAATAAATTCTACGCACAATCGGTCTTCAAAGCGTACTTTTTCTATATCTAAATACAATTTAAGTGCTTGTAATTCGCTATTTAAAGTGACTTTTTTCATTGGGTCTTTATCAAGAGAGTAACGTAAAAATTCACTTAATTTAGTCACCATACCATTCGCTATTTTATTTTCTTGCACCAGAATAAGGGTCGAAATTGCGTTAAGGGTATTAAAGAGAAAGTGTGGATTTAATTGATAGCGTAGCATTTTAAGCTGAGCTTGATGAGCAACACTATTCGCTTCTAATACATTTTGTTTTTCTTTTTGTAGCATTTGATAATATTTGGTACCGAAATATAAACCACTCCAGCTCAAAATAATAAAAAATGAATAAACACTGTTTGTTGTGTAATACAGCCAAAAATCAGGGCGGTAACCGTGTTTATATATTTCCCAATGATTAATATTTTTAACAACTTGCCAAAGAACACCCACCAGATAAGACGCAACGATAACAATAACCGCTATTTTTGCGGGGCTAAAATTCCAAACTTTCCGATAAAGATACCGTAGAGGTACAGTAAAGAGCCAGCCGGCATAAGCATTTAAAAAAATAATAACGACAAAGATATCGCGAGGATCATGTAACAATGACCCTAAATAATGTACTAAAGCAAAACCAAACCAACTTGAGCTATGTACCAGCCAAAACAGTCGATTTTTGTTTTCTAATAATTCTTTCCAATTCACACAGTATAACCAATAGAATATATTACGATAATTATGGGGTAGCTTTGCATTTCACGCATTGCCATTGAGCGTAGCATTTCAGCGACTTATCTCATTTATTTTAAATAAAATAAAGAGAGTGTTTATATTGCTAACATTTTACCCAAATGCTGCCCACCCACTAAATGCATATGAATATGGTAAACCTCTTGGCCACCATGTTCGTTACAATTAATAATAAGACGGTAACCATCTTCTGCAATGCCTTCTTCTTTGGCAATTTTTTTGGCTACAGTGATCATTCGACCTAAAGTGAGTTCATCATCTTCGGTTACATCATTAATCGTAGGAATTAATTTATTGGGAATAATAAGAACATGTGTACTTGTTTTTGGTGTTATATCTCTAAATGCAGTAACAAGGTCATCTTGATAGAGTAAGTTGGTTGGTATTTCTTGTCTGACTATTTTTGAAAATATAGTTTCTTCTGCCATGATGTGCTCCAATTTTTAATGTTAAATTTTTTCGGCTGACCATTTATTATAGTGTATTGCTTTATCGACTGTACGTCTTGGCAACCACCCTGCACTTTCTAGCTCAGGTTTATCCTTAAAATGTGTGACATAGCCAATACATAAATAGGCAATAATTTCGATTTTTTCAGGTATATTTAAAGCGTCTCTTAGAATGTTGTCTTCGATAATACTTACCCAGCCCATACCTAAATTTTCAGCTCTGGCGGCAAGCCATAAATTCTGTATTGCACAAACCGCACTGTATAAGTCCATTTCAGGTTTGATGGTTTTCCCCAAAACTACCGGACCATTTCGTTCTCTATCGCAAGTGACACAAATACCAATCGGTGCTTCTAAAATACCTTCAAGTTTAAATTTTTGATACTGCCTTTGCTTATTATCAGTAAACATTGCTTTTGAAGCTAAGTTTGCTTGATCAAAGCCATTTTTAATCTGCTGTTTTGTCTCATTGTCATTTATAACAATAAAGTCCCACGGTTGCATAAAACCAACACTAGGAGCATGATGAGCAGCCGTTAATACGCGCTTTAAAACATCTTCAGGAATTGTTTCGTTGATAAAGTCGCTTCGAACATCACGACGGGAAAAGATAGTTTTATAAACAGCATTTCTTTCTTCTTCAGAGATATTCATGTGAATTTTTCGATTAAGGTAAAAATTTTAGTTAATAGTGTCGCATAAAAAAGGTCTAGATTAATCACTAATCTAGACCTCATAAGATATTTTAAAGCTAAACTTAGTTTTTTGTAAAAAACCTACGTGTAAAGCCAAAAGTTAATAAAGCAAAAAAGCTAAAAAAACCTAAACTGGCGCCTTCTCTTTCTACTTTCTCTTCAACGGCTGAACAGTCTTCAATCTCACCCGCTATAGGTTTCAACGTAACAGCACGAACCACATCTTCGACAAGCTGTTCGCCTGTTGTTGTATCAATTACCGGTTGACCTTTAGAATCAAGACGCGGAACTTTAATCAAAGCAGAAGCTGCTATTTCATTGTTGTCGTTAATATCACGGGCTTCAATAATCGTGTAATCAGACGCACAGGTTAAGAAATCATTAAGATCAGTAAACTTTTTACTGCCAATATCATACATAAAAGCATGTTTACGACGAGGAGCATTTGCACTGTCATTATGCGTTTCAACTTCACCTTCACCAACAATAATACCGTTTTCATTAATCGCACGAGCAGTGCTTGATGAACCTTTAAAGAAATCATCCGGTCTTATCATTGCCATAACACCATCAAAATCGTTGGTGTCTACATGGAAAAATTTAGTCCGTAAACTACCATTTACAAACGTTTTAACATGGCCAATAGCAATACCTGCGTTATTTATACCGTATGCGCGAGAATCAAAAAATTCGCTATGGTCTTCAGTAAAATCTTTTACTTGACCATTTTTATAAACAACTGCATAAAGTTGACGTTGTTCATTAGTACTTGGTTCGGTTTCAGTTTCATCCCACCATCCGTGAGCAAAACCTACAGCGACACCTTGATTGTTTATCGCTTGGGCGTAATTAACAAATTCACGTTCATCCTCGAGGTTTGGAGTAACTAAGTGGCCTAAAGTTTTTGACGAGGTAGGACCATCGGCACTGAGTGTCCACAAAATAGCTTCAGTATTGTACATGCTATCAATAGCACCTTGAATACACACCTTAAAAGGAACATCGTCAAGTATGTTAGGATCAGCACAACCACCTGTTTCATCAGTGATAAAATCAATGGCATTTTGATCAATGCTGGTACTTGCATAGCCGACAGCAAATAAAGATTCACTAATATCTAATATCGCAGACTCCCCACCAAAACGTAAGTTTTCAGCAATACTATCATCTTCCGTAGGTGGCTTTAATTCAATAATAGTTTCACCCGCATCAGGAGAAAAGAAAGCACGAGTAGTGAAATCACGCACCCAATGCACAACTTCATCACCATCGCTCTCAGTAAAATCTACTGGGATATATGGCGCAGAGCCATTACCGTAAATCCATCCGTCATTAGTAATACCATTAACAAAATTAACCGTTGAGCGTGTTAACGTTGTGGTATCAGGAAAGTTTTGGTCAAATACAACAAAATCTTCAGTATCACCGGCATTACCTGTTAAGTTGCGCATCGCTACAATGCCCCCAATTTTTTGATACAAGCTACTACTGGCTTGGCTATTTAAAAATTGAACAACCCAAGATAAATCGTTTGCAGTAGGCGTGCCCGCTCTTAAAGCAATTTCATCTTCAATATTATTTAAGGCGTAAACATTTTCATACTGCAGATCCGCTAGCCTTACAATATTGTCAAAATCTACTTCATCGAAATATTGAAATTGCACAGGGAAATTATAAAGATCTGAGCCAGAAATAGCCATTTGACTTTGGTTGTTTTCTTGCTGAGCATAACTATATTTAACTATGTTAATGCCACCTTTATCGATAACTTCATATTTAGCTGCATGTGTCATTGATACACTTAAAGTACTGCTAATGCCTAACACTAATACCGATTTTACAAATTTGTTCATATAACTACTTAACTCTCATTTCTTGTTATAATTCATCTAGCTCTTGCCATCTTGCGAAAGCGATTTCGAGTTTTGACTCGCTTTCTTCAAGCTGGTTCAATATTTTTTTTGTTTTATCACTATCTTGGGCAAAAAAGTTAGCATCATTTACCTGTTCTTGCAGTGAACTAATTAATAATTCAAGCTCATCAACTTGTTCAGGTAGCGCTTCTAATTCACGACTTTCTTTGAACGACATTTTTTTTTTAGCTGACACATTAACAGCTGGCTTACTTTCATTAGCTGAAGTCGGTGCTGTTTTTACACCGTCTGCTAACTGCTTACGCTGCTCAGCTTTGTAAACTAAATAACTATCAACATCGTCATAACCACCGACAATATTTGTTATTTGACCACTTCCATCAAAGTAAAGGCAAGTGTTTACACAATTATTAACAAAATCACGATCATGGCTAACTAAAATAACGGTTCCTGCATAATTTGCAACGACTTCTTCTAATAATTCTAAAGTTTCTATATCTAGATCGTTAGTTGGCTCATCGAGAATAAGTAAGTTGCTGGGTCTTAAAAATAAACGGGCTAATAACAGGCGGTTTTTCTCACCACCTGATAATGCTCTTACAGGAGTTCGAGCACGTTTTGGACTAAATAAGAAATCTTGCAAGTACCCCAATACATGACGTGTTACGCCATTAACAGTCACTTCTTGTTTACCTTCAGCAACAGTATCTTGAACAGTCATATTCAAGTCTAATGCATCACGATGTTGATCAAAATAGGCAACATCTAAATTAACACCTACTCGCATTTTTCCAGACGATGGTTGCTGCTGTTCCATGATTAATTTAATTAATGTTGACTTACCCGTGCCGTTTGCGCCAATAAGTGCTAAACGATCACCACGAGTAATCAATAAATCTAAATCATTGAAAATGGTTTTATCGCCAAAAGCCATATGTAAGTTTTCACATTCAAACACTAACTTACCTGAGCGATCGCCTGTTGATATATTAATATCACCCTGCTTTTTAACTTCACGACGCTCTTGGCGTTCAACACGTAATTTTTCTAGAGAGCGAACTCGACCTTCATTTCGGGTTCTACGCGCCTTAACACCCTGTCTTATCCATACTTCTTCTTCAGCTAAGCGCTTATCAAAAAGCGCATTTTGTGTAGACTCAACTTCTAAGTCATGGGCTTTTTGTTCGATATAAAGATCATAGTTACCTGGGTAGCTCACTAATTGACCGCGGTCTAAGTCTAAAATACGGGTTGCTAAACCACGAATAAATGCTCTATCGTGGCTAATAAATATGATCGTGCCCTTAAAGTCTTTCAAGAACTGCTCTAACCACAACACACTACTAATATCTAAATGGTTAGTAGGCTCATCGAGTAATAACACATCAGGTTCACTGACTAAAGCTTTAGCGAGTGCAAGTTTTCTTAACCAACCACCCGAAAGGTCGCAAATCATTTTGTCAGCTTCTAACGCTAACGTGGTTAATACTTTATCGATACGCTGTTCGTCTTGCCAAGCATTAGCTTGGTCAAGCTGTTGTTGAACATTCGATAACTTATTCAGATTTTTCTCTGAAGGGTCTTCGCCAATAATATGAATGATATGATGATATTGCTTAATCAATTCTGCATTTTCTGCAACACCTTGAGCAACATAATCAAAAACGCTCATGTCAGATGACTCTGGTGGATCTTGTTCTAACATCGCTAACTTAATATTGCTCGACATCAGTATTTGACCATCGTCAAGGTTTTGCTTACCCATTAACACTTTCATTAATGACGACTTACCTGCGCCATTTTTACCAACTAAACACACTCTTTCACCCGTTTTTACGGTCAAGTCTGATTTGTCTAAAATACTGTCTTCACCAAAGGCTAATTCGCCTTGAGCTATTCGGATTAATTCCATGGGCTATCTCAACTCTACTACTTGTGATTGTTCGAAAGGCCAGAATAACGTTGTATTGTCACTCAGACGCTCTAATACGGGAATATGAACACCGTATAATTTTACTAAGTTATTTTCACTTCCTTCATCGCCATCAATAATATCTACTACCCTAAGTTGGTGTTCGGGAATGATATTAGCGATTAGTGCTAAAGCTTGCTCACAAAGGTGGCAACCTTCACTACTATATAAGTGAAATAATACGGTCATTATTTATTAACTTTTTTACGGGTAATTAACCAACTGTTATGAATATGCTTATTGCGCTGAAAATCTTTATCACGCGTTAACTCAGAGATTGATTTAACCTCAAAGTTTAAAGCGGCTACTGCGTCGAAATCCATTTTAAAGTTTCGCTTATTATTGGTAAAAATCAGCTCACCATTTTCAGCAACACATTTCATCGCGTCAGTGATAAGTGAAACATGATCGCTTTGTACGTCGAAGCTGTCTTCCATACGTTTTGAATTTGAGAAAGTTGGCGGATCAACAAAAACAACATCGTAAGTGCTTCTGTGTTCTTTTAACCACGTTAAACAATCTGCTTGAATAAATTGGTACTTATGACCAGACAATTTGTTTAGCGCAAAGTTTTCTTGTGCCCAATTCAAATAAGTATTCGACATATCAACAGTTGTAACTGTTGCTGCACCATGAAGTGCTGCTTGTAAGGAAACAGAACCGGTATAGGCAAACAAATTGAGTAATGTTTTATTCTTTGATTTTTGAGCAACAATTTGTCTTGTTTTACGGTGATCTAAAAATAAGCCGGTATCGAGATAATCCCACAGGTTTATTTTTAATTTTGCGCCATGTTCAGTAATAATCATTGACTGCTTACTTTGATCAACACGCTGATATTGGTCGCTACCCTTTTGCTTAGCACGGGTTTTTAATATGACTTTATCGGTAGGTACGCCAAGTACCTTAGGTGCAAAATAAATAACTTCTTGCAAACGTTTAGCTACTTTACTTTCTTCAATAATCTTAGGTGCTGAATATTCTTGGATAACTAAGTAGTCACCGTAAACATCAACCGCAACATTATATTCTGGAATATCAGCGTCGTATAAGCGGTAACATTCAATATGCTCTTTTTTAAGCCAACCTTTTAAATTCTTTTTATTTTTCAATAAACGGTTGCCAAAATCTGAATCTTTATCTTCAAACTCGGTATCATTGCTTTGCCCTGAAGCTTGTTTTTCATCAACGTTATAAAGTGCTAACTGACAATCTAAAGGACCATTTTTAAATTTATAGCGTTTATGACTGGCAAGTTTCATCATAGAAAGCAATTCAACATTCGCTGTTAAAATTGCAATACGCCAGTCAACAAACTGTGCTTTAAGTTTACGACCTAATAAAACAAAGTTTTCTACAAGCTCAGGTAATTCACCAATACGTTCGCCATAAGGAGGGTTAAGTAAAAACGTTCCGTTGTGACCAAAACCATTATTAAGCGCATTAATATCTTTACATGAAAACTCAATAAATTTCTGTACACCAGCATTTCGCGCATTAACTTGTGCGGTATTTATCACTCGACTGTCAATATCTATACCAAAAACCTTCGTCTTTAATTGCTCAAGGCCTAAATGTGATTTTTGTTTAGCTTGTGTCAACTGTGCTTGCCACGGGTAAAGTTGATGACCTAACCAACAATCAAAGCCCCACTTTACTCTGTCGATACCTGGTGCATAGTCAGCTGCCATCATTATCGCTTCAATTAAAATAGTTCCTGAGCCACACATTGGATCAACAAGCGGCTTAGATGTATCGTCTAACCAACCTGAACGGGTAATAATAGCAGCAGCTAAATGTTCTTTTAATGGTGCTGCACCAGAATGTTCACGATAACCTCGCTTAAATAAACTACGCCCTGAAAAATCGAGATAAATAACGACGTTATCTCTTAACAAACGTGCTTGGAAACTAATATCCGGAGCGCTTTTATCAACAGAAGGTCTGTCCATGCCTTGATCACGAAAATGATCAACTAAAGCATCTTTTATAGTCAGTGCGCCAAATTGTGTATTTCTAATTTCATCACTTGAACCGACAAAATCAATAGCAAAGGTATGGTTACTCGAAAATTGCTCTGACCAATTAACGGTTGTTGCTGTTGCAAACAACTGGTCTTTATTCATAGCATCGCCTTCGGCAAGCTTTAATAAAATTCGCGTTGATAAACGACAATAAAGGCAAATTTTGTACGCTTCTTCAATTGTCGCTGTAAAATATACGCCTTCAGGCTTTTGCACGACTTGTGATGCTTTTAAATCTTTTAGCTCTTGGGCTAATAAAATTTCTATACCAGGAGATGTTAATGCTAAAAATTGCTGCATGAGTGTTTTCCAGACCGATTTATGACCGCGATTATAAACAAAGACGTTAACTACTTATATAGAGACATGTATAAAACACTCATATTCTCCGATATATATTTTAAAATATTTTCAATAACGGTGTTGACCTGTAATAAAAGGTCATTAAAGCAGCTTTTAGTCTACAATTAGGGCAATTTAAAGGCGTTTTTTGATAGATGTAAAAATGTTAAAGAAACGCCTTGCAATATGATGTAACTATCCTTAAGATACGCCTCGCTTTCAAGGGCAGATGTTTTTGAAATGCATTCGTTAATAACACGAATTAAAACAGTTATGGCTTGTTTAAGTAAATCCTTTATCGGAAGTATTTAAACCATTCGGACGCGGGATGGAGCAGTCTGGTAGCTCGTCGGGCTCATAACCCGAAGGTCGTCAGTTCAAATCTGGCTCCCGCAACCAACTTAAGATATAAGTATAAAATCAGGTCGTCAGTTCACTCTTCAAAGATATGGGCTGCCACAACCAATTCTTCTAAAGAGAATTAAAACCTTTAGGGCTTCCTACTTATTGTAGGTCATTCGGACGCGGGATGGAGCAGTCTGGTAGCTCGTCGGGCTCATAACCCGAAGGTCGTCAGTTCAAATCTGGCTCCCGCAACCAATTTAAGATATAAGTATAATATCAGTTCGTCAGTTCCCTCTTAAAGATATGGGCTCCAACAACCAACTACGTTTAAGTATAAAAACATTTTACCGAAGTTCGTAATTTCCCTCTTAAAAAATCACATGTTAAATATCAATAATTCTATTCCAAGTAAATATTCATTTTATTAATAAATATATGTTTAAAATCATAATTATATGATGGTAATGACTTTATAAAGTATGGAACGGGTATATAGATAATTAAACATTCCCGTATTATAAACTTCCTTATAAAATTAACTTTCCCTATTGGCACACACACCGTTTTTCTTTACGGGAGCCAATGATACTGAAGGATCCAAAATTCTATCCCAAACACGGCCAAGCATACTTAAATCAGGTCTATCACTTACTTTTTCAATATCACTCTTAACAATTCCAGTACTTGTTTGTGCGCCGACAATAAAATTGAATACATAGCTACACTCTGCCCCCATACGTAAATCAGATAAAACAATATTGTGATCTTCTTCTTTCACAGAATAGAAGCCTTTAGTGAACCATTGAAGCCTCTGTACATTCCAGTCGTCTTGAAGATTTATAAGCAAAAGATCTGAAGAATTATAGGCCACTAAACTCACATCCGATGCCGAGTCAAACACCGAGACATAACCCTCGTAATATTGACCATCCGACATCACCAATATTCGCCAAAGTAAGGTGGAAAAAGGTGCTGGTGTACTCAAATAATGATCTGCTTTTATTTGCTTATCGTTTAGGGCTACTGCTACTTTCTCGTCTATATAAAATTTTGCCATCAAAGACCAACAAATATAAAGGCTGCTTATGACTAGTGCACAATGATTAATTTTTGAGGCACTTGTAGGCTTAACACTAGGCAGAAAAATAACAATAAACGACAACAATAGTGGCAAGGTATACATGGGGTCAATAATAAACAAATTAGAAACCGCAAAGGGATACTCAGTAATTGGCCACAACAATTGTGTACCATAAACGGTAAAGCTATCTAAAATCCCATGGGTAGATAAACAAAGGAAAACCAAGCAGAACCATTTATTTTTGTAAATGGCAGTAGTTTGATGATATTTAATGAGTAACCAGGCAATAAAAGGGCTGATTAGCAAATGTACTAATAGCGAATGGCTAAACCCTCGATGGTAGGTAAAGGCTTCTACTTCACCACTGTATGGGAGAAACACGTCTAAGTCAGGTAAAGTCCCTAAAATAGCGCCATAAATAGCAGCTTTATGGCCAACTTTGTTGCCTAATACCGCATAACCGACCGCGCCACCCAAGACAACTTGTGTTAATGAATCCATAATAACCTTGTTAATTTAATAATTATTTACGTTCTATACGCCTCAACCATCAATCCTAGATCAGTAAAGGCATCCAATTTATGTGTTATTAGCCATCAGCGTCTTCAAGGACTGATAAGCGATTTTTGCAGGGCTCACTCAAAACTCGAAATTGTCTCATTTTTTACAAAACATCAATACAAAGTAGCGATTTCATTTTTGAAGTAACATAATTTTATCCTTCGTTAGGTGGTAAACTGAGGCCATTATTTACCTGTTCACTAACCTTTGAAAAGTAACTCTGACAGGATAAAAAAAGCCGCAATTAAGCGGCTTATATTATACTGACATCACCTTTATTTTGCTCTCATGTCCAATATTGGCATATTACTGCTGCCTAGAATTGTCGCTGGAAGCTTTCCATCCCAGTTTTGCGCTTCGGTGAGTTTAACAATTAAAGGATTATTACCCAACGCTTTAGCTTTAGCGGTAATCGCTTCTGCCTCAGCTAAACCTTTAATTCGAATTGATTCAGCCTCTGCTATAGCAACTAATTTGATACCATCAGCTTTAGCTTTAGCCGTGTTTACATCACGTTGCGCTTCTAAGTTTTGACGAGCTAGTTTATGTTTTTCCGCATCAGCTAGATTTTTTTCTGTTTGCTTAGTTTCAATAGAGGTTAAGTACTTAGTCGGTAATTGAATATTTTCAATTTGAATGTTATCAACAGTAACGGGGAAATCTTTCATTTCTTCGATAAAACTCGCTTCAATTGCCTGTATTGCACTCGCTCTATCTTGTATTAATTTTTCTGCATCATACTGAGGGATAACGTCTTTGGTAGCGGATCTAAAGCGCGGATCAAGAATTCTATTCTCAAATTGCTTTAAACCACCATATTGACGAAAAAGCTCAAGAGCAGCTGTTTTATCTACCGTCCAGTTAACAGAAACAATAACTGTTACCGGCATTTGCTCTTTGGTGCTTGATGCCATTTTTTCTTCGTTTTTACGTGTTCTGACTTCTATTTCTTCAACACTATCAATAAAAGGAACTTTGAAATGCAGACCCGGGTTAACTTGCTCTTTGGCTTCACTAAATCGTTTAACAATACCGATGTGACCTTCATTTACTGTATATACAGAACTAAAAAATAGGCTTGCTGCAATCGCTACCGTTATGAGTGTTTTCGTTGGGATATTAAATTTATCTATATTCACTTTTTTACCTCAGGGTCTTCTTTATTAGGTGTCGCTATTAATAAACACATTTTTAAATATTACAGCACGTTATTCGCTATAGACAGACCATAACCTTTTAGGTTGCTTGAGGTCAAACATCTGCTAATAGCAGACTTCAATCAATATATAAGTACAATTTAAATACATCTGTGCTTTATTACCTGCAAGATAATAAGCAATGACTAAAAGTAATAGTAATGAAGTGAACAAGCTAAACACAGGAAATTTATTGTCATAAAAAGCAGGAGACATATACTGGTGGGTTATAATTATTTTATTTTGTATTGCTGATCATTTTGATGGCGATGTCAGTTAAATCAGTTACTTCTCCTATACCAATAGTACTTTCTAACTGAATTTCAAGGTCATGAGCCAAATCTTTATCTAAACTTTTTAGGTAACTTATTTCGTCACGATAATACATATTTTGTACTTTATCACTTTTTTTCAGTTCTACTTTTAAAATTGCAGGTTTACCATGACTAGAAACTTTATTGGTATATTCTTTTAGTTGATTAGACTTCTTTAATACAGATAAATCACGATACCAGAATGAGTACTCTTCATTTTCATTTTTATCTTTAGGCAACACAAGGATATAAAAAGCGCGAGCTGATAAATTTTTATAAGCAAGTACCGCAATAATCGATAAACAAGACTCTCTAAATTTTTGATTACTTAACAAGTTAAGGATAATCTCCTCACTATTTTCGTTTTTATAAATAAGATGTTTGAGTGCTGAGTTACCACTAAAGCTCGCCGCATTGATATATTGTTGGTGCTTCGTCGCTTTTAAGTAAAAGGGAATAGAGAAGTGATTATGTGCATATATGTTTCTCATCGCTTTTTGCAAGCCATAAATACGACTACCACGCTTTCCGCAGGCTTCAAGGGTATCAACATGCTGATAAATATACTTTCTTATTGCTCTACAGGCTAAATGCTTACTCTCTATAGTGTTCATTAATAACCTGACTGCGCCATGACTGTCATAACCTAGGACAACATACTTTTGTTTTTTAAATGAACGTTCTTGTTCGTTAAAAGGTACGATTAATTCAATTTCAATTTCTTCACCTGCTTTAAATTTAGTTTTTTTTACCAAGTTAACTAATAGCCCTTGTACAGAAATATTTTTAGTTATGCCCGGAATATTTGTAACGACATTATTACTACGTGTAATTGCCATTTTAAAAGCTAAGACGAAGCGATCCTCACTTCTTAAGTCATCATTTTCAGCCGTTACTATTTCAGTGTCATCAAGTGAGTCAATCGCGCTGAGTTGATAACGCAGGGGTAATAAATCCTCTAATTCAGTAATATTGCCATTCACTGGTTGATATATCGTTTCATAAAGGCTGGTAATATCTGAAATTGTGATCATATGATCACAATCACTGATCATATCTAAAGCTGCTCTAGGGATCGCCCTATTTAATACCGCCATTTTAGGATGAACATGACAGGGTAACGCAGAGGGTACATAAGCATCTTCTTCGGAATTAATAAACGACGACGATATTTTGACTACCCTAAAAAGACCGTTTTTGAAAAAATTATTAAAAACAGACTTAGCACTTCTATTATTCACAAAGTCGTCGTACCAAATAAGTGAATACGTAAAACTACCTTTATGACTAGATTTTAATAATAAAGCATACTTATCAACGGTATTTCTTTCGTTTAACGCCTGCTGAATATCTTGATTTCCAAGCAGCACAGGTAAATGAAAGTTTTGCTTTATATCACTAAAAAAATTCCATAATTCGTCATTACCTGAGGTTTTCATTGCTACTTTAGCATGCCATATCTTATCTTTTTTATAGCAAAGTAACGGAATATCATGAGTTTTATTTAAGTAAAGTTGCTCGTAACCTTTAGACGTTACCGAATCAAATAATGGGGTGATAAAGCGCTCTGTCGGCCCTACGATGGCAAGTTTTTTTTGTCGTAAATAATGAGCGAATAAAACACGCATTTGTTGATCAGTTAGTGGGCTTGAAAATTTTAACAAATATTCAAAGCTATTATTCACTTTAGATTTTTGACTATCAATAATTAAAAAACCAAGCTCAAGTTCTTCCGTAAAATCGATTTCTTTATGATGGTCAAATAGCCATAAATAGACTTTATTAACATCTACATTTTTTAATTCATGTGACGTTTGAATAATAACCTTTTGGTTATTCATCTTTTCAATAATAGCGGTAATACCAACTTCTTTTTTTCCTTGCGTTGTCATCCCCATAATTGGATTGATAAAGACTTTACAAGAAGAGTTAAGCTTCTTTAACTCGTTAATTATTCTATTTTTATTAACTAAGGGTTTAGGTTCAGTTTTATCTATTCTAAACTCTGAAAATTTACTTTCATTTTCACTCTCTCCTCCGCTGACACTTTTATCTTTATTCGACGCCCTAAGTTGTGCATCTTCATAAACTTCATAGTACATCGCTGTCGTATAAAGATTTTGGTATTCAACAAGTTTTTGGTTGAATAACTCCCAGCCTGCACAGTCAAGATAGTGTTTGACTTTATTATGTTCAAACATTTCGCAATCAGAAAAAATCAACCGTAAATCAATAGATTTAGTTGCTTGTTTGGCAAGCTTTTTGATTTCATCTTTAACAGCGAGGTGTCGACTAGCATCTTCTTCAGGTAGGAGTTTTTTAACAAGATACTCTAATCTGTCGTTGCTGGCATAAGGAACTAAGCTTAATATTTGCTTTTCAAATCTTTTTAAGTGAGGACTTATGACACTGCTCATTAATCGTTGTACCTCATATTTTTAACAGAATTACATTAGAAGGGATCCAATCAATAACTCGTTAATGTTACTCATTAATGTTACTCGTTAAATCTTAGTGCATATTATCGAATAAAGGCTAAATAAATGTACCCATAACGAATAATAGATCTATCAAGTATATATATATTGGTTCCACTGTCACGATACTTTAATGCTTTTTAAGTATCTGTTTAAATAAAACAGAATGTTTTTTAGCCTAAAAAAGGAGGGTTTTATCAATAAATGAATACTTACACCGCCAATAACAAAGTAAAAAGCGTAAGTATCTCTTTTAAAAATTAAAAGCTTAAATCATTAACCTCAATAGTTTGCTTTATTTTATGATGAGGAATCGGGTTAATGAGTATAAATTAGTTTATCAAAAAGCATTTAATGAATACTAGTCGTTGATCAGCCAAAAAGTAACATCAATGACGAGAAACGAGACGCCTTTATTTACAAATCGGTTGTTCTAATCAAAAAATAGGAAGGCCAGATCTCTCGAACCTCACTTTCCCAATGAGGGTCAACGTTGCCATTAGGTGATTGTAAAAACCAATATCTCGCCCATTTATGAACAACCTTACCTGATTTACTTAATTTTAATGGCGAAAATCGGCGCTGATAAAACCTACCTTCATACTCAACAACCGCGTTATTTTTAGCTCTTTTATATAAGCCCTCTAATACTGCACTGATTAGCTCTACCGATGATAATGCCAATATGCCTTGTTCTTTTAAGCAAGCGAGTATCGCTGCTTTTTTTATACTTTCCTGCATATAATCATCAATGTAGGGTGTATAAACCATGCCCGTCAAACCATAAATAGAGACTCTTTCTCTATCAGCTAAAGCTTTTAAAGGTATAATTGACTGATTAATATCATGTAATTCGCTGATAATATGCAACTTGGGGATCACTTTAGACAATAGCTACGCTCTCATGAATTTTCATTAGTTTCTCATTAGCTTGGTGGATCAATATTATTGGCAATGCTGTTATTTAAACGAAACCAGCCCGCTATAGAGTATCTGTCTCGCTTTATGGGTAATACTTCATGTGAAAACTCTTCACTTAAAAATATCACTATTGTGCCAAAGCTTGGTATTACCTTTATTTCACTATTATCAACAACGGCAAAAATGCGAGACTTTTTATCATAAATAACTAACTCGCCACCATCATCTGCAGACGACTGTTGATGGAGATATACCACTACTGATAACACACGATTACCTTCACCTTTTAAGGCGTCTTTGTGCCGCTTATAAAAATCACCTTTGGCATAATGAGCAAAATGACTTTCAAAAGAAAATAAACCGAGAAATAAACGCCTATTCAAATAAGCCTGTAGTGATTCTGTACAGTTTATCCAAGCACAACTTGCTAGATTGTTATGAGTTATCCAGCTAATTTCGTCTGTTCGAATAAAGTCATTAATCATATGACCTTTAGCTCAACCTATACCCGCACGTTTAAATTTACCCGTGGGAAGTTCGATAATATGCTGTAGTAACAAGCATGTTAAATCTTTGGGCAAAGCATAAGGGCGAATACTGTATCCCTTTTCAACGATGTCATCGGATATTCATTCAAACAGTGATATGTTACCGCCAGAATAAGTGGTATGTGCTAGGTTAAACTACATCCTGTCTTAGGAAGTAAAACTAACATTTTATTGATAATCTAATAAAGTTGAATGTAAACCATAATAGCACTTTGACTATATATTAGCGTAAGCTTTCTTAGTAATAAATGGTTTAATAACTTGCTTTGCAAAAAAGCACATTCATTCCTACAGTTAACTATATAAAATTTTCAGTAGACAATAATAAATTCAAGGATCGAATGTGAAAGTTATTAACCAACTGGTGAAAGAAACATCTAAACAATTTTCAACGCATATATTAAATTCAGGAATAAAATGTGGGATCAGTAAAGATATTACGGATCCACAAGGGAAAAGAGTATTTTTAAAAGCAGGAACTGAAATTACAGATAAAATTAAAATAAGATTAGAGAACTTACAAAAAGAAGGCGTTATAGGGCATGAAGATGTTATTTCACTTACTCATAAACAATCGACCCAAGATTTATTAAGTCCTATTCTAGAACTTGCAAAAAAAAACCCCGTATTAAATAATTTTCAATTAAAAGGAACACTTGCAACTATTTCTGAATATATAGAGCAGGACTCCATTCCTAAAGAAATTGTTGATCATCTAAAGATATTTTCACATTTGAACCCTCTAGCTTATGAGAATACATTATTAAACTTAGTTTTTGGCACTCATGTTGGCAAAGCAAATAACTATTCTGCAAACGAATTATTTGAACTAATCTCCGTACTGTTTTTCGAAAATATAGGCTATGCCCGATTAAATAAAAAGATGAAAGACGCACAGTTAGTTCATCCTATTTTAAGCAAAGAAATTGTTAAAATTGCGGGGTTAGAAAATAAGTTAGTGTTAGAGTCCATAGAGCAGCACGAAGAAAAGCTTGATGGTTCTGGGTATCCAAAAAAATTAACACACATGCATGAGTATGCTCAAATTTCACAAATAGCGAACCAATATTCACAAATCACTCAAAAAAGTAAAAATATTAATACTGCCATAGGAGAACTTTGTTTATTGGGTGAAGGATTTGACTTTAGAACGAGTCAAAAAAAAAGTGCTCTTTATTCTTATCAATTACAAAAGCCTCTCTTATCAATCATGCAAGAGAGTATACAAACCAAAGTGCACCAACACGCCTATGGTAATCATTTGTACGACCAACTATCAAAAGTCATTAAATGGACCAATACACTAAATGCTACCAACGCTGAAATGAAGTTCATTCAAGCCAAACTTAGAAGTGCATTATGGATATCAGAGACATCTCAATATCCATTTCAAATTAATCGTGAAGAACTCAAAGATAATCAAATTTGTTCTATGTTTATAAACGACGCCAGAAAATTAGTCCTTCAAATATCTCAATTTGCAAACTACTTCAACCAAATACTTCATTACCCCATTAAAATTGACAACATTTCAACCAATAAAGAATATTTTTTAACGTTAATCAATCCAACAACTTAATAAAATAGTCTTTAGTGGCCAATACAAAATCAGAAAATTAAATACCGCCCATACAAAGATATTTAATTTCTAGATAATCATCAAGGCCATATTTAGAGCCTTCTCGCCCACCACCTGATTGCTTAACACCACCAAAGGGAGCGGCTGCGTTAGAAATTAGGCCCTCGTTAATACCTATCATTCCAAACTCTAATGCTTCTGATACTCGCCAAACACGTCCAATATCACGGGCATAAAAGTAAGCTGACAAACCGTATTCGGTATCATTGGCAATTTCAATGGCTTCTTTCTCTGTTTTAAAACTAATAATAGGCGCCACAGGGCCAAAAATTTCATTGGCAGCAATTGCCATGTCGTTGGTTACATTAGCTAAAACGGTGGGTAGGTAAAAGCAATTACCCATTTCAGATCGTCCCCCTGTCAGTAATTTAGCACCAGAATTAAGAGATTTGGCAACTAACTGCTCGACATCTTCAACAGCTGCAGTAGACACCATAGGGCCAACATACACGTTATTCTCTAAACCATTACCTACTTTCAACGCTTTAACCGCTTTTACAAATTTTTGGGTGAATGCTTCTAAAACGGCTTCTTGTACCAAAATACGATTAGTACACACACAGGTTTGACCGGCATTGCGGTACTTTGAAGCGATAGCGCCTTGAACCGCCGCGTCAATATCTGCATCATCAAAAACAATAAATGGCGCGTTACCACCAAGTTCCATTGATACTTTTTTAACTGTAGAAGCACATTGTTTAATTAAAGCTTTACCCACTTCGGTTGACCCCGTAAAAGTAAACTTAGCCACATCAGGGTGAGTGGTTAACACTTCCCCCATCGCACGTGAGTCGGTTCCAACGACGACATTAAAGACTCCGTCAGGTATACCAGCTTGCTTTGAAAGCTCCGCCAAGGCTAGCGCTGACAAAGGGGTAAGCGAAGCGGGCCTGACAACGAAGGTACAACCGGCAGCTAATGCAGCGGCAGCTTTTCGTGCAATCATTGCATTTGGAAAGTTCCATGGTGTTATCGCGGCAACAACACCTACTGGTTGCTTGATTACAACAATTCGCTTGTCGCTACTTAACGCTTGTATAGTGTCACCATAAACTCGCTTCCCTTCTTCAGAGAACCACTCAATAAATGAGCCTCCATAAACAATTTCACCTTTGGCTTCAGCTAAGGGCTTCCCCTGCTCTAATGTGAGTATTTTAGCTAATTCATCTTTATTTTTTATGACAAGGTCGAACCATTTTCGCATTAATATCGCACGTTCGTTTGCTGGCTTTTGAGACCAAGCAGCTAAGGCCCCCTTAGCCGCTTGAACTGCTTGTGTCGTTTCATCAACGCCAGCATTTGAAACGCTTGCTATTACACTGTTGTCAAATGGATTCGTTACGTCAAATTTTTCCAGAGATGATAACCATTGGCCGTTAATGAAAGAACCATTTTTTAATAAACGTGATTGATGCATAATTTCGCTCTTTGTATATTGTTGTGACACTAAATAAAAAAACTTAGTTTGCGTAGCTACTGCCAATGGCACTTAAAGGGAGTTCTAATTCAAGTTCTGGTACTTGATTACCTATCCAAGCAATAAAAGTATTACTATTAGGGCCTGGGAACATACTGTATTCATGTAACCAAGGATAAAGGGCTATAGCTGATTTAATTTTAGGAATAAGCTTTGCGGCTTTATCTCCTTTAATAGAGAGTAATAATGTAGGCTTTGACCCATACCAATATCTGTCAGGTGTGAGTGTTTCATAGTGCTTTATTGCCGATAGGCCTCGCCTAACTTGCCAACCCGTAACCTCATAAACACTATATTGAGTCGCTTGCTCTTCTTTTATTGCGACCCAAGGATGAACCGCAAACCAACCACGCCAACTAAAAGCGTCAGCAGCATAGAATTCTATAATAGCCCGGTTATCTTCACTCGGTAATGAAGCAATGCCTGCTGGTTCTCGACTAGCCGTGCGCCAGTTGCTATTAGTACAAGCGCTGAGTAGTAATACAACGCAGATAATCTTCCAATATCTCATATATTCTATTCTTATATCTTCTTTAAGCTATAGGCTGTTATTGCCTAACATTATAAAGCTATAGCAATGGTTAATAAAATTAAAAGTAGCAGTTATTTTGTTAGTGGTAAATCTACGAAGACGTAATTTTAACATCAACGTTCAAGAATAATGCGTAGTATTTGTATAAAAGCAGACGTTACCCTTTTTTCTAATGAAAGATGTTTACGACAGAGCGGACGTTAACATCAATAGTTTCCTCGGTTAAGTGCGTCGTTCAAAAGAAATAGATCTTCCTTTAGAAACAAAATCAAAGGGTCAGAACACTTTATTACGGTAGTATTTTTTTTATAAGATATGTTGTTGGAATTCGTTAGACATTGTCACTATGAATACATCTTAATTATGTTAAAACATTCTGTTAGAATAATAGGCTATTGATTAAAGGACACCGAGGCAGCATGTCAGAATTTAAAGAATTTTCACTTTTAGAGTCAATTATTGATCGCGTTACTCTTAAGGGCTATAAAGAGCCCACACCGATCCAAAAAGAATGTATTCCGGCTCTTATTGATGGGAATGATCTGCTTGGTATAGCGCAAACGGGAACAGGAAAAACGGCGGCTTTTTCATTGCCAATTATCAATAATTTTGGTCGAAATAAAATAGAAATAGAAGCTAAGAGTACGCGTTCGCTAATACTAACGCCCACAAGAGAGCTTGCTTCACAAATAATGCAAAACATTGATGACTACTCTGATGGTTTAGGGCTTAAAACTAAGGTTGTTTACGGTGGCGTAGGAAGACAAAATCAAGTTGACTCTATCGCACTTGGACTTGATATTTTAGTGGCCACCCCTGGAAGGTTATTGGATTTAATTGAAACGGGCGACATAAATTTTAAGGCGTTGGAAGTATTTGTGTTAGATGAAGCAGATACAATGCTTGATATGGGGTTCTTTAAGGATGTTCAAACTATTATAGCTAAACTGCCAAAGAACCGACAAACACTATTGTTTTCAGCGACTATGCCTGCTGAAATAGAAATACTAGCGACAGCAATATTAACTAGTCCAATAAAAATTCAAATTACTGCTGAAACGGTTACTATCGACTTGGTTAATCAAAGTGTATACCACCTTGAAAAAGCGAATAAAGTACCTTTACTCTTTAATCTCTTGAAAAATCCTGATTATAAAAAAGTGCTCATCTTTTGTAAAACAAAGTATGGCGCTGACATCATTGTTAAAGCACTAGAAAAAGCATCAATAACTGCCGCGAGCCTCCACAGTAGTAAAACACAAGTCGTTAGGGAAGAAGCCTTACAAAACTTTAAAGATTCTAATCTAAGAGTACTCGTTGCCACTGATGTTGCCGCTCGCGGAATTGATGTTGATAATATTAATTTAGTCATTAACTATAATCTTCCTGAAGACCCAAGAAACTACATACACCGTATAGGACGAACTGCTCGTGCTGGAAAAAGTGGCATGGCAATTTCATTTGCTGTAGAAAACGATATAAGACAATTAATTAATATTGAAAATAGCATAGGGCAAGTTATTCCTATTGTTACAGAACAGCCTTTCCATAAAGAGTTTTCAAAAGCGCCTAAACAAGTCAAAAAAAAGGTAAGTAAAGCAAACAAAACAAATAGAACAAGAAAAAAAAGTAAATAAAGTAAATAAAGACAGGTATAGATTAGCCGGTTAGACTAAAAATATTACCTTGTCTCACGATAGGTTAAACGTGACTTTCTTTATGGTGAAAACAAGCACACCAGGCAAAATTATCCGCATCGCCTGATTGGGGTAAAGAGAAATACCGTATGCTAAGAAATGTTTTACGGTCGGTGCGTATACGGTAATGGGTAACCACAACCATTGGGTGCTATTTATTGATGGGTAACAAACAATATCTTAGCCAACAAACAAAGTGGTTACCCTAAAGAAAAAGCCAATCTATACCCTCAGCGATACGCACAAAGTGAATGTTAACAATTTAACGATGAATGCACCGTTACTGGCTCAGGAACCAGTAATGCTTACGTACAATCAAGCTTAGAGTGTATGACGCCTGCAAGCTCATTGTTGGTGTTGACATCTCTAACCCGAAACGATTAAATCAAAGCAAAAACGACTACTTCAAATACTTTTACCGCATTGATTTACTCGAATAGATTAATTTTCTTTGTATAGGATCGAAAGTTCAGTAAAATAGTGAGTCTTTAACAGTTCTGTAAAGGTTTGTGATGAAACGTGTTGTTTTATATATTTCAGAGAAATGCCCCCATTGCCGTCAAGCTCAAAAATACTTGGATGATAATGGCATTCAATACAGATTAACAAATGCGAAAATGCAGCGCGGTAGAAAAGAGCTCGACGCTATAGGCGCTAGCTCTGTACCAGCTCTCAAAATCGGTAATAAAGTAATGATTGGCTGGGATTTAAAAAATTTTAAGAAACTCTATGCCGCAGATTAAGAACGAGAATTATCTAACGAGATGATTGTAAAACCAATGGGCACAGAGTTTTGATTACTCTATCTCAATGTAGGTAATATTAATGATTGTAATCATTAACTTGTCAAGTTGATTTTGATTTTGATTTTGATTTTGATAATCATAATAAAAACGTGAAATTGCTCACCGCGGAAAAAGATACTTTTACTGCATTAGGGACAGCACAGGAAAAAGCAGTAGTTAAAAAATTTGGAGTGAGAAAACAAACAGAACAATCCTTTAATGAAGATAAAGCATATTAATAAATGATTATTTCCTTCGCGATATTAATATATATCATTTAACGTGAATATTCTTAGATACAAAATTCAAAAAACCGCTAGTCTTTTGATTAACGAGTTTTTCTAAGTTTGGCGGGACGAATATGAGCACTGGTTTTATTCAATAAAATTGCCACTAGAGGAACTACTATAAAAAACTAAGGCGTATACATTAAAAAGTCAATAAAATAAGTTGAGTTTTTTTATGGGTTAATCTTGTAAGGGCTGATAGTATTCTCCTGGGTCTCATTTACATAACGACACATAATGTTTAAGACCCCCTATCACTAAATGAAACTGGCTTATAATGATCACTTTTGCCACGCAGAAGACCTAAGCATTTGATCATTTACAAGCAAAAAATTGAACGACTTAATGTTGAGTGATTAGGCTAACTAATGCCACAAAGCAGAAGTAAACATTTGAGACTTTTCACTGCAAAAATTTGTATGTTTTGATCTACAGCGGACATGGCTGAATAAAGCCATTACGCTAGCAGCTCCCTGATAGCGGTCTTTCACGTAATTGTATTGTCAGTTTAAGTTGTTTCTTGTATGTATAAATTGATTTAGTATTATTGGCCCCATAAAGCTATAGTAATGTATATTTCAGAATATTAGGTCATGTACACAGCACTTATTCCATTGTCATTTGAAGTGATTTTATATTGAAATACTTCTTCATTTTTACCTTCAGCTAAACTCCCTTCAAATGAAGATTTAATTTTAGTACTCCAATATTGATAAAGTTGATTATTTTGTAGAGCTTCAGGCGAGTCAACAGAAAACCTTACAATAACCTAATGTGTACAAAGGGAAATATATCAAATTACAACAAGTTATCTTCCCAAGAGAAACGACGCTCAAAGATACTCTCTCATATTAATCATTTTTTTTGGTTAATAGGCAAGTGAATAAATTTACCTATATTTCAACTAATAACAGAATTAAACTGGTTGTTTTTTAAACTACCAGTGTTGGCTTTATTTACAACAAGCTATGCCCTACAACAGTAAAAACCCCTAACTCGATGAAAAGATGCGTTTTTTAGTGCTTGGCTTTATATTTGCTTAAGTTAAGTCGATAATTAATAACAATTTATTTTTACACTGCCAATCCAAAATCTATGGAAAGGGATTAATAAGAAATATTTCATGAAATTAAAATTTATACAGGCTGCTGTAGCTGGTCTGATGTTTTCTGTTTGTAATATGGCTAATGCAGGATTAATTGATAGTGGTATTTGGAAATATGAGGATCAATTAGCAAGTTTTGATATATATTACTTTACTGCTAATACAGACACAGATGCCATATTCGATATATTCTCATGGGGAGAAGTGGATGGATCGAACATGATCAATTCTATGATGTGGTTATTAAAAAATGATGGTATTTTAGATAATAATTCATTGTTAACAAGTAATGATGACTTTTCGGATCTCACAATAGCTGGTGCTGATGGGTCAACATCTCATTTTGATAGCTATATTTCTATGAACTTATTTGCGGGTGATTATGTATTAATAGTAGGAACTGTCGATCTTGCAGGTAATACCCCTACCTTAAGTGATATAGATTTTTCTACCCAAATTCAAGACAAAGCAGCGGTATATTTTTATGACGGTATTGGTCATACGAGTGACAATGTACCCTATGGTAGTTATAGGTTAACATATGATGGAGTAGAACGTACTTTTACAAATCCTGTAAATCCCGTAGCTTCTGTTCCTGAACCTTCAACTTTAGCTATTTTCGCATTAGGTATAATGGGGTTAGTTACTAGACGCTTTAAAAAGCAATAATTTTTTCGTTATAGCTCAACAAAAAAGCACCTTAATATTAAAGGTGTTTTTTTTGCTATAAATTTAAGTTTTACTGTAAAGCTAATATGTAAGGTATTAAAATATAATAAAATTTTCACTAGATATGCGCACACTCAATATTAACCTCAAAAAATTCTGGTTTCATATTTGTACTAATAGCCGGTTTATCCTTTAATTTCCTAACTATAGCTAACCTTTCAACACTAAATTCAAGAATATCCTGCACGTTAAACGTTTTATCAACTAAACCAATATGTTGCGCTGACGTTTTAGGGAATTGGTTCTTTTTAAATTTGTTCTTAGTAAAAGATTTCCATTCGTTAAAATAAAATTATTATAAACTCTAAAAATAGAATGTGAACGACTATAATGTGCTTTCAGGCGACGGAGTTGATACTCTCATACTATAGGTGTAATTTACTTTTTGTGATTATAAAACCGATTTCGGCAACGTCTGCTTTGCCTTAAATTTTAAAGTTAGCTATCGGCTAGGTTAGGTCAACTACCAAACTTACAGCCGACCTAGACAAACACTCATAGTTTCAAAAATTTTCTTCCGCATTGCGCACCAAGAAGTCTTAAGCATTTGATCATTTGATCATTTACAAGCAAAAAATTGAACAACTTAGTGTTGAGTGATTAGGCTAACTAATGCCACCAAGCCAACCTAATTATTAAAGTAATTAACTCTATTTTCATGTCAACTATCTTTAGGGATAGCTAACATTAGGATATATACCCTATAGCGCAATGGCGCCCAGAGCGAGTTAGATTTATACTCACTTTTGCTTAGAAGACATAATTAAACCAATATTCACCTGGGATCATAGCACTGTCTCCTACCCTTCAACCAATGTGGTAATAATTTGGGGATCATTGTGCAACGTTCGGTGCACAGGACAACGGTTAGCTATTTCCATTAGTCGATTTTTTTCTGCATCGTTTAACGGTCCAAACAACTGAACTTTGCGAATTAATGACTCCATATTCTTGTTTTTTTCAGTCACATTACTCGCATCTTCTAAATAATTACGTTCGTGTGATAACGACACTTCCACATGCTCGAGTGGAATATCCTTGCGAGTAGCGTACATCCGAATGGTCATTGCAGTACAGGCACCTAAAGCAGCCAGTAAATGCTCATAAGGATCTGGGCCTGAATTTTTTCCACCGACTTGTACCGGTTCATCTGCATTCCAGTGATGGTGATCACTAAAAATATCTTGTTGAAATTTATGGTCTATCTCGGCCACCAAAACATGTCCTTTTGTGAGACTGGGACGAGATGTTTCTAGCGCAGGAATATAACGGCTTGCCCACCCTGAAATAGTTTGCGCGACATATTCACTATCTACTGATTTTGATAAAAGATGATCGGCAGTGTCCAAGCTAACAAAGCTTTTAGGGTGCTTGGCAGCTTTGTAAATTTGCTCGGCATCAGTAATATCTACGGTTAAGTCAACAGGAGAATGTAATACCAGTAAAGCTTTATTAAGGTGCTTTATATGCTCTGTGGTTTGATTACGTAAATCATCTAAAAATTGTTTTTTAATAGTAAAGTCACGCGTACCTAAACTTACTTTCGCCGAACCACTTTGCTCTATTGTTTCTATATGGGCATCAAAGTTGTGTATGACATGGCTTGCTTCAAACGGTGCGCCGATGGTCACAACCGCTTTTACTTTGGGAAGCTGTGCCGCCATAGCTAAAACCGCAGCACCACCCAGGCTATGGCCAATTAATAGTTGAGGTGCTTGATAATGCTGCTCTAGAAATTTTGCTGCTGATAGTAAATCTTCAGTATTGGATGAAAAATTTGTATTGGCAAAATCACCGTCACTGTTTCCCAAACCTGTAAAGTCAAACCGAAAAACTGCAAAACCATGTTGCACAAGAAATCGACTAATTCGCGAGGCCGCTGCAACATCTTTACCACAGGTAAAACAATGAGCAAACAGCACATAGGCTCGTATTTTTTGATCCGGCGTTTCTAGCAAACCAGCTAAATTTTGTTCTTGGCTAGGAAATTCTATTTTTGTTCTCATTGATTCTATCTCTTATTTTTAATAAAAATGCTGTCTAGCACATTTTATTATGACTATAACGATGGACTATTATGTATCTAACAAAGGTTCAATCACTGTTTTTCACTGCGCTAAATTTGATTTGTCATTAACGGGGATATTTCCAGCATTGTTGATAAATAATGTAGGGGTTGGCCAAATAATACGCGAATGCGGACATTGGATATTAATAAACGCATTAATGCTTATTTGCGCAGCGGCATCACCAAGTAGAAAACCGCTTGCACGATGTGGTATTGGTATCGTCATATGGGTGTTCCCTTGATTACTCTAGATTCATGGTTAAAAAACGTATACAAAACGAACAATACTGAGCATACTAATAATGAAGAACTTAACTCAGTAGCCTTTATTTAACTCTATTTGATTAATTTATCAATGAGTTAAAATAAAAGACCCTTGAGTTAAATTTTTAATTTTCTAACTAGAATAGGAGTAGTCGTTGCTTGAACGACAAGTGTGAAAATAACAATGCCAAACCCTATTGATTGAATTGTCCACCAATAAGGTAACTCTTTTGGCAATGACAATACTAATGCGATAGTGACAGCGCCGCGCAATCCCCCCCAAATCATTATAGGGGGGTATTTGGGGTTAATAGGCTGTCCTACGGTAAAATGATTTAACCACGTGGAAATATATACTGCGGCAATACGGGCAATAAAGGCGCCACATATTGCTAATAAAATGGCTAACCACATTTCAGTAAACATATTAAGACTAACAACTAAGCCAAGTAATACAAAAACAAATATGTTGGCTATAAAGCCAAGTGACTCCCACACACTGTGCAAGCCTGTATAAACATGCTCTAGTAAACGGTGTACTGATTTCTTAAAAATCAAGGCAGCAAACATGACGGCAACAATACCCGATACGTGTAATAAGTGCTCAGCAACATAAAAAGTTCCATAAGCAAGCAGCAGTGTAATAACCACTATATGCGGCACAGATACATTAATGAACCTAACTATAAGCGCTGCAATATAGCCCAGCAGACTGCCAATAATAATCCCGCCCAAAAACACTTTGCTAAATGTAATGATTGCAGACGTTACATCAGGCTCACTTTGCCCTAAAGCAATACTGAGAATGATGCCAAATAAAACGATAGCTGTAGCATCATTAAATAAGCTTTCCCCTTCAATCAAAACGTTTAAGTCTGCAGGCGCTTTTAATTGCTTTAATTGACTAACAACGGCAACTGGATCGGTAGCCGAAATAACAACACCTGTTAATAAAGCGGCAATAAAAGGAAAGCCTGAATGATTAATACCATAATAAAGAAGAACCGCAATAACAGTGGTAGAAATGAGTAAACCTATTGTCGCCAGCGTTAGTATATTGGGCAAATATTTGAACAAAAGCTTACTGTCTAATACGAATGCAGCTTCAAATATTAACACTGGCAACAAAATAAATAACATTAAGTCTTGAAAATTGCTCGCACGCACACCCGTCTCTATACCAAACTCTACGGTGAACAAGGAGAGAATAAACCCCAATGCCACTAATAATATTGTATAGGGAATACGTACGAAACGCTGAAGTACTATAGCGAATGCACCTACACCTAAGAGAAGTAAAGTAATAGCAACAACAGTGTGAATATTCATAGCTGAATTATACTCCTAGCGTGTCAATATGTGGCGAACCTTCTGGGTCCGGTATTGGGTAAAGGTCTGATAACAAGATACTTCGCCCATTTTCTGTAACAACTTTAGCATGATGTCTCTTGAGTGCACGAGGCTCCTTTACACCGCATGAATGTGCAATTGTACCTACTTCGTAAACCATATTTTTAATATACGATGCGACACGAACAGATTTATCGGCTGGGTTTAGACCTTTTTGAAACCTAGGGTCTTGTGTTGCTATGCCTGTAGGGCAAGTATTTTTGTTACATTGCAACGCTTGTATACAACCTAATGAAAACATGAAACCTCGGGCAGATGTAATAAAATCTGCTCCCATAGCAAGTGCCCAAGCAGCATTAGACGGTGTTACTAACTTACCTGAACTTATTACTTTTATTCTATTTCTCAGTTTATACTCAATTAACTTGTCTACTACAAAGGGAAGGCTTTCTTTTAAAGGCAAGCCCATATAATCCATTAAACTCTGTGGTGCTGCCCCTGTACCGCCATCGGCACTGTCAATTGTGATAAAATCAGGCGCAGAGGCTATTCCTCTTTCGTTTATTTTACTAAACAATGAGTCATAAAAATCTTGTCTACCCACGACTGCTTTAAATCCGACGGGTTTACCGGTAACACGACGTACTCGGGCAATCATGTCTAAAAGCTCATAACTGCTAGAGATATCTTTGTGGCCATTTGGGCTAATAGAATCTTGACCTACTTTGATACCTCGTATTTTTGCTATTTCAGATGAAACCTTAATTCCAGGTAAAATCCCCCCTTTGCCAGGTTTTGCGCCTTGACTCATCTTTATTTCGAACATTTTTACTTGGTCATGCGCAGCAATTTCTCTCAGCTTTTCATCGCACAAATTACCCTTTTCATCTCTTACGCCATATTTAGCAGTGCCTATCTGAAAAACAATATCTGCCCCACCTTCAAGGTGATAAGAAGATAAACCACCTTCCCCAGTATTCATCCATGCTCCTGACTCTTTGGCGCCAGTTGATAATGCAAGCACAGCCTGTTTTGATATTGCGCCAAAACTCATTCCCGACACATTAAATAAAGAATTTGTTTTGTAGGGATTTTTGGCATATCCGTCACCTATCGTAATTGTTTTTGGTAAGGCTGCATCTTCAGTTAGGGTTGGAAAAGGACAGCTGAGAAACATGACTTCTCCAGCATTAGCGAGTGAACGTGTTGAACCAAATGCAATAGTAGAGTCCACATTTTTTGCAGCGCGGTAAACCCATGACCGCTCAGCACGGTTAAATGGCATTTCTTCCCTGTCCATGGAGAAAAAGTATTGACGAAAAAATTCACCCATATGTTCAAAATAATATCGAAATCTACCAATAACAGGAAAGTTTCTCCGTATGGTTTGCTTAGTTTGCGTAACATCAGCGATATATAATAATAAGACGTAAAGTACGCCAATCCCTATGGCGACAATAAAAGCAGCAGCAGCCCATAGTAAAATAGTAAGTATCATGGAATCGAGCATCTATATTTCCTTCTAAATAATGTATGTATGTTGAACAAGTTATGCTTTATAGGTATAGGTCATTTATCTGGAAAGCAGGTACAACCATTAAACTTGCTCAACTATCGGGTAAGGACTCAATTAAAATAGTTTTAATTCACAACTACGCCCCTAATTAAGTGTTATTAATTTGATGCTTTCCTATTGAATAATTGTTCTTCTGCTATACGATCCAAGGCAAATCGACCACCACTAAAAATAACAACTTGTAGTAATAATACTCCCCATAAAATATGTTCTGCGAAGGCAGCAGGGGCTATTTCTTCTAAGCTTATGACTGCGACAATATTGACAAAAAACAAACCCAAGGCAGAAAAACGACTCGCTAATCCTGCGATTAATAACAAGGGTAAAATAATTTCTGCGGCAGTGCCTAAATAGGCGGCTAATTCAAACGGTAATATCGGCACTTGATATTCATATTCAAATAACATTAACGTGCTGTCCCAGTCTCTTAACTTAGTAAGCCCGGAGGAAAAAAACGCCCAAGCCACATAACAGCGAGCGGCTAATAACGCGAGGGGTTCTAAAAGGCTGATATTACTGGCTACATTACGATATAAATGGCTAGTAGATAACACTAGATTGTTTAGAGTATGCATAGTTACTTCTCTTTAATAAGATTAATTAAGTTACGTTCAATCGCGATAAACAGCCATTGTTCGAATGAAAATTCGTTGTTATATTTCAGCGCATCAAGTGATTGCGCCAATGATTGTCCAGACAATAAAGAAAACATAAACGTCCCTTCACTGGCCGATAAGGTAGTCACTTGCGGTTGAAACTCAGGACGAAAAATCATCACAACTTGTTCAATGTTTTTTTCTGACAGTGCTTTTTTTGCAGCACTCATTGCGGATTTTCGTTGAAGTTCATCACTGTGATGATGAGCCTGAAAAATTTCAGTCAATGGATAGGCTGTTTTAAATACTTTGACATTGTGATTAAAGGCGATGAAAAGTTGCTCTGGTTGCCCCTCACTAAGCAATTGTAATGTCGATGAGATAAGGGTTTGATCTCGTCCATGTAATGCACAATGAACATGCCAGTCGAGTACAGCACAATCAGCAAGATACGGGTAGTCTGTCCCCACTTCTGTGGTCCCTAAAAAGTGAGGAAATTTTTCGCCCCATTGCGTCCAATCCCCTAGGTTAGGTGGTGATACTCGTAAAAATTGATAAACAAGACTTTCGCTAATGTCGCTATCAAGCAATTCAAACACCGTTGGAAAACTAATAGATAATGCTCGCTGAGCATTTGCCAATAAATTTTTTCTATAAATGTTAATGCCTTGAGTATTAAAACCGCATTGTTCTAGGGCAATAGATTCATCATTCCAAATGACCTCTAATAACACGTGTTGTTCATTTTTAGCAGATTCATTAATGGTTGACTCATTTCTTCCTGTTTCATTTTTACCTAGCTCATTCATGCACTTTTCCTCGTTAATACAGCATGGGCGATATCACGTGCTTTTTTCGCTTCATCAACCAATACTGACCATTGAGGTAAATCACTGTCCCATTCAATTAACGTTGGCACCGCACCAAAACGTGTTAACGCTTGTTGATAGCCTAACCAAACATCATCAGAAACGGGCCGCGCATGATCATCAATGGTCATCTCGCCCGTTAAAGGTTCACTGCAACCCGCTAAGTGAATTTGTGCCACACTTGCCACCGGTAATTCATTGATATAATCAGCGACTGATTGTTGAATATCACCGCTTTCAAAGTTCATACTGTTAACGGCAATATTATTAATATCTAATAATATTTTTGCCCCCGTTCGTTGGCAAAGTTGTGCTAAAAAATCCGCTTCACTAAGGTAACTTTCATCAAACTTCACATAGGCAGAAACATTTTCAATGATCAGTTGCCGTCCTAAATAGTTTTGTACTTTATCCACTTGTTCAGACATTTTGGTTAACGTTTTTTTATTATGAGCAATCGGTAATAAGTCACCACTATGAATAAGCTGCCCTTGTTTTTGTCCCCAAGTAAAACAGGCATGTTCGGACATCATAAATGGGGCTATTTTTTCCATAAGCGTTTTTAAACTCGCCAAATATTGCATCGGAACATTCTGTGTAGAACCTAGCCCCATAGATGTTGAATGCAAACTAACAGGGTACATTTCTCTGACTTGAGTAAGCACAGACAAAGCGGCTCCTCCTTGACCAAAAAAATTCTCAGAATGTACCTCAACAAAGTCAATTTGCTTAGTTGTAGTTAGTATGTCGGTAAAATGTGGATGCCTTAAACCAACACCTACTATTACATCGCTATTTGTTACCGACATAGTCATACTTTAAGCGCCTTTTGTTGCTTTATAGTGATCTTTCGCTGCTTTTTTTGACAAACCGCCCAGCGTTGAACACGTGCCTTTTGTTACTAATTTCCATTCCCCCTTGTCGTTATCAACCTTTGACTGACCGGCACATGAATGGGTGCCTGCTAAATTTGCACAATCGTTTTGAGCGGCTTTGGCCACGCCATAACATTTTTCTTTTTTACCTGCTGCTTCTGCTGGAGCAATAACCCCAGTAGAAATTACCGCGGCCAATGCGGCGCTTACTAATAATTTATTGTTCATCATCAATCCTTATATTTAAAAAGTGAGCAGCTAAATTAACTGCTCTAACCATTGCATTAATTGCTGTGGTGGTAACCCACCAACACGTTGGTCAATAATTTCACCATTTTTGACCAACATCAGCGTAGGCACACTACGTATCCCATAATCAGCGGCAAAAATAGGCAATTGGTCGATATCCACTTTAATCGTATTAAAGCGACCGTTCATCATGTCCGACACGCCTTCAACTACCGGTGACATTGACTTACAAGGCCCGCACCACGAAGCAGTAAAATATAACAGTGAAATTTTTTGCTGTGAAAGTAACTCATCAAGTGAGTCAGCTGATGTTAGCTGTTTCATCATTAAAATCTCATGCTTGTTATTAAGTAACTCAGTATTAATCGTAAACTTTTTCAATCTGTTCTTCTGTTAACCCTTTAATATCGATCCAATTAGTTTGCGCTGTTTTGATGTAACTCGGAATATCCGTTACCCATTTCTTTTGTACGTTTTTATTTAGATTCAAATACAATTTATCGCCACGGATATGCCAAGCCATAGGATCGGTATCGAATTTCTTATGCATCGTAACGCCAAAGGCACAGTAACCACCGTATTGTGGTGCATATTTACTTGGCTCAACTTTAAATAAGTCGCGGTTATCAGCACTTGAAAACTGATAAATGGCACCATTGTATGCGGCGGTAAAATTATCAGTACCTTTAGTCGGCTCGCCTTTAGTAAAATAAGAGACCGCGTCGTATCCTTTAATCGCTAAGTCATTACCATTGGCATTCACTTCAATGTTTGCAGCAAAACTCAGGCTGCTTATCAATAATGCAGAAGTAGCGAAGGTAGATTTAATCAGTGTTGAAAGTGTCATTTTTGTTGCTCCAGTATTTAAGGTGGGACGTTCAAAGTTTGTTTGTTAATCAGTTAATGAATAAGGATGTTTTCCTTGGTTGATAATATAGGGCTTTCAATTAAGCAAAAGGAATGACATAGTCCTAACTTTGAACCCAATCGTCCTAAACGAGCCTAAAGGAGAGAAAAATGGATCAACTTTCAGTTATCTTGCAGCGCTTTTCGATGAATACAGAAGTTTTCTTTACAGGGAGCCTTTGTGGTGTCAGTAATTTCAGTAGAGAACCAAATCAAGGGCACTTGCACTTATTACGGAGTGGGGAGTTGACGATTATTGATGAAAGAGGAAAGTCTGAATTAATCAATGAGCCTACCGTGCTTTATTTTCCTACTCCCCACGCACACCGTATTATTGGCAATGAAGAAAATCCTCCTGAATTGGTCTGCGCTAATATCATTTATAATGAAAGTACGTCTAATCCAATTGCCAATGCTCTACCTGCTCTGATGTGCTTTAAGCTTAGTCATAGTGAAAAGCTCAAACAAACCGCGCTATGTTTATTCGAAGAAGCATTTCAAGACCAGTCCGGACGGATCCCCATGATTAGTTTGCTTACCGATATGTTTCTAATTCACATACTTCGTCATGTGCTTAATAATAATATTATGCAACACGGCCTGCTCGCTGGTTTAGCGCACCCACAATTATCAAAAGTCTTACTTGCCATTCATGAAATGCCCGAGAAGCAATGGGGGCTCGATGCCATGGCAGAGCTTGCCTTAATGTCACGTTCAAAATTTGCTGATCTTTTTAAACGTACTGTTGGGCAAAGTCCTGGAGATTATGTGATTGATTGGCGTATTGTGATAGCGCAAGGTTTATTACAACAAGATAAACCAGTGGCGTTAGTCGCCAATGCAGTTGGCTATGAAAATGGCTCAGCGCTAGCGCGCGTATTTAGAAAAAAGTTGGGCGTATCTCCTAAAGAATGGCTTGAAAAAACGCTTGGATATTTCCCTTAGATTAAAAATAAGTAACTTTTATTAAGCTCATATCCCAAGATTTCCGTGATTACTTAACGTAATCAAGTGCCCCATTATATTGACGGGTTTATCTTGGTAATATTTTGATACTTCGGCAACGTTGGTCAGATTGTGCGCGAATGCGGACATTAAATATCAATAAAAGCATCAATAGTAATTTGGGCCGCGGCATCACCAAGAAGAAAGCCGCTTGGCTGGTGTGATATTGGTATAGTCATATAAAATATTTTCCTAAATGACTTTAGATTAATAGTCTTAGTTTTGTATATTGAATTAACAATCAAACAAACTTTTGAGCAGTTAATTCAATGATCTACGCTGTACCTAATTTTCGGTGAAAATTTTTAAACATCATGCATTAAAAACTCCAATCCTATGTTTAACTTTCTAACAAACATAGGATTGGTAGCTCATTGAACGATAAGCGTAAAAAGTACCATGCAAAATCCTATTGATTTAATTGTCCACCAGTAAAGCAACTCTGTCGGCAATGGCAAAACTAGGGCAATAGTGACAGCGCCAACTCTCGCTAACATGAACGAAGGTTCTATGGAGTAATTACCCTAGGTGGCAGAGTAAATTCAATATCATATTTCTATAACGTCAAAAAGTCCAAAACTATAGTTATTTTAAACATCATCTTCTTATTAGCCCTAAATTACCTAATGAAAAAATGTAGTTACTTGGAAAATTTACTAGACATTCAACTGATATTTGCATTGTTGCGTTCTAGTTTTATCAATAATTGAAAAAGTGTCATTACACACAATGCTAATAATAACGAGATATAACAAAGAGGCATGCCTACGTTATTTTTAGGGCATATATCTCCCACCAGTAATTCAGCCACAACACCAAAAATGGCAAATCCAAAGACTAAAATCCACGCAATAGTAAAAATTTTATTTCTATTGCTCCCTGCGGGAAATACCTGCGTAAAGAGCATGGATAAGTATCCTGAAAATACTAGGTAACAAACATGTACAGTAAATATTTCTGGGCACGGATCTCTACCTGAAAATGTAGCATAGGATACTAAAAACGCACCCCAGCTACCGAATGCAAGGCATAGCAGCAATAGTGTTTTAACAGAGAGCTGCCAATACTTCATTAAAAGCGAATCATTTCATTGGAAAATTCACCGATCTTTTCAACCGTAGTACCATCGATGTATTCAACCGTAACTTTATTAGCGCTAAACTGAGATAAGCCAATAATTTGTACATGTGATTGATCTGAATTAAGGCCTTCACCTGAAATGAAGTCTCGATAAATTATAGAGCCATCACTTCTGGTCACTGTAATTTTTGCCGCAATTGAAGAAATAGTATCATCGAGCTTAACTTTCAAATAATTATTCTGCCTATTTTGGCTAATAAAGACCTTAGATTTACCAGCAATATTGATGTGCACAACATCAGGTGAACCATCATTGTTAAAATCAGCGGTAAGAGGCGTTATGCCATAACCGCGGTTAATAACACCACTTTGCTCACCCATCGCAGCAAATTCACCTTGTTCTGTTTGCAAAAGAAACCGGCCATTAAGTCTTAAAAAGGGTAATTTATGCGGAGGAAAACCAATGTAGTTTTCCGAAACAACAAGATCATCTAATCCATCAAGGTTAAAGTCTTCGAATATTGCGCCCCACGAAAATTCATAATCTGCCAGTTTTACTTGTTCTGCAACATCTTCAAATTTAAAATCACCGTTGTTTTTAAACATTATCCATTTAGGATTAAAGACTTGGTCTTCTCTTAAATCTCCCGTTACGATAAAGGATGGCGGTGTAGAACCAACATTGGAAAAAAAGAAATCTACAGTACCGTCATTCGCATAATCGGTTACGGCAATTCCCATTGGGTAGCTCGATTGTTTTGTATTTGGATTAGGCATATTTGAAAATTTGTTGTTACCTAAGTTTTTCCATGTTCTTACTTGCCCCGTGTCATGAGCTACAACCAAGTCTTCTAAGTTATCGTTGTCTACATCAACAAATATTCCCATAAATGTGTTGTGCTTGTAAGCAAGACCGGAAGAGTCGGTGATGTCGGTAAAAGTGTTATCGCCATTATTTAACAGCATTAGACTAGAGCCGCCATAGCCTTCTTTATTAAATATATTTTGCCCTTGGGCAAGTTCCTTTTTTATGTATCCAGCTACATACATATCAAAGTGTCCGTCTCTATTTATATCACTGATTGCCACAGATAAAGGAGATGTGTCAGCTGTAATAGGTAAATCTAGTTTCTGACCGGTAAAACGACCTCCATTATTTAAATACAACCAAACACCCGAAGTCCGAGAAATGATTAAATCTGAAAAACCGTTACCGTCTACATCAATTACTGAAGAACCGAACGTTGCTTCAGATAATTCTGTTTTTTCTAAGATGCTTTTATCTAGTTCAATAAATTCATTTTTAACAAATTTAAAAATGGCATCTTGTTGATTTGGCCCACCGCCTATAAATAGCTCTTCAGTACCATCATTATCGATATCAATAATGGCACTCGCCGTAAATGGAAGCGATTTTGATTGATCAATTTTATGCTCAAAACTTAACGGAATTTCTTTAAAGGTTGGAATAATCGTATCACCAAGTGCGACGTCGTAATCTATCTGTCTATCCATAGTGAATCGAACACTGATCACCGTGAATAAGATCATGATGAATATAATAGGAATCAAAAGTAGTTTTTTCATAGTATTCTCAGTTAGACCTTAGAAGTTAATGTTATTTTTTTTGCTTGAATGATGGACATAGCAAAAAAGATAAAAAATGCTACGTTCAAGGCGATAGGCATAATGTATTTACCAATATCCTTGTTAATGAGGTAGACGACAAAGCAACCGATTAATAATATAATCGGGTTAAATACCGCTTGCCATTTCTGATAATTCGAACGCCCGGTAAGCGCTAAATAGACGAACCCTGCCGATAATATGAGTGTTGTTATACGTATCACCGACAGTAAAGTCTCATATCTAACATCATAAAGTGCGATGAGTGAATTCAAATCCACGCCTAAACTTTGTGTATGGACTATAGCGCCGATTGATGCACGTGAACTTATCCAATCGCCACCAATGATAAAGCCGAAGGAGCCAACAAAAAAGAGGAGTAATGCAAACTTGCTATTTGCTGGTTTGAGCATCAAATATATATGCCAGCATCCAATAATGTAAAACGGTGCAGATAGTACACCGATAAAATGCCCTATGGTTTGTTGAGCCTCTGGGGCTGCCAACATAAAGTCATAACCATTTTCTGAAAATCGGGCTAAGGGATCGAAATGTAATAAAAACTCACCACACCCCACTAAAAATGAAGCAATTAGTCCTACGTAACCGGTAAGCAAAAGGACTTTGTGATCTGTGTTTTCTACTTCATTCATAAGTTTTCCTTAAATTTAATTATTGTAGTTAAAGCAAGTGCTACTACACTTGATAAATCTTAATAAAAAAGACTATTCATAAAAATTATTATCCAATTAAGTCATATGTTTCAACATCATGGATAAAAAGTAGTTTTACTGCTTTAAGTCAATCAAAAGCTTGTTTGTCATTGCTAAAAACAATCAAGTGTTCTCTTATACTGCAGGGGTAGTCTCTGTAATATTATTCCTATTTACTCTGTATTAATTATTTTGAGTTCTGTGATTAAATGAACAAAAATTTTAACTATCTACTTAATTTTTAATTTATTAATTAGTCATTATTTGGTATACATAATGCAATCTTTTCATCATTAACCTGATGCTTAAAATGTGTTAATAGCAGTCTCAATTTTGGATGGATATAAGTTTTACAAAATGGTTTGTTAGGTGAATTATATAAATAATTCTGTAATTCATCCTTATTCGCCTTAAATGAATCAAATGGCAGTACCTGCGTTATAATTGGTTTATCAAAATCACTTTGTAAAGCATCTAAAACACTGTTAGCTTCTTGGTTTTGCGCATCGTTATAGGTATATATAGCCGATCGGTATTTTTTACGCATAGAGTGGTTAGCTGTCGAGGCATGGGTATGTGCATGAATCTCAATCAATGTCTGCAAAGAAATCATAGATTGATCAAAACATACTTCAATAGCTTCAGATAATTCAGCATGATTATCGATTGACGCAATCCACCCTTGACTCACCGATATAATACCGATAAGTGATTCGAAAACGCCTTCGGTACACCAATGGCAACCACCACCTAAACCAATCTTACTGAAGTTTTCAGTAAGATTGGTGTTATATATACTCATTATTGAAGTTACTTTTATTGGCTCATTTTGCTAAAGGTAATACCCAGTCACTTCGGGGAAAGTGGCAAGTATAACCATTCGGTATTCTTTGTAGATAATCTTGATGTTCTATTTCTGCTTCCCAAAAATCACCTGCAGGTGCTAATTCAGTCACTACAGTCCCAGGCCATAAACCTGATGCATTCACATCGATGATCGTTTGTATCGCCACATAATTTTGCTCAGTTGTACAGTAATAAATCGCTGAACGATATGAAGAGCCTTGATCATTTCCTTGTTGGTGCTTTGTTGTTGGATCATGGATCTGAAAGAACAATTCAAGGATACTGCGGTAATTGACAACATCAGTATTGAATGATATCTCTATGCCTTCTGCATGACTGCCATGATTACGATAAGTTGCGTTGATAACGTCTCCACCGGTATACCCCACTCGGGTTGATGTAACTCCGGGAAGTTTGCGTATAAGATCTTGCATACCCCAGAAGCAACCGCCAGCTAAAATAGCGCGTTCAATTGTCATATTTATACATTCTCCACTTGATTAACGTATTCACCATAACCATTAGTGACCATCTCATCACGATGAATAAAACGAAGTGATGCTGAATTAATACAGTAACGTAACCCACCTTTACTTGTTGGTCCATCGTTAAATACATGCCCTAAGTGACTGTCCCCATGGCCCGAGCGAACTTCAGTTCGATTCATGCCGTGGCTATTATCATTAATTTCTTTAACATTTTTAGTTTCTATCGGTTTGGTAAAACTTGGCCAACCGCAACCAGATTCATATTTATCCGATGAAGCAAATAATGGTTCACCTGAAACAATATCGACATAAATGCCCAGCAGAGTATTATTAAGATGCTCTCCGCTACCCGCTCGCTCTGTGCCACTTTCTTGTGTTACACGATATTGTTCTTTGGTTAGTGCTGAAATTGCATCGGTGGATTTTTGATAGGTTGTCATAACTTTCTGTCCTCGGCGTTTTGTCACCTTTCATTGTGACACTATAGAAATTCACTGTATGGTTTAACGGTACTCATTACCTTATTTTATTTTATGATGCATTATTTTTGCACCGACATAACCAATCAATAATATTGGCAGTATCATATATGAAGTTACATATCGATGATAATTGGCAAAAGGCTTTATAAAGGTGATCATTAACAGCTCAAAATTTTGTTGTAATAGTTGTTGAAAAAATTCAAACCTAAAAAACCAGGTAGGCTTATAACACCTGCTATAGGAATATCAAAGTCAGTGCCTATTAAGGCACTGACGGGTAGTGAAAAAAACATAAAATACAAAGTATAAAGCATTATTTTTACTGATGAATTTAGCTATACTTTATTGGGTGATAAAGTCTTAGCACCCATTTTAGATAAACAGTAACGTGAAACGAACATAATGAAGCTAAGTATCAATATTAAGACTAATAGACCAAAGTTAATATGAACAACGAGTAAGGTCCAATTCGCACCTTCAGTTTGTGTAATATACCAATATCGATAATAAGCCGTTAAATAGGCTACGACAATACTAAAGACAATACTCCAGTGTAATATCCTTACCATAGTATGGTACACCCATATTTAGTTGATAAATATTTATTTAGAGCTACCGTTTAACACTTCTCTATCTTTACCTCCAAGTGCGGTATGACAACCTAGACACATCTCTGAACGGCCTGATAGATCTACGCCTTGATAGTTAATGATTCTACCATCAGCATAATACTCAGCCCAAAACCAATCACCATTAGTTGAGTCATAGCCTTTCTCACGTTGAAACATAATCGTAAGCGCGACATAATTATCGGCTTGATCATCGCTGTAGACTTTATGTGGTGTAAGTTCTTCTTTAACACCATAATTATGCTTAACAATCAATTTTCCTTTTTGCCCTTCTATTTCAGCGTTAGTTGAAATAACTTCTTGAATACTGCCATGGGGTCGGTTTCCTACAAAAGGATAACTGCGTGTACGCCCATCACCTACCAGTTTATTTTTAACCATGTATTGCCACATTTTAGCTGCATATGCATTATCCACGGCTGTTCCTGATGATATTTCAGCTTTTTTAGCCATGGTATGGAATGGGAGTAAAAAGAGCATGATTACCATAATTTTTAATCGATTTAAGGTATTGGTTGAAAATTTAAGCATATTTTTCTCCTACAAGCGTTACTGATAAAACTAGAAAAGTGAAAAGTGAAAAGTGAAAAGTGAAAAGGGTTATCATTTGACTTTAATAGATAATCAAAGGAAAAACGGCTTGGTAAGTTATTTTTATTTAATTGGCTTAAGACTGTCGAAGTATCCACCACCCGCTTTCATTTTCATCCCTTTACCCTGACTTAATACTGGGTAATATTGCGTAAAAACAAAATCATCAGCTGCAGCACCTGCATGACATGAATTGCAAGACTTTGAGGGGAATGCTTTTGCTGTTTTTGATAGCGTTTTATGATCTGCACTTGAGAAACTAAAATAAGCCCAGTTACCCGGTTCATCTTTAAAATGTTTTTTACTTTTAATGGTCGCTTCAAGACCGATAAAGTCGCCCATAAAATAGCCATTACCGCTAACAGCTGATTTAGAGCCAACAGAAACTAGCTCTTTAATAATGATAGTACCCTCACGAAATTCACCTTTGTTTTTCCAGTGTTTCCAGCTCTTAGGATCAATATAAACGTTATGAAGTTCAGGAAATGCCGCTTTGCCGTCATTCATATCGTTGGGTGTAACAGGAGTACCAACGTAGATCCATTCTCGATAGCCCGTAGGACGTTCTAGCTCACCGTTTTTTATTACAAATGCTTCATTTGCATAAGTAAATCCTGAAAAAATGACTTGCACAAACAGGAAGGATGCTGCTACTAATACTTTATTCGCTTTCATAATATACTCTGCTGAATTTCGTGTAACGTCACTATAGCAGTCATTACTATTAACCTTTGGTATCTGAAATGCTCAAAAATGTCGCTCATCAACTCAAATGTACAACATCAGAATTTAATGTGCTTGATGATGTTATTAATACACTTCGTTTTCGTGGCAGTATATTCTTTCATTCGAACCTTGCTGCGCCATGGGGAATGTCATTATCATCAATTGTAATGCCAAGATTTCATATTGCATTACAAGGACACTTTTATGTTGGGGCAGGAGCTAGCAAGATTACCGTAGAGCCAATGGATATCGTCATGATCCCAGGCGGAGATATGCATTGGATAGCAGATGAAATTGAAAGCGAACTGGTGCCTAGTGAACAAGCGGGCGACGCCTGCTCTTTAGGTATGCCACTTTTTCAACAAGGTAAAATCACCAATAAGATTATGTGTGGAATAGTGGAATACGATGAAGCTATTGAACACCCTATTCTCAGCGCCTTACCCTCCATAATTCAACTTTCCAATATTCAATCAAATGATAATATTTGGATGACAGTAAAATTAATTGACGCGGAAATAATCAGAACAAATAATAAGAAAAACAGTATTATCGACCGTTTAACTGAAGTATTATTTATTCAGTTATTGAACAGCTTTATGGAGAAAAATGAGCACCTATCGGGTTTCTTCTCAGCGCTTAAAGAGCCTCGTTTGAATAAAATATTACAGCTTATTCATCAGCACCCTCAAAGGCAATGGACGCTAGATATTATTAGTGATGTTGTCGGTATGTCTCGTGCCACCTTACAGCGTAAATTCAAAGCTGCCATAGGTCTATCGCCAATGGTTTATATAAGCCGTTGGCGTATGGCAAAAGCTTATCAATTATTAAAGCATTCAAATTTATCACTTGAAGGAATTGCTGATGTCATAGGATTTTCTGACGCTCGCACACTTTCACATGCCTTCAAAGACCATTATGGTGATACGCCAAGTCAATTCCGCAAGAAATTAGAGAGACTATTATAATAACTAATACTATCTATCTAAAATCTTATTTCGTATAGTTTACATTCGTATATAACTAGTGAGTACCCTTTGGACGACCAATCTAGTAGCATTATAGAATGTCATGAGTGCGCTTTATCTGTCAATATTTCCCTATTGATGGAACGACAAAAAGCACTTTGTCCACGCTGTGGTTTTTTATTATCTGCAAAACATCATAATGCCCTTGATAGAATACTGGCGTATTCTATCACTGCCCTATTTTTCTTGTTATTATCATTACCTTTTGAATTTTTAGCATTTAAGTCCAATGGAATTGAACGAAAAATTGATATTCTGGCAAGTTTAACTATTTTGAACAACAATAATTATCACGTTTTAGCAGTACTTGAAGTACTGACAATATTTGTAATACCGGCACTGATATTGTTTTCATTGATTTACCTCACCATTGCGCTGCGAAAAGGAATTTACCCTCGAGGTGGTCATTACCTTTTAAAACTCACCTATAAATTATTACCTTGGAGCATGGTAGAGATATTTGTTGTTGGCGTTTTAGTGAGTTTAATTAAAATTATTTCATTGGCTGACATTAGTCTTGGTCCATCATTTTTTGCTTACATTTTATTTTCCTTAGCGATGACAGCTGCTGTGTTGCATATGGATAAACATCAGTTGCAACAACTGTTAAACTATTGTAAATCAAATCAAGCGAGTCAAAAAAAACAGATAGAACCTACAAAAATCAAAGAAATAACGCCACGAAATCATTTGAGCCTAGTGTTAAAAAAGAGAATAAGTGTTCAAAAAACCTGGGCCTTACTGATAACATCTATCGTATTTTATATTCCCGCTAATATTTTACCCATCATGAATACTCGTTTTTTAGGGCAAGATGAACCGAGTACTATCTTAGGAGGCGTTATTTTATTATGGGAAATGGGATCTTATCCAATTGCTGCTGTTATTTTTGTCGCGAGTGTCGCAGTACCCATGGCCAAAATGTTAGTTTTGGCATGGTTGAATTATAGTGTTCAGCACCAACACAGTCGTTTCTCTAAAGAGCGCGTGAAACTTTATCGGTTAGCTGAGTTTGTCGGTCGATGGTCTATGGTTGATGTTTATGTGGTGATCATTCTGGTGACACTTATTCAACTAGGCAATACTATGAGTATTTATCCAGGTGGAGCAGCATTAGCTTTTTCTGGTGTAGTGATCACGACTATGCTGGCGGCGATGAGTTTTGAACCACAATTCATTTGGCAAACAAAAAACAATTTATATAGTGAAGAGTATAATGACCAATAACGAATATACCGATATATCTAATAAAGAGACTGAAATAAGCCCCGCAAATATTGAACAATTAAAGTCGATATCTATGATTTGGTTTGTACCCTTTGTTGCTTTGTTAATTGGCGCTTGGATGGTTTATTATCAGTGGAGTAATGAAGGTCCAATAATCACCATCGCGTTCGATTCTGCTGAAGGTATGGAGATAGGTAAGACTAAAATAAAAACCTATAATGTCGACATTGGTGAAGTATCTAATATCGTACTTAACGAAAATGCAGATGGCGTTATTGTAACGGCAAGAATGACAAAAAATGCAGAAAAATTACTTAATCAAAACAGTAATTTTTGGCTAGTGTCACCAGAAATTTCACATACCGGAATTTCTGGTTTAAGTACCTTAATATCAGGCGTGTATATTGAATTTTCTCCGTCTTCTATTTATGCAGACGAAGTCGATGAGTTAACATCAGAGTTTATTGCGCTAAAAGATCCACCGGTAACTCCTCCCGGAACACCTGGTTTACATTTAACGTTAAACAGTAACGATCAGTTTGCTTATTCAAAAGGTGACCCAATCATATATAAAGGCTTAACGGTTGGTCAGTTTGAGCACATTCACTTCAACCTTGAAGAACGTGTAGTTTATTACAATGCTTTTATTAAAGCGCCGTATCATCAATTAGTCACTACCAACACTAAGTTTTGGGATGTTAGTGGTTTACGGATGGACTTAACGGCCGATGGTTTATCAATACAAACCGGTAACATAGAAACCATGTTAACTAACGGGGTTACTTTCGATGTGCCCAAAGGCATGGTAAAGGGCGAAGAAATTACCGAGCGATCATACTTTGATATCTATGCCAATTATAAGGCAGCGGACGATGAACGTTATAAATACTCTGTTGAATACATTGTTTTGGTCAGTAATACCATACGCGGTTTGAATGTTGGCGCCCCAGTTGAATATAGAGGAGTATTAATAGGGCATGTTAAATCTATTAACCTATTAGCACAAAGAAATAGCGATAGACCTCAAGTTTTTCAGGACGACATAAAAATACCCATTTTGATAAGTTTACAACCTGGAAGAGTTGGCTTACCCGATAATGAAATGGGTGTAAGCCTTATGAAACAGCAACATCAGTTATGGATTAAAGACGGTTTAAGAGCGAGTTTAAAAACGGGTAGTTTATTGACAGGTAGTTTGTTTATTGATTTTCAGCATTATCCTGATTTGAATAAAGAGGAAAAAAATACACAAAGAACTGATTTTGAAAATAGCCAATATGGTGAATATACGATCATCCCTAGTGTTGATGATGAGTTTTCACAAATTACCGCGAAGGCAAGCCAGTTCATCGATAATCTTAATGCGCTACCATTAGATAAAATTTCTGGTAATACCAACGAACTTATTACTGAATTCACCCAAACAGCAAAGTCATTTCAAAGTGTTAGTGATAATTTATCAGGCGTACTTGATGGTGTGAATCAGCAACAATTGACTCAGGAATTGATAACTACCCTGCAAAGCTACACAAAATTAAGTAAAGATCTCTCTGCTGGTTCTAAAGGGTATGAAGACCTTCGTCAAACATTATCGGCATTAACTAAGGTTATGAATGAATTACAGCCACTTCTTAATCAATTAAAACACCAACCTAACGGCTTAATATTTGAATCAGGTAAAGTTGATGCGATTGAACCTAAAAAATATACACCTAATAAGAAGGCAGGATGAACTCAATGAAAACACCCCCCCCCATTTTTATCAGGCACTTTTTAACACTAGCTTTATCAACCTTAGTTTTTTTTCTAAGTAGTTGTAGCTCAAATTCAGAAATTCCCTTGGAAACAAATTACTACCTACTTAATAGCCAACACTTAGCTAAAAATTCGGTAAATATTAACAAAACAGTAGTGGTAGAAGTGCTAGAACTTCCGGCTTATCTAGACCAACCACAATTAGTCATGCAGCTAAATAGACATCAATTACATTATGCTCGTTTTGATGTGTGGGCAGAGCCGCTGCAAGCTGGTTTTACCAAAGCGTTAATTAATGATTTAAACTTAAATAATAACCGTATTCAATTTGTTACTGACGAAGTAAAGTCGAACAAAAAAAGTAATGATAAGTTAATGGTGAGAATTGATTATTTTCATCCCAGCACAGCTTCAAAGGTTGTATTATCTGGTGTATTTTGGACAGAGAATAATGAGGACAAAAACATAATACAGCAGCACTTTTCCTTCGAATTATTATTAAATGAAGATGGCTACACTCATGCAGTTTCCCAAATGCGACGATTGGTGTCGATGATGTCAGCGTCAGTTATATTAAAGAACTATCACATAACGAGAGAGAACTAATAAATTGATGTTAGCTGTATGATCAGAAAATTGACCTTGTTATTCAGGGGGCTTCATGTCTTGAATGTGCACTTAGTTGACACTATTTTTTAGCGACGTATTAGATCTTTCATAATTTTCTCACAACTTTTACGCAAGAATTATCATGATTTGTGAAGTTCCACATACATTTACTTATTAATAATTGGTCTAGATATCCCTAAATATGAACTAACGGACTGTTCTAAAATACCAATTAACTCTTCATCCATAGATTGATATTCATCAGGGATATCTAATACTTAAATATCTTTAAATTTAAGTAATCGGTGAACTCAGCTTTAAGCCAACTTTTATGCTTCTCTTCCATCACAAACACAGTCTCAGCCGATAGAATATCTTTTACATTTACCGCTTTTTTTGTGCTTGAGCTAGTACCTGCTGATCTCACATTGAGCTCAGCATGATTTTTAAATATTTTTCTCAGGTAGGGCTACGCCACTTATTTTTATTACAGATGAATAAGATATTTCTCAATTAATTTGCATTACATGTAGGCTGTTTTTAATGATCCGTTGGTCCAATATGAGTTTGCATTACCGTTGAAATTACTTTTTACATTCTGATTTAAGCAATCTATTTTCATTCTCTTTAGTTGGCAACATGCATGCATTGAGTATAAAGACTTTGAACTACTTAAAAATGGATTTAATCCAAAACAGGTTAACTAATTGCGAAAGTCAGAAACTAAAAGACAGCATTAATACTGATCTTGCAGGAGTATTAGAGTACTTAGTTTTTATTTAGCAACCCCAAAGATCTTGTATCACTTTTAGTTCTTTATCCCCAAGGGAACGCATTACTTTAAATAAATTAAAATCAAATTCTCTTCGTCCTCCAGTCCATACCTCGAAAGTGAGCCTTAACATCCTTGACTCCCCAGATGAGCATACAGATAAATAGCCGGTTTGATTGTTATGAAGAACTTCCTAATGATTGAGAGTGGACTGTAAAGAAGATTGGATAACAGCCTACCATTACTGCTTTATATTACTTTTTTGTAGAAAACATCTTATTAAGGCTCAATTGCCTTAGTGATATTTCCAGTTGTGCGCAGTATACTATTCTCTTTTTAAACCCTACTCTCTAGATTAGCCTGCGCAAATTAATGAAGGCTTAAAGTTGGCTTTAAATTTTGGACTTATCCGCTATGTTGCTATTATGGCGGTTTTACGTTCCCTATAAGGCAGCATTACTGCGTGGAAGTTTTTCAACTTAGAGATTATCAACAAGAAGCCGTTTCTGCGGTGCTCAAACACTTTCGAAAAACCAATGAGTCTGCGGTGATTGTTTTACCTACAGGCTCAGGTAAAAGTCTGGTAATTGCCGAACTCGCTCGCTTGGCAAAGCGAAAAATACTGGTGCTCACCCATGTGAAAGAATTGGTCGAGCAAAATCATCAAAAATATGAAAGCTATGGTGTTACCGCCGGTATTTATTCTGCTGGATTAAAACTGAAAGAAACGCAGCACCAAGTCACGTTCGCCAGCATACAATCGGCAGCCCGTAATCTAGATGACTTCTATGAGCCCTACTCTTTAATTATTATTGACGAATGTCACAGAGTTAACTTAGCCAGCGCTGATATGTCTAATGAACAGTCTAATGATAAAGCTAAAGACGAAGCTAAAAGTAACCAGTATCAACAGATCATTGAGAAATTGATGCAAGTTAACCCCAAGGTAAAATTATTGGGTTTAACCGCAACCCCCTATCGTTTGGGCATGGGCTGGATTTATAAAAAGCATTACCGTGGTTTTATGCGAAGTGAAGAAAAACGGCCTTTTGAACACTGTATTTATGAGCTACCGCTAAGTTACTTAATTAAACGCCAGTACTTAACCCAGCCCAATTTAGTAGATGCCACCATAGAACACTATGATTTTAGTAACCTGCGAGCAAACGCCTCTGGCGACTATAGTCCTACGGATATTAATCACCTACTAAACAAAAATCCCCGAGTGACTCAAGGCATTATGGAACAGGTCATTGAGTTAAGCCATAAACGTCAAGGTATTATGGTATTTGCCGCTACAGTTGAACATGCTAAGGAAGTCTTTAGTTATTTACCCACCCAATTGAGTGCGTTAATTACCGGGGCTACCGACAACACTGAGCGCGATAAGTTAATTAAGGCATTCAAACGTAAAGAAATTAAATATTTGGTTAATGTTTCAGTATTAACCACTGGTTTTGATGCTCCCCATGTCGATATGATTGCAATATTACGTCCAACACAATCGGTTAGTCTCTATCAGCAAATCATCGGTCGTGGTCTGCGTTTGAGTGATAACAAAAAAGATTGCTTGGTGATTGACTATACGGGCAATGATTATGACCTCTATCATCCCGAAGTCGGTGAGAAAAAGCCGAATGGTAAAAGTCAGCCCGTTCAAGTTGTTTGCCCAAGTTGTGAATTTCCCAATATATTTTGGGGCATTTGTGATGATGATGGTTATTTAGTGGAACACTACGGGCGACGATGCAAAGCCCTCATCGATGATCCAAATGAAGAGCAAACTACCGAGAGTCAATGTGACTATCGTTTTGTCTTTAAAGAATGCCCTCACTGCGGTGGTGAAAATGACATAGCTGCTCGTAACTGTTTACAGTGCCTTGAGATCTTAGTCGACCCCGATGATATGTTAAAAAAGGCACTGCAACTTAAAGATTCAAAAATTATTCGCTGCGCAGGTCTTAATTTAACAAAAGTTAGTGATAAGGGCGCTGATAAGTTAAAAATCACTTACCATGATGAGGAAGGCGCTGAACTCAATGAATCTTTTGACTTCGCTAAGCCAAATCAACTTAAAGCGTTCAATGATATCTTTTCTAAACGCCTTAGCGCTAAAATCAGTGTTCAACTGGGCTCTACTGGGTCGTATGAAGTGACTAACCTTGAACAAGCATTAAAGTTAGCTAACATATTGCCGTGTCCTGATTTTGTCATTGCAAGAAAACAGAAATTCTACTGGCGCATTAAAAATAGACTTTTTGACTATCAAGGTAAATACCGAAAAGCCAATGAGCTTAAATAAACTCATTAACTCGGGCTCATTTTCATAAAGAAGTTTAAACCCTATTGGAGTGGTACATCACTACTACCAGTAGATGGTACAACATGGTAAAGCCTATGAATAACCATTATAATCAACACTTTATTATACTAGCTGTTCACTGAGTTAGTCAAAAACACCTTTTTTAGATATTCAGAAAGTAAGAGTCAGCTAATCTCTCGATTTACTGATTCTTTAATGTGGCGGTGAGAGTGAGTTTGAACTCTACTCGAAGGTTTAGTGCTATAAACCCTTGTTTATCGTTAACGTGAATGTTTTCAGTTCAAAATGCAAAAACCCGCTAATCTTTCGATTAACGGGTTTTCTATGTTTGGCGGTGAGATAGAGATTTGAACTCTAGAAGGGCTATAAACCCTTGCTGGTTTTCAAGACCAGTGCTTTCGACCACTCAGCCATCTCACCTGAATGTCTTAAAACAATTGCTTGCTTGAAGACGAGGCGAATATTAAAGTGTCGAAAAACACTTGTAAAGCATTTATTTTCAAAAGCTGACCGTTTGCTAAAAAAAACAACACATTGCTAGCTATTTAAACAACATTTAAGGTTGTATATGAATAATGAAAACTCTGCCCTGAAAATTTGTCGCTGTTCTTGGCTTAATATCTCAAAACCTGATTATGTAAAATATCATGATGAAGAATGGGGGGTTCCTCTTTATGATGATCAAAAACTCTTTGAGTATCTATGTTTGGAGTCTGCTCAAGCGGGTTTAAGTTGGTATACCATATTAAAACGTCGTGATGGATATCGGGCAGCATTTGATAATTTTGATATAAATATTGTGGCTACTTATGATCAGAATAAAGTTGAAGTACTTTTACAAGACGTTAGTATCATTCGGCATCGAGCCAAAATTAACGCTGCCATTAATAACGCACAATGCTTTATTGATATTCAAAAGGAGTTTGGTAGTTTTAGCGCCTATATGTGGCAATTCGTTAATAACAAAACCATTGTAAATTCATGGAATAGCGGTGACAACAGCCCTGCTACATCTCCAGAATCAGATGCTTGGTGTAAAGATTTAAAACAGCGTGGTTTTAAATTTGTAGGTCCTACCATTTGCTATGCACATATGCAGGCATGCGGTATGGTTAATGACCACAATATTGACTGTTACAAACGCTCACAAATTATTAATGAATATCAACAGATTTAAGCAACTAAATAATAGTAATTTAAAAAACACCATGCCATAATATGTCAAGATGTCGAAGTAAATTTTAAGAATACTCTTGAATTCTACTTATACGGCCTTATCTAAAAAGTATAACCAAAGTTATCAGAGGAAGTTTTATGCAATCAAATACTAGTTTACAGGGTAGCAAAAGTTCAGCTATCGAAATTAACAAGGTACTTAAAAACACTTACATGTTGTTGTCAATGACTCTAGCATTTAGTGCCGTTACTGCCGCTATTTCTATGGCAATGAACCTACCACGTGGTGCAGCGCTTATAATGACCTTAGTTGCTTTTGGTTTGATGTTTGTCGTAAACAAAAAAGCTGATTCAGCGAGTGGTATTTTTTGGATATTTGCTTTCACCGGATTAATGGGCGCCTCTTTAGGACCAATGCTTAGCCACTATGCTTCAATGCCAGGCGGCCCATCAATGATAATGCAAGCACTAGGTGGAACAGCATTAATATTTTTCGCCTTATCAGGTTACGCATTAACCAGTAAAAAAGACTTCTCGTTTATGGGTGGTTTTTTAATGGTTGGTTTAATCGTTGCAGTTATTGCCATGATAGCGAATATGTTTTTCCAAATACCTGCGCTTTCGTTAGCAATTAGTTCTGCAGTTATTATGATCATGTCAGGTTTAATTTTATTTGATACCAGCCGTATTATCCGCGGTGGTGAAACCAATTACATTCGTGCAACGATTTCACTTTATTTAAGTGTTTACAACATTTTCGTTCACTTGCTAAGCATGTTAGGTATTTTGGGCAGCGACGATTAATGTCTCAAGGTCATAGAATATAAGCTGATTATTGCTTATAATATTAAACCTCGCTGGTCTTATGATCACCGAGGTTTTTTTATAGTTATTTGTTTTTGAACATCTAGGACATCTTGTGAAAAGTATCGCTTTTGTTATCACCACTCCTCCCAACAGTAATTTAACCGCTACCGCTATTAATATGGTTACCGCTGCCTTAAAAAGTGGTATTGAAGTTGTTGGAGTATTTTTTTATCAAGACGGTGTTTTAAATGGTAGCCTACACCTTGCCCTACCTAATGACGAATACCAAGCACATCAGCAATGGCAACAGCTTCACAACGACCATAACCTTGCTTTACATTTATGTGCTACGGCAGCAGATAAACGTGGGTTAATTGACGATATTAGTGATAACCAAGCGACTCATATTCATCAAGCATTTACCTTGTCAGGCTTAGGTGAGTTAGTAGAATTGAATGTAAACGCTGATCGTTTAATTCAACTGTAAGGAATTTATGATGACCCAACCTGAAAAATCCGTTGCTATAATTAATGCCAGCGCACCATTGTCAAAAGCCAATGCTAAAGATGCTCTCGATATTGCACTTATTTTTGGCTCTTATGAACAAGCCGTTAGTTTGTATTTTCTTGGTGAAGGCGTTTATCAATTAGTCGCGGGGCAACAGCCTGAGAAGGTTGAACAAAAAGACTTCTTAAAAACGTTTGCGGCTTTAGAGTTTTACGACATTGAAAATATTTATGTCTGTCATCATTCAATGATTGAACGTGGTTTAACGAACCATTTTTCTATTGAAAATGTACAAGTACTCAACCGTGATGATTTTTCAACATCATTACATCAACATCAAACAATATTAAGGTTTTAACCGACAATGAGTATGCTTCATTTAGTGCGCACTTCCGCTTTTCAAGCGAATGATTTCCAGCAATGCCTTAACGTAATACAAACAAGTGACACCCTCGTTTTACTCGATGATGGTTGCTACAATATTAGTCATGATTTATGGCAAAAAGCTTTAAATAAAGTCACCCTATCAGCACTTTATATTGTTGAGGCACATGCTCAAGCAAGAGCAATAGCTATTGATAAAAACATAATTAATACGTTATCACTAGAAGCTTTAATGACCCTTATTTGTGAAACAGAAAAATCGGTAACTTGGCAATGAGCTTACGCTTTAATGCACAAGAAATAGCTACCGACAAACAAGGCTATTTAATTAATTTTAAAGAATGGCACAGTGATTTAGCGCAGTTAATTGCAGATAAAGACGAACTGTTATTAACGGAACAGCATTGGGAAGTTATACGCTTCGTTAGGGCGTTTTATCTAACCTACAACACATCTCCTGCGATCAGAGCATTGACGAAGGCGATGAAAGCTGAGTTTGGTGAAGAAAAAGCCAGTAGTCGGTATTTATATCGATTATTCAAGGAAGGTCCAGCAAAACAAGCAACAAAGTATGCTGGCTTACCCAAGCCAGCACGATGTATTTAAGCTCAATATTTAAATATTAAACCTTAATATTAACATTATGCCCACTAACACCAACCGCAGGTAAAGCGGCTGAATTGCCCCCTCCAGCGGAAGTAAGAAGTGTTAACGCCATTTTCCCCTCAAGCTCTTGCTGCCCCTGTGCTAGCTTAGCCGTTAACAACGCGTGCCCAGTGGTTATATTGGCCTGAAAACTTTCAGTATTATTTATTGATATAGACATAAAGCCGCTCACATTTTGGCTATTCAATATAGCAAGTTAAAAAAATTACAATGTTTATTAAAAACTGTATCGACAATATTTATTAAAACTTTAGTTCATGAAAATATTTAGTCAAAAGCTGATAATAACGCTTCCACAGGATGGCGAGTCTGCATGTTACCTAAACGCTTTGTTTGGCTTCTACAAGAGTAGCCGGTAACTAAGACTTGTTTAGCCTCTAATGTAGCTAATTTATTTTGCCAACTCATTTCAAAAAGCATTTTTGAATTTTCAAAGTTTACTTGCTCGTGACCATAAGTACCGGCCATACCACAACAACCAACAGAAACATTTTCAAGTGGTAAACCAAATAACTTGAATATCTCACGCCATTGCCCTTCACTACCTGCTAATGCCGTTTTCTCAGTACAATGCGCAAATAATTTATAAGGAACAGCCTGCTTTTCATAAGTTAATAATGAAAGCGCGGTTTTAGTATTTTGATGTGCCATAACTGTTAATAACCATTCATGGGCTAACAACACATGAAAGTCACCTCGTTTATCGCCAAGCGTTTGTTTGTATTCATCGCGATAACAAAGTGTTAATGAAGCATCTAAACCTACCATAGGAATATTTAATTGATGTAGTTCATTTAAAAACTCAGCGGTATTTTTAGCTGTTTTTGCAAACTTGGCTAGAAATCCTTTTACATGCTGTGGCTTACCATTAGGTTTAAAGGGTAATAATACCGGTGTAAAACCTAATTTTTCGATTAACGCCATCATAGCTTCAACCACATTTGCGTCATAGAAAGAAGTAAAAGGGTCTTGCACGATCAATACATGACTCGCTTGCTGCTCGGCGTTTAGGTTTTTTAAATAAGCGAGATCAAAAATTTTATAATTTTTGTCGCTCACTTGCTTTGCCAAGGTGGGCACAGACAATATGGGGGTATCAATATACCCAATAGTTGCACGTGAAAATTTGTCGTACCATTGGTGAGATAACACTGAATTAATTAATTTAGGTGCTTTCGCCATCAATGGCGTCAACGTTTCTACATTAGCGACAAGATGATCTTTTAACGGACGAAAGTATCTTGAATGATATAGGTTGACAAAACGGGCTCTAAAGTCTGGTACATCAACTTTTACAGGACATTGGCTTGCACACGCTTTACAGGCTAAACAACCTTGCATGGCTTCCATCACCTCATGAGAAAAATCTTCTTGTTGATTAGACGAAAAACGATTCTTTATTTTATCGAGTAAACGTTTTACTGACCAATGCTGAATATTTTCTTCTAAAGCCAATATGTCTACACCCTTCGCTTCTAAAAGGCGTAACCACTCACGCATCAAACCTGCTCTACCTTTTGGAGAATGTCTTCTGTCACGAGTTACTTTACTTGACGGGCACATTGGGCTATCTACATCATAATTAAAACATAAACCGTTGCCGTTACAGTCAAGTGCTGAGCTAAATGAATCTTTAACCGTTATAGGAATTTGGCGGTCATAAAACCCTCGCTTGGTATCGTCAACTGAAACGAGCTTTTCATTCGACTCAAGCGGCGTACAAATTTTGCCAGGATTCATTTTATTAAGTGGATCGAATACTGATTTTATTTTTCTTAATTCGTTAAATAAATGTTCACCAAAAAACTGTGGGCTATATTCACTGCGGTAACCTTTACCGTGCTCACCCCACATTAAGCCGCCATACTTGGCGGTTAAAGCAACCACTTTATCGGAAATTTCACGCAATAATTTTTCTTGATCTGGATCGCACATATCAAGCGCCGGGCGGACATGTAAAACGCCAGCATCGACATGACCAAACATACCATAATGTAAATCGTAACTATCGAGTAACGCTCGAAATTCAACAATATAATCGGCTAAATTTTCAGGGGGAACGGCAGTATCTTCAGCAAAAGCTAACGGTTTTTGACTACCAGGCGTATTACCTAATAAACCCACTGCTTTTTTACGCATGCCATAAAGTTTATTGATACTGCTTAAGTCAGTAGTCACTTGGTAACCAATAACGCCCGTATTGTTGCTTATGTCTTGCGTTAAACGTGCGGTTAACTCCGCCACTTGCTCTGCTAGAGCTTCGATACTTGTTCCGTTGTATTCAACGATATTAATACCGTCCATCACTTTATTTTCTACGTCGGTAATTAGGTCACTCACAGAATGCCAAACAATGTCTTGCTTCGCTAAGTTTAAAACCTTTGAGTCAATAGTTTCAACAGATGTCGCTTTAGCTTCAACTAATGCTGGAGAATGACGAAGTGCCGAGTCAAAACTATCATATTTAATAACGATCAGTGTTTTAGCTTTTAATATTGGTGTTAAATTAAGCTTTGCTTCACAAACAAACGCTAATGAGCCTTCTGAACCGGTGATCAAACGAGAAACATCGAGTTGGCTTAAGTCATCATTAAAAACGTTCTCTAAATCATAACCCGTTAAAAATCGATTTAAACGAGGAAATTTTTCTAAAATTAAGTCGCGATTATCACGGCAAGAGTTAAGTACTTGTTTGATAATATTGCCGTAACTGCTATTTTCTTTGGCAAGTTCCTCTGCTAGCTCAATTGCCATTGGTGATGTTGAAAGCATCTCGCCATTCGCTAAAACTGACTCTAACGCCAACACATGGTTTGAAGTTTTTCCGTAGACCAAAGAGCCTTGCCCTGAAGCATCTGTATTGATCATCCCACCAATGGTTGCACGGCTACTGGTTGATAAATCAGGAGAAAAGAAAAAGCCATGAGGGCGTAAATAATCATTTAATTGATCTTTAATAACACCAGCTTCAACACGTATCCAGTTTTCTTCAGTGTTAATCTCTAAAATACGGTTCATATATTTTGATAAATCAACGACAATACCTGGCGTTAAACTTTGACCATTTGTACCAGTACCACCGCCACGTGCACTAAATTTTATGCTTTGATATTGTTCAGTCGAAGACAATTGACTGATCAATTGTATGTCTTTTTTGCTTCTAGGATGCAAAACCAATTGCGGTAATTGTTGATAAATACTGTTGTCTGTAGCAACCGCTAAACGGGCACTATATTGACAATTTATTTCACCTGTATATTGACTATTAGCAAGCTCCTGAGAAAACTTTTGATACAGTGGAGCGATAAGTTCTAGGTGTTCTAATGAAGGTAAGCTTTGAGACATAAGCGAAAAACATACTGACAATTAATAATGTTTTCAGTATATCACGTCAGTTTTGATTTATGACCAAATTTTGCTTAAGACAGCAAAAAGGCTAAGAACTTTTTAACTAAAATTATCGTTAAAAGATCCTAGCCTTTATTAATGATACTGCCAGCAAGACTAAAGCCTTACCCTAAAATACAGTTTATAAAATTATGCTTTGTGGTTTTCAGCAATATACAACCAAGTTGCTAGTACGGTATCTGGATTAAGTGAGACACTGTCAATACCTTCATTAACCAACCAAGCGGCGAAATCAGGATGATCTGAAGGGCCTTGGCCACAAATACCAACATATTTCCCACGCGCTTTACACGCTTTTATTGCCATTGATAGTAAGGCTTTAATAGCAGGGTTACGTTCGTCAAATAAATGAGCGATTAAGCCAGAATCACGATCTAAACCTAACGTTAATTGCGTTAAATCGTTTGAACCAATAGAGAAACCATCGAAGTGATCAAGAAATTGATCGGCTAACAAACAGTTAGAAGGTAATTCACACATCATAATAACGCGTAAACCATTCTCACCACGTATCAAACCATTTTCAGCCAGAATTTCAATAACTTGCTCAGCTTCTTCTACGGTACGAACAAATGGGATCATCACTTCTACGTTCGTCAAGTCCATATCGTTACGAACACGTTTTATTGCTTCACATTCAAGCGCAAAACATTCACGAAAGTCTTTCGAAATATAACGTGCCGCGCCACGATAGCCTATCATCGGGTTCTCTTCTTCTGGCTCAAACACGTCACCGCCAACCAAGTTAGCGTATTCGTTAGATTTGAAATCAGACATTCTAACAATTACTTTCTCTGGCGAATAAGCAGAAGCTAAGGTGGCAATACCTTCGGTTAATTTAGCAATATAAAATTCAACTGGACTAGCGTAACCAACAATAATATCGTTAATTTCATCTTTTAAATCATCAGATTGTTCATCAAAATTTAATAACGCTTTCGGATGAATGCCTATCATCTTATTAATGATAAATTCTAAGCGGGCTAAACCAATACCTGCATGGGGTAATCGTGCAAAACCAAAAGCTCGGTCGGGATTACCCACATTCATCATTATTTTTAATGGAACTTCGGGCATTGAGTCAACTTGAGACGTTGTTACGGTAAAATCAAGCTTGCCTTGATAAATAAATCCGGTATCTCCTTCAGCACAAGAAACCGTTATATCATCACCATTAGCAATACGTTTTGTCGCATCACCACAACCAACAACCGCAGGAATCCCCATTTCACGCGCAATAATAGCCGCATGACATGTTCTCCCACCACGATTAGTCACAATCGCCGAAGCGCGCTTCATGATAGGTTCCCAATCAGGGTCGGTCATATCAGTAACTAATACATCACCGGGCTTAATTTTGTCCATTTCAGCTAGAGAAGCTAAAACTTTTGCTTGGCCACTACCAATTTTGTGACCAATTGAACGACCTTCACAAATAACATCAGCTGTTGCTTGTAATTGAAACTGTTCCATTACGTTAGCACTTTCACGGCTGCGCACGGTTTCAGGACGTGCTTGCACAATATAAAGCTTTCCGTCTAAACCGTCTTTTGCCCATTCAATATCCATTGGACGTTGATAATGCTGTTCAATAATAACGGCCTGTTTAGCAAGTTCTTGTACTTCATCATCAGTTAATGAAAACTGGTTAGATAAGGCTTCTTCAATATCTACAACTTCAACTTGATTTCCATGACTTTCATCCGCTGTGTAAATCATTTTTATGGCTTTACTGCCAATATTACGACGTACAACTGCAGGTTTACCTTTGGCAAGTGTCGGCTTATGAACGTAAAATTCATCAGGATTTACCGCACCCTGCACTACCATCTCACCTAAACCGTAACTTGAAGTAATAAAGACTATATCTTCAAACCCTGACTCGGTATCAATAGAAAACATCACGCCACTTGAAGCAATGTCACTACGAACCATACGTTGAATACCCGCAGATAAAGCAACACCACGGTGATCGTAACCTTGGTGAACACGGTAAGAAATAGCACGGTCGTTAAATAATGAAGCGTAAACATGCTTTATAGCAATCATCACTGCATCGAAACCACGTACGTTTAAGAAGGTTTCTTGTTGGCCAGCAAAAGAAGCATCGGGCATATCTTCTGCTGTTGCCGATGAACGCACGGCAAAAGAAGCATCGTCAGCAAAACCGTCAGCTAACTTTTCGTAAGCCTGAGCAATATCTAACTGCATTTGCGGGAGAAAGGGCGTTTCTATAATCCAGTTACGGATCGTTTCACCTGATTTTGATAAGGCTGCTAAATCATCGACATCTAAATTATCAAGAAGCTGATATATTTTATCATTGATGCCACTTTGTTCTAAAAATTCATTAAATGCGAAAGAAGTTGTGGCAAAACCACCCGGGACTTGTACGCCTACGTTTGAAAGGTTTGAGATCATTTCACCGAGTGATGCATTTTTTCCGCCAACGCGGTCAACATCATTCATTCCTAAAACTTCATACCAAAGTACATTTTCTTGCACGACATCTTCTCCAAAAAAAAGAAACAAAAATAAATAGATTTATATGTAATACCCAAGCTACTTGAAGATGCAATTTCAGAGCTAAGCTAGGAAATCAGATTAAGACGCGATACGCAGAGAATGGTCATTCCCTTTTCAATTATCGCAACGCAGAACTTATTTTCTAGCTTATCTCCCTATGGGCAAGCCGAGAAAGGGTCATCTCCTAAGTTATTAATTTCGATAATAGAATAACTATTGTCTTCAATCAATTCCTTGGTGCTAACCCTTTCTCGACTTGCTGAAACTTGTATTTTCAAGTAGTTTGGGTATTTATCAGTATATTTATAGCTTAAGACATTTTACACTGCGAGCTTTATAAACTGAAATGTTATTTGAAACATTTTATAATAAGTTACAGTTATTGATAATAAAGAGGTTTTAAATGCGCGCTGCTTTTTATATTTCTGATGGTACAGCAATTACCTCAGAAGTTTTTGGCCATGCTTTGCTTTCACTTTTCCCCATGGAATTTGATCACGATACTATTTCATTTGTTGAAACCATTGAAAAAGCCAAAGCGGCGAAAATAAAAATTAATAAAGCCGCTAAACGAACGGGTATGCCTCCTTTAGTTTTTCATACTTTTGTTAATAACGACATCAGAGAGATTATTGATAGTTGCGACGGTGTTATTTATAATTTTTTAGAGCACTTCGTCGCTCCACTTGAAAAAGAGCTAAAGCTAGAAGCTAAGCCAACCGCACATAGAACACACAGTATCCATGAGGATAGCTACGATTATCGTATCGATGCGGTTAATTATTCTTTAGCAAATGATGACGGTTCAAATGTAACCAACTATGAGCACGCTGATGTTATTCTTGTCGGAGTCTCTCGCTCAGGTAAGACTCCTACTTCATTATATTTAGCACTTCAGTATGGCATTAAAGCGGCCAATTACCCTTTTACTGACGATGATATGGATGATCTAACGCTACCTGATTTCTTAAAACCCCACAAAAAGAAACTGTTTGGCTTAACCATTGATGCACAACGCTTAATTGATATTCGTGGGGAAAGGTTAGCCAATAGCAAGTACTCATCAGCCAGACAATGTCGAATGGAAGTAAGAGAAGTTGAAAAACTTTATAAGAAAGAAAAAATCCCCTTCCTTAATAGCACTAAGTTTTCGGTCGAAGAAATATCTGCAAAAATTCTCAATGAGACTGGCTTGCAACGCTATAAATATTAACTTAGTTCAAATTAATCTTTTAAAAGGCAGAAACCATTTCACATAAGCCGTTAATTTGGTTATGTTAGCGCGATAAATTATATTGCGCTGACTTTCATTGCGCATTAACGCTTTTAAATAAATTAGAATACCATGACTATTAAAACCGATGAGTTTAGAACAACGCTAATTGAAAACCTTGTTTCTCCGGAAGAATTAGCACAACAAATTCCACTAGATGATGAAACAGCAAGTTTTATTATTCAAAGTAGAAAAGACATTGAAGCGATCATTAATGGTGAAGACGACCGTTTATTAGTCATTATTGGTCCTTGTTCAATTCATGATACAACTGCTGCGGTCGATTACGCTAAAAGACTTAAAGTATTACATGATAAGTATCGCGATGAATTGTTAATCGTTATGCGCGTTTATTTTGAAAAACCACGTACCACTGTTGGTTGGAAAGGATTGATTAGTGATCCTGATTTAGACAAATCGTTCCATGTAGCTAAAGGTTTAAACTTAGCGCGTTCACTATTAATGGATATTAATAGACTGGGTTTACCTGCGGGCACTGAGTTCTTAGATATGGTTACTGGTCAGTATATCTCAGACTTAATAAGCTGGGGGGCTATTGGCGCTAGAACGACAGAAAGCCAAGTCCACCGTGAATTGGCCTCGGCACTTTCTTGTCCCGTAGGCTTTAAGAATGGCACTGACGGTAATGTACAAATTGCTGTTGATGCAATAAAGGCAGCTAGTGTTCCCCATGTGTTATATTCGCCAAACAAAAGTGGTCAAATGTGTATTTATCAAACACATGGTAATCCTTATGCTCACGTTATATTGCGTGGCGGTAAAGAACCAAACTACCACCTCGCAGATATTAAGACTACGGGCGAAGTGTTAGCTAAGGCTGGCTTAGATAATCGTATTATGATCGATTGTAGCCACGGAAATAGCGATAAAGATCACAATAAGCAAATTGATGTTGCCCGTTCATTAAGAGCTCAAATCGAGCAAGGTGATAAAGCCGTATTTGGTGTAATGGTCGAAAGTTTCATTATTGAAGGTAACCAAAAAGTTGTTGATGTAAACAAACTAACTTACGGACAAAGTATAACAGATGCCTGTATTAATTTAGACACCAGTGTAAATTTGTTAGATGAGCTATCAGCCGCTGTGCAAGCTAAACGCTCAAGCTAAATTAAAATATAAAGACAAAAAAGCCGCTAGGATAATTTCTAAGCGGCTTTTTTTATTAATAAATATATTTAATACCGTTCAAATAAGACCAATAAACGCTCTCTAACCACAGCGTTTATTGTTCTGTGTTAAAACCTAATGCTCAACTAATTCTTTCTTTTGTATGTAACTAAGCACTAATTTGTCTTTTTTAACCCCCACCTTTGCAACACCACCATGAGTGAGATCACCAAACAACAGTTCATTCGCTAAAGGCTTCTTTAATTGCTCTTGAATTAATCGAGACATAGGACGAGCGCCCATCGTTTTGTCATAGCCTTTCACTGCTAACCACTTTTTAGCTTCTTTAGTCAATTCTAATGAAACGCCTTTTTCATCCAGTAAAGCTTGCAACTCAACAATAAATTTATCAACAACTTGTTGAATAACGACTTCATCTAAATGATTAAACCAAACAATATTGTCTAAGCGATTTCTAAATTCAGGCGAAAAGGTTTTATTAATTTCACCCATCGCATCAATCGTCTGATCTTGCTGTTTAAAACCTATTGATTGGCGGGTTATTTCATGAGCGCCAGCATTTGTAGTTAACACAAGCACAATATTTCTAAAATCAGCTTTACGGCCATTATTATCGGTTAGAGTTCCATGGTCCATAACTTGTAAGAGAATGTTGTATACATCTTCATGTGCTTTCTCTATTTCATCGAGCAATACCACAGAATGAGGGTGTTTAATGACAGCATCTGTTAATAAACCACCTTGCTCATAACCTACATAGCCCGGAGGCGCGCCTATTAAGCGACTTACAGCATGCTTTTCCATGTACTCAGACATGTCATAGCGAAGTAACTCTACACCTAAAGCTTTAGCTAATTGTTGTGTTACTTCTGTTTTACCCACTCCAGTTGGTCCAGCAAATAAGAACGAACCTACGGGTTTTTGTTCACTGCTTAAACCAGCTCGGGATAGTCGAATAACAGAGGTTAATTCATCAATAGCGTGATCTTGACCAAAGACAACCATTTTCAAATTACGGTCTAGTGTTTTAAGACTGTCTTTTTCTGTTGATGAAACTGACTTTTCTGGGATCCTTGCCATTTTTGCAACGATCGATTCGATATCGCTATTATTGATCACTTTTTTGCGTTTAGAAGCAGCAACAAGTTGTTGTTTAGCACCCGCTTCATCGATAACATCAATAGCTTTATCAGGTAGAAAGCGCTCATTAATATATTTAGCTGACAATTGTGCAGCAGCACGCAATGCTTTATTGGTGTAACGAATACCGTGATGTGATTCGTATTTTTCTTTTAAGCCCTGCAATATTTTAGTGGTGTCTTCAACACTTGGCTCAACCACATCAATTTTTTGGAAACGACGGGCTAATGCACGATCTTTTTCAAAGACACTTTGGTATTCTTGATAAGTCGTTGACCCCATACAACGTAACTTACCAGACGATAATAGTGGTTTAATTAAGTTAGAAGCGTCCATCATGCCACCAGAAGCGGCACCCGCACCGATAATAGTATGAATTTCATCGATGAATAAAATAGCATTACCATCGTCTTCTAATTCTTTTAATAGCCCTTTAAAACGTTTTTCAAAGTCACCACGATATTTGGTTCCTGCTAATAATGCCCCCATATCAAGTGAGTAAATAGTCGTTTCAGCTAAGAATTCAGGTACATCGTCAGAAATCAATAAATTAGCAAGGCCTTCCGCAATAGCTGTTTTACCTACCCCTGCTTCACCAACAAATAACGGATTGTTTTTACGGCGACGGCTTAATACCTGCAACGTGCGCTCTAATTCACTATCGCGACCTATTAAGGGATCGATATTACCTTTTCTAGCTTCTTCATTAAGGTTAGTGGCAAAGTTTTCAATAGTACGTGGCTCTTCTCCTGCTTGTGCTTCATCAGTTGATTGAGGAGAATCAACATGTTCTATTTTGGATATTCCATGAGAAATAAAGTTAACAATATCCAAACGGCTAATATCTGATTTTTTCAAAAAATAAGCGGCCTGAGATTCTTGTTCACTAAAAATAGCAACCAACACATTTGAACCAGTAACTTCACTTTTTCCAGAAGATTGCACATGAAAAACTGCACGTTGTAATACCCGTTGAAAACCCAATGTAGGTTGAGTTTCACGCTCTACTTCACCTTCTGGGATCACAGGCGTTGTTTCTGCAATAAAGTCTAATAATTCTTTACGGATTTTTCCCATATCAGCGGCACATGCTTTGAGTGCTTCAATTGATGAAGGGTTATCCAATAAAGCTAATAATAAATGCTCCACCGTCATAAATTCATGACGAGAGTCTTTGGCTTGACGGAAAGCCATATTTAATGATATTTCTAAATCTTTGTTCAGCATAGACTACTCCACTTTAAACCATGCGAATTCACGCTTTTTCCATTGCACATTGCAATGGGTGCTCATTTTCTAATGCGTATTGGTTAACTTGCTCAACTTTTGTTTCTGCTATTTCAGAAGTAAAAGTACCGCAGCGACCTTTGCCTTTATAATGAATCTCTAACATTACGTCAGTCGCCTTGTCTGAGTTCATATTAAAAAATCGACACAACACATCTATAACAAAATCCATCGGTGTATAGTCATCATTAAGTAAAATGACAGTATACATAGGGGGCTTTTCAAATTGCTCAATGAACTCTTCTTCAAGAACTTCCTGATTATCTATTAACTCTTTCCACTTGCTCATAATTTTATACTAGTCTGTACCGGGTGATTTTGCTTTAACATTTACAAAAAATTCAATTTGTAAATTACTTATAAAATAAACTTGATTATTTTCAGAGGTTGTCTACTGTTTAATTTAGTGATTATTTTTTAATCATAAATGTATTTATGTTAATGCTTCTAGGCAAGCATACCTAATTACCGATGAATATAGAAGGAAGTTGAAGTATGGCTCACGGTACAGTGAAGTGGTTTAATAATGCAAAAGGGTTTGGTTTTATTCGTCCAGAGGACGGTGGTGAAGATATTTTCGCACACTATTCAACAATCCAAATGGAAGGATACCGTACATTAAAAGCTGGTCAGGACGTAGATTATGAACTAAATGCAGGGCCTAAAGGCCACCATGCTGCTAGTATCACACCTGATGAAATTGAAGGTGAAGAATAATTTTCAATGCTGCTAAAATAATCCAATAAAATACCTGTTTGTCAGTACAATAAACAGGTATTTTTTATAGATGAATGATTTTGTAAAGCTCTCTACCGTCAATATTGCTGGCGTTATCGAATAACTTTTATATTTTATATTTTATACTTGTACTAAATTATCGCTTTTTACTCTGTTTAAAGGCTGCTATGACTATTTACTCATGATATTTACGTATCACCGCCACTTTACCCTTTTCTATTTCTAAGACTTCCATCATCGTTTACCATAAGCTATCGGCTGGTTATTTTGAGGATGAATGCCTTTTGCACTATTCTTATATCTAATTGCTATTACTCAATGATTAAAAATAAATACATCCAACAGTTCTGCTTGATATTCAGTAAGCGCACCTAAATAAAATGCCATACCTTTACGCATTGATTTTTTCCCATCAGCCTCTCGAGAATCATCGGTTACATAAGGTAAATGCGAATGCCCAACATCATCAACAAGTAAAGCTAAATAATTTTCTAGTTCTTTTGTTGTTGCATCAGGTGCTTGACTCGCCACCATGGCATCAAAATATTGTTGAGCAAAGACCTTTAAATCTAGCTGTGACTCATCTCCCCAAGCGGATATCGAGCAGGTAAATAAAAAGGAAATAAGTGACCACTTTTTCATATAAAACCCCTTCTTATTTTAATCGAGTGTTACCAACTAATACACAGCCCCCCCTCCAATCATTCCTGCCAAGCTTCAATAGGCGTTTCGCCATTAAATGCTCGACTTAACTGAGGGCTAGCAGCATCATAAATATTACAGCCCCTCATAGCTAAAACAACACCAACAATGATAAATACAATTCCAAACATTTTATTATTCATAGATACATCCGATTCAAAACTCATTAACATTGCGTGAGTTTTGTTGGCTATACAACAAACACTATGCACGATTATAGACATAGAGAGTTAATATTTTAAAGTCGTATTTTTGGTAAATTTAGCAGAGTTTCTTTATTAAAAATGAGTAACTCTTATATTAAACATAATCCAATAATTATATGTAAGCCCTTCTATTAATGCATTATTTATAATCCAAAATTTTCTATTGATAATATATAGTAATAATTTGCACTCGGTATATACTGTTTAAATATTTTGAGACAGAAAGGCTGCGTTAATGTTTATACGTTTATTGTTTATTGGAGTTTTATGTGGGCTAAGTCAGCAGGTTAATGCGACAGATAACTTGATTGTTAACTTCGAACTTATGCAAGATAAAAGCTTACAAAGCCAAGGCAATGTTTTAGTAACATCAAAGCTTACGACTTGGAATAAAGGACTGAGAAGCAGTTACCTGCAATTAAAATGTCGACAATTAGAGAATGGTAAAACTGAAAAACTGTTCTCATCAATTGACTATTTTGATGGTCTAAAGCTAACCCATCAGATGCTAAACGATGAAGTAGAACTCACGGTTGTGCATAGTAGGGTTAGACCCCAAGCCATTGAAATACACAAACTACCTGATGATGAATGCAAAGATATGTCTCCAATCGTGACCACTACGGTTGAAACTTACAAGTTTATGGCCAAAAAAGGCGTAACAAAATCTTACCCTTTTGGCAAAAAAATGACCTTTAGTTATAGCCTTAATTAATCATCCGATGATGAGTGTCGCGGCGAATGATGATTAATCATCGCTATGCGATCTGCCTTTACTACCATATCAAAATCAAAATAATTGGCTTTATTGTTCAGCGTTTATTAAATTTTCAAACAGTCAATCTATAAAGACTTAATGCTTGGATTTGCTCTTAACATCGAAAATCAGCTCTATTTTTCATACTCGCTAAGCTCATTACTTTTTATAGCTTTTGAGTAAAAATACTTATTCTCTAGTTAAAAAAGTAGTAACCAAGCCCAACATAAAACACATAAAACAACGGTAAGAAAACTGATTTAATTTTACTGATTGAATGACCAAACAATAAAAACGCTGTTAATACCACCGTAATAAACAACAAGGCCCATTGATCAAAGTCAGTAAATCGCCCTTCAAAGGCAATAGGAGAAATTAAGGAAGAAACACCCAAAATCCCTAAAACATTAAAACATTAAAACATTAAAAATATTGCTACCCACAACATTACCAACCGCTACATCCATCTTTTTTCTCAATACCGCCATTATCGAAATTGTAAATTCGGGCAATGAGGTACCTATCGACACTAATGTTAAGCCTATAAGCGCTTGTGATGCTCTTAAATGCGTAGCGATAACCGAAGCACCCGTAACAAACCACTGTGCTCCTAGCATCAACATCACTAGACCTGATATGACAGATAATATCACGAACCCTATATTATGTGGCTTAGCATACAATGCTTTACCTTCGTCTTGATGGAGTTTCTGAGAAGGCGTTTTTGGGTTTTTTTCTGTATAAATAGTAAAGCCTAAATAAGCAAATAGTGCGCTAAGCATCAACAGACCCGAAAGCAACGAAAAAGCCCCCGTTAAGCCCACTAATATAAGTAAAATAACTGCCGCTAACATCACCAAAGCATCATGTTTAAGTGCTAACTGCTTAAACGCTAATGGCGCAATCAACCCACAGGTACCGATAATAAGGCCAATATTACCAATGTTACTCCCTATTATATTTCCTAATGCGACTAATGCGTTATTGTTCATAATGGCATTAACTGAAACGATTAATTCAGGCATATAGGTGCCAAAGCCAACAATAATTAAGCCACTTAAAAATGGCGATATCTTAGGTTATTCGCAGCAGACATAGCGCCATGCATTAAAAGCTCACCGCCAATAATTAACATCACCAGCCCTGAAACCATCATTATACAATTCATTAATTCGCCTGAAGGCTGCCCGTACAAAACTTTTAGTATAGAGTGAAAATAACAAAATGATGACAATTTTTTGTACGCTTTACTGTAGTTAGCTCCTATAATTGTGATTAATCTTATTGATAAAATACTAAGTCTTAAATCTTGTTTTACTTTATATCCAGCCGGTTATTAACCGGCTTTTGGTTTTTACTTTCTGACGGTGATATTACTTCACTACTTGTGGGTGTCGTCTTTATCCCAATGAGTGTTTATGTATCTGCCAAATTATCTGAAAAAACTGACCTCGCTAATCGTGCGTTTTACATTAATATCGCTAAGATACCAAAATTCATCTAGTTTTTTCTTTATCAATTCATAAAAGGGGGCACCGACACAGCAGTGAGATTGTTCTCTTTTGACATAAAATTACAGCCTGAATTTATACATTATCCTATTAAGTATTTGCCTGCAGGTTCACCAATGAATTTGTTTATGAATGAAGTGAGTTTATTACCAGGTTCTGTCAGTCTAATAAGAGAACCTACTAGCGTGCTCGTTCATGTATTAGCTGTCACTAAAAGTTCATTAGAATATATCTATGAATGCGAACTCGCGATTTGTGAACTGTATAGTTTAGATATCTATTCACAATGCCATGTTTCATCAACAAGAAAAGTGAGTTAAAAGTGACTGTTTTTATATTGCTGTGATTGTTCTTTTACTGCTTTGTTTAATTATAGGGTTAATAAGAGTATTCATTGGGCCTGACAACGCTAACCGTATGTTAGCCGCTCAACTGTTTGGCACTATAATTGTTATTATCTTGTCGGTATTACAAAATAACGAAGTGATAACTAACGTTGCGTTAGCCGTTACTCTATTGGCCTCGATTACAGTAATTGCATTTTTAAAGTTGGCAGAACAACCTATCAAGCCTACTTCTACTTAGGATAACCACTAACATGATAGCCAACCTATTTACGGTAGTAATGCTCTCGCTTGGTTGCCTTTTCTTTATTGCTGGAACCTTAGGGTTATTTCGATTCCCTGACATTTTTTGTCGCTTACATGCTCTCACTAAATCAGATAATTTACGGTTAGGCTTAATCACCTTAGGTTTGCTGCCAAAAGTAAATAGTGTCTCTATGGGAATAAAAGTTATCTTGGTATGGACTTTGTTATTACTCACTAGTGCAACGAGTTGTCATTTAGTTGCGCGACATGAGCGCAAAAGATAAATCAGTAAGAGCGATGGCAATCACAATACAAACAGGAAAAATGATAGATGAATAGAGACTTATCCGTTGATATCTTATTATGTATTTGTGTCTTGGTTATCGCTAGTTCAATGTTTTTAGTGAAGCAGTCGTTCACTGCCATTATTTTATTTATAAGTCTTGTGCTGGTGATCACACTTTGTTGGATCCCGTTGGATGCTATTGATTTCGCTATCGCTGAAGCGGCTATTGGTGCAGGATTAACCGGTGCTATGTTGCTGGCATCATGGAGAAAGCTGTCTATCGATAAGCCCGCTGAAAAAAAGACTAGAGGTGATCTTTGATAAAATTTTTGACAGACAGTCGTCACGTTATTAAAAAACATTGATTGTTATTTTAGTCACCCTTTTTACAGTATTTTTCATATTTGCTTTATTTAATCAGCCATTACACAATAATGAGTTACAAGCATTAGCCGTCAATCATCTTGATAAAACAGGTGTAACTAATAGGGTCACTGCGGTACTTTTAAACTACCGTGCTTACGATACCTTCATTAAATTTGCTGTTTTTCTCTGTGTGGCAGTAGGGGTATTACCTTATATTTTAGATACTCCGATATTAACATTTAAACTACAAGAAGAGTCTCAAGTTTTGCTCATTGCCAAGGTCTTTATTCCGTTAACCATTATTATAGCTAGTTGCTTACTGTGGATAGGTTCAGCAAAGCCAGGGGGGGCTTTACTAGCGCGGTGTTTGTATTTTATTATTAGTGGCGTTTCGCTTTTGATCTAAATATTTCAGCACATAATGAGGTTATTAGTTTGGTGCGTTTATATGCCTATAACATTTTCCCCAAATAGGTGATGAGAGTTACGGGTCTGCGTGTGTTTAACAAAACATTAGCACACCGACCTCATCAACCTTTAAAGTGTCTATGTCTTTCCACTGTTATCAGTGTCACTGTTAAGTCGTTTTACTGCTCTTTTACTGTGTTTTATCAGTTATCAGTGAGTTACTTAGTTATTGTTCACTTTAACGTCAATCACGGGGCTAACGACATTAAGTTTATGCCACTCTATATACTCATTTTTGATCATAGGTTTTGCAATCATATAACCTTGAATTGAATCAATATGCATAGCGGTTAATATTTCAAATTGTTCTATCCCTTCAACCCCTTCAGCAATCGCGGTTATATTAAGACTTTTGGCCAAATTTATAATCAAATTTACACGCTTAAGTCCGCTACCATCATCTAACACTTTATCAATGAGGCTTTTATCAATTTTAAATTCATTAATAGGAAAAACACTTAGGTGTGCCAGGCGAGAATAACCGGTACCAAAATCATCTATTGAAAAGATAAATCCATATTTGTTAAGTTCTTCCATCTGTCTTGCGGTACTTTCCATATCACCAGAGAGCATTGATTCTGTAATTTCTAATTTAATTTGTGATGGTCGTATATTAAAGTCATTAATCACATTAAGTAACTCAGAATTTAAGGAAAGTGAGTTAAATTGACAGTGACTTATATTAATCGACACACTAAATAAATCATCAATAATGTTTTCAACACTCAGTTGTTCAATTAAAACACAGATATCCTTTAGTACAATATGTTGTAACTTATGCATGAGACCATACTGTTCAGCAATCGGTATGAACTCATTGGGGGCTATCAGTCCTTTTATGGGATGATCCCATCGAATAAGCGCCTCTGCGCCAATAACTTTTCCTAATGCACTTATTTGCGGTTGAAAGTAAGTGCAAAACTCATTACTAGCGATAGCCCTGACAAGATCTGCTTCAAGTTCAGCCTGGTTTTCTAGTAATGTTTGTAATTGAGGATTATAGAAACTATAACGATTACCCCCTTTCATTTTAGAACGGTACATCGCGGTATCTGCGAACTTTAATATATTATCTGTAACTGAATTTCTCCTATCAACGAGGCAAATACCAATACTACAACTCATCTGAAATGCTAATCCCTCGACCTCAAATTTTTTCTTGAATACACTTTGCAGTTTTTGAGCAACAATTTCTGCTTCGATATTCGCTTGCTCATTGTCATCACCGACATATTCCAACAAAATAATGAACTCATCGCCTCCAACTCTGGCTAAAGTGTCAGATGCTCTTATAACAGAACTCAATCGGTATGACAGATCAACTAAAAGTTCATCACCAGCGCTGTGTCCTAATGAATCATTAATTTTTTTAAAGTTATCTAAGTCTAAGAATAATAAGGCGCCTGTTTTATGCGTACGTTTTATTCTTTCAACACACATAGTTAACCTTTCGTTAAGCATTCTACGATTAGGCAAGTTTGTTAATGAATCAAAAAAAGCTAATCGTTCGACTTCTTTTTCTGCATTCTTGCGGATCGTAATATCCCTTGCCATCCATACAATATGTCTTTTAGATGGGTTACTTGTTTGGTAATTTTCAATGGGTGCCGTTCTTCCTTCGAAAATAACGCTACCTTTTTTAACATCAAGTTCATATTCAAAAATTTGAACCTCGTTGGTAGCTAATGTTTTATCAATCACAGCCATAATTGGCTGAGAATCCTTTTGAGGCATAACGGCATTTACATTTTTATGAATAAGTTTACTCAACGACTTATATAACAACTCATCAGGTGAGCCATAAATGTCAGTATATTCACCTTCTTCACTTAAAATTAAGGTTAAATCAGGCATAACTTTAGTAAAAGCTTTAAACTTTTCATTACTTTGCTGTAGGTCAGCGATTAACTGCTCAACCAAAAGCGACTCAGTATTTTTTTCTAATGCTATGCTAGAAAAATGAACGAAATAATCGATTAATTCTAAATCTTTGGTGGAAGGTGTTTTAGGAGCGCTATGGTAAATAGCGAACGTACCGAGAATATTTGATTGTGTGGAAATAATAGGTGTTGACCAGCACGATTGAAGGCCAAAATTTAGTGCCAGTTCTTTAAAGTCAACCCATAGCAATGATGTTTCTATATCTTCAACAATAATACGGGACTTTAAATAAGCTGCAGTTCCACATGAACCTACATTTGGGCCTATATATACGCCATTTATTAACTGACAATATTTATCATCAATATTGGGTGCTGCACAATGAAAAAGTTGATCTCCCTTTAACAACAATATTGAGCATTTTGCCGACTTATCATCAATAATTTCTTCAATAGACAAACAAATATCGTGTAAAACATCATTTAAAGGTGTACCTAATGCAATTTTAGATAATATATCTTGTTGGTGAAAAAGTAACTTTTTTAACCTAACAGTATCCATACTTCACCATATACTTTTAATGACATTAATTATTCATTGTTAAAATATTTTAAGGGTCAAAGACATAAAAGAATTTACGTTATGAACTTCATTCCTATATCAGCATAGTTTATTAGTTATGATTAATCTGCTTTTCATTCCATTCACGTAAGTAATCAATCGCAATTAAGCTTAATTTAACCACGTTTGGAAAACCTTCATGTTATTTTGCAGACCGTAATAATGTTGTTGTAGTAATAAATTAACCTAAAGAAAAATAACGAACTCAGTACTTTACGATACTGAAGTTAATCATAGTAGCTGAAAATTAACGCTTAACTGCCTTTAAGGAGAATAATCAATACTGATAAAATTCAGAAATAAGTAAGAGGTAAACATGGGGAAATATGTTGGTGATATATTAAATTACGTATTTATTAAATATTGATAGTTGCATGATAGCTGCGAGATGGTAAGTATAATATAATTCATCGTATATTATAAATTCACTAAACAGAAAGTCCAGTAAAAAAGTGGTACCCGGAGACGGACTTGAACCGTCACACTCTATGAGCGAGGGATTTTAAATCCCTTGTGTCTACCAATTCCACCACCCGGGCATCGGATAATTCTTTTTAAAGTAGAGATTGGCTCCCTACTAACTCTGCTACACTTATATAAAATCGTGAAGAAGAGACTTGAGTAATTAATAAGATTGTATCTTATACTACTCTCTAGTTTATTAAAACACTAGAATTGTAATTATTAACAATTAATTACATTTTTATTAACAACTTACATTCATAATTAATGTCAATGCTTTGCTAATAAATTTAGTTTATTAAAAACTAAATTGGAGCGGCTAACGAGACTCGAACTCGTGACATTCACGTTGGCAACGTGATGCTCTACCAGCTGAGCTACAGCCGCTTCGTAGATTAAATAACTAAACATTATTTAAGGTATTACTAATAAAACTAAATTGGAGCGGCTAACGAGACTCGAACTCGTGACATTCACGTTGGCAACGTGATGCTCTACCAGCTGAGCTACAGCCGCTTCACTTCTTGTTTTACACAATAAATTGTTTTATTTGTATGAGCCAACATACACCATCAAATTAGCCGTTTAACTTCGTTAGAAGAAAAGTGGTACCCGGAGACGGACTTGAACCGTCACACTCTATGAGCGAGGGATTTTAAATCCCTTGTGTCTACCAATTCCACCACCCGGGCATCGGATAATATTTTTTATAGTAGTGATTGGTTCCCTACTTATTAGTCTTTCAGCTAATTCCTTTAAACATCCATAAATTATTCTCATAAGATATGGAGGCGGGTCCCGGAGTCGAACCGAGGTAGGCGAATTTGCAATCCGCAGCATAACCAGTCTGCCAACCCGCCAAACTTATTATTTGACAACAACAACAATATTATAAATCAAACTTGGAGCGGCTAACGAGACTCGAACTCGTGACATTCACGTTGGCAACGTGATGCTCTACCAGCTGAGCTACAGCCGCTTCATCTGCTGACTCCCTGTCAACTTGGGACGCATTCTACATTGAAATTATTTGGAGTCAACAGTTTAATTTCAATTTTGTTTTGACTGCTTAAAAAGCGGCTAATTTGACGTTTTTTTAACTAAAAACATCATTTTCTAACTGTTTTGTTTAACTAACTCAGGCCAAGCTACTTTAAAATAAGCGACCATCGACCAAAAAGTAAGCACTGTAGCTATTGCATAAAAGCTATAAGCGATAAACATTAATATTTCATGTGGAAAATTAAACAATATTAACGGAATATCATAATCGGGTTGCCAAATGAGTCCCATAATACCTAACATTTGTGCAGCGGTTTTATATTTCCCCATTTGCGACACCGCGATTTCATCTCGTTTACCACGAGAAGACATAAATTCACGCAAGGCACTAATGAATATTTCACGAGCAATCATTAAGATGGCTGAAATTGAAATCCACCATAATTGATAGTCTTGAATAAGGAGTACTAAAGCGGCAACAACCATTAGCTTATCTGCCACTGGATCAATGAACGCGCCAAAAGCTGAAGATTGATTGAGTTTACGCGCTAAGTAGCCATCAAGGGCATCACTAATAGCTGCAAGCCAGAATACGGCAAATGCGCCGAAATGATTCCATGATACCGGTAAATAAAACACCACTAAAAACACAGGTATTAATACTATACGGAACATAGTAATTTGATTTGGAATAGTCCACATAAATTTATTTTACTACTAATGACAACAAGCGTTGTCACATTCTACACAGATTAGAGGCTTGACGTAAATTTTTATCAAAAAACAAGCATAATAAGTAAACATATATTAAGTCATTCTTTTAAAAATCACTTCACTTATTTTTCATGGAGGGCATTATAAATAGCTTCAGCTAGCACTTTACTAATACCAGGAACTTTTTCAAGTGTGCTTTTATCTGCTTGCATAACTTCTTGTAGGCCGCCTAAGTACTTTAGAAGAGCTTGACGTTTCTTGGCGCCAATACCTTCAATAGATTCTAGTGTTGATTTTTTACTGGCTTTTTGACGTTTAGCTCGGTGTCCAGTAATAGCGAAGCGATGTGACTCATCACGTATATGTTGTACTAAATGTAAAGCTGAGGAGGTAGGGGGTAACGAAATTAATTGGTGGCTGCCGGCTAAAATCAACGTTTCAAGTCCAGGCTTTCGCCCTTCTCCTTTTGCAACGCCCACTAATAAGGGAATTTTGTCTAAGGTTGTATTAGCCTGAAGGTTTGCAAAAAACTCTTCTGCTTTTGATAGTTGCCCTTTGCCGCCATCAATAAAGACAATGTCAGGCATGTTTTCCATATTTGTCACTTTACCATAACGCTTGTTAAGCGCAAAAGCCATCGCCGCATAATCATCTCCGGGAGTGATGCCATAAACATTATAACGTCGGTAGTCACTTTTTAAGGGCCCTTCTTGATTAAAAACCACATTTGATGCCACAGTTTGTTGCCCCATGGTATGGCTAATATCAAAGCACTCAATTCGATTAATTCCATTATCAAGCTCAAAGACTTCGTTTAATGCCAAAAAACGTGCCAGCATCGAAGCTTTATGACTATTTTTTGTGGCTAATGCATTTTGTGCATTGGTACACGCTAACTTTAAGTATTGTGCGCGCTCACTGCGGACACTTGTTGATATTTTAACATTACGCTCAGCTTGTTCACTTAAAAGTTGAGTAAGTTCTTTAATCTGTTCAAAGCTTTCGCTGATCACTATTTCTTTTGGTATAACAGCACTGTTTAGGTCTTGCCCTAAGTAATGCTGGCTGATAAATGCCTGGTAGACTTCTGCTGGTTCGGTATCAGCTGGAACACTTGGAAAATAGCTTTTACTTCCTAAAATCTTTTGATCACGTATAAATAATACGTGCACACAAACCTGTGATTTCTCAATATAAATACCGATCACATCAAGCTCAGCCACAATACCACTAACGAACTGCTGTTTTTGAACTTGACGTAAAGTGGCTATTTGATCACGGTATTTCGCTGCACTCTCAAAATGAAGTGTTTGACTCGCCTCTTCCATTTTACTAACAAGACTAGTAATAACAGTAGAGCTTTTACCGCGTAAGAATAATTTTGCCATATCAACTTGTTGTTGATAATCAATGGCTGATATTTTGTCAACACACGGCGCAGAGCATCGATTTAATTGATATTGTAAACAAGGACGACTGCGGGCTCGGTAGTAGCTATCTTCACACTGGCGAACAGGAAATAACTTTTGCATTAAACGAAGGCTTTCCCAAACAGCTCCAACGGTTGGATAAGGACCGAAATATTCACCTTTAACCTTTTTCCCACCACGATGAACACCTAATTTAGGGTGTTTGTGATCAGTGATCAATAAATAGGGGTAGGATTTATCGTCGCGCAGTAAAATATTATATTTAGGGAGATACTTTTTAATATAATTATTTTCGAGGATTAACGCTTCGCCCTCAGTGTGAGTAACAGTAACGTCAATGGCAATGATATGACTGACGAGCACTTTGGTTTTAGTGCTGCCGACATCTTTACGAAAATAACTCGATAGACGCTTTTTAAGTTGCTTAGCTTTTCCTACATAGATAACGGCTTGGTGTTTATCGTACATCCGATAAACACCCGCTTGTTCAGAAACTGAAGAGAGAAAAGCTTGATGATCAAAAATGGGCTGAGTTACTGACAAAGTTTATAGTGTTTCTGTTTTAATCATACCGTGGCGAATAGCAAGATGAGTTAGTTCGACATCATTACCGACATTTAATTTTTCAAACATTCGGTAACGGTAACTATTGATCGTTTTGGTGCTTAAAATAAGTTGTTCTGAAATATGAGGAACTTTTTCACCACGCGTGATCATCAACATAATTTGTAGTTCACGTTCAGACAACATATTAAATGGATTTTCTTGATTAGATTTAAACTGGCTCAATGCCATTTGCTGCGCGATATCAGGTGTTATGTAACGTTGCCCGCTATTAACTGCACGAATAGCGTTAACCATTTCATCAGCACCCGCCCCTTTCGTTAAATAACCGGCTGCACCAATCTGCATAACTTTTGTAGGAATAGGGTCTTCAGAATAAACCGTTAAGACAATAACTTTTATGTCAGGCGAATAGCGGATTATTTTTTTAGTCGCTTCTAAACCACCGATACCTGGCATGTTCATGTCCATTAGTACAACATGGGGTTCATTTTTACGACAAAATTGTACGGCTTCCTCTCCAGTTTCGGCCTCACCAATAACCTTAAGTCCTTTAACGTCGTCAAGAATTCTACGTATCCCTGTACGAACCAACTCATGGTCATCAACCAATAAAACATTTATCAACGGAGGTTCACCTTAATTTACAATTTTTATTGTGTAGAAGAATATTGCCATTAATATCCATACTTTATACGTTCAGAGCATATAGGGTATTAACAAGCAGCACAATTGAATTTAACTATCTTGATTAAAAAAGTGTAGCATAAATTTTCCTCTGCCTTATTTACCGACAATGAGGTTGATTTTTAACTACAGGTCATGCTTTTTCAACCAATTATTCAGTAAACCAATTTGACCATTTTTATAAGCCGCATAGGTTAACCGAACGGCATTGCTTAAAATAACACTGTCAGTCCATTTAGTTTGTTCCGCAATGAGTTCATAGCAATTTTGCGCTTCTGGAGATAAATAACCACGCATTTCTTTTTTTCCACACTCTTTTTGGCGTTCACGGTAGCGTTTTTGCTTTTCTGCGTTGCTAAACGCTTTTTTATCATCTTTCATCAGTATGTTACCAAATTTCCTTTTTTAAAAAAAAGGTTATGCGTAACTAAATAATATCTAAAAAAGCAGTAATGATCTAACTTTATATCAATAAAATTCAAATAAAGTACGGCTCAGAGTTGTTTAGTGTACAGGTGTTCGCTAAAGTAGCGAATAATTTTATTACTGAAGAAAAGTGACCTCATGTTAGATCAAAATTCATACTCTAAAGAAGACTTAGTAAAAGCGGGTACGGGCGAAATGTTTGGCGAAGGTAATAGCCAATTGCCTTCTGACAATATGCTTATGATGGACCGTATTATTTCTATCACTGAAGATGGCGGCGAATATGGTAAAGGCGAGATTATTGCTGAACTTGATATTAGTCCCGACCTTTGGTTTTTTGATTGCCATTTCAAAGGTGACCCCGTAATGCCAGGCTGTTTAGGTTTAGACGCTATGTGGCAACTGGTGGGTTTCTTCCTAGGTTGGTCTGGTGGACCTGGCCGTGGCCGTGCACTTGGCGTGGGTGAAGTGAAATTTACCGGTCAAATTTTACCGACGAATAAAAAGGTTACCTATAAAATCACTTTAAAACGCGTCATAAAGCGTAAACTTTTCATGGGTATTGCTGATGGTGAAGTTTTAGTTGACGGTAGAGTAATCTACACAGCTAAAGACTTAAAAGTAGGTTTATTTACGGATACAACGTCTTTCTAAAATAAGTTTTATTTACATTATTACAGCGCGTCACACGATTAAAACTCAAGCCCACTTTTTAAACAGTGGGCTTTTTATTTTTATTAATTCCTGCCTTTATCACTGTTCTTCTGCTAAATTAATGAAATATAATCAATTTTTTTTGTCGCTATTCTTACATTATTCTTATGATCAAATTACCTTCAAGTATTTATAAAACAGCTAGATTAACTTTTATCTTTATGATTTTTCTAGTTTTAGTTTTTATTTTTAATAGCGTGTGGACATTTATCAGTAATATTGATGAACTTGCTCTGCGTGACGACTCTTCTTTAATCAGCAGTGAGTTTAGTTATTATATTGATCATGAAAACAATTTAGATATTAAGACACTTGTTAACCAAAAAGATTCTGTGGCTTTATTTATCCCTTCCTTAGCTAATGACATTCCTTATGATTTAGGTCATCAATCGTATTGGATAAGAATTGATATTAGCAATCATAGCCTAAGCACTCAAAAGCTTGTTTTACATGCAGATAATAGTATGTTGGCATTTTTTGATGTTTACAAAGTGAATGTAAATCTCGAAAATATCACCGCGATCACACAGCAAAAGCCAACACGTAAACGCGTAAAGTTATTGGACGTATTCCCCCATGTAAGTTTTGACCTACTCGCCAATAGCACGGTACAACTTATTGCCCATGTAAAAAGTAATGGCCCACCAAATGTACCATTAGTTGTTTATAACAAAGAGGATTTTGGTAAGAGAATTGATTACACACAAATTGTCTATGGTATTTTCATTGGTATTATTTTGTTGATGGCAACCTATAACTTTGTTTTATACTTTGCGACAAAAGATAAAGTTTACCTCGTTTATATCGGCTATTTGTTATCTTCTTTTATCGTTTTAGCTGGCGTTACAGGTTATGGCTATCTAATATTCTCAAAAGAATTTCAGTACTTTATTCATGAATATGTCTTATTTACACATTACGCCCTCGTATTTTTCTTATTATTATTTTCGTTATTTTTTTTACGCTATGACCAAGTTAATAATAATCTTTATAAAATAGGTATTACGTTAAGCATATTGTTAATGCTCGTTGCTCTGTATTCCCTGTCTTTAGACCAGATAACTCAAACTAAACTCTTCTTTTCAATTCAACCTCTTTTTTTTCTATTTTCATTATTTATTATTTTCAAAAGACTCTCTAAAGATTTTGCTTGGGCCCGATTCTATTTTATTTCATGGATACCTTTTCTAGCGGGGGCAGCAATCCAACCCTTAGTGTTATTAAACTATATTGATTCAACATTTTTAACGCAAAATGCATTTTTGTTTGCCGTAATGATTGAAATCACCTTCATGGCTTTTGCCCTGGCTGAACGCATGCGCAGAAATGACCAGGATAGAGTTCATAGTATCAGCTATCATGAATTGACTAATTTACCCCGTAAATCAATGCTTGAAGCCGTGATGAATAAATTGCAATTATCTGGGAATAACGATTTTTGTGTCTTAGTCATTAAGCCTGAACATATTGAACAGATATCTCTCTATATAGACGATAAAGCTAACGCCGCTTTATTTAAACGCTTAAGCCGTCGTTTAAGCTCATTGTTCATTTATAATGATGCGATTGAATCGTTATCGTCTAATAACGAAAAAATTTGCTTCTTAGAGAATAATTGTTTGGCTATTGTGGTCAATAAAAATAAGGGTACGCAAGATTTATCCGTTCTGATAAAGTCAATACAACAACTTATCTCAGAAACATTCCAGATTGATGATCTTAAACTGCCTTTATCCGCTGTCATCGGTATCGCTAATTATCCAGAGCACGGCGACGCTAATTATTTATTAATTAATCATGCTTTGTTAGCCGTTAATGATGCCCAACTCGTTTATGGCCGCTGGGCTTACTATCAAAGTGAAAAGTCAGATCAAACCAGCTATTTACTTAAATTAGCGACTGATTTAAAAGAGGCTATCGAAAAAGACACATTGGAAATATATCATCAGCCACAAATTGATTTAAAAACCTTACGAGTGTGCAGTAGCGAGTGTTTAATTCGTTGGAATCATCACAACGAGGGATTTATTTCTCCCGTTGTCTTTATCCCCTTAGCTGAAGATTTAGGGCTTATTAACCAACTTACGTTATGGGTCATTAAACGGTCTTTAGTACAACACCAGCAAATATTAGTAAACAATAATCATATGGTATCTATTAACATTAGTGGTAAAGATATTGCTCATGAGCACTTTTTTACTAATGCATTGACCGTTATTGAAGAAAGCGGTATTCCTGCTGAAAAAATAATATTAGAGATAACCGAATCTGCTTCAATTAGCCATAATCAACAATCTCTTGAATTAATTCAAAAATTAAGTGATTTAGGCTTTACCATTAGTATTGATGATTTCGGCACGGGTTATTCGTCGATGGCACAAATTAGTCATCTCCCCTTTCAAGAGCTTAAAGTTGACCGACTCTTTGTTGAAAATGTCAATGACGACCATAAACGTAAAACTATTGCTGAAGCAACGGTTAAAATGGCAAAAGGTTTAGGCTTAGAAGTTGTCGCTGAAGGTATTAATAGTCAAGCAGATGAAGATACATTACGCAGCTTTGGCTGTGATATTGGTCAAGGGTTTTACTACGCAAAGCCTATGCCAATTGACGATTACCTAGACTGGTTAGTTTTACAAAAAAAAGGTCGAACACAAAAACGTGTCGACCTTGATGGTGAGTTCATCCCTGCTGATAAAGACTAGAATAATCTGTTTTCTAATGTTTTGCCGTTAGTTAATTGTGAATATTGCCATTGCTGTTTATGGCAAAGCTGAAGTATTTGTAGATCTAACGGTTCACTTTCAAGCGAAATAGCAGAGCTAGTGATTAAAAACTCATTACTTTGCGTCTGTTCAATATGCTGTACATTAGCAATGGAGCCCACCAAGGATAAAAAGTCATCATACGACTGCCTCATTCTAATCGTTAAATAACGCTGTTCTTCTTCACTTTGTAAGTTCTGATGTTGTTGCAACTGTCCTTTTTCTAAATATAAAACTTGGCTACATAACCGCTCTAGCTCACTTAAATCATGAGAACTCAAAATAAACGTAATCTCTGATGATAAAGACGCAACCAACTCACGCACTTCTCGAGCATTTATCGGGTCAAGACCCGCCGTGGCTTCATCTAACATTACAATGTCTGGCGAACCTATTAAGGCTTGTGCAATAGCGACACGTTTACGCATACCATGTGATAATTCATCAGGTTTTGCATTAAAAGTATCCGCTAAGCCAACCAGTTCTAATGTTCTTTGCGCTTCTTTTATCGCTTTTTTACGGCTAAATCCTTGCAGTTGAGCATAAAACGTTAACTGTTCAGCAATCGAAAAACGCGGATCAAACTGAGCATCTTGTGGCAGCGCAGCCAACCGGCCAAATAAGTTTGCATCTCCTGTTTTAAACCCCGCGATGGTAATACTGCCACTACTTGGCAATAAATAACCACATAATAGACTGAACAAAGTGGTTTTACCTGCGCCATTAGGGCCAACCAATGCAATAGGTTGCCCTTTTTCTATGTTAAATGACACGTTATCTAACGCTAAATGGTCGCCAAATGATTTTGACAGGTTATTAACTTGAATTAACGGACCTGTTTGGCTGTTCAGTAAACTCATATTGACGCCCTTTTTAATAGTTTATCCGCAACAAATAACAAAACAACCGTTTGAAAGAGAGGAATTAAATAATGATAAAAATCGAGAGTTTCTAATGAAACTACGCGACTAATTTGTGTACCAGGAAAAATAAAATTAAGAAAAAGACCGCTGTTTAGTTGAAATTGAATAAAGCCTATCAATAACGCACCAAGAGTATAAAACAAAATTCCTGCAACAATGCTCATTTTAGCGGAGGATAAAATGCTGTTAAAAAATGACATAAGCGCAATAAAGGGTAAAATAATAATAGATAACTCGACAAACAGTACTGCAGCTTGTTTTATCGCAGGAAACAATAATGCGCCATCTCGGGCGACAGCTAATGCGACACAGGCCAATAATGTTAACAATATTAAGCTAACAAGAATAAGAAATTGCCCTAAAAATCGCCCAAGCAGTATTTCACTCCGTGTCGCTCTTAATGTGATAAAGCGTAAAGTACCACGTGCCCTGTCTGAGCAAGTTTGATCACTTGTCACCAGTAAAGTAAATATTGGAAAGGAATAAACAGCCACCAACCAGTAAATAGAAAACTCCGCTACGGGCCATTTTAATAAAGCACTTAACCCTAAAGAACCAAACAAAGTACTTGCAGCAACTTTAAAAGTATCCGAAAAAACAATGTCTGTTGCTGAGCTGATCACATAATATAAAAGAACAAACCAAACAGCACAAAAGGCTGTTAAAGCGATTAAACCATTTTTAGTTTTAAAAATACGGTTCAGTTCAAATTGAGTGAGAATAGAAAGTCTATGAATGTTTAACAAATGAAAGCCTGCTAATGATTATTTTGCAATACCATAAATGCACCGCCCAAAAAATGCGAGTGTTATTTTGTTTCACCATACGTCAGCCAAAGACATAACTATTTATTTTTGCAAATAAAAAGCCAATCAATATTGATTGGCTTTTTTATGCTACTTAAAATGAAACAGTCAATAAACTTATTTTCTACGTGTAGCAACTGATTCACTCAATTGAGCCAACAGTAATTCTGTATCGGTCCAGCCAATACAAGCATCGGTAATACTTTGACCGTATGTCGCGACTTCACCATCAACGAGGTCTTGGCGACCTTCCACTAAATGACTTTCAACCATCACACCAAAGATATTGTGATTCCCACCGCTAATTTGCTGACAAACATCATCGCAAACTAGCATTTGATTTTTAAATTTCTTACTACTGTTAGCATGACTAAAATCGATCATAATTTTAGTATTAAGTGAAGACTTCTCTAACTGCTCTGTGACGACTTTTACACTGTCAGCATCAAAATTTGTCGTTTTACCACCACGTAAAATAATATGACAATCTTTATTACCCGTTGTCTGCACAATAGCAGAATGGCCATATTTGGTCACCGACAAGAAATGATGAGAAGCACTTGCCGCGCCAATAGCATCTATAGCGACTTTAATTGTGCCGTCAGTGCCATTTTTAAAACCAACCGGGCAAGACAAGCCTGAAGCGAGTTCTCTGTGCACTTGGCTTTCCGTAGTACGGGCACCAATTGCTCCCCAACACATAAAGTCAGCCATATATTGTGGCGTTATCATGTCTAAAAACTCACCCGCTGTAGGCATACCCATATCATTTAAATCGAGTAATAATTTACGGCCAATACGAAGGCCATCATTAAGCTTAAAAGTATTATCCATGTACGGGTCATTAATTAACCCTTTCCACCCGACTGTTGTGCGAGGTTTCTCAAAATAAACCCGCATGACAATTTCAAGGGTATCTTTATACTTTTCACGTAATTTAACTAATCGCTGACCATATTCTAATGCGGCTTCAGTATCATGTATTGAGCATGGACCAATCACCACGAGCAAGCGATCATCTTTATCATTAAAAATTTCACTTATGGCTTTACGCCCAGAAAACACCGACTTAGACGCTTCTTGAGAAGCAGGAAATCGCTCAATTAATGCGATAGGAGGTAATAATTCTTTTATTTTGTTAATGCGAACGTCGTCGGTTTGGTAGAACATAGTCATTTCTCTTTACATCAACACTAAAACTGGACAGTAATTGCACACTTTAGTGTTTTATTATTTTCATTGTGTATGTCTAACTCGCTGGCTAGACTCCTAGATGGTTAACCCATCAACAACTTATCAGTGTTAAACAGACAATACCAATAGAAAATGCCTTAAAAACGATATATTCATAAAGTGGTTTATAATGGCTGTTGTCATCCTATTTTTATCGAAGTTCCTGCCAGTTTATTTTATACAACCATTGAAACCTCAATATTTATCTGTCTATAATAAAGCTTCAACAAACAATCTAATTTTATTATGTGGCGAAATTTTTCGATAGTGGTGTTTTTATTTGTATTAGCTTCTACAGCTAATGCTCTGCCTGCTGAAAATTTTACGAATAAGATAACCTTTACCACTACATTAACGATTGAAAAAAGTCACTCTCCTTTATCTCCTGACTTTACCTTGTTCGTCGATGAAAATGCCCCTGACCAATCATTCAACTTGCCACGATTAAATCGCATTTGTTCATCATTATTTACTAACGAAATACAGACTACACCGAACTACCTGCTCGTTATTGAGTTTTTTAAAGTTAAACTCACCGCTGGATTATTTAAAAATCTGGCTAATCCGCCTGTGCATATTAATTGGTATGAGCAACTTAGCCATCGCTCAAGTTCTAATCGACTTGCAGGTTGGAAAGATGGCAATAGTTTATACACAGCTAGCATAACCTACCATTCATAGATTCATCATCTAACAATTACTAAACAATCTTTTTCCTTTTTCTGCCACTTTTTAACCGTGGCCCTTGTTGTATGCCCTTTTCTAAAATTTAGAAAGCGAAGGCAACAAGAATTTACGAGATTTTATGATGAACTCACCGATGAAAAAGCCATATCGTTATTTTAAATGGCAAAATCTATTAATATTATTCACCTTACTTTTCTTATTAGTCAGTGCCTTACCGAATCTATATGTCGATAAAGTAAAAATTGAACTCTTGCCTATTAATTCAAGCGTTCAACAAATAACCACAGCAGAACTTAAAAACTTATTCAATCAGCAAAATTTATCTGTTGATGAAATTCATGTTACTAGCGAAAAAACAACAATTACATACGGTAACAAAGCCAATATAAAATCAATTAACTCACTGTTATATAATAAGTTAAAAGATGACTACCTTATTGAAATTAACAAGGTAAATAGCTTACCCTCATGGCTAGAGTCACTTAATGCTAAGCCAATAAAATTAGGCTTAGATTTAAGTGGCGGGGTATTATTTGTGCTTGATGTTGATACAAAACAAGCCTTATTTGATCGTTTAAAAAACATCGCATTAGCGATAAAAACACTTGCCATGGAAGCACGTATTCGAGGGGTTAATGTCATTCAAAGCAAGGCAAGCCAATTTGCTGAAGCACATCAACAAAACCTTTCTGTCAGCTTTCCTAACGTAGCGAAGAGTAAAGTTGATACGCTTTTTAGCAAACTAAAAGCAATCTACCCTGAATTATCCCAGCAAAAAAATCAGCATAACCAAGTGACGTTGTCATACTCCTCAAAAATAACAGCTCAATTTCGTCAAGAAACGATGCAGCAAACATTAAAAACAATGCGAGGAAGAATAGCAGAGCTAGGGATAACTGAAGCGATAACACAGCAACAGGGAAAAAATCATATTCGCATTGAATTGCCTGGTGTTCATGATCCCGAAGAAGCAAAACGTATCATAGGTGCCACAGCTTCACTCGATTTTTATCAGCTTGCAGAAAACTCAAAGGCAGCAGGTATATTGCGCATGTCAGATGAACATGGCAGAACACTCATCTTAAACAGCCAGGTGGTTTTTTCAGGCAGCAATATTAAAGATGCACGAGCAGGACAAGATCAAATGAGCATGCCTTTAGTCAATCTTACCCTAGATGCTATCGGTGGTAAGAAGATGTCGCAATTTTCTAAGCAAAATATCGGTAATACTATGGTAACGGTATTTTCTGAATTTTATCGAAATGCTGAAAATCAAATGGTCAAAAAAAGTAAAGTCATTAACGTCGCTACAATCCAACAACACCTTGGCTCTATATTTAGTATCACTAACATGTCAAGCCAACAGGCTGCACAAGAACTCTCATTATTATTGCGAGCAGGTTCGCTAACAGCGCCAGTCACTATAGTAAAACAACGCACCATTGAGGCGTCACTCGGTGAAAATAACATCAAAAAGGGTATTAAAGCCCTTAGCGTAGGTATTAGTATCACCTTGTTATTTATGGTTTTTTGGTATCGTTCTTTAGGAGTCATTGCAAATATAGCACTAACATTGAATTTGATCAGCTTACTTGGGTTGATGTCGTTACTGCCTGGTGCAGTACTGACTTTACCCGGTATTGCCGGTTTAGTGTTAACGGTTGGTATGGCTGTTGATACCAATGTTCTTATCTTTGAGCGGATAAAAGAAGAATTAAAGCGCGGCCATAAAGTGTTGTCAGCCATTGAACAAGGTTATAAAAGTGCTTTTTCAACAATTCTTGATGCCAATATTACCACCATGATCACTGGCATTATTTTGTACACTATAGGAAATGGTCCGGTTAAAGGTTTTGCACTTATTTTATGCTTAGGGATTTTAACCAGTATGTTTACGGGTGTTTTTGTTTCAAAGGGATTAACAAACATGGTTATTCGAAAAAATAAAACACAATTATTGGGAGTTAACGTATGAGTACCACGAAACTTAATAAATACTTTACTTTAAGCTACTTTCGCATTGCCAGCTTTTATTGCGCAGCAATATTTATTGTTATTGCACTTTCTGGTCTATTGAGCAAAAATTTAGCGCTTGGTTTAGATTTTACTGGCGGTTACCTTACTGAATTTTCAACGGAAAATCCCCTTAGCCAAACAAAAATGAAGACCTTACTCAGTGCTTATCTCCCTGAAAGCTTTAAATTAACCTCTGCTGAACAAGGAACACATTGGAGTGTTCAACAAGCAGATAATAACGTCAGTTTACAAGGTAAGGAATGGCTAACTCATTTTGCTGACAAAAATCAGTTAAACATCACGCCTCAAGACGCCGTTTACATAGGAAGCCAAGTCGGTGAAGAATTAATTAACCAAGGTGGATTAGCGCTATTAACCGCAATTATTGTCATCTTAATCTATTTGTCTTTTAGATTTGAGTGGCGTTTAGCCGCGGGTGCTGTTATTGCTCTTTTTCATGATGTACTTATCGTACTCGGGTTATTTGCATGGTTTGGCTTATCCTTTGATTTAACAATTTTAGCCAGTTTGTTAGCCATTATTGGCTACTCATTAAACGACTCAATTATTGTCGGTGACAAAATAAGAGAAATAATGAAATCAAATAATCATGCAAATATAGATAACGTGATCAATCAAGCCATTAAATCAACTTTAGTAAGAACGATGATCACCTCAGGAACGACATTAGCGACTATTATTGCCATATGGGGGTTTGCAGGAGAGTCTTTAGCAGGTTTTTCTATATCACTATTCACCGGCGTTTTAGTGGGTACTTTCTCTTCGATTGCAATTTCAGCAACAGTGCCACAATTACTTGGTTTAACCGCTGATTATTATCAAAAAATAGAAACAGATATTTGCCCCTTACCTTAAATAATAGTCCAGTAATTTCGGCTCGATAATCGTATCAAGACAATAACTCACAAGGGTATTTACTTAACCGTAAATACCCTTAACGACATCAGCTAGACGATGATATTTCCAACGCCGCATTTAATCTATCAAAACCTCTAGCAAGGTCGGCAATTAAGTCATCAACATCTTCTAAGCCTATATGCAAACGAATTAATGGGTACTCATAATGCCACTGAGTTGCTGTGCGTATGCGCCCGACATTAGTATTACCCAAAATCAAACTTTCAAAACCTCCCCAAGAATAGCCCATTTTAAAATGTTCCATACCATCGAGTAAGGCATTAAGTGACCGCTTATCACCACGCGTTAACACAAAAGAAAACAAACCGTTAGCGCCCGTAAAGTCGCGCTTAAAATATTCATGGCCCGGACATGATTCAAAAGCAGGATGAAGAATTACATCAACTTCATCGCGTGTTGCCAGCCAATTAGCTACTTTTAGGGCACTGGCTTGGTGTTGTTTTAAACGAACACCTAAGGTGCGAATACCACGCATCGCTAAATATAAATCGTCAGGCGACGTACATTGTCCCATTAAATAGCTATTTTCACGTAATTGTGGCCAGTACTCTTCTGTCGCCGTTGCCGTGCCTAACATCACATCTGAATGACCAACGATATATTTAGTCGCGGCTTGAATCGAAATATCAACACCGTAGTCAAAAGGTTGAAAATTGACCCCCGCAGCCCAAGTATTGTCGAGCATAACAATACAGCCATGCTGGTGAGCAACTTCAGCAATACCCGGAACATCTTGTACTTCCATAGTAATAGAGCCAGGTGATTCTAAGAAAATAAGTCGGGTGTTATCTTTGATAAGTGTGTCTATATTTTTACCCATAGTGGGATCGTAATAAGTGGTTTCTACGCCAATGTTAACCAATATCTTGTCGCAAAAATCGCGTGTTGGTTCATAGGCGGTATCAACCATTAAAATATGATCACCGGTTTTAACAAACGAAAGAATAGCATTAGTGATCGCCGCAGTACCCGATGGATAAATGGCACAACCTGCACCGCCTTCAAGATCAGTCATTGCATCTGCGAAAGCAAAAGCGGTTGAGGTGCCTCTTCGTCCGTAGAAAAGCACCTGATTGCCGCGGTTAGCGGTTGCGTGATTCATTTCTTTAACCGTATTAAAAACAACGGTTGATGCACGTTCTACCGGGGGATTAACAACGCCACGTGTCCATTTTGATTTTCGTCCAGCATTGACTATTTTGGTATCGTTGATCATGATTTTTCATCCTAAAGCATAAAATTCATTTAGCCATCTAAATAGCTAACTTAATAAAGTTACCTTATGATCTTTCCAAGCATGATGCACGATTTATTTACAATAATTACAGCGATAGACTTATTGAAATAAGTTCATTTGATCACTGGTTAGCTTTTCGAAACTGCTGCCAACAAAAGGTAAAAGAGCATCGGCAACAGTCGCTAATTGTCGGTCAATATAAAACTGGTAATCTAAGGGCGCTTTGACATAACCTTTAGCTTGCGGACCAGACGTCGTAATGAAATATTCTATCCAACCGCGTTGCTGATACTTTAACGGCTGATTGTTTATTTTATTAATGTCATCAGCTAAACGTGCAGCTTTGACATGCGGGGGCACATTTTTAACATAGTGATCTAATTGCCGGCGAATACGCTTACGATAAACCAGTAAGTGATCTAATTGCCCTGCAGAGGTTTGAGCAACAATACTGCGGACATAGTCGGCAAAAGGTTCGCCGTTAAATATTTTTAAATACAACTCTCGTTGAAAAGTTTTTGCCAATTCTGTCCAGTCGGTGCGAACACTCTCTAAACCTTTAAAAATAAGTTCAGACTTGCCCTTTTTTTCTACGATCCCCGCATAACGTTTTTTAGTACCAACATCTTGCCCTCTGATTGTTGGCATTAAGAATTGGCTAAAATTATAGACTGAGTATCCCAGCAACACCCTTTTTTACTCATACTACCAATAAACCCATTTAATTTGAGCAATCGACGATATTGATGACTGGCATACTGAACGCCTTGATCTGAATGAACTATTAACCCTGCTTTAGGTTGTCGTTGCCAAATAGCCATTGTTAATGCATCACAAACAAGCTGCGCTTTCATTCTTGATCCCATGCTCCAACCCACGATTTTTCGTGAATATAAGTCAATCACCACACATAAATATAGCCAACCTTCTGATGTCCAAACGTAGGTGATATCACCTACCCACGCTTTATCTGGCGCTTCAACAGCAAAGTTTTGCTTTAACTCATTTTGATAAATGGGTTTGTTATGGTCGCTGTTCGTTGTTGCCTTGTATTTCTTTTTATAACGAACCCAAACGTTCGCTTCTTTCATGAGTTGAGCCGTTTTACGTCGACTAACCGGAAAGCTTAATGTATTGAGTACTTTTTTAATCCGCCTAGCGCCATAAGTATTGTCACTGAATTTAGCAATATCTTTGATCAACGCAATCATTTCTTGATGGGTTAGATCATCAGCGGCACTTACTTTACGCTACTGAAAGCTATAGAGTTTATTACTTTTAACACCCAGTACGTGACACATTACTACCACAGGCCAGATCTTCTTATGTTGGGCAATGAACGAATATTTTACTTCGTTTCTTTGGCAAAGAAGACCGTCGCTTTTTTAGGATCTCACGCTCCATTTCTAAACGTTTAACTTACGCTTTTAGGTTGCGGATTTCTTCTTGCTCGGGTGTTAATTTCCCGTTACCACGAAAAGCATGACCATCCTCATTGTCAGCTTCTTTGATCCAACGACCTAGCATATTAGGATTAACACCTTAGTTTCTTGAGGCTTCTGCCTGGCTATAGTTTTGCTCAACGACTAAAGCGATAGCATCAGGTTTGAATTCTTTTGAATATTTTTACGTTTTGTCATTTTCGATCTCCAGTTAAGATTATTATCTCTTAACTAGGTAGTCGAATCCATTAGACCACGTCAAGGTACACCTAGTACATACCACTTGACCCTCAACCACTTATCTAATTCTTGTAAACTTGGTTTAATACTTTCCACTTCGCTCAACTATTAATATTCAAATATTATCAGTATAATAAATAAAATTTTACTACCTTAAACAAGTAGTTGTACCATAAGTTTATTATCAACCAACTATAGTTGGACAATTAAAATCACTTAAAATAGAGATTAAGACTGAATTCGATTCTAAAACTAAAGGATAAATATGCTTCATCTACCTTCTCTGGCTCCGTTGGTGAGGAGTCTAGATCAGGGTTGGTTTTTTCCATATATTACCCAACTAAGAACCCCATCTAACACCACTGAAAGTGCATCGGTTATTAATATACTAACCCACACACCCGATGAATTTAGTGCTTGAATATCATATTGGCTGGCATGCTCAACGTTACCCCAAGAGATAACCGACTCACCGTTACTTTCTGTTATTTGCACATTATTTGGTGCTGTTAGCCCGGAGCTAGGCACATAAGTAATAAAGGTTGTTATGTCACCTACATTTATAGGCACCCATGTTGTTTCTGCATGACTTAGTGCAGAAAAAAGCAACGTAATATAAAGAATTATAGCTGGGTTATTACGGTCATGTTATGCATTCCTTAGCACCTAATGCTACTGGCAAATGTTATATTGTTATTTTGAATGCTTTGCAGCATTTTTTTCACTCTACTCATCAGTTACAAAGATAATCTTTCTATTAACATGTTCATAATTACTATCAATATGTTCAAACGAAAACACCTCCCTTGTATCGACACTAATTAACTGTAGGTATTCTTGTTCACCTGTTACGACTTCATTATTTAAAAGCTTCAACCCGCTCTCGATTAAAGTAAACTGTTCTGAAAGTTTATCCCACGTTTGGGTGCTTACAACAAGACTTCTCTGACCATTTAGTACACTGTAATGCAATATTTTTTCGTGGTAAGTAAAATAAAAATTATTATCATCTGCTTGATAAACAATAGAGTCATCGACTGTTAAAAAATTATTGGCATGATACTTTTCACATATGGTATCTGCACCGCATATCGCCGCCTTAAAAACACTTTTCACTAGCTTACCTAAACTTGCCCATTCTTCTGCGGTCATTTCTATAACGTTGGCTTTTTCAGCATTTAAATTCAGCTGATAATACTTGTTATCATAAAGCATGTAATAGTTATTTTTTTCTAAACAATCAACATCATCCGTACAATCAAGTTGATATATTATAGCTAATTGTTCCGATTTCACTGGCTCTGACGCCAATGAATAATCAGAACAAACCTCATCAAGGCTGCACGCTTGAACACGGTAACGGTAACTTCTCGCTTGCTGATCTACAAGGACAACACTGTTGGTTTCATATCGATTTCTATTTTGCCACGCCCCTTCATTGATACTTACCTGTCGATAATAGTGATGTGCATCAGCAATCCAAGAAACAGTGATATCGTTACCATTTGAGATAGTTGCAAGCGGTTTGGGGGGCGCGGCCGTAACCGGCTCCGATGCTAGCGAATAAGGTGAACAATCATTAAGACTGTAACAGACTCTTACGCGGTACTCGTAGGTTCGAGCCTGTTGGTGCATGAACACTGCAGTCTTTGTTGTAAAGTCAGTAGCATTCTGCCAGCCGGCCCCATTTATATTTACTTCTCTAGTGTAATACTCACCATCTGGAGATGACTCCCACGAAACTCGTATCTCATTGCCATTTGTTACTGTCGCTATAGGTTTTGGACCGACAATAGTTACTTGGTCTGATGCCTTCGAATAATCAGAGCAAATGTCATTAGGGTTACAAGCTTGTACACGATAACGATAACTTCTCTCTTGCTGATCTAATAGCAGGATACTGGTAGTGGCATATCGAGTTTTATTTTGCCACTCACCATTATTTATACTCACCTGTCGATAGTAATGATTTGCATTTGCAACCCATGAAACCCTTATCTCATTGCCATTTATCACTGTAGCTTCTGGTTTTTTTGGGGCTGCTGTAACCGTATCTGATGCAGGAGAATAATCAGAACAGATTTCATCGGAGTTACAAGCCTGTACACGATAGCGATAACTTCTAGCTTCCTGATCTAAAAGCAATATACTCGTAGTGTTATATCGATTTCTATTTTGCCAAGCACCACCATTAACACTCACTTGACGATAATAATGACTCGTATTAGCCGTGGCGTTCCACGAAACAGTTATATCATGACCATTTGCGATAGAGGCATTTGGCTTTGATGGAACTGATGGTTCGGGTAAAACAGATATCGATTTAGAAGCAGAGGAGTAGCTAGAACATGTGTCATTAATGTTACACGCTTGTACTCTGTAACGATAGCTTCTCACTTGCTGATTAGATAACAGTACAGTGTTAAACGTATACTTATTTCTATTTTGCCATGCGCCATTATTAATACTCACCTGACGATAATAATGTTGTGTATTAGCTGTGGCAATCCATGAAACAGTTATATTATTACCATTTGCAATAGAAGCCTTTGGCATTGAGGGCGTTGATGGCACAGGTGGAATATTAACGGTAATACCTTTCTTTATCGAAAAAGCACTACAGCCATTGGCATTACAAGCTCTAATTTTATAATAGTAAGTTCCATTAGGTTTATTTCTACTTAATGATAAACCAGTACCGGCATATATTGTGCCGCTTAACTCACCCATCAATTCATAACGAGTAGCTGATGTAATTGGCTGCCATGAAACAGTATAACCACCATCACTATCATTACTTGGAACTGAAAGGTTAGGTGTACTTGGATACGCCGCAAATGCCTTTCCGCACAGCGTTAACACCATTAAAGCAATGATTTTTAATTTTAAAATTATCGAAAAAAAAGTAAATAACTGAGGCATGTAATCCCTAGGAGTTAGTAAATAGGGACAAAAGTGAAAGGTTAAATAATGAAAATTTGTTTTTCGTCATCATCCCTAACGACTTAAACACATAAATTTCCAAGCATGATATATAACTCCATATAAATTGTAACTAACTATTTACATTTTATTCAATAAATTGTTAATTAACCTGAGAAATGGATAAAAATTAAATTAATTGCCCACCTCGCGATCAGAACTTTCGACTAAAAACGATTTAAAAGCAACAAAGGTGGGCAGATGAATAAGTTAATAGATATATTTTGTGATGTCGATGATTTTTTCATAAATTTTTACCTGTATGGGAAGCCGAGTTAATCGCAAATGGGACTAAGAAGCGAAGGCGCCAATCAAAGATGACGACGAGTAAATGTCTGTCTATTGTTATTGCTTTTCATCAATCAAACCATAGGGATTTCAAGAACTTCTATATGGGATTAGTTCAACGATATTGGCGAGAAGACTTCCCTACCTTGTTAAGCTATACGCGTTTCTTACATAAAATGTCCGCGTTAATTATTCCTATGTGCGCTTATTTTCAAACGGTTAAAGGAAAGCCCACAGGCATTGCCTTTGTCGATTCTACAAGCCTGAAAGTATGTCACAACATTCGTATCCCACGTAATAGGGCCTTTAATGGTATAGCCAAACGAGGAAAACGAACCATGGGTTGGTTTTACGGTTTTAAGCTACATTTATTGATTAACCACATAGGTGAAATTATTTCTCTGAAGATAACACCTGGTAATACAAATGATAGAACGCCAATCCCTGAGTTATGCAAAAACCTTAAAGGAAAGCTTTATGCAGATAAAGGATATATAGGTACAATCTCAGTGAAAAATTAGCTGAAAGTGATATCGATTTAGTAACTACCGTTCGGAGAAATATTAAGACTAAGGCAATGTCCCTATTTGATAGAGCAATGCTATCAAAGATATACATAATTGAAACAATAAATGACCAGCTAAAAAATATTTCACAAGTTGGCATAGTCGCTACCGAAGTGAGACAGGTTTCATGTTAAATGTAATTTCAGGCATAGTGGCCTATTGCTTAGAGAAGCAAAAGCCACGTATTAAATTATCAGCGAGTGAATTTGGATTGATGGCTGTTTAGAAAGCGTCTCTCTTAAACAGATCTCAGGTTATATTTAAAATAAGACTACTTTCACTATTTCAGACATTCATCATTAAACTAGTAACGCCTCTATGTTCGTATTACTTTACGTTCAACTCTTTCCATATTCAGTCAACTGAATTTGGACAACATTGCATAAAAAGTTCAAAAGCATTTTATGTTCAACACTATAAAAACAGATTTGCTCAAGTTATTGTCTGAACAATTAATACCTTCGGCTTTCACATAAAAATTTAGGGTTAATGTTCTACATTTTTATATAATTTTAACGTTCGATGAGTGGCACACCATTTTCGATGGGTAGAAACAGCCCATTTGGCCATATTTACTGGGCTACCTGCGGCGTGAATAAAATGCCGATTAAATGCGGTTATTGTTTCAAGCCAATCTTGCTCATTCACCATAAATCGTTCAAATATAGGTTTAATATGAGCAGGGATAGACCCTCGTTTATCTTCTCGAATACATCGCCCTGTCCATTCCACCAATTGAAAGTAATCAATGAGTTTAAACGGTAAACCTATTTGTTGCTTACTGTGTGGCTGATAATAAGTAAATGGTAATATATTATCAGGCTGTGCTTGTTTACTTTCTTTTATCCCTGCTTTAGCAACCGTTTTTAGCCGTTGTTGAATGGAAGTGAAATCAGAGTTTTCAGGTGTCTCTGCAATAGCAGCGCGAATTGGGTTTAAATCAACATACACCATGCAAGACAATAATGCCGTTTCATCAAGTAATGCTTGGGACTTAAACCGACCTTCCCAAAAACGCCCTTTGCAGTTATCTTCTTTATTTGCTTGTACGGCAATGCTTTCGTTTAAACAACGCATGTACCAACCTAAATCATATAAGCGTGCTCGCCATACCTGAATAAGTTCAAGTGTTTTGTCTTTTTCTGCTTGAGTGGTTGCTTTGTTGGTTAGCCAACGGTCAACCATAATATGACCATTAAATAGCTGCTTCCAACGCATCACTACATCATAATCACTTAAGCTATCCGCTTTATCTTTATCAACTTTCAAGACTAAGTGGTAATGGTTACTCATTACGGCATATGCACAAACATCAATAGTAAAAATAGTTGAAAGCGTGGTTATTTTATCAACCACCCACTGCTTACGATGGTCAAAGTTCTGACCTGTGAACTTATCATCACCACATAAAAACGCCCTACGTACACAGCGACAAATACAGTGATAGTAAGGCGTAGCATCTAAACAAACTTGCTCTTTTCTGGCGCGGGTCATGGCTTAACCTATTAATTAAAAATCAAACAATATACTAAGCCTAGTTGACCTTTTTAATCAATCTAATTTGGGGGTGTCCCTTTTTATTTCCAATTAGACCGTCTAAGTCACCTTCAAGTTTTAAGGTGGCGGAAGTCGGATTGCCAGTCGGAGATTGAGGGGCATAAACTTGATAATATTTTCCTTCAAATTGGATAAAACCATCATTTTTTCTATCACCAATACGCCCTTGTGGTTTAACTTTTTTAAAGTCCTTGTTTGATGCACGCATCACATCGCAAAATAAATCTTCGAATGCATTTCCATTTGACTCATGGATACGCAGTTTAAAGGCTTTACGTACATCTAGTTTTTGTTGCACATCCATTAGCAATTCCCTATGAATTCTTCCTCACTTTGACTCTATATTACAAAGCCTCGGCTAGCGAGGGTTTGGAAAGTCCTTGTACCAATAATTAGATAATGACAGTAACACATTAATAAATCTAGCTAAAATATATCAACAATAGGTAAGCTGGATATTGATATTACGCAACAAAAAGCCCTATAGGTTATATAGGGCTATTTTCTTTGCTCCCAAAGAAGCCAAACCTTCGGGCAACTAGCCGTGGGCGGTTGAAATAAACCTCTAATATACTTTTATTGCTTAGCTTCTACTTTAACAATGTTCTTTGTTTTTCCGTCAACAAAGTAGGATACCTTAACAAATCTACCATTTGAAATAACTCCTTCACTCCTTTTTCTATTTGCAAAAAAATACTTTGGAGTAGCTACATCGTTATATTCAAATTTAACATTATTAATAATAAACGACTCCTCTCTACTAGCTATTTTTTCTGAAATATACCCTTCTATCATCCCTTCAACTAACTCAATATTTTTATTTGCAATCTCATTTTTAAGTTGGCTTACTTGATATGTCTTTATTAGATTCATACAAACATAAATCAGTACAACCCCAATAACAAAATTATATTTAATCTTAGTGATTTTTAGAATTTTTGAGTCATATATAGCCTTCATTTTTTTATAAAACAATAAAGCCAATAAGGACAGAGAAATATAAAAATAATAGCTAAAACTACTAAGCTCTATTACCGTTTCAAAATAAGTATTCATCTCGTTTCTCTATAATTCAAAAAAGTTAACCTTAACGATATGGTATTGGTGTTGTGGTCATATGCATCATACTAGCACCTGTTCCACCAAAACCAATGTCAACCCCCCATGAAGTCATTTGCGGCATGCCAGGCCCATAAGTTGTCGCAAAATCAGCCCCTACAGGCCCTAAAGGTACGGAATACTCAACGGAGTCACCAAAAAAATGTCCTCTAGATGGACTATAATCAAACGACATGCCATGGCTAACTTCACTACCAAATGCTTCATTCATGTTTAAAGGGTTCGGGTTATAACCTAACTTTTGATAAAAGCCTGCATCATCATTTTTTGTATCCCAATATACACCGTAACCTGCTTTAATACCGATAGTACTTTTAACGGCAGTAGCTTCATAGCCAACAGCATAAACACCAGATAGCTCGCTGTTCGCATTATCCCAATAATCACTCCATGTTCGCTTCATATCCTTCCATATTTTAGAGTAATTTGCTTTACTGGCTTGATTAAACATAAATTGATAAGCACCAGTCCTTGCACCATTAGCAAACTTTCCACCTGAAATTGCAGACGCTGTACCACCAATGACAGCAGAAATTACCGTGCCGCCGACAATTTCTCCGCCAGATAAATTCTCTCCGCCAGGTAAAAATGCACCACCTAATCCCTTAGTAACACCAGCACTAAAGAATCCGTGTCCAAATTTCCCCCCTTGAAGTTTCGATATTATACCTCCAGCCGCTGCATGACTGGCTATTTGCCCTGCGACTTGGCCCGAAGTAAGCATATTTCCACCAAATTCATTAAGCCCCTTAACACCATTGGCTACATTATTTGCTCCAACACCACTAAAGTGTTGTCCTATCCCATAAAATACAGCTCCACTAAAGGCACCTACTAAGGCCCCCTTAAGGCTACCTGTTGCTATCCCACCAGCGATAAATCCTTTAAGGATTGCCCCGCCAATTCCTTGCATCCCAGGAATAAACATCATTGCCATACCAACAAATGGAGCAAACTTCCCAAACATCTTATTCAGTCCTTTGAATAATTTATTAAAGAAATACCCACTCGGATCGGTATAGCTCATAGGGTTATTCAGCACATAACTATAACGGTTATAACTCTGGCTATTCTTAGGTGCCTGAATATGCGGATCAGCCTGCAAGAACCTCCCCAATGTTGGATCGTAGATCCGACCGTTCATATGAATAATATCAGCATGATCTACAGATTCATGCCCGGTAAAGCCTCTTGGCGTAATATCAAGTAACTGCGTTAAGGTTATCGCGCTAAATGATCCTAAGTTGGCGACATAGTTCCCCGTATTAATAACTTGCTTTTTACCCCAAGCATCAAAATACAGTTTTTGTTTAATGTCGCCATTAGCGTCTGAAATAGTGTCAATACTGCCCAAGTGGTCTTTATGTAAGTAGCTAATTTCACGGGTACCGTTACTACGTCTTAGCTCAATTGCACCGGGTAAGTTACGGCGCGTAGTGATCACTGACGAGTTAGATTTACTGACAATTTCAACGCTACCAAGGTAATACGTTGTCGTTGTCACGTCGATACCATCAACCTCTTCGGTTGTTACACGTTTAAAGCGCTTACGGTCGGTGCCATAGGTAAACTGAGTACTACCTTCGTTGTTGTTAATATTTACGGGCTTGTCAAAATGACTGTAATCAATCGTTCGACCTCTACCAGAGGTCATATTACCATTAGGATCATATTGATAACTTTGCGTAGTACAACCTGCACTGCCTATGCCACTAACTGCATGCGGCCGAGCTGAGTTATAGCAATAATTACCCACATCATACTTCCACAGTATGTTGCCATTTGCCGCATACCTGACTTTTTCAACATCATTAATATCTGTTAAGCGATTGATATCGTCATAATCAAAGGTTTCTAGTTGCCCTAATGTACCTGTTTTCAGGGTATCATTTTCGCGACTGCGTAAATTACCTAGGCCGTCAAAACTGTAAGCATTGCTTTGAATAGCAACACCATTACTTTGTGTATTAATAGTGCTAATAAAACCATTCGCTTGGTTAAAGCCTTTAATTGAAGAGGTTAGGTTGTCGCTTTGATTAAAGTGGGTAACATTGCCTAGGGCATCCATGGCTGTTACTTGGTAATAAACCTTAGCATTAGCACTGGCGCCATTTCTTGATTCCAGTTGTTTTTCAAGGTAACCATAAGTATTGTAGTGGTTTTGTACGCCCCAACAATTACCAACGGCACTGCTATTGTTTACACAGCCTTGTAAGCTCGAGCTGTCTGCTTCAAAACTTTGAAATAATCGCCCTTTTTCATCATAGGTAACTTGTTGACTGTAAGTCACATTGTCAAAGGTTGTTCTAACAATATCTGCTCGCCCAAAGGCATCATAGAAATACTGTTTGATTTGATTACCATCACTTTCCGATTGCAACAAATGTGAAGCAAAATAGCTATAGTCGGTATAATCTGTAACATTATTACCCGTAACTGCACGCAATACTGTTCTACCAATACTGTCTCGATAGAACTTGGTGATAAAGCCATTAGCGCTTGTTTGGCTTATTAACTCGCCTAAATTATTATAGCTATAGCTCCAATTACCTTTGTCGGGGTCGTTCATGGCAATTTTTCGGCCATAATTATCATATGTTGTTTCGATAATTGTGTTATCTACACCAATAACTTTTGTTAAATTGCCAACCGCGTTGTATTTGAATTGAACAGTACCAGCAGCATCTTGCACACTGGTGCTTTCACCTAAAACACTTTTAGTTTCAATACGACTTTGTGAGACGTTATGGCTATCGTTGGTGTTAACGGTTGTTGTCACCGTTAAGCCATTATAGACCATTGTATTTGATGTACCATTAGCGGTACCTGCTGCGGTGTCAGATGATTGCACACGACCAAAAACATCGAAATAGGTAATATTCCAATACTGTGTTGCGCCCGTATAGTAAGGCATGCTTTGTTTTACGGCTCTGCCGTAAGCGTCGTAAATAACACTCTGTTTGACAATGGTACCGTCAAAGCCAATTTTTTCAGTGCTAACGGCTAGACCACTGGTATTAAAGTGGCTGGTCATTCTTGGTTTATCTGATGAGGTGGTGTACTGCGTATAAAGTAATGTTGATGTACCCGACCAGCTGAAATCAAGATAGTTATGAAGTGTTTTTTTACTCCATTGCCCTAAGCTATTACCGGTATAATACTGATTACCAAAATCATCATAACCAATGTTAGTAACTACACCATTTATGTCTGTTGTTCGGGTTACTTGCCCACGATTATTACGACTATTGATAGTACTTAGCGCCGCAAACTTATCGTTACCTTTCGAAATAACATAGCGACCATTAGCATCATAAGTAGTTAAAGCACGGCGGAACACGCGATTATTTAACCCGTTAGTCCCGGCACTTTCTGTTTCAATATGCGCACTACTACAGCTAACACTACCCACATTGGCATATGCGATGGTCTTTATTTCATTGCCCTTTGTGTCATAGCAATGCAAAGTACTTAACGCTTCAGAGCCACCTAAGTTAACGGTTTCAAGACTCAACATACCACTTGTGCCATGATATTCGAATGACGAGTTTCGCGTGATAACTCTTTGAGCTACTGGATGCGCTGATGGGCGATTATGGGTAACAGAGGTGTTCGATACGCGACCTAACCACCAATTACTTACATTTTCATCCGCATAAGTATTAGTTGTCGTTACTGTTGACAGAGTCGTATTGTATGAATTTTTTGTGGTTACCGCTATCGTTTGTAAATTTGCATGATTATCGCTATACACTTGATAAGTATGATCAGTATTAACTTGTGCTATTTTAGCTGTAGCGGTACCTGCATCGTTAAGGCTGTACTGGTATTCCGTACTAACGTCTAAATATGGAAAGACAATAGTCGATGATTCTAACCATTTTTCACCATAACTATTTATTGCATATTTAATGCGCTGGCTTGTCGCTACCGATGTTGTGCCATTAATATTTAATGCATTTAGCTGCGGTTCACCAAAGTAACTTAATGTCGCCTTCGGCATGCCAATATAAGGGAAGTTTTGCTGATATACCGTATCGGTTGTAACATTTGACTGATGATCATAACTGGTGAGTTTTTCAAAACCTAAACTACCACGACCGCCTGCTTGTACACGTAAACCTTGATATTTATAACTTACGCTAACTTGATTATTTGATTCATACAAATTAGTCGAGGTATTATAACCAGGGGCATCTGAGGTAACCGTACTCACTAAATAGCTTGGTGAGATAATGTCATAAATGGGTGAGCCATTACCATAGTCGGTTAAATCTTCAGCGTTATCTGCTTTGGTATAGAACTCATCATTGGTGAGAAGATCATATTCGATATAAGTTTTTAAACCAAAACCATTGGTGATAGTGTGAATACGGTTACCCGGTTGGTTCGTCCATTGCCTTTCAAAATTAGGGTAATGACCGGTGAAGTACCAATCGGAATTACTACGATAGTAAAAAGTTTTACTGCTGTAATCAATTTTAGCAGTATCAAGCCTACCGTCACCGTTCCAGTCACCAACCAAGGTGCTGTCTGTATTCGAGTCAAAATTTGACTCTTCAAATAATAATTCGCTAGCACCAAATACTGTTGCTTGCTGATGATGCACACGCCATTCAGCATCCTTTTTATTAAAATATAAAATGTCTGCTTGACCATCTTTATTTACATCAACAAACTGCATACTTTGTATGTCGTCATTATTAACAGTGACTCCGTTACTGTCTTTCAGAGCAATATTGATTACTGAATCTGCAAAGCCATCACCTGTTGCAAGGAGTAATTTATAACCACTACTACTTTTGTGCAGAATATCACTAAGTCCATCACTATTGATGTCGCTGGTGAATAAACCACCATGTTCAGTACTTGCCGAGTTACTATATGAATCAGCTATATTTTCAACAAGTTGGTAACTGTAAGTGCCATTATTTTCAACTAATTCAAAGGCGGCCAAAAAATAATAACTTTGCACGCCACAGCCTACTTGAGCCTGACCTCTAATTCTAAAAATAGCATCGGCACGACCATCGCCATTAAAGTCAGTAGGCGGTAGATGAGACACAAGCGAAGAAACCGACAATGAGCCAATAGAGCTTGAACTGTACCTGACACCAGTCATAGATATGTTAACAGGTACTGCTGAACCGAAATCTCCATAGCTATTTTTAACAATATAGTTTGTACCGTTATGTCGGTATACCATGTCGGCGTCACCATCAGCATCTATATCGTTAAACATCACGTCAGTACCTGTTTGCGAGATGTTTGGCCCTAAATACTTAATATAGTTTGTGGTAGTTCTGTCTATGCCGGTGCGATCATCTTGGATAGTAGAAATTATTGCATCATCAAGGTCGTATGAAACCCACCTATTTAAGCTAGCAGAGCCTCGAGGATAAATAATTTCCATTTTACTGTCACCGTCAATATCTAACGGCGTTATGCTCGGCTGCACACCATTATTAAGTGAAAATGAATCTAAGCGAGAGGGTGGTTGAAGCGTACCTTGGTTGTTGTAGCTGATATACAAGTCGTAATGCCCTCTAGTCTCTACGATATACGCTAGGTCATTAAAACCATCGCCATCGAGATCAAACGGGACACTTACTTTAAGAGTATCTGAGCCTAAATCAAGGCTCTTATTCGGAGCCATAGCTCCTGAACTTGCACTTGTTTGATTATGCCAATCAAACACTGTGGCTGGTAAACACGTGCCGCTCGCGATGCCATTACATTCTTGAATTTCTTTAACGCGATATACATTGGTTATAGCATCATTTTCATACGTTAAATGGTAGCTTTGAATAGCGGAAGTTGTACTAAAGTGATTGTAAACAGCTATATCGTCTAATAGTGCCGTGGCTTCTACTTTTTCACCCTGCATATAACCATAAGCTTGATCAGTGCGATCTAACCCACTTCGGTAGTTAAATTCTATTTTATTATTACTATACTCAATTTTATCTATAACAACTTCATTCTTACCAAAACCGTCTGCTTCGGTATTGTAGTAAAAGAAAACTGAATTATCGATGTTTTTGAAATTGTCACTGGTACTGGCAATAAACCAAGTGAAGGCTGTGCCATTAGCACTAAGATGAAGACTGTCCGTTCTTGCAGCAGAAATATCTTGGCCACCATAATAACTAATAGAGCCATCTACCCGCTCTACGGTGAAATACGCAGGTCCATCACCAGAGTTACCTTTAGAAATAACTCTAACTTGGCTGTCAACTTCTGTTCTATATTCAGTTTCAGGCTCGCCGTAATTACCACTAACAGCTAATAGTTTTTGGCCATTGAGGCAGAAACGATCATCATTTGATAATGAAATAGTGCCAATATCATTGTCTTGTTCTTGTGTTTGTCGACATCGTGAAATTGCAGATAGACCACTAAGGTTCCACCCCATTCCTAAACTACCGTTGCCACTTCCAGAGTTATAATTGAGCGATAAACTTGGGGTTACATTGGCAATCCCTGCTGGTAACTTTACGGGTATGTTATAAGTTGCAGCACCTGACTCATCTACTTTAAAACTGCCTGGCGTTAAACCAATACGAGCATCGTGAAGTGCATCAATAGGTGGTATCGCAGCTAAGGAAGGGGCTAGTGGTTGTGCAACATTTCTTTCAACATTGGGTTCAACGTTTAAATTGATTTGGCCACTCCAACCACCTGTGCTTGAACAAGAGTTATAGGTACACGCCATGACTCTAATGCTCGTATAACCGGAAAAGCGACTATCAATAATCGTGGATAATTCATCAGTGATTAAAATGCTGACCCACTGCCCTGCGGAATTTAGTGCTTGAATTTCATATTGACTAGCATGCTCTACATCACCCCACGATATTGTTGATATTCCGTTATTTTCAGATATATGAACATTGGCTGGCGCAGCAAAAGTGCCTGTGGGTGTATAAGGAATGAATGTTGTAATATCTCCTACACTGATTGGGATCCAAGTTGTATCTGCTTGGTTATCAAGTGAATAAAACATGGTAAGCATCGTTAATATTTTAAGAGAAATTCCTCTCATGAAACACATTCCTTATATTTTTATTATTTAAAGAGTAATAAATCTACTACAGCTGAATTTGAGGATTAAGCTATAAAAATTTAGTTTACAGTCAAATTATTAATCCCACATCTACCAACAAAAAGTAAACATGACATATTATTATTTTTTATAATTTACATAGATACTTAATAAACAACGTTGCATAAGCACGTTAAAAAATATCATCTTAACCGTACAATACGACGGTAAACATTCTGATTGGCACCCCAAGCTTCACAGCTACCGGCTTCATTATAACTAACGGTTATATTTCTCCCTGTTGCTTGAGCAGAAAGTAACATTGCATACATTCTTGAGCGGCCCTCTGCTGACATTGCAGAACTTATTGCAAAAGTGTTCTTACTAAGACATTCCGCTACATTAACGCCAGGGGATGATAAAGTAACCAAAATTGTTTCTTTCCCCATATAGGTAACAATACCTGTCACTTTTCCTGAAGTATCCAACCATCCAGCAATACTGGTTTGTGATACGATTAAGAATAAAAGTGCAGCAAGGAATTTAAAATATTTCATTATATCTTTCCTAAATAATAGTCTGATTAAAATTGAATATAGTTAATGCGGATATAGGCCATATTGCCTGTACCACTTCCACATAATCCATGGAAAACAATCGGCAACTTACTTGCTTTCGATGTTAATGCAGCCGACAAGGCTGCACTCGCCGCAGGTGAACTTTTATCTAAATAGGCATATATTGCATTTTCACAACCTGGTGCTTGCCATGTACCGTTTTCTGGCACAAAGTAATAAGTAGCACTCGTACCTGTGTCTTGAATTCTAATTTCTTTAATGATCTTGCTTGCTGTTGTTGTTTGTTCATTCGCAGCACTAGCCGCAAAAAATGGCAATGCAATAAATAAAAAAACCAACCGTTTGTATTTCATGGTTATACCTTCAACGTATAATTTATTTAGCTTTTTAACAGTACAATGCCATAACCCGTTTGGGTAATATCGCAAGCTTTAGTACCATCGAAATGACTAATATTTGAAATCCGTACATAGTGGTCATTTGTTAAGGCTGTGGTAATTAACCCGTAATAGTAGGGATAGTTTTTGTCTGACTGAGGAATATACACATTAAAACCGTACCAACCGACTTTACAGAACTCATCGAACCTTGGCTCTGAGAGCTTTATCCATAACATGCCATCGCCATTAATTTGTATTCGTTCAACTTTTCCAACCAGATCGGTGCCTGAAAAACCATAGTTAGAAAAAGTTACTAACGAAAACAGTAAGGCTATTTTTATAAAAAAATTCATTAATTACGCTACTCTTTACTTATTTATTAAAAATTTAAGACACAACTTAAACAGCTATAATTTAAACAACTCCAATATAAACGGGCGCAGGTGTATTACCGTAAGTAGGTAATGCTGCACAAGTGCCTGAGCCAGGATAATAAAAAATAGCTTTATTACCCTCCTTTTTTATATTTTGTAACATGCTTGTCCACATTGCACAGGTGGTAATACTGACGCCTTGCCTAGCTTCATTTAGACTACATATAACAGTGAAATCATTTCTTCCTTGGTGAAGAACATTCACCGAACCATTGCCATAGACAAGAATTCTTGAAAGACCAACAGTACAATTAAAAGCAGCTTCGCTTAAGGTACTTATTGACAGTAATAAGGTGAACAGACTAATTTTCAGTTTCATATTTATTCCTTTAAAGTGTTTTACTCTTTATTTTAAAATTTTTTTCATGAGCTTTTTTGTTTAATATAGACGCGTTGAAATAGGTGCTCTATATCGACTGTTACAACGAATAAGCCAACTACCAAGAAGGTAACGATATAATACGAAGCGAGAATAGCAGCATATATTTGGTCAAAGGAACAATCTGCGGGAGCTAAACAATATAGACTTTATTTCAAAATTATCTCTAGTAGACACATCAACGCTGGGCATTGCGATTTTAGAATTATAATGAATTATTTGACTGACTTTTTCATAGGGAAACGAGCTATTCGCGTTGACTTGAAATGAACAGAATAAAATAATAACGAATAATACTTTCAACAGTTCAATCCTTGAGACAACATAGAAAATTTAATATTAGACAAACAAATCAAAGCCTAGATTTATTTTGTTACATAATTTACATTATATTAACTACATTTACTACATATTAATAAAAAATTAAAAAACATTATTTATAACTTCATTATTGCTTTCACTTAACAGTTACGCTGTTAGTTTAATTTGCTCTGGGGTGGTTGACAGTGTTGGTTATCATGAAAAAAATCAGTTAATGGTAAACGTTAAGCAGCATGCATACACCTGTTTTTTTCTGTGATCCGAAACAATATGGACAGTCGCAGGTGCATGAGGCCAGAAACATGCAAATCACTTTTTGCGATATTCTTAAGTGCTAGAGCAACAAAAGAGCCAGTTAGTAAATTACATTTTGATGGTGACAGTGTGTCTGCATCGTATAATGGATTTCAGTCGAGGCAAAAAGTTTTTATTCGTTACGTTAACTAATAAGTAAATAGCGAATTCAACGCCATGTTATGCGTGACTATTCTTGCATAACATGGTGTTATTCAACTGAAATGTAAAAACCGTAACATAGGCTTTAAAGATCAAATATCACACCATACACTCTATACTTTGCAATGGTCCATTTAACTAAAATTCAATCGAATTGCATCTATTTCACAAAGCCCCGCAATTATTTTGTCATTATAGAGTTGAAACCTTGCAATTTTTTGAGTTGTTGCTGCAACTATGGCAAGCGAATAGAGACGATCAAAACCTACCGAGTTTGGGTTTAAGTAACCTCCATTAGGGCATGATGAGTTCACATTGGTCATTTCAATTCTAATAATGCCACCTTGATAATCATCGTATGCTGATATTTCGGTTATTTTTACATCACCCACAGCTACTATTTCAGCATGGGCAATATTCATAATACACCCAATGAATAAAATCAGGGTTAAAGCTAAACTTTTCATATATTTCCTATGAGCCTCGCTTAATAAACTGACTCGATAAATTTATTTTATTCTAAGTTGCACGGCAAACTGCTACACGCACACTTTAAATAATTCGAATGGATGCCTGTTATTTCTCAAAGTAGAGGGATGTTTGTTATTTCCCGTCTCCGTTTTAGTCATTTATTTTGATACTTACTTAATCAATTTAATTGAAGATAATAAAACAACGGTGTTACCTGCGCCAATATAGCCATGTCCGACTATGCCTTTACAATATGATAGTTGTATCGACTTATCTGCAGCCAAGGCAGTAATCAATAAAGGCATAATGTTTTTTTACCCATATTCATTCAACTCGAGTGCCGCTATATTACTTAAAGTAGCATTTGTAGCGTCGGCACTGGCATCTAACCTGGTTCAATTTTTATCTAAGCAAAAACCACTAAACATATGAATATCTTTAACCTTTTGTGCTGCTCCTCTATTGTCACAAAAGCCAGCAAATACTGATGATGAGAAGAAGGTTAAAAGTGTGATTAATAGTAAAATATTTTTCATTGTTAGTTACTCTAGTAAACTGGTTTTAATTAATATTACACACGATTAAAGTTTGAGTGGGTGCCTGTTATTTTTTGCTATTTATTATTCCGAAAACACGTGTAAGTACATTGGGGTTAAATAATGAGATGATAAACTCTCACATGTTTCACCAGAGACCTTTACTCGAAAACTAATACTTTTACCCGACATTAAGGCTGATAAAACCATTGATTCACTTTTACTTGATATAGTGCAAACATATTTTCCATTGCTCTTATTACCATCTAACATGAACGCTAAATTACCGTTGCATTGTTGAGGCCATTCCAAAACAAGCTTTACTGTTCCCTTACAATCTACATCGGCAAAAGCTGAAGTAGACATTATTAATAGCATTATTAATATTAATTTTTTCATCAGTACTCTTTACCTAGCTTCATAGCCCTAATAATGACTTTAATAGTCGTTATGATCAGCGAGACAAGGGTATCGCCAGCTAATGTAGCTTATTTAATTAAGGTTAATTTTAGCCGTCGAGATGTACCCAGCGAGCGGTTGCAACTTCCCAGGCTCCAGCAGAAGAACAATTAGAGCTAGAAACGTTATCAAAATGTACACTAATTGATTTCCCCATAGAATAAGCCGTTAAAAGAGTACTATATGCAACTTTACATTGTTCTGCAGAAACAGGATAAACCGTTCCAATCGTCTTGCCTAAATTACAGATATTAACGGGACCAGCCATTCCTTCTAAACGCAAGAAAGCTCTATCTGTGCTATGAACGCCTAATGTAGTTATCTTACCTGTACAAACAAATGAATTTGCGGCATTCGCCGTAAATGTAAATAAAGTCGCTATGCCTAAGCCTATAACTGTTCTGTAAAATATGTTCATGTAGAATCTCTTAATATAATGTTTTTTTTGTAGATTTCTGATGTTTTTTACTTTTTAACTTAGCCCTCCAAGCCTATATAATAAAGCTGATAAGCACTTGAGCTAAAATTTTTCCAGTTGCCTTTTGTACAAGATGTATCGGTATCATTCCTAAAATACAGTCTTATTTTTTTCTTTGCCATTTTTGCACTCAATATCATACTTAATGCTGAATTGCATGCCTCTGGCGTATACTCTCCTAACTTAACGCCTGTATTACAAAGTACGTTTCCGTCTCCAATCGAGCCTATATTTACATGGATATTACCGTTTCCAGCGACTGCAATTGAATTCACATTACCTATGCAATGGTGAGTTGCCATAGATGAAAAGGATGTTAGTAATGTGGTTAATAATAAAACTTTTTTCAATTTTCGATACCCTACTAAACTTGGTTTAAATTAATTGGCAAAAGTTTTTATCTAGTTTATTAATTATTAAAACTAAAAATAGTGATAGGTCTAACGTTGTTATTACCACACCAAGAAATAGGGTCTTTAGGGAAAATATTCGCGGTAGTTTTATCAGCAGCAATCATAAACATTGCCATTGAAATAAAGTGATTTAGTTTTTGCTCACCAACATCACTCTTTCTAACTACCCAACGCTCACCATTGCTCATCAACATGGAAAAATCTGAGGCACAATAAAAAACACTTTTTATTTTCAAACCACTGCCACTTGCCATAACCTGATTACTGAGTAGTAGAAGACCGATTAACATTATTTTTTTTAACACTTAAAACTTCCTTATATAACGCTCCATTAGGGAGCGTTTCAACGTTGTTTAGCTTTTCAAAACACCCAATTTTAAACGATAAGAAATAATTTAATCAAAATTAACCTCTTTACCTTACATTTACGTATAAAAATTTTAGTCAAAAACATGGGTGTCCCTTTTTATTCAGAATAATCTAATTTGGGAGTGTCCCTTTTTATGTTTTATTTTCACTACGGATTTGTAGATAAGTGAATTTCGGTAAACACTTGCCCAGGCGAACCGATACTGCATCTTCCTTGTGCTTTAGTATAAATATCTACTTTATGGTTTGATGCTTTTGCTGCCATTAATACCGATAGTGCCTCTTTCTTAGCTTCTGGATCCCAACCTGTAAAGAGCACCCAATATGAGCCACTAGTATCTGACGAACTAGACATTAATACTACTTTATCAATGCCCTGCTGGTGATGAATACTTATTCTTCCCACATAAACACCAATACATTTGTCAAATGCTGCAGCTGCTTGATGAGAAAATAGAATCATTAAAACTAATAATAACCAACGCATTTTTTTACCTATTTATTTTTTGAGTGGATGTGTTTTCATTGAACTAAATATATGAAGAGGCTTTTTAATCTTTTATTGACAAGTATGTCAGTGCCCCCTGTCTATGTTAATTCGATAACATAATATAACCAGGGCTAGGCGCTGCATTGTATTTTGGAATTTCCGTACATGAAGGCACATTACTGTAATAAGCAATCATGGGAGTTTGTGCCGTTTTTCCGGTAATAACCATTGAAAGCCAGCTTTTACAAACATCGACAGTAACTCCTTCTCTTATTTCGTTTACATTACATATCGCTGTGTAATCGTTTCTCCAACTACCGAAAATAAACAATGTGCCATCTTTAGCGATATAGGTCCGGGATATAGTACCTGAACACCATTGACTACTTGCCGATGCATAACTTGAAAAAATTATAAGAATTAATAATAACCAACGCATTTTTGTATCTCTTCCTTTTATTTTTATTTTTATTTTTTAAATAACCAATGAGAATCATTCTCAATTGTTACTGGCCACTTTTACCCTGGATATTCAATGGAATATAATTTACACCAAAAACTGCCACTGCCAGGCCATTTTTGATCCGTGTGACCAGTAACTTTGACTTTAGTTTTAGCTTGGTAAGCGGCAAGAATGAGGCTGAGATTCGCATTAAAGCCAGCATCATTCTTGCTTATCCAATATCCGTAACAGTTAGCCGTTGGATTTGCAATACGAAAAACCACATCGCCACCACCAAACTGATTGTATGAAATAAATCGTGTAATAGTGGTGGCTTGGCTTGCTTCGGCAGCTTCAACATGGTTTATTCCAAGCAGTAAAACGATCCCTAAAATAATTTTCTTCATATATTCCTAATAGATTTACGTGTAAATGTTTTCATAAAACAGGGCTATTTATATAGCCTTATTTGAGAGGGTGTTTGCTATTTTTTTTATCACAACTGATCTATCAGTAGATAATCACTTATTTCTCAGCCAGAACACCGCTTAAAGCCAAACTTACATTATTTTTAGCATTTTTTGGGTGTCCCTTTTTATTCTGCTACTTTAATCCCGATTTTTTCGCCAACCAACAGGACGACCAAATTTTTTGGGCGTCATTCTCCTGCCCGTTAACGTGGCAAGTTGCGCTTTAAATGCATCATTACCTATCGCCATTCCTTGATTCAGCGCCTCTCGAATATCCGTTAACAGCTTTCCTTCAACATGGAACTTAAACAAAGCACGATAAGCCGCTTGACGTGCTATCAAATCACCTCCAAGTGCGATTAATAACGCATGCGGTGTACACAACACCGACGGCTTACCTAATGCATTAACCTGATAGCTTGACCATAGATAACTAGAAGGATCTGCTACCATGCCCGCCCGGACAGGGTTTAATTCAATATAACGATAAAGCTGTATTAAATATTTATCTTCTTGCACTAAACAAGACTTATAGCGCCCTTCCCACAAAGAGCCTGTACGCTTATAACTAAAGTTAAAATAGCGCACATATTGCCGCCCCAATGACTGCATTAACTTACTTACCCCACCGTCACACCTTGGCGTACAAAGTAAATGCACATGGTTAGTCATTAATACCCACGCATGTATCTCGACATGATATTTCTTGGCGTATTCCTCTAACCAGCCAAGATATGCGCTAAAATCTTGCTGACTAGCAAAACAAACTTGGCGGTTATTACCTCGTTGAATAACATGTTGTGCAACACCTATTGGAGAAACTCGTAATCGTCTTGCCATCGGCTTTACTCACCTTATTTCCGTTTAAAGAAAGATAAGATGAGTATAGAACAGGTTTAACTTTACACTGACCCCAGTTATTTCTCTTTTATTTTTCCGTTTAAAGAAAGATAAGATGAGCATAGAACAGGATTAACTTTACACTGACCCCAGTTATTTTTACTTGTAAATTTTTAATAACAAATAAGGCTATTTATATAGCCTTATTTAGGTAGCTATTTACTCTATTATCGGTTGAACCAAATGAGAATCAATCTCATGTGACACCGCCCCCTTTGACCCCTTTTATTATTTTTTGTTTAAATCTTTTACAGAACATTTTGTTTTCAAATGCAAATTTTTCAGTTTAGAAAAATCAGGCTGATGAGATTTGTTTTTATCTAAAAGCTGAACCATTTCACTTTCTATTCTTGAGCCGCTTTTGGCAATTGACAAACCAAACGTTAACCATGCCATGGCTATAGGTTTTAATTCATCACTATCAAGCAATAATGATGAAAGCCTTTCTATTGCGATTGGATTACAACTTAAAGCGGACTTTTTTAACCATTTATAAGCATCATTATTTATTAAACTATCCCTATTTAATTTTTTATAAAGCTCCCATTGCCCAGCACTATTTCCAAACTCTGAAGCTTTAATTAGATATTCTTTTGCTTTTTCATGATCTCTTGTTGCATAGTGATCATATAAAATGAGCATAGAATCAGTGTTCCCCCAAGATGCAGATAGTGAGAACCATTTTATAGACTCTGATGAAAGCCTCCCTTTTCCCCCAATATAAAACGTACCTAATAAATAAGCAGCATACACATCTTTATCTATTTCAACTTTTTTTTTCAAACATGCTATATCGTGTTTTTCAGCTATCATAAATGATGAGTTTCTTTTACAGAAATCAACTGTATCATCAGCATTAACGCAAAAATTAACTGATAAACAACACACGATAATAAAATAAAATTTAAACATAGCTCCCCCTTAGTTCTTTGGTGTTAAAAGTCTCCATTGAGCATTATTTTGTAACGTAACTTGCCCATATTCACTAACATGTATAAGACCTGTTGGAGCCCATACATTGACATTATGCATATTTGAAAACTGTTGTCCGATTGAATTTTCTCCTAAGCCCGCATTGCAAGCATAAACACGTAAAGTTGTCTTGAAATCATAAATTGTATCAGTTTTTAAAAACTCACTTAACCCATTTGCATCTACATGTTTATACTTCAAATAAACTTTTTCCCCATTTGTTTCACCATGAGAACCATACGAAAACTCTCCATCTTTTCGTTCAATCCGGCTCATCAGATCATGATCTTCAGTACCTAGTGCATTTCCATTAGCATCTACACCCTGACCGACTCTGTAGCCGTTATGAGTTTTAATCGCTGCCTGATTAAACATATATTGAAATGCTGCGGTATTAGCACCATTAGCAAACTTCCCACCAGAAATTACAGAAGCCGTACCACCAATCACTGCAGAAACTACTGTGCCATATGCAATTTCACTACCAGAAAGATCGCTCCCTCCTGGCAAGTAAGCACCACCTAATCCTTTAGTAACACCTGCGGAAAAGAAACCATGGCCAAAATTACCACCGCTGACTTTGGAGATAACACCTCCAGTAACCGCATGCGCTGCTATTTGCCCTGCTATTTGACCCGAAGTGAGCATATTCCCCCCGAATTCACTTAAACCTGCAGTACCACTGGCTAAATTCTTGACACCTGCAGCTTGGAAACTTTCACCTATTTGTTGAAAAGCTTTAGCCGATACATAAGCAATGGCCCCTGCTTTTAATGATGCACCAAGATCACCTGTAACAGCATAAGTAGAAGCCGACGCATATGCTGCACACCCCCATGGGCCACCATAGAAACAAGCAGCACCTTGCGCTATGGTATTTAAAATAGGTATTTTAGCAATTGACCGTAAAAGCTTCTTAGCACGCTTTAAAGGATTAAATGAGAAGTAGCCACTCGGATCGGTATAACTCATCGGGTTATTCAATACATAACTATAACGATTATAACTTTGACTATTATTTGGGTACTGTACAAAAGGATCAGCCTGCAAAAACCTGCCAATTTCAGCATCATAAACCCGACCATTCATATGAATCAAATCAAAGTGGTCAATCCCCTCATGCCCAGTATAACCACGCGTAGTTGCGGAACCTCGCGTTAAGTTAGCCACGAGGCTACCCACATTGTTATTTATAATAACCTTGGTTTTCTTGCCCCAAGGGTCATAAATAAACTGCTCGGCAACTTGCCCATTTTCGTCGGTAATGGTAATAGCAGAGCCTTGGTAGTCGGTATGCGCAAAGAGCGTACTAAAGGTTGTTTCACCTTCTTTACGGGTTAATACTGCCCCCGCTATTTGATATTTATGCTCAATTTTACTGCCTGCACCACCGGTGCGTTCTATACGTTCGTAAGCGCCAACATAATGGGTTTTATATTGTGTTAACCCTGAATAGTTATTGCCATTCGGCATTTTTTCTTGAATCTCATCTTCACGTAAATAACGGCTGCGATTCGCGTATTTAAATTTACTACTTTGCACGCCGCTGGTAATTTGCCAAGGTTTGTCGAACGGTGTGTAATCATAGTCTCTGCTACCATCACTGGTTACATTACCGTTAGCATCGTAACTATAGTTGCGGTAACTGGTGTTACTGCCTTTTTGAATATTATGTAAACCACGGCGTTTTAACGGATAAGCGCTCGTGCTGTCGCTATGGGTTTGCCACTGGTAATTATAGGTATAATTATTTGCATGGTTTACTTCTTCTCTTTCTCCACCACTAATAGGCCAATGGTTACCAGGTGTAAACACTGGTGGCCTTGGGTCTATAATTTCGCCAAAACGAACTAATTCACTACTGTATTTACGGGTAATATTGCCAATAAAGTCGTATTCATAGTTTTGCTGGTAGGCAAACGCTTCGTCAAGTTGGCTTACATCAATATTACTGTAATCAATGCTTCTTTCTTTTACGCGGTTAATACTGTCGTATTCAAAGTTTTCACTAAAGTTAATACTGCCTGCATAATTTTGATTGCGTTCGGTTAAGTTGCCTACATAGTCGTAGTCGTAACTTAAGTTATGCAGTACTTGTCCACCCGACTTGGTTAAACTTATATTAGATACTCGGCCTATTTCGTCATAACCGTTGGTTTTACGGATACCTTTACCAATGGTTTCCTTTTTTATTCGGCCTGCGGCGTCCATTTCGGTAATTTCACGTAGCGTTAAGTCACCTTGTTTGATGCGTTTTAAGTAACCATATTGGTATTGGGTATTTACAACTAACCCTTTGGGTAACGTTTGGGTACTTACTCGGCTATAAGCGTCGTACGTTTGACTTTGTAAAAAGCTTTTCCCTTCAAAGGTTGTAGTTGTGCCAGACAAACGGCCTAATTGATCAAAATTAACACTTTGCTGCCACGTGGCCGTGGTATTAATTTTAGACGCACAGTTAAAGCCACTTAATGCACTATTACTACTGGTAAACTGTTGTTGCTTAATGAGTTTCCCGACATTTTTATCGGCTGTACTCGTACCGTAATGAAAACAACTGACTGTTGCATTATAGTCGCCTAACGCTTGCTCGGTAGATTTAGTTTTTCGCCCTAATACATCGTAATAGTTACGTGAAGTTAAATTATTTGCACTTGTTTGAGCCGTAAGTTCGCCAAAGGCATTATAAGCATATTGCCAATACCCTTTGTCAGGATCATACATGCTGGTTTTACGGCCTTCGTTGTCGTATTGCGTATGAATAGTGACTTTTTGACTCGTATTGTTAGAAGCATAATTACTGACTTTGGTTAATTTACCGAACACATCGTATTGGTAGTCGGTAATAGACCTGACAAACGTTGTGATTGTCGTAGGTGGTGTCGTTGGTGGCGTTGGTTCAGTAGGAACATACAGCGCACTAAACATTCCCTTAAAGGCATCTTTTGCTTGTAACATTGTTTCGTCGCCACCCGTTTCTTGCGTAATAGTGGTATGAACGGGTGTTGTTACTTTAGTTAACTGCCCTAAAGCGTTAAATGTTTCGGTGCGGGTATTTTGTTCACCGTCGGTGTATTTATTTTCTAAGGCGTTATACCTTCGCTTATTAATGGCGCCGTCTGGTAATTTTTCTTCAGTAACACGCCCTAAAACGTCATAATAAAAGGTGGTTTTATCAAGGGCTGTGGTTGGCGCTAAACCATTAAGTCTCGATTCAAAATATGCTTCACTGGTGGTTTTTCCACGAGCTAGTGCATCGAAAGTATAATATTGGCTTGACCATTGGTTTCCTGAAAAAGACTGTGTTTGTGCTTTTACTTTACGACCGTAAGCGTCGTACCACACCGTAGAACTTGGTTTACCACTTGAGGTTGTCGTTTCAGAAAAGCAAAGTTTCTGGGTATTGACAATACAGTTACCTAGATTAGTGCTTGAACTGTATGCGCGAGTAATCAAACTGGTTGTACCGTCAGCCCTTTGCTCTTTAACTAATTGGCCTTGAATATCAAAATATTGTGTTGTTGCTATTTGGTTAGGGCCTGTGGTTGTTTTTGACCAAATACGGCCATTAACGCTACCCGCTTGACCGTTATATAAATAACGTTCACTTTGCGCTATTGCATTCTCTACACCGGTAACAAAACGGCCATCTGAAGACCAAAGTGTTGTTGAACAACGTGACTCACTGGTGTTTTCGTCAATAACACAAACCTTTTCTTTGCTACCGAACGCGTTGTATTTATACGTTGTTTTTTGCTTTAAACCATCGATTTTTGACCATGCCAACATGCCATTAGCTTGATAACCAAAACTTGAACTTCTTGTTTTGCTTTCGCTACCACGGGTATGAGTTACTGATGAAGTATCTAATCGCCCTTTTTCTGCTCCGCCACCTAAACCATTATAAGTATTACTGGTAGTAACACGCGCTAACTCAACAGTCCCCCCTGCATTAGCAAATTGCTTGCTAGTGCTGCCGGTTAGATTCCCGAAAATGTCGTAATTTGAATCTAATTGGCTATGGCTAGAAAAAGCGACAGTGTTGTTAGTTAATAAGCGCCACTTTTTATCGGTAGCAATGTCAATGTATGGGAATAGACCAAATTTCGGGCTCCAAGTTGGAGCAAAAGTATTTGTTGATTCACTTAATACCTTTCCGTCGTAGCTTTGTGTTGTTGATATTGGCATACCTACATACGGAAAAGCTTGGCTATATTTGGTGGTGGTTTTTATGCCTGTAGTATTATCTATGGTGGCTAATTGTTCAAATCCTAATGAGCCACGCCCGAATCTGTGCATTAACATACCTGAATATTGATAACTAATAGATACAGGTTTATTTCGGCTTAGCTCGTCTTGGTATATTCCGTAAGAGTCGTAACCTATATTGGTTACGTTTGAGACAACCCAAAGGCCTAAGTTTGGTTGTACAAAGTCACTTTTAAAATATGTAGCATAGTATTTTGAGGCCGCATCTCGCCTAATGTTAATTAAAGAGTCTAAATAGGTTGAACCCGTTTGAATACGATTACTATCTTCTTGCAATAAACCATAATGAATTTCTGTTGTTTGTCCGAAACCGCTGGTGACCACATCAATAACGTTTTTACGTTGTTGTGGAATTTTAGCTAGCTTGTATTTCATTTGGCTGCCTTGCTCAAATAAAATATCTAACTGACTATCACCGTCGAAATCTGCGAAGTGCATTTGTTTTTTATCGTCAACATCTACCGATATAGTTAAGCGTTGAGTAAAAATTGGAATATTATTCTTATTTGCTTGGGCTAAATAAACTGCAAAATAGCTGCCTTTGTAAGCAAGAAGATCGGTTAAACCGTCGCCATTAATATCAGCAAAACGATGATAACCATAGATATCAGCATCTGATGCATTTAAAACATTCGTTGGAATAGCATTAGTGATAAATTTGCCATCGCCTTTCGATATTCCTACATGCCACTTACTGTTTACTCGATATAAAACATCACTTAAACCGTCACCGTTAAAATCAGCAATGCGAATATCTTCTTCCACATCAACGAAAGCTAAAAAGTTTAGTGGATATGCCGACTGATAATTAGGCGTACCGCTACTATTTACCGTCCCCATTAAAGCTACAGGTATGGTTAATGAAGTTGATCGATTGCGGTAAGTTTGTTCATTTTTTGCTATAAGTGGATCACAATAGGCTTTGGTTTCAGAACGTACGTAGCTATGATAAACAATTTCCCAATGACCGACATTGCTAATTTTAGGTGTAGGAGCAGTGCCAATTAACTTTTCACAGTAATATTTTGAAACCGAGCCCTTTGATATCAGGTCTGAAATACCGTCGCCGTTTAGGTCTAAAAATGCAGCATTTTTAAGCGCGGGGGTTTGTAAATGAACTTTTGAGGCATTGCCGCCTAGGTTATTAGTCACCATGCTATTAGTGATTAATTTTTTGTAAAAAGGACTTATGTAACCACCAAAATTGTAATAAACCAACAAACCGGTCTCTTTTTTGGTAACCATATCAATAAAGCCATTACCGTCGACATCAAGCAATAAAGTGTTTTTATGGTCATCATCCCTATAGCTATTGATATATGTATTGGTTAGTTTATTATCTGCTGATAAAGCGAGCTTGTACCATTTTTTGTCATGTGGATAAATAACTTCCATTCGACCATCGCCATCAATATCAACAACTCTAGCGTAGTCAGAGCTTCCTTTACTAAAAGTACTTCGATGTGAGTCAGAGGTTTTATAAATAATTCTATTATCGCCTTCTCCTGTAGCAGACATAATAGCTATTGCCCATTTACCGTCATCAACATAATAGATATCGCTCAGACCATCGCCATTTGCATCTGCGGTAAGGTTTGTTTCAGAATTTCTAAAGTCACTATCAAAGCTAATATTTTTAACATCACCAAAAGGTTCGAAATTTGCAGTTTGGATGATTGTTTTCCATTTTTTACAAATTTGATGCCCTTTCGGTTTACCATAATAAGATGTGTTGTCAATGTCTTCGTCAAACCACGCTTCACACACTTGTTTTTCTCTTGTGCCCGTTTGTGTACTGCTCCAATTAAAACTCGAAGCAGTGAGGCACTGTTCAGTTGTATTTTCAACTAAACATTCTTGAATATCTGTGACACGGCTTATATTTTCTTCAGTTGGGGTGACATCTTCATCTACAATTCCGTTATCCCATGTAATGTTATAACGGCGAATAAGTGTTCCTGATTGTGTTAATTCGACATTATTTATGTATTTCGTTTGCGCGAATTGTCGGCCATATCTATAACCATAATGAGGTCTAGGGTTAGGAATATAATTTACTTTTAGCTCGTTTGGTGCGGCTGTTGCTCCCCAAGTAATTGTGTCTAAGTTAACTTCGTCTACCTCTGTGTCGCTAACATCGAGTGCGTTGGCGTGCGAGTAGTTGTAACTTATTTGGTTTGCTTTAATGTCTTGAATAGCGGCAATTAAGTAAGCACTCGGTGAAGATATGCTGCCAACATAAGCAGCAGCGTTAGCATTTACAGTATTAGTACCAAAGTAATGTGTTTCACCTGACTTAGTTTCTACTTCAAACCCTGTTGCGCCTTGGGTATTGGAGCTGGTGATAGTAATAACACTAAAGTCTGCAAATTCAGTATGGTATACAGCATTGGTTTGCCCATGCGTACCGCTTACTTTGATTAAACGCTGGCCGTTGTAACAATATTCATCGACAATCGATAAGTTAACTCCGGCAATATATCCGTCTTGGGCATAATTTTTAGGGCAACGGCTAATGCTTGTTAAACCAGAAAGTGACCAACCTCGACCTAAATTACTGTTACCACCGTTAGATGAGTAACTAAACGCCATTTGTGGAGCAACACCCGCAATACCTTGGGGTAATTTCAATGGTATTTGATAAGAAGCGGAGCCATCTTCTGCAACTCTAAAGCTACCGCCTGTAGCGCCTATTATTTCAGCTTGGCTCGTTTTGTATCGTGAGGCATTAAAGAATTTTTTATGAATATCACCTAGCAAGGTGTAATTTGGATATTGAATGTCTTTGTAGCCATCGCCATTTACGTCAATAAATTGGGCACCACTACCTTTTGATAAATCGACACCATCTCTGTTTACGCCGTGCACGCTAAAAGAGATTGACCCATTTTCTAAACCATACAAAATAAAGCTGTCATTTTGAATGTTCTGAGATCTTAAAACAACTTCAAGATCGCCATCGCCACTAAAGTCATGATACTCAATATTATAATCAGAAGGAGTTAGTGTTAAGGCATTAAATTGCGCTTCGGTTAGGATTTCTACTTTCCATACGCCATTTTCTTCATATAATCTAACTAAGGCATTATTAGGGTAAACAGATAAAGGTATAGAAATATCGGCATGAATGAGAACAAACTGCTTTGGGAGCTGTAAGTAAATATTCCCTTGGGGGTCTTCAAAAGCTTGATACTCCTGATATAAAGGCGTATCTCCTGCTTGTGTTACTGTAGATAAAAGGCACAACAAAAAGACAATAGATTTGACGAATCTATTAAACATACTAACTCCTGAAATATGTTCCCAAAGGCTACATATCGGTAATGTAAATTTATTCAAATTGATTTATTAAGGTTTATTATTATTGTTATTAGAGACTTAGTTCCTAGGCCAGTAGCACTTACTATTAAGGGAATTGCATCCTTGTAACGCGGCTAGTCTAAATTAAAGTAAAGAAAAAGAACAGGGAAATGTAACCAAATATTAACAAGACATAATTATCTATATAACATCAGTGGGTGTTTGTAACAAAATCACAAAACCAAAATGATAAATATTCAGTACGTTATTTGCACTATTTTTTATGAAGAGTTGATTGCAGCCATCGTGTTCACTGAATGTTTCATAGCCGTTATATCGGTTTAAAATTGGGTCAGCGTTTATATAAAAAAAGGATGCGTGCGCATCCTTTTTTTATATATGAATCGCAACTAACTAAATATTTTTATAGATAGATAACGTTGAAAGGAGATTACTTTTTCACAATAAAATAACCATTTAAACTCCGATTATGATCCCAACCATCAATGCAATCGCCTGAAATTTTAACAACAAAAGATTCATCTTTAGTTGTGTTTCCGGAGCCAACTAAAGTTGAAACAGAAAATAATTCAAGAACTTCACCACCATTAGCTAAACTATCAGCAACTGCATGACTTGAACATACTTAAGTTAAAAATACACATAATGCTTTTTCATACTTACACCTAATTTGATTAACACTCTTTGAATATAACGCCACATTAAGGGGCAAAAAATAGTTGGTCAAAATGTTGAACGGTGTGATAAAAACCAACTGTTTTATGTCCGTTTTAACGCCTTGCAATAGGTTTACTGCAAATACAAGCTTGAATATTCTTCTAATATGGCATCAAGCGCTTTTGTTGTACATCTTAAATTTTCAGTAACTAGTACAATAGGTGTTTTCTACCACATCTTAGTTATTTTAAAGTAGAACTTCGAGAACCAATTAAGGTTACTAAAGAATTTATTGTCATCATTTAGGTGAATAGAGAAATGTGGAGGTGGATTCAAATCAGGACAGTTTATTAATTTAACATCCGACCATTCAATTAGGATGTCATTAGGCAAAGTTGAATGATCAATTAATCCTTCAGGTGTAAAAATAAGTCCTAAACAAGTACTTCTGACAATTAAGAATTGAGCATATGAGTAAACACTCATAATAAGACCAATAGCTATAAATAATATTGAATATGAAACACTAATTTTCTCGATATACAGCCAATAAATGCCATATACAATTAAAGGAGGTTCAATGAATAAACTTAGTAATGCGTAAAATAATGCTTTACGTTTGTTTATCTCAATTTGCACCACAACTCCTTAAACGTTAACGCCTTGCAAAGCGGAAAGTAATGGTTGGCTATACTCTGTGAGACACGAGCGCGGCCAACTTTTTTTTGTCATGATTAATTTGCTTGTTAGACTTTATTTACTTAACTATATGTATACCTTAAATAATACACCATTTTGAGCTACTCGAACCTCGCCAAGGTTTGCCAGTGTATGCATGTATTTCAACATTGGAATTAGAATGAAATGCTGACATTGCAATACTTAAACTTGAGTTCAAGCCCGCTGTACCTTCTAATAATAAATATCCTGAGCTACAACTTGCTGAAGGTTTATCAGCTCTTATTAAAACATCACCACTCGCGGAACTGGAATGATACGCTCCCACCCAAATTATTTTCGTGCGGCTTGATTTCTCATACTCGGCAGCATATGTAATTGAAATGGTAAAAGTACATAAAATGAGAATGAGATAATTAAAAAATTTATTCATATATACTTTCCATTATTAGGATTAAAGTCTAACGCCTTGCTAAGCGGAAAATAATGGTTCGCTATAATAGAGAAGCGATGACCAACTGTTATTTTTCCGTTTGAGCAACTTGTTATGTTTTAGTGCTTAATTGTTATTACATTCATATCTTCAGTATCAGGCCAAACGGTGCAAGTATTTTTCCCGCCTGCGTCTACAATATTTTGAGTGCTATAAGCTGTCAAAGCTAAAGATAGTATTGCTTTACCTGTATCATCATCTGTTTTAATTTGCATTCGCTTCCTACTTTTAGTGTGGCAAGTTGGAGAGTCTGAGAGAGCTTTATCAAAATATATTGAGCACATATTTGCTCCATCGTAATAACCACAATAAATTTGAGTTATTTTTGCATTACTAACAGAGCCAGCTAATGTAGTCGATGAAACAACTGCAATATTTATAAATAGAAATGTGTTTAATAATAAAGTTTTCATTTTTGAATTACCAAATGTTGGATGAAGAAACACAACGCCGTTTTAAGCGAAAATTACAGTTGGCTAAAATAAGTGAGGTACGAGCAAATAGCCAGCTGTAATTTGTCCGTTTTGAAAACCCTTGTTATGTTTAATTTCCAGATACAGTGAGGTTTTTTACATTGCACCAATGAGACTTATCACCTCGATCTACGTAAGTAACAGCAACTTTATTCCCTGACATTAAGGCCGCAAGAGCTGTTGAATGAACAATTTTATCATGTGTCCATAATTCACAAGTAACGGCTGAGTTGTCTGGGTTATTACCTACGCGACTATTTCCATTAATATGTAACCATACATTAATAGATTCATCCGCTGTTTCATAAGCCTTGATAGATGTAATTTTAGCATTGGAAATAGTTAATTCCGTAGCTAATGATGTACCTGAAAAAACAAGAAATAAAGATAAAAGTATCACTCTCAATTTTGAACTCCTTTAAACATAACTCCCCATTAAGAGGCTTTTAATTGTTGGCTAAAATGTGAAGCAAAACGGAACCTAACCAATTGTCAAAGTCCTGCTTGGATGGCTTGTATGGCAAAGTAACAAATTTATTTAGGAAATACATTGAGCCCTTCAATAGAACAATGCCACCAACCACTACTAGTTGTCTCTTTATATCTCACAGTCCCTTTGAATGTTTTACTCGCCATCATAGTTAACATAAGTGAATACAATTCCTTATAATTTGGATTAGCCTTTGCTAATCGCCCACCTTTGTTGTGACTACAACCTGGCATACTGCCACTTTGAAACTCCACATAAAGTCCATCTCCTGGCTCTAGATAAAATGCGGTTGGGTATAAAGAATCTTGTTGTGGTCCGACCTTTAGTTCCGTGGCATTAGATAACGAAGTAAAAGTACAGAAGACGATAGCGGGTATTACTTTTTTTTGCATTTATAAACACCTTAATTTAACTTGTTTGCTTAACGCCCTATTAATGGGTAAATAATTGTTGGCTAAAATAAGCGACGAAGGAGCAAAAACCACGGTTATTTGTTGATTTTCTTATTAGCTTTTATTTACTGCTAGTGATGTGCTTGATTCTTGATATCCCTTGAATACACCCATCTATACTTAGCGAAAGTGATTGTGATGAAATATGAGCAGAAAGGATCAGCGAGTAAATCTCGTTGAAATAAGAATGTTTATCATCAAGTATATAATAATCTGCACGACCACATCCTCCTAAATCATACATTCCTATTTGTTTAACTACCCCCCTGCGCGGCCTTCATACCAATGAATAGTAGTAATTTTTCCGGTACTTACTCCCGATGCTGCATTCGCAGAACCAAAAATTGATGTGCATACTAAAAATAGAATGGTGTAGATAATATTTTTCATTGAGATATCTCTGAGTTAATTTAGAAAGCTAACGCCGTTTTAAGCGGAAAATTGCAATGGGCTAAAAAGTGTAGCTGAGTGAAACAGCCAACTTTTTTTATCATTGTTGAATTTCTTGTTATATTTAATTTGTCGTAATATAAGCATGCCTTAAATCTTCTGAGGTTGAGGCAAGACTACATTGTCCTGTTCCACCTAATGTAATAGTCTGCTTTGAAACTTGAGAAGCCAACAAAATAGAAAGAATATTTTTCCCTTCATTAGTTGATCCATCAAAAGTAAATCTCCATGAACTAGTACCACAAGTTTGGCTTGATATAGCACCATTAACTTGTATTTGACAGTTCTGGCTGATTCCAGTTGTGTGGCAAACTACTTTATTAATAGTCCCGGTAAACGAAGCTCCAGCAAAAGAGTAACTAGAAATAACAAGACTTAGAAATAGACACAATATTCTCATTGATACACCTTAAATATAACGCTCAATTAAGAGGTAAATAATAGTTGAAAAAAATAAGCGACGAAGGAGCAAATAGCTAGCTGTTATTTGTCCTGCTTGAACGGTTTATATTTATTTACCCCATTTTAAGAGGAATGAGTACCTCCAAGAGTCATTTCCCCTACGGTACAATTAGCATCTTTTAACCACAAAGAAACATCCTTATTACTCATATATGCAGCAAGAAGGTTGGCATGAATAGCCTTTATTCCAGGGTGAGTATGATATATAGAAGCATATTTAGCTCCATATCCACTTTGTGAAGTACAGCCACTTAACTCAGGTGATAAACGAACATTTATCCCCCCATTTTGAGTCACAACTAATTTCACTACTTTTGAAGAAACAGTCCAACCTGCCTCCGCTGCTTGAGAAATTACAGGGGTCAAGATCAAACTAAATAAAAGCATATTTTTTACATAGGTTTTCATTGATATACATCCATATTGATTTATAAAAATAACGCTTCATTAAGAGGCAAATAATGGTTGGCTAAACTAATCCACGAAAGAGAAAATAGGCAACTGTCTTTTTGATTGACTTGTTATATTTTTAGCAGCTAGGGCTACCAAGGCATTTTTCCAATTTTGATCCCCAATAGATCTTGAGCGTTGCCCCAATGATTACAAGTAGTATTTACTATAAGATCTACTGATTCTTCACCTGTTGCATATGCGGTCATCACTATGCTAACCATTTCTTTAAAATTAGGTGTGTTACTATCAATGGCAAAACGTTTCGTAGTTGCGCATGAAGACATCGTAGATTTATCGCCGTCAATATCAACAAATAAGATACTTTTTGTACCACTATAGTAAACACCAGCACCTACTATTGTTCTTTCTCTAAAATATTCAGCAGCTGACACACTATTGATAATCATCAAGCTAGCAATCGTAATAATAATTTCTTTCATAATTAATCCTAAATAAATACGTAAGTCTATTGGAAAAATATAACGCCACATTAAGCGGCAAGTAATAGTTGGCTAAAATAAGTGAGACATGAACAGAAAGCCAACTGTCATTTGACCGTTTGAGTAACTTGTATGTTTATTTACTTACTGATATAAAATCAGCACCTGTACAAGAATTATCAGAATAGTTATGTATTCTAACTTTTTTATCCGCAGCCAATGCCATTGTAGCTAATGTAAACGATTGATTATATGTTGTAATAGAAGATACCTTTACCTCTGGAAAGTATATCCACCCAGAGCATAAACCTGTACCTCCTGTAACCTTAACAGCAAAGTTAGCTGCATTTGATCCATTTGACGCAACTTCTAAGACAGTAGATCCCTTTGTGAGCTCTCCTCCTAAAGAGTTAAAAGCACAGCCAATTGCTAACAGAGTCACTAACCTTTTATTCATCTTCAAAATCCTTAATTAAACATAGCGCCCCATTAATGGGCAAATAATAGTTGGTTTAAATAAGCGACGAAGGAGCAAAAACCAACTGTTATTTGTCCTGCTTGAATGCCTTGTTAGCTTTACTTGAGCACCATATATCCGATATGACAGTAACTCTGCCCTGATGAGTTTTCATGGTTTGTATATAGAACTACTTGCTTATCCGCCATTTTTGCTGCTAAAAGAACACTTACGAAGGTTTTATAATTAGAATCAGATTCATTTAAATATGCCCATGTATGATTATTTCCACAAAGTTTTGGGCTGTTGATTAATGAAACTCTAAAACCATAATTTTGCCCTGGTGCAACATCTATTGAATTGATTTTTCCAGCAACCGTGCCATCCCATGAGGCTAATGCATTAGTTGATAAAAAGAATGAAGAGTAAAAGAATAATTTAGTTAATTTGGTCATGCTATGTCCTATAAAGCTAACGCCCACTAAGAGGCAAATAATAATTGGCTAAAATAAACAACGAAGGAGCAAATAGCCAACTGTTATTTGTCATCATTGAATGGCTGTTGTTATACGCAAATACCACCTAACGTTAGCTATTTCGTTAACGTACATTATTTTTTATATTACCATCTGGATCTATGCTAGTAGCTACATCCTGCTTAGCACATGAATTATAAGTCTCGGGAGAAATATTTCTGTGGGCACCTTGTACTACTACGTTAAACAAACCAACAAAAATATCGCTAATAAAATCAGAGCTCCAAGAGCTTTCTTTATCGTGCTCACTATAAGTAGAGCCGGAAGTAAAATTGCAACCAGCCTCTTCGGCACCACGAGAGGAGCAACCTGAAGTTACCAAAATTAAAATAAAAACAAACGTAGATTTAAATGACATTGATCATCCTTGCGTATAACGCCCACTTAAGCGAACAAAACAGTTGGTTATAATGTGTAGCGAAGCGGAATCTAACCAACTGTTTTTGTTCCGTTTGAACTTATTGTTATGTGTGATTTAAATACCAATATATTCCAGTTTACAAGCACCACCTATGATAGGAGCTAAAGGATTAACATTTACCATTACGGTTTTATCTGCCATTTTGGCTGCTAACGCTAAAGATAAGAGTCCCGCATTACTATTTCGGATATAAAATGGTGCTAAACCATTTGACCAGGCTGTTGGTTTACAAATATTCCCTACAGAAGTCACCCCTTCTAAAGTAATCCATGTCACATCACTCCATATATTCCCTTCTGTGTAATAAGGTGCAGCATGAGACTTAAACTCAACAATTTTTGTTGTTTTAAATGTCTCTGCTTGAGCAGTGAATGCAATACTCAATAAACCTAATATTAATATTTTCATAATTACCCATAGTTTTGAACAAGTAGCTTGACAGTGAATAAACACATAACACCTCACTAAGAGGTCAATAATAGTTAGTTAAAATAAGCGACGAAGGAGCAAAAACCACGGTTATTTGTTGATTTTTTTATTAACTTTTATTTACTGCTAGTGATGTGCTTGATTCTTGATATCCCTTGAATACAGCCATCTATACTTAGCGAAAGTGATTGTGATGAAATATGAGCAGAAAGGATTAGCGAGTAAATCTCGTTGAAATAAGAATGTGTATCATCAAGTATATAATAATCTGCACGACCACATCCTCCTAAATCAGACATTCCTATTTGTTTAACTAAAACCCCTGTGTGGCCTTCATACCAATGAATAGTAGTAATTTTTCCGGTACTTACTCCCGATGCTGCATTCGCAGAACCAAAAGTTGATGTGCATACTAAAAATAGAATGGTGTAGATAATATTTTTCATTGAGATATCTCTGAGTTAATTTAAAAAGCTAACGCCGTTTTAAGTGGGAAATTGCAGTTGGCTAAAATGTGAAGCGCTGCGATACCTAACCAAGTGTTTTTAGTCCTGCGGATATGGCTTATATGTTTATTTATCTCACAATAAATCTATTCTTGTTATTTTTGGCTTAGTTTTACCCCAAACGTCAACACATCCATTAACATAACCGTTAACAGCTGCTTTGGCATGCATTGCAGCAAGTAATCCTGAGTATATTTCAGAGAAGTGTTTATGAGCATTTGGTAATACATAAATTGATTTATCATCACATGTTTCTCCATGCGTAGTCGTCCCGTTGAAAAACACATATAGATTTCCTGAATCATGGAACATTAACTTAGAAACTGTCCGCTGTCCTATAGGAGTGTTAGCAAAGGTTACTCCTGAAAAAAAAACTAAAAAAAACATTAAACAACACTTGAACATATAACTTCCTTTTTTTGAAATACTATAAATACCCCCAAATAAAGGTAAATAATTGTTGGTAAAAATATTAAAAAGAGTGAAATAACCAACTGTTATTTCACTCCGTTTGAACTACTTGTATGGACTGGCTATTGAAAATTGACCCACTCTATAGTGTAAGTATCACTCCCAAGATTTTTTGAGTTAACCACAACACGAATTTTACTTTTTGTTGTGTATGCCGAAAGAGTCATCGAAACTATTCCACCATATGCGGGTTCGGTATTTTTCATCATAGCAAATGTAACATTACTACAAGCTGAACTTTTGTCATTTTCCAACGTGAGAAGAACTGAGTTTTGATGAAGCCCACTATCTTGTCTTTCTCCCTGCACGTATAAATTTTTTATAGTTGCCATGCCGCAATCTAAACGTGCTGCATTCACAATAGCTGGAAACAGAAATAAAAGAAAAAACATTTTTTTCATAGTAAAACCTTAATTAAATTCTAATGCCTATATTAAGCGGTAAGTAATAGCTGGCTAGGTGTGTGATGCACGAACAACAGCAACTATCATTATACATTTGAATTACTGTTAACAATATGTTTACTTAATTGTTATATATTGTAAAAGACAATACGTTCCCGCTGGGTACTTAATTGTATCCTCTAGCGTAATTAGTACTTTTTTATTAGCCATCTTGGCTGCAAGTAACATTGAAACAGCCATATCATCACCGTCTTTAATGCTAACTTTATTACTTGTACAAAAAGTTTTATCTGAATTGATTAGCTGAAACCAAATGGTTTTATTCCAAGCCGGCGCTAAGGTCCCTTCATTTATATGGTAGCGAATTTCACCAATTTCGCCGGTAGCATCGACTCTTGCTCCCAAAGCAGTGCTCGATATAAAAATTAAAATTATTGATAAATAGAAAGATATTTTCATTATTACCCTATAAATTAAAATCAAAGTGTCGCCAAATGTGCAACTGCACCTTTAAATATTGCTAACGCCCATGACCCTTTGCCCTTTTTGGATGAATTTCATGCTTTATTTTACAGGTCCAGTATATTGGCCAATCCGTATATAATCCAAAGTTGGGTATGCACCTTTTTGGCAAGTTCCTGGGCCGCCTAAATCAACCTTTATACTTTGGGCTTGGGCACTCAAAGCCAAACTAATTAGGGCTTGTACCTTAGGACTTGTTAAATCTAGAGGTAAAGCTGCCCAATTTTTCACAGGTAAACCGCCACATGTAATTTGAGAAACATTGGCATGTTTATCAAAAGATATATACATCAAATTGGCAGATCCAATTTGAACATGATGTAAAGTTGTTTGTGAAACTGTCCAATTAGATCCAAAAGAACTAAAACTTACTAATAATAAAGCTAATATTTTAAATTTCATCGAAAACCTTATAAACCAACGCCCAATTAGCGGGTTAAAAATTGTGGGATAAGCTTGAGCGAAGTGGAACTAGCCAACTGTAATTTGTCACGCTTGAACAGTTTGTTAGCAGTAGTGTTAATTAAGAACACAAAAACCACCGACAACACTCAAAGTAAATGGATGAATGGAAGTGATATGTAACAAAATACATCTACACTTAATAATACATAAAAAATAACAATATATAAACAAAAAAGTCACAATTAAAAATAAAGGAAATAAACATTATAAATTATATTGATATGTTCTCTAAGCTAATGTCAGGAGAGCACATAGTTTGAAAATAAAACAGACTTAGGATATGAACAACTGAGTAGATAATACAGCTAATAACTTTACTCATCTGCTATTTTAGTTATCAGTGAACTTTACAAAAAAATAAGCTTATAAATATTCAGTGGCTATTTTAAGTACACTCTAAATTTACGTTTAAAAACTCAAATAAAACTGTGAATTATGATTTATTTTTCAGGCTAGTTAATGACATTGATGCGCACAAAGTGAACATTAAAATATTGTTAATAAAATTCAAAGAAATAAAAAAGCTTTAGTAAAGAACTTTATTGTTCATTAAACAAGTTATTTGTATTACTCTCAGGTGTATAAATAACTTTGTTCGATATCATCACAGAAGGTGTAGCAGTTAACTAGTCTTGGCCAAGCTTTAAATTTTCCAACTGAGATACCTTTTATTAGTAGGCCAAATTAACCATTCCACTACAATTTTGATTTTCGTCCAGCATTGACTATTTTGGTATCGTTAATCATGATTTTTCATCCTAAAGCATAAAATTCATTTAGCCGTCTAAATAGCTAAATCAATAAAGTTGCTTTATGATCGTTCTAAACATGATGCACGATTTATTTACAATAATTTAATGAGCTTGAGGAATAGGTAACCGTTAATATAAAGGCAAAATTGAAGATTGATATAAAAAGTAGTGCTTAACGATTATGGGGAATTATTAATTTTTTAGTCTAAAGTCATTTACTTCAAAACAACCCCATTTGGTTACTGGTTATTGCATCAAAGTCTTTACCTATAAAGGGCAATATATCATTAGCAATGGGTTTTATTTGTTTCTCTACATAAAAGTCATAATCAAGTTTGCTCTCGTTGTATTCTAAAGGCTGTACGCCATCAAGAGTGATAACATATCGAATAGTTCTTCTGTTAGTGTATTTAGGCTTTTTGCCCTCTCCCTCTAGTTTGCTGTTTGCAATTAAGGCTGCTTTAACATGTGGTGGTGTATTCACGTAATCGGGCAAGCTACGTCTAATCTTTTTCTTATAGATAAGTTTGTCATCATGAAGGCCTTGCTTTAGTTCATCGACTATATTTTTGATATAATCGTCAACAGGGTCTTCATTAAATATTAGCCGGTAAAGTTCTTGCTGAAATATCTTACTAAGCTCTGTCCAATCACTTCTAACCGTTTCTAGACCTTTAAAGAGTAGCTTTCCATTGACTACACCTGCATAGCGTTTTTTAGTACCTACTTTACTTTGTTCTTTAACCGCTTCTTGTCCGCGAATAGTCGGCATTAAAAATTGACTAAAATGGGTTTCAAACTCAATTTCAAGTTGGCTTTCTATTGAAAACTCTTCTTTGAGCGTTGCTTGCCACCGAACATTAATCTTATCTTGTAACGATTTACCTAAGACTTGGCATTGCTCGGCTGTTTTATCTTCATCAACATGAACAAAAATTGAATCGGTATCGCCATAAATCACCTGATAACCATCATTTTCCAGCCACAGCGAAGTCGTCTTTAATAATTCATGGCTACGCTTGGTAATCGAGCCCGATAAACGGGGATCAAAGAACCGACAACCTGTTGAACCTAGTACGCCATAAAATGAATTCATAATAATTTTTATTGCTTGCGACAAGGCCGAATTTTTATCTTTTTTAGCGATATCTCGCTCTAACCAAAGTTCGTTAATAATGTCAGGTAAGAAGTGTTTATCTCTAGAAAAATAAGCACCATCAAAGCCTTTAATGCTGTTTTTGGGTGATTTTAGTCCTTCAATCAAACCCATAGGATCAATATTAAAACTTCGAATAATAGAGGGGTAAAGACTTTTAAAATCAAGTACGAGCACATTCTTATATAACCCTGGGACGGAGTCCATCACATAACCGCCTGGGGAAACCAGCCCTTGCAAACCATCACCCATATTGGGCGCAACATAGCCACTACGATGAAGTTTAGGTAAATATAAGTTAGTAAACGCGGCAACAGATCCGCCAATTCTGTCTATTGACAAGCCCGTTAATTTTGCGCGTAAGCGGGTGAATTCAAGTAATAAAGACTGTTCAAAAATGAGCGTAACTAAACGACAATCTTCAAGGTTATAAGCGGCAAGGGCAAGTTTGTCATGATGAAAGTTGTCGTTTATTTCTTGTATTCGATTTTCAACATCATCGACTTTCTTTCCTTTGCCTAATAAGGCATTCGCGACAAAGTCGAGAGAAAAACTAGCAAAATTATAGGTGGCATTTTTGAGTAAATCAATGCCATCAAGTACCACTCTGCCAGCGACATCAATAAATTTTTGTTCATTTTGGCTCCCCCCTGCAGATCGGGTACGCCACCGTGGCGACTGGTAATTACGGCCAATGTTAAAGGCAATGTTGTGGATATCGCAACGTTTTTGTAATAAATTAAAATCGAAATTAATGACGTTCCAGCCAATAAAGATATCAGGGTCGTGGACCCTTACCCAAGCGATAAGCGCCGTTAAAAGCGCTTGCTCATTGTCGACCCAAACGATGTGCTCAGCGATCTCGCGGGCTTCTTCATTAGATAATGTTGACTGTTTTGCTTTTGCTAAGACATTATTGTGATCCCCGATCATCAAAACACATTTTATCGGCTTACCATCAGACATTTTATGCGAATGTAAGCCAATAGAATAAAGCTCCCCGGCCATTGAACACTCAATATCAAGTGATACCATAGTTAACGCAATATCATCAAGTAACTGAGTCTTATTCGTTGCACGGCATTTGTCACTATAAAAGGTAGCAAAGTTAGTCTGTGAATACTGTTTGGCAGATTCGGTTATCGATAAAGCTGTTAACCGAGGGATAAATTCAATACCAGCGGTAATAAAGCGCTCCATTAAAAAGCGTTCATCGGGGCGAAAATCGTCTTCGTAGCATTTTATCTGGGCTTGTTTTAAAATATCGCGTGCGCGATAGAATTCACGCATCGTTGAAAAATAAAAGCCACTGACGAGTTGCTGATTAAAGGTTTTAAGCGCAAGCGGGGTAACTTTAGCCGTTACTATTCGCTGCTCCGACAGGAGACTTTGCGCGTGTACTTGCTGCGTTTGTTCAACAAAAAATAATGCCTGTTGATTTTGCACAATAACATTAACAGCACCTTGGAGGGTTTTAACCCATAAAGACAATTCGATACCTTGTTTGGTATCATAGGCTTGACGGGTTAATAAAAAGCCATAATTCAAGCTAGGCGTTAATTTTTCTACAGTTAATGACATTAATTATTTTAATTCGTTGCGGATAACGATAAACTGTTAATATATACAGCAGTATATACTCATCCTATTTGAAGATACAGGATTCAGCCTATTTAACTGGAATGTGTATATAACCTAATGAACCCTAAATGGCTAACAGCATGCTAAGCGATAAAATTAAAGTAGCAATTCGCACATCGTATAAAACCATTGGTGAAAATTTAGAAAACTTTCATCCAAGAAAACAGCAAACTTTTTTGATTGCCGAAATAGCTAAAACTTTTGCGGGAGAATACGATAAAGCGCGCAAAATTATTATCATAGAAGCCGGCACCGGTACGGGTAAATCCTTGGCTTATTCATTAGGCGCTATTCCGTTAGCGATGTCACGTCAAAAAAAGGTCTGTATTTCTACTGCAACAGTTGCGCTACAAGAACAATTAGTGGATAAAGATTTACCCTTCTTAAAGAAACATTCAGGCTTAGATTTTAATTTTACCTTAGTCAAAGGTCGCCAACGCTATGTTTGTCGGCAAAAATTAGCGCTTGCTGTGAGTCAAGACGATTCACCTCAGGCCGGTTTCACCTTTGCGCAAAAACCTAATGCCATGGATATAAAGCTATTACATCATTTACATAAAGCGTTAACGGATAATAAATGGCAAGGCGATCTAGATTCTTGGGCTGACCCTATCCCTCATCATTTATGGCAACAAATTCAATGTGACAAACACAGTTGTTTAAAACATTTAGCCGATCACACCCATTGCCCTTTTCATAAAGCGCGAGAAACCATGGAGTCTGCCGATGTGTTGGTCATTAACCATAGTTTATTACTGGCTGATTTAGAGCTTGGTGGAGGTGTTATTTTACCCTCGCCAGAAGACACTTTTTACGTTATTGACGAAGCACATCATCTGCCTAAAGTAACCCGTGATCATTCAAGTGCGAATGTTGCCATTAAAGGTGCTATTGATTGGCTAACTAAGTTAAAAGAAACCGGCGATAAAATGGCAAAATTAATAAAGTCGACTTCGGCCATTTCACCCTCGTTAAAGTTAGGGGACGATTGCCAAGATTTATTAATGGAAATGCAAAAAGTAGCGAGCTTTATCGAAAACAATCAGGCGTTATATTTCAATGAAAAAGCTAAAGAAAATAGCCGTTTCTCTCGTGATGACGAGGCGGCATTATATCGTTTTGAAAACGGAATCGTTCCACCGAACTTAAAAAACTCAGCTAAAGATTTAGCAGAGCTCAGTAAAAAATGTTTAGGACATTGCAACAAACTCTATAATTTATTGATGGAGTCAGTGAAAGACGGGGAGTGTAAAATGTTTGTTGCCGAGCCCTTACTTGCAGAAGCGGGTTTTATGATCCAACGATTAGAAAATTTCAACTCGCTATGGAAAATGTATGCCAAAACAGACAGTGAGAAAGGCGCTCCAATGGCAAGGTGGTTCGAAAAACTGACAGGCAAACGTAGTGACTTTTTAGTGTCGGCTTCCCCTATTGAAGTGGGCTTTACCCTTGAAGATATTCTCTGGTCAAAATGTGAAGGGGCGGTATTATGTTCAGCCACTATTTTAGCATTGAATTCGTTTGAGCATTTTCGACGCCAGGTCGGTTTACAAACGAATGATGGCACCCAATATCAAAAAGTCGACTCACCGTTTGATTATCAAAACAATGCGCAACTTGTTATCGCTAAAATGAAAAATGAGCCAAGTAGCCCTCAGTTCACCGATGAATTAATTAATGAGTTACCAGCATTAATTAAGCAAGAAAAAGCCTGTTTAGTGCTATTTTCTTCGTATTGGCAAATGGAACAAGTCGCTAAAGCCTTACGAGAGCAGCACAAAATGGAGATTCTAGTTCAGGGTGAGCAGTCACGTCAGCATATAATAGAGGCCCATAGAAAGCGCTGTGATGAAGATAAAACCAGTATCATTTTTGGCACGCAAAGTTTTTCTGAAGGTTTAGATTTACCAGGTAAATATTTAACGAATTTAATTATTACTAAATTACCGTTTTCTGTTCCTACCTCTCCGGTTGAAGAAGCCCAAGCTGAGTACATTACCACTAAAGGGGGGAATCCTTTTATGTCAATTTCGGTACCAGAAACATCAAAAAAACTAATTCAAGCAACAGGACGTTTACTGCGCAATGAAAAAGATACCGGTATTATCACCTTAATGGATAAACGTTTAGTCACCAAACGATACGGTAAACAATTACTTGATTCTTTACCCCCATATCGAATTATTTCAAAAGGATAAACTGTGACTGATTTCACTAAAACGATAAAAGCGTCAAACTCAACCAATCGTCGACTATCGAAGAGCCGTTCATTAAAAGAAGTTAAGCCTCGCCCTGCTCCTGCCGATAGAGTTTTGGTCCTTTTTAATAAACCGTTTGATGTGCTCTCACAATTTACTGACGACCAACAGCGTAAAACCTTAAAAGACTTTATTCCGGTAAAAGATGTCTATGCAGCGGGCCGTTTAGACCGTGACAGTGAAGGATTATTGTTACTAACAAACGATGGAAAATTGCAACATAAACTGGCTAACCCAAAAGAAAAAACCGAAAAAACCTACTGGGCACAAGTCGAGGGAGCTCCACAAGAGTCTGACTTACAAAAGCTTCGAGAGGGTGTGGAATTAAAAGATGGTAAAACCTTACCTGCACACGTAAAAATAATCGCCGAGCCAGATCTTTGGCCACGCAACCCGCCGATTAGAGAACGGGCGAGTATTCCAACCACTTGGCTGAGCATCGCTATTACGGAAGGAAGGAATAGACAAGTCCGCAGAATGACTGCGGCTATTAATTTCCCAACACTACGACTTATTCGTTACCGCATAGGCAAATATACCCTTAATGGTATCGAAAATGGTCATTACCAACAAATTAAAGGTGAATAAGATAATGACGTTAACCGTTGATAGCATCAATAACGCGCATGGTGAAAATCAATTTAAACCCAACGCCACAGTTGCTGCTATTATTGCTCATCAAAATAAGTTTTTATTGGTTGAAGAAATTGAAAACGGTAAAAAAGTCTTTAACCAGCCTGCTGGGCATCTAGAGGCTAATGAAAACTTAATCAGTGCTATTGAACGAGAAGTACTTGAAGAAACAGGATTAACATTAACACCTGATTACGTTTCAGGTATTTATTACTTTCACCGAGCTGAAATTAATCTTTACTACCTGCGTTTTTGTTTTGTTATCGAACTTAATGAATTTCTGCAAAGTTCCCCACAAGATGATGAGATTATTGCCACTCATTGGCTAACCTTTGAAGAAATAAGAGAAAAATCATCACAATTACGCAGTACACTGGTTTTAGAATGCATTGAAGATTACTTATCCATTTTGAAAAGTGGAAAAAAAATATCATTATCTTCATTAAAATCCAATCTTTAATCTATGCCGCAAAATCTTGACATGCTATAATTTTTCGCCTTTTTCTTTAGATTTGTAGTTTTAATGTCATCACAAGTATCATCGAGCGCTGAAAGCCAAAACTCTGCGCCTAAAACCAAAGCACCATGCGACACCAAAGTTATTGTTGGAATGTCTGGCGGTGTTGACTCCTCTGTTTCTGCACACTTATTGATTGAACAAGGTTATCAAGTTGAAGGCCTGTTCATGAAAAACTGGGAAGAAGACGATACCGATGAATACTGTGCTGCTGCACAAGACTTAGAAGATGCGCAACTTGTTTGCGACAAACTCGGTATAAAACTACACACCATCAATTTCGCTACGGAATATTGGGACAATGTCTTCGAATATTTCTTGGCCGAATATAAAGCGGGCCGTACCCCTAACCCCGATATTATGTGTAACAAAGAAATCAAGTTTAAAGCCTTTTTAGAGTTTGCTTGTGAAGACTTAGACGCTGACTATATTGCGACAGGTCATTACGTGCAACGTAAATTTATTGATGGGCAATGGGCGATGTTACGCGGTTTAGACAGTAATAAAGATCAAAGTTATTTTTTATACACGCTAAGCGACGAACAAGTTGGCCGTACCTTATTTCCCGTTGGCAATATTGAAAAGCCAGCTGTACGTGCAATTGCTGAACAAGCTGATTTAATTACCCATAATAAAAAAGACAGTACCGGTATTTGTTTTATTGGCGAACGAAAATTTAAAGATTTTCTAGGACAATATTTACCCGCGCAGCCAGGCAAAATTGAATCCGCCGAAGGTGACGTTATTGGCGAGCACGACGGATTAATGTATCACACACTGGGTCAACGCAAAGGTCTGCGCATTGGCGGCTTGGCGAATGCGGGTGAAGAACCTTGGTATGTGGTTGAAAAAGACTTACTGCGCAATGTGTTAATTGTCGGTCAAGGTCATAACCACCCTCGCTTATTTTCTAAGGGTTTAATCGGTAATCAGTTACATTTAGTTAATCGTAAATCTCTTGATGCGCCAGTAAAATGTACGGTTAAAACACGCTATCGCCAAGATGATGTACCCTGCCACTTTTCACCGATGAGCGATGGTGAATATCTAGTGATGTTTGATGAACCCCAAAGTTCAGTGACACCTGGCCAATCCGTGGTTTTTTATCAGGATAACATTTGTCTTGGTGGCGGTATCATCAACACACTCATTCGCTAAGTGAACGTTATAAAATAGTTGAGCACTAAATAGTTATGAACAGCATAAATGAACAAACATTAACACTTGCCGCCGTTTGCCAAGTGGCTTATTGGGTACAAAAAATATCACGCAGTGGGCAAATAGACGAAGACGAACTCGCTTTGTTACTTAATAGCGTAATGATCACCTCTCCAGAAAATACCATGGAAGTTTATGGTGGTGAAATTAGCCATTTAAAAACAGGGTTAACCACGTTAGTCAACCATTTAGGTAATAAGTCAACAAACAAAGACCCTGAAATTACCCGTTATGTGGTGAGCTTACTGGGTTTAGAGCGCCGTTTAAGTAAAGATAAGATGAATGCACTCGGTGAACGTATTACCCAAAGCCAACGACAATTAGCGCATTACGACATTATCAGTGAAACACTTGTTTCAAGCTTAGCCTCTATTTATAGCGATTTAATCAGCCCCCTTGGAACGCCAATTCAAGTAGCCGGCGATCCTACAATATTAAAGCAAACCGTCAATCAACATAAAATACGTGCGCTTTTATTAGCGGGTATTCGTTCGAGTGTATTATGGCGACAAATTGGCGGACAACGCCGCAGTATCATATTTTCACGTTCAAAAATAGTTGAGTGTGCAGAGCAATTACTCAGAACTTGTTAAACAAATTCAAATTAGTTTTTAACCTTACTTTAAACATTAGGAAAACCCTATGGAACTTTCAGCATTAAGTGCAATATCTCCAGTAGATGGTCGTTATGGCAGCAAAGTTAAGTCATTACGCCCTATATTCAGTGAATTTGGTTTAATAAAATACCGTGTTACCGTTGAAGTACGTTGGTTACAAAAACTTGCAGCCACCGCAGAAATTGCTGAAGTTCCTGCTTTTAGCTCAGACGCAACGGCAACATTGAATGCGATTGTTGACCGCTTTAATGAAGAAGATGCTCAGCGTATTAAAGATATTGAAGCAACCACTAATCATGATGTAAAAGCGGTTGAATATTTTTTAAAAGAAAAAATTGCTGATAACGCTGAATTAAATGCGGTAACTGAATTTATTCACTTTGCTTGCACCTCAGAAGATATTAACAATCTTTCACACGGTTTAATGCTCAATGACTGTCGTACTGACGTTTTATTACCAGAAATGGATAAAATATTAGCGTCGATTAAAGCATTAGCGATTGAATACAAAACCATTCCAATGATGTGTCGTACCCATGGTCAACCTGCTTCTCCTAGTACCTTGGGTAAAGAAATGGCCAACGTTTATATTCGTCTTAAACGTCAACGTGCCCAAATTGCTGATGTTGAATTATTGGGTAAGATTAACGGTGCGGTGGGTAACTACAATGCGCATTTATCCGCTTACCCTGAAGTTAATTGGCATGAATTTGCTAATGAATTTGTTACTTCATTAGGTTTATCATTTAACCCCTTTACTACTCAAATTGAGCCGCATGATTATATTGCTGAGTTATTTGACGCAATTGCACGTTTTAACACTATATTAATCGATTTTGATCGTGATATTTGGGGTTACATTGCAATGGGTCACTTTAAGCAAAAAACAATTGCTGGTGAAATTGGCTCTTCAACAATGCCACATAAAGTTAACCCTATTGATTTTGAAAACTCTGAAGGTAACTTAGGTATTGCTAACGCATTATTTACTCACCTAGCACAGAAATTACCTATTTCTCGCTGGCAACGTGATTTAACAGATTCTACCGTGTTACGTAACTTAGGCGTTGGTTTTGCTCATGCGATGATAGCTTACGGCGCAACGTTAAAAGGCATAAGTAAGCTACAAGTAAACGAAGCGAACCTTGCGGCTGAATTAGACAGTAACTGGGAAGTTTTAGCTGAGCCTGTACAGACAGTGATGCGTCGTTATGGCATTGAAAAGCCATACGAAAAATTAAAAGAGTTAACACGTGGTAAGCGCGTCAATGGCGACTCAATGCGTGCTTTCATTATGACGCTTGAACTACCTGATGCCGCTAAAGCACAGTTATGTGAAATGACACCCGCGAGCTATATTGGCCGTGCAGTAGAATTTATTAACGAACTAGATTAATTTTATGTAGACTTATGCTAATAAAAAGGAACCTCGCGGTTCCTTTTTATGTTCAGGATGAACGGTATAACGTGGTGGCATGTTAGCTCCTAGGCGTCCATGCCTTTGCGACATTAGCACATCAATGTGCAGGGATGCCATTGAACGTATATGTTCAGGCCTTTCTCAGACATCCTGTCTTTCAAGGCATTAGTCCATCCACGCACGTCGATGAACGGTATTAATAAAGAGAGAAAAAAAATCATGCAAAAGATTCATTGGGGCGACCTAACGCCTGAGCAATTTTTAAAAGACTATTGGCAAAAAAAACCTTTATTAATAAAAGGCGCATTTAAAGATTTTACCGACCCTATCGATGCTAATGAGCTTGCGGGTTTAGCGATGGAAAGCGAAATAGAATCACGAATTATTGCCTGTAATAATAACGAGTGGCAAGTAGAACATGGCCCTTTCAAGTCATTCGATAAATTTGGTGAAGAAAACTGGACCCTACTAGTGCAGGCGGTAAACAATTGGTCTCGAGATACTCAATCACTGCTAGCTGCGGTTGATTTTTTACCTCAATGGCGTATTGACGATGTGATGGTGAGTTTTTCGACACCCAACGGGGGTGTTGGTGCTCATTTAGACCAATATGATGTCTTTATTGTTCAAGGTGAAGGAAAGCGCCGTTGGCAAGTTGGTACACCTGACAGTTCACTTCAACTGTTATTACCACACCCTGATTTGAAACAGGTCTCAACGTTCGCGCCTGTAATAGACGAAGTGACGGAAGCTGGAGATTTACTTTATATTCCCCCTAATCATCCACACAAGGGCGTATCAATAGAGAACTCAATGAACTTTTCTATTGGCTTTCAGGCACCCAATAATCAAGAACTCTGGTCAGCCTTTGCTGATAAATTAATCGATGAGAACCTAGGTGAAGCACGTTTTCCTGATAAAGCACGTTCATTAACCCATCGACCTGAACAGCTTGAACAAACTGATATTGAGAAATTAAAAGTTTTCATGCAAGCACAACTAGACGACGATAATTTATTTATACCTTTTATCGGGAAATATCTGACTCAGAATCATCACGCCTTAGAAATATTGATGCCAGTATCCCCAATCTATAGTGAACAGCTTAGTGATATTCTGGCTGAAGCAGAAAATACCTTAGTACCCGTTTCAGGTATAAAAAGCTTAATTATTCCTATTCACCAAGGAGATGAGTCAATAGAAAGAAGCTACTTATATATTAATGGCGAAAGTTTCTTAATTGATAAAGAAACAATCGCATTAGCGACTTGCTTAACAAAGCAGCAGACTTTGACCACAGAAAAAGTAAAAAGTTTAATTATAAATTTGAAAAATGAAAAATTATTGACTAATGTTCTTAATATGGGGCTTTGGTATGTAGAATAAGAACAAGTGGAATAGCTATAATGTCGTTTAGTGTCAGTAGAGTGAATTGGGAACAAGCAGCATCATTGTTAAGGGATGTTCGTGAAAAAGTTTTCATTTGTGAATGGCGTATTCCACGAAAAATTGAGTTTGACCGTAAAGATCAATATGCATTTCATGTGTTAGTTTGTGATGATATTACCCAAGAGCCCGTTGCAACCGGCCGGATATTGTCTACCGGAGAAATATCTCGTATAGCCGTATTAATGTCTTTTAGAAAAAGGCACATCGACCGAGAGGTTGTCAAAGGATTACTCGCTATTGCAAAAGACCTCAAATTGGATGAGGTTTTTATTTACAGCCCACTTGATAATGTTGAATATTTTAGAAAATTTAACTTTATCAGTGCGGGGTCGGTTTTTATGGAAGCCGGCATGCCACGACAGCGTATGGTTTGCTCTGTTGACAATGTCAGTAAATCCACCAACTTCGCTTTCAATCACTGACTTACTAACTATTTATTACCCTTATAAACAGTAATCACCGCTGTTATTTCGCCTATTTTTTAATTGTTGTGCTTGATTCTATACATTTATCCTAACAAATCGACAATAATTTTTTGATGCCACATCTAGCGAAGCATTAGGCTAAATGCTATTGTGCGCACCGAAACATTACAACTCTTATTACATAAGTAAAAAGAACATTAAAAAACTTTTTACGTGGAGATTTAGAAGTGGCAATTTTTGATTTAGTAGATTTCGACAATCATGAACAAGTTGTTTATTGCAGTGATGATGCAACAGGCTTAAAAGCGATCATTGCAGTACATAGTACAGCACTCGGACCAGCAGCAGGTGGCTGTCGTTTTTGGGATTACGTAAATGATGAATCAGCATTAAAAGATGTTTTGCGTTTATCAAAGGGCATGACCTACAAAAATGCTATGGCCGGCTTAAAGCTCGGCGGTGGTAAAGGGGTTATTATTGGTAACCCTAAGCACTTAAAATCAGATGATTTATTCAAAGCTTATGGTAGAGCAGTAAATAACTTAGGCGGTCGCTATTACACCGCTGAAGATGTAAATATTACCACAGGTGATATGGCTGTTGTTAACCAAGTAACTGACTTTGTATCAGGTTTAGAAGGAAAAAGTGGTAACCCCGGCCCCTTTACTGCGCTAGGGACTTTCTTAGGTATTAAAGCCGCCGTTAAGTTTAAATTAGGCACAGATGATTTAACGGGAATTAAAGTTGCCGTTCAAGGACTTGGTAGTGTTGGTTATTCATTGTGTGAAAAACTTCACGCTGCGGGTGCAAAACTGATTGTTACTGATATCAATCAGCAAATTTTAGATAAGGCGGCCACAGAGTTAAATGCAACGATTGTCAGTCTTGATGATATTTATAAACAAGAGGTTGATGTTTATGCGCCTTGTGCATTAGGTGCTTCAATTAATGATGATACGCTTGCAGAAATTAAAGCGGTGATCATTGCTGGCTGTGCTAACAATCAACTTGCAGAAAGCCGACATGACCAAGTACTTTTAGAGAAAGGTATTTTATATGCACCCGATTACGTCATTAACGCCGGTGGTATTATTAATGTTGCTCTTGAGATTTATCCAGAACCTTACTGTGCAGATAAAGCGACAAGTTTAGTCCAAAATATCTATCATACCCTAATGAATGTATTTGAAACGGCCAAAGCGAAAAACTTACCTACCGGTCAAGTCGCTGATGAAATGGCGAGAGCTATTATAGCAAAAGGTAAAAAGTAGTATGTCTTAAAAATAAAAAACCGCATTTATGCGGTTTTTTTTTCGCTAAAATTTAGCGGGAGGGGGAAATAAAAAGTCGCTTAAAGCGACTTTTTATTAATAAAATTGACGTTCAATGTAAAAAAAGTAAAGGTCAATTCATAACGAACCTAGGTAATTGGTAACGTGGGTACTTGAATACCTGCCATTTCCAACATAACACGAACAACCTGACAGCTGTAACCAAATTCATTGTCATACCATACATATAATACAGCGCGATCGCCATCGACAATCGTTGCTTGAGAATCAACAACACCCGCGTAACGCGAACCCACTAAATCCGTAGAAACAATTTCAGTTGAAGCTGTATAGTCTACTTGATTTTGTAGTTTTGAATTTAACGAAATATTACGTAAATAATCGTTTAGCGCGGCTTTATCTGTCGACTTTTTCAAGTTCAAATTCATGATAGCCATTGAAACGTTTGGTGTAGGAACACGAATAGCGTTACCTGTTAACAAACCTTTCAATTCAGGTAATGCTTTAGCAACAGCTTTAGCAGCTCCCGTTGTACTGATCACCATGTTTAACGGTGCACTGCGGCCACGACGCGGCGCTGGATGGTAGTTATCAATCAGATTTTGATCATTCGTGTATGAATGAACCGTTTCAACGTGACCATTTTTAATACCAAACTCATCGTTAATAGCTTTTAACACAGGTGTGATAGCGTTAGTCGTACAACTAGCAGCAGAAATAATTTTGTCATCGGCTAAAATCATATCTTGGTTTACGCCATAAACGATATTTTTAATATCACCTTTAGCGGGAGCTGTTAACAATACTTTAGCAACGCCTTTTGACTGTAAATGTTGACCTAAACCTTCTTCGTCGCTCCATACCCCTGTGTTATCAACAACTAAAGCGTCATTAATTCCATATTGTGTATAGTCGATGTCGCTAGGGCTTTTTGCATAAATGACTTGGATAAAGGCACCGTTAGCTTTAATGACACTATTTTCTTCATCGATAGTAATACTGCCGTTAAAAGCACCATGCACTGAATCACGACGTAATAAACTGGCACGTTTAGCTAAATCACCCTTACCACTGGGACGAATAACAATAGCGCGTAAATTTAATGTTGAGCTTGGACCAGCACGTTCAATTAATAGTCGAGCTAATAAGCGTCCAATACGACCAAAACCATAAAGGACAACATCTTTAGGTTTTTGAATGCCTGAATTTTTGTTAATAGTGACTAATTCTTTTTCTAAAAATTGTTCAATTGATAAGCCATTGGCTTGACCTTGAAACAGGTAACGATAAGCTAATTTACCCACATCAATACGAGCAGGTGCTAAGTCCATCTTGTTTAATGCATCAATAAAAGGAAAGCTTTCACGTAAACGTAACTTACTCTCTTCATGTAAAGCGACAGACTTATGTGCTTTAATGATGTCAATTGCAGAAGCATTGACTAATGGTCGACCATAAATAGATACTTCAAGACCTTTGTTTCTGAAAAGTTGCCCTATAATAGGTTGCATATTTTCAGCAAATGTTTGGCGTTCTTGCCAGCTAGCTTGGTATTGTTCCTCAAGAAGAGAAGTCATTGCGTAAACCTTTTTATTTCAGTCAATTGAACGATGAGTTATTATTAATATTAGCTATAATATTAGCACTAACTACAATAATAATTAAATGCGGCACTATTGTAATCGAACCTGAAAACTTTCGCCACTAGTTACACAGGATTTTACTTTCAAATATGGTACTAAAATGAAGACAACATTAAGATTTTTTTCACTACTTTTTTTATTATCCGCCTGTGATAACCAACCAAACTTTGCGGAGCTTTGTGAAAATAATACAGAAATTTGTGATGAATTTAAAGAAGACTCATGGTGTAAGCGGGAACGTATCATGGTGGGTTTTTCGAATTTAGAACAGAAATTAGCCGCCTCAGATTTACACAAATATCACCAGCTACTCAGTTATGAAAACTATGCACAATGTATGGTTCATGCATCAAAAATTGAACATATTAAATTAAAGCATAAACAAACGATGCGCGTAGACAATGCCATTAAAGCGAAGAATCGTATTAAAGAAATTTCAAAAGAAACAGAAATCTCTGAACACCCTCACCTACTTTATTACCATTGGTCACGTTACATTAATGAAGGGGCATTAGACAAGTTTTTAGCCCAAGAAGGTAGCATCGCATTAGAAAACCCTAGGTCTCAATTCAATCTAGCGACTTACTATACAAAAATAGATTCAAAGAAAACGCTCAAGTTACTTTATCACTCTCTAGAGCTATCAAACGAAAATGAGCAAATAAATCCAGAGGTTTTTGAGTCAATATCAACTATATTTATCGAAAAGCAACAAGTAAAACGAGTCTACATTTGGTTACGGATCTTACGTTTATATATGCCAGAACATAAAGAGGTGACAGAAAACTCTCTAAACAATTATATCAGTGGTTATAACTTAGACAAAAATTTATTAGACAAAGTAGCTAAGTCGACATTAGAAAAAATAAAGTCAGGGACGTTTAAAGCCCCCAAAATATAATGTTTTTAACTATTCGCTTTATAGATACTAACGAGAAATAAACTCTAAACTGAGTGAATTAACACAGTAACGTTTGCCTGTTGGCTGAGGTCCATCATCAAAAACATGGCCGAGGTGTGAATCACAATCACTACAAGTGATCTCTGTACGTGTCATCCCATGGCTAACATCTTCAATATAACCAACATTTGGACTGATCGCTGCAGAAAAACTTGGCCATCCACAACCTGATTGAAATTTATCAGCTGAGGAAAATAATTTTTTTTCACAGCACGCGCAATAATAAGTCCCCTCTAGCCAATGATCATTATATTCACCACTAAAGGGTTGCTCTGTAGCCGCTAACCGGCATACCTGGTATGCCTCTGGTGATAATTTGTCTTGATAAGCGTCTGTAGACATATTGTTATTACCTTTTATTTAGAGTGACCAAATTCGATCATTTCACGCTCAGGATGAGACCATTCGACATGAAATTTCTTTCCTGCTTCTTGATCTAACCGTTCAAAAGTATGGGCGCCAAAAAAATCTCGTTGCCCTTGTAATAAATTTGCAGGAAGCACCGCTGTGCGCATAGCATCATAATAAGTTAACGATGAACTGATGGCACTGGTTGAAATTCCCATTAAAGCGGTTTCTGCAACGGTTTTTCGCCAGTTCAATTGGTGAGCGTTTAGTTGCTCAACAAAGAAGGCATCTAACATTAAGTTTTCTAGCTTCGCATTGCGTTTAAAAGCTTCAGTAATAGATTGTAAAAATGCCGCACGAATAATACAACCTGCACGCCATATTTTAGCAATACTGGCAAAATCTAATTCCCAGCCGTGTTCTTTCTCAGCTTGCTTCATTAACTGAAAACCTTGTGCATATGCACAGATTTTTGCGCAATAAATTGCATCATGTAATCGCGCAATAAAGGCTGATTTTTCTTGTGGGTTTAATGCTATTGCTTCAGGTCCATTAAGTAAACTCGCACCCTGCACTCTTAAGTCTTTAAAAGAAGAAATAGAACGCGCATATACCGCTTGCGCTATAGTAGGTGCTGGTGTACCTAATTCTAAACTACTTGCGGCTGTCCATAAGCCCGTTCCTTTTTGCCCTGCTTTATCAAGAATTAAATCAACCAGAGGAATGTTATCATCCGTTATTTTATGGCGTAATACTTCTACAGAAATCTCCATTAAATAACTATCTAAAGGCCCTTGGTTCCATTGTTCAAAAATATCAGCGATTTCATCTGGTGATAAATTCAAACCAGCGCGGAGGGTATGATAGGCTTCACATATAATTTGCATATCAGCGTATTCAATACCGTTATGCACCATTTTTACATAATGTCCGGCACCTGCAGGGCCAATATATGCAGCACAAGGTTCACCTTTTTTAATTGTTTCTCCAGGTTTACTCCGCTCTAAAGGCTTACCTGATTCGGCATCAACTTTTGCTGATATAGCTTCCCATATAGGTTTAATACGTGTCCATGCATAAGGAGAGCCACTAGGCATTAATGCTGGACCAAATCGTGCTCCTACTTCACCGCCAGAAACAGCCGAAGAAAATAAAATAAAATTATTTTTGTATTTTTTCTCACGGGCTACCGTATCAACCCAAAGGCTGTTACCGGTATCGATAATAATATCATCGGGTTGGATACCAGCACCGATCAAGCTTTCAGAGACTTGATCAACAGGCGCACCAGCAGGCACAGAGAGTACAATAAGATGAGGAGTTTTTAAGCGTGATAGTAATTCGGTATATGAAGAACAACCATGAACACGTTGTTTATTTTCACCATTTTCCAATTTGTCTTGGGCAATAACACCAAGCACCTTTTCATTATCTAAATCAAAAGCAGCAATACTATAGCCATTATCAGCTAAATTTAGCACTAAATTTTTACCCATTACACCAAGGCCAATAAAGCCGATGTCACACAAACTATTGTCTTGTGTCATATTAGAAAGTCCATAAATACTAAGAAATATAATGGCATGCATTCTACCATGAACAAAACTAAGCCACTAGCAATAAAAGCTGCCTTATATACGTAATAAAACGACCTTTTAATCACTAAAACTCAACTAGCCTTAAAGTATTGCTTGTAAAAATCTCAAAATGATGTAATTTTACTACATTATTTTTATTTAAGGTTTCAGCATGACTATTAAAGTTGGTATCAACGGTTTTGGACGCATTGGCCGTTTTGTATTTAGAGCAGCAGCACAAAGAAGTGACATTGAAATTGTCGGTATAAATGATCTAATCGACATTGATTACATGGCTTACATGCTTAAATATGACTCAACACATGGTCGATTCAATGGAACTGTAGAAGTTGAAGACGGACAACTCATTGTCGACGGTAAAATTATTAGAGTAACGGCAGTTCGTAATCCTGAAGAATTAAAATGGGATCAGATAGATGTTGATGTTGTTGTTGAATCAACCGGTTTATTTTTAACCGATGAGACTGCCCGCAAACATCTAATCGCTGGTGCTAAAAAAGTTGTACTTTCAGCCCCATCAAAAGATGACACGCCGATGTTTGTTTGTGGAGTAAACCTCAACAAGTATAAAGGTCAAGACATTGTTTCCAATGCATCATGTACCACCAACTGTTTAGCACCTATTGCTAAAGTACTTAATGATAACTGGGGTATTGAAAGTGGTTTAATGACCACTGTTCATGCAACTACAGCAACGCAAAAAACAGTTGATAGCCCTTCAGCTAAAGACTGGCGTGGTGGCCGTGGTGCAGGGCAAAATATAATCCCTTCATCAACAGGTGCAGCAAAAGCGGTTGGTAAAGTTATTCCTGAATTAAATGGTAAACTTACCGGTATGGCATTTCGGGTACCTACACCGAATGTCTCTGTTGTTGATCTAACGGTTAATCTTAAGAAGAGCGCAACTTATCAAGAAATTTGTGATGCGATGAAGTCAGCCGCTTATGGAGATTTAGAAGGGATTTTAGGTTACACCGAAGATCAAGTTGTTTCTAACGATTTTATTGGCGAAACTTGCACCTCTGTTTTTGATGCGGGTGCGGGTATTGCACTTACTGATAAATTTGTAAAAATAGTTTCTTGGTATGACAATGAAATTGGCTACTCAAACAAAGTACTTGACTTAGTTGCCTACATTAGTGCCTATAAAAACTAAAATTATTTATTAATACCTCTAATATAAAAAACCAAATATAAATATTTGGTTTTTTTATTTAAATAAAATGATATAAGTAACATTTAGTTATATAAATATTGATTTTAATCAATATTGTTTAACTCCCTCTCTACAAGCCATACATTTCCCTATAAAACGTAAATGATAAGCGATAAGATCATTCTTTAAAGTGTTGACCTTAAGCTTTTTTATTGTGGTTTCCCTTCTCAACAACAAGTTAGCGTATGAACGAATATCGTATTAAAAGTATTGTTAAAAGCTTAGCCAATATAAACAGTGCTAATTTCTTCCATGACATTTGTTTATCATTGAGTAAAGCGATTAATGCTGACTTTGTCTATATTGCATCATTAGATGATAACGACACATTGGCAACCACTATTGCTTTAGCTAGCCAAGGAAAGATCATTGAAAATATTTCTTATTCTTTGCCTAATACGCCATGTGAACAGATAGTTAATTCATTAATTTGTACCCATCGCTGTAATATTCAGCAACGATATCCTAATGATGCACGATTAATTGATATGAGTATTGAAGGCTATGTTGGCGTTCCTCTTAAAAATGTAGAGGGAAATATTGCCGCTATTTTAGTTGCTCTTTTTCAAGAACCTATTTCTAACACCAATGAAATCGAAACATTATTCCTGTTATTTTCCGGTTTTATTGAAAGAGAGTTACACAAAAAATCCTACTCTGAAAAGTTGGAGTTAACGAATACTATTATAGAAAATAGCCATGAAGCTATTTTAATTACTGACGCACACACTCGTATTATTCATACCAATAAAGCTTTTAGTAAAATTACTGGTTATCACATCGATGAAGTGACAGGGGAAACGCCAAAGTTTTTCCAATCGGGTCATCATGACAAACACTTCTATCAAAAAATGTGGTCTCAGTTAAAACGTCGAGGACACTGGCAAGGAGAAATTTGGAATAAGCGAAAAAGTGGCGAAATATACCCTGAATGGCTGTCCATAAGTACTATTTATAACAAAGTAAATCAAGTGACTCACTATGTGTCTTTTTTTTCAGATATTACGCAACAAAATAAAGATAAAAGCAAAATAAAGCGCCAGTACTACTTTGATTCGTTAACGAAACTCGCTAATAAAAAAATGTTATTTCAACAAGTTGATCAAGCCATAAAGCAAAATTGCCAAGAACCGCAGAACATACAATCTTTATGTGGATTACTTGTTATGGATCTTGATCTATTTAAACATATTAATAACACCTACGGGCATGCCTTTGGCGACAAGCTATTAAGGCTAGTCGCTAATCGTTTGAAATCACTTATACGTGCCACTGACACCGTAGCAAGAACAAGTGGTGACAGTTTTGCCCTTTTTATTAAAAACCTGCCGGATGAGCAAGGAGCGCAGCGTATTGCTGAGAACATAAAGAAATCTTTCTCAGATCCGTTTCACTTAGACGGTATCACCACAAGTTGTTCGCTCAGTATAGGCATTGCACTATTTCCACATGATGAAAAAAATGCAGCAGGTTTATTTAAAAAAGCGGAACAAGCGATGTTTGATGCAAAAGATAATGGCAGAAATTCATTCCGCTTTTTCACCTCAAATATGGAAGAAAGTGCCGCTCGAATTTTAAAGGTGAAAAGTGAACTTGAAGAGGCGATTAACAGTAATAAACTCGATGTCGTATTTCAGCCTATAATTTCATTAAAAACACAATTATGTACCAAATTTGAAGCCCTTGTGCGCTGGAATAACAACGGGACTTGGGTGTCACCTACTGATTTTATTCCTATCGCTGAGCACTTTAACTTAATTGATAAAATAGGTGATATTGTGCTAAAGAAATCTTGCCAAGTACTTAAAACCCTTAAAAACGCGGGTTTTACTGATATTATTTTTAATATAAATCGTTCTATTTATGAATTCCCCATAGATGAAGCCAATAACAATTTATGGTTAAATGTTATCGAGGCGTCGGGTCTATCACCCAGTGATATTTGCTTTGAATTAACGGAGAGTGTATTAGCACCAGAAAACGGCAACAATATATCTTTATTAAAAAGTATCCAAGATGCTGGTTGTAAAATAGCGCTTGATGACTTTGGTACGGGTTACTCATCGTTAAGCTATTTAAGGCGTTTTTCTATTGATATTCTAAAAATAGACAGAAGTTTTATTAAAGAAATGACGATGGTTAAGGATGACAAAACACTTGTAACAGCCATTATTACAATGGCAAAAGCATTAGGTATTGCCGTGGTCGCTGAAGGCGTCGAAAAAAAAGAAGAAGTAGAAATATTAACAGAGCTCGGTTGTGACTTTATCCAAGGGTACTATTTCTCAAAACCTTTGCCTGTTCAAGCATTAGAGATTTTTTTAAAGAAATTCAGTTTTACCCACCCTCTCACTTAAAATGCCAATAATTAGATGACAAGGCTGAAGTAACTTCAGCCTTGTCATCTTTAATAACACATTATTTTACCTGGGCTAACGCTTGCTTTGCTAGTTCAGTAATTTTAGGCCAGTCTTTATTTTTTATGATCTCGTCAGTAACCAACCAAGAGCCACCACAACAAGCAACATTTGATAGAGCTAAGTAATCATTAACGTTACTTAAATTTATGCCACCCGTTGGGCAAAAGAGAATATCGGGGAATGGCCCCCCCATTGACTGTATTGCTTTAACACCGCCAGAGGCTTCTGCTGGAAAGAACTTTAAATGATCATAGCCAAAATCAATGCCATCCATCATTTCTGAAATCGATGAAATTCCAGGGATAAGTGCAATATTACCTTCGTTGCCTGCTTGTAATAAGTCTTTTGTTAAACCTGGGCTTATCGCAAACTTAGCACCAGCTTCTTGGCAACGTTGGAGCATTTCTCGGTTAGTCACCGTTCCTGCACCGACACAAGCTTCAGGTAACTCTTTAGCAATGATTTTAATGACATCAAGTGCTGCTGGAGTTCGTAAAGTCACTTCTAAGACTTTTATACCTGCAGCAAGGAGTGCTTTGGCAATAGGTAATGCATCTTCAACATCTTTGATAACAAGAACAGGTACTATTGGCCCCATAGCGAAAATGTCTTTTGGCGATAGTTGCCAAGTTTTTGTTATGGTCATGATTTACATTTGTCCTTTCATTGAAGATAATTGTTGACGAATATAGGCTGATGCCCCTATTAAACCAGGTTGAGCTTCAGTGATCACATACGTCGGAATATTGTTAATAAAACTCGATAGTCGGCCTTTCGCGTCAAAACGCTGCCTAAAACCACTATCCTTGATAAAATTGATAAAACGAGGAACAATACCTCCAGCAATATACACACCACCAAAACACCCTAATGTTAAGGCTAAATTACCCGCGAAACTGCCTAAAGTCTTACAGAATTGCTCTAATGCTTTTTCACAGAGTGGACAGGAACCCTCAATCGCTTTTGCTGATATTTCTTCAGCGGATAATTTGTGCTTAGGCAGGTTGTCAATCGACAAAAAAGCTTGATAAATTTGCTCTAACCCTCTGCCACAAAGTAATTGTTCATATGAAATTCTATGCTGTTTTAGGTCAAGTAAATAATTTAATATTTTAATTTCATTAGCGTCAATGGGAGCAAAATCAACATGCCCGCCTTCACCTCCTAAACAACACCAACCATCACTGGTCGGTACTAAATTAGCGACGCCTAAACCGGTTCCAGGCCCACAAATAGAAATTGGTTTACCTGCAAGAGCAACCCCCTCACCAATCTGTACTTTTTGTGAGTTGTTAAGTAAAGGTACGGCATGAGCAATTGCTGTATAATCATTAATTAAAAATAACTGGTTTATATTTAATTCATTTTTTAAAGCCGATTGAGAAAATGTCCAAGGTAAGTTGGTCATGGTAATTTGATCATTCTCTACCGGGCAGGCAATAGCTAAACAAGCGTTTAACGTTTTTCCGTCACATGCATGTGACGATAAATAAACGCCAATAACATCGGCTAAGCTGTCATATTTGTCGCACTGATAAGTGTTAATGTCAGACGTTGTTCCGTCGTCATTAACCAGACCAAATCTGATATTAGTACCACCAATGTCAGCAACTAAATTGATGGTTGATTCACTCATGACATTTTTCCGGCTACATCAGTTTCATCAAATAATGAACAAGCACCTGTTTCAGCTGTACTTAAGTTGCGACGCATAAAACCAAAAAGCTCTCGTCCCATACCTTGATGGTGGCCATTAACTTGAAAAATAGCGTTGTTGCGTTGGGCAAGTTCTGCCTCGTCAACCATTAAGGTCAGCTCTCCGGTTTCACCATTAACAAGGATCATATCGCCCGTTTTCACTTTCGCAATCAAGCCGCCATCAAGTGCTTCGGGACATAAATGTATCGCCGCAGGTACCTTGCCGGAAGCGCCAGACATACGTCCATCTGTCACCATTGCAACTTTAAAGCCTTTATCTTGTAAAACACCAAGCGGTGGTGTTAATTTATGTAACTCAGGCATTCCTCGGGCTTTAGGCCCTTGAAAGCGAACGACAGCAACAAAGTCTTTCTCTAACTCACCCGCGTCAAAAGCCGCTTGTAATTCGTGTTGATCTTCAAAAACAACCGCGGGTGCTTTAATAACAAAACTACCTTCGCGTAGCGAAGATGTCTTGATAACAGAAACACCTAAATTACCTTTAAGGACGCGTAAACCACCCGTAGGTTTAAATGGCTGAGCAACAGTAGCAATGATGCTATCGTCAAGTGACTTTTCAACACAGTCAACCCACTTAAGCTCACCACTCTCTAAAACAGGTTTTTTAGTGTAACGCGTTAAGCCACGACCACAAATGGTTTCGACATCTTCAAAAATTAAGCCACCTTCTATCAACTCTCTAAAAAGTAGTGCCATACCCCCTGCTTCTTGAAACTGGTTAATATCAGCTTCACCGTTAGGGTATATACGCGTTAAAAGTGGAACCGCTTCAGATAAGTCATTAAAATCTTGAAAGTTAATAATAATGCCCGCAGCTTTTGCAAAGGCAATAATATGCATTGTCAGGTTAGTTGAACCGCCCGTGGCAAGTAATGCAACAATGGCGTTAACAATTGAGCGTTCATTAACCATTCTACCAATCGGCATATAGTTACCTGATTGTTGTGTTAACCGTGTGACTTGGCGTGCTGCTGCTTTAGTTAACTCTTCACGAAGCTCGGTATTCGGCGCGATAAATGAAGCGCCCGGTAAATGAAGTCCCATGACCTCAACCACTAATTGATTTGAATTCGCCGTACCAAAGAAAGTACACGTACCCGCAGAGTGGTATGATGCAGATTCAGCTTCGAGTAACTCTTCTTCATTGGCCTCACCTTTAGCATGTTGTTGGCGTACACGTGCTTTTTCTTTATTGGGTAAGCCTGAAGGCATTGGACCTGCAGGAATAAAAACGGTTGGTAGATGTCCAAAAGTCATACTGGCAATTAACAGACCAGGCACAATTTTGTCACAGATGCCAAGCATTGCTGCGCCATCAAACATATTGTGAGATAAACCAACAGCAGCAGACATCGCAATAACATCGCGACTCATTAAGCTTAAGTCCATGCCAGGTTGACCTTGGGTTACACCGTCACACATAGCGGGAACACCTGCAGCAAACTGTGCTACACCGCCTGCATCTCTGACTGCTGCTTTTATAATCGCAGGATAAACTTCATAAGGCTGATGAGCTGATAACATATCATTGTAAGCTGATACAATGGCGATATCTGAGTGATGTATACCACGTAGTGAGACTTTGTCTTCTTTACCACAAGCGGCAAAACCATGGGCTAAGTTACCACATGACAAACCAGCACGATGGACAGTTTGAGAACTTTCAGCTTCAATTTTGGCTAAGTATTTAGCGCGTGAAATTTTACTACGCTCTATAATTTCATTGGTGATCGCTAAGATTTTTTTATTCATTTTAATTGTCATATGTTACTCCGCCCAATACACTTGTGTATTGATATCTGGGTTTTGTAAAAATGCCCTTATTGGCATTTCTTTTTGGTTGTTATTTGAAAGTGCTTTCCCTAAAACGACCTTTTTACTTTCACCACATACATGTAAAATAATATTTTTACTCTGCGCTAAATGCGCATAAGTAAAAGTGATGCGAGCATTAGGAGCGGTTTGAGGAACAACTTTCATTAAGGCTACTGTGTTGTCAGGTGCTAGTGCTGCTGATATTTCATTACTACACGGAAATAAAGAAGCGGTATGACCATCTTCGCCCATGCCAAGAATAAGCACATCTAATGGCAATAAGTTACTTTTAGCATCTGCATTTAATAACGCCAGGGTTGCTTGATTAAATTCGCCGGCTTTTTTGAGATGAAAAAAACGAGCAGCAGAGGCCTTATTTTGCAATAAGTTTTCATGTACCAAACGCGTATTACTCGCCTCAGACTCAAACTCAACCCAACGTTCATCGGCCAACGTTACCGTGACTTTTTGCCAGTCAATATCTTTATTTGATAATGCGGTAAAGAAACCTTTAGGTGTAGAGCCACCAGAGACAGCAAGGCTTGCTTTACCTTTTTTACTAATAGCGTCTGATAAAATTTCAGCCACTGCCTTAGCTAAAGCATTATCTAAATCTGCTCGCTGAGCAAAATCATTTAATTGATACATAGTTATTCCCTGAAATTTATATTATTACTAAAATTTAGTTACTCAACCCACTGGCGATCATCACGAGCAATCATTGAAAGCGAAGCAACGGGCCCCCAGGTTCCTGCAGGGTAAGCTTTAGGTGCTTCATTACTCGTCTGCCAAGCTTCAATAATACTATCAGCCCACGTCCAAGCGGCCTCAACTTCATCACGACTGACAAATAATGACTGATTACCATTAATAACTTCTAGCATCAATCGTTCATAAGCATCAACAACACGCTGATTTTCATAGGTTTCTGAAAAGCTCAAATCGAGTTTATTTTCTTGAATATGCATTTGTGATGCAATACCCGGAATTTTATTCATCATTTGTAACTCAACGCCTTCATCGGGCTGCAAACGAATGGTTAATTTATTAGCGGGTAAATCTACATGGCTCTCTTTGAAAATATTGTGAGCTTGGGGCTTAAATTGCACCACAATTTCACTGTGCTTAGCTGGCATACGTTTACCTGTGCGAAGGTAAAACGGAACACCTGCCCAACGCCAATTGTCAATTTCCGCTTTTATTGCGACAAAAGTTTCGGTATCACTTTTTTGATTGGCATCTTCTTCATTTAAATACCCTGGTACAGGTAAACCATTTAAGTAACCATCAGCATACTGTCCGCGTACTGTTTTTTCTTTCACGTTCATGCGGTTAATGGGTACAAGCGCCTTCACAGCCTTTAATTTTTCAGCACGAATGCTCTCTGCACTTAAATCAGCTGGCGGCTCCATCGCTAATAAAGATAGAATTTGTAATAAATGATTTTGTATCATGTCACGCATTTGGCCTGCGTCATCATAGAATCCCCAGCGCCCTTCAATACCAACACTTTCAGCAACGGTTATCTGTACATGATCAATACTATTACGGTCCCAGTTATTGGTAAAAAGTGAGTTGGCAAAGCGCAGTACTAATAAGTTAAGTACGGTTTCTTTACCTAAATAATGATCAATACGGTAAATTTGGTTTTCATTAAAATAACGAGAAACTTGGTCATTAATAACTTTAGAAGAAGCAAGACAATTACCAATCGGTTTTTCCATAACGACACGGTCTGCGTCAGTAATAAGTGTTGCTGATTTTAAACCGTCGGTAATATCGCCATAAATAGCAGGAGGTGTTGAGAAATAATAAACGCGCGTTTCATGGCCACCTTTTAACGTGGTCGCTAAATGGCTGTACGAAGCGGTATCTTTAAAATCTAATTGTTGATAAACCAAACGGGTAATAAAACGAGCCATCACCTGTTTGTCTAAACCCTCTTTAACAAACTCGGTAAGGTTTTCAACCACAAAAGCAGTAAATTCTTCGACTGAATGGTCTTGTCTAGCAACACCTAAAATTCGGCTCTCATTGTTCAATAAGCCGGCTTGGTCTAATTGATACAAAGCAGGTAATAATTTACGACGAGACAAGTCACCAAGTGCACCAAAAATAACAATTTCACTGGCAGACTGAAGGTCTGAATTTTTCATATAACATTATCTCTTATGTTGGCTTGTTTTACTGATACCTAATAATAGCTAAAATTATGTCATCAATAAATACAGCACATATTGTAACTAAACTACATTTATCCATAATTTAACGGGTATACTCACATCAGTAAAGAACTTTTTGTAATTAAATTACATTTTAGGTATTATGAATATATATCGAGTTCAAGAGATGATTTCACTAAAAATTCTCTGCTGGTTAGCTATTTTAGGTTAAACATTAATTAAAAATTTGCTAAAAATTGCTAATGTGTTTTATATTAGCGGTAATTATGAAATAAATTTTCATTATTCTCGTGATTTAAACAGAAAATTAATTACAATTTTTGTAAAAGTAGGATTAACCGACATGAATATTTTAGAAAAAATCGCCAACGAGTTAGATACGTTCAGTAAATCTGAACGTAAAGTGGCGGAAGTAATATTATCTTCTCCCAGTACCGTTATTCATGCCAGTATCGCAGCATTAGCTAAGCAAGCAAATATCAGTGAACCCACTGTTAATAGATTTTGTCGTCGTTTAGATACTAAAGGTTACCCTGACTTTAAACTTCACTTAGCACAAAGTCTGGCAAATGGTACACCTTATGTTAATCGGCACGTCGACGAAAATGATACGGCTGATGAATATACGGATAAAATTTTTGAATCAACCATGGCAAGTCTTGAATTAGCTCGTAAAAGTTTAGATGCTAATGTGATCAACAGATCGGTTGATGTATTAACACAAGCCAATAAAATTTCATTTTTTGGGCTAGGCGCTTCTGCTGTTGTTGCACATGACGCCTTAAATAAGTTCTTCCGTTTTAATGTCCCTGTCGTTTATTTTGATGACATATTAATGCAACGTATGAGTGCTATTAATAGTCGCCAAGGCGATGTAGTGGTGGTCATTTCACACACAGGGCGAACAAAGTCACTGGTTGAAGTGGCAAGTTTAGCCAAAGAAAATGATGCGATTGTTATAGGAATAACAACCGCAGGTAGCCCTTTATCAAAAGAATGTAATATCGTTTTATCTGTTGATGTTGCTGAAGATACCGATTTATATATGCCCATGTCATCACGTATTGCGCAACTTGCACTTATTGATGTGCTAGCAACCGGATTTACGTTAAGACGTGGGACGAAATTTAGAGATAATTTAAAGAAAGTAAAAGATAGTTTACGTAGCTCACGTTTTGAGCGTAAAGACTAACTATCATTATTAATGAAGACAAACCTCGATATTTGTCTTCAACAATCACTCCATTACATAATAAGGATTAAGATGCCTAGAAGAACGAAAATTGTAGCGACCTTAGGGCCAGCCACTGATGACAAAGCCGTATTGAAAGAAGTACTAGCCGCTGGTGTAAACGTGGTTCGATTGAACTTCTCTCATGGTATTCCTCAAGATCATATTGATCGTGCTAATAACGTACGCGAAATTGCCAAAGAACTTGGAATATATGTTGGCATTTTAGGCGATTTGCAAGGCCCTAAAATACGTATTTCTACGTTTAAAGATGGCCCCATTAGATTAGCGATCGGTGATAAGTTTGAACTTGATGCGACATTAGAAAAAGGTGATGGCTGCCAAGAAAAAGTTGGCATTGATTACAAAAAATTACCACAGGACGTTATTCCTGGGGATATACTTTTACTTGACGATGGTCGTGTGCAACTAAAAGTATTAAGTACACAAGGACAGTCAGTTTTCACTGAAGTCACTGTCGGTGGGCCTTTATCAAATAATAAGGGCATTAACCGTCAAGGTGGTGGTTTAACCGCTCCAGCCTTAACCGATAAAGATAAAGAAGATATTAAGTTAGCGGCAAAAATTGATGTCGATTTCTTAGCAGTGTCTTTTCCTCGTGATGCAGCAGATATGCGTGAAGCTCGTTTATTAGCCCAAGAAGCGGGTTGTGATGCTCGTTTAGTGTCTAAAATTGAACGTGCAGAAGCGGTAAATGATGACAAAATCCTTGATGAAATCATTTTAGCCTCTGACGTTGTTATGGTTGCTCGTGGTGATTTAGGTGTTGAAATTGGTGATGCTGCATTAGTGGGTAAACAAAAACATATTATTGCTCGTAGTCGTCAATTAAACCGTGTGGTCATTACCGCAACGCAAATGATGGAAACGATGATTGAAAACCCGATGCCAACACGCGCTGAAGTTATGGATGTGGCAAACGCTGTTCTTGATGGTACTGATGCAGTTATGCTGAGTGCTGAAACTGCCGCGGGTAAATATCCAGTAGAAACAGTAAAAGCAATGGCATCTGTATGTATTGGCGCTGAAGAACATCGCTCAGTCAATATGTCAAACCATCGTAATGAACTCACTTTTTCTGAAATTTCAGAAACCATCGCAATGTCTGCTATGTATGCTGCAAATCATCTTGTTGGTGTTAAAGCGATCATATCTTTGACTGAATCAGGGCATACCAGCAAAATAATGTCGCGTATTACTTCTGGCTTACCTATATATTCTTTATCTCGTCACCAGAAAACACTTAATAAAACGGCTATTTACCGTGGTGTTTATCCTGTTGAGTTTGACTCTACCCATTTTTCAGACGAAGAATTGTCAAATGAAGTACTCAATAAAGTACTCAATAAATCAAATTTAAAAGTTGATGACATCGTTATATTTACTCATGGTGATATGATGGAAACTGTTGGTGCAACCAATACATTGAAAGTCTTAACGGTGACCAAAAAGCACTTAAGTTAATTGGGTAAAGTTAAGCAATAAATAGGTACGTTAAAAAGGTAGCACTTTAGCTACCTTTTTTTATCGGCAAAATTTACTTAAGGTAAGCAATGACGAATGTAAAAAATTTCAGTAAGATAAACGTTATGATATAACGTTAAAAACTGATTATGATGATAAAAAAGGTTGCAGTGTTAACAAGTGGGGGCGATGCTCCCGGTATGAATGCAGCGATACGTTCGGTGGTACTTGCTGCCCATCACTATAAATTACAGACTATCGGTTTTTATTCGGGCTATAACGGTTTAATAGAAGATAGTTCAACTCCCCTAACCCCAGCAAGTGTTAATGGTATAATCCACCGCGGTGGCACTATTTTAAAAAGTGCTCGCTGCCCTGCTATGCTCACAGAGCAAGGCTTAAAATTAGCCGCAGTCACACTGAAAAAGGAAGAAGTAGACGCATTAATTGTCATCGGTGGCGATGGTTCTTTTAACGGTCTACTTGCTTTAAATCAACATTGGTCAGGACATATTATTGGTATTCCTGGAACCATTGACAATGATATTGACGGCACCGATTTCACCATTGGTTTTTCTACAGCGGTCAATACCGGTATTGAAGCTATTGATAAAATACGCGATACCGCAGAAGCTTTTGAACGTATTTTTATTGTTGAGTTAATGGGCCGCCATAGCGGTCATATCACGTTTAACGTTGGCATTGCTTGTGCTGCTGAGCAAATACTTTCCTTCGAGAACTTCTCTCAAAATGATGAACAAGAAAAGCTTAGCCATTTAGCAAAAGAAATTAGCCAAGCACAGCAAAACAGGCATGCCAGTTACATCATTGTTATAGCCGAAAACCTTTGGCGAGGTGGGGCAACCGAGCTTGCAAGACAATTAAAGGAAACGGCAAACATTGACTGCACCGCGTGTATACTTGGCTATATTCAACGAGGAGGTTCTCCTGTCGCTAAAGACCGAATTTTAGCTACAAAAATGGGCGTTTCAGCGGTACAGGAACTGATTGCAGGCAATAACAAAGTGATGATCGGAGAACGTAATAATCAATTGATAACCGTGCCACTTGCGGTTGCTGTTATGCATAAAGAAAAAGTCAGTGAAAATTTAGTTTCAGCCCAAGAAAATATCCTCGCGCTAACCGCCCAGTGACGTTACCTCAACAAAAACGCCTAGATAAAAGGGAATGAATAGGCGTTTAAAATATCACAAAGTAATGAACGATAAGTTATATATCGAGATCTTTACACCATTGGCAGGCGGCAACAAACTCTTGTTGAATAAAGGTGGCATCAAGTGAATACAATTCAATTAATTGATTTATATTTTCGCCATTACCTGTTATATATTTCATTGTAAAATCAAGTAATTCACCCAACAAACCCGAGTGATCAACTAACGCGTTTTCAATTGGAATAGCCAGCGGCATTGTTTTAACAATTTCATTGATGGGCATACGTAAAATAACTTCAATGGCGCTTAATAAGCCAGTAATAAAAGCAAAATCACTGATCTCTTTGAACACACCTTCTTTTGCTAGTGAAGTCATCAATTTGGCGGTGATCAACGCTTGCTTCGATACTTCATCTGTTTTTTCTGTAGTTAACTTAGATAAAGCCAAAATAGTAACAAACTGTTTAAGTTTATCTTCGCCTAAATAAGCGGTGGCTTGTTTTAAAGAAGTAATTTCAATCCGTATTGATGTTGCAACATTGTTGACCATTTTTAATAAACCAACCGTCAAATTTACATCATGGCTGATGATAGTCGCAATAGTTTCAAAATCGAGTGGCGAATGAAATGTTTCACTGATTAAATTCAACATTTGAGCTTTTATTGGCGCAAGTGTTTGCCCTTCAACTATCTCAGGCTCGTGATAAAAGTAACCTTGATAATAGTTAAAACCGACTTCTGCTAAGGCTTGTACTTGAAAGTTGGTTTCCACCTTTTCTGCAGCAAGTTTAATGTCGTGATCTTTTAAGCGTTCAAGCACTTTATGTAAACGTTTAGGATTAACCACTTCTATGTCAACTTTGATGATTGCTATATAAGGAAATAGTACATCCCATTTTTCGTCTAGATCATATTCAGTTAGTGCAATTTTATAACCTTTTTCGTAATAAAACTTAATGATTTTAAACAAACGCTCTGTCGGCATTTTATGGCCAACAAGTTCAATAACAATCGTATTTTTATCAAACATTAACGGGTATTTGTTAACCAGACATTTTTCAGTAAAATTAATAAAAGCCAGCTTGCCCATACTAATAGAACGAATGTCACCTTGAAGATGATTTTGAATGATTAATTTTGAGCTCGCTACGTCTTGATCAATTTCAGGGAATTTATTATCAGGGCTATCTCTAAATAAAAGTTCGTAACCAATAGTGGTATGGGTTCTATCTAATATCGCTTGTCTTGCTATATAGGTGTTATGCATATATTAAAACTAAAAATGTCATTAAGTATTATTAACTTTAACATACCTTACTTTTCTTATATTTGGAAAGTAAATAAGCACTGAGCACTTAATTTATTGAGAATTTGAGCCAGTAATATGTCTTTTTGTATTTTACAGAATAAATAAGTGTAATGACCTGCAGTAAATATTTATATATTGTGATCAAGAAAGATCAATTGTTGATAAATCGCATCAGTCGCCAAATGGAAAAACTCATGATTAACATTACTGTAGGTGTCACTCGATTCGTGGTAGTTAATGTGAGTACCCACACCAAAATAAATAAACGGGATCCCTGCCTGATGAAATACTCCGTGATCACTCGACAATAACCATTTTATCCGACGGTTTCCTCTAAAGCTTTTAACCTTAAATCCCTCTCTTATTAGAATATCGAATGAATTTTGCAACGTCGTTAATTGTTCTATATTACGTTCATTGAGTAATTGATTAAAACCTCGGGTCATATAGCGTAATTTTTTTGTTCTTTTACTACCCGCCAGCATATCTAAATTTATATTCAGTTTAGTATGGCGCATAATATTGGGATGATCTTTTACAAACGCTTTAGCCCCTCTTAAGTTAAGTTCTTCGCCATCAGTAAAGAGTAAAATAATATTATGTTTTATGGGATTTTTAATAAGTTGTTGAGCGATAGAAAGTAACGCAGACGCTCCTGATGCATTATCATCTGCTCCGTTATAAATTTTGTTTCCTTTTATACCGATATGATCAAAGTGTGCAGATAAAACAATATAACTCTCGATTTTTTGGTGACCAGGGATCATCGCAATAATATTACTTCCACTCAGACGACTAAAAAAATCATGTTGATATTCTTTATTCAAAGGGAGTATTGAATGATTAACTAATTGATTAATTATATATTTTTGAGCTTTTCTATTGCCAACACTGTCAATTTTACGCCCAGCTAATTCGTCAGACGATAAGTAAGATAGATGCTTAAGCAATTGATCTTTGTTAAGTGTAATATTCGTTATATCGACGATGGAAGCGCGAACACAGCCGCTTAAAATCAGGTACATAAATAAACCTAACGTTAGTAATTTTTTAATGATCTAGCTCCTGCTTTTTTAAAAAATTCAATTTTGCTATGTATGTTACATCAATGCTATTTATCCTGTTATACAAAATAGCCTTACCCATTGCTTTTTGTGCTTTTCTATTTTCATTTAAGGCATAATAAACTTTTGCTAAACCAAAATAAAAGGCATGTTCATGTTTATTTAGTTTTATCGCTTGACGATAATAAGCTAACGCTTGTTTGTTATTGGCTAAATAAAAGGCTTGATTTGCAAGTAGGGCAAAATAATATGGATTATTTTCTCTTTGATTTTTTAGTGTTTTTCTTATGTTCGCTAACTCTTTTCTGTCTTTTAGATTATCAAGTAATAATGACATATTAGACATTGCAGTAAAGTTTTCAGGGTTAACCTCAAGTGCATATTGATAGCTTTTTTTAGCCAGGGCTAGATGGCCACTCATGCGATACAAAATACCTAAGTTTGCCCAAGCAGGACTAAAGTTTGGTGCAAGGGTCGTTGCTGCTTTAAAATAGGCATAGGCTTTAGTCAACTGCTTATTGACTAATGCTTGTGCTCCTTTATTGCTATAAAACATTGACAACACGTATGACTGACTAATAATCGTTTTAGGAAATGACGCTTTAATAACAAAGGGATCAAAATCAATCGTTAAAATGTCACTACCGAATACAACTTGAGCATGTGGACTTTTAGGCTTAGTAACCACTAAATTCACGTGACCAGTTAACATATTATAGGCACCATTTCGTACCCAATACTCAGGTATTTTAACCTCCTGAAAGTCGACTGCTAACTGAGCTTCTTTGGCTAAAGCATAGGACATAATAGTAAGCGATAAACAGTTCGCCTGTTGATTATTATATGCACCAATAGCACTGACATTAGCCGCACTGTTATAAGCTAAGGCTACATTGTCTTGATCAAATATATGTTTAAGTAGTTTTCTTGCTCTTCTTTTTATATCCCGCTCAGTCATTAACTTTTCTTTTACCATTAGCCGCATTCGATCATCTAAAGCAAAGATGTCTTCTTTGCTTTCTACTTTTACAGCTTGGTAGTTAGGAAAGTACTCATCAAAATATAGATTTTCATTCACATAAACATTTTTATGCGCTAACTTATCACTGGTTTGACATGCCGATAACAGTAAAGTTAAAAAGAATAAACAGCTCACTTTACTGAAATTATTTATAAAAATATTCATAAATCCTCCCATAAAAATGTAATGACCTTGGTAAAAAATTCCAGTCTCTTAAAAGTATACTAGGGATCTCATATTTATTTATATTATTGAGGAATATTAGTAATCAGTAACTGTGATATTTTTTATAGAAGACTTTAGCTGGTTAGCTTATTAAACCCTAAATGGCGCTTTTGATAATGCTTGTGCTAGGGGAATATCTTGATAATAATTTGCGCGAACACTATGAATAAATTTTAGTGTTTTAAAAGCGTCAAACCAAACGTCTAACTGTTTATTAAATTGCTTTTCGCTATTATTTGTTTGTTTATTAACAAAGCTATCAAATCCAATTTCAGTTAACGCTGTACTTACTGGTGTTGAGCGTTGTTGTAACCATGTTGCTACATCAGCACGGTGATGCCACAAGTTGGAAAATGAACACAGTGTAGATTTCAATAGTATGAATATTTCTGGATGGTAATAACAATAATCTTGCTTATTCTCTTGTAAGTCTAGAATTTTTTGTACTGCGGGCCCCGTGCCAAAGGGTACTCGCTGAGACGTTCTTGCTTCAAGCGTTACAATCACTTCTTCAATAAATTCAACATCGCCTAACTTAGCGAGTTTGTTTAATAAATAAAAGTCTTCACCTGCGCTTCTTTTTGGAAAACCGCGCGCTTGAACATAGACCTCCGCTTTAAAAGCTAAAAGACTACCAATAGTGAAAAAAGCATACGGTGAATTGGCATAATGTAAGCCGGCAACATAATAACGTAATGCGGTTTCATACAGAAAATTAGCCTGATGAACACGTTTATCATCGCTACTATGCTGAAAATTAAAACAACAAACTACCGTACTTTTATCGCGTGAGTGCAGTGCACTAAAGTAATTGTCGGGTAAATAAGCATCGGCATCACTTGAGCAAATCCATGGCTGATCTACTCTCTTTATCGAGATTAAATAAGCGCAGAGATCTGCGCCTATTTTACGGGCGAGCCCTACGCCCTGCTCTTTTTCTATGCCATGCGTAAACCTGTCAACCACTAAAAGCCAGCTCTGGCTTTGATGTACTTTAATTAATGTTAAGTTTTCATGCTGCCACGATATATCACCGCAAGAGAGTGAGTATTTGTGTAATTTTTTTTGAGGGTTAAGACTATTAACGTGGGTATTTTTTAAATCTTTGCTAAAGCGTTCAGTGATTTGAGCAGCTGAAGATTGGGCTATTGGCTCGTTGATAACGACGACCATAAGCACAGGAGACTTTACAAGTGATGAAGCTAAAAAGCGCTCAATAAAAGCGCTCGTTTCTTGATAAGCAGGGATCACTACTACGTGTTCCACCAAAAATTCGTCAGGTAAAAGTAATTCGTGCTGAATTAATACCTCAACTTCATTTGCAGCATAGCGGCTAAAATATTGGTTAAATGCTTTTGACATCAGCTTAGCCTGTTAATACTTTATCGTTAAAGCATTAATGCAGAGCTGCTCTAAAAGGGAGTTTTGCACAAATTTCAGCTTCCAGCGTTAACACTTCGTCTAAACGTATATCGACTTCTTCTTTATCAAAATATTCGTATGCAAGCTCAATAAAAAGATTTTTATGCTTTTCTTCAGACTTTGCAATAGCGTCATATAAAACTTTATCTTTGCCTTCAGGTAATGCTTCAGCAATAAGAGAAAATCGTTCATAGCCTCTTGCTTCAATAACGCCAGCAACGATTAATCGGTCCATAAAAAAGACTTCAGTGCCATTGCGAAACGCCTTGCGAATTTGCGAGATATAAGGGTCTTTTGTATCTGCACCCAACTGAATTCCACGCGCATTAATTAATTTTAACACTTGTTTAAAATGAATCAGTTCTTCGATAGCTAAATCAGCCATCGCTTTAACCATATTTTTTCTATCCGGATAATGTGAGATCATAGACATTGCCATACCTGAAGCTTTTTTTTCTGCGGTAGCATGGTCAAGTAAAAAGGCATTAAAATCAGCGAGTGCAACTTGCGCCCATTCTTTGGGAGTATGGTATTTAAGTTCAAACATAATAATACTTATTATTTATTGGCAGAGGAAATTTGCCCGCTATTTTATAGGAAAATAACGGGCGAACAAACATAAATGTTAACTTGTTTGTGAAACTATTTTATAGACTGCTTTGCCTAAATTTTTTCAAGCGCAAACTGACTACAATAAATAATAACAGCCAATACATACTGCCACTGCTTGATTGCTCTGGATCTGTTTCTTTTGCCACTTCGGCATTAGGGACTAACGCAATTCCACCCGGATCGTCAATAATACCATTCACAAGGCCATCGGCATCATTTGCACCACCATCTTCAATCCATAAACGCACGCATTGATGCCCTGCCGATAAACCGGCTTGATATAAATTGCTTTGCGGTGGTGGACAGACATCGTTGTCTGCTGCGCTAGACGCTAAACTATTATTGCTGTTTTCCACAAAATTCTGCCAACCATTTAGGCGGTTAAATTTTCGATAAAGCGAATTGTTTGGAATGCCATCATTTAAAGGAATAACGACATATGCAGAGGCACCAAACGGAGTAACATTATGAATTTCAAAATCAAAATAATCACTACGATGATCATAATCATCGGTTGGCACTAAGCCTGTTGCATCCATTTCTTGTTGGCTCATTTGCACGCCATCCGAAAATTGCTGTAAAGCATATTTACCCAAACGTAATCTCAAGCCCGGTTCAGTTTCCATCAATTTAGTTTCACCCGCGTTTACATGCAATGGCTGTAGATAAGCAATATTGTTATTATCAAGAAATGCGGGTACACCATCGTTGTCCTCATCAGCATAGCCTTCAATATTGTCAGCTATACCATCACTGTCGGTGTCACTGCCGTCGAGTCGAGCTAAGATATTATTAACGGGGATATTAAGGCGATGAGTTTGTGATAATTCGCCGTTACCATTATCGGTAACACTGACTTCTACCACAATTAAACGCTGTATTTCATCAGGTAAAACAAATGAATCCGGTTGTAAATAAACCTTTAATTGATTCGCGCTTATTTCTGCATTGATATACTCAGGCAATAACCAATTAATGATGTGTAGATCATCAGGATTAACATCCGTTATTTTTAATTCAATCGTCACTTCACCTTGATCTTTACTGATGCTTGAAACGGCTATGTTATTTTGCGTCATGCGCAACTCTGTCAACGGTACGATATTAGTTTCAGTAATAACAATGGTATGGGTTTTGTGTACACCCGCATTTATTTCACTGCCAAAGCTCAATATAAGTTGTTCATCATTTTCTGCTTGAAAGTCTTTATTGATCAAGACATCAATAAAGCCTGTGGTTCCCTCATTAATAACCACTTTATTATCGGCTATCTTATAATCAAGCGAGTCAGCATTACCTGAAATAGCAAAAGGTAACTCAATAGGATAATAAGGTGCTTCGCCTGATAGAATAACATCTACTCTAGCTGTTGCACCTTCACCTAATATTTGTGTCGCACTAAAATTCACTAATGGATAAACATTAAGGATTTGTCGTATGGTTGAAACATTTCCTGCATCGTCAACCGCGCGCCAGGTAATATTGTATACCCCCGAGGTAATATGCTTTTGCCCCTGTTCAAAGCCAACGGGCGTTAATGAGCAACAATTAGCGCCGTCACGTCCATCTTCAACATAAACTTCCGTTAGCTTAACCAACTGCTCGCGTGTTAGTGCGGTAAAGGTATGGTTAGCATCAAGGTGCACAGCTTCAGGTACCGTGATCACCGGCGCATAATCATCAATTAATGGATTTGTGTTATTACGTTCTTCATCTACGTTTATGGTGCCGTCAGAGTCCGTGTCCATTAAAGCATCAGCAACATTAAATGGGTTAAAGCCATATTTAAGCTCAAACACATCACTCATGCCGTCATTATCGTCATCAGGGTCAGCATTATTACCAACACCGTCAACGTCAAAATCAAGTGATTCTGTCGGATCTAAAGGAAGTGCATCAATATAATCAAGTACGCCATCATTATCGTCATCTATATCGTTAACGTTACCAATACCATCACCGTCAGTATCAACACTTTCTATGGGGTCAAGGGGAAATGCATCATCGACATCACGCACACCATCATTATCATCGTCACTATCACTATTATTACCAATACCATCGTTATCGCTATCAAGTGACTCTAAAGGGTCAAGGGGAAATAAATCAACATTATCTAGAACACCGTCACCGTCATCGTCGGTATCGAGTACATCACCAATACCGTCACCATCAGTATCAGTGATTTCTCCTGGATTAAAGGGAAATGCATCATCAACATCAAGAATATTATCATTATCATCATCAGCGTCTGCATTATCTCCAATACCATCACCATCAGAGTCTTTCCACTCATTAGCATCTAAAGGGTATAAATCATTACTGTCGACATAGGTGTCATTATCATCATCAGTGTCGGTATTATTACCGATACCGTCACTATCTGTATCGAGTCTTTCGTTAAAATCTAATGGAAAAGCATCGAGACTATCAACAAAGCCATCATTGTCATCATCACTGTCAGTATTGTTACCTATAAGGTCTCCATCAGTGTCAACAGATTCTAGAGGATTTAGCGGGAAAGCATCTATTGAATCTTTAATGCCATCACCATCATCATCATCATCGGTATTATTACCTGTGCCGTCACTGTCAGTGTCTAAATACTCATTTACATCGAGTGAAAAAGCATCTGCACTATCGGCAAAGCCGTCATTATCATCATCTGGATCGCTGTTATTACCTATACCGTCTCCGTCGGTATCTATGCTTTCAGCAGCATTTAACGGAAATAAATCAAGGTTGTCTGCAACACCATCATTGTCGTCATCGTTATCATTAGTTTCGTTAGCAAGGCCGTCACCATCAGTATCTGTTCTTGCTGCAGGATCAGTTGGACCAGGGTCAACCCCATTGGCAATACCGTCACCATCTATATCTGGATCGCTATTATCGCCTATAAAATCACCATCGGTGTCTTCCCACTCTGTTGGATCAAATGGAAAAAGATCTGCAGTATTAACGATGCCATCACCAACCCCCGTAAAATCGTGCGTGTCAATATCAAGATCGCTATTATCAGCAACACCATCACCGTCAGTATCTGTGGTTGCTAGGGGTAAAAGTGAGTTTGCCAGTGTCTCATTTATATCTAATATGCCATCATTATCATCATCGATATCTGCATTATTACCAATGCCATCACCGTCAGTATCTACTGACTCAGTTCCGTCTAAAGGAAATCTATCAATGCCGTCAGCTACGCCATCACCATCATCATCTGTATCGGTATTATTACCGATTCCGTCACCATCAGTATCAATATATTCAGTAGGGTCTAATGGAAATACATCATCTAAACCATCAATAATACCGTTACCATTAATGTCATCTAAAACACCGTCATTATCATCATCGCCATCAGCGTTATTACCTATACCGTCAAAATCACTGTCTATCGACTCACTTGCATCAAGCGGAAAAGGGTCACTGCTGTCTAAAACACCATCACCATCGTCGTCTGTATCGGCATTGTTGCCTGTACCATCGGCATCTGTATCAATAAATTCGGCATTATCTAACGGAAAAGCATCGTTAACATTTAAATGACCATCACCATCTGCATCGGTATCGCCATTATCGCCAACACCATCATTATCAGTGTCTAACCATTCACTGGCATCTAGAGGAAAGTCATCACTGATATCAGGAATACCATCGCCAACTCCAGTAACGTCATGGGTGTCGTCATCGGTGTCAGTATTATCACCAACATTGTCACCATCGGTATCAAACCACTCAGATGGGTTATTTGGATAAATATCAATAGCGTTTGCAAAACCGTCACCATCGGTATCGTTATCAGCATTATCACCAAGACCATCATTATCGGTATCAAGTGTCTCCGAGCTATCTAAGGGGAAAGCATCATTAACATCTAAAATGCCGTCGCCGTCATCATCGGTATCGGTATTATTACCGATACCGTCATTATCTGTATCAAGTTGTTCTGAATTATCGAGAGGAAAGGCATCATATAAATCAATAATACCGTCACCATCATCATCGGTATCAGCGTTATTACCGATAGTATCGCTATCAGTATCATCCCACTCTGCAGGGTTAAGTGGGTATACATCAACGACATCAACAACCCCGTCACCGTCATCATCAAGATCAACGGTATTACAAAGCGTATCTCCGTCGGTGTTTAACCATTCAAAGGAGTTTTCGATAGCGGGATCATAAATATCAATAACCGAGTCTCCATCACGGTTATTGTCAGAAATATCAGGTACCCCATCACCGTCATCATCAGGGTCAGCGTTATTACCGACACCATTTAAATCAGTGTCATACCATTCTGTAGCATCACTTGGGAATAAGTCATAAGCACCACCAGTGATAACCGTATCATCGTAGCCATCGCCGTCGGCGTCAAGAAGAGGCGTAGGCAAAAGACATTGTACGGCTGCATGAGCAGAGAAGTTGATCATAATCACTGATATAAGTAACACAGCTTTTAAACGAATTTTTAATGACATAAATATTCCCACCAATAACTGATATTTATAACTTGTCACGACAAGTTATTACGTCTTGAAATTAAAAAAGTGCCAATGTGGCAGCGAATATTCTTAACCTCATACTTCACATAGTAAACTTTACCAAAAAAAAAGGTTGGGCTTTTGTTAAAATAATTTATTAATCAAACTTAATAATCTAAGCCACGACCAAAACGATAACTCACCCCTATATAACCCGAGGTTACAGCACCGAATTCAGAAAAACTAGGTTGATATTTTACCCCAAAGTTTATTGATGTATTACGATCAAGTTTATAATAAGCGCCAACACCTATAATGGCATTAATATCACTTTTTTCAGAAAAGTATCGAACTTCTTCCTCTAAGCCAGGTGTTTCAGGCCAAGTAAATTTATTTTCGGTTAGGGCTGCTGATGCTCCAACTTGATATTCAATAGTGAGGTTTTTAAAAAAAGAGTTATAGCTTTGTATTTTATGACGATAACTAAGCAGCGCATCAATAGTATCTATTTTGAAAAACAACTCATCGTTATTCCATTCAACTTTTACGTCATCTAAACTACTATAAGCAACAGTCCAATATAAATTACTCCCTTTGGTAAACGTGTCTGCTAATGCAAAACTGTAACCTTTACTCGTAGACTCTTGCCCTTTGTGAAAGTTACCGGCTATTTCTAGCGCGTTTACATGGGAAGCAAGAAAACTTGTCGCCATAAAGACACCGCCAACGGCAAAAACATTCCGCAGCTTACTTAAATTTTTAGACATTATAGTTTTTGGAACATGAGTTGTTTGCAACGCTAAATTTTCTTGTTCGTTGTTACTTATATTATTTATCACTATTTATACCACCATCAAAAATTTGACTGTTTACTGCATTCACATTAAATGCGTAATCGATTTTAGAAATATGCAATTTTTAAACCATAAAATTTTAAAAAATATAAACAAAGGTATGTTACTGTTATTTTTTGCTCATCTTTATTTAATCGATAAATTTCTATGTTTAGAATTATTAATAATATTATTGATCGCTGTTTTTTTACCATAACATTTATTTTAGGTGTGCAACTACCTGGATTAATTATTCAATATAAGCTCCGGCTTTCTGGACATTTATCTGAAGCAGAATTGCATTTAGTACAATTTCAAACCCTTGCTGATCGACATTATCAAGGTGATTTATCTGCCATGATAATAAAATACCAAGCTAATTCAGAGCCCTCTATTGTTAACACCGCTGAAATCATTAAGCAATTAATGTTAAGAGTTGACTATTTACAATCACAACTTAGCGGTGTAACAAACAACGCTTATATCGAACAAGTTTATAACTTTATTATTTATGCTGATAGAACCATTGTTAAAGATACCTTAACTGATTTTTCAATCACTATTCCATTGGCGCTAAATGCACTCGTTACCGGTGCTGTAATCGCTATTGTTGGTTTATTAATTAAAGAAATAGTTAGCTCTTTGATCAAAGTGATAAGTAAGAAAATGTCGTCAGAAAAGCAACTTAAAAAACGATAACATCACCTCAATAAACGCGGTTTAATCATAGGCCTTAATTGGTGCCCTCCTAATTACGCCTACGATACCCTATTGTAATGACACAGCAAGGTTATACCTGATGAACACAAGGTATGGATTCACGACTCTGATTGTTCTTGAGCGTGTTACCTACTTAAAAGGATGGTGCACTTAAGAGAGAATTTTGCAAAAGCTTTAAAATAAAAAAGGCTGCCGAAGCAACCTTTAATAAACATATTCTCATGTATCGTAAAATACAAAAAAGAAATACGCTAACTATTATTTTTAACGTTATGGTTTAATTAGCCGTTACCGTTTTCAACGCGACTCTTTAATTTTTGTCCTGGACGGAAAGTAACAACTTTACGAGCAGAAATTGGAATATCTTCACCCGTTTTGGGGTTACGGCCTGGGCGTTCGCTTTTTACACGAAGGTCAAAGTTACCAAAACCAGAAAGCTTTACTTGCTCGCCACTTTCTAAAGTTTCGCGTATTTCTTCAAAAAACACCTCAACCATATCCTTTGCGTCGCGTTTGCTCAGCCCAACTTTCTCAAATAAATGTTCTGCTACTTCTGCTTTCGTAAGCGCCATTACCTAATTCCTCAGTGATGCATTTAGCTCAGTTTCTAATGTGTCTACGACACGTTCAACGACTTCATTAATGTCTTTTTCTTCAAGGGTTTTATCACAATCCTGTAAAGTCATCGCTATCGCTAAGCTCTTAAACCCTTCATCGATACCATTTCCTCGGTATACGTCAAACAAGTTTAGATCAACTAAATAATTTCCGCCAACCTTTTCAATAAGTTGTAAGACATTTTTTGCATTAATTTTCTCTTCAACGATCACTGCAATGTCACGTCTATTCGCAGGAAAGCGAGATATATCACCAGCTTCAGGGATTTTTTGTGTTGAAATTTCAGACAATAAAAGCTCAAAAATAAATGTCCGACCATTTAAGCCTAATTTTCTTTCTAATTCAGGATGTAAGGTACCAACATGGCCTACTAACACGCCATTCTTATGAATAGCGGCTGTTTGACCCGGATGAAGTGCGGCTATTTCATCTTGTGAAAACTCATATGACGAAGCGTCTGCCGTTAATGCAAGGAGTGCTTCAACGTCTGATTTCACATCAAAAAAATCAATGGCTGACTTTTCCATATCCCAATGTTCTTCATTACGCTGTCCGGTGACTACCCCTGCAAACATTTGTTCTTGGCGAACACCATTTTCTGCAGTGTCGTCCGGCACAAAACGTAAACCTGTTTCAAATAAACGTAGTCGTGATTGCTGACGGTTTTGATTATAAATAACTGATTGCAATAATCCGGTCCACATACTTAAACGCATAACTGACATTTCAGAAGAAATAGGATGCGGTAAAGTCATTACTTCTTGTTCAGGATGAATTAACGATTGAACTTTTGGATCGACAAAACTATAGGTTATCGCTTCTTGGTAACCACGATTAACCATTACGTTGCGTAGGCGTTTTAATGGCAGAGACTTTTCTTTTTGTTCTCGCATCGCCAACGTTGCTTTTGGCGAAACATTTGGAATATTGTTATAACCAAAAATACGCGCAACTTCTTCGATTAAATCAACTTCTACTTTAATATCAAAGCGGTATGCCGGAACAACAACTGTCCAAATATTGCTTTCAAAAGTAACATTAAAGCCTAAACGTGTTAGGATTTCAGTGACTTTAGTATCATCAATATGATGACCAATACGGCCATCAAGTTTTTCTCTACGCAAAGTAACTATTTTTTCTTTAGGTAAATGTTCATCACTGAGTGCTTCAACGATAGGACCCGCTTTACCACCAACGATTTCCAATAATAAGGTCGTTGCACGTTCCATAGCATTTCGTTGTAATTCAGGGTCGATACCACGTTCATAACGATGCGATGAATCAGTATGTAATCCGTATTGACGTGCTTTACCCAAAATAGCTAACGGAGCAAAAAAAGCACTCTCTAAGAAGATGTCAGTTGACTTGTTTTCTTCATCCGATTTAACACCCGATTCTTTTCCGCCAAAAATACCCGCCATGGCTAATGCTTTATTGTCATCAGCGATCACTAAAGTTTCAGTTGAAAGTGTGACTTCATTACCGTCAAGTAAAACCAGTTTTTCACCTGGTGTTGCATAACGAACGTTAATTCCACCGTCGAGTGCAGACAAATCAAAAGCATGCATTGGATGCCCTTGTTCAAGCAACACATAGTTCGTTACATCGACAACAGGGTCGATTGAGCGTGTACCGCAACGACGTAATTTTTCCACCATCCATAACGGTGTTTTCGCCGTTACATCAATATCTTTAATGACTCGGCCTAAATAGCGTGGACAAGCTTTAGCTGCTGATAACGTAATTTCTCGAACATCATCTATTGTAGAAGCTACAGCAACAATTTCTGGTTCAGTAATGTTTAAACTATTTAATACCCCTACTTCGCGTGCTAAGCCTTTAAGGCCAAGACAGTCACCACGGTTAGCGGTTAAATCAACGTCGATAGTAACATCGTTCAAATCTAAGTATTCACGAACACACCTGCCTATAGGAGCATCTTGTGCTAGTTCCATAATACCATCTGAACTGTCAGACAAACCAATCTCTGATTCACTACACAACATGCCGTGAGAAGGTACGCCACGTAATTTTGCTTTTTTAATTTTAAAGTCGCCAGGTAAAACTGCGCCAACAGTAGCAACCGCTACTTTGAGACCTAAACGACAATTTTTAGCGCCACAAACAATATCGACTAATTCGCCATCATTAAATTCGCTACCTAGATTTATTTTTGTCACTTGCAATTTATCAGCATCAGGATGTGGCCCACATTCAACCACTTCACCAATTAATACACCCGTAAATTGACCGGCAACAGCTTCTACAGCATCAACTTCTAAGCCAGCCATAGTAATTTGATGAGCTAATTCACTCGATGAAATAGCAGGATTAACCCACTCACGTAACCACGATTCACTAAATTTCATTATTGGCTTTCCTACTTGAACTGTTTTAAGAAGCGAAGATCATTTTCGAAAAATGAACGTAAGTCATTTACGCCGTAGCGCAACATTGTTAAACGTTCAACGCCCATACCAAAAGCAAAACCGGTATAAACTTCAGGGTCAATACCCACTGACTTCAATACGTTAGGGTGCACCATGCCACAACCTAATACTTCTAACCATTTTCCATTTTTACCCATAATATCAACTTCCGCAGAAGGTTCTGTAAACGGGAAATATGAAGGGCGGAAACGAATTTCAACTTCTTCTTCAAAAAAGTGATGTAAGAAGTCGTGTAAAATACCTTTAAGATGCGTAAAACTAACATCTTTGTCGACCATCAAACCTTCAACTTGGTGGAACATTGGCGTATGTGTTTGATCATAGTCATTACGATAAACCTTACCCGGAGAAATAATACGCAGTGGTGGCTGTTCTTTTTCCATGGTGCGAATTTGTACACCTGAGGTTTGCGTGCGTAACACTAATTTTGGATTAAAGTAAAAAGTATCATGGTCTTGACGTGCTGGATGATGTTCAGGAATATTCAAAGCATCAAAATTATGAAAGTCATCTTCCACTTCTGGACCTTCTTTGACTTCAAAGCCCAAATCACCAAAAAAACTTTCAATACGTTCAATTGTGCGTGTTACAGGATGAAGTCCACCTAAATCATTACTACGTCCAGGTAGCGTCACATCAATAGATTCAGCAGATAATTGTTTAGCAATAACTTCTGCACGTAACAATTCACCACGTTCAGTCAATAATTTTTGTACTTGCTGTTTAGCAATATTGATCACTTGCCCTGCTTTAGGCTTCTCTTCTTTAGGTAATTGACTTAACCCTTTCATTTGCTCAGTGAACAAACCTTTTTTACCTAAAAAGTTAACACGAACTTGGTCAAGTTCGGTAGGATCTGTTGCTGCAGAAATAGCTTCTTCTGCTTGCAATATAATATCGTCTAAATTCATGAGTTCCTCTAAGCGGCTCTAAAACCTTGCTGTAAATTTCAAAGTTTTGGCTAGACTGATTGTATTAATAAAAATTATTGCTAATACTACACAATATCTAAGCATAAATGTAGCGGAATAACGTGATTTAAAAGGGTTTTTAAAACTTTATGACCTTCTATTACTTTTAAGTAGATAAAAGCCTTAAGCGGCTCATTAATTTAAGCCTTTTATCGATATTAACTCGACAGAAATATTTTCAGCGATAACAAAAATTGACTTGTGCTTTGAACACTTCTTTTTTAATGGAAGCGATGAGCCTTTTGTATCAAAACGCCAAAGCATATTATCGTTGCATTTAAAAAATTAGGCTATCGTTTAGAGATCAAGGCATTGCCTAACAAAAAAAGTTTATCATGGGCAAGTCATGGAGTAATTAATAGCAAATTATTTAGAACCAAAGCATTTAACTTAGACAACGCCCCGAGTTTACAACAAGTTAAAGAGCCACTTTTTACTATTGCTTAGCGGGTATTAAGTAAACAAAAAACAAACATAAACGGTTGGAGAAACTCGCCAATAAATTGTCATTGGTGTTAAAAGAAATGAAAGCGTCAGGACAGTTTCAAGATTTACTTAAACCTATTATTAATAAAGCGGCTAAAACAATAAACCCCACTCAAGAGTAGGGTTTATAAAAATCATCAACGATTTACACTCAACTAAAAGTTTTAGTCAATTAACTGGTACTGCTCACGTAAAATATCGATAATTTCAGCTTTAGGATTAGCAGACAAGACAATTTTTTGCCCGGTAATTTTTTCTGCAATTGCTGTATATGTGTTTGACACATCCATTAATACTGATATCGGTAATTCATTGTCGCGAGCTAAGGCTTCACGTTCAGGCATACGGGCTTTATTTAATAAAATGTCTGCATCAGGAAAGTGTGCTAATAATAATTGGCGGAAACCTTCTTTTGAGTTTTCAACGACTTTGCCACCACGGTATTGCTCGCCATCCCAAATACGTGAAGAGTCAGGAGTGCCCACTTCATCCATATAAATTAACTTGTCGTTACCAGCCCTGTCTTTTACATAGCCAAACTCAAACTTAGTATCAACAAAAATTTGGTCAAGCTTTGCGAGCGAATCAGAAATAACGTCAAAACCTTCCGTTAACAACTTTTCGTATAACGTTATATCGTCAAGTGATTTGAAATTGAATGCTTCAAAATTATCTTCAATGTTCTTGCGCGTAATATTTACATCGTCAACAGCGGGTACGCCAGGGATCCCTTCTAAAATACCTTTCGTTGATGGTGTTTGTAATAACTCAGGTAACTTTGAATCTTTAGTTAACCCTTCAGCTAATTCAATACCACAAAATTCACGCTCGCCTTTTACATATGAACGCCACATTGACCCCGTTATATACTGACGACAAATAGCTTCAATCATGACCGGTTTTGCTTTTTGAACGATCCACACAAACGGATGTGGAATATCAAGAATGTGACTGTCGGCTAAGCCTTGATCTTTAAAAAGCTTAAACCAATGATTTGAAATAGCATTAAGTGATGCGCCTTTGCCTGGTACACCTTTCATGCCGCCTTCGCCTTGCCAAATGCAATCAAAGGCAGAGATACGGTCGCTGATCACCATAATAGCTAATGGCGTATCATCGGCAACATCATAACCTTTTTCTTGAATTAACCGTTTACTATCTGCATCAGTTAACCAGTAGACACTACGAACTTTGCCGCTGTGAACAGGTGCATCGGTGCGAATAGGTAAATCATTGTTTACCGCTAAAATTTGATCTGCAAGACTCATCGGATTAAACCTTAATTATCAAGTTAAAATTAATTGTAGCGAATAGTATTTTTAGATATTAACGTCACTCATTGACATCCTGTACATAAAATAATATTCGGTATAATTAATAAAACAATTTTAATACATTTTAACGAAGATATTTAGTTTATTTTCAAGGTTAAAGCACGGAGCTAATGACTATTAGTAAGTACTTTAAAACGCAGAAAGTGAGCTAAAGAACAAGTTAGAATGATTAAAAAAGAAAAGGACGCCTACTGGCGTCCTTGTCTCAAAGATTTTTCAAATTCTATGCAGCTAAAGCAGCTTTCGCTTTTTCAACTAAGAATGTGAATGTCACTTTGTCGTATACTGCAATATCAGCTAGGATCTTACGATCGATCTCAATAGCAGCCTTTTTAAGACCATTAATGAAAACACTGTAAGATAAACCATTTATGCGAGCTGCTGCATTTATACGAGTTATCCAAAGCTGACGGAATTGACGTTTACGTTGACGACGATCGCGGTAAGCGTATTGACCTGCTTTAGTTACTGCTTGATAAGCAACACGGTAAACACGGCTACGTGCTCCGTAATAACCTTTAGCTTGCTTTAGAACCTTCTTGTGACGTGCACGAGCTTGTACACCACGTTTTACTCTAGCCATTCTATATCTCTCCTATTAACCGTGACGTAAAAGTTTTTTAACTGACTTAATGTCAGCTGCCGAAATCATGCACTTAGCACGAAGATGACGTTTAACTTTAGTACGACGCTTAGTCAAGATATGACGAAGGCCAGCTTGTTTGAACTTGTAGCCAGAGGCTGTTTTTTTAAAGCGCTTCGCAGCACCTTTGTTAGTTTTCATTTTAGGCATGAATATTACTCCGCATTCATGTTTGTGTTATTACACAGAAACATTGCCATTGAAATTTAGCAACTTAGGCGAAAAACTTAACTTGCTTATTTAAGGTTAAACAAAAATAAACGTTAGTTTCTACTTTCAGGCCTAAAATTACCCGTTAAAAACAATAAGGGTGAACTTAATTTTAATTTTCATAAAAATAAGTTACTTGAAATACCGGTTATTGATTATTTTTTTGGTGCTAGTACCATCACCATTTGTCTTCCTTCCGCACGACGCGGGAAGAATTCAACTACAGTTAACTCTTCTAAATCTTGCTTAACGCGAGTTAGAAGTTGTAAACCAAGTTCTTGGTGAGCCATTTCACGACCACGGAAACGTAAAGTTACTTTAACTTTATCGCCCCCTTCTAAAAAGCGCTTCAGGTTGCGTAGTTTTACCTGATAGTCGCCTTCATCTGTTCCAGGACGGAATTTAATTTCCTTAACCTGTATCTGTTTCTGGTTTTTGCGCTGTTCTTTTTGTTCTTTAGCTTTTTCATAGATAAACTTACCGTAATCCATAACGCGGAGTACAGGAGGTTTAGCCGTAGGGCTTATTTCAACAAGATCAACACCAGCTTCATCAGCTTGATCCATTGCTTCATCTAATGTGACGATGCCACCAGGCTCTCCGTCAAATCTAATCAAACGAACTTCATTATCAGCAATACCTGTAATTAACTCATTTAAACGATGTGCTGGCTCTTTTTGCCCGCCTCGTTGTCCACCTTTAATAGCCATGTTCCTCCAAAGAACTTTGTTCCAAGTCGCTGGTGTTATTTTTAACTTAACAACTACTCAGATTAATAAAATATTTTTATGCTTGTTTAAACGTTATTATAAGTAATTTATTCGTTAACTACGAGCGTTAACTTCTTCACTTAATTTTGAAATAAAGTCATCAACAGACATTTTTCCTAAATCTTCACCACTTCGCGTTCTAATGGCAATTTCGCCAGCTTCCATTTCTTTGTCACCAACAACTAACAAATAGGGAACACGCTTCAAAGTGTGCTCGCGGATTTTAAAGCCTATCTTCTCATTTCTCAAGTCTAGTTTTACTCTAAATCCACTTTCTTTTAGTTTTTTTACAACTTTTTCACAATATTCGTCTTGTTTGCCCGTAATATTCATCACAGTTGCATGAATTGGCGATAACCACGTTGGAAATTTCCCCGTGAACTCTTCAATTAAAATTCCGATAAAACGTTCAAGTGAACCTAAAATAGCGCGATGAATCATGACAGGAATATATCTTTCGTTGTCTTCACCCACATAAGTTGCGCCTAAACGCTCTGGTAAAGCAAAATCGAGCTGCACTGTACCACATTGCCAAGCACGACCTAAACAGTCCATTAAAGTAAATTCAATCTTAGGACCGTAAAATGCTCCTTCACCCGGTAAATACTCAAATTTGATGTTGCTGTCGGTTAATGCTTGTGCAAGACCCGCTTCAGCTTTATCCCAAATCTCATCACTACCGATACGATTCACAGGGCGAGTAGACAATTTAACAACGACATCTTCAAAACCAAATGAACCGTATACGTCGTATACCATTTCGATACACTTTTTAACTTCTGCTTGAACTTGCGATTCCATACAGAAAATATGGGCGTCATCTTGCGTAAAGCCACGTACACGCATCAAACCATGTAAAGAGCCTGAAGGTTCGTTACGGTGACAACAGCCAAATTCAGCAATACGTAAAGGTAAATCGCGGTATGACTTTAAACCCTGGTTAAATATTTGTACATGACCAGGGCAATTCATTGGTTTTATTGCGTATTCACGCTTTTCAGATTCAGTGGTAAACATGCCATCGGCATATTTTTCCCAGTGACCTGACTTTTCCCAAAGACTTCTGTCCATCATCATTGGCGCTTTAACTTCGTCGTAATCATATTCGTGTAGTTTTTCACGAATAAATTTTTCTAACTCCGTGTAAATCGTCCAACCATCGTTATGCCAGAATACCATTCCTGGTGCTTCTTCTTGCCAATGAAATAAATCTAATGTTTTACCAATTTTACGGTGATCGCGTTTTTCAGCTTCAGCTAAACGAACGATATATGCTTTTAATTGCTTTTTGTCAGCCCATGCTGTGCCGTAAATACGTTGCAACATTTTGTTGTCTGAATTACCGCGCCAGTATGCACCAGCTACTTTCATTAATTTGAACTGATGACAATGACGCATGCTAGGTACGTGTGGACCACGACACATATCAATGTATTCTTGATGATGATATAAAGCCGGTGTATCAGTTTTCTCGATGTTTTCATCAAGAATTTGTAATTTGTAAGTTTCACCACGTTCAGTAAACGCATCGTAAGCGTCTTGCCACGTACCTGTTTTCTTAACAACTTCATATCCCGTACGAGCAAGTTCTGTCATACGCTTTTCAATTTTTGTTAAATCATCTTCTGTAATTGATTCTTCAAGGTCAATATCGTAATAAAAGCCATTCTCAATCGTAGGGCCAATTGCCATTTTCACATCTGGGTATAACTGCTTAATAGCATGCCCTAATAAATGTGCACAAGAATGACGAATTATTTCAAGACCTTCGCTATCTTTATTGGTGATAAGTTGCAAAGCAGCATCTTGGGTAATTAATTCACAAGCATCAACAAGGTTTCCGTCGATACGACCAGCGATGGTTGCTTTAGCAAGACCAGGACCAATATCTAAGGCAACATCCATTACAGATACGGCATTGTCGAATGAGCGTTCTGAACCGTCAGGGAGAGTAATTACAGGCATTAATTTTCCTTTATTTCAGTGGCGGCGCATACGAAGCGTCGCTTGAATTTATTTTTAATGTTTAAAGCTATTTCTTTTGAGAAATATTTGAGGTCGCAAATATAGGGGAAATATCCTTTATTTGCAATATAAAGGCAGACTTATCTTTCTGCTACCATTGTCATTGCCAATGCCATAGCTTCTGCCACTTTAATACCGTCAATACCTGCAGATAATATTCCGCCCGCATAACCCGCACCTTCTCCTGCAGGGTAAAGCCCCTCAACATTCAGGCTTTGCATTGTTTCTCTATCACGCGTTATTTGAATCGGTGAAGATGTTCTTGTTTCAACAGCCGTTAATGTTGCATCAGCCATTGAAAAACCTTTAATCTTGCGTTCAAACGCAGGTAAAGCTTCGCGAATAGCTTCAATGGCGAAAGCAGGTAAGGTTTCACTCAAATCGCAATATTTAACACCCGGCTTATATGAAGGGCTAACTTCGCCATGCTCACCACTTTTACGCCCAGCGAGAAAATCGCCAACTAATTGAACCGGAGCGTCATAATTTTCTCCACCAAGTTTAAACGCTTTTTCTTCTAAACGGCGTTGAAACTCAATACCGGATAATACATCTGAAGCATCATCTTCGTTGGCAAAGTCGCTAGGTTCTATGCCAACAACAATCGCGCTATTTGCATTACGTTCGTGACGTGAATACTGACTCATGCCATTGGTGACTAGGCGCCCTGCTTCTGAAGCTGCTGCAACCACGGTTCCGCCTGGGCACATACAAAAGCTATAAACACTACGACCACTTTTACAATGATGAACAAGTTTATAGTCAGCGGCCCCTAATATCGGATTGCCCGCGTTGTTACCAAAACGAGCATCGTCGATAACTGACTGTTCATGTTCGATGCGAAAGCCAACAGAAAAAGGTTTAGCTTTAACGGATACTTTGTTTTTAATCAACATTTCAAAGGTATCGCGTGCACTATGACCAATAGCTAAGGCAACATAGTTAGTGTCGATACGTTCACCGCTAGCGAGTGTTAAACCCGTGATGCGTTTACTTCCCTCTCCACCTTGGTTTTCATCAAAGTGAAACTCATCAACACGTTGTTCAAAACGAATTTCGCCACCCAACTCAGTAATTTTAGCGCGCATTTGTTCGATCATGGTTACCAATTTGAAGGTACCAATATGCGGTTTACTGACAAATAAAATTTCTTCTGGTGCGCCAGCATCAACAAACTCATGTAATACTTTACGACTGTAATGCTTTTTATCATTAACTTGGCTATATAATTTACCGTCAGAAAAAGTACCTGCCCCACCTTCCCCAAATTGCACATTAGATTCGGTGTTAAGTATTTTCTTTCGCCAAAAACCAAAGGTGTCTTTAGTGCGTTGACGTACTTCTTTGCCACGCTCTAAAATAATGGGATTAAATCCCATTTGCGCCAGCACTAAGCCGATAAATAAGCCACACGGACCAAAACCAATAACAACTGGGCGCTGTGTTGGTTTTTCAGGCGCTTGAGCAACAAAATTGTAGCGCATATCAGGGCTAGCTTTTACTTGATTGTCTTTAACAAACCGTTCAAGTAATTCGTCATTAAGGCAAGTGTTTACATCAAGGGTGTAAATCAAGATTATTTTTGCTTTTTTACGGGCGTCATATCCGCGTTTAAATACGGTAAAGTCAATGAGCTGATCTTCAGAAATGGATAATTTATCAAGAATAGCCTTCTTAATATCGGCTTCTTGGTGATCAAGCGGCAATTGAATATTTGTTAAACGCAACATATTATGGCGGTTCCAAAAAAGGAGAAAGAAAATTTTGGGCATTTTACCTGAACATACCGCTCAGTTAAATCAACAATTGAAATTATTACTAAGCTAGGTATGATCAGCTCAAAATATTTTCTATCAACGAAATTCAAAAAGTAGAGTACCTATGGCGTTTGTAGTCACCGACAATTGTATAAAATGTAAATACACCGATTGTGTCGCAGTATGTCCTGTTGATGCTTTTTATGAAGGCCCTAATTTTTTAGTCATAAGCCCTGATGACTGTATAGATTGTGATTTGTGTCCGGTTGAATGCCCAGCGGGTGCTATTTTTCAAGAAGATGAAGTCCCTGAAAATCAAAAGGAGTTTATTGAACTCAATGCTGAACTCGCTAAAGTGTGGCCAAGAATAACAGAAGTAATTCCAGCCCCTGCCGATGCAAAAGAATGGGATGGTATACCCAATAAAATTGATCACTTAATTATTGAGAATTAAAACGCGCTCTTCAAAATAAACACATTATTCAATTATTAACTATACTCGTACTAGAAGGGTTAATAAATAATTGGTGCATTATGTGGCAATGTATTGAGCAAGCAATCACAGCTAAAACGGGCGAAAAGTTTACTGTTAAAAATAAGCGCCTTATATCAACGAGTGAAAGCAACTTAGCTTTCCAATTAAGTGATGAACATCATAACTACTTCGTCAAAATTAAAGACAAAAATCACTTTAATTATTTTGAATCAGAAGCTTACGCCCTTAATCAAATAGATTCTCTAAAACAAGTTACCTGCCCTAAAGTCATAACGTTAGGAAACACACGCAATAAAAGCTTTATAGTGCTTAATTACATTCCGTTTGCAAAAGCGACTGAAAAACACTGGCATCATTTTGGTGCTAAATTAGCGATGATGCACAAATGTTCGTCTCATGGAAAGTTTGGCTGGCAACACGACAATTATATTGGCGACACCTTACAACCTAATAACTGGAGAAGTAATTGGAAAACATTCTTTGCTGAGCAACGTGTCGCGTGGCAGTTGCAATTACTGAGTGAAAAATCAATAAAACTAGGGGATATTGATCACATTGCTAACATCTGTCATGACAGATTAAATCACCACGATGTTAAACCTTGTCTTGTTCATGGTGATTTGTGGCTAGGAAACCTAGGATTTACTGACTCTGCTTCAGTGATATATGATCCCGCCTGTTATTACGGTGACCGCGAAGTAGACATCGCTATGACTGAGCTTTTTGGCCAACTACCTTACGATTTTTATCAAGGTTACCAAGATGTTTTCCCCCTTGATAAAGGCTACGAACAACGCAAACTTATTTATAACTTTTATCATATTCTCAATCACGCTAATTTATACGGTGGCATATATATTGACCAATCAAGGGCATTATTGTCGCGTATTTTATCATTACATTGATTTAAAAATAATAGTTAAAGAACACAACACGTTAAATAATTTATACCCGTTTATTCTTAATTTAGTTAGCGGTTTTTACGAATGTAAGCATACTTAAGCATTAGTAACAAAACCGTCTAGGAGGCAACATGTCCCAGGAATCAAACTTAAAAGTAACAAAAGACAAACGTATTAGCTGCCCTCATTGTGGTCATCATATGCACTTAACTTTAGATGCCTCAGCCGGCGATCAAGATTATTACGAAGAATGCCCGTCTTGTTGTCGAGATATTCATTTAAATATGCACATTGATGAATACCGCCAAAAAATTCAATTGGTCATTGATAGTGACGACGAACAAGTGTTCTAGTTAGACCATAGATGTCGGTATCCTTTTTCTTTGTTTTACTTGTAAATTAACAAGACAAGCATTGCACAACTGCTTTAAACCTATATCATTCTTATACTGCTCATTTTTACGCTTAAAATGATGATTTTATAAGTATCCTTTCCCAATGAATATTACTGATTTTAGAAAAAACACCAAAAGCCTAATGAAACTGGCTTATCCTATTTTGATCGCTCAACTCGTACAAACACTCATGGGATTTGCAGATACTGTGATGGCCGGTAGAGTGAGTGCGACAGACATGGCGGCCGTAGCTGTTGCCAGCAGTATTTGGCTCCCTTTAATATTAACTATATATGGTTTGGTCATGGCACTTGCTGCCATAGTATCGCAACTTGCTGGAGCAAAAAAATTCCATTACGTTGCCAGGGCGACATATCAAACCGCATGGATAGCATTAACCTTAGGTATTTTATTAATCGCTTTATATTATGTGATCACCCCTTTAGTTATTGAACAAATACCATTAGAGGCACATTTAAAACAATTAATGTTTGATTACTTAGGTTACATCGTTTGGGGTGGACCAGGTTTTTGTTTATATCTTGTATTAAGAAATTATTCTGAAGGCTTATCGCATACCAAGCCAACAATGATTATCAGTATCATTGGCTTATTAATTAATATTCCTGCCAACTATATTTTTATCTATGGTGAATTTGGTATGCCTGCTTTAGGAGGTGCTGGTTGCGGTATTGCCACTGCAATTGTTTACTGGGTTATGTTTATCTCAATGTTTATATATTGTTATGTATCGAAAAAATTAAAGCATGCCTCCTTGTTTGAACGTTTTTACTGGCCGAATTGGCAAGAAATTAAAGAAATATTGGCAATCGGTTTTCCTATTGCAATGTCATTACTCTTTGAGGTCAGTTTATTTGCTGCGGTGGCTATTATTCTAGTACCCTTTGGCGCAGAGGTTGTGGCTAGCCATCAAATAGCCATTAACTTCTCTGGCTTAGTCTTTATGGTGCCATTGAGTTTAGCCATCGCCGTGACCATACAAGTAGGATTTGCTGTTGGTAAGAATGAGTTAGCTAAAGCCAAAGAAATATGTCATTACTCACTGATATTGTCACTTATTATTGCCGTTGGTACAGCGCTACTAACGATTACTTTACGTTATCCCATCGCAGAAATTTATACACTTGACAAAAAAGTGATTGAGTTAGCTGCGAGCTTAATGTTCTTGGCTTCTTTATTTCAGTTCTCTGATGCAATACAAGTTATTTCTGCTGGTGCATTACGTGGATATAAAGATACCAAGTCTATCCTGTATATTACTTTCTTCTCCTATTGGATTATTGGCTTAACTTTAGGTCTGATCTTAGGATTAACCAACTGGATAATTGACCCTATTGGCCCTTATGGTTTTTGGATAGGTATTATTTTTGGGTTAACCACCGCTGCCGTTTTATTAGCATGGCGATTAACTATCATTCAAAAAAGACTCGAAGTGGCGTATTAATAAGCAAAAAGTGAATTATTTAAATTGAAAAGAACAAAACTACTTGCAACTAAGATTTCATATCGATAATATGACGCCCGTTGGTTAAAGCAGCTAACGATTGCTCGCTTAGCTCAGTTGGTTAGAGTACTTGCATGACATGCAAGGTGTCACTGGTTCGAGTCCAGTAGCGAGCACCAAATTAGGGTTTAATAACCCACTAAAAGAACCCGTAAAGCCGATAACCAAAGGTTTTACGGGTTTTTTTATGTTTCAAGCTATTTCATAGCGTTCTTTGAAATCCACGCTTTTTAGTAGTACTTTTAGGAGTACCAGACAAATCTATCAAGTTGCGGTACTCCAAAATGGCAAAATTAACAAAACCACTAACCAACACAGAAGTTAAACAAGCTAAACCAAAAGAAAAACTATATAAGCTTAGTGATGGCGGTGGTTTATTATTAAGAGTAAAACCCAACGGCTTTAAGACTTGGATATTTGATGACTATAAACCCCACACAAAATCCCGTACCAGCATTGGTTTTGGTTCATATCCTGAAACGTAATTATCTGAAGCAAGAAAAAAGCGCGTAGCCGCACGTGAGCTTTTAGCCAAAGGTATTGCTCCTAAAGAATACAAAGATGACCAGCACAGAGAGCAATTGCTTTTAGCTAGCCATACGTTAAAGAGTGTTGCGACAGATTGGTTTGACATCAAGAAGACTACATTGCAGAAAATACCGCTAAAAGCCTATGGCGTAAGTTTGAAAATCATGTTTTTCCTAAGCTAGGCCACAGACCAATTGATAAAATTTTAGCGCCTGAAGCTATTGAAGTATTAAAGCCATTAGCGGAAAAAGGTAACTTAGAAACTACAGGGAAGATCATCGGTCATTTAAACAATGTAATGACTCATGCGGTTAATACGGGGATATTACACCATAACCCTTTATCATGTATTCGTAGCGCGTTTCAAACGGCTAAAGCTACTAATATGGCAACCATTCGCCCACATGAATTAGGTAAGCTAATGAAGGACATCAGTTACGCCAGCATTAAGCTAGTCACCCGATGTTTAATTGAGTGGCAACTTCACACAATGACTCGCCCCAGCGAAAGCGCTAAGGCCGAGTGGTCAGAAATAGATTTAGAGAATAAATTGTGGGTCATTCCTGCCGAACGTATGAAAATGCGCTTAGAGCACAAAGTACCGTTATCACCACAAGCCATTAAAATATTAGCGTGCTTAAAACCGTTCAGCGGTGACAGAACACACCTATTCCCTTCTTATATTAACCATCACAAGCATTGTAACGTTGAATCAGCTAATAAAGCATTGAGTCGTATGGGTTATAAAAATAGGCTCGTTGCCCATGGCTTACGGGCATTAGCGAGTACAACCTTAAACGAACAAGGCCATGATCCAGACGTTATAGAAGCCGCCCTTGCTCATGTTGATAAAAATGAAGTGCGCCGCGCATATAGCCGCGCGGAATATCTTGAACGTAGGCGGGTGTTAATGTGTTGGTAGTCGCAGCATATTGAAAATTCGGCAACGGGTAAGTTATCAATAGTAAGTAATATCAAACAAATAAATACGATGTAAAGTCATCAGTTTTGAAACTTTTTATGATCATGTATAGACTCTAAATGCCCAAACACGACATTTAGCAGTGAAATAAAAGCACAGATTTGGATTACTTTTTGTATTGGTAACGCCTAACTAATGAGTGAGTCGAATACCAGCTGGCGATTTTCTCAGCAAATTTTATAACAGCTTTGTGAATCCCAATTTAGTTACATGTTAAGAAGACTGTTCTAATTTATTTAGCATAAATTCATATAACTTCTTTTCTGGTCGACCCGTTTCTATTCGATAAATCGCTATGGACTCAACATGCATATAGGATTCGAAATCTAGATCAGACAATAAACCGAGTGACACATTTAGGCTTTCATAGCTAGAATCTTTATATGCTAACGAGGATTTTGCAACCCAGTTTTGATCCACCTCATTACATAATTGACATAAGATATCTTGTTGAAGCGATGTTATGTTTGGACAAATATTCCATCTTATATGTATAACAGGTGTGTCCCTTACAAATATCCCTATGCCATTTCCTTTAATTTGACATCGTGGGTGTTCTGAAGCTAGCTCATTCAGTATATTCCTTAATTGGCTTAACCGATCAAATGAAACACCACTGAGTAACATGAAATGGGGGCATGGAGAGTTGTCCGAAATAAATGAAATACTCTGTTTATCCTTTAGCCTTTTCCATGCCTCTAATGCATTTGTTTTCATAGTGCTATTGAATTCAACAATTACAGCAAGAAGTTTCATGAAAGTATCCTAACAATTATGGAACTTCTCACTAATGTCCGTCCCATAAGTTTTATTTAATTAGTATCAATTAACCTATAAAATTTTAGCCATATATTTTCTAATACATTATTTCTATCGTTTAATTAGTAACAGGCAAACTTAACTTTTTTACTTGTTTAGCAACTGTAAAAAAAGAAAGCCGATTTTCATCATGTTACTGCCAAACAAAGTTTTTGATAAGACTTATGAGGATTAAGAAGAAAACCCTCTCCCACTAAAGAAATCATTCGTTCTACTGAAACTTGTGTGTTATCAATTTTCAACAGCATTCTTTCAGGCATATTTGCTTTTAATATATCTGAACAATACTTTTTAAAGAAAAATTGATCAAACTCACCATTGTTTATCAGTCGTAGTAACCCTACTCTAATACGGTCTGCTATCTCGGGGAATAATGGTGAAACATAAAAATAAGTAGCTAACGGAATTTCTAATAAAATATGGTCATCAACTACGAAATCAGGATATAAAGCTAAATGGCTTTCAACCTCTTGGTAGGCTTCGTTAATGCCTCTGCCAAAAGTAATAAAACGCTGCATTGATAACATACTAAATAACGACTCATAACGATTTGCCGTCACAACAAAAAAATCAGCCTGCTCCATCACAAGTCTAGTTGACCATTCACTTCCAGACCCTGTAGACAAAGCAGTTAATGATTGTAAACTATCAACATGGGCAAGCTTTTCACGGTTTTTATCTTTAATAATAAAAACTCTAAAGCCTTGAATACCTTTTCTAATTGGAATAGGTACAGCAATTAAATTACTATCCCACTCCTGTTGAGGAGCTTCAGCAACAACATTAAGTAACTTACCCTTTTTCAATTCATGAAAAATTCGGCTTCTAGTCATATTCATTTCTGTTGTTTTAATTTGGGCATTAGCATATTCAGGAGTTGCTTTAAAAATCAATTCCATTAGTTCATACGTATATGTATATCGTGGGTCAAAAGCTGAAAGAGGCTTGTTAAAAACAACATCTTGACTGGCATGAGTAAGGGTTGGTAAACATAACAAAATCAACAATAAGCCCAATTTATTAACCATATTCATTCCTTTATTTCGTAAAATTTATTATTGAATTTAAGTAACATGCATGTTTTTTCTTAATATCTAAAGTATATCTTACTTCATAATTTAGGTGTTTACTCCTATTCATCAAAACTCGCCTTAATCTTTTGTCTAAGGCATAGGCGGGTGCTTTACTGCCATTTATGTATGCAAGCGTTTTCTATTCATTCTCTGGATTAGTCAATAGTTTTTGACGGAATTCAATAACAGTAACTACGGTACTTACGGCTTAATATCCGGAGCTAGGCCTTTGGGTGTCAATAAATGACTCTATTTACACTGAACATAATTTTTACGATAATAATGGTCGCGCAAATACTGTCAGTACATATATGCTGGTAAGAGATACAGTGCATGTAGTGTCAGAACCATCAACACTTGCCATTTTTGCATTATAAATTATGGGTTTAGCATCACATTGATTTAAGAAAACCCTAAATCTCTTTTTTATTCAATTAGTGGTAGTTTGTTGTTGGGGCAGAGAAGGAATACTGTTAAGTTGTTTGTTGGTTAATGACTTTACAACAAAGCAGTAAAACAAAAATAAAATATTTTTAATTAAAAAATGGTTTAAAACATTAATAGAGTCTAGTGGCAGCAACAAACTCAGCTTCATGAAAGATCTATAAAGCCTGAATAAACAAGCTTTATGAATCTTTATGTCCACGCCTTCAATAACGTAACATCGACACTTTTTAGTCGCACCAGACACATCCACTAAGTTGCGGTACTCCAAAATAGCCAAATTAACAAAACGACTAACCAACACATAGGTTGGAGAAGCTTTATAAGCTTGCAGACGGTAACGGCCAGATAAGGCCCAATTAAGACCTGTGAGACTATATCAAGGATAGTTTTACGGAGTTATTATGAGATAACATTTTTAATACTACCTTTTGAAATTCACAGTAAATTGAAATTTTTACCATTAAATATCACCATTTATTTTAAATTACCGTAAAGTATTAACGAAAAACTAACGTGAAATAGGCTTTCTTTTCGATCGCTTTAACGATGGTTCAGTAACCGTTTCTGATGATATAACCCGTGCTTTACTTTTAGCTCTTTTTTTCTTTTTTGAATTTTTACTCGCTGACACTACGGTACTAATAAATTCTGCTGATTTTTTGGTTGGGTTATAAGCGACCTCAATAATTTTACCGTTACATTCGATAATATCGCCAGGGCTAATTTTCTTACGCTTTTGAATGGTAACTTCATTATTGACTAAAACATGACCTTCACTGATCATGGTTTTAGCTTCGCCACCAACAACCATCTTGGCAATTTTGAGTAATTTACAAAGTTCTATAGGTTTAACACAAATGTCGATAATTGTGTGTTCTGACATGATATACGCCTAATAATGTTAAATAATAAGATTATTTGAATTCTAACATATATAACGGTTATTGAATGAAACTTATATTAAGGATAATTCATAATGCTGGGCTAACCTGTACGTTAAATACGTGATGTAGGAATACCTAAAATGTAAGCTAACTACCTTTATTCTAAATTTTCTAAGAAATGCAATGATAAATTGTGGATATTCATTAACAGCAATCATCTTAAAGTTTCTGACAAGCTCTGATGCTCGATCTAAATTACTAGCACCTTTACAGCAATACCAATGGGGTATTAATTTCGTAAGCAGTAACGCCAACTATGTTAGCCAATGCAGTCAGTTCCTCAAATTCAACCGGTTGGTCTTGTTTCACGTTAAAGACTCAAATACTACAACTAATTTTTTGTTTATTTGGGTTAACTCTAGAGTACGCTATTCTCTTTTTTTTCTAATTCATCTTGAATTTTATTCAGGACGTTCAGAAGTGCGTAACTATACCGTTTTTCATTAGCATTAGTGTGAGTGTGGTAGTTAAGTAGAATAATTTTTCAGTGTCTGCTAAAAGGGAGATTTAAATATATGGCTAACTTTTGACTAACTAAGATAAAAGCCGGTTTCTATTTGTTTAATTATCACACCAGCGATTCTGATCTATTGTAGTAAATAACAGCCATCACTAAAACTCAAAATAGTTATGAATTAATTATTCGTTTTCAACCATTGAATAATTTTTTCTTGTAACAAATTAGGGATAATAGGTTTAGAAATGTAGTCGTTCATACCTGAAGCTAAACATTTTTCTTTATCGCCTTTCATAGTGTTTGCTGTCATGGCAATAATAGGGATAGCCGAGAATAAGGCACTGTCCATATTTTTTCTAATATGTTCTGTTGCTTGATAACCGTCCATTTCTGGCATTTGACAATCCATCAGAATTAGCTGGTAAGGTTGCTCAAAATTTTGTTTCTCTAGAACTTCTATCGCATTTACACCATTGAAAGCAATATCAACAGAGTAACCAAGTTTTTTCAATATACCTACTGCAACTTGTTGATTGATTCTATTATCTTCAACTAACAATATCTTCGAAACAACGACCTGTTCTGCACTTTCCACCTTTACAATGCTATGTCTAGTTACCTGAGTAATTGCATTGTTTAATGTGGGTTCATTGCTAAGAATACTATTTATTGTCTTAAGTAATCCATTAACGACTACGGGTTTTACTAGGTAAGTTGAAAAACCTGATTTTGAAAAAAAATTAGCATCTCCAACCTGTCCCATTGAAGTAAGCATCACTAATTTAAGGTTATCAAGAGCCTTAATTTTTCTGATTTCAGCGCATAGCATGTCACCTGACATTATAGGCATTTGCATATCAATAATAACCATAGAAAAATAATCACTATCGTATTTTTTTAGTATTTTTAAAGCCTTACTGCCACTATTAGCTTGTACCACTGCAATATTAAAAAGATTTAGCTGTTTGCTAAGCATATCTAGGCTAGTCTGATTATCATCAGTGATTAAAATTTTTATTCCATTTAAATTAATATTTGGTTTATTACGTGGTTTTTCCGCGCTTGGTTTTAATTGAATTTTAACACTAAATTCACTCCCCTGACCAAGGACACTGCTAACGGTAATTCCCCCTCCCATTAATTGACACAATTGTTTTACGATAGATAATCCTAATCCTGTGCCACCATACTCTCGTGTTGTCGATACATCAACTTGAGTAAATGCATCAAAGAGTATTGAACACTTATCAGTAGGTATGCCTATACCCGTATCTATAACATTGATATTTAGGGTAATATCACCTGTTTCATTCAAAGTTGTTAGTGCTTTAACAATGATCTCACCGGCTGAGGTAAACTTAATTGCATTACCCACTAAGTTAGTAATGATTTGTCTTAACCTGCCAGGATCGCCAATAACCATTTGATGAGTAACACCGGTGACATCAAGAATAATTTCTAATTTTTTCTTTTTACTACTCATCGATAAAGACTGAATTAAATCGCCTAAATTTATTAAAAGGTCAAAGGTAATTAATTCAACTTCAAGTTTACCCGCTTCTATCTTTGAAAAATCTAAAATATCATTAAGAATATGAAGTAAAGTATCCGCACTTGATTGTGCTAAACGAGTAAAGTGAACCTGTTCTGGGGTTTGATGAGTTGTTGATAATAAATTCAACATACCCAAAACACCGTTCATGGGCGTTCTAATTTCATGACTCATGTTAGCCAAAAACTGTGACTTTGTTCTATTGGCTAATTCAGCCTTTAATTGTTGTTTCTTATTTTCATCGGCTAAACTTTTCAGCATCAATTCTTTTTTAACCGAACTAGAAACATCCTGGATAAGAATTTCACATAAGCGTTCATTGGGGAAAGTGTTGATGCTTTTAATCGATATTTGCTGTTGCACACGATAATCATTATCACCGACATGACTTTTGTGGAATAAAGCTAAAGGTTTAGGATTAAATGTATTAGAGAGTTTAGTGGGCAGCCCTAACGTTAACGCTTCACTACATGCATCACTTAAGCGAGAATCGTTATACCCCTCTAAAATATTACCAAGTTTACAACCAAAACCTTTATTATCAACTATAGCAGAATGATCTTTTATCCACCGATTATAAAAAACAATCTGATGATTTTCATCAATAATGATAATACCAAGAGAAAGATCATTGACGGAACTAAACAAAATATCTTTTGTTAAATTATTCATAACAGAGCTAAGCTTTATTATTTTTAGTAATGCCAAAGACAAATTTTCGCACCGATTCTTGAAAAATCTCTAACGAAGTAATATCCATAATGAAAGAGATAAAACCTTCGATATTATCATCGGGCAAAGTGAACTTAACTTTTATATATAAAGACCAATCATTTTCGCTGCTATAAACATAAACTTTGTTGATGTCTCCTTGTATAAACTCAGGCATTTCGATTTTAATTGAAGATTTAAGAAAATTTATTACTGTTCCAAAACAGGCGTTTAAAATAACATTACCTATTTCTACTAAAGAATCTTGCTCAAGATCAGACAAAGCCTCAGGTGGAAATTTATTACCAAGTAAAGTACTGACCAATTGCAAACCACTTTCTTTACTAAACATGAGTAAAGCTTGGCCTTTAAAATCACCTTCAAAACGTTGAATTACTGCACTAATTTCTGTATCACTAGTAAATTTTAATTTAGATTTTGCTATTTTGTTAGAGACAATTTCGACTTTTGGGATAGTTAAATCAACCGGTTGAGATACCATTTTATTAAGGGCGTTGGCCGCTCGACCAATACCGATATTAAATATCTCGGTGAGAGCATCGATTTCAAGTGGAGATAAATTATCCTTCATATTACTTCCTAACTCATTAAAAAATTGCTAATCAGTTCTTCGGTAATGGGTTTATTTAAAAAAACAACACCCACTTGTTCAGCCTGCTGCTTTATTTCATCTTGGATATTTGCGGTTAGCAAAGCTCGCTTAGGGATTGAAATTAGCTTCTCTAAAGCAGAAATCAATTCAAATCCTGTCATACCAGGCATATTATAATCAAAAATCGCAATATCAATTTTACTTTTTGCTGTTATTTGGCTCAAGCACTGCTCTCCGCCTCCAGCTTCAATGATATTGACCTCAGGTATATAAGACTTAACAATTTCTTTAAGCATCATTCGAGAAACAATACTGTCATCTACAATTAATACAATTTTACTCATTTAAATACCCAATTATTTTTAATCATGTTTCTCATAAAAGCATATAAACGAATGGGTTTATTAGCAAACTAATGTGTTGAAATATAATTAGTAATTTGAGACAGTCAAAATATCATATTTTAACTGTCTACATCCCTTCCTTTCAATTGAGTTCTTTTACGTTAGCGGCAAGATTTAAAGTGATATGTTTTTAAAGCGAAACGCGACAAATGACTGATGCTGATTTCTACTTATACCGCTACTCTTATGGCTATTAACTAATTGATTTCAGATTAAAACCTAAATATATACAACCAATAATCAATTAATAGCTTTGTTTTGCACTTTAATTAGCATCCGTAATAGTTAACTCGACAGCTCTTTATTCAAAATATTAACTATTTTTTCTCTAGAAGAGTCGCCATAGCCGACACTTTGATAGATGAGTTCACCGTTTTTACCAACAATGAATAAATGAGGTATTCCTTCAACACCAAATTTATTCCCCAAATTACCACGTTTATCATGTGTTAACGTTAATGCTAGTGCTGATAATTGCTTTTTGATACTTCGATATTGTTTCCTGCTTTCTTTGAAATTAACGGCGACCACTTGTATTTTATCTTTACCTAATGTTGTTTGAATTTCTTCTAAAATAGGCAGTTCTTTCAAACAAGGAGCACACCACGATGCCCAAAATGAGATAATAACAATTTTCCCTTTATTGTCGGCTAAATTAACTTTTACACCTTCTCTATTTTCACCGAGGTAATTAGGGGGAATATCCCCTATATTTAATTTTGACATCGCATGAGCATTAACTGCCACTAGAGCAAGTAGGAATATAAATAACCTTTTTCGATTGTTCAATATTATTGACTCCATTGAAGTTCCCTCTTTAAGGGCTAAATTACTGACTGTAAACAGGCTAGATAAAGCTACCTAACCGCTATATGTACTTCTATTTGCTCACCATTAGGATAAAACTCAAAGTCTGTTGAGTATTTTCTTTTATATTCAATTTGTTCTAATAGATAAACCATTAATGATTATTTCTGAAAAAAAGCTCAATTCCATTTTGTTACTCTTCACGTTATATTTCTTTTAAGTCACGGCCAATATCTATTGGCTTAAATTTAAACAGGGTATTAAGCGACATAATATTTAAAAACCACTTGCTTCTCATTAACATTAATATTACATAAAAAGTAACAATGATAAACGCAAAATTTTAATTATTTATCAAATTTTAGATTTTTAAAATGGCCTTTTAAAAGCCATAGAAAAAAATAACCCGTTATCAAGTCAAAAACTCAACCTTAATGGTGTATCATCTACAAATGATTCCGTACTCTCTCAAATAACCCTAGTGACTTCATGAATTATATTCCTTTAGATGACCTTAAAAATGCTTGGATCTTTAGACATAAGAGCTTGCCAATAAATGATAAAGATAAAGCAAAAATAAAACCGATGGCACAGGCTCGGGCACAAATTGTTTGGGATACCTTTATTAGCCGCCAAGTTGACCATCCTGACTTCTTTAAAAAAGGTGATTGGCCTTTTGAAGAAACCACATGGCAAAAAGCATTGGCGTGGGAAAGTATTTGGGACAGCGAACAGGCAGAATTACCAGAAGAAGTGATTGCTCATTTAGCATGGGACAACAACACTGTTGTTTATTTTTGTAGTGCTAGAAATAATGTTATTGAAACAACGTGGGCTGTTTTTCAACGTTGTTGGAAAAACTTTCTGTTCATGGATGATGGACCACTTCTCATCGGTAAAAAACGTAAAGAAGCGGTACAATTTTTATCTAACGGTCAATGTAAGCTGGGCCTAAAAAAGTAAATATACTATAAATTTAGGCTTAGCTCTTAACATCAATATGTTCAAGTTCGTTAATATCATCGTCACCTGATAATAAAATAGCAAACCAACGACCTTCTTCTGCGTTTTCTAAGCCAATTTTAATAATCATCGTTAATGGTACTGAAAGTAACATACCTACTGATCCGAGCAACCATCCCCAAAAAATGAGTGAAAGAAAGATAACCAAAGTTGACAAACCTAGTCCTTTTCCTAAGTAACGTGGTTCGACAATATTCCCCATGACCATATTAATGACGACATACCCAAGACCTATAAGACCTGCTTCAGGTAAGCTCAATTGCAACACTGCAAGCGACATAGCAGGAACTGCTGCGATAATAGAACCAATATTAGGAATGTAATTAAGCAGAAAAGCGAGCACTCCCCAAAGTAAGAAAAAGTCTAAACCAAAGGCCCATAGCATCAGCGAGACAATAATGCCCGTTGCAATACTGACTAAGGTTTTTATCGCTAAATAGTTATTGACGGAGGTAAGAAAACGGTCAATTTGTTTTAAACGCATTTCGGGATCAGCTAAAGCAAAATGTAATTTTTTAGGAATAGATGATGCTTCAAAAAGCATAAAAATAACGGTAATGATGATAAGAAATAAATTGGCCATCACGCTGCCTAATCCACTCAGCATATCTGCTGCTAGTCCCATGGCCGCTGCAGGGTCAAAATACTCCATGAGTAATGCCGGTGATATAATAATATTTTTATCGGCTAATTGTGCGGTTAACCAAACAAATTGCACATTTAATTGTTCGCGATATTCAGGTAGCTTTAAAGAAAGTTCCGTGAGCGACTTACCTACTAGCCCAGCGAGTGACAAAGCAATAATAACAAACAAGGCGATCACTAAAAGTACAGCAACAACTTTCGGTATTTTATAGCGACTTGCCCGCGCAATAAGCGGGTTACAAATAATAGCGATAAAAACAGAGAGTAAAAATGGTACTAAAATATTAGCGGCGGTTTTTATACCCGCAAAAACAACAAACAGTGCTGCTGTTACCACCAGCATTTTTACTGCGCCACCTGATTTTTCTATTAATCCCATAGTGTTAACTTTATCTTTTAAAAAACGTTACTGTGGTAACAACTATACCCGAAACTTAAATCTAGTGCTAATAAACTTAAGTTTCGGTCGAGACAAAACGAGTGTGTTTACATAGTACGGCGGATCAATGTCAAACTGGACAGGTTCAATAGTCGCCAACAACTTAGCATTCCCATGACACCAACAAACCCAGCGCCTGCCCCTATACCTATTAACCAGTAACTGAAGTGGAAACTCGGTGACATTTCAAATACTTGAGTTTGTAAGAAAAACACCGCTATTTCCATAGCGATACTTGCCATTAAACCGGCCACAGCACCAAGTGCAACAAACTCGAACAAAACACTATTACGCAGTAATGAACCTTTTGCACCTAATGTACGTAAAATTGCCAATTCTCGTTCTCGCTCTTCCATACTCGCTTGTACTTGTGCGATTAACACTAAGCTTCCCGCTAAAATAACTAACACTAAAATAAGCTCAATAGCGATAGAGACTTGTTCGATCATGCTCGTTAGCTGTTTCATAATCGCACCAAAGTCCATAATTGAAATGGTGGGGTATTCACTGAGAAAACGATAAACTTCATTTTTTTGTGGTTCTGCAATCATCCACGCCGAAATATAGGTGGTGTCGATATCAATAACAGCGGCTTCGTTAAAAATCATAATGAAATTTAACTGTCGACTTTTCCAATTAACATCACGAATACTGGTAACAGGCACAGAAAACTCGTCAGTGCCTATCGTAAAAGTCAGCTCATCACCGAGCTTAACATCTAAGCGCTCTGCCATCCCTTTTTCCATAGAAACTTGTGGCAAGGTATCAGCTTTTTGCCACCACTGCCCTTCCACAACTTCATTGGTCATCGGTAACTCTGCTTGCCATGTTAAGCTTAATTCTCGACCAGCACCTTTGCGTTCTTTCGGCTTTTCTTCATCACTTTCTTTCGCTTTACTTTCTTTTACTGTTGATGAATCCTTACTGCCTTCATCGTCAACACTCACTGTTTTCTCACCATTAATAGCTGACAAACGCCCTCTAAAAATAGGATAAAAACCTTGATTATCAAGACTTAATTCTTCAGAAAAGGCTTTAAGTGGAGCAACTTCTTCGTTCGCAATATTGAGTAAATAGTGATTAGGCGTGTTTTTAGGGAACTGTGCTTGCCATTCATCAATAATTGAACTTTTCATGACCGTAATTAACAGTAATAATTGAATAGCGATAGTAAAACTGACTAATTGCACACTGTTTTCATTGGCTCGACGCTTTAAGTTGGCTAAGGCTAAATGCCAAGCTTTACCCGCTTTAGCGCCTGCACTTCGCCCAGCGCCCATAATTAATCGCCCTAGGAGCAATAAAACACCTGAAACAAGTATGCCTCCAAGTAACAGTGACAGGCTCATTATTAGGTCTTGACTAAACAACATCAGTAACGCGAAAAGTGCCACTAGTGGAATAACTTGATGCCAACCAAAACGCGGTAAAACACTTTGACTAAAACCACGGATAACATCGAGTGGTTTTGTCGAAATTAATTCTGTGATCGGATGGATAGCAAAAGCAACTGCGCAAAGTAGCCCGGTAATAATTGCGGTTATAAAAGGTTTAAAGGTTAACTGACTCTCCTCTAATGACAGATAGCTCTCAATAGCGCTAACACCCGCCATCATCAGCACATAACCAACAATAAGTCCGACTATGATACTAACTAAGCTCAGTATCCCCCAATTAAGCATATATAATTTTTTAACATGTGACGTTGAAGCGCCTAACGCTTTAAAAACAGCAACCATAGGTTGATGGCGTTGTCCGTATCGTCTACTGGCGACTGCAACGGCGACTGCAGCGAGTACAATACCTAACATACTAGCGAGCGATAAAAATTTCTCTGAACTGTCTAAAACTTTTGATAAGCGATTCTTCGCTGATTTAGCATCATACCAATTTTGAGTTTCGTTAAGCTTTGGCTTTACCCAGGTTTCAAATGCTTCAACATCATCTCGTTCACCCGCAAACAGATATTGATAATAAACGCGACTTCCTGGTTTTATTAACTGGGTTTTTTCGATATCTTTAATATTAAAAAATATTGCAGGCCCAGCCACAAACATACGGTATGACCGATCGGGGATCTCAACAATAACCCCCGCAATAGTCAGTGGTAAAACACCCACTTCTATTGTGCCACCAATTTTAACGTCTAATCGACTGAGAATACTTTCTTCGACATAAGCCGTACCTTGCTTTGGCGCGCCAACAGACGTCGGTATGGCTTGATCTAACGACATTTTAACCAGAAATTGCCCCCGCAAAGGATACTTCTCAGAAATGACATCAAGTTCAGATAACAGCATGTTATCGCCTGAAAACACCATAGAGTCGAGTAATATCTTAGATGCCACATTGAGTGATAGACTGTCACTTTTATCTAAATATTCAGTGGGAATTTCTCTACTGGAGCCCAACACACGATCTGCCGCTATGGTATTAGCGCTGTTGGTGATAATGGCTTGTTTAATTTGTTCTGAAAAGCCCGTTAATGAAAACACCGTTCCTACAGCAAGTACAATCGCTAAAAATATAATGGTTAATTCGCCACGTCTAAATTCATGATGTAACAAGCGTAACGATTGTTTAACCCAAGTCTTTGATGGCTTTACGATTAATTCACTCATAGTTAGCCTACTTTCATGTTAGCTGAACGTTCATCTTCAGTGATGTTATTCAAATTAACTTCTTGTAAAACACCACTGTCCATTTCAACTTGACGTTGACAACGTTGCGCTAATTTTCGATCGTGGGTAACTAGCACTAAAGTGGTGCCGTGTTTCTCATTTAATTGAAATAATAGATCAGCAATGTGAATACCGGTTTTAGTATCTAAATTACCCGTGGGTTCATCAGCAAATAGTACATCTGGCTTAGTAATAAAAGCGCGAGCTATAGCGACTCTCTGCTGTTCACCACCTGATAATTGTGACGGGTAGTGCTCTGCACGTTCCCCTAATCCAACAGATGCCAGTAATTCAAGCCCAAGCTCTTTCGCATCAGGTAAATTGGCAAGCTCTGCAGGTAACATGACATTTTCAAGTGCAGTTAAACTGCTAATTAATAAGAATTGTTGAAAGATAAATCCAACATGATCCGCGCGCACTTGGCTACGTTGCTCTTCATTAAACTGGTGTAATGGGTGGTTTTTAAGATAAACTTCACCTGATGTAGGTAAATCTAAGCCCGCTAAGATAGATAACAACGTTGTTTTACCGGAGCCTGATGAACCTACTATCGCTAAAGTTTCGCCTGTATTCACTGTTAAATGAACAGGTTGAAGTAGCTCAAGGGTTTTCTCTTCTAACTGCACAGATTTAGTTAACGCACTTACTTTTAATATGGCTTCGGAATTTGACTTCATGAATAAACATCCCATTTATATTTTATTTTTTAGCTTAATAGCTTTAGCTTCAACATCTTTTTTGGCATTGGCTAACCTTCCAGCCAAGCATTCTATTTTACTACTAGGTGATAGTGTTAGTGCAAGCTATGGAATGAAACAAAACCAAGGCTGGGTTCACCTGTTAAATGAACAATTAACTACGCAAAAAAGCGCTTATAAGATCACAAACGCTAGCATTAGTGGTGAGACTACAACAGGCGGTTTAGCAAGGTTACCGGGGATATTGGCCAAAGAAAAGGTTGACCATTTAGTGATAGAGCTTGGTGGCAATGATGGTCTTAGAGGGTATTCGCCAAAGAAAATAAAAAATAATTTGTTACAAATGATAAAGCTCGCTCAAGATAAAAATATTCCAATAACCCTATATCAAATAAAAATCACTCCAAATTATGGACCCCGATATAACAAAATGTTTGAACAAGTTTTTATGGATGTGGCCGCTGAAACTAACAGTAACTTATTACCTTTTTTTGTTGAGCCTCTAATAACTGACCCAAGCTTAATGCAAGAAGATGGCATTCACCCTAGTATTAAAGCTCAGCCTATTATTGCTGAGTTTGTCGCTAATCAGTTTCAACAAATCATGGCAAAATAAAATGGACTTTATTTGGATTTTATTTGCCTTTGGTTGTGGTATCACAGCAAAGTCATTTTCTCTTCCCCCTTCAATTGGCTATTTATTTGCTGGGTTTTTATTGAATTTCTTAGGCTTCCAAGCAGACGAAAGTATAAATACCCTAGCAAACCTAGGCATAACATTAATGTTATTTACTATTGGTTTAAAACTTAATGTTAAAGATTTATTAAAAAAAGAAGTTTGGTTAGGGAGTTTGTCTCATAGTGTTACTTGGATATTGTTAGGCGCCCTCATACTAAAGTTATTCGCGCTTGCCGCCATTGGTTATTTTACAGATTTATCCTTTTACACCATTGGCTTAATTATTTTTGCCTTAAGTTTTAGTAGTACAGTTTGTGTGGTTAAACTGATGGAAGATCATGGTGAAATGCGAACTCGCCATGGCAAATTAGCAGTAGGGATTTTAGTAATACAAGATATTGTTGCTGTAATTTTCTTAGTCGTAGCTACGGGTAAATCACCCACCTTATGGGCTTTATTACTGTTGAGTGCTTTTTTCATAAAACCGCTCATAAATAAACTTATTGACCAAGTAGGTCATGGTGAGCTTATACCGCTTACTGGCTTCTTTTTAGCTTTTGGTGCTTATGAACTTTTTGAATTAGTGAGTATTAAAGGCGATTTAGGTGCGCTTCTCGTTGGTATGTATTTAGCTTCGCACAGTAAAGCGAGCGAAATTAATAAGTCATTGATGGGCTTTAAAGACCTCTTTTTGATTGGTTTTTTCTTATCTATTGGCTTTACCGCATTACCCACTTTGGAAATGCTTGCTATGGCGAGTCTACTCACCCTTCTTATTCCAATAAAGTTTTGTTTGTTCTTTTTTCTCTTCACACAGTTCAAATTACGTGGCAGAACCTCTTATTTAACCGCGCTAGCGTTAAGTAACTTTAGTGAATTTGGTTTGATCATCGCTTCGCTATCAACAAAGAATAACTGGTTAAGTAATGATTGGCTGGTTATTTTATCATTAGCAGTGTCTTTATCGTTCATTATCACTAATATCATTTACAATTTTGCTCATCAAATTTTTACGCGACATAAATCACTTATTTGTAAATACGAAAGAAAAAGTAAACTTAGTGAAGATAATTTCATACAACCTTGTGACGCCCCCATTGTTGTTATTGGTATGGGGCGTGTCGGTATGGGCGCGTATAAAGCTTTAGATAACCAGGCCAATGGTCAAGTATGGGGATTAGATGCAGACCAAGGTAAAATAGCTTGGTTAAATAACAACGACATACAAGCTTTTTGTGGTGACGCTGAAAACATTGATTTTTGGGAGAACATAAAGATAGATAAATTGGAATTGATCTTACTCGCTCTCCCAAAAATTCAAGACATAAAAAATATAACCCTACAACTAAGGTACGCAAATTATCAAGGAAAAATAGCGGCTATCGCTCGTTTTGACGATGAGCGACAAGAAATTGAAACCTATGGCGTAGATAAAGTGTTTAACTTCTATACCGAAGCCGGTGTTGGTTTTGCTGAAGAAAGTTTAGCGATGATGAAACCCTCTATTAACGATGATAATGATTTATATCAAGTGAAGTAATTAATAGTTACATATTCCAGTAGCTCGATATTAATGGGCGTGGCATTAGACTTTCGTTTGGTACTATTTTGGAAAGCTTATGGGTAAACGGATAATATTAAAAAATTAAAGGTGTATACATCTGCATGCACGCAGAAGCTCAAACGACTCAGAAGGCAAAGCAAAAGATCAACGATGCATTGAGTCACTTTAGTTGTTTTAAGCTCGCTAATCCATGACTAAGTTGCTAATAGCTTATTTCAATGGCAAGAATCTAACAAACAACTCAAGTAACTTAGCATCAGTCGTGATTTATTCTTATATAAGAACCAGCCCCTACAACAAGAAAACGCCCATTAAACACCAGGGGTTATGCTGACTTTTTATCAAATTTTAGGCATAAAAAAACCGACAATAAGTCGGTTTCTCTATTACTTATATCACTGATTATTGAGTAAATATATCAGATAACAAATAAGTGGCATCCCTAAGGGGATTCGAACCCCTGTTACCGCCGTGAAAGGGCGGTGTCCTAGGCCTCTAGACGATAGGGACACTAAAACTATTAAGTAAAAAACATTAAATAACAATGTCTAGTTACTTTAGAAAAGCATCAAACAAGATTTCCATCTTGCTTTTATGATTGAATTAACTCTTCAACCAAAGGAAACAACAAGACCTAGTTTGTTATACCCTTTTACTTACTTTTTAACATTTCATTAATGAAATGTTATGAATAAGTGGCATCCCTAAGGGGATTCGAACCCCTGTTACCGCCGTGAAAGGGCGGTGTCCTAGGCCTCTAGACGATAGGGACACTAAAACTATTAAATAGGCAAACATTGAACTAACAATGTGCAGCTACTTTAGAAAAGTATCAGACAAGATTCACATCTTGTTTTTATGGTCGAATACAAATATTCATCCAAAGGAGATAACAAGACCTAGTTTGTTATACCCTATTTACTTATTTTAGCGACTTTCAATAAAGAAGACAAAAAAATAAGTGGCATCCCTAAGGGGATTCGAACCCCTGTTACCGCCGTGAAAGGGCGGTGTCCTAGGCCTCTAGACGATAGGGACACAAATACTATCGTGAAAAGTAAACTTTTCTATTTTAAGTGATTAAAACTTAAAACCAATATTGCTCAAATAAAAACATCTTATCTAATCAACTTTAAACTTGGTGGAGCTATGCGGGATCGAACCGCAGACCTCTTCGCTGCCAGCGAAGCGCTCTCCCAGCTGAGCTATAGCCCCGCTATAAATATATAACATGGCCTAATATGCTATAAATTCATTGCCAAACAAATGATTAATCACTCGTTGAAAGCGAGGCGCATTCTAAGCACCCGCCCCAAAACTGTCAACTCTTATTTTAGATAAAAAGGTATTTTTTTCAAAGTTTCTTGCCAAGTGTTTACTTAAGCGCCAAGTTGATTATTTTTTGTTTAAATCAGTCGTTTATCCATGTCTACTTTTTAATAACGCTTTTATTTATTCTCTCTTCCCCGATGTTACTAATGTTAAAGGGTATTTATTTACAATGGTGAGTTTCTCATACTCTTTTTGAATAAACAGGTTAGGCAAGATCAAGGTTTATGGTTTATTTATGACAAAATAGGAGGTAAAGTTGTACTAAGATCTGATAATAAGAATTATTCATGCAATTCGAAAAGCTAAATGTTGTAGCAATAGGTGGAGGGCACGGCTTAGGTCGTGTGTTATCTACCCTCTCTTTTTTAAAAAAACAGTTAACCGGTATCGTTACTACAACAGATAATGGAGGCTCTACAGGTCGATTGCGCAAGCGAACGAGTTCTATTGCTTGGGGTGATTTAAGAAATTGCTTAACATTACTCGTTGATGAGGATTCTATTGGCAGTCAGTTATTTAATTTTAGATTTGATGGCCAAGATGAACTTGGTGGCCATAACTTAGGTAACCTTATCTTATATGCGCTTGTTCAATTGCAGTCTCGACCACTTGATTCAATAAAGCTTGTTAGACGTTTATTGGGCGTTAGAACTCCCTTATATCCAATGTCTGAGACACCAACCGACTTAATGGCTTTTTACCCAAAGGGTCGCTGTAAAGTGGGTGAGTTATCTGTTGATAAAATGCCGATAATGCCCGAAAAATTATTATTAGCCCCTTTAGTTAAAACGTTACCCTTGTGTATTGAATCAATCAGATCTGCTGATTTAATTATATTAGGTCCAGGAAGCTTTCTTACCAGCGTTATTCCGCCGTTATTAGTGAGAGATATCACTAAAGCAATTCAAGCGAGTTCTGCTCATTGTGTGTTTATTGATAATTTAGGCCCCGAAGATAGCCCCGCAGCGGCGCTTTCTTTAGATGAAAAACTTAACTGGATAAAAGAAAATATTGGATGTTTGCCCATTGATAGCGTTATTAGTCACGATGAAACCGTCACATCAGAAATTCTACCTATCATTCACTGTGACCTATCAAATAGTTCAGGGAGTCTCTACCATGATAAAGAGAAACTGTTGAATGCATTGAAACTTTGTGTAAGTCATATTGATAAGCAACAAATTATCTCCGCATAACTTTTATAGCAAATAAAAAAACCGTAAAATGATTCGCTCATTTTACAGTTTTTAGTTTTTAGTTTTTAGTTTTTAGACGAATCGTCTTGACTAATACGGCTAGCAACAGCGCCGGTTTGATTTTTATATTTTGCATCTTCACGTTTATTATAGGGACGTAAGGCCCTCGAAGACATCGTTTCAAAATTAAGTGCTGCTATTTTCATTTTAGGACGAAGTGCTAAAGGAAGCTTACCACTGTTATAAAATTCTAAAACAATCTGCCCTGACCAACCTGGATCGATTCGATGCGCAGTTACATGCACCATTAAGCCCAAACGTGCTAATGATGAACGACCATCCAACCAACCGACAATATTGTCTGGTAAAGTGACCGATTCATAAGTAACCGCTAATGCTAATTCACCTGGGTGTAAAAAGAAAGCCTCACCATCAGCGATAACAATTTCATCACTCATCACTGAGTCCATCGCTTTTTGCATTTCAGCTTTTGGACCACTTAAATCAATATAAGGTGCGGTATGATCTTGAAAAACGCGAAATTCATTACCTAAACGAATATCAACACTTACCCCTGAAATCATACTGCTATCGGGTGCAGGTGAGATAATAATTTCACCTCTTTCAAGCGATGTTTCTATGTCTTTGTCGGACAATCTCATGTTAGTTCTTCTTACGTTAATGCTTTAAGGTTAGGGGATTAGCGATAAACGCTAATCTTCAATCAATATACTCGCAGTATTAGGACTGCGTGAGTCCAGCTGCAAATATAACTGAGCGGCAATATTTCGCGCTATCTTACGGTATTGCTGACTAATGTTACTAGTACTATCTGCTAATATCGGCGAAACACCATTATCTGCATCAGAGCGAATACTCACATCAAGCGGTAACTGTCCTAGTAATTGTGTGCCATATTTATCAGCAACACGTTTTCCGCCTCCCTCACCAAATAAGTGTGAATGATGGCCACAGTTTTCGCATTGGTGATAACTCATATTTTCAATAATACCTAAAACAGGTACTTTTACTTGCTCAAACATTGCAATGCCCTTTATTGCATCAGCCAGTGCTATATCTTGTGGTGTTGTTACAACAACTGAAGCCGCAACAGGCACCTGTTGTGATAACGTTAATTGAATATCACCGGTCCCTGGTGGCATATCAACAATTAAATAATCAATGCCTTGCCAATCGGTTTCATTAAGTAGTTGGCTAAAAGCTCGACTTGCCATAGGCCCACGCCAAACTGTTGCATCATTTTCATCGACTAAAAAGCCAAGAGACATTGCACTTAAGCCATTAGCATCTATGGGTGTTAATAACTTACCATCGACGGAACTGGGTTTTTTACCTTTCATACCTAATAATGTAGGGACTGAAGGTCCATATATATCTGCATCTAAAATAGCAACTGAACTTCCTTCAGCTATTAAAGCGTAGGCAACATTTACAGCTGTCGTTGACTTGCCTACCCCCCCTTTACCAGAAGCGATAGCAATAATATTTTTAATACCGGTAATTTCATGAATACGTACTGCATGCACATCAAAACTAATATCAAATCTCACGGTTTGTTGGAGTTGCTTTGTTAGCAGTTCACTTAATAATTCAATCTCACCCATACATGGAAAGGGTAATGTTAATTTAATAACGACATTTTTTTTCTCTAAGGTGATTTCAGGACAAATATCTGGAAATAAAATCCCTTTGGGGAAATTTTCACTACGATAACTATGTAAAGTATCAAGAAGCGCTTGTTTCGTATCACTTGAGAGTGTTTTTGAGGAAAATATCTTTGAGAACATTTTAAAAGGCACTTTATCGCGTTTAGGCAATAATTATTAATGAAAAGTAGTGACAAATTCTGTACCATTCCCAACATAATTACCACCAATAAATGTAAACTTTATATGTCGTTAACTCAGTCATCATCACTCGTTAAAAATAAACGTAAGATTCTCGTAACCTGCGCTCTTCCTTATGCCAATGGGTCTATTCATTTAGGTCATTTACTTGAACATATTCAGACCGATATTTGGGTACGTTTTCAACGTATGCGTGGTCATGAAACTTATTTTGTTTGTGCCGATGATGCCCACGGAACACCTATTATGCTTAAAGCACAAGAATTAGGTGTAACACCAGAAGATATGATCAACGGTGTGCGTGATGAACATATGGCTGACTTTGCTGATTTCCATATCAGTTTCGACAATTATCATTCAACTCATAGTCCTGAGAATGAAGCCTTTGCACACGAAATTTATAATCGTTTACATGCTAAAGGGCATATCAAAACCAGAGTTATTTCTCAGCTTTACGATCCAGAAAAAGGCATGTTTTTACCTGATCGTTTCGTAAAAGGAACATGCCCGAAGTGTAAAGCAGAAGATCAAAATGGTGACAGCTGTGATGAATGTGGTGCAACATACTCTACAACAGAAGTATTGAACCCACGTTCTGTCGTGTCTGGTGCCACGCCTGTTTTCAAAGATTCTGAACATTACTTTTTTGATTTGCCTGCTTTTGGTGAAATGTTAGAAGACTGGACACGCAGTGGCGCATTGCAAGATGAAATGGCTAACAAGTTAGCTGAATGGTTTGAGTCAGGTTTACAACAATGGGATATCAGCCGCGACGCCCCTTATTTTGGCTTTGAAATACCTAACGCGCCGGGCAAATACTTTTATGTGTGGTTAGACGCTCCTATTGGTTACATGGGCAGTTTCAAAAATTTATGTGATAAAAAAGGTATTAACTTTGATGATTTTTGGCAGTTAGATTCAGACGCTGAGCTTTATCATTTTATTGGTAAAGACATTATTTATTTCCACAGTTTATTCTGGCCAGCTATGCTTGAAGGTGCAGGTTTTAGAAAGCCTACCGCGATTCATGCGCACGGTTTTGTTACCGTTAATGGCGCAAAAATGTCTAAATCTAAAGGTACTTTTATCAAAGGCCGTACCTACTTAGAACATTTGAATCCTGAATACTTACGATATTACTATGCCGCTAAGTTGACACATAAAATTGATGATTTAGATTTAAATCTTGAAGATTTTGCGCAACGAGTAAATTCAGATTTAGTCGGTAAAGTGGTTAACATTGCTTCTCGTTGTGCAAGTTTCATCACTAAACGTTTTGACGGTATGCTATCTATTAATATCGACAACCCTGAACTTGCTGATGAAGTCATGGCTGCAGGCGACTCTATTGCCGCTCACTATGAAGCACGTGATTTTGCTCGTGGTATGCGTGAAATAATGGCTTTAGCAGACAACGTTAATGAATATATTGCCATAAAAGAACCATGGCAATTAGTAAAAGACGAAACTAAACAACAAGAAGTACAAGATATTTGTTCACTCGGTATCAACATGTTCCGCACATTAATGATTTATTTAAAACCTGTGTTACCGGTATTAGCAGACAGTACAGCAACATTTTTAAATGATGAGCTAACCTGGGAAGGCCATAAAACCTTATTAACAGGTCATAAAATAAATAAATTTAAAGCCTTGCTACAGCGTGTTGATATGGACAAAGTTAACGCGGTAACAAATGCCTCCAAAGAAAACTTACTCGTGAAAGAGGAGGCTGAGAAACCAGCTAAAAAAGTTAAAGCAGCAAAAGTGGTTGATAACACTGCAGCTCTTAATGACCCTTTAGGTTGTGATCCGATCAGTGAAGAGATTCAATTTGACGATTTTGCTAAAATTGATTTACGTATCGTAAAAATAATTAACGCTGAGCATGTAGAAAAAGCGGATAAATTATTACGCTTGACCCTAGCACTTGATTCAAAAGAAGAAGGTGGTGAAACACGTCAGGTATTTGCCGGTATAAAATCAGCATACCAACCAGAAGATTTAATTGGTAAGCATACCGTTATGGTGGCTAATTTAGCGCCAAGAAAAATGCGCTTTGGTATGTCTGAGGGCATGGTACTCGCCGCAGGACCTGGTGGCAAAGACTTGTGGATATTAAGCCCTGATGACGGCGCACAACCAGGTATGCGGGTAAAATAAAAATAAGTTTACTTTTCGTTAATTAAAGGCAGTGAAAATTCACTGCCTTTTTTATAAAATCATTGCCATTATTTCTAACATTATTCGATAACATGACACCATAATATAATTGCATCACTTTGTTATTTTTATAAATAATTTATAAATAGTTCGTTATAATCGATATTATGGTAAAAAATAGGATTTCAATATTTTATATGTTGTTTGGTAAACCGCCTTTATTAGTACAGATAATCTTAGCGATGGTTTTGGGCTTGCTGTTAGGTTATTTCTTTTCAGTAGAATATTCAGTCATTAATAATACTGCCAATGCATTTGTCACTTCCCTGCAAATGACAGTGCTTCCTTATATTGTGCTTTCACTTATTGTTGGCATCGGAGGACTTTCTCCAAGCAGAGCTAAAAAAGTCTCTAAACAAAGTTTATTCATTATTTTGATGATGATAGTTGTTGTGCTATTTTTTATCTTTGGCACACCATTATCTTTTCCTCAATGGCAGCAGGCTGAGTTCTACTCTATTAATACTGTAAAAACGATACCTGAATTTAGCTTGGTTGATTTATTCATTTCAGCAAACCCTTTTAATGCCCTTGCGAATACGTTAATTCCTGCGGTAGTTTTCTTTAGTATTTGTATGGGCCTTGGCTTAATGCAAATAAAGTCTAAAAGACAAACCTTATTACTACTGACCAACTTACAACAAGCCACTGCGAATATTAATAGCTTTATAATGAAATTTGCACCACTGGGTATTTTTTGTATCGGTTGGCGTGCGACGGTTACCCTTGATGCGAGTCAACTCGATGGCTTAGTTGTCTACATGCTGAGTGCTATTGTCTTGGTTATACTGCTTTGTTTTGTGGTTTTTCCTGCCATTGTTGCAACAATCACACCCTTTGGCTATCGAGAGATAATTCTGGTATCGCGAGAGCCTATGATCACTGCTTTTGCTACAGGCAGTTTCTTTTCAGTACTGCCTATTATCGTTGAGAATACGAAAAAATTACTCAAACAGAAGTATCCCCATGAAAACGAACTTGAGAAAATATCTGAAATAATAGTCCCTATCTCTTTTAGTTTACCGGTGGGTGGCAAACTACTCGCTTTACTTTTCGTGCTATTTGCCGCTTGGTTCTCTGGTGCCTATATTTCTTTTTCTGATCATATCAATTTGATTATCGCTGGTTTGCCGCAGTTGTTTGGTAGCACCACCTTGGCTATGCATAACTTGCTGGAATTATTTAATGTATCGGGCGCCATGTTCGATTTTTACTTAGTCTCCGAAAACCTCATTGGAGCTCGATTAAGTGCTGTTTTCTCAGTAGTATTTTCTAGCTGTTTACCTTTATTAATCGCCACAGCCATGGTGAAACGCTTTACAATAAAGTGGCGTGTCCTCTTGCGTAATTTAGCGATAATCCCACTTATTTCAGTGATTGCTTTTATCTCATTACGTTTCAGTTTTGACTCAATTACCCACCAATATGAAGGTTATACAAAGTTTATTGAACGCGATTTTTTATTTGGTCATGTTGAAAGTACTTACCTTGAAAAAAGCCCAGAACGGTTAAAAAGCGATGCTTCGTTTTCTTCGGTGTTAAAAAGAATTCAACAACGTGGATTTATCCGTGTAGGCTATTTTAGGGATGACTTACCTTACGCTTTTCATAACAATAACGGTAAATTAGTTGGTTTTGATATTGAAATAATGAACCAACTCGCTATTGATCTAGGGGTGAATGTAGAATTTGTTAAGATTTTTCATCACCAAGCTGAAGCACTCCTACAATCAGGCTATTTAGATATAACGACAGGTATACCTGTGATCCCTGACAATATGACTAAATTTACGCTTACGGTACCTTATTCTCAGCAGTCGTTAGCCTTTATTGTTAAAGACAAACGGCGCGTAGAATTCAAACAATGGTCAAATATCATTGCAAATGAAGACTTGATTATCGGCATCCCTGAAACTTTCTTTTATCAAACCGCCGTAGAGCGTAATTTTATTCACAATAAGGCGTGGAAAATTTCGACGCCAAGGTTATTCTTTAAAGAAAAGTATCAACATATTGACGGTATGTTATTTGGTGCTGCTGCCGCCTCTGCTTGGACATTATTACACCCTGAATATACCGTTATTGTGCCTAAACCTTTGCTAGCACCTATATCAATGGCATTTCCAATTAATCATAATGATCAAGCTTTTGAGCTATTTATGCGTAATTGGATCAACATGAAGCAGCAAAGTAATATTATCAATAAATTATTTGATTATTGGATAAGCAATAAAGCCCCTATAAAAGTAATTATAAAGAAGTAGTCCCTAGATATGAATACAGATAATAAGTACAAAAAAAACACAAATATGTTAAGGCTAATGCTTATTGCAGCCTCAATAACATTATCGGCATGCTCTTCTCAATATACGGTTTCAACCAATTTGGATAAAGAAAACTTTCAAACTTACTTTAGTCACACACAAGTCAACGTTATTAAAGATGAGAGCGAGTTACTCGGTAAGTATAAACTTATAGGCATGGTTGAAGGTCAAGACTGTCAAACAAAAATTCATCATGCAGCACCAGACAAAGTAATGGCAAAAACTCAGGCACGCAGACAAGCCTTTAAACAACATGCCAATGCAATAATCTTTACGGGTTGTGCATTAATAAATGACAACCAAGCAGATAAGCAATGTATTGAAACAGTTGTTTGCTATGGTAAGGCTTATCAAATTGAGCAGGCGAGCAGTATTCAATAATGCAAGAGCAGCCAAGTAGCCAGATTACTTTTAATTATATTGGTCGAGTTAACTCTCCTTACAAAGAAAAATTCGCCATTCCTCGCCAACCAGGGTTAGTGAGTGCAGCGAAGGGATCAATTTCTTTAATTGATAATGCCAACAACGAAGAATTGGTACGTGGCATTGAACAATTTAGTCACCTGTGGGTATTATTTATCTTTCATGCTACAGCGCAACAAGGTTGGAAACCGCTCGTTAGACCTCCACGTTTAGGGGGAAATAAAAAATTGGGAGTATTAGCAACTCGCTCTACTTTTAGACCAAACCCCATTGGTATGTCGGTCGTAAAATTAGAGAATATTGAACAAAAAAATAAACAATTAATCATCAATATTGCGGGTTTGGACTTTCTTGACCAAACACCCGTTATTGATATTAAACCTTATATTCCCTACTCTGACAGCATCAGTGGTGCGCAAGCAGGCTTTGCACAGCAGCAACCTTTTCAAGCGTTATCAATAAAATTTTCTAAGCAAGCACAAGAAGAGGCTAGAAAGTATCAGCAAGTGTATGCTGATTTATCACTTTTTATAGAACAAGTGTTAGCTCAAGATCCCCGGCCTGCGTATAAGAAACAACAAGAAGACACTAAAATCTATGGGATGATACTCTATGATTTAAATATTTTATGGCAAGCTCAATCAAGCCTTGAAATAACCGTACTTTCAATCAGTAAAATTGGTAGCTAACTTTACTGCCTGACGCAATATTGTGAAACAGTCAGTGACATAAAAAAGATCAGCAAAACTGACCCTTTTAATGTTCAAATAAATAATAGTGCAACGAAAAAATTAGTGGTGATGACCACCAGCGCCGTGTGCGTGACCATGTTCAATTTCTTCATCAGTCGCAACGCGAACATCAACAACGTCTAAATCAAAGGTTAATACCATACCCGCAAGTGGTGGATTAATATCAACAGTCACCATAAATTTACCGGTTTTAACAACAGTCACTTGACGTTGACCTTGCTCAGTTTCAACAGTTGCAGTCATGCCTGCTTTCCATTTAGTTGTGCCTTGTCCATCTTGTAAGTGCTTTGAAGGTACACGTTGAATCATATCTTCTTTGCGCTCTCCGTAAGTATCTGCAGGTTGTAACGTTACTGAAAATTTATCACCCATTTCTTTATCAGCTAAGGCATTTTCAACACCCACTAACATATTGTTATAACCATGAAGATAGGCTAAAGGATCACTAGCGTATGATGACTCTATTTGATTACCCGCTTCATCTTTTAACGTGTAGTGAAACTGAACAACCGTTTTGTTTGCAATTTTCATTTTAAATCCACTTTATTTAATACAATAATAATTTTCAGCGAGTGTAGCAAAAACTGTGTCTAGCCACTACGCCCAAAGTAATATAATAACCACACTGGCAACAATTAAAAACATGCCTAGACATTAATACGTTATTTAAAAATTCAATAGGTTAAGAATAAAGTCATAAAGAACTCTATTTGCCCTAAGGCTTTAACATAGACTGCATTTTTAAAATTTGTTGTGGTAAACCAGCCAATTGAGCCAATAACACTGGTTATACTAAAAAAACATAAAAACCAAGGTTAAGCATTAGGAAGAGTTACGCTTTATTATCACAACGAACATAAACAATTGAGATAAATGTAATAAAAATAATTCGTTATGCTTTATGTTATTAATTAATATTGGTAATGTTTAAATATTAATATTTAAACTAACCCTAATACTATGACAGAAAAGCTACCTATCGCTATTATGCCCAGCAACGATTTAATGGCAAAATTTAAGCAAATAAAATCAGTCTCTAATAAGCTTGAAGCACAGTTTAATTTTCAAACACTAACAGCAAATTGGTATGGTGATGAGAATAATATTTTGTTGATCAATCTTTATTTAGAAACTAACGAGGTTTTTCAGTGTGAAATAAAAAAAGATCATCAAGGCGACATTAACCACTTCGCTGATGATGTTTTTAGTGTCTATCAAAAAGAAACACCAAAAATAAATTGTTTTATCGCGATAACACCTGCCGAGTTAATATTACTCGAACAACAAAATAAATTATTGCCTCGTTATATTGAAACTAAACTGCATAAAGTTATCAATTTAATTGCCAAGCAGCTTACGCTATTTCCAATTTAATCAAGTCTAAGAAATAGCGTTATAACCTCTAAGAAAATAAGTTGAAGTTACTCTTAAAGTGTATCTACAATATCTTTAATAAGTTCAGGGCCTTGATAAATAAAACCCGTATAAACTTGTACTAATTTAGCTCCGGCAGTCATTTTTTCTTGAGCATCACGGCCACTTGATATACCGCCAACACCAATAATAGGTAAGTTATTGTCTAACGCTATTGCCAATAAACGAATAACTTCGGTACTTTTGTCTTTTACCGGTTTACCACTTAAGCCGCCCTGCTCTTCACCATGCTCAAGACCTTCAACACCTTCACGAGAAAGTGTGGTGTTTGTGGCAATAACACCGTCTATATTATTTCGAATCAAACAGTCAGCAATCGATTCAATTTCTTCTTGAGTTAAATCAGGCGCTATTTTAACAGCTAATGGTACATATTTGCTGTGTTGGTCTGCCAGTACTTTCTGTTCAGCTTTAAGCGCAGCTAGTAATTCATTCAATGCATCACCGTATTGTAATGAACGTAAGCCGGGGGTGTTGGGGGATGAAATATTAATCGTAATGTAGGTGGCGTAGTTATAAACCTTACGCATACAAATAAGATAATCGTCTTTTGCATGCTCATCAGGCGTATCTTTATTTTTACCAATATTAATACCAAGCACACCGGTAAAGTTTGCTTTTCGCACTTGGTCAATTAAGTAGTCAACACCTTTATTGTTAAAGCCCATACGATTTATTACCGCGTTAGCCGATGGTAAACGGAAAATACGAGGCTTTGGATTACCCGGTTGCGGTTTAGGCGTAACAGTGCCAATTTCTACAAAACCAAACCCCATAGCGGCAAAAGCGTTAATACATTCACCATTTTTATCTAAACCTGCTGCTAAGCCTACTGGATTAGGAAAAACAATGCCCATCGCTTCTACGGGTTTATCAGTAATATTTTGTTTATACAAGAGGTTTAGCGGCGAAGAACCTGTCGCTTTAAAACCTTTAATAGTCATCTCGTGAATAGTTTCAGGATCAAACTTGAATAATACTTTGCGTATTGCGGAATAAAACATATTGCCTCTTAAAAAAATCCCCACTTAATAGTAGGGATTTTATCAGTTAAATCAATCTCGTTAAAGTTCGATTATTACACTTCATTTATTTTGTTGGATCACAGTTTAAACTTAAAAGCATAAGCTCTCTTAACGCAACAGAGAATTTAGCGAACTCGTGAGTTCGACCGATTCTAAAGTCAGCTAAAATTTGGTGCCAACGTTCAAGAGGCTGAGCATTTGTCTCGATCCATTGGTCAAGTAATACTTCAATCTCAGGCTCTTCAGCACTACAGTTACATCGTAATACCACTTGAGCTAATGAGCGCTGCTGCCAATCGAGTTCTTCTCTGAATGAAGCCCGAGCAAGTGCTTGCCAATTATTCGCTACCGGCTGACCCGTGATCTGGTCTAAGAACCAATGTAAATGTAAACGCACACCTAATTTGAAGTACAAATGAGCAACAAGTTCGATAGAGCGCCCATCGGCTACTGAAATATCAGCAATGTCCATCACAGGGAATAATGAGCTTAGCTGTGATATGCGTCTCGCAATATTTTCAGGAACGCCTGTTGTAACAAGATCTGTTTCAACACGCTTTAATTGCTCGACTTCAGCCTTAACAAGTAATTGATCTAAATTACTGGCTAAATTTATAAAGGTAGGTCGGTAAAACTCAATCGTTTCAGCAATACCTAATGCTTTATTACGATGACGTAAGAACCAACGAGTAGCGCGTCTTATTGTGCGGCGCATTTGGAATAGCATTTCAGTTTGAATAGACGTTGAAATTTTATTATCTAATTTCGTTATTTCGTTCCAAATCGTAGATAATTCAAAAACCTCACTCGCCATAACATAACAGTTAGCTATTTCAGCGATTGTTGCACCTGTTTCTTCATGCATACGATTAACAAAGTTAAAGCCCATGTCGTTGCCAATATTATTAGCCAACTTAGTCGCAATAATTTCAGCACGCAGAGGATGTAGCTGCATTTGGTCTTGATATTTAACTTGTAACTGAGGAGGAAAAGCTTCAAGTAATAAACGGTCGTGGTATGGATTATCAGTAATTCCAGGACAAACCAAATCTTCTTTTAAGACCATTTTACCATAGGCAAGTAGTACAGAAAGTTCAGGACGGGTGAAACCTTGACCTTTAGATAGACGTTCAGAAATTTCGTCATCAGTTGGAATAAACTCTAAAGCACGATCTAATTTCCCTGCTTTTTCTAAACCATGAATGAAGCGTTCTTGTTCTTTTAATTGTTTAACACCACGCATTGCCGTAATTGACAATGAATGTGTTTGACGGTAACAATCTTCAATAACAATTTCACCAACATCATCGGTCATATCATAAAGTAGCTTATTACGTTGTTTAACGGTTAAATCACCGTTTTGAACTAAACTGTTTAAGAGTATCTTAATGTTTACTTCATTATCAGAACAATCGACACCACCTGCATTATCAACCGCATCGGTATTAATTCTTCCGCCACGTAGACCAAACTCAACACGCCCTAGTTGTGTAAAGCCTAAGTTACCGCCTTCACCGACAACTTTTGCTTGTAATTCGTTGCCATTAATACGCAATGAATCATTCGCTCTATCGCCAACATCAAGATGCGACTCTTTAGAGCTTTTAACGTACGTACCGATACCACCATTCCATAATAAATCGACTTTCATTTTTAAAATGGCTTGCATTAAATCAAGCGGCGACATACTTTGCTTTTGCGTACCCAGCATTTTCTTGATTTGCGGTGTTAGTTTAATAGATTTAACATGGCGGCTGAAAATCGCACCACCTTCAGAAATTAAGGCTTTGTTATAGTCTTCCCAAGTACAACCTGGAGTGTTAAATAAACGTTCACGCTCTACATAAGAGCTTGCTGCATCTGGATTTGGGTCAATGAAGATATTCATGTGGTTAAAGGCAGCTTGTAGACGAATATGCTTTGACAATAACATGCCATTACCAAATACATCACCCGCCATATCACCAATAGCGATACAGGTAAAATCAGTAGACTGACAATCAATGTCCATCTCACGGAAATGACGTTTAACAGATTCCCAAGCGCCTTTCGCCGTAATCCCCATCGCTTTATGATCGTAACCAACGCTACCACCAGAAGCAAACGCATCACCCATCCAGAAGTTGTATTCGTCAGAAATTGCGTTAGCGGTATCTGAGAACGTTGCCGTTCCTTTATCTGCTGCAACCACTAGGTAAGGGTCATCTTCATCGAGACGAACAACATTAAGAGGTGGAACAACGATGCCATCAATAATGTTGTCAGTTATATCTAACAAACCACGAATAAAAGTACGGTAACATTCTTTACCCGCTTCAAATATTTCTTGACGACTACCATTTACTGGCAATTGCTTACAAACAAAACCACCTTTAGCACCAACAGGCACAATGACAGTATTTTTAACTTGTTGTGCTTTTACTAAGCCTAAAACCTCTGTACGGAAATCTTCTTGTCTGTCTGACCAACGCAAACCACCACGAGCGACTTTACCACCACGTAAATGAACACCTTCAAGTTGTGGTGAATAAACAAAGATTTCAAATTCAGGTATTGGTAGCGGAACATCACTAATTTGGCGGGGTAAAATCTTAAATGAGATATAAGATTTTTCACCGGTGACCGCATGAGGTTGAAAATAATTCGTACGAATAGTCGCACTGATCATTTCAACAAAACGGCGGATAATACGGTCATCATCTAAATTCGCCACATTATCGAGAGATTTTTCAATATCAGCACTGACTTTGTTTAACGCTTTCTCTGAAATTTTTGTGGTGGGATCAAAACGGAAATTAAAGAATTTTATCAGTAATTCAGCAATATTGGGGTAGCGAGCAAAGGTATCTTCAATATAACTTTGACTAAAAGTACCACCAATTTGGCGCTCGTATCGAGCATAAGCACGTATAATTGAGACTTCACGACCACCGAGTTCGGCGCCCAAAATTAAACGGTTAAAACCATCATCTTCTAAATCACCCGCCCAAACTTTAGCAAAGGCGTCTTGGAAGAGGTTTTGTACTATTTCAAGAGTGAACTTACCTTGACCGGTAAGCAACATCGAGAAGTCTAAAATCCAACAAGCTTCGCCACTTGAGGTTTTTACTAAATAAGGGCTTTCACCAATAACACGCAAACCAAAGTTTTCGAGAATAGGTAAAATATCGGATAAGTGGATTGGGTCGCCAGTATGAAATAATTTTAATTTTACGTGACGGCTATCTGCACTTTCCTCTTGGGGTTGATAAAATAGCATTTCAAGTGGGTTTTCAGCAGATATTGACTCAAGCTTTTCAATATCAACGATGGCTGTGCCTGGTAAAACTTCGTCTTTGTATGATTGCGGAAAACTGCAATATTTACGACTTAATGTTTTCCCTTTTGCCTCTCCTTTGTGAGAGTTAAGCGATGCTGCGAGTTTGTCATCCCAGCTTCTTGCCGCTTCATTTAAATTCTTTTCAATTTGTTTCACGTTGATATCTGCTTTAGTTGATTTAACACGTACAATATAATGAGTACGTGCTTGTGCTGATTCAGAAAAGTAAGTGGTAAACTCTACTTCTTGATCGCTACCAAATGCTTCTTTCAATAATTTTTGAGTATTAACACGAAGTTCCGTGTTGTAACGCTCTCTTGGCACATAAACCATACAAGAATAAAAACGATCAAAGGCATCACGACGCACAAATAACCCAGAGTAATCTCGTTCTTGCATTTGAAAAATGCCTAAAACATTTTTCAATAACTCGACAGTGCTACTTTGTAATATTTCATCACGTGGATACGTTTCTAAAATATTAATTAAGGCTTTGTAAGCATGTGTACCACGAGCAAAACCAGAGCTTTCACAAACGTTAGTCACTTTTGATTTTATTAACGGTAAATCCAAAGCACTATTAGTGTAATACGCAGAACCAAATAAGCCGACAAAGCGCTCTTCACCAATAACATTACCTTTATCATCAAAACGCTTTACCCCAATATAATCAAGGTGAGCAGGACGATGAACGCGCGAACGAGAGTTGGTCTTGGTTAAAATTAAAGGGTTAACACCTAATGCGAGTTCACGAGCTGAGCTTGATAAAGTTGAAATTAGACGTTCAACGGTTCCATCAGAGCGCTTCATTAGTCCTAAACTTGATTCAACATTGGCAGATAATGCTTTGTCACCCGTTAAGGTTTTTACATCATATGAACGGTAGCCTAACAAGGTGAAGTTATCGTTTAGCATCCATTTTAAAAATTCTAGTGCGTCATCATGTTCATTAATTGAACAAGGTAATTTTGCTTCAGTGGTTTCAGTGATCAATTCGCCTAAACGTGTTCGCATCGCTTGCCAATCATCAACGGTTATCGCGATATCATCAACAACTGAATGAATTTCTTTGGCAATTTTATCTAGTACTTTTTGATCCGTTTGGCGATCGACTTCAATAAAAAAGACAGATTCAACAGATGATGATTTTAATGACTTATTAGCAGCGGCAGCAAACTGGGTAATTTGGTTATTCTTGTCACGTATAATATTTATTGGACTGTTTAACATTAAATGTGGGGATAAACCTAAACGGTTGAGCGCAATTCGTAAAGAATCGACGAGAAAAGGCATATCTTTAATAATAACTTCAATGATTGTATGACTTGATTTCCAACCATGCTTTGAAACTTGAGGATTAAAAACGTTAACCACTGGGTTATTGTCTTGGTGGTCATTTAACGAATTCCATAAACTTAACGTTGCGCCATACATATCACTATCGTTGCGATATTCTAAGTCAAGCGTGGAAATATTACTATAAAGGAGGTCTGCAAACTGCTCGACAAGCGGAGCCGTTTTAGCGGGTACTTTTTGCTGAATTAACTGTGCTACGTTCGAAAGTATCACTGAGGGTAAACCGTCTACTAACGTCATGCCGTTTTCCTTTTTGGATAAAACGCTGTTGTACTAATTGCTTCAAAATCTGATATCAACAACAATTAATGTGTAATTTGTATTATTTATTTTATAAATTTTTATTATTGTCTAAAAGAATAGACTATATGTACGATTTTATTAAGAATTTTAGGCTATTGCGAGGAATATTTTACTATTTTTTGAGAATGATTGTTTCGAAGGAAGGATCTAAATTACTGAGAGTAAGTGTTTATTCACTTGTTATAAATAGAAAATGACCTTACGGCCATTTTCTTGTTTATTTATTCAAGAATAACGATTTAAATTTATTTTTTATTAGGCCATAAAAAAGCGGCTATAGCTGGTAAGACCAGCACTGCAGCAATCATATTCACCAAAAACATGAACGTTAATAATATTCCCATATCAACTTGAAATTTCAAATCAGACCAAAACCACGTTGACACACCAATAGCTAATGTAACGCCCGTGATCAAAACTGCACTGCCTCGTTCTTTTAACGCTAATAAATAAGCTTCTTGAACTTGATAGCCTTCACGTAACTTTATACTCATTGTTGACAGAATATAAATACCATAATCAACACCAATACCTACACCTAAAGCAATAACCGGTAAAGTAGAAACCGTTAAGCCAATATCAAGTGCGGTCATTAACCATTGCGCTAACGTTGACACGACGTAAAGTGGCACGATAACAACAATCGTGGCACGAATACTTCTAAAACTAATAAAACACAGTAAAGTAACCGCTCCATAAACATAGAGCATCATTGGTGTTTGTGCTTCGGCAACCGCTTCATTTGTCGCGGCCATCACACCTACAGGTCCGGATGCGAGTTTAAACTTGACTTCATCTGTAGACAATGACTTGGCCACAACTTTAACTTTATCAACGACGCGATTAATGGTTTCAGCTTTGTGGTCTTCTAAAAACAAGATAACGGGCATAACACTGCAGTCGTTATTTAATAAACCACTTGATGACGGTATCCGCGCGATAGATTGCACTAAGGTTTGTTGGTTACGTGATAAAACACGCCACTTAGCATTACCTTCATTATAACCAGCATTAACAATTTTAGCGACTGACGCTAAGCTAATTGCCGATTGAACACCAACCGTGTTTTCCATCTGCCACTGAAAATCATCAATTAAATTCATTGTCTCATGATACGTACACGAATCGGCAGGGCTTTCTACGATGACTGACATATAATCAACACTAATAGCATAACGGTCAGTAATTAAGAAAGTATCTTGGTTGTAGCGCGAATTTTCGTGTAATGATGGCGCTCCCGCATGCAATTCTCCAATTTTCATGTCTTGAGAATAATAATAGCCAGCCACATATAAAATAGCGGTAATAACAAGGATTATTGTTGCAATACGTTTAGTGGCAAATGAAGACATTACATCCCAAATGGTGACTTTATTCTTGTCTTGCGTTATTGGCTCGACTTTAGGTACATGAATAAAAGAGACAAGTAACGGCAATAAAATTAGATTAGTCAAAATAATCATCGCCACACCTAAAGATGCAGTAATGGCCAGTTCGCGAATAATACCAATATCAATTGAAAGCAGCGTTAAGAAACCTACTGTGTCAGAAAGCAAAGCAACGCCGCCTGGGATCAATAATAAACGAAAACTCATTTGAGCAGCTTCTTTAGAGGTTGCCCCTTTTGTGACCTGTTTTGAAACCGAGTTAATCATTTGTACACCATGGCTAACACCAATGGCAAACACTAAGAATGGCACCAGAATAGACATTGGATCTAAGCCAAAACCCAGTGTTGATAACATACCTAACTGCCATACAACGGCAACAAGAGAACATGCAATAGGTAAAAGAGTCAGTTTAATAGAGCGACAGAACCAGAAAACCATCAAAGTGGTGATGACAATAGCAATAGCAAAAAAAGCAACAACTCCTTTTGCGCCTTCTGCAACATCGCCCACCATTTTACTAAAACCAATGATATGAATGCTGATATTATCTTTTTCAAATTGTCCTCTAATTTGCTGTTCAAGTTGCTCAGCAATAACGAGTGTATCCAATCGTTCACCCGTTTGTGGGTCAGTGTCCATTAATGAAGCTTTTACCATGGCACAACTGTAATCGTCAGCAACAATACTGCCAACAATGCCTGCTTTTTCGATATTTGACTTAACAATGGCTAAACCTTGCGAGTCAGGCTGAAAATTAGCGGGGATCACTGGACCTCCGGCAAATCCATCTTCAACTATTTCAACAAAACGTGTACTCGGTGAATACAGTGATTTTACTTGAATACGATCAACACCAGGGATAAAAAATAATTGATCATGAACACCTTTTAAAGCACCAAAAAAAGGTTCATTAAATATATCTCCTTCTTTATCACAGACAGAGATTAGAACATTATTGGCACCTCCAAAGTTTTCACGGTATTTTAAATAGGTTTTCATGTAAGTATGATTAAGGGGAATATGCTTTTCAAAAGCTGCATCAAGCTTTATTTGACTTGCTTGAAAAACAAGAAAAATACTCGCGAGTACGAAAGCCAGAAGCACAAGAACTCTTTTGCGGAACATCGTGGCTTCAATAACATTAATAAGGGATTCAATTTTCATTTAATTTACTTCATTTGGATTGACGGTAATAACAACAATTTTTTTACTTTACTTTAACTTCATCAGCGGAATGACTTTAATACCCACTTCAGAAACTATCACAAGCTGGTTATTAAACCAAATACCACTAATAAGGGCTTTGCCGTCAGCTTGAATATTTAAAGAAAAACTCATTCCGTCATCATCGCTCTTTAAAATAACGCCATTATTACCTAAAACATAAATGCTACCGTTATCACCAAGAAGGATTGAGTTTAGTAAAGCATTCGTTCCCGTAGGGATCTGCTGCCAGGGTGAGCCACTTTCCAAACGGCGAAAAACGTTACCACGCAAACCAACCACTAATAAATTACCCTGTTGAGTACGAGCAATATCATTAAATGACCCTTGATAAATTTTATCCTGTGGTTGCCATATTTGTGCAAAATCATCACTTTTGGCAATCAGCCCGACTTCGCCAACCATATAAAGGATAAGGCCATCTTTAAAAATACTGTTGAAATGCGCAAGAATACTGCCTTGCTCATCTAAATAAGCTTCTTTATCGTGTTCCTTAAGATCTTCTAGATACTCTAAATCTTCAGGAAATAAAAATTCGCCGTGAAATTCAAAATTCCAAGTTAGACCGCCATCAGTAGTACGGTATAATTGCCCGTATGCACCTATAGCAATCCCCTGATTTTTATCTTTAAATATTATATCAAGTAATGGTTTTTCTTTCTCTGGGAGGTGTTGCTGTATTTCCCAATTCTCTCCGCCATCACTGGAAAATAATATTGTCGCATCATGTCCAACAGCCCAACCGTGCTTTTCATCAACAAAATAGACAGCGGTTAATGTGGTGCGAACAGGTACGTTAGCTTGATGCCAAGTTACTGCATCATCTGAAAGTAGAATATGGCCACGTTCACCTACAGCAACAATCTGCTTATCATTGATTTTGAAAATATCAAGCATAAGTGATTTACTGGCTAGAGGTGCTTGCATAGCAGGTAATTGCTGTGAAGAAGCGCTAAGGAAAAATAAGGTGCTAAAAAGGAAAGCCAACAAACGTTGCATAAGAGAAGGTACTCATTGGTTAAAAATTAAGGTTTTTCTGTTGTTTCATCGTCGATGAAATTGTGAAATCATCATATTTCATAATGTATAACGGCTGACATTCGCCAGCCGTTATAAGTTTTAGGCGCTAAATGCTATCTGCGCCCCTCACGTCGTAATGCAGAAGAAGTAAATGAAATATCTTCTAACTCTGCAGAAAAGTCATACATTTTAGCTTCATTATCTAAGCCCATTGCTATATAGCGACGAGACTGTAAATCATGAAATACTTCAAGTGTAGACCATTGCGTCGGAACCTCGTAATAATTCAAACCATGTGCAACACCAACACGGTACAGCTCATCACGGTTGTCGTAAATATCGGTAACCGCTATTTGCCAGCTATCTTCGTCAATAAAGAAAACACGTTTTTTGTAAGTATGACGTGTATCTGATTTTAAGTTAGCTTCGACAACCCACACACGATGTTTTTCATAACGAACATGCTCGGGGTTAATATGACCTGGCTGTAAAATATCAGCATATTTTAATTTGTCACTATGTAAACGATAGTCATTGTAAGGGATCAACAACTCTTGTTTCCCTTTTAGTGTCCAGTTATAGCGATTTGGCGCACCATTAAACATATCGAAATCATCAGTGGTACGCAAACCATCAGACGCTGTACCTGGCGTGTCATAGGCAACATTAGGTGCACGGCGAACACGACGTTGACCCGTGTTATATGTCCAAGCTTGGCGAGGTGTTTGTATTTGGTTCATTGTTTCATGAACTAATAATGCGGTACCCGCTAAACGTGCAGGCTCAGTAACTTTTTGCTTAAACTTAAACAAAATATTAGTTTCTTTAAGTTTCTCAGCTGAAGCTCCTTTAACACCGTAAGGGATTATTAACTGGTCATCAAAACCTAAATAAGTGTAATCACCTGAAGCTGTTGGTGCGGCTTGACCGCCTTCACGTGAAAGAGATTCACCACGGTAACGTAAAATATGGTTCCAAATAGCTTCAAGACCATCTTTTGGTACAGGAAATGGAATACCAACAGCTGCATTCTCAATGCCGTTACCACCCTCAACTAATTCTGTACGCCCGGCGTTATCAATACTTGCTTGATAGACATGTTCAGGATAAGAAGCTGAACGCCTTGATTGATAGACATTCATTTTATAAGTATCAGGGTAAGTTTCAAAAAGCTTTACCTGGCCCGGTGTTAACATTGCTTTGTGTTCTGCAACATTAGCCGCAGTAATCGTATATTTTACTTTATCTGTGGAAAATGGATCGATGTGATGGTCACCCACGGTATATCCAGCAGGAACCGAAGTAATACCACCGCTCCATGAAGGAATAGAACCGTCTTTATTGCCAGCACGAACCGCGCCAATTGGCGTTAATTCTTTACTTAACTTAGCGACTTCTGTCGGTGAAACTTTAGCGAGAGTTGCCGTTGACACAATAGCCAAACTTACTGCAACTGAGGCTAATGTTAATTTTTTAAGTGAATTTTTTATAATATTGCTCATTAACTTAGCCTTATATTGAATATTTAATACTGAATGAAATGTAATCGCGGTCTTCCATTTTATTGGTTGTTCCTACGCCATCCCAAAAGCCGTTATAGCTTATATCTGCTGACCAGCGGCTTTGATAATTAAAGTTGATGCCTAAAGCTACTGACTTTCGTTCTTCAACGAAGAGGAATAATGGATCTGGTGTCGTCCCTTTCACATCATGTGAAAAAACCATACGTGGTGAAACGTTAATACCTGCAACCACGTTATTAAAGTCTAACTTGACAATTGCGCGGTACCCCCAAGCAAATGCATCTGGAAATGGGTTAGTTTCGACACCGTCTTGCACAGCCAACTCTAAGCCTTCTTTACCTGCAATACCACCATTACGTGCAGTACCAGGACCATTCAGTCGTAATACATCTTGGTCAGGCATATCTTGAATATTAATGCCGCCCACTTCAAGTAATGTTGTTAATTGACTTGCACCAAATGAAGGACCCCAAAGGTGAGTTAGCGTTGTTTGTGCTTGAAGTGTATCAGATAAGACAAAACCATCTGCGTGCTCTCCCCCTTGGAATACTGGCATTTGAGAAATGCCATCAAGTTCGCTACGACCTTGGTCATTCGCTAATTGTTGTGGCATAGCTGCAAACAACAACTCAACATCATCGATTTGTAATGGTTCGTCTTGACGGAAAGTTACTTCACCCGCTACTGAGGTAGTACCTAACACCGTATTAAAACTCATTGCGTAAACTTTAATATCTTCAACGTAGTCAAGCTCAACTCGTGAGAAAGCTTTTAAATTAGTGTAGTTGTCTTCAGTAATAGGACCTGAAAGTAACATACCAATATCGTCACCAATTGCCGCGTCACTGAAGTCTGCAGTAACACCTGCAAATATTGGACGACGGCTGTGGTAATTCATGTGGTAGAGGCTAATTTCGGTATCATTGAAATCGGGTAAAAACCACGATAAACGTAAACCGTATTGACCGCCATCTTCAGGCTCATTCTCAGCATCATCTTGACGTAGTGTCACTTTGGTTGGAAAGGCGCCTAAATAAGCACCACCAATACTTGCAGGAGGAACAGCACCTGCAGCAATTGCTCCACTGAGGGTATTAAGACCTGAAATAAGGTAATCTAAATCGAGATCTGGGTTACTAGCGAAGCCTAATTGAACATTATTATATTGACCGCCATCACCAGCAAAGTCATTGGTTGAGAAGTAACTACCAGGCGCTGGTAATACCGTTTTTTCCCAGTTGTACTGATAAAAAGCTTCAATATTGAAATTTTCAGATATACCTAATGATGCCCAAACAGCGCCAAAAGGAATAAAAGCTTCTTTTAATTCTGAACCAGGCGCACGAAGACGTGCAATATCAACAGGGTTTAGCTCACTGATACCATGAGAAATTAAAGTACTTTCTCCCCAGCTAATAACTTGCTGACCTACGCGAATTGAAAGCGGCATATCGCCAACATAAAAATCACCATAAACGAAGGCATCAAGCAACCTTACGTCACTACATAATTGATCACTCGCTTCACCGTCACGACAAGGATCGTTAGTTACCCCTGACAAAGGATTAGCCCATGCTCGGTCACTGTCACTCATTTCTAAGTCATAGAAGTACATACCACGAACAAACAATCCAAAATTTTCATAACGAACTTCAAGGTCATGTGAACCCTTGATTATCTGAGAAAAGCTTTCGCCTGAATTATAATTGAGGTTAGCGTTATCACCATTTGTTGAGTAACCACCCTGTCCGTTCCATACAGTCCCAGTATCAGGCGTTGGATTTAATGATGGATGGTAACTACTGAAATCAAAACCATTATTAGGATTATTTGATTTTCCGACGTTATCGTTCCAATTGCGGTCTTCTACACGCCAACTTTGGCCGTAACTAAATGTTGAATCAAAACTTACATCAAAGTTACCTAATGTAAAATTCTCTGCCTGTACGTGGTTTACTGTCGCTAAACAAACAAGTGCAGCGGTTATACTTGCAGCCAAAGGCTTCTTGTAAAACCTGTTGCGAGGGCTATATTTCATTTATTCTCTCCCCAGAGCGTGTAAATTATATTTTATTTTTATCATCGCTACTTACTATTTGAAATAAGTGGTCTAAAACAATAATTGCATCATTTTATCAATGGCGCAAGAGCTAAAAAAAATTGATAAGACCCTATGTTTTAATGACTTCTAATCAATAAAAGCCTAATCACACACTCTTGTTTAAAACAACCGTTTAAAACAAAAAATTCTTCATATAGTTTTCAACAAGTAGTGACTTGTATTAAGTGTTACAGCGAAACTGACTAGATAGCTTCAAACACACTAGATGGTCCGACCACTGTTTAAAGCTAATACTCTAACTATGTGATTTTAGTTAAAGACAAAAATTTATTATTTTTAGTTTCCATACAAAAACAGCCTTTAATTCCATTAGATAATAAATATTTTCTCATGTGCATTGCTGGAAATTGCACTCGCAGACCTTCAGTTGTTGTAACAACCATGTGCTGAGCTTTACCTTCATAATAGGGATAAAACTCAGCAGAAGTCATATTGATTAAAAAGTAATATTTCATAAAGCAATTAGCCAGCTAAGGCAGCATCAAGCTTTTCTTTTAAGTCTTTTGATAATTTTTTAAGCTTAGTCAATTTTTCTAGTTCTGCTCGCATTAATTGCTGTCTCGGTAAATCAAAAGCTTTAAATTGAATAAGTGGCGTTATTAACCTTGAGGCAACTTGTGGATTTATTTCATTCATCAACGCGACTTGTTTCGCCAGAAACTGATAACCTTGTCCTGTTCTACAATGAAAGTAACGAGGATTATTTGCGCTAAAGTTACCGAGTAATGAACGTGCTCGGTTTGGATTTTTTAAACTGAATAAGGGGTGAACGAGTAAAGTATCAAGTGAACTAAAAATATCAGTATCACATTGCTGGGCAGCAATACTGAACCACTTATCCATAACTAATGGTGTATTGTGCCACTTTTTCTCAAAATTTTGTAATTGCTCATCAAAGTCGACTAAGTTATTTTTAGCTGAACATACCAAAGCAGCCAAAGTATCTGTCATATTATCTGATGAGTTAAATTGTAACCCCACATTTTTTTGTGGTTCATTGAGTAGCGATAAATAAGACAAGCAAACATTTTTTAATGCTCTTTTACCCACTTCATTGCCACCATATACATACTGTGAGCTTTTGTTATCAGTGAATGCTTTTTCAAAACTTGCCGTTAAGCCTTTAACTAAAAATAATTTCACGGCTGAAATTGCATTGACTACTTTTATGGGATCTACCTGTGTAATTTCAGCAACAACTTCATCAAAACTAGGTAAGGACAACTGCTCAGCTTTAAATGCATTGTCAGTGCTTGCATCAAAAATAGCTTGATAGGTAATTAATAAGCTCTTAGGTAAAACAAAAGTATCGTCATTCACTAATGCTTTAATGTAATTCAACATTAATTGCTGACCCGCGTCCCAACGACAAAACTCGTCATCAGCAAAAGCCATAATGGTTGCCAGCTCTTTATCTGTTTGGTTAAAACTCAATTTCACTGGCGCAGAAAAATCAGCTAAGATCGCTACTACAGGTTTTTCAGAAAAATGGTCAAAAGTCCACGTTTGCTGCTCAGAAGTTAACTCAAGTAGCTGGCGCTTTGTTACTTTATTATTTTCAATAAGTTCAATCGCAACAGGAATATGTAACGACTTACCTGCACTGCCATCTTTTTGTGCAGGGCTTCTCTGCGTAATACTTAACTGGTACTTTCCATTTAAAAAGCTTTCTTTGACCGTTAAAGTAGGTGTGCCCGACTGATGGTACCAAGCTTTAAATAAAGCGAGATCTACCTCTGAAGCATCAGACATTGCATTAATAAAGTCTGCACAAGTAACGGCCATACCATCATAACGAGCAAAATATAAATCTATGCCTTTTCTGAAGTTATCTTTTCCTAATAAGGTATGGATCATTCGGATCACTTCAGCACCTTTTTCATAAACAGTTAAGGTATAAAAGTTATTCATTTCCAACACTTTTTCTGGACGAATAGGATGTGCCATAGGCCCAGCATCTTCAGCGAACTGTTGAGAGCGTAACAATCTAACATTTTTAATACGGTTTACCGCTGCACTATGCATGTCTGCGCTAAACTGTTGATCGCGAAATACCGTTAAACCTTCTTTTAAGCTTAACTGAAACCAATCACGACAAGTAACACGGTTGCCTGTCCAGTTATGAAAGTATTCATGGCCAATAACAGCTTCAATATTAAAAAAATCAGTGTCGGTAGCACTTTCATCATCAGCTAAAACAAATTTGGAATTAAAAACGTTTAAGCCTTTATTTTCCATTGCACCCATATTAAAAAAGTCGACTGCAACAATCATGTAAATATCAAGATCATAAACTAAACCGAACGTTTCTTCGTCCCAACGCATTGACTTTTTAAGTGATGACATCGCATGATGAGCTTTATGTAAGTTACCTTTATCAACGAATATTTCTAGAGCAACATCTCGTTTATCGTTTGTCGTAAACGTATCTGATAATAAATCAAAATCCCCTGCAACAACGGCAAATAAGTAACAAGGCTTTGGATGAGGGTCTTGCCAACACGTAAAATGTTTGCCTTGTGGTAAATTCCCTTCACCAGTTTTATTACCGTTTGATAATAAGTAAGGGTATAGTTTTTTATCAGCAATAATTTTAGTGGAGAATGTTGCCATAACATCAGGGCGATCTAAATAATAAGTGATCCGTCTGAAACCTTCGGCTTCACACTGTGTACAAAAAGCGCCTCCCGATTTAAACAGGCCTTCAAGTGACGTATTATTGAGTGGGTCAATTTCAGTAACAATCGTCAACATAAACTCTTCTGCATTAACATCAACAGTTAACTGTGTTGAACTCACTTGATAAAAGCTTGTAGGTAAAGCTTGTTGATTGATTTGCAGCGAAACAAGTTTGAGTTGTTCACCATCAAGTACTAATTGCTTAGCCTTTTTATTTTCACGCTTTATTGTCATTGTGTTCGTAACTATGGTCGCCGTATCGGCAAGCTCAAATGTTAGATCAACCGTGGAAATTGAGAAATCTGACACTTGGTAGTCAGATAAATAGCGTGCTGTAAAATCAGTCATGAGATATTCCTTTTGAAAAAAATATAAAGCCTGCATAAACAGGCTTCATATTAAGTCGGGATTAAGAGCAAATAAAAGAATGTATTATTCTCCGGCAATACTCTTTGTATTTAATGCTAGCTCTTTATAAGTTCATCACTACTTGTTGCTAACATTTTAATTTTAAAGCCGGTATAGCCATAAATTATGGCAAGTACTGGATTAATTAAATTGAAAAAACAATAAAAAATATAATCATATGAAGTTAATGCTAATGCAGCAAACATAAAAGCACCACAAGTATTCCAAGGAATTAAAGGTGAAGTGATGGTCCCTGAATCTTCTAAAGTACGGCTTAATAGGGTTGGATGAAAACCACGACGTTTAAATTCAGCTTTAAACATTCTACCTGGCATAACAATCGCCATGTATTGATCCGCTGTTATTAAGTTAGTGCCAATACATGTTGCAACGGTACTCGCAATTAAACTACCGGTAGATTTAGCTGTTGATAAAATAGCCTTAACAAACTTATTTAGCATGCCTAAATGCTCTAACACCGCGCCAAAGCTCAGTGCACACATCACTAACCAAATGGTGTTTAGCATGCTAGACATACCACCACGGCTGAGCAGCTCATCAATTTGTTTATTGCCGGAGTTAACCACAACACCATCAAAGAAGGCTGTCCAAACGACAGTAATATAAGCTTTAACACCACTTACTCCTTCCGCGGCCATGCTCAAGATAAGGTCTTGTTGAAAAATTAACGCCCAAACAGCACCAATTAAAGCGCCAATAGCAACGGCGGGAAACGCAGGCACTTTTTTAAAGGCTAAATAAAGTAGTATAAAGAGCGGGATAAGGTTAAGAACAGATATATTATAAGTAGTATCAAGTGTATTTAATAGTGCATCAATACTTGCCGTATCACCTGTGACAGTTGAAGAGTGGTCAAAACCAATAAGTAAAAACAAAATAAGAGCAATGCTAATCGAAGGTATAGTAGTCCATAACATATAGCGAATATGTTCAAATAACTCACTTCCAGCTACGGCAGGTGCAAGATTTGTTGTTTCAGACAATGGCGATAATTTATCACCAAAATATGCACCCGAAATGACCGCACCAGCAGTAACCGCAGTAGACATTTCAAAGCCATTAGCAATACCAATAAAGGCAACACCTACGGTCGCAGCTGTCGTCCAAGAGCTACCAATACTCATAGCAACAATACCACAAACTAAACAAGCAGCCGCGTAGAACCAACTTGGGTCAATAATTTTCAGACCGTAATAAACCATTGTAGGCACGGTGCCTGAAAGTAACCAAGTACCTATTAATGAGCCAACAGCCAATAAGATTAAGATAGCTCCCAGAGAAATAGAGATACCACCAACAATAGACTTTTCAATAGATTGCCATGTATAACCATTTTTAATGCCAATAACAATTGCAATTCCCATGGCGAGTAATAAAGCAATTTGATTTGGTCCATAAGATGAGTTATCAGCGAAATACAATACAGCCGTTGTTAACATAACAACCAATGCAAAAATAGGAATTAACGCATCAAGCATACTGGGTTCTTTTGGCAAGTGCATTGAAGGGGTCTGGTTATTATTTTCTGGCTCTGTCATGTGCGATGCTGACCTTAAGTTTTATTATAGTTATAATTTTTAATGTTTTAATCACAAAACCCTGAAAGTCAGGATAACGTTTATTGACTAATCTGTTGAAAAATTAGTTTGGCCTTTTGTCTTACATAAAAGCCGCAATAAAGCGGCTTTTGTTGAATTGTTTTTTGATTACTTTTTAGCCATCTTACCTAGGGAAATTAAATCAAAAGTAATTTTAGCGGTTTCGTCTAAAAACGGATCTAATGCCTCCAGCTCGTCAGGTAAATCTTCTAATGATTTTACTTTTTCTTTACCCATAACAACTAAACGCTCATTGACACGGATAAGTTGTTTTTCTTTACTCTCTTCACGCTTCTGCTTACGCTCGATAAGTTTTAAAGAAATAGTTTTATCATCTTTTTCTTTTTGATAAGTAATAATATCATCAAGTAGATAGTTAAATTCACGATTAGATTTAACACGTTCAATATGTAATGAATTCAAATAAGATAAATCTGTCGATAAGTTTCCTATACGTTTATAACTTGCTTTAGGAATTTGATCCCATGGTAACGCATTTTTCTCACGGCTTTCACCCCAGTCTTCAGGGTTAACCGCTGTAGGAAAAGAAATATCAGGAAGTACCCCTCTATGCTGAGTACTGCCGCCATTTATACGGTAAAACTTAGCGATAGTAAATTGAATACTGCCTAATGGATTATCATAAAGATCATAAACCCGCCCTAATCCTCGATGCTGCTGAACAGTGCCTTTACCAAACGTATGCTCGCCAACAATAACGCCACGGCCATAGTCTTGGATTGCTGCAGCAAAAATTTCAGAGGCAGAAGCGCTGTAGCGATCAACCATGACCGTTAATGAGCCATCATAAGAGCTTACGCCGTCATCATCACTGTTAACTTGTACTCTATTTGCGCCATCACGTACTTGAACGACGGGGCCTTTATCAATAAATAAACCCGTTAGTAGTGTTGCTTCGCGTAACGAACCGCCACCATTGCCACGTAAATCAATAATAATACCAGAAACTTTTTCTGCTTTTAATTTATCGAGCTCTTTTTTAACGTCACGGGACAAATTATTGTAAAAACTAGGTATAGTAATAACGCCTAGTTTTTTCGATTTTTCATCACCATTGGTTTCAAAATAAACTTCAGACTTTGCTGCTCTATCTTCAAGTACTATCTTATCGCGAACGATAGTAACAACTTTAATGACCGCATCATTTTCAGCTTTTGCTGGTAAGATTTGTAAGCGGACTTTTGTCCCTTTAGGCCCTTTAATTAGATCAACAACATCATCTAAACGCCAACCGATGATATCTTCAAATTTATCATCATCTTGAGCAACGCCGACAATTCGGTCTTTAGGCTTAACATCTTTTGATTTGTCTGCGGGGCCACCCGGAACAACACTATTAATAACCGTATAGTCTTCTTCCGCTCGAAGTACCGCGCCAATGCCCTCAAGAGACAAATTCATGTCCATTTGAAACTTTTCAGCATTCCTCGGTGACAAATACGACGTATGAGGTTCAACAACACGAGCAAAGCTATTCATGACAACTTGAAAAACATCTTCACTTTCACTTTGTTTTAATCTTTTAATCGCATAGCGGTAACGTTTACCCAAAACTTCTTGAACTTTAGGCCACTCTTTTCCCGCTAACGTTAAATTAAGAGCGTCATATTTAACTTTTAAACGCCATAATTCATTTAATTCTTTTATACCTTGTGGCCAATCGGATTCTTCTCGATCAAAGTTATAGACTTCATCTGTGGTGTAATCGAAAGGCTTTTTTTCTAGGAGACTTAGCGCATATTCATAGCGTTCTAAACGTCTTTGAAGGTTTAAATTAAATATTTCATAGGCAATATCTAATTTACCCCGAGAAATAACAAGGTCAAATTCAAAGCGATATTTTTGAAAATCATCAATATCTGTTCCTAAAAAAACATTACGAGCATAATCAAGTTGTTTTATATAACGATCAAATATTTTTTCAGAGAGTGCATTATCCATTTTAACTTGGGTGTAATGAGCACGAGTAAACTGCGCGGTAATGCGTTTACTCGATATGGCATGCTGGCTTTCAGGCGCCAATATAGGAAGGTTATCCACATTAGCAAGACTTTCAAAACCAAATACGTTCATTGCTGATATCGATAAAGAAACGGCAATTGCGATACGACAAATTTTTAGCATGCCCAAGTACTCCAATTTATTCAGTAAATATATTTTTAATTTGCGTCTTAACAACCATTCCTGAATTTAATTGAACACTCACATCTTTACCAGCAACTTCTGTAATAATAGCGGTCATAGGTGAATTACCTAATTTAACTTTAACGCTTTTACCAACAACAACGGCACTGTCTTCAACAGGAACAAGTTTAACTTCTTCCTTTATAGGAGTACGTTTAGTTGACTTTACTGATTTAAACTTAGCTTGTTTGTCTTGCTTTGTTTCTTGGCTGTGAGTAGACGGTTTTACTTCAGATGAATTATCAGACTTATTAAGCTTAGATCCCTTATAAGGCTTTTTGCTTGCTTTGTCGTGTTTATTTTTGTTACCAAATTTGTCTTGGCTCTCTTTAAGCGTCTTAATCGCATAATCTGCTTGCTCTTGATCAATCTCAGCAGAGTCGTTACCGTCAATGTCAACGCGAAAACTTCCTAACTTAACGGCTTTCAAGTAACGCCAGCTGCTTGTGTAATGTCTTAACGCTTGACGTAAACGAGTTTTACTCACCGTTTCGTCTTCAGCTAATTTTGCAGACAAATCTTGGAATATACCAATTTTAAGGGCTTTAGCTGGGCCATCAATTGAGAAACATTTCGGAAATTTATTAGCTAAATAAGCGATAATTTCTTTTGTGCTTAAACGCTTAACTTCAGTGTTTTGCTCAGCGGTTACCGGTGTTAGTTCTGCAACTTCAGTACTAATTTCAATACTAGCTTCAGTGTCAGTCATTTCTGTTTTGCTCACTTCGTTTTCTATTTTAGTGTCCATAAATACAACTTTTTAAAAATTCTTAAATTTTAAGAGGTTAAATCCTGAAGGTACTGTTCACGGTTATCCAACAAATGTTGGCACCAGTCATAAATATCTTCACTATCTATATCAGGTAGTGATTCTTGGCAAATCCAAGTGTCCCAAACCAAAGATAATAATTGCGCTAATATCTCTGGTTCAATATCTTCTTCGGCTAAATCATAAATCAGGTGATAAATTTCATTTATTCGTTCGGCAACGAATTCTTCTTGACCATCCCAGTCACCGACAATACTTTCGCTGACGAGGTAATCATGAATAACAATAATTTCTTTCATTAGTTTATCACGCTGTGCTTGATGATCATATTTTCAAATAAATTAATTATTGCTTCCAGTCCTTGTTGATCACCTTCATCAAAATGATCGTAAGAGGTGCTGTCTATATCAAGTACCGCAATGATCTTACCATCTACTTTTACAGGGATAACAATTTCTGAATTACTGGTTGCATCGCAAGCGATATGACCATCAAATGAATGAACATCTGCAATTCGTTGTGTGAGACTTTCGCTAACGGCTGTACCACAAACGCCCGTGCCAACAGGAATGCGAATACAAGCTACTTTCCCTTGAAAAGGACCCAATACCAGTTCATTATTAATTAAACGATAAAATCCAACCCAGTTAACTTCTGATAAATGCTCAAAAAGTAAGGCGCTAATATTTGCCATATTAGCAATAAGATCAGGTTCGTCGTTGATTAAGGCATCAACTTGTTGGTAAAGTTCTTGATATAATTCATTTTTGTTCATAAATAACAGTATTCTTAGTTTATCAAAGATAAGTGATGGTCAAAAAGCGCATAACATAACCCGATAACCCGTGAAGTTAAAGTACTTATTATAGATTTTATGTGGTTTTAACTTATATTTCACCTGTTTTAGTAAACTTAGCGTCATTATTTACCTATTTAATAGCAAAAGTAACACTTACCTGTGCTGAAACATGCTTTTTGCCAACTTGCGAACTAAAGCCATCGTTACTTCTACTTGCCATAGCATAAGCATTTGGTGTGTGGTAAGAAGATTCTTCAAAACTGGAGACTTTACCAAGTTGAACACCTATTTTATTTGCGATAGCTCTTGCTTTTAGCTGCGCATTTTCTAAAGCCTTAAGTAGGGCTTGTTGATACAAAATTTCATTGTTTGTTGTTTCTGTTTGCAGAGCAGAGATCCGACTAACACCTATTCTTACCACATTATCAAGTAGCTGGTCGTAAAGAGAGAAGTCAGTAAAGGTCACCGTAATTGTTCGAGATACCTCAAAGTAAATTTTTTCTTGCTCATGCAACGTATTGTTCGCTAATTCACGACTACTGATCACTACTTTTGTATTACTTCTTTCTTTATTTAGCTTATTTTCATTTGGGGTAGGCAATCTTTGATGTATTTCATACTCAGGGAGCACCGTACGCTTTTCATAGCGAGGCATTAATTCTAAGCGAGAAGACTCGATAGCCGTTTTTGCAATCCCCATTGATAAATACAGGTTGGTAACTAAACCACTTTTTTGGTCAACCCATGCTTTAGCTTTACTGGCAATATTACCGCGTTTGTTAATTGAAACGGTAAAAGTAAATTGGTCGGGCTCAGCGCTTACAGAGCCTTTGCCAATGACTTCAATACCCTTTTTAACAAACTGTTCAGCGGTAATAAGCGTAGAAAATAAACTGATAATAATAATGAATATATATTTCATGGTTTTCCTAAGTGTTAGTCCTTGTCATGAATGACGGTAGCCACGGATATTCTCATCGAGGCGTCGTGACTTTATTATTGCACTTAAATAAATATATGGACAAAAAATCACGAGGTAACATTAACGAATAGCCCAGTGCTTAATTTCTTGTTCCTCTAAAAACGTTTCAGCATGCTCACCCTGCATTTGTGACAATGTGGCTAATATTCCGGCTTGAATACACTGTGGCGCAGAAACTGTCACTGAACGAGGTGCATTCTCGATTGGCCACCCCGTTTTAGCATTAAGAATATGGCTATATCTATGATCATTTTTTAATAAAAAACGTTTAGCATCACCGCTTGTTGCTAGTGCCCCTTTAAATAACGACACCACCATTTTTTTCTTATTAACAAATCCTGGATGCTCTACACCTACCTGCCAAGGTTGACCATTTTTTCTGGGTGAATTTGTGGCTAAATCTCCCCCTAAATTTACAAGTACTGGTTGCTGCGTTAAGGAGGTAATTAACAAAATAGCGCGATCTACCGCATACTCTTTGCCAATTCCTCCTAAATCAATTTCCATATCAGCAGGTAATATTATTTGTGTCTGGTTGTATTTGACCTTATGCCAACCAACATTTTTCATGACATTAGCAACTGCCAGCGGGCTAGGAAGATTACTCGAGCAATCAAAAGTCCAGACCTTTCTTAACACCCCTGACGTTATATCAAAAACCCCATCACTGAGTTGATAGCAGGTGTCTGCGAAATTTAATAAAGCAAACGTTTCATCATCAATAGCGAGAGGGTTGCCTTGGCTTTGGTTTATTTGGCTACAAAGGCTTTGGCGATTATAACGGCTATACTTGTCCTCTATACGCCACACCTCTGTACTAATTGCTTTACCAACAAAGTTGGCAAGTGCTCTATCCGACGTTTCAATAATGACCTCACACGGACTTGCCATTGCATCAAACTCAATACAATAACCGTCTTCACGTTCAGTCGTTATTATTTTTCTTCGCTTACTCAAATTTTAACCTGCTATATTTATTACCGATCACGATATGTTTTTCAAAACCTATTAGAGTGTTAGGCGCTAAATAAAAAAGCCCTTATTAATGAAATAAGAGCTTACAACATAACTTATAAAAAAATAAAGACTCTTGGCTAAAGTTTACCGCTTAAAACGAGTAGCTGACCTGCGCAATAATAGCATCGATACGTTCATATATTTCCATATTTGCTAAAACGCCAGGAGACTTTTGCCCAGCACTCTTTGGGTCTTGGCGATAATACTCAAGTCTAAAAGATAAATCGTTGCCATCAGCTAATTTCATACCATATTTTAGACCCACCGTATAAGCTGTCATTTCACCAATACGGTAATCAGCACTAGCAAACTCAGGTAGTGCATCACCTTGCATCAAGAAAGGTTGATAAAATTCTGCAGCAGCTTGTTGATAAAAACGTAGATGTGGCTCTAAATAACTACCGTTTCCTAATGGAATATAAAAGCGTGTATCAACCGTATGAGAATCTATTTCCCAATCGTCCCACATATAACGATAAGACACATCTAAAATAGTTTCATCAAAATGATATTTTGTTTGTGCAAAAACACTTTGCTTAGTGCGTTTATCAGGGCGATTTTCATATAAATAGTCTTGCGCAATACCGTTTGAATCAAGCAAACTTAATATTTTAAATGGATCCGTTAAATAACCATCAACGACTGAATATGAATAGTTAAGTTGCGTCACCATATTGCGATTAATCACTTGCGTAAAACCGACCATAATATCGGTGGTGGTTTTATCGTCATCACTTCCCATTCGAGTTGCATCGTGGCTACTTTCATCGCCATCATCATGATAGGCAGCGGTCATCGACGCAAAAGGTTTAGGTAAACCACCTTCTGGCGTAAAGGTATCTTGAAAATGACTTAAGCCAAACGAAGCGATGGAGTTTTTCTTATTGAAATCATAAGCAATATTACCGTTCACCCCTAAAGATAGGTAATCATATTCTTTTGAAATATGTCCCCCTGCGCTGCCAGTATAATTTTGAGCTAATGCTTGAGTCCATTGTCCGTTCAACTGCACACGAGTATCATGAAAGGTATCATCGAGTGGTGTATCACCCGGTTTGATATCGTAATCGCCTTTACCTGAAGGTCGGGTAAATGTTTGTACCTTTGGCTGTGCCACCGCGCCATTGGCTGAAGCGCCCGTTAATGCATCGATGGTTAACTTTACATTTAAAATACTGTCGTCACTGTAGATTTTATTCGCATTAAAAACGGCTTCTGCCGCTGAGACACGATTAGCCTCGCTGTAGTATAAAAAGGCTGAATCAAAAGACCAGCTATCTTCAGTAGGCTCAACCGAAGTTGTCGCAGCCGCAACCTGAACACTGCCTAACAAAGCTGTTGTTGCTAAAGTTAACGCCGCTTTAAGGTTAGCTTTATTCACCGTTTTTTTCATTTCATTATCATCATTAATTAATTGCATCCACAACCTCCTCCACCAAAGCTTTTACCGCCACTTGATGCTTCTTTACTGAAATAAATATGGTCATCAAGTGCTGAATCAATTGGCGAAGATGTTAAGGCCATTTGCTCTTTTGCTAACAGATCGCGTTCCCAAGGTTCGACACCTAAACTAGAACAACCAGATGCTAAAGTTACCGTAGCCAAGATGAATGAGTACTTAAATTTATTTTTCATTAAAAACCTCGTTATTTTCTTTGTATTATCGGTTAGAGAGCAAGTAACTGTTGAATTTCTTGTTCGTATTGTGAAACTTTTGCGGTAAAAAAACCACTGTGTGCGTATTTAATCTCGCCTTCCTTGTTTATGATCAAACTACTTGGCATACCTTGAATTTTAAAAAAGCGCGCTAAGTCTCCTTTAGGATCATAAACAACTGCAAAGTTGGCAGAATTATCCTGTAAAAATTCTTTTGCCAAGGCTTGTTCCGCATCAAGATTAATACTAACCACTGTAAAGCCTTTTGATTGATGCTCACGTTGCATTTTATTCATCCACGGGAATGATTTACGACAAGGTCCACACCAAGACGCCCAAAAATCAACATAAATCACTTCACCACGGTGCTGAGCGATTAAGCGGTCTAATTGCGTTTTAGCTGAAATTTTTGCGACACTTTGTGCTTGGGCAGCACTTAAAAACAGAAAAAAAGTTAGCGTTAATAAAGAAACGAATTGAAGTTTTTGAGCCACCGAAGGAGCGGTTTTACAGGGATGTTCGATAAGGTGTATATTCACTAAAATACCATCAAAAAATATAAGTAATTCAATGATAATTCAGTTTTCTTAAGGAAAACTTAAGAAAGTATTTTTTAAGTTTCGCCACCAAAAATAACGAGCTCTCTTTTTTCTAGCCATAATGGATATTGGGTCATCACTTTACTGAACATTCGGCTTTGCAAATAGTTATTTAACCATGCTCGTAGTCTGGGGTATGGTGAATGTAGATACCATTGGCGCTCGACTTTTGAAAATTTACGAATAAAAGGCAACAAGGCGATATCAGCTACACTGGCTTTGTTTGACATCAAAAAATCATTGAACTGTAAACGTTGCTCTAAATCTGCGATGTACTTTTCACATGCTTTTCTGTCATTTTCAAGTGAATCTTCATGATAACGTTTTGCACATTGATATTTATCAAAACAGGCTTTAAATTCATTATCGAACTGTGAAATTAGCAATAACATTTCAGATAATAAGTGAGGCGTTTCGCTATGCAACAAGTTATCAGGGTCACTTTCATGTAAAGCCCATAACATAACGTCTAAACTTTCTTCAATAACGACTATTTTATCTGGGACCTGTTCAGTGACTAAAACGGGCACAGTTCCTTTAGGTGATGCCTTGAGCATTTCATCAGGTTTGTCAGTTAACACTAAATCTCGCAGTGCAACTTTTTGTTTTGCATAATATATTGCGATTCTTGCACGCATAGCATACGGACAGTTTCGAAGAGAATATAATATAGGTAAGGGTAAATTTGACGTCATGGTGATTTTATTTATAAAAAATATACAAGAATAAGTTACTTTAACGGTATTCATTAAGGAAATATATCGGTAAAATCGCCACCTTTAAATTTAAGTGAAGAATAAGTGACCTCATGGATCCAAAAATAGAATTATTAGCACCCGGCGGTGATGTCGAAGCAATTAAAGCAGCTATTATTGCTGGCGCCAATGCCGTTTACTGTGGCCTAGATACTTTTAACGCCAGAAATCGTGCTACTAATATCTCATTTGATCAGCTTGTGGGTGTTATTCGCTTAGCTCATCAGTATCAATGCGAAATTTTTTTAACCTTGAATGTTGTTATTTTAGAACGCGAATTTGCTTCACTGGCTAAATTATTAACCAAACTTGCTAACACCACACTCGATGGCGTTATTGTGCAAGATATTGGTATGTTCTACATTCTTAAAAAGTATTTCCCAACACTTGATATTCACGCATCAACACAATTAACAACACATAATGTTGGTCAAATACCTTTCTTGAAAAAACTTGGCGCGTCACGCGTGAATTTATCAAGAGAGTTAGATTTACGTGAAATAACGGCTATGGCAGCAGCAGGTAAAGCGCATGATACGTTAACTGAAGTTTTCGTGCATGGTTCATTATGTGTCGCATTTTCTGGGCTGTGTTATTCAACTTCTGCCAGTGTCGGTAATTCAGGTAATCGTGGTCGTTGTAGCCAAGCTTGTCGTGAAGAATATGAGCCAACGGCAACAGGTAATAAATTCCCGTTAAATATTAAAGATAACTCTGCATTTTTTGATTTACCTGCACTTATTGAAGCGGGTGTTCATTCATTTAAAATTGAAGGCCGAATTAAAGGCGCGAGCTATGTACACACGGTTGTTGACAGCTTTCGTAAGCAAATTGATGGTTTTCTTAAAACGGGTGAGCTACTTGAAGACGGTGAAAGACTATACAAAGTATTTAACCGCGATTTTTCTAACGCCTTTTTACGTGGCGATTTAAACCAATCAATGTTTACAGAAAACCCGCGTGATAATTCTAAATATTATGCCGTAGATAAAAGTAATGCGATTTCTGTTGTACAAATTCAAGAAGTTGAGCAAAAGCTTAATGATGAGAAGCAAGTTATAAACGCTTCTGTTGACGATAAAATAAAACACTTAACGATTGATAAAATACCGTTAACGTTAACTTTTTCAGGGCAGAGTGATCAACCACTCACCTTAACAGTAACCACAAAAGAACTTTCTCAACAACAACCTTTTGTTGATGCTGACAACAGCGATAAAGGCATAGAAACAAAAAGTTTTGAACTAAAGTCACAAAGTGTTTTAGTAAAAAGTGGCAAAATCAGTATTGATAGGGAGACCGTTGAAAAGCGCTTTAAGAGTTTCAATAATGCACATTTCAACCTTGTAGAAATACTCACACAAGGCTTAGAAGACGGTTTAAGTATTCCTTTTAAAGAATTAACGGTGTTAAAAAATCAAGCCGCATTCCTTTTAAACAATTCAAAACCCGTAATAGCTGAAGTGCAATTACCTAAGTTAACTAGGCATCCGAAAGTAACAACCACGGTTGATGCAAAAGCAGAGCTATCCATTCTTATTTGTGATGAAAGTGATGTAGAATTAGCCAGTTTAACTGATGCTGACATTTACTTTAAACTGCCTGAAGCTTATAAACGCGGTTGCACTAAATATGTTGGTTTTCTAAAAGACAACCCTCGTCTTATCCCTTGGTTTTCTTCGGTATTAATTGGTAAAGATTACGACGTCGCAGTTAACATATTAGAACAAGTAAGACCTGAGCTTATTGTGACTAATAATACCGGTATCGCTTATGAAGCCAACCGGTTAGGTATTCAATGGATAGCAGGTCCATTTCTAAACACCACGAACTCTTACGCTTTACTTGCGATGCAAGAAGGGTTTGATTGTAAAGGAGCGTTTATTTCTAACGAAATAAACCGTCAGCAAATCAGAAATATTGCTCGCCCTGAAAATTTCAAACTGTTTTATAGTATTTACCACCCCATTTTATTAATGGCCAGCAGACAGTGTTTCTTTCAACAAAGTGTTGGCTGTGAAAAACCACGTATTGATAATGGCTGTATGCTGTCATGTGATAAATCAACCAGCATTACTAATTTGAAAGGTGTTTCGTTTGCTATCGACAAACAAAAAGCAGGTTACCCAAGTATTTATAATCAAGATCAGTTTTTAAATACTGAGATTATTGAAGACCTAAGTGATTTATTTGACGGCTTTATGGTTGATTTAACGAACATTGGTTCTGGTGATAAAGAAATGCCTGAAAAAGCGTTGTTAATTACTCAGTTTGAGGCGTTACTTAAAGGTAATTCAAACGTTTCTGAAACACTGAATGTTATGGTGCCAGAGTCAACTGACAGCCAGTATCACACGGGATTGTAACTAGCCCTTATAATTCATAACGTTGCAGCGTCTATTATCATAGTAAATAATAAAACGCTGCAGCTTATCGTGAATATTCACCCCTTCTCTGTAGCGTCTAATTATTGGTATAACACACTTTTGTTTTCGCTACATAGTCATGTAAGCAACGCTTTTCTTTACCAAAAATAAAGAGTGGGTTAACAATACCTGCAATAAATTGACCACCAAAAGGCACTATTGAAAGTATTTGCATCGGTATCATACGCTTAAAGTAAATTGTCGTTAAATTTGCCTTGGTATTATCTAAATTCTCAATACGAATTGACATAAAATTCTTACCAATCGTTTGGCCATAATGGTAAAGAAGATAACCATGTAAAATAAAACCTACCATAATGCCATAAGCAAGTAACATCACCGATAAAGAAAACGTGGGGTCAGTAAGTATTTCAAAATCAACATAAATAAAAATAGGTATGACAGAAATTATGCCAATAACACCGTCGATTAAGGCGGCAATGAAGCGATCACCTCTTGTTGCTTTTTCGCCAACTCTTTTTGTATTGTCAACTTCCTCAGGATGAATAACAGGCCTTTCTTGAATCAACCGGTTAATTTCCTCTGCTCTTTCAGGGTACTTCTCACTATCGATAGTGTCTGCTGCTGAATGTAGTTCTTCTAATGTATATGACGTAAAGTCAATTTTTGAATCCATGTAGATCACTGCTCCTTCATTAAAAAGAAGAATTAGTTTGTGTTAAAAACTCAATTTCTTCATTGCTTGATACTCTGTTTAGTATTTTATTGCGGTGCGGATAACGCCCAAATCTTTCTATTATTATTTTATGCTGTTGTTCAAAATCTATACTTGAATCAACGCCATTGTCAAAATACAACTTAATAGCAACTTCATGTATTGCTAGAGATTCACTGTGCATAAACGGCATATAGAGAAAGTTTCTTTCAAGTGCATTTAAATATTTATCAGCACCAACATTAATCGCTTCTTGGGCAAGCGCTAAAGCAAGCTTATCAGCAGCAAAAGAACGTGGCGTATTACGGTACATATTTCTAGAGAATTGGTCTAATAAAATAATTTCAGCAAGCCGACCTTTAGGTGTTGATCGCCATAGAAATAACTCACAGTTGTTGGCCAACTGATGGACCGTTGAAAACCTGTTGATAATAAGTTCATCAAGCGCTAAATCTTTCACCCACCATTGTGACGGTTCTATTTCTTTAAACCAGAAATTTAAAATATCGTCTTCGGTCATTTACAACACCTTAGTCCGCTTGCTAATGAAACAAGATTTATTTAAAAGTAACTTTGCCGCCAATCATTTTAAATGCAGGCATGCCACGAATTAACATCTCACGTGAAAAGATACTTTCGCAGTTTGGACAAACGCAAGGGATAACAGTAAAGTCTTTAACTATACGTACTTTAAAACATTTAACTAAAGCCCCTTTACCGCCTTTTTTATACTTATACAAAGGTGCTCTGCACTTACTGCAATAAATATCGACAGACTTTTCCGGGACTTTCTTATTAGGCTTAGCCATCAGTTAAAAATGTCAGCCGTTATTGATTTTCTTTTAGTTTAGCTTTAGCCGCTTCAACCTTAGCAAAATCTAAACCTAATTCTTCAACCGCTTCTTTAATGAGATCAGGGCTAGTCATCACCATCATCATAATTGATTGCAGCTTCTCAGGTGGTAAACCTAATGATTGAATATTCATCATCGCCATCATTGGATTTTCAGTTAGCACTTGAAAAAGTTCTTTAATTTTTTCTTCACTTACATTTAATTCTTTTAACGCCTGAATAATTGGGTTCATTATTTTTCCTAAAACTATAAAAATTATATAATTGCTATTGTCGCTATTTCAACAGACATTTACCAATATATTTTCTTGATTCACTCACTCTATTTAATGTGAGTAAAGTTTACTCCGCATATTTTATTTTAGAGCGAATACAAAATAATAGAGATATTTACATCGTGTAACTAAGCGGTTTATCGAACAGGGATTTTTTTCTGCTCATCAAGTTTAATTAAATAGGCATTCCTACCAATGCCCATAAACTCTTCGTCAGTATAAACAACGGTATTATCATCATAAAAAGTCACCGATTCTTTTTGCGTAATGGTGCCTAGATCTATTTCATAAGCATCACCTGAACAGAAGTCATCATCTTGCCAATTTTCAAATAACCCTAGTCTTTGTGAGTCGAGTAATACCAATTTCTTTTTGTTTGGACTTAGTGCCGCCAAAGTTATCCAACAAAGTTTCTCATGATGGGTACAAGTGCTAGATGCACTGAGTTTCTTGGCTTGGTGATTAGCTGCATAAGCCCCTATTCGATATAAGTTAGTTTCTCCATCAAACGGCACCGTTCTATTGTTTGTCAATAAATACAATTTCTTTTTGTAAAAAACAAACGCTTTTAAATCATATTTTTTCTGATTTTCTTTTGGCGGATAACTTATTTGCTCTGGATACATAAATTTAATTATTTCAGCGCTGGTAGTCTCTCCTTTAATATCAATAGGGTTTTCTATTTTATATATCGTTAACCATTTTCGCTTATTCTCGTTATTACCAAAGTCTCCTAAAAAGAAATGTCCAAAATCATCTTGAGTCATGTCTTCCCAGTAAATATTCTTAGCGTTAGTGATAAAAACCGTTTTACTTATTGTCCCATCAGGTTCAACTCTGTATAAATTAGGTTGATCTCCTCCATCATTTATTGACCAAAGCTTACCTTTTTTATCAAATTCAATACCTGAAACTTCAGTGAGCTTTCATCCATGGAGACAAGCTTATTATTAAAATGATGCTTAATTGATGAGCCGACAACAATATAAATCAACGTACTAAAATAAAGGGTTATTTTAAGGCTATTATAAACTGTTTAGGGCGTTTAAGAGGGCATGTTTTTTTTCCAAAAACGTTTTACCATTTTTTAGTTGGTTGTAAAACGCTTCTACCCAGTATTTAGCGATGGAGTGGTGTGCCATAGATTTTCATATAATGTAGCTTGGTTAACACTGGATTATAAAATGAAATAAATGAGGTAATCGTAGACTTTAATAGGTGGGCAAGTTTACAAAGTATATACCAGCATCTCTATGATAAATGTATCTAAAGAGATGCTAAAATCAATCTGCATCTCTTGGTTTGGCTTATGGCTTAAAATACCACTAAAAAGCTCAAAATTAACGTTAACCGCTAGATACCTGTATAGCCTTTTATACGCGCCAATCCCTTGCACACTTATCTGGGCCACGAGGACCCACGATATAATGAATCTAATAAATCAATGAACCCACAAAAGACTGGAGACTATATCAGTATTTGCCGTTTATTCTGGATCAGCATACCCAGACCAGATATCGGCGTTGATGGTATTGACTGGCGTTTTCTTTTTACGTTTTTTCTTACCTGTACCTTCAGGTTTTGCCATTGGCTTCTCTGCGGCAGTTATTGAATCACTACTCACTTCATCCGCTTCAAACCCCTTTACTTGCTCACGTTCAAGACGAATTTTATTCTTTTTTTCAATGACACTAAAGTGGTGGAAGTCTTCATGATCTATTAATGACAATGCTAAGCCTACTTCGCCCGCGCGGCCACTTCGGCCAATACGATGCATGTAGTCTGATGGACTTCTCGGTAAATTGAAATTGATCACCACAGGCAGTTTTTCAATGTCTATACCGCGTGCAGCAATATCAGTAGCAATTAGCACGTCAATCTCACCGGCTTTAAAGCCGTCAAGTACTCTACTGCGTTCACCTTGGCCTTTATCACCATGAAACACCTCGGCGGTAATACCACGTTTAGCTAATTTTTCAGCTAAATGCTCACAATGGTGTTTAGCATTAACAAAAATCAGCGCTTGTCGCCATTCATTTTCTTTAATTAAATGTGCTAACACAGCGGTTTTATCACCCTTGTTAACGGTAAAAACACGCTGTACCAAAGTACTCGCATCGCTGCTTTGCACTTGTATTTCAATCGGATTGTGCAGTAACGCTTGAGTTAACGCTTTTACTTGATCAGGAAAAGTTGCTGAAAATAATAATATTTGTTTTTTCTTAGGTAATAGAGCTAACAGCGCAGTTAGCTCTTCAGTAAAGCCTAAACTTAACATTCTGTCGGCTTCATCAAGCACTAAGGTTTTCACCAAATCAAGCTTGACGGCATTACTTGAGATCAAATCGAGTAGTCGACCCGGCGTTGCAACCAAAATATCAGCACCACCACGTAATGCCAGCATTTGTGTATTCGCTGATACCCCACCAAAAACAGCAAGCGTTTTAATCGCGCCGTTAAAATGTGCCGAATAAGACTTAATACTGTCAGCAACTTGTTTAGCCAGTTCACGGGTCGGCACTAATATCAGTCCAGATACATAGTTACCTTTGTTACTTAATGATTTATCCACGCTTTTTTGCTGAAAAAGGTGCTGCAAAAGTGGTAATGCAAAAGTGGCTGTTTTACCCGAGCCTGTATTTGCCCCTGCAATTAAGTCATGCCCCGCTAATACACTGGGTATAGCTTGTGCTTGAATAGGCGTAGGTTGCTGATATTCCAGTTCAGTTAATCGAGCTAACAAAGGGGGAATAAGGCCAAGTTCGTTAAAATTTGCTGGGGTTGCGACAGAAGTCATTAATTAAAGGGCTCAAAGCTTAGATAAGTGCCGCTATTTTAGCTTATTTATGGCGGGTAAGTTAGTGAATTCGATCAGACAATACTTTAATGTTGTTCAGCACGACGTTATCAAACCATCATATTCGTTTTATTTTATGTTAACCCAATATTTAACTTGGTTTTACCCTAACACTCAAATACAGAAATAGAGAAATACTGACCTTTATGTATTGCCTCTCAAAGTAATGAGTGTAATTAGTATCAGATATGCATAACTGACTCAACTCCCCGTAGTTACATAATCAATCATTATCTTTAGACGTTACACTGCTATTACTTCTAATCCGTTAAAAATTTGCCAAAAAATTAAGACCCATAACAACTGGCGATTCAGAATCAACCTAACATCAGTAAACATAAAGCTATTCTTTAATAATGTGTTATCAAAAAAATTGAGGTTATGGGATATAAATTCAATAACAAAGCAAAAGAGTGTGAATTCCTATTTTTTAAGTGATAATGCGCCATCGAACTTCCGTAGTTTATGATATTAACGATATAACGTTGATTGTATTGATAAATTGCTAATAAACAGAGATATGATGAAAACAGTCACTAAACTAATAACATTATGTGCGTTAACCCTAAGCCTATTTGTAAATATCAACACAAGCGCCGCGACGTTTACTTTTACTGCGATCCCTGATGAAGACGAATCTCAACTTAGAACCCGTTTCGAGAAGGTTGCTCTTTATTTAGAGCAAAAACTTGGCGTTAAAGTAGAGTATGTACCGGTAAAGTCTTACTCTGCAGCGGTAACAGCCTTTAGAAATAACCAAGTGCAACTTGCCTGGTTTGGCGGTTTATCTGGTGTACAAGCCAGACGATTAGTACCAGATTCGCAAGCGATCGCCCAAGGTTATGAAGACCAGTTTTTTAAAAGCTATTTTATTGCTCACTATAGTACGGGCTTAGAGCGCAGCGAAAGTTTTCCTGCTATTAGCCAGAAAACCTTCACCTTTGGTTCAAAAGGCTCTACATCAGGTCGATTGATGCCACAATATTATATCGAAAAGCATTTAGAGAAAAAGCCACAGCAAGCGTTTAAACGTGTTGGTTTTTCCGGTGACCATAGCCGTACTATTGCCCAAGTGCAAGCGGGGGCTTATGAAATTGGTGCCGTTAATTATAAAGTCTGGGAAACAGCCCTTGTCTCAGGAAAAATAGACTCGAATAAAGTCAGCGTGATTTGGGAAACACCTGCTTACCCTGACTACCAATGGACAATACGCGCAGGTGTTGATGCTAAGTTTGGCAAAGGGTTCAAAGATAAAGTACAGGCGGCATTGCTTAACATGAATAATCTTGAGCTACTAAAAAGTTTTCCTCGTTCTTCATTTGTTAACGCGACAAATAAAGATTTTGAACCGGTATTAACCGTCGCTAAAAAGATAGGACTTATCGATTAATGATAATAATCGACAACCTAAACCTTCATTATAATAAAACAGCCAAGTATAGCTCTGGTAAAACTACCGATAAGAACACAGGTAAAAGCACCGGTAAGCATAAGGCATCTACACAGGTTATTTTTGATCTGAGCCTAACCATCAATGAAGGTGAAAAAGTTGCGATTATTGGTCCATCAGGTGCAGGAAAATCTAGCTTACTGCACCATTTGTATCAAACCTTACAAAGCCGTGCAGCTCTTTGTTCTCAACGACAAGGCTTAGTTGATAATTTAAGTATTTATCACAATGTATTTATGGGCACTTTAGCCCGCCATCACTGGTTATATAACTTAATAAATTTAATTAAGCCGTTCAAAAAAAACCTCAACGAGATCACCGCACTTTGTCAGCAGTTAGAGTTAGACCAACCCTTGGCTAAAAAAGTAAATCAGCTTTCTGGAGGGCAAAGACAACGAGTTGCATTAGCAAGAGCCTTGTATCAGCAACAAGGAATTTTTATTGGTGACGAGCCTTTTTCTGCGCTTGACCCATTAATGACGGCAAGATTACTCGACATCGTATTCGCACAGCACAACAGCGTCATTATGGTGATGCATGACCGAGAACTTGCAATGAACGCCTTCGACCGTGTTATCGCCTTAGATAAAGGTCGACTGGTACTCGACAGCAAACAGCAGAGTATTAACCAACAACAAATTACCAAGCTCTTTCAAACGAGCGCTGTCGCGTAGGTTTATTTTATGGCGCCGCTTAAAAATAGACAATATCCTTTGGGCTATTGGCAAAAAGTCACTTTATCAATTTGGCTTATCGCCTTGGTTATTCTTCCTTTCGCCGATATAGAAATTGTAAACTTCGACCCTTTTCTTGAATTAACGCTGATGGCACAAGGGTTAATGTCCCCCAATTTTTTTGCCACCGAATACCTCTTTCAAGCGGTAATTCAAACCATTAATTTTGCCATTATCGGTGTATTTTTAGGGTTAATAGTTGGTGCACCCCTTGCCCTAATATATCAAAACCCCATAGTCTCTGGCTGCTGCTCTTTTTTTCGGGCTATTCATGAAATCTTTTGGGCACTGTTATTCTTACAGGTTTTTGGTCTTTCTCCCATCACCGGGATTTTAGCGATAGCGATCCCATTTGCCGCAACTTTTGCCCGAGTATTTCACGATATTGTCAACCAATCATCAGACAGCCCTTTAGAAATTATCGATAGCCGCGCAGATATTATTAGCCGTTATATTTATGGAAAAATAGCTCAGGTGCTGCCGCAACTTATGGCCTACACTCGTTACCGCTTTGAATGTGCCCTACGCAGTAGCGCCGTCCTCGGTTTTATTGGTATGCCAACGCTAGGTTTTTATATGGAAACAGCTTTTAAACAAGGGAATTATAACGAAGGCGCCGCATTATTGATGCTATTCGTTGCTCTTATTGGCACCATTCGTTATTGGTGCCCACCTAAATTACTCGGGGTTTACCTCGTTATTGCTTGCGTCACATTGGTAGAGATTCCTGCGGTAGACAGCAGCTTATTAGTCCGGTTTATTAGCCAAGATATATTGCCACCGATGTTGGTAAACACGGCGACGTTTGCAGAAGTGCAATGGCTTTCACTCTATGTTTGGCTTAGCGATATTATAACACTGCAAGCGATTCCAGGCGTAATAGCGACCATGACTTTAGCCTTACTTGCCTTGTCAGCTACCCACTTTGTTACTTTAAATGCTCATGCTTTAGCAAGTAAACAATTATCGCCAGTGCCATTAACTTGGTTGGGACAGTTAATGTTATTAATAGGCCGCTGCGTACCAGAATATATTTTAGCATTTATCTTTTTAATGCTGCTTGGCCCTTCAATGTTACCGGCAATAATCGCATTAGCCATACACAATGGCTGCGTTATCGCCTACTTGGCTGTTCGACAAAGTAACACCATTGCACCACAGCAAATGCAGATAAGTAAGCTAAACCAATTTAACTACCACATAATGCCGAGTATCTATCCTAATATAATGGCCTTAATGTTCTATCGTTTTGAGATAATCGTACGAGAAACTGCCGTGTTTGGCATTTTAGGTATTATGACCTTAGGATTTTATATCGACAGTAGCTTCAGCGAAATACGCTACAGCAATGCACTGGTACTGATCACCTGTACCGCCCTGCTCAATGTCGTTATTGATATCCTATCAAGACGACTGCTTAAGTTACCAAAAGCGAGTCAAGTGAGTTGTTAAACTTTATTTATTTAGCTAAAGACCATTGCCAAAACACCTAAAAGTAAGCAAATAGATACCTTAGCCCTTGTTGTAAGACCAGTTTCTTGGGCAGTGCAGACGTTAGCATCGAAAATTTACTTATGACTTTTAATCGCTAAAAGCAGAAAATTGCTACGTTAATTTTAATTGCTCACTTTTGGCAGTAATAGAGACAAACTTTCTGTCATTTATTTAAAAAGTAACCTGACATAGACCGTATATGACTTTACTTCTCCCCCCTTGCAGCGAAATACAGTGAATTGGTTTCTCTCACCACCCACTGTATATTTTGTAAAAGCATTTAAAAAAATGGTAACTTATCTTTTTATATAGGTCCTTTACCGATTATTTTTAGGCTTTATAAACTATTCCCCCGACTAATGTTGTGTATTACTGAATTAACCCTAGCGGCATTATTTTGTTTAAATAGCTGGAACTTCCAGGATGAATAGGGTATTTGGGGTTAGAAAAAATAACGTTCTGATTATTCTTCATTGCCTCATTAATAGCCGTTTGCAATTGCGGATCTATGTTTTTAATATAGTCTTTTGGCCAAATCTGTTTTTCAATCATTACCGGTACTCCTTGATTTTCAATCCCCCAATCACCATCGGGGAGATAAGCTCCTCGATTTGGAATTTGAACTTTTGCGTTATCTATCGTTTGCATTTTAAAACCCCACGGACCTATACCTGCACCAAACGTTTGTCTACCAACGCTAATGCCAAGCTCTGCCTTTTGAAACATAGTTGCAAATGTTTCTGCTGCCGAAGCGTTCCATTCATTGGTCAATAAAACCTTTTTGCCTTCAAAACTATTGACGGGAACCTTAAGGTCTTGGCCATATCTAAATTTATACGCGTAAAGAGGCTTGCGCTGTAGCATTGAGATCAGAAGATCAGAAGTGATACCGCCACCATTAAAACGTTGGTCGATAATTAACCCTCGTTTAGCTTTCGCGCCGTAATAACCGCGCAAAAAGTTTTCAATACCTTGAGCGTTATAACCGTCAATATGTAAATAACTTACTTGTCCAGCGCTTTGCTTTTCCACTTTACGTCGGTTATTTTCAGCCCAATCAGCGATTCGTAGTTGATCGTCTCTCATCAAAGGAATTACTTTTACTGTTCGACTGTTATCACCATTCGCGCTGGTAGAGACTTCCAAAGATATGACTCTCCCTGCCATATTCATTAGCGGACGATAAAGATTTTGCTCAGCGGTTAATGCTTGACCATTAATTGAAATTAGGTATTCTCCGTTTTTCACTCTGCTGCCTGGCTGATCTAAAGGTCCATAAACTCCATCTCTGCGATCGTAATGCCCTTGCTGATATATTTTAGATACCCGATAACGGCCATTAGCCACTATAAAATCGGCACCTAATAATCCCGGCTGACTATTTTTTTGTATTTTAATGCCATTGTCACCAGTTCCTAACCCTAAATGACTAACGGAGGTATGAGAGAAAATACGATCATTAAAACGCTTCAACCCTCTACGGCTGGTAATGTTAGGTATAAACTGTTGATAGTGTTGCTCTAACTCAATCGTGTCATAACCATGAACGTTGGCATCGTAAAACTGTTCTCTAAGGTATCGCCAAGAAGACTGATAGATCTGTTGCCATTCCTTAATCACATCAATTTTTGCCCCCAGTGACGGTATGCTAACTTCAATTACTTGAGGTTTTTCTTCACCAAAATCTTGGCGAGTAAAGTTAGCGCCCTTTTTATAAAGAACATATCGGCGCGAAGCGTCAACAGTGAACTGCTGGGTTGAATAGCTTAGCTGGGTAAGTTTCGCAGGTTTTTTAAGATCATAAAGATATAACGCCAATCTGGGTTCTGACACTTGCGCAGGGTTAACTGGCCATTCCATGGTTTGTAGCAGCATTTTCCCCGGCGATAATGCAGTAATACTTTCTAGGCCTTTATGAGGTAATGCTAACGGCATGATCCGTTCACCTATCTCATTAAAATCAATCTCGCCCCCTTGTTGAGTAACAGACCAATTTACATTCATATTAGGTTGATTAATAACAGGTAACACCGGAGGGGGAGTATTTTTTTGCAGTAAAATCACATTCAAATGACCACTAAGATGACTACTTTGATCATAAGCACTCAAGACACTCCATTTAAAGTCTGATGCAGCACGATTATAGCTCGACATAAAATAAAGATACTGACCGTTTTGATCAAAAGCGGGTGATGCCACATAGATATCGCCCTTAGTCATTTGATGACTTTTTCCTGTTGTTAAATCACGTACAAACAATGTTGGTAAATAATTATCAAGCTTTTTTATATAGGCAAAATAACGACCATCTCCAGACCAGACCCCAGACCAAGAGTCTTGACCGGGATCGTTGGAGTTATCGATTATCCTTGCCTTACCTGTGACTCTATCAAACAACCATAAATTCAACCGGTGATCAGCAAACGTTAAATATTGACCATTAGGCGACCAACTTAACTCATAATAAACCGACGGATGCTCTTCGATAATAAATGCTTCTGTTGTCTTTGATTTAAGGTTCATTAATGCCAGACGATTATCGCCATGGACATCACTGAAGTAAGCGATATGCTTACTATTGTGAGCAATGGCGACGCCAAATTCACTTACCCCTGGAGTTTGTGTCAAATTAATTGATTTTTTACTATTGAGATCAAAACTAAATAAATCACCTCTCGCTGATAAAATTGCCTTTTCACCTTCGGGCATTAGCTGATAATCAGTTAACCAACGTGAAACATCGACTCGACGATCTCTCATCAAAGAACGATCTAATGTGACGCTTACATTCAGTTTGATTACCCGGTTACTCGCTAAGTTTAAGGTATACAAAGCGCCATCACGGGCAAACGCTATATTCCCTTGCTCGCTATCAATGCTCGCAAAGCGCACGCCATATTTATCAAAATCGGTTAGTTGCTTAATATTAGCGCCAGACACATCACAAACAAAAAGATTATGAGTACCGGTTTGATCAGATATATAACTGATGCTGGTGTTATAAAGCATTGGAGAAAACGCATTGTATTTTTCGCCGACAATCAGCTGAGTGTCAAACGTTTTAGGTGTTAGCTTATAGATACCCGCACGCATGCCACCTCGGTAATAGCGAAATTCACTTAAGCCCGGAAAAATGCCCATGGGCACATAAAAATCACCCGCATCGCTATCACCAAAGGCATACTGTACGCCAAAAGGAAGGGATAATTCAGTTGGCCATTGTTCATTGACCGCAATTTGATATAAGCGATGGGCACGACCATTTTCACGTGCTGAGCGAAAAATTACCTTAGTATCATCTATGCTCCAAGCAACGGGCACATCAGCTAACGGATGGTAGCTTAGACGTTTGGTCAGACGGCTTGTTAAATCAAGTACATACACATCGCCTCGCCCTGTACTACGGCGAGTGAAAGCAACCTTAGAGCCATCTTTTGAAATAACAGGAAAAGCATCATCCCCTTTAGCAGGAGTCAGTACTGTGGCCTCTCCTCCTGTAACAGCCACCATCCAGAGTTGTCCATTACTGGCAAATACAATGGTATCACGGTGAATTGCAACACCTTCAATATTTAATGGCCCGCTCGTCGCCATCGATTGAGCATCAGCACTTACCAAGAGAGTAAGAAAGAGCAGCTTAAAAATAAGCGCCTTAGTAAAATTAACAATTGTCATATTAGTGTTCCTATTTCGCCAAATCTACAGCTATTGCTAGCCTAAGCCTTGCCGATATTAGATTACAAATGGGGGTTATTCGTAGCGAAGTGCCAGCATGGGATCCACTCGACTGGTCTTTCTCGCAGGAAAATATATCGCCAAACAAGAGAGACTCAACATGAATAATGGTACCAGTATAAATACCAGGGGATCTCGCGGGCCAACACCCGACAACATTGGACTTAACAATTCGCCAGCAACAAACGATAGTCCTAATCCTAAGACGCAACCAATGATGATCAGTTTTAGGCCAGAAGACATTAGCATAAAGACCAACGCTCGGGGTTGGGCGCCCAACGACAACCTAACGCCTATTTCGTGCTGACGTAATTTAACGCTATAAGAAACCACACCATAAGTACCAATAGTAGCGAGTAACAGTGCCAGTAAACCTAGACCACTGGTAGCAATTGCCAGCGCACGTAACGAGAACAACGAGCGAGAGACGGTATCTGTCATTGTTTCTATCATATTTAGTGCGATATCAGGGTTAAGCTCAGCAATTTTAGCTTTTACGTTATCGATCAGTAACGCTGGGTCTTGCTCGGTACGAACCACATAAACCAAACCATGGTCAAAGCGTTGCCCTAGCGGAATATACATATAAGGCTCATCCATACTGCCAATGCTACTATTAGCAATATTTTCAGCAATGGCTATGATTTCAAAAGCATCGTCACTGCTCGGTACAGAAAGATATTTACCCATGGCATCTGTTCCAACAAATAACGTCTTGGCCATTGCCTGATTAATGATCACCTTAGGCGATAAGTAACTTTGATCATCAAGGGTAAATTCACGTCCTCGCAGAAGTTTTGCGCCAATAGTCGCAAAATAGCCAGGGGTAATAATCGAATAAAAGGTTCTAGTCTCCTCTCCGGCTTCCATAGCCTCATTAAAAGATGAAACTAACGTTGCGGTTTTGTCGCCGCTCATTGGCGGGGTCCGCGAGATAACCACCGACTCAACGCCAGCAAGGCTTGCTAACTCATGATTTAACCGCTGAGAGTACGCTGTTTTTTCATCATCTAGGTAGCCATACAAAGACAAGTCGGTCTTAAATGTCAACAGATTAGTGGCATCAAAACCTGGATTAATATTGACAGAATTGTGCAGTCCTTTAATGGTTAAACCCGCAATAACCAAGAGAAAAACACTGAGCGAAAATTGAGTGATCAAAAAGAAACTACGTAACTTTGAACTTTGTACCTGCGTACCGCCAGCCTGAGGCTGCTCTTTAAGCGCGCTGAACAAGTCAGTTTTAGTTGCCTGCAGTGCGGGCACTAAACCAAATAACAGGCTAGATAAAAAAGCGGCGCCTAAGGTATAAAGCAACATGTTGGCATCAAGACTTGGATCTAAACTGAGCTGAAAGGGAATTTCTGCTGGCAAACTTTGTTTAAATACCACCACAGCCCAAAGCGAAAAGATAAAGCCAACCACACTCGCGACCAATGCCAGCATTAAATTTTCAATCATCAACTGACGTACAACCCGGTAACGTGGCGCACCTAGCGCAAGCCTTACCGATATTTCCTGACGCCTTTCTGTAGCGCGCGATAACAATAACGCAGCCACACTTGAACAAGCCACCAGTAAGATTAACCCCACAACCAATGAGGCACCGAAGACCACCATAGAACGAGCCGTTTCAGGTATAAACGGAATGTTCGAATAAGGCACTGCTCTATGCGTGTTGCCTTCGTTAGTTTCTGGATATTGTGCCTGAAGTTTACTATCGATAGTGGCCATTTCCTGATTAACCGACTCCAATGTGGCGTTTTTCGCTAAACGCGCAACCGGTATGATCCAGTTATCATTACGTGATATTAAGCGAGCAGGTGAATCGGGATCAATAATATTCATCATCACCATCGGCAACCACATTTTTGAGCCAAAAGCGCCAAGCGCACCGGTAAAATCTGCTGGCATCACACCAATAATGGTCATGTCACTGCCATTTAATTTTATCTTGCGGCCAACAACGCTTTTATCTTCAGCAAATCGTTGTTGCCAGAAGCTATATGACAAAACAACAACCGGCATAGAACCCGGCGCTTGGCTGGTCTGGCGGTGAAATGTTTCGCCATACAAGGGTTGAACACCTAAAAGATCAAAAAAGTTCGATGTTGCCATCTCAACAGGTAACATTTCAGGGCCTTCGGGCATTGAGACACTTGCACTTTGATAGCTGAAGCCCAAAATGCCCTCAAGCTGAGACACTTGATCGTTAAAATCAACTAAATCAGGGTAAGTAAATGTAGGAAGCCCCTCTTTTCCTGGGCGGTACTTATGAATTGAAACCAACTGTTCGGGTGCCATAACGGCAGGTTCATTTAACAACAAGCTGTTGAACATGCTAAATAGTGTGGTGTTAGGCCCTATGCCCAGCGCAATACAAAAAATGATCGCTAGGCTGAGCTTAAAACGCCTTGTTATTTGAACAAAGCCGTATTGAATGTCTTGCCATAAAGAGTCAATCATCATCATCTCCTTATGCGCTTTTTTTGTTTAGACGAACGCTACTATCAGTAATATTTTCACTGATTATTTTTCCATCGAGTAAATTGATCTGACGCTCAGCATAATTATTATATCGGGGGTCGTGGGTCACCAAACAAATAGTCGCACCTTCACCATGCAGTTTGTCGAGCAAAGACATAATCGCATTACCCTGCTCTGAATCTAGATTTCCAGTAGGCTCATCAGCAAGAATAATCGCCGGATCAGTCACTAATGCTCTAGCAACAGCGGTGCGCTGCTGTTGACCACCAGAGAGCTGCGTGGGAAAGTGTGCCATTCGCTCAGACATACCCACTCGAGCCAATACCGCTTCAACCCGTTCTTTACGCTCTTTGGCAGGTACACTTTGATAGACCAAAGGCAACTCGACATTTTTAAAAACGTTAAGATCGCCAATAAGATTAAAGTTTTGAAAGATGAAACCTATTTCACGGTTACGAATTGCCGAACGTTGATTGAGGTTTAGCGAGGAAACATCTGCACCGTTAAGCTGGTAACTTCCCTGACTCGCACCATCGAGCAGGCCGATCAAAGATAATAATGTTGATTTACCGCAACCTGACGGGCCACAAATCGCCGTATATTCACCTGGATATATTTCAAGATTAATACCACTAAGAGCAAGAGTTTCAACACCATTACCGCTGAAGTGCTTTTGAATATTTTGCATATTAATCACTGGAGACAGCTGCTGCTTTTTATTTTTCATGTTATTTATTCCTTGGTTAACTATGACTATAAGACAGCAGAGACCATGCCAAGTGATACTAATTCAATTTATTCAAACACTTAGATTAATTAGACGGTGTAAGATTTGTGATTAATGTCCGTAATGAGACAGAGTACTGTCCCGATACGGGACACTTTAATGATGAGCACTTAATGGCAGTGGTAATTGTATTCTGGCAATACACCCTTGACCATACGCTTTATTCATCAAGTTAAAATGACCGCCATGGACTTCAATTATGCCGCGGCAAACTAATAAACCAATACCTGACCCCTTAGCTTTGGTGGTAAAAAATGGCACAAACAAATTATCTTCATTGGCAACACCCTCTCCAAAGTCGGTAATATCTAACGTTAACCAAGTGTGATTATTACCTGGCCGAGTAAGCACTTGCCAACTAATTATTGGTGGTTGTGCATTGGTGCTCGCCTCAATCGCATTATTGATAATATTGACCAAAGCTTGGCTTAATAATTCACGGTCGCCATAAAGCTCTAACGGTTCACCTGAAAAAATTTGCACTGGAAGGCGTAACTCTTGCTTCACTATTTCAGCAAGCCAAGGCTGTAAATCAAAATAATGAGGCACAGGTGTAGGTAACTGATTGAGGTTCTTATAAGATTGCATCATATAATTGAGTGCCGTTGTCTGACGTTCGATAACAGCCAACCCTTCAATACAATCTTGTTCCCAACCTTCATGACGTTCTGTTTGTCTGAGCGTCCAGCCTAATGTCTGACTATAAGATTTTATCGGCGCGAGAGCATTACTTATTTCATGACGCAATACAGCGACTAACCTTTGCCAAGCTTCTAGCTCTTTTTCTCTTAATGGTGCGGTAAGGTCTGACATAATTACCAATTCTCTTGGTGCACCAAACTCTCTATATTGTGCTTTTTTAATCAACCAATTACTGGCACTACCTGCAAGATTTAAGCGCAACACCTTGTTATCTGCACTAGCCAAGCAAGCAGCCAACCCCAACATTTGCGCACTTTTTTCTAATACCTCTTTGCGTGATCGGTTAAGCAGTAACAAACCTCGTTCATTGACCATACAAAGATTGCCGTGGGGATCAAAAGCAAAAAGCGCTACATCAACTTTTTCAACCACCCTTGCAAACAAGGCACCCGTTTCGGCAGCTCCGGTGCGTTCAGCATGTAATAAATCCCTGAGTCGATTAACTGAACGCACGACTTCATCAAGTATTTGACCACGCTCACAAAGCCCAAGTCGAATAGAATAGTCCGACTCTGCTAGAGACATCAATGCATTTGAGATACTTCGCAAGGCAAACAATATTCGCCTTTGTAAATAGACCAATGACCAAATAAACGAGCCAACGACCATAAATAGCAATGTCCAAAAAAGGTGTTCTGGCAATTCAGCCATAGAAAGTAAAATTAAACTGACAAAGCAAAGTGGTAATATCGCAATTAAGGAAGCGATAAGTACCCAAAGTTCGGGTTTATGTTCTGATTTACGTTCGCCTTTGGTTTTAGACTTATTTGGTGAACTCATCGATTCACTTCCAGTCCATATTTCTCAATACGTCGATATAATGAACTTCGGGCGATACCAAGTTTTTCGGCGGTTTTTTTCATATTGCCATGATATTGATTTATTGCCTTTTCAATCAGCAGTTGCTCGACTTGTTCTAGAGTCATGTTCTCATAATCATCAATCGCACTGCTCGATTTAGCAGTTAAACCCAGTTCTTTGGAGGTAATTTGTAAACCTTGAGCCATTAATACCGCCCGTTGTATACAATGATCCATTTCTCTGACGTTACCTGGCCAAGGATATACACGCATTAATTCAAGACAATCACGCGAAAAGGTTAACGCTGCTCGATTATATTTTTGACTATAGGTTTGCAGAAAATTATCCGCCAGCGCTTGAATATCTTCCTCACGCTCACGCAGTGGTGGCAGTTTTATCTCTATGGTATTAAGACGAAACAACAAGTCTTCGCGAAACTGTCCCGAGCCACATAAATCACTTAGCACGGCATTAGTCGCTGAAATTAATCTAGCATTAGTGTGCTCAGTTAACGATGAACCCACAGCTTCATATTCACCCGTTTCAATTACCCGAAGGAGCTTGGCTTGCATACCCATAGATAAATTGCCAATTTCATCAAGAAAAATCGTTCCATTATTGGCCAATTTAAAGCGACCGTCGCGATTAGACTTTGCATCGGTAAAAGCGCCTCTGACATGGCCAAAAAGCTCACTCTCAAATAAGTTATCAGGAATTGCGCCGATATTAACACTGACCATTGTATTATTAGAAAAGTCAGACTGGTCATGAATCAATCGAGCGATAACGCCTTTGCCCGTTCCATGTTCGCCAGTGATCATTACATTAGTATCAGTTTTTGAAATACGCGCGATCAAATTAAGCACAGGTTGCATGGTTTTTGAGGTAGCAACAAAGTCTATTTTATCTGCGCCGGATAGACGTTTGTTTTCAGTTTTAAGATTATCTACCTGATCAAGGGCATGACCCAGAGCAACCTGATTTTGCAAAATAGCCAGTAAACGTTCGTTATCCCATGGTTTTTCGATGAAATCTCGTGCCCCTTTGCGCATTGCATCAAGGGCAATGTCCATATTGGCAAAAGCGGTCATAACAACGACCGGTAAATGTGGCGCTATATCTTGTATTTCAGACAACAGGCTCAAGCCTTCCTGACCTGAAGTGGTATCTCTCGAATAATTAAGATCGAGTAACACGGCATCAAATGCTTTGCACTGCACTAAACGTATAACATCAGCAGGTGTTTGAGCTGAACTCGTCGTAAAACCTCTGCTACGTAACAACGCTTCAAGCGCCATGATCACATCACGCTTATCATCAGCGATTAGAATTAAACCCTTTGACATATATTACTTTTATTTTAATATTTTCTTAAATCATATAGATTTTGTAGCAAGTGTAAACCAATAGGCGAAGCTAACTTCAATGGTAGTGACCATAAATAACGTTACTATGTGATTAAAAACTTAGAGTAACTAAGTTAAGTGATCAAAAAATGATCAGTAAGCGAGTTCATGCTATAAAAAACAATTTGTTTTCGTTTTATAATTTATTGATATTGTGTAATATTAAGAAAAATTTAATTTTATGGAAGAAATTTAAGGGTCGTCCCATAATAAGCGGTGAGACATTTAGCGCTATTAAAAACGTTAAACAGCCCTGCCCCTTTATTAGCGCTTTAGAATATTCCCTTTGATTTAATTTAAAAACACCACTAACACCACCAAGCCAAGTTTTTCATGGGGAGGTAATGTGTAAAATAGTATTATAAGAATTACCTCTATATTTAATATTAAATTTGGAATGTAAAATGAAAATTATAAATAAAATATCGTTATTGTTCATGACGTTAATAATGTCTACGTCAGTATTTTCTGAAGAAATTTTATTTGGCAAAGCCGTCAATGAAGAGGCAAAAGTCAGTATTTCTACATTACTTGCAAGCCCAACTGAATTTTTAGATAAAGAAGTGACTATTTCAGGCACTATTGTTGGTGTTTGTAGTAGTCGTGGATGTTGGGTGGATATAGCCTCAGATGCAAAGTTCGAAAAATTACGTATTAAAGTACGTGATGGCGATATGGTTTTTCCCATTCACTCGAAAGGCCGTCAGGCATTGGCAACCGGCACGCTTCAGGCGATTGAATTAAGTTTAGAAGAAACAAAAAAGTACAAAGTAAATTTAGCTAAACGTCGTGGCGACACAATAGATACCGAAAATATAACGGTGGCAATGTCAATTTATCAACTTTCACCAATTGGGGTAAAAATTCTTGATTAAAGTAGGTTCAATTGACTGGTTTAAACTCAATAGCACCTTACACCGAGATATTGGTTATCTTTGTATCGGCTTTACCATTGTTTTCGCTATCTCTGGCATCGCTTTAAACCATGTAGGAGATTGGGATCCAAATTATATTGTTGAGCGCACTGAAAAAGTATTTCTTGCTAAGAGTGACTTACCAGACAAACAATTAAACGTTGAGCTATTAATGTTATTTCCAAACAGTGAGCCGATTAAGGCAACTTATTGGGAATCAGTTACACAATACAAATTGTTTTTTAAAAATGGTGGTGCAATAACGGTCAATTTTGCTAAAGAAACTGCCGTTTACGAATATTTTCAGGAACGTGTTATTTTTAAACAATTTAATACTTTACATCTCAATGAAGCAAAAAAGGGTTGGATTGTTTTTTCTGATATTTATGCGGGTTTACTGCTATTCTTGGCTTTGTCGGCACTTTTTATGGTGAAGGGAAAATATAGTGCTTGGCGTTTAAAGCGTGGCTGGTTAATTATTGTGGGAGGTAGCATTCCACTGATTTATATATTCTGGTAATAAAAATAGTTTGTGATTAATTTACAATAATAGGCTTAAGATCACTATCAATAAAAAACCGAAGGTGATTTTAATAAAATGAGTAAAAATCACCCGTATTATGTGCGAGCTCTGTCAAGTTCAAATGCTCTGTTGAGTGCTTTCTCGCTTAGTTTTCTTAGTAAATTTTTATTAAATTGGATGGATTGATCAGCAACCGCATTATTAATATATTTTGAGGTTAATTTGATTGAATTTACGTCTAATTTAGTTTCCATTTGAATACCTAATTAATTACTACTGACTATTGTATCGGCAGGTTTTCAATTTTATTAACTTTATAATGTTAAAAAAGTGAATGAATTACCCTCTATAGGTAAAGTTAGTAACTCTACTCAAACTTAAAACAGCACCTTTGGGGGTTAAAATACCTAAATATTTATATGCTAGAAAATATCCCCTATCAGCTGTTCAATGATAAAGAACTTGGCCAAACGACTATATTTTTACTCCAAAAACTCGAGTGCTAGCTAAAGTAAACGTAATGCTTCATCCTGCCCTGCTAAAATTTATTGTTTCGAAAATCACTAAATGCTTGCATAACTTCGGCCTCGGTATTCATTACAAAGGGCCCGCCTCTAGCAACAGCTTCATTAAGTGGCTTGCCTGATATCAGTAAAAACTGACTCATTTCCGATGATGCAGTAATTGACACCAAATCACCTTTAGATAATAATCCAAGATGATTTTGAGGAAGGTTTTTACCCGTACTACCTACCGAGATGCTCCCTTTAATAACAAAAATAAAGGCATTGTCATCAATAGGCAGGGTTTGTTCAAATATCGTTCCTGCGGGTAAATGCACATCCATATAGGTAGGTTTAACATGGTTATTAATAACTGGACCAACAGTTCCTTTATTCGTTACCCCAGCAATAATCCTTATTTCACTACCATCGTCACCGTATTCCATTGCTAATTTATCCGCGGGAAACTCCTGATATACCGGCTCGGTCATTTTATGTGTTTTAGGTAAATTGACCCAAAGCTGAAACCCTTTAAGCAAGCCAGATTCTTGTTCAGGCATTTCAGAGTGTACAATGCCTTTTCCTGCCGTCATCCATTGCACACCATTCGCAGAGATAACCCCTTCATTACCTGCACTGTCTTTATGGCGCATTCTCCCCGCCAACATATAAGTAACGGTCTCAAAACCTCTGTGTGGATGTTCTGGAAAACCACCAATATAATCATTGGGTTGGTCAGATTCAAAAAGATCGAGTAGCAAAAATGGGTCAAGCATATTCAGCACGTTGTTGCCAATAAAGCGCGTAAGCTTTACGCCATCGCCATCTGAGCCAAGTTGTCCTTGAGAGAGAGATGACAGCTCTCGCATAGTGATATTTACAGTCGCTTGAGTCATATTAATGTACCTTGTTAATTTTGCTGTAAGTATAAGTATATCGCTAAGATAGTTCTTAACTCTCAGTAGATAATTCAAACTTGATAGACACATAATAATTGTTTACATTACGAGAATAAACACCCGTTAACTAAAAACATAGTTTACCAAAAAGAAACAATCGTTCTTGAACATAAGTGGAGATGATATGGGACAACTTGAAGATATGTATATATTTTTGCGTGTTGTTGAAACAGGCAGCATCACCAAAGCAGCTGAGCAAATGAATATTGCTAAATCAGCAGTCAGTAAGCGACTCTCTTTGTTAGAGCAAAAACTTGGCATTAAGCTGATCAATCGCACCACTCGAAAATCGAGTATTACAGAAGCGGGACAGCGTTATTACCATCGAAGTAAATTAATCGTAGATGAAGTAGATGAATTAAATAGTCAAACAACAAGCAGTAATAGCGCATTAGAAGGAACATTAAATATTGCCGTCCCGTTATCGTTTGGACTCACTCATCTTGCTCCAGCACTTGATTTATTTTTACAACAGCATAGCGATTTAAAATTAAATATTAATTTTTCAGATCAAAAAATAGATATCGTTGAACAGGGAGTTGATTTGGCCTTTCGCATTGGTCAATTAGATAATTCTACTTTGCAAGCGCGAAAAATTGCCCCGATAAAACATGTGTTATGTGCGAGTCCTGATTACTTAGTGTTACATGGAAAGCCAATAACACCAGACGATTTAAAACAACACAGCGTTATTAGATATGGTAGTTCTGAACAAAGTGGTATCAAACTTCTCAGTAAAGAGGGGCAAGAACATATTGTGCATCTTGAACCCAATATTATCGCAAATAATGGCGACTTTCTAAAATCACTCGCTGAATCGGGTCACGGGATCACCTATTTACCCACGTTCATTGTGTGGCAATCACTAGCCACTCAAACATTAGTCCCCGTGTTAGAGGCATATAAACTCCCTACCATGCATGCTTATGCCGTTTATCCTCCCAACAGGCACCTGCCATTTAAAGTGCGTAGCTTGATTGATTTTTTGGTTGAGCGATTTGGTGATAATCCCTATTGGGATCAATAGGGGTGAAGTTGAGGTGTTTTGTTTAAACACAGACAAAACACTACCTTTTGAAAGTCAGCTAAACTAGCTTTACGCCATCAAAATAACCTTTTTATCACTATAAACACCACCACCCTCTTTATATTTATGACTGTCTCTATATACGTGATCAAGTAACTATCAGTTTTACCCATCTAATTATTGTCAAAATAAGAACAAATACTTATTTTTTTATGTTTGTTCACTTTTTAATTACGAATAAGATAGCCTCATCAACAAAGTAAGTCACTTTACAAAACGCCTAACGTTGATAAATAACATGAACTTTCACTCAAATATATGAGGAGATTTACAATGAATACCTTACAAATTTTTGCAGCCCCAACGGGACGTTTCTTGTTAGCTGTCATGTTTTTTATGTCTGGAATAACAAAAATATCACAATATGTCGGAACACAAGGTTATATGGAAGCAATGGGCGTGTTGGGGGCTTTATTACCTTTAGTTACTTTGTTCGAAGTGTTGGGTGGTTTAGCGATTATTTTAGGATGGAAAACAAAATATGCTGCCATTGCTTTAGCCAGTTTTAGCATACTTTCAGCAATACTCTTTCATGCCGATTTTAGTAACCAAGCAGAAATGACTAACTTCATGAAAAATATTGCTATTGCGGGTGGCTTTTAACCTTATTTGTTTATGATCCAGGAGTTTTTTCTCTAGATAATCCACGTTTAAAAACACACTTAATTAATATTAAATAAAGACGTTATGCTATTAATGAGCAACTAAGCTAAGGGATGATGGCTTCATTCCTCTTCACTTGGCTAACGTTTTAATCGAATAATTAAGGAGAGCACTATGAGACTATTAGTTGAAGGAAAATCGCAAAACCAATGGTACGACACAAAATCGAGTGGTGGCTGTTTTGAACGAAAAGCCCCCAGCTTTCGTCACTGGAACACCAAAGATGGTCGTGCTGGAAAATGAGGTATTGCCGGCTTTAAAGCAGAGGCTAATCGTTACCATTTATATGTATCGCTGGCCTGCCCTTGGGCGTATCGCACCATTATTTATCGCAAACTTAAAGGTTTGGAAAACATCATATCCATGTCGATAGTGAATGCGTTTATGGGTGACGAAGGCTGGACATTCGCACCAGGTGACGGTGTGGTAGCTGATCCCATTTTGAACGCAATTAACGTGCATGAAATCTATACCAGAGCGTAAGTTGATTATACGGGGCAAGTAACCGTGCCTATTTTATGGGATAAAAAACCAATACCATCGTTAGCAAGGAATCTCCTGAAATTATACGCATGTTTAATTCAGCATTTGACGACATAGGGGCCTTGCTGGGTGACTTTTCACCACCAGAGTTATTAGCTGAAATAGATGAGCTAAATGCGTTTATTTATCCAACCATTAATAATGGTGTATATCGCGCTGGCTTTGCTACAACACAAACCGCTTATGACGAAGCGGTGGTCGAAGTCTTTGATGCACTAGATACCTTAGAAGTACATTGAGAAAATCGTCGTTACTTAACGGGTAATACGATAACAGAGGCTAACTGGCGATTATGTACAACCTTAGTGCGTTTCGACAGCGTTTATGTCAGGCATTTTAAGTGTAATTTACGTCGAATCGTCGACTACCCAAATATTTAGGGTTACTTACGCGACTTGTATCAAGTGCACGGTATTGAAGAAACTGTCGCAATGGATTAGATCAAGGCACATTACTATGACAGCCACGAAACGATTAATTCAACCCGTATTTTACCGGTAGGTCCTCATATAGACTTTAATATGACCCATAATCGAGAATTGCTATCAACATTGATTAAGTAAAATTGCCGTACTTGATGGAATATAATCAACCATGTTCTGGGTGACTCACCAATGTTTTGAGGTTGTGTAAAGTAAAATAAGAGTCATTGTTAATAAGGTTGGGTAAATCGGTTACCTGATAGACCGAGCAAATAGCGCAGAGCACAACAATATCAATAATCAACACAGGGATTTTTTCTGAATTGAATAACTTTTACTTAATAGTATGAACAATAGTCCTTTTTATATATTTGAATATCTATCGGCAAATGATTAAAGAACTCATTAGGAAACCTTACTAACATTTTAATGCCTATTAATTTATACGTTATTTGCTTCAACATTGTAATAAAATTTATCATTTGTTCTAAAAAGGAGTGACTATACTTTTTATTATTAATTTAGCTTTAAAGGTAGGAGGGGGACTTTATAAACATACAATGACAAGCAATAAAAAGCCCACTAAACCCAGTAAGCCTAAACACAAAATTGCGAATATTGTAGGCTCTGGAACGTCTGTTGGAGGAGCAATTTGACCATTTCTAACTTCAAAACGATATAAATCAGCAACACCTACATTTAAAGTACCGGTTAAACCTAACATTGCTGCTTGATTTTCTGAGGCATTTAATTCATTGAAATCGCTACCATTACCAGAACTAAAGCCCAAGCAAACAACGGTTCCGCCTAAACCATTTGAACCACCACTTGAATTACCTGTTGTCCAGTTAAGATCTTTCTTCATCTTCTGAGAAGTTAATTAACGCTGGTTTTGAAGAAGGGAATAATTTAGCCTTTGTGACGAGGGAAAACCAAAACATCAATAAGATAATCAAGGGCAGAATTGACTTTGTTACCTTTAGTCCTGTCGAATTGGAATGGCGATTAAAATTGCTTACACCGGAGATAAACGTAAATATTTTTGACCCCGTCTACCTACTTTCAGGCGAGCTTGAATATTATTTTGCACATAAGTAAAAAAACATCAAATAAAACAATAGTCCAATTACAGGAAGCATTAGATAAAATCAAAAAAGATAGCCGTTATCAAACACTTTAGAAAAAATATATGGAATGATTTTTAACGAGATTCTCTAATTTTTTTCTCCTGCGCATCTCATTTCAATGGGATAATACCAAGACAACAATTTATTCAGCACTGACTTACCACGGTAAGTAAAACATTATTGTTGGTGTATTAAACCAGTGTCTTCTCTTTCAAAACCATGGCATAGATAACCACTTACTGGCCGTTTTTTCTTTGCTATTTGATAGTAATGTTCATAACCAACAGAGAAGGCAAATGGGTTTGCATTGTAGTCTGCGTAAGACTGATCACTCCCATTTTTAGCCTCTCTAGCGCCAGCAGCAAAAGAGCTTAAAAAATCATCTCTGTTATTGATCAAGATGGTTGTTGAGCTGCTTACTCCTTCAACAAGTACCAGCGCGCCTAATTCAGCATATTTATCAACAACTGCGGCATTGAAGTTGCCACTGTATTGTTCAGTTTCAATATCATAAGAAACGGCAGAAGCATCTGTGGCTTCCATTAAAGAGACGAACAACTCTCTTACTTTTTTTGAAATCATAAACTATTCCTTTTCAGAGAATTCGTTATCTACTTATGTACTGCATTATACTCACCACTAGCAATATCGCTACTAATATTGTAGCATTGTTATATTGGTTATTAAGGAGAAATTATGTCATTACCGATACCCGGAGAGCAAGTTAGAGGCTCTAAAACCGGTAAACCTATTATGGCGTTACTCGATTTACTGGGTCGAACATGGGCATTGGGTATTGTTTGGCAGTTAAGCCAAGGAAGTGCAACATTTAGACAATTACAGCAACGTTGTGAGCAAATTTCACCAAGCCTTTTAAACACCCGTTTAAAAGAATTAAAAGTTTTACAACTCGTTGAGTCAACGCCAAATGGTTATCAATTAACGCTAACAGGGCAAGGATTGTTTTCAGTGATTTCTCCACTCGGAGAATGGTCCCTGCAATGGGCTAGCCAAATAAAAAAGGACGATGTATGAGTTTAACATACGCAAATATGCCGCTCGACCGGTGTAGTAATCAACGTAAAGACAAACGCTGGCTAACATCAGAATTTAATCATCAAAAAACCTTGTTTTGCGTTATTAACGACGGCATGGGCCTTTTTTCTCATGATGATACTTTTACCCCGATTTATTTAAATCAATCTCAGCTTGATAATTTAACGATTGAAAGTTGCATTTATTTAGGTAAAGGGACTCTGGGGAAAGAGTCTACGTCAGACGAACCTACCAGAAGTATCTCATTGTTCACCGTAGATTTTGAAAAATTACGTTTTTCAACCCAAGCGCAATTACTTAATCTAGGTAAGTGGCAAAAACTTCGTGAAGCGACACCAAATTTAACTGTTATAGATGTGTCAATTCAAGCGTTAGCTAAAGCTTTAGTTTATTGGCATACAACACATCTTTACTGTGGTAAATGTGGCAACGCCAATCGATCTGTTTATGCAGGACACGCTAGGCGCTGCACTGAGTGTCGTAACATGTCATTTCCCCGTACAGATCCCGCGGTAATAATGCTTGTTGAGCATATGTTTCCTGATGGTATCGCTCGCTGTTTATTAGGCCGACAAGCCAGCTGGAAAGCTGGGATTTATTCAACATTAGCCGGTTTTGTAGACCCGGGTGAAACACTAGAAGAAGCCGTAATAAGGGAAGTTTTAGAAGAAACAGCTGTAGATGTTGAAAATCCTCAGTATATAACGTCTCAGCCTTGGCCATTTCCCGCTTCAGTGATGTTAGGCTTTACTGCAGTTGCGACCTCTACCTCTATTGATATTAGTGAAGACGACTTAGAGGATTGCCAATGGTTTTCTAGAGAACAATTAGCCGAATTTTATGTCGGTGCTCATGCTCCCAATAAAACGGGTAATATTACCGAGACTACTCTAGATAATAATGAAGAAAAGCATGAATATAGAACAAGCAGTGGTGATTCTATTTCATCTTATTTAATCACCGCATGGAAAAATAGAGAGATAGGTCAATATTAATGTTGGCTATTGATGAACTTTACTTAAAAATATTGTTATTAATGACAAGTATTAAGACAAATTGAAGGTTTTAATTCTCAGTGATACTATTGAGATGATATAATAAATGATCAGCTCTTAGCAATAAGTCCTGAAAATGCTATTGCAGTAATGTATATTTATCATCCTCTTGATATTTTTATTCTATCAAGAGGAGATAAAACCTAATTTATCCATTTACACTCTATTTGAATTCTGAATAATTAAAAACTTATGGCTACAAACACTTTTACACCTGAATTACTTGAAAAACACTTTACCAAAAATGAATGGAAAAAAGGAACACGCATTTTTCAGGATAAAGGTATTAAAACCTGCGCCCTTGATGGTGAAATAATTCGGGGAGTCGTATTTAGTGAGCGCTCTCGCCAAAGCAGTTATTTAACGCGCTTAGTGTTAAATGTTAAGTATGATGGTATGGCCAGTTATTGTGATTGTTACATAGGACGTGACTGTAAACATGGCGCTGCCCTCGCGCAGTACTTTATTCATGAACACTTTGACCAAAATAGTATTGCCACCTCTGAAAAAGTAATTGATAAATGGCTTAGCCGCTTTCAAGCTCAGCCAAGTAGATACCAGCCCAACAGTCAGCAAAAATCATTATTATACTTTTTAAAACCCAACAGCTATAACGAAGACGACTATTTTACTTTAGGTATAAAATCAGCACGCCCAAAAAATAGTGGTGGCTGGAGTAGCTCGCTTGGCAGTGAATTTTCTGCAAGCTCGTTAATAAATAGCGCTTATGCCAATAACGACGATGTTGCTGTACTTACTGAACTTATCCGTACCAATCAGTATGGCGATAACATTAAGTATTTTGATTTATTCGAGCGCATTATCAAAACTAATCGCTGTTTTTGGCAAACAAGTTATGATCTTAACGAGGCAATAACTTTAGGTGAGCCATTAGAGGCTCAGTGGCAATGGTTAGCGCTTGATAATAAATTACACACTTTGCAGCTTGTCTTTATGCAACCTTCAGAAAGTATTCTTATTATAAAAGCACAACCTCTTTGTTATTATGATGAACAAAAAAATTGCTTTGGAAAGATTAATACCAATACTCAGTGTAATTTTGAAGCAGACCTACTTAATTCACCTATTTTTGAAGAAGACAAATTACCCTGGGTCATGAATAAGCTGTCTATGTCTTTAGGTGATGCTGTGCAGCGCTTGCCTAAACCCAAAACAGAATTTTCTCAAGAATTAACAAAACCTGAAGTGTATTTACACTTTTCTACTCCACGAGAAAAAGATCCGCAGTCAGGCTTTGTCAAAGTTAATTTTTCTTATCAAGGCAACTTAGTTAATCCGCATAATGAAAATGTTACGGTTACACCTTCTAAGACAAGCGACATCGACACTAAGGTTAAATTGTATCGAGATTTAACCTTTGAACAGGCTGTTGTTGATAAATTAACCGGTTTAAAATTTACCCCTCAGCCCAAAGCTAAGCGTTACACGTTTACCAATGAAGACTACTTAAATAAAGATAAAACGCCTAAGTTCTCAATGCTCATGCAAGGTCGCTACCTTTGGCATCATTTTTTACACCAAGAAGTACAATTACTTAAAGATCTTGGCTGGAATATTAGCTTTGCTGATGATTTTTATTATAAAGCCCTCGCTACCGACAGCATCTTTGATGCCGAGGTCATTCAAACGGATGACCACGACTTTTTCTCATTGGGGTTAAACTTAACCATCGATGGTAAAAAAATGCCCGCGTTTCCTATTTTGCTTGGTGCTATTGAACAACTCCCAAAGTCGGCATTACTTGACCGAGAAAAAGAAAAGCTTATCGCGCCTAACTCCCCTATATATGTTGATCTCGAAAATGGCGATTTTGTTGCCTTACGCTATCAAAGTGTCCAGCCGATATTAAAACAGTTTATTGAATTGTTTATGCCTAATGCTTTAAATGAAAATGGCACAATGGAGCTATCGCGTTTTCAAGGGCATCAAACGTTATCCATGTTAGATGACCAAGGAATGATAGCAACTGGCACCACTAAATTAAGAGTATTGGCTGATAAACTAAGAGATTTCCAACAAGTTACCACAGTTCCGGTACCAACAGGCTTGAATGCAACGTTGCGAACTTATCAGCATCAAGGGCTAAACTGGTTACAGTTTTTACGAGAGTATCAATTAAACGGTATTTTGGCTGACGATATGGGTTTAGGCAAAACGATTCAAACCTTAGCGCATTTATTAATTGAAAAACAGCAAGGCCGACTTAACAAACCCGTCTTAATTGTTGCGCCTACCAGTGTTATTTTTAACTGGGCAAATGAAATAGAAAAATTTACCCCAGAGCTATCTTATCAAGTATTGCACGGTAGTAAACGCCAGCAACACTTTGGTTGCCTTGAAGGTGCTGAAGGTATTGAAAATCCGGTTGATATAATTATTACTAGCTATGCGTTAATTACTAAAGATTTAGCGCTCTATAATGCGCAAAGTTTTTATTACCTTATTCTTGATGAAGCTCATTATATAAAAAATACTAAAACTAAATTATACCAAGCTTTTTTAACCCTTAAAGCGCAGCATAAGTTGTGTTTAACGGGTACGCCTATGGAGAATCATTTAGGCGAATTCTGGGCTCAATTTAATTTTTTACTGCCGGGTTTTTTAGGTGGACAAAGACAATTTACTAAACTCTTTCGAACACCGATAGAAAAACACGGTGAACTTGAGCGTAAGCAGTTATTAAATCAACGTATTAAACCGTTTATTTTACGCCGAACTAAAGACAAAATAGCCACTGAATTACCACCAAAAACTGAAATAATTCAAAAGTTACGTATTGAAGGCCAGCAAGCTGAACTCTATGAATCAGTGCGCTTGGCGATGGACAGTCGCTTAAAAGATATCATTGCAGACAAAGGTTTAAAACGTAGCCAGATAGAAGTTTTAGACGCGTTATTGAAGTTAAGACAAGTCTGTAATCATCCTAAGTTACTGTCACTTGAAGGCGCTAAAAAAGTAAATCAATCAGCTAAGCTTGACCATTTAATGGAAACGCTACCGGAGCAAATTGCTGAAGGACGTAAAATATTAATTTTTTCACAGTTTACCAGTATGCTTGCTTTGATAGAAGAAGAGCTGGTAACCGCTAAAATCGACTTTGTTAAATTGACAGGCGCAACCACGAAAAGACAAGAAGTTGTTGATAAGTTTCAAGAAGGTGAAGTACCCGTATTTTTAATTAGCTTACGCGCCGGTGGCGTGGGCTTAAACTTAACAGCAGCAGACACGGTTATTCATTTTGACCCCTGGTGGAACCCTGCAGTTGAAAACCAAGCCACCGATAGAGCTTATCGTATTGGCCAAGACAAACCTGTTTTTGTGTACAAATATATTATTGAAAACTCAATAGAAGAAAAAATTCAAAAAATACAGCAAAATAAAGCTGCGCTTGCAAAAGCACTGTTATCTGAAGAAGTGAGTGATAATAAGTTAAGCTTAACTGATGATATTTTAAGCTCACTGCTTGCACCGCTTAGCTAGCCTCAAAGGTTAAAATAAAAAACCCTTATCAAAAAGATAAGGGTTTTAGTTAGTTCGCTGACTTATCGACAACCTAATGCCGATAAGTAAAACAAAGTGGTTAACTCATTATCTTTTTACGAACCAAGAAGATGAATCCCATTAGCATTAACACCATTGACGAAGGCTCTGGCACATCAATAGGGGTTGATGATGTCACTGAATACTCTTTGTTTCTGCTATTAATGTCAGAAAAGTCAATATTGAAATCATCCCATAATACGACATTTGATAAATCTAAAGATCCCAAACCATTACCGGCACCTACCACGTTAAAATCAACACTCGCTAATAGAAAACGGCTTAAACCATTTTGTACTGCAAAGAGTTCATCAGACCATGAGTAACTGGTTTCTGACAGCGTTAAACTGTTTGCCATCAGGTTAATAGGTGATTGAACACTAAATCCTGGGGCTGCATCAAGTTTATCGCCAAAACGCACGGCTGAATATTCAATCATCATATTATTCCATGAGACATCAAAACCAAAGCCACTCAGCATTCTTTGTAACGCTGAGGCGTCATCTTCAATCTCAGAAATAATAAAGTTTGCTGTTAGCACATCGCCAACTTGGTAGGTATTTTGGTTTAGCTCAACAGTAATTAATGTTGCCTGACTACTTAGCGAAACAAAAAGTGTTGTTAATAGTATGATTATTTTTTTCATGATTACGTCCTTTTTAATTATGTATTGAGTAACTTAAAATTATTTTTATTGTGTTGCACAGCGCGAACGCGTACACAAAGACATTAATGCTCTTCCATCACGACCATTTACTACGTTGTCTTGATTAAAGTCGTATTTAATATCGTTAAGCTCGCCGCTGCGGATCAGCATCGAGAACTCTCTAACATCATTTATATCAATATCACCATCTGCATCAAAATCACCTACCAGCTCAACTTGACTATTTAAGTTAAGTAAAACGATAACGGGATCATGGTCTGATGCTCGATAAGCATCTTCAGCAAAATATTTTGATAATTGCTCTGATGATTTAAATTCGGTGTTGTAATCGAAAATACGAGGTTCATCAGCGTTGATATGCCAAACCGTTGTATCAACGACTTGCCTAGCCAAATCATTACTGGCTAGTGCATGATCTAAGTAACCTATTTCACCACCAAAACTATAAGAATAACCTGCACTGCCCATATGCTCAGCGACCAAGTTATGGTAATTACTGGCTGTTATCGCATTGATTGGATCTTCTTTACCGTAAGCATTTAAGTCACCAATAATAAGAAAATCAGTATCTGCAGATCCCGTAGGGTTAGTATTTAACCAGGCTGCTAATGCGCTGCCTGCTTGAGTTCTCAGTTCATTCCAGCATCCTTGTCCATCACCTTGATCAAGGTTATTACCCGAAGCACTGCCACAACTGCCTTTTGACTTAAAGTGATTAACGGCAATCGTTAATGTTTCATCAGTCGCAATTTCTTTAAACGTTTGTACAAGCGGTTGACGATTACCAAAATCAAATGGACTCTGACTTGTCGTGACCGCATTACCGATTAAGGCAACGGTCGCTGGCTTATAAAGTAAACCCACAGTAATTGCATCACCACCGACACCAGCTTGATTAAGGCTAACGTAGTTATATGCTCCTTCACCTAACTTGAAATTTAACTGCGAAACAAGTTCAGCAATAGCACTAGTACTGGCAAAACCATCGTTTTCTAGTTCCATTAAGCCAACAATATCGGCATTAATTTCAACAAGAGCAGAAACAATTTTACTACTTTGACGGGTAAACTCTTCAAAAGTATCAGCCCCTCGAGCGGTTGGAAAACCTTGACCCTCACCGTCTCCATTAAAGTAATTGAGTACATTAAAGCTAGCGACTTTTAAAGAACCACCGCCGCTAATATTGGGTTGTGACGTTCTCGCATTACTCGCGCTAAATTGTGGTGTTACGGTTGGTAAAACACGGAAGGTACTGTAGCTATAGTCAATAACTCCGGTTAAGTTAGCAACGGAATCGCCTAAACGTAGCGTATTCTGATAACTTAACCCTGGCGCAGGAAATGCCACGTTATCAGGGTTTTGCGTATTATTCATATCGTCGAGGGTGATACGATTTCGGCTATTTTTATCCGCTAAAGCAATAGCTTGTTCACTGCCTGCGTTATAAATATTGGTAGGAAGTATCAAGCGTCCATTTGATAAGGTTAACTGACCAAAGCGTGCTAAGTTATATGTATCACTGACTTTTAATGTCTCAGAAAAACTAACCGCCATACCTTCTATTGTTTCCCAATAGTCGTTACTAATAACAGGTAAAGACACCATTGTCGCTTCAATAGATTCACCCACACCACAATCAACAAAAGGCGTGGTCGCGGTCAATTGTGTACGACCAAAATTTTCTTTAACGGTACCGTTTATTCTGACTTTATTACCTTGGGTAGGAAAGTTTGTAATATTACTAAAATAAACAAAAATGGCTTCAGAGGTTGTGGTATCAGCATCAGTGTCAACGGTTTCTTCTTGCACAAAGTAACCATTTAAACTTGGCACAGCAAAAGTAACGGTACCTTCAATAACCTTAACCTCGCCAATAACCGTTGAATCACTGCCGCTGCCTTGAATGGTATGAATAAAATCAGCTTCATCACCACACATACCTATGACAGGCGAGTCACCGGGCTCTGTAGTTGGTGGCGCTGATAGATGTACGCCTAAATTCTCAAAAGTATCTTTTGGATTTGACTGCCATTGGTCAGCTTTAATAAATTCATCTGTTCGGTCGCTGTCACCCGAGTTTACTGAAGCTAAACGAACTAATGAAGTATCTTTACCCCAATTTTGTCTAACGCCGTAAGTGCCAACATTATCAATAATGATATCGCCATGAACAAGTTCGATATAATCATCACCGTTGAAATTAATAGCACTGACAAAATGGTCAATATAAGGGATTAAGGTAGAGTCATCTGCGATTTGAGTTGAACCAAGTACTACAACATCATTGGCAAGTAACTGCCCTGTTAATGTATAGCTACTGGTGACAGACGGACTGCCATTAGCATAAAAGTTGAATTGGTAATCGCCTAAAGCAATCGTTTCATTGGTAGGGTTATAAATCTCTACCGCTTTATTATAGCCTGACCCTTCAACATATTCAGAGAAAAACAAATCAACGCCGGGTTCTACTGGATCAACCGGGTCTACCGGATCTACCGGATCTACCGGATCTACTGGGTCAACATTAGAACATGATGAACTATAAAGTGTTGAAATCCACTCAGGGTGGTCAATAAACGGGTTACGATTTCCTTGAAACTCATAAATTTTGTTATTTCGGTTAATTTCAAATTCATCAACAGGGTCTGCTTCGCTCCACGCTAAAAGCGTACATAATTTACCTAACTTTGGCTCACCACCAGAAGTTAGCATATCAACAACGTGTAAATCAGGTGTCACCGAGTCTAATCCGGCATAGCGCGTATCCATATATAGCACTATACGTGCAACATCACCTTTTACTGCCCCTCTTGGCTCAAAAGAATTACCGTCGACACGATTTTCTGGTGACTCTGGTAAAGGTGCGTCACTGTTATCAAAGTCTAAATTACCTCTTGATGAGTTAACCGAAATATCAGTAGGTCGTAAGTGATGAATATCTGAATAAGCACGTGCACTAGAACTTGGGAAACCATGGCTTTTTGCCCATACATGTTCGCGATTCCAGTTATCTGGGTTGGTTGATTGTGGACCGCTACCGTTTGAGAATTTTGCTTTAGAAATGCCACGGTAAAATAATATAACATTATCGGCGTTAAGGGGATCTTCATCGGTAACCGTTAAAGCGGTCCAGGCTTCTGAATAAGTTAATTGCTTATGATTGGCAGAAATAACATCATTGATGTTAATGCGTATCACCTCTGCACTTTGTTCAGAATTGATCGCATTAATAACGGGTGCATAATAAGTAGCATCATCAAATTCAGCTGCACTTGCTATCCGGCCCAAGTCCGGGCAGTTAAAGCAAGCATCAGTGACGAGGTTACTATCATCATTGCCTCCTCCATCGACAATACCCGAAGTAATAAAAACATCATCTAAACGGATGTATTCACTGCCTGAATTATTAGCCATCGACACTTTAACTTGCAAAGTGCTTCCTTCAGGAATGACTTGGGTGATGGTAACCGAAGTAAAGTCATCAATTAACGTATGACTATCATTTCCCTTACCTTGCCAGTTCTCTACCCTGACAAAGGGACCGTTATCTATAGCGTATGAAAGATCAAAAAAGTCTGATGATTCGTGATTTCCATTTTCCTCAGCTAAAACAGATAGCTGAATGTTAGTCTTTCCTTCAATGCGAATAGGCTCTGACAGCCAATCAACACGACCATCGACATCTCTTGCCTCAAGGTTGCTATTGGTTACTTTAAACCAATCACTGTTCGCCGTTAATTGAGCATTACTAATATCAATAGACCAACGCGTAACACCGCTCATATCAAGGGTATCAAACACGGCACCTTTATTATTTAACGGTGTGTCATTAAAATCTTCTGACCATAGTGTTTCGCCACTAAATGCACTATGAGTAACGAAGGTTGAAGCAACACAAAGTGCGATCAAACTTAAATTTAATTTACCATAGCCGAAAAATCGACTTGGCCTTGCCTGACTATTATTCATTCTATCTCTCCAGATTTATAATTACTATTAGCTAAAAAAGACGCCTGTTGGTTAAAGTTCCAACTTTATACTGAACGTCTAATGTTACAATTTTGTTATTTTCATATAATATTTTTGAAAATATTGACCAAATAGTCAACCATTAATTGCATAAAAAACAGTCACTCCTGCAAAAGTTATCCAAGTGGTCAGGTAGAACAAGGGATGTAGACTAATTTTATTTTGCAAAATATCAAAGAGTAAGTGAATAGCGTGTTATTAAAGAAGACAAAGGAAGTGAAAAAATATGAATAAATAAAATAGAGCACGATATGTCATTTCTCATCGTTAAACTGACGATAAATACGCATGATAAATTAAGGAGTAAAGTCGTTAACTGCCCCCCTCCATGTTAATCAACTATAAAATAGTGACGCGCGACTATGGTCACAAGAGCATATGCAAATAGTGATGGTTAGCCCCACTTAAAAAAATAATTGAATCAATCTTTATTTTATGCACGAGTTTTTGTATGGGTATTTAAAATGCCAAACAGCTTACTATGTATCAATCTACTATTCACAAACATTTAGTACAGAGCCCATTTTAACCTAGTACAACCTGTACGGTAACGCACAGAGCTAGAGATAATGAGACGATACAATTTGGTTGTAATGTAATTAGTATTCAATTATTTAATCGGTATCCCCTTTGACCGTGATCGTCTTAGTGATTGTTTTCGCTTAAGAGTGGGCCATTAATGTTGTTTGGTTAAAGTCAGTTGTGAAATCTAATTCATCAGTCAGGAGAAGGTAATGTTAATCAATTTAAAAACATTAAGCGGTAGCAGTATTCATGCTTTAGATTTAGATGATAAAAAAGACTTAATGTGGGATACCTACAATTGGTCACTGCGTTGTCTTGTCGTTGATACACGGGATTGATTTCCTGGTGGTAAAAAGGTGCTTATTATGCCTGGGCATCTTGAAACTTTAAATTGCCAAGATTAAACAGTCACCTGTAATCTTGATTTGGCAAAGATAAAATTTTGCCATGAATATAAAGTTGATAAATTGAAGGATGCAGATTATCTCAAAGCGTTTTAAAACACACTAATGTCTAATTAATAGCCCTATTGAATTTACTCTTCTTAACCTTACTCTATTATGATGAGTAAGTGATTTCTAAAAATAGAAGCTACTATAAATATTAATATGGCTCACAAACGTAACATGTAGTTGGCGAGTGGCTTTATTCCATTGACCAAAAAAACAAGGACAAAGAAATGCAAAAAAAAGACGACAATACAACGTCCAATAACAAGCATGTAACCGAGTGTTTATATGGTAGTGAAACAGCCAAAGCATTGACTAATTTCACCATTAGCGATCTAAAAATGCCGCGCGCATTTCTTTGGGCGTTGGGAACGATAAAAGGCAGCTGTGCACAGGCTAATCAAGAGCTGGGACTGCTCGATACAGATAAATCTACTGCGATTCAATTAGCGGCTAAGGAAGTGGCTGATGGCTTTCACGATAATCAATTTCCCATTGACGTATTTCAAACAGGCTCTGGTACCAGCACGAATATGAATGCTAATGAAGTCATTGCTTCATTAGTCAAGTTAGCTAGTCACAATACAATCAACGTTCATCCAAATGATGATGTAAATATGGGGCAAAGTTCTAACGATATCATCCCTTCTTGTATTCATTTAAGTGCTGCAAAACTTGTCGCGGAACAGTTACTGCCCTCGTTAGATCATTTGCGTAACACCTTAGATGAAAAAGCCAATGAACATCATGACACCATAAAAACAGGCCGTACGCATTTAATGGATGCGATGCCGCTGAGTTTTGCCCAAGAGATAAGTGGTTGGAGTGCTCAAGTTAGCTATGCATACGAACAGCTTAAAAATAGCTTATTCAGTTTATGCAAGCTTGCTATTGGTGGCACTGCCGTTGGCACAGGCGTTAACACACATCCGGATTTTTCCGCTATTGTTACTCGCCTATTAACAGCAAAAACAGGGTTAACATTTATACCCGCTGAAAATCACTTTAGAGCAATAAGTGCTCAAGACACTGCCGTACATATAAGTGGCTTACTTAAAACTACCGCGGTTAGTCTGAGTAAAATTAGCAATGATATTCGTTGGCTTAGCAGTGGACCATTAAATGGTTTAAATGAAATACAGCTATCCGAACATCAAAAAGGCAGTAGTATTATGCCAGGTAAAGTCAACCCTGTGATACCCGAGTCTGTATTAATGGCCTGCACGCAGGTAATAGGAAATGACACAACCATTACCTTAGCAGGACAATCGGGTAATTTTCAGCTCAACACCATGTTACCTTTAATTGCTCATACTTTAGTGCAAAGTATTCAACTGCTCAGTTCAAGCAGCACTGCACTTGCTGATAAAGTTATACAAGACATGAGTGTAAATCATTTGATGATTAATCAAAATTTAGTCAAAAACCCTATATTAGCCACCGCATTAACAAACTTGATCGGCTATGAAAAAAGCGCGGAAATAGCCCAAAAAGCCTATGCACAGAAAAGAAGCGTCTTAGATGTTGCCAAAGAGCTAACCGATATCAGCGAAGTAGAACTTATTGCCCGATTAGACCCCAAAAGACTCATAGGTAACGATGGTGCGATTAAATAGTCAGCATTTGTAGTCAATTTAATTGATACAGATTCATTATAATTTAATGAAAAATGTTTCCTAACCACTCCCATAATAGTTAGCATTTTTACGCTGTAGTGTCGGTTCAATGTACTTTGTTAACCAGAGGAGCCAAGCATTTTTCCGACACAATTTTTACCACTACTTTTGACCTTATACATTACATCGTCAGCCTGGCGAATTAATTCAGACGCGGTAATAACATCCGGATCACGTATGCATGAAACACCAATACTCACGGTGATCTTTGGTCCATTTTCCGAGCAGTATCTACTCACTTCCATTCGTAACCTTTCTGCCATTTCAGCGGCTGAATCAATCGCAGTATCAGGGAAAACAATAACGAACTCTTCACCTCCATAACGTACAGGGAAATCGGCATCACGAATAGTTTTTTTGGTTATTCTCCCCAGTTTTTGTAGTATCTCGTCACCAAATTGGTGACCATAAACATCGTTCACTTGCTTAAAGTCATCGATATCTAACATAAGCAGGGAAAGACTTTTGTTATATCTACTATGTTCAGCAACCATCTGTTCCAACATAAAGTCCAATACACCATGCAAGTATAGTCCGGTCAACGCATCACGGGTTGCCATAGCAGCTGCGGCTTCAATGCGCAGATCCCCCATTATTTTTGGGCTCGAAATATCGCCAGAAATATTAGAGAGATAGTCAAGCGCGGACACAAGCATACCCATATCACGGTTAAGTTTATTTTTTAAATCTTTCCTATGTTTAACGATTTTATGCCAAAGATTCGATGCTTTTTTTTCTGTATAAATTTCATGCGTCAAACGAAACATCAATTCTGAAAAGGTATGGCCAGTAGAAGCGTCCAAATAGCTCTTTAACAAAGCAGGTTTACGCGAGAACTTATCAATTGAATCTGAGGTAAGTCTGTCAGTTGATTCAATATCAACGAGCATTCGTTTTGTATTATCATCCGGTAATGAATTGTTAGAGTTCATGAGAGCCTCCTTTATGTCTAAAGCGCTAAGTAAAATTCATAAAAACCTAATAAAAAATACCAAGCGAATGGTGAATAATTTTTTGTTTAACTCATTTGTCATCTCTGTTTATAATCTGTCCTTGAGATCTTGTGAGTATTTTGAATTTTTCGAAAGATCATAATACTGACGAAGGTGAACCTCATACTGAGGATCAACAAGTCGTTATAAATCAAAAGGTGGACTTTCCTTTATATTTTTAGCACTTACATTAACCTCTATAGATCCCCCAGCCCAGTTTACTGCTTCGATACATTTATGACTAATCAGAACTTTATATCCACTGGGTAACCAATTACGCGTATCAACAATAATATAAGGAAGACTCCAATCCTCATCATTTAAAATAAAACCGTCAATATGGCCAATTTTTTGGTCCGTAGCATGTATCTCATATCCCTTTACCTCATCTGTTGATCGCAAATGCCAATCTTCAGCTTCATCCGTCCAATGATTACCGTAACCATAGTATTTAAAAAACTCAGATTCATATAAATGAGATACCGATTGATGATCATTAAGGACAGGACTATTTTTAACTTCTTCTCGGGTTAAATTAATCGGAAATTAATGTTCTTCCCAGTTAGGAGCAAAGAGTGATATGGGCTGATTAATATTTTTCTCCCACCAGGAAGCCATTTATTGGTGTCAGCCACCATATAACTTACTCTCCCAGAACGTGTGTCAAAGAGAAAATATTTACAACGGCCTATTTCTTCATCAATACCTTGACGTTGGAAACGTATAATTTCATTAAAACTTCGTAACATCCCCTACCCTCCTATATTCATTAAGGTTTTATTTATAAATAAGTAATACCTTTACCATACAAGGTGGTATGACTTTTTGTATGTACGCCAGAACACAGAGGCTTAAAACTTTTAACCATAAACATTCAGTGTGATCATGACGGGTTCACTATTAACTTCACTGTCTATGCACAGCCTTAATTTTCAATGATGTTGCCAATATAACGTGACGTATTACTCGTTGACTAAGCGGCTTTTTTCTTGGATCTCGTGATGCAATATTCTGTCATTTTCTGAGTAATCCACAGCAACATCAATAACATGAACCCCTGCTGTGGCAAAGCAAACGTCCAGTAAGGGAATAAGTGCATCACTACTTTCAACTCGATGACCATATGCACCGTAGCTTTCAGCATATTTTACAAAGTCAGGGTTACCATAATCTAAGCCGAAATTTTTAAACCCCATATTTTCCTGTTTCCATTTAATCATGCCATATGCATCATCTCGAAGAATTAGCACGGTGATATTTACTTTTAAACGTACCGCAGTTTCAAGTTCCTGAGAGTTCATCATAAAACCACCGTCACCACAGATCGCCATCACTTTTCTATCTGGGTAAACAATACTTGCGGCTATTGCAGAAGGTAACCCGGCTCCCATTGTAGAGAGTGCATTGTCGAGTAAAACCGTATTCGTTTGATAGGCTTTATAATTGCGAGCAAACCAGATTTTATATACTCCATTGTCTAGTGCTATGATCCCATTTTCTGGCATTACTTTTCTGATATCGGCAACAATACGCTGTGGATACATCGGGAACCTACTGTCATTTATTCCTTCACTTAAATGTTGTTCAACATGTTCTTTTACGCTCAAAAAGTATGAGAAATCCCATGTTTCTTGCACGTTAATATTTTCACATAATTGCCAAACACTATTAGCAATATCACCAATAACCCCCTGTTGTGGATAGTAAACAGCATCTACTGATGCCGTGGTGTAATTTACGTGAATAACCTTAAAGCCTCCTTTTTCCATAAAAAAAGGCGGCTTTTCAACTACATCATGGCCTACGTTAATGATTAGATCAGAATGTTCTATAGCGCAGTGTAAAAAGTCCCCTGAAGACAAAGCGGCATTACCTAAAAAGAGCGGATCACGTTCATCAATCACGCCTTTACCCATTTGTGTACTAAAAAAGTGAATGCCAGTTTTACTGACAAATTCACGTAACATCTTTGAGGTAGTTTTTCGGTTAGCCCCTGCACCAATTAATAGCAGCGGGGATTTGGCTTGTTCAATCATTTTAACCGCCGCGCTGACTGATTTTTCTTCTGCTATTGGTCGGCGAAAAGAGCTCTTTTGAATGATAGGTACATCAGTAACATCACTGGCAATATCTTCTGGAAGTTCTATGTGTGTCGCTCCTGGGCGCTCTTCTTCTGCGAGTCGAATAGCCTCACGCACCCTAGCGGGAATTAAATCAGCGCCGCCGATCTGACGAGTATATTTTGTGATTGGCCGCATCATGTCAACCACATCAATAATTTGGAATTGCCCCTGTTTACTGCTCTTAATGGGTTTTTGCCCCGTAAGCATCATCATAGGCATAGCACCTAATTGTGCGTAAGCTGCCGCTGTAACTAAATTAGTTGCGCCCGGTCCAAGTGTAGACATGCAGACCCCAGCTTTTCCTGTCAAACGACCATAAGTGGCTGCCATAAATCCAGCCGCTTGTTCATGACGAGTTAAAATAAGTTTGATTTTAGAGTTGACAAGTGAGTTAAGAATATCGAGATTTTCTTCACCAGGTATACCAAAAATGTATTCAACACCTTCAGCTTCTAAGGCTTTTACAAATAGATCTGATGCTTTCATAAAGCGTCTCCATTAGACAAAAAGTCACGGCCTTTTTGGTTATTCTGCTGACCGACATTTATTTCAACTTCATCTTATACTACTACATAAATTAGCTTATACATTTAATCAGCTGACTTAAATAGCAAATGAAATAGCAAATGAAATAGCAAATGAAATAGATCTATAGTTAAAAAAATGTAGGTCGAGTTAAATGAAGTTTATGTGTAAAAACGACTAAAGCGGATAATAAAAAGTGGGTAATAACTTACTGCACTCATTATTCTGCGTTGCCCTAATCCATTCATAGGGCAATGAGTGGTGAATCAATCATTAGCAAAGATAAGAATTGAATGAACAATTTTGTGACTACGCATAATGATTGATATTAGTCTCATTTACGGTTGTCTATTTTTAAAGGGATACAGCCAAGATCGCTTTTCTCAAAAGACGACTTTTCAGTTATAATACTTGAGACTCAATCAGCAATATTTAGGATCACTTTGTGCGCATTCCTGACATAAAGACTTCCTGAATGTTAAGGACAACTTTCCGATCATATAGCGGACATAAATTTCTACTTCTATGGCGAATAGGGGCACAGAGCAAGATAGAGTTACAATACTTCTAGTCGTATTTCCTATTTTATTTTAAGCAACACTTTTATTTAGATAAATTTTTACGCTAAGAGAAAACAATGCGGAGTAAAGGATTGGTAATAACATGGCAGCGGCATAAGGTCCTACATTTTCAATACCCATATCCGATGATAAACCATACATAAAGTAGCTAACACCTAATAGGATACAAATATTAAAACTAAACGACGATACACTTGATAATTTTTGTGATTTATTATTACTTCCTCTGTATACGTAGAATGAAACTAACAGCGCAATAATAAAAATTGGGATTGCAATAAAGTCTGTAAAAATGTGAATAATTAACATAGGTTGTTTTTCCTTTAGTTACCTAAAACGCCTCACTAAGAGGCAAATAATTGTTGGTTAAAATTAACGAAGAAGCAAAAAAAAGCAACTGCTTTTTTCCTTGTTTAATGGCTTACTATGTTTCTGAATTAGAGCTTTGTATATACCTGAATACACCATAAATCACTTCAGCCATCTTTTCATAATTAAGCTTATCAAAGGTATCCGCATCAGTATGATAAGATTTATTCCGATAAAACGATGTGTTTGTAATCATTACAGCAGGAAACCCCATGGCCCAATAATTTCGGTGATCAGACCAATCAACTCCGGTTAAACTGTGTGGAGCATTAATCGAATAAGCATTAATATTAGTATGCATATTTATTGCTGATTTAACTTCAAACGCTTTATTTGAAAAAATCTGATCAACTATAGCGACGAAATTACCAGTTGATGGGTACATTAAACTTAGCATAGGTATTGGAAAAGTTTGAGAATTATCTTCATCACTGAAAAATCCGATCATTTCTAAACTGATCATTAAATCGATATTGATCCCAGCTTCTTTTAAGCTTTTTGCGTGAATATAACTTCCCATTTTTTCGGATGCAAAGTACGGAGGTTCTTCTAGACTAAACGCAACCAAATGCACCTGCTTTTTTAGGTTCATTTTTTTTAGCAATCGACTTAGTTCAAACAATCCTGAAACCCCTGATGCATTATCATCAGCAGCAGGTAAATTTGAGTATGAATCATAATGAGCGCCTATAACTATGACATTGTCAGTGTTGGGCCCAAACTTGGCAATAACATTCCTATATTCGTGCCCTCCAGCTTTAAACTTCTGAAACTCTACCGTTTTGGTATTTGTTTTAAACTTTGTAAATATATACTCAGAAAGGCTAGCTAGTATTTCAGGATTTTGGCTATCTCTTGGATAAAAATCTTGACTAATCCTTCTCACTTCTTCTTTTAAAAGTTTCGGATCAATATCATGAATTTTCACTGAATGTGATGTGATAAATGGTCTAGCAATTAAAATCCACAGACTAATTAAACAAATCATTATTACGGTTAATAATCGAGGCAAAGATTTCATTTAGGAAATAAACTCCTGTTAAAAAAAACATAACGTCTCACGAAGAGACAAATAATAGTTGGAAAAATTAAATGACGAGTGAGCAAATAGCAACTGTTATTTGTCTTTTTTGAATGGCTTATATTTATAACACAAGAATGAATTATAGTATTAGATATGATGCACCATGGTAAGAGTCTCACATCAAAGTCATTTGATTACAAGGTAACTTAAACCTAAAGTAACTTATCTTTCTGATAATGCATTAAAAGCAGTGAGTTTGAGGAAACAGCTATTCTTGACGTGCACTGGTATATTATCGATTTTTGGGCTGATTCATATCCTGACAAACAGCCCAGCGATGACGCGGTTCAAGCTCTTTTTGTGAATAGACATTACAAATGAGATTATCTCAACAAGTCGGCCCATTGAAATCACACCTCCATGAGATGATGTTTTCGAACTAAATCGATTTTTAGTCATCGAGTTGAGATTCGCTCACAAGTTGTCGAGACAGAAAGATATTAATGATCACTTTGTGCGCAAAGGGGGAAGTTAGAACATCATTATACCTAACGTCCGTTTCAAGCTCTTAGCTGCCGTTAACTTAATTTGAGTTCGAAATGATTTGTGCGTATAGAAAAATTAAAAGTTTAGCAGTTTAAATATTGCTTGAAGCTCAATATTTACCATTCACAACAGGGTTTCCTAGAAGGTGAACATTTGGTGTTTATTTTCTACCTATTGCTTCGTATTTTTACTGTGTTATAAATAACTAACTGATTTCATAATATTATAAGGATGAACTTTGAAATTTAATATATTTGTTTTTTGTATACTAGCTAGCTTTTTTCCATCTCACGTTCAAGCAAAGGGATCTGATGAGGATATACAGCCTATAAGTGTAGGGCTTCAACCTACTGTCCGTATAAAGGGTAAACCTTCAAAGCTTAGTAGTTTAAAAGAACGAATGGCACATTATAAAGTACCTGCTGTTTCAATAGGATTTCTAAAAGATAACAAAATTAGCTGGACGCACACTGAAGGCGTTATTGACCTGAACAGTAATCGACCTATTGATGAGAATACTGTTTTTCAAGCGGCAAGCATTTCTAAACCCGTTTTTGCTAGTGCATTGATGAAATACCGTCAAAATAATGGATTAAATATAGATGTAGATGTAAATACATTACTTAAAAGCTGGAAACTACCTGCTCATGAATGGGCTAGTAAAAATAAAGTTACATTACGCCAATTACTCAGCCATTCTGCGGGTACTACTGTTCATGGCTTCGCAGGCTATACAGATGGTTCTGATGTCCCTTCTATTACTTCATTACTCAATGGTGTCAAACCTGCAAATTCTGCCCCTGTTGTTATAGATATTGAGCCAGGCACTCAATTCAGATATTCAGGAGGAGGAACAACTTTAGCCCAACTTGTTTTGCAAGATCAAACTAAAAGCTCATTAACCGAATTAGCTAAAAAAACTATTTTTGAGCCTTTAATGATGCAACATAGTAGCTTTAGTCAGCCTTTAGTCGGTGCTTTAAAAAGTAATGCGGCAGTTGCCCATAATGCGGACGGTAAACCTGTAGTTGGTGGTGCGCATACGTATGCAACTTTATCTGCTGCGGGGCTATGGACTACACCATCTGATTTATTACGCTTAGTTTCACAAATACAGCTTGCAGACTTAGGTAATAAAGACTCTTTTTTCTCTAAAAGTACCATTGATGAAATGCTAACCCCTCAAATACCCCCTATGGGGATTGGTTTTTTCTTAGAAGGTGATGGTGAAATTAGTTCTTTTAGTCACGGTGGCGCTAACGAAGGTTTTATGGCGCATTTATTTGCTCACACAAAAACGGGCGATGGAATCGTGATTATGACTAATGGCGAAAATGGTACTTCACTGATTGATGAAATCATGATTAGAGCAAGTGAAATTTATCATTGGAATGAATTTAAACCGACAGAAAAAGTTGAATCCACATTAGCACCTAAGTTATTCAAGTCTATCCTAGGTGAGTATAAAATAACGGAACCATTTGAAACTACTTTAGTTATAACCGAAGAACGTGGTAAGTTTTTAGTTAATATTGGAAAGTTTGTTAAGAATGAAGTATTTTTTCCTGAAAGTGAACAACAGTTATTCTCCATGACTGGCATGAGTTTATTCTTACATCCTAATGATAAAGGAGAGGTAAACTACATTTCTTTTTGGGGTGGAATTAATGCAATTAGAGAGAAACAATAAAAAGAATTACCTGAGGACTTAATTACTAAAATGTTAAGCCCTAAAGTTTGTACGTAAAGCCTGATGGTTTTTTGTGATAATACTAGTAAGTAGTAATGCCTCAAAGTGATAAGAACAGCATGCCAAATCAGGGCCATTATATCTGCTATCCAGGCAGTTCAGTCGCTTTTATTTGAAGTCTATGACCGCTTTGGTGGCCAAGCGGACTATTGGTTGTGGTGAATTCAATTCGAAATTAGGTCTTCATTGTGGCAAAAGTGATCATTGCAAAGGCCAATAACTTTAGCCTTTTTTCTATAGGTGTTAAGTCTAAATGTAGTGGATATGGTGATTAAGTAGACCGCAAAAAAAACACTGAACATAAAGACGCTCAGTGTTTTATATTTAACAGCTACTTTATTGGGTTAACGCTAGAAAAGCGTTAAACATCATCTTCAATGTTATCTATGCCTTTCGTGCGTTCTATACTCTCAAGCTTGTGATGAATAGCCGCTTTAATCATCATATAGGCACTGATGGGTGCAGTAAGCAATAAAAATAGCGAGATCAGTATTTCTTTTACACTAAACCCTGTATGAGTGGTACTAAAAAAGATCATCGCAGCAGTTAACAGCGATGCCATGCCGAGTGTTGTAGCTTTGGTGGGCCCATGAAGCCGCATAAAAAAATCTGGCATTTTTACTAAGCCAATAGAGCCAACGAGTACAAAAGAGCCGCCAATTAATAATAATATTGAAATAATCCATTCTGCCATAACTTACCCCTTACTCTATAATATCGCCACGCAGCAAATACTTACATACCGCAACAGTACTAACAAATCCTAACATAGCGATTAACAGCGCTGCTTCAAAATATAATGCAGTGCCCATACTCATACCGTATAAAATGATCAATGCGATAGTATTGATGTACATCGTATCGAGGGCAAGTATTCTATCGGGTATAGAAGGCCCCAATAATAAGCGCCATACATTTAATAATAACGACAAACCTATCATCGCAAAAACAATTGAAATCACAGTTTCTAACATTGAAACATCTCCTTAAGAGGCGCTTCATAACGTTGTTTAATCATCTTTATTAAGGCCTGTTCATCTTTTAGATCTAAAACGTGTATTAGTAAAAACTGTTGTTCAAGCTTTTCACCTTCACTCAAGCTTTCTCTCCAAGGGTACACTTCCGCACTGACAGTGCCTGGGGTTAATGACACGGTACTTGCCAAAATAGTAATGGGCAGACTATGTGTTAAATCTAACGGTACTTTAACAAACCCAGGCGTTAATTTTTTAGTGGGTCCTAATATTAAAATAGCAACCTGAACATTTGCCGTAATAATGTCATATAAAACCAACGCTAAATGGCGTAACGCTAAACCAGGCTTAATAATGATGGGTTGCTTTGTTCTAAACGGGCTAGTCACCAAAGGAATGACTATCGCTAAAATAGTGGCTAAGAAAATATGCCCTGATGACAGGCTGTTATTTAACACCAACCAGACAATAAATAATACCAGACTCATTAAAGGAGCGGGTAGCCATTTAAATCGTGTTTCTAATCGCATTACTGTCCTCCTGAAAGGATAAGTTTAATATTGTTATTAAAGTCATGTAACTGGGTAGCTGCATCAATGGCATACTCACTTAGTGGTCCAGCAAAAACAGTCATTAATGGTGCGCCAGAGATGAGAATGAGCAATGCGACTAATTGCGCTGGATGAACTCGTTGTTGCCTTGTATCAGTGGTTATTTTAGCATGATGATACCAAAACAAAGTGCTACCAGCTTTAGACACAGCAAATAATATAGCTAAACTTGCAAAGAGATATATTGGCCAAAACACCAAGGTATATTCAGCATTTAAGGTTGCTTTAAGCAGCCATACTTTTCCAATGAAACCAGACAAAGGTGGCATGCCTATCACTGCAATTGCTGCAATCAAAAAACAAGCGCCAAGTAACTTCGGCTGAGAAACAGCAGAACCTGCAGAAATACGGTCGGCAACTTCACCACGTTGGCGGCCAATTAAATCCGCTAAAATAAAGAGTGCTGCTGTAACCAACGTTGAGTGCACTAAGTAATAGATAGCCGCGGAACTTGCTTCAATAGTTTGTACCGCAACTAATGCAACCAAGGTCCCCACAGACACTATCACCAAATTAGCGGTTAACTTTCTTAAATCTTTACTGGCTAAAACACCTACCGCGCCCATAGCAATGGTAGCAATCGCTAACCACCACAACCAACTTTGCGCCATATGAGTTAATTCGCCCGCTTCATCACCAAATATAAGTGTATATACACGCATCATTGAATAGACACCCACTTTTGTCATAATGGCAAATAATGCAGCGACAACAGGCATTGCTGTTGCATAAGTATTAGGTAACCATAAATGTAGTGGTAACAAAGCGCCTTTTAAAGCAAATACTACCAGTAATAACATCCCACCTATTTTGGCTAAGTAGACATCATCACCTTGTAAAAGTGCTACTTTCTGAGCCATATCAGCCATATTTAGTGTACCTAATACACCATATAAAACCCCTAAAGCAATCAAGAATATCGCTGAGCCTACAAGATTAAGGATCACGTACTGTAAAGCAGCACGGGTATTTTTTTTATCTCCACCATGCATTAACAACGAATAAGAGGCGATAAGTAAGACTTCAAAAAAGACAAATAGATTAAAAGCATCACCGGTTAAGAATGCGCCATTGACCCCTAAAATTAAAAAATGTACAAGTGGATGAAAAAAACTCCCTTTGTCGTCATCTCCGGCACTCGCATATAACACACAGACAACACCGAGTAATGTCGTTAAACACACTAATAATGTAGAGAGGGGATCAGCAACGAGTACAATACCAAAAGGTGCGCTCCAATCGCCGATAGCATAAACCTGAGTACCTTCAGCTTGGACTTTGAGTAGTAAAGCCAATGAGACGGCAAATGTAAAAACACTGAGTACAACAGAAGCCACTCTTCGGGTACTTAAATTCGAGCCAAAGGGAGGCATCAATAAAATAACACCCGCAAGTATGGGCAATAAAATCGGTAAAAAGGTCAAATTATGGGTCATACGTTTACCTTTTTATCTTTTTCTGGCTCGCCATCTACATGGTCACTGCCTAAATCTGCTCGTCCTCTAATCGCTAAAATAACCACGAAGGCAGTCATTGCAAAACCAATAACTATCGCAGTTAATACTAAAGCTTGTGGCAATGGATCCGTATATTCTGAAGAGGTTCCAAGCACTGCAGCATTATTAATGCTAAGCCGCCCAGATGAAAACAGAAATAAATTAACCGCGTAAGAAAACATAGTTAGCCCTAATACGATAGGGAACGTTCTAGAACGTAAGATTAAAAACACGCCACAAGATACTAAAAGCCCAACGCAGGATGCGTAAAGTAATTCCATTAAGTTTTCACCTCTTCTTTAGGGCCGCTCGCTAATTGACCAAGACTTGCCAAAATCATTAATGTCGCGCCTACAACTGTAATATAAACACCCAGATCAAAGATCAGTGCACTGGCAAGTTCAATTTTACCAATAATGGGAATGTCGAAGTAGTCAAACCAAGTAGTCATGAACGGCCTACCATAGAACCAACTACCCACACCAGTAAATGTCGCAATAGCAATTCCTGAGGCAATAATTTTCCGATAATTAATCGTTAAACGAGTAGATATCCAAGTTGAGCCGTGTGCAATATACTGTAAAATAAAAGCAACCGCGGTCACTAAACCTGCAATAAATCCGCCACCGGGAAGATTATGACCACGTAAGAAAATATAAAAAGAGATCATTAATGCCAAAGGGAGTAATGATTGAGAAATACTGGCTAATAAAATAGGGTAACGCTCTTTCGCCCATAGTCGCCCTTCACTATCCCTAACTGGAAGAAGTAACGGCAGGTTGATTAAAAGTTTATAAATACCCAGCGCAGCAATACCTAATACGCAAATTTCACCTAACGTGTCAAAGCCACGAAAATCAACCAAAATAACATTAACGACGTTGGTACCACCGCCACCTGTTTTAGCATTGGCTAAGAAAAATTCTGATATTGACTCAAATGGGCGGGTAATTAATGCATAGCAAATACTCGCGACCACAACTCCTAAAGCCGCTGAGATCCCTAAATCGCGAACCACACGTAAAGAGCTAGACTCTTTGGGTGAATGCTGTGGTAAGAAAAACAAGGCTAGCATCAGTAAAACAATAGTGACAACTTCAACCGTTAATTGCGTTAAGGCTAAATCTGGTGCTGAGAAACGAGTAAACACAACAGACACCATCAAACCGACAACTGATATCATCAACAACGACACCACTCTTGCACGGTACCAAATCACCGTACTTATTGCGCCAATCATTAATAATGCTGCGCCAATCGCGTTATGAAGATCAATTGGCGTCAATTCTTTTTGCCCGCTTAGTTGGTGCATTTCAAATAATGGCCAACCGGCAAAGATTAAAACAAAAACAAACATTAGCATTAGATAACGTTGTAAAGAACCATTTTCTATGTCATTTATTTTTCGCTGACTCCACTTTGTGATGAGATATATACTGTCATCAAAAGCCTTTTTGGCGTTCAAGCTAGGCATAGATGCCTGAAATTGAAACAGATAACGTCGCTGGGTATATAGAAATAAACCACCGATTACTGCTATAGCACTCATCAAGAGTGGCAAATTAAAACCGTGCCATAACGCAACTTTAAATTCAGGAACATATCCACCGAGTACGGCAAAAGACGCTGCTTTTAAAATGTCATCAATAATAAAGTTAGGGAAAATCCCGACGACTAAACATAAAGCGACCAGTATCTCGATAGGAACTCGCATATAACGCGGTGGTTCACTGGGTTGTTTAGGTAAATCAATAGGGTCGCCATTAAAGAAAACATCGTGGATAAAGCGAGCTGAGTAAGCTACAGCTAATGCACCTGCAACGGTAGCAAGTACAGGTATAAGCCAAGACATAGACCCAAGTAATTGTTGATGCAGTGTTTCAGCAAAAAACATTTCTTTAGACAAGAAACCATTTAACAGCGGAACACCCGCCATCGCGGCCGCAGCAACCATTGCTAACGTCGCCGTATAAGGCATAAATCGCCACATACCGTTAAGTTTCCGCATGTCACGCGTACCCGTTTCATGGTCAATAATACCTGTTGCCATGAATAATGAAGCTTTAAATATGGCATGATTGATTATATGAAAAATGGCAGCAACAGCAGCAAGCTTAGTGTCCAAACCGAATAATAAGGTGATTAACCCTAAATGACTGATCGTTGAATAGGCTAACAGCCCTTTTAAATCATGTTTAAATAACGCAATATAAGCGCCGAGTAACATGGTAGTTAATCCAGTTAAACTCACCAGAATAAACCATATATCGGTACCCGCTAATGCAGGATAAAAACGCGCTAATAAGAAAATCCCAGCCTTTACCATAGTAGCAGAATGTAGATAAGCACTTACCGGCGTTGGCGCAGCCATAGCATGAGGTAGCCAAAAGTGAAAAGGAAACTGTGCCGATTTTGTGAAAGCGCCCAGTAAGACTAAAATTAGAGTGACTTCATACCAAGCATGCGCTTGAATAATTTCTCTGCTCGCTAAGATCGCATCTAAATTGTAACTACCAACGATATTACCCAGTAAAAGCAAACCCGCCAGCAATGCTAAACCACCACCACCGGTTACGATTAAGGCCATGATTGCGCCCTTTCGTGCCTCGGGTTTATGCCACCAATAGCTAATTAACAAAAACGAACTAATACTGGTTAGCTCCCAAAAGAACCAGAGCTGAATGATATTATTCGACATGACAATACCAAGCATCGCTGTCATAAATAACATTAAATAAGCATAAAGCTTGGGCATAGAGTCTTTACTACTGAGGTAATAACGGGCATAAAAGATAACTAATATGCCTATTCCTAAGATCATAAATACAAACAACAGCGCTAAGCCGTCTAAACGGAAGGCGATATCTATACCTAGTAAAGGGATCCAAGAGATTGTTTCCCTAATAACGTTGCCAGCAAAAATAGCTGGCGCTAAGCTAATTGTCATGAATAATGCAATGATCGGCATTAACAACGTCAACGCAGTTGATTGATTACGTGTTAATTTTCCCGTTCTTGAGGAAATAATACTGCCGAGTAACGATAGCAGGGGTATCCAAAGCAAAGTCATAGAGTAGCCTTTTTATTTTTATAATGAGAAGTAATGACATCTGAACATAGACATAATATGTCGCTAAACTAAATTTAACAACATTATCTCCTTATAAAAGTGTAATTGAAATTAATTTAAAAGCACTTTAGTACAAACTGAATAAAAGTTAAACGATGAATATTCGGAAAAGCATTGTTTATTCGACGATTGTTTGATTAATAAACACAATGCATTGGTTAATAATACAATAGTCGGTATAGTTAGTAATTTACTATATAAATGGAAGACTTACCATAATGAAAAAATTAGATGATATAGATTTACGCATTTTAACCATTTTATATCGCGATGCTGATATCACTAATAAAGAGTTAGCTTCACAAATAGGTGTTGCGCCCTCTACCTGTTTAGAGCGCGTTAAGCGCATGAAACATAAAAAAATAATTAATGGTGCTTACATTGAAATTGATTTCAAAAGTTTAGGTGGAAATATAGAAGCGATTGCAGCTATCCGCTTACAGCCCTATTCTGAAGATATTGTTAACAACCTTCGTGATGATTTACTTAAGCTACCCGAAATTGTTAGTTTGTATCACATGGGAGGGAGCTACGATTACTTTATTCATATGTCAGTTAAAGACAGCGAACATTTACGACAATTTGTTTTCAAGGCGATCACGTCAAGAGATGAAGTAACAACAGTAGAAACTTCGCTTATTTTTGAGCACAGTCGTAGTGGTGTTCTGCCAAATTTTGATGACGAATAAACATTCTACCGGTTAGCCCTGTAGTGACTTTTCATAAAAATATGACTCATTAAAAAACTACAATCAAGGCGACTATTTTTCAAAGTCTTGTGTTTCAAAATAAAGTGGTTTAATGGTGCCACAATTTAAAAATTTATATAGAAGTTCAGTTTCTTTTGGCACAGCTGACGATGTACGAAAACGTGTTAAACACCCGGCTTCGAGATCGAGGCCAAGTAAATGTCCAAAACTTGGGGCCTGTTGGATTTTATGAATATAAATTTTATAATTTTTCTTTAAATCTATTACCGCATACTCTTGCTTGTTGCTTGATTCACTGATGTCATCAAGTTTGCGAACATATAATTTTTTAGCAAACGTTAATGGTATATTTTTATACACAAGCATTCCATCACGAGCAAAGTGTCCTGCGTATACGTCAGCCATAATCACCATTTCTTCACCATGCATCAATCGTTGTAAGTTAAAAGCCTTCGTTTTTATTGTCGTTAATTGCCCGTCACGAACAGTTTGCAACAGCGCTAAATCTTTATTCTCAATTTTATATAATAACTGCACATTACTTGGCCTATCATATGTTGTCATCACCACAGCATATATAGCAGAGCGCTGAACAAAGAGGACCATATTATGTTCGCCCATATATGTAGGGTCTATTGGCGGTAACTCTTTAACGTCTTCACGAGCAAAGCTTGTTGAATTTAATACCATCAAGAGTAAAGTCAGTAAAATTTTTTTCATCAAAAATAACTCGGTAAAGTATGTATAGCGTCATACCAATAAAAGTTATTGGTACAAACAGATAATCTGATTATAAACTATCTAAAAAAAAAGGCTAAATGAATTAACATTTAGCCTTTGTCCATAATTCTGTTTAGAAGCATTCGCTTTACGTTATGGTAATACAAATTTTTCAGATCATTACATAGCGCTGTAATCCCTACTTTTATATAAACATAAAAGTATTACTCTTTATTTCGTGCTTTAATAAGCGTTGAACGATTACTTTTAACCGATACTTGTCGATGGGTTTTTAGCTGTTTCACCTGATGCTTAGTATGCCTTTTTGATCTGTTTTGAGATTTAGCATGATGTTTTTCTGCTTTTTTTTTATACATCCCTGATATCACCTTAGCTGAAGGTTCTTTTTTTAGCGGTGCATTGGCGTGATAAAGCTTTTCAGGCCTAGGCTGCTTAAGTATAGACTTGGTGGCTCTTGTTTTAGTTAACGGTACTTTACTGTTATTTAACTTAGCAGTCATCAACAATGGTCTGCCCTTTACCTTAGGCGACACGTTCTTTTTGGGTGCACGATAAGATTTGTGGCCAGTTTTTCGTATTTTCACTCGCTTATGGTCATATCTCAAACGGGTATGCTTGCTCCTATAAGCAACACCTTTTCTATGCGCTATCTGATGTGTCCATCGCTTTGCATATCCGCCGTTAACGATTAAACGCCGAGGACGCTGTTCATAATAACGATGTTTAGCATGATGAGAACTCGCCACAACCACATGACGATTGTTCCAATGAAATGCACTAAAGAAATAATTGAACGAAATATGAATACCTGAATGCCAATAGAAGGGTCTTTTGTCGCTGACATACATACGATGATGGGGTTGCCAATAAACTGGTGGGTAAGATACCGAATGCCAAGTACCATAAACCCTGCGGGTGTCGTAGTATGGAATATAAACAATTTCCTTTTTTATTGGCTCAATAACAATATTATTTTCTTCATAGCTAACATCCATGTTATCCATTTTTTTAAGGTTACCAGCAAGCGCTGCTTTTTGTCTCAACACTTGAATACTTTCTAACAGCTGAGATTCGTCTTGTAGAAAAGCATCACCGAGTTGCTGAGTCCAGGTTAAATTCTCACTTAATCGGGTCAGAATACGCTCAAAAGGGACTAACGCTTTAACACTAGCGTCCCAATTAAAGTCTTCTACCGAACGAGCGGCCACTTCACTGCTAACCCCTTCATTTTTTATTAGCCAGCGATGGGCTGTTATAATTTCGATAGGGTAAGTAGCAGCAATTAATATATGGGTAAGTAAACTGTCAGGGTACAGCGCAATAGGCGCTAACATTTGTGCTAATTCAGCATCACTGAATGATTGTTGTTCCTGTTGCTCAATATAGGGCTGTGTAGATAGATTTTCTGCGAGTACATTAAAACTTACTAAAGCGCTGACAGCAAAGCTAAATGAAAATATAAAATCTTTCATCGTTATGATCCTCATGACTAATTCTAGACAATAAGGATAACAAGACAAAACTGAACGTAACCTGAACAGCTTTTTTAGGTAAGCATTGCCACTTTCAACATATGCTTAGTTTTTTAACAAAGGGCTAACGAGATGAATGAAAAACAAGTGTGAAAACAGCCCCCAAAAGTATCGCTGAATTGCCAATAGTTAATTGCCCCTGATAACTACTCACTAAATCATTAACAATGGCTAAACCAATGCCGTGGCCCGCTTGATAGGTGTCTGCTCTTCCCCCTCGAGATAAAATAAAGGCTTGCTGTGACGCTTCAATACCAGTGCCATCGTCAGCTATCTCAATGGTTAATTTTTTATCTACGGTTATAACGTTTATCATGATTTTGTGTTTTGCAGCTTTACAGGCGTTATCAAGAATATTACCTAAAATCTCCATTAAATCAGCTTCATCACCTTTAAATATAGCGTTTGGAGCAACGTTAACCCTAAAAGATAAGTTTTTATCGTGATAAATTTTAGCTAACGTAGCGATAAGCTTATTAACAACTTGCTCTATTTCAACCCCTAAATGCCATGACGACTGCCCTGCACTTTGCGCTCTTTTAAGTTGATGTTCGATTATTTTATTGATTAATTGTAATTGTTCAGTCGTACTCGCTGAAATATTAGCCTGACTTTGAATAACCGCTAGCGGGTTTTTAAGGCTATGCGCTAAATCAGCCAAGGCGTTGCGGTAACGTTTTCGTTGGTTCTCTTCTGTCGCTAATAGTGTATTTAATTGTTGTGTAACAGGTTGCAGCTCAAGCGGATAGTTTGCATCTAACGCTTTCTTTTGCCCTTTTTCTATGTGCTCAAGCTCTTGAGATAATAACGTTAGCGGCTTTAATGTCCAGAGTAGCCACACAATTTGTACAGCAATAAACACCACCATTAATACCACTAACCATGTCCAAAGCTTTTGCTTAAAATCGTTAAGCGCCATTAATAATGTTTCTTGGTCTTTAATAAGATGAAGTGTTATATCAAAGGCTTGACCATTGTCAGAAAAGCTAGCACTAAAGCTATAAAGTAAATGGCTGTTACCCTCTATGTTTATTTTTGAAATAAGTGTTTGCCCAACAGCTGGTGACGGTAATACTGACGGTAAAGGCAACGTTAGCAAAGAGAGCGACTGCCATAGGGGGTCAATTGGTGTATCACTCACTTTACTATCTTGCGGTAACGTTGCTATTAATGCATATAAGCCAGATTTACTGATATTAAATTGATTTTCCAACATCAGCTCAGGCATCAATAAATGATTATTTTCAACTTCCGCAACTGTAAAAATTGAATAGCTGTAAGCTTTTAGCTCATTTTTTATCGCTATATTTAACTGCCGTTCAAAGGCATTAGTTAAGGTTAAGCCAATAATAGGTAACATAACGACTGTCATCACTAAAGTACTTAATAAAAGCCGAACTTTTAAAGAGTTCATTCGTTAGGTATATCCATGCGACTTCATAGATCTAATCGCTTTAATTTATAGCCATGTCCACGCAGTGTTTCAATGAAACCGTATTCGTTATCCGGGTCGATTTTCTTCCTTAATCGCCGAATAAAGACTTCAATAACATTTGAATCAAGATCGAAGTCTTGGTCGTAAATATGCTCAGTGAGTGTTGCCTTTGAAGTAACTTCATCAAGGTGATGCATCATATACTCAAGTAACTTATATTCTGAGCTACTTAATTTTACCGACTTATTACTTACTTCCACGAGCAAACTTTTGGTGTTCAAGGTTAACGGACCATTTTTTATCAGTGGGCTTGCCTGCCCTGCCGACCTTCTGATCAGTGCATTTAACCGTGCAAGTAATTCTTCCGCTTGAAAAGGTTTCGTTAAGTAATCATCTGCGCCTGCATCTAAACCGGCCACCTTGTTTTGCCAGCTATCGCGTGCAGTTAACACCAATATCGGAAAGTTGATATTCTTCTCGCGTAGCATTCTAATAACACTAATACCGTCAAGTAACGGTAGGCCCACATCAATAATAGCTGCATCGTATGGATATTCTTGTCCTTGAAATAAACCCGTTTCACCATCACTCGCTAAATCAACTAAATAATTAGCAGCAATTAAATGACGATGCAAGTTTGTCTGTAGGTCAATATCATCTTCAATAAAGAGTAAACGCATGATGACTAGCCTCCATTAATTTTGCCTGTTTTAGCATCAACGTAAACAGAAATGATATGACCGTTCGCTTTGATTAACTTAACGCGATAGCCCGCTTTTTTATTCTCAACCTTAAGCACTTTTCCACCAAAACGACTTTTAGCAAGCTTAGCCGCTTGTTTACTGCTTTTTACGCTTAACGCAGCCTTATTTTGCTTACTAGCTTTAATAGTACTTGTTGATGACACAAATTTTCCTTGTGCCATCGCGTTAATAGAGAGCGCAAAAACAAAAAGAAAAAACAGGGGTAAAGCAAATTTCATTGTTATTCCAAAGACAAAGTTAAAAGTGTGCCTAGCTATATATACCCGTAGCTTATTTAAAATTATAAACCTTAGCAACTGAATATCAGCTGAACAATTATTAAAAGCGCTTGTATCAAGTGTATAACACGGTCGTTATTCGATTTAACCATGATAAATCAATAGTTATATAAACCGTATGGCAAGGAAGTGTTCAGCTTGCATTCAGCTTTACTGCGTTTTAATAGCAACACTTAATAAAGCCTGCAGGATATATTATGTTGTTAGTTAATAATGCAACTCAAACAGAACGTACAACTTCACTTAAAAAGTTACTGTTATTGGTAACTTTTAGCATACTTCCTTTAACTGATGTCACCGCCAACGAATTGAATGTTGGTCCGTATACAGTTTCACAAGGCGCACTAAAAAATAGCATCAGTGAGCAACAACGTAAAAAGATGATTGAAACAACTAAGCTTATTGAGTTACCTGACCAACTCAGCGGGAAAGCAACCACTAAATCTAGGGTTGATATACTTAAGAGCCCAATAAAAACCATTGAAAAATCAAATGTTGGTCATATCGCTAAAACAATCAGTCATGACTATTACGCTGACTTTTCTATTTATAGCGCGATGAGTTTTTTACATGATGATTACGACGAAGATGGTTACTATCAAACTTTTAGTATAACGTTTGATGCAGATATATATAGCTATACCGATGTTCAATGGGGTGAAGTTTATGCTTTACTTTACCTCAGTAAAAATGGCGGACCTTGGGCACACTATTTCACCACAGACAACTTTATTATTGAAGGGAATTCTGATGTAGACGCATATGAAGTGATATCTACTTTTATGTCTGGTTATGCCAGTGATCACTACGATGTATTAATCGATTTATACCAAGTAGGCTATAGCGAAATTGTTGCCAGCTATAGTGCCGATGACACTAATGCGTTATATGCACTCCCCATAGAAAGTGCCGAATACGACGAACCTTATATTGAAGTTATAGAGGTTGTTGAGGTAAGTGGTGGCAGTATTTATTGGTTAATATGGGGGGTATTCAGTATGGTAATATTACGCAATAAAAACAAAATCATTTAAGTGGCTAAAAACAAAAAAGCCACAAAATATTTTGTGGCTTTCTTTTAATTTTACATGTCTATAACATTCAACTAGGTACTCACAAAAATTAATAATAACCTCGTCATGCTGAACTTGTTTCAGTATATTAACAACAAGCTCCTGAAATACAGGTATTGTTCATTACTAAACCTAAGTACCTACATCCTTGTAGAAAAATTCAGGATACTGTCTTTATAAAAATATTTCTGAGCTATAATCATATAATTTTATAGGGTGGACATCAGCTTGGCTCATCTCAAGATTAGTCGACGCTAATTCCCCCTATCTAAAAGTAACTTAGCTTTTTAAGTCATCAAAAAACTTTTTAACGCCATCAAAGAAACCGGTTTCTTTCGGGCTATGTTTTATGGTGCTTTTACCCATTTTTTCATCTAACTGACGCAGTAAATCAGCTTGGTCACCAGACAAGTTAACCGGTGTTTCAAGCACAACTTTACACATTAAGTCGCCAATTGAATGGCTACGTACTGACTTAACACCCTTACCACGTAAACGGAACATTTTACCGGTTTGTGTTTCTTTAGGTATTTTAAGTTTAACTTTACCTTCAAGTGTCGGTACTTCTATTTCGCCACCTAATGCTGCTGTAGTAAAACTAATAGGGACTTCACAATAAAGATTGTTTTCATCACGAACAAATATTTTATGGTCACGAACGTTGGCTTGTACATATAAATCACCTGCTGGTGCACCATGCTCGCCAGCTTCCCCTTCGCCAGACAAACGAATTCTGTCACCCGTGTCGACACCTGGAGGAATTTTCACTGAAAGCGTTTTAGTTTTTTCAACACGGCCTTGACCGCGACATGAAGTACAAGGGCTAGCAATAACCTTACCTTTACCACTACATGTTGGACACGTTTGTTGGACAGCAAACAAACCTTGACGCATTTGTACTTGGCCATGGCCATGACACGTTGTACAAGATTTTGCACTAGTGCCTTTTTTAGCGCCAGAGCCATCACAAGGCTCACAACTTACATAAGTAGGTACTTTAATTTCTAAGGTTTTACCCCGAACGGCATCTTCAAGGCTTAGATCTAGATTGTAGCGAAGATCTGAACCGCGTTGTTGACGTTGCTGACGACCACCACCGCGGCCACCACCAAAAATATCACCAAATATATCACCAAAATCTTGACCAAAGCCTCCACCGCCATGTCCACCACCACCATGGCCACCTTGTTCAAATGCCGCATGACCATACTGGTCAAAAGCAGCACGCTTTTGGTCGTCATTTAGAATTTCATAAGCTTCTTTAACTTCTTTAAATTGCTCTTCTTTGTCTTTATCACCGGCATTACGGTCAGGATGAAGCTTCATCGCTAAACGTTTGTAGGCTTTTTTGATATCACGCTCAGAAGCATCTTTTGACACTTCTAGCACTTCATAGTAATCGCGTTTTGACATAGTGACTTCTTTTAACTGGTATTTAAATTTTTAGATATTAATTGAGTAAAATGACATTATAAATAGTTAGCTATTTTCAATGGCATTTTATAACGATTTTTAACGTAAGAAGCGCTGGTGTTTAAACCAGCGCTTTTATTTTTTCGTTAACTAAAGACTATTTGTCTTCTTTAACTTCTTCAAACTCAGCGTCAACAACATCGTCATCAGCTGGCGCAGCGCCGTCTGATTCAGGAGCGCCTTCTTGAGCACCCGCTTGAGATTTCGCTTGAGCGATTTCCATTAACTTAGCTGATGCTTCAACAACGGCTTGAGATTTAGCTTCAATCGCTTCTTTATCTTCGCCTTTAATTGCAGCTTCAAGTTCTGTTAATGCAGCTTCAATTTTTTCTTTGTCTTCGCTTGGTAAGTCTTCGCCCGCTTCTACAATTTGCTTGCGAGTAGAGTGAACAAGACCATCAGCTTGGTTACGTGCTGTTACTAATTCTTCAAACTTAGCATCTTCATCAGCGTTAGCTTCTGCGTCACGTACCATTTGCTCTACTTCTTCATCAGATAAACCAGAAGAAGCTTTAATGGTAATTTTTTGTTCTTTACCTGTGTTCTTATCTTTAGCAGTAACATGCAAGATACCATCAGCATCAATATCGAAAGTTACTTCGATTTGTGGCGTACCACGTGGTGCTGCGTCGATACCTTCAAGATTAAATTGACCTAAAGATTTGTTGGCAGATGCTTGCTTACGCTCACCTTGAACAACATGAACCGTTACCGCAGCTTGGTTATCATCAGCTGTTGAGAATGTTTGTGATTGTTTCGTTGGGATAGTGGTGTTTTTATCGATAACTTTCGTCATCACGCCGCCCATTGTTTCAATACCTAGTGATAATGGCGTAACGTCTAATAAAAGAACGTCAGTTACATCACCAGAAAGAACACCCGCTTGTATAGCTGCACCCGCTGCAACAGCTTCATCTGGGTTAACATCTTTACGAGGTTCTTTACCAAAGAATTCTGTTACTGCTTTTTGTACCATTGGCATACGTGACTGACCACCAACCAAAATAACATCATTGATGTCACTTACTGATAAGTCTGCATCTTTAAGTGCTTGTGCAAGTGGTATTAGCGTTGCTTTAACCATGTCTTCAACTAAAGACTCTAATTTAGCACGCGTTACTTTGATATTCATGTGCTTAGGACCACTGCCATCAGCAGTGATGTAAGGTAAGTTAACATCAGTTTGCTGTGCTGAAGAAAGCTCACACTTTGCTTTTTCTGCTGCTTCTTTCAAACGTTGCATTGCAAGTGGATCAGTTGTTAAATCCATGCCTTGGTCTTTCTTGAATTCAGCGACAAGATAGTTGATTAAACGGTTATCAAAATCTTCACCACCTAAGTGGGTATCGCCGTTAGTCGCTAATACTTCAAACGTGTGCTCGCCTTCAACTTCATCAATTTCAATAATTGAAATATCGAAAGTACCACCACCTAAATCGTAAACCGCAATAACTTTATCGCCTTCTTGCTTGTCCATGCCGTAAGCAAGGGCAGCAGCAGTTGGCTCATTGATAATACGTTTAACTTCAAGACCCGCAATACGACCCGCATCTTTAGTTGCTTGGCGTTGTGAATCGTTAAAGTAAGCAGGAACCGTGATTACAGCTTCTGTAACTGCTTCACCTAAAAAGTCTTCTGCTGTTTTTTTCATTTTCTTTAAAACTTCAGCTGAAACTTGTGGTGGCGCAACGTTCTTATCACGTGTTGTAACCCAAGCATCACCATTGTCAGCTTTAACAATACCAAATGGCATGATTTTAATATCACGCTGAACTTCTTCGTCTTCAAAGCGACGACCAATTAAACGCTTAATAGCATATAATGTATTTTTTGGGTTTGTTACAGATTGACGTTTAGCAGGTTGACCTACTAATGTTTCGCCTTCTTCTGTGTATGCAATAATTGAAGGCGTTGTACGATCACCCTCTGCATTTTCAATTACACGTGCTTTGCCGCCATCTAGTACAGCAACACAAGAGTTTGTTGTCCCTAGGTCAATACCGATTATTTTGCCCATCTTTAGGATCTCCGAATACTAATTAAAATAAAGCTTATTAAAGTAAGATTTTTTAATAAACCTGTTGATGAAACAAATAGTGGGGGCAGGAAAATTCTTTTCAACTATTTTGAAAGAAAAAAGTAAATTTATTTCTTTATTTAGCTATTTATGAAGTTTTTTTGATTCTTTTACTGAAATAACGATAAAACAGCTTAATAAAAAATTTTTATCCTTAAATACAAAAAAGCGGTAAGAAGTTTATGAGCAACTTCTTACCGCTTTTTATTCTGTTTTTAATTATACTGTTGTATCTACTGCCGGAGCAGATTTAGAGACCATCACCATCGCTGGACGAATTAAACGACCATTGAGCTCATAGCCTTTTTGCATAACAGCAATAACGGTATTAGGTGCAACGCCTTCAACTTCTTGCATTGACATCGCTTGATGCAACTCAGGGTTGAAAGGTTCATTTTGTGGGTCAACACCTTTAACACCAAATTTCTCTAAAGAAGCAATTAAGCCTTGAAGTGTTAATTCAACACCTTCAATAATAGCGGTATTACTTTCATCTTCTTTATCAATATTCTCTAAAGCACGTTCTAAATTATCAACTGAAACTAACATTTCAGCAGCAAATTTCTCTAAAGCAAACTTACGTGCTTTATCAACGTCTTGTGCGCTACGACGGCGAATATTATCAACTTCTGCTTTAGCACGAACCACAGAATCTTTTTGATCAGCAATGGTCGTTTGTGCTGAAGAAAGACTGAGCTCAAGCTTATTGATTTTTTCTTGTTCTGCGCTAATTACGTCATGCACAAAAACATTTTGTACTTCACCTTGCTCTTCAGCTTGATCAATAATTTCTTGTACCAAAGTTTCTTCAGGCATTAAAGCTTCAGTTGATGGTTTAGCGGTATTTTTATTTTCTGTTGACTCATTAGTCATGAAAGCTCCAAAATAAACTAATAGTATATTTAACAATATAAGGGTTATATAAATCTGATAACCGTAATTATGGGGACTTCTTGCTACGTTTCAAGCATTAATGCCTATTTAATTAACTTTGTTTACACTTAGAGCTTGATAGCACCTTGAAAAAATAGCATATCTTTTATATAGACATTCTATATTAAAGAAATAACCTGTAGTTATCGATTCGCTGACCAAGGCACAAAAGGCAAGTTTAAGCTACATTATTGATTTGAGAAAAAGACTATTGCCGTTAATCAACACATTATCTTTAGCCTATTGAATTTTGCTAAATACAAAATACGGGCTCAAATAGCTATAAAGTAAATCATTTATAAAAAGTCAACTTTACAAGCCATTAAAATACAGCGAAACTATTATTAACCCTAAGACAAAAATAATTTACAGTGTAGACATGAGTAAAATTTTTAATACCATAGGTTTAATTGGCAAACCAAACCATGAAGGAGCAAGCGCAACAATCACCGCGCTTTATCAATTTCTGACAGAACAGAACTACAAAGTATTAATTGAAAGCTCTGTTGCCCCTTCAATTGATATCGACAAGCTCACCGTTAACACCTTAATGGAGATTGGTGAACAAGCTGACCTCGCAATTGTTGTTGGTGGTGACGGTTACATGTTAGGTGCTGCGCGTGTTTTATCGTGTTACGACGTTGGTGTTATAGGAGTAAACAGAGGCAACTTAGGCTTTCTTACTGATTTATCGCCTGATGAATTACTTGAACCTCTCCAAGAAATTCTACAAGGTAAATCTCGCTGTGAACAACGTTTTATTATAGAAGCGGAAGTTTATCGTCATGGTAAGTTGAAAAGTTCAAACAGTGCCGTAAATGAAGCGGTACTTCATGCTGGAAAAGTTGCCAGCATGATTGAGTTTGAAGTTTATATTGATGGCAGTTTCATGTTTAGTCAGCGCTCTGACGGCCTAATAGTATCAACACCTACGGGGTCAACTGCCTATTCAATGTCTGCAGGTGGCCCTATTCTGACACCTAATTTAAATGCTTTATCTTTAGTTCCCATGTTTCCACATACTTTAACCAGTAGACCGATAGTTGTAGACGGCAACAGTGAAATAAAATTAGTGCTTGCCAATGAAAATTATGAAAACTTACAGGTAAGCTGTGATGGCCACGTAATATTGGCTGTTATGCCTGGCGATGAAGTTATTATCAGAAAAAGTGCATACACCCTTCGATTGATCCATCCACTCGATCATGACTACTTTAATGTACTACGCAGTAAATTAGGCTGGGGTAATAAACTTTATTAATTTTTAATAAATTCAGCCTGTTGAATTTTTATGCGATTAATACTTGCACAAACCCAAATTACTGTATAAATTAACAGTTATATATTTACACAGTAATTTGGCTTCGAAATGCTTTTACAACTTAACATTCAAAACTTCGCAATTGTCCGATCTTTAGATATAGATTGGCGCAAAGGTATGACAACAATTACCGGAGAAACAGGCGCAGGTAAATCGATAGCGATTGATGCCTTAGGTTTATGTTTAGGTGATAGAGCGCTGAATAACGTTGTAAGGCCAAATACTAAAAAAGCAGAGTTAGCGGCAACCTTTGATATTAAGAAAAATATTTCCGCACAAAAATGGCTTAAGAACAACGATCTTTCCCTTACCGATGAACACGACCCTGAGCAAGATTACGAATGTATTTTACGCCGAGTAATATCGGCAGAGGGCCGTTCAAAAGCTTATATAAATGGCAGCCAAGTACCGCTTACTCAACTAAAAGATATTGCACAATTTTTAATAAGTATTCATGGCCAACATGACCATCAACTCATTGTAAAGCCAGCACAACAACGAAAAATACTTGATGAGTATGCCGATCATCAGCATTTATTAGACGACGTTCAATATTATTATCAGCAGTGGCGAAATCTAAAAACAGAATTAAAAAAGTTGCAAGAAAGCAAAGAACAGCGTCAAGCTAAACTGCAATTATTACAATACCAAGTAAATGAGTTAGACGAATTTTCATTGCAGATGGAAGAATTTGAAACGTTAGAAAGTGATTACAAGCGTCATAGTAACGGTCAGACATTATTAAGTGGTGTATTGGAATCATTGCAGGTCTTATCTGAAAATGAAGACTTTAATATCACAGATAGCCTGAGAACTCATTGTGAACAATTGAATGACTTAGCACATATGGATCCAAGCTTAGCTGACATAGCAAAAACATTAGCAGAAGCGCTGATTCAAATTGAAGATGCAAACGATGAGCTAAAGCATTACTACGATAGGCTTGAACTCGACCCAGAAGCTTATCAAATGATTGAAGACCGCTATTCACAGGCGATTAAATTAGGTAAAAAACATCAAGTTGCACCAGAATACATACCAACATTGCATATGGAAATTAAACAAGCATTGAACTTAATAAACTCAGACGGTTCAAGATTAGACACTGCATATATCGACATTGAAAAAGCTAAAGCTCATTATCTACAGTCGGCAAAAACGTTATCAACATCAAGAGTAAAGTCAGCTAAAATAATGAGTAAAAAAATTACACTTAGCATGAAAGAACTCAATATGAACAATGGCGTATTTGAAGTTTCAGTCAATCAAATTGAAGTTGAGGCATTATCACCGTTCGGGCTTGATGAAATAAACTTTTTAATCAGCCTTAACCCAGGTCAAAAAATAGAAGCGATGAATAAAGTTGCTTCAGGTGGTGAGTTATCACGCATTAGCTTAGCGATGCAGGTAATATTAGCTGATAAAGTTATTACGCCGACACTCATATTTGACGAAGTTGATGTTGGTATCAGTGGTCCGACAGCGGCAATGGTGGGTAGCAAACTGCAAGAGCTAGCAAAAAACACCCAAGTAATATGCGTTACTCATTTACCACAAGTAGCCAGCAAAGGACATCAGCAGTTATTTGTCAGTAAATTAACAGATGGAGAATTTACTGAAACAAAAGTGACGGAACTAAGTGAGAATGGTAGAGTCCAAGAAATTGCTCGCTTATTAGCGGGAAATAAAATTACTGATAATAGCTTAGCTAACGCACAAGAGTTGCTTGCCGGTTAATAATACAATTTAACGTAAAGCAGGTACGTGTCATTAAATAAACAGGAACAAAATAAATTGAAAATAGTTTTGTATCTGTCCGCTTGCTTAGTTATTATCCCTTATTGAACTTATTAGGATAAATGAATAATCATGTTGTTTCGTATTTTAGCCCTTACTATCGCCTTATCTCTTTCTGCCTGCTCAAGCTGGGTTTTTCGTATCGACATTCCTCAAGGGAATTTTTTAGAACAAAAGAATATTGACAAACTTCAAATAGGTATGAATAAAGAACAAGTAAAATTTGTATTAGGTAGCCCCGTTGTTGTCGATGCATTTAACAACGACACTTGGCACTATGTTTACTCATTAAAATCAGGGCGAAGTGAAGAACTAAACATTCAGAAAAAGTTTATTCTATCTTTCGACCAAGACTCATTAATTAGTGCTGAAGGTGACTTTGAATTATCGGAAAGTTTTTATGTGCCAATGGTGAACTAATTGGTACTGTACTTTTAGTTCAATAAAAAACGGCCTTAACAGCCGTTTTTTATTTTACATTTTGCAGTAAATTTTTTAGCTGGCCTTATTTCGTCGAGGATCAACGCGACCACCCGTAACTTTATCGGCACGCCCTTCATTTTTTGCTTTTTCAGCTCTGCGCTTTCTAACCTCTTTTGGATCAGCAATTAACGGTCGATATATTTCAATACGATCTAAATCTCGTAAAGTATCTGTTAACTTAGCCACTCGATTCCAAATACCAACATTATTTATGGTTAGGTCTATTTCTTCAAAAACAGATAAAATGCCTGATGCAATAATACCTTGCTCTAACAAGGTGCCTTCGTCGACTAAAAACGTCAATAGCTCTTGTCTATCGGGTAGTCCATAAACAACTTCTATTTGTATTTTACGTTGAGCAAGTTCTTGCTCTATTTCTATGCTATCAACCATTAGAATGATAAACCTCTTTAGCTCTTTGTGTAAAAGCTTGTACCATATTATTCGTCAAACTTGTAAAAACACGGCCAAATGCCAAATCGAATACTTTACTCGAAAACTCATACTCTAAATGCAGACTAATCTTACAAGCTTCTCCAGATAATTCAGTAAGTTGCCAGTAACCCGTCAACTTTTTAAAGGGACCATCAACTAAATCAAGTTGTACTTTATTATCACCAATCAAGGTATTCTTGGTGGTAAACCATTTTTTTAGCACCCCCTTCGAAACCATCAAAGCAGCAGTAACTTCATTACCTTGCTGAGAAATTATCTTACTGTCACCACAATTTGGAATAAATTGAGGATAAGCAACAATGTCATTAATTAATTGATACATTTGGTCAACGCTATACATCACTAAAGCGCTGCGACTAATTACGGGCATTTATATTCCTCAGCTTTAAAGGGTAATGATAACAAAGCCGTGAGCAAAAGGCATTAAACAGAAAAATTGAAATTAATCATTCAAATATCAATAATTCTCCGTATAATGTTTGTGATTGCTATTTTTGATAGCAAACAAAATGGAAATATAATGGCACAGAAAAAAAAATCAAACAGCAATACTATTGCGTTAAACAAAAAAGCTCGTCATAACTATTCTTTAACTGATAAGTTTGAAGGTGGGATGAGCCTGCAGGGTTGGGAAATTAAAAGTATCCGTAGCGGAAAAGTTAATATTTCTGATTGTTATGTACACGTAAAAAACGGTGAAGCTTATTTACTGGGTGCTGAAATAATGCCGCTCAATGCTGCTTCTAGTCACGTAGTATGCGAACCTAATCGTGACCGCAAGCTACTGTTGAATCGACGCGAATTAGAGAAAATAACCGCCGCTGTAGAGCGAGATGGTTATTCATTAATTGCCACGGCGATGTATTGGAAAGCCAATTGGGTCAAACTCGAATTTTATTTAGGTAAAGGAAAGAAAGACCACGATAAGCGGTCTGATATTAAAGACAGAGAATGGGCTGTTGATAAAGGCCGATTAATGAAAAATAAGAATTTAGATCGATAACAAGTTAACAATTAACACGTTGTTTATTTAAAAGAAGCGCTGTACAATGCGCTTTATAGACTGAATAAGTTTATAATTAAGATGTAAAAACTTTGGGGCGGATCTAGGATTCGACAAGATTCATGAAACCCGAGGTGCATGCCCAGGGGCGGTTTGCCTGGTAAAAAGCCGCAAAACTATAATTGCAAACGACGATACGTTCGCACTAGCCGCTTAGGCTAGCCATCGCCTCAAAAATTCTCCTATTGTTTAGAGGATCGATGGTCACCCCAAATAGGATAGCGAGGGAAGCACGCTTAAGGCTGAACCGCGAAATAGTATTAAGCTCACCATGACGAAGCCTGTCGGTTGGCGTCTAATTGGTTAAACAAATAATCGACTAAGCATGTAGTACCAAGGATGTAGGCTTTTTGGACGGGGGTTCGATTCCCCCCCGCTCCACCAAATAATACCCTTTACAATCAACAGGTTGTAAAGGGTTTTTTATTTTAGTACCAGAAAAATACCTCTCAATAAAAGTTATAATAAGTATTTTGATATGGAAGTCTTAAAAATGAAAGAATCTATACAAACAGAAGAAAAACTTAGGTTAGGAAATATAGCTAAGCAACAATTAACATTAATTAAAAATCACTATTTAATATTTGTTTCATTAACAATCTTATTGATTACTTCGTTTATATACATAGATACGAAACACCTATTAAGTGATTTAGGTGTTAAATATTATGAACACTTCGCTTTCACTGACATTTTTCAAATAGCTAATACTCAAAACATTATGCTTAAAACCCTTTCGTACATACTTGGGAGCGTTGTTGGTGTTTGGGGTTTAATTTATTTAAGTAAGTGCAAGGAAGAGATAAGAAAAATAAGAAAGCTTGAAAATCCTAGTAAAGAAAAAAAGAAAGTCCCCCTTTCACATTTCCTAATAATGAAAGTTTTAACAGCTATTTTGCTTTTCAGCATGGTATCTCAAATATATATAGCATTTACACTGCACAAATACGAAGCAAAGGGTATTAGTAATGGATATATAGCTAGATATGACGTTACCTTAAAAAGTGGACAAACGATAAAATGTTTAGGTGGTATAGTTAGTAACGGAATAAAAAAAATGTTCTTAGACTATAAAAATGATGAGGTACTCTTCATTTACAACACAAATATAGTTTTGGAAAGGCAAGTAATACCTAACTATACAAATGAACATTTTTATTTTTTCACATCATCCGAAGAAATTAAAAACAAAAAAAATGAATGGAAATATATACTAGAGAAAAAGTGCGCTAAAAAAATAGAAAAAACAAAAATCTAAAAGCCTTAGTACATAGATCTTACAACTGAACTCTAAAAATACTTTACCCCCGTATTACTAGACGGGGGTAAGAAAAAAGTCACCTACCGGTGACTTAAATGCAAAATATCTATATACCTAATCTAAACCTAATTAAGGCAGTAAATGCCACAAAAGAGACATTAGCTATTACAGCTAATTAGATAGGTTGGATTAGATTTTGTATCGCTAACGCACCATTAAGAGGCAAATAATAGTTGGCTAAAGAAGGAGCAAATAGCCAACTGTTATTTGTCCTGCTTGAATGGCTTGATGTTTATTTTAACGACATAGCTTTAAGAAGGATCTTAGATTGCTCTAGAAACAAATTAAAACCTATTTGGTTAATAGTAAATTGTCCATACTCGTCTTTTTTGGTAACGGCTTCCATTCTAGCATCTGAATATTTTTTATAAGCCGATATTATTTTACTCGATTCCTTATCTCCTAGTAGAGACACCAATTTAACAATTTCTTTTTCATTGATTCCATCATCGTAACTTTGATCAGAGAGTGAATCTATTTGATGTATTAATTTTTCTCTTAGATGGTGAATTGCATTATTAAACTCTTTACGTTTATCACGACCTAAAGCAAACCGGTTCCCTATGAAAACACCTATAAAAAGTGTTAAAAAAGGAATTGCATATTCGACTTCTATCACCTGATAACTCCATAAACATAACGCCCAATTAATGGGCTAAAATGGAGCGAAGCGAACAGCCCACTGTTTTTAGTCCTGTTGAATTGCTTGTTAGGTGCCGTTATTTGCATACAGTTCCTTTTATACTTTGAAATAAAGTATGCTTACCCTCTATATGAACCCATCGTTCTTTCCCATCACCCCAAGCTATAAATTCACGTTCAACGCCATTTGACTCGTACAAAGAACCACAAATTACTATAGGTTCATAGAAAGAGTTATAAATTTTAGTATCACTCAATTTAATACTGAGATGACTACCATAAATTGCCTTTAAAGGAGCTATAGCCTCGTACCCCCTATAACTAACGAAAGTAATAATTGGTATGAGAATAAGTAATATGATTAACGATAGCTTCTTCACGTTGATTGCACCTAACGCCCCATTAAGAGGCAAATAATAGTTGGCTAAAATAAGCGACGAAGGAGCAAATAGCCAACTGTTATTTGTCCTGCTTGAATGGCTTGTTATGTGTAATTTACTAAACTCTGTATTATTTCTAAGATTTCTTGCGAATAATCAACTAATTCAGAAGGGACCTCAATATTTTGAAACCCATCAGAGATGTTTTCAAATACTTGTGATACAAAATCTTTCACAGCCTTTTTAGCATCAACCGGAATACTACTAACACCTTCTACAGCATCTTCGATCTGCCCAACGGTAACAGTTACAGATGGTTCACCGAATTTTATTTCGCCTAGAGTTGCTTGTACATCAATACTTACAGTTTCACTCATGATAATCCTTTACACATAAAAGTTTATTATGGAGACTTCTCAGTAATGTCCGCCCCATAAATATTATTTAATTGACATTAATATCCCATAATTTCATAGCTTTAGGAAATACAAATTTTGTATTTTTATCAGAACTTGAATATTACTGAGACTTCTCACTAATATGACACGACTAATTCATTAGAAAATATATGGCAAATATTTTAAAGTTAATGTCTCCAATGCGCACCAAGAAGACCTTAGCCAACAATCATTAAATTGCGACAGAGAATGAGATATAGCGCTAACTAATGACAAATTATGGATCACGTTAATAGGTTAGAGGTTCTATAAGTTAAATTAAATTCGACAGAAGTATTCCAGTCTTCAAGCAATTCATTAAATTCTTTTAATTCATTACGTGAAGCTGTTTCATTAAGCGCTTTTTCAGAGAGGGAGTTTAGGCGGTCGAATTCATCAGAAGTCATAATTAACAATCCTTGTTATTTGTTATGTTAATTATGCGCTAAACACTGAAAATAACAAGTAAAGGCTGGAAGCGAGTAAAATAGTAGGAGTTATACCCCGTAATACAGTACGGGGTCTTTTTTACTATTTGTTGAGTCCCTCCCGCAAGCGGGTCCCTCCCTTCCAAATAATAAAAAATGAGAGTAAAAGGTATTTCTTAAGATTTAAGGCAAATAAGTTAATGAAGATAAGCCTATAAATATAATGAAAGGGTTAAATTATAAAAACTAGCGCAATCGCAAAGCTCTTTTGCTTACTCATTAAAATATTTCAAAATAAAAAAACATTTCAAAATATTTTAATCGAGTTAAATTTAAAGACAAAAAAGCTTAATTACTCGCAAGCTCTCCAACAACAGGAACACCAGCTCCCTGCCTTGGCGCATCACACGTGATAAAATCTTCATAATCTAAATATTTAATTTGTACCGCACATTCAGTTAGCACCCTGACATCATAACCAGCAAGTAACAAATCAACGCTTTTTAATGTAAAAACATGCTGCCCGTTTTGATTCGCTGAAAAGTAAACGACCTTTGTTTTCCTTCCGTTCTCTTTATATTCTGCATAGCCTGAAATAGACAAATTGATTTTATAAAAAGGATGATACTTTTTAGATTCTTTTAACATGCTTGAATATTCTTGTTCACGCGCTGTTAATCGTTTGGCTGTTTTTTTATCAGTGGCTTTTGTGTCTTCTGGTAAATCACTTTTTAACGCTGGATTTTCAACTACAGATTCAGTAGATGGTAATTCTTCATTTATCGACTTTTCTTCAATATCAGCAAAGGCTTTTGTAAAAATAAAAATAGCAAAGATAAAGAAGCACACAGAAGCTTTGATTGACCAGTGAGAATACCACGTTTTTATGTCAGCAGATTTTGACTCATCAACGCTAACATCTGATTTTGTGTGAGACTGATAGAAAGCAAAATACTTTTTTTCATAGGTTCTTTCATGTGTAGCAACTTCTGAGGCTTTAGAGCTGGACGCCCCATCGTGCACTTTTAAAATATATTTATCATCTTGACCCATCATCGACTTTTTAATCGCCCGATAATGATTTTGGATCATGTCTCTAATATCTCTATTCACTTTTCTAAAGTTTTGAGTGATTAGCATAATGTCAAAACCGTAGTGTCTGTGCATTGAGTAAAATTCACATAGCGCTTTGTCCGTTCCTTGCATTGGCATCGCTAAATGACATTCATCTATAAAAAAATAAACCTTTTGGCCTTTGTCATTCTGCCAATCTTCATATTGTAAATAGTGCTCTTTTTGTGAAAAAGGACGTTCACCGCCATAGTTATGGAACTGGCCATCAACGACAACAATCAACTCTCGGCAATATTCGCCATACACAGAGCAAAAGTGTTCAATATTTAAGGGTAAATTAGTCACCACCTTTCTTTTTTCAACGGTAATGACTTTTATAATATGAGTAACAACAGCCTCGTAAGATTTACCGCCCCCAGGCTTACCCGAAATTCCATTTAACATATTATGAACCCCATCTTACAAACGGTATTAATTGAAGTAAAAAACGAATACCTAAACATGTTATGACCATCCCCATAGCTTCACTAATGCCAATTAAAGACATGGTATGGGCTGTTTCAGGGGGTAAACCGCTAATGTATTGAGCAACATTTAAACCCGACATTAATGAACCAACACCATCAAGTAGAAGAATACCAACCGTAAAAAGCTGTTCCATTATCCAAAAGAAAAAATCTTTAAGAATGTCAAAAAATGACAGAACAATTTGCCATAAAAAATCTACAAAGCCATTCCACATTTCAATAAAAAAATTAAGCATTTTCTTCTCCTATATATTGATAAAATTGAAACCATCTATAAGCCTCAACATGCGCGTCTAATAAAATCATATTAACCACCAAACAAAATACGACGACAAAGAAACACCGCTGTTATTAAAATAAATATCTTTATCGCTGGGAATGTTCGAGGGTCAATATTGAAATTGTGACAACCAAAATCACCCATTGAACCTAAGTTAAAACACATATCATAAGACGCACTTGAGCCACCGACACTTATTTGAAATTGGTCTAAAAAGGTAAAAAACTGGGTACTTTGTACTTCTGCCATTTTTGCATCAACGACACCCTGTAAACCTTCTGGGTAGTCAGTTTCCCAAAAACCTTTTAAACCTTCTGATGGTTTATCAATTTTAATCGCATCAGATTCAGTCAATGATTCCTTTATATCTTTAAGGTCATCAGAAATCACATCAACCCCTTCACCAATACCCGTTAACTCTGTATTGGCTTTCTTTAATTCATTAACAACAGGAGAAAAATCAACCTCTATTTGTATATCAGCTTGCTTTGCTTTTGATAAATCAATGGAATCATCAATACCGTCTCCGTTATTATCTAAATCTAATTCGTTTCTAATCCCGTCACCATCTACATCAGGGTCAAGATAATCGGGTAAACCATCTCCATCTATATCAGCATCAATACAAGCAAAAACACCGTTAACAGTCCCACAGCCTTCATTGCAATTACCGTACATATCGCAAACATCTTCTCTTTTTTCTGGGCATATCATTCCAGTACCGCCCCAAGGCTTACAATTATCATCTGATGAAGTGGGTGTATCAGCATCACCTGGTAAACCATCAATATCAGGTAAATCGTTGTCGCTATAACAATCACCCTCTAAATCAAGTGCGTATGCCTCGACACCGTTTCCAACATCAACAGAATTATATTTGCACTGGGAACCATTTGAAGTAGTAAAGCAACCGACAGGAGCAACCACAGGAACCGATAAATATTCATCAGTTGAATTAATACTGCAATCGTCAACTAGGCTTGCTTGAGAAGCATTGAAACAACCGTTAATCTCTCCATCTTCTCCAAAGGTTGGGGATAGGTAAGAAGGAAAAGACTCAGGCGGACAGAACTTTTTTTCGACATCAGCAAAGGAAAAAGTACCTAAATCAACATCAGAATCACCATCATGGATCCAAGTAGGAACCCAATCTATTTCTCTTTTAGACCATCTTTCAAAAGTACAATGTAATCTTTTACTGACAGAAGTAACATCATCATAATACCCGTTAATATTTCTAATATTATTGCTAGCTAATCTCCAATCATTTGCGTAATAAGTAGTACAAGCACTCTCAGCGTTGGGGCCACAGGGAGCACCAACAAAATAACTTAATTCATTCGGGTGAGCACCAGTAATTGCACATTCAATTTCAACTTTAGGTGGCTCAACATTTACAGTGCCATCTTGAAAAATATCGGCGTGTAAAAAAAAAGGCGCTACCAATAAAGACAGCGCCATAATTAAAATTTTCATTTTTTAACCCTTTAACCAAGTGCAGAGCAAACTTCTTTGGCACACATCGCGCCAAGCATTACTATGCAGACATGAAAAAGGGCGAGCATAATACCCGCCATTTCAATTAAGCCGCCGCGATTGCACGTTTAGCTAAACCAATGCCTTTAAAAGCAAGGTAAACGCCAACGATTAAAACGCCTGTTGCACCAACGAATGTTGCTACTGTACTTATATCTACTGCTGTGAAAATATCAGCCATTTTTTCTCTCCAAAATTTACAGTTATATGGACAAAATTGTCCGTTTTATTCTGTTTCAGAAGCCCCCGAAACGAGAATCTTTTTATATCAATTTGATGGTTTTTTTAGCGGTTCTAATAACATAAGAAAACCACCAAAAAGATAAATAGGTTCCAAAGCCCCAAGTAAAACTAATGGCAATATCTGCTGAGGTAATCTCACCAACATCTACATTCATATTGTTATAATCGGTCTTTGAAAGTAGAACCAAGCCACTAGGACAAGCCTCTACTGAGGTACTGTCAATGCTCAAATTTCCGTTACCATCTTCAATAAGGCAATAAGCCGCATCAACATTTGAAACGAAAACAAACAGTGTCAAAAAAATAAAAATCTTCAATTTATTGTTTGACGTGTTCATCATCATTAAGCGCCTTTAAAGTTCTTTAACGAAAGCGTGAAATGTTCTTTTAACTGAGCATCTACAGGCGTTATTTCAATGACTTCATTTTCAAACGTGTCGTCATTAAAAGAGAATTTGAGGTCGTATTGCTTATCACCGACGAACGCTTGAGAATCAATTAACAAATGCGCGTATTTCGCGTTAATCGAGATGGCTTCCTTGCCAAAAGGGGTTGACGTAGTACGACCCGCCGCTTTACGTTGAAACTTAGGCGAATCAACAGCCTCTAAGGGATACAACACTTCTAATTTTGCATTTTCAATATGTGGGTTTTTAGATTCAGGAAAACGCGTAATACCAAGACCAGCAATTACAATAGCCATTTTTTAACACTCCAGTGCATGATTAATTAATTTCTTATACGTGGGAGGAATTCCCAATTTTTCACCCAATACTTCATCAGGTAGGAGTAAGCCGAAGGCTTTAGAAATATCACCGCCAACTAACTCAATAACATCACCCAAAGCACGACCCGCCGCATGACGAAACCAACGAACGCGACTCGCTAATTCTAAACAAGCCTCTTTCGTTGGAGACATGGACTTAGTACGAATACCTTGTGTATTTTCCATACTTTGAGAAAAAAAATTAATACCGGCAAAGGTGGCGTCAACATCAAGCAAACAATCAACAGACCATTTTTTTAATTCAACCTCAGAGCGATACCAATTAAGGTCTTCATTCACAATTTTTTGTTCTAATTTTTTATTGTAAATACGCCAATAAATAGGACTTGTGCGTTTACCCACCGTGACCATTTCAACATCAAAGTTTTTTTGAAAGTCTTTGGTATAGGTATATTCACTGGCGTTTTTAAAAACAGACATAATGCCGCCCTTACCTGTTCTAAAAGCGCCATCTCTATAAGCTTTGTCCGCATAATCACAATCAAAAATGCCGTCGTAATCATCACTTGCCAAATCAACACGTGACAAAAAAGAAATCGATAGAACGCTATTTAGCCAATGATGAAGTTTAAATTTATCGGTATAGCCAAATAAGTTTTTACACCCTAAACCAGAAATTTGAATGTAAGCCGTATCGCGTTGACCACCTAAACCAATAAAGCCAACATCAACACCCGTTTGTGATTTCATCGTTAGCGAGTTGCTATAGCCATGAAACCCTTTGTCTCTCGGTGCGGAAAGGGTAAAACCGAGAACATGATCAACAAAAATCTTAAGGGTTCTAAAATAGAAATCTGACAGTTGCTTTTTAACAAAGAGTGCATGTCTTTCAATTTCTTCTAATGACTTACCCTCAGAGTTTTCAACCTTGGGTGGCAATGGAAAATAAGGTTGGTTTTTAGGGCTGTAACCAGCAAAACCCGCTTTATGACAATGACGAAGCTGTGACAATGGAAAACTAAAAGCTAAGTGGTCAACAATGATATTGTCTTTTTTTGCAACAAGGCGCTTACTAATTAGTTCATCAGCCAGAGGTGATAAAGCATTGTTTATAACATTTTTCATATGACCCCCTTTTGAACTAATTGCCTGTAATTTGAATCCATGATTTCTACTACGTCTGAATTACCCATTTCATACGAAACCCACTGTTTGAATTTAGACAGTGACGAAAAGTAGTTATATTGGCGTACACCTGAATCATCATCATGTGTTGAGTTAACGCCTAAAACCCTTTCGTATTCGTAATAGATAATCATTTAAGTCACTTAATAAGTTTCTTTATTTTTAAACTACAAGCTGAGCTTCGGCACGAATGGCGAGCATGTTTATAAATGTTTTTTCACGTGCTTTTAGTTTTTTACGAATGGGTAAACGCCCTTGATGAACCTGTTGGCGAACGTTGCCTGTAGTGTCGTTAGTAATACGTGCGTAGTCTTCTACACTTAGAAAAGGGAGGTTTGCACATACGATATCGCGCTTTAGTGTTTCAAATTGTCCGTCAGTAAGTGTAATATTGTTCGTTAACATAACTATTCGCCCCAAAACATACAAAAAGTTACTTCAAGTAACTCGATGACAGGATAGTAAACGAACAAAAAGTTACTTTCAAGACTTTTTGTTACTTTATATTGGGTTTTTTGATATGCAGATGATTTCTAAAGATATTTTTTCAAGGTTGCTGAGTACATCAGGAATTACTACGTTAACAGCCCTATCAAATGATCTTGGCTATAACGAGAACTGGGGAACAACCACACGAAAAAGAGGAAGCATTCCATATGAAGCCTGCTCTAAGGTGTCGCAAAAATTTAATGTATCTATGGATTATCTTTTATATGGGATTGATAATGCTAGAAAAAAAATGGATATAAATGAATTGAAAGTATCAGTGACAGAAGGGATTTTTGCGGCTGTGCAGCAAGAAATGATCACATTAAATAAAGGGGTAAAAATATCAACTATGGCAAATATGATTACAAATGAAATAATAGAAAATTGCGATATTGAAACACAAGAGAACATAAAGAAAGCTATTTAATATTATCAATAGACTTTAAATGTATAACTTTATTAATTTTACTTTTAGTACTTTCTTCAATAGCTTTAAGGGCATTACTTTCCCAATCACGTAAATAGTTAATTCTATAATCAGGATTAATATTTTTTATTTCAAAATAACGTTCCAACAACTGTTTTTCATTGTGAATATAATAATTTTTTTCGTACTTTACTGCTTTCAAAACAGTAAATATGATTACAAGGATAAACGTCCAAATGGCAATTTCCATTTAATTAAGCCTCCATAAGTAAGTACACAAATACTTAAAAAATACAGTGTTAAAGTAAATACTGAGTGTGCATTTATTAACCACATTATATTTTCATCGGAATCAAATATTACAACTCTAACTCTATGTATAACCATAAAACTTATTGCTATTAATATATAAAGTACATAAATCAATAACGTTGTTTTTTCATGTCTAATCCTAAAATACCGATGAATGATTAAAGAGATAAGCAACAATATTAAAACTTGAAATGCCGCTCCTAAATAAAATGTATAAAAATCTAAAGCTTCTTTTAAGTATTGATTGAATATACAGTTAACTAATGCAATTGTTGCAATTATTAAGTTGGATTGATTGATATGCTTATTTTTATAACTAAATAAAAAACAAACAAAATATCCTGCCAAATAAAACTTAGCAATAAAATAACCTAACTCTAAATTTATCATTATGGTTTAGTCGGTTTAGTTGGTCTATCTGGATGACCACCTCCATTATATAAAGCTTGTGCTTCTGGAGAGATATAAACACTGTCAGATAAAGAGACTGCACTTTCGATAATCTGTTGAGATTGAGTTTCTAATTTTTCATCTTTTAGCTTCTCCACTTTAGTATGCTGTTGAGTAGAAATATTTGTGTGTATATCTTTAATATCCATAAATCACCTGAGCCTAAAACAAAAACACCACGAAATTAACATAATAATAACATTTATATTTATCGATATATATGTGTATGCTTTAATTAAGTATTAAAAAGTAGATCAATAAAATGAAAAAGCTTAAAAAAATTCAAGATGGTATTTGGAAAACTGACTCCGATAAAACACCTTATCAATTAGACTGTCGTCCTAGAGGGCATAATGGAAAACGGTTTAAAAAGGCATTCTTAACACTAGGTGAAGCAAGACGTTTTTTGAACCATAAAATATCAGAACAAAATAACTTGAAGGATTGGGAACCTGACCCAGAAGACGATAGACGTTTAAGTGATTTAATAGAGTTATGGAATAAACTCCATGGTAAAAGCTTGAATGATATTGGTAAAAGGTTACCGAAAATGAAAGCCGCTTGTAAAAGCTTAGATAATCCAATAGCACGAAAATTAACTCCAACAGATTGGGCAAATTATCGAGCTGATAGGCTTGAAACAGTTTCAATAAAAACTGTTAACAATGATCAAAGTTACATTAATGCAATGTTCAACGAGCTAATTAGATTAAACGAAATCAATACAAATCCAATTAAAAATATAAGATCACTAAAATACAAACAGCCTGAAATGGGTTTCCTAGAACCATCTGAAATACCAATGCTATTAGAAGAGTTAAAAAAATCTAGAAATAAAAGCACTTATTACGTAGCAAAAATTGCACTTTCAACAGGTGCCAGATGGAGTGAAGCTGAAAGCTTAACAGACAAACAAATATCTAATAACCGTATAACATTTACCAATACAAAAGGTGGTAAAAATAGAACAATTCCTATATCGCAAAAACTTGCTGATGAAATACCAATGATTAAGGGAAAGTTGTTTTCTAGTTGTATAGGTTCATTCAGAAAAGCAATTATTCGAGCAGGAGTTCTTCTACCGAAAGGACAATCTACTCATGTTTTAAGACATACCTTTGCTAGTCACTTTATGATGAATGGCGGCAACATTCTGGTTTTACAACAGACTCTAGGTCATGCAAGCATCAACGATACGATGAAATATTCACACTTTAGCCAAACACATCTAGAGGATGTTATTAAATTTAATCCCTTGTATGAGCCATAACATTTACTTTTTCCTTTACTTTTCATAGATTACCCTTATATTTCTCTGCTTAAATTTTAATATAAACTTAAAGGATTATTTAATGTTATTTGGACAAATTGAAATTAACATACAAAACACTACATTGTTAATAGCATTTCTAGCTATTGTTTTTCCATTTCTATTGAATATTCTTGCGAGAAAAGATAAGAAAAAGGAATTAAGGCAAAAAAGTATTGAATTACTTATTAGTCTTGAAAATCATCAGGACAAATCTAGTTTCGAACATATATATGCAAAAAATGATTGCTTACGAACAATGACAGATTTCAAAGGTGACGTTAGTTTTTACGAACATTTAAAGAAATTTAAAGATCCTATAAAATCTTTAGAAACATATAAAAAGTTTGGTCTTAGAATCAATGATTTTCCTGAGAACGCTAAATTAAAAAACCGACTAGAAGCAGTTTTTAAATTTCTATTACTATTTACTCTTAGTAGTTGCTTGTTACCTATTTTGAGTCAAACGACTTTCAATAATTATTCAACATTGAGTAATGAATTAGATAAAAGTAATAAAAAAGAATCCAAAGGCTTACTCCAAGGAAAGATGATTATCACAAGCAAAAGTGAGTGGGTAATAGATGCTAATAGTTCAACATTAAGTTTAAATGGAAGACCAGTAATTTCTTTAGATAAAGTAGCTAATAACCTGACTCCCCCTACTATCAGCATATCAGAAGCTTCCCCAAAAGAACCTGACCAAAATAGTAAAAAACAGGAAATAAATATAGTTGATTATTTTTCGGAAGGTAAGAAATTCATTCACTTTTCTGTATTGATAATATCAGTAATATTATCATTTATTGCCCAAATATTTTTGTTCGTTTTAATTATTGGTTCATTAATTAAGGCAATGGATTATTTACTTGAACCCTCTGACACTATTAGAAAGGGAATAGAGTTTGAGAACGCGCCCATCAATAAAACAACTATTAAATCAGGTAACTTACAGACAAATGCTAAAGAGAAAACTAAGTTTTCAAGTTGGTATAAAACCATATTTTTTGGTATTTGGTTTGGTTTTAAGTGGCTATTTCTATCCACAGAAAAATCAATCTCATCTTTAAACAGTTATCGTAAGTCCGCGGTTGATGCGTATTTAGGAAGATAAGTCGTTTTTATTAATGTAGTTTGATTCAAAAAAATACGGACGTTGGTTCGATTCCCTAATGAGCAATCGAACTGACTATGAATCATAAATAAGTACCACATTAGTACAACACACTTTTAACAAACACAGATAAAGACTAACACCACATAACAGTAACCGATTGATATTATTGTAAGTTGTTGTTTTTGCTGGGTCGTTAACAGGGTCGATTCCCCCCCGCTCCACCACACAATGAATTAAAGACGTCCTAGGACGTCTTTTTTTTCACTTTAAATCAGTGACTTAGCCATAATAGCGTCTATTAACCTCCATTACTGTTTTACGACATCCAAGTTTTTTAGTAACATTAGATGTAACACCAGCCCAGTGTTACTAAAATGGAAATATTATGGCTCGCATCGTTAAACCTCTAACAAATACCGAAGTTAAAAACGCTAAAGCTAAGGATAAGGAGTTTAACCTTGCTGATGGCGAAGGTTTATCATTAAGGGTAAAGCCAAATGGCTCTAAAAACTGGATTTTTAATTACACACATCCAGTATCAAATAAGCGGGCGAACATTGGTTTTGGTATTTACCCCGAAGTAACACTTGCAATTGCAAGAGACAAACGACTTAACGCAAGATCTCTCCTCGCTAAAGATATAGACCCTAAAACACATAAAGCCGAAGCCATTAAACAAAAAAAAGAAGTCTTATCTAATACTTTCATCAATGTAGCAAGTAACTGGTTTGAAGTTAAAAAAACTTCAGTTAGTCAAGATTATGGGCTAGATGTATGGCGCTCTTTAGAGCTACATATATTACCTTCTATTGGTAAATATCCGTTAACAGAAATCACCGCACCTTTGGTGATCTCTATAATGAAGCCTATAGCTGCTAAAGGTAGTCTTGAAACAGTCAAACGCCTATCACAGCGTTTAAACGAAATTATGACCTATGCCGTTAACACTGGTCTTATTCATGCCAACCCATTATCAGGCATTAAAGCCGCTTTCGAAAAGCCAAAAAAGCAAAATATGCCTACACTCGCAGCTGATCAACTTCCTGAATTAATGACAGCATTAAGTCGAGCTAGCATAAAAATAGTCACTAGAACGTTAATAGAATGGCAGTTACATACGATGACCCGACCAGGTGAAGCCGCTGCGACCAAATGGAATGAGATTGATTTTGAAAACAAGCTATGGAACATTCCTGCTGAACGTATGAAAAAGAAACGCCCTCATACAATTCCATTATCTGTGCAAGCTTTAGGCTTATTATCGAGTATCAAACCCATATCAGGTCACAGAGAGTATGTATTCCCTGCAGATCGCAGCCCAAGAGATCACGCTAATAAAGAAACAGCCAATGCTGCGTTAAAACGAATGGGCTTTAAAGGAAGACTAGTTGCTCATGGTATGCGTGCACTTGCTAGTACTACCCTAAACGAACAGGGGTTTGATCCTGATGTAATTGAATCTGCACTTGCTCATGTAGATAAGAATAAAGTACGCAGGGCTTATAACCGTGCTGAATACATTGAACGACGTAAAGACATGATGACTTGGTGGTCACAACATATTGAAACAGCCGCTACAGGAAATATGAGTTTAGCAAATAAACTATCAGTGCATTCGTAAGCACAAAATAGAATAAGGCAAAGCCAAGTTAAACTTTTATGCTACCTGTGTGGCAGTGAACTATTGTCTTTACCCCAGAGTCGCAATTAATTATTTCTAAACAGCCTTTGCGACAGTGAACATGTGATACTTTTACGGGCTGTGAAGTTTACATTTATAAGCTGCCTGTGCGGCAGTGAACCATCTTTAACAACTGCTATCTCTATATCTGCTTTTCTAAGCTGCCTGTGCGGCAGTGAACCTCACTTTGCTGGACGAATTGTTCGCTGGCTTTTTCTAAGCTGCCTGTGCGGCAGTGAACGAATAGCCATATCAGGTGTTGTTGTTGTTGGTTTTTTAGTCGAGATGGAAATACCAATACTATATAACCATGCTCCTAACCACCCTTTAATCTCTTTCAGTGCTTCTACTGAGGTAACAGGAAATACGACCGTTAAATAATCAATAGCTGTCATCATTTTTGTGACATTATTTTGCGGACAATGTGTCTGCATTAAATACCCTAAGTAGTCAAAGCTACAGGCGTTACTTTCACTGACGTTATAACTATTAACTGTCTGTAAATAAGATCCAGTGGTGATCTGACTAGGTTCAAAGGAGTTCTTTTTCAGAAGTGTATTCATCTTAAATCCCCTGAACTAATTGGCTACGCTTTGCTTTAAGCTCTGCCACAAGTTCTTTGATTTGTTCTGATGAATAACCAGCGCACATTGCCGCAAGGACGGCTTGAGTTTCGTGTTCTATCCAACCGACGGCACGATGGCCTCCGAGAGAAATAGGCTCAGGCATTAAACCTTCGTTTATTCGAGTGTATAAAGTAGATTTTTATAACCTGTTTGGTGAAGTAATTCAGGTTGGCGTTGTATTCTTATTTGGGCTATTTGAGCCATGTTCGATCCTTAATGGAATTTGAAAACATGACTAAATTACTAAGCTGATCGGATCGACCTGCGCGCAGGTGATCCGTTTGACTAAATTAATTCTATTTTTTTAAACATTGATAGAAAAAAGTTGCAGTTAATTTAAAGCCCATTAAGTTATCAGGCTGTGCTGGGCTTCCATAGAGGTTACCTTCAATTGTTAATCTATCATTAATATTTTTTTGTATTTCTTCTTCTGATATTTTACCAAGACGTACATCATCTTCAGCCATCTCTAACAGCCACATGTTCGCAGCATCTTCCCCCTCTCTCTTGCGCCAGGGAAATTCTTTCCTGTTCTTTTTATATTCACAATCTTCAATGTATTTTTTATTCGCCCATGTTTTAAGATCATTTTTATATTCCTTCAACATTTCTATGTCAATATTGCTGACGGCTTCATACCTTTTATTAGCTGTTTCTTTAGCACCTTTAGTAATAAACACATCCTTAATGCCCCGTACCGTCCTTTGTTTTTCAATAAGTAGCCCAAGCATTCTTTCAAGATTGAATAAGCCAGAATCTCTGAGTATTACAGATAAATCGTGTACTAAAACTTTATCCATTTTATAATGATTGTTTTCTACCTTCGTTAATTCTATATCTGCCATTAACAACTTTTCGTAAAGTATTGCTTGAGCTAAAACAATACCTTTTTCTTGGGTTGCTGCTTTAATCTTTTTAGAAAACTCATTCCTAGCATAACTATCAGCTGCGCCAACAAGTGATGTTGGTTCTATGGGTTCAACAAGAGTTTTGTGGACAGGTTTGATAAAGATCACTAACGATTTAATATCGTCTCTTCGTTTCTCTTGGCGCTGTTTTTTAGTCAACTGAGCCATATTTATTGATTACCCCTAATACAATAAGTTAAGTACACTATAATAAATCGAATTCCTTTAAATCTCAAAATTGATTTAATCACCTCAATGATTATTCAGGTGGTGGGGTGAACTTAAATTTTCGTATTACTTTGTTAAACGTTGGCACACCTTCATCCGGCAATAGGTTTGCCTTGTGCTCTTCAAGCGTCTCTCTAGAGTCCCCATAGGAATCCCAGTCGATTGATGCTGAATAATGCTGTAGTTGGTAAAACACTTTCGCAATGGTTGCGAACTTACCTGATCTGGTCGCTTTTCTTAATCCGTTGAGGTAGCTGTCTCTATGAACTGTCGGTACGATAATTTTATGTAGATCTACAGAGTGCAATTCCCGATTCATCATGATGCGTGATAATCGACCATTACCATCATCAAATGGGTGACACTCAGAAATAATGAATTGCATAAAAATAGCACTTTCAAGACCTTTGGGGAGGGTTATATATATATCAAAGGCTTTAGTTAGCGTGCCGACTAGCTCGCTTGGGTGCACAAACACACTGCTACCTGCTTTGTTAACACGTTCTTTAAATTTACCAGGGCGTTTATTTTTTCTTTCGCGCATAAAATCAAAATGTGACTGTTGAAGCGCTTCAATTAGTTCGTCTGCTGTAGAGGGGGTAACACTCATGCTTTGTAGGTCACTTACTTGATTGAAAACAGCCAAAACATCGTGACTGTCTTCGTGCCTTTCATGAACCGTGCTACCGGTGAATACTATTTCTTCTGCTTCATCTATTTCAAACTCAGTTCCTTCGATAAAATTTGAAAAATAGCTTTCAAAAAAGGCGAGGTGTTTCCAACTGCTTTTATTGTAAGTATACGGGACCGCTTCTAAGTTACATCTTAGCAAGTAATCAGCAAGTGATTGAAATAGGTCTATTCGCCCTACATCGAATGGAGTGTTTTGTGATGTGGCAATCGCTATTTCACTTTCTAATATGCCACCATAAGGGTGGGTTGAAAGTAGTGAGCTAATGATGTTTTCTAGTGTTGAAAATTCATGTTCAAAGCCATATTTTATAGCAAAGGTTCGAGTCTGATCCCTTATATTGTTGAGCTCGTCTTCGCCATTTTGACGTCTTAAGACGGTGCTTAAATGTTGTTCAACCCATTCTTTCCCTAATGATTTTTTAACCTTTGTTCGACTTAGAGCAAGGTTTTCAAGGTACTGCCGTGCAGGAGATGAGCGAAAAATAGTAGGGAGAAATGGCTTTGTTAGTTCGGATGTATTTCCTGCTGAAAGTTCTATGGTAAGCATACCGCCAATTGAGATCTTTCTTCTTGATACACCATCTTTAACGATATAAATAACGCCATCAACAGGCCTTAATTCATGTGCTGTTCGGTAGGCGGCAATAGCGCTGGGGAATAAGTAATTTACAATCTCATGCCATTTGGAGTATACGATTTTTTCTACATCAGCATAAGAAGCATCAGTGTATATTCCACGATATATTCTGATTAACTCCCCTTTTTTTACTTTGGCGATAAGCGAGCGACTTGTATCATCAGACGTTGAAAAATAGAGTTTGGCCATGGTGCATCCTTATTCAGTGCGCTTTGCTATAATTCAGTAGAGCGACTATTTATTTATATCATTCAAACTTGCAGCCAGAATACACATAACACTCGAATAAGACAATTAATTACGTGTAACTATAAAATAAGACCACTGAATAAACATAACATTAAAACAAAGGGGGGAAAGTAGCAAAGAAAGCATGCAATAATTCATCCGTATAACATTTTGGGCAATTACATAAGTTGTGCCACCTAATTGCACCAGAACTGCCAGTCATTATCATCTAATACTGTCACCTATTAACATTTACTGCGACCACTGAATAGCATTAGCTTTGCCACTAATAAATATGTTCACTTTGTGCGCATTGCTGATGTTAGCAACTGGTTGATCTTTATATCAAAAGATAGCCAAAAGCGGAAGTTAGCTTTTTAGTTATTAACGCCAGTTCAGAGCCTATTGCGGTCATTCTAATTTAAATGCTTTTGTTTATTTGTACCCAAAATCTTACTAAATATTTAGCATCCGATTATGTACACAATCTCAAAAGCGGACATTAGAATCATCTAAGGTCCACATAAAGTAGAGTTGTTAAATCTAAGGCGCTAATGAGATAGTGCTAACCGTCACTATTGCCACTAACCAGTCGTAAGAATCAGCAGGGGTTTGAGATTGCCTGTGGTAGGTTTAGGGCTTATAGTTAACATTACAAAATCACATTCGTCGAATAACGCAGCTTTATGAGCAAAAAAAGCATCAACCTAATTGGCAGATGCTTCTTGATGATTATCGACAACATTGGGTTACATGGGTTTATTCAGGCATACCGTCGTCGATAATCGATTTTGATAGAGAAACTAATTTTTTAAGATTGTTTCTTAAATCGACGTGAAACTAAAGCCATTAAGCCTAATGCAAATATCGCTAGTGTTGAAGGTTCAGGGACCTCGGTTCCCAAAGGCGCGTAAGCCGATATTGTCAACGGACCGGAACCCTCATTAACATCACTATATCCTCTCATCCATATGTTAAAACGTATAGTACCTTGCGCGACTGGGTCCACACCGATATCGTAAGCCATCATCATTGTGCGCCGCTGTTCTATGCCGGTCCCCAATAATCCTAAATCCGTATTCCAGTAAATCATTTGGAATTTCGTTAGAACACCGTTTGCCATAGTATACTCATTCAATTGATACCCATTAAATAAATTTAAACGCTTGTGGTACCCGATAACCAGTCACTGTTATATGTCTCCATCGTAATATTGGAAGCCTGTCCCGTAGTATTGTCCTCAAGTCCGTAAATCTTTCCGGTAGTTGTGCCCAGAACATTATTATACGTGTGAGTAAATGTGTACTGGTATATCAACCCCGCGTGGGCCGACGCTGATGCTGTAAGTAACACGACAACTATAGTCATAAATTTAGACCAAGTGTTTAAAAATTTATACTTCATGTGATTTACCTTTTAATCCCTTCACAACACTGATATGCGAATTGAATTGTTAAAAAGTGACGCGTCATCACTTTATGATTTTTAATCAAAAGCAAAATACATACCAAAAAATTAATATTCTATACTTCAATTAGATACAAAAGATCAATGATATAAGTCAGTTAGAAGTGTAAAATAGCCTGACACTAAAAAAGTTTATGATTTTGTCATTGGCGATGCTCCATGGAGCCTCTGATAAACGGTTCGTTAGATAAGTTTCGGTGTAACAACCATGATGACAATCCTCATTTCATCCACCAAACCCAAAATCGTCTACGCTCACCGAGCAGCAAAACAAAGACCAAACACTATATTTGATTAACCAACTGGAACCGCTCTTGGAGGTTATATCTGAATGCAGTCACTGTTACACTCGCTTGATTAAAGGTTACAGCAGGGAATTAGGTAGGAAATGTTATCACTGTAACCATGATGAAAAAAATTTTCATTAATACACCTTTGATTGATACACCTAACTATATAAGGTCAGCAATACACCCTTTAGCTGACCGTAAAAAAACTGACGCTATCAAATAATTAGTTCCGCTAACGGAGGAGTCTTTACTCTTGAATTCATTAATGTCAGCTATCGTATCAGAGAAGACCTTTTTGGTGCTGATTTAGGGTGTTAGGAAAGGTCTCTATTGTGGCAAAAGTGAGCATTAGAAGTGTTCAATTTATCCAAAGAGACAGCTTTAATAAAGCCAAAAAATTGTGGCATAGTTAAATGTAATTGGTTGGCTTAGGTAAATGAAATCAAGTGGCACTGCTGCTAGAGATTTTCCAACATTTGATAAGATGTCACTTATTCCGTTAAATAAGAGCATCAATTATATTTATTTACTTTTTCACAGTGTTCCATAGAATGTTAAAATCAATACCTTAGTTAAGTTCAGCCCCTAGCTTGATACAACTTTAACGTTCAGTGGTAGCGCACCATTTTTGGTTAGCGACAACAGCCCAATGAATAAGTTAATTTCGATTACTTTCAGCATTGATAAAATGACGATTAAATCAGTAATTACCGCTAACCAATCAGCGTCATTAACATTAAAACGTTCAAGTAATTTATTTATTTCGTTTAACTATTTTCAATTTGTCGTGAAGTGAGAACAATTCAACTAAATAGACAGGTTTTACATTCCCCATAATATCAGCCAAGATTACTTGGCAGTGATGGCTTATACAAGACAGATGATTGCTTAACTGCCCAGATAAAAACATCAAATTTACTGACTTTTATCCATAGTAAAAAAATGATGACTTAGTCACAACGTAACACCAGAAGTAACACCAAAGAAAACACAATAAAATAAAAACCATAAATATCAGTAAATTAAACAACAAACAAGGAAGTTCCCGCGTTCCACCAAAAAAAGACCTTTTTAATCGATTAGTTATACCTAGTAACTTTTAGATTTGGCGATAAACAAACCACCGTTTATGATAAAAAACCGCTTAATTGCGGTTTTTTTATATCTAAAATTATCCGAACGCTACTTTAATATTTAGCGTCAAAGCCAATTAACGAACAACATCAGTAACTCTCACTCTGTTAATTATCTTTCTCTATAGCTAAAAGCCTAAAGTGTATATAGCTGTCTTTATTCATTATTTTACAAAAGTAACATCTGGGTAGACCATTAAGACCTCTAATGCTCATCTCACCTCCTGCAAATAAACATATTTAAGGTTTTTATTCTCAGCTAAAAATGAAAAATCTAATCATATACATTGCCAAATAAGCAGCTAAGCAAAACGAGAGCCAAATGCACCATATCCACAAAAATTAAGTTCATGGAATCTGAACCAAGAAGTGTTGCGGTGCAAGATAAGTGTGAAATAGATTGGTGATTAAAGCCTAAAGGTCCGATAGAGTTAATAAACCCCGTAACGAATGCGAGACAAACAAACCATATTCTACTCATCAAGTTGATTTTGAAATCACGATAATCCTTAAGCAGTTTCCCATGCTAATGCCAATAGGAAAAACAGTCTACTAAGATGATGAGGAGTGGAATGAAAATAACAAACTTCATTATGAGCTTCCCCCGATAAAAAAGACACCTTTGCTTACACTGCCAGGGCTTAATATTCTATTGACAAACAATCACTACCCCTGAGTACATCCCAAAACGTTGTAGTATTTGTTAATGTAACTGCCAAGTGTTCCGCGCAGTTCTTTATCACTTTGAAATACATTACCACGAATAACCTCAGTCTTCATTGAATGTAAAAATGACTCCATATGCGCATTATCAGTACATTTTCCCGCTCGGCTCAAGCTATGAATTATCCCATGTCGTTTCAATACTCTTTGATAAACGTGTCCACGATATTCTACGCCTCTATCAGTATGGAGCATTAAATCACCGGACGTTTTTCGATGAATCGATATCGGCTTGATGTTCCTCGGCAAGAAACCGTTGCCACTTTTTTAGGAAATACAGCTCCTCCTTGAAATGTTCGCTCATCGGCATTCTTTAATCACTAAAACGCGCACTAACTAAATGATTATTTTGATACTATCAAGTCATTACTTTACAAAAAAGGACTTGATAGTTCATTAAGAAATCACTAACTATTGACTTATTCTTCAACTAAATACTGAAAATCAATGTTTCTATTATACTGAGGTGGCTTCGTTAATAAGGGATGAGGTTCAATGACTCTCCAACTTCATGAACGACTGCGGCAATAGTAAAGTAAAAGCATTAATTAAAGGAAGAAATCTAATATTAAGTAGACAATATATTTTCCATATATCGAAAAATCAGATTATTACTTTGCAATTGCTGTGATTTTATTAATACACTATTTATGTACTAACACCACTCACTAGAGTCAATAGATACTTTAGCCTTTCTTCAATCACAATGAGTAATAAAGCTAGTATGAAAAATATATTTAAGAAAATTATTTTTTGCCTCTTTATTTGTTTATTTTTCATTAGTAAGCTATGTAAACCAACTCACTTTTGTTGCTCAAAAATTGCCACCCTTTCACTTTTTGGGTGTCGATAACAAGCCTACTGGAGTCTTAGTTGAGGTTATTGAAGCATTAAGGGTTCGAGCCAAACTTTCTGGCAGTATTGAATTAATGCCCTTTGCTCGCAGTTATAATCAAACATTAAAGGAAAAACACCTTCATGATTTCTTTAATGAAAAGTACTGACCGCAAAAATAGCTTTCAGTGGATTGGCCAAATGTTTAAAAGCAAAGCTTTCTTAGTTGGGCTCCGTAGCCGTTCAGATATTAATATTAGTGATATTGAAGAAGCAAAGTCGTTTATTGTTGGTACAATTCGTGGTTATCATTCAGAAAAACATCTGAAGAACGCCAGTTTCTTAGTTAAAGACAACCTCTATTTATCAATTAATTATAAATATATGTGTGGGATGTTATTTGAACAAAAAATTGATTTCATTTTAACTAACTTTGTTGTTATTGACAGTAAAATGAAAAGTATTGGATTCAATAAGAAAGATATTAAACCCTTCGTTGAGCTACATAATTTCCCAGGTGATCTATTTATTGCTACTGGACTCAAGACATCAAACACAACAGTTGCTAATTTATCCGACGCATTGCAACAGATTAAAGTCGATGGAACCTATAAAAAATCAGGGATAAATGGGGGATATAAGTTGAACCAATTTTATAAATGCAACCCACTTTTTATATCAAATTCAAACACCCACGCTCGCCTTTACTAAAAATATTGTACTATTTACCATTCAATTAAAAAAAATTGCCAATAATTTTAACGGCTCCATTAAAAATAAACACTATACTTTGGTTAATCATCGCTATTTAGGCTTTATAATTCGAAACCAAAAGCACACAAGATAATTGACCATACATTTGACGAAATACAGCGAACTAATTGCTGGTTATTTTTAAAGCCTAAAGCAAGAGTCTAAATAACGGAAAGACTTACATATATGGGTTATGAGCAATATGGAAAAATTTCGTAAATTAATTATTTCTTTTATTCCAATTATCATAGGGATAATGGTGAGTTTTGCTAATGCTGAAAAAAACCATTATGAAGCAGCACTCCAAGCTTATAATCAGCATGATATTGAAACAGCTTATATTCATTTAAAAAATGCTTTGCAGCAGGGTGAGAGAAATTTACCTGCAAAATTGTTGTTAGCAAAAGTTTTGATAGATAAACATTCATATTCGGCGGCAGAGCAAGAACTAAATGATCTCATTAAGTTAGGTGTCGATAGTAATTTAATTGTTTTTCCACTTGGGGAAAGTATTTTAAATCAAAGTAAATTTAAACAGGCATTAATTTTTGCTGACCAAATGACACTAAAAGAAGAAGGCGCTCTCGCTTATAGCCACATAAAAGCAAGAGCTTACATCAGTTTAAATAACTTGGACAACGCAAAAATAGAATACCAAAGTATGTTAACTCACGATTCCAATAATACAGATGCTCTATTAGGGTTAGCAACAGTTTATATTTATCAAAAAAATAATGTTAAAGCTAAAATGCTACTGACCAAAGCTGAAAAAAAAGATCCTGATAATGGAATATTATGGCAATTAAAAGGTCACCTTGCTCGTAGCAATAGTCAATTTAGTAAAGCTATAAAATACTTAGTCAAAGCGAACAAGCTTGATCCAAACAATATTGAAACATTACGAATTTTAATTAGCTGTTATGTCGATATTGAAAACTTTGATATGGCTGATCAATTTGCGGATCAAGTACTTAACATTGCAAGAAATGACCCGCAAACAACGTTTATGAAAGCCCTTATTTTAAAAGAACTTAACCAGCCAGAATTATCAGAAAAAATACTGGTGGAACTTAGTAATCAATTATCTAAGATTGATGAATCTTACCTATTATCTCAACCACAATTATTATTACTTGATGCGATGAGCAGTTATGCCCAAGAAAATTGGAAGCAAGCTGAAAGTAAATTTAAAAGATACCTAAGTCAAACCACCGCTCAAAGTGAAGTCAGTGAAATAATGCTATTAGCTGATGTTTACCAACAACAACAAGAACCTAAACATGCTTTATTATTATTAGAAAAAAATGAAAAAAAACTCATTTTTAACAAGCAATATGCATTGGTATTAGCAGGCTTATATCTTAAATTTGATCAAAACTATAAAGCTGATTTTCTTTTATCAAAATTACGAGTTGATTATCCTCAAGATGAAGCTGTATTAATTCTATCAGCTAATGTATTAGAAGCCTCTGGCCGAGTTGAACAAGCGTTAGCTTTATTAGAAGAGGCAAAAATAACAGGCAGCGAAAATTATCAATACGCGTTATCACTATTATCATTAAGAATAGGAGCTTTCCAAAAAAGCTTAAATTATATTAAGCCACTAACAAATACTGATCCAAAAAACATTAGCTATCAGCTAGTAACAGCTCAAATATTGATTGAATTACAACGATTTAATCAAGCCCAAGAAATTATAGAAAAGTTGTATATTGCGCAGCCAAAAAATAGTGAAGTTGGCACAAGTTATGCCTTGCTTCAGCTTAATTTAGGCAAGCTAGACATAGCAAAAGAAATATTAACTAACGTTTTAAAGAGCAACAAAAATAATAACCAAAGTGCACTACTTCTTGCAAAAGTAGAGTATCAGCTGGGTAATAAAGCAGCAGCAATTGCAGGGTTTGAGCAACAAGCTAAAGTATCATCAGTAAAAACAGTCGCACTTACTGAATTAGCTAATATCTATATTGCTGAGCAAAAATGGGAAGATGCTCTCTCTGTGATTAACCAAATACTTAGAGATAACCGACTAGATGTTCAGGCACTTTTTAAAAAAGCAGAGGTCTTATTAGCATCAAACCAGCCAAAAAAATCTAAACGTAAATTAAATATACTGGCTGGATTAGTGGGTAAAAACCCCCCTAGATTAATGAAGTTAAGCCAACTACAACTGCAAGTTGAAGACTTTTCTGGCGCAGAATATAGCCGAGAACAAGCATTAAAATGGGCGCCTAACTCATTACCGATCGTTATTGAACTTATTAAAATTAAGATTCAACTCAATAAAATTGATGAAGCTATAAAATTACTTGCTGAGACTCAAAGAAGAATGCCTAAAGAGAATGTTCGTCTTACTATTTTACAGGGAGATATATTTAACGCGAGTAACAAAACGCTTGAAGCTTTTACTGCATATTTAAAGGCAGTAAAACAAGAACATAATAACGTCATAGCACTAAGTAAGCTGTATCAAATCAGCAAAGGAGAATACTTATCAGTAAAGTTTATTACTGAATTAAGCACACTTATAGATAAATACCCTGAACTGTTATTACACCGTCATCTATTAGCTGATCATCTGTTGGAAAATAAACACTTTACACAAGCACAACATCAATATGAAACCCTCTTAAAAAATAACATACCGTCAATAAAAAGAGCCCTAGCGCTCAATAGTTTAGCAACTATTTATATCCGTGATGGTAACTATACCCTAGCAATAAAAACATCAAAGCACGCTTTGATGTTAGACCCTAGCGTGCCAGCTATTATAGACACCGTTGGTTGGGCATTAGTGCTATCAGAAGAGTTAGACCTGGGGTTGTCTTACCTAAGGCAAGCCTTTAGTTTATCGTCGACTAGCCCAGATATTCAGTACCATATTGCTTATACATTGCTAAAACTAAAGCGTGTAGATGAGGCGAAAAAAGTACTAACTAAATTAGTAGCTTTACCGGCTAATTTTGAAGAATATCAACTGGCGAAACAATTGCTGGATAAGTTATTAATTAAATAATTTGTTATTACAACACCTTGTCGATTAATCGTTCGAATTACGAACAATACTCCCTGTATTCTGCTATTATAAAAGAGTGTAACTTAGGGATGAGTTTTTTATCTTATAAGGATTAAGTTTTTTTATATTCTGAAAATATCAGATATACAAAATGGTGTCTAATTTGAAGCTCATATATCCATTCCTATTTATCTCGGTGTTATTTGCAGTGTCTAGCGCACAAGCGAGTTTTCAACCCTTGTTAGATTCGGACCTCAAGAACCAGTCGCTCTATGCCAGCGGTTACATGACAATGGGCGCGCGTACAACGGTTGGTGGTAATGTTCAAAGTGCTACTGCAATAACGCTCGCCGCAGATGCAATTGTGGGTGGCAATGTTGAAGCTGGAACCGCAGTAACCCTTGGTGCTGCTGCTGGTGTCGATGGCTATATTCAAGCGGGAACTACTGCAACACTTGGAGCTGCTTCTGGTGTCAATGGCTATATTCAAGCGGGAACTACTGCAACACTTGGAGCGGATGTAAATGTTGATGGTGACCTGATTGCGGGTACAACAGTAACAATCGACTCAACTGTAGATATTGGAGGTAGTGTTCTGGCTGGAACTACAGTAACCGTAGGTGCTAATTCAATTTTTAGAGAAAATATTGATGCAGGTACAACAGCGACTATTGGCGCTGGTGTTCAAATAGAGGGTGTCCTTACCACTAATTCGTTACAGGTTTTGCCCCCTTCCCCTGTAGTAACAAATCAAGAAAGTCTAATTACGTCAGTACAAGAAACACTAAAAGCATTGGGAACAGGTACTGAGTTAGTTTCTACTACTTTTGGCACAGATAATGAAACTCTCGAAGCCGGTATTTACAGCAGTATAAATTATCTGACGATTGCTATCGGAAAAACCCTCACATTAGATGGCAAAGGTATGGATGGCTCTTGGGTTTTCAACATAGCAAACTATCTTAGCTTTGCTGCCGACTCTAAAGTCGTATTAAAAGATGTAACAGATAACAGCAGTATTATTTGGAATGTTCTAGGCGACAAACTTGGCGCAACTGGTTACACACAACTTGGCGCAGGTGCAGAGGCCAGGGGATATATCCTTGCAAAGGGTTTTGTCCAAACAGGTGCCAACGCTCTTATCACTGGCATAGGGAATGATTGTGGTGGAGCTTATTCAGCAACTAATTTTATTGAATTTGGTGCAGATAGCGTAATAGGGCGAGAAGGTTGTACAAACGGTGAAGTTACGGCCACAACGAGAGTACCCGAGCCCACAACTTTTTGGTTATTAAGTTTAGGGATTATTGGCTTAGTGACTAAAGCTAGACAAAAGAAAGCATAACCTGTAGATATTAATAAAACGACTCTGGATACAGTCGTTTTTATTTTTGATGTCAATTTCTTATTATTACTGCACGAACTCGCTGAAATTAAAGAGTCTGTTTACTTACCAATTTTACCAGTAAGGACTCATGCATAGATCACTAACTACACTCCTCTATTAAAAAATTAGCCGTAGACTTGATCTCAAGCGGTTAAGTTAGTTCGTGAAAAAATGCTATTATTTCATGCACTTTTTAACTGACCTATACCGTTTAAGACCGTAACGTCAATGTTACTAACGCAATACCATGATCGGTACTTTCGCCATCACGCTCAAAAATAGGATTAATTAAATGTCGATCATAAGTATCATATCCGCTAACTTCATAAAGACTGTCGTGATAGCTGGCATCAAATTCACATGACAATAATATATAGTCGAGAACAGAGCTACTCGCACCAAAATAATGTGTTGGTGTACGTGGCATTTTTTCTTCTTTACTCGTTTCATTTGTTATCGAGGCTTGAAATAAATCCCAACCATCTTTTAAACAATATTGAGCAAGATAGGCGTCGCGGTCAATAGACGACACAAAACGTAAGGTGTTTGTCAGTAAGTGACTTAACACACCATCAGTTAAGGTATTATTAAAATCGCCCATTAATACCATAGGATTACTTGTAGTCTCACGACGCTCAATCATATCAATCATTAATAGTGTCGCTTCACTGCCACGTTGTATCGTTGACCCCCAACCACCAGCAACTTGTGCTTTTAGGCTTTCAATAATGGTTTGCTCTGGCGAGCGACTTTTATTTTGCTCATCAAGTTCGATCATTGAACGTTTAGATTTAAAATGCACAACATAACAATCACAGCTCCCCAGATGAGGAACCTTAACCGTTGCTCTTAATACTTTTCGGCTAAAAGAAAAGTGCTGAGTTAAACCTAGTGTTTGTGCCAGTTCAATATTTGGCTTTACTGCTGCAACCTCAATAATCGGATAGCGAGAAGCGATGGCGACAACCGGGCGTTTGTAAATAAAATCATCTATCACTTGGGGGTCATCAACCACGGCAAAATAACGATAGCCCTGCCCCGCAACTAATTGTTTTAACGACTCGGGACTAAAGACTTCTTGAAAGCCAATAATATCAGGTTGATACTCACGTAAATATTCAGCAATCCAATGTTGTTTTTTACGCCACTGCTCAGCACTATAAATACGCTCAAAATCATAGAAAGCATTGGGAGGCTCAAGATAATTGAACAAATTAAAGGTCGCAATTTTAAGCTGTAAATTTGATACGGCTATAGAAGGCAATATCAGATTTATTTCTGTTGGATCTTTTTTCTCTGGGTAATCGATGATGTTAACTCTACTAAACGTTGAACTGTGATTATACCTGAGATAAAAAATTAAAAACCAACAAGATAAATTACCATTTAGCTAACAGCTTATTTACGTCACTTTTTGCTGTCTTTGATAACTTTTGTATTAATGCAAAAGGCACAAACTCGCCGTTAATTTTTTCTTCGATATCATCAAGCATCGATAACCATAATTTTGCGGTCATCTCTGCATCAAATAAAGCCCGGTGAAAGGCTCCATCTGATGGAATGTTTTTATAACGAATAAGTGTCCCTAGTTTATGATTAGGCGCGTCTATATTAATTCTACGTGAAACCAGTAATGAACAAATAAATTGCCCCGAGTATCTTCTAGAAATATTATTAAGCTCGGCGTCCAAGAACTTTTGATCAAAAGAAGCATTGTGCGCAAGTAAATTATCATCGCCAAGAAAATTGGCAAACTCTGCCATCACTTCATCACAAGAACCGACCTCAGCGAGCATCTGATTAGATATTCCAGTGTATTGTTCAATAAAGCTACTAACCCGAAAACCAGGATTCATTAACGATTGAAATTTGCCGGTAACCTTACCGTCTACAATTCTAACCGCCCCTATTTCTATGGCCCTATCACCTTGGGTTGGTGATAGTCCTGTGGTTTCAAAATCAAGAACCACTAACGAATTCGCATTTTCATGCATGTAAATTAACCCTGTAAATTAATGCTAGGCTGATTTTAACGGCTCTGTTTCAAAAGGAAAGTAATCATTACTTGTAAGATATTTAAATTATTCTTTTCAAAAATCAATTTGAAAACTACACTGTATAAAAATACAGTTGAGATTTAAGTGATGAACGTTATTCCTATTTACATTGAAGCAGGTATTTCAGGGTTTTAATCACCCGCAGCCGAATATAAAGAACTGGGGTTATCACTAGATACACTCCTTATTAGACATCCTAACGCTACATTTATTGGTCAAGCATCTGGTGAATTTATGCAGGGAGTAGGCATTTTTGATGGCGACTTACTTATTGTAGACAGATCGCTCACCGCTAGAAATGGCGATGTTATTGTGGCAAATTACAATGGTTGTTTTGTCTGTAAGTTAATTGATAAAAAACAAGCACGGCTATTATCTGCATCTAAAGATTTTGCACCGGTTAGTATTCAGCCCGAAGATGATTTTCAGCTAGAAGGTATAGTCACACGTGCTATTCGTCTTCATCACCCAGCACCTGAATTAACCGCATGTATGCACTAGTTGATGCCGTGTCTTTTTATGCTAGTGCCGAAAAAGTATTCGACCCAAGCATAAGAAATAAGCCCGTCGTTGTTTTAACCAATAACCACCCTAGACTATTTTCACTAAACACCAACCATACACTTTTTACAATGTGAAAATTTAAAGTATTATTGAAAACTATTATATTAATTAATAGGGTTACATTTAAAAAATAAGCAGATTTGAAAAGACTCTTAACGGATGAAATAGCATGTAAAGATAAAACAAAAAATTCAGTTGTTAGAAAATAAATTTGGGTACATTATTTAGATGACCTTCAGTTAGACGATGTAGAAATTGAATTAGCAAAAATTAATGCAAAGAACACTTGGGAACAACTTAAAAGCTACTTACCATTATATGCATTTTTCAATCAGATCGAAAAGTAGTGACAGATATAGTGAAATTCAAAATCCTTTAAAACTTGCAGTTCAAGAAATTTTGTAAGACTAGCGACTGATGGATAGTTTGAATGAAGTGGCTATTGAAGTGGCTATTGAAGTTGAAACTAAACTAAATGAGGTAGTAGTAAAGACTTTAGAAAAACTAGACGAAATAAATCCATAAATTTCAGATAGTCTTACCCCTTTAATTCCTAACGCAGACAGCCTCAAATCCGTTGATGTTTTTAAGTCGGTATCTATAACTGGAAATGAAGATATTCCTATTAATAAAAGAGGTCGCTGTGTTGAAAGGCTAGTTCTTTTGAATTTTTTAGATCATAAGCTGAAAGAAAAAAGATGAAAATAATGCCCCCAACATTATTTATGCTATTGAATAGCCTGAAACTTTACAGCAGCCAAGTTATCAAGAAAAATTAATCGAAGCATTTATCGAGCTTTCTAAGAGCCATAATGCACACGTATTACTTACCTCTCATGGTCCATCAATAGTGAAATCACTAGATTTTTACCATCTTAAGTTTATAAAGAAAGAACCAGCTAAAGGCGTTTTAAATGTCAAGAGAAGCGAGTCGCCTTATCCTCGTTCAATGAAGTGATTTTTTTGGCATTTGGCGAATCACATGATGAGTGCCACAATGAGTTATATGTATTTATTGAGAGTGAATAATTATTAACTGAATATAAAGGTGGCAGACCAACTATCAGCTATATAACAATAAAACGAAATGGTGCTCTTTTAGAAGAGAAAAAATTGTCAGTGAGTATATACGTCATGAAATACATCACCCCGAAAACATAAATAATGCACCGTGCTCAGATCAAAAACTTCAAGGTTCAATTAATGATATGAGAATATTTATTCAAGCTCAGATGAATTAATAGGAACCGGTAAGAAATTAAACAGTACAAAAGAGAGCTTTCAGGTCAACATTTGTCATTAACTTAAGTAAACCTAATGTCGGGTATGTGGCTTGAGTAACTTTAGAAAAATGAACACGGGTAGTTTTTCCCTCACCAAAAGCTAACGTCAAAAAAGTGCACAAAGAAGAAGTAAGCTTTTGCCGAGAACAACTGAACATCAGTTAGTTGACCTAAACATGTCGACAGCGGAATTAAGATTATTGGCATACCGGACGTTCCCACAATCGCTTTTGAGACTAACTCCATGCTCAAAAGCGCAAAATACAGTTATAGAACAAGAACAATATCTATGGCTGCTGTAAGCTCGTTGCTGCCTGAGGGGCAAAATCTCTGGATACGACTTTTTCCACAGTGACGAAATTAAACATGTTCATTATGTTTAATATAGAGATTAGATTAAATATTACCTCCTTCTTGTCTTTTAAAACCATCATACAGATTAACTTTTTATTTGATTTTTTATTCATGGTTAATTTTGAATTGAGCAACTAAGGTTTGCATATCTGTTAATAGTTTCGCTAATTCTTGTCTAGCTTTTGAAACGTCAACTATCGCTTGAGAACTCTCTTGGGTTTTGTCATTAATTTTAACAACATTCATATTAATTTCCTCGACAACAGTCTCTTGTTGCTCCGATGCTGTTGCTATTCGTGTACTCATATCATTTATTTGGGTAATAATGTCGGCAATGCTATTTAATGTATCCCCTGTCGATGATACGCTATTTATTACATTGATTACTTGCTCTTCGCTTTTCTTCATTAACGTTACAGCGGAGGTTGAATTCTTTTTAAGCTGGCGTATCAGAGCGTTTGGTCAACTTTTTTTGGTGTAGCATGGTTCCCCCCCATACCAAGCTGAAAGTATTATCAATATTGACTTTAGACTGTTCGAGTAAGTCAGCGATTAACGTTAGCAGACGTCAAAGCAAACTTCTTTTTAAGTGCATAAAAGCTCGAGTTGATAACTGCGGTTATTGTTAATAGTCAATGATGGTTTTCTATTGCTCTTAGCTACGCGTAATTCTCATGGTTATCTCCTAAATTAAGTCTGGAGATAACATAACGAAGATCAAACGCTAACAACAGGTGCCATTAGCTATTCGCTTACGAAGCTTTTTTCAAAAATCCGTAATTTAGATACGGCTTTCTCATGTCAATGAATGCTCAACTTTATGAAAAATTTGTCTTATAAATCTAACAGTAATGACCGCTATCAATTCAACGGCGCAAGTTGAACTTAATTAAAGCACTAAAAACTATACGCCCCACCCAAATAGATGACATCAACATCATTAGGCTCTAAAGCATAACGCGTAAAACCTAGGCTTAACTGCCATTGTTTGGTTAGTTGATAATGTCCCTCTAGGCCATAGTAAATATCATGATCGTCACGCCTAGTGGTTATTTGCTGTGCTTGATAGGTACTGGTGATGTTTCCTTCCCATGCTATAAGGCCCAGTGATACCGACGTACTTATATCTTCTTGTTGCCATAATTGATAACGCGCTCCAAGCGTAAAACCATCACCTAATACCGGCGATATGTTAGCGACACTATTGTGATATTGTGTTGGTGATAAACTGTCGCCGGTAAGGGTGACATCACCCTCACCCAGCTCAAGATAACTCGCTTCAAGGGTTAAGCCATTGTCTAGCTGATAACCAATACCTAATGACCAACTGATGTCACTGTCGCTCAGATGGGTAACTTCTCCTGACGGTAGCTGTGCAGTGAGGCTTCCTGTGTTAGCTTCGCTTTTTCCGAGCTCTACGCTGACCAACCAGTTGTTGGCGTGGCTCGTTGCACTTAACAGTAACCCCATACCTAGAGTAATTAATTTAGCGATCAAGTTTTTTACCTGGTTATGTTCTATAGGGCTACTTTTCATGAGCGGGCTCCTTGGCTTGTTAGTCTCTGCTGTGACACAGCCCGGCTATTTACCCAAGCAACTCTGCGGCGATAAACAAGTAGGGATACTATCCCCATAAACCACCAAGCTATTACGCCTCCACTACCGCTTTTATTGGTCACTGTAATGGTTTCATAGGCTTTAACGCTAACCGTAATTTGCCCTATCGCTTTGCCACCATTACCATCATCAATCGTATAGGTGATGATGTCGTTGCCGTCAAAGCCTGTTTTAGGGGTGTAGATTAACGTATTGTCAGTGCCTATCGTGACACTACCTTGCTCTGCATCGGCGCTAATAAGCGTTAAGGTATCATCATTACCATCACTGTCGTTTAGCAATGGCGCTATGATAATGGCTGTTCTGTCATCAGTGCTCGCACTGTCATTTTGCGCAACAGGTGCTTGATTTTCAATAATATTAACGGTCACATCAGCATAACTTGTACCGCCGCGACCATCACTTACACCATAGTTAATAGTAGCAACACCAATAAAGCTTATCGGTGGTGTGTAGATAAGTTGCTGGATATTGATAGCAATATCGACAACACCAAAATCAACACTTGCACTGTTAATCGTTAAGACATCGTTATCTTCATCGCTGTCATTAAGTAATACATCAATCGTAATGGGTGTATTTAGTGCAGTGCTTGTTGTTTCAGCTTCTGCAACAGGGAAGTGATTAGTATCTATTAATACGGCCACGCCGCCTGGGTCAACAATACTGCCGTTAGCTGAACCATCGTCATCGTTAGGGCCACCATCTTCAATTGTTAACTGTACACACCAATGGCCTTCGTTTAGTCCTATTGTCCAGCTTGCATCGCCAGGAGGAGGACAAAAGCCAAAGCTTCCTTCGCTTGAAGCAAACTTGTTATTAACATCAACAACAAATTCAACCCAGCCATTTACTGGCGTAAACTTCCGATACAAGGCATCAGCAGGTATGGGTAATCGTTGAGGTAGCACTAGATTGTAGCTTTGTCCTGCTTGAGGTAAACCATAAGCGATAAAGTCGAATATACCTCCTACATTTAGCGTATTTTCATCGTTTTGCACTTCATCAGGCGTCAGTTCAAGGCCACCACTTTGGTTATTCGCTACCGTAGCGCCTTTACGTAAACATACACCTGACTCACCTTCAACAAGGAAGAGTTGTGATTCACTGACTTGCTGTGGCATGACGTTACATGCACTGGGTACATCAAGATAATTAGGAATACCATCAAAATCATCATCACCAAGACCCTCTTCATTGTCAGGAATTAAATCGCCATCACTATCGACATCGGTTAATACGGCTAAGGTATCGGTAATAACAAGATAAATATTGGTTGTTGTTGATAGTGGTGTATCACCATTATCTGTCACCACTAAGTTCAAAGTTTGAATACCGGCTGTTAACCCTGCGGTGTTAAAGGTATAAATGGTTTCATCACTGTCAACATCGACCAATTCACTCTCACTATCTAGCCATTGATACTGGTGTGTATCAAGCGTATTACTATCAAAAACCTCTGTTTGAATAACCACTTGACCCGCATTGCTTTCAATCAATAAACGCTGTTCATTGTCTTGCGTCACACGATAAGTCACTTGTGGTGCAATATTTTGTTCAGTAATCGTTAAGGTATAAGCAGATTTAGCGCCCAGGTTAAGGGTATCATCGAGGGTAATGATTAACGTTTCACTTTCTTCAGCCATATCGTCAGCTAAAACATCAAAACTAATCGTGCCAACCTCTCCAGAGTTAATGACAATCTCACCTGCAATAAGGGTATGGTCGTTAGCATCAGCTGAGCCGCTCACGCTATAACCTACAGTGACAGGGTAAACAGGTGAAGTACCGTTTAAGTAAATCTCCACATCGTGTGAAGTCCCTTCTACTGACGTTTTATTTTGACTCATCGTAATCAGTGGGTACACGACGACAGATTGACTTGCCACACTCTTGAGACCTTGGCTATCTTCTGCTTGCCAATACGCTACGTTGTTACCCGGTCTAAATAACGTGGTGCCATCTACTAAGGAAACAGGCAGTATTTGTCCTGCATTATCCACAGCGGTGGCTACCCCTAAATCAACTTTAGTAAATAACGCCGTTGCATTAGCTATTACGTCTTCAGGTAGTGTAATAATTGGTAATTGTGCGTTGATGCCGCCATCAATAAATAACGTCACGCGTGCCTTTGCAGAGCCATTGTCTTGAGTTTTGTGTCCGTCATTGATAACGTAATCTAGCGAGATAACACCTTGTACACCCTCCTGAGCTTGATAAACTAACTGATTATCATCAATACTGACACTACCAATACTGGCAGAGGCGTTAGTGATAGTTAATTCGTCATTTTCAATGTCACTATCATTACTTAGCACATCAAGGATATAGACCCCAGTTTCATTAAAGGCAAGTGTAATATCATCATCGGTTGCTATAGGGGCATCATTAACAGAAGTGATAGTGAGCGTAACTGTAGCAGGCGCTGAATCTACATCACCATCATTCACCATATAGGTAAAGCTGTCTTCACCCTGATAATCCGCTTCAGGTGTGTATTGCCATTGCGCAGTATTATCTAAAGAAGCCGTTAACTTACCCTGTGAGGGTTCGCTTGCAATAATAAAGGTTAATTCATCTCCTTCATCATTGTCAGTGGCCGTTAAGGTAACAAACGTATCGCTATCTTCTGCTAAGGTTTCACTCACATCAGCAGCAACGGGTGCTTGGTTAATGTCAACCACCTCGAGGTTAAATGCCATTAAACTTGCTGATGCATTGCCACTGTCTGTTACGCTAATAATAATACCTGAGGTAATGCCAATATCACTCTTACTTGGCGTGCCGTTTAATGCGCCTGTTGTGGCGCTAAAGGCTGCCCAACTGGGTTCATTGGTAATACTGAAGGTCTGCGTATCACCTGCATCTGCATCTGCATCTGTCACACTCGGCGTAAAGCTATAAGCCACATCTTCAGCAATGGTCGTCGCTGGCGTACCCGTGATAACCGGTGCGTCATTGGTATTTGACACCGTGACACTAAAGGCGGTTAAGCTTGCGGTGGCACTGGCACTATCGGTGGCTGTTATCACAATCCCCGCCGTCACGCCCACATCATCATTAGTCGGCGTGCCGGTTAATGCGCCTGTTGTGGCACTAAAGGCCGCCCAACTGGGTTTATTGGTGACACTAAAGGTACTAGTATCGCCTGCATCTGCATCACTGACGCTTGGCGTAAAGTTGTAAGCCTCATCTTGCGCCACGGTTATCGCGGGCGTACCGGTGATAACCGGTGCGTCGTTGATATTTAACACCGTCACGCTAAAGGCGGTTAAGCTTGCCGTAGCACCGGCGCTATCGGTGGCCGTTATCACAATCCCCGCCGTCACGCCCACATCATCATTAGTCGGCGTGCCGGTTAATGCGCCTGTTGTGGCGCTAAAGCCAGCCCAACTGGGTTTATTGGTGATACTAAAGGTTTGGGTGTCGCCTGCATCGACATCACTGACGCTTGGCGTAAAGCGGTAAGCCTTATCTTGTGCCACTGTTGTGATGGGCGTACCGGTGATAACCGGTGCGTCATTAGTATTTGACACCGTCACGCTAAAGGCGGTTAAGCTGGCGGTAGCACCGGCGCTATCGGTGGCCGTTATCACAATCCCCGCCGTCACGCCCACATCATCATTAGTCGGCGTGCCGGTTATGGCGCCGGTTATGGCGCTAAAGCCAGCCCAACTGGGTTTATTGGTAATACTAAAGGTTTGGGTATCACCTGCATCGACATCCGCCACGCTTGGCGTGAAGCTGTAGCTGCTATCTTGCGCCACGGTTATGATGGGCGTACCGGTGATAACCGGTGCGTCATTGGTATTTGACACAACCACAGTGAAGCTTTGTATAGCCGCGGCGTTTTCATTATCAACCACGCTTAGTACCACGCTATTATTGCCCACATTAGCGTTAGTGGGTAAGCCCGATAACGTGGCGGTGCCATTGCCGTTATCTGCCACAGTCAACCACGTCGGTTGAGTGGTCGCGATAATGGTTAAATTTGTATCATCGCTATCGCTAGCAATTATGTTGTAGTTATAGTTACTGTTTTCAGTCGCGGCAGTTACCCCAGTAGAGGTAAAGTTAGGTAAATCATTGACTGAACTGACTGTCACATTAACTGTAATCGTGTCGTTGACTAGACCATCAGATACATTGACCACAAAACTGTCTGCACCAAAATAGTGGTTAGTGGGTGTATAACTTATCGCTTGACTATTACCTGTACCAGAAGCTGAAGCGCTGCCCTTCGTTGCTTGGCTGCTAATGCTCCACGTCAGTGGGTTACTATTAGCATCAGTGGCATCTAAGGTTAATGAAAACGCAGTAGGTGAGCCGTCTTCGCTCATCACAACCGTCGTATTAGTCCCTTGGGTTATCACAGGTGCAGCGTTAGACGTGGTTACCTCGACATTAAATGATGCTAAATCATTACCCGCGCCGTTTGAGTCTATAACCCGAATAACAATGCCTGACGTGGTTCCAACATGCGCTGGCGTTGGGTTACCACTGAGTTTACCTGTGGCGTCATCAAAAATTGCCCACGTCGGTTGGTTGGTAATAGTAAAGCTAAGCGTCTCGTTTTCAATATCGCTCGCCGCTGGCGTAAAACTATAAGCATTACCATCAACAACACTCGTTGCTGGCGCACCACTGATAGCTGGTGCATCATTAATCGCATTAATGGTGATGGTTTTACTCAATCCAGTGCCCGCTTCAAACCAATCGTTAGACGTGATCGTTAACGTACTTACATCGGTATTGTTTAGTGTCGTTTGAAATTTAATACGGTCACTATCATTAAGGAAGGTATTAATATCAGCACTTAGCCCGGTCAAGGTGATACTGGACGTACCGAATACTTGAGAGCCTGCAATGGTCGTTGATGACACGGTGCTATTGCCATCTTTGGCGAACAATAAACCGTTATCACTACTGAGCGTTACGGTAATCTCGTTACCGTTATCATCAGCAGTAAAAACATCGCTTAAATCTAACGACGTTTTGACATCTTCATCGATATCAAAAGGCCCAACGCTATTGGTAGCCTCGACAATCGTTGGTGACAGGTTGGTATTAACACTATGAACCTCGCCGGTTATATATCCCACAGGGATATTATTGCTTTCATCAACAATATCGGTGCCTGCATTTAAGTCTAAACGGATATCGCCTACTGTGACACCTGTTGTGATAGTTACGGTATAACTTGTTCCTGAGCCGCTTACAGTATTAATGACGGGGACGACATTAGTTGCGCCACTGACGAGAGTCAGTGTGAAGTCATTGATATCTAAGTTAATCACATCATCTGAAAAGACCATGTTATAAGTAATAGTGGATGCAGTTTGCGCTGGTGTACCCGATAAAGTGATGCTGGCGACATTGGGTAATGTATCGAGTGTTGTTAGGTTTAACGCCACCATAGAACCGTCTGCTTGCAGGTTAGTATTCGTGTCTTGAGCAACGATATAAACAGTGTAATTGACCGCATCACTTAAGCCAACAATGTTAGCCGTACCCGTGGTGCTGGTCGTCGCGATGGTACCACTGGCATGAACCGTGGCTCCAGCGTAATTAATCGCTGCTTTGGTTTGAGTAGCCGTTGGCGCGGTATCTGCCTGGTCAACAACAATGTAATAAACATCACCCTGCTCGTCTATATCGACAGCTAACGTTGCCCCCGCGTCAGTAATAGTTGATAAAGTCGGTGTGCTGCTCTCAAAAACTGGTGGCGTAGTATCGTCGTCGTCAGTGATAGTGATGGTTTGCTGCTGGGTTCCATTTTCAACAGCGCTACCGTCAGAGATGGTATCTACATCAATAATAATGGTTTCGTCGCCTTCTTCTACGCTGTCATTAACACTAGTGATCCCTGTTACTGCATCGCCGGACGTGGCGCCGCCCGTAATGGTAATATTAGTACTTGGCGAATTGTAATCAATTCCCGAATCGTCGGCTGAACCCGTGTAAGACAAATTAACGGTCACATTTGCATAGGTTGCATTGTTTAATGTAGCCGTGATGCTAGCCATGCCACCGTCTTCATTAATCGTGTTATCACTAACTTGTAACGTCACTACTGGGGTGACCTCATCATCGGTAATGATAATGGTGGGGTCGCCACCATTATCATTACCGATACTTAACACTGATGTGTCAATACTCACTACAAAGCTTTCATTGCTGGGCGCATCAAATATCGCATCATCTATACCTGTAGCGGTAATAAAGCCAGAGCTTAGGCCCGCCGTAATTGTGATACTACTACCTGACACACTATAATCATTATTAATACCGCTGTTATTTGTATCATCAAAACTCAGCGGTACGCTTAGATTGACTGGCCATTTGTTATTCAAGCTGCCCGTTATACTAGCTGTAATTATTTCGGTATCACCACTTTCACTTAGGGTGCCATCCGCAGCGCTTAAGGTAAAATCAGGTAAGTTGGCATAAATCGCATCGCTAACTTGACTAATCGCGGTGGTAAATGCGGCATTTGAATTACCCGATGCATCGCTAAGAATAAGACTAACGGGTATATCCGCCCCTGCATCTGCATCGGCCCCACCATCGGTGATGGTAAACGATGCGGTGTAGGTGGTGTCATTGGTCTTACTGAAACTTGCCAAAGTATATCCGCCTACCGTACTAGCCCCTAAGATATAGGTGTCAGTATCTGTGCTAACGGTAATGGTTGCATTAACGGTATCACCCACTTTATGGGGTGAATTTGGAATAACAATGGCGCTTATAACAGGCGCGATTAGATCGACATCGTGGCTTGCCCCTGAAGTATAAGTACTGATATAACCATTGTTATTATTACCATTGGCATCATCGTCAATGATGTTAGTCCCGGCATTTAGGTCTAAACGAATACTCCCCGCACCACTTATATTGCTCACGGTCACATCCACACTGGTACCGCTTGATGCAACAGCCGTAACATCCCCTGTTGCATCTCCTGAAACCGTGGTTACGGTAAAGTCATCCGTGCTGATGGCGTTCGCATTCTCATCAAACGCGACGGTGAATTGCATCGATGTATCGGTATTGTTTGGTGAGTCTTTAACCGTCACCCCTGTTACTATTGGTGGGCTGATGTCTGCTGTGGTAAAGCTCCAATCCGTAGTCGCTGAAATACCCGTATAACTGTTGCCTGAAATATCGTCAATAACAGTGGCATCCATGAGCACATAATACTCAGTGTTGTCCGCTAAATTCGCACTAGGGTTGATCGTTAAAGTATCGTTAGTAATACTTAACTGACCACCATGAGCGGCGACGTTAATGGTGGCCACGGTGCTATTGTTACTGCTCTTATTAATGGTGATATTACCCGTTCCCAGGGCAATATTTTCATTAAAGTCCATGCTGATATTAGCTGAGCTGCTCAAACCCGTGGCATTGTCTGCTGGGCTTAGGATTTGTAATGTTGGGGTGGTTAAATCAATTGCAATTGATAAACCACTCGATGCTGCTCCCACATTACCCAGTGTATCTGTCGCCGTTGCGGTAATACTATGCGTCACATTTGCTGTTAAGGCACTAGTGGTTAAATCCCAAGTTCCACCTGTGGCGGAACCAGAAGCAAGTAATGTTGAGCCTCCCCCTTCCTGATCACTGTATAATTTAATCGTAGTGCCCGATTCAGCAGTACCACTTAACGTCGGTGTAGTATCACTAGTGATATTATCTGAGTCTGAATCGCCCGAGTCTGTTCCTGTTGCTAAGTCTGGAGTGGATGGCGCCACAGGTGCCAATGTATCAACGCTGATAGTAAATGTTTGTATTGACGAAGTATCAACACCACCATTAGCCGACAAACCGTCATCTTGTACTTGTACATTTATTGTTGCTACCCCTTCAACATTACTCGCGGGGGTGTACGTTAAATTACCTGCGTTATTTATATCTACTGCAGAAACAACACTATTTACATCATTGGCTTCACTAATGATAAAGTTACTGATAGCTTGAGTCCCGTCATCACCATCATTAAAAGAACTAGCAAATGTATTAACGGTTTGTGTTACACCGCCTATACCAACGCCGCCTACTGTTTGATTTGCACCTATAGAAACGGTGGGTGCGTCGTTAACGGATGTAACACTGAGGGTACTTGTTCCTGAAGCACCTGAAAGTGCGCCATCATTAGGGGTTACCGTTAACGTGATATCAGTGAGTGAATTATTCGCAGTGGTCACCTCTATTTTATTCACCGTATCAAGATAAGTATGAATATTAGCTATTGACCCTGCAATGGTCATAGACGATGCACCAGAGTTAGCTACGGTGACACTATCAGTAACACCATCTCCATCTATTGAAGCAATAGTGCCGCTATTTACAGCCAAAATGACTGTTAGACTGTCACCTTCAGTATCAGAAAATGTCGCGGCTGATAAGTCAATTGCACTAGCAACATCTTCGGTTACTGTATAAGTGGTTGATAAACTTGTTAAGGTTGGGGCTGTGTTAGTATCAGACAGAGTAAATATTAAATCATCAAAACCAGGAGCAAAATGTCCACCACTATATATAACTTCCATAGTATCAACATTTGTAAGGTTCAAAGTCGCTAATTGACCATGTATACCATTAATATTAGTTGAATCATTGGCATTAATAGTTGTACTTTCACTACTTCCACTCGTAGTATTAGTGAACGTATAGGTACCTGTAGAAAAATCATTTACTTCAAGAAACTGAATAGATGTAATATCAATGATTGTATCAAAAGTAAAAATCACTTTGGTAAGACCATCACCTTGTGTATCAGCTATAATATTACCACTTGCTCCCCCAACAGATGCACTTGCTTGAGTAAATATATTGTTAGCATTTTCAGTAGTAACAGCAATAACGATACTTTGCTCACTGACATTAACCGCAAAATTGCCATTTTGAGTAAAAGTATCAAATGTTATTGTTGATGCCATACAAATATTGCTTATCATAACTGAAACTATAAAAGCAGTTAAAATTGATGGTTTTAGTTTTTTTAAAAATATCATGTTTGAATCCTAACATTTAACTTTATTTAACTTTATTTAACTGTATTTTATTTTATTTTTATACCAATTTCACTAATTATCTGTGCATTTTTACTGGTTAAAACAACCAGCTACTGCGTTATTTGATAATTAGAACAACTGGTTATTAAAATAAACGCCTTGTGTTTGGTCATTTTTCCTGCGTATAAAGTAGATCACCTAATTAATGAAATTGGTATTACCTTTGTGTTTTAAATATAAATAAATTACTTTTAGTTATTTAATGCCCCCCAAAACTTGACCTCTTATCTCAAAAAACCACCTGATCACCCATTAAGCTTAGCCATACTTAGTAGCTTATTTGGCATGAGTGGTTTTCGCAAAGCAATATAATAAAAGAGGTCGGTAACATATGAGATTAATTCTCATATGGCCTCTCGGAACATTTTGAATCCAAAGAGCTAGTACACTTTTCGTTAAATCAAGTTGTTATACCAATTACACTAATTAACACCCCAAATTGAGCCAATCTCTAAAACATATATTTTTCACCTGTTCTATATTACTTATAAAGATATGCCATGCATGACTACAAGATTCAACAATATCGTCATAATCCTTAGAACATTTATTCGCTAATTCATTCTGTCTTAACCACTGCCATACCTGCTCAACTGGATTCAATTCAGGTGAATAAACTGGCAACTTTATGATGCTAACATTATCAAATTCATCAACAACATTTTCTGTATGCCACCCCGAACATCCATTATGACCACGCTGTGTCTACCTGTTTGGGCTCTGTCAGCTCCGTCTTTGATGTGTGATAAAGCTAATAGACGAATTCGCATTCTACCATTGGTCTCTTGAGCAATAAGTACCTGTAAATTAATAGGCTCTAATTTCTCAGATAATTGTTTTTGAGTAATATATTTCATACCTACAATTAGATTACAAAATTAATGTAATTGGTATTAGTTCAGTCGGTTCCAATGTATAGCATTACGAAACTTGTAACGATGATAAAAAGCTTAACAGCAATAGAAATTTTCAAAAAATTTACTTATGTTAAAAAACAATTATGGGGTGGAGAATTTTGGTCTGATGGTTATTTTACAAGTACAGTTGGTAAGCATGGCGATGAATCTATGATCCGAAAGTATGTTAAAAACCAGGTAATAATTACGAACAGTTCCATCAATGTTTTATTAACTGGATACTGGCTGTCCAAAGACTCGTTCAAGGCGAGTTAACATGGCCGGCCTGTCACTCTTAATCATGAAAGGAGCGAAGTCTTAGACAATGCTCACTCCCCACTTTAATGATTCATAATAACAATTTAAAAGAGTAGCTTCAGAGATCTTATCGGTTGCAACAAAACTTCGCCCATTTTGGCGATTAGGCACTTCATAATACTTCGCCAACGCTAATAGCTCAGATAACTCTCCTTGCTCATTAGTGAGGGCAAATTTAATGTCTTGTGAAAAAATAAAGTCTTTCACTACATCTTTCATTGGTAAGTTTAGTATGGCATCTAAGTTACTTAGTATACCGGTTAAGAAGGCTTTATCTTTGAGATGGTTAAATGGTTTTTCTTCAGCGATTAGCTCCATCATTTTAGCGCGAACTAATGACTCTATAAAAAGCTCTGGTGAACTATCAGATGATAATGTCGACATGGATATTATCGCGACATACTGCTTTATTTTATTTGTACCCAAATAGGTAATAGCTTGTTTAATTGAAGTGATTTCAATATTACCGCACTCTGCTGCACTATTAACCAATTTTAATATTCCGCTCACCAAAGTAACATCACGGCTAATAATTTGAGTTAATTGATCAAAATCTAAATTTGGTTTATAGGCTTCTAAAAATAGTTGAATTAAATTTATTTTCAAAGGTGATACGCAGGTACCTAACTTTATCTCTGGTTTGTGAAAAAAGTATCCTTGGTAGTAGTCAATATCGATTTTTTTCAGCTGCTGGAATTGCTCATTATTTTCAATACGTTCAGCAATTATTTTTATTTGACTTTCAGTAGAAAGTAATCGTTTTTTAAGTTCCTTAATTTGATCATAAGAAACCTCTTCAATATCAATTTTAATAATCGAAATATAAGGGAAAAGGCTATCCCATTTACTTGAAAAGTCATAATCATCCAACGCAACCCTATAGCCTTTTTTATGGAGCTGAGAAACATTAAAAATAAGCTCCTCTGATATATTAATAGTCTCTAAAATTTCAACAACGATATCTCTTGGGTTAAACAACAAGGGCGAGTTTTGAAGTAATGTGAACTCATCAAAATTAATAAAAGCTAACTTACCAAAACAAACATCGGTTAAATTACCCAGAATATGATTTTGAAGTATTACTTTTGAGGTTGCTTTTTCAGGAGATGATTCTTTAAATACATTGTCTAAACTATCTCTAAAAAGAAGTTCATAACCTATCGTTTTAAGATTTATATCTAAGATAGCTTGTCTTGCAATGAATGTGTTGAACGTTCTTTCCATTAATAAAACCTATGAATTATTATTATTAAAGGATAGTTACTATTACCAGAAAATCTACTCTAAATACTTATTAAATAAAATAATATAATATCAACCTATGGTAAGTTGGATGTGCAGTAATATTGAACAAATAAATAACATATTAAAGACTCAAAAAGCTTAATAACACCTTTTTTTTACTGTATACATTTATTAAGTAACGATAAGAGAATAAACATAGCTCACCTCATTTATTAATGCGATAAAAGTTGATGAAAAATATATGTGCGATATAACGTTAACCCTTGAAAGTGAAGGTAAAGATTTATTAATGACCATCACTCCTGTTGACGGTCAGCCTAAAGCTAACATCAAAAAACTACAAAGAGCATTTACATTATCAGAGTACTCTGCTTTTTTACTTATCGACGGCGCAATGGCGTTACTGCTGGAAGAAGTGGTGAAGGCCAATGAAAATAATGAGAAAAAAGAGACCTCCAGCACCTCTTTAATTATTGCTCATGCTGTTGATGCGAGTTTAACTGTCACTATAGGCCCTGAAAACATGTCTGTGACCCTAGAACTCACTGCAGGGTACAGCGGCAAACAAATAAAAAACGCAAATGTTATAGAAATATTAAAAGAGAACAATATAACCAAAGGCATTATTAAAGAAAACCTCATTAATATTGTTAGAGATGGCATACAACTTCAACCTGGAAAAAGTATAACGACTGAAATAGCAAAGGGGAAAGCCAGCACGAGTGGAAAAGATGGATATATAAAATATTTAGTGGATGACCCCGCTGACCGTATTATGTGTCCAAAAAAGCTCGATAATGGCAATGTAGACATGCGTGAATTAGGTGATTTAATCCACGTAAAAACAGGTAAAAAGTTAGCTAAGTTAATACCGCCAACCGCCGGTGTTAAAGGCTTTAATGTCATTGGAACTATTACTGATGCTGTATCAGGTGAAACGGCTGTTTTGGAAGAGTCTGACGGCTCATCTTTTTCGGATGAAAACAATAACATTCTCATTGCGACGATTGATGGTATGCCAAAACATTTAGACAATAGTGTCACAGTTAACACATTACTCGAAGTTGAAAACATTGATGTTGGTACAGGTAATATCCGTTTTGATGGTTCAATTTATGTTAAAGGAAATGTTTGCGAAGGCATGGAGTTATCTGTAAGTGAAGACATAGTGATAGGTGGAATAGTTGAATCAGCATCGATCGCTGCTGGTGGTAATATATCGATTGCACTGGGAATTATTGGGCGCCAAGTCTCTGAAGATAACCATTTAGAGAACAACACAGTACTTCAGGCAGAGGGTGATGTTAGTGCGCAGTTTGTGCAATACGCTGATATTTTTGCAAAAAATGATATTAAAGTGACCCAATATATTTCTCATAGCCAAATTATTGTGGCGGGTGATTTATGGGTCGGCAATATTGCCAATGAAAAGGCAGATGGCAAAGTTTTTGGTACTTCCGTGCTTGCCGGTGGCTCAGTTCATGTGGGTACTTTAGGGTCTCGTTGTGGGGCAATGACAAACTTTAATTTAAATTATTGGGTCAATACCACCGAAGAATTAAAAATAAGTGCCCGTGAAAAAGCGGACAAAATAATGAGACGACTACCGAGAATATATCAGTTATTACGCAAGGCTAATAACCTTAACGACAACAATACTCAACAAATAGAACGCATTAATCAAGCACTAAAACAACATTTACACTTGTTAGGTAAACTCAATAAAAACTGGTTAGAAAAAGAGAGTACTATAAATAAACATTTGGAGACTTTTGAACTGTCGGTATACAAGTCAATACATTCCGGGGTAAATATTGAAATATCAAATAAAACGACTGTTTTTAAGCGAGACCATGAAGCAACGCAAGTAAGATGGCTTGAAAATAAAATCAGTGTAGAGCCGATAGTTAATTAACATTCAAACTCTACACGAATAAATCATCCAAACGCTTTATTTAAGTGTATATGAACACTTCTTTATAAATTTCCAATTCAAACCACCAAAATAACATCAGCATTATTTTATAAATTCAGCATGCGCTTTTTTAACCTTGCTAAATCAATCGCATTAGACCTTACTGTTAGCTTAATTTCACTGTAGTCGTAATCTTCTTTTGTAACGCTCATGCTGGATCGAATTTCACCTATAATACCTTTCGCTGTATAAGGAATAACAATTTCTTCTTCAATCATTTCGTTCTCAGCAACGCCAACAATATATTTATGTAGTTTGGCGATATCAAGCGGATTACGAGCTGAGGTCATCATGGCATCAGGAAATTCTTCAATCAGTACTTGTTGTTGCTCAGCACTAAGTTGGTCTGATTTGTTCAGTACCAATAACTTTTTACTGTCTTCAACACCCACCTCTTCCAGTACTTCGTGCACGACATCGAGTTGAGAACGAAAAGAAGGATCTGATGCATCTACTACATATAACAATAATGAAGCGTCATGGGCTTCTGCTAGGGTTGAATGGAATGAAGCAACTAAGTCATGTGGTAACTTTTTAATAAAGCCAACCGTATCTGACACTAATATTCGTGGTTGAGTGGCCGGATACAAGGCACGAACCGTGGTATCAAGTGTTGCAAAAAGCTTGTTCTCACCCGCAACATCACTACCCGTTATCGCTCGCATCATTGAGGACTTACCCGCATTGGTATACCCGACTAAAGCGACACAAAAAAGCTCTGAACGTTGGGTACGTCGTCCTTTCATTTCATGTTGAACACTAACCAATTCACGTTTAAGCTCGGCTAATTGATCGCGCACTGCACGGCGATTTAGTTCTAGCGTCGTTTCGCCAGCGCCTTTACCCATTTGACGTTCTTTATCACCACATGATGTTTCACGAAGTCGTGGCGCCACGTAATTTAAGCGAGCGATTTCAACTTGTAATTTCGCTGTTTTAGTACGGGCATGACGACTAAATATTTCAATGATAATGCCAGTACGATCAAATACTTCTACGCCTAATTGATTCTCAACATTACGTAGCTGAGATGGGCTTAAGTCACAATCAAATACCACGACGTCGGCACAGCCAAATGGGAGGTTTTCTGAGGGGATATCTGCCGGATTAAGGGTAAGTTCTGCTTCGCCTGCTAAATTTTCATCGTCTTCTACGCCTTCGACGGCCCCTTGATTACCAGTAAGATGAGCTATTTCGGCCAGTTTACCTAAACCTAATACATTAACTTTTTTAGTTGAACTCTGCTTTTGCGACTGAGTGCCAACTACTTTAAATCCTAAGGTAGTCACTAAACGTGCAAGTTCTGCAAGTGACTCTGTTGCTTCATCACCCTTAAAATCAGGTGTACAAATAGAAATAAGTAGAGCGTTGGTAAGTGATGCTTTTGCTGTTGGTTGCATAATTTTTTATGTTAGTGCACCTAAGTGCAAACCTAATTTTATATCTAAAGTTGTAATATCCTACGCTGTTATAGGTAAGCTTTATAGAGCAATAACAGACTAAATATAGAGTTTATTTTTGTTAATGAAAAATAACTGAACTTTGGCGGTATTAAACAACAAATTAAAGACACATAACTTGGCTTAGTACCGTAAACATATCTTAATATTTACCATGGGCTAAAATACCTAAAACTTACTGAATTTTAATAAAAAAAAAAATCATTTTATCAAGTGTTTTTAGTTTTCTTATTTACAATTATTTGCCTACACTTATATTTTATTTGTAAGTATTAGTATATAAATGCCAAAAACATTATGTCGCCTCATGTTTATCTATTTCCTTGTGTTCTCTACAACGTCAATAGCGCAACAAGTTATAAAAGTCGGAGTGGGTAATTTTCCTCCATTTTTTATTGAAAAAGGAACAAAAGGTTTATTTGTTGAGATCATCGATGAAATATTCAAACAACTTCCTCAATACAAAGTAAAATACATATCCATGAGTAATAACCGGATATTGCATGAAATTAACTACGGAAAGTCAATTGATGTTGCTTCGAACGTTTTCCCTAACTCAAAGGTAAATGCCTATTTATCTGAACCCGTATTTCGCTTTAGGGACGTTGCTATATCGAAAAAGTCAAAAAAATTAAAAGTTAATAAAATATCTGATTTACAAGGGAAATCGATTGCTGCATACCAAGGAGCAACAGTGTTACTCGGTGAGGACTTTAAGCAAATGGCCGCTAAAAATTCAAAATATTCCGAACATGCACACCCTAAAAAAACGACTCAGCTCATGCTTTCGGGAATAAAGGATATTAGAGTCGGCGATATCAATATATTTTGGTACGATTTAAGCAACAAGTATTACAATAACGATATAAACGTAGCCCGTAAAAACTTCACTGTGCATTATTTATGGCCTTTTACCTACTCACATATGGCTTTTAAAGATCAATCGCTAAAAAACACAGTGAATGACGTTATAAAAAAGTTGAAAGCCAATGGGACAATAGAAAAAATTTATTCAAAACATCAAATGCAAAAGTAACCTTTTGCATTAACTTATCTACCTAACCTGGATGTTATAAAGAAACCAAGCATAGCTAGGGCAGTCCAAGATAATATTTAAAGGGGATTTAATCCCTAAAATTTCATTCATTATTTGACAACAATTATTCTTTGTTTGATGACGATAATGCCCTTTGCTCTTTGTATAAAGCGCGTTCAAGCCAATAATCGACACTTAGATAACGTCCCCCTCCTAAAAAAAGTAATGCGATCAACATAATAAAGTAGGTAACAGAAAACTCAATACCGTTATTTAGCATCACAACACTACCGCTTGACGTTATATAATCGTAGTTAGTGTGTTCTTGCAGTACCTCTTTTACGATGCCCAATTTATTGGATGCTTCAATAACTCTCTCATTAGCAAAAGGAGCGCTTGGATCGGTTATAGCTTGCCAACCATTGTCCCAATGAACGGTACCTGCCGCAACAACCATAGTGAACATTAAAGGTAGTGAAAGCCATCTTACTGCAAGGCCAAAAAAAAGGGCTATTGCGCCAAAAAATTCAGTAGCTGTGGCTAAGAACGCCATTAAAAATGGAAACGGTAGCCCTAAGCCCCATTCAGAGTTGCCGAACCACTCAACAATTTCCTCAAAGCCTTCTATTTTTTTAGTACCTGCCATCCAAAATATGGGGACTAAATACATTCTCAATAACAGCGGTGCTAAAAAATCGACTTCTCGTGTTTTATTTAACATTGCGTGGATTTTTATCAATTGTATTTTCAATGTTTGTTCCTTATTAAAAATCACATTAAAGAGAGTGATAAATTAAAGAGTGATTTTCGATTAATTATTCGTTAAGTTACCACTATGATGCTGCCCACTTTAAAAGGTTACAACATTGTTGAAAAAAAAACCTTCTGCAATTTTAAACCAAGATAAAAACAAAGAAAATGAACTGATTGAACGGCTAATAGAAAATAAAGATTTAGCTTACGAAACGCTCGTTCGTCAATATAGTGTTCGAATGTATACAACAGCACGTCGTTTTTTTTATACTGATGACGATGCTCAAGAATGTTTGCAAAAAGCATTTATTCAAGTTTTTAAGAATATTTCCTCATTTAAAAAAAATTCACAGCTCTCTACTTGGTTACACCGTATTACCGTTAATGAAGCATTAATGATGCTTAGACAAAAAAAAAGACAAAATACCACGTCATTAGAAGTGTTTTCTCAACGGTACAATGAATACGGTGAACGAACGGTGTTTGCTGATGAGCTAGGTAATAATCTAGAAGATACCTTAAGCAACAACATTGAAGTGCTCTTTGAGAAAAGTGAAGCAAAGTTGTCGCTTAGTGAGATTATTTACCAGCTTCCCGAAAAATATTGTAACGTGATACTGCTTAGAGACATCCAAGAAATGAATACCAAAGAAACTGCCGAAATATTAGCGGTGTCTGAAGCTTCGGTTAAAACACAATTACACCGGGCCAGATTACTTTTAAGAGCTATTTTAGAACAGGAAGACAGAGCAAGCATAGAAAGCAATTGGAAGGTGAACTGACATGCTAATGATTAAACGATTAATGACCCAACATATGCCTGGTATGTTGACCTGTGAAGAGGTTGATGGTTTTTTGTATGATTTTCATGAAGGAAACTTGTCTTACCTTGAAAAGTTTACATTTAAACTGCACTTAAGCATGTGCCGCGAATGTAGGGATTATGTAGAGGGGTATGTAAATGCCATTCGAATTTATCAAGCAGGATTTATTAAAACGAATCAATCCACCAAGATACCTGAAGATCTTATGCAAGCTATCTTAAAAAGTCGAACATCTAAGTAATTCATTCACAATTGGAAATATAACCGCATGGTCATGGGTCAATTAGGCATTATTGAACAAGCTCAGCAATACCTTAATAAAGTGTCTAAAAAACATTATGCAGAAATTACATCGCCTAACTTTATGAGTTCAGCAGGTGCCCATATGCGGCATATTATTGATCATTATTTAGCGATAATATCAGGTATAGAAAGCAAGTTAATTAATTATGATGTTAGAGTTCGAGGGAGTAAAATAGAGTCATCTCCTGAGCTTGCCGCAGGGAAGTTAACTGAAATAACGGTTTGGATCAAAAACCTTTCTCAGCATGACTTAAGTAAGATAGTTACGTTATCAACAGAAGTGTCAATAGACAATGAAAATATTCAAAAAGTACAAACCACTATTGCTAGAGAATTAGTTTTTGCCGGCAGCCATGCAGTTCACCATTTTGCCATGATTGCTCAAATATCTCTTACTCAAAAAAGTTCGGTACAAACAACAGAGCTACCACATAACTTTGGCTTAGCTCCCGCAACAGCAACTTTTTTAAGAGAAAACAGTGAACGGCCTGTTGATGCCAAAAATAAAGAGACGAACAATCACCAAACGACTATGCCCGTGATGAATTAAATGTGCACTTTAACCTATTTACTTAATCAAAATGGCTATGAATTGTTTTTTAATCGTGACGAACAGCGCACGCGTTTGTTGGCTATCCCCCCTCAACCACATCAAATTGATAATGCTATTTACCCTATAGACCCACAGGGCGGTGGAACTTGGATTGCAGTGACTAAACAAGGAATGTCACTCGCGCTGCTCAACAATTACCAAGCAGTTGTTAATATAAATAAAGATAAAGATAATATAATGAGCCGTGGACAGCTTATTTTTTCTTTATTGCAAAACCAAGAAAGTGTTATTAAGCAATTAAAAGTTATGGATTTAGAGGTGTTTCAACCTTTTCAGCTGTGTGTTTTTCCTGATACTTTATCAAAAGACAACCCAACGATTCATTGTGTAAAATGGGATGGAAGTGAACTTGTTGATGTAAGTGTTGATGTTAAGGCTGACTTACCTATCACCTCATCAAGTATTGACTTTATTGATGTCAGTAAAAAAAGAAAATCTCGTTTTATCGGTACAGTAGATATAAATAACCCCCATTCAAATCAACATAGAGACTTTCATTTTTCAACAGAAAAAAATGGTCAGTATTCTGTAAATATGCAAAGAGAAGATGCGAGAACCGTTAGTATTTCTCATATATCTGTTAACAGTGACTTATCTAAGAAAAATGAAATTTGTTTCGAATATTTTGACAATGTTGTGCAGAAATCTCATACCGTTGCCTGTCTCAAAGAACAGAGACCGGCATTAGCGTAACACTTATTATCACTTTAACCGCACTTGATGAATCATTTACTTTTAGCTTTTAGCTTTTAGCATAGTTTAAATACGCCGTTTTAGATGAACCTAGATAAAGTTTTAATAGCTTTTCTGGCGCCTCGGGTAAATTAACACTGAGCAATAAACCTGGCGTATGATTAAAGTTAACATCGATACCGGTGCAATGAAATATAGCCCCTAGTTTATGATACTGCTTCAATAATACAGGAATATCTTTGCTGTCTTCTTCTATTCCTATCACTAATGCCGACAACTGATTTAGCTCGACAGGTGTGGCGCTAATAAAATCTTTTACTTCTGGATGAAGTTGCCCTTTAAATGCTGCTTTAGCGTTAACTCCAGCTTTGTTAGTCACCATAACTTCATCGATTAAAGCAACTGAACGAGGGTCATATAATTTACTTAATGATACCGTACCGTACAATGTTCTATAGTGTGGGTTTTGACAAACAAACGCACCAATACCTTTCCATAATAATAATAAGCCATGAAAACTGTTTTGGTGGGCTGCAATAATAAATGATCGCCCCATTTCTAAACAAGGTTGCTGCTGATTAATAAAACCACCACTAAAGTTAAACATCTGCGAAAGATAAAGTTGTGATACGCCTCCCTCATTCTGTAAAAGGTCAGTCTGCCCAATTCGATACGCACCAATAATCTCTTCATTTTTATGATCGAAAATAAATAAGTGCATATACGTTGCATCAAATTTGTCGGTATCACATGTTTCACCGCTCCCTTCGTCTAACGTTCGAAAGGTTATTTCACGCAACCGAGTGATTTCTTGTACACATAGTGGTATTTGCTTTTGATAGCCATAATAAACAGAGAATGATTTAAAATCTAATAAATGCTGTTCATCAGGCAACTGAGCAAGTTCGCTTTTAATGTTGACTTTATCTGCGGTCGGGATAATATTTTTAAATGCCATAGGGTCGTCATCTTCAAGCCAAGGCGTAAAATAGTTTTCATCATTTAAGTAACATTGTAACCGCACAAAATCATTCATTCTTTTAATACCTTTAAATTCATTAAGTTGCTTAATTGACAGTAAGTTATTGGTTTTTAAATCAATATTATGTGCTTGTAATTTAAACATTTCATGGGCCAACATTAGCAGTCGAAAGCGGTAGTAAATTCTGCCCATACGATGGAATAACTGACTATTAGTACCAGAAATAAAAACAGGTAAAATAGGTGCCCGTGTTTTTTGGGCAAGTTTAATCACTAAGCGATTCCAGTCACCATCGGTTATTCTTTGTTTGTCTGACTGAAAAAACGAAACCCTTCCCGCAGGAAATACAACCAACAAACCGTCATTTTCAAGGTGGCTAAAACATTGCTTTATTGCCAGAGTATTTATCTTGGCTTTTGGCTTTAAAGGGTTAGCAAAAATGAAATAATCTTTAATTTCTTTAAATATTTGTAAACCAACATTCGCCATTACTTGGGTGTCTGAACGAAATTCGGTAAGCAAATGAGCAATAATAACGCCCTCAATCATGCCATAAGGGTGATTACAGACAACAACACATCGACCACTTTGTGGTACTTTTTCTAAAACACCGTTAACACCTGACACCTGAACACCTAAGCCATCAAGTAATTTTTGTGAAAACTGTTGCTTGTCTAACCCCGACAATTCACAAGACTCATAAACATTACGCAGTTTATTTATGCCTAATAACTTATCTAAGAAAGGACCAAAAACTTTAATAATTTTACCCATAAACGTATTAGGCGCCATGGCAGCAAGTCTCAAATCAGAATAAGGTTTATCTAATGGTTCAATGTTCATAATATCTTCAATTAATAAGGAAAAAGGATAAGCCTAAAGAGGTTATATAACTTCGCTAAGTTATTACTGAGTTAATCAACTAGTTAAATACAGCTAAAAAACTCGACTCTACTTTTTGATGTTAGAAGTGATTAACAAGTTACAAATTTTACTCAAATGTCACTGTTCTTCTCTGTACAATGAATCAACACACCACGATTTTTCAATAATAACTTGTTCATTTTTATATATTTTAGCGGTAAATAATTCACCTGAATTTATTACTCCAACACCTTTTGGTGTGCCTGTCATAATGATATCGCCATCTTCAAGTGTTAAAAATGTTTGTATTTCAGCAACTAATATTTCAGGTTTGTTGATCATAAGCTCATAATTGGCTAATTGCTTAAGGTGGTTGTCTATAAATAGTTCCATTTTATAACTTTTATAATCATCACTACACCTTACAAAATCGCTAAACACCGCCGATTTATTAAAAGCTTTAGCTCGCTCCCAAGGTAACCCTTTAGACTTAAGTACTTTTTGTACCGCTCTTTTAGTTAGATCTAGGCCAAAACCAATACCAGAGATTTTATTGTTTTCAATAATAAAACTAATTTCACCCTCATAATGTATTTCTTCATCTTGATTACTTTCAATATGGTCAGAGATAGCGGAATTAGGCTTAATAAAAATCACAGGCTCAGAGGGTGTCTCGTTGTTTAGCTCTTCGATATGTTCTACATAATTTCTGCCGATGCAGACAATCTTAGTTGGCTGAAAGTTTATACCTTCATACTTAACATTGTTCATTTATACTTTTCCTGTATTCGGATGCTTTGGGTTGTTCTGCAAACCACACAATAGACCTTATTTGATCACTATAATCTACCGTAAAACCCTAAATTTATATAGGAGAAGAAGAGCAATAATTTAACGTTTACTCAGAGTGGTTCAAGCACTGGGCACGAGGCTAGACGCAGCAGTAACATTGAAATATTAACTGACTATAAAATCAGGTTATGAAATGTGAGTAAATAATTGATAGAGAAGAAATTATTGTCACTATGGTGTTGCACTCGTTACAAAAAATTTTAAAGCACGGGGAGAAGTTGTTTTAAATTAAACCAAACTCAATGGCATATATTTAGATAAAGCTTTAAGGGGGTAAACTTCATTGTTATTAAAATCATACCCTCAGCTAATAGTGATTAGTGAGGGTTTATCTTGCTTACTAAGCTTGGTATACCCATTCTAAAAAACATTTAGAATCGGTAATATTGCCAAACTTGATTAACTTTGTACCATTTTGATCGTTAACAACAACATTATGTTTGTTAACTGAAATGGAATTAATAGGTGACTTAATTGAATAAATCATTCCTTTATATGTATAAGACATAATAAAACTCTTTAATTTGCGCATCTGCGCATTAATAATAAAAGCCATATTACTGTGTGAAAACGTTTAGATATTTATAAATATCTGATCAAGAGAATAATGAATCTTGATAACCTCAGACAACAATTTAGGCTTGATAATTTGAGTTATGGCTGACTGTGAAAGGGAAAGACAAAACATTAATCATAACAAATAATAACTACGTGTCATAATTGGTTAAATAAACGAGAGGCGATTAGATAACGGTGTCACTATAAACAGGTTAAAAGATAAAGTAAACTACTATTTAACCTATTTATTTTTTATCAATAAAAAAGTGGCAACCTCTATAGCCGTCGTATTTTTTATCAAAATTTTCCAAAAGCAGTGACACTTTAGTGCTTTATAAAAAACAGCTGTTTTTTAAAGTGGAAATCTAGCTGTTTAATTGCGTGTGCTTAACTGTTCAAATAAATCAGAGAACTTCACACGATTGCGATAACCTTTAAAAAAATATTTATGATCAATGTTTCCATCAGGATTTATAATCACAACACCAGGATAAGGGATACCATAATTATCATCATCTACTTGATAATCTTTATTAAGAATACCATAAGCTTTTACTGTTGCTGCGCCTTGATCTGATAATAAAGGAAAGTCAAGATTGTTTGCTTGAGAGAAGCTATTCAAAATATCAGTATTATCATAAGATATAGCTGCAACGCCATAACCTAAGGCTTTAAATTTATCCGCATATTCATTGAATTCTATTAAATGACGTTTACAAAATGGACACCAGTCAGCTGAACGAAAAAAAAGAATAACCCCCCCTTTTTCAGCCGTAATATCTTTAATGTTAACCGCTGATTTTGTCTCATCTATTACCGTTAACGTGGGGGCTTTATCACCAACAACTGGCCCTACATTTATCGAGACCTGCTGTGAAAATGCCGCTTTAATAAAAATAATCGGCAATAGCAATATGGCAACTACCGACATGAAAAATATAGATTTTGTCTTATGTATCATGGCTTTTATAAACTCTTTTATGAATAATTTTTTGTTATAAACCCTATAGACCGTGCTTTGCCAAGATTTAATTCATCAAGTCTCATCAATTTTATAATATATAAATTACTGCAGTTTTGGTGCAACACGATGTTTAGTTGCTTGTTCATAACCAAAAGCAGCCTCAATCAATGTCCCCTCTTTTAATTTGCCAGAAAACATTGATAAACCAACAGGTAAACCATGAACATACCCCATAGGTATTGTTATATGGGGATAACCTGAAATTGCTGCTGCAGAAGATGCAGCACCTAAGTAATGGTCTCCATTTATCCAATCAGTTTTCCATGCGGGTCCCGTAGTTGGAGCAATTATCATGTCGAGATTGTGCTTTTCAAGCAAAGCATCAATACCTTCCTCTTGTGTTAGTCGCTTCGCTTTTTCGAGTGCTTCCAAATAATTTTTGTCCGTAATACTTCCTTTAGCTTGTGCCATTAAAAATATTTCTTGTCCAAAATACTTCATTTCAACATTAGCATTTTTTGTGTTGAACTCAATCAGTTCACTCAGCGATTTGGGTATCCCGAGTGCAGTTTTGGCCAGATACTTATTAAGTTCATCTTTAAACTCGTAAAGAAGCACTTCAAATTCAGCATCACCCCATTGATCTTTATTTTCAAAGTTAACATTGTCAACGATCAACGCACCTTGCTTTTTAAGGTCTAGAACGGCCTGACTAAACACCTTGTCTAGCCCTTTGTGATAGCCCATTAAATTGCGCGCAATACCGATACGTTTACCTTTTACACCATCAAGCTTTAAGTGCGATAAATAATCTATATTTGAAGACACAACATCTTGATCATCTTTGTCTGCTTTTACCATTGCAGATAAAAGAATAACCGCATCAGTAACGTTTTTAGCCATAGGACCTGCGGTATCTTGACTATGAGCGATAGGGATAATACCGTCACGGCTTACTGTACCTAATGTGGGTTTGATCCCCACAATACCGTTAATGGCAGCAGGACAAGTAACCGAGCCATCAGTTTCAGTACCAATAGACACCGTTGCAAAGTTTGCAGCGGCAGCAATGCCAGAGCCAGAGCTAGATCCACAAGGGCTGGTTGTTATATCGTAAGGGTTTCTACTTTGTCCATATAAGCCGCTCCATCCACTTGACGAAGCTGTTGAACGAAAATTTGCCCATTCACTTAAATTGGTTTTTCCTAAAATAATAGCGCCAGCCTCTTTAAGTTGTTTTACCAAAAAAGCATCATTTTCTGGAAAATTTTTGGCTAAGGCAACTGAACCTGCGGTATTTGCCATACCGTCTGTAGTGTCAATATTGTCTTTAAGGAGAATGGGAATACCGTGCAAACTGCCTTTAAAACCATTTTCAAGAAAATAACGGTCAAGTGCTTTTGCTTGCTGCAGTGCATTTTCATTTAGTTGTACAACTGAATTCAATTTCATGCCTTTATCATCAAAGGCTTCAATACGTTTTAAATAAAATTGAACTAATTGTTCACTGGTTAACTGCTTGCTTTGCATTTGCTGGTGAATATCATTAATGGTAGTGCTTTCATTAATTTCTGCACTAACATCAAAAGTGATGGTGACTAATAAAATGAGTAAAGCTAAGTGTTGAAAAACCTTCATGCGTATTCCTAAAGTATAACGTTGTACGTTTTATAATTGAAACAGGGGGGACTTGTCTATAGGCGGTTAATATTTAAACAAAAATAAAGTGTAATGAGTGTTATCAAATCTATACAAATATGGATCGTCATAAAGAATGAGAAAGGCTTCACGCAATTATAAATTTTAGCATCTTATTTACATGCTAAATTGAACAAAAGGTGATACTCATCTGCAGCTCTAATACTAATAAGTGATTGAGTACTTATGATCATTAATGTCACACTGAAGACCTAAATTAGTATTCAAAATCAGGTGATTTTATGTTTAATTAAATACGAAACAGGATGTTAACCTTGGCTTATCTAATGACAAGTGATCCGAAAACCAGACGTTAAATATTTTCTATCGTTACGTTACTGTTTTTATATCCATAATTAAAACTTTTCTCATTTACTCAGGAAAATGAGCCAATCGCTCAAATAGCAGCCTCAGATTAATCTGTTCTATCTTTAAACTCACACAAACTTTCGATAATACAATAACCACAGCGTAATTTGAGGGTTAAACAAGTATAACGTCCGTGAAAAATCAGCCAGTGATGAACATCCACTTTCAATTCTTTGGGAATCACTTTTAAATGCTTTTATTCTACTTCTTCTACGCCTATACCCATGACAAATTTAGTGCGACTAGATACACGGTAAACTTGGGTATCTGCCGCAATTGTTGGCTAGCCGAAACATAATGAAAGTAGATATCAGCCGTATTTGAATACGGCTGAATTTGCAAAGATGTACGTTTTAGTTAATTGAAGTAGTAGGCATATTTATCTAATATTGACTTAGCGACTTCTTTTAAATTGGTGTTATGACCCGCACTATAGTCGTAGGTATCGAGATCAATATCATAAAGTTGACTTAACCATATAAATTCTGCCAGATCCAGCAATAAACCTTTTCCATGACCGTGACCCTTTTGATCCGAAAAAATAGATGTATTACGGTTGCTACCTATTAACTCTGTAATGCCAGGTAGTTGACCAGCCTCAAACATATGCCATAGCTCAATAGCAGCAAAAGCGTAAGGTAAATTGATTATTTCTGTATTAGGGTAAAGTAACCTAAGCGCATCAATGTCGACTTGTATCTTGCTGCTCAATCCATCAACGATTGTATTCTCATAGGTGGCCACGTCACTATAATCAGCAGGAAAGTCTAACCAAGGTGTTCCAATTACGATTCTAGTATTTGGATTTTTTGACAACGCATAATCTATCCAAAGTGTATAACCCTCCATCGTTGGATTAGCTGTCATGCCAAATAATTCTACTTCTCCTGTATTTAGGATTGCTTGAACTTTATTTCTATGACCTTCGTCTTCCCATAAGGCAATTGGCGTTCCTGACTCACCACCCGACCTTTCAACGTGCTGATTATGATAGTCGTTACCAAGTTGTGTCATATGAGTAGGAATTTGTCTGGCGATAGGGGCAAAAAAACTGTGCCCCATAAATAGAGTGTTGTATCCAGTAACAGGCGTAGAGACTTCCTCATTGACTATGGAAGAGAACTCGGGAAAATAATGCATGATTTGAGCGTCATTTATCCAGCTACCATTTTCATTCTGAAAGTCCCCCCACATATCAACATAACGGGTTATTTTGTCGCTGATGTCTAACTCCACAAAGCGGGCAAGAACTGGCTCTACATAGACAGGATTATGTTGGTCATCATCGTCAAAATCAGGACCGTAGACTAGATAAGTAATGGGGCTATTAATAGTAATCTCGTCCACAGGACTCCACGTACCAACATCTTGCCACGCGCCTCGAGGTAAGGCGTTATACATATAAATCCCTTTGATAGAAGGATGATTGCTGTGAGCTAATTGCCAGCTAATAATAGAGCCGCGAGAGCGCCCACCAACAACAATAAGGTCTGGGTCTAAATTGTATGTATCCGCATTCGCTATTACCCATTGAAACATCACTTGCGCATCAGCTATACCTATGGCTGCTTCATCAGCGCCGCTGATTGTTGCTATTGACTCCCAACTCACGGTTGCATAGCCTTCATTGGCGATTGCATGTAACTCTTTTTCGTCCATACCGTCGGCCGAACCACCATTGCCATGGGCAAAGAGATAAATAGGGGATGGCTTAGATTGGTCATACGCCAAGTGAATATTTAGCCATTGGCGTTCTGGATCGTCCATGCCATAAGGAATGTGATTATGATCCCACCGCCCACTATTTGTCTGAGAGGTTATTTCAACCCCAACGCTCTCGGACTTATCTCCGCCTGAGCCAGAACACGAAAGTATATAAGTTTTATTGCCTATTTCTGATTCTGATATTGTTTCGCTACCAGACGCAGCTTTATCTCCGCTCCAATTTCCAGACGCAGAGCAGGTATCTGCATTAGTTGTAAACCAAGTTAAAGTGAACTCTGAGTTCACTTCAACACTTTCGATAGTTGTTGACAAGGTTACCGTGGGAGAAGGGGAAACAGGAACAGATGATGAATCATTACTACTACCGCCACCACATCCTAATAATCCTGTGAGAAATAATAAACTGCAAATCAACAGAAAACGATTATTGAACATTTGAATCATCTATACGAACCTCAAGTTAAACTAATTCTGTCCCAAAATACCAAAACTCGTTTTATTGTTAAAGCTTATTTACAAATATTTACTTGACCTATCGTTACATCAATAGTGCCTTACTTTTCTGCCAATATTTCCTATAAAGTGTTTGTATTCTGCTTTATCTTTAAAGTCACAAATCTTCAATTATGCAAGAACCACACTTTGGTTTACGTGCAAAATAGGTGTATCGACCATGCAGAATACACCAATGGTGTACATAAACGTTGAATTCTTTAGAGACAACTTTGAGTAGCTTTTTTCAACTCACACTACATTTTTACCCATAGCAAATCTAATTTGGGTTATACACGATCGATGTGGGTGTCGATAGCTAATGTCAGCTTGTGGCTAGCAGTTGCTCTAATGTTCAATTAATACCTAACGTCAGCAATACGCATCAAGAGAGCATTAGCAAGAATAAAAGTTAGTGCCAAAACATAACCGATTAGGGTGTTTAGTTTAATCGTCACTTATACCACTTTGTTGGGCTAAGATATGCTCAGTAATTTTAATCCTTAATAAATCACAGATGAATACGCCTAGACATATACAAGCCTCGGCACTTATAATCACCGCATTGTTACCAAGAGTAACCTTTTTAGTTTAATACACTCAAAGCACAAACAAACAAATCACTCCCCTAAGGAACAAAATGAAAAAATTTACTATCCCTCTAATCGCTTGTCTAGCCTTAAGCGCTTGTGCTACTTTTGACCCATATACGGGTGAGCAAAAAGTTACCAATACCGCGAAAGGCGCGGGTATAGGAGCAGGTGTTGCTGCTGTGGCAGCTTATTTAGCCAATAAAAATGAGGATGATATAAGTAAAAGGAATCGTAGAATATTGAAAGCTGCAACGGGCGGCGCGGCGATTGGTGGTGGTATTGGTTATTATATGGATACACAAGAAGCTGAATTGAGAAAACAATTGCGTAGTTCAGGTGTTAGCGTTGAACGTGAAGGTAATAACATCAACTTAATTATGCCTGGCAACATTACCTTCCCTTCAGGTAATGCCAATATTGATCAACGTTTCTTATCTGTTTTAGATTCGGTTGTTTTAGTATTACAAGAATTCAACAAAACCTTGATAGTCGTTGCAGGTCATACTGACAGCTCTGGCTCTAACGCATTAAACCAGAGTTTATCAGAGCGCCGCGCTCAGTCTGTTTCTACCTACCTTAATAATGCAGGTGTTATTATAGATAGAATTGAAGTGATTGGTTTTGGTGAAACTCAGCCTGTTGCAAGTAATAATACAAAGGCCGGTAAAGAACTTAATAGAAGAGTAGAAATCACTTTGCTTCCAATTACAGAGTAATACCGTATGAAATATTTACTTGCTCTTTTAATTCTCGTAACATTAACAGCATGTCAAACGGCAACAGAGCTACAAAATGCCTCTTCAAAAGGTTTAGCTAATATTTATTCTTGTGGACAAATAAATGCTGCATTTGCTGCCTATGAGGCAGATAAAACTTCTTTCGCAGCACTTGAACAAATTGCGGCGATGTCAGGGTTAGTGATTAAGAAAAGCACAGAAAAAAGTGCTAGTTCATACTACGACAGTATAAAATCAGCGGCCAGTGTTGCGCTGCTTGTTCAGGGTTGTCAACCTAGAGCTTAAAATCATTCAGTTTTAAATACTCCTTAAAAAGCTCCTCATATTCAGGGGCTTTTTTACCATAAAATTTGAGATGAACCGCGATAACTTGTAACTCAAACTGCTCGTTATACTTATCAAAAAAAGCAGTGCTTATTAGCACTGCTTTTTTTATTTAGCATCCCACCTCAACTACCAAAACGCTAAGGTGATACAGAAGCCACCTGACCATGTTTCTTATGTGCCACAATTAAGAGTATAAGTAATATAGCACCCGTTATCGCTCCAATTAACTTGCCATGTTCCATAGGTAAGTTTAGTCCTATTCCTGCGGTCATAATATAAGAGATGCTAACACTCGTGCCAATAATAGCAGGCAAACTTACTATCCAATGGAAAGTACCACGATCAAATAAAAACTTAGTTGCCAGCCACAACACACTGGTAGAAAGTAGCATATTTGAAAAAGCAAAGTAGCGCCAAATTATTGAAAAATCTAGTTTTGTCATGAAATAAGCAATAATAAGAATAGGTACAGCTAACAGTAAGCGATTACGTAAGCTTTGAGGAATATTAAACGCATCGACTAACGTTAAGCGTAATGAACGAAAAGCAGTGTCACCTGAGGTAATAGGGAATATTGCAACGGCAATAATAGCCATAATTCCACCGAGTGCGCCAAGATAACTGTTTGCAATATGGTTAACCACTAAACCCGGGCCACCTTGATCAAGTAATGATTTTAGTTCTGAGTAGCCTTCAGGGAAGGCCGCTATACCAGCCAACGCCCATACACAACCGACAAGACCTTCGCACATCATCGCGCCATAATAAACCGGGCGCACATATTTTTCATTGGTTAAACAACGCGCAATAATTGGCGCTTGTGTTGAATGAAAACCACTAATTGCACCACACGTAATGGTGATAAATAATAATGGCCATACAGGAAGTCCGTCAGCATTAGGCTCTAAGAAATCATGGCTGTAATGATCTGCATTGAAATAGCCCAAAAAATCGCCTGCAACAGGTAAATGCGGGGCATCGATAAGTAATGATACAGCGATAAGCGAAGTCATTACTATCATAAGTAAACCAAACAATGGGTAGAGCTTAGTTATTATTTTATCAATAGGTAATAATGTCGCTAATAAATAATAACCTAAAATAACTAGTACCCAAAAGGTGTTACCCGCTAAAAAAGTGCCCTCAAAGTAACTTAGATTACTTAATAAACCAGCAGGGCTCATAATAAAGACAACGCCAACAAAAAATAGCAGCATTGTGGTAAATATTAGCATGACCCCTTTAAAATAAACGTTGTAATAATGCCCCGCTATTTCAGGTAAACTTTTACCATCTTCTTTAATACTCATTACACCAGAGAAATAATCGTGTACAGCACCGCCTAAAATATTACCTAATACAATCCAAATAAGTGCCACCGGACCATAGAGGGCACCTAGAATTGGACCAAAAATAGGACCTACACCCGCAATATTTAAAAACTGAATAAGAAAGGCTTTAACCGGATGAATAGCAACATAATCAACGCCCTCCTCAAAACGTACTTGAGGTGTTTCAACGTTACAGTCGATACCTGCTTGTTTTTCAATAAAAGGGCTATAAAACTTATAACCCAATATTAATAGAGTGATGCAGATAAAAAAGATAATCATAAGTGTTTATTACTCCGTCCTAATAAATAGATTCAATAAAGGGTACTTGGCAGGTATGTGTGCAATCGTACTTACGTTCAGTATGCCTATATAAATTAAGTATTAAAGGATAATTTTTATTAAGGAACACTTAATTATCTAACGATAGGTAATTAAGGCTAACTAACTGGAGTGTGTTTACTTATAAACGATTAGTTTCCTATCGTCTAACCATATATTGTGCTCACTAGCGTTATTGAGTTAGCTGAATTTTTCTCTTCAACGAACTCTAATCTCACCCACTTTACACAAACATGAGATTGCAGCTCACTTTAATACACTCATTTTTTGAATAAAAATAATTTTACGCTAATCTTTAGTAAATTAAAAAACATAAGTACGCATGAAACTCGCTACTATTATTCCATCATTTCGCGTACCTTTTTTGGTATTAGCCCCTATTTGTGTATTTCTTGGTGCTAGCATCAGTTACAAAGAGCAAGGTGCTATTGATTTTTGCTTATTAGCCATTGTTATGTTGGGTGGCATTTTGGCACATATTGGCGTTAATACGCTTAATGAATATCAAGATTACCAAAGTGGCTTAGACCTAAAAACAATGCGTCCCCCCTTTAGCGGTGGTAGCGGTTTGTTGTGCCGACAGCCTGAATTACTGCCATGGGTAAAAACAGCCGCAATTGTCTCTACCCTTCTGACACTTTTTATTGGCTTTTATTTCATATACCTACATGGTTTAGCCATTATGCCTTTAATACCAATAGGGGTGCTCGGTTTAGCCATTATTGTCAGTTACACTAAATGGATCAATAAACGGCCACTTATCTGCTTGGTTGCCCCAGGTCTTAGTTTTGGTTTACTAATGGTGGCAGGTACACAACTTGTTTTATCAGGACATTTTTCGTCAACACCTTGGGTAATTGGTGTTATCCCCTTTTTTCTGATCAATAACTTATTATTATTAAATCAATATCCTGATATTGATGCTGATAAATCGATTGGTCGCAACCATTTTCCAATTGCCTTTGGTATAAAGGCCAGTAATAGCATTTTTGCGTTATTTTCCGTGTGCTCAACTTTATTGATTCTTTTCTATATCAGTCAAAACATCTTACCTGCATTGAGTGCTCTTGCGCTTATTCCACAAATGTTGGCTTATATTGCTTTATATGGCGCTATAAAGTTTGGCGCCAGTATTGGTCAACAACCCAAATACCTTGCCTATAATATTGCTTGTACTTTATTAACACCTTTAACTATTGCAATTACGGTTTTTATTAACTAAAACAAGTAATTAATCATATATAAACTAATGAATACGTATGTAGCTTAGCTGTAAATTTATCAAAGGCGCTTTATGCTTGATGTAATAAAATACATTAGGAAACACTCATGAAAAAATAATGCTCTGCCTTATTATACTACTTTCATTCCCAACGTTATTCGCACAAACGGTTAAAGTAAGTTCACCCGATGTAAAAATAGTACTCAGTGTTAACGATAATAGAAAACCAAACTACGCGATTAATTTTATTGGTGGAAGCATTATCAAGCCATCTTGTTGGGGTTTAGCGTTTAAAAATACAATTGTATTTAGCGACGGATTTATCCTTTATGCACACCAAGAAAAATCAGCTAACAAAGTATGGCAACTACCTTGGGGGTGAACGTAAAGATGTTACTGATCATCATAATGAGCTGTTAGTTACTTTTTTAACGAGCAAGAAGATCGAGGGTGAAAAATTCAAAGTACGTTTCCGTCTATTTAATACAAGTCGCGGCTAACGATGAATGAGTGTTACCACTCGCCACCATCGGCAGTGCTGCTATTCACTTTAAAGCTTTATAACGGTAATTTTAACCGTTTTAAGTTGCCTACAATCATTTATAATTAAATCAGCTAAAAGGTAGGTGGAGGTTACTTTATCTACCTTTTCTTACACTCAAACGCTGAGAATAGTCGATGTTACAAAATATCAGCCAATGACAAAGAAAATTATCAACGTAAAGCCGCGGAACTGAACACTCAGAAAGTGATTCCTGAATATCAAAAGTTTTATGCTTTTTTTACTAAAGAATACATGACTAACTGTCGTCAAAATGTTGGTATAAGCCCATTTAAAGGTGGAAAAGAATATTATCAGTACCTTATTGAATTTTACACCACCACATCGATGTTAGCTGAAGAAATTCACCAATGAGGTTTAAATGAAGTAGCACGTATTCGTCAAGAAATGAATGTGATTATTAAAGAGGTTAATTTTAAAGGTGATTTTACCGACTTTATCAGATTCCTGCGCACTGACCCACAATTTTATACCAATGAGCCGCGCGATTTAATTGAAAAAGCGAGTTATATTACGCGCAAAATGGCCGCAAAATTGCCCAAATGGTTTTCAGTATGACCTCGCTCAACCTTCGATATAAAAGCGTCTCCTAATGGTGGTACTTATTATGTCGCGTCAGATGGGAGTGGTACTACCTCAGGCACTTACTTTATCGATACTAAAGACCTAAAAAGTCAGCCTTTATATACCCTAGAAGCCTTAACCTTTCATGAAGCTGAACCTTGCCATCATATGCAAAGTGCTATTCCTTAAGAAGTTAATATGCAAGAGTTTAGAAAAACACTTTACCACGCCACGTTTGGTGAAGGTTGGGGTCTATATTCAGAGCATTTAGCCAAAGAAATGGGGGTTTATCAAGACCCTTATAGCAACGTTGGTCGTTTGACATATGAGCCTTGGCGCGCATGTCGTTTAGTCGTAGACACCGGTATGCATGCTAAAGGTTGGTCTCGCCAGCACGCCATGATTACTTAGCCTAGAACACGGCATTAAGTATGGCAGATGTTACCGCACAAATTGACCGTTACATAAGCTGGCCAGCACAAGCGTTGTCTTATAAAGTGGGTGAAATCAAAATCCTTCAGTTACGTGCGATGGCAGAAGAAAAGTTAGCTGAAAAATTCAACATTAGAACTTTTCATGACCAAATACTTAAAAGTGGTAGTTTACCTATGGCTTTACTAGAAGGTTAACCGTTAACTGGGTTAATCAACAGCTGCAGTAATGATACATAGTGGTCATCAATCACTGATGTAATCACTGAACATATAATTTAAAATGCCGATTGTTTCACAATAATCGGCATTTTATCAGGCGCTAAAAAATTTTATATCAAATAGCGTTAAACTAATAAAATCAACGAGGTGGTCGCTCTTTTTTAAGTTTAATAATCAAATCAATATGAGGAATAAGTTCCTCTATTTCTCGAATATGATCGCGTAAACTTCCCCACTGCGTTAATTCTAATTTACCGGAATCTAATATGGCGAGTTTAAGTTCACTAACCAACGAATTCTCATCGACTTGCTCTATAAATTCATTAATACGTAATAGATTGTCTAACTCTGCTTGAGATATTATTTCTATGTCACTACTTTTTTTCATCGCTAACTCTATAAAAAGACTCTATAAAAACAAGTATAGCCAAGCTTTATTTTTTTGCTCAACATCAATAAAACTCAACGTATTTTAATCGTCATAATTCAGTAAGAAAAAAGTCATATTCAACTTGTAAAGTGCATCATGTCAACTAAATAGAGCTCAATAAGGGATACTCATGGAACATAATAGCGTTGATGAATATGATGAAATTTTTAACCTTTTCGACAGTTTGCTTATCGACAAAAAGGAGTCTCGCTCACGTAAAAGAAAATGGCGAGAAATAGAAACGTATAAAGACAGAAAACGTTTACACCAGGAGCTTCATGACATACAAAACTACGGTTCTTAATCATAAAGTGTTGGAATAAGTTGCACTGACTCTAACGCTAACTCTTTTGTTCTATGGCTGTGCAAAATCAAATAAGGTTTTGCCTGTCATACGATAACCGATCCATTCATCTTTTGATACAGCACCAATGGCTTCGTAAAAGTCACGTGAGGGCTTATTCCAATCTAAACAGCTCCATTCAAAACGTGCACAATCATTATCAATAGCAGTTTTGGCCATCGTTTTTAATAATTTCAAGCCTGCACCTTTCCCTCGATGCTCTGGCGTTACATACAGATCTTCAAGGTATAAACCTGATTTGGCTAACCACGTTGAGTAGTTATAAAAGTAAATGGCGGATCCAATAGCAATACCATCAAGCTCACAAATTAAACCGTGTACTTGTGTATTTTTACAAAACATAGTGTCTTTTATTGTATCAACAGTGGCATACACTTCATGCTCTGCTTTTTCATAAATAGCGAGTTCTTTAATAAAAGTGAACAAAAGTTCTGCGTCATTTAGGGTCGCATCACGTATAATTATTTCAGACATTTTACTTCCTCGTTTTCTTAATTAATTTTTGCTGTACAGCATACCAGTACAAAGATATTTTCTCACGAACTATACAGTAGAACAAAAAATAAAAATGAATATTGAACCCATAAAAAAATTGCGATCTAACAAGGTAAATAACCGCTTTAAACGATACAATTAACCCAATAGAAAAATGGCACAGGTACACTTTTTAAATGATCACTGTTTAAAGATCATTTTATCGCTACAATAAAAAATCAATTATCTCAATTAAAACAAAAGGAAAGTCCGTGTTCAATAAAATAGCTTCACTCGTATTATTCACTTTTATCACTTTGCCAGTATTTTCAGCTGATATCAGCCCAACTGCAAAAAAAACAGCTGAATACGCCGTTCAAACCTATCAAGCCTCTATGGTTGCTAGCCTAACTGAGTTAGTGAAATACAATACATTAGCTGTTGATGGCGTTTCAGCGAATAACAATCCTGAGCATATTGCTTTTAAAGCAGAGCTTAAAAAACAAGCTGAAGATTTAGGCTTTGATTATACTGATGATGGTTATGTCGTTGTTATTGGTCTTGGCGAAAGTAAAGAACGGGTAGGAATAATCACCCACGGCGACATACAACCAGTGAATCCTAAAAAATGGCAGAAGTCGCCGTTTGAACTTGATACCACTTCAGAGCCCGGCAAACTTATCGCCCGTGGTACAGAAGATGACAAAGGCCCAATATCAACAGCGCTCTATGCCATGAAAGCGATTAAAGACAAAAATATAAAACTAAATAAACGTATCGAATTATATGTTTATATGGCAGAAGAATCAGACTGGGGACCGCTTCAAGAGTATATTAAAACGCATACACTGCCACAAACCAATATTACCATTGATGCAGAGTATCCTGTGGTCACCGCAGAAAAAGGCTACGGAACCATAAAAATAGCTTTTAATAAAAATAATTACACAGGTTTTGACGCTTATATCAGTGAATTTAGTGGCGGATTTTTTGGTAGTCAAATACCTGAAGATGCTAAAGCGGTCATTGCAAATGCAGATATGACTTTACTGCAGCAAATGATGGACAAAGCAAGAGACTATCAAGGTGTTAGTTTTGATTTCTTACTCAAAGAGACCCAATTAACGGTAACCGCACTAGGAAAATCAGCTCACTCATCTAAGCCACAAGAAGGCGTGAATGCTATTCCATTCTTAGCTGATTTATTGTCACAAACACGCTGGCCAAGTAACGGTGCAGGTACATTAGTGAACTTTATTAATGACAATATTGGTTTAGGGTTAGAAGGGAAAAAGTTTGGCAACATTGCCTATAGTGATGATTTTATGGGGCCTATGACGGTTTCTCCGACGGTTATTAAACAACTTAAAAACAACATTGAATTGAATATTAATATTCGTCGTCCACGGGGTAAATCAGCGCAACAGCTAACAGAAGAAATTAATCATGTTATCGCAACATGGAAGCTGACGAATATGGCTGACATTACCGAATTAGAGCATTATATTGGCGACCCTTTTGTTCAAAAAGATGCCCCACATATTGAAACATTACTGGCTGTATTTTCACACTTTACCGGAATAAAAGATGCTAAGCCTATCGCTATTGGTGGTGGAACAAATTCACGCTTATTTCCCAATGCCGTAAGCTTTGGTCCATCAATGCCCAATGCCAATTATACCGGACATTCGGAGCATGAATTTATTACCATGAAACAGTTTGTTTTAAATTTAAAAATGTATACAGCAGCTTTAGTTGAAATGGCTGCTGCCAAAGCGCAATAACACATGAGATAAGCCAGTAAGGAATAGGAATACGTATGAAAAAAACATGTATAGTTACCGGTGGTAGTTCGGGAATTGGCCTAAGCATCGTAAAATTATTTACTGACCATGGCTATCAAGTGTTTAATCTAGACTTACAACCCAGTAACCTTACTGTGCTTGGTTCTACTGATGTTTTGTGTGATATAAGTAATGTTGAACAAGTTAGCGATATTATTAGTGATATCGCTAAAACAACGACTATTGATGTTTTAATCTCGAACGCAGGTATTCACTTTTCAGGTAATATTGAGAACACCTCTGAAGCTGATCTCGATAAAGTACTTAATATTAATGTCAAAGGTGCTTATGCAGCAGTAAAAGCGGTATTACCGAATATGAAAGCCAATAAAAATGGCGCGATTATATTAATGGCTTCAGACCAAGCGTTAATTGCCAAGCAAAACTCGTTTGCTTATAACATCAGTAAAGTGGCGCTTGCTTCAATAGCAAAAACTACCGCGCTTGATTATGCTCTTTTTAATATTCGTGCTAATGCTGTATGTCCTGGCACTATTGAAACACCGTTGTATCATCAAGCCATTGATAATTATTGTGATCGCTCGGGTGCAAACAAAGCAGAGATCCATGCTGAAGAAGCGGCTTTACAGCCTTTAGGCCGATTAGGGCAACCCGAAGAAGTCGCTGAACTTGTTTATTTTTTAGCGTCTGATAAAGCTAAATTCATTACAGGCAGTTTACAAGTGATTGATGGCGGTTATACCGCACAGTAACAGTATTGATGGCTTTAGTTTCAATGTTAGTTTTAAACATTTAGAATAAAAACACATGATAAAAATAATCGATCCACACCTGCATTTATTTAACCTTGCGCAAGGCGACTACCAGTGGTTAAAAGCTGATAATCCCCCGTTTTGGCCCGATAAAAAAATAATCGAAAAAAACGTGACGGAAAAAGAGCTACATTTTTCTGCTCCTTTTGAAATGGCTGGCTTTGTACATATTGAAGCCGGCTTTGATAATCAGCAGCCTTGGCGTGAAATTGCTTGGTTAGAAAGTACTTGTTCCCTGCCCTTTAAATCGATTGCTGGTATTAATTTACGTTTACTAACAAATGAATTTCAACAAGCACTAAAAAAGCTTAACGGCTACAAATCTGTTGTTGGTGTGCGCGATATTCTCGATGAAAATGCTTTCGAGTATTTATCAAATCCTCAAGTTCAAAAAAACTTAGCGCAGTTGGCCAAGCAAGAAATGATTTTTGAATGCCAAATGCCTTTATCTGATGTTAAGGCCACCGCTCAATTAATAAAAGTAGTCAATGAACTACCGACGTTAAAATTAGTCATTAATCACGCGGGTTGGCCACCTGAAGACACACGTAGTAACGCATGGATAAATTGGCAACAAAGTGTTCAAGCACTTGGACACTATGACAATATCAACCTTAAATGTTCAGGTTTTGAAATGGCTAATCGGCAATACTCGTTGTTATGGCAACAACAGGTTATCAAACAATGCATAACAAGTTTTGGCGTAAATAAAACCATGCTAGCGAGTAATTTCCCTTTATGTTTATTTAAAGAGAGTTATCAAGAAAACTGGCTCGCTCATCAACAAAACAAGCAACTATCAGTAAACGATCTTGAATTATTATGTTATAAAAATGCGCAAAAATTTTATAAGTTTTCAACATAAAGATTAAACTAAGAAAAAAAAACTACCCACAACACCTCAGATAAAATAGTATTCCATTACATTATATTTTAATGGGTCAATTAATGGATAACTTCGACAGAAAAATTCTAAAAATATTACAAAATGATTGTACACAGCCCATCAGTGAGGTTGCGGCTCAAGTGGGTCTTTCAACAACCCCTTGTTGGCGGCGCATTCAAACCATGGAAAAAAACGGCATTATAAAAGGTCGTGTTGCTTTGGCTGATCCGGAGAAGTTAAATGTTGGCTTAACGGTTTTTGTAATGATAAAAACCAACCAACATAACCCTGACTGGCTTGATGATTTCAGTATCAACTCAAAAAAATTTCCAGAAATCATTGAATTTTATCGGATGAGTGGCGAGGTTGATTACTTACTCCGTGTCGTGGTTTCAGACATGAAGGCCTATGATGCTTTTTATAAGAAACTGATAGGCCAAGCAAGCTTTGCTGATATTAGTTCAAGTTTTGCCATGGAAGAAATTAAATATACTACCGCACTACCGGTTGACTATATGTAATCTAGCTTAGATATCGCTTTCCTCAAGTCATAAAATAGTCTAAAAACCAAGTGTATACTTTAGCTATTGATTTAAGTGTTTCGCATGAAACCGCAAATGTTCTTCAATAAATGATGAGATAAAGTAGTAACTATGATCATAGCCTTCGTGCACAGCAAGTGTTAATGGGTAGCCATTCACTTTGGCTGCTTCTGCTAATGCTTCCGGCATTAATTGCGTTTTCAAAAAATCATCAGCGCCACCTTGGTCAACTTTAGCGGGAATAAACTGCGTTGCTATACGCATCAACTCACTTGCATCATGCCTGCGCCAAATTGCGGTGTCTTTCCCTAAGTAAGTGGTAAAAGCTTTTTTGCCCCATGGCGTTTTTATTGGGTTGCAAACAGGGCTAAATGCTGACATTGAGCTGTAACGTTCAGGGTTTAACAGGCCAATGGTTAACGCGCCATGTCCGCCCATTGAATGTCCGCTAATCGCGCGTTTATTGGATACCGGAAAAGCGTCTTCAATAATGGCGGGTAATTCATTAACAACGTAATCGTACATATGATAGTGACGATTCCAAGGTGCTTGTGTGGCATTAACATAAAACCCTGCACCTTGGCCCAAATCATAACCTTCATCATCGGTAACACCTTCACCACGAGGACTAGTATCAGGAGCAACAATAGCCATGCCTAATTCAGCAGCCATGCGCAATGCCCCCGCTTTTTGCATAAAATTTTCATCGGTACAGGTTAGTCCCGACAGCCAATACAACACAGGCACTTTCTCCCCGCTTGATACTTGCGGTGGCAAGTAAATAGCAAAACGCATTGTGCAATTTAGCGTTTTAGATGGGTGACTATATTGCTTATGCCAGCCGCCAAAGCTTTTATTAACACTGATGTTTTCTATCGTCATGATAAAACTCAAAAAAATGCCACTTTTGTATTTATACGGCTACGCTAAAAGTGGCAAATAAGCGCACTTAACAGCGCTGATGGTGACTGAAAAAATTAGTCATATTATTTATCAAACGTTACTTATCAAAATGAATAACACTGCGAATACTTTCGCCTTTATGCATTAGCTCAAACGCTTCATTAATATCGTCAAGCCCCATGGTATGAGTAATAAAATCACTCAAATTAAATTCACCCGCTAAATAACGTTCTACGTAATCAGGTAACTCAGTACGACCTTTAACACCACCGAACGCAGAGCCTCTCCATACACGCCCAGTCACTAGTTGAAATGGGCGGGTTGATATTTCTTGTCCGGCACCCGCAACACCAATAATCACTGATTCACCCCAGCCTTTATGACAACACTCTAAGGCAGAGCGCATTAGGTTTACATTACCAATACATTCAAATGAGTAATCAACGCCGCCGTCTGTCATTTCAACAATGACGTCTTGAATAGGTTTGTCGTAGTCTTTTGGGTTAATAAAATCGGTAGCACCTAATTTTTTGGCAAGCTCGAATTTACTTTCGTTAATATCAATCGCAATAATACGACTGGCTTTCGCCATAGTTGCACCAATAACCGCTGATAAACCAATACCACCAAGGCCAAAGATAGCCACTGTTGCGCCCTCTTCTACTTTCGCAGTATTCATGACCGCGCCCATACCCGTGGTCACCCCACAACCTAATAGACAAACTTCTTCTAATGGCGCTTCTTTATTGACTTTTGCTAATGAAATTTCAGGTAATACGGTGTATTCGGAGAATGTTGAACAGCCCATATAATGGAAGATTGGCTGACCGTCTTTATAAAAACGGGTTGTGCCATCAGGCATTAAGCCTTTGCCTTGTGTCTCACGAATTTTTTGACAAAGATTCGTTTTACCCGAGAGGCAGAATTTACACTCGCCACATTCTGGTGTGTATAAAGGAATAACATGGTCGCCTACTTGAACACTGGTAACACCTTCACCAATTTGCTCAACAATACCACCACCTTCGTGACCTAAAACAACAGGGAAAATCCCTTCTGGATCATCCCCAGATAAAGTAAATGCGTCAGTGTGGCATACGCCAGAGGCAATTACTTTTACTAACACCTCACCTTTACGAGGCAGCATAACATCGATTTCTTCGATGGATAATGGTTGCTTAGGGCCCCAAGCAATAGCGGCTTTTGATTTAATAAATTTATCAGTCATCTTGATTCTCACTTTTCAATTAATCGCGTTTCTAAAAGTTTATATTGCAGACGAACTTGCTATATTTGAGCCTAGTCTACGGTGTTTAATGAAAGATGATAATACGTTAAAAACGTAATTCACTTTTACCAGTTGGTAACAATAAAGTGAGTATTGATAAAGTACCATCATCATGAATACATTACTTTAATGGCTGTGGCCTTGTGAAAGATTAATGATGCCGATACCTATAGCGACTAATCCCATACCAAGCCAAGTGGTTAACTCCAGATGTTGACGATACACAACCGTAGATAATAACGTCACGGTTATAATGGCTAACCCTGCCCACAACGCATGCACAATACCCACTGGCATACCTTTCATTGCTTGGCCTAAAAACATGAATGCGGCTAAATGCCCGAGTAAAACTAAAGCACTTGGCACAGGTCGAGTAAAACCATCAGTTTCTTTTAATGCAACATGAGACATTGCTTCAGCAACGACACCTAAAAAAAGGAATAACCAACTCATTTTTACTTCCTATAATGTTATGCAGGCAGTTATTGCCTGAGTAATGCTGCACTTTTTCTGAGTAAGTTACTCATCAAATAACTCAATCACAGCAAGCTTGTCTTGATGGTTGCTATTATATTTACTTCTAAAGAAATGATAATATGCTAATTTAGTAAATAACTTGTACACAGGGGTAACAATCATGCAGTGGGATGGGATTAGCGAATTTGTTTACGTGGCGGAAAATGAGAGCTTTACGCTCGCTTCAAAAAAAATGGCGATATCTACTGCACAAGTGAGTCGCCAGATAAGTGCGTTAGAAAAACGCCTTAATATCAAATTATTTTATCGAACCACACGAAAAGTCTCATTAACTGATGAAGGCCGTGTTTTTTATCAGCACTGTCGCAGCGTTCTCGATGGTTTAGATGCCGCTGAGCGTGCCATCACAAATTTACAATCTAAACCTCAAGGTAAAATTAAACTAACTGCTCCCGTCACCTATGGTGAAAAACAAATATTGCCGCTAGTAAATAACTTTATAAAGCAATATGACGATGTTGAAGTGTTAGCTTATTTAAGCAATCGTCAAATTGACATCGTTGATGAAGGGTATGACTTAGCTATTCGCCTGGGTAAATTAAGTGATTCAACAATGATGGCAAAAAAATTAGGTAAGCGAGCAAACTATGTTTGTGCCTCGCCAAGCTATCTAGAAAAACAGGGTATACCACACTCTATATCAGAGCTTAATAAGCACAGTTGTTTATTGGGAACAAATGATCACTGGCATTTTAGAGAGTCAGGCAGAGAAAAAAGTATCCGAGTAACGGGAAGGTTACGATACAACAATGGTTATAGCTTAACCGATGCAGCACTCAAAGGCTTAGGAATAGTGCAGTTACCTGATTACTATGTTCAACAGCATATTCAACGTGGCGAACTGGTTACCTTGTTAGACAGTTATCGTGCGCCTGACGAAGGTATATGGGCGGTTTATCCTCAAAACCGCCATTTATCACCCAAAATAAGGTTACTCGTTGACTATTTAGCTGAGCAGTTGCTTTGATTTCAAGGGTTATTTAAAGCATTTACAGAGTTAGTCGTTAGCTCAACGTTAAGCAACTCTCGATTGTATAGCAGGGTTTATCGGCACGAACACCGATCCCCCCCCCTCTTATTGGTCTCTTTTTATTCATTTTTAAAAATATTATTTAACATACCTGCAAGTCGAATACCTGCTTTAGCGATTCGTTCATTTAACAGTGGCGTGTTTTTATAAACATATTCATAACCTAATTCTTTATCTTCAGGAAAATCATAAACCCTTTCTCTTTTAGATTTAGACTCTTTCGCCCAGTCAAGATAAACAGCCTTTTGCCATAAAGTAATCGTTTCTGGCGTTTGGTTATTTAAAAAATGAGCATACTCAGTATAAGACAATTGCTGCCTCTCAAGAATCGAGGAATCCCAAACAGCATGAAGTTTTGTGGGTTTTCCAAACCATTTTACCGTTATTGTATTGCCACCAAGATCATCCCTTCGCCCAACATGTAGCGGTTGGTGGATATCGCCAACAAAATGTATATAAAAAGCCAATGCTTGCCACTTTTCTTTTTTTGAGAGGTTTGGATCTCGAAGTTTTTTTTCAAAATCAGATAACGCTTTTAATATATCACCTGCCTTATTCCTCACAAGTCCATTAAATAGTTCGTCATCATCAACAGAGATATAATGCCAAGGTTTAGCATAGTCCCAATTTTTATCTGAACGAATGTTATCAGGCCAATTGGCTAGTTTTGCTAACGGATCACCGTTAGTAATTTGCATAAGGGCTTGTTTAGCAGAAGGGTCGAGATTATCTTCTGCTATTTTAGCCACGATTCGGTGTCCATTGGGACCCAAGGCTAGAGCGGTTTTAATCGGCAAATGGGCGAGTGTAATTATCATAACCGCCAGCAAGCTTTTATTTATCATTTATATAATCCATGTTTTAGCGTTGTATTGTGAGTCTTTAAATCTTATTTTTATCTTATTAAAACATATGCTTTAGCATGAGTCATAAACTGATAACACATGCTAAAGCGAAACGACTCGCGATTACTTCAACGCATTAACCGTAACATTCGGTGAGCGTTTTACCACTTCATCATTTAATTCAATACCTAAACCAGGTACTTCAGTGACTTGGAAGAAACCATTTATCGGTTGTGGGTCTTGTAAACACAATTCACGATTCCAATGCTTGGTCGCATAAGTATGGTGCTCGTGGATTAAAAAGTTAGGGATAGCTGTTTCTAAATGCAAAGATGCAGCTGTTGCTACCGGGCCACCACAAACGTGCGCTTGAATACGAATATCATAAACATCAGCATAGTCACACACTTTTTTAGATTCGGTAAAACCACCACATAAGCCAACATCAGGCTGAAGTACATCAATACTTTGATCTTCAAAGTACTGGCGCACATCCCAGCGGTGATATAAACGCTCGCCACCGGCAATCGGTACATTAACTCGCTCAGCCACTTTTTTATGTACTTTAGCGTTCAAGTAATTAACAGGCTCTTCATACATCATACAGCCGACTTCTTCGACAATTTCGCCCATTTGAATCGCAGAAGCAGCGCCCATTAATGAATGCGATTCAAAAATAATATCAACATCTTCGCCGACCGCATCGCGAATAGCGCGTAATCTGTCGCCGAATAATCGCATTTGTGGTTTGGTGAATAATTTAGTGCGATCAAACGATGAGGTGCCATCAGCGTTATAAACAATAGGGTCTACTTTTACTGCGTCATAACCTTCTGCTACCGCTTTTAATGCCGCTTCAGCATATTCTTGAGGTAAGAATAACTTCTTAACTTCAACATCCCAATCAAACTGTAATTGGCTAGCATAAGTGCGTAACTTATCATTAACTTTACCGCCTAATAATTGATAAACAGGTACTCCCAATGCTTTACCTTTTATATCCCAAAGTGCGGTATCAATTGCGCTCATTGCCGAATATAAAACGGGACCACCACCAAGCCCCCAAAAGCTTTCACGCAACATTCGAGACCATAACAATTCTGTTCTAAACGGGTCAAAGCCAATCAATACCGCTTCGGTAATTTCTTTTATCATCGCCGCTGCAGCGCTATGTCCCCAATCATAAGCAAGCCCTGCTTCACCGACACCAGAAATACCTTCGTCAGTATGAACACGAATAAAAACAGGGTTCCAACCAGCGCGATCTGGACATTCAATATCAAAAATTTCTACGTGAGTTACTTTCATTTTATCTTCTCTAAATAGGTTGAGGTTTGTCGCAGAGAACTTACTTCAATAGTGGCGTACGAGATGCAAATACGGCTTTATTATTGTTAGGTCGCAAAGTTAGGGTCAGCACGATACACTTTTCTGACCATGGCCGGCCAAGACTTTTGCCCACCGGAACTGCCCGTATGAACAATATTAGCTTGTGCTTTAATACCGTCGACAATGCTTTGGTCTACTAAAATGGGGGCCATTGCGGTTGCCATCACTTGCAATTGTACTTGGCAAGCACGCGTTAAGTCGTACATGTGCATAAACGCATCACCGATTGTATCTCCTAACGTTAAGCCACCATGATTTCTCAGCAACATAAAATTTGCCGTGCCTAAGTTATTTTGTAAGCGTAATTTTTCATCAGCGTTTACCGCTAAACCTTCGTAATCATGATAGCTAAGAGAGGCAAGTGCAAACATAGCATATTGACTTAACGGTAATAACCCTTCTTCTAAGCTAGCGACCGCGATAGTTTCATTAGTGTGTAAATGTAAAACACATTGGGCTTCGTGACGTGCTTCATGCACTGCACTATGAATAGTAAAACCTGCAGGGTTAATTTCAAAAGGGCAATCAGGGTCAATAATATTGCCCGCTAAGTCTATTTTCACTAAATTTGATGCGGTTATTTCGTCAAAGGCTAAACCGAAAGCATTAATGAGTAAGTGCTCAGACTCAGGAATACGCGCTGAAATATGCGTGTAAATCAAATCATCCCAGCCATACATGGCGACAAGGCGATAACAAGCCGCTAAATCAATACGTGTTTGCCATTCTAGTGCTGACACTTTATTTTTTAAGTTAATCTGTGGAATAGTTAACATTAAAGTCCTTTAAACAATTGTTATTTTGGTATTTTAAATCATCGATAATACGAATCAAACCACTAGTTTAAGAAATCACCCTTAAAGTGTAGATAAAAATAAGCTAAGGTAAGTCGTCATTCACATTAGCTTAAATAAACATCTTAATTAAACTACCAATGAGTAAAATAAACACTAAAATTGGGATAATCTTTGAATACTTAGCTTGTTCCTCATCCCCCATAGGTTTACCAAAACGTTCACCGAATATAACCATTAACGCGATACCAGCAAATACCGCTAATAAAATCATTATTAATGTCATTATTTCTCCAATTATGAGTATCTAAATCAATTGCACATTGCATTAGCTGATTATTCAATTACCATAACAAGATAACACGTAAAATGCGTAAACAATAAAATGACTGCACCGGATAACTTTGCTGAAAAGCGAAGGTTTATTATAAGATTAGGGAAAGCTTTGCATAAGTTTGGTACGCCAGCTTATCGCCTAGAGGCACATCTGCAAGATGTCTCAACATTTCTTGAATTAAAAGCCTGTTTTATCATCACGCCAACAGCGCTAACGTTTGTATTATCTGAAGATGAAGAGAATCAGCAATATAACCATGTTATTCGTGTGAAGCCCGGTGAACTTGATTTAGGATCACTTGCTCGAACCGATGAGTTAGTTGACGAATTAAGTTCTGGACAGCGCACATTAACTGAAGCAATTGAACGACTTGATGAAATCGCCAACAAACCTAACCCTTACGGGCGTTTTCTTACTTTTCTAGCTTTTGGCGCTTCAAGTGGTGCTTTTTCCATGTTGATGCACACCAGTTGGAATGATGTGTTTTGGTCGGTATTGCTCGGTTTTGTTGCTTGCTTATTTACCTTTTGGGCTGAATACTCTCGCCGAATTACCGAGACACTAGAGCCAATTGCAGCCATAACAACCGCGCTATTGGCCTCGGCAATCACCCTTATCGATCCAACAATCAATATGCCATTGGTGATACTTTCTGCCATTATTGCCTTTATACCTGGCTTAGCCTTAACGCTTGGTTTAGCTGAATTAGCCGCTCGACATCTAATGTCAGGAACCGCACGTATTATGGATGCCATAATGATGCTGTTTAAGCTTTATTTTGGCGCAGTCCTAGGTATGGCGTTAGGAAAGTTATTTTGGGGCGAAGTTGTATACGTTACCCCCGGTAATATGCCAATTTGGACCGCATGGGCAGCCGTTACCACGTTATCAATTAGCTTGGTTATTTTATTTCGCGTGCGTAAGAAAGATGCACCTTGGGGAATGATTTCTGGCTATGTGGCTTACGGTGCGAGTATTATTGGTGCCGCTTATCTGGGGCCAGCGCTAGGCGCGTTTGTTGGAGCATTTGTACTGGGGATGTATGCTAATTTATTCTCACGCATTATGAGGTTACCTTCTAGTATTGTTAAATTATTAGGCCTTGTTGTACTTGTGCCGGGGAGTAAAGTTTATATCGGTTTAAACAGTGCGGTATCTGGTGTAAATATGCTCAATACCAATAATATTGGCTCAGAAGCCTTTTTAATTTTTATGTCGTTAGTGGCGGGGCTTATTTTCTCAAATGTTGCCCTACCCTCACGTAAAGCGTTGTAATATAAGTGCCTGAATGAAACAACCCAGTAAAAAAACCGCTTATCATCACGGCGACTTACGCAGTTCACTCGTAGAAACGGGTGCTAAAATGATAAAAGAAGCAGGCATCGAAGGGCTTTCATTACGAAAGCTCGCTGAACGCATTGGTGTTTCTCGTACAGCAACGTATCATCACTTTAACAATAAAAATGATTTACTTTGCGCGATAGCTGCATTAGGTTTTATTCAATGGACAAATATTTCTAATACGATATTTGACGACAAAAACCTTTCAGGGGAAGAAAAGTTTCGTGAATTTGTTTATCAGTACATAACATTTGCAACACAGAACGCTTCAATTTACGAATTGATGTTTGGCAAAACAATTTGGAAAAAAAACAATAGCGATCAAGCACTGCGTGACATCGCTTACCCAAGCTTTAATTATCAACTAGAAATGACCAAAACTTGGCAACAGCAAGGTTTATTGATTGACAACGAAAATAGCTTACGTTTAGCGCAAGTGACTTGGGGAACATTACACGGAATTGTCCGTTTACTTATTGATGGAATTTACCTTGATACCAGCCATATTGATGAAATGTGCGAGTGTGTAGTAAAGGTTTTTATTCAACAACAAAAAATATAACAAGGGTTAAACATGTCTGAAGACAACCAAAATAAAACAGCTCAGTTTGATCAGTTCTTTTCAATCACTTACCCTTTCAATGTGAACGCAACTCTCATTGAAAGTAACACTCCGCCAAGTTACCCCGCATTTATGAACACCATGCCCATGCCGTTTAAGATGGCCTCTGAAATAATCACACTTGACCAAACGGCATTAAGACCTTTGCAAACAATTGGTAGTGTTGCCGGACAGTTAGTCGATTATTTACATCATCAGGCCAAAAAAATTGATTTGCTCGTCAGTTATATTCTGAGTGAACAAGACAATGAAGCACAACGTTACCAAGGCACTGATTTCGGTGGTGGTGGTGTTATTTTTACCAGTAAAACCCCCTTCGCTGTTGGTCAATTTATTGAACTAAAAATATTCCTACTTGACGATAATTGTGCAATTTACTGTTGCGGTGAAATAATTTCAGTCAAGACTGAGAGTGATGAACTTAATAGCTTCAAGGTTATTTATCATCATATTCGTGAAGAAGACCGTGAAATATTAGTGCGTTGTAGCCTTCATCAGCAATCAAAGCAATTACAGATCTTAGCGCAAAAACGTAATGAAGAATCAGCTAAACAAACCTAATACTCTTTTTTATTGCACCTTGTTATTCGTGCAATAAGTCAGTATTACGATTTATGCTGTATTTACTCCTTTAAATCTATCTGATAAACCGCGCACTTTAACGCCTATTCCTTGTTGAATAAAGCAAAAACAGATAGCGTTATTAGATGACAATTTCAGGAACATACCTATGAACATGAATAAAAGAGCTTTTCTAAAAGCGGGTAGTGCAGGTCTTGCCGCATTATCCGTATCAACTGCTGCGTTCGCCTCATCAACTAAAATGGCTGAGTCAAAGCACTCAACACTGAAAAACATTACCCAAAGTGTTTCGGCTATAACTACTAAAGAACGTGAAATTCGCATTAAAAAAGCACAGAAATTAATGCAGCAAATGAATATCTCTGCACTCATTATTGAGCCGGGTGCAGCAATGGATTATTTCTCGGGTATTCAATGGTGGCGCAGCGAACGCCTAACCGCGTTAGTTATTCCGCAACAAGGTAAAGTCGGTATTGTTTGTCCCTTTTTTGAAGAACCCAGCATTCAAGAAAGTTTGGCTATTACTGGTGATATTCGTGTTTGGCAAGAACATGAAAGTCCTTTTGAGCGCATTAAACAAATATTAGTAGACCGGAATATTAGCCTTGCAAAAGGTACTATTGGTTTTGAAAATTCAGTGCGTTACTTTGTTCAACATGGCGTAATGAGTTTACTATCAAATATGCAGCATGTTAGCGCAGAGCCTGTAACTCGTGGTTGCCGTATCATTAAAAGCCACCATGAACTACAACTAATGCATAAAGCGAATGAAGTAACACTATTAGCTTATAGCGAGGTTTACTCAAAATTAGAAGTGGGGATGACATCTTCACACGTTAAAAGCCTGATGAGTAACGCACAATCAATGTTGGGTGGCAATAGCCCATGGAATATGGCATTAATTGATCAAGCAAGTGCTTTCCCACATGGCAGTAAAAAGAAGCATTTGATCCAAGAAGGTTCAATTGTTTTAATGGACTGCGGCTGTAATGTTCATGGTTATCAATCAGATATCAGCCGAACATTTGTTGTAGGTGAGCCATCAAAGCGTCAACGTGATATTTGGCAAACGGTACGTACAGGACAAAAAATAGCGTTTGAGCAAGCCCAAATAGGATCTGCTGCCGGTTTAGTTGACGATGCCGTAAGAAAGCATTATCAAGCACAAGGGTTTGGACCTGATTATAAACTACCCGGTTTATCTCACCGAACGGGGCATGGCATAGGTATGGAAGGCCATGAAAGTGTGAATTTTGTTCATGGTGAACAAGAGAAATTAAGAGCAGGCATGTGCTTTTCTAATGAACCCGGTATTTATATTCCAGGAGAATTTGGTGTTCGCCTTGAAGACTGTATTTACATGACAGATAAGGGCCCGCAGTGGTTTACTGTACCGCCCGACTCTCTAGATTCACCCTTAGGCAAAGTGGCTACATTTACTTAGTTGCCCTTTAGGCTTTATTTATAGACTTTGTTGATGATGATACAAAATATAAACAGGGTCATTTTTTGATATATTGATTATTGGAGTTACCATTGCCGCGCATGTAGTGAACACGCTAACTAACATGCGCGAATTATTTTACGCGGTAAAATAATCCCACTACAAGTTCTAACACTCAAGAATTCAGCACTATTAACCTTCTTTAATTCTCCCCTTTTGTATCACCTTTTCACACAACTCCCCCAACTTTATTAAGGCTTGTAATCTATGCCCTTTCGTTGGGTGTGCAAAGCTTAATCTCAGACAATTTGAGAACTTTTTGACCGATGAAAATAATCGGCCAGGAGTAATAATTATCCCTTGAGCAATCGCATCTTTATAAAGTAAGAATGTATCAATCTCTGTTGGCAACTGCACCCAAATAGCTAGACCACCGTCAGGTACAGTAAATGTTGTCGATATTTTCCAGTTATCTGCAATCGCATCAGTTAACTGATCTCTTTGCTTAAGCAGTACTTTACGGTATTGATGCAAGTGCCGTTCGAAATGCCCTTCGGCCAAAAAACTCGACAAGCCATATTGAATGGCTTGACTCGTCGATAATTGATAAACCAATTTCATGTGGACTATTTTGTTTAAGTGCTTACCCGCTACAATCCACCCAAGTCGTAAATCTCTTGATAATGACTTTGAAAAAGAGCTACATAAGATAAAATTACCCTGCGTATCATAATTTTTAAGCGACTCGACTTTAGAATGAAAGCCAAGGTCGCCATAGATATCGTCTTCTATTATGATGATATTTTTTTCTGTCGCAAGGGCTGCTATTTTACGTTTTTCTTTTGTTGGTATCAGTGCCCCCGTGGGTGTAGCAAAATTTGCGGTTAGCACACAGGCTTTTATATCCCATTTTTTTGTCGCTTCCTCAAGCGAATCAGCGGTTAAACCAATAGTGTAAGAAGTTGGCAGCTCAAGCACTTTTAATTTAAGTTGTTGTAATAACTGTAATACACCATAAAAAGCAGGGCTCTCTATCGCAACAATATCACCGGGTTCGCACGTTGCAGTTAACGCCAAAAACAAACTATTTTGACACCCTGAAGTAATGCATATTTCCTGTTCTGAAATATGAAGATCACGCCTTCTATAATGCTCACTAATTTGATGCCTTAATGGCAAATATCCGGTGGGTTCGCAATAATATAACGCATTATTTTGTGGATTCTTTCGTAACGCACGGCTGATATGTCGGTTCAATAACAATAAATGGTTTGGTGGTTTAGTAATGTCTAAGTTTATTGGCGCTATATCAAAAGCTGCCGTTCTTTCCATAATTTCATAAAAAATTTCAGGTACATCAACCAGTTTGGGTTTGTCGATTTGAGTTAGCCCTTGACTGATCTGTTGTTGAGGTTTAACGGCTGAAACGTAATAACCTGACTTTGTTTTAACAAAAACAATACCTCTTGCTTCTAAGGTGTGAAGGGCTTTTTGAACTGATATTTTTGAAACACTGTAAATACTTGCCAGATCACGAATAGAAGGCAGCTTTTCATTACATCGCCATTTGTTGTCTTCTATTTGCCGCATTAATTTATGAGCTAACTGTTCATATTTAAATTGTCTCATCTTATACCTCAGCCAATCAATCTGTACCTATTGTAATTTATTATACTGTATCTATAAATGACAGATTAACAATTTAAACTTCCCGCAATGTAAATCCTTACTGGGGAAACCAAATGAAATCATCAGACTTATTAGAAAAAAACCTCATTTTTAAAACCTCTGCCGTTGACGATAGAATTTATCTTCGCGAGCAGAAAGGTAAATATCAGCTGATCAGACGTAGTTTAAGCGGAGTCTTAATTTTACTTTTTGCCCTTGTTCCTTTTATTAAATTTAATGGTGTTCAAGCTGTATATTTTGATCTTCAGCAACAACAGGTGCATTTATTTTCACTGACTTTATTTCCACAGGATTTAGTGATTATGAGTTTGTTTTTCATTCTCGCTGCTTTTCTATTATTTTATGTCACACAATTTTATGGGCGCGTATGGTGTGGTTTCACCTGCCCCCAAACGGTTTGGATGCTGTTATTTAATTGGATAGCAAGAAGAGTTGAGGGTACTCATAACCAAAGTAAATCATTAAATGCGCAGCCAATGAGCTTAGCTAAGATTATAAAAAAAAGTATCAAGCATATTCTTTGGGGGAGTATTTCATTATTTACTGCCTTAATTTTTGTGTCATATTTCGTGACTGTTGATCAACTTTACTTCCCGTTCTTTACCTTTAACGCATCAGAAATCACCGTATATTGGGTGGTTTTCTTTGCCGTTTGTACTTATATCAATGCTGGTTGGATAAAAGAAAAGATGTGTCAGCATATGTGTCCTTACTCGCGCATTCAATCGGCGATGTTCGATCAATCAACCAAGATGGTCAGCTACGATAATATACGTGGTGAAAGCCGAGGAGCTAGAAAACGCTCGGAGCCTAAAACTGAGGCTATGGGCGATTGTGTTGACTGTAACCTGTGCGTTCAAGTCTGCCCCGTAGGCATCGACATTAGAGATGGATTGCAATACGAATGTATAAACTGCGGCCTGTGTGTTGATGCTTGTGATATGACCATGGACAAGTTCAATTATCAAAAAGGGCTTATCGCTTTTACTCATGAACAGCCCGCTAAAAACAGTTGGAAACGGCATTTAGGCTATGGCAGTTTTGTGTCAGTAACACTACTAACAATACTGGTATGGACAACAACTTGGCAAAGTTTTGATGTAAACATTATAAGAGATAGGCAATCGCTTTATCGTGTTAATCAGCAAGGTAATAATGAAAATACTTTTCTTTTCAAAATTAGAAATAAATCTACTCAAATAAAAAATTATGAAATTAAAATAAGTGATTTACCAAATGGAAAAATAACAGGTTCATCAAAAGTTAAAGTGCAACCAGGTGAGTTAACGGTATATTCGATTACTGTCGCGGTTGATAAACCATTGCTGAATACCAGAAGTAACGTGAATTTTACGATTATTGATGTCAATAATAACGATAGTATTCGTAAGAAAAGCTCATTTTATAGTGGCAATGAAGGTTGGTAGTAAGCTTAACAATGCACTGATTAGTCTGTAATTAGTGCACTTTTATCTAATAACCCTTTTTATAGTGGCACTTACTGTTACCATGGACATCTTTAAACTCATTGCTGCTTGTCATACTTTTAAACTCGCAACTCTTAAAATAATATGTGAATCGTCCAACAACATATTTTCAAATATTTTTTGATAATGTTTCAATTGTTACGCTGTTTATTTTCGTTAAATCAACGTTTATTATGTCATTTGATCTCTACACACCTGAACCAAATTAAGGAATACACATGAAAGCCATTGGTTATAAAAAATCTTTACCGATTAATGAAGCAGATGCATTAGTTAATATTGAGTTGCCTCAGCCGATAGCATTGGGTCGAGATATTTTAGTAAAAATTAACGCCATTGCGGTTAATCCCGTAGATTATAAAATCAGACAAAATAAGATGCCTGAAAATGGTGAGTATAGCGTTCTGGGTTGGGATGGCGTTGGTGAAGTAGTCGCTCTAGGTGAGAAAGCGACTAAATTTAGATTGGGTGATAAAGTTTATTATGCCGGTGATCTTAACCGTCAAGGAAGCAATGCAGAATACCAGTTAGTTGATGAACGTATCGTTGGGCATAAACCCAAAAGCTTAACTGATGCAGAGGCTGCGGCATTACCTTTAACGGCAATTACTGCATGGGAACTTTTATTTGAGCATTTATCAATTAAAAAGCAGCGTTCAGGCTCAACAGGAAAATCAACAGAAGTTATTTTAGTGGTGGGTGCCGCTGGTGGTGTAGGTTCAATTTTAGTGCAACTAGCAAAAGCCATTACGGGTGCAACCATTATTGCGACGGCATCACGTGAAAGTTCACAAAAATGGGTGAAAGATTTAGGTGCTGATTTTGTTGTTGATCATACAAAAGCGCTACAACCACAAATAAATGAGTTAATTTCCAAAGGAGAAATTAGGCAAGTGACTCATGTTGCTAGTCTAAATAGTACGGATTCATACTTTGATGACTATATTGATTTATTAGTTCCTTTTGGAAAAATAGCGATGATTGATGATCCAAAAAGTATTGATGTTATGAAAATGAAATTTAAAAGCTTGTCTCTACATATTGAATTTATGTTTGCACGGTCAATGTTCAATGCCAAAGACATTGAAGAGCAAAGCCATTTATTAAACACTATTGCCAACTTAATTGATCAAGGTGATATAAAAACAACAATAGGTAAAAATTTAGGTACCATCAATGCTGAGAATTTAAAAGCGGCACATCAAGAGCTTGAATCTGGGCGTTCGATAGGAAAAATAGTTTTAGAAGGTTTTTAACGTTAAGAAATAAACACGGTATAAATAAATTATACCGTGAGTTTTATTATCAGCTACTTCGTTGTTATTACGCGTTTAACGAAGTATTACGTCTGGCAATGAACAAAAAAAATTATTGTGTAGTGCTTAGCGAACTAAACACTTTATATCATTAAATTACTTGCGCTTTAAAAGTCTTTTTCTATTCATGAGTAAAACAGCAAATATAAACAGGATAAAAGAACTTGGCTCGGGTACAGTCGTTGGTTCTTGTGTATTTGATGCAATAAATGGATAAAGAAATTGGCGCGTACCATACTCATCATTCGTTAGCAGATTTGGATTACCTAATGGGTTTCCTACTGAAATCCCCAAGCCATTAGACTCCATAAGCAGATCAACACCTGACACAGGTGTCGCATTCCCTATATTGTATACCGACAATGATGAAGATTTAGGGTCGTACACATCAACCAAACTTGCCCACGAATTATTTAATGTATTTACAGGGTCATTAGGATTAAAGTTATCATCAATAAAAGAACTGCTGATATTACTTTCTGCATCACACAGCCCTAATCCATGTCCAATCTCATGCATAAGTAACCTTGAAAAAACATCTAGGGTATATACCGCATTACTATTGTTATTGAGGTAGATATCAACGCCAGAGATAGATTTTGCTTGATAGTTAGTTGTACCTGAGGTGAGCGTAGCTAATGTAAAATTTGTACTTATCCATGTTTCTCCTTGATTACGGTTATTACCTGGATCCCAAAAGTAAACATCGTTTACACCAAACAAATCAATTTATGCACCCACTATATTTGACCCGCCTGCAAGTATCCCTTGAACGTTTGATGAAAAATATGAGACAAACGATAAATCTGAATCTAGCCCAGAAACAGGGTCAACGGATGACCAAACATCAAATGCTCCTTGTACCGCATTAGTGAAATCTTGCTCACTAGGAAGTAAATTCCAAGAAAAAAAATCTCGATAGGCAGACATTGAACCGCCCTGCAACGAGTATATTAAACCACCATCAGAGAACGTTCACCGATGCCCGATATATCAAAATAATCAGCATTCCAACAACTGCCGACATCGAGTGTATGACTACCCGAAATTACGCCCGCATTTACAAATGGCGCAACACCACGAATAATAATGGCTACAAGTTTTTTGGTCATTCCTTTCATTTTTAATTTCTTAATCCATATGAGGAGAACAATAATTTACAAGGTTATATCTACTATAATATTCATCAATACTACGTTGACGATTAATACATCTAATAGTGTTTATTTTAACAAACGACCTTCGTATTAATAGGAGGAGAAGCACTCACTATATCGCTCCAAAAGTGTGTTTACTGAGTATTAACATTTAACGATTATTATATTTCTCAGGCTTTATTTAGCAATATTATATTGCAGGATATAATGACATAACCAATAAGAATGCCATGCTAATATTAAAAACCCTCAATCGCTTTCGATCAGTCAAAAGTACTTGTATTTTTTGCCCTAAAACTACCCAAGAACTTATACACGGTAGGTTTATTAGGCCAAAAACAATGGCCACAAACAACACAGAAAAAAAGCTCTTTGATGGTGCATAAAGGCTTATAGAAGTAAGCGCCATTGTCCATGCTTTGGGGTTAACCCATTGAAATAAAGCGGCCTGAATAAAGGTAAAAGGTGTAGCTCTTGAAGCCCCTTGCTCAAAACTACCTTTTGAACGTGCTATTTTAAAAGCCAGATACAGTAAATAAATAATACTGATGACTTTTAATATTTGATAACTCAATGGAAAGCTGTCAAATAATTTAATAACGCCCAGGCCGACTAAAGTAATCATCAAGGTAAACCCAACACCAACTCCTAGCAGATGAGGGATCGTTTTTTTAAAACCAAAATTTGCGCCTGAATTCATCAGCATCAAGTTATTTGGACCTGGCGTTATAGAAGACACGAACGCAAAAATAGTTAAGGCTGATAATATTTCAAAATTCAAAGTCAGTTTGCTCTTTATTTTTTACAATATGGAATAAAAGTTCAAGCATAAGTCTCATACACTATTTTATGCAGGATTTTTAGGTGTGGTATAACAAGTTGATGCGATGAGCACTCACATAGCTATACATTATTATAGAGGTGATAGCAGTTAAAGACGATTTTTAGGTTATTTAATATTTTATCTTTCAAAAAAGAAAGGGAAGGTAATAAATCATTAATGTTGAAGTAGATACGTAGAGGATTTTATCTATAACGCATAGGTAAGAGAATGTACAAAGTACATTCGACTTACCTATTTGTTATATATTATCGCTTAAACAGCAACAACTTTATTTGCACATGGTCCTTTCTGACCTTGTCCAACTTCAAACTCAACAGCTTGACCGTCAGCCAATGTAGCGTATTCACCGCCAGATTGGATTTCTGAATGATGTACAAACAAATCTTTACTGCCGTCTTCTGGAGTAATAAATCCGAAACCTTTATCTGCATTAAACCACTTAACTATACCTTTACTCATAACACTCTCTTTTCATTGGTGAAAAATATAAACCTAACTCGCTATCACCATGACGAGTTAGAATTTGAATCTTACTGATCCAATCTATATAAATAATTATAGACTGTATTAATAATTAACGATGCATGCCACCTTTCTTTTTCATACTGACTACTTTTCGTGCTATATCAAGTAATTCAGGTGAAACATCATCAGCCCCGTCTTTTATTAACTTACTTACATCACCCGATGAAAAGAATGAACCACGCTCAGCCTTTACGCCCAATGATCTAACAAAATCTTTCGTTTTACCTGTACTACCTGTATCAATATACTTAAAAAGTATTTGTTCATTAAAGCTCTGAGGCTCTTGTTTCAAGGTAGTGATTTTATTGGTAAGTGACTCTATTTCCGACGTTAACATTTCAATTAACTCGGCAATATCTGAATATGGTTTCATTAAATTATTTAACTCTTCTGCTATTATCTGACAATGCCACAAGGCAATCACTTTACGGGAGAAGCAAGTCAGTCATAACTAGCATGCTTAAAAAATTATTATACAGTGAATGAACCCGAGTAAATAGTCTCTATTGTAAAAGGTAAGCGTTAATAGCAAACAATTATGACATTTACGTTTATTGAGTCACCACTAACCACAAATAACACTTAACTAAAGTTTACTTATCTTCATACCGTTTAATAATATAACTTACTGGCTGTAAATAGTTTTATTGAAAATTACCCTCACCATATTTAACAAGTTAAAGCGACGCGCTACTAAAACTTAACGATCAAAGATATTTCTAAAAAGCACAACCTAATCATTTTTTTTGATTAAACTATACAATTTATTGCACTTGATTGTTTATTTCTTAAGCTTATAATTTCAGTAATTATTATAAAACAACCTCAGTAACAATGAAAAAAACAGACCCAAACAATATAAACATCTATCTTTTGATTTTTTTGCTATTAAGCCTATTTATTTCCGCTTTAGTGATTGCATCAACAGCCAACCCAGAAGTGAAAACTAAAGCAGTTTTTGAACAAATAGAATCTGCATTATTAACATTAAAAAGTAAAAATGAGTTTACTAAAAGCAATGTCAAAGGGGTGTTAACTCAATACCTTCTTCCTGAAGTGGATGTTCAATATTTTAGCTATAAAGTGCTTAACCAAAACCTTCCAAAAATATCAGCAGAGCTTAGAACAGAATTTATTACTGAATTATCGAATCAATTAATCAATACGTATAGCAATTTGTTAAGTAAATATAATGGTGAGTCAATCGATATAGGCACAAGTTCGATATCAAAAAGTGGCAAAATATCTATGGTCAACATAACGATTACCGGTGAAAAAAAAGTCAACAAAGCCGTTGTAAAATTACTAATGTCTAAGGAAGGGAATTGGCAATTTTTTGATATTATTATTGAAGGTATTAGCTTGTTAGATGCAAAGCAAAAAGAAATAAATTCAAGCTTTAACAAACTAGGTATTGAAGGTACCTTAGCACATCTAAAAAACATCAATCAAAGAAGTTTTACTTCTTCATAGATAAATCAAAACAGTATAATATTTCAAATGGAATGGTTAAATCAAACGGATAATTTAAAAGCAATTACATTAGTACTTACCAATAAAAAATTTGTTATCGCTTCATTGTTTATTTTCATTTTTTATATGATTAAACACCTCATTGTAAAAATCATAAAAGCAAAATCGACACAAGATAAAAGACTACAGATTAATATCGTCAATAATATATTTACCATATTAATGATCGTAATGGTTTTTAATATATGGTCTGGCGAAATTCAAAAGTTTGCTTTTTCTATTGCCGCTTTTATCGTTGCAATTGTCTTAGCAACCAGAGAATTTATTCAATGTTTTATTGGCTTTGTTTATTTACTCTCTAGTCGACCATTTCGTATTGGTGACTGGGTGCAAGTAGGTAATAACTATGGAGAGGTTCATTCAACAGATTGGGCAAAGCTGACACTTTTAGAAGTTAATATAGATGATTATCAATATTCAGGTAAAACGTTATGCAATGCATCATTTTACCATTGTGCGTGATGACAGTGTTAATCCCTTTAAGTTTATTGATGAACGGTATAAAAATGCCAGCACTTACTGTAATGATTTCAACGAAGTTGCTGTTCGTTATAATCAACTCATTGAAAATCGATTAGATATTCCAATCGCGGGACCTGAGCGACACATTCAAGTAGCAACGTCTGAAATTGGCAACACACAAATATTCTTTACAATATTTTGTCCGACAGAAATAGCACTAGAAATAGAACACAAGCTCACTGCTGACTTTATGAAGTTATGGTTTGAACATAAAACGGTTTCATCGTCAACGTTAACGTAGACTTTAATATTTTTCATAATAAAGTTCACTCAGCAACCAATTGTTGAGTCACTGAGTAAACTTTAATTTATGCTGTTTCAGGAGCTTATGATTTATAATTTTTTTGATCGTTATTCAATAAAGTAATAGTACCATCAAGATGTACATCGCGTTGTGGGAAAGCGACAACAATTCTATGCTCTTCAAATAACTCATCTAATCGAAAACGAATATTACTTCTCGTTACTCTTAAAGCGGCTTCACCACTCGAGTTAATCCAAAAATTGACGTAGAATATTAATGAGTTATCGCCAAAGTCTTCAAAAACCACCACCGGCATAGGGTCAGTTAAAACTTCTTTTTGTGCCAGTGTTGCTTCTAAAATCAAGTCAGCGACGGTTCTAGCACGCGTACCATAAGCAACGCCCACTGATACACTTGTTCTCACTAAACTATCTCGAAGTGTCCAATTAACTACCGTATTTTCAAGTAACTTACTGTTAGGAATAAGTAAATGAACACCGTCTACCCTTCTGATACGTGTTGAACGCGTGTTAATTTCTTCTACAACACCTTTGGCATTTTCTACTTCTAAAAAATCACCTATCTTAATTGGTCGTTCCCACATTAAGATCCAGCCACTTATAAAGTTGTTAATAATGTTTTGTGCGCCAAAACCAAAACCAATCGCAATAGCTCCTGATAAAAAGGCAAAAGCGGTGATAGGTACATTAATCAGATCTAATGTGGTAATTAACATTATAACAATCGCTATAACATAAAAAACACGCTGCAATAAATGTATAATATTAGGATCTGTTTTACTTGTCGTTAAACGCCGCGTTACCGACCTAACGCTCCATTTTGTTAGTGACAAGCCAAGAAAAATAATAAGCGGGATTAATAATAATCCCCCTAATGTAACAGGTTGCTCAGCAACAGTAATAACCGTCGTAGATAAAATCGCTTTTATTTGTGAAAAACCCATAAAATCCCTTAAGTTAGCCAACTTTTATTTTGACCCTAAAAACACTTTAGAAGGGTCAACAAGAAACCGCTTACCAAGTGCTTCACGCCCTAACAACATTAAATAACTCATATCAGAGCGATCCGTTAACGT
>NZ_JACGUT010000048.1 GCF_014076845.1 Colwellia sp. MB3u-41
AAAGAAAGAAAAAAGAGCTAGAGAAAAAGGCTGCAGACTCGGCTGCAAAACAAGCACTTACTAAAGCTAATGCAGCAGAAAAAATACGCAAGAAAAAAGAAGAAGAACAAAAAGTGGCTGAGAAAGCCGCGGCCGACGCAAAAGCTAAACGTTTGAAAGAAGAGAGAGCGGCAAAAAAAGCTGAAGACTTACGTAAGAAAAAAGCGGCAGATCGCAAGCGTAAAGAACAAGAAGTTAAAGAGCGAGCACAACGACAAAAGATCATAGAGCAACAAATGGCGGAAGAAATGGCGGTTAGACAACAAGCACGTCATCAACAAACGATGACAGAAGTTGGTCGATTTACTGCCTTAATACGTCAAACCATTCAAGGAAATTTAATGACGGACCGCAGTACTATGGAAGGTAAGTCTTGTAAATTAACCATAAGTCTTGCACCATCAGGTTTTGTGACAAATGTTGTGATAGGTAAGGGGGATAAGGTAGTTTGTAGTGCTTCAAAAACAGCTATTTATAAAGCAGGGACATTACCTGTTTCGAAAGACCCAGAAGTCTTTAAAAAGATGCGCACGATTAGTCTAACTGTAGTACCTGAATTTTAATCGTAATGGCTTATATTTAATAAAAACAACCCATGACTGAGAAAATAGTAAATATATGAATAAATTTAAAGTAGCATTCATTTTCTTTATCGTACTGATATCAAATAGTGCATTTGCAACGCTTGAAATTGTGATCACCGAGGGAATTGATAGTGCCAGACCTATCGCTGTCTTGCCTTTTAAGTGGACAGGTGCAGAGCCACTTCCTGAAAATATTTCGAGTATCATTAGTGAAGACTTATTACGTAGTGGTAAATTTAACCCTATAAAAAGTGATCGTTTTCCTCAAAGCCCTTATTCAGATCAAGAGATTGACTATTCCGCATGGGCGAACGAGGGGGTAGAAGCTGTCGTTGTTGGGAATATAAATCAAATAGGTCTTGGTCGTTACAAAATTAGTTACCAACTTGTGGATGTTATTCGTGGACAGATCACGGGTGGGCAATCACAAATGCTAAGTAATGGAGAATTAGTTAAAACCTCTGATCATGTCTATGCCGAAGGTGCATTCGAAATTAGTGCAAATCAATTTCGTCGTTACGGGCATCATATCAGTAATGTTATTTATGAAAAATTAACAGGAAGTAAAGGCGCATTCCTAACAAAAATTGCTTACGTTATCGTTCGAGATAAAGGGGAGTTTCCTTTTCAATTGGTTATGGCTGATTATGATGGTGTTAATGAACATGTTTTATTAAGTTCTAAAGAACCTTTAATGTCGCCATCATGGCACCCAAGTGGTAATCAATTAGCGTATTCAACATTTGAGAATAACCAACAAAAAATATATATTATAGATATTTATACAGGTATGCGTACGATGATTAGTGACTCTAAAGGTATAAATAGTGCGCCACGTTGGTCACCCGATGGTAAAAAAATTGCGATGATGTTATCAAAAGATGGCAACTCTGAACTCTATATAATGGAAATTGCAACTAAAAAGTTACGTCGGATCACACGTCACCGTGCCATTGACGCAGAGCCAAGTTGGAGTCCTGATGGAAAATCCTTGGTATTTAGTTCAGAACGGGGTGGTAAACCTCAGCTTTATCGCGTAAATTTAGTCGATGGTCGAGTAAAACGACTAACATTTGATGGTGAAATGAACCTTGGCGGTTCGATTACACCAGACGGTCGACAGTTAATTATGGTGAATAGAACGCGAGGAAATTATCATTTGGCAAAACAGGAGTTAACGTCAGGGATTTTTCAAGTACTGACCAAAACACGTTTAGATGAGTCACCGAGTATTGCTCCTAATGGTGGCATGATAATCTACAGTACATTACACAATAACAGGCAAGTGCTTAGTTTAGTTTCTGTAGATGGAAGATTTAAAGCGCGTTTACCCGCGGTTGATGGTGAAGTTAAAGCACCTGCTTGGTCACCATTTTTGTAAAAAATTAAACATTAATTTAAAACATAACTTTAGAATAATAAGGACAAATATAATGCGTTTGAATAAAACTGTGAAAGCTCTTGCGATTGTTTTGCCAATTTTGGCTTTATCTGCTTGTAGTTCAAATTCAGAAACTGATGAACAAAGCAACGTCGCTACTAATGCTCAAGAATCTTCAGTAACTGATAATACTACCAGTGCTGATGTTCAAGTAAGTGCGGTACAACGTGCTGCTGAAATTGAAGAACAGCAACGTCAAGAATTAGAAAAACTTCGTGCAGAGCACATTGTTTATTTTGATTTTGATACCTCTACAGTGAGTCGCGATTTTTCGGCTATTCTAGACGCACATGCTAAATTTTTAAATAATAGCGCAAACACTAAGGTACTTGTTGAAGGTCATGCCGATGAACGCGGTACACCTGAATACAACATTGCCTTAGGTGAGCGTCGCGCGAAAGCCGTAGTGACTTACTTAGAAAACATGGGTGTTTCATCTATGCAGTTAAGTGTTGTTAGTTATGGTGAAGAAAAGCCGATGATTAAAGATCGCAGTGATAATGCATTCGCCAAAAACCGTCGTGCGGTATTAGTTTACTAATCAGGGATATAAATGAAACTGAATAAAGTTTTATTCGGGATGTCCTTTGCTGTTACTACCTTTGCGGTAGTAGCGGCAGAATCTGCTCCCGTTATCGATATAACCAAGTCCGGTTCAAATAATAATAACCCTTTGCAATATGCCTCAGCGCCACCACAAACTATTGCCGAGCAGTTAACTAACCTTGAACGTAAACTTGATGCTCGTAATCGCGCCCAAGTTAATGTACAACGTCAACTTGACGAACTTCAAAATGAAGTGAATGAACTACGTGGTGTTACCGAGCTACATACTCATCAGTTAAGCCAAGTTTTGAATCGACAGCGAGAGTTGTACCAAGAACTTGACCGTAGGGTAACAGAAGCATTAAAACTTGAAAATAACGTTCCTGCGGCGATTACAGCCCCAGCAACATCAATTTCAGATGTTTCTATAAATTACTCAACTAATTTAACTGAAAATCAAGCTTATGATCGTGCTGTAAATTTAGTATTAAAAGATAAGCAATACGACAAAGCCATACCTGAATTCCAAGCGTTTAACCAAAATTTCCCAAATTCTAGCTACGCACCTAATGCACATTATTGGTTGGGGCAGTTATTATTTAATAAAACTGAATATCTACAAGCAAAAAATGAATTTAATTTAGTGGTTGAACAATATATTGATTCAAATAAGCGAAGTGACGCAATGTTAAAGTTAGCAATGGTTGAACAAAAGCTAAATAACAGCGCAGCAGCAAAAATTTGGTATCAAAAAATAATCACTCAATACCCAGAATCAAGTGCTGCACAACTTGCAAAACCTAGGTTAGAAAATTTATAACCTATAAAAGCGACGACAAGTTACACGAACTGCTTTTTTTTTATGCAAACAGTCAGTTATTAAGAAATAAGTTGAATTTATGGTTGCACTAAAAAAATTAATGAGTATTATATGCGTCGCGTTGAGGCACTACTGCAACGCAGTGTGAATTAGCACTTATGTCGGCCGTTAGCTCAGTTGGTAGAGCAGTTGGCTTTTAACCAATTTGTCGAAGGTTCAAATCCTTCACGGCCGACCACTTCTTTATAATGAATTTTTATAAAGAAAAAGAAGTACCTTGTAAGAATCGAAATTTATTTCGAAAAAGAAATTATGGCGGCCGTTAGCTCAGTTGGTAGAGCAGTTGGCTTTTAACCAATTTGTCGAAGGTTCAAATCCTTCACGGCCGACCAATTTCTTTCTCATTACAAGTATAATGTAATTTTATTTTGCATTCGTTGATGACCAACATCAACATTAAAATCTATATGTCGGCCGTTAGCTCAGTTGGTAGAGCAGTTGGCTTTTAACCAATTTGTCGAAGGTTCAAATCCTTCACGGCCGACCACTTCTTATAATATTCAAATAATACAATCATATTAAAGCAAAGGCTTTTAACCGTGTATTTTGAAGCTTTATATCTTTTGTTAACGACCACTTTCTTTTATTATAAGTATAATGCAATTTAATTGTGCATTCGTTGATGACCAACATCAACATTAAAATCTATATGTCGGCCGTTAGCTCAGTTGGTAGAGCAGTTGGCTTTTAACCAATTTGTCGAAGGTTCAAATCCTTCACGGCCGACCACTTCTTGAATATTTTGATAGTCAGTTCATATTAAAGCCAAGGCTTTTAACCGTTAAACCGTTTATCTCGAAGGTTCAAATTCTTCACGGACGACCACTTCTTGAATATTTTGATAGTCAGTTCATATTAAAGCCAAGGCTTTTAACCGTTAAACCGTTTATCTCGAAGGTTCAAACCTTTCACGGCCGACCACTTCTTAAATATTTCAATAGTCAGTTCATATTAAAGCCAAGGCTTTAAACGTTATTAATTTTATTTCTTTTTTATCACTATTTTTACTCACTAATATCAAAAAGTCTTATACACATCTTTTCATCTATACCGTATAATTACTGTGTTTTTAAAAGAGATCAACAGAGATAAATAATGTCGCAAAGCAATTTAGCCGTAGAATTTGATTTTCAATTTCCTGCCAAACCAGCACCACTTTCAGTCGATGAACGAAGCCAATATAAAGATCGCATTAAACTTTTATTAAAAGAAAAAAATGCGGTACTTATTGCGCATTATTACACCGACCCTGAAATTCAGGCGTTAGCTGAAGAAACGGGTGGCTGTGTCGCCGACTCTCTAGAAATGGCGCGCTTTGGTAACAATCATCCAGCAACAACGCTAATTATCGCTGGTGTTCGTTTTATGGGTGAAACCGCAAAAGTACTAACGCCAGAAAAAACAGTGGTTATGCCAACACTCGAAGCAACCTGTTCTTTAGATTTAGGCTGTCCTATTGAAGAGTTCTCTGCTTTTTGTGATGAAAACCCCGACCGTACTGTTGTTGTCTATGCAAATACTTCTACAGCTGTAAAAGCAAGAGCAGACTGGATCGTCACTTCTTCTTGTGCGTTAGAGATTATTGAACATCTTGACGAACAAGGTGAAAAAATTCTTTGGGGACCTGACCGACATTTAGGCGCATACATTCAAAAGCAAACGAGTGCTGATATGTTAATGTGGCAGGGCGCTTGTATCGTTCATGACGAGTTTAAAAGTAAAGCGTTAAAGGATATGAAGGCTTTGCATCCTGATGCGGCTATATTGGTGCACCCAGAGTCTCCTGCAGAGATTATTGATCTTGCTGATGCTGTTGGTTCAACCAGCCAGTTAATTAAAGCCGCACAAGATATGCCAAATATGAAATTTATTGTGGCAACAGACCGTGGCATATTTTATAAAATGCAACAGCTTTGTCCTGGTAAAGAATTCTTCGAAGCGCCAACCGCAGGTGAGGGAGCAACGTGTAAAAGTTGTGCTCATTGCCCTTGGATGGCGATGAATGGTCTTAAAGAGATTGAAGACGCATTAATTAATCCTATAGGTAAAGAAGTGTTTGTTGATATGAAACTTCGTGAGGGTGCCTTAAAATCACTAGATCGGATGTTAACGTTTAACGCAGCTTTAGCTGAAAAATAACGCGCAAGTAGATTTTTTGCCGATAAAGTAAGCAGTTGATCGTTTTATATTAAAATTAAGTTGTGTTGGCAATTAAATTTACCTAACATAGCATGACTTCAACGTCCGCATTGTGTGTAAGTTTAAAGACTTAATAAGAATATATTTTATAGTATTAAATGATGGTATAGCGTTTATACATTCGTCCTATAAATGTCCTTAATAGATAAAATTACTTTATACATTAATTTTTAAATAAAAATGTTAGCGTGTTGATTAACAAATTGGTGAGCTGGCCGAGTGGCTGAAGGCGCACGCCTGGAAAGCGTGTAAAGGTTTATCCCTTTCGAGAGTTCGAATCTCTCGCTCACCGCCACATTTATTCTTTTAAACCAATGGGTTGCAAGGTTTTTTTGGCCCTTTGGTTTAAAAGGTAACTATCTGATCTATATCGCTTATATATTTGCCACTTGCACGTAGAACCGCTATATCTGGTAACTATTTGCTTGAACAAGCAGATATCACTCTCCTGAACGTATTTATTGATTAGTTTTTAAGTATTGATGATAAAGTTATGCACCTCTCTATATTCTAAATTACTTGTAATGTCCCTTAGATTTTCACTCTGTTGAGTGCATGATTCTACGTCGATTCTGTTTGCGTTCATGATCTTTAATGATTTTAGTGTTTTTTTATACAGACTGTGTAGGTCGCTGTGACCAAGCTGCTAAGCAAATCCTATGTGATACAAACGTATGACACATTTGATAGGGGTAACGGTACTTGAAAGCAACATCATCTAACGTTTCTTTCCCAGAACAGCGAAAGGTTAAATGTTCACTGGCCCACAGCTCATGTGTATAAGGATTATGATAAATAAAAGGGCTTTGTAGCTCTTAGGACTTTAATTGATTTTTCAATGCGACAATGGCTTGTGTGGTTAAATTGATCATTAACTTCAGTTTTCGTTTCCTTATTCTGCCCACAGCATCAGACACGTTGAACGTGAAATGTACCCTAGTCAAAGTTAATATCTGTCCATTTTAATACGATTAACTCTTCTAATCGCTCTCCTGTTAAAAATCTTACTGTGAACATGTTATGTAACTGCGAAAATTTATATGTGTCGAGAACTACCTAATTTCTATCACTCATGGCAATGAAAAAAAGGCAAATATCTAAAATCTGAGCTAAAGTCTATTTTAGATATTACGAAAAAGACGTTTATTTCACCTATACCCCTCGCAGTTAAATTGATGGGGGCCACTTATATGTTGCTAGGTAATAAACAAAAGTCCAAGCAGATTATGACGTGAGTAGATAGGCTATGTATAAGTCCAAAAATAAAATCCAGTGAATTATTCGTATCATTGATTCTAAGTGCTATGTTGATTAATGAGTTATATGTATGGGGGTATATATGGCTGTTGAAAAAAATTCAGGTTGGGTAGAACAGGTCTTTAGTTTATTTAGACTTTTTCACCGAAAGTTGAGTGTAAGACAGATCTTTATCCTCGGGCTGTTGTCGCTGTTTGGCTTGTTAGGCAATGTCTTGTATTACGAACTTTTTTTTAGCGTTGATTTAATTTTCGGAAGCATCGCAACGATTATTGCTGTAAGACTTGCAGGGGTGCTGTGGGGCTGCGTAGTTGCGGCACTGGTAAGTTACTACACCATTGTTATATGGGGTCACAGTTACGCCTTATATATTTTTATTGCTGAGGCTTTATGGATTGGCTTCAGTATTCATGGGCTCAGAAAATATAATATCATTATTGCTGATCTAACATTCTGGTTGTTCTTGGGGATGCCGATGGTCTTTTTGTTCTATGGCGAATTCATCGGTTTAGAAAGGGTAGCGACCGAATTAATCGCTTTTAAACAGGCAATTAACGGATTGCTTAACGCTGCTGTCGCATATTTGTTGTTGTATACCTTTCGTCTTAACTCGCGGTTTAAAGGGGAAAGTGCTTTATTACACTCCACTGTAAATATAGAGCAAACGTTAAGCATTCTTCTGGCATTATTTATTTTGACTCCGGCAGTGATAGTCACCGGTATAATAGCCAACCAAGAGCAAGATCGTACAAAAAAGATGATTGCAAGCCGAGTTAAAGGTGAGGCTTTAGATTTGTCGTCCGGTCTGCAATTTATATTTGAACGTCAAGCTATATCAATTAATAGCGTGATACAAACGTATGTTGGCAAGGCGGTCTTAATTAAAGATTGGGAAGGGGGAATTAAAGTGTTGTCAAGCCTTCTGCCGAATATGATCAATATACAGATACTTGACACTGATGCTCATATTATCTACGGGAGCGGTTCTGTTCCCGATGACATTCAACAATTGATTCAGTTGGCAGTGGGGGGCGAACTAGTCCTATTTGCGGGAGGCAAAGATTCGCCAACGGGTAGTATGTTTTTTCTTTACCGAGTAGGTGATCAGTTCATACACTATGAATCTAGTATGACTATGGTACAAGAATATTTAAAAAAAATGTCTTATGAGGGAAAACGATCAATGTTACTAATTGATGCCCTAGGGCAACTAATAAGCGCAAATAATCCTGACCGCTTTTCTGAAACGTTCATTTCGCTTTCTGATGGTGAAAATCTAATAGCAGCTGAAAAAAACAAGCTTTCTGCAATGCAGGTTTGGAGTGAGTCAAACTGGGTCGAACTCGATAAACACACTGGCTGGGCGGTAGCGGTTGTCGAACCTATAAAAGAATATGTTGCTAACGTACAGAAAACCTATCGAGACAATATGATAATCATGTTAAGTGTTGTTTTTATTGCGTTATTGTCTGTCAGTCGAGTGGCCAGGGGGTTGATGGCCCCATTAAAAGCGTTAGCTACCAGCATAAAAACGTTGAATATCGATAATAATAAAAATTTAAATGAACATCACTTTGATGTACAGAGTAATTCCAAAAATTGGTTGTATTGGGGCTATCAAGAAATTGACTTGATAAACGAACAGTTCAATCAAATGCTTGAGACTATTGATACTGCAATAGCTCATTCTTCCCTTGCTGCTCGAGAATTAGAACAACTAATCGACACAGCTAACGTGCCTATTTTTGGCATCGACGAGAAGGGCATAGTCAATATTTGGAATCAGACTACGGAGCGGCTCACTGGTTTCAACAAAGCCAATGTTATTGGCAATGATTTTGTCAGCAATTTTATTACTGATGATTTTAAGTTATCAGTAAAGATTGTTTTGGACAAAGCGTTGCGGGGCGAGCAGACAGCTAACTTCGAATTTCCACTGTTTACCAAAACGGGTAACCGAGCAGACGTATTGTTAAACACAACCACTCGGCGTGATATTGAGGGGCGAGTTATCGGCGTGATCGTTATAAGCCAAGATATTTCTGAGTTGAAAAATGTTCAGGAACAGGTCATTCAATCATCCAAACTAGCAACTTTAGGAGAAATGGCAACCAGTGCTGCACATGAGTTAAATCAACCTCTGAATGTTATTCGTATGGCTGCAGGGAATATACGGCGAAAAATCACCCATGAACCGATAGAAAAAGCATACATAGAAGTTAAGCTTGCTCGTATTGATGAACAAACAACACGTGCGGCCGCAATTATCGATCATATGCGGATGTTTGGTAAGAAAGTAACGGGGCCAGCTGGACAGTTCAATCCTAGTGAGATAATTGATAACGCTCTGGAGTTGGTAGGAGAGCAACTCAAAATAGATGAAATTGATGTTACTACTGCGTGCGAAGACTTTAGTGGATGTGGCAAGGTACAAGGTCATGGTATCCAGATGGAGCAGGTGATTATCAATCTTTTGACTAACAGTCGTGATGCCGTATTAAATAACATCGGTTCTAAATGGATTCGACTGTCAATAGCTTTTAAGGATAAACACGCAGAAATCAGCATTCAGGATAACGGCCACGGTATTCCACTAGAATTGATAAACCGGATCTTTGAGCCGTTTTACACGACCAAAGAGGTGGGTAAGGGCACTGGGCTAGGTTTATCGGCAAGCTATGGTATCGTGCATGAAATGAATGGGACTATTACTGCGTCAAATACAACTGATGGCGCTTGTTTTACTATTAGACTTCCCTTAATAGAGTCTTACGATCACTGTCAGCGGCTGAACTAATTATTAATAAGCGGTGAAATATGGGGCTCTCTTAGTCTTTCTAAACCTAACAACTATTTGAGCAAACCTGAGATTGCTGATCTATAATTAAAATGTTTTAATGCGACTATAGTGTCAGGCCAAAATATGTGGATATATTATTTTATAAGTCAAGCACGTGAGAATGGATTCTATAGATAGATATGATAGAGGACAATTCATGATAAATGATGCTGATGTGATGAAGAAACAGAGTAATATAATTGTATTTATTACAATTATGGGCGTGTTCATTTCGTTTGCTTTGTTTATTTTTGTCAATAGCTTAGCGTTTCAAAAACAAGAAATTACTCTAGCTCAAGTCACTGAACGTCAATTAAACGCGATACAAGAAAAGTTTAACAATGCAGTAAAATCAATTAATGCGATCTCGGCACTTTTTGCAGCATCTAACGAGGTCAGCAGAAAAGAATTCTCTATATTTGCATCCATTGAGTTAATTGATTCTCCTAATGTTTTAGCCCTTGAATGGATACCCAAAGTTAAGCATTCAGAGCGCGCCAGTTTTGAAAGTGCGGCTCAAAAAGATCGAGTCACTAATTTCACTTTTACAGAAGAGAATCTCCAAGGTGAGCTGGTTGCAGCGAGTGAACGCGATGTATACTATCCCGTTTATTTTGTTGAACCGCTTAAAGGTAATGAGACACTTTTAGGTTTTGATCTGTCAACCCATCCGCAAAGACTTCAAGCAATACAAGAGGCGCGCGATACAGGTGCTTTTATCGCTAGTGGTATCGTCGAACTCGTTCAAACTCAGCAGCATGATGCTGGTCTTTTGGTAGTAAAGGCAATCTATTCGAATGGTTTGGTACCAGAGTCGTTAGCTGAAAAAAGAGCGTTACTCAAAGGCTACAGTCTCGGGGTCTTGAAACTACAAGACCTCTTTAAGACTCAAATCTTATCAGGCAATAATCATCTTCAATCAAAAATATTTGTTTTTGACAATAATGCAGCAGTTGGTCAAAAAATTCTTTATCCACTCATGTCACCCTACCAAAATTTAGAGGAAGCAAAAGAAGCACAGAATGGACTGTGTCTATTAAAGCCTTTGTTATTGGCCAATCAAGAGTGGACGCTATATCAATGTGTGTCCAATAATATAATGGATTACTTAGGTAATATTGAGGCCCTGATCGTTTTATTCTTTTCTTTGATATTGACGTTTGTAACGACGAAATACTTGATAGTGCAGCAAAAACAAAGAATGCACGCAAACAAACTTTTACTTGAACTAAGCAACAATGAATTTTATCTGAATGAGATTTTCAACAATGTCGATGATGCGATTGTCTCGACTGATATGTCCGGGCGAATTAGTTCAGTAAACCATTCACTTATTAAGTTATTTGGATATACAGAGCAAGAATTGATTGGTCAATCGGTTGAACTCATTGTGCATAATTACACTTCCAAAGATCTAGTTGTTGGTTTTTCTATTTTTTCTAACATTGAGCAATATCAAGCTTTAGGAAAAAAGCGGGTTGAGCTGCGAGCGAAACACAAAAATAGCAAAGAGTTTCCAATTGAAATTTCTATTAGGCAGATAAAATATCACGGAAGAGATATCGTTATTGGTATGTTAAAGGATTTGTCGATGGTCGCTGAGCGTGAACAGGCACAACTGGAGATCAGCAAAAATGCCACTGAATTGAGGCAGTTAATCGATACGGCCAATGCCCCTATTTTTGGGATTGATGCCGCGGGTCTGGTGAACGAATGGAACCAGCGCGCCGAGCAACTCACTGGCTTTGCTAAGATTGATGTCATGGGAAAAGATCTGGTGGCCGGGTTTATCACCGATGATTACAAGGCCTCGGTTAAAGGGATATTGGATAAAGCCCTGCAAGGTGAAGAGTCGGCTAACTATGAATTTCCGTTGTTTACCAAAACGGGCGACCGGGTGGATGTGCTGTTGAACTCAACTTCACGCCGAGATGCCGCAGGTCATATTGTGGGGGTTGTGGGGGTTGGACAAGATATCACCGAGCTCAATAAGATCCGTAAGGAGCAAGAAAGTGTCGCCCATGATTTAACCCAGTTAATCGATACGGCCAATGCCCCTATTTTTGGGATTGATGCCGCAGGTCTGGTGAACGAATGGAACCAGCGCGCCGAGCAACTCACTGGCTTTGCTAAGATTGATGTCATGGGCAAAGATCTGGTGGCCGGGTTTATCACCGATGATTACAAGGCCTCGGTTAAAGGGATATTGGATAAAGCCCTGCAAGGTGAAGAGTCCGCTAATTATGAATTTCCGCTGTATACCAAAACAGGCGATCGGGTGGATGTGCTGTTGAACTCCACTTCACGCCGGGATGCCGCCGGTCATATTATGGGGGTTGTGGGGGTTGGACAAGATATCACCGAGCTCAATAAGATCCGCCTTGAGCAGGAAAGTGTCGCCAATGATTTAACCCAGTTAATCGATACGGCCAATGCCCCTATTTTTGGGATTGATGCCGCGGGTCTGGTGAACGAATGGAACCAGCGCGCCGAGCAAATCACCGGCTTTGCTAAGATTGATGTCATGGGAAAAGATCTGGTGGCGGGGTTTATCACCGATGATTACAAGGCCTCGGTTAAAGAGGTACTAGATAAGGCTCTGCAAGGTGAAGAGTCGGCTAACTATGAATTCCCGCTGTATACCAAAACGGGCGATCGGGTGGATGTGCTGTTGAACTCCACTTCACGCCGGGATGCCTATGGCCAAATTATTGGGGTCGTGGGCGTAGGACAAGATATTACAGAAGCTAAGAAATCACAGGCTCAGGTAGTTCAGGCTTCAAAACTGGCCACGCTTGGCGAAATGGCAACCTCTGTTGCTCATGAGTTAAATCAACCTCTTAATGTGATACGAATGGCTGCAGGTAATAGTCGTCGAAGAATTAAAAGCCAGAAAAGTAACAAAGACACTGAGTATATACTTGAAAAATTAGTGCGTATTGAAGGGCAAACGTCTCGCGCAGCTGCAATTATTGATCATATGAGAATGTTCGGTCGTAAGGCCGAGGAAAAATCAGAAATGGTGGATCCTCGCGAGGTTGTTTCTAATGCCCTCGATTTACTGGGAGCACAACTCAAACTAGCGGGTATTCAAGTAGTCACTAATTTCCCTGAAAAATGCAGCAAAGTGATGGGACATACTATACAGATGGAGCAAGTTATTCTGAATCTTTTGGCCAATGCAAGAGATGCGATGAAAGACAATATATCGGGTTCAAGGATCACGCTTAGTATTACTGAAAAGGATGAGATAATTACCATTTCTTCTCAAGATACTGGTGGCGGAATTCCTGAACATATACTTTCTCGAATTTTTGAACCTTTTTTTACAACAAAGGAAATGGGCAAAGGAACCGGCTTAGGCTTATCTGTGAGCTACGGAATTATATTGGAAATGGGCGGCGCTATCATTGCGGAAAATATTACTGATGGCGCAAAATTTTCTATCACACTTCCGACAACAAATAACATCATTCAAAAAATAGATCTGATGGGGATTTAAATGAAAAGAATAAAAATGTTAATTGTGGATGATGAACCCTTCATACTTGAAGAGGCCTCAGAAGCATTGGAATTTGAAGGCTATGATTCTCTAACTGCAAGCAATGTATCGGATGCACTAAAAATAGTGCGTGACAATCCTGATATTGCCCTAATATTAACAGACTTGAGAATGCCTGGACAGTCGGGGTTAGATCTAGTCGACATTCTAAAGGAAGAGTTTAATAACAAGCTTTGTTTTATAGTCATGTCTGGGCATGGCAGCTCTGACGTTGAAGATAGTGTCATAAAGCAAGGTTTTGCTTTTATACGTAAACCATTAGATATTGATGAACTGATAGATACTATTAAATTAAGGCTTGAAAATTAAATCTAAGGAAAATTCACCTTGATAACAAAAATTTTAATAGTCGACGACGAAGCATATATTCGTGAAGAACTACTCGAAACGATCAGCGCGGAAGGATATGAATGTTGTGAAGCAGCCAATGGAGAAGAAGCGCTCAATATTCTTCGAAGTGATAATGAGATTGCTATTGTCCTTACAGATATTCAAATGCCGGGGAAGGACGGTATTCAAATGATCCGCGAGGCTAAAGAAGAAAACTGCAAAAATCGTAATGTGGAGTTTATCATTATGACGGGACACGGTGGGTCAGCAGAAGCTATTTCTGCATTGAAATTGGGTGTTTTGGATTTTATTGAAAAACCGATTGATATTGAACACCTTTGCCATGTCGTCCGTCGAGCAGAAGAACTGGTCATTTTGAGGCGCACAAAAGAGTATTACCAAGCTAGTCTTGAAGCTGATGTACATGCAAAAACGATTAAGGTTCGCAACCTTCTAAAGGATGTTGAAGATGCGTATGACGAAGCGTTGACATGCCTTGCTGTGGCAGCCGAATTCAAAGATCCTGAAACGGGTTATCATATAAAGCGAATTGGTGAGTATTCCAAATTTATGGCTCAACAACTTGGCTGGTCAGAAGAGCGTCAACATATGATGTTGTTAGCCGCCCCACTGCATGACATAGGCAAGATCGGCACGCCCGAAATTATTTTATTGAAACCCGGAAAACTCGACGCTGATGAAGTCGCAATTATGAAAGAGCATTCACAAAATGGTTATAATATTTTGTCTCATGCAGAACATTCAGTCATGAAAATGGCAGCAACGATTGCAAAAAATCATCATGAACGTTGGAATGGAGGAGGTTACCCTAGAGGTCTCAAAGGAACAGAAATCCCCATTGAAGCTCGTATTGTCGCTGTGGTTGACGTTTATGACGCGCTTAGGTCAAAACGTCCTTACAAACCGGAGTTTGATCAAGAAAAAGCGTTGTCAATCATGCTTGATGGTGACGGTCGAACTGATCCGTCGCATTTTGACCCACAAATGTTGGACATTTTACGTAATAATTCTGAACAGTTCGATGCAATTTATAAAGGTCTTGCTGATTGAAAACAGGGTAAAACATTTATCAGGTCTTAAAGATAAGAGGATATATTATGTACGGAATGGTTAATAAAGCAGTGGAAGATATGGTCTGCACGCAATTTGGCGAGCCGGTATGGGAAGATATTAAGTCCTGTGCAGGGGTCGACATAGACGTATTCATGAGCAACTAAGCGTACCCAGACGAAACGACTTTCTAGTTGGTGAGCGCGAGCGCGGCAAGTAAGGTACTGAAGATGACCGCAGAGGCTGCAACGAAAGACACCCATTGTAAAACTGAGTGCTATTTTTCAATTGAACTACGCTTATAGGGTGTTTCATTTCTAATCAGGTAGATGGCTTATGCCCCAGCCTCGAAAAAGCCAAGTCAGTTTAATTGATACTCCTTATTATCATTGTGTTTCTCGTTGTGTTCGCCGTTCCTTCCTGTGCGGTGTGGATAAGTATTCTGGCCAAAGTTACGAGCACCGCCGTGGTCGGGTAGAAGAGCGATTGCTGTTCTTAGCCACGTTTTTTGCCATTGATATCTGTGCCTATGCGGTGATGAGTAACCATACGCATGTGGTGGTGTATGTGGATAAAGCGCTAGCTGACAGCTGGGATATCAAAACGGTGTTAAGCCGTTACCATCAGTTACACAAAGGCACATTGCTCACTCATAAATACCTCAAGGGCGAGATACTTAGTCCGGGAGAGTTAATCACCTTTGATGAAACCGTTGAGCGATATCGGCAACGCTTATACGACATCAGCTGGTTTATGCGTAATCTGAACGAGTACATTGTAAGCCCCTAACCAACCGCCTTATTGATATTCCAAGGTAGTAATGCTTCAACCTCTTCTACGGTTTTTGCCTGAGGAAATAACGTGAAGACGGTTTTTAAATAAGCTGACGGCTCTAGGTTGTTCGCTTTTGCGCTTTCCACCAAGCTGTATAAATTAGCACTCGCCTTGACTCCCTCTACGCTCACAGAGAATAGCCAGTTTTTTCGACCTACCACAAAAGGCCTAATGCAATTTTTAGCATGATTATTATCCATCGGCCACGCGCCATTCTCCGTATACTGGCTCAGTTTGTACCACTGATTGCTTAAATAGGTGAGTGCCTTGGTTAACTTCGCTGATTTTACCGGATGCTTTAACGATTTATCGAGCTACTTCTTTAACGCCGCTAATATAGGGACGCTTTCTTTTTGCCGAACGGCATATTTTTCATCGGTTGTGACTGCTTTTATTCCTGCTTCAATACGAAAGAGTTTTTGAATGTAAGACAGCGCTTCCTCAGGTTTCCCCGAGGTACCTTTAGGTTGTGCATCACTCGCTTCCTTAAAATAACGCCTAGCATGTGCCCAACAACCTAAATGCGTTAAGCCATTGGTTTTAGCAACCGCGTCGTAAACGGCATAACCATCTGTCATTAACGTACCACTAAAGTCACCTAACATCAGTGCAGCTACGCTGGTTTCTCTGGTGGGGCTGTAATGAAACAAGACCATCCGCTGCTCGGTATTATTGGTCATTATCCACATGCGACTTTGTTGGCTCGCGCGACGCTCTTCTTCTTTGAGTACTTGAGTCACGGTTTCATCCATGAAAAGCACGTCTTGCGCCCTTAATACATCAAGTCCTAAATTAATCAGGGGTTGCACTAATTGGCCACACTTAATCATCCAGTTCGCCATACTGGTTGAGTCTAGCTCGACGCCTAGGCGTTTAAAAATGAGGTTGCTTTGACGATAAAGTGGTAAGCCGTCACAATATTTATGCGTGGCGATTTGCGATAATAATCCTGGACTGGCAATAGATTTTTCAATCGGTTGCGCGGGCTTTTTAGCGGTAACAAAATAATCATTACAACACGGACACCTATATTTACGGCGTACGTGGTTTAAAACGGTTACCTTAGCAGGGGTATAATCGAGCTGCTTATGGCATTCATCACCAAAATGTCTTAGCACTTGATTATCATGCGGACAAAACTTTTCATCTTCCGCTAAGTCATGAATAATATCGGTAACGGGCAAATCATCAGGGATTGATAGGCGTTTCTTTTTACGCTGGTGAGCAGGCACAAGCGTTGTACTTTCTTGTGCGTCATCTTCATCACTTAATATTTCAGCTTCGTCGAATAAACCTAGTTGGTCGGGAGACCACTTTTCATTCGACGCACCAAAACGTTGCTGAGTCATGTAACGAATGTATTCTTCTAAGGTGGCGATTTTATCTGATTTCTTAGTAAGCTGGGCGTCTTTTTTGTTAAGTTGAGCGTCTTTTTTTAAGAGTGATTTTTCATTATCATCAAGCACACTTTTCTGCTCAGACAACTGAGCTTCTAGCGATAAAATACGCTGAGTTAATTGCTCGTTATTGAACGTAAGCGGTTTATTTGAATGGAAATATTATAAAAAACACCTGGAAAGCCGAGTCAAGCTCGATGTTTTTATGGGGTTTTATCGCACTTAATATCAACGCCTCGCAGCAACCAATGCAACTGTTCTTCATCAATGTTAATCGTCGCTAAATCATGTTTTTTAGGCCACTTGAACTTATCTTTTTCAAGGCATTTGTACCACAAACAAAACCCCGTTTTATCCCAGTAAAGTAGCTTCAATTTATTGCGTTGTTTCGAGCAGAAAACAAATAGAGCGCCCGAGCCTAATGACTCCTTCATCGTTAATTCAACAATGGCGGCAAGGCCATCAATTTGTTTTCTAAAATCAACGGGATCACGACGTAAATAAACGGCAGAAGGCTGAATAAACATCTTCATGCGAGTTGCCCCATTAAATTGACGAGCCAATTCACCTCAGTTTGACTGTCGAGTGTCAGCTCAATGTTACCGATGTTTAGTTTAATATCACGTAGGGGGTTGGTATTTTTCAGCACAGGCTCGGCCAAGTGAACTTGAGAACAAGGTGATGTCATGACTGTTGCCTCTCTTGCAGCTATTGATGTTACAGGTGTTGCCACTGCTTTTTGTTTGTAAAAGCTAGAGGTCGGTATACCTTGCTCAAGGCAAAATTGTTTTATTGATAAATGGCTTTCCCTTTGGGTTTCAAAAAGTGTAAGCCATTGCTGTGGTGTTCGTCGCATGATGATCTCTTTAAATAATTAAAGTGATCATAAGTGAATGTTATTGATGGGGGAATAATGCGGTTTATAAGGGGCTTACGATTAATAGACGAAAATAGCCGACTTTCACTCCTTTAAAAATATAAAATAGATGTCAATATGGAAAGTATGAGGCATCCTGTATTTTGATTTTATGAAAAATGAGGTTTTATTTTACTTATACTCCGAACACCCGGCAGAAGGATCTTAAAGCGGGCACCATTATCGATGTTTTCAACGACAATGGTGCCGTTCATATCACGAATAATCCCATAACCTACAGACAGTCCTAAGCCCGTACCCTTGCCCATCTCTTTTGTTGTGAAGAATGGCTCGAAGATGCGCGGCAGAATCTCTTCGGGAATACCCCCGCCGGTATCCTCAGTGCAAATATGGACACCTTCATCGTCGAAAAATACCCGTAATGTAATCTTCGCCTCGCCCTCTCTTTGAACAATGGCATCTCTGGCATTAGTGAGAAGGTTCAAGAGCACTTGTTCCAACTGAATAGTATGACCCAAAACAAAGGGACAGTCTTCGGCAAGCTCGGTCACCAGCTTAATTCCAGCCAACCTCAATTGCTCTCCCATGAGGTTAAGCGAATTCGTTACCACCTTTCGAGGATCAACTGGCGCTGGGTCTTCCTCTGCCTTGCGCCCGAACATCCGCATGTGATCGATGATTGCAGCTGCTCGAGCAGTCTGCTGCTCAATGCGGCTCAGTTTACCGTATAGGTATTCGGTGTCAGCGGTGCCGGTAGAAACTTTGCGGCGGCAATTCTCAGCAGCCATGCGAATGATGTTTAGTGGTTGGTTTAGTTCATGCGCGACTGATGTCGCCATTTCACCGAGTGTAGCTAATTTTGATGCTTGAATGATTTTGGCTGAGGAGGCTTTGCGTTCGTTCTCATGGAGTTCCATGGTGTTTAGCATGGTATTAACCCATGCTATGATGTCGCCGAATTCGTTGTTTTGATCTGTAGCAAGTCGCTTATGGTATCTTTTATGCTTTGTGACATAGTGGACCAAACTAATCAAGTCTCTGATCGGGGTGTTCAGTCTTTTTTGCAGTGTCCAGTTCAGTAAAGAGGCCAATATAAAACTACCTAAAAGAGTCAAAACTGAGATCAGGAGGAGATGGTCTTTTTGAGCAGCTAAACCCTCTGTGCTTGCAGACATCACAATAAGACCGAGATATTCTCCGTTCTTCATTATTTTATAGTTTAGATAAATATTATTATTTTTGAACTCTACAGCCTTATCAAAATGCTCAATAACCGTGTCATTAATCATTTCAGGATGTCTATATTGAGCAAATAATTGATTGTCGGCATTATAAATTTGTGTGTACTGGATAGTTTCATTCAGCTCGAGTGTTGATAGCACTCTTTCCCCAGCTTCAGCATCATCAAACAATAATGCGGACTCGCTAGTTGTTGCCAATAACATGATCTGGTTGTTCATCAACGCTATTAAATTACTTTTGTAATCACTCATAATATATGAGTATAACAGTCCAGAAAGGACGAGAAGCGGGAGAACATTAATTGCAAGCACAGCGATAAGTCGTCTATAAAAAAATCCAATCCTATTTTTTTTCGGAGGACTCATCACTTGATCCTTGCCAGCTTTAATAATTCCGAGCTAATATCAACATTCAAAGAATCGATTTTCTTTAGATTAACTTCAAAGCGTAGTTTTTTATTTTCTATGTAAAAAATTATGGATGCATCGGGAAAATAAATACTGGATGTATCGGCTACGATGACAGTACTGCCACTCAGACTCTGGGCATCAATAAGCTTCAATGCTGTTTTTTTGTTCGCATACCTAACGTAAATTAACTCACATTTTCTTGCGGTATTGAGTTGCAATACTACGATTGACCGTTCCAAGTCTCCAGCTTGCCTGCTTCCAACTACTTGGCGAAAAAATGCCAAAAAATTATTCGGTCCGTCTATACAAACTCGTATTTCATAAGGCCGCTTGACCGACTCTAATTCTCGCCAATTAATAAAACTGATGAAGTGCCATATATAGGCCATTTTTAATTTATCTTCCTTACTTAAGGAATCCTCGGCGTTGATTGAAAAACATAATAAAAGGCAGAATATGCCTACGAAGAGCTGTCTGAATAGCGCTTTCAAAGGTTGGCTAAATAGGTTCAACACAGCTAATAACATCACAGTACGCTTGAAATATTAATAGTCATTTGCCAATTCTCTTTTGGCTGTGGCCCATTGAGTTTTTTATAAAGAGGCGCGCCAATTTCTACTGTGAGTCGATAGTCCTTGGCCAGACGCCATAAAAGGCCAAGCTTAAGATGAATTGTTTTGCCGCCAAAAAGTTTTGGGTTTGTGATTGAGGCAGGATAAGGAGAAACAGGCAGTCCAAGCATTATTAGAGAATCATCCTGCCCATGAATTTTTTCGCTGTACTCAAAGTCCGCCCCGATAAAGGGTTGGAGTCTTGGAGATAGGTCAAATTGATAACGGCCATTCAGACTATAATTGTTACCCAGACGATAGTCCCTATCATTCGTGCCGGTCCGTATTCTAGCCGACAGACCGACGCTGATGTCATGTGCACCACCATATTGATAATTTATTGCAAACGGGAAATCATAGGTGCCTGAGCCCAGTTGCATGGTATATGGAAGCGGCTCCTTATCATCCTCGGTCGGGCGTGGCGTATCTCCCTCCTCATCGATAGAACCGGTTGGCAGGGACACGCCAAACGAAAATCCCCAAACTCCCTCATTGGAACTGTACCAGCGGTAGAGCGCTACAGCCGCAACATCCCCTATTCCGCTGGTTTTAATTTTGAAATTACTGTAGCCGGGAACACTGCTGATGTGGTCAGTTTCTTGATTAATATAGGGGACCGATATACTCCCCTGCCATTGAGAACTTAACTTATAACCCAGTGATAAAACAGTGGCATTTTGAGTGATGACAGTGGGTACAACGGGGAAGTTTTGAGCCGTTCGCGGTTCAACACCCATCGGTCCATCCCATAGCACCTCGTCATTGCCTACCGGTCGGGTACCATCAAGATAGCCTTGAAATCCCACGGCTTTGAATTGAGCGGCCAATGTCCATGGTGAAGTCGCACCGACCTCATAAATATTTTCAAAAAAAAGCTCCTGGAGGCTCATTTCAGCCATTTCAGACGGTGTACTTTGTGCAAAACAATTAGCACTAAAAATAATTAACATCAGCTGTATATATTTCATTTTAAATACCTCATAGACTACTCAATACGCTAATGGATACATTAGCCCTCCAGAGTATTACTTGAGGATACGAAAGGCATATTAGCCAGTGTCAATTTCAAATTAAAGGAACTGAAGCCTATACCCCACACGGCGCGTATAAAATACCTCCAAGTAATGCTCTTACTATGCTATGGCTCAATAAGCCACCTATCCTTAGTCAACACAATAAGTTTATTATAGGCAGCAATTTAAGAAATTGACATTCTGGTTCAGAAATGTAGAGACAAAAAAGCGGCGAATCGATTCTTTAGAAAATTTCTCAAAGGCCAGCGGATCGCGCCAATCAAGATAGTCACCGGTAAATTGCGCAGTTATTCAGCGATGCCAGAACAGAGGGGATGGTAAAGTATGAACGTCATGAACCAGAGAAACCTGTGAGAAATGCGGTGATGGGAGGTTATTGCGAGCATTGACAAATCGGCAAATAAGCCGATTTGCACAGCGAATGCTGCCCCGCAGGAGTTAGATACTGGGAAGTGTTTAATGAACATTCATTGGTGATCCAAAAGATATTCAGTCACCTGAATACAAACAATGACGAAGTCGTCGAATTATTGCCCCACAAAGTCGAGCACCGCCTCAGGTAGATTGGTTTGAATAGAAGCCGTTCATCATCATAAGCAAAACTGGTTTGCACAACAGCCCGAGACGCTTGTCTTGAATTCTGAAATACGTGAAAACGGTTGATTAATAGACGTAAAATAGCCAATTTTCACTCCCTCAAAGATATAATAAACTGGTAAATGAGAGGAAAACTAAGCAAGGTGTATTTTTATTTCATAAAAAATGACGTTTTATTTTACCTGTTCAGCAAACCTGAGATTGCTGATCTATAATTAAAAGGTTTTAATGCGACTATAGTGTCAGGCCAAAATATGCGGATATATTATTTTATAAGTCAAGCACGTGAGAATGGATTCTATAGATAGATATGATGAAGGACAATTAATGATAAATGATGCTGATGTGATGAAGAAACAGAGCAATATAATTGTATTTATTACAATATTCTTTTCTTTGATATTGACGTTTGTAACGACGAAATACTTGAAGAGGCCTCAGAAGCATTGGAATTTGAAGGCTATGATTCTCTAACTGCAAGCAATGTATCGGATGCACTAAAAATAGTGCGTGACAATCCTGATATTGCCCTAATATTAACAGACTTGAGAATGCCTGGACAGTCGGGGTTAGATCTAGTCGACATTCTAAAGGAAGAGTTTAATAACAAGCTTTGTTTTATAGTCATGTCTGGGCATGGCAGCTCTGACGTTGAAGATAGTGTCATAAAGCAAGGTTTTGCTTTTATACGTAAACCATTAGATATTGATGAACTGATAGATACTATTAAATTAAGGCTTGAAAATTAAATCTAAGGAAAATTCACCTTGATAACAAAAATTTTAATAGTCGACGACGAAGCATATATTCGTGAAGAACTACTCGAAACGATCAGCGCGGAAGGATATGAATGTTGTGAAGCAGCCAATGGAGAAGAAGCGCTCAATATTCTTCGAAGTGATAATGAGATTGCTATTGTCCTTACAGATATTCAAATGCCGGGGAAGGACGGTATTCAAATGATCCGCGAGGCTAAAGAAGAAAACTGCAAAAATCGTAATGTGGAGTTTATCATTATGACGGGACACGGTGGGTCAGCAGAAGCTATTTCTGCATTGAAATTGGGTGTTTTGGATTTTATTGAAAAACCGATTGATATTGAACACCTTTGCCATGTCGTCCGTCGAGCAGAAGAACTGGTCATTTTGAGGCGCACAAAAGAGTATTACCAAGCTAGTCTTGAAGCTGATGTACATGCAAAAACGATTAAGGTTCGCAACCTTCTAAAGGATGTTGAAGATGCGTATGACGAAGCGTTGACATGCCTTGCTGTGGCAGCCGAATTCAAAGATCCTGAAACGGGTTATCATATAAAGCGAATTGGTGAGTATTCCAAATTTATGGCTCAACAACTTGGCTGGTCAGAAGAGCGTCAACATATGATGTTGTTAGCCGCCCCACTGCATGACATAGGCAAGATCGGCACGCCCGAAATTATTTTATTGAAACCCGGAAAACTCGACGCTGATGAAGTCGCAATTATGAAAGAGCATTCACAAAATGGTTATAATATTTTGTCTCATGCAGAACATTCAGTCATGAAAATGGCAGCAACGATTGCAAAAAATCATCATGAACGTTGGAATGGAGGAGGTTACCCTAGAGGTCTCAAAGGAACAGAAATCCCCATTGAAGCTCGTATTGTCGCTGTGGTTGACGTTTATGACGCGCTTAGGTCAAAACGTCCTTACAAACCGGAGTTTGATCAAGAAAAAGCGTTGTCAATCATGCTTGATGGTGACGGTCGAACTGATCCGTCGCATTTTGACCCACAAATGTTGGACATTTTACGTAATAATTCTGAACAGTTCGATGCAATTTATAAAGGTCTTGCTGATTGAAAACAGGGTAAAACATTTATCAGGTCTTAAAGATAAGAGGATATATTATGTACGGAATGGTTAATAAAGCAGTGGAAGATATGGTCTGCATGAAATTTGGCGAGCCGGTATGGGAAGATATTAAGTCCTGTGCAGGGGTCGACATAGACGTATTCATGAGCAACGAAGCGTACCCAGACAAAATGACTTTCCAGCTGGTGAATGCGGCAAGTGAGGTACTGAATATTCCTGCAGAAACCGTTCTTGAGGCATTCGGTGAACACTGGGTCCTGCATACAGCGCAGAAAGGTTACGGCGGTTTGATGCAGGCCAACGGTAGCTCATTGCCCGAGTTCCTGGCCAACTTGCCGGGCTTTCATTCAAGGGTGAAGATGCTGTTTCCTAACCTGAAACCGCCCGGTTTCGAGTGTACAGATGTAACTGAAAACTCACTAAAGCTGCACTATCGTACGCACCGCGCAGGCTTAGTGCATTTTGTCATTGGTTTGATGCACGGCCTGGGCAAGTTGTTCAATACACCGGTTATTGTTCACCTGGTCGAATCCAAGGAACAAGGTGCAGATCACGATGTTTTTGATGTCAAGTGGTCAAATGAGCAATCGAATGAAAAAAAATAACCCGTGCTCAACATCTCAGTTTGGCCTTCCGCCACAGCAGTTTGCCGCAGCGTTCCCTTTCCACTTAGTGTTGAACATGCAGATGGAAATACTGCAGGTTGGAACAACACTACAACGTATTTGTGCTGATATCCTCCCCAGCGCGAGTATGGATAAGCTATTTGAATCGATCCGACCAGAGGGTGTTTTCTGTGTCAACTGGGTGCTCGAAAATGCCGGATCATTTTTCCTTATTAAACACCTTGCCAGTGATCTCAAGTTGCGTGGCGAGTTCGTATTTTTACCTCGCGAGAGTGTGTTGCTGTTTCTCGGCACACCTTGGTTTATCGACGCTTCCGAGATCGCCATACATAAACTTAGTTTCGCGGATTTTGCCACCCACGATGTGGTCGTTGACATGCTCCAGCTATTCCAGGTAAACAAGATGGCACTCGAGGACGCGAATAAGCTCTCCGGCAAGCTAACCGCCCAGCGAAGTGCACTTCGGTTAGCCAACGAAAACCTGAAAAAGCAGGAAGAACAGATGAACCAGCTGACTGGCGAACTGCTCCGAAATCGCGATGAAATGTCTGAGGTGGTTGATACCATTAACCAGCTTGAGGAGGGAATTGCATTTCTAGACAGTGATGACCGCTTTGTATTCACCAACTCGGAATACCGGCACATGCACGAGAAAGTCATCGATTCGGTACAAACCGGTGTACTGTTTGAGGATTATCTAAGGCGTTTGTTTGACGCTGGCGAGATTATTACGCACATCATAGACTGTGAAGAATGGGTCGCCAAACGCATGGTAGCTCATCGCTCTTTGCCAAGCGAATGTGAGATAGTCATAGCTGGGGGTAAGACACTCAATATTCGTGAGCAGGTGACTCATAGCGGTGGGATCGCTATGGTGATTAGGGATATCAGCGAGCATAAAAAGTTGCAGGCGCAACTGGTAAACTCGAGCAAGCTCGCCAGCCTGGGAGATATGGCCACCGGAGTGGCGCACGAACTCAACCAGCCGCTTAACATAATATCAATGGCGGCAGGCAACGTTGAGAGAACTCTCAAGCGCGGCGAATTTGACCCAGAATACCAGTTGGAGAAGATGCAGCGTATCAGGGAAAGTGTTGTTCGCGCGTCGAAAATCATCGGCCACCTGAGATCGTTCGGCCGCGATTCTAGTGAAGTTGCTCAGCCATTTGACCCTCGTGATGCCGTGAGAGGCGCGATCGGTATGATCGGTGAGCAGTTAAAGTTGTCTAGGATTGAGTTGGTGTTGGCTCTACCCACTGAGGTAGGTGCGAAGGTGTTTGGATATGCGCTTCGGTTCGAGCAGGTGCTACTGAGCCTTATTCGCAACGCGAGTGACGAGCTGATTGCGCATCCTTCTGGGGGGGGACGGAAACGCATCCAGATTGTCGTGGTGTTCGAGCCACAGGGGCAGGTGAGTATTAGCGTTGAAGACAATGGATCAGGTGTTCCTGTGGAATTACTTGAGAATATCTTCGATCCGTTTTTCACCACTAAGGTGGTTGGTAAAGGGGCTGGACTGGGGTTGTCGGTGTCTTACGGTATAGTTAATGAGATGGGTGGTAAGATCGTTGTGTTGAATACCAGCGGCGGCGCCAAGTTCGAAATCATCCTACCCACGATACATCACTAAGGCAATCGGGATTAGGCCAATCAGAGTGAGCCAAGTGGTAGAAAAATCAATCGAAATCCAGACAACCCATAATCGGACTAGAAAGTTGAGTATCCACCTGTTTTTTACGCGAATTCCATTAATCGAAATTGTGGCTAACGCCCGCTTCATGCATTGAGTCATTCAACAAGAGTTTATGTTTTTAAAAGAGGCGAATTTCTTTCTTTTAACACTTTCAAAAATTTTGATTCATCATAAAATGTTCGTGTCTTCCAACACTTATTAAGCAATACAGACCCATTTTTATGCTAATGCTCCGAAGTATATAGAAATAAAAGCGGTATTTTAGGAGGTATAACTACACCATACCTCACTGACATAATGTTAGATACTGACCAATAAGCCCCTATCGACATAATAAAAAATCAATTATCTGCTGTTATAGCTCATGAAGTACATTATGATGTAAGAGCTAAGTCAGGTGTTAAAAATAATGGTAACGGTGCTGTAACTCTTGTTAATATGCCAACAGAGGACTTAGTTGTAATAATAAGTATAATAAGCTATTCAATAATACAAAAATAAGCCTGCCTTTTTGTCCCTAAATATTTTATACAACCAATTCTTCGCGTTATCAGGGTGTTAAGGAGATATAATAACTAATTGAGTCAAAATTACTAAAATTTTGACCTCCCTCTAATTTAGGGGGGATTTATGAAAAGGAGTCATTCTACATGCTAGTTAACAGGCGGTGCTAGATTCATAAAGAAGAAAATATTTAATATGATAAAGCATTAAATTAAGTAGCTTAAGATTTTTAAGTTTCAGTTTACTAACACATTATTAATAATTATTTGCAATGGATTTATATGAAATTATTATCATTCACACTAACGTGTGTATTTACATTTTTGATCGCTTTCCAGTGGTACCAGCAACATAGCAACTTTACACACAACGCTCATCAACTAGTTGATCAAGATGCAGTTTTCAATAGCTTATTAGATTATGGGCAACATAAAAGTGACCAAATACCTACAGGTGTATTTATTGACTCACTAGAATTTACTGGGCCAAATGATGTTCACCTTAGTGGTTATGTATGGCAAGAGTTTAGTGCTGAAATTTTAGAAAAGCACAAACCAGGGGTTATATTCCCTAACTCTATCGGTAATGTAATAATGAAAGAAGCTTATCGTGATGTTATTGCTGGTATAACCGTTGTTGGTTGGTATTTTGAAGTAGATTTACGACAAAGTTTCAGTTATAAAAATTACCCTATTGATCATAAAACAGTATGGTTAAAAATCCTGCCTGATAATTTTAATAGTAATTTGATTCTAGTACCATCACTTAATTCTTACGATAGTACCGCTAAATTATCTACATTTGGTATTTCACAGGATATTGTACTCTCAGGTTGGGCTTTAAATGAGTCTTTCTTTAGCTACATGAGACTTAATTTTGATACTGATTTTGGTTTGCATAATGACCACCCCAAAACGAACTTACCAGAACTCACGTTTAATATTGTCATTGAACGGGACTTTCTTAGCGCATTCATGATTAATATAACTTTACTATTGGTTAGTATTTTTTTGTTATATAGCTTAGTACTTATGATGACTTCAAATAAGCATCTTAGTTCTAAATTTAGTGCTAGCGTTTCATCCTCTATCGGTAGTTGTGCCGCAATTTTCTTTGTTATATTAATTGCGCATATAGATGTTAGAAAACATTTTCCAGGGGAGGGAATTGTCTATATCGAATATTTTTATTTAGTGAGCTATTTTTTCATAGTATCTACTGCATTTACTATTTATACGTTTAACTCTAGAGAAAAGGCTACAACAAAAGGTTTATTTGCTAATGATGGTATTTTACTTAAAGTTAGTTTTTGGCCAATTTACACATTGTTAATCTGTTTAATTACTTGGAACCATTTTTATTAATTGCTATATTATTTAAAACCAAATGTGGCTCTCGATTATATTTATGTAATGACGTAGGCGGTTCGGAACACGATATGATATTGCTTTCATTTCTTGTAGACGTAAAAGGGTTATTTGTATACTTTTTCTAATTTACACTTCTAAGTAGTTCGATTGTAATATTAAGGAGGACGGTAAATAAGAATTTTTTGCTCTTTAAATGATCACTTTTAGCCTGTTAAAGTGGCGTTATCGATATAAAAGCTAATATCTCGAATGTGGCCAAAGAGATCATTAGAAAGCAGTTTATTTACCTGTTGGCAGTCATACGCCGGTATGGTGTACTGCCAGCGGTAAACTTTATTTAAGTTCTCTACCCACAGAGCGTCGTCACCGTATTGTCAGTAAATTATCACTGGATAATTTGGCATGTAATACCTTGATTAACCGTGAGTTATTAGAAAGTGAGCTGTTAAAAATTGGGGGTAATGAGCTAGGAACGGATAACGAAGAATTTGTCGATGGTATGGTTGCTTGTACGGTACCTATTAAAGATGAGGATGGCAGGTTGTTTGCCTGTCTTTTTACCCATGCTCTCGTGATTCGTAAAAGTTTAGATGAGTTACTCGCTTTTGAATCAGTATTACGCCAGGCAACTATCGAATTAGGTGAACTACTCAAAAAGCAATAATTGGCCAGCGATTCAAACATCGTAATACTGACGATGAATTGCTTCCAATTATTGATTAACTATTTTGACTTGCTCACATTTGAACTAAGTCCTCGATGTTATTAAACCAGAATGGATTTTTTTTTCAGGTATATAATGATAGAGAATAACTATTATAATTCATATAGTAATAGAAAAAGGCATGTTGACATGCTTGTACAAAAAAACTATGGCGGTCTGGGGTGAAATGCCATAGAAAATTACTTTTTATATCAGTTATCCCTGAAGATAGCTGACATAAAAATAGAGTTGGTTACTTTAATCATTAGTTTAGCCTTTTAGCCTTTTGGCATTGGTGATTATAAGGGGATTTATTTCAAAGATTAGAGATAATCACAAAACGTAAATAATATGTCAAATTTTCTCATAAGGTGATGCCATTTCATTATTTATGACGATCCACATTTGTTCCTACTATTTTTTCTCTTACGCTATAAATTTTCTATTAGTAGAGTATTACCATTTATTTTACTGCAAGTCTGGTGGTAGCTAAATCATGACTCTTTAGGTGAGTATCTCGTGCGTATACGTAAGTTTTCCTTAAAAATAGTAACAAATAATGGAACATGAACAGCACTTAGCGTTACTTAGTGCGTCAGCCCAAGGTGACAAACAGGCATTTTCTCAACTGTATTAAGCGACCAGTAAATAGCTCTATGCGGTAAGTTTGAAAATGTTAATACGAAGAGAGTTGTCTAAAAACGCCTTGCAGGAAGTTTACGTCCGTATTTGGCATAACGCATTGGAATATCTTACCGTTAAGGGCACAGTGTTGACCTAGATGGTCAGTATTGTACGTTATCGCGCGCTGGACATTTTACGTTATCACAAAATTAGAAAAGCAGATGAACTCGTTGAGAATAAAAGCTTCGATCTCAACACCGATGACAAAATTAGTGACTCAGAACAACTCTTACTCGATAAATGTTTAAGCAGTTAGATCTTCAGCAACGACAAGTTATTTACTTAGCTTACTTTAATGGTTGCTCTCATCAAAAGGTGGTTAAACACCGAAATAATCCATTGGGTACCTTAAACGCTGGATAAGACGTGGTCTTATGAGCTTACAGAGTTGTTTAACGCCATGAATTATCAATCTGAGACCTCAAAAACACGCTTGCTGCAGAATATGTACTCGGTACTTTGCGTGGACCTGCTCGACAGCGCTTTCAAAAACTGATGATGCAATTTCTGCTGATCAGTGACGCAACCCAAACCTAGGAGCAAAATCTCAATGGTTTGGGCCAAAAAATACCACCCGTGACACCTGATGTTTGTGTGTGGCAGCGTATAGAAAGTCAGTTGGGTTTTGTTACTGAGCCAATACAAACCAATGTTGTGGCAATAACTAAGACAAAACCTCGAATTTGGCAAAGCATTGCTGGTTTAGTGTCGGCGGCTGCAATCGTCCTTACAGTGATGTTATTTAGCGTTTAGCCACTACTTCAACCCGAGGTTCAGCAACTCGCTTTGATGAGCAATGAACAAGCTAACTTGCTATGGGCACTAGAAATTGGTGCAGATACTATTAGCGTACAAGCAACAAAGCAATTTGTGGCGAAGGCTAATTACCTGCGGATCAACAGTTACTGAGTATACTCGCCTTTAATTTTGGTGTTGAAATAGGCCAGTTAGCGATACTTGCTATTTTACTGCCTGTATTAACTTTACTAAGTAATACAACATATTATACGAGAGGTGTACTGCCAGTGGGGTCTCTATTAATTGCTATTATGGCCGTGCAATGGGGTGTAGAACGTTGGTAAACTCCAAAAATTACTGTGTGTACAATGGTCTAATTAAGGAGGGATGAATTAAAGTCTTGAAAAGTGATAGGTCACTCTAGCGACTTGACTAAATTTTATAGGTAAAAAAAGTATTGCGGATGCAATACTTTTAAGTCGCTACTCATAGTTAGCTAGGTTAATAACTTACACCGTTGTAAAAAACGGCGTAAGTATTTATTCAAGACTTAGAGAAGATCAAAGCGATCAGCATTCATCACACTTGCCCATGCAGCAACAAAATCAGTGACAAATTTTTCTTGATTATCATCCTGCGCGTAAACCTCAACATATGAACGAAGAATTGAGTTCGAGCCAAAGATAAGATCAACGCGTGTTGCTGTCCATTTGACCTTATCTGAATGACGGTCGCGGACCTCATAGAGGTTATCATCCGTTGACTTCCACGTGTAATTCATATCGGTGAGGTTAACGAAATAGTCGTTTGATAATACGCCTTCGCGTTCAGTGAATACCCCATGCTTTGTGCCACCGTAGTTAGTGCCAAGCATACGCATACCACCAATTAACACTGTCATCTGGTGAGCGGTAAGTCCCATCAATTGTGTACGGTCAAGCATGAGTTCTTCTGCGCTAACAATATAGTCCCCTTTGAGCCAGTTACGATAAGCATCATGGGTTGGCTCTAATACTTCAAAGGAATCTACATCGGTCATCTCATCTGTCGCATCGCCACGCCCTGGTGAGAACGGAACGGTTACGTCAAAGCCAGCCGCCTTTGCAGATTGCTCAATACCAACATTACCTGCTAAAACAATGACATCAGCAATACTTGCACCGCTACCATCTGCAATAGTTTCAAGCGACGCTAACACCTTAGCAAGACGCGAGGGTTCGTTACCTTGCCAATCTTTTTGCGGGGCAAGACGAATACGAGCACCGTTCGCGCCACCGCGTTTGTCAGAACCACGAAATGTTCGCGCGCTGTCCCATGCGGTAGAGACCATTTCGCTGATACTCAAACCACTTGCTGTTATTTTTTTCTTTACTGATTCAACATCATAACCAGTATCACCTGCTGGAACAGGGTCTTGCCAGATAAGATCTTCTTGTGGCACATCGCTGCCAATATAATTCGCTTTTGGCCCCATATCGCGGTGCGTAAGTTTAAACCATGCCCGTGCAAACACGTTAGAAAAGTATGCGGGGTCTTTAGAGAAACGCTCTGAAATCTCTCTATATGCCGGGTCCATTTTCATCGCCATGTCGGCATCAGTCATAATTGGATTTTGACGGATAGATGGATCTTCAACATCAACAGGTTTATGTTCTTCCTTAATATTTATCGGTTGCCACTGCCAAGCACCAGCAGGGCTATTTTTGAGCTCCCATTCGTGGTTGAGTAACATCGAAAAATAGCCATTGTCCCACTGAGTAGGATGTGTGGTCCAAGCGCCTTCAATACCACTTGTTATTGTATCGCGACCAACACCGCGTTTGGTTTTGTTGTTCCAACCTAAACCTTGTTCAGTGATATTGGCCGCTTCGGGCTCTTCACCTATTTGTGAAGCATCGCCATTGCCATGACATTTTCCTACGGTGTGACCACCGGCCGTTAGCGCAACGGTTTCCTCATCGTTCATCGCCATACGTTCAAACGTTACACGAATATCATGCGCTGTTTTAAGGGGATCTGGCTTACCATCAACACCTTCCGGGTTAACATAAATAAGGCCCATCATTACTGCCGCCAATGGGTTTTCTAAATCACGTTCACCCGAATAACGGCTTCCTTCACTGCCACTAGGAGCAAGCCATTCTTTTTCTGAACCCCAGTAGGTATCTTTTTCTGGATGCCAAATATCTTCACGACCAAAAGCAAATCCAAAGGTTTTTAAGCCCATAGATTCATAGGCAACAGTCCCTGCATAAGCAATTAAATCAGCCCAGCTCAGTTTGTTACCGTATTTCTTTTTAATCGGCCATAGTAAACGGCGCGCTTTATCTAAGTTAGCGTTGTCTGGCCAAGAATTAATGGGGGTAAAACGCTGATTACCTGTAGCTGCTCCGCCTCTGCCATCTGATATACGGTATGTCCCTGCTGCATGCCAAGACATACGGATCATTAGTCCACCATAATGTCCCCAATCAGCAGGCCACCAGTCTTGGCTATCGGTCATGAATGCGTGCATATCTTTCTTAAGGGCCGTGATATCAAGATCTTTTACGGTTTCTCTATAATCAAAATTGGCTCCCATCGGATTCGTTTTATTATCATGTTGATGAAGAATGTCTAGATTAAGCGACTTTGGCCACCAGCCCATATTAGACGTACTGCTTTGTGTGGCACCGCCGTGCATTACTGGGCATTTTCCACTTGTTGTTGTTTTTTTTTCATTCATATTCAATTTCCTTTTGTTAATCGGTACGGAACGGTCTTAGATAATAGTGAGAATAATACGATATGATGACGCTAAGTGATCACTTTGAAATACACCTAATCTTTTTAAAATACATCATAGTACATTCTGTAAAAACCGCATTTTTTCTTAGTGCGAGATGACTTAATAACGTATCTCATTCTGTTCGTTTATTAAACCTTATTTTTTCATAATTAAATGCGTTTATACCGGGTAAACATATGGGGAAAATGTTTCAGTTGTATGAAATGGGTTATTGGTTATAAAAGATAGTACGGCTTCTTCTTTATTATTTTATCTTTGCGGGTTATCCACGCATTAACACTTTTGCTTTGTAACACTTGTGTCATCTTTCTTAAATAAAAACTACATATTACTTCAACATTTCTGTCATTTAACCCCCGTAGGATAGCCGCAACTTTATTCTAATAATTTCTGCGGAGCAGACTAACATGCAAATGAATTCACTCTTTAAAATAAGTACGCTAGCTTGTGCTATTACTTTAGCCGGTTGTGGTGGTGGCGATATTAAACTCTCATCTGAAGTGAATAATTCAGTGGGTGATACGACTATTACTAACCCAACGCCTACCGATCCCGTAGTGACTGAATTACCGGGTAAGTCTAGTTCTGTGTTGGGACAAGATGTTTCAAATGCTTTAGGTTTTGATGTTGCTGTACAAGTACTTGATGGACAAATTAGCAGTGATATGACGTTAGTTGCCAGTGCCGACAGCAAGCCGGTATTTTATGCCATTAGTGGTGCATTAGAAGTGATGGCAGGAACAACGCTAACTGTAGAGCCTGGCGTTGTTCTTTTTGGACAATCAGGTGGTGATTATTTAGTTGTGCACCGCGATGCAAAAATAATGGCAGAAGGCATAAAAACTAAACCTATTATTTTAACTTCATTGCAAGATGTTAAAGGCGAAGAAACAACAGCAGGTCAATGGGGTGGTGTCGTTATTTTAGGTAATGCCCCTTCGAATAAATGTCCTACTGATGGCAGTGCATGTTCTCTTCAAATTGAAGGCGCAGAAGAAGGGGCTGTCTTTGGTGGCACAAACTGGGAAGACAATTCAGGTATTTTAAAATACCTTGTTGTTAAATATGCTGGGTTTGAAATTGCGCCCGACAACGAACTAAATGGTATAACGTTTGGTGGTGTTGGCTCAGGAACAACGGTTGATTATATTCAAGTACATTCAAATGCCGATGACGGCGTAGAATTTTTTGGCGGTGCGGTTAATGTTAAGCATTTAGTGTTAACAGCGAACAAAGATGACAGTATTGATTGGGATAATGGTTATAAAGGTATGCTGCAACATGTTTATGTAGAACATGCTAAAAATGCCGGCGAAGCAAACCGTGGTATTGAAGGTGATAACGATGGATCTTCTCCTGATAAAGAGCCACAGTCAGCGCCAATTATTGCTAATTTAACCATTGTCGGTAATAACTTTGACAGTGCAGATAAAGACTCAGAAGGTATTTACTTACGCGAAGGAACCGCAGCAAAAATATTTAACACGGTTGTAACAGGCACCAGTGAAATGGGTGAATGTTTAGAAATTGAAGGTGGTGCAACGAGCTCTGTAACCGTTAATAATGCTAACAGTGGTAAAATTGTTATGCAAAACAGTGTTATGGCCTGTAATAACAGTGAAAACTTCAAAAATGCTAAAGCGGAAGATGGCAGTGTTTTACTTGACCTTGAAGCATGGTTCAGTCCAGAAACATCTAATAGTATCAGTAGTTCTATTTTAATTAATGAAAACGGTATTCCTGATGCTAACTCGCCACTTGTTGCTGAAAATGCCGGACAAGATGTCGCTAATACACAAAATGCCTTTTTTGACTCCGTTGACTACATTGGCGCGTTTGACAGTGCTAACAACCCGGGTAACGATTGGCGTGAAGGTTGGGCCTTTGGTTACGGTGGTGGTGTAGTAACCGCTCAGGCAGAAACACAAGGTTGTCCTACTGGTACATCGGCAATTTCTTCAGTCAATGGCTCAAACATTACTTGTCAATTAAGCGGTGTTATTGCTAATAACTTAACGTTAACCGCTAATAATGTTTATGCCCTAAACGGCGCTGTTTTTGTTGGTGGCGATAAAATCAACTCAGCAACGTTAACCATTGAAGCGGGTACAACCATTTATGGCCGTTCAGGTAGCGATTACTTAGTGGTGAGTCGTGACTCAGAAATCCAGGCGAATGGTACCGCCTCAAAACCAATCACTTTTACGTCAAGTCAAGATTTGACGGGCGCTGAAACAGGTGCGGGACAATGGGGTGGTATTGTGCTTTTGGGTAATGCGACATCAAATAAATGTCCAACGGATGGCAGTGATTGTGCACTTCAAATTGAAGGTGCTCAAGATGGTGCCGTCTTTGGCGGCACAGACGATGCCGACAGCTCAGGTACATTACGTTATGTCGTGGTTAAGCATGCAGGTTATGAAATAGCACCAGACAACGAATTGAACGGTATCACGTTTGGTGGTGTTGGTTCTGGTACGAAAGTCGAATATATTCAAGTACATGAAAATGCTGATGATGGTATCGAGTTTTTTGGTGGCACCGTTAACCTTAAGTACGTGGTATTAACGTCTAACAAAGATGACAGCGTTGATTGGGATAATGGTTTTCGTGGCAATTTACAATACGTATTAGTTAAGCACGACCCACAAAATGGTGAAGCAAACCGTGGTATCGAAGGTGATAACGACGGTTCAACACCGAACAAGCTACCACAATCAAACCCAAGCATTGCCAACATGACCATTATAGGCAATACATTTGACACAGCCGATAAAGACTCTGAAGGTGTTTATCTTCGAGAAGGCACGAAAGCGCAACTGCATAACTTTGTTGTTACAGGTCCTGCGGGCATGGGCGAATGTCTAGAACTTGAAGCAGGTTTAACTGTAGACCAAGCAAAATCTGGTGGTACGGTAATGAGCAATTCTGTTATAGCTTGTGATGAAGCGTTTAAAGGCACAAAAGACTCTAGCGATACTGCTTTTGACTTAATGAGCTGGTTCATTAACGATAATACTGAAAACAGTACCGCTGCAAATACAAGTGCGGTACTAGAGGGCATTTTCACTATCGATACCACAACACCTAAAGACTTTACCGGTAACAGCTTTTTTGAAAATGCTGACCATGTAGGTGCGGTAACGAAAGCGAAAAACTGGACAGCAGGATGGACAGTAGGTCTTGAAGAATAATTAGACGTTGCAAGGCGAGCACTGTTTATTCCAATAATCAGTGTTCGCATTTTTATACCAGCATAACTAATCAACACTCAATCAACCTACCTGATGCAAGCGATTATCAAAGCAGAAAAAGCGTATCAAAAGCAAGCACAGAGACTCTATCGAGGTTAACGATGAATAAAGAATTAAGGCATAGCGCCAACAAACTAAAAGCAAAAAAAAATAATAATCGTTTTAGTTTAAACTGTTTAGCGCTAGCAATATTAACAAGCTTTTCAGCGACATCAGCAGTAGCAGAGCAAACATCAGCAGAAGATGAGGCTATTGAAGAAGTTGTTGTTAAAGTAAGTCGGTTAAAAGGCACCGCTAGCGCTATTATCGCAGAGCGCCGCAATCAAGCCTTTATTGCTGATATTTTAGGCGCAGAGCAAATTTCACGCACCGGTGACAGTGATGCTGCAGCCGCGTTACGACGTGTTACGGGTGTAACATTAGTCGATGGCAAATTTATCTACGTACGTGGTTTAGGTGAACGCTATTCCAGCACACAATTAAATGGTGCCGCTGTACCTAGCCCAGATCCTACACGAAGTGTTATACCACTTGATTTATTTCCAGCGTCGATTATCGAATCTTTATCGGTACAAAAATCTTATTCACCTTCAATGCCGGCACATTTTGGTGGCGGCAATGTTGATATCCGTTTAAAGAGTATTCCAACAGATTTTCTTTTTAATATGTCGGGTAATGTTGGGGGAAATAGTGAAAACTTTGATGATGGCTACAGCTACAAAGGTGGCAGTGATGACTGGCGTGGCCAAGATGACGGCACTCGCGCAGCACCCAAAACATTACAAAAATTATGGAAAAATTACAGTCCATTAAAAAATCTTAGCCAAGATGAAAACCGTGCAATAGCGGCGCAGCTTAATCGTGATTACGATCCCGTTAAAGAAAATATCGAACCAGATTTTGGCCTTGATATTGCGATCGGTGACAAATTTGAACAGGGTAAATATCGTTGGGGTTATTTAACTTCTTTATCTTATGACAATCAATGGCAAGTAAGTGAATTATACGAAGGTCTAGATTTTCGCAATAACACTGACGATTCATGGAGTTTAGTACGAGGTTTTGACCAAGTTACCTCAACGGAGCATTCGGTGAAATGGTCAGGTCTGTTGAACTTAGGCGTAGAATACGACCGAGATCATCGCCTTGATTATAGTTTAATTGTGCTACGTGATACTGCCAACGAGATAAAAGACAAACTCGGTAATACCAATAACGTGTTACTGAGCGACGGCCTTCGCATTCGAGACAGTGATGTTAGCTACGAAGAGCGTGAGATGATCGCTAACCAGTTTCGTGGCACGCACAACCTGCCATGGCTGTGGAGCATAGGTTTTGATTGGAAATACTCAGACGCTCGTTCAAGTCGCTACGCGCCTGGTAATGTTTCTACGCGCTACATATTGAGTGACGAAAACGAAGATGGTGTGTTTGATCTTGCTAACGAAAGTAGTTTACGTAAGGCTTCAACTGCTACTCGTTATTCCTTTCAGGACTTGGAAGATAAAGTAGCAAACAGCGGTTTTAATCTGTCTTTGCCCGTGACATTTTCGCAATCAGAAGTAGAGCTTAAATTCGGTGGCGACTTTATTGAGAAAACTCGCGACGCTTTTTCGAGACGTATCGATGTAAATACCTTAGCCTTTAAGGAACTTAGTCTTAGTGGTAATAAAATGAATGATATTTTAACTGACGATATTATTCTTAATCATCCATTACAAGGCAGTGAAACGATTATTCGAGACACCTCTGTAATGGGCGATGACTATTATTCAGCACAAATGACTGATGCTTATTACTTTGAGGCTGATTGGTTTATTGACAATACTTGGCGTATCAGTGGTGGTTTTCGCTGGGAAGATTACCGTCAGGTTGTTGCTCCTTTAGACCCTGCAACGGGACGCTTTGATTTACCGTCTGAACCAACAGAAGCTGATTTAAAGAAACTATCCTTTAAAGAAGATGATATCTATTCGGCGTTAGCGCTTACTTACATGATGAGTGATGAGGTTCAGTTTCGCTTGTCTTATGGTGAAACCACGATACGCCCAGATATTCGCGAAGTTGCTCCATCAACCTACCTTGACCCGTTAACCGGGTATCCTATTCGAGGGACTGCGAGGATAGAAACAACCGATATTAAAAACTACGATCTACGTTGGGAGTGGTACTTAAATACGGGAGAAAACTTATCCGTTGGTTTGTTCTACAAAGAGATGATAAATCCTATTGAATCAGTTCAATCACCAGGCCAAGATGGTCCGCCTCTTATTGTTATTGCAAATGCTGATGATGGTGAAGTTTATGGTGTTGAAGTAGAGTTCATGAAAGATTTTGCCTTTTTGGGTGATTTTGCTGGCATGAACGGCAACGATTTTTTCTTGTCGGGTAACGTGACCTTAAGTGACTCTGAAATAAATATCAACACGCAACGGGTTGTTGAACAAACTGGAGTTTCTGCAGCCATTACTAACCCCACACGCAGAATGACAGGTCATTCTGAATATGTGGTAAACATAAACTTAGGTTACGATGCACCCAACGGTAATCATTCAGTGACAGTGGCCTACAATGTCTTTGGTGAACGTATTATTATTCCAGGTATAGAAGGGCAAGACGACAAGTATGAACAACCTTTTCATTCACTTGACATGGTATATACCTACTATCCTACCTATTCAACAACGTTAAAATTCAAAGTACAAAACCTACTGGATGAAAGTAAAGAAATAGAGTTTTCTGACACTTTATTTCGTAGTGAAACGAAAGGCATTGCGTTTGATATTTCATTTAAATGGGATTTCGATTAGTTAACATCCGTTGTTAATGAATAAAAAATGGCTATTAAGGTAATTTGATAGCCATTTTTATTGTTAGACAATAATTTTTTTGATCGTGTAAATATCTGCTCGTCTCCTTAAGTATTACTGAAATCACAATGTAAAATATTGATATTATTTATATTAACAATATAAGCATGAAATATATATGCTTACAATATAGTCATTACAGGCAAGTACCCACCGTATATGATTAGCTCATCAATGGTTTATCGAGAATCACTCGCCAGTTATTAATCAGGCTTTTTCATTAAGGAAGATAAATTGAAAAAAGTTGTAGAGCGAATCAGTACGAGTAGAAGAAGACTTCTAAAAAAAGCGACAGCGCTTGCTACTTTAGCGGTATCAAGCACTATGGTCAGCAATCGTGTTCAAGCAAGCGCACAAGAGAGTTGTGAACGTTCAGATACCAAAGATTTAAGTTACTTACCAAGCCCTAAACAAGTCCAAGCTACTGAAGGTGTATTGCCCTTATCTGGTGGCGCAGGACTTTACTATTGGGACACTGGCGGGGAAGGCCCTGCAGTAGTATTGTCTCATCCCGGTAGAGGAAGTGCGTTAACGTGGCCTTATCAGCAACCTGTTCTTTCTGCTGCGGGCTTTAGAGTTATTGCATACTCTCGACGTGGTTATTATGGTTCCCCAGCCGGTTTAGCCGCTGATACAGGTAACTATGCTGATGACCTTAATGCGTTAATTACTCATCTAAATATCGACAAATTTCATATTCTTGGTCTCGCCGCAGGCGGTTTTGCTGTTTCGGATTATGCGGTGTCATATCCTGAAAAACTGCTTAGCATGGTTATCGTTTGTAGCCTTTTTGGCTTATGGGACAAAAATATTGACGAACGTTTGGATTTTATTCTCCCTAAGAGCTTTGCGGGTTTACCGCCTGAATTTAAAGAACTGGGTGCTTCATATCGTTGGGCAAACCCTGAAGGTGTTCGTCAGTGGATTGATATGGAAGAAAAGTCGAGGGGGAATGGCGAAAGGCATGGTCAGCAAGCTAAAAGTAATATTACGTGGGAGAAAATGAGAGCGGGTAATATTCCTACTTTTTTTATTGCAGGTGGAGCTGACTTATATCAACCCCCTTCAATGATGAGGGCTGCAGCACGCGAAATACCTAACAGCCAGACTCTGGTGGTTGCAGAAGCGGGGCATGCTGTGCAGTGGGAACAACCAGCATTATTTAATCAGGCCGTTATCGCTTTTTTTAGAAAACACCAATAAATTTCAAATGGTTAGCGTGATTTTAGCCAAGACTTGATTTTTTCATCACTATAATATTTACCACCTTCTTTAATTTATTGATTTAAAAGTGGTATTTTTATGGCTTGATTTGTGCTCTCATAAAACAATTATTTTAAAATAAGGATGTTATAAATAATGTATGGCGTTAATAAGAAAAATTTACTGTTAACTTTGCCGATATTGAGTCTTTTATGGTTTACAGCAACGATCGTTATAGGTGGTCTGTTTTATCCTGGCTATAGCCATACCTCGCAGTTTATTAGTGAACTAGGCGCAACAGGCTCGCCGCACGGAAATTATGTTAATTATATAGGGTTCATGCCAACAGAGTTGTTCATGCTTGCTTTTGTATTGATATGCTTTTCTGTTATTCCTAAGACAAAGGTTAATTTTAGCGGATTGTGCTTTATTGGACTTTATGGGGGTACGCTCAGTGTTGCCGCTTTTTTCCCTTGCGATTTTGAATGCCGCCCTACAACACCATCACTGTCACATAATATTCATATGCTATCTGCGTTCCCGGGTTATTTATCTGGAATAGTATCCATGTTTGTTATTTCATCAGGTTCATCATTTTGGGCTAAATCTAAAACGTTTAAAATATTTAGCTATGGTATCGGTTTTTTATGTATCTATGCATTGTTGAATTTAGATCCTAAATTAGCTTTTGTTGGTAGTGTTCAGCGTAGCTTGGATCTCATGATATATTTGTGGTTTATCTATTTTGCTTATCATTTGAGAAAGTTCTTGTCTGAAAAATAACGCTATAGAGAACCGTTTACATTTTTACTTTATATCTAAATAAAAGTTGAGCGTTTATTATTTGCGTCCTTAATGGCACATAGCTATTTTACTGCAGTATGGAGAGAAACCATCAATAAACGTTGGCTTGTTATCGCTGTTATTATCAGTTATTTAATGATGTTATTTGGCGGTGCTGCACTCAAACCTGACTATTCTCACATTAGCCAATTTATTAGTGAACTTAATGCAACAGGTACTCCCTATGCAGGAATAGTCAGTTGGCTTGGCTTCTTTTTATTTGGTGTTCTAGCAAGCCTTTTACTTTTTGTTACTGCCGATAAAGCACCTGTTCGCGGCATTAGTCGCATAGGATACTGGTTACTTATTGCCGAGCCTATTGCTTACATGGGCTCAGCATTTTCTCCATGCGATTTTGGCTGCCCTGTTGATGGAGGTATGAGTCAATTGATGCACAATGCCCTTGCCGTGGCTACCTTCATATCAACATCACTTGGATTGTTCTTGCTTTCATTCACACCAAAAATCTCTGTTTTACAGCGAGTTTTTTGGGTGGTTTTGTCTTGTTTATGGCAAGTTTTATTTGTGTTGATGCTCGATGAAGCGATGCTAGAGATCCGTGGCCTGTTACAACGTATTGGGGAATGTGTTGTTTATAGCGTACTTTGTATTAGCGCTTGGCGACTATTAAGCGCTAATAAAGATTTATCCTAAGTCGATAACGCTAATTTAGGCTTTAAGGTACACGAATTTTAGTGGTTCTTTATGGCTTATAGTGAGTATTATTTAGCCTGATCTTTCTTTAGCTAAGGCACCTAATGTTGGCGAGGTGAGTATTAATTCATCAGCTAATTCACCTAATACTTTTTTTGGCAATTTTTTAATAATCATTTCACCAACATTATTAGCGTTGCTTGCTGCAGCAAAAAATAATATATTTTTACCGTTACAGGTTATATCATCAAAAATAGAGCGTATTTTAATACGTTGTGTTTTTAATAAAGAGCGGAATCGCCTCTTGTCGTCAGCGGCAACAAACTCACAAATGTTTTGAGCAACATTATAGGCCATTGCCTTAGGTGAGTATGATTGTGTTATTAAGAGTAATATTATTATTGAGGTTATACCTGCTGCGTTATATCTCATCATTCATTTATTCCTCAAAATTTGTCATTCACTAATTTTATTTTCTTCTAATAAGTGTAGTCGCTAATTTTTTAATTTCATTTTTATCCATTTTTATTTTCAATAACACTCTTCATTTAATAAATCGGCAATATTACTGAAACTTAATCGTCACATTTAGCCATTAACATAATCGACATTAATTTTAGGGGTAATCAAATAAAAACTGATTAACTCAAACAAAGGTAAAAAGGTTTTACTATGAAACTTTCAAAAATTGCACAAGCTTGTTTAATACTCAGTTTAAGCACAACCAGCTTAATTAGCCATGCAACCCCCTCTGCAGAAAGTAACGACAAACAACTGAGTCAAGTTGTTGATGCGGGAACACAAATCAACCAATCAGCAAGTCAATCTCAACAGCGTGTTAATACCATTAACGAGCAAATACAAACAAAGTTGCAACAATTTAAAACCATTAACAAGGAAATTGACGGCTTAACCGTTTATAACCAACAAATGAATACGCAAGTGGCAAACCAATTAAAAGAGCTTGACCAAATTGCGGTATCGATGGAACAAGTCAGCATCATAGAGCGCCAAATTTCACCGTTAATGGCCCGTATGATTGAAACACTCGAAAACTTTGTTGCTTTAGATGTGCAGTTTTTAACGACTGAGCGTAATCAACGTATCACCGACTTAAAAAGCATGATGGAACGTGCCGACGTTGCTATTTCAGAGAAGTTTCGCCGGGTACTAGAAGCTTATCAAGTTGAAGTTGATTACGGACGAACTATTGAAGCATACACGGGGTTAATTGATATAGAGGGTAGTGAACAAAATGTTGATTTCCTCAGAATTGGTCGGGTGAGTTTAGTGTATCAAACACGTGATGGAAAAAAATTAGGCTTATGGGATAATGCATCAAAGTCATGGAAACCCCTTTCAGCTCAATACCGTTTAGATATTAATAAAGGTTTACGCATCGCTCGTAAACAACTTGCCCCAGACTTAATTATTGTACCTGTTGTACAAAACTCGGCTGAATAAGGAATATCGCTATGAAAAAATTAACAACATTACTCTCGGCAATTACGTTGTCAGTGGTCTCTGTATTCAGTAGCCAAGTTATCGCTCAACAAGCAACAAACTTAGATGATTTATTGTCACAACTAGCGCAAGGTAAAATCGCGCAAAGTAAGCAGAATCAAAGTCGTGAAGCTGAATTTAATGCAAAGAAGAGCCAACAAATTCAATTATTGAATCAAGCCAGTCAGCAGCGTGACCAAGGCATTAATTTAAGTACTCAGCTCGAGAAGAGCTTTCAAGACAATGATGTAAAGCTTGGTGATAATACCGATGCGCTTAATAAACGTATGGGTGAATTAAAAGAGTTGTTTGGTGTTTTACAACAAGTTGCTGGCGATACGCGCAGTAAATTTCAAACGTCGGTTGTTTCAGCTCAAATTGCTGGACGTGGTGAGTTTTTAGATGAATTTGCACAAAGTATGGGCTCTTCTTCTAAGTTAGCTTCTATCGAAGAAATTGAACGTTTGTGGTTTGAATTACAACGAGAGATGACGCAAAGCGGCAAGGTACATAAATTTAGCCGCGAAATTGTTTTAGCGAATGGTCAAAAAAGCCAAGCTGATGTCGTTAGAGTCGGTGGTTTTAACTTGGTTTCACAAGGACAGTACCTTGAGTATATTGATGAAACAGGTGCTGTTGCTCAATTAAAGAGGCAACCCTCAAGCCGTTACTTATCAAGTGCTGATGAACTAACGTCAAGCACTGGCGACGTTGTTCCTTTTGCTTTAGACCCAACGGGTGGTTCAATTTTAGGATTATTAGTCCAGGCACCTGATATACAAGAACGTGTTGAGCAAGGTGGAGCCGTTGGCTACGTTATATTAGCGATTGGCCTTATTGGTTTACTGATCGCAATTGAACGTTTTATTACCCTTTTCTTTATTGGTGGTAAAGTTAGCCGTCAATTAAAAACGAATACCGCATCAAATGATAATCCGCTAGGTCGTGTGATGTTAGTTCAAGATAAAAACCCGAATGACAATGTTGAAACGTTAGAGTTAAAGCTCTCTGAAAGCATTCTAAAAGAAGTACCGGTATTAACAACAAGGCTTACTTTTATCAAAATAATTTCAGTTGTGGCGCCTTTAATTGGTTTATTAGGTACGGTTACCGGCATGATTAATACCTTCCAAGCGATTACGCTCTTTGGTACTGGTGACCCTAAATTAATGGCGGGTGGTATTTCTCAAGCTTTAGTTACCACCGTACTTGGTTTAGTTGTTGCGATACCTATGGTCTTTATTTCAACTTTACTTAATACGCGAAGCCGCGGCATTATTAATATTTTACAACAGCAAAGCGCTGGGATTTTAGCTGAACGCTCAGAAGGCTCAGCTAAAACAGCAACACCAGAGCAAGGAGCATAAATAATGATCCTCTTCATCGAAATGATGAATCGTATCCAAGCGTTCTTGGATACGGGGGGGCTTGTGCTAAGTGTTATTGCAGCTGTTATCTGTTTAATGTGGTTACTTATTTTTGAACGATTATTTTTCTATTTACACAGTTACAAAGCAGTGAAAAAAAATATCATTGGAAGTTGGTTTAAACGTACAGAAAGACATTCATGGAATGCTGAGCACATAAGAATCGCGCATGTTTCAAGAGCCACCGAAATGCTGAAAACGAATGTAACGTTAATTCAATGTTTAGTTGTACTGTGCCCGCTGCTTGGTTTAATGGGAACAGTAACAGGCATGATTGAAGTGTTCGACGTTATGGCTATTTCAGGTAGTGGTAATGCGCGTTCAATGGCTTCAGGTGTTTCACGCGCTACTATCCCAACAATGGCAGGCATGGTTGGTTCATTATCTGGGGTATTTATGGTGACTTGGTTGCAGCGTAAAACAAAACGTAGAACTGAGCAAATGCAAGATAGCCTTCCCATGGCTCACCAATAATTAGCACTTAAATAAGGAGAAGCGCTATGCGTTCTCAATTATCAAATATTTTACAAGAACAAGAAGAAGCCGAAGAAATTAACATGACACCGATGTTAGATGTTGTTTTCATCTTATTGATATTCTTTATCGTTACCGCCTCGTTTGTTAAAGAAGCCGGTATTGAAGTGAATCGCCCTGAAGCGGCTACGGCAGTAAAAAAAGAGCGTGCCAATATTTTAGTGGCGATTAGTGAAAAAGGTGAGATTTGGATTAACAAGCGCCGTATTGATATTCGAGCAGTTCAGGCGAATATAGAACGATTAAAGGCCGAAAACCCACAGGGTACTGTGGTTATTCAAGCGGATCAAAAGTCGACAACTGACACGTTAATCAAAGTCATGGACGCTGCTCGTTCTGCAGGCGTTTATGACGTTTCAATTGCTGCACAAGAGGGGTAGGTCATGGCAACCGTGATGAACACGCCAGCCCGTTATAGCATAGGTTTATTGCTTGCTGTTGTAATGACCTTTTTATTGTTATGGGGTATGCAAGCACTGATTTCGGGGGGAAATAACGCCTTAACAGAAGCACCTCGCGGTAATGTGCTTGACTTTATTCGTCTAAAAAAAGAGCCACAATTAACGACAAAGGAAAGAAAACCACAAAAGCCACCTGCGCCTAAAGCACCACCACCGCAGATGCAGCAACCACAAATGCAACAAGCCAACCCTAATGCCTTAAGTACAAGCTCTGGGTTTGGTGCTGACATTCAAACGGATCTAAGTTTAGCGGGCGGTTTAAGTTTAAGTGGCGGTGATGGCGACTATTTACCCATTGTAAAAGTCGCCCCTATATATCCACGTCGCGCGCAATCTCGTGGTATTGAAGGTTATGTTATTGTCGAATTTATAGTGACCAAGAATGGCTCTGTACGTGACGCTGTAGTGGTAGAAGCTAAACCAGAAAATATTTTTAACCAAGCTGCAATGGCTGCCGCATTAAAATTTAAGTATAAACCACGTGTGGTTGATGGTGTCGCCATGGAAGTTGCTGGCGTACAGAACAAAATTTCTTTCCAAATAGAAGGTTAAGGAGTCTGTAATGACTAAAATGACAACTTTAAAAAGAAAAGCGTTATCGTGCCTTTCAATAGCATTACTCTTTAGTGCCCCAGTAGTACTTAGCGAAAATATCGGTGGTAATATTGCTCAAGCCCAAGATCAAGTTAAAGCACAAGGCGAGTCAGCTAAAAAATCCACGTCAGTGAAAGTACCCGCAATGCGCAATCGTGTTTACACACAACTTGCTCGAGCACAAAAACTGGCTGATGAAGGTAATGGTCTCGAAGGGTTTGATGTACTTGACGAAGTACAAGAGCGTATTGGAAGTTTAAACAGCTATGAGCGAGCAATGCTGTGGAATTTCTATGGCTTTATGTACTACGGTAATGACGATGTGGCTTCAGCCATTGATAGTTTTGAAAAAGTTATCAAAGAACAAGCGATCCCTGAATCATTAAGGCTATCAACACTTTACTCGTTAGCGCAATTATCAATGCAAATGCAAAACTTTCCACAGTCTTTGATGTTTTTAGGATTATGGCAAGCAAGTAACCCGAAAGAAATGACCGATACTCAACAGGTATTATTTGCGCAGGTTTATTACCAAAACAAACAATATCAGCAGTCGCTCAACTATGTTTCAAAGGCGGTTGCACAGAGCTTCGCGGCCGATGAAATACCCAAAGAAAACTGGTTAGTCTTGCAACGTGCGAATTACTTTGAATTAAAGCAACCAATTGAAGTTACGCGTGTTATTGAAAACTTGGTTCGTTATTACAACAAGCCTAAATATTGGTTACAGCTTTCAGCCATGTACGGTGAAATAGGTGAGGAAGGTAAGCAACTTGCGGTGATGGAAAGTGCGTGGCAAGCTGGTTATGTGACTCAACCAACCGACATTATTACCCTCGTACAGCTTTATCGTTATCATCAGGTCCCCATTAAAGCGGCGAACTTACTCGCTGAAGCAATAGACAGTGGTAAAGTGATTGCTGAGGAAAAGTATTTAGATATGCTTGCCAAGGCATATATTGCTGCAAAAGATGATGAGAAATCTATTCCAGTGTTAATAAACGCTGCTAAAATTTCCGATACTGGTAAATTTGATGCCCATTTAGCCCAGGCCTATTTAAATTTAGAAAAATGGCAACTTGCTATAAAATCAGCGGATAAAGCACTTAACCGTGGCGGATTAGATTCAGAGACTAACTTAGGTAATATGTACTTAGTCAAAGGGATGGCAGCATTTAACTTACAACAATTTGAACAATCTTTATCTGCCTTTGAACAAGGAAAAAAAGTTAAAAGTTCGGCTAAAACCGCTAAACAGTGGTTTAAGTATGTAGAAAAAGAGCAAGCAGCAAAGCAAAAGTTAGCAATGCTAAACTAGTTTATCATTAGGTTTAGCTATACTCCATTGACACCATAGAGCCCCTCACAGATGAAAGTTATCTCGCAGTGAGGGGCTCTATATTTATTATAAAAATAACCATTATTATTTTTAGGTGTATGAAATTCATTCAATTGATGGTAAAACATTAGTCATAATAAATATATTATAAAATCCATAAGAAAAATAATATGTTGCAGCTTTACCTTAATTTACGTTGAAGTTTAAGTTGTGATCTTTTAAAAAAGGTGGCTTATGAATATTGGAATACCTAAGGAAACGTTAACGGGGGAAAACCGAGTAGCAGCATCGCCAAGCTCGGTAGTTGCTCTACTCAAACTTGGTTTTACTGTTTATGTACAAAAGGGGGCAGGAACAAAAGCAAGTTTTACTGATGAAGAATTTGCCGATGCAGAAGCTTCTTTAGTCACGAAAAAAATATGTTGGCAGTCAGATATTATTTTTAAAGTGAATGCTCCATCACTTGACGAAGTTGCGCAAATGAAAGATGGCGCACATTTAGTCAGCTTTATTGCCCCAGCACAAAGTCCTGAATTACTTGAAGCTTTACGGGAAAAATCAATCACCACTTTTGCTATGGAAATGGTGCCACGTATGACGCGTTCTCAGTCAATGGACGCCCTTAGCTCAATGGCTAATATTGCTGGTTACCGTGCTGTTATAGAAGCCACTCATCTTTTTGGTCGTTTTCTTACCGGGCAAATTACGGCTGCGGGTAAAATGCCTCCTGCCAAAGTGATGATTATTGGTGCGGGGGTTGCTGGTCTTGCGGCTATTGGCACTGCTGGAAGTTTAGGCGCTGTGGTTCGCGCTTTTGATACACGCCCTGAAGTAAAAGAACAAATTGAAAGTATGGGGGCAGAGTTTCTTGAATTAGATTACGAGGAACCGGAAGATACTGGCTCTGGCGATGGTTACGCAAAAGAAATGAGTAAAGCATTTATCGATGCTGAAATGGCACTTTTTGCTGAACAAGCCAAAGATGTTGATATTATTATTACTACTGCGATGATTCCAGGAAAACCTGCACCCAAATTAATTACAGAAGCTATGGTGCATTCAATGAAACCTGGCTCAATTATTGTCGATCTAGCAGCAGCGGGCGGTGGTAATTGTGCGTTAACGGTGCCGGGTAAAGTCGCTAATGTTAATGGTGTTAAGATTGTTGGTTATACTGATTTAGTGTCACGTTTACCGAATCAATCATCACAGCTTTATTCAAACAATTTGGTTAACTTAACTAAATTAGTTTGTCCAAATAAAGACGGCACCATTACGGTTGATTTTGATGATCAAGTTGTTCGCAACATGATTGTAGTCAAAAATGATGAAATTACCTTTCCACCTCCACCAATACAAGTCAGTGCTGCACCTGTTAAGCCTGCACCAATAAAAATCGAAGCCGTTGTTGAGGAAGTTCAACCAGCCTCACAAACTAAGAAGCATGTTTTTATGGGCTTGGGCGCTATATTATTTGCCTGGGTGGCCAGTGTTGCCCCTGCTGATTTCCTCTCTCATTTTACTGTTTTTGTACTTGCCTGTGTTATTGGTTACAACGTGGTATGGAATGTCAGTCATTCGCTGCATACGCCTTTAATGAGTGTAACCAATGCTATTTCTGGCATTATTATTGTTGGCGCTTTGTTGCAAATAGGGCAAGACAATATCTTAATACAAATACTGGCGGGAATTGCGGTGCTCATTGCCACAATAAATATTGTTGGTGGCTTTGTGGTGACCAAACGTATGTTAAAAATGTTTAGAAGATAAGGGGCGCATTGATGGAATTTTCTCAAGGGTTAATTAGCGCAGCTTATATTGTTGCCGCATTATTATTTATTTTTAGTTTGTCGGGGTTAAGTAAGCAAGAAACGGCTGAAACCGGCAATTGGTATGGCATCAGCGGTATGGCGGTGGCGTTAATTGCAACTATAGCTGATCCGCGTGTCGATAATGTTTTAGTGATATTTATTGCTATGTCAGTGGGCGCATTTATTGGTTTACATTTAGCTAAAAAAGTTGAAATGACACAAATGCCAGAGCTGGTTGCTATTTTACATAGCTTTGTTGGTTTAGCTGCTGTTTTAGTTGGCTATAACAGTTATTTTGAAATGGATCATTCATTAGCGTATAACCTAACCGACACCCAACAAATGGCGACCAACATCCATTTAGTTGAAGTATTCTTAGGTGTTTTTATTGGCGCGGTAACCTTTACGGGGTCAATTGTCGCTTTTGCTAAATTACGCGGTGTTATTAGCTCTTCAGCACTGATGTTGCCACATCGTCATAAGTTAAATTTAATAGCAGGTATTGTTACTTTAGTTTTACTTATTAGCTTTGTTCAAAGTGATGGCGCTATTAATCCACTATACATGATGACCTTTATTGCACTTGTCTTTGGTTGGCATTTAGTTGCTTCAATTGGCGGTGCTGATATGCCTGTTGTTGTCTCTATGCTCAATTCTTATTCTGGCTGGGCAGCCGCAGCCGCAGGTTTTATGCTTAACAACGATTTGTTAATTGTAACCGGCGCTTTGGTGGGGTCATCAGGGGCAATACTGTCATACATTATGTGTAAGGCGATGAATCGTTCTTTTATTAGTGTTATTGCCGGAGGTTTTGGTACCGATGTTGTTATCGATAACGATACTGATTATGGCGATCACATTGAAATAAATGCCGAGGCTGTGGCTGATATGTTATGTGGAGCTAAATCCGTTATTATTACGCCAGGTTATGGTATGGCTGTAGCGCAAGCGCAATATCCTGTTTATGAAATGACTCAAGCGTTAAAAGCGAAAGGGATAGATGTGCGTTTTGCTATTCATCCGGTGGCAGGGCGCTTGCCTGGGCATATGAATGTTTTATTAGCAGAAGCAAAAGTCCCCTATGATATTGTTTTTAGCATGGATGAAATTAACGATGACTTCCCTACAACTGATGTGGTTTTAGTGATTGGCGCAAATGACACGGTAAATCCAGCGGCTGCAGAAGATCCAACCAGCCCTATTGCTGGTATGCCGGTGCTAGAAGTATGGAATGCCAAACAAGTGATTGTCTTTAAACGTTCAATGAGTACCGGTTATGCTGGGGTTCAAAACCCATTATTCTTTAAAGAAAATACTCAGATGTTATTTGGTGACGCAAAAGACTCTGTAAGTGAGATACTTAAGTGTATTTGATGTATTTTTTTTGTTGTATGGAGATAAATTAAGTTACTAAATTAGGTATAAAAAAGCCAACTTAATTGTTGGCTTTTTATTGCTGTGAAGTTGCTTGATATTGCGGTGAGAGAAAGCATTGATTTCTTCAGAGGTTTATTTTATTTATCTAGATTGCATAGCTTAGAATTTCAGACATAAAAAAGACGCTCTAGGTGTCTTCTTATTGATATTAATGTTTCATTGTCTATATAAGCTTCTGGCGAATTCATAACCGCCAATTTCTCTTTATTGTCTAATTGGAAAATATCTAGTATCAGTGCCACCTAGTTGCATTTACCTAAGCTAACCAATTACATTTAACTCTGCCACAATAAGTTGATATTAAAAAAGATGTCATCTTTGGATGTTTTTAACACTGCTAACGCACACTTTTGCCACATTCGAGACATTAGTATTTGGAAATTTATATTGAAATTTTTGGTATGTTTTGATTTACAGTGGATATGGCTGAACAACCGCATTACTCAGGCAGATTCCTTATAGCGGTCGTACCTCATTCATGTATACATGTGTAGTTTGAAACTGATTTTTCACCAAAAATTTCTCAGTCTGAATGTGAACAAAGTGAAGTGGTCAAGTAATATTGGCCACAGTTTTGTAGCTTAACTCGTATCTTCTTTCTGACTCACTTGGACTTTAGCAACAGCATATTAAGAAGGTTTTTTTAGTTTCAAATACGATGTAGCTTAGTAACTTGCTGGTGTTCAAATATCTCTATAAAAACCATTTGTTAAATATCTTCCTGCGACCATTTGAAAAGCAGAGCTGTTCCAGACACACTCTCATCCCGATAACTCAATCAAAAGAACAGTTGTTGGCATTGCAGGCAATACCGACTTGTGGGGCTCTTACATGCGACGCCGGAACGCTACTCCAGCTAAACCAAACAGAAAGATTACGAGTGTTAAAGGTTCGGGGACGACTGTTTGGGCATACCCTTGCGGCACCAAATACTCAAAACGCGAGCCGTCAGACAAATCCTCTACAATCAGCGTACCGATTGTGGCGAGTGCATAGGTACCTAAGTTCATGGAACCAAGCAGGAAGTCACTGGTTTCGCCTGGCTCTATCACTAATTCCGAAATTTCTAGAAACAGATTGTCAACAGGCAGATCGTACATGAAATCTTCGAGCGTAAAATTGGCGAGTGACAAGTCAGTGTAGATCTTGAAGTCGGTCATTAGGTACCGTAAGTTGAGCGAGGCGTCGGTGTTAAACAGTCGAAGGTGGGATTGTGTCAAATCTGAAAAGTCGAAAGCCTCGTCGTTGGTAAAGCCAGTCACTCTTTTTTTAAATTTCTTAGTCTTCGCTCGCTCTTTGGCACTATTATCCGTACCAAGCTCCAATGTCTCGGATTCAATGACCTTCCCATCTTTTGTGAATTCGACTTTGGTTACAATGTTAGACGCCAGCGGAAGGCCCACTGGGTTACCCTGAATCTTTACGTTAAAGTTATCAATTGATCTAGTATTTGCCGGTGCCGCAAAATTCAAGGTGTTGCTATCCACACCAGACACTCCGTCGAACCTGTCAGACGGATTGTTGGTTCGTGTATCTGAAGCGCCGCCGACATCTGTAACTTTATCAAAGAAACTCACATGCATGTCGTTGACACCAAAACTACTAGATGGCATTTGTATATGCATAGTTTTGATTAAACTGGCGGAAACGTTGAAGGATGTAACGGCAAGACCAAGCAAGAACGTGAGACTAATGAACCAATTACTAAACAATGGTTTTATGGGGGCAGCTCCTAGTGTAAATATCGTTGTCATTAAGTTGTTTTCTTTTTCCTTGCGAAGCAAGTTAAGTAAAGTGTCCATCAACGTTACTCTGAATATCTTTTTCTCTTCTAGGTTTGACATAAAATATTCCTTTATAGTTTTATAATGAGTTTAATATCAGTATGACTCCTGCTCAAATATCCGCTCTGACAAATATCAGTTCTGACAATAAAAGTACCCAAGTTGCCAACATGTTTTCAGGAAAGAACTACCCACAATTTCTGTGGTTACTTGGAGTAACTCTTAATCGTGCAATGAATTTTTTAAGTCAATCGCTATTGCTTAGCTAAATTTTTTATTATCCAATCTGCCAACGGTATAAATAAAAAAGCATCAAACTTAAAGAGTAGATAGCTTTGGAACGTCCACTAAACTGAGGGTTATAAAGTTAGCTGTCGATCTGCCTAGGTCAACTAAGGGCGTACAGTCGACCTCGCCCAAGACAAACAATTACAATATTTTTATTTCGCTTTGCGCACAAAGTGATCATTTTTATTAGTGGCAAACCTAATGTTATTAAGTGGTAACAGTAAATGTTATTTGGTGATGCAAAAGACTCTGTTGAAAAAACATTTAAAGCGCTGTAATTAACTTTACATTGAGTAACAAAAAACCAGTGATCGTTCACTGGTTTTTTTTGCTTAGCACTAATAGAGTCTAACGCTACTATTACTTTGTTTGTTATGATAATTAACAACAATATGAAACGATGAGAAAGATACTTTGATAGAACAATGGTTAGGAACAATCAACGGTTATTTATGGGGAAGTATCCTTATCTATTTACTGACTGGTTGCGGTATTTGGTTTACTTGGCGATTAAAATGCCTACAAATAACTCATTTTACACATATGTTCACGTTACTTAGGCTTAGTCGCAAAACTGACAGCCATGGTATCTCTTCTTTTCAAGCCCTATGTACATCCCTTGCTGCTCGTGTGGGTACAGGAAACTTAATGGGGGTTGCGGTTGCTATAACCTTAGGTGGCGCTGGCGCTGTTTTTTGGATGTGGCTTATTGCTTTAGTAGGCATGGCAACTGCTTTTGCAGAAAGTGCACTCGGGCAGCTTTATAAAGAGAAAGATAGTAATGGAAATTTCCGTGGTGGTCCTGCTTATTACATGAGTAAAGGGCTAAAAAATAAAAAGCTTGCCGTGACTTTCTCTCTGTGTTTATTTTTTGGTTATGGGTTTGTTTTTAGTTCAGTGCAAGCACATTCAATTACCAGTGCCTTTGATGGTTCATTTGGTATCAATCCGTTATTTACCGGTATTGCTATTACGATAGCGACCGCTTTTATTGTTTTTGGCGGTTTGAAAAATATCGCACGTTTTGCGGAAATAACCGTACCTTTTATGGGGCTTGCTTATTTATTGGTGTGTCTAGCGGTAATATTTTTAAATATTGAAAAAATTCCTGCCATTATCAGTGACATAATTGCTTCTGCTTTTGGCTTAAAAGAAGCAGGAAGTGGCTTGGTGGGCGCAGCCATTGTGCAAGGGATAAAACGTGGGCTCTATTCTAATGAAGCAGGGATGGGGAGTTCACCTAATGCCGCCGCCGCCGCAGTTCCTTATCCTCCACACCCTGTTTCACAAGGTTATATACAAATGCTTGCTGTGTTTTTTGACACGATTGTTATTTGCTCTTGTACCGCTTTTCTTATTTTATTGTTTAAAGAAACTGGCAGTGATGCACAAGGAATACAATTAACTCAGCAAGCGTTAGCTTATCAAGTGGGCGCATGGGGTAGTGACTTCATAACTATTGCTATTTTACTGTTTGGTTTTACTTCAATTGTTGCCAACTTTGCCTATGCTGAAAATAACTTGAAGTATTTAAAGATGGATAATCCGTTAGGGCATTGGTTTTTACGCTGTGGATTTTTGGCGATGTTGATTTTTGGTTCGGTAGCGAGTTTACCACAAGTTATTGCTTTAGCAGATTTATCAACAGGGCTTATGACAGTTGTTAATGTCACGGCTTTATTACTCTTGTCAAAAGTTGTGGTGAGTATTACTCAAGACTATCACCAGCAACATAACCAAGGAAAATTGCCAAGTTATAAGCCAAGTGAAAGTGAGCATAGTCGATTTAATTTAACGAAAGGTATTTGGCAAAAATAGTCTGATGAATAATCTTTAATCTATGCTAGAATGCGCGCCTTAATTTTTGGTTTCGTTTTTTTTGATAAGTGGTGATATATGAGTGTTGATGCAATAGGGTTGTCGGCTGAACTATTAAAGGCAGTTAAAGCCTGTGGTTATAAAACGTTGACGCCTGTTCAGCAGCAAGCTATACCGCTTATTCGTTCGGGTGTTGACCTGTTAGCGAGTGCGCAAACAGGTACCGGTAAAACCGCGGCTTTTAGCTTACCTATACTAGAAGCTTTAGCTAAGATCCCGAGTGATAATAATTCATCAAAAACCATTCGTGCACTTATTTTAACACCAACGCGAGAGCTTGCTCAGCAAGTCGCTCGTAATATCGAAAGCTACAGCGAATTTTTACCGCTAAGCTGCGGTGCCGTTTATGGTGGTGTAAATATGCCTCCACAAACTAAAATGTTAAAGCAAGGTGTTGATGTACTTGTTGCTACACCCGGTCGTTTACTTGAACACTTAGTGGCGAGAAATGTTGATTTATCACAAGTTAAATTTCTTGTTTTAGATGAAGCTGACCGTATGTTAGATATGGGCTTTTTAAATGATATTCAGCAACTCATTAGTGTTATTAAGCAAAAACATCAAACGCTAATGTTTTCAGCCACTTTTTCAAATAAAGTTAAAACACTGGCTAAACAAGTTTTACATACACCAAAAACGTTGGAAGTATCTCGCCAAAACTCAACGTCAGGTAAAGTTAAACAATCTGTTTATTGGGTTTCAGAAACGCGTAAATGCGAATTACTCTCTGAATTGATTGGTGTGAATAACTGGAAGCAAGTGCTTGTTTTTGCTGGTACTAAAGAAAGTGCCAATATACTCGCTAAAGAACTAAAGCTTGATGGTATCAAATCAGCATTGTGTCATGGTGATAAAACTCAAGGCGCAAGAAACAAAGCCTTAGAACAGTTTACGGAAGGAAAAGTACGTGTTTTAGTTGCTACAGATGTGGCTGCACGTGGTTTAGATATTCCAGACTTACCGTACGTTGTTAACTTTCATCTACCTTACCTTGCAGAAGATTACGTCCATCGTATTGGTCGTACGGGCAGAGCAGGGAAGTCAGGGACGGCAATTTCGTTAGTTAGCCCTAAAGATGAGCAGTTTTTAGAAAATATCGAAGCGTTAATTGGCCGTACTTTTGAGCGTACTATTGTTCCAGGTTATGAACTAGAACGTCCATTACCCGCTCAATATGCTGAGAAAGAAGATAAGCCATTAAAGAAAAGCCGCTATAAAGCGACTCAAGAGAAAAACCAATTAATTGCGCGTAAAAAAGAAGAAAGTAAACCTTCATCTATACGACGTGCAAAAGTGGCAAAAAAAGCCAAACCAGCACCTACGGGCAAACGTAGATAATTCATTAGTTAAGTAGTACTTATGGCATATACCTTAGTTGACATACCTTTTGAGCAACGCCATGAGTGCTGGTTTTGTGGTGAGCCATCAGAATTAACTTTTGGCTTCCCACATCAATACTTTCTCGTCTTTGACTGCTCTCATCCTCCTTTATCGGTACCTAGCTGCCGTGAATGCACTTCTTTAGCAAGAAAGGCAAAGCAACATTCTATTTGGGCTGTTGGTAATAATGTGAAACGCTTTTTAGCGCAAACTTATCAAAAAGATTTAGCGATTGGCAGCAACTGGACTAAAGAAGAGCTAGCCGATAGTGAGTTTGAAACGGGCAACTTTGTTGGTTTTCAAAAAAGTGCTTGGATGATGTATGAAATTGCCAAACAACGCTTGAATTACCAAGGGTGGATATTGTCACTTGAAGGGGTTGAATTAAATGTCGATTACATTGGCACTGAGTTTATCTTTGACGGTGTCACTTATCCAAGTGTTGATATTGCGATTGAACACTTTATTGAGACCTATGATTTATCGGCAGAAATTTTTAAAGCCGCACTCTCAGTTGTCGGTATGCATAAATTTAGCAAGGCGGTAAAGTTTTGCCGCTTACTTATTGGTAGAACGCCAGAACAACAGAAGCTGGCGTTACGCTATTTTAAAGAAGATGAGAAGTTGGGCTAATTTTTCTTTTAACTTATTGCTTCTAAACTAAACTGAGTTTATGGTCTTTAAATATCTTTCTTTGGTAAAGGGCTTTGTCGGCACGTTTAAAGAAGCTTGTTTGTGTATCCATTGTGTTCATAAATGTGTGTCCTAAACTACAGCTCACCTGATAGTTTGATAATAAAGAATCCCGATTCATTGCGCTATATATCCGCTGTTCAATAGCCATTAACGAAACAAGCGTGGCATCTTCAACAATAATTGAAAATTCATCGCCACCAAAACGAAATAAACTATCTGAGTCACGAACACTTTCTTTAAGCGCTAAAGAAAACTGTATTAAGACTTCGTCACCAATATTATGGCCATAAGTGTCGTTAATCAATTTAAATTTATCAAGATCACAGACAATTAAACCCACTTTACTGTGTTGGCGGTTCGCATGGTGCATGGCACGTCTTAACTGTTCATCAAAACACCGGCGGTTATTTAACGAGGTTAACCCATCTTGCATCGCTAACTGCAGTGCCTCTTGATAGCGTAAGGCATTATTTAACGGATGAATTAAATACTGATGTAATTGGTTAAGTATTTTAAAATTGGTAATACTTATCGGCGAATTAATCGCATAAGTTAACGTGCCAACGAAATTTTTGTTCAATTTCAATTCAAATACACGCTCATTTTTACCTTGCCTACTTCCTCTTATTGATGCATTAATGTCACCTTTTTTAAAATATAATCCTGAAAAGTTGACATACTTAGCTACTTCCACCGCAAAAATATTGAGTAAGCGATCAAGCTCTAATGAGGTTTGGAGTTGTTCCATCAACGCTAGCTTTCTATTAGAATTGTCATGGTCAGGACTATCGAACACTTTAAAAGCGTTAAATTTAAAATTCTGATTATCTACTAAATTTAATGTCTGCATATCGTCACCTGATTAATTTATCAATCAGGGTTAAGCAATTTTTATACCTAAAGTTTATTTTATTTGTTTTTTTTTTAGTGTATTGATATTAAATGAATTTATATTAAGAAAATCTGTATCGATTTTTTGACAAATGATTACTGGCAATGAGTTGCCGCTGTCAAACTACTGATAATTGTTTTAGACTTAAAGATTAATGATATATTTCTTATAAACTTATTATCGATGTGCATTATAAAATAAGGATTTTTTGTGACAGGTCATTTTGAACTCTTAGCTATTCTCTCAAGTGCTGTACTTATCGTTTGGCTATTTCGTCGTTTACATTTACCAGCCATTTTAGCCTACTTAGTCGCAGGTATGCTGGTTGGTGATCATGGCTTATCGTTGGTGCAGGACCAAGTTGACTACGATCACTTCGCTGAGTTGGGTATTGTCTTTTTACTTTTTACCCTAGGTTTAGAATTCTCATTACCTAAATTAATTGCAATGCGTCATTTAGTCTTAGCGGTTGGCAGTTTACAAGTGGGTATATCGTTAGTTTTTTTTATGGGCATTGCTTTATTCTTCGGTCAGTCATTTGCGAGTTCCTTTGTGATAGGTGGAATAATTGCACTTTCTTCTACGGCTATTGTTATTCGACAATTGAGTGAGACAGGAGCAATGAAACGAAAGTCGGGTCAGCTGTCTGTGGCTATTTTGCTTTTTCAGGATGTTGCCGTTGTACCCTTATTAATTATTATTCCTATGCTTGCTCAAGAATCAGATACTTCGATGGCTGTAGAGCTTCTGATTGCTTTAGTAAAAGGTATATTTGTTGTCACTTTATTAATGTTTGCGGGTAAGTGGCTTTTACCACGCTTATTTAATTTAGTTGCACAAGTAAGGACAGATGAGTTGTTTGTTTTAACAACGTTGCTGGTAACCTTAGTCGCTTCTTCATTAACACAATGGTTTGGCTTATCAATGGCTTTAGGGGCTTTTCTTGCAGGGATGATGCTGGGGGAAAGCAAATATAAATATCAGCTTGAAGCTGATATTCGTCCCTATCGAGATATTTTACTTGGGCTGTTTTTTGTTACCGTCGGCATGAAGCTTGATATTGTTATTGTCTACACTTCACCCTTTATCATTCTCAGTGTTATGGTGAGTTTTATGGTAGTGAAAATACTTATTATTGCCTTTCTAGCACAACGAGCGGGAGAAGCGTCTAAAGATGCATGGGCGGCAGGTTTTATGCTAGCACAGATGGGGGAATTTGGTTTTGTGCTTATTGCCCTAGCCAATCAGGTTAAATTATTACCCGTTGAAACCGCTTCTATTTTATTAGGTGCAGGGGTTTTGAGTATGGCGATAACACCTTATATGATTAACAATGCCCGCCGTTGGTCGTTGCTGCTCAGTAATGAAAAACCGATAGAGACCGATCATTTGACTGAACTGCCCGAGCAAACAGAATTAAGTGATCATGTGATTATTTGTGGTTTTGGCCGTATTGGTCAAACTGTGAGTCGGTTTTTAAAACAAGAATCTATCAAATTTGTTGCTATAGATATAGACCCCTTACGCACATCTAAAGCAAGGGAAGCCGGAGAGAATGTACTCTTTGGTTCATCAAGACAAACTGAATTGCTACAAGCGGCTCATTTATCACAAGCTAAACTGGTCGTGATCGCTTTTGGCGAAGATAAGCAGTCGCTTGAGGTTATTCAAAAAGTTAGATCAATGTCACCTGATGTTCCAATTCTCGTACGCACTCGAAATGACGACCAACTTCAAGCATTACAGGAAGCGGGGGCTAATCAAGTTGTTCCAGAGAGTTTAGAGGGGAGTCTTATGCTTGTATCACAAGTATTATCGTTAACAGGCGTTCCTTTCTCTCGTATTATACGCCGCGTACAAAAAGAGCGTAAAGACCACTACAGCCATTTACATGGCTTTTTTCAAGGTGAGCACACAGACATGAGCCCTGAAGCAATGGACCGTATTGAATTTGCGAATGCCATAATACTGACCGAAAATTCTTTTGCTATTGGTCACTCAATAGCATCACTGAATTTATCAACAAAAAGGGTCACAGTGGTGGCGCTTCGCCGTAATGATATTGAAACAGAGCAACCAGATGGAGCCACTATCCTTCAAGCACAAGATACATTGATTGTTCGTGGTAAGCCTAGACGAGTAGAACGAGTTGAACGATTTTTGCAAGAAGGTGGCTAACGTGACTTTTAAGAAAATATAACGAACACTTTTATAGCGACAAAAATTTTCGAATTGCTGTTTCTTGTTCCATTGCATCTTCAAAGCCTAACTTAATTAATTGGCGGCAATAGTTTTTTTCAAATAACAAATAACTCACAATACTCGACTCTGAGTCATTAGAAATACCTACGCTACGTAATAATAAACGTATAGAGAGTGGCAAGTCTGAAAAATAATCTACGGCGATGGCGTTAAAGTCATGACTTGGATTGATCAGAAAAGATGATATAGGTTTCAGGCCATCTTTTTCTTTTCTCACTTTGGGCGGTATAAGCTTTATTGTTTCGTTAATTCGCTCTAAGCGTTCTATGTCACTGTGCAAAGTATCTGAAAAAATAGTATCAAGTAAATGACCGGCAACAGTAGATGTTGTTGGTGGATGAGGGTTGTTTACTTTGCTATGAAGTGGGGCTTTAGGTTGATCAACACCAATAATAAAGAGGTTTTCTCCACCTAAATGTATAGCTGGACTTAAGGGAGAAAGCTGATGTATAGAGCCATCACCATAATGCTCTTGGCGAATTTTTATCGAAGGAAACACCAATGGGATAGCGGCAGAGGCCATTAAGTGTTCACTGTTAATTTGACAAGGCTCACCCCGACGTTTAGCCCGAAACCATGGTGAAATAGACTCTTCTGATTGATAAAAACTGATTGAATCCCCATTACTATAGCTTGATGCAGTAATAGAAACCGCTGATAAGTAACCGCGTATAATATTGGCGTCGATGCGCTTAAAATCAACAACCATATTTAGCATGTCACGAAGTGGCGCATTATTTAGTAAGCTGCGCGCACTTTTATTCGCATAATCAGCTTGGAAACTAGCGAGCATGCCTTTAGCTAAATGAGAAAAAACTCTTATACCGTCGCTATGATAAACCCTACTGGTATTAATGTTTTTCCAGACCCATTCAAGTTTCTTTACCCCTAGATGAAAGCATGACGAGTAACATGCCAATGCTGTGGTATTGATGGCACCAGCAGAAGTACCACATATAATAGGAAAGGGGATACCATGATTTCTTGGAACAAATTTGGATATTGCGGAAAGCACGCCTACTTGATAAGCCGCTCGGGCTCCACCACCAGTAAGGATTAAAGCATTCTTACTGTCTTTATAGTTTCTCTTGGTTAACATGTAAATCGCAATTTTATTAATATGAGTTTAGTTTAATCAGTTTCATAGCGGTGTGCTAGGGCTTAGTGAGTGAAAAATAGATTTGAAAGAAAATAGAGGAAAAAAAACCTGCAGAAGCAGGCTTTTTAAATGACATAGAATTATTATCTAGTAAAACTGTACACTTGGTTTAACAAATAACGTCTACTAAAGAATAAGTTTAGCTGCTAACACGTTCGTTAGCTGCGTCTATCAATGGTTGCGATCCGGCTTGCAAAATAGTTAAGTTAGCTGAAACAATTCTCTTTGGTAATTTTGAAATCATCAAAGAACCTGTTTTAACTGAACCCTGAGACGATGCAAACGCCAACAGATTCTGTCCATTACACTCAATACCTTTAAAGATACTGCGAATTTTTAATCTATTCGTTTTTAAAAATGTACGCATGCGTTTTTTGTCGTCCGCAGCAACATACTGACAAATGCTTTGTGCAATGCTAGATGCTTGTGCTTTCGGCGCCGATACAACAGACGTTAATATTAAAACAGTGATGGTAGAAGCTAGTAATAATTTTTTCATTTTAGTAACCTTTCAATAAATTTAGTTAGTAAAGGAAAAAACCACGGGATGTACCTGTATAACGAGGTGACTCCGCTGTCATAGGATATACATTATAAAAACATAAATCCCTTAGACCGGTGGTTTTGCGTAACACGATTTCACGTGTTTTGCCTTTTCTTTGTCTCTTTTAGTATTGCTAATTGAGTAATTAAATGCAACACAAATGTACAAAATTGTAAGAATGAGTAACTATTTATTTAAAATTAATTATTTTTTATGATTATATTATTACTAATAAAATAGGAGCGTAATAAAAATTATTTCTTTTATTTATAAAAATAGCGATTTTTTAACTTAGGTGAAAATTTGATAACAAAAAAGAGAGTCATGTCTCTTTTTTGTTTTTCTCTGGTAAACAGGTAGTGTTCAATGGTTAAAATTTCATTTCAGGAACATTATTGGGCACAATTAATTCACCTTCAGTGAGTTTTATAATTTCTTCAACACTCACACCAGGTGCGCGCTCTACTAAATGAAATTTACCGTCTTTTATTTCAATAAAAGCTAAATCAGTCAGTACTCTTTTAATGCAGCCTTTACCGGTTAATGGCAAAGTACACTGAGAGAGTAATTTTGACACGCCATGCTTTGATGCATGGGTCATGGTCACAATAATATTATCAGCACCAGCCACTAAGTCCATTGCACCGCCCATACCTTTTATGAGTTTACCGGGGATCATATATGAAGCGATGTTACCGTTTACATCAACTTCAAAAGCGCCAAGTACGGTCAAATCAACATGGCCACCACGGATCATCGCGAAAGACTCTGCGCTATCAAAGACAGAAGCGCCTTTTGCCATAGTAACTGTTTGTTTACCGGCATTAATTAAGTCGGCGTCAATCTCATCTTCAGTGGGAAATTGTCCCATGCCAAGTAAGCCATTTTCAGACTGCAACATAACTTCTATTCCTGCTGGAATGAAGTTAGCAACGAGTGTTGGAATGCCGATACCTAAATTAACGTAATAACCGTCTTGTAACTCTTGTGCCACGCGTTGTGCTAGTTGTTCTCTTGATAAAGCCATGATTAAATCTCCAAAATTATTTTATGACTGAGCAATACGAACAGTGCGTTGTTCAATGCGTTTCTCAAAGGACCCTAAAATAAGGCGGTCAACGTAAATGCCAGGGGTATGAATTTGGTCAGGGTCTAATTCACCTGGTTCAACGATTTCTTCAACTTCAACAACAGTAATTTTACCTGCTGTTGCTGCCATGGGATTAAAGTTTCGTGCTGTTTTTCTATAAACCAAGTTACCGTAACGGTCTGCTTTCCATGCTTTAATAATAGCAAAGTCGCCTTTAACAGCAGGTTCAAGGATATACATTCTTCCCTCTATTTCACGCTCTTCTTTACCTTCAGCTACAGGCGTCCCGTAACCTGTTGCTGTAAAAAAAGCGGGTATCCCAGCACCTCCGGCTCGCATTTTTTCTGCGAGTGTCCCTTGTGGTGTCAGTTCTACTTCTAATTCTCCATTCATCATTTGGCGTTCAAACTCAGCGTTTTCACCCACATAAGAAGCAACAATTTTTTTGATTTGACGGTTTTGCAGTAATACACCCAAACCAAAATCATCAACACCACAATTATTTGAAACAAGTGTTAACGCTTTAGTACCTTTACGTTTTATTTCACTAATTAGGTTCTCTGGAATACCACATAAACCAAAGCCACCTGAAATAACAGTCATACCGTCTTCAAGTCCTGCCATCGCTTCTTCGTAGCTTGATACTACTTTTTCAAATCCGGCCATTATTCAATCCTCATTAAATTGATATCTGCAGTGTATTTATAATACACTGCTATTTTTTATTATATTTATGCTTGTGCGCGATACGCATTAGACACTTTAGATGAAGGTGTTTTACCTAATTTATCACTGATAAACCAACCAGCACGTACTAATTTATCTAAATTGATACCCGTATCAATATTCAAACCATTCAATAAATAGACAACATCTTCAGTAGCAACATTACCAGAAGCGCCTTTAGCATAAGGGCAACCACCTGATCCGGCAATGGCACTGTCAATAACAGCAATGCCATTTTGTAAAGCAGTGTAAATGTTAGTTAACGCCTGACCATAAGTATCATGAAAATGAACGGCTAGCTTAGCTTTTGGTACAAGGGCACTTACCGCTTGCAGCATTTTCTGTACGCTCATCGGAGTACCAACACCAACCGTATCGCCAAGCGATATTTCGTAACAGCCCATCTTGTAAAGTTTTTCAGCAACTTCAGCGACTTGCTGTGGATCAACTTCACCTTCATAGGGACAGCCAACCACACAAGACACATAGCCACGTACTGGTATATTCGCTTGTTTTGCTGCGGTCATTATCGGTTCAAACCGTTCGAGACTTTCGGCAATAGAACAGTTAATGTTTTTCTGGCTAAAGGCTTCAGAAGCGGCACCAAATATGGCAACTTCATTAGCACTTACCGCAACAGCTGCTTCAAAGCCTTTCATATTAGGAGTGAGAGCTGCGTAAGTGACACCTTTTTTTCGCGCTATACCATTGAAAACATCACTCGATGTTGCCATTTGTGGCACCCATTTCGGTGAAACAAAGCTGCCACTTTCAATGTAAGTGACACCGGCTTCGCTGAGCAAATTAATCAAGGTTATTTTATCTTCTGCGCTAATTTGTTGTTTTTCATTTTGTAAGCCGTCACGTGGGCCAACTTCAACGATTTTTACTTGTTTAGGTAATTCATTCTTAGCAAAAGAGCTCATTATACTTCCTCTGGCGTAAAAGCAAGTAACTCACTGCCGCCATCAACCATGTCACCTTCGGCGTAAAATAAGGTCTCAATGGTACCGTCTTCAGGGGCTCGAATGGTGTGCTCCATTTTCATCGCTTCCATGATCATCAATGGTTGGTCTTTAGCGACTTTATCACCGGCGTTCACTAACACGCTGACCATAGTACCGTTCATGGGTGCTAGTAGGCCGTCATGATTATCATCAGCATTATTGTCGCCGCAATCAGGCTTAATGTTAATAAAGTTAAAAACACCGTTTTGACGATATAAACTTATTTGGTCACCTGAGCTCGAGATATTATGGGCGATGGTGGCTTGGCTGCGATAGCCGTCAATACTTACATGCAATGTATCGCCTTCAATTCTACCTTGGCAATCAACGGTGCGACCACTGACAGAAATTAAATAATAACTCCGATCACCCTGACGCTTTTGTTCAACGGTAACGGGGTATTCAATGTCGTTATGGGCAAGTACTACTTGGTGATTATGTGCTTCGTTAGAGCGCCATGCCGAGGTGTTATTCCAAGGAGAAAAAGGATCAGTGGTTGTCGCTGCTTTTAGTTTCGCTTGTTCAGCCAATGAAAGCACTAAATAAAGTGCTGCCATGGGTAATTCGTCAGCTAATGATTGCTCGTTATCGTGAAATATTTCACTGTCATATTTTTCAATAAAACTGGTATCTATTTCTTCATTGATGAAAGGTTTTGATGTAGCAACATTATAAAGAAAATCAATATTGGTCGTTACACCTTTAATACGGTATTCCGATAAAGCTTTTGTTAAACGTTGCAATGCTTTTTCACGATTCTCATCCCAGACAATCAGTTTGGCGATCATCGGATCGTAAAAGACACTTACGTCATCTCCTTGACGAACTCCCGTATCAACACGAACATGCGCGCTTTCTGCTGGTGGTTGTAAAAAGTCTAGTGTCCCCGTAGCCGGTAAGAAATCATTATTTGGGTCTTCAGCGTAAATACGCGCTTCAAAAGAATGACCATTAATCACTAACTGCTCTTGAGTTTTTGGTAAAACTTCACCAGCAGCAACTCTGAGCTGCCATTCTACTAAGTCTTGGCCGGTGATCATTTCAGTCACTGGATGTTCAACTTGTAAGCGGGTATTCATTTCCATAAAGTAGAATGAACCGTCAACGTCGAGTAAAAATTCGACCGTGCCCGCGCCTTGATAACCGATAGCTTGGGCAGATTTTATCGCTGATTCACCCATGGCCTTACGCAATGCTTCACTCATTTTGAAAGCTGGCGCTTCTTCAATAACTTTTTGATGACGGCGTTGCACTGAACAATCACGTTCAAATAAATAAACAGCATGTTCATGGTTATCACAAAAAACTTGGATTTCAACATGGCGAGGTTGTGTTAGATACTTTTCAACCAGCATTCTGTCATCACCAAAGGACGACATTGCTTCTCGCTTAGCGGAAGAAAATCCTTCACTAAATTCAGCTTCGCTCCACACTTGACGCATGCCTTTACCACCACCACCGGCGGTCGCTTTTAATAAAACAGGATATCCCATATCGTCGGCCGCTTTTTTAATAACAGCTTCCGATTGGTCGTCGCCATGATAGCCAGGTACTAAAGGCACATTGGCTTTTTCCATAATGTTTTTAGCGGCTGATTTTGACCCCATCGCTTCAATGGCAGCAACAGGAGGACCAATAAAAACAATGTTTTCATCACTACAACGGCGACAAAAATCAGCATTTTCTGAGAGAAAACCATAACCTGGATGAATCGCTTGAGCGCCTGTACGCTTTGCTGCATCAATCACTTTTTCAGATAATAAGTAGCTTTCACGAGAAGGCGAAGGGCCTAGATAAATAGCTTCATCAGCCATGTTGACATGAAGCGAGTCGGCGTCGGCGTCAGAATATACTGCAACGGTTAAAATACCCATTCTGCGGGCTGTTTTGATTACACGACAGGCGATTTCACCACGGTTGGCAATAAGAATTTTGGTAAACATTTTAGCTGTTTTAGGTGTTAATGGAGACATGTTTTTATCCTTCACTCGTCGGTTCTTTTAGCCAGCTTGCTGGTCGTTTTTCAAAAAAAGCAGTTAAGCCTTCTTGGCCTTCATCTGAAACGCGAATTGACGCGATACGTTCACTGGTCATGCTAAGTAATTCAAAATTAATGTCTTGATAAGCCACATCCAAGGCAAGTTGCTTTGCTTGACGAACGGCTTGCGGGCCATTACTTAATAAGGTAGTCACCATATTGTTTACTGTATTTTCTAATTCGTCGACACTCACTATTTCATCAACTAAACCTAACTGTTGCGCTTTGTCAGCAAAAAAACGTTCTGCGGTTTGAAAGTATCGACGACTCGCTTTTTGGCCAATCGCATTAACAACATAAGGGCTGATCGTTGCTGGAATTAAACCCAATTTAACTTCACTAAGACAAAAGCTGGCTTTGTTGCTGGCAATAACAATGTCACAACAACTTGCTAGACCTACCGCGCCGCCAAAAGCAGCACCTTGAATTTGGGCAATGGTTGTTTGTGGCAGAAAATTTAGCGCTCGTAACATCTGAGCAAGTGCATTCGCATCGCTTAAGTTTTCTTCATAAGAATAGCTAGCCATGCGTTTCATCCAACCTAGGTCAGCGCCTGCAGAAAAGCTTTTACCCGTTGATGCCAAAATCATCACATGAATATCGTCACGTGTGGCTATATTCATAAAAATCACCGTTAATTGGGCAATGATTTTGTCATCAAAGGCGTTATGTTTATCAGGGTTATTTAAGGTAACTGTTGCTACCCCATAACGGTCTACGTTAAGTAATACGTGACCCGTATTGATATCTGGTAATGGTGTCATAGTTCTCAGCCTACATTCTAAAGATACCAAATTTGGTATCCTCAATCGGTTTGTTTAGGGAGGCTGAAAGGGCGAGACCTAATATTTGGCGAGTATCAGCAGGGTCAATAATACCATCATCCCATAAACGGGCTGACGCATAATAAGGGTGACCTTGGTGCTCATAAGTATCAATAATCGGTTGTTTGAAGTCGGCTTCTTCTTGCTCACTCCATTGCTCACCTAATTTGTCTTTTTGATCGCGCTTAACTTGTGCCAAAACGCCAGCCGCTTGTTCGCCGCCCATGACTGAAATACGGGCGTTGGGCCACATAAATAAGAAACGAGGATCGTAAGCTCGGCCACACATACCATAGTTACCCGCGCCAAAACTACCACCTATTAATACGGTAAATTTTGGGACTTGTGCGGTTGCAACGGCAGTCACCATTTTTGCGCCATGCTTAGCAATACCACCAGCTTCATATTGCTTACCAACCATAAATCCGGTGATGTTTTGTAAGAAAACTAAAGGGATTTTTCGTTGCGCGCACAACTCAATAAAGTGAGCGCCTTTTTGTGCTGATTCGCCAAAAAGAATACCGTTATTCGCGATTATACCTACAGGGTAGCCAAAAATGCGAGCAAAGCCACACACTAAGGTTGTACCATAAAGGGCTTTAAATTCATCAAAATTACTGCCATCGACAACACGGGCGATAATTTCACGAATATCGAATGGCTGGCGAGCATCTTTGGGTACAACGCCATATATTTCTTGTGCGTCGTAAGCCGGCTCAACAATAGGCTGAATATTCATCGTGACGGGTTTAATACGATTTAAATTCCCTACAACATTGCGGGCAATTTCTAAAGCATGGTGGTCATTTTGAGCATAATGGTCAGCGACACCAGAGGTGCGACAATGTATATCAGCCCCTCCTAAGTCTTCAGCGCTAACAACTTCACCCGTTGCGGCTTTTACCAACGGAGGACCCGCTAAAAATATGGTACCCTGTTCTTTAACGATTATCGACTCGTCTGCCATTGCTGGTACATAAGCACCACCTGCAGTACAAGAACCCATAACAACAGCAATTTGTGGTATAGCTTGTGCAGACATATTCGCTTGATTAAAGAAAATACGACCAAAGTGTTCTTTATCAGGAAATACTTCATCTTGGTTGGGAAGGTTAGCGCCACCAGAGTCGACCAAATAAATACAAGGTAAGTTATTTTCTTGTGCAATCGTTTGCGCACGGAGATGTTTCTTAACGGTAAGCGGGAAATAGGTTCCACCTTTTACGGTGGCATCGTTTGCAACAATAACGCACTCTTGTCCACCGACTCGGCCAACACCGGTGATAATACCTGCAGCAGGGACATCGGCGTCATAAACGTCATAAGCGGCAAGTTGAGATAATTCTAAAAATGGTGAGCCTGCATCAAGTAGCGCATTAACACGGTCGCGCGGTAATAATTTACCACGTGATAAATGACGTTCCCGACTGCGCTGTCCGCCACCCAGTTTTATTTGTTCAAGTTTTACTTTTAGATCATCGACTTGAACTTGCATATGTGCAGCGTTTTCAATGAATTCAGGGCTGCGTACATTTATTTTTGAAATTATTTTAGCCACGATATTTGCCTTTATTATAGAGGTTTATCAGTAAGAACATCAGGTTTAATGCTGCAAGCTTAGATGAAAGTAGTGCGGCTCTCATCTATTTCTCTTTCTATTGAAAGAGAAATATTGCTTGCAGGTTATTACGTTATTTAGACTCAGCGAATAACTCTCGACCAATGAGCATGCGACGAATTTCAGAGGTACCTGCGCCAATTTCATATAATTTAGCATCACGTAACAAACGACCTGCTGGAAATTCGTTGATGTAACCATTACCACCGAGTAATTGAATCGCATCTAAGGCCATTTTTGTGGCTAACTCTGCGGCAACTAAAATAACACCCGCAGCATCTTTACGGGTAGTTTCGCCACGATCTGCCGCTTGTGCACATAAATAAGCATACGATTTAGCTGCATTCATTTGAGTGTACATATCAGCAACTTTGCCTTGAATTAGTTGGAACTCACCAATAGATTGACCAAATTGCTTACGGTCATGAATATAAGGAACAACTAAGTCCATACACGCATCCATAATCCCTAATGGACCACCCGTTAAAACAATACGCTCGTAATCAAGACCAGACATTAAGACACGAACGCCTTTGCCTTCTTCACCTAAAATGTTTTCTGCAGGCACTTCACAATCTTGGAAAACTAATTCACACGTATTTGAACCACGCATACCTAGCTTGTCTAATTTTTGATGACGAGAAAAACCGGGGGAGTCACGCTCAACAATGAAAGCGGTAATGCCCTTTGAGCCTGCTGAGGTATCAGTTTTTGCATAGATAATATAAACATTGGCATCAGGACCATTGGTGATCCACATTTTGTTGCCGTTTAAAATGTACTTGTCACCTTTTTTATCAGCGCGCAGCTTCATGCTTACTACATCAGAACCTGCGTTGGGCTCACTCATCGCCAATGCGCCAATATGTTCACCACTACAAAGTTTGGGTAAATATTTAGCTTTTTGCTCATGCGAACCGTTTTTGTTTAATTGGTTTAAACAAAGGTTAGACATTGCGCCGTAACTTAAACCTACCGACGCAGAAGCACGTGAAATTTCTTGCATCGCGACCATATGCTCTAAATAACCTAAACCAGAACCGCCATACTCTTCGTCAACGGTCATACCGAGTAAGCCTAATTCGCCAAATTTGCGCCATAAATCATTAGGAAATTCATTATCAATATCTATTTGTGCTGCGCGTGGCGCAATTTCGTCACGAGAAAATGCGTTAACCGAATCGCGGATCATCTCGACGGTTTCGCCTAGATTAAAGTTTAAAGATGAGAAGGTAGAAATCATGTTATTTCCTTAGCTTAGTGAGCTACTTATAGGTTATTAGTTAAGTTTTTATTGTCGATAGCTGATAATGTCGTTAAACAGCTTTCTTCTAAATTTGTTAATTCCATTAACACAACTTTGATATCATCAAGTTGCTGGTATAAATCTGATTTTTTCTGTTCAATAATGTCCATCATTAATGTTAACTGGCTGGCACTGGTATTATCTAAATCGTATAACTCAAAGATACGTCCTGTTTCTGCTAATGAAAACCCTAAGCGTTTTCCGCGTAGAATTAACTTTAGTCGAACTTTATCTCTTTGGTTATAAATTCGAGTTTGTCCTTTACGGGTAGGAGCAAGCAAGCCTTGATCTTCGTAAAAACGAATACTTCGAGTTGTTATATCAAACTCTTTAGAAAGATCACTGATTGAAAAAGTCTGTGCTTTGGGTTCTGCCATGAAAAACTCTACATTTATGTTATGTAGTCACCTTACAGGAAGTTTACGTTAACGTAAAGTGGAGGCTTTTTTCATCGATGATACATGGAATATATTGTCAATAATTTACACGTTAATTAAAAATAACCAAGCCATTATCGCGATTCAAATGCCCCCTAAGCCTTAACTCAGTTAATTGATTTAATCTCACCAAATCATTGCATGTTCAATTAAAGTTTACGTTGGCGTAAACGTCAAATATAAGTTATGGTAATGGGCATTAATTTATCCTTTTTTATTTTTATGTCGGAGAGCTTCATGTCTACTACAGATCCTATTGTTATTGTTTCAGCGTCTAGAACCCCTATGGGTGGTTTTATGGGCGGACTATCTGCTGTTACTTCACCGGACTTAGGTGCAACAGCTATACGTGGTGCACTTGCTGCGGCAAATATAGCTAATGATCAAGTTGATGAAGTGATCATGGGGTGTGTTCTGCCTGCTGGCTTAAAACAAGCGCCTGCTCGTCAAGCAGCATTAGCAGCTGATTTAGCATTATCAACAGTTTGTACCACCATTAATAAAGTGTGTGGTTCAGGTATGAAAGCGGCAATGCAAGCACATGATTCATTAATGGCAGGTTCTATCGATGTTGCTGTTGCCGGCGGTATGGAAAGTATGACTAACGCCCCACACCTTTTACCCAAAGGGCGAAGTGGCATTAAAATGGGGCATGGCCAAATACTTGACCACATGATGACTGACGGTTTAGAAAATGCTTATGACGGTATTGCTATGGGTTGTTTCGCACAAGAAACTGCTGATGACGCTGGTTTTACTCGTGAAGATATGGATGAATACGCAATTCGTTCATTAGCTCGTGCCAATGCAGCAATTGCCGCTGGCGCTTTTGAAAATGAAATATCGCCAGTAACCATTAAATCTCGTCGTGGTGATTCGGTATTCGCTATCGATGAACAACCAGGCAATGCACGTCCTGATAAAATACCTTCACTTCGTGCTGCTTTTAAAAGAGACGGTACAATTACTGCTGCAAACTCTAGCTCAATTTCAGACGGTGCCGCTGCATTAGTGATGATGAAGCAATCGACTGCAGAAAAACGTGGTTTAACCCCTTTATGTAAAATTGTCGCTCATGCAACGCACGCACAAAAACCTGAAGAGTTTACTGTAGCACCTGTTGGCGCAATGAATAAAGTTTTAGCAAAAGCAAACTGGACGGCTGCAGATGTTGATCTGTGGGAAATTAATGAAGCATTTGCCATGGTTACTATGCTAGCGATTAAAGAGTTAGCCTTAGATGTTGAAAAAGTCAATGTCAATGGTGGCGCTTGTGCACTGGGTCATCCTTTAGGTGCTAGTGGTGCTCGTATTATGGTAACGTTAATACATGCATTGAAAAACAAAGGTTTATCAAAAGGTTTAGCCTCTCTTTGTATTGGTGGTGGTGAAGCTACAGCGATTGCGGTTGAAATGTTTTAGGCCATTAAGTTCGCCGTTATTTTAGGTAATGCTGATAAAAATTATACTTGTAAAGCCACTATGTTAAGGCATAGTGGCTTTTTTATTAATGCTCAATTGATTGCACAGATTTTTTTTGAACAAAGATAAGTGTAAAGCTAAATAAAGATCGAAACAAAAATCCCATGCAAGCCTAGTCATGCCGTTGAGTAAAAATGTGCTTTTGTGAGTAAAGATAGAAACAAATGTGGCAGTAAGTTTTATTTATTAAAAAAGTACCAATAAACACTCCAAATAAAGTTTGAACCTGGCTACAACTGGCATAAGTGAACCTTAATAATCATTCGAAACATATTATGAAATAACTTTATTAACGTCTTCTGCGCATCGCTGACATTAGCTGTTGGCTATTCTTTAGGTCAACTCTTAGCCATAAGCTGACCTTAGCTTTTGAGTTGAAAACGGCAGATCAGGGTTCCTAAAGTTCTCGCTTTTATATAAAAACTCACATCCATTCATAATTGAGATTGTGCCGAAAATTTTTGCACGGAATTAGAACTCAAATCCCCAAAGAAGACATTAGAATCATTCAAGTTTCAAACGAATTTAGAGTATTAAGACTATAGCGCTAACGCCCCCCAAGTGAGATAGAGAGGAACTTAGCCAACTTAGAAGTTCTTACTTGAATGGCTTGTATATTGCTTTTTATTTCAAGACAATTAAACACCAGATGTACTAAATTAACTAGGCATAGGGTGATTTCTTTAACGAACAATAATTAGAATTTTTAGTTAACGAATTTACCATAGAGTTTATTTCGTATTGGCCGTTTAACTAAATAAATAAATAGCTCCGCTAGCTTTCATTTTTTTGATTTTGCTAAAAGGAATATAATCGGGTATTAACTCAAAATAATTATTGTTATTTAAATCATCGTATTTAATTCTATTTACTACTGCATTTTTCCATTGATAGAAAGCCCTTCCATAAACTATAGCCACATTATTACCAGTAACACTTACTACTTTAGCTAATCTATATTTATGTTTACGTTCTAAATTATAACTGAGTAATCTCATGTCTAAAAAATAAATATCATTCACTTGATGGCTTAAAATTAGAATTGAAGCTTCAATTTTTTCCGCGTTATGGAAAGCATATTTTTCATATCCAAAATAGGCAACCACAAAAAAACAAGCCAACAACACAAGTTTATTTAATGTGATTGATAATTTTGGTTTTAGATGTTTTGATCCGAAGGTATGCAGCACTTTAAGTAATCCTTTTAAAGTTAAAAATACCTGGTCTTGCTGATAAGGGAAAAAATATAGCTGACTAAAATTTAGAGAAACGAGCGTTAACCAACTATATTTTTCAGGCTGATGTTATTATTATTCTCCAAACGATCTAGATGAATAAACCTTAACTTCCATGAATTTAATGTCTATTCATCACGTAAAATAAGTGACGGCCTGCTACTGGCCGCTTTAAAGGCTAAGCATGCCACGGTTAACCAAGTAACGAGCGTGATAAAAGCAGCACCAAGTAAGTACACCCCAATTGATTGTTCAATACGTTCATTAAAGTTAGCTAACCAATCACTTATCAACCAATAACTCAGTGGATAGGCGATAACAATACTTATAGCTATTAATATGAGGAATTCTTTAGCGAGTAAATTTACTATACTTAAGCGTGACGAGCCGAGTACTTTACGAATAGCCACTTCTTTTTGGCGGCGTAGGGTAGCAAATGAAGCTAAGCCAAAAGTACCCAAACAGGTAAGAAAAATGGCTAAAAAACTAAAAACACTCACCATTTCTAATACTCTGTGTTCGTTTATATGCGCATTTGCGTAGTCATCAGCAACAGTAGTTATTTGCACATCACTTAAATGTAATTCTTGCTGTACTATCTGTCGAACTTGGCTAGTTAACATAGCCATGTCGGCATTGTTTGCCTTGATGATGATATGACCTTTAGCAATGCTGTTTTCGCTAAAACCCAAGTTAAAAGATACTGGCAACGATTGTTGTCTGGCAGAGCCAATTTTAACATTCTCTATTACACCAACAATCTTGGCAGTCATTTTCAACCTTGGCTCTGACAGCATCAGACCAATAACTGACTCTGGTGATTGATACCCGGCTAACTCCATCATGCGACGACTAACTAACACACTTACAGTGCTATTTTGTTCATCATTTTCTTGATACCAATCGCCACTAAATTCCGGTGAAAAATCACGACCAGCAAGGAGTTTAAGTCCTAATGTTTCTACCGGATAATAACCTGTACCTACCGTAGGTTGAGGACCCCTTAATCTTTGCCCATTTGGCCAAGTAAAAAATAAGCCAGAGACTATATCATTGGTTAAGTCGATATTAGAAAATGTAACTTTCTCGACCCCTGTCAAATTTCGAATCTTCGCCAATAAACTGTTATTTTTTTGTGTATATAAGACCTCTGTCGGTAGATCTTTTATAACCAAACGTGATGACTTTTCATAGCCAACCGCTAAGCTACCTATAAGACTCATCTGTTGGTATAAAGAAATCGCGCCGATAATTAAACCAACAGACAAAGCGCCTTGTAGGCACAAGGTTAATTTCCTCACAAAAATAGCTGTTCCGCCGCGCACTAAATCGCCACTGAGTACACGTTTGGCGCTAAAAGAAGCGATGAATAGCGCTGGATATAAACCCGAGAGCAAGCCAACAACAAAGATCACCATTAGGGTTATTAACATAAACTTCGAGCCATAAACCAAACTAAGCGACCTGTCCATCATTTGATTAAACGCGGGTAAACTCATTTCCACTATAGTAAAAGCGAGTAGGGCTGACAGAATTACCACCAAAAAAGACTCGGCCAAAAATTGGCTTACTAATTGGCCTTTGGTTGCACCTAATGCCTTACGAACGCCAACTTCTTTAGCGCGTTTGGCCGACTGGGCAATATTAAGGTTAATAAAATTGATACTAGCAACCAACATTAAAATTAGGCTTAAACCAATACACGTTTGCAATATTGATAATGAGCCACTTCTTTTCATGAAAACTGGTCCATTGCTTTTTAAGTGCATGTTTTCCATGTTGATTAAAGATATGGTTATAGTGCTTTTACCTTCTGATTTATGTAACTCATTGGTCAATTGATTTTCAAAGCTTTCTATATCTGTATTGGCTAAAAGTTTATAATAAACATAACCTTGGCCATCTTGGATAAATTGAGCAGGCATTTGAATTAAACTATCAAACTTTACATGGCTATTTTCGGCTAAATTCTTAAAAACGGCACCAATACGATATTGCCCTTGCTCATGCTTTAACAGTCGACCTATCACTTGGGTTTCTCCAAATAGTCGCTTTGCTTCTCCTTCACTTAGCGCTAATTGACCAGGCTGACCTAATGCTTGATTGATATCGCCAGCGATAATATCTAATTTGATAAAGTCGAGAATATTAGAGGTTGCTGCATAAAAGTTGCTTAGTCGATAATAATTATCATCCACTTGTACCAGTTCACTCACTCCCTGATTCAGCTTGCTAAGGAAATTCGTTTTTACTAATCTAAATATATCTTCTACCTGACTATGACTTTTCAAAGTTTCGGCATTTCTATAGCTACTCAGTGCAATTGCCTGTAATCCTATCGAGGTATAATCAGTGTGCGCAATATATATCCGTTCGCTATCGGGCTGATGCTTGTCATAGGACAATTCATGTTGGGCAAATAACGCCATTAAAATAGCTGCTGCTAAACCTATACTAAAACCTATCAGGTTGAGAAAAAAATGTTGTTTATCTTTTTTAATCGCACGTAATGCTGTGACAAAATAATTAACGACCATGTTAAGCAACCTCTGATGGCAAATCTGAAGGAATAGTGACCTGACTGGCTTTATCAAGCATGATTTGACCATCAAGAAGTCGGACTAATCTATCGGCATAATTACCCTCTTTCTCTGAGTGAGTGACCATAATAACGGTGGTGCCTTCTTTATTTAGCTCACGTAACATAGCCATGACTTCGTCACCATTTTTTGAATCAAGGTTACCAGTAGGTTCATCGGCTAAAATCAGCTTTGGGTTGATCACTAAAGCACGAGCCACAGCAACACGTTGCTGCTGACCACCAGAAAGCTGTTGTGGTAAATGATCAGCTCTATGGTCAATGCCAACGCGTTTTAAAATATCTTCAACACGCTTTTTACGCTCATTCTTACTAATTTTTTGATATTGCAGTGGCAGTTCTACATTTTCATAAACGGTGAGTTCATCGATTAAGTTAAAGCTTTGAAAAACGAAACCAATAGAAGCTTTACGTAATTGCGCTAGTTGTTTTTCATTATAAGAAGCAATGTTACTACCAGAAAATTCAAAGCACCCTGTTGAAGGAGAATCGAGCATACCCAAGATAGATAACAAGGTTGATTTACCGCAGCCCGATGGACCCATAATGGCCACAAACTCGCCCTCGCTTACGGTTAAATTAATATTACTTAATGCTGCTGTTTCTAGATCTAACGTACGGAAAATACGGCTTAAGTTAGTTATTTTAATCATTTTTGTTATTCCTTTATTATTATGAATTTAAGTTAACTGAATTAGTTTAATTGCAGCTGTTGAGCTTTATCGAAACTGCCATAGCTTGATGTAACCACTTTTTCGCCCAGTGACAAGCCAGACAACACTTCAAAATACTGTTGATTCTTTTTTCCTAAACTAATCGTTCTTCGAATGGCTTTATTACCTTCTTTGTTAAGTACATAAGCCCAATTTCCACCACTATTGCTAAAAAATGCACCACGTTTAAGCAATAAAGCTTGCTCTTTGTCATCACCTAACATCAATTCAATATTAATGTTTTGTCCTCGTTTGATGTCGCCTGCATTTGTAGGTAGGTCAACTTCAATTTGAAATTGTGATTGATTAACTCGACTATCAATTTTACTGACTTTAGCCATGATATTTCCTGCTTCCAATTCAACCATTACGGTTAAGTTTTTTTGTACTTGGTTTAAATAAAATTCATCGAGTTTTATGACTAATTTATATTCATTGGGGATATCAATTTGTCCTAGGCGGGCACTGCGCTCTTTTGATTCACCAAGTTCAACATTGAACTCACTTAAATAACCTGAAACGGGGGCTTTAATTAATAAATTGTCTAAATTCTTACGGGCAAATTGTAGATTTTTTTCTAGCATAATAGCGCTTTCTTCTAACTGCCGTACTTGTACCTTACGTATACTGTTTTCTTGTTCTTGCCGTTCTATGGTTAATACTTTTCTGGCTTTATAGTAACTTAGGTTATCTGCTACTTCTGCAAGTCTATCTTTGGCCAACAAGCCTTTATTTACTAGAGTCGAAGATTGTTTTACACGTCTTTTTAAGTGGCTAATCTGTAATTCAACCTCTAATAAATCACGACGTAAATCTAATCGACTTGTTGCCATATTCATTTGGGTGTTACGCAGAAAATTGAGCTGCTCGGTCACTTGTGCTTCTCGCCCCATCACATCAAGCTGCAAGTTAGTATTACTTAAACGCACTAAAGGTTGTCCTTTTTTAACAAATTCACCTTGTTCAACTAAGCGTTGTTCTACACGGCCACCAGCTGTGGTATCAAGGTAAATGGTTGTTTTTGGTACAACTTGACCACGTAAGCTTAATGCATCGACAAATGTGCCTTGCGTCACAGGGCTTATGGTTAGGGTATTTATAGCTAAATTATGACTACGCCCTTCCGCACTTGATTGAGTAAAGCTATACGCCATTATGCTTATAGCAAAAATAACCATGCCGTAAATACTACTTTTTAAATACTTCTGTAACGGAGAGTTGATTATTCTCTTATCCATTTAAGTGACCCATTTAAGTTATCCATCAACTCTATTTAATATTTTTATTACACTTGTAAGTACAAGACTTATGCCAAATATGACTTTTAATTTAATCTATACAAAACAGTAGTTTGAATTTTATTGTTGTTTTTGCTATATCGAAAAGTGTACCAATAACGGTACAGTTAGCTAAAAGCGTTCCTTTATGAATAGCGGATGCTAGACGTCTTTATCGAATGTAAGGTAGACTAAACAAAATGTTATAAATGGATAATGGCTGATGGAAATGAAGCAAGCGGGTTCAATTTTAATTGTTGATGACAATATTGATATCTTGATTGCTGCCCAGTTTTTGCTCAAGCAACATTATCGAACCGTCGTAACAACAGATAACCCTTTTGATATTGAAAAAATCGTTAACGAGGAAAGAATAGAAGTCATATTACTGGATATGAATTTTAATCACGACTCGATAAGTGGTCAGGAAGGGTTTTACTGGCTCAAGTCAATCCTAGCTCAAAACTCATCAGTTGTTATTGTACTCATGACGGCTTACGGTGATATTCAACTGGCTGTTGACGCGATAAAATCTGGTGCCTCTGACTTTATCGCCAAGCCTTGGAAAAATGAACAACTCTTGGCCGTAATTGCAGCGGCTTTCGGCCATTCTAAAGATAAACAAAAAATAGGTAAACTTACTCGACAAAAGCTAGGGTTAAATCATGCTTTAAAAGGAAAAAGTTTTGAATTTTTAGGTCAAAGTTTGGCAATGAAGCAAGTCTTCGACACTATTAATAAAGCGGCAAAAACTGATGCTAATATCTTAATTACTGGTGAAAGTGGTACGGGTAAAGAATTAGCAGCACATGCAATACACTTGGCAAGTAATAGAAGCGATGAGGCTTTTATTAGTTTGGACATGGGTTCGATAGCCACAAGTTTGTTCGAAAGTGAACTTTTTGGTCATAAAAAAGGCGCTTTCACCGATGCTAAAGCCGATAGAACAGGTCGGTTTGAACTCGCCCATGAGGGCAGTTTATTTTTAGATGAATTGGGTAATTTACCTTTGAGTCAGCAAGCGACTTTACTAGCTGCGTTGCAAAACCGTCAGATCACTCCTGTGGGTGGTACAAAACCAATAGATGTGAATATTCGACTCATTTGCGCTACCAACGAAAACTTACCTCAAGCGGTTTATGAAAATCGCTTTAGACAAGATTTACTTTACCGCATTAATACCGTAGAGATACGTTTGCCACCATTACGTGAACGGGTAGATGATATCCCTCTACTTACTGAGTATTATCTTGAGCACTTTAGCCGTAAATATAAAAGAAATTTATCTATTGAACCTAGCGATATGAACCTTCTTTGTCAATACGCTTGGCCGGGTAATGTACGTGAATTGGCTCATATTATTGAACGGTCTGTTATTTTAAGTGATTGTGGTGCATTAGATATTTGCTCTGTAATGGGAGAAGATATATCTCAAAAATCAGAACAAATAGAAGTTGCTGATAAACCTCAGTTAGCTGATAGCTCTGTAACTAGTTATATAGATAACTCTGTAGCTGACTATGTTGATAATATGGTTTATGACAGCTTCAATTTAGAAATATTAGAGCAACGGGCTGTACGGGCTGCCCTAAAACATCATCGAGGAAATGTCAGTCAGGCCGCAAAAGCATTAGGCTTAACACGAGGTGCTATGTACCGTCGTTTAGAAAAGCATGACCTTTAATTCATCTCCACTGTGTCATCTACCCAATTACTTAATTAAATGAAGTTTATGTTATGGATTTTTTAAATAGTCGCCCCACCATATTAATGGTTGTTAATCTTGTTGCTTTACTGGCTTGTATATCACTGTTAACTCGGGTTTATAATACGATTGGCATGTCATCGACTTTACTGTTGGTACTAGTGCTTGCAATTTCATTAACCGTTTCATTAATGACATGTTTTAAACGCCAGGATCAGCAAATCATACAGGTGGTAAGAGCACTAGCTAATGGTGATAATACCTTAGGTTTTGGTGATCACCATCCAATGCGCCAGCATTTTGAAGGAGTGAAAAGTCAGATGCAATCAGCACGCTTTGTTGCCGAACGGCAAAGCGAATTTTTACAAGCGTTACTTGTACATATTAATCTTGCTGTTATCGTTTGCGACTCCGAGGGCAGTATTATTGAGTCTAATCCAGCAGTTGCTAAATTATTAGGTAAAAGTGTAAATCATCTTGATGAACTTAATCATATTGGTACGATTGTTTTTTCCACGCAGGAGAACTTACAAAGTACAGTTCAATGGAAACATGGAGAGCAGGAAGATACTTTAACCGTACAAGTGAGTATCGCTGAAATTCATGGACAAAAGCGTAAGATTATAACTTTACAATCAATTCACGAGTTATTGTTAAATAAAGAGCAGCAGGCTTATAAACGGTTAACTCACGTACTCACTCATGAAGTCGCCAATACTATAACCCCACTAGCTTCTATTGCACAAACTTGTTTGGGTCTAATACCAAAAAAACTGAGTTTTATCGATGAAGAAAATAAACAAGACTTTACCTTCGCGCTTAATACCTTAGCTTCTCGAACTTTATATTTGGGTGAGTTTATCGCTAGTTTTCGACAAATTAGTAACTTGCCTATGCCAAATTTACTTCCGACACAATTAGCCACTATTTTAGCGCGAATCGAAATGCTACATAGAAAACAACTTCATGAATATAATACCAACCTAACTACACACATACAAAATCAGCAATTGGTCATGTTAGATAGCGCTCAAATTGAGCAAGTACTGATTAATCTTATTAAAAATGCAATAGAAGCGGTAAAATCATATAGTGATCAACAGATTAGTAAAGGAGGGAGTGATAACGTACAAAATCAAATATCATTAACTGTCGCACTAAACAAAAAGCAACAACTCTATATTGAAGTGGCTGACAATGGTGCTGGTATTGACGAACATGCGATTGAGATGGTTTTTGTCCCTTTTTATACGACCAAGCGGCAAGGGTCAGGTATCGGTTTGAGCCTTTCTAGACAGATTATGACCAATCATGGTGGAGATTTAGTTTATCTCCCTCGTGATAAAGGAGCTTGTTTCAGGTGCATATTTGGCTAGTTTAGGTAAGAGTATTTAATTGATGAGCCTTTATCAGACCAATTGATAAAATTTGTTTCAATTGTTTGTAACTATAACGAACAGGAAAACTATAAAATCTATCTCGGTTTATGCCCCAAACCGCCATAGAATCATAAAAATTTAATATCTAAAATCATGTTGATTTAATGTCCGCTTTGGTAATTTTTAATCAAATTATAATTTTTCACTTTATAGATTTCTGATGAAATTTAGAACAATTCTATTATCTAACACGGGGATGATTTGTATCGGTTAAAATGTCGATAGATAAGCCAAGGCTAAGGTCCGTTATCGTATCTTTGTTAACATTAAGCTAGTGATCATTAGAGACTTCTTCAACTTAGCCATAAGCCGACATTAAGCCTTTACAAATTCAGGAGCATATTTAGGGCAAGATTTTCTGCTCACTTGTGGGGCGGGTTTAAGTTCATTACTACCTATGGCATTTTATTTCTAAACGGCAACTTGGACCTATTGCAGCCGTTAGTTTGCTCTATTTTCACCAAAGACTGAACTTAATAATGCCCCCAAAGATAGAATGATACAGCTTTATAAACCTCATCGAGGGATAGTTAAAGCAGGTGTTAGCAATAGATGAATTAGCTCAATATGCTTATCCTTTCATTTTTCCAGTTTTGTTAATAAATAATTAATTTCATTTATGACAATTTCAGGCTCATATTTATGAATGTAATGTTCGGGTGTTTTAGCAAAAGTGATTTTGGTATTGCTCGACAAGTTTTGTATTCCCGCCAAGTCAGATGAGTATGAATTTTTAATACGCTCCCATACTGCTGGATTCCAGCCATCAGGTACATTCTTTTCAGGCTCCCAAATAGCATCTCTGGCCCACAGTAATACGTAAGGCTTTTCACCAAATCCATCACTATTTGCTATGAGCTTTGAGCTAGTTCTCATATTGATCTTCTCATTGTTTACTGGAGGGCCTTGCCAACGCGCTAACTCCTCCTCCATTTTCTTTTGTGTTTCCGCATCATAGTTATCATTCTCAGGATCCCACTTGTTTATGTGGCTTTTAAATTGACCGTATAACGATGGGTCTACAAGGAGAATAGCCGCAACCTTTTCAGGATAAAGATGATTAAATAATTTAATTGGATAAGCACCGTAAGAATGTCCCACCATCAAATAAGGTGATTGGATACCTACTTTTTTCAACAAAAGATTTTGATGCTCAACAATCGTTCCTAAATCGTAATGCCCAATGGATTTGTCACTTTGACCTAAATTAGCTCTGTCATAGATACATACTTGATTTTTTTTATAGAGTGACTTTATTACAGCTTCCCATTCACCATTAGAGACAGAACCACCGAAACCACCATTAATGATAATTGAGGGAGAGCCCTTGCCAAAGCACTCGATGTAAATATTTATTTTTCCAATATTAACAGACGTTGTAATATTTGGCTTAATTTGCTCTTTACTATATGTATATGTATATGCATTAAAAGCAATAACAAAAATACAAATTAAATATCCCATCTTTCTAATCATTACATTTTTCCTCATGAGTACTGGTAAGTTTCATCATTATTAATCGCTGAATTTGATGGCCTCTTTGTCTCATAAAAGTACTAATCAAAACTACAATAAGTTTCTATAATTTTCTAAAGTATTTGTTTTTATTAATTAAAACCTTGCTCTTTTATTCTTTTGAAATAATTAAGCTGCGACGATAATTCACGAGTAGTAGCAATGTTAATTGCTTGATCTATGGCTGCGGTAAATTTCTTTTGCTGGTTTTGTATCTTAGCAAGACTAGCCAAATTCGCCCAAGATTGAGACTCTCCCACAGGACAGTGCAATACTTGATGATATTGTTTTCCTTCATTATAAAATGCTTCGGCTAATTCATAATTTTCTTTGTTAACGGCAAGGTTTCCTTGTATATTTTTAATGTGGGCCATTAATAGCCAATCATTATTCTCTTTGGCTGTTATCAGTGCTTTTACCGCAACATCTGCTGATTTGTAATCGTTATAAGTCACATAATGATAGAGAGCTTTTGAATAAAGTAAGCGAGTTATTTCATCTTTATCTTTTAGTTTTTGAGCTATCGGTAACGCAATATCTATACGCTCAGCAGCTTGTTTGAATAACTTCAAACGAAACAAATTTCCTACTAATATGCGTTGAGCTGTTAAGTTTTCAGGATTGTTAAGCACAATAGTCTCTAATATTGGATTGGCCAATTGGAAATTCCCTTCAAGATGTTTGTCGATAGCGCTGCTAAGCAGTGCATTGTTGAAGTCTGCTTGGTAGGCGATTTCCAATGGCAAAATTTCATCACCTAGTTGCTTAGCAATCAAAAGACTGAACTCATCAATTAATAACTGCAAGTTTTTGTTTAAAAGCACGCCTTTTTTTAACCGCTTTCTATAATTAAAAACATAACTCAGCTGATAATCATGCGGCACTCCGGAAAGTTTAGAAAAGACAATCAACTCAGCGCCTGATACCCTAAAAATTTGTTGAATGTCCTTTGATAAAAGTTCCTTAGATGATGCATTAGCTCGTTTTAGTACTTCCAGTACATAATCAGCTTGTAATACAAGGTGGTCGTTAGAATTAGGAAGTCGTTTAATAATCTGGTCCATCATTCCGAGTCTGATCCAAGAATGATCGTTACCGTCTATTTGGTTTTGCGTAGGTAAAATAACGATAGAACCACTGATGTTTTGCTGCGCAAGTTGTACGTCATTTGAAGCATCAGGTTGATGTCTATTAAGCATAATTGAGGCGAATAATAAGGCTAGCATGCAAAGTGCTAATAATGTCGTTTTTTTATTTCTGGCAAATGGTTTTTTAGTCTCTTTAATCTGCACATCAGGCAACCAAACATAGCCCTTCTGGGGAATAGTTTTAATTACTTCGTTGTTAGGAAATAACTGCCTAATCTCATTTATAGACTGAAAAATCACTTGTTCGCCAACAACAGCACCCGACCACACAGATTCAAGCAAGGTTTGCTTATTAATAGGCTTTCCTGAGTTTTCCAAAAGAAAAATCAATAGCTGACAGGTTTTGGGACGAATATTAAGGTTTACGTTATCGGAATTTTTAACCGTTAACCCTTGAATATCTATTTCGTGTTTAAGTGTTTGGTAAATCAAATGGGCTCTCATTTAAAATTAAGCTCATACTGGATTAAGTATGTTTGGTGAGTATTTAATTATATTACATCTAGTTAATTTAAATAAAGCTAACAGAAACGTTAATGTAAGCATAGTAATAAGAAGGTACTTATAACTTAATGAGGGTAAGTTTTGGGTACTTCGAAAATAGTTTGATCGAACGTTCCCAGCCTAGCTCGAAAAACAAAAAGATGCATATCGATTAATGTCTGCAATGTCGCTTACCTGTCCTTAATGTTTAGTGCCTCTATAATCGCTTTGGTGGCATTTTTGCCAGTCAGGTTATTCGATTAATTGGTAATATTTATAGCCAAACAATACATATTTATATCTGTGAGGAACGTCCGCTAACGTATCTAAGTGATCTCTAGGTAGTTTGATTTTTGGTTATAAATAACGTCAGCTTTGATTCCTTCAAAAAAAGTGCAAAAAAAGCTGACACTTTTAAATAATCACCTATATTTAGCTCACAGAAAAATCCTAAAATAAAAATCAGTCTAATGTCCGGTTTCGTATCAAAGTGAACATAAAACAGGGATATTTTGACCAGTGAATTAGGTCAGGTTTGTGGCTACTGCCCTTAGAGTTATATTTTAGAAGTTAGCTATTTCAACGTTTAATTAAATCTTTTGAAAGGTATTTTCGGCGCGCAAACGTAATAATTCCAGTTTCCAATTTTATTTAACGGTTTGCATCTTTATCTTACTTCTACAGTTATTCATGTATTCCCTTTCAAGTGTGAGATTATTTAGCTTTATATACTTTAACTAAAAAAGCCCCAACATAAAAATGCTGAAGCTTTATTTAATATTAGTACTTCTATCTTTATTCGTTAGTTTACAACTTTATTCAGAACCCACAATAAGCGTTTTAGCTAGTGTAGTAGTGCGATAATTTTTTCACCATAAAGCTCAGATTTTGTTTTACCTATACCATTAACGTTTAATAGTTGCGCTGAGTTTTTGGGATTAACTCTGGCTATATCCATTAAGGTAGCGTCATGAAAAATAACGAATGATGGTACATTTCTCTCTTTTGCCCATAATGCTCTTTGTTGCTTGAGCTTTTCAAATACGGTTTCTTCTTGTGCTGATAAATGGCTGGCATTAGGTTGTTTTGATTTTCGCGCAAGCTTTGCCTTACCGTATTCTTTTACTTTGAGTTGTATGGTCAGTTCGCCTTTTAATAAAGGTCGAGATTTTTCAGTAAGTTTTAAAGCGCCATATTCCATTTCTACGGCTAAATATCCCATTGAAATGAGTTGCCTAAACACCGTTTGCCATTCCTCTGCTTTGTGCTCTTTACCAATACCATAGGTAGAAAGTTGTTGGTGATTAACCTGGATAACTTTAGGGGTTTGCTTACCTAGCAAGACATCAATTTGATGGCCTACGCCAAATCTTTGGCCCGTTCGATAAACGGTTGAAAGTGCTTTTCTAGCGGCAGCAGTGCCATCCCATGTTATGGGTGGATTCAAACAGTTATCACAATTTCCACAAGGCTCAGCTAACGTTTCACCAAAATAATTGAGTAATACTTGCCGGCGGCAAGAGCACACTTCGCAATAACCAAGCAGGGCATCAATTTTACGTTGAGTTATAAACTTGAACTGTTCATTACCACTACTTTGACTTGTCATTTGTTTTAGCTTAATAACATCTTGCATGCCATACGCTAACCAAGTATTGGCGGGCATACCATCACGGCCTGCTCGGCCAGTTTCTTGGTAGTAGGCCTCGATACTTTTAGGCAAATTTAAATGGGCAACAAACCTAACATCGGGTTTATCAATACCCATGCCAAAGGCAATGGTGGCAACGATTATTATGCCGTCTTCTCTGAGAAAACGTTGTTGATTGCTATCTTTAATATTATTGGCTAAACCTGCATGATAAGGCAAAGCAACTTTTCCTTGTTCACTCAGCCATTGAGCTGTGGCCTCAACAGATTTTCTTGAAAGACAATAAACGATACCGGCATCATTGTTATGTTCGGTATTGATAAATTTAAGGAGTTGTTCTTTGTTATTTTTTTGTTCACTGATCCGATACTGAATATTGGGTCTGTCAAAACTATGAACAAAGATTTTAGCGGCCGTTAAATTTAATACTTGAACAATTTCATCTCGCGTTTTCATATCCGCTGTCGCTGTTAAGGCAATTTTAGGCGTATGTGGATATCGCTGGCTGATAATGGACAGCTGTTGGTATTCAGGTCTGAAGTCGTGACCCCATTGTGAAACACAATGTGCCTCATCAAAGGCAAAGAGTGCAATGGTTATATTATCAATAAGCTTTAGAAAATAATCACTCAATAGTCGCTCTGGCGCAACGTACAATAAGTCGACATTGCCTGATCTTATTAGCTGCTCGACACGACTTTGTTCTTCATGGTCTTGGGATGAATTTAAAAACTCTGCTTTTACGCCTTGTAGTTTTAGCGCATCAACTTGATCTTTCATTAACGCTATTAGTGGCGACACCACTATGCCTACGCCATCACGAACTATCGCTGGTATTTGATAGCATAATGACTTTCCACCACCGGTTGGCATAAGCGTAAAAACATCTGCGCCACTGATTAATTCACTAATTATTTTCGCTTGCTGATGTCGAAAGTCAGCGTAACCAAAGGTACTTTGTAAAACTGATTTTGCCGTATTGATATCCATATTGATTTCCTTTTTAACGCTAGACAAGTCAGTGAAATTAAATAGCATAGATTAAGTGAAGTTAAGTGGTGAGCATTAAATAGCGGGTTAAAAGTTAAGTATCGCTGATGTTATCGCGTAACCTTGAGTATAGCAGCCAATGATTATTTACTTTTAACGAGCAAACCTATGATAAAGGTATCATCAACGCGGTTACAAATGAAGACGAGGAAAATGAGTCTACTATAAATTACGCTTGGCTATTATGGTCAACAGTTAGCTATTGGCTAAATACATTGCTAATACTCGTACTTCTATTGATGTTTTTAAGCACTGTGACGAGAGTCACGATATTGCTTAGGTGACATTCCGAGCGACTTTTTAAATAGGCGTGAAAAATAGTAAGGGTCGCTATATCCCAAGCTCTCACTAATATCTTTAATAGTCTGTGAGCTATTATCAAGCTCAGAGCAGGCGCGTTGAATTTTCATATTAATAAAGTGCTGTATTGGTGATGTGTCGGTGAGTTCTTTAAACTTCTTTGAAAAATGAAATTTAGACAGCTGACTGTAATGCGCTAATGTATCCAAACTCAATTCTTGATGAAGATTATTGCGCATTAAACGTTCGACCGCATCAATATCAAAAGTAGAACTGTTATTAAAGTCAGTTAAACGCAACTGTAATGCCAAAAAGCTTAAGGTTTGCTGTAAAATATGTACCGCGTGAATAACATTAGTAGCGGTATAGCCGCGGCGACCTAGCGCTAATAAATTGTCAAAATCTCGGATCACTTCATCTACATTCCCAACGTGTGCGAGACCATCATCCATTTTCATTAATAAACGTTCGGCAAAATTATTGGCGAGATCGCCTTTAAAATTTAACCAATAGACTTTTCCTGATTTGTTTTTAATTTCACTGTTATTTTCTGTGTGGACGGCGGTAAATTTAAAACTCGCATTGGCTGGTATAATAACAAGATCGCCCGATTTAACTTCTCTGACTTTGTTTTTATAGTCTAGAGTTGCGCTAGTCGATTGACAATAAAGTAAGCTGTGATGGTCACTGTTTTTTTTATTTATTTGATAATTAATATCTGAATGCTTCCCAAGCGATAACGGATAAAGACTGGAGGTTAGCGGATGAACTTGCAGTTTTTTCAATAAAAAAACGGGAATAAGTAAACGAATATCATCAATGATAGTTGCTGTTTTTATCGGCTTTGCTGACTTTGATTGTTGAAGCATAATGAATAAGCTACGCGTTTTTATTTTATAACAAGATAGTCCATCAAATTAACAATAAAATCAATGTTAATACCATTTCCTTTATGATTTAATATTATTAATAAAAAATATAAATAGCCATTCAGCACTAAAAATTACACCTACAAATATTACACCTCTAAATGGTGAGTAAGTTAATAAAAGAGAATTTAAAATGACAACTGAAAGATACCAACTCAAGAATAAAATTAGAATTGTCACTGCCGCATCACTTTTTGATGGACACGACGCTGCTATTAATATCATGCGCCGAATTTTACAATCAAGTGGTGCAGAAGTTATTCATTTAGGTCATGACCGCAGTGTAGAAGAAGTGGTTAATACTGCAATTCAAGAAGATGCTAACGCTATAGCAATGACCTCTTATCAAGGGGGACATAATGAATATTTTAAATACATGTACGACTTACTTAAAGAACGAGGTTGTGAACATATTCGTATAGTAGGTGGTGGCGGTGGCGTTATATTGCCAGATGAAATTAAAATGCTGCAAGACTACGGTATTACCCGCATTTATTCTCCTGATGATGGCCGCGCACTGGGTTTATTAGGTATGATTGATGACATGCTAGAGCGCTGTGATTTCAAAACGGGCGTTAATGTTAAAAAAGATGATGTTGCTAATTTAAAGAAAAATGACAAACAAGCCATTGCGCGTTTAATTTCAGCGGCTGAAAATGCGCCAAAAGAAAATAAAGCCGCTTTAGAAAAAATTCGTAAAATTGCCTCAGCAAGTAAAACACCGGTATTAGGTATTACTGGTACCGGTGGTGCGGGTAAATCTTCGCTGGTTGATGAATTAATTCGTCGCTTTTTAATGGCAACAGCAGACAGCAAAATTGCCATTGTTTCGGTTGACCCGTCTAAGCGTAAAACGGGTGGTGCATTACTCGGTGACCGAATTCGTATGAACGCCGTCAATAACGATCGTGTTTATATGCGTTCGTTAGCTACGCGTCAGTCAAACTTGGCTTTGTCTGTTTATGTTAATGACACTTTAGAAATTTTAAAAGCGACCGATTTTGATTTAATTATTCTAGAAACCTCGGGTATTGGTCAGTCAGATACCGAAATTGAAGAACATTCAGATGTTTCTTTGTATGTAATGACGCCAGAGTACGGTGCGGCAACACAATTAGAAAAAATCGATATGCTCGATTTTGCTGATATTATTGCGCTCAATAAGTTTGATAAACGGGGCGCTTTAGATGCACTTCGTGATGTGAAAAAACAATATAAACGTAACCGTGGTATGTTTGAAGCCGGTGATGATGAAGTACCAGTATATGGCACGATAGCTTCACAATTTAACGACCGTGGTATGACTGAATTATATAATGCGGTGATCACAGCATTAAACACTAAAGCGGGCTTAATTGTTGGCGACATTCTCTCTACCGAAGGTACATTAGCCAATAAAAGTAGCGTGATCCCAGGTAACCGTATCCGTTATTTATCTGAAATATCAGAAAGTAATCGCGGTTATGATGCTTGGGTTGAAAAACAAACAACGGTTGCACAAAAACTTTACGGTATTCATCAAGCTATTGAAACAGCGAAAGAAACAGATACAGAGGTTTCTGCTGATTTAGTGACACAACTCGAAGCGTTATATTCACATGTTGAGTTAGATTTAGATCCTAAAAACAAAGTATTGCTTGAGCAATGGGCGTCTAAAGTTCAGCGTTATAAAGACCCTGAATTTAAATTTAAAGTGCGTGATAAAGAGCTATCCATAGAAACTCATTCTAAATCATTATCAGGTTCAGATATTCCAAAAATTAGTATGCCTAAATATCAAGGTTGGGGCGATATTTTAAAGTGGAATTTACAAGAGAACGTACCGGGTGAATTTCCGTACACTGCTGGTTTATTCCCATTCAAACGTGAAGGTGAAGACCCTACACGTATGTTCGCAGGTGAAGGTGGCCCGGAACGAACTAACCGTCGTTTTCATTATGTTTCAAAAGGTATGCCGGCGAAACGTTTATCAACAGCATTCGATTCAGTAACTTTATACGGTAACGATCCGGCTATTCGTCCTGATATTTATGGGAAAATAGGTAATGCTGGTGTCTCTATTTGTTGTCTAGATGATGCAAAAAAATTGTATTCTGGTTTTGATTTAGCTCATACAATGACCTCAGTTTCAATGACCATTAATGGTCCTGCACCGATGTTATTAGGTTTTTTCTTGAATACCGCTATCGACCAACAATGTGAGCGTTTTATTACTGAAAATGGTTTAGAAAAAGAAGTTGCGGCAACAATCGCTAAAATTTATAAAGACAAAGGCTGTGAACGCCCAAGTTACCAAGGTGAATTGCCTGAAGGCAACGACGGTTTAGGCTTGATGCTAATTGGTGTAACAGGCGATCAAGTTTTACCTCCTGAAGTCTATCAAGCGATAAAGGCTAAAACGTTAACGCTAGTTCGCGGTACAGTTCAAGCCGATATATTAAAAGAAGATCAAGCGCAGAATACGTGTATATTCTCTACTGAATTTGCGCTGCGTTTAATGGGCGATGTACAAGAATACTTTATTGAAAAAGGTGTGCGTAATTTCTATTCAGTGTCTATTTCTGGTTACCATATCGCCGAAGCTGGCGCGAACCCAATTACTCAGTTGGCGTTAACCCTAGCGAACGGTTTTACTTTTGTAGAATATTATTTGAGTCGTGGTATGGACATTAATGAATTTGGTCCTAACTTATCGTTTTTCTTCTCAAACGGTATCGACCCAGAATATGCGGTAATTGGCCGAGTGGCTCGTCGTATTTGGTCGAAAGCGATGAAAAACAAATATGGCGCGAATGCCCGTGCACAAATGTTGAAATACCATATCCAAACATCAGGTCGTTCATTGCATGCTCAAGAAATTGATTTCAATGATATCCGTACTACGTTACAAGCGCTTTACGCGATAAACGATAACTGTAACTCTTTGCATACCAACGCTTATGATGAAGCGATTACTACGCCAACCGAAGACAGTGTTCGACGCGCGATGGCGATTCAATTAATTATCAACCGTGAATTAGGCCTCTCGAAAAATGAAAACCCTATTCAAGGGGCCTTTATTATTGAAGAGTTAACCGACTTAGTCGAAGAAGCAGTATTAACTGAGTTTGACCGTATTAACGAACGCGGTGGTGTACTTGGCGCAATGGAAACCATGTATCAACGTGGTAAAATACAAGAAGAAAGTATGTATTATGAACACCTAAAACATTCAGGTGAATACCCCATTATTGGTGTAAATACTTTCCTTAGTTCAACGGGATCACCAACCGTTGTTCCTGAAGAAGTTATTCGCGCAACAGAAGAAGAAAAAACTTATCAAATTGATATGTTAGCAAGTTTAAATAAAGCTAACGAAGCAGAAGTAGAAGTCTTACTTAAGCGTTTACAAACAGCCGCTATTAACCACGAAAATATTTTCGAATTAATGATGGATGCTTGTAAGGTTTGTTCATTAGGGCAAATAGTTAATTCATTATTTGAAGCGGGTGGACAGTATCGTCGCAACATGTAATTAAACGTAAATAAGCGCCTTATTAGATTAAAGTATAATAGTGTTAATACATGACTTATGCTTTGATCTTATTTCTTTGTACATTTTTTTAAAAATTGGAATTGGAATAATTATGTCGACTATATTAGCTGAATTACCCACAAAATTTACGGCCTTTCGTATCCATCAGACACAAGACGGAGATAAGAAAAAAATCACCAGTGGCTTTGAACAGATTAGTATTGATGACTTAACCGAAGGCGAAGTGGTGATTAAAGTTGCTTATTCAGATATTAATTATAAAGATGCCCTTGCAGCTACCGGTAAAGGACGAATTTTACGCACATCCCCTTTAGTCGGTGGTATTGATTTGTCTGGTGTTGTGATCACCTCTATTGATGAACGATTTAAAGCGGGCGATAAAGTGCTGGTATGTGGGGCTCAATTATCTGAACTTTACGATGGTGGTTACACCGAGTATGCGCGAGTAAAAGCTGATTCAGTCGTTGCATTACCAACAGGGATGAGTTTACGTGATGTGATGGCATTGGGTACTGCAGGATATACGGCAGCACTTGCCATTCAGCGTATGGAAGATAATGGCCAAATTCCTGAACGTGGACCGATTGTCGTCACTGGTGCTACTGGTGGTGTTGGTAGTTTTGCGATTAACATGTTGTCAAATATTGGTTATGAAGTAATTGCTTTTACCGGTAAGACAGAACAAGAAGAGTATTTGAAAGCGCTAGGCGCAAGTAAGCTGATTAGTCGCCATGATGTTGAAATGGGCAGCAAACCACTTGAAAATGCACAGTGGGGCGGGGCAGTTGATAGTGTCGGTGGTGACACGTTAGCTTGGCTAACACGCACTACCAATGTGTGGGGGAATATTGCTTCCATTGGTTTAGCGGGTGGTTATAAATTAGAGACCACGGTAATGCCATTCATCTTACGCGGTGTAAGTTTACTTGGGATCAACTCTGTTGAAATGCCAATATCAGTGCGCACTCAGGGGTGGAAGCGTTTAGCGACCGATCTTAAACCATCAAAATTAGCGCTAATTGCACCCACAACTATTTCTTTTTCCGAGTTACCTAATGCGTTTGACGCTTATGTTGATGGAACTGTAACCGGTAGAACGGTTGTAGAAATTGATGGAAGCTTATAACTTTTTTATTTTGGCTCTCGTTAACGATATAAAGTGATATATATGCAGCAATCTCCCGTTATTTTTTCAGAACAGTTAGCCGTAAATGGTAAAGTTATTGCTATTGCAGAGCTCAATGCAACAAAAGCATTAAATGCATTAAGTTTACCGATGATACTTTTACTTACACAACAATTGAATCGCTGGCAGAGTAACGATTCAATTGCTGTGGTTATTTTAAAAGGTGCAGGCGATAAAGCCTTTTGCGCAGGTGGAGATGTTGTTAGTCTCTACCATCATTTTAAAAATGAAAGCTTTCCTATAAACGATGAAAAAATAGTTGCTTCAAAAGCAATTGATTTTTTTCAACAAGAATATCAGCTTGACCAACTTATACACGACTACACAAAACCTATTTTAGCATGGGCTGATGGTTATGTTATGGGTGGAGGCGTTGGTTTAATGGCTGGTGCTAGTCATAGGGTGAGTACTGAAAAAACATTGATGGCAATGCCAGAAGTTACTATTGGTTTATATCCTGATGTTGGCGCAAGTTGGTTCCTTAATAAAATGCCAGATAATATTGGTTTATTTTTAGGGTTAACGGGAGCAATGTTTAATGGTGTAGATGCTCAATATTTAGGACTTGCAGATTATCTTATTAATAGTAATACAATAGATGATATTGTAGAGCAGTTACTTAAAACTAACTGGAATAGAGATAGTCAAAACCATAAGCTGCTAAATAATATATTATCTCCTTTAGCCATTGCAGAGAAAAATCAACCTGAATCACTTATAGTAAAACATCGAGTTATAATAGCTGAGTTAACAAAAGCTGATAATGTTTTTGAAATATACCAAAATATTATCGATTGTGATTTGAGTGGTGATAATGAAGAGCTATTCGACAGTCAATGGCTTGAGCAAGCACAAAAGAAAATACAAAATGGCAGCCCATTAAGTTGTGCCCTTATTTATCAACAACTAAAACAGAGTGAAAATTATACATTAGCACAATGTTTTAAAAGCGAATTAAACTTGTCTTTACGCTGTTGTCAGCAAAAAGAATTTTCAGAAGGGGTTAGGGCTTTACTTGTTGATAAAGACAGAAACCCACAGTGGCGTTATAAAAACATTAACGATATTGATGATAAAATAATAGAGTGGTTCTTTGTACCACTTTCTATAAAATAAGCACATTTAAAAATATATAAGCATAAGCACTGAGGGAAAAAATGAATTTAACAAATAAAACGATCGTAATTACAGGTGGCGGGCAAGGCCTAGGTCGTTCAATGGCCATCAGTTTAGCAAAGAATGGCGCAAAATTAGCCTTGATAGACTTGAACGAAGAACTATTGCAAGAAACTGTAAAGCTTATTGAAGTGGCCGGTTCATCTGCAAAATATTATTTAGCGAATGTAACCAATGAAAGTGAAGTAGAGGCAATCTTTAGTCAAATTAATAGTGATTTTTCAGGTATTGATGGCTTAATTAACAACGCTGGTATATTACGTGACGGCATGTTTGTTAAAGCTAAAGACGGTGTAGTTGCTAAAAAGATGTCATTAGATCAATTTCAATCAGTGATAGATGTTAATTTAACAGGTGTCTTCTTATGTGGTCGCGAAGCTGCCGTTCATATGATTGAAGGTAAGCGAAAAGGTGTGATCATTAATATGTCATCTATTGCAAGAGGCGGTAACATGGGGCAAACCAACTATGCCGCATCTAAAGCTGGCGTTGTCGCGATGACGGTTACGTGGGCAAGAGAACTTGGACGTCATGGCATTCGAGTTGGTGCTATTGCTCCAGGTGTTATTCGCACCGCGATGACCGATGCAATGAAACCAGAAATGCGCGATCGTTTAGAAAGTATGAAGCCTGTTGGTCGTTTAGGTGAGCCGGATGAAATAGCACATACCGTTAAGTACATTTTTGAGAATGAATTTTTTACAGGTCGAGTCGTAGAAATTGATGGCGGTCTTTGCATGTAAGCTTTAAATGCTTATGATGTTTTCGGAATAAGCGTTAGTAAAGGCGAACATATGTTCGCCTTTTTCAATTAACATAATAAATTACCTATTTACAAAAGTTACATACAAGAAACTGATTATGAATAAAGCACTATTTTTAGATCGTGATGGTATTATTAATGTTGACCATGGTTACGTTTATAATAAAGAAGCGTTTGAGTTTGTTAAAGATATTTTTGAAGTTAGCCTAGATGCACAAAATAAAGGTTATGAAATCTTTGTTATTACTAATCAGTCGGGTATAGGTCGAGGTAAATATACCGTTGAGCAATTTGAGCAGTTATCCATGTGGATGGTTGATGAATTTAAGGCGAAAGGTATTACCATTTCGTCAGTCTATCATTGTCCGCATCATCCTGAAAAAGGGCTAGGAGCATATTTAAAAGTGTGTAACTGTCGAAAGCCTGAACCCGGTATGATCCTATCTGCTGCAAAAGAACATAACCTGGATTTAGCAAAGAGTGTTTTTATTGGTGATAAAATTTCAGATATGCAGGCGGCTGAGCGTGCTGGTATTGAAAATAGAATATTACTCGCGGGTCAATATAGCGATAATGAGTCGATAATAGCACATCGTATCAATAGCCTTATCGAAGCTAGCCTATATATTAACTGAATAGTTCAATAAGTAATCGAAAAAGAGTTTATTTCAAAGTTATGACAAAAAAGGGTTGACGCCCAGCGAGAAATGTCTAGAATGCGCTCCAGTTCCAAGGGGTCCAGTTAAAACGAACCACGAAAGGGCTGTTTTGATAAGTTATCTACATCACTTTAGAGTAAAGTAGTTAACTTAATGTTTTATAGGTAAGGTTTGAATCTTCGAAAAGAACTTCAAATTAAATTAAATAAAACGTTGACATCGAAACTGAGTTGCGTAGAATACGCATCTCGCTTCAGGCAAGGCCTGCAGCAACGAAGCAAAGCGAATGAGATTTTGTTTCGGTTAACTCTTAGAGTTAACGTTCTTTAACAATTAGTTATCATGCAATTTGTGTGGACACTCACATTACATTGATTTTACATAGTCGGTTCTTAATTCTCTCACGAGAGGCAAGGAAAGACGTAAAACAGTTTAATAATGATGTCA
>NZ_JACGUT010000049.1 GCF_014076845.1 Colwellia sp. MB3u-41
ACAACGATGTAATGCCATCGCAGCTAAATTAAATACAAGACCAAGAAAGAGATTGGGATATAAAACACCAGAGGAATGCTTTTATGAATAATCACTTTTGTCGCACTTCAAACTTGAAACTAAGCATTCTTTACGTCTGAAAAGTAACTTATAAACTCTTGGCACACAACATCTAAAAATGCAGTTTCCAACGGAAAAACATCTGTCACTTTTGACCAAAAATGTTCTGGACCAATAAAGGTTTGTTTGCCAACTTCAATTTGAAATGCAAAGTGCCCGGATGTGTCTACAGATTTAATCAATATCAACAATTCTCCGGGGCTATCAGAAGAAATAGATGCTTCTCCAGCTAAGTTGGAACTTAGTTTTTCTAAAGCATCAAGAAAGCTTTTTAATTCATATCCATCCACCCAAACATCTTGGGAAATGCTTGCAATGTCTGACTTGAAAGAAACCAATAAATTACAATCGTATATATAATTTGAAGCACCTCTACTTAACAGCTCTATTTCAAGGTAATCTGAATTATTAAAGTTTATCTGCATACTATCCTGAATGCCTAACGCCACATTAAGCGGCAAAAAATTGTTGGCTAAAATGTTGAACGAAGTGAAAACAGCCAACTGTTTTTTGTCCGTTTGAATGCCTTGTTATGCGATTTTTACACTACCACAAACCGCACAATTTATATAAATATTAGCGACATAAAATGCACATTAACAAAACTCACAGCATTGCGACACACTAAACTGTGAATTTTGAGCCACTAATGAAAAGTGAATTTATCACTTACCTACTTTGGCGAAAAACTATTTAACCAAAAACTGAAATAGATTTAATTACGCGTAAATAACCAAGATAAAGACAACTACCACAATTATATTTAATCGAATTCGCAATGCCGCATAACGCCCATTTAAGGGGCAAAATATAGTTGGCTAAAATAGGTGAACGGAGTGAACAAAACAGCCAACTGTATTTTGTCCCTCTTGAAATTCTTGTTAGGTGTTTTTACCCACAAGTATCTGTTCTTTAATATTGTTTGAGATATTAACCCAAGTTGTATCATTATTTAAGACTAAATTAATACTGAAATTTTTTGCGACTTTAACAATGTGATGAAACCAATCGGAATGACTCCATTCTCTTGGGGCAGGAGATTTAAATGCTTTAAGCTCATCGTCCCAATTTACTTCCGCAGCTTCACGATAAATATATTGGTAATCAGGCTTTCCTCCACTAGCTAAGACAACAATCAATTGATCATTTTCAAGTATCTCAACCTTTTCGATAACTTCCATGCTCGATAAACACCTAACGCCCATTTAAGAGGCAAAATATAGTTGGCTAAAATAGGTGAACGTAGTGAACAAAAAGCCAACTGTATTTTGTCCTGCTTGAAATTCTTGTTATGTGTATTTTGCCACAATGCCTTTATTGTTTATCCGGCAACTCCATTTAGCGTGCTTATTCATGAGTTTATCATTTAACTCAACAACACCTTCTGCAAAGAGATATTCCTCTTCACCATCTTCATAGTTGTTGAATTCGTATAAATAAACAAAAGTACCTGAGAAAAGCTTAATAATATTACCTTCAGAATCTGTTCTTTCATCTGTCTGGGATATTAAAACAAGATCAGGTTCCATTAGCTCATTGAAGTCTACTTTAATTCGAGGCTTATCCATATTCTCAATACACATAACGCCCAATTAACAGGCTAAAAATAGTGGGCTAAAATGGAGCGAAGCGAACAGCCCGCTGTTTTTAGTCCTTGTTGAATTACTTGTTAGGCTACTACTTGCTCATAGCCAATAAACCTTGGAATTTAGGTTCGAGTTTATCTTCTATTTTTGCCATACGCTCTTCAATTTTAGTAGTTGAAGACTTAACTTTGTTTAACTGGGTATTTAAAGTAGAGATTTGGCTAGTTAGCTTTTTATTTTGATCTAATATTTGATTATTGGTATGAACTAATGAAGCTAAAGCTACTAATAAAATAGCAATTACGATTGATTGGAAGTTGAAAATTTTATTCATGATATATCCTTAATTTAAGAAACTCTAATCCATTTATATATTCGTGATTATACAAAAATAGTTTGAATATGGTACAACTTTATTTAGTAGCCTAACGCCCCATTAAGAGGCAAAAATACGTTTGCTAAAATAGTTGAGGGACGAAAACAGCAAACGTATTTTTGTCCTGCTTTAATGGCTTGTTATAATTTTTTACACGACTCAGCTTTTACATTTACTAATTTAGCTAAGGATGGAAATTTGTAAGCTTTTGAGCCTTGTTTGGTATTTGACGCATAATAACCAATAAGAGATGCATCTGCACCGTTATTAATACCTTGTAAAAAACTAATTTCCACCTCGTGTTTTTCGGCTGTCGAATCAAACCTATTTTGTACGACGAGAATGTCCTCACCTAAAAATGTATACCTAACTAAGGTATTAGTTAATTCATAGTTTTTAAGTGCCGAAGGAAATGTAACTATAAGGTGATTATCATTCAAGCTAGTTATTTCAAATCCTAAACATGATAAATTATCAATAGTGACTTCAATTAAATTTGAAGTGGCATAAACTTTAAAAGTCAGAAAAATAATTAAAACACTTAGATATTTACTCATAGGTTCCTAAAATTATAACGCCCCACTAAGAGGCAAATAATAGTTGGTTATAATAGAGAGCGAAGCGAACAAAACCAACTGTTATTTGTCCTGCTTGAGTGGCTTGTTATGTTGCAGCTTGCCCGCTACCTTCGAGTACA
>NZ_JACGUT010000050.1 GCF_014076845.1 Colwellia sp. MB3u-41
GATTAAAGATTAAAGATTAAAGATTAAAGATTAAAGATTAAACGTTTACCTTTAATGCATGGTCTATTTGCATGCCCCCCACCTAGGGGGGTTTTTTTTATATTGTTGTGATCGTTCGTTTATCAATTTACGTATAGATTAATATTATTATAGAGGTAATGAACATATGAAAAATAACAATATAAGCTTACCGATTTTCCCTTTACCCATATTCCTTTTACCTGAAGGTGTAACAAAGCTGAGAATATTTGAACCTCGTTACTTAAAAATGATAAGCATAGCCTCTCAAGGTGATGGTTTCGTTATCTGGTCAAAGAATGCGAATAATTCAATATACAATTCTTTATGGGGGAGTTGGGTTGAAATTATTAACTTTGATCAAGGTCAAGATGGTATATTAGAGGTTGATGTTAAATGTAAATCTTTGGTGAAACTCAGTGATATTGATATAGACAGGGATAAATTATACTTTGGTAATATTAAGGAAATAAATCATTGGTCACAAACTGAGATAGATATCAACATTGTTGAACTTTCAACGTCATTAGCAGATGTTTTCGATGCCAATCCCAGTTTAAATCAATTATATCCTCACAAAGCTATTGATAGCCCAGGTTGGGTGATAGCTCGGTGGTTAGAACTTTTACCTATTAATATTGATGTTAAAACGACATTTATCGTTGAAAGTAATTTTCAGACAGCAAAAGAGTTGGTCCAATCTGTTATTAATCAATAAGTAAATTTATCCCACAAGTGATCTTTCTCAAATTTTATGCGTATAAAGCTTCATACACAATAAAAATCGGTGATGGAAGTGATACAAACTAACTTGCTAAGCTCAGTGACAAATGTTAAATCTAGTAACATGACAGATAAAATAAATCATCCTCAGCTTTGTCAGTGGCTTAACGACGTTGCAAGCGCGAGAGATAAAAAAGCATTCACCGACTTGTTTCAATTCTTCGCGCCAAAAATTCAGCGAATTGCTCGTAATAAGTTTCCTAATGAAGCGCAAGCTAGTGAAGTAGTTCAAGAAACGATGAGTAATGTTTGGCGAAAGGCACATCTCTTTGACAAAGACAAAGGGGCCGCTACTACTTGGGTCTATACAGTAATGCGTAACGTTACCTTTGATATGCTACGTAAAATCAAAGGTAATAAAGAAGATAACCTCAGTGACGACATTTGGCCCCTTGCGGAAAGCCAAGTAAGTGAAGATGAATCATTTGACGACCATCTCGAAAATAAAGAGCTTTTATCCGTAATTGAACAGTTACCTGAAGCCCAGCAACAAGTTGTTAAAGGTTTCTATTTTATGGAAATGTCGCAAGAGCAACTTGCAAACCATCTAAATCTACCCTTAGGTACTATAAAATCTCGTTTGCGTTTAGCTTTAGCCAAACTCAAAGTGCAGTTAGGAGAAAATCATGATTAAACATCACCCTAAATTTGAGTTAATACAGTCTTTTGTTAATGGCGACTTACCCGCATCATTATCAGCTGGCATATCGATACATGCTAGTATGTGCCCAGTTTGTCAGCAAAAAATCTCATTATTAACGGATCAAGTCGCTGACCTTAATTTTGATGAATCATATGCAAACACTGCTGTGCTTGATCATAATTCAGCTACTCAAGAGTTGCCAGCAATAGACTTTGAAGACATGATCAGTGCGATAACCGAAACTGATCATATTGATGTTATGCAAGCGGTTAAAATTAAATCAGTAAATTTTAAAGATAAGTCTTATCAATTACCAACCGCACTTAATAGTATGCTGTTAGGGAAAACTGCTCATATAGGAAAGTTGGCAAGAAGACGCATTCAACTTGATGAAAATGAAATTCATACCAATCTACTACATATGGAACCTGATGGCTCTGTTCCTCAGCATACTCATAAAGGTTTTGAGTTAACGCTTTTATTGGAAGGCTCTTTTCACGATGAAGAAGGCGAATATGTCAAAGGTGACTTTATTATGTTAGATGGTCAACATCTGCATAATCCAATTTCAAGCAGCGGTTGTCTTTGTTATACTGTCGCAAACGACTCAATGCACTTTACGCAGGGCATTAACAAATTGCTTAATCCGATAGGTTCATTTATCTATTAACTAAGCGCATGCTGTAAGATTTTAGGGAAATATATGATTCATTCTGTTGACAAAGAAGATTTACTTATAGGCATTAGTGCTTGCTTGATTGGTGAAAAAGTCCGTTTCGATGCAAGTAACAAACCTTCAGCATTTTGTATTAAAGAGTTTAGTAACCATGTAACGTACAAAGCTTTTTGTCCAGAAGTTGCGATAGGACTGCCCATCCCTAGGCCTACTATCCGTCAAATAAAAAAAGATGATGTTATTCACGTATCTCGTCCAGATGGCAGTGGCGATGTCACCGAAGCGCTGAAACTCTATGCGCTTAAAGTCGCTAGTGCGACTAAAGATTTAAGTGGTTATATTTTTTGTGCAAAAAGCCCAAGTTGCGGCATGGAAAGAGTAAAAGTCTACAACCCAGAAGGTCACGCGTTACCCTCTAATGGTATAGGTGCATTTGCCAAAGTTATCATGGAAGAAAACCCACTGTTGCCTTGTGAAGAGAATGGCCGATTAAATGATATGGTGCTTCGAGAGAACTTTGTTGCGCGAGTCTTTGCTTACAAGCATTGGAAAAATCTTGTTGCTACGGGCTTAACTAAGCACAAGCTCACTACTTTTCATAGCCAATATAAATACACAGTAATGAGTCATGATTTAATTGCCTATAAAGATTTAGGGCGATTGTTAGCAAGAGCTGATATGCCACTTCAAGAAATGTCTGAACAATATATCTTAGGCTTGATGACGGCACTAAAAATAAAAGCGACACGTAAGAAACATGCAAATACTCTTGCACATATGCAAGGTTATTTTTCTGAGCATTTAAAAGCTAATCAACGACAAGAACTCTGTAACCAAATAGATGCCTATCGTGTCGGACTCGTTCCCCTCGTTGTCCCTTTAACCTTGATTAAACATTATCTATTACAATTCCCTAAAGACTATTTAAGCAACCAGTCTTACTTGTCCCCTTATCCTGATGAGTTAAGATTACGATATTCATATTAATACCTATTAGTAAATCATAAAGGAATACACTTTGTTACTTTGGTTTCGCAACGATCTTAGAAGTCATGATAATCCAGCATTACAATATTTTTTAAAGAACAATACTTGTAATACCCCCCTTAAAGCGGTCTTTTTCATCTCAGAACCGCAATGGCTGCTACATGATTGGTCCACCATCAAAATTGATTTTATCAAAAGACATGCTGCAGCACTAGTTGAAGAACTTGCCCCATTTAATATTAAACTAGACTTAGTTAATGTTGATTCCTTCGGTGATCAAATTGCTTATCTACGTGCGCTTTGCGAGCAAGAAGGCTTCCAAGAAATTGTAGCCAACAGTGAAGTTGAATTCAACGAGCAACAACGTGATAACGCAATTGTTAACTTAGGTATTAAACTGACATTATTTGAAGCTGATGTTATTGTTCCCAAAGGAAAAGTGATCAATTTATCTCACCAAATGTACAAGGTTTTTACACCATTTAAACGTGCTTGGTTAACGTATGTTAAGCAACATGGCTTTGATTATTTAGGCAAACTTCAATCTACTTCTCAAGCATCTTTGTCTCCAACCGTTCAATCGCCAGACAGTATTTCTGCTCATTGGCCATTAGTTCATGAGGTTGAAAAACATGTGCTTCCCTTATTTTTCGCTGAAAAAATATCTGATTACCATGACCAAAGGGACATACCTTCGATAAAAGGCACATCGGGTTTATCACCTTATTTAGCGGCAGGCGTTATTAGCCCTAGATATGTTTTAATGAGTCTAATTAATGCTTACCCTGATATATTAATCGCCTCAGACAGTGAAGAATTTTCATGGCTCAATGAAATTATATGGCGTGAATTCTACAGAAACTTAATGTTTCATGAACAAAGGCTTTGCAAGCACCAATGCTTTAATGAAAAGTATCAAGCGGTTGCTTGGCATTACAATGATGCATTATTTGACGCTTGGTGCCAGGGTAAAACTGGATATCCGCTTGTCGATGCGGCAATGAGACAACTCAACCAAACAGGGTGGATGCATAACAGACTGCGTATGGTTGTTGCTAGCTTCTTGACTAAACATTTGTTAATTGATTGGCGCCTTGGTGAAAAATACTTTATGAGTCGGCTTATTGATGGCGATTTAGCCTCTAATAATGGTGGTTGGCAATGGGCAGCAAGTACTGGTTGTGATGCACAGCCATATTTCAGAATTTTTAACCCAATAAGGCAAAGTGAGCGCTTTGATCCAAAGGGTCATTTCATTCGTAAGTATTTACCAGAGTTGGCAAGTGTTCCTGATAAAAACATACACTTTCCACATACGCTTATTGAAAAAAATAAGCTAAATATTTACTGGCCACCAGTTGTAGACCATAAAGAAGCAAGATTGAAAGCTCTCGCTTTTTATAAGGTTTAATCAACTGATTTACTTATAATTTTAACTATTTATCACCTCTGATGATGAGTTATTGCCATTATGGTAAGAGAAATGAAATACGATGTTACCCAAGAAAACTTAACCCCTATGCCATTGTGGCTAAGCAATTTTGTTAAAATTTATCAAACACTTTCTACTAATAACTTAGAGCTTTTAGAAACGATCTACCATAATGAAGTTACCTTTATTGATCCCATACATGAGTTAAAAGGTTTTGATAATTTATTTCAATATTTTCAAGACCTATATGAGAACTTAATCTCATGTGAGTTTGTCATTTCCAATGTTATTGCCCAAGAAGATCAAGCCGCTATTTATTGGACAATGTCTTATCAGCACCCTAAATTGAATAAAGGTAATGTCATTAACGTTACGGGGAGCTCTTACATAAAAGGGCATGAAGATAAGGTCATTTATCATCGTGATTACTTAGATCTTGGCTCAATGCTTTATGAACAACTACCTGTTTTAGGTAAGCTAATAAAATTGATTAAAAATAAGGCAGCAAACTAATGGTTTCTCGTACTGTTCTAATTACAGGGGCTACTTCAGGTATTGGCCTCGCATTATATGAAAAATATGTTGCACAAGGTGATCATGTTATAGCTTGTGGCCGTGACGAAAGTAAATTAGATAAACTTTGTAGTAAAGCCATGAAACGTTTGGTCTTTGATATGACAAAACCGGCTCAAATAGAGTCTGTTTCTGTTGATATTAAAGATATTGATATTCTGTTGTTAAATGCAGGAGATTGTCGTTATATTGATGATGCTAAACATTTTGATGGCAAACTCTTTAGTGACATCATCACCACAAACCTTTCATCATTAGGCGCACTGTTACAATGTTTCCTTCCACTCGTCAATAAAGGTGGTCAGGTTGTGTTTGTAAGCTCTAGTGCAACCATTGTACCTTTTCCAAGAAGTGAAGCTTATGGTGCTTCAAAGGCTGGTATGGATTATCTCGCAAAAAGTTTACGACTTGACCTTGTCAGTGAAAATATTGGCGTAACATTGGTGCACCCAGGATTTATTAAAACACCTTTAACTGAAAAAAATGACTTTGAAATGCCATTCTTACTCACGAGTGACGAGGCTGCTAATCGTATTTTTCAAGGGGTTAATCGACGATCTAAATATTTACATTTTCCAAAAAGGTTAACGTTTATTTTAAAATTATTCTCTATATTGCCCGCATCCCTATGGCAATCCATTATTTTAAGGAAATAACAGCATGAAACATATTGCTATTATTGGCTCGGGTATTTCAGGTTTAACTTCTGCTTATTTATTATCAAAAAAACATAACGTTACCGTCTTCGAAAAGAATGAAAAAATTGGTGGCCACACTGCAACGGTAGATATAGAAAAAGACGGAGAAAAATTTGCAATCGATACCGGTTTTATTGTTTTTAACAACAAAACATATCCAAATTATTTAGCTTTATTATCAGAAATTGGTATTGGAAAACAAGCGACAGAAATGAGTTTTTCGGTACATAATTGTCAAACAGGCCTAGAATATAACGGACACAATTTAGATACTTTGTTTGCGCAAAGAAGAAATATATTTAACCCAAGATTTTGGTTTTTAGTTAAAGAGATTTTACGGTTCAATAAACTCTGCAAAAACGTCTATCAACTCAATGATTATCGTGAGGGTCTTACATTAGGGCAGTTTTTAACAGAAAATAATTTTAGTGCTTTTTTCGCTGAACATTATATTTTGCCAATGGCCGCTGCTATTTGGTCGAGTTCTTTAGCACAGATGGAAGAGGTTGGGTTTAAATTTTTTGTACAATTCTTTCATAATCATGGCTTACTCAACATTGCAGACAGACCACAATGGTATGTTATTCCAAAGGGTTCTCGCTGTTATTTAACTCCCTTGTGTGAGCCCTTTAAAAATAATATAAGAGTAAACGCTAATATTTCAGGTATAACTCGCAGTAACGATAAAGTACATTTGCACTTCAATGAACAGCCTAGCGAAACATTTGATGAAGTGGTTTTAGCTTGTCATTCAGATGAAGCCCTTGCATTATTGAATGACGCAACTGATGATGAAAACGCGATACTTTCTGCTATGCCTTATAGTGCAAACTCCGTTATTTTACATACGGATAAGACACTGTTACCTCATCGTGAAAAAGCGTGGGCAAGTTGGAATTACCAGCTTAGTCAAGACCGCTCTAAAGCGGCAAGCGTTACTTATAATATGAATATTTTACAGGGAATAAAAAGTGATCATACTTTTTGTGTCACATTAAACCAAAAAGCAGACATAGACCCTAAAGAAATTTTAGCTGAGTTTACCTATCATCATCCTATTTTTTCAGCAGACTCAATCAAAGCGCAAAAAAATAGAGCACTTATTTGTGGGAAAAATCACACGCATTTTGCGGGTGCTTATTGGCACAATGGCTTTCATGAAGACGGCGTAAGAAGTGCAGTTGAGGTAGCAAATAAATTTGATTGTTTTATAGAACCTCAACCCAAAGGCTAAAAATGTCCCCGTTATTTAGCAATAGCTATATTTACCAAGGTAATATTATTCATCGTCGCTTTAGCCCTAAAGCGCACAGTTTTGATTACACTTTATATATGCTCGCGATTGATCTTGATGACATTGAAGATATTCAAAAGAATGTCGGGGTTTTTGGTTTTTCATGGTTTCACCCATTACGTTTTGTTGAAAAAGATTACGTCAAGGGTGAACCGTTCTCTCTTACCGAGCGTATAAAACAAAAATTAGTTGGATTGTCTGGCTATAGTGATGTAACAAGAATTGTGATGTTGGTACAAGTCAGGTGTTTTGGCCTTTATTTTAGTCCGGCTAATTTTTATTTTTGTTATGACAAAGATAACATATGCACCCAGATGCTCGCCGAAGTTAGCAATACACCTTGGAATGAAAGACACTATTATTTAGTTGATTTACTTAATAAAAAGAAAGATAACACCAGTAAAAAAGCATTTCAGGTATCACCTTTTATGGATATGGCGATGACCTATTTTTGGCATGTAAAGCCGCCTTCACCTATTCATAATTCGTTACTGGTCAAAATAGAGAATAAAACAGTTGATGAAGAGACCGGTGAAGTAAATAAATTGTTTGATGCGAGTCTGGTGATGAATAAAAAACCCTTTACAAAGAAGAGCTTACTGGCTTTGTGGTGTCAACTCCCGATGATGACAGTAAAAATAGTTTTAGGCATCTATTGGCAAGCATTCAGGTTATTTGCGAAAAAGATCCCTTTTATTGGCTATCAAAAACCACAATAATATACAGATTATAAAAATAAGATTTAGGAGTATCAAATGGAACAAATAGAAGCTGTTAGAACCATAAAGTCAGCAACCTGGTTAGATAAGCGTTGTCGTGACTTGGTTCATTCTGTATTTTCAAAATTATCTTATGGCGAACTAGAAGTTGTTGAAGGGTCAGAACATATTTTTTTCCCTGACGCACCAGAGGGGCCATCAATCAAAGGAAAAATACAGATCCATGATATTAGTGTTTATCGTGACTTTGTTAAAGGTGGCAGTATTGGCGTATCCGAAGCTTACATTGAAGGCAAATGGAGTAGCCCTAATCTGACTAACGTGATTAGAATATTTGCCAAAGCACAACAAGAAACTGACACCCTTGAATCAAAAAAATCGTTGATGAACAAAGTAAAAAATACTTTTACGCACTGGCAAAATAGAAATACTCAATTAGGTTCTAAGAAAAATATACTGGCGCATTACGATCTAGGAAATGAACTTTATACACGTTTTCTTGACCCTGAAATGATGTACTCCTCCGCTATTTATCCTAATGAGGGCGCATCTTTAAATGAAGCACAGTTACATAAATTAGAGACTATTTGTCAGCGATTATCACTCAAAGAAAGTGACCATTTGTTAGAAATTGGCACAGGTTGGGGTGGTTTAGCGATCTATGCAGCACAAAATTATGGTTGTAAGGTCACCACAACGACTATTTCTGATGCGCAATTTCAATACGCACAAGATCGTATAATCGAATTAGGTCTAGTTGATAAAATAACACTATTAAAACAAGACTATAGAGATTTAAAAGGATCATTTGATAAAGTTGTTTCAATAGAAATGATTGAAGCTGTGGGTTATGAATTTTTACCTAGCTTCTTTAAACAGTGCAATGATTTATTAAAAGAGGGTGGCAAGCTCCTCATACAGTCAATCACAATTGCTGATCAACGTTTTGATTATTATAGAAACAATGTAGATTTTATTCAGCGTTATATTTTCCCTGGTGGTTTTTTACCTTCGGTTAATGTACTTTCAGACCATATAACCAAACACAGTAACCTTGTTGTCGAGCAGCTTGACGATATTGGTCTCGATTATGCGCAGACGTTAGCTCACTGGCGTGAAAACTTTTTAGCGTCTTGGTCTAGCCTTACTCAGTTTGGCTATGATGAGACCTTCAAGCATTTGTGGTTATACTATTTTGCTTATTGTGAAGGCGCATTTTTAGAACGTTCAACAAGTGCTGTGCATATTGTTGCCAGAAAATAGCATCGCGTTTGAATCGTATCCTGATTTGCTGAACTTATTATAGTTTAACAAATCAGGTTTTTGATTTATTAATCCTTCCTTGTTAGTCAACTCCTTTATCAACGTAACATCTCCAATTAAAGATTGGTTTTAAGATAAGTAAGTGCCTTATTTCATGGTTTTTGCCCACTTCAGCAGTTATATCTTAATCGAAGGGTGTAACAGCCAAGATATTACTGTAAATTAGGCTATTGCTCTCACTTTATACGAACAACTATGACCCCAATTCGCTTAACTCAATACTCACATGGCGCAGGCTGTGGCTGTAAAATATCCCCGTCAGTACTAGATGTAATGCTTAAATCTTCATTGGTATTACCCGATCACAAGGCACTTTTAGTTGGCAATAGCACCAAAGATGATGCTGCTGTGTTTGATATTGGTAATGACCAAGCGGTAATATCAACAACCGATTTTTTTATGCCGATTGTTGATGACCCTACTGACTTTGGCAAAATTGCGGCTTGTAACGCCATTAGTGATATTTATGCTATGGGCGGTAAACCTATTATGGCGATAGCTATTTTAGGCTGGCCGGTAAATATTTTAGCCCCTGAAATTGCCCAACAAGTACTTGATGGTGCTAGGGCTGTTTGTGCCGAAGCAGGTATTCCGTTAGCAGGAGGGCATTCTATCGACGCACCAGAGCCTATTTTTGGTTTAGCGGTAACAGGCCTGATCAATAATGCGCATATTAAGCGTAATAATACCGCAGGGGTTGGCGATCTTTTATATTTAACTAAGCCGTTAGGTATTGGCATTATGACTACCGCTGAAAAGCAAGGAAAGCTATTATCTGAACATGCGCATCTTGCGCCAGATGAAATGAAAAGCTTAAACGCGATTGGGCAACAATTTGCCACCCTTGATACGGTTACCGCTATGACAGATGTTACTGGTTTTGCACTAGTAGGCCACCTTCTTGAAATGTGTCAGGGCAGTGATGTTGCCGCGGTTATCGATTTTGAACAAGTACCATGTATTGATTTTGTTAATGATTACATCGACCAAGGTTGCATACCTGGTGGCTGTGACCGAAATTATACCAGTTACGGTGAGCACATTGGGCCGCTTAGTGATAAACAAAAAACACTGTTGTGTGATCCTCAAACCAGTGGCGGTTTATTGGTGGCTGTTCAGCCAGCGGGTAAGCAAGCTTTTGAAACGTTATGTCAAGATAATGGCCTTAATTTACAACCGATCGGTGAACTTGTTGCCGCAACCTTTCCGACGGTAAGTTTGTTGTAATGGCGACAAAAACCTTAATGGCAGAGCGGGCTGACAGCAGCGACTTTCGCGCTATAATCCGCAATAAAATTCCTTTAATGGATGTACGCGCGCCGATTGAATTTGAAAAGGGCAGTTTTAGTCAATCAACCAACTATCCGTTAATGAACAATGATGAACGAGCAGATGTAGGGCTTTGTTATAAAAAAAAGGGCCAAGCGGCTGCGATAACGTTAGGAAATGCACTCGTTTGTGGGCAAAGCAAAGCGAGTCGTTTAGCGCAATGGCAACGTTTTGTGCAAGAAAATCCACAAGGTTATTTGTATTGTTTTCGTGGTGGTTTACGTTCACAAACAGTGCAGCGCTGGTTAAAAGAATCAGGCATTAACTACCCACTCCTTGTCGGCGGTTATAAAGCACTTCGTCAGTTTTTATTGAACGAACTAGAACAGCTTGCTTTACATCCTTTAACCATATTAGCGGGTAACACTGGCAGTGGAAAAACCCCTTTTCTGGCCCACTGTGCTAACAGTTTAGATTTAGAAGGTGCGGCAGGGCATCGAGGCTCAAGCTTTGGCGGTTTTGTTACACCACAATCAGGTCAAATAAATTTTGAAAATAAATTAGCTGAACTCTATATCAACGGTGACTTTTCTTTAGATGAAAGATTGATATTAGAAGATGAAGGCAGGTTAATTGGCAGTGTGCACTTACCTGAAAGTCTCAGACAAGCGATGACATTAGCGCCAATCGTTGTTATTGAAGAAAGCTTAGAGTATCGGCTTGAGCAAATATATCAAGAATATATCCTAAAAATGACTGACCAATATCAAGCCAGTTATGGCGTTGAACAAGGTTTTATCGCTTTTGGTGAGTATTTAGAGCAAGGGTTATTCAAAGTTCGTAAACGTTTGGGCACAGAGCGCTATAGTCAATTAAAAGCATTACAGACTAAAGCTTTATCTCAGCAGGAAAAGGGCTCACAACACTATCATCTAGATTGGTTAAAACCGTTACTCAGCGAATATTATGATCCTATGTATCAATACCAGTTAGGATTAAAAGCTGAAAGAGTCATTTTTCGTGGTAACAATGCGCAATGTTTAGCTTTTTTACAAGATAAGTAAACACCGTCAATTCTATGTGATCACACGACGACGTTACTCAAGAGTGTTTACACTTCAGCGATTTATATTATCTGTTACCGTCTGAAGTGTAACCTTTCTATCTAGGGTAGGGTAAACGAAACTATTCACCAATAAAACATGATTCAATGAGTGGTTGTAGTCGATAAAGTCTTTACCTACCCAGCTCAATCCTTCATTAGCCACTTATTAAAATAATTAATAACAAGAGATAGATCTAGTTTTCTAGGTTATCCCTCATTGATAGACTTTGTATGGGCTAGCGATGCACATTACCCTTTACTAATCCTGTTCATAATGCGTTCGCAATCTTCACTATGTTATCTCATCTTTTGAAAGACTAAATGATATAAATATAGTTCGTGTACTAAGCTTTTATTTTTGAGTGCAAATTTATTGAGTGCTTTAAATAGCGGCTTCTTCTTATTTTTACTGCTTTGAAAGCGTGTTATTGGGTTGGTGTAAATATTCCCCACTTGATATTTTCATTAAAAACCATTAGAATTATAATTAATTGAACGTTCAATTAAAAATAAAACTAGAGAAGTCAGTGCCTAAAATTGGAATGAAGCCCTTAAGAAAACAACAATTGATTGATGCTACGCTAGAATCTGTTGCGCAATTTGGTTTACAAAAGACCACAATAATAACGATTAGTAAGATCGCAGGTTTATCGTCGGGCATTATTAGTCATTACTTTGGTGGGAAAAATCAACTGGTTGAAGCAACCGTTAAACATTTGTTAGATCAATTAAAGTCAGCACTATTGGAGCGGGTCTGCTGTAAAAAGCTTGAGCCAGTCATGCGACTTAACATGATCATCGAAGCTAATTTTACTCAACTGCAACGCTCTAAACCTGCAACCAAAACATGGCTTAGCTTTTGGGCTCAGTCTATGCACGACCCCGGATTAGCGAGACTACAAAATATTAATAGCAGAAGGTTACATAGCAACCTACTTTTTTCGTTTCGTCAGTTATTAGCTGATGATGTAGCTATTATTGCGTCTAAACAGACGGCAGCGATGATTGATGGTTTTTGGTTACGCAGTGCATTAAGCCCAAGGCCTGAAGAAGAGTTCAAGCAGGCCGAGCAATTATGTAAAAAATTTATAGACGATCTGCTCAAGCAGTACGGAGATTTAACTTGTCATTAGTATGTTATGAAAACTTTATCGATGGTGCCTACATGGCAAATACCAGCGGCGAAAAATTTGAGGTAATTAACCCAGCAACAGGAAAAGTTATCTATCAAGTAGAAGTCGCGGATGAAAAAATTAAGCAGCAAGCAATAGCAAGTGCCCAACGTGGTTTTGCAACGTGGTCAGCGATGAGCGCTACAGAGCGCAGCCGCATTTTACTTAAAGCGGTCGCATTATTACGCGAACGTAATGATGAGCTGGCAACAATAGAAGTCCTTGATACTGGTAAGCCATGGCAAGAAGCCTCAGTGGTTGATGTGGCGTCAGGTGCAGATTCAATCGAGTTTTTTGCAGGGCTAGCGCCAGGTATTGAAGGTAACCAACAGTCAGTCGACGGTGACTTTTATTATACTCGTCGTGAGCCATTAGGCATTTGTGCCGGTATTGGTGCTTGGAACTATCCATTGCAGATAGCCTGTTGGAAAGCAGCACCTGCACTTGCCTGTGGCAATGCAATGATTTTTAAACCCTCAGAAGAAACCCCTTTGGGTGCTTTAAAATTAGCCGAGATCTTTACCGAAGCAGGTATTCCTGACGGTGTCTTTAATGTTGTTCAGGGGGCAGGTGAGGTCGGTGCGTGGTTAACCCATCATATAGATATTGCAAAAGTTTCTTTTACCGGTGAAGTCGGTACAGGTAAAAAAGTAATGGCTGGAGCGGCAACAACACTTAAAGATGTAACGATGGAGCTTGGCGGCAAATCACCACTGATTATTTTTGATGATGCAGATATCGACAATGCTGTTTCAGCGGCGATGTTAGGTAACTTTTATACTCAAGGTGAAGTTTGTACCAATGGTACGCGGGTATTTGTACAAAAATCGGTATATCCAACCTTTATTGAAAAGTTACTTCAACGCACCCGTCAAAATATTATTGCTGGTGATCCTATGGCGCCAGAAACTAACTTTGGTGCACTTATTTCGTTAAAGCATTTTAATTTGGTCATGAAATATATCAAAATTGGTGTCAGCGAAGGGGCAACATTGCTTCATGGCGGTAATGCACTTCAGCCAGAAAATGCGCCAGACGGTTATTTTATTGCCCCGACTATATTTTCTGATTGTACAGATGAAATGACTATTTGCCGCGAAGAAATTTTTGGCCCCGTAATGTCTGTATTAACATTTGACGATGAAGACGAAGTGGTCCAACGCGCAAACGCAACTGACTTTGGCCTAGCCGCAGGGGTATTCACGCAAGATATTACTCGCGCTCATCGAGTAACACATCAAATGGAAGCTGGAATCTGTTGGATAAACAGTTTTGGCGCATCACCTGCCCAAATGCCGGTGGGTGGCTACAAGCAATCTGGCGTGGGTCGCGAGAATGGACTAGTGACACTCAATTATTACACCCAGATAAAAGCGGTTTATGTTGGTTTACAGCCATTAGAAAGCCCTTTTTAACAACAAATAAATCTTAAATTACCCCTTCCTAAGTTCTTAAATAGTTGTCAGAGCAGATGTTTTGGCAACCAAAGTAGTAGAGTTGAGTGTAAATATGAAAAGCAAAAAATATGATTACATTATTGTCGGTGCTGGTTCTGCAGGTTGCGTATTAGCTAACCGCCTAAGTGAAGACAGTAACAACCACGTTTTGTTACTTGAAACAGGTGGCAGCGATAAAAGTATTTTTATTCAAATGCCAACCGCATTATCTATTCCAATGAATACTAAAAAATACGCTTGGCAATTTGAAACAGAGCCTGAGCCTAATCTTGATGGGCGTCGTATGCATTGTCCTCGCGGAAAAGTGTTAGGGGGGTCATCTTCTATTAATGGCATGGTCTATGTTCGTGGTCACGCCAGAGATTTTGATGAATGGCAACAAGAAGGTGCACAGCACTGGGATTACGCACATTGTTTACCTTATTTCAAAAAAGCTGAAACTTGGGCCTTTGCCGGTGATGAATATCGCGGTAAGCATGGACCACTTGGCGTTAACAACGGCAACGAGATGAAAAACCCACTGTATCAGGCGTTTGTTGATGCAGGTGTTGAGGCCGGTTATCGTGCGACCCAAGACTATAATGGTACTCAGCAAGAAGGCTTTGGTCCAATGCACATGACAGTAAAAAAAGGTGTCCGCAGTTCAACTGCTAATGCCTATTTACGCCCGGCAATGGCACGAGCAAACTTAACCGTGATCACCCATGCTTTAGTGCATAAAGTCTTACTTGAAGGCAAAAAAGCCGTAGGTGTTCGCTATGAACGTAATGGCGATGTCTTTGATGTTGTGGCTGACAAAGACGTTGTTTTGTCTGCAGGTCCTATTGGATCGCCACATATTCTTCAACTCTCAGGTATTGGTCCTAAAACGGTACTTGAAGATGCGGGGATCGAGGTTAACCACGATTTACCCGGTGTTGGCCAGAATTTACAGGATCATCTTGAATTTTACTTTCAATTTAAATGTAAGCAACCGATCACGCTTAATGGCAAGTTAGATTGGTGGAGCAAACTGTTGATAGGCGTTCGTTGGATCTTAACCAAAAAAGGATTAGGTTCGACTAATCATTTTGAATCTTGTGGTTTTATTCGATCTAAGCCCACAGCGGAATGGCCTGATATACAGTATCATTTTTTACCCGCAGCAATGCGTTATGATGGCAAAGAGGCCTTTGCAGGTCATGGTTTTCAAGTGCATGTTGGTCATAATAAGCCAAAAAGCCGTGGATTTGTTAAAGCAGTTTCTGCTGATCCTAAAGCACATCCGCAAATACGTTTTAATTATCTTGAGCACGAGGAAGACCGTGAAGGTTTTCGAGCTTGTGTTCGTCTAACGCGAGACATTATTAATCAAAAGGCATTAGATACCTATCGAGGTGAAGAAATTCAACCGGGTATTGACATACAAAGCGATGAAGAAATTGATGCCTTTGTACGCCAATTTGTTGAAAGTGCTTATCATCCTTCATGTTCATGTAAAATGGGTACAGATGAACTTGCCGTAGTAGACCCACAAACCCGTGTACATGGTATTGAAGGATTACGAGTTGTTGACTCGTCTATATTTCCAACGATACCTAATGGTAACCTTAATGCACCGACCATCATGGTTGCTGAACGTGCTGCTGATATTATTCGGGGTCGTGAAGTATTACCGCCATCGAATGCCCCTGTTAGTGTAGTGAAAAATTGATCTGCTTAAACTAACAAAACCAAAGCTAAAAATTAACTAATGTTGTTCGCGAGTACTCGGTTAGATGTTAATTATCGCCATCAAGATACATTTCATGGTGCCGATAATTGGAATTTGAAGCCTAAACAAGGTGTTACCGAGTGCTTTTTTAAACTCAAAGAGGAGTACTACTTGTTTATATTAACTAAAATCTTACCTAGGAGACTACTATGACTACATGGTTATCAGCTGGGCTCTTATTTACCTTCGCCGCCATAGCCTTTGTGCTATATCGGTGGGGCAATATTCGCTGTGTCGGTGTAACACCGGTTAAGACATTTACCTTTATTGCGATTTTGTTTACATCGGGTCTTGATGTTGGCTTGATCATGTTCCCGTTAACAGAATTTGCTGGATATGCTGATTTAGCGGTTAGTCCTGAATATGGATTTACTAACCCGTTGGCCATTGAGTTTGGCTATTGGGCATTTCTTATTTGGGGATTTTACTTTCTAACCTGTTTCTACTTCTGTGTCATTGAACCACGGGTACGCTTTTTTGAAATTCCACTGGTTAAAATAGTTAATAACGTTGTTATTATAGGCACCTGTGCTTTTACTGCCTATTTGTTATTAACCAATTTACCCTGGTATATGCCGGAGCTAGGCGATGGCGAATCTATTATTAGTAGCTTCTATCTGATTGTATTTTTAGTGATTGCCGCTGCGGTGTATTCAAGTACTAATATTCGTTATGTAAAAATATTAAGTCTAGCGACTACTTGGTTATTTTTGGCCTTAATCGCCCTTATGTGGGGGGGGGCTTTTCTTTCAGAAACCTCTAGTATCGGTGAGTTCGCTAATACCATAGCAATGATTGGTGGTTACTTTGGTAATATTCACGAATTTGTTTTACCGCTCAATGATTATCATGAGTTTTATCTTTATTGGTGGTTTGCTTGGAGTATTATGATTGGACAATTTACCTCACGCTTTGTTGGTGGTCTTCGAACCTATCAAGTTTTAGCAGCGATGTTAATTTTCCCTTCTATTCCAATCGCCATATGGTTCTCAGTACTGTATTACTACAGTGCAAATGGGCTAGAGACTGCCGGCTTTTATAATATAGCCATGGCGTTTGTGGGCATAACTTTTGTTATTAACTCACTTGACTCATTGATCCGTCTCTATACCGACAACCTGAATTTGAGTGTTGCTCGATTAGGAAGAGTTAAGTACTTTTTGGGTAACTTAATTGCGCTTAGCTTATTGACCCTGTTATTTAAATTAGATTTCTTGCAAATCCAATGGGTTGGCGCTGTCGTTATCGGACTCTTCTTTACTTGTTTTGGTTATATCTTGTTCAGCAAGTTTTCAACGGTTCGCGAGATTGAGTGTTCACCAAAAGAAAATAAAATTGATTTTACTAAAATTGAATTAGTCGAATAGCATCGACAACTTTGTATTAAAAGACTTAATAAAATGAGAAAAATAAATGAATAAAAATATTATTGCTATAGCAACAAGTTGTCTATTAACATTGTCTACTGCTGCAGTAGCTGATGTATCTTCAACCGTTAACTTAACTTCTGACTATACCTTTAATGGTGTTAGCCAAACAGGTAACGACCCAGCTCTTCAAGCAAGTTTGGATTATGCCGCTGATAGTGGCTTTTATGTGGGTACTTGGGCGTCGAATGTTGATTTTGGTAGTGGTGAAGACACCGACATAGAATGGGATACTTATGTGGGTCAATATTTTCAGTTAAATGAGAAAATTGGTTTAGATGCGGGTATTGCTTATTATACTTACCACGGAGACTCCGCTTCAGATACTTATAACTATCCTGAAGCTTATGCAAAGTTTGGTTACAGTAGCGCTATGGGTAATAGTGAATTAAACTTTTGGTATAGCTGGGACTATTTTGGTCTTGATGTTAACCATTATATCGCTATGGTTGCTCATACGGTAGAGGTTGCTCCAGGTCATAGTGTTAAAGTAAGTTTTGATCGTTCAACGTCAGCAGACGAAAACAAATGGTTTTGGGGGGAAGTCGGTAACGATGCTTACAACCATTACCGTGTTGAGTACATGACTAGCTGGAATGGTTTTGATTTTGATCTTGCGCTTGAAGATACTAATATGAACATTAATTCGGCTGATACTCGCGTTGTTTTATCGGTATCTCATACGTTTAGTTTATAAGCGTAAAGAGTGCACGTTGTTATTCATCGTAGATAGTCTTATCTAGATTGCCTGGTTTTGAATACGATTAGTGATTTCTAAGCCTCTGTGTTTTTGCACAGAGGCTTTTTTTATTGTCGTTTATGAAAAAAGTGGAAGATAATAAAAAACACGTGCTAAACCCACGATAAAACGACGAATTAAAAGATTTTTGTACTTCCTGCAATCACGCGATCCCTGTATTATTAGCGCCATTAAATTTACGTTAATTAATGTTAAAAACATTCAGTAAGATAAAGAGCGATGATGACTAAACCACAAAAACCTCAAAGTAACGCAATGCTCAAAAGAGCTCACGATAATATGCCATTAGGCGTGGCAGACAGCTACCGTTACTGGGGTGAAGAAAACACTGTCTTTTTAAGTTCGATGAAAGGCTGCACCATTACTGACTGTGACGAGCAAACATTTGTTGATTTTCGTTTAGCCTATGGGCCCATTATTCTTGGTTATCGTGATGAACGTGTGGATAATGCAGTGATTGACGCTATTACTACGGTAGGAGCGATTTCAGGCTTTTCTACAGGGCTTGATTCAGATGTGGTTGAGCTCGTTAAATCGCTTTGTCCTAACATCGATAAAATGCGCTTTGCTAATTCAGGTACCGAAGCGGTTATTGGGGCCGTGCGTACAGCCCGTGGATTTACTAAACGTAATAAAATAGTAGTGGTTGAAGGTGGTTTTCATGGTTTACATGATGAAGTTATGTGGAAGTCAGACGTAGACAACTGGGATGCTAGCGCTGAAGAAGCTCCTGAGATAATCCCTTTTGGTGGAGGTATTCCACAAAGCACCCGTGAACATCAAGTCAGTGTGCCATTAAACGATGTTGATGCGATTGACGCTGTTTTTGCCGAGCATGGTAAAGACATTGCGGCTATTTTGATTGAGCCGATTATGGGGAACTGTGGTTCAATTGCTTCAACGCAAGCCTATATGCAAAAATTGCGTGACGTGTGTAATGCTAATGGTTCATTGTTAATCATGGACGAAGTCAAAACTGGTTTTCGTGTTGCTAAAGGGGGCGCACAAGCGCTATACGGTATCTATGCTGATTTAACCACGTATGCAAAAGCCATGGGCAACGGTTATCCTGTTGCTGCATTTGGTGGACAAGCTAATGTAATGGATACTATATCTTTTGCTAAAGATGGTGTAACGCATGGCGGTACCTATACCGCAAACATGGTTGCACTCAGCGCGGCTAAAGCCACTTTAACACTGCTTAAAGAAACCAATGCGTTAGAAACTATTGCCAATGTGGGACAAAAGATTCAAGCATTACTTTCTCGAGTTTTTACAAAATTTGGTGTTGAGCACTGTTTTGCAGGTCCAGATGCAATGTTTGGTGTGCACTTTGGTAGCGAAGTACCACAAAACTACCGAGATTGGAAAAAAACCAACAGCGATCTCTATATGCAATTTGCGCTTAACTTAATCGATAATGGCGTTATGTTAGAGCCAGATTCTCGTGAACCTTGGTTTATTTGTGAAGCACACCAAACCATTGATCTTAACTGGTTAGAACACGTTGCTGAGCAATCAATGAGCGCAGCGATTAACGTACAATAAGCCAAAGTGATTTAGTCAACTCTTAGCCCTAACTCTTCATCATTGAGTTAGGGAATTTGCGAATAAATTTAACAAGATAAAATTATTTAGTAATACGGCTCATGCGTTAGTTATGCCCAAAGGTCTGTAATTCTTTTCTTTCATAGAAAATGTAGAGATAAAAAACCTTGTAAAACGAAAATATATCTTTATATAAATCAATGGAGTAAAGGTTACGCGTTACCTTTTTGTGGTTTTGCTCATGTGTTAGCCATCGTTTCGTTAACAATAGATAACGGTGAGCATAAAAGTAGGGCCTATTTTAAAGTACATTATTTATAATAAATAAAAGCCCTTTGATATACTGCTTATATTGATACAATTATTATGCACGACAACCCTATTGTAAGAGAAATACTGACCGCTAATAAATAGCCTATAGGTTATGAGTAATACACATGAGTATAAAATTTAGCCCTCTTTCGAAACATGACATTAACTATTTAAATGTGATTGAACTTTATAAAGAAGCTTTCACGACAGTTAGGCGTTTACCCTCATGGCTCCTTCGCTTCATGCTGCGAAAAGGTAAGGATGGTTTTAGTGTTCTTTATGAAAATGATAACTGGATTGGCCTAATCTACCTTACTGAATATAAGGATACCGTTTTTGTTCATTTTTTTGCAATAGCAGAATTTCAACGTTCATCTGGTTATGGTAGTAAGGTATTACACGCACTGAAAGAGATATATCCACAATACAGAGTGGTATTAAATATTGAAGAAATTGATGCACAACAAGAAAATTACTCACAAAGAATAAAGCGAAAGTCTTTTTATTTAACGAATGGTTTTAGTTCATCAGGTTATATTGTAAAAGAGCCAGGAGAACGACTTGAAATGCTTATACAAGGTGGGAATATTAGTAAAGATGAAATTGAAGCCATCTATAAAAATCTTTTTGGGGGGATTTTGGGTTTCCTTTATCGACCAAAAATAATAACAATAAATAAATAAATAATGTATACGCCTGTTTAACGATCAGAGGCTTTTATCAAATAAACATGCTATTTTATTTAGCGCTAGTATTTTTATTAAAAAACAACTAATAGCGGATAAACCAATAACAAAAACAGTTGGTTAGTTTCCGTTTTTCACATTATAGTTAACCATTAAAATTTATTAATGAAGAGTTAACAGCAAAGGAGTTTCAATGAAGTATTTTGCCTATGGTTCTAATATGTCACTTTTAAGACTTCAACAAAGGGTACCAAGTGCCGAAAAGCTTGGTAAAGTAACGCTTAAATACCACCAGTTACGTTTTAATATGAGTGGCAAAGATGGCTCTGGTAAATGTGATTCGTTTGAGACAAAAAATAGTGAAGACGCAGTGATAGGCGCTCTCTTTGAGATAGATGAAAGTGAAAAACCTATTTTAGATAAGGCTGAAAGTTTAGGGGCTGGCTACAATGAAAAACTTGTTTCTGTACAAAATGAGCAGGGAGAAGTTTTCGAAGCATTAATATATTGTGCAATTAGGATAGACCCTTCATTAAAACCATTTTCTTGGTATCTAAATCACGTGATTGTAGGCGCAAAAGAAACAAAATTATCTGTGGACTACCTCACTATTATCGAATCTGTTGAGTGTATAGACGATCCAAATAAAGAGAGAGAAGAAAAGGAACGTGCGATGTACGGCTTAAAAGTTATTAAAAAGATCTATGCTTAAATAGCTCTGACAGTTGATAAAATACCAACTGGAATTGAAAGATAGAGTAGGTTATCTTAATTAGATTAGTTAATAGGCACATTGATTTTTACCGTATTCCTGCATGCTATTGACGGTTTGCCCATAATGAGTAACGATTCAAGTAAGCTGCTTGATGATGTGATGGTATATTTTTCGTTTTAGATGTTGGTACGTTTATTTTATTGTCAAAAATAAACGTTAAGGCACTGTAATAGACAAAGTCTCAAGGTTTTTAATTACATTAATTTTGGAAGCCATATTAATCGCTTTGGCACAGATTTATATTGAAACCTACACTGTTTTTTTGTACAGCTCTTGGTTTTTTACTTTCTTTGGCCGAATCTAGTAGTTTTTCCTCTTTTTACACACTACAAAAATATAATTTTTAAAAAAATCATATCTAGCAGTGAGTTAACAAATATGATAAAAAGATAAATATTAAAACATAGAAAGTGAATTTACGTAAAAGGCGTAAATATTCGTTCTAATAAACTGTTATAAGGTTATATAAGTTTTAGCATATGTTTAAGCGTATAAAGAACTCATTAATATTTGTATTACTTATATGCCCGGACGGTGTTGGGATAGCATTAGTTTGTGTCGTGATGGAAGTTTTTTATAGAATAAGTATCTACTTCGGCTATTCAAATTCTGAGCTTGAGTTTCTATCCTTGTTTTTTGGTTTAGGTACTTTTATTGTTTTATTTATATATCGTTTAACCGTGTATCATTTAAAAAAGCGTAAGAATGGCTTAGGTGAAAAAACCTTATAACAAGGCATTCAAACGGACAAAAAACAGTTGGTTGTTTTCACTCCGTTCAACATTTTAACCAACTATTTTTTGCCGCTTAATGTGGCGTTATGCGGCATTGCGAATTCGATTAAATGTAATTGTGGTATTTGTCTTTTCTTTATCTTGGTTATTTACGTGTAATTAAATCTATTTTAGTTTGTGGTTAAATAGTTTTTTCGCCAAAGTAGGTAAGTGGTAAATTTACTTTTCATTAGTGGCTCAAAATTCACGGTTTAGTGTGTCGCAATGCTGTGGTTTTTAATTGTGGATTTTATGTCGTTAATATTTATATAAATTGTGCTGTTTGTGGTAATGTGAAAATCGCATAACAAGGCATTCAAACGGACAAAAAACAGTTGGCTGTTTTCACTTCGTTCAACATTTTAGCCAACAATTTTTTGCCGCTTAATGTGGCGTTATATGCTCTTAATAAATACGTTTTAGGGCAAGACATTTTTAGCTAAGTGTTTTACGCTAAACTCGGTTTATTGCAGCACTAATAAGCATTGCCTCTTTTACCTTTTTCAAAGGTGGCAA
>NZ_JACGUT010000051.1 GCF_014076845.1 Colwellia sp. MB3u-41
GGCAAAAAATTGTTGGCTAAAATGTTGAACGAAGTGAAAACAGCCAACTGTTTTTTGTCCGTTTGAATGCCTTGTTATGCGATTTTTACATTACCACAAACCGTACAATTTATATAAATATTAGTGACATAAAATGTGCATTTAAAAAACTCACAGCATTGCGATACACTAAACCGTGAATTTTGAGCCACTAATGAAAAGTGAATTTATCACTTACCTATTTTGGCGAAAAACTATTTAACCAAAAACTGAAATAGATTTAATTACGCGTAAATAACCAAGATAAAGACAAATACCACAATTACATTTAATCGAATTCGCAATGCCGCATAACGCCCCATTAAGAGGCAAATAATTGTTGGCTAAAATAAGCGACGAAGGAGCAAATAGCCAACTGTTATTTGTCCTGCTTGAATGGCTTGTTATGGGCACTTTTCACCATGCTTATCATATGGATACTTATTTAACTCATTACAAGTATTGCCATGACAGTAAATTATAAATTCTATACAACGTTCGCCACCAGTATATAAATAAGCAAAATCTGGTTTAGGACTAGCTTTTGATTTGAAAGCCATTAAGTTTTCATTAGGTAAATTATTTTTTTCTAAATAACTTACAACTCTTTGCAAAGCCATTAACTCCATTTCTGGTGTTAACACTTTTTTATCTTCGCTACACCCAATGATGGAAATAAGAAGAAAAGCTAAGATAATTACTCGGAGCATAGCATGTGCCTATAACGCCTCATTAAGAGGCAAATAATGGTTGGCTAAAATAAGCGACGAAGGAGCAAATAGCCAACTGTTATTTGTCCTGCTTGAATGACTTGTTAGTTTTAAACAACTCCAAGTAATATTCTTTGTCTAGTAAGTTACGCTGAAAGTGACCTGCAACTGGAGGCTGAAACTCATTACCAGATAATAATAAAAGCCTTTGCTCTGTTACCTCTGGATAGTCTTCTTTTATTTGACCGAAACTAAAATGCATAAAACTGTCTAGTGGAACAAATAGTTTTGTAGGAACACTTTTTGAATTAGTTTCTAATACTTCATCAATCGCAAAAATTAGCCTGATGTTATTTTGGGATTTTGGACCTGTTTTAGCTTTTAAGTCATATATCTGTTTGCCGTTTCCATCAATCATATCCACACCGACTACGCGTCCAATTAAAACATGATCAGTTTTTTTAATTAATGCTTCATCAGAGACTTCCAGTGGAAATGATGCAAATACATAATTAGAAATTAAACAAAAAAGTAAAACTATATATTTACGCATAAACATCCTTTTAAAACTAACGCCACGTTAAGCGGCAAAAAATTGTTGGCTAAAATTGTGAACGGAGTGAAACAGCCAACTGTTTTTTGTCCGTTTGAACGCCTTGTTATGCGATTTTTACATTAACACAAACCGTACAATTTATATAAATATTAGCGACATAAAATACACATTTAAAAAACTCACAGCATTGCGACACACTAAACCGTGAATTTTGAGCCACAAATCAAAAGTGAATTTACCACTTACCTGCTTTGGCGAAAAACTATTTAACCAAAAACTGAAATAGATTTAATTACGCGTAAATAACTAGGGTAAAGAAAAGGCAACTACCACAATTACATTTAATCGAATTCGCAATGCCGCATAACGCCTCGTTAAGAGGCAAATAATATGTTGGCTAAAATAGGCGACGCAGGAGCAAAAGCCAACTGTTATTTGTCCTGCTTTAACGACTTGTTATGTAACACACACTACAGCACGTTTAGCGGCTTTAATAAGTGCGTCAAAATTAATTTCGGATTGCACAGATACATATTCACAACCTTTAAAATTAAGCCCCAGATAATTGGCTGTCATTTCAAATGGCTGAATAAAGCACTCAGGACAATTTACATCAAAACCAGTAGATAAAATAGAAATCGATTTACCTTTTAGGTCTCGACCCAAACCTTTTTCGATAGTTAATAAATCAGACAACCGATCAAAAAACACTTTAAGTTGTGCTGACATAGAATACCAATAGACGGGCGTGGCGAAAACGATGTGATCATAAGAAATTACTTCACGTATAAGTGGTAAAAAGTCATCTGATTTATTTTCATGTAAGTAATCGAAGAATGAAATGTTGCACATTGCCAAATCAAAAACATTAGCGTCTGTTTGTTTTACAAAGGCATCAACAAGCTGCCTAGTGTTTCCATCAGCCTTTGATGTTCCGATAATGACTGCAATTTTCAAAAAACCTCCGTGTTACATAACGCCGTTTTAAGCGGCAAATTGCAGTTGGCTAAAATAAGTGAGGCACGAACAAAAAGCCAACTGTAATTTGTCCGACTTGAAAACCCTTGTTAGCTATACTTTTTACGCCACCCAATTAAACTCTTTAATAACATTTGAACAATAAACGGTGGAATACACATTAAACTAACCCACATGTATTGATTTATAAAATTATTAATTGATAACGTGCCTCCAGCTATAAATACAGATATAGGGACACAAACTAATATAGAAGTGCACATGCTAGTAAAAGCCCATTTAATAGTTGGTAACAGTGGAGATTTAGTAACTATTATTGGAAGTAATGCAATGAATGAAATGAACCATCCTGCACCGAACGGTAACGGAAAATATTTAGTCCAAAACGAATTAGGAACTGTTTTAGAAAATAGGAATTGATCTGGAAAAGCTATTATTACTCCCCCAAGAATTACTCCGCATATTAATGCAACTAATCGACTTCCGTGCAATGAATTCTCCATGTATAGCTAACGCCCCATTAAGAGGCAAATAATAGTTGGCTAAAATAAGCGACGAAGGAGCAAATAGCCAACTGTTATTTGTCCTGCTTGAATGGCTTGTTATAGGGCATTAAACCCATAAAATTAGCGACTTAATACTTCGAGAACATCATCACTTAATAGGTGTTCTTTACCTCTGAAAACATCAAGAGTTCCAGGAGCTGATTCACTATTACCAAGCAGACTAACATAACAACGATATATATATTTACCATTAATAAATGAGTAATGATGGTTACCACCACTTCCTTCAAATGCCATTTTTCCATTAAATAAAACTAAATCTGGTTTTTCATTTGTTTTTTTATCAATACTCCAAGATGCATAACGATAGTTATAGTCCCCGAGATCATCAATTCGTATATGAAACTTGGCAGTCTTCCACTCTAAAATTGGTTTTTTATAATCACTTATACTCGAATGCAAAGTTTGCTTTTGTTTCTCTATTAAACTTTGTCCAAGAGCTTTTTCTTTAGCTGTATGATAGTTAATGGCATTGATTTTCCCATTAGAATCTAACCAAACTTTGCCATTCGAAAACATAATCCCACGCCAGCCCATTTGCCTCCAATCTTTATCTACATCGGAATTAGCTATTAAATCAATCAACTCTTTATCAAAAACCTCATCAAACCGATTAATCAATTCTGCTTTATTTTTAATAGAAGGTATTGGTGATTTTCGTTTTAGCGGATAAGAAATTAAAGTCGAAATTGCGTTTTTATTCTGGCTTTTGAAGACACTTATAATTGGAGAGATATGATCATTATCTTTTTTATCTACAGCAAAGGAGTTTGATGTAAAAATGATAGTTAACACCAATATTATTTTACTTAAAAAGTTCATATATTCTCAACACTCTGATGTGCCCTATAACGCCACATTAAGCGGCAAAAAATTGTTGGCTAAAATGTTGAACGAAGTGAAAACAGCCAACTGTTTTTTGTCCGTTTGAATGCCTTGTTATGCGGTTTTTACATTACCATAAACCGTACAATTTATATAAATATTAGTAACATAAAATGCACGTTTAAAAAACTCACAGCATTGCGACACACTAAACCGTGAATTTTGAGCCACTAATGAAAAGTGAATTTATCACTTACCTATTTTGGCGAAAAACTATTTAACCAAAAACTGAAATAGATTTAATTACGCGTAAGTAACCATGATAAAGAAAAGGCAACAAACACAATTACATTTAATCGAATTCGCAATGCCGCATAACGCCTTGCTAAGCGGAAAATAATGGTTGGCTATAATCGCGAAGCGATGGCCAACTGTTATTTTTCCGTTTGAGCAACTTGTTAGTGCTTTACGCTGCTTTAGACTGATTATTTGTATTTGAATCATTTTGTTCTTGAGCTTCGAAAAACATTTTGCGAAATTCAAGAGGTGTTGAAATGCCGGGAATTGGAGCTTTTGGGTCACCGGCACCCGCAACAACAATACTACCAAAATTAAAAATACGACCAATAATACCTTGCTCCACTTGAATACTCTCAACTTTTGAAATATTCATTTCAACAGTGTCTCGCCTAATTAGTCCGAATTTAGCAATAACACGTTTATTTGTGATTGCCAGTTCGGTTGTGTAATAAGCAATCGCAGCAGATGCCCAAAAGATTAAACCGATCCCATAAACTGGTAGTAAAAGTAAACCAATCAGTATTTTTGGTAAGAGTGACCAAACACTAGTTTTCCCCTCATACACCACTTCTTCGTCTTTGATTAAATTAGATATGACATATGAACCCATAATTTTCTCCTTGATTGATGGGGTATTGATTGAGCACTAACGCCACATTAAGCGGCAAAAAATTGTTGGCTAAAATGTTGAACGAAGTGAAAACAGCCAACTGTTTTTTGTCCGTTTGAATGCCTTGTTATGCGGTTTTTACATTACCACAAACCGTACAATTTATATAAATATTAGTAACATAAAATGCATGTTTAAAAAACTCACAGCATTGCGACACACTAAATCGTGAATTTTGAGCCACTAATAAAAAGTGAATTTACCACTTACCTACTTTGGCGAAAAACTATTTAACCAAAAACTGAAATAGATTTAATTACGCGTAAATAACCAAGATAAAGAAAAGGCAACTACCACAATTACATTTAATCGAA
>NZ_JACGUT010000052.1 GCF_014076845.1 Colwellia sp. MB3u-41
TAACGAATGATATGGACTCCCCTACTAACGGCATCTATGTGCCATATTGAAAGTGTAAGCATTCAATCAAAGGAGAGTCCATATGTCTTTAATTAAAGTCGTTGGCATCGATTTAGCCAAACTTGTTTTCAGTATTCATGGTGTAGATGAACATAGCAAGTGTAAATTACGTAAAACTATCAAACGAAACAACCTGTTAGCTGAAGTTGCAAAGTTACCACTCTGCATTATCGGTATGGAAGCCTGCTCTGGTGCGCATTACTGGGCAAGAGAATTTACCAAGCTCGGTCATGATGTTCGTATCATGGCGTGTAAGTTTGTTATCCCCTACCGACAAAATGAAAAAAATGATGCTAATGACGCTGAAGCTATTTGTGAAGCAGTTACTCGTCCAAAAACGCGATTCGTTAGTATAAAAAGCGAAGAACAACAAGCCGTTCTTTGCTTACATCGCATTCGACAAGGCGCAATAAAGGATAGAACAGCACGAATAAACCGATTAAGAGGGTTACTCGCTGAATTCGGCATCATCATGCCTAAAGGTCGTTATTCTGCACAAAGCGCCATTCCTGGTATCTTGGAGGATGGTGAAAACAATTTACCTTTCATTGCTCGTGAATTACTCAATGATTTATGGCAAAGCATCAAAGGTTTAAATGATGAAATACTCAAATACGATAGAAAGTTACACGCACTAGCGAACCAAATGAAAGACGCTAAACGGTTAATGAGTATTCCTGGTATTGGGGAAATAACCGCTACCGCAGTAGTTGCAACGGTTAATGACGCTAAGCACTTTGACACTAGTCGTTCCTTTGCCGCATGGATTGGTTTAGTACCAAGACAATACTCTACGGGCGGTGTTGCTCGGTTAGGTCACATTAGCAAACGAGGCGAAAAGCATATTCGTACCTCACTGATTCATGGCGCAAGAGCCGTTATTGCTAATTGTAAAAACAAAACCGACAGAACCAGTTTGTGGATAAAAGACCTTGTTGAGCGACGAGGATTTAAACGAGCGACTGTTGCATTGGCCGCTAAAAACGCCCGATTAATTTGGGCACTGTTACACTCAGAAAAAGAATATCAGGTAGATTATGTAAAATAACTTTTTATGAAGTAAAGAGGTTAAACCAAACGGTTAACCCCACCGAGTCTGTGCATTAGCAATTGACGATAACACGGTCAGACCGAGAGCAAGAAAGCCTGTTTAGTAAGGAAGTGTTCGTAACACTGTTTAACGAATGAGGCATTGCTCAAGCGCAAATCATCAGGGCGATAGCGTAACAAAGCTAATAAACGCCGAATGTAGAGCTGCTGTCAGATCTTCTTGTTGTAAGAGATGCTATTGCTTGACAAAGGGGAGTCCATGTAGCCTTACTAAGCGGCGATAAATTGTTGGCTAAAATTGCGAGGAACGAAGCTAGCCAACTGTTTAGCGTCCGTTTGAGTAACTTGTTATGTGG
>NZ_JACGUT010000053.1 GCF_014076845.1 Colwellia sp. MB3u-41
GATGCTATTGCTTGACAAAGGGGAGTCCATGTAGCCTTACTAAGCGGCGATAAATTGTTGGCTAAAATTGCGAGGAACGAAGCTAGCCAACTGTTTAGCGTCCGTTTGAGTAACTTGTTATGTGGTATTTACTCTACAAGCTGACCATCGACAAATTTACTATTACAAGAGGTACAATTGTGCTCAACATTAGAGTTTGTACCACGAGGGCTATTTACATAGTTTTCACGAATATCATCCGAACCACAAATGGGACAATATACTTTAATATATTTATTGATTAGTTTTACGCAAAAATACGTACAAAATCCACCTAAAATAAACCCTGCTGTTACAAACCAAATATCATTGAATACATATCCTGCTAATACAGCCCCGATTAGTGGCAGCAATATAGATAATAAAACTAGAGCGAGCCTGAAAGTTTCAGCTCTCTTTAATGCTGGATAGTAACTCATACATACCACATAACGCCACATTAAGCGGCAAAAAATTGTTGGCTAAAATGTGAACGGAGTGAAACAGCCAACTGTTTTTTGTCCGTTTGAATGCCTTGTTATGCGACTTTTACATTACCACAAACCGTACAATTTATATAAATATTAGTGACATAAAGTGTGCATTTAAAAAACTCACAGCATTGCGATACACTAAACCGTGAATTTTGAGCCAGTAATGAAAAGTGAATTTATCACTTACCTACTTTGGCGAAAAACTATTTAACCAAAAACCTAAATAGATTTAATTACGCGTAAATAACCAAGATAAAGAAAAGACAAATACCACAATTATATTTAATCGAATTCGCAATGCCGCATAACGCCCCATTAAGAGGCAAATAATAGTTGGCTATAATAGAGAGCGCAGCGAACAAAGCCAACTGTTATTTGTCCTGCTTGAATGGCTTGTTAGAAGATTTTATCTTCATTTTCGACAAGCCAATTTATATCTTTTATAACGACCTCACTGAATTTTTCGCTCGGATGAGTAGAAATATATTCTTGAGCTTTTTTATAATATTCTAAGTTCACCTGAGGTTGTCCATTTTCTAACTTTCGATGAAATATACTTTGTAAGTTTAATGAGTTTCTATGAATCGCAATATTTGAAGCCAACATAGATTCGTAAAAATTGAGGCTTTTTTCTGGAGTTTCACTTCTAAGTACAAGCAAAGTAACTAAACTTTCCGAAAGAGTGACGTACGTTCCGGTTGCAGCAGAGTCACCAAAGCCTTTTTTATACGCATAACTTCCTACAATATAAGTTAGCAAAAATGAATAGATAATTATAACGATAATTTTTTTCATGCGAATCTTCTAACGCCCCACTAAGAGGCAAATAATAGTTGGTTATAATAGAGAGCGAAGCGAACAAAACCAACTGTTATTTGTCCTGCTTGAGTGGCTTGTTATGTTGCAGCTTGCCCGCTAACTTCGAGTACAGGGCTATAAATACCCCAAATAGCAAACACTACTAATAATATTGACAAAACACCAAGCCATGTAAGCACCGACATAGATTTACTACTTTTACATTTACTCACTTTAAACAAAATATAAGCAGAGATTAAACCTAAAACACCCCAGTAACGATAAGTGCCAATTAATAAAGATGTTTGAAATGGTAGCTCCGATTCAAACGAATCAAATACATTTTCAAATTCTTTAATGAAGATAAAGGCTCCATACGCAAACAAGCCAAAATAAAGCGTTGAAACTGTAGCGGCTAATATTTGAAAGTTACTCTTAATCTGATTCATGAACTGCATCTCCTTTTGCAACATAACGCCCCATTAAGCGGCAAAAAATTGTTGGCTAAAATGTTGAACGAAGTGAAAACAGCCAACTGTTTTTTGTCCGTTTGAATGCCTTGTTATGCGATTTTTACATTACCACAAACCGTACAATTTATATAA
>NZ_JACGUT010000054.1 GCF_014076845.1 Colwellia sp. MB3u-41
ACTTCAGCAGAGCCACCACGGTGTAAGTTAGAGCGAAATTCACCTTCTGCGCCTTGGCGTTTCATCGCTGCCACCACTTTGCCACCAATCACTAAACAACGAATGTCTGCACCGCCCGCTTCTTTAATAAACTCTTGAACCAAAATGTTTGCATTTAAGCCCATGAACGCTTCAATAATCGCTTCTGCTGATTTAGCCGTATCGGCCAAAACCACGCCAATGCCTTGAGTGCCTTCAAGTAATTTAATAACAACAGGGGCACCCCCTACATTCTTAATCAAATCTTTTGCGTTATCAGGCTTACTCGCAAAACCCGTGCGTGGCAAACCCAAACCTTTGCGTGACAATAATTGTAATGAACGTAATTTGTCGCGTGAACGGCTAATTGCCACTGACTCGTTAATGTTGAACGTACCCATCATTTCAAATTGTCTTGCCACAGCCGTTCCATAAAAGGTCACCGAAGCGCCAATACGCGGGATTATTGCATCATATTTAGGCAGCTCTTTGCCTTTATAACGAACCGTAGAGTGCGTACTCGTAATGTCCATATAGCAATGTAGCGTGTCAATAATATCAACTTGATGCCCCATCGCTTCGCCCGCTTCTTTTAAGCGGCGTGTCGAATAAAGGTTTTTGTTTCTAGACAAAATAGCAACTTTCATAATAAGTCCTTTAGTGTTCACTTTATTTAGTATTGAAAAGTGAGTTAATAAGTAAAATCAAGTGTATAGTCAGTTTATTAAATAATAAAGCGCTATAATTTGATGCGTTCAATGAAAATAAGTGATTGGTTTATTTGTAAAATTTTTATCGTATAATATTTTAGGTCATTATTTGAATAAAGAATGGCTAAAAATATTTTTAAGTTAACACAGACGTTATATTTTATTTTGTTTTCTAGTTGAGAACAGTTTTATGATTTTATCAGTGTAAAGACCGTGCAGAAAATGATGGTAAGCTTGATTTATTGTCTAGTTATTTAACTATATTAGTAGTATTTAAAGGTAAAAAAGATAGCTATTTAATAAACCTGAGAATTGAGTCTTGTTTACACAATAAAACCAAATAAAATTTTTGATTGCAAAAGAATATGAGACCCATGTAAAGTCAGATTATTTTATTTCTAGCGAGTTGTTAAATAAAATGAGTAGCTCAAATTAAAAAACCACTAATTATATAAGGGGCTAATTAATTTGAGTTACTTAGGCAGACATATAATAAAGTTACTGTTATTCGCCTTTAGGTAGTACTTTGATTGGCTTGTAGTACCCTTCTTTTAGTTCGTCATTCACGCAATCTAATAGATACGTTTTCATATCGCCTTCAGCGACTTCATCTTCAACGGCATATTCTTTACATTGAATTAAAAGACTCGCTACATAGTCATTAGGCGCATCCATTAAAGCCATTTCAGTTTCTTCGCTGTGCGCTGATAAACTTGACATTAAGGTTAATAAGGCGACAGCTAAAATTATTTTTTTCATAAATGTTCTCATTACATTAAAATTACTTACATATCCCAATAGTCACTTAATGAATTAAGCTGACGGTCAAGAAACCTTTTTTCATTTAAGAGATCTAATTTTTCTTTAATTAAATATTTTTGTTTCGCTATGTTACTTATCTCTTTCTTGTTAGCAGAGCCATTCGATATTTCAAAACCAGTGATGCTAGTATTGAAATTCGAGTTACTACCTATGCCCGCATTCTCACATGTATCAATATTCATTTTTCACCTTCAAAAAAATCATAATTAGATTCTGACTGGATAATGTTCCACAATTTAAAATTTGAAAAGCAAAATATTTTCGTTTAACTAATCAATTTTTTTTATCAAACAATCAGGATAGACAACACTTTAAATAAATATCGAAAGGAATAAGGAGAAAACAATAAATTAAGAGCGGACAATAAAAATAAAGTATTTAAAAACATAATGATAAATATATAAGGAGCAATTTAACTTCTTATATCAAATACATCAGTCCCCCCAGCAACGGCAAAAAATTAAAATGAGAAGACAATAAGTACAAACATCATTCTTCTTAGCACCGGGGGAGTTCTCTATATTTATATCTAAAAAAGTGTAAAGATTTTTTATTAAAGCACATAACGTTTTACAGCAGTAATAACGTACCACAACCAAGAAAGGCTATGAAACCAAATATATCAGTTACTGTTGTTAAAATTACAGCGCCAGATAATGCAGGGTCGATATTAAATTTATTTAATATCCAAGGGATCCATACCCCCGATAACGAAGCAACCAGAATATTGCCTAAAATAGCGATACAAATCGTGACAGATAACATTGGATTATTAAACCAGTAAAAAGTAATGATACCTATTACAGTTGCCCATAACATACCGTTAATGGCTCCAACCTTAAGTTCTTTTTTAACAATAGCTCGTCTATTAGCATCACTGATTTGGCCTAATGCAAGTCCTCTTATTATCAGCGTTAATGTCTGACTTCCAGAAATTCCTCCCATTGATGCAACAACAGGCATAAGCACAGCAAGTGCAACTACTTGCTGTAAAGTCGCTTCAAACAACCCAATAAACCAAGAAGCTAAAAAGGCGGTAACCAAATTAATCCCTAGCCAAATTGCTCGGTTTTTACTACTTAACCAGACACTGGCAAATAAATCTTCTTCATCACTCAAGCCTGCAGATTGCATTAACTGATTATCTTTTTGCTGATCTTTGTATTTATAAGCAGAATGTAAATCTAAACGCCCTGTTAAACAGCCGTTTTCGTCAACAATAGGAAGCGCCGACTTCCCTGACAAAATAACTTCATCTATCGATTCGTCTAAGCCTTTACTGGCTTCTATACATTGAACGTCTTGATAGAGGACATCTGACAATGGCAGTTCATCATCTAAAAGTAGCAGTTTATTAATAGGGATTTCACCCAATAATTTCGCATTATGATCAACAACGTAAATAACGTCAGTTAACGGTAATAGGTTTTTTGAACACACTTTTTTCGCTGCAGCTACTTTTAATTTTTGTGAAATTCTTTTTTCATCAAAACTTTGCCAGCGCCCTACTTCATCTTCAGAATAATCTTGAGCCTTTTTTAAGTACTCTCTTTGTTTAGCTGTCATTTTTGTAACAGCGTATTCAATAAAACGGTCGCTTAAGTCTTCAGTAAGTTCTAATAAACTATTGGCATCTAATTTATCAAAGAGTGGAAAACATGCATCATCGTCCATGACATTCAAAATCATTTGACGAGATTCATTTTTCATTTCTAGAAAAATGTTTTGCTGGTAATCAGCGCTAAAAAGATCCCAAAGACTTAACCGTGGTTTAATGGGGAAAGCTTCCAGAAGAATAGCGACATGCTCTGGCATTAACGTGCTTTCAATTTCGACAGCTAATTCATTTAAGCGTTGTTCATCCGCTAATAATGCTTCAATTTTTTCAATATAAATAGGTAGTAGTTCTAGCGACATTTTATCTCCAAATAAAAACATCAACAAATTTTTTGAATTAAACCAAATAAAATTTTGCGTTTTATTTTATAGGTTACTTAACTGTAGAATCGCATTATTCTCTAATCATTAAACTAGAAAACTGATGAAAATGCCAAAATTACAGCCTTTTGCTATAAAGACGCAAAAGTTTTCATTTTATTCTAAATTGTGGCGATTACTGTTTAAAAAGCGCCAATGGCAGCTTATAGAAGATTGGCATTATAACTTACCTAACAAGAGAATCATTATTATTCCTAAGGGATTTATTTTTGATGGAAGTTCGTACCCAGCGATAGTCTGGCTATTTTTCTCACCTACAGGATTATTATTAATCCCTGTTATCTTGCACGACTTTTGCTTTGAGTATGATTATTTTTGGGCTAAGCAAGATGATAAAGTATTTAAATTTAAAGAAGGTTATGGTTTTTTAAAATGGTCGAAACTAATACGTAATGTTGGTATAGAAAGAAACGAATTACTGCTCATTGATTACTTGATATGGATTGTATGTATGGCGTTCGGTTGGATGAATTGGCTAACATTTCAGCGTAAAGATAGGCAAGTGTTATTCCCCAAAAAAAATAACCATTGATGTATTTCACTGGCTATATCAGTACTTATTTTTACTCGATAGGGGTGGGGTAAATGAAGATACTGACATTATGTTTTATGCTTTATGCATGGCGTCATGTAAGTATGAACGTAAGCATAAACCTGTAACAGATTTATGCTTACGTTCCGGTCACATTCATTAATTTATAGGCTAAATAACGGCACTTTGCACGAATATACTACCATTGACGCAGTGAAATGACTTATGTCGGGTTAATTTTATGTATTTTTTCCACAGGAGTTCAACTTTAGTTTGGCCTTCAAGCTGTGCTGTACACATTTTAACAAATTGCTTTTCTACTTGATTTTCTGGTGAACAAATAGCTTGCTCTAGTATGAATAAACGTTTACCTACCTGCGTTAATAATTCAGCTTCGGCAATATTGAAATCTCCAGATTTTCTGAAACCACGTGGAAAGTGTAAGTCGTCGTAAAAGTGTGCTGCAGCTGTAAATCCATGTATTAAAGTCATTTGAGCCTCTATTGACTGGGTCTAGGTTTTAGCGGATTATGCGGCTAAAGGACGGGGCTGTAAAACAAATTATAATTATCGTAAAGATAAGAGATTGCAGTATGGATATTGAGTTAATTAAAACATTTTTAGAGGTTAAAGATTGTCGGCACTTTGGTAAAGCGGCTGAGAATTTATACCTTACTCAAGCAGCGGTTAGTGCCCGAGTTCGTCAATTAGAAAGATACTTCAGCGTTAGTTTGTTTCACCGCACTAGAAATAATATTCAATTAACACCCGCAGGAGAAAAGCTTGTTCCATACGCTGAAAGTCTGCTCAACACCCTAAGAATGGCAAAACAAGATGTGACTTTAACCACGGAGAAAGTAGCGCATATATCTATTGCCGGATCACCAAACACTTGGGATGTTTATATACATGACGCCATTTCAAAAATATATATGAGTCAACCTCATATTAGTTTGATCGCAGAAATATTATCGCGAGAACAACTTACCCGGCAACTCCTTGAGCGCAATTTAGATGTCGCTATTTTATTTGATCCCCCCAAGGTGGATGAGTTAAAAATAGAGTTATTGCATATGTTTAATTTAGTTCCCGTAACGACTTTTAAAAATAAAATAACAACCCCCTCAGAAGTTCAACGTTATATTATGATTGACTGGGGTACGAGCTTTATTCATTGGCATGCAAAAGAAGTCTTTGGCATAACAGTGCCTGTAATTAGAACGAGTACTGCCCGCATTGCACTTGATCTCATGCTGCAATGTGGCGGCAGTGCCTACCTCCCCGATATGCTAGCAAAACCCTTTATAGAACAAGGTAAGTTATTTAACATAAACAACCTGCCAATTTTTGAGCGTGAATTATTTATCGCATTCCATAAAGAAAATGAAAATGAAGAGCGCATTATCGACATTAAAAATATGCTGAGAAAAGAGGCGCCTGAAGCGCCAGTAATCATGAAGCCTACAGTAGTATAAAAGGTTACTGTAAGCATAAAATTAACGTAGTAAATTTAAATAATAATAAGTAAAAATAATTTATCATTAACATAAAAATTTTTTACTTTTATTGGCAGTCAAAAACATAGATTATCATTTTTTCATTATTTCATTATTTTTGGGTAATATAACGATGACTATCAATACTAATTATGAATTATCTGCTTCTGATGACGTTAGTTTTGACGATGACCAGTCTTCAAATGAATTCGATAATGATATTGCTGAATTTGAGCCACATGCCAACACTAACAATGTTAAAAAATCAAAAAACAGTAAAAAATTTAATTTTATTGCAAGAAGAAAGATTGAACAGTTGCATGAGGATCGCCAACTGAGAAAACTCGATCTAAATTACTATGATGAATGGAGCTAATTTAAACAACATTATTTTCACTCACGCGTTAATATTCACGCAAATCAATCATCAATTAATTCGCGTTTAACTCCTTAATATCAATTTTGAAGTGCGATAAAGTTATTATTGGTTAAAACATTCCTCTGGTGTTTTATAGCCAAGTCGCTTTCTTGGTCTTGTATTTAATTTAATAGCGATAATATTTCATCGTTACTAAATTCCCCCCTTTCATTGATGTTCCTTTAACCAAATATTTTCTTATGAAACCGTTTCTATTTTTATTCGTTCCGCGATCCCAAGAGTGATGTGAGTTAACGAAGTAATAAGGGCAGTTCATCGTTTTTATTCAATTGGGTGTCGCATTTAGTCTATGAATTTGGCTTTAATAAAAACTTAAAGTTGACTTGGTAACCATTTATTTTAAATGGTATATATAACACGTCTTGATAAATGACAGAAAATTACTCAGTATGACTTACTGATTATTATCACTAAAGCATAAGGGATTACAATGGTTTTAAGATTTCGCTTTTTATTTTTATTGTTTACTCATTTTTTCAAAAAATTTATTGGAGTCATGGATGAGAACACTTTGGATTTTCGTGTTTTATTTAATGATGTTGATATTAAGAGGATGAGCAGTGATCGATATCTACCCATTATGGACCTTGGTCGAATTAACATTATCCTTCAAGCAGGACTCCTTAAAAAATTCATAAAAAACAAGTGGGTACCAGTGTCTAGGGTGGCAATTATACGTTACAAGTATCCTCTTAAGCTTTTTCAGCAATACACATTAAAATCAAAAATCATATATTGGGATGATGACTGGGTTTGGACTGAACATCGATTTCAAAGAAATGGAAGAACAACGACTATGGGGATAAGCAAAACCACCTTTTTGGGACCTAACGGAATAGTTCCTATATCTGAGGTTATAGAAGCCTATGGGCATCCTGTATCAAAAATTGAAATGCCAACAATTGTAGAGGAACTCATCAATGTTGAGTTAAGTATGAATGTTTAGTCAAAAAACAATGATTAACTTTTACTTTTAAAGAATAGAAGTCACCCGCTAATTATGAATTATACTGTCCTGCTTGGCCGCATTGTTGAAAGTAGCGTTTGTTTTCTAACGTCTGTTCTAAGACTTAAAGCGGTCGTTAACATTAATAGTTCCAAATCATCATATTGATATGCATTTGTATTGGCAAACACAAATCTGGTAATTAATTAAATTTAAATGATTTTTTTGTAGCTAAAAATATTATGACACTGAACGGTCAACAGTTACCGTTCATGAACCAAAATAGCCGATAATACAAGGTAGATAATTGCGTTTCGTAACTGTCAGCTTAAATGGTCCGCTTTCATATCAAAGTGCTCTGTAGAATTGATACTTTTGGTTCATAAAAGTGGTACATCTGTCTTTTCGATGTTTCCAAACAAGTCATCTTTTAAAGTAAAAAACAACTTTAAATTCCCATAAATCCTAAAATGACATATCAACTTTTATATTCTAAAAACTGACAAGAGTATTGATTTCATGTTTTATAGCAAATGGAAAGATAAAGTCATAATCATTGATAAATTTAATGCCCCTTAAAACATACTTAACACCAAACCCGTGTCTAATTAATTTTACTTTTAATCAGCGGATTTTTGAGTTCAAAACTTGTTCTGTCAGATAAATGTAGACGGCTATATAAATGACCGAAGTGTTGGTCAAACATAACCTTTAAGGTGCCATTTTTAATGATTAGCTCTAGTCCTGTATTTAGGTGTTTCGCGAGTTCAGGATTGTTGGGGTTCACATAATAAACGACAGGAAAATTATAACGGAGCATTAATGTCGGCGCTATAGTTAAATCCAATTTTTCCAAATTAGCTTGTTGATATACTTGTTCAATTTCATTGGCTCCTAGAGCTAAATAGTCAAAGTCATTATTCACTAAATATTGAAAAATAGTTTCAAAATCACCAAGCTCAATAGTGTGATATTGATTTGCTTTAAATAAAGCAACATCTGCCCAGCCAGTAGGAATACCTGAACGCATTTTTTTCATCTCATCGTTCTGCTTTATTGCACTAAAACGTGCTAAATCTGTTTTGCGGATGATCAATAGTCGCTGGCCAAGCAAGCCCTGCATTATGGGTTTAGCTATTAAAATCTTGTTTTCTGCATTGAGTTTAGGGTTGCCTTGTACCGTGGCAAAAACATCAAATAATTGCTTGCTAAAAACGCTTGCTTCTTCACTAATTGATAGCTTACGTTCATCGATATCAATACTTGTCTTTACCCCTGCAGCGCTGAGGGCAGCTTGTAGCACTTGTTTTTCGTAAAGTTGTCTTGAGGGGGTTTTATTGCCGTTCCAGAATGATATTTGAAGAGCCTGCGCCGATATGGGTAACAGGAGAGTAAGACAAATCAAGTAATGACGAGTCAAAAAAAATAATTTTTTCAAAGGTAAACCTCTTAAAAATGAATGGAACAATGAAGGACGAGTCAAAGTAGGTATGAACAATGCCCAATGCAGATTAATTTCTTACATCATAATAAATTACTTTGCTTTTTAAAGATAACATATAAGCGTTAACTTTTAATATTAGGCGAACCTGACGATTCCCACTTTAGCTTTTTCAGACGGGGAAGTTTTATCAAAAATACATGCTTAAAAATGACTAATTCCTTACCAAAGTTCTAATTTCTATTGCTCAGAAGTGTGATTACACTTAAAAACTGTCATAAAGTAGATTCAGCACTACCGTTATTTGAATTATTGAAACATAAAAGAGCTGAGGTTGTAATAGACACGTAAATAAATGAAAGAATAATTTTACAACAAGATAAATATCTTTTTTTAGAAAATTTGTTGAGTGTTTACAAGGTTTATACTATCCAGAAAAACGTCAATTTTCGATCCTAAACTAGTCTAAAGTCATAACTGGTGTTAAAATGCAGAATAGTAAGTTCAGCTTTGAACCGCGACAAATAAAGGCATTAACATCAAAAAGCATATTTCAACAAAAAAAACTGTAAATCAAATGCTAACATCTAAATTCCAGACAACTAAAGAGTACTAACCCATGAATACAAAAATATACAAACGCGTACTTATATTGGCTGGAGATTTAATGCACGCAGCTCAGCGAAAAAATCAAACTCGCTTTGATAATTTATATAGTGAATTAAAGCAAGTTTGTGATGATAATGAAAATACAGATAAAGACCATCCTGTGCAATGGGAGACTCTCGCTGATTTTACCGACGATTACACCCTAGCTATTGCTATTTACGAAAAAGCATTAGCTAAAGCTGAAGAAATTAATTCAAAGGATTTTCGTTCATCTATCGGTTTTTCAGTAGCATCACTGCAGGTCGAATTAGGTGAAGAAGAAAATGCTATTGAACATTTAGAGAAAGCTAAAGTCAGCTGTAATAAAATAGCGGATAAAGAACTAAAAGATGAAATTCATGCTTTGTTAGAAGCGTTAAAAAATGCTCAAGAACAATAAGTATAATCTTTGAGTCAGCCCTAGTAAATAAGCATTACCCGCTTTAGAAAGATAGTATCATCCATGTACCTGCCTTAGTTGCATGGATGATTATAAAGACTGTAATGCTACCCTCAATTGGATTAAGTCTTATTGGACTGACATTCAGAGAAAATCCAATAATATATTTACTTTTTTGGAGAAAAATGTCCGCAATAAAATTAAAAGTTTCATGAAAAATGAATTTCCATAGGCTAAGTGTATTGTCGAAGCCATTGGAAAAAAACTGCAATAGTAAGACATACAGTAGGGTTTGATGAATTAAGACCCGGTGGAACAATATCTAGCCCCCTTTAAATGACCGTTGCTGACTGTCCTTTATATGTCGCGATTATAGGTGAGATAGGTATAGCTTCATTGGCAGTAACAACAAGTTTGACGATAAATTTTCTGCGGAAACCTTCAGCAACTAAAGACATTATTGGTAAATTTACTTTGCTAAAAATAGGGAAATCACTCGTTGTTGGTGAAGTTTCTTTATATTCTAAAGGCGATGACAAAGCTGTTGCCTATGTCGTTGGAACATATTCAATACTCTCCCTAAAATAACGCTATTACTGTTAAATAAGAAATATGCCAACATTCATTGTAACGGCCCGTTTAAGGGCACTTCAACTTCAGTAAAAGCGATTTCATAAAATATGGGAATAATCTGTTGATCATTCCAATCTAAAGCTGGATCGGGCTTCTTAATTTTTCAAAGAGTTAGGGAGGTCGTTCTAATTTAGAAAGTTCACTTTTCTAATTAAAACCTAGATTACTGGAGGTAATTCCATTTAATAGCTAGATTTCTGTACTTGGCTATATAACACTCTATTTTTAAAGTGTTATATTTATTTTAATATATATTAAATCGTATTTTTTATACTGAAAACACAGAGAAAAGCAAAGTTTTCTCTCTGATTTATTAATAGATTAGATTAAACTCAATAAAAATCAAGTTTAATTATTGTGAGGTTTTTAGGTGTATGAATTAAAGGGAATTAATTAATTTCATTTATTGCTTTGGTGAATTTATTTGTTTTATTGAAAATATAAGCTACATCTAACTTATCTGTTTTTATGGAGAATGCGGGGAGTAAACCGTGACTTTCTTTTAGGTTGTTAACCAACTTTTTTATATTAATTTTTTCAATCCTTCCAATACGGTTAAGTATCTCAAATTTCTTAAAAAAATCATTTACAGAGCTTGAGTCTATTTTGTTGCCATCGTATTTAATAAACCCACATTTTATCATTACATCAATTTTACTTGTGGTTGTTCCAAGCATGCTTGCTAGCTTTGTATCTGAAATACCGCCAATATCTACGTTTATATTGTTGAGCAATATTTCGAATAAATCTGATTTCATAATATAAAGCTTGTCTATCAAAGTACCTTTTGGCTTATCAGATAAATAAACTGGGATATTGTTTGATGTTGCATGAATTAACAAGTCTATTTTATTAAGCCCGGAGAACTTAAGAATATTAAGCTCTTTAGAATTAAAGTTAACTAATTCTGTATTCGTGTTGATACCATCAATTAGAGGAGTCGTAATATTGCTGATACTCTCTATTAACCTACTAGCGCTAAATAAAAACTTTGAGGAGCAGCTAACACCACCTGGTTGTATAAGCCATTCTGTTCTTAATAAACTCGTAAATTCAGCCTTTTTGATCCCGAAAAAATAAGTAATATCTTTTTCAGATACAATGTTACCTATGGTGCAATCCATAAGTGAAAAATCAGGAAGGTAGTTATTATTTTTAGTCGTTTCTTCCTCATTGCAGGCAAGTTTAATTTTTCTTAATAGAGGCTCATCTAAGAAAGTCATTTTGTTAAATGGAAGGTTTACAGCTCTTTCTCCAAGAATAGTAAAATTCTGCCTATGGCTAGCCACAAACGCCTGCCATTTATCTTTAAAAGAGTCATTTATTAATATTAAGAAGCCTTCAAAGTATAAGCTAGCTAAAGTTCGTGGCTGAGTTTGTTCAATAAACTTTCTCCAGTTAAATGTATCACTATCAGAACAAAGCATTTCGATAACACTTTCTATACAAGTCAGAAGCTGAAGCTGTTCTTCTTTTGATAGTTTAGAAAGTATTGGAAGAATTGAACGGGTATCATCAGTAGCTTTTATTAGACTTTTAAAGCAACTTCCACAACTAACACCGTATTCTATTTGTATCGGTGAATTACAATGCTGACATTCTCTAATTAATTCACATTGGTGGTTTTCGCAATAGCCATTAGCAACATGCTGCCAATGCAATTTGTGAGAAGTCCCTTCACCTACACACTGAGGACAAATCCTAATGGTTCTAACTGCATGACTACCATACAATCGTTTGTTTAGCTCCAGCATTGAGTATACTTCTTTAGGGTATAGCTGCTGATTAACCTTGTTACTATCTAATTGCATAGATTTCGCCAAATTGTCAATAATACGCTCAGTTACTGGAGATAATACAAACCAGTTTATTTGATGGATGTTTGATACACCTATAACATCAAGAAAAGCCCCCAGTTTTGACCAACCATAGAAGTTAGCTACCCGTTGAACGAAACCGTATAAGCTTTCATCTTCGATTGGATGGATTTGCTTTGGAAAAATAAAATGACTCATTTAATTCCCATCCTACGCTTAATAGTGGCCCAATTATCTGTGTCAAATGGGTTAACCTTATTTACCTTTATATCATCCCATTCTTCGCTAACCACATCGTCAAATGCAGGTACAAAGTGTTCTAAAGAAATTTCTTTATCTTTGCTTAAATTGAAGTAATGTAATGCTTTATTAGTGATGTGGTTTAATATTCTTAAATCGCCTCCGCAAGCATAAGCAAAGCGATAAACGGAATCCTCACTTGCCATATCAAAATTAGTAATCCCTTTTGTCATGCTGAAATCTTCAAGAAATTCTTGAAAGTAATTGAATTCATCGTCATTTTCAGTAGACATAACCTTTAAGCGCCTTAGGCTACTAAACCTTGAGTTTATTTGTTCATTAATTAACCCTCCAATTTCCACGGTATTTATACCAGTAAAAACGAGTGAAACTCCATATTCTTCTGATATGTTCTTTAGCTCATCGAGTAATTGCCGAGCAACGACAGTGCCGCGGTATTCGATAACATGTTGGAAATCATCATATATAAATACTTTAGGATGCAGGTTTTTTATCAACGCCTCTTTCCTCTCTCTTTTCGAATTTGAAGTACCTTTTCGAGGTGCTGGGTCGCCTAATGCTTTAAGCTCACTTTCCAACATTAAGATTTCTGATGGTTTAGAGGGCGTTCGAATATATACAATGGGGGATGGTTCACCAGCAGGTAACTCATCATCCCATGTAGTTTTATAATACTTAAGAATCGATGACTTACCTGAACCAGTTGGTCCAGAAATAACTAACCCACAAGGCTCTCCGGCAACAGCTCTACCATGTACATAGTCCAATTCATTCAATATGTCTTTACAATGAGCCATCTCAATAAATTGACGCTGAGGTAATTTAGATGCAGTTATAAAGTGTTCTCTATTAGAATTGCCCACGAATGCGACTCCCTTTTTTACGAGTTTTCTGCTCTGTTACTTCAACCTCAGTATCTACCTCTACTGGTGGACATGGATCATCATGAACCTCTTTATCTTTTGGTTTATTCTGATTAGCAATGTTTTTCAATTTACCTGCTAAATTGCCTTTACCCAGTTCAACAGGTTTGGATAAGTCTTCTTTACCTTGTTTTTTGAGTTTTTCTGCTTTTTCCTTGGCCGCTAGAGCCTTTTTCTGAGCTTTTAACTTAGCCTTCTCAGCCTTAGCTTTATTTTTTCTTTCAATTGCATTGTTGATTGCACTGTTGTTATGAGCATCATAGACATTACGTATTTTCTTCTGCATTGGCCCAATCTCATTGTCTAGCATCGACTTGTATTCAAACTCACTCATGCCGTCATAAACTTTCTGGTTGGTATTGGGAGCGAATATCCATTCACCTGAAATGGGATGAAAAGCAATTATGTGGCCGATATTGAGATTGCTATAAGACACTTGTATTTCTAACCCTTTTTCCTTGAACATAGGGTTACCTTTTAACTCGCTATACCAATCTTTTAAAATAGGTGCGTTATATCGATGGGTATTAACGGTAAAGCCTCGATTTTGATGAAGTTTAGGGTGTTTTACTCTGCCTCCCCAGCTAGTGAATAAGTCATCATCCTCGGTAAATGAGACAAGACCTGGCGCATTATCTACTGACTTATTCCATACATCAAAAGGTGTTCTGTTGTTTCTTAGCCCATTGTGGCTATTCATGTGATAGTGGTCACAAATGTACTCTTCTAGTGACTCTCGAAACTCACTTACGGTTAACGTGGCTTCTTTCTTAAGATTACTTTTTTCAGTGAAAACACCTTTGAATCGAGCACTTCCTAAATACCCAGGAAGTTTGCTAAGGTGTTGAATTCTAAGGGTTCTAAAGAAGCTCTCAATAAAAGGCTTGCGGAAAGGTTTCTTTACAGCCGTTGTTAGTCTATTTATTTTAAAATGGGCTAGGTAACTCAAAAAATGATCTGAAACAAAAGCGGCACCCGCATCGCACACAGCCATCGACATTTTTCCACAAATTTTTTCCCAGTTTTTACGTTTTTTTGGCATAACAGCGTGTTGCATACATTCCACTGTTAGTTCAACCGTTTCACCACCCTGACCAACATGCATGCTATAACCCAAAATACAACGACTGAATACGTCAATAGCCATCATTACAATGACACTTCCTTTGTATTCATGAGTTTCGTCATCTAAAAGGCCGATTTGAATGTGAACAGCATCGAACTCAACCCTGGTCAGGATGTTTGAGCATTCAAAGGTTTTCATCATTTGGCGAGATTCAAAATCCCTTACAGTGCGGCCACACTGCGCTTCCACAACATCGTAATACTTAAGGTCGCTCACCCAATTGGCAAATGTCGAAGCACAAGGTAAATCTTCTTCCCCATAGCCTTCTTTTAAGGCTTCTTTTTTCAATATTTCATAAGCTTCAACACAAGTGTATGGTTCGCTACAAAGAATGGAATCCGCGATAACAGATTCCGCAAGTTCAACAATATCACTACAGAATTTACTATTTCGACCACGCCCACCTTGCGAGAGAAGAGCAATTTGAGATTTTAAATTGTCATTGAATTTTTTAATCCAACCGTTAATGGTTGAAATACCTGCTGGATACTTATCACCCGTAATTCCCATAGCTTTTGCTCTAGCTAATAATCCTGTCTTTTTAGCAGTAGGAGCAATAGGATTTGCTTCAATGGCACAATTAATATAAGTCATCTTTCGCTCAAGTTGTGCTCGTTGCACGTCTGTCATTAAAGGGATGACTTGCGTTTCAGGTTTATTTCTAACAAACTCTAATCTCTCACCAATTAATCCCTGTAGAACGCAAACAAGAAACTGTCTTCTTTCTCCATTCTCCGTCTCAGCAACAACACTCTTACTGTCGCTTAATACAATTAGATAATGTTCATACTCATCGTTATCTTCATTTTTAAAATTAAACCTTGAGCCTGGTGTAAATGAGGCATAGGTAGTTGCTAATAATTGCATGTTAATCCCCCTTGGTTTTGAGAGGTTACTAAGCGTTTGTCAAATTTGTATTCCTTATACCAACGCTTCAATCTACTCAGCGATGGGCATTTTTTATCTCCAATTTGTAAGCTAACCATGTAAGCAATATGTGCAAGCTTTACATTGCTGAATGGAGGTGTCCCAGCTTGATTTTCAATGGCGTATAGATAAGATTTCCTTCTATTTAACTCATTCATAAAGCCCCCTTATAAATTAGTAAATCTTTACGGATTGGCTCTTCAAAATTCATACTTAGTTGATGCTGAGCAAGCATGTTGAATACTATATGTGGTGGTGTTTTGGTATCGAGAAGTAATTCATCGTAGTGAGCTAATGACATGACATTCGATGACTGAGTCATGACTGTTTTTAAGTAATCAGCTCTGGTCGTATTAAACAAATAACGATGCAATGTTTGGTAGGTATCGATGTTATTTCCTACATAGATATCGTGCTCAGTTTGTACTTGGAATTCTATTCCATCATCTGCAAAAGCGGTTGCAATCTTATCGAATTTTTTTCTATTTTCTGGGGTGTTGTATTTAACCTCAGGCTTTATTTCAGTAACCATAAAGGTACCGTCTGAATTTCGTTCAACGATATCAGCGGTGTATTTACGTCTATTATTTGTATCGGTACGCCATTCTACAGAAAGTGGCTGGGTCTCGAAAAAATCAATACTTTGATTAAATTGGCGTAGATGCAATGCATCGTATTCTAGATGGCTTTCACAAGGTAAAGCCTCATTGTGTTTTGTCGTGTTGTAAGAAAGCGAAGCGTTTATCTTAGAATATCGATAAAGCGGTTTCGCTAAGTGGTCTTTTGTTCGGGCATATATATAAGCCATGGTGTGATCTCCAAAAAGTTAAAATCACTCCTAATTATATGCACATTTTTAAAGCCCGCAACATTAAAAAACTAATAAAATAGGGATTCACACTGATTTTATCGTAAAGACTACATTTTAATAACTTAATGTTGACTTTATCGGTGGTACGCAATGAGTACCATTAATTAAGTTCAAATTTATCCTTTATTTTATAGTCAATTACAACAAACACTGTTACTTTTGTACACCTCAACCAAGTTAATCACCACACCATTTAAAATAAAGCTTTAACCATGCGAGAAAGTAGGTATTTATCGAGTAAGGATTCATAAGTCCAATGAAATATCCCGCTAATAATTAAATGATATTTATTGAAGTTGCTAGTGATATTTACCATCTTAAATATTAAACGGATATGCCATATAAATACTGTTAAATTATATGGTTACAATGAAATTAAGGGAGGAAGTTAACCTTATCACGACAGATTGTGAAAGACCAATTAAGCACTAAAACCCCTTTGATTGTTCCTCGAAATTATTGGTAACATTACTAGTTAACTTATAAAATCAACTACCATTAATAATGTAGAGATAACTTTATGAATACTGTCATTCGAGATTGGTTTCTAGTATCTGTTTTTGATGCTTCAGATTTGATAGGAAATGTAATTTGGGGCTACGTAGTTGACGACTCTAGTTGTCGATTTTTAAAAGATGACTTTGTCTGTACATCTAACATTATTCATATAAATAGTTCGAATAAATTAATAACAACAAATAGTGGCAGCCTGTATCAAACTCTTGAAAAAGGTCGATGTTCAAAAATTTATTATGAGGAATTCGAGTTATTAAGAATTGGGTTTAGCCCACTTCATATTGAAGCACTTCGTATGTCACCAACTCTAAAATCACACTAAAAGTTTGGTTTTATGTTAGAAGATAAATAGATGGGGTGAATTATAAATACATAGCTAACTGATTTTGACAGTAAGCTATGTATCAACATTATGGTTAAATCTGTTCGTCTATTACTGCTCTTATTTGGCCTAAAGTAGTTTCTTTTGTAAGGTTCCCATCTTCAAAAACAACCTCTAGAAGCCCTTGAGATTCCTCTTCTTCAGTTACGTCATCAAATAAGGTTAACTCACCGTTCACCCGTTCAATTTTTAACAACCCTTTTGCAGACTTCTTTTTAGTGTCTGTTTTAGGATCTTTGAAAATAGCGACACGTTCACCGTTTTTAACAACACTGGTAGCTTTTACTGCTGAGCCATGGGTATCACGAGTAACATATTGATAGCTGTATGAGCCAATGCCTAAAACAACTTTTGAAGCGAATCCTTTATCCATCAAACGTTGTAAAATCTGACGTTGGCGTCTAAGGGTAATCGCGTCACCATAAATTGCGCCAATATGATCATCAAGTAATTTAAATCCCTTACTGGTTTTTGTTCCGCCAAAGGTATCCCATAAAGATTCAATAAGCCCTTTGACTTCACAGAACATTAATTGAATGCTTTGTTCCCCATCAATACCGTTATTTTCGAAACCATAATATTCACCATTCCAGCGATATGCTTCATACCCATTTTCTATCACATCTTTTTCTGCATCAATTTGAGTTTGGAATAACTCACTGTACTCAGAAACAGGAGAGATTTTATAACCCGTTAAGATTTTTACCGGATCTCCAGAATCAGGGCGAATTACTAATGTACCATCACGAGCCATTATTTCGTCTTTAAGCTGTGGAAGATAATCAGTTACTAATGTCCAAAAATCCCAAGTATCAGATACAACACTCAATATGCCTGTTGGAGATTGTTCTTTCATTAAATATTTGAAAAACTCTATCTCACCTTCCATTATCCAAGAGCAAGTAACAGAGTGCTCAGTAGCATCTACAGAGCAACCTACAAGCTCATTATCCACATTTGCACCATAATATTTCTCAGCAAATAATACTGCTGGTATGGTATCTGTACCTACAAGCCCTGAAGCTAAGTGGCCAAAACCACTCATAGCAGCAGCGTGCTTACCAAACATACCTCTAAAGCTAAAGTCATGTCCTTGAAAAGGTACAAAATCTAAAGGAAGTCCCGTTTTATTAGCAAATTCTTTGAATACTTTTAAGTAAGCAACCGAGGTAGTAGCACTTGTTTGAATTGGCCAGTTCTCACAACTTAGAACCGTTTCAATCATATTCGTTAACCACTGAAAACCTTCTTTAGTATTAACAATTGTCATTGGTGGAACTAAGTAAGGTACAAGCGTTCCCTCTGGCAATGCTTTTACCTTTAACGGTAGATAGCCTAAATCATGTAAATCTTCTAAGTATTTTACGTTTACAGGATAGCCCAACATTGCACTAAGAATACGTTTGTGATTTGCAACAGCAGATGCTTTATCAACTTTAAAGAATTCAGCCCACTCCTCTTGTAAGTAGCTTTTAATAAAATATTGAAGACCAACGAATGCAACTTTGTCACTATTTTCAACATTGCTTAATCTGCCACTTCTTGAGGTGAAGTTAGCGTAAACTTCGGTTACATCAGGGTGATAAGCGCGGCTGTGGAATTCTTTATAAACATCTTTTTGCATACTTGCAGCGGTAATAGTCATGGCAGTTTCCTTACATTTCAATAATTTGTAGTTTGATTTTATTGTTCGTGCTAAATTCTTCCGCGCCTCTAAATGAATCAGTTGTATAGATTGCGTCAATTAGTCCTTCAAATACCTCTAATCCTTTTGAGAAAATACCATGTGTGATAAACAGTGATACTTCCACAGCGCCTTTTTTTCTTAGTACCTTGGCTAATTCGATAAATGTTCGGCCTCCATCACAAATATCATCAGCGATAAGTACTTTCTTTCCTTCAACATCACCAAGAATTTCAGTTTTAATGATTTCGCCTGTTTTCAAATTTCTCATTTTTTGTGCTTGAATAACTTCAGGCTCACCATTAAATGTCTCAGCAATTTTAATTGTTTTTTTACTAGCGCCAGCATCGGGTGAAATTAATGTAAGCTCACCTGTAGATAAGCGCTGACTTAATTCATCGCAACGCTCAAGCAGGTTAATTTGCGGCACGTTTACGACTCTATTTAATAAAGCTGGTGATACTTCACTATGAGCATCCCAAATAGTTACTTTTGCAAAGCCTAAGTTGTTTATAAAATTTGCCATAACTGCGGCACCTAGCGCCTCACCTTCAACACATACTCTGTCTTGACGTGCATAGGGGAAATAGGGAATAACTAATTCAATAGGAGTAGCTTCATTTGAAAGTCTTTTTAGCGCATCAACTGCAACCAGTAACTGAATTAGTTTTGATGAATCGGTAAGGCGTTCAAATATTTCTATCTTTACCGTAGTTGCAAAGTCCATTGGATTAAAACGAATGTGCTCTTCTCCGCCAGAAAAAGTAAAGCTGTCAAAGTCAATAGGTGTTTTATTTCCTGTTGAGTCATGGCTAAATATTTTCATTTCTACTTCCTTTTATTGTTTGTGTCGCTAGGACACATTTAATTTAGCAAAGAGTTCATACCTGGTCAAGCTCTTTTTGTGTCGCTATGACACTAAGGTGCGTTTTTTATTGTAAATGAGTGTAGCAGCTAAAATAAGTCACTGATACAGTGAAGAAAGTTAGTGACCAACGATCAAATTTCCAACACGGGAACTTATCGATATATTGGCGATAGTCCCCGCATTAAACTCAATACAGTCTTGCTCTATGCCATCAGAAAAAATGACCCCATTCTCTGCCATTTTTGAAGACATACTGAATTTTGAACGATTTGTTATTTTGCCAAAAATCTTATCGCACTTTGTAATAGCGGACGGAAATGGCTCTCTAACCGAGTAGTAAAGAAATTCACTATCCCAAGGAAAACCGTTTTTAATTTGATAGTTAATGGGCTTTTCTATAATACCACTTGCACCAGTAATTATGCTTCGAAACCAACCAGTAGAGCCTAAGCCTGTGCTAATAATTACACCACTAGAGCTTTGCTCTTCCTGGTGATTATCGACCGTTAACAAATACCTAGCGGACGTATGACTTTTAGGGCCAATGAAAAGGTCGTTTACCGCTAAAAGAGTTTGACCAATGTTAGTGTTAACTTCAGCCATTGCAATTGATTTTGAATTGATTGATTGACTTAACGTCTGTAAAAGCACTTCTTCAAGTTCATCCCCTAAGAAGGGTAAAAGCTGGCCATCATAAAGCGATGGAATAGGATTAACCGCTATAACAGGCTGTCCATCAAGATATTTAAGCGTATTAGCCACTAAACCATCCTGACCAATGACTACTACCACATCATCTGGTGAGAATAGATAAGTTGAAAGTACACTTCTTTCTAACTGTTGAACCCTACCTACCGCTTTCAAAAAGCTAATAGCCTTGGTTACTGAATTTGAATATTGGATACTTTCTTCTTCATAGTCACTAAACGACTCACCTAAATGTTCAAGGTAAAACTTAGCCTGCCCAAGGGTGCAGTATTTTTCCTTTAACTTCTGCAATCTCGTTTTTCTTGTGACAACTACAATTTTTCTATCAGTGAGCATAACAAGCTCCTTTAGGTGTTAGTCAGTGCTGTTAGTAAATCAGGTGAAATATTCAAATTACCTATCTTGTTATCACCTTGTGTTAAGTTTTCTATTGCTTGGGCAATAAGCTGCTCTGGTGCCATGCCACTCATGCTCATTACTCTCAATTTATCAGTATCAATATTTTGATAAGCCTGCATTCGTACTTTTATTTTATATGCCTGTGCATCGCCACGAGATTTTTCATTGGCTGAATTAATTGAGACCAATTCTTCAAGTTGCTTTTCGTCTTCTATTTGGGCCGTGATATCCTCTTGGTTAATTTTAAATTGCTGGATTTTTCTTAATCTCTGCGCTTCTAAGCGTGATTCTTCAAGATCTTGTTCTTTCTTCTGAATTGCCTTTTCAGTTTCTAATTCAGACTCCTTAACGCTTTTTTCTTGCTCAATACTGGATAAACGTCTTGCATAAATAGCATTGTCAGCCTCTTTTAATAAGCTTTCTCTAATTTCAGCTTCGAGTGCTTTCCCTGTTTCAGGAGTTGGTTTAATTGATGTTAATGCAACATCAGTGATCTCTATGCCAAGACTTGCTATCGCTTCAGCACCATCTAGATCTTTTTTCAAATCGATTGTTAGTTCACGAGCACAAACTAGAGAATCTCTAAGTGATTTAGATTCAATATGATTTCGCAATAATACTTGAACAGCACGCTGAACACGCTCATCTATTTTATTAGGATCTTCTGATGTGTACTTACCTTTTGTATCAATAGTGAAGTTCAACATTTTTACTGCTTCATGAGGTTGTTCAATTCGATAAGTAACTTGTCCTTGCACTGTTAGCTCTTGAAAATCAGATGTTTGTAACCTGAAGACAAAAGGCAACTCTTTACTATTACTTGGTATAGCGACAAGTGAAGAGCTAGGAGCATAATAGAAAAAGTTTACACCGACTCCTTCTAACTTAATTTTTCCTTCTTTGAATAACATAAGGTGTGTTGAAGGATCTGCTTTTATATATTTAAATCCAAACATAATAATTTCCTTTTATAAATGTGTCACAGCGACACTATGATAAATATGTCTCAAAGACATTAAGTTGTCAAATATTATTTCTTATTTAATTTCATGACAGTTCTTGTTGATATAAAAGAAAAATTGATTTAATGTGTCACTAAGACATAAAGTTTACCTTGAATGAGTACGATGACAAACTCTTACGATATTAATGAATTTAAGAATCCCCTATTTACTGTTGATAGCGTGCTATTTACGGTAAAAGACGATGCCTTAAAAATTCTGATGGTTAAGCGAGCAAATGAGCCGTTTATCGGTAGTTGGGGTCTTCCAGGTGGTTTTGTCGATGTTGATTCAGATACCACAACAGATGTAACAGCGTTAAGAAAGTTGGAAGAAAAAACGAGTGTTGCACCTCAATATCTAGAACAGCTACAAGCCTTTTCTGGTATTGACCGTGATCCTAGGGGCTTTAGTGTAACCTTGGTTTACTTTGCCTTAATAGCAGCACAAGAAGTCTCATCACACATAGAAACCATTGATGACGTTCAATGGATCGATATTGATAAAATAAACAGTTTATCAATTGCCTTTGATCACAAGGTTATTATTGAACAAGCTAAAGAGCGTCTTCAACAAAAAGCACTTTATTCAATGGTACCCGTGTATTGTTTACCTGAGTATTTCACTGTGGGTCAGCTAAAGTCTGTTATTGAAACTATCATAGGGAAAACGATACAACGTAAAAGCTTAATTAGACGTATTGAATCGGCAGATATGTTTGAAACAATCGATGAAAAAGTCAAATCTGGTGGTCGTTTAGCTCAGCAATACAAAGTAAAACCTGGCGTTGACATCGTTAATTTTGAACGTAATCTGAGTACATAACGCAAGGAGAAAATATGATAGTTTATATCGACATGGATGATGTACTTTGTGATTATACCACTGCTTTTAATAACGCTATTGAAGAGACTCCAAGCATTGCCTTTCCGCAGTCCCAATATGGATTCTATGCTAATTTAGCTCCTATTACAGGCGCTATTGAGAGTGTAAAAAGACTCATGAAATCAGAAATATTTGATCCATATGTTCTTACTGCTCCTTCGATAAGAAACCCTTTTTCATATACTGAAAAACGGGTGTGGATAGAAAAGTATTTTGGGATAGAGTTTACGGAAAAGTTAATAATTAGCCCTAATAAGGGATTACTCAAAGGCGATATTTTAATTGATGACCTCATTTCAGGCAGAGGGCAAGAAAGCTTTGAAGGAAAAATTATTCAATTTGGCTCTGCTAATTATCCCGACTGGAAGACTGTGATTGCTCAACTTGAAAAGCATAACTATTAAAAAAATGGAATATTAATTAAAAGGAAGTACGTTGTGATTAAGTTTTTTTTTAAAATAATTGCTAGTTTTTTACTATTGCTTAGTCTACTCATTGCCTATATTTTTGTCGATTTTGATGACAATAGTCCGCAAAAACAAGAAAAATCGACAATCGTAAATGATATTACTCAGTTAAACCCCATCGAAGTTACTCGTATTATTCAACCAGAGTCCATCGAAGATATAGTTGATGCTATCCAGTCAAGTACAGGTCCTATCTCAATTGGTGGCGGGCGCTTTAGTCAAGGCGGACAAATTGCATACCCAGATAGTATTCATTTAGATATGCGAGCTTTTAATAAAGTATTAGCATTCGATGCAACTAAAAAGCAAGTAACAGTGCAAAGTGGTATTACATGGCGAGACTTACAAGAAGTTATTGATACCGAAAACCTCTCCATAAAAATAATGCAAACGTACGCAAACTTTACTGTTGGTGGCTCTTTGAGTGTAAATGTTCATGGCCGTTATATTGGAGAAGGCCCAATTATTAGGTCTGTTGAGTCGATAAAATTAATCAAAGCTAACGGTGAAATCGTCAATGCTTCCCTAACAGAGAATTCAACACTGTTTTATGGGGCAATTGGTGGGTATGGAGGTATAGCTGTTATCGCAGAAGTTACCTTAAATCTGGTAGATAACGTAAAAGTTAAACGTTATACCGAGAAGATGAGTGTGCAAAACTATAAGACATATTTCTCGGATAACATACGACAGGATCAAAATGTTATTTTCCATAACGCTGATATATACCCACCAAACTTTACCGATGTGCGTAGCGTTAGTTGGCTAAATACTAATGAATCCTTAACCGAAGAAGAAAGGCTAATCCCCAAGAATAAAGAATATACCTGGCAACCTAAAGTGGCAAAGTTTGTAGCCGACTCAAACTTTGGTAAATGGATGCGACAGCATGTCTTCGAGCCGATTCTCTATAACTTTGATGCGGTGCAATGGCGAAATTATGAAGCCAGTTATGATGTTAATGAACTTGAGCCTTCTAATCGGTCATCGAATACTTATGCCCTTAGGGAGTACTTTGTACCTGTTGAAAGCTTTGACAGCTTTGCGATTAAAATGGCGGACATTTTCAAAAAACATCAGGCCAATATTATCAACGTTTCGATTCGCCATGCTCTGCCAGATAGCGGTTCATTATTAGCTTGGGCGAAAACAGAAGTATTTGCGTTTGTTGTCTATTATCGCCAAGAAACTAGTGAGGCGGCACAACAAGAAGTGAAGCTTTGGAGCCAAGAAATAATTGATGCTGTTATTGAAGAAAATGGTGCTTATTATTTGCCATATCAACTCCATGCATCAACAGAACAATTTGTTAAAGCCTACCCTAGAGCGAGTGAATTTTTTGAATTAAAAGGAAAAGTAGACCCTGATTATCGGTTCAGAAATAAACTCTGGCAACAACACTACAAAGCAAATAATAAGCAGCATGATGGTTCAACCGATGAATAAACTGATGCATGGCTTTGAATTAGTAAAACAGTTTATTTCACCTGAAATAGTTCAAACATTTATTGATGAAATAACAACTTCGAATGAACTTAAATCTCCTCATGGTATTCGTAATGCAGAGAAGAAATTTGATTGTATTGCCAAACTTGCTAATTCAGAGAAGATTATAGCTCAAGCAAGGTCTATTTTAGGTGAAGAGCCACAGTTAGTCAGAGCAATACTTTTTGATAAAAACCCTGAAAAAAACTGGTTAGTCAGTTGGCATCAAGATAAAACAGTTTCGGTGAATAAAAAACATCACATTGATGGTTGGGGTCCTTGGAGCCTAAAAGATAATACGCATCATGTGCAACCTAATGAGTCCGTGTTAAATGACATGGTGTCTTTTCGAATTCATCTTGATGATAGCAACGCAGATAACGGGTGTTTAAAAGTTATAGCTAATAGTCATCTTCATGGTGTATTAAAGCAAGCTGACATTGATGCCTTAGTCGAAGAATCTGAATTTATTGAATGTGAGGTAAATGCTGGTGATATGTTAATTATGAGACCATTAATATTACATGCTTCAAGTAAGGCTATCAACCCAAGTCATCGAAGAGTAATTCATCTAGAGTTTAGTGGCTATCCGCTACCAGATAGTCTTAGCTGGGAATAAAAAGGTCTATATTTTGAAACTAGTATTATTACCGGGAATGGATGGAACAGGAGAGCTATTTGAGGAGTTCTTGTCATACTATGATGGTGAACATCTAGTTATTTCCTTGCCACAAAACTGTCCTCAAGATCATTTGTCTTTAGCTAAATCATTAGACAAACAATTGCCAAAAGAAGACTATATCTTGCTAGCCGAATCGTTTTCGGGTGGCATAGTTCCAGAGTTACTTAAGCAAGATCTTACTAATATGAAAGGTGTTATATTTGTAGCTAGCTTTCTAAGTTGTCCTAATAGATATCTACTACCGATAGCTAAGATTTTGCCAATAAAAGCGCTAGCTTCAGCCCCATTATCTCAAATTGGCCATAAGTTCTTATTACTTGGCCAAGGTGCATCAAAAGCACTATTGTCAAAATTTATAAAAGTAACTAAATCAATCCCAGATCATATTTTAAAAAGTAGATTAGCTGTGATGAACCTACAAAAACTGCCTTTGGCTACCTTTGATGTGCCTACCGTTTATATTCAAGCACTTTCAGATAGGCTTATATCACCTGGAAAAAGCCGAGAGCTTAGCAATGTATTTAGAAATATTGAGTACATAGAAATTGATGGGCCTCACTTTCTATTACAAGCAAAACCGAAAGAGTCCTCACAAGCAGTTGCTAAAGCCGCAGTATTAATTATGAATAATCAAGGGAGTTCATAATGCCATTCACGCCAATACACATGGGACCTGGAATCCTAATTAAATCATTACTGCAAGGCAGTTTTAGTTTAATGGTATTTGGCTGGACTCAAATTGTTATGGATATTCAACCACTCATCGTTTTGATTTCGGGCGAAGGTCACTTACATGGTTTTACCCACACTTATGTTGGCGCAATATTAATTGCCATTTTTGCAGCGTTGACTGGTAAATATTTATCAGAACTTGGCTTGAAGATGCTTAAAATTTCTAAAACTAACAATCTAATATCTATTGCTTGGTGGGTGGTGTTTTTAAGTGCTTTTATCGGCAGCTTTAGTCATGTTTTACTTGATAGTATTATGCATTCTGATGTTGAGCCATTCTTCCCTTTTACATTAGATAATAAGTTCTTAGGGTTAATTTCGGTATCGATGTTACACAAGGTATGTCTATATAGCGGTTTAGTTGGAGCAGCTATTTACTTCGGAGTAAATTGGCGATTAAAGGGAAAAGCTAAGTGAAAAAAGTTGTAGTCCTTGGTGGATATGGAAATTTTGTAAATGAATCGTTGAAAACCTTAACGTGCTGAAGATGTTAAATTTTTGTTATAAAAGCTCATAAAGTTATTCTAAAACAATAAATATCCCATACCCACATAAAAAGTATTGCTATTTCATGGGTATATGGCATATATGTACTAATAGAAATTAGTTTTTAACGTTGAAAGGAATCGCGTTTTGAGGGATAAGGAAAAAATTGCATTATTTATTGACGCTGATAATGCCCCCGCTGTAAAAATAGACATCATACTTTCTGAGCTTGCTCGATATGGCGTAGTTAATATTAGAAGAGCCTATGGTAATTGGAAAAGCCCTTGCATCAAGCCTTGGGAAGATGTCCTTCATGAATATGCAATTCAGCCCATCCAACAATTTGATTTGACCAAGGGGAAAAATGCCACTGATATTGCCCTTGTTATTGATGCCATGGATATCCTCTATACCAAAGATGTAGATACTATCTGCCTTGTTTCCTCTGATTGTGATTTTACTCCCCTTGTTACACGTGCCCTTGCTGATGGAAAGTTTGTCATTGGCTTTGGTGAACGTAAAGCGCCAAAGGCTTTCGTTAATAGCTGTTCCAAATTTTTGTTTCTTGATGATATCGAAACAGAAGAAAAACCTATCCAAAAGAAAAAACCAAGTATTAAAAGCGACACGAAGCTTATTAATATGCTTCGTCAGGCTGTCGATGCAGCCGAAGAAGGTGACGGTTGGGCGCAATTAGGTCCTATTGGAAAACATATTTCTAACCATGCCTCGTTTGACCAACGAAATTATGGTTTTAAAAAATTGAGTGATTTGTTTGCTGCAATCGATTTATTTGAAATGAAACAAACCCACGGCTCAGCAACATGGGTGAGAGATAAACGTAAGCATAAAACTCAAAATAATGATTAGTAATTCGTACAAATCTCAACATTCTAAATACAAAGGTTTAATTATAATTAAGCCATATGTTATTGGCTTTATATAAAGTAGGAAATTCAATGGAAAATTTAGGAATTAATGCAGAAATAGCTAAAGTTTACTCTTTTGCATTTCAACAAAATCAATATCCACTTATAACATCCCTTGAGTTGAATTCTTCTAAAGTAATTACACCTGAAAATCCTCACAAAAAGCATACAGATTTAAAACTTGTTTTAACTTCTGATCCTGAAGTATTTTCTCCTGAAGAATGGCACGTGGACTCACTTGTGGCAGGTCACTCACTTTTATTACAAAAACGACTTTTAAAAATATCAAATGAATATTTAGATGCATTGACTGAGCAAATTGAAATTAACTTGAATTTCACTCTATATAGTTCTGATGAAGTATTATCAAAACAATCGTATCAAACTAATTTACTGCCAAAAAACTTCTGGGGTGGCGAAGAACGAATGGCTGAACTGTTAGCCGCTTTTTCTACCCCTAACGCAAATTATATTGCGGAACTTGTAAAAAAATCGTCAGATGTAATGAAATCCGCAGGGTACGAGTCCAAATTAGATGGTTATCAATCAGAAACGAGGGAAAGACCCTACTTGATGGCGGCAGCATTATGGAATGTGATCTCAAATGAATCTATAGCCTACGTTAATCCACCAGCTAGCTTCGCTTATGAAGGGCAACGTATTAGGTTACCAAATGATATTAAAACCCTTAAAACAGGTGCATGTTTAGATTTGTCATTATTGTTTGCAGCTTGTCTGGAGCACATAGGGCTAAATTCAATAATAGCCATAACTGATGAGCATGCGTGTTGTGGCCTCTGGTTAATCAATGAATGCTTTCCTTTATTGACTAATGACGACTCAATGGACATTCGTAAACGAATAGCATCTAAAGACATAGTGCTATTTGAAACTACATTGGCTACTTCTGATTCACCTATTACTTTTGGTCAAGCAATAGAATATGCAGACCAGATAATTTCAGAGGATTCAGAAGATACATTTGTGTATGCAATAGATTTAACACAAGCAAGAAAAAGACAAATTAAACCTATTCCGACCATTGGCGATAGTAGTATTGAAGTAGAAAACAATGAAGCAGAAACTGCCATTCAAATTTTACCTGTTGCTCCAGCATTACCGCCAGTTAGAAAAGAAGAGCTTCCTGTTGCTGATACCCCTGATGGACGCGTTGAACAATGGCAAAGAAAACTACTTGATCTTACAAAACGAAATAGGCTATTAAATTTATCAAAAACGGCTGTAGCTATTAAGTTATTTTGTCCCGATATTGCGCTTTTAGAGGATGAATTAGCATCGAATCAAAGTTTTAATTTTATTACCGCTGGCGATACTCCTTATGCAAATGACGCACGAGATAAAGAACTTTTTAAATTCAAAGTTGGGAATGATTTACAAACAGAGTTTGCGAAAGAACAATTAAAAAGTAATACCTTAATTGCCAATGACTCCTCTAAAAAATTAGAGAAAAACTTACTTTCTTTATATCGAAAATCAAAAACAGACATAGAAGAAGGAGGCTCTAATACGCTTTTTCTTGCTGTTGGTATGTTGAAATGGAAAGAAACACCTGACAGCGATAGAACCTACCAAGCGCCATTAATTCTTTTGCCTGCGGAGTTAAAAAGAAGTAGTGCACGTTCAAAAATAAAAATTAAGCAACGTGATGGTGAAGACCCTATATTCAATGCTACTTTGATTGAGTTTTTACAAAATGATTATGAAGTTGATTTATCCCAATTTAACGAAGTACTGCCGACAGATGAAAGTGGTATTGATGTAGATTTAATTTGGTCTGTTGTCAGAGAAAAAATAAAAGATATTAAAGGGTTTGAGGTCGTAGAAGAACTTACTTTAAGTACATTTTCATTTGCCAAGTATTTAATGTGGAAAGACTTAAAAGACAGAGTTAACGATTTAAAATCTAATCCCTTTGTTGAGCACTTAGTCGAAAACCCTCAAAAAACATATGAACAAGATGTTCAATTTAAAGATCAAAATGACATAGATAATACGCTAAAACCTTCAGATGTTTTTGCCCCTTTAAATGCTGATAGTTCTCAGTTAGTCGCTATAGATGCATCAACAAAAGCCCAAGACTTTGTTTTAGAAGGCCCCCCAGGTACTGGCAAATCAGAAACCATAGCAAATATTATTTGCCATAATTTAGCTAAAGGTAAAAAAGTTTTATTTGTCGCAGAAAAAATGGCAGCATTGAATGTTGTATATAGCCGCCTTCATAAGATTGGTTTAGATCACTTATGCTTAGAGCTTCATAGTAATAAAGCTAATAAACGAGCAATATTAGAGCAACTGAAAAAATCATGGACCACACGAGAAACTGCTTCTAGTAGTGAATGGAATGACAATGCGGATAAACTGTTTAACATACGAAAAAGTTTAAATGCATACGTTAATGAACTTCATCAAGAATCGCCCTTAGGTATAACACCAAGGCAGGCTATATCAAGGTTTGTTCGTTATAAAGATATAACAAAAGTAGACTTAGGCTGGGGCCACTCTTTTGAAAACTCACCTGTTGACTCAAAGGAAGATTTGGATGATTTATATGAAACAGCTAAAACACTAGGTTTAGCCTTTTCAGATATAGAGGATTTAAACCTTTCAGATATATCCATTGTTCAAAACACCGACTGGTCAAATGCTTGGCAATCAGAATTAATTTCAACCATTAAAACAGTGAGAAACTCATCACAAGTAATTAGCAAACACTTTGGGGAGTTGGTTGAGTTATTACAGTTAGCAGAGTTAAATGAATACAACGAAAACTATGCAGAATTATATCATTTAGTCACCTTCCTAATTAAACAAAAAGACACTCGATTAAGCTTTATTTATAAGCCAAGTGCTAGAGATGAGTTAGAAAAGCTAGATTCATTAGCAGAATTTAAAGGCGTAATAGATGAACAAGTGAGAAGTTCGAAATTAACATTCTCACTAGACACAATATCTAGTCATCCTACCTCAGATTGGCTTAAATCATTTCAAATAGCACAACAAAAAATTTGGCCATTGAAATGGTTTGCCAAAAGAAAAGTCATAAAAACGTTAAGTGCTGTTGGTGTGTACGGTGAAATAACACTTGAAGAATTATCGTTATTAGATGAAATCAATCGTATCGCTAAAAAAGTTACTGAGAATATTAGTGACTTCGAACAAGATAAAATATGGCAAGGTTGGGATACTTCTAGTGAGCAATTAACTTCTAAATATCAGCAAGCTAAGGGATTGTTTGATATCACCAGGAAGGTAGCCGGAAGACTATCTAACCCATCTGCACTTATTAATAACTTGAATGAAAAAGTTGTAGATAACTTCGAATTCTACCAGTCATCCGCTTTAGCTGTAGCCTGTGATAATTATTCAAAAAGCTATTCTGAATTTAAAAATGATATTGATACTTTCATTACTCAAGGAGGGGATGTTCCAGCGGACAAAACGATAGGTGAATTTATTCACTCTTGTGATGAAGTTATTGCCTTAGAGCCAAAAATAAATGCTTGGTGTAACTGGCTTGAAGCTAAGAAGGTGGCAAGTAATAAAGGTCTCCATAATGTTATTACATGTTTGGAAGGTCGAGAAATCAAAGGCGAAGATACAGTACACCAAACAACTAATGCAGTATGTGCTTGGTTAGCGCCTATTCTTATTGACCGCTCTGATGCTTTAAGGACTTTTAGAACATCACAGCATGAAAATTTGATTGAAGAATTCAGAGATCTTGATGAGTTAGTCGCAAAAACAACAGCGGAATATATTTCGTCAATAGTAGCTTCAGGTACGCCAGATCCAAATTCACCTCAATCTCCTGCTGAGTATGGGGTTCTTTCCAGAGAGTTTAATAAAAAAAGTAATCATAAACCTATCAGGCAACTGATTAACGAAATGGGTGAAAACCTACTTCACCTTACACCATGTTTTATGATGTCACCGCTTTCTGTTTCTCAGTTTTTACCTGCACACTTTAATGCTTTTGATTTAGTAGTCTTTGATGAAGCCTCACAGATAACGGTTTGGGACGCTGTTGGAACAATTGCCAGAGGTAAAAATGTTATTATTGTTGGTGATCCTAAGCAGATGCCACCAACCAACTTCTTCTCAAAAAGCAGCACAGACGATTTAACTGATGAAGCAGATCTAGAAAGTATTTTAGATCAGGCATTATCAGCACGATTACCGCACCATCGTTTAACTGGTCATTATCGAAGCCGCCATGAAAGCTTGATTGCCTTTTCAAACAGTCACTATTATGAAAATTCTTTAGTAACATTCCCTTGTGCGGAAACTAAAGAAAGTGCTGTTAGCTTGCACAAAATAGATGGGCTGTATGCAAAAGGAAAAGAGCGAAATAATATTAAAGAAGCTAATGCTGTTGCTGATTATATTGTTGAAAGATTATCGGATAAACGTAAGAAATACACTATTGGTGTTGTTACGTTAAATTCAGAGCAGCAACGGTGCATAGAAGATTGTTTAGATGATCGTAGACGCAAGCATCCGCATCTAGAACCATTCTTCCAAGGTAATAAAAATTATGATCCTATTTTTATTAAAAACCTTGAGTCTGTTCAAGGTGATGAACGAGATATCATTATTATAAGTCTAGGGTATGGGCCTGTAGAGCCTTTAGCCAAGACAATGAGTATGAATTTTGGACCTCTTAATAAACAAGGAGGAGAAAGACGTCTAAATGTTGCAATTACTAGGGCGACCACTGAAATACATGTATTCGCTAGCTTTGATTATACAATGATCGATTTAAGCAGAACTAGTGCTCTTGCAGTGAAGCACCTTAAGTACTTTTTGGAATATGCAGAGAAAGGGCCTATTGCACTGCCGGAAACCGCAGAGGCAAATTATGGAGTTGACCAATTTGATAGTTACTTTGAGGAAAGTGTTGCCTTCGCCTTAAGAGAAAAGGGTTGGATAGTACAAACTCAAATAGGGGTCAGTAAATTTAGGATTGACCTCGGTGTGATCCATCCTGATAAACCAGGTCAATTTTTAGCTGGGATAGAGTGTGATGGCGCAACCTATCATGGTTCGCCTGCCGCAAGGGATAGAGATCGTGTCAGGCATTTAATATTAGAAAATCTTGGTTGGAAATTATTGCGAATATGGTCAACCGATTACTTTATTGATGAAAATTCAATTATAGAAAAAATCCATGACCAACTAAATGAACTCTTAGCTTTAGATTTAGCTCAAGAAGAAGAGGAAGATGAGTTAGAAGATATAACTCTAATTGAGCCTGAAGAGGTCGAAGAAGAAAGTAGTGTGACAAATATTAATCCTGATAAGTATTTTCATGATAGTTACAAAATAGCCTTAGAAGGTATGGCTAAAGAAATCTTACATGAGAAAAGTGCAATATCTCTGCATGAGTTGGCATCTGATATTGGTTGGAAACACAATTTAGCAAGAACAACTAAAAAGCAACTCGACCACATTGAGTCAATTATTAGTCCATGGGCTGGAATTGCTAAACATGACTCAGGAGAAGTAACCGTATGGAAATCTACAGAAGATATTGAAGGTTTAGTGCAGTGGCGTGGTATGAATGCTTTTGGTATCCCTAGGGAGTGGAATACCATCGCTTACCCTGAAAGGCTTGGTTTAGTTCAAGATGCACTAGAAAAGTCGCCTAATGACCCCGTTGATCATATTTTTAATGAGTTCAGTTTAAACAGGCGGACAAAGAGCACTACAAATAAGTTTGAGTCTTGGGTTCAGGAATATCAATCATCGATAGTTGAATAGTTAGGATTTAGTAAATGGATTTATCAATTTATCTCAACATGATATTCAATGCCGCGTGGTATTTGATACCAATATTCATATTTGCTGTCATTATAAAGTCAGCATGGTTTAAAGGTGTACTCGGTGAATGGCAAGTAAACTTACTCATCAAGTTTTTCTTAGATAAAAATGAATATCATCTTATAAAAAACGTAACACTGCCTACAGACGATGGAACTACTCAGATAGACCACATCATCGTATCAAAATACGGAATTTTTGTTGTTGAAACAAAGAACATGAAAGGTTGGATTTTTGGTAGTGCTAATCAGAAGCAATGGACGCAGAAAATATTCAAACACACCTCTAAATTTCAAAACCCTTTGCATCAAAACTATAAACATGTCAAAACGTTAGAAGATCTTCTCTTAACAGGATGTAAAGCAAAGAATGATTGTATTTTTTCCGTCATTATCTTTATTGGTGATAGTATTTTTAAAACCAAAATGCCTCATAACGTAAGGTTTGCGAGAGGCGGTATTGAATATATTAAGAGTAAACGTGACATTCTCTTTAGTGAAGATGAAGTAGTAGACATTATTAAACAAATCGAAAGTGATCGGTTACAAAGAAGTTTTAAAACTAACCGTCAACACGTTGAACATGTCAAAGAAATAGTAAAGGAGAAGTCTGATACTAAATCTTGCTCAAGATGCAACTCGGATATGGTATTGCGAAAAGCCACTAAAGGTAAAAACGTAGGCAATGAGTTTTGGGGATGCACTGCGTTTCCAAAATGCAGAAATGTGATTGAACAAAGTTAGACTTTAATATGTAAGTATTTATGAACCCTGTGAAGTTTATAGGGTTGTATAGCAAGTAAGTATTTTTAGAGGTTACAAAATATTATTTTTCATAGATAGAGTTAGGTAGTCATAAATTTAATGTATGAATCTACTTTCTTTACCCTCTAATAGGAATATATTTTTTGTTCATAAGTACTTGAAATAAAGTGTTTTTATTGCATTTTATTTTAGAGTTGTTTAAAATAAAGTAAGTTCACAGATAGTCGAGTCTTTGTAAATGGTAAAAGCTAAAAGAGCTGTAAAAAGGACAAAAGGTAGAAACCAAGCTAAGGCTACAAGGAATAACTTAAAAGTTAGCTTTGTAGAAGAAATTAATGGTTTGAAAAAAATAAAAAGTTTAGAAGGCTTCAAATCAGCTCTAGATAAAAAATTGTTAAACCCTATTTTTCAAGCTAATTTCTTTTACACTCCAGAGTTGTTTAGAGAGAACTTTAGGAAAGAGTCTTACGTTCTTAAAAGCTCCGATTTACTTAAAGAGCTTCATATATCAATAGTAAAAATAAATAAAAGCAAGAATATAATAAATCAATTTTCCAAAATTAAATTAGATTTTGAGCGTTTTGTTTTAAGTGGCCAAATCGAACAAGCTTCTGAATGTTTGGAATCAGTAAGAGATTTTTATGGCTTATCATATTGGTATATCGAAAATAAATTAGCGATATTAGTTAGGCAAGGTAGTAAATCGTTAATTACAGACTTTTATGATGAAGTGTCAACCGAAAAATTACGGCCTGTAGAAAAAAGGGACTTTGATCTTCTTTTTGACAAATCTTTAGAGACTATTCCGTCAGATAGAATCGACTTTTCACTTGATTCAATAATTGAAGGTTTATCACCTGAGTGCACTGATTATTCTACAATCGATTTCTTATTTCGTTTTAATCCAGCCAAAGTAAGTGATTTTGAAGCAATACTTAGATATTACGGACCATGTAATATTATAGATATATATTTAACCACAACGAGAATATTTTATACGTATTATGCAAATAAATTAATAAATGATGAAATATTGGATTCAATTTATAGCGTGATAGGTATTGAAGATGGTAAATGGCTAAATTTTATTTCCTTGTTAAAAGAAGATTTTAAAATTACAGATAGAGAAGAATCCTTTCTAGAAATTTGTGATGAATATATAAAAGGTAATTTTACAAAGGTTATAACATTAAGTGAATTAACTCTCAGGAAGTGGCCTGAAATGGTTACGATATATGAGTTTTATGCTAATTCACTTTATAATACTGGGGCTGAGTGTCAACTTAATCCTAGTGGTCTTTTATTTCAAATTATTGATACAGCTTTAATTTATATTGCGGCTCGTGGTGACTTGGATATAAACACACTTAATAAAACGTTTTATCAATATACGACTATAGATGCTAGTCAGTTCATAAACTTAATTAAATCTAAAAGTAATATTCTCACACAAAAGAAAACCTCTGAAACTATCTATAGATTTATGGATATTAGCTCTACTTCTGTTAATCCCTTCCGACAGTATTCTTTTAATGATGGATCTTTTTGTCATAAGCTATTGACCAATGAAAACTCCGATGAAGTAATCGAGTCATTACCTGAATATAGGGCTTTAAAAAGAAAGGCTGATCAGTTTTTTGAACAGAGAGATTATAAAAATGCGAATTTATTATATGAAAAGGTTACAACTCCTCCTCTACACTTTAAAGACGAGTTAATAATCAAGAAAATACTCTGTTCTCTTAAGTCTGGCAATATTGAAAGGGCTACCATAGAGCTTTGTGAAAAGTATTTTTCTAAAGATATCAATATGAGGAGGTTTCCCTGTAAAGAGTTTTTGCAGGAGCTGGAAAACTTCCCTGAAGAATTACCATGTCTAATTCAAATTACAATAGCAATTTATATATTAACTAAAGCCACTAATGGGGATATGCATACAGTAGCTTTGTACTTCGATGATTACATGGACGATAAATCAATAAGTTTTCCAAGTGAAATAATCCCTGATACAGCAGAAAAACGATTCCTACTTGAATTTGCTTTAAATACTGATGTCTTGGAAGGCATTCATATATGTCGAAAAATTTATGATGGTTCGAGTCACTTGATGTTCGACCGTGTACTTATTTTATCTAGCTTGCTTGACTCTGAACACGATGAGCAAAAAAAAGAGTTATTTAAAAATGAAATTAGCTTTCTAGGACACCAGTATGCGAAGAACTTTAGCTTGAAAGATTTAAGCCCCGGAAAGATTGAAGTTGACCGCGCAGTTTTGACAAGTATGGCACTAGAGAGCAATAAGGATTTATTTTCTAGTATATTGGTTTCTTTAGAGTCGGAACCACCTTTACCTGATTTTGATGAAACTGGAACATTTAAAGGCAATGAGAAAACCTCGCATAGAGGTTCGTTTACTTTTGCATATCAGTTGCTTCTTGATATTAGGGATTTATACACGTTGGATGGGTATTATGGTCTTGATTATTCTTTAAATACTGATATTAGGCATAATGGAATTGTCCCTGTTATAAGGTCTGTATTTGAGAAGCATAATTTAATTTCAAATAAAGTAGATGGAGAATATACTGATAATATCGAATTTGAGAGCCGATATAAAAGAGGTTTATCACCTTATTTTTATGAACAGTTTCAAGATGAACTTAAAGAATTCTCTGCATTTATAGATCTAAGAATCAATAATTTAAAAACACGTGCTATCAAGATAATTACAAATGATAATGATGATAAAGAACGTATTTTTAAATTTATAATTATAGAAGAAGATGTTAGTAAACTTCTTTCTCTTATTAGTGCTGGTAGTAGTTACGAAGATTGTATCAAATGGTGCTTTGATCATTTAGAAAACTTAACCGAAAAATCTATGGAGGTAGGTCGAGCACTTATTTTGAACGGTTTAGATTCCGAGTTCACTGGTAAATTGACTAAATTAAGTCAATCTTTAAATCGTATTGGTCGGGGCAACAAAGATTTCCTGGAAAGGATTACTTTAGTAAAAAATGATCTAAAAAATACATTAACGGAAGTTTCAGATTGGTTAGCCTTTTCTAAAAAAACAGGAGAAGACTTTACTCTAGAGTTCCCTATATATGAAGCTCAGTTGTTTGTTGAAAAGATATTTCCTAAAGTGAAAATCAATATTTCTATAAATAATGATGATGCTTCAGCCCTATATGATGGAAGAAGTTTAAAAAGCTTTATTAAAGCATTTATTATGCTAATTGAGAATGCAGCCAAAAGAAGACTTCATGATAGCAGGATTAATATAGCTATAGATATACTCCAAGAAGGTCAAAGTGTTGTTATAAATACTTCAAACTCAACAAAAAAAATTGATAAAGAAATTATCGAGAATATTAATCAAAATATTAATGGGTTAGATATAACTTCTGAAGCAAATAGAGAGAAAGGAAGTGGTTTATATAAGGTTAAAAAGATTTTTGATATTGATTTAAAAATAGAAAATAAAATTAAAATAATTACTCAGGCGAAAAAGTTTACAGTTTCCATTAAATATTTAAATAACTCACTTCTAGTGACACAAGGTTGAATATAAATGAAGGTTCTTATAGCGGAAGACAATGAGCTTAAACTAAAAAGTATTTTAGGGTTCCTTGAACGAGATCATTTTATTGTTGACTCGGATATCACTGTAGTGATGACACCAGATGACGCAATATTTGAAATAAAGAAAAGGTCGTTTGATTTTTTTATTTTAGATATGAGTCTTCCTGCTTTTGAGCAAGACATGAAAAAAATAAGGTCACTATCGGGTAAAAAGGTATTGATGACTATGAAGCATAAACGTCTAAAAACTAAGACTGTTGTTCTTACTCAATGGGATGTTTTTGGGCACCATGATGGTAGAGTTTCATTAAGTAATTTGAAGTCTGAATTACTAGATTCTTATTCATCGTTTTTATTAGATATTATTTTTTGGGAACCATCTTCAAATGAATGGAAAGAAAAAATAAGTCAGTATATCAAAGAGCTGTAGATGATAGATTTTTTAGTAATTGAAGACAACAATCCTAAATTTGAACAAATAGATAGTTTACTGAAAAGCAAAGTGAAAAGTGTATTTGTTAAGCGGGTTAAGTCCGTTGATTTAGGTATAGAACAACTTAAAACTAGACAATATGGTTTTGTCATTGTGGATTTGAACTTACCGCTAATGGAAGGTGGAAAGGCTGTAACTAATGGAGGGATTAACCTATTAAAGTGGATAAAGAAGAATCAAAAAAAAGGGAAATGCAAAGTACCTAGCAACATTATAGGCTTAACTGAGTTTCCTGACTTAATTGAAAAGTTCTCATCCGAATTAAATTTATGTAGAGTGTTTGCATATGAATATAAACTAAATGATGAAGATTGGAAAAATCAATTAATAGAGTGCATAGAAGAGTATTCTCTAAAACTTGACCAAGAAATGGTTAAAGTTGCTACAAAGAAAATTATTTATTCTGTACATGGAATAGAAACTAATGGTGAATGGCAAAAAGAGTTATCTAAAAATCTCAACCTAGACAGTGATGAATATATACACATATCACATGAATATAATTTTTTTCCTGTACTTTCATTTCTAATTCCTCCTTTGAGATGGCTTGAAGTTAGAAGGTTTAAAAAAGAGTTGGAATTTATGGCGGAAAAACATCCAGGTTGTTGTATATCTCTAATAGGTCATAGTTTCGGAACATACTTGATAGCTAAGTCTCTTAATAATATTTCACAAAGCTCAACTCCATATTTTGACCGTATAATTTTATGCGGTAGTGTTTTAAAAGCTAGTTATGATTGGGATGAAATAATTCGTAGACATAATATTAAAAGCATTTTAAATGATTGCGCACTTAATGATGGACCGTTAGTTATGAGCCAAGCAGTTGCAGTTGGTTTAGGGATGGCTGGCAGGGTAGGTTTTAAAAGAAAACATGGACAATTAATCGAAAATAGATTTTTTACTGGAGGGCATAGTGATTTTTTTAATCCTCAAGTATTTGGTCACTGGGAAAGATTTATCAAGAAAGGGGACGTTGTAAAAGTTAATGAAAAGCAACCTGTTACAATTATTGATAGTTTATGCGAGGCAATAATCTTATACAGTCCTTGGATTATTCTCATAATTTTAAGTTTATCGATTTATTATTACTTTTAATACCCAATGTTTTATATATTGGTTTATTAGTTAATCAATATATAAAACAAGTAACAATGAATATGAAAAACGAACTGCCTATCAATAATAAATAGAAAAAACTAGGTTAAATTATTAGAGTATGGGGTTTTGACGAAAAGATAAATTACTCAAATTAGTGCAGGCAAGTAGTTAATACAGATGGCCTTTTTAAAATTAATAAGCTGATTTTCCTCACATCAGGCAGCAGTAAAGACTTTCAGCCTCATGAACTCCCCAAAAACCGATCCAGCTTCATTAGAAACGTTCTAGTTCTATATTGGAATGATCACTGTAATGGTCTGCCCCCTAAAAGCTTAGTTTACAACCTACCCACCGGTCGGTTAGAATGAATAACACCTAATAATTAAAAGCATTAATATGAGAGACGCCGAACTAACTCGTCAGAAAATACTTGAGATAAGTGCTGATGAAATTCATAAAAAGGGTTTCATCGCAACCAGCTTGTCTTGTATTTTAGTACGCTGTGAGGTTTCAAAAGGTGCTTTATACCATCATTTTAAAAATAAAATGGAGTTGGGTTACGCTGTTTTTGAAGAAATTTATACCCCCATGTTTTTAGAGTTATGGCAACCATCCGTAGAAGTAGATGACCCTATTGAAGGGTTGTGTGCCTTTTTTACCGCTATGTATAAAGAGTCGAGCTGCGACGAAATCGTTTGTGGTTGCCCTTTAAACAACCTTTGCCAAGAAATGTCTGCTGTAGATGAAGGGTTTCGTTTACGTATTTTAAATATGCAACAACAACTTAATCAGCTTATTGCGATTAACTTACAGCGTGTCGCTAGCCAGCTTCGTGACGATATCGATTTTAGCCAAGTCGCTTATTTCATTGTTTCAACTTTTCATGGTTCTTCTAGCTTAAGTAAAAGTTCCAAAAATAAAGATCTCTTTGAGAAAGTGATAAAAGAACTCTGCAGCTATATCAAAAACCTTCGCAAACACTAAGTTACTTATTTCATTTTTTTATGACTACTTTCTATAGATATAGCAAATAGTCATAAAAAATATCAATTGATTATTTACATACCGCATGGTCGGTATGTATAATACCAACATAAATAAAGAATGACCTCAGCAATGACTAAACACTCTCTTAAACGGACAGAAAAATGAAACACATATTTGTATTTATCACTATATTATTTACTACTTTGCTAATGAGCTTTTCTAGCAATGCATACAGTATTGAAAACTCCCCATACACCGTCATTGCTGAAACAGGACAACGATTATTTTCACGTATTGAGAAAGATCAAGAGTCGCTTAAAAAATTTCCTGAACTCATGCGTAATATTGTTGAAGAAGAATTAATGCCATCAATAGACTACAAATACGCAGCCTTTAAAGTTTTAGGAAAAAATTTAAGAAAGATGACAAGTGATCAGCGTGAAAAATTTGTCGTTTCTATGCGCAGTTATTTAGTAAGAACTTATGCTATAGCGTTGAAACAATATAAAGATCAGGACGTTTCTTTCGAGTCACATAAACCAACAAATGGGGCGAGAATTGTCGGCGTGAATTCAATTATTAGCGATACTAATGCGCCTGAAATTAACATTACTTTCCAAATGCGCCAAGATAGGAACACCAGCCAATGGAAAGCATATGACATGATCATCGAAGGTATTTCGCTGCTAAGCAGTAAGGAAGCTGAAATTAGTCAACGAATCCAGAAGAGCGGAATAGACCAAGTGACTTTAGAGCTTGCTTCTTTTAATCATTAACTAAAGTTTCTTATTCTGTCATCAAGCGATGCTAAAACATTCAATATTATTATCGATGTATATACCCATTCAACTTGAAGATAATAGTTATTCTATTGTCGAAATCAATAACGTGGTATAAAGCGTTTGTAAACCAGCCCCTTGGGGGGGAACTGAACAAAACATACTCGTCGTTACATTTTGTTAAGGGAATAACCCTTAACAAAAAAGTGAGTCTTGATTATGATTCGCTCAATTTCCCTTAAACGAGGATCATCGAGTGGAACGGGTACAAGTAATTTTAGTATAAATGACGGTCATAAATTTTTTTCTTACGCGCCACGGCGAAACACAGTGGAATAAAGTAGGTAAGTTTCAAGGACAATTTGATAGCCCATTAACAGAAAAAGGCTATCGGCAAGCGCGTGCTATAGCTGCACAACTCAATACTCATAATGTAGGACATATTGTCAGCTCTTCATTGCCAAGAGCAGAGAAAACCGCTGAAATTTGTCAAGCCATACTGAACACATCACTTACCCGAACATCCGCATTAATAGAGCGTAACTTTGGTGATTGGCAAGGCAAGCATATTAGCGAAGTAAAACCAGACAAAAATTTCCAAGCTATCTTTCATCAAGTAAACACTGTTGCGCCCCCTAATGGTGAATCAGGTATCGACTGCGCGAGACGATTTCAGCAGGCTTTAATTGATATTTCAAATACGGTTCAAGCTGACAATAATTTTCAAAAAATTGGAATGAAAAATCTCGCTAGCACAGCTATTGATAATATTTTAATCGTTAGCCATGGTGATATATTACGTTGTTTTTTATCCTTAATGGTTGATGATTTTTCTGATGAACACGCGATAAACACACATAAAAAAGCGTTTGATAACGGTTGTATTTTTCAGATAACTTACCAGAGTAAAAAGCAAGTTTTTACACTTGTTTCTACACTCGATATTACTCAACTCCCCGCCGTAGCGATACCCACTACATGATGACTTCACTCATCATGATAACCGCTTACTTGCTTGATTATTGGCTCGGTGAAGTTAAGCGCTTTCATCCATTAGTTGGCTTTGGCTGGTTAACCTCAACAATAGAAAAAAAGGTTAATTCTTATCAAAACACTGATAAAAAAGTAAAACAGTGGTTACCTCGAATACTGGGTATATTCTCTTGGTTAATACTCTGTTTACCCTTACCTATTATTTATTATTATTTTCATCAGAGCAATGTGTGGTTCTGGTGTTTAGATGCCATAGTGCTTTATTTTGCTATCGGTTTAAAAAGCCTAAGATTGCATGCTTTACAAATACGTAAACCTCTAGAGAAAGATGACTTAGCAACTGCTCGACATTTCTGTGGTTATTTAGTTAGTCGTAATACTGACCATTTATCAGCGCAAGAGATTTCACGTGCCACTGTAGAATCTGTACTTGAAAATGGTCATGACGCCGCAGTCGCCAGCTTCTTTTGGTTTATAGTCGGCGGTATTCCACTTGTTGTACTGCACCGACTTGCCAATACATTGGATGCAATGTGGGGCTATAAAAATCCACAATTCATTAATTTTGGATGGTGTGCTGCACGTATGGACGATTTACTTGGCTGGCCTAGTGCCAAGATTACCGCCCTGCTTTATGCTTGCCAAACGAAGCTCTCTTTCTCAAAAACGATTAATGCCCTAAAAAATGGTTATCAGCAAAGTCAGCATTACAAAAGCTTGAATGGTGGCTGGGTAATGGCGACAGGTGCCAGTGTACTTAATTTCACCCTGGGCGGTTCGGCGATATATCATGGTAAAGCTGTGACTTCTGTTCGATTAGGTTGCGGTAAGCTTGTCACCCAAAGTGATATTCTTCGTAGCATAAACCTTGTGAACAACTCGGTGGTTATTTTTATCTTTACTTGTTTTTTCTATGAATTTTTTTATGATTTATAGAAGGGGAACTTATGATGAGTCAGCATGATAATAAAAACACGACAGCACTCGTTCACGGTGGGCAGCTCAACAAAATGGTTGAGCGCTACAAAATCCCTTTAGAACAGTGGCTAGACTTATCCACGGGCATCAGCCCGAACAGTTACCCTATTCCTGCTATTCCTCAATATATTTGGCAGCAATTACCGCAAAAAAGTGAAGGGTTACTCGCTGCAGCTAAACATTATTATGGTACGCAAAGTATAAGTACAACCAGTGGTAGCCAGGCAGTTATTGCACGTTTACCCGCGCTATATCTCAATCATATAAAAAAGCCATCAAGCCATATAGAGGTGTGGTTACCTGAAGTTGGTTATAAAGAGCACGAAAGAGCTTGGCATGATGCTGGTTTTACTGTTAAACATTATCAGCATTTACCAACGTATGAAGACTTAGCATTAAACGCGATTGTTGTGGTAATTAACCCTAATAATCCAACAGGTGAATTACAGCAACAGCAAAAATTAACAGCACTGTTAACAACCCTTGAATCACTCTCGGGTTGGTTAATTATTGACGAGGCTTTTATGGATGTTATTGCACCGAGTCAATCGCTTATTCACTTAACGCTAAATAAACATCTTTTTGTATTGCGTTCAGTCGGTAAATTTTTTGGCTTAGCGGGTATTAGAATAGGTTTTTTAAGTGCTCATCCATTTTGGATAAATAAACTTAACCAGTTATCTTCACCATGGGAAGTTAATGGCCCAGCCCAATTTATTGCTGAGCAGGCGTTAAACGATCATGCTTGGCAATTGGCACAGCGACAAAAATTAACCGACTTATCCATAAAACTCGAACAACTATTAACAAAAACGTTTTTACATCACCCTACTAAAAGCGATGGCCCAAGCATAACGATTAAGGGGTGTGGTTTATTTAAAACAATCGTTTATCCTCAAGCAACAGAACTTTATCAAAAACTCTGTCGCCAAGGGCTCTACGTGCGTTTGTGCGACGAAAATAATGCTTTACGTTTTGGTATACCTGATCAAGCACAATACCTGAGATTAGAAAGGTTACTGGCTGAGCATTGCCATAGCTAAAGCGAGCTTTTCAGCTAACTCGGCATTAGTTAACTGTCCTTTTTCGACATCAAAATTATCATAAAAGCTTGGAATTGATAAATGAGCTTTTACCTCGCCATCAAAAAAAGGGGCCGAGCCTACAGCTGCGGCAAGTACGGTTGCGGCTCCACCTGGGCCTGGTGATGTTGCCAGTAAAACAAGCGGCTTATGCTGATACACTTTTTGTAAAGCACGAGAACTCCAATCAAATAAGTTTTTATAAGCAGCCGTATAAGAGCCATTGTGCTCAGCAAAACCAATAACCAAAGCGTCTGCACCGGCTATTTTATCGAGAAAGTCTTGTGCTAATTGTGGTTTACCCAGCTCTGCTTCTCTATCAGCACTATATAAGGGCATTTCATAATCGTTAATATCAAGTACTTCAACTTGAGCGTTTTCAACAAGGCTAGCGGCATAGCTCACTAACTGTTTATTAATTGATTGACGGCTACTACTGGCGGCAAAAGCGATAATTTTCATATAAACTCCAAAGTTATAACGATAAGTATGAGGTAACAATAGGTATTGCAATGAAAATAGTGTAATTTATTTCCTATGTAAGATTAATAACCTAATTACAGATACATTATTTCCATATGAAAGCTAATACACTATTTTCTTCTTCACAAAGTAAAAGTAACTTACTTGATGGTATCGCTGTTTTTGTACAAGTGGTGCAAAGTAAAAGTTTTGTCAATGCTGCTGAAAAAATGAAGCACTCTACCTCTTATATCAGCAAAGAAGTCAGTAAGCTAGAAACTCGTTTAGGGGTCCGCTTATTGCACCGAACGACCCGAACCTTAAGCTTAACATCCGAAGGCGAAGTCTATTATCAACAATGCCAACAGATCATTGAAGATGCTTTACACGTTGAAAATAGCCTTTTGGGACGCCAGCAAATACCACAAGGTCGTTTAAAGTTGAGCTGTCCTATTGGTATAGGTGTTTCTCGTATTAGGCCCATACTCGCTGAATTTATGGCTAAGTATCCGAAAATCACTTTAGACATCGAATTAAACGATCATAAAGTAGATTTAATTTCCGATGGCTTTGATATTGTCATCAGAGCAGCGGCTCAGCTTGAAGACTCAAGCCTAATTAGCCGACGTTTTATGAACTCGACCAGTTTAACGCTCGCGTCTCCCCAATACTTACAAGAGTATGGTATACCTAAACATCCCGATGAATTGATTGATCATCAGATGATCAGTTACCGTAATCTAAAAACCCCTGAAACTTGGTATTACACCGCTAAAAATGGGCAAAAAACTCAAACACATGTTATCAGTCGAGTATCATGCAATAATTCAGAAATGATGGTTTCGTTATGCTTAGCCGGACAAGGTATTATACGTATGCCGTTATTTAATTTGCGGGATGAAGTGACTACGGGGAAGTTAGTGCCACTGTTTGAAGATTTTATACCAATAAGTATTGGTGTTTACCTGGTTTATCCTAGCCGAAAAAACATGCCGGCGAAGGTAAAGTGCTTTATCGACTTTATTGTCGATAAGCTAGGTGATAGTTAGATGAAGGTTGACCACTACGCCAGCTTATTGTCTTGGGTAAACATACCTTTCACTAATGCCAGTTGAGCGAAATAATAGCTACTCATGATCCAAACACTTTCATAAGGTATTGGATGATAAAACTGATTAAGCCCTATTAATGAGTCTGAAAGAATAAAGCTGAGCCCGCCAATAATTAACCAAGCATTCACTTTTTGTGAAAGTAAGGTAGTTATCCCCATTAACAGTAATATTGTCATATAAACCAATACAGGTATAAATAACTCACCTAAGCCGGCATATATTAACGAAAACATGCCAACGCCATAGCCAAAATAGAGCGTAATAATCGGTAAACGTTTGCTGACGATTTTTTTGGGTACGAGTGGTTTTAGACTAAAAATGTAAAATAGATGAGCGACTAAGAAAGCCCCTAAACCGAATACAAACCAATTAACCCTGTCATAATCTAAAAAGAAATCGCCAAAAGCTGAGAAAACTAAGCCGATCATAAATAACTTATGCGCGCGTTCTTTAGTTTCAAAGCTTCTTTGCCAAGAAAAATGCAGTAAAACGAATATTGGTAAAATTTTTATTGCCCAGCTCAGCGGATAGGGCTTAAAAAAAAGACTGACCATAAAGCCACAAACACAGAGTAAAAATAAAAGTAAATGGGATCGGGTCATTGCTGTCATCTCTTTGCTGTAAGCCTTAGCACAAGGTACTAATCTACTGAATAACAAGTTAAAAGTCACCCTATAGGTTTACAATATACAGAGTCAATTGAGTGTTCGCTATTTACCATTAAGCATAAGAAAGGGAGTAACACATCACTCACTCTCTTACTTATCCGGTTTTAAAATGCCTTAAACTCTTTCAATAATTAAAGCTATTCCCTGCCCAACACCAATGCACATAGTACACAACGCATAACGCTTGTTGGTACGTTGCAATTGGCGAGCTGCTGACGTTATTAAGCGCGCACCACTCATTCCCAAAGGATGTCCTAATGCGATAGCGCCACCTTGCGGGTTAATACGAAGATCGTCATCTTGCAAACCTAACTCGCGAATACAAGCTAAAGCTTGTGCAGCAAAAGCTTCGTTCAGTTCAATAATGTCGATATCTTCAAGTGATAAATTCAAACGTTTTAGCAATTTTTTTGTTGCTGGAACCGGACCAATCCCCATAATACGTGGTGGTACACCAGCAACTGCCGTACCTAGCACCTTGGCAATAGGTGCTAAGTTGTTTTTTTGCACCGATTGACTTGACGCCAATAATATTGCCGCAGCGCCATCATTAATTCCCGAGGCATTACCGGCGGTAATAGTACCTTTGGCATGAACAAAAGGCTTGAGTGCCATCATTTTATCTAAACTTGTTAAACGAATATGCTCATCTTGAGAGAAAATAATAGGGTCGTTTTTACCTTGTGAAATACTAACGGGTAGTATTTCTTCTGCAAAAAATCCTGCTTGTTGGGCTTTAGCTGCTTTTTGCTGGCTAGCAAAAGCAAACTTGTCTTGGTCTGCCCGGCTAATGTTAAACTCTTGTGCAAGATTTTCTGCTGTTTGTGGCATGCTTTCAGTGCCGTACGCACTATCGAGTGCTTTGTTAATAAAGCGCCAGCCCGTCGTTGTATCGAAAATTTCTTGAGTACGCGAAAAATTACTTTCTGCTTTGCCCATCACAAAAGGTGCGCGAGTCATGCTTTCAACACCGCCAGCAATAATCATTTCAGCTTCACCTGACTTAATCGCCTGCATCGCAATACCGACAGCATTTAAGCCAGAGCCACATAAACGGTTCAAGGTTGTTGCAGGGACTTGATAAGGTAAGCCCGCTAATAACGTGGCTACACGAGCAATATTACGGTTATCTTCTCCTGCTTGGTTAGCACAACCTAAAATAACATCGTCTACTTGGCTAAAATCGAGTGTTGGGTTTCGTGCCATTAGTGCTGCTAAGGGTAATGCGGCTAGGTCATCAGCACGAATGGTCGCTAGCGAGCCAGCATAACGGCCAATAGGTGTTCTAATGGCATCACAAATGAAAACTTCATTTTGTTCAAGACTTCTATTTTGTCCGGTACTTTCAGTTTTAGTTGAAAAAGCACTCATGCATATATTCTCTTTTGAGTTTGTTTGAACTTAGCGTTAACTTCGTTTTAGTCAGGGATATTACTCAATAACTGTTTCAAAACCTGAGTTAAATGCGTTACTAAAATCATATTTTTTTTCTGTTATCACCGATGATAACATTATCAAACAAATATTGATCATCATCAGTCCTTGTTCAAATAAATGTCTCAGTAATACCTTCTGTTCCATTTTCGTTAGCATACACTTGGCGATAATTTTTCGGTGCATGTTATGAGACTAAAACACAGTTTTTGGCTCATAACAAAGCTCTGTACCTATATTCACCTAGAGAAATTCAGCATGACGATTTCAAGTGCTTGTTCATTATTTAAAGAACAACCCACCTTACGGGTGCCTATAAACTTGAAAAATATCATTTTTTATCAAAGGTATAGATAAAAACTATAATTAATTCTGCTAATCATTATTAAAGGTTATAGTAATGGGAACAAACTTCATTTTATCAACAACGATTGGAAATAACGATGGAACTTCGATCACTAAAGTATTTTCAATCTGTCTATGAGCAAGGCAGTATTAGTGGCGCTGCTCGCGTTTGCTTTGTTTCTCAGCCTTCAATCACCACGGCGATTCAGCAGCTAGAATCAGATTTAAATATCACTTTGTTTTTTCGTCATGCACGCGGTGTATTGCCCACAGATGCGGCAGATAAACTCTACCCTAAAGCAAAAGAAATGACTGACAATGCAAAGTCTATCAGTCATCTTTTTTCTGAAAACCCAAAACCCGTGTTACTCAGGCTAGGTATTATGCGCTGATTGGGAGCGCAACGAATGAGTCACTTATTGAAGAAAATAACAGAAAAAATTGATCATATAGAATTAACGTTAGTTGACCCTCAAGAACCTTGCGATGCGCGCGTTGTGTCTGCTAACTCTGTTGCCTATAACGAAAGCTTTATTCCTATTTGGCAAGACAACTATCAAATAGCGGTGCCAAAAAGCTGGCCTATTGCTCAACAGTCGTCTATTAACATTATTCAATTGCAAGATATGCCTTTTATCAATAGAGCACCTTGTGACGCCCTCGACACCTTAAAAGTGGTCATGGCTGATGCTTCTATTAGGTTTCAACCCCGCGCTAATATTAAAACCATCGAATATGCTTGGCAATTAGTCTGCGCAGGGATTGGCGCGGCTTTACTGCCTGATTGGCAAGAAATTCTAGCGGCTGAAGCGTTAGTATTAATGCCAGTCGAAGATAATAGGTTAATAAAAGACATTGGATTGGCATTTAACCGTAATAAAGAGAATTCATTCATTATTAGCGCGGTAAAAGAAGTTTGTCGCTCAGTCCGTGTCAGTTAAATCACTGTTGATGTTTACGTAAAATCTAAACAAATATCGGTACAGCCTTTACCGCAATAAACACCGGGTGTGCTTTTGTCTTCTGGTACAACTAAGCGCAGAATAGTGCCACAAGTTTCACAGTTTATTTGACGACCAGCCATTACTTTTTTAATCAAGGCTTTTTGATCATTAAATGACTTGGCACTGGTTTTTTTTAACTGGTCAAATTGGCTTATATCAAGCATAAAACTCTCTTAATGATGCTGAAATACTTCAGCATAAGAATAATAGTAAAGGTTAGCCATCATATGTTATTTACATTATAGATGAACCTAACCCCTTTATAAGTATTAGAATATACTTAAACTGCAGCGCAATAAAACCCATCATACTGTCCACCTAGTGGCTCTGCGCTTGAAATCAATAAATTTTGATACGAACTAATGTTTTCATAACTGGCACCAACAAAGGGATAAGCCGTAATTTCCCAAGGAAAGTCATCATTACCCTCATAAGGACAAAATGATAATTTTTGGTTGTTTTCTAAAAGTAACTGACCAAACTTCAAAGCAGCTTCTTCGTTAGGAAAAATGACTGAAAACTCAATTTCACGGGCTTGACTTAAATCATCGCCATCAATCATCATTTGCCACAAAGCGTTGCCAACATTATCTTCTGGAAATAGGGCTAAATCACGGTTCATTATTATTCATCTTATTGTTAACTAAATTATTTCGCTATTTTATCTGATGAAAAACAGAATACCAATTTTGTTCGGCATTATTTTTGGTAAACTAACGTCATTAATGACAACAACGGTCTTTAACCTTGAGTATAGCCTTGAATAAATTTGAGCTTCACCTTGATATCAATACAGAAAACAGCACCATTATCACAGAGCTTAACAAGCAGTGCGCATTAAGTAATGCGCAATTAAAACAAGCTATTCAGCAAGGAGCGTTATGGTTAACGCGCGGAAAAAGCACACAACGCTTGCGACGGATTAAAAAACCATTAAAAATAACCGATACCTTGCACTTTTATTATGACGAAAAAGTATTAAACCAGCAGCCTAATGAAGCCTTGTTAGTGGCTGATTGTGTTGATTACAGTGTTTGGTATAAGCCTTACGGCATGTTATCTCAAGGTTCGAAGTGGAGTGATCATTGTACTATCGCTCGTTGGGCACAAACACACCTAAAACCTGAACGCGCAGTATTCATCGTTCATCGCTTAGATAGAGCTGCAACGGGGTTGATTTTAATTGCGCATAGCAAAAAAGCAGTTCAAGCATTAAGTGCTATGTTTGAAAAGCATAATTTAGAAAAAATATATCATATTATCATTCATGGTGATCATCGTTTGCGCCCGCAACCTGATACCTTAACAAATGATGTTGACGGTAAAAAAGCGAGTAGTCATTTTACTCATCTTGCGTACGATGAAAAAAATAATACATCCTTAGTACAAGTAAAAATAGATACCGGTAGAAAACATCAAATAAGAAGCCATGCAGCAAGTATTAATATGCCCGTGGTTGGCGATAGGTTACACGGGAAAGTTGTTGAGGGTACTAATGAAGAAAGTATTAACTTACAACTTTGCGCCGTTGCACTTAATTTTATTTGCCCGCTTAGCGACGAGCAAAGATCATTTAAACTACCAGAGCATTTAATGCCATCATTAAATGCTCTGGCGTGAACGCATTTATGAGCAGTAATTAAAGTCGCTATCTTTAAGAAGTGCTAATTTGTCACCAACAAGTTCTGCCGTTTCAATTTTCGCTAAAAGGTCAAAACCGACCTGACGTTGCTCTAGTGTCAATGCTAGATAAGGCAATCTAAAGTTAGCTTCAACGGCACCTGTCATCATCAAGGTCGTATTTACTGCAATAGGGTTTGGCTCACAAAACAACCATTTCATGAGGCCTTGTAAGCGTTCATTTAGCTCGCTGTCTCGAGTATCCATTAAGGTTCTCATTAAGCCTGGAATAACATTTGATGTTACTGAAATAACACCATGAGAGCCAAATTGATGGCGACCGACATAACTTTCATCGTCGTTGCCTGACCAACAAGCAATCCCTTGTTTTTCATAATACGCGATACGCTCGTTACCACCACATTCTTTCACACCAATAAAGTTTTTATGCTTTGACAACGGCTCGATCAAATCAGGGGTAAGATCCTGACCCGTTCGACCCGGCACGTTATAAATAAACGCAGGTCCAATATCTAATACTTTATTAAAATGTGCCGCAACACCCGCCATTGACGTTCTACCGTAATAAGGATTAATTTGCAATGCTGCATCCATTCCCATAGCAAAACCATTTTGTGTCGCTTTAATCGCTTCACGGGTATTATTACTACCGGTATTACCAACAATAATAAGTTTGTCGCTATATTGATGAACGGTATGGGCGATTAACATTAAGTGCTCTTCCCAACTTAATAAGTGTCCTTCACCGGTAGTTCCACCGACAACAATACCGTCAACGCCAGCAGCAATTTGCTTTGCAACAAGTTGGTCATAAGTAACAAGGTCAATTTCACCCTGTGCGTTATAAGGGGTTTTTATCGCAGTAATTAAACTTGCTGCATTTATATTTTTCATTTTTTCTCTACTACTTATTAAGTAAATGGGGAATTTTATTATTTGTGAAGAATAACTTAATTTAACAGTGTCCGATTTTATCAACAACTCGGCGCAGGATAAACACTTCATTACTCACAATATGCTGGTATTTAAACACTTGGCTGTCTAATGCTAAAATTTTGTAGGCCTGATAGTTATTTTCATTATGTAAATCTGCACAATAATGCTCATTGTCTACAACTTCTTCTTGCGTAATAGTAAAGTGTATATCACCCACTAATCCCCAATCGCCTAGCTCAACATTTTGGCTAATAATTTCGCCTTGAGAGGTTTGTTCGACAAAAGAAAACTCAAAGCTACCATCAAGGCAAAGCTCAGCATACTCAACAAGTTGGTGACCTGTGTTATTCATTTCCATACGATACCAACGCCCCGCTAATAATGCTCGGTTATATTGCTCACTCACTTAAAATACGCCTTAATAACTCTGTCAAATATATGCGCTATTGTGCCTTATTTTTACCAACAACCAAATAAAAAAAACCACAACAGAAATGTTGTAGTAAAGTATATTTTTGTAAACCATTGTTACAAATTAATTTTTCATCACAGTGATGCTGCCATTAACACTTTCTAAATTAATATTAATATCACCGCTGCCAACAGTTCCAGATAAATGACGACCGCTAAACATTTTTTTATCACTTGAAAGTCCAAACTCAGTAGCAATACTGCCATGCATGGTTTCAGCATTAATTACAGCACTCAAATCACTTGGCATATAAAGTTTAATGCTACCATTTACGGTTGTTAATTCGATATTATCTACGTTTTTATCTATGCGCTGGTATGACGCTTTAATACTGCCATTGACACAATTTAGCTCAAGATCATCAGCTGAGTCTTGCACATTAATAGACCCATTTACTGTGTTAGCTTTTATTTCACCTTTTACTTGCTCAATAACCAAAGAACCGTTAACTAACTCAATATTGGTTAACGCAGCGCCAAAGGGTACCATTACGCTATAGTCAACTTTTCCTGAGTTGCTATTGCGCCCCCAAGATGCTTGTTTGGTGTACTGTGTTTCAACACTCACGTCACTTGAGCGTTCAGAAAACTCAATATTAATACGCTCTCTATCTTCTTGATTATCTGCAGTGATCATTGCCGTTATTTTTATTTCACTTTTATCCCAGCCTTTAATCTCAACGCCACCATTAACATTAGCTAAACGTAAAGTTGCTGATGAACTAACAGAAAATGATTTTTCAATAGTCTCTTTAACTTCAGCGTATACTGATGTGATCATTGATAGTGATAAAATAGTGGCTAACGTAAGTTGTTTTTTTAATGCATTTTTCATAAATGTTCCTTTAAAATTTTATTAATAGTTTTTGTTTTAATAATCATTAGTCACTCATCTTATAAAAAAGGTTTAAATTTATTTGATTGGTATAAATTTTTTATTTACTGATACTTACTAACAATAATTCGACTTATAAAGTAATCTAACGCTATTATTTTATTTGGTTTTTGAGTTGCAAAAATGACTATCGCTAAAGTACACCTTCTCCTTACTGGTAATGAGTTAATGACTGGAGATATTGTTGACAGTAACTCCGCAATGATCGCCCAACAATGCAAAACCATTGGCATAAAAATTAGCCGTAAAGTCACTTTAGCTGACGACCTAAAGTTACTTTACAAGGAAATAATAACGTTAACAAAAGACGCTGACGTATTAATTATCAATGGGGGGCTTGGACCAACAACCGACGATTTAACCGCACAAGCGTTAGCAAATGCCAGTAACCTTCCTTTAGAGCAACACCCTATTGCGTTGGCACATTTACAAGCATGGTGTGAACAACGTAATGCGCACTTAGGCGCCGCAAATTTAAAACAAGCGATATTGCCAAAAGATTGCAATATTATTATCAACCGAGTGGGCAGCGCTGTTGGGTTTTCAATGAGATTAAATGACTGCCAAGTTTTCTGCACTCCGGGTGTCCCCAGTGAACTAAAAATAATGCTTAATGAAGAAATTATTCCGGTACTAGCGTTACAATCAAAATTCACCGCGGAAATGGACATTACCCGTTTACAATTATTTGGTATTGGCGAGTCATCATTACAATCAATGCTAATTAAAGAGTTTCCTTATTGGCCTAAAGAAGTTGAATTAGGTTTTCGCGCGAGCTCTCCATTAATAGAATTAAAATTAACCGTTGAAAAAAATGAATATTTACCCGTAAAAATTAATCTCATTGAGAAAATAAAAACGTTATTAAATGATCACATTATTGAGGAAATTAAAGAAAACCCTCATACCTTAGCAGAATTAGTCTTGCAATTATGCCAACAAAAAAATCTTAAGATAACTACAGCAGAATCTTGTACTGGGGGGTTAATCGCGAGTGAGTTAACAAAAGTATCAGGATCATCGGCTTCATTTGAAGCAGGCTTTGTAACTTATTCAAATGGTATGAAAAGCAAATTACTTAATGTTAATGAAAATATAATAAAGCAACACGGCGCAGTGAGTGAGGAAACGGTGAGAGCGATGGCTAAAGGAGCATTGGCTATTGCAGATGCAGATTTAGTTATTGCTGTTTCAGGCATCGCTGGTCCTGATGGTGGCACAAAAGAGAAACCAGTGGGCTCAGTTTGGGTTGCCTGGGGGAATAAAGACAAAATAGACAGTAAATATTTTTGTATAAGAGCAAATAGGGTCTACTTTCAGCAAATGGTAGCCTCACGATCGCTTGATATGATCCGACGTTTATTAATTGAAAGCACTCAAACACCACTTTATTTCTAATATATAGCTTTAAAATGTTGTATGCATGTTAACGTAGCGTATTAACTTTAATAATATTAAAAGAAACGTCATTTTTATTGCGCCATAAATCAAAACTTTATATATTTACAGGGATAATAAACTAGAATAATAGTATTGTAGGGTATTAGTCATTAATGTGATTAATATCACTGTACATATTAGTAAAATATAGGAGCATGTTTTGATAGAAAAAAACTTCATCACGAGTGGTCGCAATACCATTATTCATAAGATGAGAAAATTTGATTTATTGATTATCAATGGCGGTCACCCTGTTGTTATTGTAAGTAACCGTGGAATAGGTATTTACAAAGGTGAAGTGCCCAGTAAAAAGGCTGATGCTAAAAAAGCATATCAAGATGTAGTTGATGTAAGTGCTACCGATGTATTTGGTGAATCTAAAACACTGATATTTATACAGGCACTTGATAATAAAGAATATAAAATAGATTACTCGAAAATAAACACCAGTTCTTTCATTAAAATTCATCAAGAAAACTACATTTAATATTTTATTTTAAGTGGTAATAGTGGAGTAAATCTCGCGTGACTCAAGCAAGTTTAGTAGCAAATAAAAAAAACAATATTGACCTTGTTTTGCAACCGTTTAAAGATGACTCGCAAATCACAGAAGCGAGTATTCATGAAATTATTGAGAATTCTGAATATAAAGGCTTATATGTTGATAACGGCAATATTAAAAATGCGATTGCCGAACTCAATAGTGTTCTAAAACCCCTTCAGGCTAATAAATCTGGCCGAGAAATAAGTTATCAAGTACTTGAGCGTCGAGATGCGACTATTTCAATTTCTATTGATAAAGATGAAATGTCTGCAAGCGCAGAAATTTCAACGGCACTTGGTGGCAAACATTTAACTGCTAAAGCTATTTTAAATTCGGCGCAACAATCGGGTGTTACCAAAGGTTTTACCAAAGAGCAGTTGTTAAAACTTGCTCATCAAGCGGCTAAAGAACCTGCTGGTTCTATTGTTAATGGTGAAATTGCTCATGGTAAAGAAGCCATTAATGGTAAAGATTCAAAAATAAAATGGTTAGTACAGAGCGCTCAAGACAGAATTTTACGTCCTAAAGCACGCGAAGATGGTAGTGTCGACATGCGTGATTTAGGCGATATAATTTGTGTAAAAGTCGGTGACCCACTCGCAAAAAAAATTATGCTAACCGAAGGTGTTAAGGGCTTTACAGTCAACGGTTCTCCTTTAGAACCGGTTCCAGGAGAAGATATTACGCTGCAAGCAGGTGAAGGTACAACAATCAGTCCTAAAAATGATCAAATATTAATTTCAACACTGATAGGCTTGCCAAGGATCATTGATAACGGCATGGAAGTTGACAGTGTCTATCGTATAAAGAATGTTGATATTAGTACTGGCCACATTAAATTTGAAGGTAGTGTTATTATCGATGGTGATATTTGTGAAGGCATGAAAGTAACGGCTACAGGTGATATAACAATTGGTGGCTTTGTTGAGTCTGCAAGTCTAGAAGCTGGTGGAGACATAACTATTGGTAGTGGTATTATTGGCAGAAAACAAGATACTGAAGAACTTTCTCTTGATGACATAAAAATGAGTGTTTGTATTCGTGCTAAAGGTAAAGTATTTGCAAAGTACTGTCAATATGCTGAAATATCATGTCATTCCTTACGTATTGAAAATCAAATGATGCACAGTATTATTGATGTTGAAGAAATTCTGTGGCTGGGCTCAGATGAAAAAGCTAACGGTAAACTTATTGCGGGTTACATAAAAGCAGGGAAATCTGTTCATGCTGGAATAGTAGGTGCTACCGCAGGAAGTACAACAATAATTAACTTTTCTAAAAAAGTTAATTTAATTAAAGAACACTTGGAAGATATTGAAGCTAGATTAAAAATTGATTCTGATAAGTCTACTGAATTACAAGTAGCAGTTAATAAATTGAAAAAATTACCAACCGATAAAGTAAATCCTGAAATGCTTAGCAAACTGATATCTACTTACAAATATCACACTCATCGTATGGGTGAAATTCTAAATGAGAAAGAGGTGTTTGAAGAGAAGCTTCAAGCATATATGACGAGTGTTTTTGTTGAAGCAACAGAAAAATTATACCATAGTGTACAAGTAATTGTTGGCGATTTCCAAGACAAAACGCGCCGTGAATATGGCCCAACGAAGGTGAATTATAAAGAAAGAAAAGTTCATTTTAACCCTATCGTTAATACCTAGTGAATTGCTGTGTAGTTCACTATCACTAAACACCCTTTTCGTTACCTTGGATAAGCGATGAACTCTTTTACTCTTCCTTTACTTGCTATAGGTATGCTTATTAGCAGTGCCTCAGCTCAGCAATGCGATATTAATTTTAACCACGGCGTGGTAATCAATCCTTCTCATGTGCGTATTTTAAAAGAAAGCCAAACCTATGTACAAATCAATAACGACCAACAGTTATTTATTCGTGGACGAGAAATCAACCTTAATGAAGAGCAAAGGCAATTATTAACGCAATACAGCCAAGGTATTCGTAAGCAAATCCCTGAAATAGTTGCCATAGCAATTGAAGGGGTTGATATAGATTTAAAAGCGGTAAATAAAGTTATCGCAGGCTTAACAGGCGAAAATAGCGCTTCACATCAGAAGATACAAGAGCGCTTTGATGAAATGCAATATCGTTTAAGAGAGCGTTTTAACCACAGCGATACTAACTATTATATTGCGTCACAAGATTTTGCTGATTTTGATGAAATTTTTGCTGGTGCCTTTGAACAAGAAATTGAAAGTATTGTTACTGAATCAATTGGTACTATTTTGATGGCTGTTGATGAAGCAATGGCAACCAATGAGGAAAGTAGTAGTGAACAACGGGTAGAAACATTTGACCAGCGTATAAAAGGTATGGAAAAAGATCTACAGCTTGAAATTGAACCTCGTGCCCAAGAAGTGCAATTAAAAGCGGCCCAGTTTTGTAAAAGCTTAAAGAAGTTAGACCAACTTGAGGCTAAGTTACAGCAAAGTATTACAGCACTGGGTGAATTTGATTTAATTCAAACAAAATAATCACTGTACCCTTCATCCTGAACATAAAAAACCTGCATCAGCAGGTTTTTTTATAATCAAACAAACCGTGAATTACATATTAGGGTAATTCGGTCCACCCGTACCTTCAGGTGTCACCCAAGTAATATTCTGACTTGGGTCTTTAATATCACAGGTTTTGCAATGAATACAGTTTTGCGCATTAATCACTAATTTATCACCTTGCTCTGTCGATTCTATTTCGTAAACACCTGCGGGACAATAACGCTGAGCGGGTTCAGCGTATTTAGCTAAGTTAACCGAAATAGGAATGCCTACATCTGCAAGTTTCAAGTGACAAGGTTGCTCTTCTTCATGATTAGTATTAGACAAAAACACTGAAGTTAACTTATCAAAACTTAACTTATTATCAGGTTTTGGATAATTAATAACCGCTACTTCTGATGCCAATTCAAGTTGGTCGTGATCGAGCGTATCGTCTTTAAAGTTGAACGGTAACTTACCATTAAAGAAGTTCTGATCTAAGGTGTTATAGGCTCCGCCTAATGTCATACCAAACTTATGCATCGCAGGACCAAAGTTACGAGAACTGTATAATTCTTCGTATAACCAAGAGTCTTTAAACCTTTCTGTATAATCAGCTAGGTCTTTACCGCCCTCATCACCTGATGCTATTGCATGAAAAATACTTTCAGCCGCTAACATACCAGATTTCATTGCGGTGTGGTTACCTTTGATTTTGGCAAAGTTAATCGTTCCTGCATCACAACCGACGATAATACCACCGGGCATTGTCATTTTAGGTAATGAATTGAAACCACCTTTTGCCATCGCTCGTGCTCCATAAGAAACACGTTTTCCACCTTCAAGGTACTGACTAATTTTTGGGTGATGTTTATAGCGTTGAAATTCATCAAACGGACTTAAGTGCGGATTGCTATAATTTAAGTCAACAATTAGCCCTACAAATACTTGATTATTTTCTGCATGGTAGAGATAACCGCCACCTGTCGCGCCTTGGTCTAATGGCCAACCTGCCGTATGAACAACAAGACCTTCTTGGTGCTTAGCTGGGTCAATGTCCCAAATTTCTTTAAAGCCTAAACCATAGTGTTGTGGAGACTTACCTTCATCTAGGCTAAATTTACTGATTAACTCTTTTCCTAAATGGCCACGACAGCCTTCAGCAAATACCGTGTATTTAGCACGAAGCTCCATACCTGGTACGAACGAATCTTTTTCCTTACCATTAACGTCTAAGCCCATGTCTCCGGTAAGAATACCCGCAACACTACCGTCATCGTTATAAAGTACTTCATGTGCAGGGAAGCCAGGAAAAATTTCAACACCTAACTCTTCAGCTTGCTCAGCTAACCAACGACAAACATTGCCCATACTAGCAATATAATTCCCTTCATTGTGCATCGTTTTAGGTACAGAGAAGTTAGGTAACTTTATAGCGTTACTTTCACTATTGAGCAAATAAATGTCATCACCGGTCACTTTTGTCTTTAGTGGTGCGCCTTTATCTTGCCAATCTGGGAATAATTCATTGAGCGCTCTAGGCTCAAAAACCGCTCCAGATAGAATATGTGCTCCAACTTCTGAGCCTTTTTCAACAACGCAGACCAGAAGTTCTTGATCTTTTTCTTTTGCTAACTGCATCAAACGACAAGCAGTCGCTAGGCCAGACGGTCCAGCACCCACTATAACAACGTCAAAATCCATCGATTCGCGTTCCATAAATTTCCCCAAAAAATATTCATTCAAATAAAATCAAACACTCGTTTGATTTTCAAACACCTGTTTGATAATATCACTTATTATAGATATTTTGTTGATAAATACTATCTTCTATTGAAAGATATTACGACAAAAGCTATTTAAGCTCAATTTATCGAGACAACTGCGGTATTACGTTGACGTTCACGTAGTCTAGTATTAGTCTGTCGAGCAATAATTAGAAATACTTGTTAATGTTAGTTTAATAAAACAAACGTTAGCTTTACACTATAAATATAAACACAACAAACGCAATCAGAGGCAACGATGAAAGTATTAGTACCTATCAAACGTGTTATTGACTATAACGTCAAAGTTCGCGTAAAAGCAGACAATTCAAATGTTGATCTTGCTAATGTAAAAATGGCAATTAACCCTTTTTGTGAAATTGCTGTAGAAGAAGCGGTTCGTTTAAAAGAAGCGGGTATCGCCACTGAAGTTATTGCGGTATCTGTTGGCGATAAGTCTTGCCAAGAGCAACTAAGAACAGCGTTAGCTTTAGGTGCAGATCGCGCCATTCAAATCGAAACTGATGAGAAATTAGACGCACTAAATATTGCTAAGCTTTTACAAAAAATTGTTGACGAAGAGCAGCCTCAATTAGTTATCTTAGGCAAGCAGTCTATCGACAGCGATAACAATCAAACAGGGCAAATGCTTGCAGCATTAACGGGTATGGCGCAGGGTACATTCGCATCAGAAGTAAAAGTTGAAGGTGATAAAGTTAATGTAACACGTGAAGTTGATAGTGGTTTACAAACTATCGCACTTAACTTACCCGCGATTGTTACCACTGATTTACGCTTAAATGAACCACGTTATGCTTCATTACCTAATATTATGAAAGCAAAGCGCAAGCCTTTGGTTGTTATGCCTGCCGCTGATTTTGGTATTGATTTAAGCCCACGTTCAAAATTAATAAAAGTAACGCCTCCTGCGACACGTAAAGCCGGCATTATTGTTGATAGTGTTGATACATTAATTGAGAAATTGAAAAATGAAGCGAAGGTGATTTCATGAGTATTTTAGTATTTGCTGAACATGATAACAGTACATTAAAAGCAGACACCCTTAAAACAGTTGCTGCAGCGCAAGCAATTGGTGGCGACATTCATATATTGGTTGCTGGTAGCGATTGTCAAAGTGTTGCTCAAGAAGCGGCAAAAGTTAACGGTGTAAGTAAGGTAATTGTTGCAGATAGCCCAGCTTATGAGCATCAACTAGCTGAGAATATTAGCTTGTTGGTAACAGAACTTGCCGCTGACTACGAACATATCTTAGCGACAGCATTAACGACAGGTAAGAACTTCATGCCTCGCGTTGCCGCTTTATTAGATGTTGCACAAATTTCAGATATTATTGCTGTAGAAAGTAGCGACACTTTTGTTCGTCCTATTTACGCAGGTAATGCTATAGCAACAGTGCAGAGCTTAGATAGCAAAAAAGTGATCACGGTTCGTCCTACGGGTTTTGACCCAGTAGCTACAGACGGTAGCGCTGAAGTTGTTGCCATAGACTCAGTAACTGATGCCGGAATTTCATCGCATGTAAGTGACCAGTTATCAGTATCAGAACGTCCCGATTTAGGCGCAGCGAGTATCGTAATTTCAGGTGGTCGTGGTATGCAAAATGGCGATAACTTCAAATTACTTGAAGGTATTGCAGACAAACTTGGCGCTGCTATCGGTGCTTCACGTGCTGCTGTTGATGCTGGCTTTGTACCTAACGATATGCAAGTAGGCCAAACAGGTAAAATTGTTGCCCCTGATTTATATATTGCTGTAGGTATTAGTGGTGCCATTCAACATCTAGCGGGTATGAAAGACTCAAAAATCATTGTTGCTATCAACAAAGATGCCGAAGCACCTATTTTCCAAGTTGCTGATTACGGTATTGTTGGTGATTTATTTGATGTATTACCTGAGCTTGAAGGTAAACTGTAAACTATACGTTATTAGACTTATTTTCTAGAGCATTCTAGGTATAATAAAGCCACTTCAATAGTGGCTTTATTTTTGTCTAAAATTTAGCGAGTGCTTTAATTAAACTTGGGTATCAATATAATGAATAATAAACTTTCTAGCCTCAGCGATCTTGCCAGTGCGTTTGGTAGAGAGGCAACTACACCTGATAATTCAGCAAAGCAACAACCTTCCGACACTTCATTAGTTTACTCAACAGACAGTGGTCGTATTAAACAAGAAAGTGCCACTCAAGCAATAACAGCCAGTGATGGTTATGCTAAAGTTAGACGTGAAACTAAAGGCAGAAAAGGTAAAGGCGTTGTTACCATTACCGGTTTAGGCATAGATGCTAAAGCGCTTAAAGAGCTCGCTAAAAAATTAAAAAAAACCTGTGGCTCCGGTGGGAGCGTTGTTGGTGACATCATCGAAGTACAAGGAGATAAAAGAGAGCAAATAAAACAAGTACTTGAAAGCAATGGTTATAAAGTAAAGTTTATTGGCGGGTAATAACTAAACCTATAGCTTGCTAATTTATATCGTACTTCCGCAATTTAATTGCTATTTTATTGTGTGATACGTTTAAACGATCTGCCAGTTTCCTTGTTGTTGGGTATAGTGGATATAGCGCTTTAAGTAAATTATGTTCAAACGCTTCTTGAGCACTACGCCAATCGGAGCATTTATACTGCTCTGCTAAATTTCTAGCCTCCTTTACTGACAATTCAGTCTCCTGGCTTATCGGTAAGTCAGTAACAGTAAACTGAGATAAAGCACCATCAATATCTGATTTTTCAATAATTCCCGTATCATTAAGTGCTACCGCCCTAAAAAGAATATTTTGTAACTGGCGAATATTACCCGGCCATTGACAGTTTTTTAGCGCAACTAACGCTTGTTCCGTTAAAGTAGGAACCTTTCGTGCCACCTGTAGCGCTGCCATTTCAATAAAGTGTGAAGCCAATAATATAATATCATCAGGGCGATCACGTAGTGGGGGTATCGACAAACTCAAGACATTTAGACGATAGAACAAGTCTTCTCTAAATAATTGTCTTTCAATCTGTTGAGGTAGGTTTTGATGGCTGGCGCTAATAATGCGGACATTAGCGGTTAACTCTTTTGTTCCACCGAGTCGTCTATACTTATAGTCTTGTAAAAATCTTAATAACTTAGCTTGCAGATAAACAGACATTTCTGCTATTTCATCTAGGAAGATAGTGCCTGTTTCTGCTAATTCAAACAAGCCTGGCTTGCCTCCTTTTTGAGCGCCTGTAAAAGCACCCGGTGCATAGCCAAACAATTCACTTTCCAGTAGGTTTTCTGGTAATGCCGCACAGTTTAGTGCTAAGAAAGGTGCATCAGCTCTTCGGCTCGCATTATGTAAGGCGCGAGCTAAAAGCTCTTTTCCTGTACCTGTTTCGCCGCTAATAAGCACTGGTAACTCTAGTTCTGAGAAACGAAGTGTTTGAGATTTCAACAAACAAATAGCTGAATTTTCACCAATAATATTATCAAACTCGGCTTGTTCTTTACTCTGTATTAACGCGATATGCTGACCAACACGGTTCATCGAGCGTAATGTTAGAATAACACCTGATACACTATGTTCTGAAAATATAGGCGTAATATCAGCTAAATAGGAATGTTCAAGAAAAGCGAGTGAAAAATTACTCAATGATGAACTGAGCATTTCCTGAAAAGATTGATCAATATATTGATCAATATGCTGGCCTTCAATTGTCAAACCTAATTCTTTTATTAGCGACTGAGCCGCAGTATTAATGATAACAATAATGCCATTTTGATCTATATCGAGTATTGGATCAGGAATAGTATCTAATAAGGTTGTTAAATGGGCTTCACGCCTCTGTGTCGGTAGCAAGTCAACAGATAAACAATGCACAATATCATCCCGATGCGAGAGGGAATATTGGACTTCAGATAATGTTATATTATTCGACATAAAGTCCACGTAGATAAAATGACTCACGACTTCCAAAGAACATATATTCCAACGATTTTCGGCAAAAATGGCCAGAACTTCTTGGCTTATACCAATACGATCTTTTACTTTTATTTCAATTCTCACTGGCTAATCTCAATGTTTTGGCAAGATGTTGTAATATTAACATTACAATGTCTTAATTATATTACAGAATAGCTGATAAGCAGAGCTTTTGTAATATTTAAATTACAAGTGATTAAATAAACACTTATAAAAAACCATAAGCAACTGAAAATATTACAATAAAATATAATGGCGCTAATTTTGCTATGTCTACTACAAGACTATATATGATCAGTAGAAGACTGATTAACGGCGCACCTACAATTAATAACAAATGCGTCTTTAATTTGTCTCATCGCAACAACTTAAAAGTAGAGCCATATTATGAAAAATAGTAAACATATTGAAACACAAGCGATCCATTCAGGCCGCATTAACGATGAACAGTTTGGATCTTTGGCGACTCCTCTCTACCAAACTTCTACCTTTATTTTTGAAAACGCTAAACAAGGAGCCGATCGGTTTGCCGGAGAGGCTGAAGGTTATATCTACGGTAGATTAGGCAACCCCACTGTAAGGCAATTAGAGATGCGTGTTGCTGCAATGGAAGAAATGGAAGATGCCGCAGCAACAGCAACCGGAATGGCTGCAGTATCTGGCGCTTTATTAGCTAATTTGCAGTGTGGTGATCATATTATTTCATCTAGTGCGTTATATGGTTGCTCATATGCGCTAATTAGCCATATGTTAACAAAGTTTGGTATTGAAGTTTCATTTGTTGATATGCAAGAGCCTGAAAATATAGAAAAAGCGATAAAACCTAATACAAAGGTTATATTCTTAGAAACACCTATAAATCCCAACTTAGTTGTTCTAGATTTAGCGAGCATTTTAGCGATATCAAAACATCATAATATTCTCTCAATTGTGGACAATACTTTTCTTACCCCTGTTTTACAGCAACCCGGTAAATTTGGTGCAGACATAGTGGTTCATAGCGCGACAAAATATCTAAATGGTCACGGTGATGTCGTAGCCGGTATTATATGCAGTAATGCCGAAATGATAGAACACATCAAATTAACGGCACTTAAAGATATTGGCGCAACAATGAGCCCTCATGATGCCTGGTTAATTATGAGAGGATTAAAAACCTTACCATTGCGTATGGAACGCCACTGTTCAAATGCGCAATTAATAGCTGAGTTTTTAGAGAGTCATCCAATGATAGCTAAAGTGTATTACCCTGGACTAAAATCTCATGATGGCTATAAATTTATTGGCACACAAATGAAAGCTGCCGGTGGTGTTATCGCTTTTGAATTAAATGCAGATCTAAAAGGTGGTGAAGACTTCATTAATCGGATGAGTTTATTTTCAATCGCAGTAAGTCTAGGTGATGCAGAATCCCTTATTCAGCACCCAGCTTCAATGACCCATTCTCCTTATACACCAGAAGAAAGAGTAGCTGCAGGCATCAGTGATAGTTTAATTCGTATCTCTGTTGGTCTAGAACACGTAAGTGATTTACTTGACGATCTAAAACAATCTTTAGATCAAATAGAAAACCGCCAAGAGCAAGTTGCTTAACTTAGCGGTTTATAACGAGTAAGTATAATTACCCGTAAAGTATTAATCCTGCGTTATAATTTTAGTTAGCGCAGGCATTACTTTTTCTTTTAACAAGGTTAATTCACTGTCTGTGTAAGGCTTCATTGCAAACTCACCCCAAACAGGCTTCGGCCAAGCAATATCATCCGCAAAGCGAACAATGTGATGGACATGCAGTTGCGGACAAATATTACCTAATGCCGCTACATTCATTTTTGTGCCATTAAATAACTGCATTAATATTTCACTTAACAAGCTTGATTCATTGAGAAACTGCTGTTGTTGTTGCCAATCAAGTTGATAGATATCTTGAACATCATCGACCCTAGGTACTAAAACAAACCACGGATAATTACTATCATTCATCAGTAATAGTGTCGACAGTGGCAGCTCGAGTAATTCAATCGCGTCTCGCTTTAATAGCGCGTGAAGTTGGAATGTATTAGACATGTAAGATCCCTTAACGTTTATTTTTACGACCACGACCACGAGCCGTTTTCTTTGCTTCTCTCGCTGCCACTTTTTTAGCTTCTTGCTCAATAAAATAAAGTGTTTCAACTTCTATCATATCGGGGGTTTCAAAAGTAATTTCCCCGAGGGTTTTATCCCTTATTTCATTAATTAGGATTGCTGCCGCTTTATGTAAATCAATACGTCCGCCAGATCTAACACATCCGCGTCGTCGACCTATTTCTTCAAGCAACTCAACTTCTGTTTCAGGTAACTCTTTTAGTTGGTAACGTTCCTGCAATCGATCAGGGTAATTTGCTAATAAGTATTCACCGGCAAAAGCAGCAATATCTTCATGATCAAAGGCGGTGTCTTTAACGGCACTTGTTATAGCAAGGCGATAGCCACTATTTTCGTTAATAATTTTGGGCCACAACATACCTGGAGTGTCATATAAATAAAGTCCTTCATCCAAACGAATACGTTGCTGACCTTTAGTTACTGCCGGCTCGTTACCTACTTTAGCTTTTGCTTTACCGACAAGGGTGTTTAACAAAGTAGATTTACCTACATTAGGGATCCCCATAATCACAACATTTATTTGCTTACCTGTTTCATTTTTACTAGGAACAAGTTTACGAATAAGACTAGGGAGTGTTTTAGCCACTGAGGGATTATCTGTTGTTAACGCGATTGCTTTTACGTTTTTCTGAGACTCTAAATATTCCAACCAGAGTTGTGTTTTAGCAGGATCAGCAAGATCAGATTTATTGAGTATCTTAATGAGTGGAATATCACCTCTAATCTCAGTGATCATCGGATTCTCACTACTAAAGGGTAATCGTGCATCACACACTTCTATCACAACATCTATTTGTGGAAGAATTTCTTTTATTTCTTTTTGGGCTTTATGCATATGCCCAGGGAACCAATTAATAGCCATAACAACACTAAGTAATTTATTAATGTGTAGATTTTAGCAAGTTACGCATTGATACACACGTTACATTGAAAATAAATGTGATATTGCAAGCTATCCCTTTTTTATCTGTAATACTGACAAGTTTAAAATAAAGAAATTTACAGAAATGCCAGACAGCAA
>NZ_JACGUT010000055.1 GCF_014076845.1 Colwellia sp. MB3u-41
TAGGAAACCCTGTTGTGAATGGTAAATATTGAGCTTCAAGCAATATTTAAACTGCTAAACTTTTAATTTTTCTATACGCACAAATCATTTCGAACTCAAATTAAGTTAACGGCAGCTAAGAGCTTCAAGCGGACGTTAGGAATAACGATAGCTAACTTCCCCTTTGCGCACAAAGTGATCCTAATTTACTATTGGCAAGCCTAATGTAATGGTTCGCTTGATAACTATAGACATAATTACGAGCATAACGCCCTCAATAGCCATAAATCATAGACATATTAAAAATCTCTGAAAATACCTACTCATGGGCCTGCAAGTCATGTCTATAGATGTGTCTGTTTACCGTATTTATTACCTTATTTAACTGAATATCAATCTCTTATTAAAATAAAAAATCCCTAACAGTTTTAATTGTTAGGGATTGTTAGCTAGCTAGAACATCAGTCTGTAATACTTAATATATCGGTGTTACAACTATTTTCTGGTGTTTTTATTGCCTAATCATGTTCTCTTAAATAAAGCTTAGAAGTTAACGGTTACTTCATTTGAACAAGCTGTTGATGCATCACAGATTTGATAAACGAATTGGTTACCCGTTGCGCGACGTTCACGGTCACGGTAAATACCCGTATTTTCGACCGTATCAATTTTTACACCATTACGGAAAATATCTACCCTATCAGCTGAAGTGCCTTCCCAAGTAATATCAACACGTAAGCGACCTAAACGAGACTTGTATGCACGTTTAACTGCGGCTTCAATACTGACTGATGAAACACTTACCAGCATATTTTCTGTACTGTTTAAACCTTCGCTATCCGTTACGGTAAGTGTAACTTCATAGTTACCCGTTGCTGCGAAAGAATGTACAGGGTTTTGTGCGCTCGATATAGCACCGTCACCAAAGTTCCAATCCCAGCTAACCATATCGTCATTTCTATCACTACTGCTATCAGTAAATGTAGCGGTTAGACCGTCTGCTTCATAAGTAAAGCTCGCTTGCGGTGCGCTAGGAAGTGTTTCACCAATACCAGTAATAGTCAGTGCCCAGTTGTTTAATGTGCCGGTATCTGCCGCTGCATTATCAGCAACACTTAATATCCAGTCACCAGTGGCTACTTCGCCGTTGAAAGCGGAAGAGCTAAAGGTACTATCAATGTTATCGTCGCCGCCACCTGATGCACTGTGCAGTGGTGCAGTAGTCCCTGAAGGAGATGTTAACATGACGGTTAAGTCGCCAATCCACGTATGAGTAATATTTACATAAATATCAGAAGCAAAAACGGTAAGTTCATCTGCAACATTAATGGTTGAAGAAATACCTTCTGCATTGTTATCAGGAATACTAACAACCTCATCATTCGTGTAAGTAAACTCGTTCAACCCTTGTGGATTAACCATTAAGCGAACAGTAGATGCTTTAACTAAATCATCACTTGTTCCCGTTACCACAAAAGTATATTCACCCCATTGTGTTTCCGCTGTTGTTGGTACACTCAGTTCAAACGTAGCTCCTGGTGTAGCCGTATCTGTAGATAATGTTGCCCCAGCAAGTGAGCCATCTAAAGTTAAGCTAACTTCACCGTCCCAATCGGCAACAGAACCAACGTTAAAGCTGTAAGTTGCGGTTGCACCAGCTTCAATAGTGTTTGAACCCGGTGTTGCTGCAAGTGTAAAGCCTGGTGTTGGATTAGCATCGTTTAGTGCATTATTAACGTTCAAGCGTTTTCCTGATACTGTTTTACCTGCAAGTGCAGCGTTATCCTCACCAGAGCTCATTAAGAGTGCTTTCATTTCTATCGCACTCAGTTCAGGGTTTACTGACCATGCTAAAGCAGCTGCGCCGGTAACATGTGGCGTCGCCATCGAAGTGCCTGAATATGATGCGTAACCACCACCGGGTATTGTTGATAAAATATCTGAGCCTGGTGCACCTAAATCAACAGTGGTTAAGCCCCATTGTGAAAAACTAGACATACTATCAGTACGCGTTGTACTTGCTACCGCTAATACTGAGTCATGTGGGTAGCCAGAAGGGTAGCTGCTTTGCGCATCGTTGTCGTATGCATCGTTACCGGCTGCAGCGACAAATAAAATGTTTGCTTCTTCAGAAGAGGTTATTGCGTCAGAAAGTGCTTGGCTAAATCCACCACCACCCCAACTGTTGTTGGTTACCCGGACGTTTACGCCGTTATTTTTCAAGCCGACAAAGTAATCAATACAGGCTATTGCATCTGAAGTAGTACCGCCTTGATCACCAAGGAATTTACAACCAATAATAGAGACATCGTGGTTAACACCCACAACACCTAAACCGTTATTGCCTGATGCGCCAATCGTACCTGAAACATGGCTACCGTGTCCTCCGGTATCCATTGGATCACCTACGCCGCTAATAGCGTTAATGCCATGAATGTCATCAATGTAGCCATTGCCATCGTTATCAATGCCGTCACCAGCGATCTCGCCAGGGTTAGACCAGATATTTGCCGTTAAATCAGGGTGTGTATGATCAACACCGGTATCAATAACTCCCACGATCACATCATGACTACCTGTTGATATATCCCATGCCTCAGGTGCATCAATGTCTGCATCTGCAACACCGCCTGATTGACCTGTATTGTTCATGCCCCAAAGGTCAGCGAAGCTACTATCGTCAGGTATAACGCTTGCATGAACGATGTAATCAGGCTCTGCATATAAAACAGCAGGATTTTTACGGAGTTTTTCAAGCGCACTTTTTACTGAAATATTATCAAGGGTAAATTTCGCTATACGACCTTCTTTCAAGTTACGATATTTATCATCAATTTCGTCATTGTTTAAATCAGAAATTTTAGCTCGCACTATGCTGCGAGCAGCACGACGGTCAAATTTAGATGCGCTATCTCTATAGACAACAATTATTGAGTCTGATTTATAAGTAAGACCTTCTTTCGAGCTAAGGTCTAATGATGCATTAGCGAACAAAGGCAGTAACGCCAATGTTAAAGCTGATAATTTTGTTTTCATGTTTTGCTCCATGTTTATTTAGTATTTTGTTCAAATTATTTTTAGCCTAAAGATAATGACTAGGCTACATTCCTTTATTTAAAAATTTTTGCTTACTATGAGTATACGCAACCTTATTACTTTACTCATAAAAATAGGGTTGTGACTATTAAAATGTAACAAACACGACTTTTTCATTACTTTAGGTGTGTGTATTTATCGTTTTTACTACTTTTTTACTACTTTTTGGGCTTCGTTTTTTAAGTGACCTTTGTAGTCCTTTTTTATGAGAGGTTTGATTTTTTATTTTTTCATTGTTGTTTTTTTATTTAATTTATTGTTTTTTATGGTTTTATTGGAATGATAAAATAGGGTGATTTTCATTTGTTGGGAAATAACGTACAGTTTTTAATGCAACGTAGTAAAACGAATTGAGTTTCTTTAGATTTTTTAGGTTTGTGATATGAACCTATACAAAGTGCTTATTTATCATTGTTTAGTCTTTTTTAATAAGCGGATGTAAAAGCTCATAAAGTGAGATTTTACATCAATAAATAAAGCCTGCTTATTACAGTGAAAACGGATAAAGGTATTTACGATTAAGTCCTTATCTTCACTGAAAAATCATTTAAATAATACTATTCGTTATTATTGTCAAACATCTATGGGAATACAAAACGCCATTACAGATAAGACAAAAGCTGCTTATCGATTAATCATCTTTGTGAGCCGATTGTTTACTCACATAAATTAAAAAATAAAAATAAGGATATATTTTGAAACTTAACAAATCATTAATCACTTGCGCTGTTGTTATGGCTCTTGGCCTAAATCAAACAGCATTCGCTGGTGAAGAAACAAAGGGAAAAACAGAAGCGGTTATTATTCAATCAGATCTAATGGCTAATGCAGTAGGTAATGTGATTATGTTGTCACAAACCTCTACTGATGGTGCTGCTTTAGGTAACGAAACAATCATTCTTCAAGAAGGTGATGTTAACGGCTCTGGCTTTACGGTGATCGGTGAAGGCAATATAGCTGAGATAGTACAAGTAGGTAATGACAACTTAGCGGTTGGCACATATGTCGGCAACAATAATGAGTTGTTCGTAGAACAAGAGGGTGATATTAACGAAACTGAGAATAACGTTACGGGTGATGAAAACGCTATTGAAGTGACTCAGTTAGGTACTGGTTATTTAGGTTTTGGTAATCGCGCTATTAATGAAGTTGTTGGCGACAGTAATATAGTTGTTGTTGACCAAGGCGAAGGCGGTCATTGGGCAATTAACTCAGAGTTAACCGGCTCTAATAATACGATCGATATTGTACAAGATGGTCAATGGAATGAAACTTATATTACCAGTATTCGGGGTGACAACAATATTGTTGAAGCTGTTCAAGACGGTTATTGGAGTGTGGCGACTGTCTCAGCGATCACAGGTGATGCTAACGAACTTGCTATCGAACAAGAGGGGGCGCGTAACCGAGTAACTATTGCTTCAGTTGATGGTGATCAAAACGAAATATCTATCGATCAAGAAGGTGATAATAATACAGCTGAATCATCTATTTATACAGGTATTGCTAACACTACGGATATTATGCAAAACGGCAACGCAAACGCTGCTAGTTTTGATGTGATCGGTGATGACAACGATTTTAACTATGTACAAGTTGGTGATAGCAATATCAGTTACATTGGTGCCATTGGCAATAATAATGAATACACTTCAGTACAATTGGGCAGTTTGAACGAAAGTCACGTAGTTAATTTTAACGGCAACAACAATAATATTGACGTGATGCAAGCAGGTGATGAAAATGTTGTTGTTTTAGAGGCTTCAACTGACAACAATGAGTTGACCACAAGCGAAAATGATATTGAAATTGCTCAAACGGGTTTCGCTAACGATGCGGTGGTTATGCTAAGTACTATTATCAACAGTAATGCTAATACTATTGATATCACTCAAACGGGTGAGTTGAATGCCTTGGATATTTTAGTTGAAGGTAGCAACCACCAAATTGGTATTGAACAAATAGGCGATGAAAACTTAATCACTGGAGAAGGTGGTGAAACTATGCTTATTGGAGGTGCTAATATCGCATTTAATATAAGTCAAGTAGGTAATGGTAACATTGTTGAAGGTTCATTTATCAGTGACTCTGGTGTTGTTTCTATTACGCAAGTGGGTGATTGGAATACTGCAGTAATTGTGCAACAATAATTCTCTATTAATTTAAGTGTTAATAAGGGGCTTAAAGCCCCTTTTTATCTATTATAATATGCCTAAATATAAATGCTTATGGGGAGTAATATTCACCCTGTTATTTACACCTTTGTGTCATGCGACAAGCGAAGTAGAAATTGGAGGTTTACTCCTTGATAATACCAAGAGTCGTTTAGGCCATGATTTCTATTTTAAATTTAGTCAGCTGTGGCATGATATTCCAAATAAACAAGGCATAAATGCTCAAATAATTGAGCAAATAGTGCCAAGAGCGGGCACTAAACTTAGTCTACTGCTTAATGGTCGCATAATTTATGTTACTCATTTTGGGCGCCGTCAATCACCCGTTAAAGAAAAAGTAGAACAAGCGATATTTATATTGATTGATGCCATGTCACAGACACAATATAGTCAAAATAGTGTTGATATGGTTGGGAATGGTTGGTAATTAAAGGGAGGTAATCATGAAAAAATTAATTATAGCTTTAGTGGCTCATATTAGCGTAAGCAGTTACGCAGTGAGTTCAGAGTTAGTATACACACCTATTAATCCAAGTTTTGGAGGCAGTGCGTTAAACGGCAGTTTTCTATTAGGTAAAGCACAAGCGCAAAATAAACATAAAGCCGCTCAGAGCAAGAAAAGTTTTGAGGAAAAGGTATCCGATGCCCTTGAACGTGCGACACTCAGTGATATTGTCAGTAAATATAAAGATACCGTATTAGGCGAAAATGCGGAATTCAATAATGGAGAAGATAGCACCTTTATTAGTGGCGATTATCAAATTGATATTTTGTCTGCTAATAGTGACAGTATCACTATAGAAATTACTGATTTATTGACAGGGAAAGTGACCATAATTGAAATACCGAAGTTTGGATAATCAGATGAAAAAAATTATAATCGTGAGCCTTGTTGGCCTTTTGTCGGCTTGTAGTGTACTGGATTCTGCGAGTAATTTATTTCCTCCAAAGCAGTCGTTTGCGACAAAAATGTTGCCCCTAGAAAGCTTTAAAGAACTCAAAGCATTACCTAAACCTAAAGGTGCAATACCTGTGTCGGTGTACGCTTATCGAGACCAAACAGGACAATATAAACCGCAAGCGAATGTAAGCTCATTTTCGACGGCAGTAACGCAAGGGGCAACGTCAATTTTGATGCAAGCATTAAGTGATTCTGACTGGTTTTTACCGGTAGAACGTGAAGGTTTGCAAAATGTGTTAACCGAGCGAAAAATTACCCGTGCGGCTAATCAAGCAAATAAAGCGACAGAAAATATTGAGTTACCACCACTGACTACCGCGAAAATACTACTTGAAGGTGGAATTATTAGCTATGACTCTAATACTAAAACCGGTGGGTTTGGTGCGGAATATTTTGGTATTGGTGCGTCAGAGCTTTATCGTGAAGACCAAATAACGGTTTATATGCGTGCGGTTGACGTTCGCACAGGGCAAGTTCTTGTGTCGGTATCAACCAGTAAAAAGGTTTTGAGCCAAGAGGTTCGTGCTGGTTTTTTTCGCTATGTTAGCTTTAAACGTTTAGCTGAGATGGAAGGGGGCTTTAGTGAAAACGAGCCAATGCATGTCTGTGTACAACAAGCGATTGAAAAAGCCATTACCGAATTAGTAGTGAAAGGTATCGCCCGCAAAGTATGGCGTGCTGACACATAATAATGATAAATGCACACAAAAAAGCCAGTGATTAATCACTGGCTTTTTTGTGTGGTTTTTAACATTCGTATTTAATTTATCGTGGGTATAAAATGTTGTGTTCGACTTATCAGCTCAATTCTATTTCGCGAACTCGTTTTTCGAAAAATACTATAGAGGTGAGTTTTTACTGTATTGGGGCTAATGTGGAGTTGGTCTGCAATTTCTTGATTTTTTGCACCACGTGAAACTAAGCCTATAATGGTATTCTCCCGGCGTGTTAGGCTAGGTAAACTTATTGATTGTTGTTGGCTATTATCAGGAAGCTGATTTGACTTATTCACTTTAATAAGTAACTCGCTCAGTGCACTGTTCATTGTTTTTCGCTTAAACCATCGCTCATTTTTTTGTAATTTTGTGATGCCACGTAAGATCATATCAAGAGGATCCTTTCGATAAAAAATACCGGCAATGTTTGATATTAATAGTTTTTTTTCATGATATATGTTGTCTATTGCATTAAATAAAACAACCCGTGTACTGTTCGCAAGCCTCTGTATTTCACAGGGTATGTCATCAGTAAAATTAAAACTATCTACATCAATAAAAATCAAATCAAAGTCTTTAGATTGATCAATGCTGGGTAAATTTTTTGCTGAGATTATATCGATATCACACGTTTTAACTAAATCTGTAAATTGAAGAGTAGAATGATGAAGTGCATTTTCTGTTATCTTATTTTCGGCGCTATTAATTAAAAAAAAGGCGTTGAATTTAACTCCATTTATTGGACCCATACTTTATCCCTATCCCTATCCATATATTATTGAGTCCTTTTTGCTTATCTAGGCGATAAGGTATGACATATTTATCGTCTTAAGATGTAACAATAAATTAGCATTTGCTATATCAAGATAACAAATTAAAAACTAAATGTCGTTATAAAATAATAAAGATTTTAAATAAAATAAATCACGTCTCAAACAAGCGACTATTGTTCACTTTACTTCGTTATTTAAAAGTGTAGTTTAATGAAAATAGCCAGTGCAAGCCTAAAGAGTTTTGGTTAGAATACGTTGTCAATTTTACTTACGCTATAAATGCCAGAACCCATAGATGCCTGAACAATACCGAGATTTAATTAACATCTTTAATGACACATTTAGTGCCTGTACTAATACTCGCTTGATTAAAGGAGGGGACGAACCTTTATACTCCCCTGCAGATGATGTGTGCGAGTATCACCAAATAATTTTTGCTCATGGTTTTTATGCCAGCGCTTTGCATGAAATCGCACATTGGTGTTTAGCGGGACCTGCTCGAAGATTAAAAGAAGATTTTGGCTATTGGTATACCCCTGATGGGCGAGATCAAATACAGCAAGAACAATTTGAACAAGTAGAAATTAAACCACAAGCAATTGAGTGGGCCCTTAGTGTGTCAACAGGGAAATGCTTTGATGTTTCAATAGACAACTTATCGGGAATGGGCACTACCGATCGTATAGCTTTTAAACGCGCGGTTTATCAGCAAGTAATACATTACTTAAATTCAGGTTTTCCAAATGATGCACAAAAATTCATTGTCGCATTGGCAAACTTTTATCAAACGCCATTACCATTAACCCGTACACATTTTGTGTTGTAGCGATGAATAGGATAAATAGTGAGAAAATTTAGTTTAGGTTTTATCATCAACCCTATTGCAGGCATTGGCGGCAGTGTTGCACTAAAAGGTAGTGACGGTGACGACATTGCAGAAAAAGCCTTAGCACTTGGTGCTACAGCAAAAGCAAACCAACGGGCAAGTTTAGCGCTATCTATTCTTCTACCATATCGGGATCAAATAACCATTTATTGTGCGAATGATCTTATGGGAGAAAAAACCGCTAAAGCGCTTGGCTTTACCACTGAAGTTGTTTTTCAAACCAGGGATACTGAACATACAACGGCTGAAGATACCGAAAATACCGTACAGGCTTTATTGGCTAAAAACATTGATATATTATTATTTGCAGGCGGAGATGGCACCGCACGAAATGTTTGTAAAATAGTGGGAGATAAATGTCCAGTATTAGGTATTCCAGCAGGGTGTAAAATTCACTCTGGGGTTTACGCGGTTACGCCTAAAGCGGCTGGACGCGTTGTTGAAATGATGATCACCAACCAATTAGTAACACTCACCGAAGCTGATGTGATGGATATTGATGAATCACTCTTTCGAGAGGGTATTGTTAAAGCTAAACGATATGGTGAGATGCAAATCCCTGCTGAACTACGGTTTGTACAAGCGGTAAAGTCGGGGGGGAAAGAGCTTGATGAATTAGTACTGCAAGATATTGCAGCCCATGTGATTAATGAAATGGATGATGATCTCTTTGTTATCGGCTCAGGTTCAACGACGGCATTTTTAATGGAGGAATTGGCGTTAGAGAATACATTGCTTGGGGTTGATCTTGTTGAACAACAAAGTTTACTGGCGAGTGATGTGACTGAACCTCAATTATGGCAAGCAATCGCTCGTGCTAAATCAAAGACTAAAACGATTAAATTGGTGATCACGTTGATTGGTGGACAAGGACATATTTTTGGCCGCGGTAATCAACAGCTCAGCCCAAGAGTGATCCGCGCTATTGGGAAAGAAAATATTTTAATTATTGCTACGAAAGCCAAATTATCCGCCTTATCATCAAGACCTTTGATAGCTGATACTGGTGACAGCGATTTAGATATAGCGCTATCAGGTTATTTACCGGTAATAACCGGTTATAACGATCAAGTATTGTATCCTGTGGCAAGTCCACAATAACGTGCTTTCAATATGTTCTTTTGAAAGTATTCTCTGATGATAATATTTTGAAGATAATGTTGCTAAGCCACTCATAAAATTTAACACTGAAAAATAAGTAGAACTATGTCAATTAAAGAAAAAAAATCGTTTGAAAATATTGCCGCATTTTATCTATATTTAGATAATTTATTTGATGAAGATATCAGTGATGACCAATTATTTGCCAGTAGCTACTTACGTGGTTTTATCAGCTTGTCGGTCATTGAATTTGGTGACGAATCGCAGGTACTTTCGCCCGCACTTGCAACAAGCATTGATGAAAAACTACAAGCCGCTCGTACTGAGTTAAGCCCACAAGATAGAAAAATAGTACAAGACTATTGGCTAGACCTTAAACAATCATTTGTATCAGTTTAGTAATAACAGCCTTTATTAAATACTATAAATATTTACGACGAATAATATCGCGAATAACAAACCTGTTGGGTGATAAGTTAAAAAGTTCTTGTTTGCCAACAGGATATTCGCCCCCCGTTAAATCAGCAGTCAAAATATCGGCTAATAGCGGCGCAGTACATAAGCCCCTAGCACCCAAACCGGTAAGTACGTATAGATTTTTAATCACAGGTGCAGGTTCTTGATAACGCCAGTTTTTATCTTTTGCTAAATGGGCGTAGCTGCTTTTATGCTGGGCTATATCAGGCATAGCGCCCACAACCGGTAAGTGATCTGGTGTCATACAGCGTAAACGAGCTTTACTCGAGGTAACGTCTTGTTCGCGCCATGATATTAATTTAGGCAGGCACTTTTCTAACATGGTTAAATTATATTGATCGCCAGCATCTGTTGCCACAATATCGAAACTGTCTTTTTCAAATGTCGCGCCGATGCAATGTTGTTGCTGGTGTGCAGGTGTTAGATAACCTTTGTGGCAAATAACGGTAGATAGGTTTTTAATCTGCTCGTTCGTTGCCATATTTGTTATTTGACCACGCACAGAACTCAGTGGTAATTCATCAATAATATTGAGTTTAATAGATTCAGCACCGCCGCAAAAAATAACAACTTTTTCATTTATTATGCCTTTGTTTGTAGTTAGCTGCCAACTCTCGTCGTCTTGCTGGTTAAGTGCGGTAATGTTTACTTGATTTTTTATCGACAACCGCTGAGTTTGCTGTGCCGCACTAAATAGCTGTTGAACTAATTCACCGGGTGCTATCCACCCAGCGCTGGGCATAAACAACCCACCGTGTTCAAGTGTAATACCGGCTAATAGCGATGCTTGCTCTGCATTTATACTGGTAATTAATTCTTTTGACCAAGGGTTGGTTTGCTCGAAAATTTCTTGTCTTTTTTCTAAAGCTGTTTTGTAGGAAATTTCAAGTAAGCCACACCAATCATGACTAAAAACAAACCCTTTGCTGTATAAATCTTTATAACATTTTAGTGCATGCCAAAATGCCTGTTGGTAAAATAAGCTAATATCATCAACTTGTTGATGAATAAGTGGAAATAATGCACCGACATGATTACTCGAAGCGCCTTGGGCAATTTCTTTATCTTTACAATAAAGTGTTACTTTGATATTTTTTTGAGTCAACGCATAAGCAACACAAGCAGCAGCAACGCCACCACCAATAATAGCAACACTTTCGGGTTGCTTAATAACGGGTCTAATTTGATAGCCTTTTCTTTCAAGCGGCGTATTTAAATTTTTTTGTTGTTTAATCACAAGTATTTATTAAATCCATTGGTTTTCAAGCGCTAAAGATAGTATTTTAGCGTAAATTAAAAGTATCTGTCATAAAATTGTAAAAACCAGTGTACACGTGTACACTGAGCAGACCAGTTTATGGGCAAATTTCTGTATGATATGCCTGATTTTTCAATTTTTAAATGGTTATTCAAATGAAACGTGTAGTGATCACCGGATTAGGCATTGTATCGAGTATCGGTAACAATGCGGAAGAAGTTTTATCATCTCTTAAAGCAGGCCGTTCAGGTATTAGTCAGTCGGAAAGCTTTGCAGAAGCAGGTTTAAAAAGCCATGTTTGGGGCAAACCAACGATTGAGCCTAAAGATCATATTGATCGTAAAGCATTTCGTTTTATGGGTGACGCCGCAGGTTATGCCTACATCGCGATGGAACAAGCCATTACTGATGCAAAATTAACAGACGATCAAGTCTCAAATTTTCGTACTGGCATTGTTGCTGGCTCAGGTGGCGCTTCATCAGAAAATATCGTTATTTCTACTGACACACTACGTAGCCGTGGTATTCGTCGTGTCGGTCCTTATGCTGTTCCCAAAACGATGGGCAGTACCGTTTCAGCCTGTTTAGCTACGCCATTTAAAATTAAAGGTGTTAACTATTCAATCAGTTCAGCTTGTGCAACAAGCGCGCATTGTATTGGCCATGCAATGGAACTTATTCAACTGGGCAAACAAGACATTGTTTTTGCTGGCGGTGGTGAAGAAGTTCATTGGTCTTTAGCGATGATGTTTGATGGAATGGGCGCATTATCTGCGGGTCGTAACGACACACCTGAATTAGCTTCACGCACTTACGATAGCGATCGTGATGGTTTTGTTATTTCTGGTGGCGGCGGTATGGTAGTTGTTGAAGAGCTTGAACATGCATTGGCACGTGGCGCACATATTTATGCTGAAATTGTCGGTTACGGCGCAACTTCAGATGGTTATGACATGGTAGCTCCAAGTGGCGAAGGCGCTGTGCGTTGTATGCAACAAGCCATGCAAGGTGTTGAAGGTAAAGTTGACTACTTAAACACACACGGTACTTCTACACCAGTTGGTGATGTTAAAGAGCTTGGTGCCATTCAAGAATTGTTTGGCAAAGATTCTCCAGCGATCAGTGCAACTAAAGCAATGACAGGCCATGCACTTGGCGCTGCAGGTGTTCACGAAACTATTTATTCATTATTAATGATGGAAAACAGCTTTGTTGCGCCGTCTATCAATATTGATAATTTAGATGAAAAAGCACAAGGCTTAGATATTGTTACAGAAAAACGTGACGTAGACCTTAACTTGGTTATGTCTAACAGTTTTGGTTTTGGTGGCACTAACGCGACTTTAGTTATGCAAAAATACAAATAACGATTAATATTTTTTTATTTAAAAAGCCACTTTATAGTGGCTTTTTTGCATTTAAGCTACAATAGCTTTCATCTGTTCAATAATTACCTTAAGCCTCTAAACCATGAATATTTTTTACGATGAAAATATGCCCTTTGCCCAAGCGTTTTTTGGCGACTTAGGTCAATTACACGCATTTGTTGGTCGTGAGTTAACCGCCCAACAAACGAAAAGTGCTGATGTTTTATTAGTACGGTCGATAACTAAAGTTAATCAAGCGTTATTGGCCAGTAATTCAACTTGTCAGTTTGTCGGTACGGCAACGATTGGTGTTGACCATATTGATCAAAACTATTTAAGTGAACGAGGCATTACGTTTACTTCTGCTCCTGGCTGTAATGCAATTTCAGTTGCTGAATATGTGATCAGTGCTTTGGTTGTCTTAGCAGAACGTTACTTAATTGACTTGTTATCGTTAACCATAGGAATTGTTGGTGGTGGTAATACTGGTACTCGGTTAAGCGAAAAGTTATCAGCGTTAGGTATTAAGGCTTTAATTTGCGATCCTATACTTGAAGCTCAACAGAAAAAAAACAGTAAAGACAAGCATCATTATTCATCACTCGAAGACGTACTTTCTTGTGATGTAGTTTCATTGCATGTGCCTATTGTGGAGAATGGCGACCATCCAACTTTCCACCTACTCAACGAAAATCGATTAAAGCAACTCAATGATCACCAAATTCTAATTAACGCTTGTCGTGGTGAGGTTATCGATAATAAAGCGTTACTGGCGCTAAAAAAGCAGGGGCATGGGGTAAAGCTTGTTTTAGATGTATGGGAAAATGAACCCAATATATTACACGAGCTTATTGCCTATACTGAAATCTCCTCTGCACATATTGCTGGTTATAGCTTAGAAGGAAAAGCACGTGGTACGGAAATACTCTATCAGGCATTATGTAAGCAGCTTGAAATACCGGTAGATAAGCAGTTAAGTGATTTTTTACCACGAGCGTCAATAACCGAAGTTGAAATTAATCAACCGTTCGAGCAAATACTACTAAACCAGCTAGTAAAAATGGTTTACGATGTACGCCGTGATGATGGAATTTTCAGACAAACAGTTTTAAGTCATGGCTTTGACCATATCAGAAAAACTTATCCAGCTCGTAGGGAGTTTTCTTCGGTTAAAGTAACCATGTCGAATCAAGCCAAGAGTGATGTGCCACATCATCTTGGTTTTCTTAAGCAGTAACGCATTAGTGCACTGTTTTTCAAAGTAAAGAGAGAGTGATATGGCACAAAAATTTGATGTCTGCGTTTTAGGCGCAACAGGCTTGGTGGGTAAAACCATCATAGAGTTATTAGAAGAACGTGATTTTCCAATTAATAAATTATATCCGCTGGCTAGTGCACGTTCAGCCGGTGAATTTATTGATTTTAATGGGGAGAGTATTGAAGTACTCGACGCTGACCATTTTGATTTTAGCCAAGCACAAATTGGTTTCTTCTCAGCAGGTGGTTCAGTATCTGCTAAATTTGCACCTATTGCTGGTGAAGCAGGTTGTATTGTTATTGATAATACCTCAGAGTTTAGATACGACGCAGATATCCCTCTGATCGTCCCTGAAGTTAACCCAAGTGCATTAGCTGATTATCGCAACCGTAATATCATCGCTAACCCTAATTGTTCAACGATTCAAATGATGGTGGCGTTAAAGCCTATTTATGATGCTGTGGGTATTAATCGTATTAACGTCTCCACTTACCAATCAGTTTCTGGTGGCGGTAAAGCAGCAATAGACGAACTAGCAAAACAAACTGCAGATTTATTAAGCGGAAAGCCTGTTGAAACAAAACATTTTCCTCGTCAAATCGCTTTTAATGTTATCCCTCAAATTGATGTGTTCATGGATAATGGCTACACCAAAGAAGAAATGAAAATGGTATGGGAAACTAAAAAAATTCTTGGTGACGAAAATGTACTTGTTAACCCAACTGCCGTTCGCGTCCCCGTATTCTTTGGTCATGGTGAATCGTTACATATTGAAACAGGAACACCTATTTCAGCTGAAGAAGTTAAAGATTTATTAGAGCAAGCTCAAGGACTTGTTGTTTGTCGTAATGACGAAGACTTTCCAACCCAGATAGGCGATGCAAGCGGAAAAGATGCAACCTATGTTGGTCGTATTCGTGAAGATATTAGTCACAGTAGCGGTATAAATATGTGGGTTGTTGCTGACAATGTACGTAAAGGTGCAGCAACTAACAGTGTACAAATTGCAGAGTTATTGGTTAAAGACTACCTTTCATAAATTACCCCAAGTGAGTTAGTTCAGGTTAAATGCTCGTTAACCTTAAGATTTATTAAAGAAAAATCAAAACTCGTCGTTATAGTTAACGACGAGTTTTTTTGTTTCGTTATGACTAAAACTCTTGGTATTTACTTGCTATCATATAGGTCGTAAGAGTAAGGTTGGAATAGAATTTGCTTTACTTTCTCTAGGCTTAAAGTGCCAAACTATTGGCAATAAATAAAAATAATTAGGAAACTTGATGCATCGATTATTACGCCTGTGCCTATGGCAGGTAATATTTATAAGCATGACTACATTTAGTGTTTCTCTATTCGCCTTTGAAGAAGGCGGTATTCGTATTAGGGGACCTAAAGCTACGGATATGTTTCCGTATGATCAATATGGACCTATTACGTCAAAAGATACCCTATGGAATATTGCTTTAAAAGTTCGTCCAGACCCAGCGTTATCTGTTTATCAAGTGATGCAGGCGCTATATCAAAAAAATCCTCAAGCATTTAAAGAAAATAATTTAAATCATCTTAATAACGGACAATATTTAAAATTACCGTCTATTGATGAAATGCGTGCAATAAATCCCGTGCAGGCAAAAAGTAAATCAACGACTGATGATAAAACATGGCAAAAGAAAGTCGCTAAAACAGTGAAGAAAAAAGTTGTTCCTCCCGCTGAACTCGCCATTAAAAAGAAAGATTTAGACGCAACAAAAAAAGAAATTAATGCACAACTTGAAGAAATAGATACAAAGCAAACGGTTCGCTTAGAAACTATTCAAAATGATGTTTTAGATTCCATTGATGGCTTGCAAGCGATACTCAAAGAAAATGAAAATCTTAATTCTCGTTTAAGTAATTTCAATGAACAGCTCGATGTCATGCAAAATGAAGTAGCAAAAGGCAAAGAAATAAAGCTTCAGCTTAATGATGTTATAGCGCTTCAACAAAAACTACTAGAAAAGGCAGAAGCGAGAGAGCAAGAACTATTATTAGAAAAACAAAAAATTGAACTTGAAAATGAAGGGATAACGTCACAACTTTGGTTCAAGATACTTATGTCAACCTTGCCAGCATTGAGTGCCATAATGTTTGGTGCTTGGTTAATACGTCGTAAGAAAAGTGGTGAAGTAGAAAACGTTGCTAAGCCTAAAAAGTCAAAAGCAGCTGAACAAGAAAAGCCTGAAAATAAAGAAGAAACACTTGGGACTTTAGACAGTGAACTCTCCCTTGATGATGAGTTATCTTTAGACGATGAACTGTCAATGGACCTAGATGAAGATGATCTTAATTTGGATGATTCATTATTTTCTGACGATGACGATGGCTTAGGCTCCCTAGATGATGAGTTACTTGATGATGTTATTCATTTAGATGAAGATTTAGATGACTTAGATGACTTAGATGGACTTGATGATTTAGATGATTTGGAAGATATATCACTTGATGGTGAAGAGCTAGAAGGTGGAGAGTTAGATCAAAGTGATTTAGACTCTTTACTTTCAGGTCTTGGTGACGAGGATGAAGAAGATACAAGCAAGGAAGAGGCGGCAGGAGAAGTATTAGAAGGAGGCGAATTAGGTCAAGATTTACTTAATGATTTATTAAATGAAGCTACAGATGAAAAGGCACCTGCTGAACTCACTGACCCTAACGATATCGATGCGTTGATGGAATCGGTAGTGGAAGCGCCTGCTGAACTCACTGACCCTGACGATATCGATGCGTTGATGGACTCGGTAGTGGAAGCGCCTGCTGAACTCACTGACCCTGACGATATCGATGCGTTGATGGATTCGGTAGTGGAAGCGCCTGCTGAACTCACTGACCCTGACGATATCGATGCGTTGATGGATTCGGTAGTGGAAGCGCCTGCTGAACTCACTGACCCTGACGATATCGATGCGTTGATGGACTCGGTAGTGGAAGCGCCTGCTGAACTCACTGACCCTGACGATATCGATGCGTTGATGGACTCTATAGCTCCAACAGTACCAACCCCAGAAGTGGTTGACGACGGTCCTGCAGAGCTGACCGACCCGGATGATATTGATGCCTTGATGGATTCAATGGCAGCAGCTCCAGCAGCTGATCCTATACCTGAAGTGGTTGATGACGGTCTGACAGAGCTGACTGACCCAGATGATATTGATGCCTTGATGGATTCAATAGCAGCAGCTCCAGCAGCTGATCCTATACCTGAAGTGGTTAATGACGGTCCGACAGAACTAACAGACCCAGATGATATTGATGCCTTGATGGATTCAATAGCAGCAGCTGAACCTATACCTGAAGTGGTTAATGACGGTCCGACAGAGCTAACAGACCCAGATGATATTGATGCCTTGATGGACTCAATAGCAGCAGCTGAACCTGCTGATCATATACCTGAAGTGGTTAATGACAGTCCGACAGAGCTAACAGACCCAGATGATATTGATGCCTTGATGGACTCAATGGTTAAAGAAAGTGCCGTTGCAGAACTCAACGAGAAGCCTGAAAATTTTGAAATTTCAGATCCTGACGACATTGATGCGTTATTAGACTCAATGGCCGACCCTAGAGAGGTGTCAAAACCTATTACGGCCGATGATATTGTTGATCCGCTTGATGATTTAGCTGCAGATAAGATTAATGAAAATATAGACTTAACTGAATCTGATGACATTGACAGTTTGCTTGGCGATATACAGAGCAATGAAGGGCAGCCTTCCAACGAATCGCCTATGCATGCAGACGCTGATATAACAGCAGATGAAATTGATACAACGGAAGGTGAAAATAAAGCGCTTATTGAAAACTTTACAAATGATTATGTCGCACCGTTCTTATCCGTAGATTTTAGTGCGTTGCTTAATGAAAATATTGAAAAGTCAATTGATGACGCTGATGTCAGCACGAGCGAAAACAAAAACTTGTCTGATGAACTTGACATAGATGCACTGTTGGCTGAAGTTGCAGACAGCGATAACTCGCTTACAAATGAGTTAGATATTGGAGATGATATACTTACTGATGGACCAGCGAATGATCAAGGGGCTGAATCATCAACTGATTATACCGATAGTGACGTATTAGCGGATTTATTGGCTGATGAAAAAACTACACAAAGCAGTGCTGTTAGTTATAATAGTGAGAGTGACGCGATTGAAGACCTTGATAATGTCGACTTTGATGAACTACTCGCCAATATAGAAGAAGGTCAGCCCCCCTCGTCAAGTGGTTTAGATTTATCTGATAATTTTACGACTGATGATATCGACCTAGATACGGTTGACTTAGCAGCAGAGCAATCAGATGATGAAATCAACATAGTCATTGATGAAGAGGATTTTAGTCTCGACTTAGATGATGCTTTAGAGATTGGAGATGATCTAGATAGTGATAATAATTTAAATATTGATTTTAATAGCGATGAAGACGATTTTGTTTCTGTAGACTCTTTATTATCCGATAGTCTAGGCTCAACAAATGCTGATGAACCTTACAATAAAACTGATTTTAATGTCGGATTAAGTCAGTTTCCTGAATTTTCTGGCGATAACTCTGCCGAAGACGAAGACGATAACGGTATCGCTGCAAAATTGGATTTAGCCAAAGTTTATATTGAAATTGGCGACAATGAAAATGCTGAAGTGATACTTCAAGATGTTGTTGAAAAAGGCGACGCACAGCAACAATTTGATGCTCAGCAATTACTTGATAATATCAGTTTATAAATAACACGCTTGAACCTTTTATTTAAAGCCACTTTTGTGGCTTTTTTTATATCGCCACGCCCAATGATGAGAGAGGTTAAAGCGCGGCTTCAATCGATTCAGAATGATTTGATACGGCGTTCAATAAATCAAATACAGAGCAACGATGTTTACTTCATTCTCTTTAAATAATCGTGTTTAATGGCAATTAAAATCCTAAACGTTGATAGCTAGAGGCTATTATGTAAAACCTCATTGGCATAAACCTTAAAATATTGGATAATGTGCGCATTATAATTGGGAGTTATTGATGCGTTACGCTTTAGGTATTGAATACGATGGAAGTCGTTATCACGGTTGGCAACGACAAAAAAATGCGGTCAGTGTTCAACAAAATGTAGAAAAAGCCTTATCAAAAATTGCTGATGAAAACATTGAAGTTATTTGTGCCGGTAGGACCGACACAGGTGTTAGTGCAACCAACCAAGTTATTCACTTTGAAACAGATAAAGTGCGTAAAGATGTTGCTTGGACACTTGGCGTTAATACTAATTTACCCAGTGACATTGCTGTTTCGTGGGTGAAGCAAGTTGATGAAAGTTTTCATGCTCGATTTAGCGCAACAGCACGTCGTTATCGCTATGTTATTAATAACAATCGTTTAAGGTCTGCGATTTTAAGTCAGGGAATAACGTCCTGTCATTATCCACTCGATGAAAAATTAATGCATCAGGCGGCTCAGTCTTTACTGGGTAAGCATGATTTTACTTCTTTTCGGACGGTTCATTGTCAGTCACACTCTCCGGTTCGAACACTGATTCACTGTAATGTTTCTCGCCAAGGCGACTTTGTTATTATTGATGTAAAAGGCAATGCTTTTTTACACCATATGGTGAGAAATATCGCGGGTAGTTTAATGCGTGTAGGTCAACAATTAGAAGCAGTAGCGTGGCTGGGTGAAGTACTCGAAGCTAAAAATCGTTGCGTAGCTGGTATGATGGCATCCGCTGCGGGTTTATATTTTGTTGGTGTCGACTACCCACAAGAGTTTAATATCCCAAAACCTCCGCTGGGGCCACTATTTTTACTTTAAGATAAATATTGGCAGAATGAGCAATTACAAACTGTTAATTCCAACAAAACAGACCAGTTTTTTGTATTCACAGTAGGGCTAAATGTGCTTTAATTGTCGGTTATAGTTAGAGTAATTCAAAAATTAACAATTTGCTGATAGGTTGAAACCAATATCGGCAAATTTTTTTATGTTCCTAAGAACATATTAGGTAAAGAAGGCAAAAATAAATTATGAGCTGGATCGAAAGAATTCTCCCAAAAGCGAAGACAACACAAAAGCGCAATATCCCTGAGGGTGTTTGGAGCAAGTGCTCTTCTTGTAATGCGGTGCTTTATAAAGCTGAACTTGATAGATTATTATCAGTTTGTCCAAAATGTGATCACCACATGCGTATTTCTGCACGTAAGCGAATCGATTGCTTTTTAGATAAAGATAACCGTGCTGAATTAGGTGAAGAGTTTGAAGCACAAGATATCTTGAAGTTCAAAGATTCAAAACGCTATAAAGACCGTTTAAGTGCGGCGCAAAAAAGTACCGGTGAAAAAGATGCACTTGTTGTTATGAGAGGCGAACTCAACGGTATGCCAATTGTTGCTGCGGCTTTTGAATTTTCATTTTTAGGCGGATCAATGGCCTCGGTTGTGGGAGCTAGGTTTGTTAAAGGGGTTGAATACTGCCTTGAGCATAATGTCCCACTTGTTTGTTTTTCTGCCAGTGGCGGCGCGCGGATGCAAGAAGCACTATTTTCATTAATGCAAATGGCAAAAACGAGTGCCGCACTAGCAAAAATGAGTGAAAAAGGTTTACCTTACGTTTCGGTATTAACTGACCCAACGATGGGCGGTGTATCAGCTAGTTTAGCGATGCTAGGTGATGTTAACGTCGCAGAGCCTAAAGCCTTAATTGGTTTTGCTGGCCCACGTGTTATTGAACAAACCGTACGTGAAAAACTACCTGAAGGTTTTCAACGCAGTGAGTTTTTAAAAGAGAAGGGTGCTATTGATATTATTGTTGATCGACGTGATATGCGAAATACACTGTCTCGACTGTTAGCTAAATTCATGGGGCATCCAAGCCTTAACGTTTCATAAATATATTATGCAAAAAAACAATAAAAGCCATTCTGCTAGAAAGTCTCTAGCTCAATGGCTTTCTTATTTAGAAACTATTCATTTAACTGAAATTGACTTGGGTCTGACACGTATTTCGCATGTCGCCAAGCGATTAAATATCGATTTCAGTTTTGCTCAAGTGATCACGGTTGCAGGTACTAATGGTAAAGGTACAACATGTGCTTTTATTGAAAATGCTTTGCTCGCTCATGATAAAACGGTTGCGGTGTATTCTTCACCACATATTGAAAATTTTAATGAACGTTTACGTATTAATAATATCGATATAGACGACCAATCATTGATCTCTGCATTTGAGCTAATAGAAGAACAGCGTGACGATATTTCACTGACTTACTATGAATATACAACCTTAGCTGCATTTATTGTATTAATGGCAATAAAGCCAGCCTTCATTATTCTTGAAGTTGGTTTAGGTGGACGCCTAGATGCTACAAATTTAATTGATGCTGATATTGCCGTGATCACCACAATAGATTTAGACCACCAAGCTTATTTAGGGGACAACCGTGAAAGCATTGGCTTTGAAAAAGCGGGTATTATGCGAGCTAATCAAAAAGTCGTAATAGGTGATACTCAATGTCCTAAATCTGTGCTTACACACGCCAAAAACATCAACGCGCTTGTAAGTCTGCGCGAGCATGACTTTTCTATTAAAATGCTACCATCAGTGGCTAACAAGCCCTTTTGCGCTTTGTGGTGCTGGAAATTTGGTGAACTGCGAGTTAATAAGTTAGCTAAACCCTTTATACCTCAAGACAACGTAGCGACAGCATTAACAGCTTTGGCACTACTAAAAGATTTCTCGTTTGTTTTTAATACTGAAAATATCAATGCTTTAATCCAAACAACAAAAGTTGCTGGACGTACAGAACTTTTCACGAGCAAAGGTTTAAACAGTCGTGTTTTGCTGGATGTTGGCCATAACCCACAAGCAGCGCGTTATTTAGTTGAATACTTGAAATCACAACAGTACAACAAACTCTATGCCGTTACTGGTATGCTAAAAGACAAAGATATTGCCAATACCTTTCGACCATTATCAGCCCTTGTTGATCATTGGTATTTAGGTGGATTATCAATGCCTCGTGGCGCTAGCGCAAAAGAGTTAGCCGAAAAACTGTCATTAAATGAAGATTCAGCTAATTGTTTTGACAATATTACTCAGGCATTTAGAATGGCTAACAAAAATTCAACAGCAACAGATCTTATTTTAGTGTTTGGATCATTTTATACCGTTGCTGAAGTCAGACGTTTACTGCTGTAGTTTTATTAACTTCAGCCGGGGAGTTTCATTTGTCTACACCTTTTCAAAATCGCTTAGTTGGCACTATTATCGTGGCTGCAATTGCTATTATTATTTTGCCAGATTTACTTGACGGCAATAAAAAGACTTATCAAGATGAGTTTGAAAAAATTCCACCTCCACCTCATGTTGAATTTGACAAGAATACGCGGATTTTTCCTCAAGATAAAATTGTAAAAATAAAAGATGAAGCATTGAGTGATGAACTTGCGCTAGATGATGAATTACCGACTGCGGAACAACCGATAAAATATGCGGTTCAAACTGAGGGTAAAGACAGTGATGCTCAGCGTTTAAATAATTCAACGGTGAGTGCAGAAAAAGAACTAACCGAGAAAATACCAGAAAAAACCTTGCCGGAAAAGTCAGTATTAAAACAAGCATGGGTGGTGCAATTAGGGAGTTTTCGACATAAAAAAAATGTTGCTAAGTTATTGCTCAAGCTTAAAGACAACGGTTACACCGCTTTTACTAAACCGATAAATACAAAAAATGGTGCATTAATCAAAGTCTTTATTGGCCCCGAACTTATTAAAAGCTCACTAATGGAAAAAATTACTCCATTGGAAAAACTCACTGGAGTTCAAGGTAAAGTTGCTCGCTTCTACCCAACAAAATAATTCACTGTAAAAATAAAAGATTGGCACAATAAGGCGTATTCCTGTTAGAATGCGCGCCTGATTATACTGGTAAGTATTCATTGGTAGCGTTTAATTTATGGTTTGGATAGACTATGCCATCTTGGCAGTTGTAGGCATTTCAACATTAATTAGCTTAGTGCGCGGCTTTGTTAAAGAAGCAGTTTCGCTAGTTATCTGGATCAGTGCCTTTTTTATTGCCAGTAATTTTTATGTAAACCTCTCCAGTTTATTGACTAATATTTCCGATCAAACGCTTCGTAATGCTGCTGCGATTGCTATTCTCTTTATCACTACGTTAATTCTCGGTGCACTTGTTAATTATTTAATTGGTCAACTCGTCAGTAAAACGGGTTTATCTGGTACCGATCGTATACTAGGTCTTGTTTTTGGTGCATTACGTGGCGTATTAATTATTAGTGCTGTGCTATTCTTTATGGATGCCTTTACACCTGCATCATCAACCACGTGGTGGACAAGTTCTCAACTGATCCCCGAGTTTACACTCATTGTAGAATGGTTTTTTGAATACCTAAAAAATTCATCAAGCTTTTTGAAATAATTTTATTCCAGTGCCATTAATACGGGGCTGATACTAATTAGTATAATTTTTATTTACTTAGCGTTTATTTTCTTTAAAACGCTTTTAAACTTAGTTCTGTGGAGAGTAAGCTCATGTGTGGTATTGTTGGCATTGTTGGGAAAACATCGGTTGGTCAGGCATTATATGACGGATTAACTGTACTGCAACATCGTGGTCAAGACGCTGCTGGTATTGTGACTATTCATAACAATACCTTCAGACTACGCAAAGGTAATGGTTTGGTAAAAGACGTATTTCACACACGTCATATGTTGCGATTACAAGGTAACATGGGTATTGGTCATATTAGATACCCAACCGCAGGCACCTCAAGTTCTTCAGAAGCTCAACCTTTTTATGCCAATGCCCCTTTTGGGATTTCTCTCGCACATAATGGTAATTTAACCAATGCGATAGAATTAAAAGAGTGGTTGTTTAATGTTGCACGTCGTCATGTTAATACGACGTCTGATTCTGAGTTATTACTGAATATTCTTGGTCATGAATTACAACTGACTGAAAATTTAAAATTAACACCTGATGATATTTTTAAAGCGATCAGTAATGTGCACAAGCGAATTCGTGGCGCTTATGCAACGGTTGCCTTAATTATAGGTCATGGCATGGTTGTATTTCGTGACCCAAATGGAATTCGTCCTTTAGTATTTGGTAAGCGTGTAACTGCTACAGGCACTGAATATATGGTGGCTTCTGAGTCGGTAGCACTTGATGCCAACGACTTTGAATTTGTGCGAGATGTTGCCCCTGGTGAAGCAATTTATTTCACTGAAGATGGACAAATACACAGTCAACAATGTGCAGAAAACCCAGCTTACAACCCTTGTATTTTTGAATACGTTTATTTTGCTCGTCCTGACTCAGCTATTGATAAAATTTCTGTATATGGTTCTCGTGTTGAAATGGGCAAAAAATTGGGTGATAAAATAGCTAAAGAATGGGAAGACATAGATATTGATGTTGTTATCCCCATCCCTGAAACATCATGTGATACTGCGCTAGAAATTGCTCGTCATCTTGGTATTCCGTATCGCCAAGGTTTTGTGAAAAATAGGTATATTGGGCGTACTTTTATTATGCCTGGTCAAGAGCAGCGTAAAAAATCAGTACGTCGTAAACTTAATGCTATAACAACTGAATTTGCTGGCAAGAACGTTTTGTTGGTTGATGACTCTATTGTACGTGGCACCACTTCTGGACAAATCATTGAAATGGCTCGCTCTGCCGGTGCTAAGAATGTTTATTTCGCTTCAGCAGCCCCGGAAATTCGTTTTCCTAATGTCTATGGTATTGATATGCCAAGTGCCAATGAATTGATTGCTCACGGACGTGAAGTCGACGATATTTGCCAGTTAATTGGTGCAGATAAACTTATCTATCAAACATTGGAAGATTTGGTGAGTGCTGTAGGCAGTGTAAACCCTGAAATTAAACAGTTCGAAACATCAGTGTTCGATGGTCAGTATATTACTAAAGACATTAACCAAGGCTATTTAGAACGATTAGACGCTTTGAGAAACAATGATAATAAAGAAGATTCAGATAAAAATGCTGATTCAATTATTGATATGCACAACGAAGGTGCCGAATAGCGAGTTAATAACAGTAGCTAGTGATTTATCGTATTAAAAAAAAGCCCGTTTAGCTTCACGCCAAACGGGCTTTTTATTATAAAAAGAACTTATGCCGCATACTATTAGTGATTAACAATGTCGTTCTGATAACGCTAAAACGTTACGATACATATTCGGAGCCAAAACCCATACCTAACATAATGGCGCTAAATGCCATTAAAGAAACAAGTAGTACTAGACCACAGGTAACCACGGAACTTGAATAAATAAACCCTTTCTCTTCAGGAATATTCATCATGATGGGAACGCCTGAATAAAGTAAATAAACAGAGTAACAAAGTGCGCCTAGCCCTGCTAAAGCAACAAACCATAAAACAGGAAATAATGCGGTTACACCAACCATTAATAATGGTGTTGCGGTATAAGCAGCTAACTCTAAAGATTGCGTAAAATCAGGTTTAGCGTCAAATGTTTTTGCCATCCACTGAATTAAAAAAGCTAAACCAATAACGCCAAAAACTAAGCCTAAATACATTGCTACTGACATTGACATTGCACTCGATTGAGTGAGCTTTATTGGGTCACCTACGCCTATTGTCCACCCAATATGAGCGGCTGCGAAATAACTACAAATGGCCGGTATTAACGCAATGGTAAGAATATGAACCATGCTATACATTAAGCTTTCATGACGTTTTTCAATTGTGTGCCATTCTTTCTTAGGGTCAGTGTACAATCCCCATATATGATTTAATATCATAATAAAATCCTCTCGCTGTCCCCAAAATTACATTTATTATTTTTTAGTTTTTATTAATAAATGTCTGTATCGATCAATAACTTTATTATTGATAGCTTATTTATGTAAGATGGCGGCGCTTTCGTCAAGAGATGAATACTAATTAGGCTAAATTAAGTGCAAATAACTTATTTTTATATCGAAAATAACTAATAGTTATATGCTGATATATTATTTTGTTATTTAAGAATAAAGTCATATGGATAATTATATTGAAAAGGCTTAAAACTATGCGACTTTTATTCTAACAATATTCATGATCTCTATGTCAAAACCAGCAATCGTTTCAATACCCGCGTAATAGGTCATATTTACTTGTTGCTTAGCGAGAGATTTATAAACTTTTTTGCGCTTATATTTAAATGGTGCATTACAGCCCTTTATCATCACTGTATTAACAAACCACTCATCTTGTTCTCTTTGTACATGAGAAATTACCGTAACATTTTCACTGTGTACAAGTTTTTCATGCGTTTTAAGTAAATCTTTTACCGTTTTCTTTTTCATCATTATTCCCAGCATTAACTATGACTAATTGTTTAACGAACTCTTACACGTTTAATGTCTTAATAAACGCTGTGCCATTAACATGCATATGTATTTTTTGAAGGGAAATTATTCTAAACCTTATTTGGTTATTTCGCAAAATACCACCACCTGCTAAATAGACTTAACCCGTATAAACGTAAACAATTAAACTTTAGTTATCAAATCTCGTGTTAATAATGACATATTGAATCTTTCTAATGGAATTATTTCACCGGTAGATAACTCAACTGAGTAAAGGCTACCACGATGCTTTAAGCGTTTTTTGATAATGTCCTGATGCTTGAATATAAATAACTTGGACAATATTTCCCCTCGCTTTTCCCCAAAAAGCGAAATAGGGTATGATATTAACAATTATAATTTTAAACTAAGAAAAGGGATATCTCATTGAAACGTTTACTACTTATTTTACTCACTGTAGCTTTTAGCCAAAATGCTATTGCAGACAACGACTTTAAAATACCACCCAAACAACTTGCAGATTTAGTTGACGCGCCAAGGCAACCAAGTGTGCGTATTTCGGCAGATAAACAATGGGTGGCTATATTAGCTCGTCCTGGAGCTAAATCGATTGAAGAACTTGCTCAGCCCGAAGAAAAACTTGCAGGATTAAGAATTAATGCCAGTATTTTTGCCCCAAGTCGGTCAAGTGGCTATACAAGTATTACCCTTAAAAAAGTAGATGGCGATGAACAAGTTGCGATTAAGGAGTTGCCTGCAGGTAAAATTATGAGTGTGAACTTTTCACCTAACTCTCAATATTTAGCCTTTATCGTAGAAAACAAACAAGGATTAACCTTGTGGAAATATAACCTCAAAACTAAAAAAACTAAGCAAGTGAGTAAGCACGCAATTAATGCTTCACTTGGTGGGACTCAATATCGTTGGAAACGCGATTCTACAGGGTTCTATACCCGATTAACGATTGCTAAAGCAAGCGATAAACCTCAAGCGTCTAAAGCAAAGATTCAGCCAGTGATCCAAACAACTTCAGGAATAAAAGCAGCGGTAAGAACATACTCAAACTTATTAAAAACGCCTTATGATGAAGCTCTTTTTGAGTTTTTAACGCGTTCTCAATTAGCTGAAATTAGCTTGGCGGGTAGAATAAATAAGCTTGGAAAAACAGCCATGGTTAAAGATTTCACCCTTTCACCTGATGGTCAGTATTTATTAGTCTCGCAAGTTAAAAAGCCTTTTTCTTATCTTGTACCAGCAAGACGATTTCCAGAGGAAACACAAGTTTGGTCGGTTGAAGGTAAATTAGTGACTCAAGTTGCCGATTTGGCTTCAGGAGAAAATATACCCAAAGGATTTGACTCTGTTCGAGAAGGTCGCCGTAATATCAATTGGCGAAGTGATGTAGCTGCGACTTTAGTTTGGGCAGAAGCCCAAGATGGCGGTAGCATGAAAACAGACATTGAGCATCATGACTATGTATACACCTGGACAGCTCCTTTTAAAAATGATCCTAAACTATTCCAAAAAATAGAACGTCGTTTTGATGATATAACCTGGGGTAATAAAAACTTTGCTATGATAAGTGATTGGCGCTTTAGTGATCGTCAAATAAGACAGTGGAAATTTAATCCGAGTCAAACTAATGTAAAAAAAATACTCTTTCAAGAGCGTTCTTATAACGACCGTTATAATGATCCCGGTCGTTTCATCAAAGAAAGAAACCAATTTGGCATAAATGTTATTAAAACGTTAGATAACAATAATAGCGTTTATTTGACCGGCACAGGTGCCTCTGCAGAAGGCAATATTCCTTTTTTAAATCAATATGATTTTAGTGCTAAAAAGAAAATAAACGTGTGGAAATCTACAGCACCTTATTATGAGCGTATTGTTTTAGTACTTAATGAACAAGCCACTAAAGTAATGACGCTGCGAGAATCGACTACTGAACAGCCAAACTTTTTTTTCCGTGACTTAAGTAAAAATACCTTAATTCAATTTACTGATTTTCCACACCCAACACCTGCTTTTGTCGGAGTGAGTAAAGAAAAGCTGAAATATAAACGTAAAGATGGCGTTGAGTTGAGTGGCACACTTTATTTACCCGCGGATTATGATAAAAGCCAAGGGCCATTACCTACCTTAATTTGGGCTTATCCAAGAGAATACAAAGATAAAAAAGTTGCAGGACAAGTATCTGATTCGCCTTATGAATTCGTGCGTGTTAGCTATTGGGGGCCTATGCCACATTTAGCGCAAGGTTTTGCCGTGTTCTCTGGTGCTAAAATGCCAATTGTTGGCTTTGACGGCACTTTACCTAATGACACATTCCGTGAACAGCTAGTTTCAAGTGCTCAAGCGGCTGTTGATGTTTTGGTTGCAAAAGGAGTTACTGATAAGGATCGTATCGCTATCGCAGGTCATTCTTATGGCGCATTTATGGTCGCTAATTTACTGGCTCATAGTGACTTATTTAAAGCGGGTATTGCTCGAAGTGGTGCTTATAACCGTACCTTAACCCCCTTTGGTTTTCAAGGTGAAGAACGTAGCTTCTGGGAAGGTCAATCAACTTATGCTTCTATGTCACCCTTTTTTCATGCAGAAAAAATAAATGAACCTATGTTGATGATCCATGGTAAAGAAGATCCAAATTCAGGCACATTCCCGATGCAATCTGAACGAATGTTTGCCGCTCTTAAAGGCCTTGGTGGCAATGCTCGTTTAGTCATGTTACCCCACGAACAGCATGGTTATAGAGCCAGAGAGTCATTGTTACATATGTTATGGGAACAACATCAATGGTTAGATAAATATGTGAAAAATCCGACGACTAAATAGCGGTTTGATTAAGCCATGTAAAACGACTACTCAATTTATATGGCTTATTATACAAACTCAGTTGACCCTATATTTTCGCTCCATTTTTAATCGTTTTAAAAACAGATCAAAATAAACACAAAAAAGCCATTAATCTAAAAGATTAACGGCTTTTAATTGGCCGCATGAATTGGCAAAAAGCATTATTAATCGTTAGGTGATAAACGTTACCTATCTCTGGCTAAGCTTTTATGTGCCGATGTGAAATCGCCAGCAGCCAATGAGCCAATAATTGATATTTCTCCTGCCAGCGCGGCAGCGGCACAAATTTCTGAAAATGCCCTTGCCTGATTTTCTTTTGGTAAATTCATCATATCTAAACAAGATTTTTGGCTAGGGAGCTTAGTTCCTCCACCAACGGTACCAACAATTAAGTTGGGTAACGTTGCAGCACAATATAAAGCGCCATCGTTACGTATTTCAAAGCGAGTGATACCTACAGCGGCTTCTGCAACGCAAGCCGCATCTTGCCCACAGGCAATAAACATAGCAGCAAGACTATTAGCGTAATGCCCTTGTACGCCCATTGTGCCACTCATAACACCGCCTAAAGCTGACATACGCCAGCAATCAACCATACGTTGCGGTGTTGTATGTAAAAAACGTTTCACCAACTTCTCTGGTATTTTTACTTCCACAGAAACTTTTTTGCCCCTAACACTGGTATAAGATTGCGCAGATGATTTTTTATCACCAGAGCAGTTTGCTTCGATAAACCAGTACTCAGGTTGTACAGGGCTATTCGCGATAATATATTCACAAATGGCTTGTGTAGCTATAGTCACCATATTTTGACCTGCTGCATCACCAGTGGTGTAGTCACAGAGTAAATAGAGGTGATTCCCTTCTGTGGCAATGCGAATATCAATTAGTTGGCAATAATTACTGGTCTGTTTAGCCGTTTCACTTAGTTTATTTTTATTGAGTAAAACCCAATGAGAAAAAGTCGCTAAGTTAGCGATAGTATTAAATGCAAAGCCAGGAGAACGAGTGACCCCCTCGGAAATTAAGATGGTGGAGCAGCCACCGGCTTTAGAAATAAGTACTGAGCCCCTATGATAACTAGCGACTAGCGCCGCTTCAGTGGTTGCCATCGGTAATAGAAAATCACCCTGAGCATAAGTTCCGCGAACTCGAATAGGTCCAGCAATACCAACGGGGACTTTCACTGTGCCAATACAGTTTTCAATATTCGACGCATACTCACTTAAGTCTTCACCTGCATATAAACTTGAAACATGCGCGGTAATTTTAGTATCAACTTTAGTCAAGTGCTGCCAGCGTTTATTAATAGCCGTCACGGTACAATCACTACCATTAGGAAACCGAACATAGGGACTGGTGTGGTCGGGAGACAAATCATTGAAAAAACTATCATTTTTGTTTACGTCTGTAATCATCTGTTAACCAGTAGTAAATTTAAAAGAAGGGTGTTAAGTGTTGATTTTATGATGACGTTACAGCGAAATAATCAACGGCCAATTCTATCTTTTCCTTAAGGGGCTTAGCAAGTCATTATAGGTAAGTTAGCAAAAGGTTATTAATGTTAAGGTTAAATAATATACAAGGTTAAATAAAGGTCAATATTGATATGAAATCGCATTGATAATAATCAAAATTTTCTATTAACCTTGTAAAAGAGTGGTGTTAGAGAACTTATAAGGAGATTTTCTTTTAAATTAGTTATACTGAATATCTTAAGCTTGTACAACTCAGTGTAATAGGGCGCTTGCGGCAATGAGCAAATCAATTCTTTTTCATACTATTTATCCACATAAAACCAGCAAAGTATGGGTTGTTTTTGTCCATGGTGCTGGTGGTAGTTCGGCAATCTGGTTTCGTCAGATCAGGGATTATCAAAAAGAGTATAATGTGCTTTTACTTGATCTTCGTGGTCACGGGAAGTCCAGTCACTTGGTACAAACCTTTGTTGACAGTAATTATTCTTTTAATAAAGTTTCTGAAGATATTATCGATGTCTTAGATCACAATAATATTACGTGTGCTCATTTTGTTGGCATTTCACTGGGTACTATTATCATTCGAAATATAGCCGAACTTGCACCTGAGTACGTATCAAGTATGGTTTTAGGTGGTGCTATTACTCGTTTTAATGCGCGTAGTAATATCTTGGTTTATTTGGGTAATACTTTTAAACATTGCCTGCCATACATGTGGCTGTATCGTTTATTTGCTTTTATTATGATGCCAAAAAAACGTCATAAAGAATCTCGACATTTATTTGTACGCGAAGCTAAGCGCCTGTGCCAAAAGGAATTTATTCGTTGGTTTAAGCTAGCAATGGATGTAAATCCTTTAATGCGATACTTCAAAGAAAAAGAGATAGATATACCTATTCTTTATATTATGGGCAAGGAAGATCATATGTTTCTGGGACCGGTAATAGAAATGGTAAAGCAACATAAAAATAGCTTATTACATACGATTCAACAATGTGGTCATGTCTGCAATGTGGAGAACCCTGAACTTTTTAATCAACACTCTTTAGCGTTTATTGCTCAGCAAGACAGCTAGTGGACTTTTATTATCTTTATTACATCACATAATGATAATTCCAGAACGCTAGTATGAGGGCTTACAGCTAAATAGGAATAAATTAACTGAAGCTTTTACGTCAAAAATGATAAGGAAATTATAACAAACGTCACAAATTATCAGAAAATAAAGACAAGTAAGTGCGCTTAGCGGAAATTAGTAACTTATAAAGCCTAACGTCACTTCAATTTCATTTGGGCCATTAGCTTTTCCATAATTTTCTTGGCGCACGGTTACCTGAGTTAAACGCATAATTCTGTCAATATTTAGGAAACTTTTTACAATGCTATTTTTGATTTTAGGTAGACTATGAATAAAAGTAATGACCCACTACACGGCGTGAAACTTGAACAGATTCTAACCGAACTGGAGAAGAAAATTGGTTGGGATAAGATGGGTGAGTTACTTAATATTCGTTGTTTTACCAATAAACCGCGTCTTAAATCAAGTTTGAAATTTCTGCGTACAACCCCTTGGGCACGCAGTAGAGTTGAAATTTTATACCTAAAAACATTTTGCAGTAAACATAAAGAAACTGGGAAATTAATTAGGGGGATACTCGCCCAAAATACAGTAGTAGCAGGAATAACTTCCACCAAGCCCGCTCCCTTTGTTTGGCCAACATTGAAGAATAAATAGACTTAAGTCACATTGTAGACATTAGTATTAATGGGTTAAATTTAATTCGTATGAGTTTATTCGTCGCTAACGCCGTTTAAACGGCGAATACTTGTTGGCTAAAAGGTGAAACGAAGTGAACCCAGTTAACAGTTATGAGTCCGACTTGAAAACTGAAGTGGTCAAGTAAGGTTGGCCACGGTTTTTGAGTTTAGCCAGTACTTTCACTCTGACTTATTTTGGCTTGGTCTCAGCGTCATTCTCAGTTATATTATGACTACATTTACGATTATTTAATGACTTTTTATGAATATTCGCTCTAAACTAACGTTGAGCTTTGCCGCCACGGTTATTTTGCCTATTATTGCGATTGCGATTGTCAGCATATCAATGACGATTTCTAAATCTTCAACAAGCTTTGTTGAACGCACTCAGGATGAGTTAAGACAAGTAGATAACGGCTTTCAACTTTTCTTTCAACAAATCAAAGCTAACGTAAAATTTTTAGCTCAAAATAAATTAACGACTCAACTTCCTGATGACACTCATACTTATCTTAGCTCTGATCATATGATGGCGCCAAAAAATGACTCTGTCGAAGAATTAGATTTATATAAGCTGTATGAAGATTTTGGTTCATCACACCCTGATTTACTTTATGTATACATAGGTACCAAAGAAGGTGGCTTTGTTCAATATCCCTTAGAAGAGCTTGGAGGTTACGATCCAAGACAACGTCCTTGGTATAAACAGGCACTAGCTTCTCCCAATGCGCCAATTATTACTGAAGCATATCAAGATGTCATAGGAAAACCTGTAGTCACTTCTGCGTTAGTGGTTAAAAATGAGCAAGGCGATATTATAGGCGTACAAGGTCTAGATGTTACCCTTTCAACATTAACGGATATATTGAGTAATACAAAACTAGGTAAAAGCGGCTATCTCATTCTTATTGATGAGTCAGGAACCGTGCTAGCTGATGCCAAAACACCAGAAAACAATTTCAAAAATATTAAAGATCTTTCATCATCATTATTTTCTATATTACAAAAAAGTCCAAATCAACATCATTTTTCTACAGAACATTTAGGTGAAGATGTTGATGTTGCCAGCTATTATTCAAAAGAATTAAAGTGGCGTTTTGTTGGCGTTATCCATAGCGATGAAATTTTAGCGCCTGCATATAGTATGAGTCAGACCATTACCGTAATAGCCTTTATTATGGTTACATTATTTATAGCCATGGGATTTTGGTTAGCCAACCGTATTGTTCAACCCATTAACCGTGTGGCTGAAGGTTTGCGTGATATTGCACAAGGTGATGGAAATTTAACTAAGCGACTAGAGATTATTGGTCAAGATGAAGTCAGTGAACTGGCTCAATGGTTTAATCAATTCTTAGACTCTATTCATCAGCTTGTTGTTGATATTAAAACCTGTGCTTCAACATTAAATGTGGTGGCTAATGAATCAGGTATACAAATCGCTGATGTAAAAGCAGTAAGCCATAAACAAGAAAAATCAATAGATAATGTGAATAGTCTTATCACAACAATGACAGATATCGCACATCAAACATCAAACGACTGTCAAGAAAGTTCAACGACTATTATGAAAACTGAAGAGTACTCAAAAAAGGGAATTTCGTTAATTTCTATTACGGTAAGTGAAGTGAGTTCGTTAAATCAATCGCTAAGTGAATCATCTCAATCGATGAAGTCACTTGAACTGGAAAGTGAGAATATTACTAAAATATTAGATGTTATCAGGAGTATTGCTGAACAAACTAATCTGTTAGCACTTAATGCGGCTATTGAAGCGGCAAGAGCGGGTGAACAAGGGAGAGGTTTTGCTGTGGTCGCAGATGAAGTGAGAACATTAGCGCAACGCTCGCGAGGCGCTACTGAAGAAATTGATGTTGTATTGATGAACTTGCTGGATAAAACACGTGTTGTTTCTCAACAAATGGGTGTGAATGTCGAACTATCGAAACAGACTATCGAAAAAATTGAACAAGCGAATCAATCATTTAACGAAATTAGTTCTTTGGTTGGACAAATGAAGGAAAATATCTCACGTATTACTCAAGCCGCAGATCAACAGCGTAGCTCATCTGACTTGATCAATGACGATATTAGTGGCATTAATCAATCGGCAAAAGGTATTGTTAATACTGCTGATACATTAGCCGATGGGTCGAATGACTTGCTTGTTTTATCCAAAGATTTAACAAATTTAGTCGGTCGCTTTAAAGTCAGTAATTAACACGTAATATTAGTATTAATTAACGAACCAGTTTATTTTCACTATTTATACAACCCTGTAACAGATTTTGTTACAGGCTCTAGCCGATTATTTTTGGCATACTTAAACGCCTTATACTTGCCTCGCACTATGAAGTTACTTAGTGAAAATTATAAGTAGTGCGCCCCATATACCAACAATACCGGTAAGGGGGTTTCATATTCTTTCCTTCGTAACCTACCACCTTATTAGTATATATTCCTATTTAAACCGTCGACATATCGAGCTTATTAATTCAAGGACACATTTATATAATAGATGCAGTAAGTTATTAGCAAGCTTCTCTATATTCAGCTTTATTTATGAAAAAACATAACGAACTATGAGCTATTTGAGCTCAAAATAGCACGTTATGTAAATACTCTAAGCAATATAAAGCCATAAAATTTATCATTCAGTTATTAATTGAGTAGCAAAATCGACTCATTAGAAAATATATGAAAATTTTTTCTATGCAAATTTCCGCAAAGTGCACCAATAAGACCTTGGCAGTAGAGCATCAAAATGGTTGGTAAATTAATTATCTAAGCCTCACTAATGCTAAAAAAACTAATTTAATCGTGAATTTATCACCATAAACACTCAGCTTTGCCACTATTGCTACTATTGCTACTATTGCTAATAGTCAACTTTGAATTATTGACGATCACTCTGTGCGTGTAGTTGACATCATGAGTTAAAAAATTAATATTTTCTTAGCGCGATTACCAAACGTTCAGCCCGAGCACCGCCTCAGATAAGTCTGTTTGAATAAAGTCGTTCATCATCATAGAAAAAGTAATATTTAAAACTGGTTTGCACAACAATGGATGGCACTTTATTTAATTCTCAATTACGTAAAGACGGTTAAGTAATAGACGAAAATAGCAGGCTTTCAATTCCTTAAGAATATAAAATAAATGTTAAGATGGAAAATATGAGGCATCTTGTATTTTACTTTATGAAAAAATGACATTTATTTTATTTACACTCGGGCGTTCAAGTTTCAGGTTATGGCTCTACTGCTATTATGAACGGGGTGCATGCGTGATGGACAAGTGGTTGTTAAAAAGTCTGCAACATAATCATGTTTGCCTGCGTAGACTTCAAAGACATGTAGTCTAGCGATCAGTTCATTACGAGGTTTTACAGGGGTTGCATTGTAGCTGTTTGCCATTTCGGTTAAATCAACAACATCCCCCCTTATTCATTAACTAGTTCTAACTCAGCCATTAATAATTGATTACGCCGTTTGTTTTCATGCCCCTTTTTAAAGTTAGCGTCTATTACGTATATTTGGCTTTTTTTCGACGCCACTTACCACAAGCATAAAGGGCAATGTTAACATCAATATATTTTTCCTTTCTCGCCTGAATAGAGAAATCAACCAATAAAGCTTCTAAGGCAAAAACCATCGCTTTTTTTGAATCACCTAAATTATGCATGTTAGTAACCATTTGAAGACATTGACTTGCTTGGTTTTTACCAACCAGTTCAATCTGTGAATCAGACCAAGTAACATCAACAGGCATAGATTGACAAAACTCACATAATTATCTTAAATACGTATTGGCTTGAAAGGCTGCCTTTACCGGTAATTTAAGTAAACAGTTATAGGTGTTTTTTGCGACTACTCGACAATTAAAAGGAATGCTCAGTAACTGTTTACCAATAAACGTTTTATTAAGCTTGTCCTCAACATCAAATTCGTCAACGAGTAAGTGAGCACTCAGTGCTGTACTTGATAATGAAGATGATTCAAACCCTGATATCGTTAAGTAGTCAATTTCATGAGTTGAGTCCTGAACTTCATTAACGATATTTTCATTTTCTGTTACGTTAACGGAATTTTCTCCCCTAATAGAAAAAGCCGTATTTCCGTTAACGTTATCTTTTTCTTTAACGGCTTAAGTGGTCGGTTTGAAATTAATTCGATTAAGACTAAATCAACTTTGTGACTTTTGGTGTTTTAGGGGATTTACGCATGCTCACCACCAACGGACTTTTGTCCTAAGTGCTGCATACGAAAGAAACTATCAAGCCAATTATCTAAATCATCTTTTAGATAACAAACGGCACGACCTATTTTAATGAAGGGTGGATCGGGAGTTCTGTTTTCACGATTACCTTCCATACGTGATTGACGTAAGAAAGAACGACTCATACCGTTTAACAAACGTTCGTTACGATTAAGCGCTGGATGGGTATAACGCATTACTCCCCCGTCGATTTAAAATATCAGTATCGAAATGAACCTCCATATGCTTACATATAACATCCAAACGAATGTTATATGTAATGGATAATCAAGACTTATTAAACGCTATAAATTCCAGGATATAGGCTCTAGCCTTATCTTTTATATAATAAACTCGCACCTATCAAACAAATAAAAAACGTAGAGTTATAAGATATTGTTAAGTTTATAAAGGAGTAATGATTTTTTACACAGGCTGACCACAAAAGAGACATTAGATTGTTAGCGTCAAACACTACTTCGGATTAGATTTTTTATGGATACCCCCTACATAACAGGCTTGAAATTTTTGCTAAAAGTTTAAGGTACGAAAAGCAGCAAACTATTTTAAGTCCTTATTTATTTACTTGTTATATGAAAATTTCAATACTCACCTATATATACCGTGGTTTAGCATCTAATTCACAAATCATGTAATTACGTCAACTTTCACAAGAATCATAAACGATCCCATTCCCACATAATTGTTGGGTTTTAGACCTTAATACTTTATTCCATTCTCTTTCCGATGGAAGGTGCCTAAACCTTTCATTTTGACAGTAGTCTGCTTCTGCGAGGCTTATAATTATAGTATTTAATTGCCATATTCTAATTCAACTATAAGCAACACTACTTGAAATACCTGTATCTATCTTTTTCAGCATAAGGTTCAAAATTTGTATTAAATAGAACATGAACTTAGATAGGTATTAAGCATAATATCTGTGAACAGCCTAACTACACAGAAAAATACCACTATTGTATTATTAAAAATAAGCCTAAAGCATTACATGACTATGCAATGAGCCTTAATCTGCGTTACCCGAACCAACAAATTAGAGTGGCTGTGAACTTAAAAAAGGTCCGCTTATTTATGCCATAGCCAAATGTAATCACCTCTATTTATTTACGATTACCCCTTCAACCGTGTCTAATTACCATCAAGTCTTTATACTAAGTAACGCTAAATATGCTCCCTCTGATGCAAAATATTCACTCTACATAAAGACAAACCACGATCATTGAGTATGAGTCACATACGATACACTCAGTTAGTGGAATATCGTCGAGACTTAATGCGAGACAGCGTGAACTTATCAAACAAGATAAACGCTAGATTAAATAATTACTACCTGTAAGCACTTTAATTGTTTTCCACAATCTATCTCCGACCCATAAAATAGACCTATAACTAGTCCACTCGCAAAATATCATACAGAATCGATCTTTTTAATGTATCCATTCATTCAATGTGATTACAAGTTGGACTTTACGTGTTGATCTTATTCCGATTGAAATTCGTATGTATACCGAATTGGTTTTTTTTGCTACTTTATCAATTATTGGAGCGTTTTTCAGGTACTTAATATTTAGCTATTGTATTAATGAAACACCCTTGTGGCGTTTAGTAACTCTAAGTCCGTTGAAAATCTTACATTAATATAGTTATTCTATATTTTCATAAATTAGTTTAGAACATGATTTTAAAGGTAGATGAATCAAGTAAAATGGAATAAATACATATAAAATTAAAAATAAAAATA
>NZ_JACGUT010000056.1 GCF_014076845.1 Colwellia sp. MB3u-41
TATTTATTTTTATTTTTATTTTTATTTTTATTTTTATTTTTTGCCAAGACAGAGTCTCGATGATGAAAGCTTTCATGAAGCGACCAAACTTAGTTGTTGTAAAAATGGCAACTTGTTGATGGAGCAAAATAGAATCTAAGATTATGTCAGTATGTAGATGCATTTTTAAATGCTTGTTCTAGTCAGATAGTATAGGAAAGGATCACACTGTGAAAAACGTATTAATATTAGCTATTTTTTTACTTTTTTTTTCACTGCCGAGTCAAGCTGAGAGAGTTATTAATAGTGTACTACTTAATGGTACTCCAACGACAATAGTTGCAGCGGGCGAAACAATATCAGTGCTACTTAACGTCACTACCAATGGGAACGGTAGTAATAAACGTTGGCAATCCACTTCTTATATATTAAATGGTACTACTACTTGCAATAATGACGCTAATATAAACAGTGGTGGCACTTACGATCGTGGTTTTGATATTACTGCGCCTTCAACAGCAGGTAGTTATACTATTTCTTTTTATGCCTATAGACAGGATGGTTGTGACACCAACAAAGAAAGTGATGTTTTTTCAATTACAGATGGTATTACGGTGATTGGAAATGAGCCTGATATTTCTGTTGATGATATAAGTATTGATGCTGGCGATATTGCCACTTTTACTATTGAGCTGACGAGTAGTTACTCCGAAGACATTACCTTGGATTATGCCACCTCAAATGGGGCTGCTACTTCAGGAACTGATTATACGAGCGCTAATGGCACGGTAACGATATTCGAGAGCGATATATCTAGTACAGTAAATATTATTACTTCGCCTTCAGGGAGTGGTGACTTTACTCTTACATTAAGTAATGCAAGTGCAGGCTCTATCGCTGATGCAACTGCTACTGGAACAATTGTTAAAGCAGCGAGTTTAATCGTAGATTACCGTTTTGATGATTGTCGCTACACAGGGGCTGATGATGAGGTTTTTGATCAAACGGGAAATTATTCTGGTAAAACCTTTGGTGTCGCCGATCCTGTTGATGATGCTGTTATTAATCGGTCACTCGACTTAACTGCTGATGGCATTAATGACTGGGTTATGGTGCCTAGTGGTTCTGTGAATGGCTTAGATGACTTCTCGGTGAGTTTCTGGGTTAATACTTCTGTAGATAAAGAGCAGCAGGAAGTTTTTCATGCTTTAGGCATTGACGAAGATGATGATGTGTTAGAGATAGCTCTAGAAGATGATAATAAAGTTTATATTAAAATTAGAGATAACAGTGAAACATTAACAAGTCGTATCGAACTCACTGATGGCTCATGGCATCATATTGCTCTTACCCGAAGTGGTAAAGATGTTTGCTTATTTGTTGATGGTAATGAACAAGATTGTGATGGTGGTGTCAATAGCGGTGTTTTATCTGTCACTAATAGTAATGCAATTGTTATTGGCCAAGAACAAGATGAATTTGGTGGTGACTTTTCTGTGGCTCAAGGTTTTGAAGGAAAACTTGATGAGTTTCAAATTTATGATGCGGTACTTAACTCAGATAGAATAGCGTATATATATGCCAAGCAAAAAGCCGGTGACAATGGCGATGGTTCAACGCGCGACCCAGTAGCTTGTGGCGAAATTGAAGTGGTCGCAGGGCGTATTACCTTAAATAACACAGCAGATAACCCTTCATTTACTCATGTTTGTTTTGATAGACCTTTTTCAGTTGCTCCAGTGGTTTTTAGTTTACCTACTACTGCGAGTAATAGTGATCGCCTCACACTTAGGATCAGCAATGTTACCGTAAGTGGTTTTAATATTGCGCAGGTGGAATCACCAGAAAAATCCAACCCTAGCGCACCCGCAGGTAACATAGCTCAGACAGTAGATTTTTTGGCTATTGTAGAAGGCGATTATGATCTAGATGGAGGGGCTAAAATACGGGTAAGCACCTTGGATACTACACGTTTTCAAGGGAGATATTTTAGCGGTAGTTCTTGGGATACTGTTGATATTACCGATTTAGGGTTTTCACAACCACCCTCTATCATTGCATCCATTCAAACAATGAATAATGAACCCAACGTAAATAATCCAGCCGGCCCTTTCCCTATTTCAGAGCCCTTTTTAGTTACCGCTATTAGAAATGTTACTGAAACTCAGTTTACTATGGCTTTAGAGCGAGCAGAAACAAACACAGGAACTATTGTTTCCAATGAAACAATAGGTTATTTGGCTATTACCCAAGGTGTTATTGGACAGCTAACGGATGATATTAGATATGAATCCTTTCAAACAGGCAATAATATCGAAGGTCTAAATAGTTGCCATATATTCAACTTAGCTGGCAGTTATACGGACAATCCACTCATTATTGCCACCCAGAACACTCGTGACGGTGGTGACGGTGGTTGGCTAAAACGGTGTGCTATTTCACCTGTAAATGTTGGGTTTAGTATTGTCGAAGACAGTGACAGTGACATTGATGCTTATCACACAAATGAACAAGCTGGTGGTCTAGCGTTGGTTGGTACTTTCAAGGATTTTACCAATAACTGTGGTGATCCTATTATTGATCACTACGAAATTGAACATGATGGCAGTGGTTTAACTTGTGAAGCTGAAAGTATCATCATAAAAGCCTGCGCAGATGCTGATTGTAATACACTTAACTTAGATGCTACGGACGTAGCACTAGCAATTAATGGTACGGTACATAAAACAGTGACCGTTTTAGGTAGCACCGATACCAGTTTTGATTTCACCACTCCAGGCACAGCTACATTAAGCTTAGATCAAACTTATAAGTGTAAAAATGGTGTTTCAGCAAACTGTGATGTGGTTTTTGAAAATACTGGCTTTCGATTTTTCTCCGATACAGAAGGGACAGCTATTCCAGAGCAATTATCAGCCAAGCCCTCAAATACTGGTTATAAAGCGAGTACATTAAAAGTACAAGCAATAAAGAAAAGCCCTACAACCGGTGCTTGTCAGGCAGCATTTATTGATAGTAACACCATTGATATAGTGGCTACTTGTGTTGACCCTAACGAGTGTGCAGGTAGCCAAGTAACAATCAATAACTTAAGCGCTGATATCCCTATTAATACTTTAAATAATGCGGCGAGCAAAACGTATACGGGTGTGGCTCTTAATTTTAGTAACGAAGCTGTAAACAGTGCAGAATTTATTTTTACTTATCCTGATGCGGGCAAAGTACAACTTCATGCTAGATATAATATTCGTGATGAAAATGGCGACCCAACGGGTAATTATATGCTCGGTTCGTCTAGCGCTTTTGTGGTTAGGCCGCTTGGGTTTTATATTAATGTAGATGACAACCCAAAAGCACAGAGTGCTAATCAAGTTAATAGTGTTTTTAAAAAAGCAGGTGATGATTTTACTACAAGTCTAACAGCCGTACAGTGGCAAGCCGCCGATGACAGTGATGGAAATGGAATACCAGATACAGGTGCTGATTTATCTGATAATACCACTACTGTTAACTTTGGTAATGAAGCCACATCAGAAAACGCTATCATAACCGATAGCCTTTATCTGCCAACCCCAGGTATAGACGGTGTTTTAACCAATGTCAGTTTTACTGATTTTAGTAATGGTGTTGATAATAATAAAAGTATGACTTATGACGAAGTAGGTATTGTCAAATTTGCTGCAAATTTAACGAATGGTACTTATTTAGGGACAGGTGATATTACAGGAGTAGCACCTTATGTTGGTCGCTTTATCCCTCATCATTTTGAATTAACAACGGGTCTGGATGGCGATCTAACGTCGGTTTGTGATATTAATCGCCTTTTTCCAGCAATGACGTTCGCTTATAGCGGGCAAATGAGTAGAACATCGACATCATCAATTTCAAGTAAAGGATCGTTGCAATATCAATTTGCTCCTGAATTATTCATTACGGCAAAATCATCAATCTGTCCTAGTGAAACTTGCACCACAACAAGTAATTACACAGGAGATTTCATAAAACTTTTACCGAGTAATGTTACCTATATTACGCCAACAGAAGATGCTGACACTGATAATTTACTTGGTGCGAAAGTTAAGCTTACTGCCAATTTAAGTGAAGGGGTTTTTCTTGATGAGAGCGGAGGAGTTATTACTTACGCATTTAATGCTGAGGATAACTTTGTTTACCTTCGAGATCAAAATACAGAGATAACTCCTTTCCCAGCTAAAATAGAATTAGGAATTGCAGCCGTAAGTGACACTGATGGCGTAGTCGCTATTGACAGTGATGGTGATGGTGATAATGGTCGCTTATGGGTTTTGAACCCTCAAGGGAAAGAAATTCGTTTTGGTCGAACTTCTCTTAAAAATAGCTTTGGTCCAGAAACGTCCCCTATAGGGCAAGTTTTATCAGTAGAGTATTTTGATGGCACTAACTTTGTTTTAGCTGATACTGATACTTGTACCCAATACAATTCGACTAATGTTAATTTTGGCTCGCTGAATGGTGTTGGCCTTGCTTCTGCTGATATTCCTGCTGTTTCGGGGGCATTTGTAGATATTGATGATTTACCTAATGGCGTAACGCGACAAATTTTTTTACCTGCTGTAGCAGCAGGAAATCAAGGAAAGGTAGAAGTAATCTATAACATATATCCATGGCTGCAATACGATTGGCACTGGAATGGTGTAGAAGTGAAAACGTTAAATAAAAATCCCAGCGCGATAGCCACCTTTGGGTTGTTCCGTGGTAACGATCGAATTATTTACATTCGGGAAGTTTTTTAATTCTTATATGATGTTTATTGGGTATATGCTAAGAAAGTTATACCCGTAATTGGGTTAGTAAAGAAATAACCTTGAACAAAATTACAATCATATATAGCTATCATGACAGACTGTAGCAACAGTTTACCGGTACTAAGAAAGCTTTCAATCAAAGTGATTGAGTCAGTATTATCACTACCCCCCATTATAGACCATGATCATCCGGCTGAACACGCCATCAAAATCACTTTCGTTAAGTGAGGATATTATTACTGTGGTAACGATTTTAGCTTGTGCATTAGCATCAGGCTCATTTTTACTGTTATATATAGTGGTTTTGGCTCAAAAGTTACAACAGCTTACGGCCTCAAAGCTGTCGTTATGGTACTAAAACCTGAGGTCTTAAATATGGCAGAAATGTACGTTAGTAGTATTCAATTTATCCAAAGACAACGGTTACAATAAGGCCGAAATAATCTGGCACAGTTCAATGTAATTGGCTGGCAAAGATAAATGCAATTTAGTGAGACTGATGTTAGAGATTTTCCAATTCATAAGTTAAGTAAATCAACTATATCAATAATATATATTTATTATTGATTTGCTAATAGTGATATATAACTTTATTACTTTTAGATTTTCCAGCTAATTAAATTACTTTAATCAATAGCTTATTTATTTTGAAGTGAATCCTAGAGTTCAAGTCTCTATCTTACCGCAAAATATAGTAAACCCCGTTAATCGCAAGATCAGTGTTTTTTTGCATTTAAAATTGAAAGCAATAGCGTTAAAGATAAATAAGGGTTTATAGCACTAAAAGTTCGTGTAGAGTTTAAACTCGCTTTCACCGCTCCATTAAATAATCAGCTAACCGAAAGATTAGCGGGTTTTTTCTTTCTGGAATTTATGTTTTTAAGTTTGCTTTAAAAAGACAAGTTAGATATTTCAGTATTTTATAGCTAATGGTAATAAGCAGACATTCGTATACTAAACGTAACATTAACTTATTGAATGAAGGGCTAAACTTTATAATAAGTTATAAAAGTTTAGCCCTGAATTTTCAATATGCTATTTATTTAGCCAAGCCGACATAAATGATTTTAGTATCTTCATTTTTGCGATTAAAAACGGCTGCGATATCTTTTATTTCAACACTTGTGGTAGGTATTTTATCTTTTTTGGAGGTAAAATGGTTTAAATACGAAAAGGTATCTAACGCATCATATTTATAGGCAAAATGCGCCATTGCCATATCATTACAAGTGGTAGAATTAATAGTAAAGCGTTTTGAATTAATCGCAGAACTCATCATACGTAATCTCAGTGCTTTTTTTAATCCATCTTTGTTATTATTACCAGCAAAAACACACATTTTTGTCTCAATACTACTATCTGTTGCAATGAACTCGTACTTGGTAGCATTAGAATTGAAAGCTAATAATACGAACACTACTGCCAATGTTAAATTTTTCATAATTGACTCCTTTATAGTTGCAAGTACCCGATACAACTTAACTAAAAATCTCGAATAGTTAACGGGAGATAGGAAGCTATTTAACACATCCTCATCCGTACTGTTTTAGGCATTTCTTGCGCCATTCAGAATTAATAAAGCCTAATGCTATGAATAAAAGGCGATTAAAATGTGTAACTAAAAGTAATATTAATTTTGAAATAATAAGTGTAAAAAAATTGGACACTTGCTAATAAAAAACTAAAAACATAGAGCAAAATCTAATATTAAATTTGGAAATATACATATTTAGAGTGGAAATATACATGTTTAGAGTCATAGCTTAATATTTTCAGTGCAATGCATTATATACTGTAAAAAATTCTGACATTATACTCTGCCTTACACAAAGTGGACGAGCGGTAAGAAGTCATGCAATACAACGATGTGAACGACCAGTATCGCGAACACGCCAGAGTAATGTGATTGTTCAACCATGTCCGCTGTAGATCAAAACATACAAAAATTTTTAGTATAAATTCTAAAATGCTAAGGTCAACAAAGTCGCAGTTACTGCCCTTAGAGTTATATTTTAGAAGTTAACTATTTCAAAGTTTAATTAAATTTTTTGAAAGGTGTTTACGGTGCTCACATATAATAATTACAGTTTCCATCTTGATTTAGAAGGTTCTCGCTTTATTCAACTTCTACAGCACTCTTTTCTGCTCAACCAAAAAACCTTAATCCCTCATAAAAAGAGTGTCATAAATATTATATCACTTAGGCTAATTTTAACGTTATAAGTGATGATCTTTGTATTTTTCATAGACCTTTTCAAAGTTTTCTGGATGAGCAGCAAAAGCAGCCAGCACTCTGGGATCAAAATGCTCAGGCATCGTTCTACCATCTCCTTCAACAATTATTTTTACTGCTTTTTCATGGCTAAAAGCGGGTTTATAAGGCCGCTTTGAGCGCAAAGCATCATAAACATCACATAGCGCCATAATTCGAGCAGATAATGGAATATCTTCACCAGAAATACCATTAGGGTAGCCGGTACCATCCCATCGTTCATGGTGATTTAAAGCGATTTCTGCTCCCATTTTGATAAAGGGAGAGTCGCCATTTTGGAGTATTTTTGCGCCAATGGCACTGTGTGTGTTCATAATTTCACGTTCTTTTGCCGTGAATGGATCTTTCTTGAAAAGAATAGCATCAGAGATACCAATTTTACCAATATCGTGCATAGGGCTGGCATAGAACAAGGACTTGTTCATTTTTTTACTAAGACCTAGTAACCTTCCCAAGAGATATGAATAGTGTGCAATACGGCGTACATGTGCACCCGTTTCCTCATCTTTAAATTCAGCTGCGCTCACCATAGTAAGTATGGTTTCCTTATACGCACTTTCAAGCTTAGCTGTACGCTCCTTAACTTTGGCTTCAAGTTTATGGTTATAGTCTGAGAGGAGGTCGCTGTAATCTTTTAAACGTAACATATTTCTAACACGCAATATTATTTCAGCTCGATCTACGGGTTTGGTAAGGAAGTCATCAGCACCTAATTTCAGTGCTGTCAATTTAGCATCATGATTGTCTATAGAAGTTACCATGATAATAGGAATAGACAGCGTTTCTGGGTTCTTTTTCAGCTTTCCTGCCACTTTGTTGCCGTTCAACCCAGGCATCATTATATCGAGCAGTATTAAATCAGGTGGATCTTGTGCTACGCTTTTTAGCGCTTCTTCACCACTGTTAACACTCTTTATTATATAGCCCTCATATTCGAGCATCACTTTTAGAAGCTCTCGGTTTAAATGCTCATCGTCAACAATAAGAATTTTTTTAGGACGATTATTCATGTCGTTATCCTGTTAAGAAATTAAGGTACTACTACATGTTTTTCAACCACTGCCCATAGTATCTTATAACGCAGTGGCTTGGAGATATAGTCATCACAGCCAGCAGCTTGACAAAGCTCCTCATCACCGCTCATCGCTAAAGCCGTTAAAGCGATAATGGGGATAGACTGTGTGTCAGGAGATGCCTTTAGCAATACGGTTGCTTCTAAGCCCGACATACCCGGTAATTGGACATCCATTAAGATCAAGTCCGGTGACTCTGTTCGGCTTTTATGCAAACCACTTCTAGCATCTTTTGCTTGAATAGCAACATGACCAGCCTTTTCAACAAGCAGCGTGGCGAGTTCCATATTCATGGGATTATCTTCAACAATTAATATGCGAGCCATCTAAATTTCCCTTAATATATATACTTAAAGCGCTCTAAATTGTGATGCTAAATATTTGTCTATTATCATTGTACTTTACCCTGTTCTTTAAAGACTAACCTTGCGCATGCTGTGTTCTACCCTTGCTAATATATTTTGGTTAACGCTGAATTGGCATCACTTTATTGTTATTATTAATTATTTTTTCTGTCGATAGGTTTATTCGCTCAAACGAACTATTGTTATCTTTCATTCCTGATAAAGGTTTTACAGAGGTAGATTCTTGCTTAAGACTTATCTCACGCCACGGCAGCCAAACCTTAAAGCAAGAACCTTTATTCTCCGCACTCGATACTGCCATAAAACCACCATGTAAATGAGCAAGCGCTTTCACCATGACTAATCCAAGACCGGTACCACCATATTTCCGAGATAGACTGCTATCGATTTGAGTAAAGGGTTCAAACAGCTTATTCAAATCAGCATCAGAAATACCTATGCCAGTGTCATGTACCATAATTTCAAGAAACTCTTTAAAGTTTGTTTGGTCGCTATCAACGTCATCAATTAGCCGGGTTTTCCATGCTTTATTATTGTTGACCATAACCGCCTCTACGCGAAAAATCCGGCGAGCTGAAAGGGTAATTTTTCCTCCTTTAGGTGTAAACTTAACCGCGTTAGACAACATATTGTAGATTATCTGCTTAAGTTTTCGTCCATCACACTGCATGAAAGCTAAATCATCTGGTACATCCTCTGCCAGATCGATATCTTCTGACATCGCCTTTTCCTTTACCATAGACATACAATCATGCAGTAGACTAGTAAGCTGAAATTTTTCTAAATCGAGGGTCATCTTACCTGCTTCTACTTTTGAGAGATCGAGTACATCGTTAATCAATGAAAGCAAATGTTGACCACTATCAAAAATATTCCCAATATATTTATTTTGTTGGCCGCTGATTTCACCAACAAGCCCATCTTTAAGTACTTCTGAAAAGCCTATAATAGCATTAAGTGGCGTGCGTAATTCGTGTGACATACTGGCAAGAAATTCACTTTTCATCTTACTAGCGTGCCGTAACGCTTCACCTTCTGCACGCAGTAGCGCGGCGTGACGTTGATCACTAATATCACGAGTTATCTGGGCAAAACCAATCACTTCATAATGACTACTATGTATGGCTGTTATAACAGTATTACACCAAAAACGGGTACCATCTTTGCGAAGTTGCCAGCCACTTATTTCGAAACGGCCCTGCTCTCTTGCTATCTGTAGTTCTTTCTCTGGCTGACCCGACGCTATTGCTTCGAGAGGATATAAACAGGAAAAATATTGCCCATTAACATCATCAAAAGCATAACCGGTAATATACTCAGCCCCTTTGTTCCATGAAGTAATATTGCCATTAGCTTCGAGCATTATAATCGCATAATCACGCACGCTTGAAACCAATAACCTCAGCGACTCTTCACTCTTTTTTAATTGCTTATCCGCTTGTATTCGCGCTAATTCAACAACAGAAAAACGCCGAACATAAAGAAAAGTTGCAAGTGTTACTATTAAAAATAATAGCCCACCCATCCAAATAAGCTGTCGCGCCCGTCTGTCAATAGGGGCATATACTTCTGCTTCATCAATTTTTGCTACCATACCCCAGCCCATTCGAGGGATCTGCGCGAGATAAGAAATTACTGGTATATTTTGATAATCGACGCCACGAAAGAACCCCGTTTTTCCGTTAACCGCATTCGTACCGGGAATATCTTGCTGGTTAAGAGGTATGCTCATCGTGAGTGACAAATCTTTTGGGCGGCGCACCTCGTTAAGATATAAGGCCTCACCTGCATCCCTGCGGACAAGTAAAGTTTCTGCGCTCAAACGCCCTACTGGCCATGCATCGAGCATAGGAAATAGAAATTGTTCTGGGTTAATACGAAAATAGAGTACGCCAATGATCTGGCGAGTCCCTTTGATATCAACAAATAAAGGGGTTAGCATAGCCATTCGTAGTGTTTTTTTCTGTCCCAAGTTAATTTCGCCAAGGATCATGTTTTTACTACGGATAACATCTATGGCCTGCTGTTGTATCAACTCATCTGGCTGGCTAATAATGTTTTGGTTAGTCGATAATATAACTAACCCATCGAGATCAAGCAGTGTTAAGGCCGCATATTGGTGACTGTCTTGAATGACTTTAAGACGATGCAATATTTTTTGGCGGTTGACATTATTTGGAGCACCATCACTTAGCCAACTTTCAAGCATGTAGGTAAGATAGTAATCTTCGCTCATAATAACAGCATCACGTTGAAGTCCATCAAGCCAATAATCGATTCTTTCAATTTTCAGGTTGGCGATACTGGCTAGATTGTCTTCGCTGCGTTTTAGGATGATATTTTTCTGATATTGGAATATTAACAGTCCTATCATGGTGATAGACAGGACAAAAATAATAAGCAAGGTAAATGGCTTAAACGATGGTTGTGAATATAACTTATCAACTTTCATAGTACGACACCGTTTTTTTAACAAAACAATGGGTACTATTAGCTTTTAAAATAGCAGATAAAGTAATGTTTATTCCTAGTGTAATTGATGATGGCTCGCGTCAAGTCCGTTTACCCAACATCTATTGAGTATGGCTTTGTATGGGGTAATAGCAACATTTTTTATGTCATTCAGATAAGTATAAATATTTTTTTCATTTCGAAATATATCTGAATATCGACCATCACAACTTAAAAAACGAATGTTAATGGCTAAAAGCAATAGCTTAGTAATTTACAGTTTGATAATTTATTAAAAAATAGTGTTATGTATCGGTAATTATTATTTGAACCATTTTTCATTAATAATCGGCTTCGGGTAACTCATAAGACTTTTTAATGCTCAATCGTTGGCTAGCTATATCATCAAATGCTTTTTGATAAGTATTAATAACCTCATCTGTTGTATTAATATTAAATGCCAAATAATTACCTATTTTATTAATCTGCCAGACCTGTTCATAATCATTTGTATCAAAATCGAGCTGTCTTGCTAAATAAGCAAAACCATGAATAGAAACAACAATCATATCGACGCGGTCTGAGTCCATTAGCAAAAAGGCTTGCTCTAATTGAGAAACTTTTGCCAAATTAGATGAAGGAAAACCTACTTGATGAAGTGATATCTCTGAAATATCACCTGCGACTGCCGCCACTTTATGATAAAAAACTTGTCCTAAATTAGTAAAACTAAAGTTTTTTGATTTTTTTGCCATTAATACGTGAGTAGAATGAAAGATAGGCCCTACCCATTTAAATAAACTTTCACGCGAATGCGTTTTAGACATAGTAAATAAAGCGGTGTTATATTTATCCAAAGTAAATCGGTAGCCACGCGACCAGGGAACAACCAATATTTCTTGTTCTGTAATATCCAAATGTTTCCAGATAGCTTTTAAGGTATCAACTGAAATCCCTTTAAGTTGATCGTTAACGAAATAATTAGCCGGTGGGTAGTTTTCAGTATAAAAGATAATATTTTCTTTTAATAACGGGAATTGAAATGCTTTCAGTTGGGGAAGCACAAAAATAAAGACCAACATTGCTTTTAAAATAAATTTTGTTATTAAAATAGATATATCCCACCATTAATAAAAAAAGTAACAATACTTTTTTTATTCATTCACTTTAGCCTTACTTATAAACAGTTTACTTACGCAAATCAACGTTATTATCAATTGAAGGTATTTATTCATGAAAACAATACGAGAAACATTCAATAAGACAATATCAAGTGATCCCTATAAAAAATCAATTAAAGTTAATCAATGAATTAATAGCATCTGACACTGTTAGGAAATGAATTTTAGTTAGACACAATTCAGCTTTGTTAAACTCATGAGCGCGAATTAAATGTGTAACATCTTCTACAACGGCTACTCGTTCAATTTTAGTTAAAACGAGCTTATCCGTTCTCCATTCAATTAAGTAACAAGAACCTGTTGAGTCTATTAGATAGTCATCATCACTCAGGATTAATTCTGTACACTCTTTGTTAAAAAATTGCTCAGAGCTTAAATAAAGAAGCTCGTCATCACCCTCGAGCTTTAATATACAGGGCCAAAAAATCATCTAAATACCTCTATAAATATAACGCACTATTAAGTGAGCGTTCGTTACTTTTACTTAAATTAAACCGCTCATTTTAGACATCGTCCTCTAGGTTCGTCACTCTCATGAAGCACAATGTTAGAATGAAGGAACTCTGCAGCCTCTGCTGAATCTCTGACTTTAGACGCACTGCGTATTAACATTTCTGTTTCAAATTCAGTTAACACACTTTCTCTCATACCCGCTTGTCTCCAATGAGATAGTGGTCGACATCCTATAGATATTCCGCGAGCCAGTGCCAAAGCATCCAATAGAGCTTGATTTGCCCCCTGTCCTTTGAATGGGCTCATTGGGTGAGCAGCATCTCCAATCAGTGTTACGTGCTGGCCTTTAGCCAATAACTCTGCTTCAAGGAGTGGTCGGTCATACACTGGATAACCAGAAACTTGACTTGTCTGTGTTGCCGCCAAAATTTGAGGAATGGGATCGTGCCACTGAGTTCTTCGACACGCTTCATGCTTGAGGGCTTTTGCACCTTGTGAACTTAACGCCTTAGCCTCTTCTTCGGGCATAGGAAAACTAAGTTGCCACATCACTGAATCTGCGTCATAAGGCATTATATAGATACGTTCATTGCCATTGGCTGTTTGAAATACTGTTGCTGAGTCTAACAAAGAATTTTCAAGCCCTTCGAGAGCAGTCAAGGGGCAAATCCCCAAAATAACAATACAACCAAGATACTGTAAAGGGCTTATATCGTCGCCAATCAGTAACTTTCGCACAGCACTGCGAATACCGTCAGCACCCACCAAAAGATCAGCCTTAGCGATTTTTATATCCCCACCTACTTGAAAGCTAAGTTCAATATTTTTATCCTCACTTTCATTAGCTCTTTCTTTAAAACCAACTAACTGGTGTCCCCATTGCACCGCATCATGCCCACCGAGTTGCTCAAGTAAAGCTAAACGTAAAGATTGTCGTGCGATATGTATATTGGTGCGCTTGACCGATGTTTTCACCGCTGAAGGATGCCACTTTCTGATCCCCCATTCACCGATCACTTTTCCATCGGTGGTATGGACAACATGTCGGGTTGAGACCACCCCTTCTGATAACGAAATAATGCCGAGCCCTTCAATCGCTTTACTCGCTTGCTGTAGAGTAAGACCATACCCTTGAGAGCGTGTGTCGAAACCGCTATCGCGTTCATAGAGTGTGAAAGGGATACCGCGGTGCAAGCAAGCAACCGCTAATGCCACGCCACCTATACCACCGCCAATAATAGCAATATGTGGGTAATTTTCTTTATCTACAAACGGTGAGCTAACACAATGAACTAAACCCGTTCCACGGCAGTTCAAACAATCATAAAGGTGTCCTTTTGGACGTACGGGTGCCAAGCCTTCGCCTAGCATTTTTTCAAATTCAAGTAATTCCCGCTGATACTGAAGTCGCAGTTTTTTACGAGGCCTTCTACTTTTTTTGCCACGTCCTTGACATTCCTGACAAATAGTCCAGTTGCTTTCTTCATTTTTCAACGTTTTCATTTCCTTTTTATTTAGCCCCATTTAATTCACCTTCGTTAGAGAGAATTTAGCCTAAACATATGTGTTAATTATGGTTTTTATTACGGCGTTCATAATTTAACGCTAGAAAATTTAGGTATGTTTTGTGGCATAAGTGATTATTGAACGCCATTTAGCAAAGGAATACTGCGCAGACTAGGATTTTAGACTTCTTTATGTAAAGAAGACACTAATTTGATGAAAGTTTATTACCTTTTTCTCGCTAATAATCACCGTACTATTAATTTTAAATCAATTATTTAATACAGGAAAATCAATTTACCCAGCTTATGGTACTAAGTTGCCAATTAAAAAGTTAACCGTTTGCTTTGTTATATAACAACCATGGTATCTTCGGTGAGATGAGCGCTCTTCCTCTTGCTATATTTATTAGTTAGCAATGACTCATTAACATTATGTTTATAGAGAAAGAAACACAATTGAGCAACATCATTAAACAGGAAAAATCATGCTAAAAGGCAAAACTTCACTCATCTCAGGTTCAATCAGTGGTATTGGCTTAGCCGCTGATCATGTACTGGCTGAATAAGGTATTAACTTAGTACTACACGGTTTAATGAATAACCTAGAAGATCAAGATATTTCAGTGTTTATGACTAAGGCTACTCAAATAATGGGATCTATCGATATAATGGTCAATAATGCAGGTATTCAACACACTGAAATTATGGGTATTTTCCCTGAAAATAAGTGGGTGTGATAATCGCCACCAATTTAACTGCTGCATTGCACACTCAACGTTAGTGGTTTGACAATTTTATCCCAAGATTATTATTAGCGTAATTGTGATCAATACCACCAAAAAAAAACATATTTTGACCGCTTTGAGTTTGTGCTTAAATGAATATCACGGTACGTTTTAATGTTGTGGGCCACGTTAGCATGCCATCAATTTTGCGCCTTGATGAATGGCAAATTCATCCCAGATACCGACATTGGCATTAATACTTGCTGCCTTACCGCTAGCTGACGTCATATGATTTAAAACTGCATCAACATATTTTTCTCCCCCGACGGCCTTGCAACGATTAACCATGTCGACAAACTGGACACGATGACCACTTCGACTGTCAATTTTATAGCTTATCGGTTGATATTGAGTCCACCATTGTCCCCTTGAATGTGCAGTTTAGGTGGTGACACCTAAACTGCGGCATAACCTTTAGGGCCTAAGAAGTCTTCACACTCTTGGGCGACATCTTGCCAATTCCATTCAAATAAATGAAAAAAAGTAGTGGGGTGAGCTGCGGGTTGAACCTAACAGACAATGCCTAGTGCCAAAACTGTCGTTATTAACGATTTTATTACTTTAGTTTTCATTTCATTTTATTTTTATTTTTATTTTTATTTTTATTCCTAATGTAAAATTAATGGT
>NZ_JACGUT010000057.1 GCF_014076845.1 Colwellia sp. MB3u-41
TGGTTGAATATCTTGATCAAAATGAAGTCTACTCATGAGTAATACCTTTAGTTGTACTATGTATGGCACTAAGTATAGTTAAAACTAGATGTAAGTACAAGACTTTGAACTTGAGTTATAACGCCTTACTAAGCGGCGCGAAATTGTTGGCTAAAATTGCGAGGAACGAAGCTAGCCAACTGTTTAGCGTCCGTTTGAGTAACTTGTTATATGCCGCTAACTATATACTCCCCAAGATTCACAAACACCACCAAATTGACGCATTAAGGTAGATATGTTTTCTTGAGTTGAAATTACAAGTTGATAAGTAAGAACCGAGTTAATAGTAAATAAAGCATAACCATCACTATCCTCTTCAGGTTCGTACAATTCCACGTTATCGTGATGCTGTTTAAGCAACTCCATTGCTTCAGGTTTTGGTGGCCAAGTTTCAAAATCAACATTGAAATCTATCTCAACAGTTTGAGTAAAATCAAAACCTGTTTCGACTAACCTACGTAATACATCTCCATCTGAATTATTTGGCCAGTTCACCACGATCTCCTAGGCATATAACGCCCTATTAAGCGGCGAAAAATTGTTGGCTAAAATTGCGAGGAACGAAGCTAGCCAACTGTTTAGCGTCCGTCTTGAATAGCTTGTTAGGCTTTTGGTTATTAAATAGGCCAACTCTTATTTTTAGGAAATATTAGTAAGCTGCTTTCATTTTTCCAAACTACAAACTTTTGGTATGGACCACCGTGCATGGATTTTATCTGTTTATAATAGTACTCAATAACGATTCTTGTATATGTTGTGTTATTGGAAGTTATTTTAGAAAGTTTAGAAATAGTAAAGTTATTTGTATTAATAAGTATCTTAGGATATTTATCACTTAACTCATCCAAAATTAAATTTAACTCAGAAAGCGTTATACCTACATCGAAATGATAAATCTCCCCTTCCACGTTTTTTTGTACAACAAATTCAGGCTCTGTTTTTTCTCTTGGAAGAGAAGAGATGGAGTTAATAGTTGTACATCCTAAGCAAAATATTAAAACGAACAACATCATAATAACTCGGTACATGCAGATTCCTTTGAAGCCTAACGCCCCATTAAGAGGCTTTTAATTGTTGGTTATAATGTGTAGCGAAGCGGAACCTAACCAACTGTTAAAAGTCCTGCTTGAATGGCTTGTTATATTTTATTTACACGATATTTCAACCGTTTTTGGGTACCAAATTGGTCCCAACATATTTACTGCACCACTAGCCAAACCATTTATAAAAGTTAATTCGGTTTTTACTGATGCCCAAGGCGTGTTACCACATTCTTTTTGGAGGTCTACAACTGGCGAGCCCTCATATAAAGAAAGGGCGAAGTTATGATGCCATAATTGAGTGGTTTGATTAGATTTAACTTGATCGCCTTTATCAAAATGGATTGTTGAACAACCGGAAAAAAAAGTAAGACATAAAACGCTTAATAGTATATTTTTCATTATGACTCTTCCTTAGGACACCAAATTTTTACTGTATGAGGTGCATAAATACCTAGTGTAATTAATGCTAAAAGACCATCAGAAAATGTTTGTTGTGATTGCATTTGCAATGGTTCATTTTTGTTACAAACTTTCAGAACATCAACACGATGTTCTCCAGATAGCCCCCATAAATAAAATGGTTTTGAATCCAGGAATGTGGGTTTATTGACAAGTTTATTTTGCCCTTCTGGTTTTATAGTAACCGTTGAACAAGCAGTGATCCCCACTAAAAGTACACTTAAAATTAAACTATTTTTTTTCATAATTATTCCATATGATGATTTAAAATATAACGCCCCCGTTAAGCGGCTAAAAATTATTGACTAAATAACTTAGAGTATAATAACTAGAGTTGAACTTTAAAATGTTCGATTAATGTTGGAGAAATGTAAAAATGTGTAAGATATACCTGACGCGACCAAAAAATATAACGCCTTACTAAGCGGCGATAAATTGTTGGCTAAAATTGCGAGGAACGAAGCTAGCCAACTGTTTAGCGTCCGTTTGAGTAACTTGTTATGTGCCGACTATTTAGGATTTGGCTTTATAGCGTTCGATACATCAGTATATGCTGAACCATCACCTAATGGTGATAAAGAAATATTTACGAACGTTTCCCCAAATTTACTTTTAAATTTCCAAAGCTCAAATTGATCCATTTCTGATTCCGTGTATTGCGAAATTAAAGAGATCATCAAAGAGAATTGAGCATCAGTCATTTTGTTTTTATTAGACATCCGTAATTCCATTTAAACTTCATAGTGCACATAACGCCACATTAAGCGGCAAAAAATTGTTGGCTAAAATGTGAAAGGAGTGAAACAGCCAACTGTTTTTTGTCCGTTTGAATGCCTTGTTATGCGATTTTTAGATTACCATAAACCGCATAATTTATATAAATATTAAAAACATAAAATGCACATTTAAAAACCACAGCATTGCGACACACCAAACCGTGAATTTTAAGCCACAAATCAAAAGTGAATTTACCACTTACCTGCTTTGGCGAAAAACTATTTAACCAAAAACTGAAATAGATTTAATTACACGTAAATAACCAAGATAAAGAAAAGGCAACTACCACAATTACATTTAATTGAATTCGCAATGCCGCATAACGCCACATTAAGCGGCAAAAAATTGTTGGCTAAAATGTTGAACGAAGTGAAAACAGCCAACTGTTTTTTGTCCGTTTGAATGCCTTGTTATAAGGTTGTTTACAACACAAACAAGACGTCGCCTTTTTCCATAAACACGTACAGTAAAATACCAAAGATAGATATTAATGCACCAGCGAGTCTAGCACTTGTTCCCTCTAAAGATTTAGTTTGAGAAGAAGTGAGTTTTGTACGAGAGCCTGATTGACCATTAGTGATACCAAACTCGACATCCATTTTACCAATATAAACAAATCTAGCACCGACTAAGAAAAATGCGATGCCAATAATCAACTCCAATGTGACTTCCATATCAAAACCTTATAACGCCCCATTAAGAGGCTTTTAATTGTTGGTTATAATGTGAAGCGAAGCGGAACCTAACCAACTGTTAAAAGTCCTGCTTGAATGGCTTGTTATATACCGATTTCACAAATCCTGAAGCCAACTCTCTTGTTCTTCGGTGTCTTGTACTTTAACACCCCGAGCCTCTGAAATTAAAGATAAAGCTTCATTTGAATTTATGCCCGATTTAACAAGGATAGCACCCGCAATAATACCTGTACGACCGATACCTGCTCGACAATGAATGACAACGTGCTTTCCTTTATTTATCTCTGAATATAACTCTTCAGCTAAAGTTATTGCTTTAGGAGTATTCGGTAAACCACGATCAGGGATAGGAAAAGAAATAAACTCAATATCGTGTTTATGACAAAGCGACATTTCTAAAGCTAAGCCAACCTCTCTTTCTTCACCTTTCTCAAGTAACGAAACAACTTTATTTACGCCTAACCTTTTTAGCCCACTAAATTCATCATCTATCCATTCACCAGAAACAGGTTTAGCCATAACTGATAATTTACCTTCAGAGAATTCTTTCACAAGATATATAGTTGGAAGCATAATTTCCTTAGGTATATAACGCCCCAATAAGGGGCTAAAAATTGTTTGCTAAAATGTTGAGGAACGAAACAGCAAACTGTTTTTAGTCCCGCTTGATTGGCTTGTTATACGTTTGATCTACTTAACTATTTTATTACAAGCACTTATTACATCAGTTTTATAATACTCTATATATTCAGCTAGTTCTTTATCTGATTTAGCAAGAAACTCAGCGGAACATTTTGCTCTAACATGACTTAAAGGCAGATGATCTAGTTCAGAAGATAGTAAAGCAAAAATACGATACTCACTTTCCCAACATTGCTCGTATAACTCGTTACCTATATAACATAGAGCCGTTACGTGATCTAAATAATCAGCGTCACTTTTTAATAACTTATTCGCAAGTTTAATTGCTTCTTCGGACATGTAATTTACACCAAATTTTAGAAACGTATAACGCCCCATTAAGAGGCAAATAATGGTTGGCTAAAATAAGCGACGAAGGAGCAAATAGCCAACTGTTATTTGTCCTGCTTGAATGGCTTGTTATGTTTAAATTACACCAATCAGTAAATTAGCTGGTTAAATGGTGATGTAAAGAAAGTAATGCCAACACTAAAGCTATTATGCCTACGAAGATCAATAGTCCTTTAAAGTCAAAATTACGAACATTATGGTTACATACAGGGCAAACAAAACCAGATCTATTCATTGCGATCTTTATTTCTTTAGGCACCATATGAGTTTTGCATTTTTTACAATTAGCCATTAATAGAGTCACACTTTGATTGAAACATAACGCCCATATTAAGCGGCAAATAATTGTTGGCTAAAATGTTGAACGAAGTGAAAACAGCCAACTGTTATTTGTCCGTTTGAATTGCTTGTTAGGTGAAGTTTATTTGTAAATACAAAACCTTAAAGCAAACACTAAAAGTTAATATTACATTCGCCACTTTATAAACACAACTGCTAGATTTTGAGCCACAACACCAAAATTTTATAAGCAAATACGCAAGGACATTTTGTATTTAATAATGCCCGCAGACGTTATTTGCGAAAGTGACGTAGAACTTGGCGAAACACACTGAAACCACTTTTATTAAACACAAACACAGAACAAAAATTGGCAAATACTTTTAACAATTAAAACGAAGTGGCGATTACACCTAACGCCACATTAAGCGGCAAAAAATTGTTGGCTAAAATGTTGAACGAAGTGAAAACAGCCAACTGTTTTTTGTCCGTTTGAATGCCTTGTTATAAGGTTGTTTACAACACAAACAAGACGTCACCTTTTTCCATAAACACGTACAGTAAAATACCAAAGATAGATATTAATGCACCAGCTAGTCTAGCACTTGTTCCCTCTAAAGATTTAGTTTGAGAAGAAGTGAATTTTGTACGAGTGCCTGATTGACCATTAGTGATACCAAACTCGACATCCATTTTACCAATATAAACAAATCTAGCACCGACTAAGAAAAATGCGATGCCAATAATTAACTCTAATGTGACTTCCATATCAAAACCTTATAACGCCCATATTAAGCGGCAAAAATTAGTTGGCTAAAATGTTGAACGAAGTGAAAACAGCCAACTTTTTTTTGTCCGTTTGAATTGCTTGTTAGGTTAAATTTATTATAAAACCAGTTAGTTAAAGCAAACTTCGAAACTTAATATAACCGCACCACGGCTAAATACCAAACCATTATTTTGAGCCATTACACAAAAGTAGTTTTAGCGCACAACACAAATGTTATTGCTGGACTCTTGACAATGATTCGCGACATTTAACAAACGTTTCGGCGAAAATCCACGAAACTGAACAACCACCAATCCAATATTAAAAAAACGAAAGTTGGTTAACAATAAAAACCGAAAAGTGGTGCCACCTAACGCCACGTTAAGCGGCAAAAAATTGTTGGCTAAAATGTGAACGGAGTGAAACAGCCAACTGTTTTTTGTCCGTTTGAACGCCTTGTTATAAGGCACTTCTACAGTATTCACGTTTTGGATCGTGAGGCCTAATATTACAACCACTAGTAAAAGAATACTTTTTACCCAAGTCTGTTGTTAACTCTACAGTACAAGTCATAGGATTACCTAGTGCTGAGCCAAAAAAGTGATATTTATCTTGGTATTCCGCGTCAAATTTAAAGATGATTTTAGCTTCTTTTAACCAAGCCATCCAAATACCATTTTTATGTGCATTATTAGTAATAATATTAAAGTAAGAAGTATGTAATTCAAAAAATTCGTGTGTATCTGGGTAGATGCAATTTTCAATAATATTGAAGGTGATTTCTTGGCAGTTTTTTTGTATAGCAAAAGAATACAATTGGCCTATAGCCCAGTAGCCTAAATAATCATTATTACGACTTAAGCTCCATTGAACTAAATTATGCGCAATTCCCCTAAACTGACTTCTGCGCGCCATACTCTAATGCCTTATAACGCCTTGCTAAGCGGAAAATAATGGTTGGCTATAATCGCGAAGCGATGGCCAACTGTTATTTTTCCGTTTGAGCAACTTGTTATATGCAGAGAACGTTGAATCAAACTCTGCACGAACTTAAGTTACCC
>NZ_JACGUT010000058.1 GCF_014076845.1 Colwellia sp. MB3u-41
GTATTAGTCATTAGTCATTAGTCATTAGTCATTAGTCAGTTAAAAATTTAATTCTATATCGTCAAATACACGATTAAATTCAAAATATAATTTATCACTTATCTTTAAGATTTCTTGTGTATTTCCTTCTATAACGAGTAGCTCTAATTTTTCACAATAATGGGCTAATAATATCGCTCCAGCACCGCGAGTAGAAGACTTAAGTTTGTGCGCAAGGTCAGCAACACTTTTCCAATCTTCATTCGCTATATTTTCTGCTAATTCAGCTATTAATGGTTTACTATGCTCTTGATAAAATTTTAAAAAACTTTGCTGTGCTGATTTATCGTCGCCAAAACATGCGGTTAATGCCGCTATATTAATAGCCGGTTGATTTGACAGTTCACTCGCTTCATCATCGGTTATTTCAGCAGGGGCATCTATTTCAAATTCATCATCTAGTCCCTTCTTGGTTAACCATTTATTAAGTAATGAATTTAAATCATTTAATTTCAACGGCTTAGTTACGTAATCATTCATACCCAGTTTTATACAGTGCTCGGCTTCATCTCGCATAGCGTTGGCGGTAATTGCAATGATTGGGATCTGAGCTCCCCCCTCTGGCTCACTTTCTCGTACTCTTCTAGCAAACTCAAAGCCATCCATTATCGGCATTTGACAGTCAGTCATGATCAGTGAAAAAGAATATTCTTTCATTTGATCAAGCGCTTCTTGTCCATGATTAGCAATAATAACCGCATAACCAAATAAATTTAGTTGGCGTTCTAAGACCTGTTGGTTGTAAAGGTTATCTTCAACAATTAAAATCAGTTTATTATCGGTTTGTGCCTCTGTAATAATTGGAATAGTTAAGTTTTTGACCTCAAGTTTTCGATCATTTATAAGTGGGTTTTTATTGCCCATAATACGGGCAATAGACCAATAAATTTTTTGTGGTAAGAACGGATTACTCGCAATTATGGTGATATTTTCATGAGGAAGTAGCAGATCAAAATTATGCCAACGTTCAAGGACTAGCACGTTGATAGCGTCGCCACTGGTGGGCAGTAACTGCTCTTTAACTGCTGGCCAAAGGCTAATCACTTGCTCTGCAGAAATAATAATAAGATCATAATTTCCATCGGCAATGAGTTGTGGTATTTTTGTTGAAGAGCTCGCGGCTAAATAACAGTGCGCGCCAAGTGCTGTTAGCCCTTTTTGTAAAATAACATCGGTTAATTCATCATGAGCAACGAGTAATATATTCAAATTATAGAGTTCAACGCTTAACGTTGATGCCTGGTTTTTTTGAGCCGGCATTAAAGGTAAGTCAACATGAAACTCTGTTCCATGACCAATAGTGCCCTGGCAGCTAATTTCTCCTCCCATCAAAATAGCTAGTTTTGAACAAATAGATAAGCCTAACCCCGTACCACCAAATTCACGATGAATGCTGTTATCAGCTTGAGTAAAAGCATCAAATAATTGCTTTTTTTGGTCCTCACTAATACCGATGCCGTTGTCTTTGACCGTTAAACGAAAAATTTTCTTATTTTGACTGTTATCTAAGTAATCAAGTTTTACCTCAATAAGGCTTTGACGTTCATTATTGCTAGGCGTAAATTTAATCGCATTACCTAACAAATTAAGCACAATTTGCCGTAACCTAACGGGATCACCCAACATAGAATCGGTCATGTGTTGATTAGATGAGCAAACTAGCAATAATTTTTTGTTCTGTAATTGTGATGAAAGGAGCTCTGATGCACCTTCAATAATTTCTGTCCAAGTAAACGGTATTGACTCTAAGGTCATTTTTCCCGCTTCTATTTTTGAAAAATCTAAGACATCATTAATAATTTGTAATAATGCCCATGCAGAATCTTTAGCAACGTTCGCTAAATGGTATTGATCTTCATCAAGTTCAGATTGTTCAAGGAGCTCTAACATCCCTACTACACCATTCATGGGTGTTCTAATTTCATGACTCATTGTCGCTAAAAACTGTGACTTAGAATCACTTGCCGCTTCAGCGGTTAAACGTGCTTGTTCTAATTCATGTTGAGACTCTTTTAAGTCAGCTAATGTTTTTTCTGTTCTGTTGCGCTGATATTTAACATCAAGCAATACATTTAAAGTCGCTTGGCGAGACTGTTCTTTTTCTGCATCGAGTATTTCGCGTTCTATTTCATTTTGCTTGATACTGGTTATATCTTTGACTATACCCAACAAGCTAATGGCTTCACCATTGACATCACGCCTAACTTCGGTAGATGTCTTGATGTATCTTAATTGCTTGTTTTCTAATATCACTCGACATTCAAAGCTATATACCTCTAATTTATTTAACGCTTTAAGTTGATGTATTCTAAATTGATAACGGTCATCTGGATGAACTAAACTGACAATAAGTTCTGATGTCAGTGGCGTTGTTCGATCAATACCCATCAATATAAACATACCATCAGACCACTGAATGGTATTGTTCTTTAGCACTTTTTCCCAACAACCTAAATGAGCAATACGTTCGGCTTCTTTTAGAAATAATTGTTGCTTCAACAGCTTATCTTCATTACTTTTTTGTACACTAATATCTTGGTTTATCGTTAAGAAGTGGTCTGTTTTTCCATTCCGGTCTCGTATGGGTGAAATATCCGTAGTACCCCAGTAGCAACTTCCGTCTTTTTTCTTGTTGTATAACTGACCACTCCAATGATTACCATCGATAATTTTTTGCCAAAGTTGCTGATATTTTTCGGCGATTTTATGTCCTGAATCTAAAATTTTTGCATTTTTTCCTAAAACTTCAGTTTTTGAATAACCCGTTGTTTCAGTAAAGGCTTTGTTAACGTAAACAATCTTCCCCAAAAAGTCAGTTATCAAAATAGCAGAGCGACTTTGCTCAACCGCACTTTCAAGTACCAACAATCGACCTTCCAATTGTTTTATCGTACTTAAATCAGAAACAATGGCAGTAAAAATATTCTCTTGCTGGTTTTTATAGCTACTTATCGCAACGCGGGCTGGAAACTCTCTCGCATCTTTAGCTCTAGCTTGCATAATTCTAAAACTGTCACAGGTATTGCTATCACTTGCTATTTGTTGGATCCATTTTTGTAGATATTTCTTTTCATGTAACATAAAAAAATCGTCAAAAAACATCGCTTCAGCCCATTTTTTATTAACAGAAAACAACAAACTCGCCACTTTATTAAATCGTATAATTTCCCCCTTTGAGTTAAAAGATATTATTGCATCAGGGGCATTGTTCAGCATTGGGTAAAGATAATGTTCTGGATCGAAGGTAACGGCCGCACGGCGCTTTTGCCAATAAAAACCAATGACTAATATAAAGATACTCATTAAAGCTGTTTCTAATAACTGCCAGAAAAAGCCAGAAACTATTTCTTGTTGCGATTGAAGTACGTCTACCTCATCGACCTCTGCCCCTACCCCTAAGCCTAACTCACTATCCCATAGCCAAACACCAACGACAGACTCTCCCTGATAATCTAGATACGTATGCAGACTATAAGCATCTTCTTCTTGCAATACTGATTGTCCCTGTTGGATATATGATGCTGTTTGAGAGCTTGGGTTATTCTTTGACTTAACTGACTGAGTTAAAGATCTAGCCAATGCGCTAGCTTGTCCTTTCATAAGTGAACCCGTAGACTTAAGTTCTGACTCAAAATGATTTGCCGTTAATAAACGAGCTTTAGCATCAAAAAAATAGGTTTTTCCTGACTGCCACTGTTGATATTGCTGAACAATATTAGAAAAACTGCCCAATGGATCTATACGAATTGCAATAACAGCAACAACCTGTTTTTTTTGATCAAATATCGGAGCCACAATAAAAGTGGTTGGATATTGTTCCTGTAATTCCCTAGCAGAATTGGGTAAAGGTATTGCGGATAAAATAGAAGGAATAAAAATAATTTGACCATTAAAAGCTTTGGCAAGTTCCGGTAAATATTCATCAGCAATAATATTTCGCTGTCCAACTAAATGATCTAATTTAGCGGTAATATTTTTATACTCAGGTGAAATTATATAATAGCCCTCGTTACCTTTAACAAAAAGATAAGGGTCTATAAGCGCCGTTAATCGCCGAGTGGCTTTATCTAACGAAGTTAAACTTCCTGTCGATTGTTCAATAACTACCTGTTTTATTTGCTTAGTAATAGTAGCGGAAGTTGACCAAGACTTTATTGAAGAAAAGTTAGACTTTATCCAGATGTTTTTTAATAAGTAATGACTCTTTTGTACACTTACTTTTAACGTAGCTATTGCTTGAGATTTTAGCGCTTTTTCAACTTTATTATGGCTATCCCAACCAATGATTGTTGAGCCGATTAAAAATAGCAATACAATAACAGAGATAATATATAGAGGAAATTTATATAAATTTACGTATCGTGACATGATTATATAATCCATTATTATTTTTAGAGATAAGGACACTTTTAATTTATATATAATGTTGCCAATGGCTTAATTTAACCAATTCTATATATAAAAATAAATAGATGAAGTTCATTCTGTTGATAAGTTAATGACACGTCCATGCTTGTTCACTTTTTTGTAAGCAATATCCACACTAAAGTATATAACTATAGAATATTTTAAGATAAACACCTGATAGAAATTGAAATCATGATTATTAATGATAATGATATATCTTTAATATTTGGTAAGCATATTATTATTATATTTATTGCTAATATCGATAAAAATATCAATATCAATTAATGATAACCTTAAAGCCTACATAATAATTACGGAGATAAAAATGTCTAAATATAGCTATGTGCCGCCAAAAATATGGGAATGGAATAAAGACAGTGGTGGTAAGTTCGCCAGTATTAATCGCCCTATCGCAGGGGAAACTCATCAAGCAAAGTTACCTGTCGGTAAACACCCTTTACAATTATATTCTTTGGCCACTCCGAATGGCGTTAAAATAACCATTTTATTGGAAGAGTTATTAGCATTACAGATCAAAGAAGCTGAATATGACGCCCATTTAATTGACATTATGGAAGGAGATCAATTTAGTTCAGGATTTGTCGCAATAAATCCAAACTCTAAGATACCTGCTTTAGTTGACAATAGTGGCAATAATAAACTCCCTATTTTCGAGTCTGGCGCGATACTGCTCTATTTAGCAGAGAAATTTGATGCTTTTTTACCTAAAGAACCTTTCCTCAAATCACAATGTTTATCCTGGCTATTTTGGCAGGTAGGAAGTGGCCCTTATTTGGGCGGTGGCTTTGGACATTTTTACGCATACGCACCAGAAAAATTTGAATATCCGATAGAACGATTTACACTGGAAGTCAAACGACAACTCGACGTATTAGACCGCCATTTAGCCAATAATAAATATATTTGTGGTGATCAATATACCATTGCTGATATCGCTATATGGCCATGGTACGGCGCATTAGTTCAAAATAAAGTCTATGAAGCTGCTGAGTTTTTACAAACTCAATCTTATGTAAACTTAGTAAGGTGGACAGAAGAAATTGGCGAACGAGCAGCCGTTAAACGTGGCTTAATGGTTAATCGTACTTGGGGAGAGTTAGATCAGCAGTTACATGAACGCCATGATGCAAGTGATTTTGAATTCAAAACTCAAGACAAAGTGGCCGATATAAAAGAATAAACCGGTTGATATTTGAGTCGCGTGATTTAAATTTTATTTATCTATGTGTCAACGTAGTATTCGATTTTTATTATTATTAAACTCGAATATTTATGGCATTTAATTCGTATTTTACGAATAAAAAAAACCAACACGTTCAAAACGTGTTGGTTTAATGAGTCCGATAAAAAGAGCTGATTTTATCTTTCTATTTTAATTATTTCTTCAGGATCTTTATTGTTCTTCTTTATTAACCAATATGTTACTCCAAGAGCAATAGTAACCAACGCAAGACCTACTATCTGCTCAGCAGAGACAAACTTGAGATCTAATACAATAATTTTACGAGCAACTGCCATCAGTGCCGTGGCAACCACTAACTCAACGGGGATAACATTAGAACCAAGATATAACCGAATATTGATAAAAATTTCAACGGCGATCAATACCACCATAAAAGCGCCAAACGTTTGAAGAATGTCTTCAATATTTAAGAGAAAGTATGGCGGTGTAGACAATTTTAAATATAAAACATAAACAACATCAGCAATACTCCAATAGATCACTAATACCATCAATAAGGCCAGTATTCTTATTGCAAATCGAATAGAACGATGCAATAACTTTAGCAGCGGGTCTGCGTGATTTTCTGGTAGTTCCTCGTGTTTCATTATTTTTCCTGTTATTAATTTTATTGTTGTACAGCGCAAGCAAGGTAAGTTCATTACATCAATAAAACCAACACTTAGCTTTTAATACCAATGTTGGTCTATCAAATTAAACGTCTACAATCGACATGGACAAAATTAGCAGAGGGTGGTCAACATAGACTGCCCAAAATCAATATAAGCATTAATGTCTTCGCTAGCGCCTTTTGATTTCAGGTGATCAGCAAAACCAAGTCTTGCGCTCATCGTGAGCCAAAATACGGCACTAACTAAGCCAACAATACGCCATAATGTTGATTTTGCCCACTTAAGCGCCAAAGTAATAGAGAGTATATAGATAACAAAGCCTGCTAATTTAGACGATGCCCAACCATTAACAAATGGATATAAATTAAGTGGATTAACACTAATCATATAAATAAAAGTGACAACAAATAGCGTATATAAAATATGTGGTCCAATCTTTAGCAGTTTATTATTAACCTTCTCAGACCCTCTCATCATCAACACAAAGTTAATAATAAAAAAGATAAACGTAAGCATAATTATGGTGAGATGGGCGTGCTTAACTATCATGTACATGTTGTTGATCCCTAAAAATTTATTGTTTATTTATGACCGAGGCGGTCAGTATATATTTATTTTATCCAGGAAACGCTATCTCCTGCATTATTTTGTTAAATTTATCTCACCCCCCCACCTTATTCACGCATTAATTGTACCTGTTACCTAAAGTTTTTACATTTTGTGTAATGACTTCAAGTGCGGTCAACGTACTCTAAATACGCATGGCCATATTAGCGGTGAATATCAGTTATTGAGATTAATGACTTTCTACGCGAGTTAACGCCGCTTGCAATGCTTCGTCACGAAAGGAGTAAATATTCTTATTAGGCACTAAATCTAAAACATTACATTTTTCGAGCTGTTGACGCGTTTGCTCATTAGGACACAATAAAAACACTTCACATTGTGCGTCAAGCGCATCTTTTACCGCGTTTTCAAGTGCAAGACCAACCGTTTCATCAATCATTGGCACATCAGTTAAATCAAGGATCATGACATCGTATTCAGCAACCCGCGTATGCTGGCGAGATATTGCTTTGGATACACTAAAGATCATCGGTCCAGACAGGTAGAAAAACAACACTTTGCCATTGGCTTTTTCAAGGAGTTTTCGTTCACGACTGTTCAGAGGCACGTCGTCGCCATCACTATCACTTATCGCTTTAACTTGGCGTGCTTGCTCTCGACTCAATCGTTCAATAACAATAATGTTAGAGATAAAGACACCTAAACCAACAGCAACAATTAAATCAACAAAAACAGTGAGTAACATAACTCCATACATTATCGCCATGCCTTGAATACTGACTTTATGTGCGCGTTGAATAAAACTCCAATCAAGAATATTAAAACCTACATACACGGCGATACCAGCCAGAACAGCCATGGGGATGGGTTCTGTTAAGCCAGCGGCCACTAATACGACAAGTGCAAGCACTAAAGCACGAATAATGCCCGACAAGGGTGAACGCGCTCCTACTTGAATGTTAGTCACCGTTCCCATCGTTGCGCCAGCCCCCGGTAAAGCGCCAAACAAACCAGAAATCATATTAGCGATACCTTGACCACGCAGTTCTTTGTCGGGGTCGTGCTCTTTACGTGTTAATGAATCACCAATCACTGCAGTCAGTAAAGTATCAATACAGCCGAGTGTGCCGAGCACCAAGGCATCAATCACCATGGTCGTAAAAATTTCAGTATTAAAGTGTGGAATAACTAAAGACGGTAAACCTGCCGGTATTTCACCAATTCGGCGAATATCTTCGTTGTTAAATAACAACATAGAGATAAGGGTTACCGACACTAATGCAACAAGTTGCGCTGGCACATATTTTCGGTATCTTTTTGGTAAGAAAAACAAAATGCCTAAGGTGAGTAAAGCTAAAAATAGCTCACTAAATTTAATGTTAGATAAAAGAGTAGGTAATGACAATAAAGTGCCCGTTACTCCACCCACAGGACTCGCTTGTCCAAGCAGCGGAGACAACTGCATGATAATTAAAATCACACCAATACCCGACATAAAACCAGAAATAACACTGTAGGGCATTAACGTAATGTATTTACCTAACTTAAGTGTACCCAGCAATATTTGAAAAGCGCCAGCCATCATTACGATAGTAAATGAAATAGCCAAGCCTGTTTCTGGATACTTAGCCATCATGGTTGTTAATACGGCCGTCATAATAACGGTCATCGGACCGGTAGGCTCTGAGATAAGGCTAGAAGAACCGCCAAATAAAGCGGCAAAAAAGCCAACCATTATTGCGCCCCACAGCCCCGCTTCTGCACCAGCGCCTGATGCCACACCAAAAGCAAGCGCTAAGGGTAAGGAAATAACTGCGGTGGTTACCCCACCAAACAGATCGCCTTTGAGGTTCATATCTTTAAAACGATGTCCAAACAACATTAAAATTCTTCCTACAAAATAGTGCACGCTAATGAATGTTTCATATCTCGAACAAACCCAGAAAGCCCTTATATTGCTACGACCGGTCCATTACATTACTGATCATTCACTGCTTGCTTGAAATCATCCATTTTTGTAACGAGACTTGCTCGGTCTCTATCAAAAAAGTTAACATGGCCGAGTTTGCGTTCGGGTTTAACAGATTTATTGTACCAGTGTAATGTTGAGAACGCTGAAAGTCCTTCAAATGGCGGTTGTTTATTACCAATAAGGTTAATCATACCCGAAGTGCCCAGCAACTCTGTACTACCTAGTGCTAGGCCGGCAATTGCTCTAACATGATTTTCAAACTGACAAGTTACACTTCCTGCTTGAGTCCAATGTCCACTGTTGTGAACTCGAGGAGCTAATTCATTGATCACTAAGTCGCCGTTAATAACAAAACATTCCATCGCCATCACACCAACATAGTCAACTTCGTTGAGTAAGCTTTCCATATAGCCTTGCGCTTTGACTGTTAAGGTATTGTCTGGGTCTGTAGCTGGCGCGATTGATTGTTTTAAAATGCCGTTTTCATTAATATTGTCGGTTAAAGAATAATGTTCAATATCGCCATTTTTAGCCCGAACTGAGACCAATGAAACTTCTCGTTCAAACGTCATCCATGCTTCAATAATATAGTCTTGAATGTGTAAACGATCAAAGTGTTCAACGTCGGCTAAGGTTTTTATAACCCACTGATTTTTACCATCGTAACCATCATTGCAAGATTTAACCACCACAGGCAGTTGTAAGGTATCCAATGCTACTTTAGCGGAAACCGAATATACAAAAGCAGCAGTAGGAATAGCTAATTTTTCTAACAGTTGTTTTTCACGATATCTATGCTGGCAGGCAATAATCGCTTTTGGGTTAGGTAAAATATCACAATATGCTTGTAAGGCTTCTAATAGCTTTACATCAACTTGCTCTTTTTCAACCGTAATACAATCAGGCTTTCCCAAAAGATTATAGAGCTTATGAATATTTTGCTCTTTCTGCCAATTATCAGGTAAGAAAACAACGCGACCTAAACCGTCAACACAGTCAGTAATTTGCTCACTAGTATCATTAATAAAGCTGAACTTTATACCTAAAGGAAGGCCAGCGAGTGCTAACATACGAGAAAGTTGACCACAACCAACAATGGCTATGCGCATTATTCAACCTCCCACGAAACGCTTTCACTTTGTTTTGCTCGCCATGCTTTTAACTTGCCTTGCAGCTCAACATTACTCGTTGCAAGGATTTGTGAGGCCATTAACCCCGCATTAAAAGCACCTGCTTCTCCAATGCCCTGTGTAGCAACCGCAACCCCTTTAGGCATTTGTACAATAGATAATAAACTATCCATGCCTTTAAGCGCTTTGCTCATTACCGGCACACCAATAACAGGTAACCAAGTTAACGCTGCCGCCATACCCGGCAAATGCGCTGCGCCACCGGCACCAGCAATAATAACGCTGTAGTCTTTTTCTGCATTTTCAGCAAATTCATACAAACGCTCTGGTGTACGATGTGCTGAAACAACCATCGCTTTATATTCAATACCTAAGGCTTCAAGCACAGTAACCGCATTTTTCATGACTGGCCAATCAGACTGAGAACCCATAATAATCGCGACTTTCATCTTATTCATTGTAAATTACCTTATTATTTATTGTGTGAGTACAGTATTAAATTAACTGTAAACAGCTCTTAATTTTTTACTTATTATGACAAAAAACATAGATAGATAAAAATTGATTTTACCTATATCATAAATAGATAAACATCTATTTTAATGGTAAAAAGATGAAATCCAGACTTCATGCACATATTGGCACCATCAGACAACTTGAAATATTATTGGCTGTACACGATAAAGGCAGTATTAAAGAAGCGGCGAAAGCACTTTTTTTAACGCAACCCACCGTATCAATACAAATGAAAAAGCTAGCACAAGCGATGGGTTCACCGCTTTATAATTATTCAAACAGAAAAGTATTATTTACCGATATTGGATTAGAGTTAATTAAAACAGCGGTAGAAGTGCTTGATAGTTTTGCGCGCCTTGATATGGCGATAGGAAATATTAAAGATTTCAAATCAGGCACATTACGGTTAGCTGTTGTTACCACCTCTAAATATTTTATTCCGCATTTATTAGGTCCTTTTTTAGAACGATACCCTGATATTGATATACAGCTAAATATTGGCAATAGAGCGCAAACGATTGAACGGTTAAAGCAAGGTGTTGACGACTTCTATGTGTTTAGTCATCCACCATCAGATATCGAAACACAATCTATTGAATTTCTGGTAAACCCGCTAGTGGCAATAGCACATGAAGATCATCCTATTGCTAACAAGAAAAACTTAACCTTAGAGGATTTATGCAAGGAACCTTTTTTAATGCGAGAACAAGGCTCTGGTACGCGTTATGCCATTGAAGCCTTTTTAAAACAACAGAACGTAAAACTCAACGTTAAAATGACCATTGAAAGTAATGAAGCGATTAAACATTTAGTTATGTCAAAGCTAGGTATATCAATATTATCAGCACATACCTTAATGTATGGCGGCCAAAGTGGCTTGGTGCGTTTACCAATAAAAGAATTACCCATTAATGCCCATTGGTTTTTTGTTTGGTCTAAATCAAAACGCCAGACATTAATTGCCACGGAGTTTCTTAATCACATTGAAACCAATGGCCGTTCATTGCTGCAAAAAGAAATGATCAAAAACGATATTTTATACAGCTAAATTAAACCACTTTGGTTTTGATGTTGAGTTATGCATCAAAGGCTAAGCTATTGACTTAGTAAACAGCTTTTTCCCTTGTGAAAGCAAATGTTGAACCGCGGGATGTCTTACTTTTCGCTCAGGTGATATTAAATAATAATGTTCAGTAATTTCAGTGGTTCTGCCAATGATTTCAACATCAAACTGCGCTATCACATGATTTTCAATCATCGTAGGCGCGCAAAAAACACCATAACCCGCTTGACCAAAATATTTAGTTAACACCGAATCATCAAACTCACCTATTATTTTAGGTAATATATTGAGTTCATTAAACCAAAAAAGCACACTAAGGTGTTGATTAGAGCCTTCACCGGCCGTAAAGAAAGGCTGACCATTAAGTGATTGAGGAAAATTAATAGCTAAGACTTGAGCCAAGTCTTGATGCGCAAAAAAACTCATGCCACATTTACCCACTAGGTGGCTGTAGGCTTTTAATGACGAACCAGTGGGTAATGAAGTATCACTTAAAACCGCATCTAATTTATTTACCGCAAGTTCACCTAACAAAACGTCTAAACTTGTTTCTTTACAAACTAATTTTATCGAATTGTTCATCGCGTAGACTGTTTTTAATAAGTGAAATGAAAACACCTTTGGAATAACATCAGTAACGCCAATTGAAAAACGAAAAGAAAAGTCAGTGGAATGATTTTTCAAAGAATGTACTAATTCGTCTCCTAAACTAAATATTTCTTGTGCGTAGCTAAACGTCATAAGTCCCATGTCATTGAGCACTAAACGCTTACCCTTGCGATCAAATAAGTTATAACCTCATTGTGTTTCTAATAAAGTTAACTGCGCACTAAGCGTTTGTGGGGTTATATGCATAACTATTGCTGCCTTAGCGATGCTGCCATGTGTAGCTATTGCATAAAAATATTGCAAATGATGATAATTGAGTTTAGCCATAATGCCTCTTAAATTTTTATTATCAGTCGTACGATTTATACGCACCTCAAAATACTTATCAACTTTAAATTGATAAAAAAGCAATTACAATCGACTTTTATTGGGTTAGATAGTTAGTTATAACTTAAGAAGGTCATCAATATTAATACAAATTATTATTCTTCATTAAACGAGGTAAATATGGAATTAACAATTACAGATCTAAAAATTAAGCTTTCAACAGAAAATTTGTTACAGATAAGACAAAAAGCACGTCGTATGTTCAATAAATTTTATAACCGAGTACAAGTAATAAAAGTGACCCTTGATGATATTAACGGGCCAAAAGGTGGAAAAGATAAAAACTGCCGAGTTGTTATTTATAGTAAAGGTATGCCTGATATTGTTGTTAGCGATAATCAAAACTCCGTTATGTCGGCGGTCAATATCGCCTTATCAAGAGCAAGGTTGAGCTTTTTGAAAAAAGTTAAGCGTCAACAAAAAAATTATCCAACTTGGTCACCAAAAAATGACATTGAATTGTCTACCCGTATTGAATTAGAGCGAATAGAATTAATAGTGAATTGATATTACCTTCAATCAACAAACGCTGTTAAATTTTATTTTCAACCATCATATTCATCTTTTATCATGAAAATCAGTCAATAATATCTATCGGCGTTTATATTTAACTTTATTTATAAGTAAAAGGGAGATAATAATGTTTGCAATATACACACCTAATGGCAGAAGCTTTTCTGGTCCTCTTGAAGAGCTTTATCATGTTCAAAAGTCGAAAAGTTCAGAACAAACAAATATTTTTCAACAACTTGATGAATTTTCGCCCTTACATAAAAAAGGATATTCTCCCTCACCTAAAGCGATTGATGCTTATAATGACACCATTGGTAAACCTGATGAAAAAGCATTAATTTGTCATGCTTATCAAATTATGACTTCACCTGTTGAAGTCATATCAGCCAATGATTTATTAACAGAGGTGATCAATAAGTTTACACGGTTAGCGTATCAAGAATTTCCAATTGTTAATACTCAACAGCAACTGGTTGGCAGTTTGTCTAGGCAACAGCTTTATGAATATCTTTTAAAGCATGGGTCAACTATAGGCAAAAATCTTAAAACAAAAAGTGTCGCTAATTTATTTTTAAATGAGCAATCAAAAATTTATACGGCGGAACCTGTAACCGAGATCAGGCGTATTGCGTTACTGCAAATAAATAATCGTTTGCATACAACTCCGATCTTAGAGCCAAACGGCAAAGTAGTCGGTATTATTTCACGTACTGATATTATAAAGGCGATCACGATGGATCCTCCTTTATCATTATGGTGTTAGTTAATATAGATGTCATTCGTTATCGATGAATAAAGTAATCTTGTGACAATCATCCCAACCCCGACCAATACTACGATTCGGTTAGCAATTGCTGGCTTAACATTTGATATAAATGAGCTAACTCTAATGGCTTTCCTAAATGAGCATCAAACCCAGAGTGTAAATAATAGGTGATGTCTTGTGCCATAACATTCGCCGTTAACGCTATAATAGGTGGGCACTTAGCAAGCTGTTTAATTATTTTACAAGCCGTTACTCCATCCATCACCGGCATTTGAACATCCATTAAAATTAAATCTATTTTCGTTTCTTTAGAGGCATTAACCGCCATCAAACCATTTTCAACGACCAGCAGATTAGCGTTAGTGTCACTCAGCATTTTTTTTAGGACCATTTGATTGATTTTATTATCTTCAACAATCATTATCGTATAGTCAGCAAGGTCGGGGGTTAATTGCCGTGACGTTGTCTCATTAATCTCAGTAAAATCTTTGCTATAAGCCTTAACTAGCGGTAAAAAAAACCTAAAACAGGTTCCCTCTCCTTCAACACTTGACACATTAATCGTACCTTTCATCAAGTCGATGAGTGCATGAGTTATAGCCATACCTAAACCGGTGCCACCATATTTACGGGTGATTGATTTATCTGCTTGTTCAAAACGTTGAAATAATTGACTAAGCTGTGATTCATTCATACCGATACCAGAGTCTTTAACCTCAATAGAGAGCAAATTATCTTCCCTGCTTTCAATAAACACATCTATGGTGCCATTTTTAGTAAACTTTACAGAATTAGACAAAATATTCAGTAAAATCTGTCGTATACGTGTAGGATCACCAAACCAATTTTGAGAGGTATTACCCGTTTTCAAACTAATTTTTGTTGCTTGTAGTTCACTGTTTTGTGACAAATCAGTAATAACACACTTAGTTAACTCAATTAAATCAAATGAAATAACATCAAATTCTAATTTTCCTTCTTCCATTTTAGAAATATCAAGAATATCGTTAATAATAGTCAGTAGGCATTTTGTAGAAAATAGCGCTTGGTCAATAAGCACTTTATCCTCTTTCACTTCTGTTTTTTTATTTAAGAGTTGTAAGCTGCCATATATACCATTCATTGGAGTTCTAATTTCATGGCTCATGTTGGCTAAAAATAATGACTTCACTTTATTAGCGTTATCAGCGTCTAATTTAGCGACTTCTAATTGGCTATTTTTTTCATTAATTTGCTCGATATTATTGGCCAATTCAATATTATTTAATAAAAGTTTTTTGGTTTTATCTTTGACTAATTTATTGAGCTTATAATTAAAAACGATCACGACAATAAGAATGAATATTAATAGTATTACGCTGCCCAACATAACAAAAATCGTTTGAGTCGTGAAACGGCGGCCTGAATTTTCATAACTGTTTAATGTTAAGCCATCGAGTGAGCTTGAATTTGCCACTAACGCTAAGTTCTTGTAAATATCAGCAATGCGTTTAAACCGTTGCTCGTGCATAGTGCCTAAGGGGACGTAATTCAATTTAATAACGTTTTTGGTCGCTTCTGCTTCGAGTAAAAGGTGTTTCCTAACTGCTTTTTTATTATATTTTTCAATAATTAAATCAACAGACTCCTCGGGGTGGTCTAATGCATACTCCCACCCTTTTAAACTTGCCCTTACAAAAGCTTTGACTCTTTCTGGTTTATTTCTAACCGTTGATTCATGGGTAAAAATTAAATCACCATAAAAATCTATACCATAACTACTCGGATCAAGAATATTAGTCGCAATCCCCATATCTTTATAATTTAAGACTTGATCTGTTTTATAAGCTGACATTACATCAACATCATCTTTAATCAGCGCCATATCGTCAAAATTGTGAGGAATATGAATATAGTCATCACTGTCGATTCCAATAAGTGTCATCATTGCCATTAAGCCAGCATCATCAAGACTTCGTCTAAACATAATACGTTTGTCGGCTAAATCATAAATACTGGTAATATTCTTACTTTTTAACGACATAAAAACTAATGGGCTTTCTTGAAAAACGGTTGACGCAATAACAACAGGTTTACCTTTAAGCCTATATAAAACAACACTAGAGTCAGCAATACCATAATCAGCTTTACCACTGTCAACATCGTCAAAGGGTGATGATTTAAGGTCTCGCTCTCTTATTTCAACATCAAATCCTTCATCCGCATAAAAACCTTTTTCTTTCGCAATGTAGTAACCTGCAAATTGAAATTGATGCATCCATTTTAGCTGTAATGAAACTTTTTCAAGGGCGAATAATGGTGGTGAAATTAATAAAAAAAGGCATAGGCTACTATATTTCATTAGCTCACTTCGACAAAATGGCATCTTAAAGACCTTTTATAGTTATATAGCGAAATTCTAATGACAACTTATGAAAATAAATTATAGTTGAGTTTTTAAATTAACTAATAATTTTAATGATTTAAAAGTGTCATTCAGCACCAAGAAAAGAAAATAAACTTAAGCACAAAAAAGTCTTTATTTTTTAAGACGAAGAGCCAATTCTACCTACCACACACTACCGTAATTATCCCTAAGGCTTTATGTTTTATCGGTTAGATCATCGACAACTAAATCGAGTAATTGCATAAGCTGATTGGCTTGTATGCTATCGATACTATTAAACTCGCAGCGAATGCGATGAGGAATATTTGCCGCCTTTGCTTTTAATACTTGCCCTTGTGTTGTTAACTCAACCAGGCGCTTTCGTTTATCGTCGTCATCTTTAATAATGTTTAGTAAGCATTTATCCGTCATTTTCTTTAAAATTTGTGTCATTGCCCCGCCGTCAATCATTGTTCTCTCTAAAAGCGCAGAAATCGTTATTTTATCTTCTTCCCACAATGCCATCATAACGACATATTGTGGATAAGTAATATTTAGCGCCTTTAGTGGCTCACGATAGGCACGAATAAGACTATTGGATGCCATATATAAACGATGACACAGCTGGTTTTTGAGTTTTAATTGTTCAAATGGCATAAGTTACTCCTTAATGTTATATATTAATTTGCATACAAAGCATTTGCAATCAGTATTTGTTTAGTCTATTATTTTGCACACAAACCAAATGATGATTACTTGGAGTTAATGATGAACGAATTACAAAACATTGCTTACACAGCAAAAGCAACTGCAACCGGTGGTCGTGAAGGTAAAGCAAAATCTGACGATGGCCGTTTAGACCTTACACTCTCGACCCCTAAAGGTTTAGGGGGTGATGACGGTCAAGGCACAAATCCTGAGCAACTATTTGCGGCAGGCTATGCGGCTTGCTTCATTGGCGCACTTAAATTTGTTGCTGGTGAAGAAAAACGCAGTTTACCTAGCGAAACTTATATTAATTCAGAAGTATCTATTGGTGCTATTGAAGGCGGTTTTGGTATCGCGGTTAAGTTAGCGATATCATTAGGTGATATGGATAAAGCACAGGCACAAACAATGGTAGATAAAGCGCATAAAGTATGTCCGTACTCAAATGCAACGCGCGGCAATATTGTTGTCGAACTTTCTGTTATTTAAGAGTCCACATCAATCATTAAAAACACGCTTTACTCTTAGCAAACGCGTGTTTTTTTATTTCTATACAAAGAGAATAAAGGTTATCTTAAATACGTTAAAGACAGCTCGTTACAAGATATCGCTCAATGAAATCCCAATACCAACCCTTGTTTGACTATAGTTATAATCGATAAGACTTTCACCATAACCATTGAATACAGTGGCATACCCTCTTAATTTACCCCATAAAGGGAAAGTAAAACCAAATTCAGCAGCGCCATAATGCGTACTGAAATTTTGCCGCCCTTTAAAGTTGAATTCTAGATCATTCCATTTATAAACCATCCCTAACTCAACATTACCCATATAGTCTGCAATGTCAGGATTATCATCTCCATCAGGATCACCGTCAAAGCCTTTTTTCTCTTCAGATAATCTTATCCAAGGTTTTAATGATAATGCAAAATTTTCTTTTTCAAAAAGAAAATGAGTATAAGCACGATTCCAGCTACGTGATAGACCTTGAGCACGACCATTTGATTGGTGCTCGACGCCAACGATGAAACCGGTGTTGCCACCAAAAGGATGCCAATTGAGCGGCGCAAGATAAAAAATTTCAGGTTGGTAATTGGTTTCTCTAAAGGGTTTAGATATTCCACTTGCATAAATTTGCCACCAAGCCTTAAGGGTAAAAGCGGCGTAAAGTCCATCACCTTCTATAAAAATACGTTCATGATTTAAAGGCACTTTTAGACTAAGCTGAAATTTAGATTCAACATTTTCCAAATTTTCTTCATAGCCTTCAAATATTCTATAGGCGTCTTTATTTACTCGGTTGGTTGTAATGGCTGGCAGCACATAATTCATTTTATGAGGGGTAAGCACATATGGCTCAAACTCAGTTGTTTTCTCACGTTTTATTCTATCAGTAATACTGCCTGTTCTCGTCTGTAACTCAGTTTGTTCAATATCTTTTTGTTGCTTAACAACATCACCTACACAAGCGGCTCTGATCTCGGCCAGTGTCATACCCGCGTTGCCTGTTGCAAAAAAGTTCATGACACACAATGCTTTATCTGCTTTAGCGATTAAGGAGGCTGTTGCAAGAAGCAACATTAATGCCAATAGTATCGATCTTTGCATTCTGGTCTTCCTTTAAATAAGGCTAACAATAGAGAAATTTTCAACAGTGACATTATAATTTAACGGTTAGATACCGCTTTAATTCGCTCAATAACTTGTTGATCAGCATGACGTTCCAGCGATAATAAAGCCACTTTAAGCGCGACAGCAATAATGATCCCCGTTAAGACCAAACCAATAAAGGCAATTATAATTGAAATCACTTTAGATAATTTTTTGTTGGATTTATGTCACCATAACCGACTGTGGTAGCAGTGATTAGAGACCAGTATAGACCATTAAATTTATTCCACTTTTCTATTCTCGTTACAATTTTTTCCAAAATAATTATCTATAAAGCCAAAAAAATCAATAAAGAGCCAACTAAATAAAGTGACAACATAAATAACATAATAAAAATTAACGTAAATTCCATATTCATACCTTTGTAATGGCGAAAGCTGAGACCACATGCCGCTTTCAGTTCCCTCGCTTAACGCCAATGCTACTTAAAAACTTAATGCTATCTTGATGATAAATACATTCGAAATATCTACAAAAAAAGCGCCAACCAAAGGCAATATAATAAATGCCGTTGGCGCAGGGCCATTTTAGAAAGCCTACAACATTGTAAGCCATATCTATTAATATGAGTAATACAACGTAACCGTACGACTAATATTTAGGACTTCAAAGAAATCCCTTGATAGCTTATATCCAATAAATGAAAACCAAAGTCATTAAATGTACGTTTTTCAAACATAATTAATCACTAAAAAGCTGCGAATAATGAGCTAAAGTACTTGCAACAACTGCTAGCCCACTATTTATTGTTCTTATTAGTCACTGTTTAATAATTTAATTTTTTCGTTAGCATTGTTATTGTTTGGATTTAACTCAAATGATTTTTTATATAAACTCAATGCCCGCTCTTTTTCACCCTTGACTAAATATGCCTCTCCTAGGCTATCCCATGCTTTGGCTGATAATGGATAATATTGCGTATTCAATAGAAAAAACTCGATAGCTCTATCAACATCAATACCAAATTAACTATTATAAAGTCGGTCGTAACCAAACCAATCAATAATGCTCTCATAAAGTAAAAAATTAGCCCCTAACTTCTTCGATATTTTCTCAACATGCAATTTAACCTCAGGTGCAGGCCGAAACCTTGTCTGATCGTCAATCATATAACCATCAAAAATAGAACGTAAGCCCTTATAAAACTTAAAATTGGCATTGTATGGTGATTTTCATCTGCACCAAAAGTCACTAAATCAAAATCAAGCCCCTGTTTTGGCTTTTTATTTAATGTTTCAATGAATGTTTTTACATAGTTATCTTTAGGGTAAACCTTTGTAACTCTGTTTGTGGTAGCAACAAACAATCGATGTTTATCTACCGCAGAGCTTTGATAAAACGCGGCTAGCTGCTCAAGCATAAACTGATTATCCCGTAAGCACCCTGTAATCGATGTTCTGTAATGAAGATCAATCGTTGGAATGAGTTAAGGTATTTTAAAATCTACTGAAGCACCATCATAAACAATACGTCCATCAGTTAAACAAACCGTCCGCAGACATCGAGAGCTTAAACGTGGATCATGGGTAACAATGATAATCGCACATTGATGCTCGACATTAAAACGTTCAAAGAGGCTAAAAACTTCATCCGCTGTTTGAGTATCTAGGTTACCCGTTGGTTCATCAGCCAAAATCAACGCAGGACGAGTGACCAAAGCACGTGCAATAGCGACACGCTGCTGTTGTCCGCCCGATAAACGGTTAGTTTTCTGATGCTTAAAGTTAGCTAACCCAACCTCGTTTAATAAATACTCTGCATAGGAAGTCTGTTCTACAGAAGGCTTGCCATAACGTAACATCAAAGGCATCAGTACATTATCTAGCACACTGAAGGCACTGATCAAATGGTGAAACTGAAACACAAAACCAATCGATTCACTGCGTAACTGTGTGCGCTTTTGTTCACTCATACCTTGAATTGAATTCCCTTGAATACAGAGTTCGCCCGATGAAGATATATCGAGCAATCCCATTATATTGAGTAGCGTACTTTTACCAGAACCAGAAGTACCCACTAAAGCGACTAGTTCACCAGGACTGATCTGCAACGAAATATCATGTAAAACATGATTTTCTAACGGTGTATTAGTATTAAAAATTTTATTTAGGTTGCGTAACTGCAACACGATTTTTTGGTCTACTATGCTTTTAAGCGAGTTCAACTTAGACATAGCGAATCGCCACCGCAGGATCATATTTCGCAGCGCGCCTAGCCGGTACCATAGCAGCAATGACACCTGCAGCAGTCGCAATAATAATTGCTGATAATGACATTGAAGGCTCCAAACGAATTAAAAATAAGCGATCGTCAATAGAGTTAAATACTTGCACCAAGGTATAGCCAACCAATACTCCTAATAATGATCCCGCTAAACCAAGAACCCCGCCCTGCCAGAGAAAGATCCTCAGTATTTGTTTCTGCGAACTCCCCATAGCACGTAAAATACCAATTTCACGTGTACGCTGCGCTACACTCACGGCAAGCACACTGGCAATGCCAAAGATCACTGATAAAGCAACAAAGACACGGATCATCTGCGTGGTCATGCTTTGAGATTTCAGCGCATTAAGCAACTGTGCATTACTTTCCATCCAGCTTTGAACATTTAAGCCTGTTAACCTTTTAGTGCGCAGCGCCCAATATTCAGCGCTGAATACATCAGAAATTTTTAACTCTAAAATCGTAATACCACCGGGTAAATTAAGTAAAGTTTGCGCTTGCTTTAAGCTGGTATAAACATATCGGCTGTCGAGTTCACGCACACCCAATTCAAAAACACCAGCTACCTCCATTACTGACTCGCGATTATCACCAGCATCTAACCGTAATTTATCACCCGTTCGCAGACCTAAATCATCTGCCAATTGGCTACCAATCAATACATCACTGGCTGCAACACTAAAGTCCCCTTCGATAAGATAGTCTTTGAGTTTTATAATACCGGTATAGCGCTCAGGATCTATGCCCATTAGGCCTACAGAGGCACGCGCTGTTCCTTTTTGCGCAAATGCTGGCCCTGAGATGAGTGGTGAGACAGTAGTAAACGCTGCATACTTATCGAGTGTATCGCGCACTTCTTGCCAGTTATTAATGGTTTGTAAACGCTGTGCCCGAGGGTTTTCTAAAACCCATATATACTTTCCCTCAGGGATTACTGATAAATTATTGTGTTGCTGTGTGGCTTCAATACGAATATGCGCTTGTGTCCCTAAAGTTTTTTCGATGATGTTACTTTGCAGCCCCATAATCAATGCTGTGATAAATACGATAACAGCTGCACCTACCGAAATTGCGACACTAATTAATAATGTTTGAAGCGGGTTATCAGCAAGAAAACGTAATGCAATGCGCCATTCAATCCAAAGTGAATCACCTAGACTGGAAATTCGGTTAACGAATGACATGTTTTACCTGTTCAAAATCTACACGAGCGCGCTGACCATTAATCAGATTGTCTGCTTGAACGACAACATCACCTTCTGCCAAGCCTGAAACGATTTCACTGTGAGTTGAATTACGTAAGCCCAGCACCACCTCAGTTTTGTTAACAGCGCCGTTTGTCCAGCGAAAAACATGTGTCTTGCCACTTGAACTATAGAGGTAATCATTAGGTAACACTAAAGTTTGCTCTCTTTCTGCCGCGATAATATTGGCAGAAATGGTCATGCCTTGAAGAAAAGTATGTTGCTTATCAGAGGGGGCAGCTAGTACTTTAATGTGTACATCAATAGTACCACGTCCACTATCAACTGCTGGAGCGATAAAGCTGACAATACCTGCCACTGAAACCTCTGGCCAAGCATCAGCAATCAACTGAACCGATTGGCCTAATCGCAGGGGAGCAAAATTTTTCTCATCCAATGCAATAACAACCTCGAGACCATCGTTCGCAATACCTTCACGATTTTGACCATCACTACGAGCAATTTCTAACAAGACCTTGCCCGGTTGTACGAGATCACCTGGCTCAACATTACGAGTTTGTATACGTCCGGCAAAAGGTGCATAAATAAGGGTTTTAGCAAGATCAGCTTTTGCACTATTAACACGTTGCTGGAGTAACTGCTCTTCAGTGCTGTTCGCTGCTAAGGAATCAGCTGTTAGCTGTGCATAAGTTAATGATGTTTTTGCATTGAGTTCCGTGCGCTGTGCTTGCTCAACCTGTTCGATAGACAACAGGTTTTTCTGGGCTAGAGCTTCGCGACGCCTTGCTTCACGACTGGATTGACGTAAATTATGATTCGCCTCAACTAAAGCAGCTTGTGCTTGTGGCCTACTAATTATGTATAATTGTTGCAGTAATGTTTGCTGTTGGGCTAAGCGCGATGGTAACCCTTCATGATTAAGTTCAATGAGCAAATCACCTTTATTAACCTGATCACCTTCTCGTACATAGCGATTCTTTACCGTACCTGTAAGTTCGCTACCAATGCGTGCTAATGATTGATACCGCACCTCTCCACTGGCGACAATGCGCAACTCAAGTGGCATCAGTTTAATTGTTAATGCAGGCAGAACTGGCCCGAGCCATTTTGGGATACCGACCAATAAAGCCGCGAAAACCACGACAATGATAACACTATAGATTATGCGCATTTAAGCCTCGTTATAAATCTACTAAATCAGCTCGATTAAACGAGATGAAACGAATATAATTTTTATACAGACGGCCCATAGCGATTAAACTGATCATGCTTTAGACTAAAAACATCTGTAATAAAGGGTATAATTTTGATTTCACCACCAAACAGATAAGCATTGTAGGCAATTTCATCTCAGCTTTCTTATTTATTAGATGATGAATTGACCTTAAACAAGTTCAGAAGCAATAACTTATTCTATTTAGTTAATATAAGCATAATGTAGTATGGGTATAGCAATCGTAAACAAAATTAAGTAGCCTTCATTTTGCTCTATATAAGTTTATCATTTAGTGATGTTTGCTGTGACATTTTATAAACTTATAGTATTTATTCAATGACCCAGATAAAGATATCGCTCAATCTTATAAAACATATTCCTAAATAGCTAACCTGCTCAGGAATAACGAGTAAACAATAGAGACCAATGAGTAACAACAAAAAAAGCTGATTCATCACGAATCAGCCTTTCGGTATCTGAATGTATAATTTAGTCGTGCGGTTGGGAAGAGACTTGCCCCCCCCCCACATTCTAAGTAACCAGCCTCTTAATAATACTAATCTAACATGTTGTGTTGACTAGATTTAAGCGCGTCTATCTCTGTGGTATAGCGAACGTTTGGCCATTCCAAATTACTGATAATTTAATTCGACAATAGACACCAATATCAATGCAATATTATCCTTGTTCAAGGGCATCTGCACCACCATTGAACTAAACCGCTTCCGCGGCAATGGCGTTCTTTTAAAACAAACAAGTGACATTTATCAGGGAAATTATAAACCTAAATGATAATCTCAATTTCGATAGTAGCGGTGTTTACATTTTCGTTGAACAGCGCTTAACATAGGGTAAAAACTACTATTTAAACCAAGTAATTGGTTCTATGTTATTTATTTTATACGTAGTTATTGATGCAAGCCATAACTGCCTAATTAACATTAATTTGGAGATTATTATGTCATTATTTAAACATCAACCATTATCCACCATGCCACAACTTCCTATGTTCTCTCAGTTATCAGATGAGATGAATCAATTTTTTGGCCGTGACTTGCCTATATTTAGTCGACAGTCAGATCTTCTTTCAACAGATTGGCACCCTGCCACTGATATAGAACAACGAGACAACCGATATATCGTTAAAGCTGACATTCCAGGTGTTGATCCAAAAGATATCAAAGTAACCATGGAAAATGGAAACTTGATCATTGAAGGTAAACGGGAATCAAAAATAGAAGAAAACAAACAAAATTATCGTCGTGTTGAACGTAGTTTTGGTAGTTTTTATCGTTGTATAAACCTACCTGATGCCTCTAGTGAGTCTAAAAAAATCGAAGCTCATTGCAATAAGGGAGTATTGGAAGTTATTGTGCCTAAGATTGGTGCAGCAGCTCAAAAGAAAATAGAAATAAAAGTCGATTAAGCAAACAAGATAATTTTTAGATCGACTAAAGTATTCGCTAAAGTAACGCTCCCTTTAGCGGATATCTTTTTGGCTGCAGTGTATCTAACTCGCCAATATACGATAACTCAATATTATACGTTAACATTTTTAGAGGCTCTCACTAAAAAGTCATCGGCACGTTTATTTACAAAACCACGCTAATAGCGCTTGTAACAAGAGCAATTTTTCATTTCTATTTCCATCAATAATTTATCTAGGGCTATGCAGGAAATTTTGGCATCACAGTTTTTATGGTCGATGCACGTTAGATAAAAACAGTCTTTACACCTACATTAACTACTTTAAATGACAACAGTGTAGTGAGTAAACCAATTTTTTTTGACATGCTTTTTCTGCCTTTATTATGTGTTTTTAAGCATTGGCTCAACATGAATTGAAATATCATATACACCGTATTTTTTCTCAATATGCGTTTCCACATTTGTTGCTATATTGTGCGAGTCTATTGTTGATAACTCTGGATTAACTGAAATGACTAAATCAACTGACTTTTCTCTTCCAATCCAGCGAGAACGTACTCGATTAACTTCGCACACACCCTGAACCTCTTTAATGGAGTTGGATAATAATTCAGGATCTAAAGCAAACTGATCCACGAGCGTTGGCAAAACCCTTCTAAATAGACCAAAGGCGAGATAAAGTACTAAAAATGAAACGCCTAGCGCGCAAACGCTATCTAACCAAAGATAACCCATTGCAGAAAATTGCCATCCAGCGATAACGACAATCGTTGTTAATACATCGGAAAAAGTATGTGTTGCATCTGCAAGTAATATATCCGATTTTAATTTTCTAGCACATTTATGCTGCCAAGTTGCCAATATTATGTTTGCGGTTAACACGGCAAACATAATCCCTAAACCCCACGTTGAATTTTCTATTTCTGTTTCATCTTTATTAATCGCGTGAATACCAAGCTCAAATGAAAGTACAACTAATAAAGAAGCAAGGCAGAAAACAGCTAAAGTTTCAAACTTACGGTGCCCGTATGGATGTTCACGATCTGGAGGTGAGCTTGATACTCTACAAATAACCCACGCGACCACATTATTGATGACATCGGTTAAAGAGTGAATGGAATCGCCAACAATCGCAAGTGACCCTGTAGACAAACCTACGAGTAACTTTGCTACCAGAACTACAAAGTTAACAGAGCCTTCAATCAATATAACTCGCTGAACGTTTTCATCTCTTTGAGCGTTATTATTCAAAATATATAACTCTATAACTCGGGTAACTAATGCCAACCTCATACATTGAACCTAGTCACACATTCAAAATTATTAATGGCTTACAAATGCATTTTTCAACACAGTATCGACATGTTCAGCTAAAATAAAAGTCATTTTATTCTGTATTGACTGCGGTAAATCACTTAAATCTTTTTCATTATATTTAGGTAAAATCACCGTGGTTAAGCCTGCTCGGTGTGCTGCTAATATTTTGTCTTTAATACCGCCAACAGGTAAAACTAAACCACGTAAGGTAATTTCTCCGGTCATCCCTACGTCATTGCATACCGGACGTTTCGTTAACAATGAAACGAGCACCGTCACTAAAGCAACGCCCGCAGAAGGACCATCTTTTGGAATAGCACCCGCAGGAATGTGTACATGGATATCGGTTGTTTCGAATACCTTATTTTCTATACCTAATGCCGTGGCATGTGAACGTACATAACTTAATGCGGCTTCGGCTGATTCACGCATTACATCACCAAGCTGTCCGGTGATGCTCAAGCCTTTTTTACCTGGCATTGCACTCGCTTCAATGAACAAAATTTCTCCGCCCACCGACGTTACCGCAAGCCCCGTTGCCACACCATAACGTTCTGTACGTTGCGCAATATCATAAGAGAAAGCAGGCTTACCAATTAAATTTTCTAGCATAGTACAATTAACATGTAGTGATTCATTCTCATTTTTTGCTAATTTTATCACTAGCTTACGGCAAATTGATCCTAAGCGACGATCAAGGCTTCGTACCCCTGCTTCTCGCGTATATTCACGAATAATTCGCAACATAGCATTTTTACTTATCTTTAACTCTTCGGGTCGCAAACTGTTTTCTCGTAATTGTCTTGGTAGTAAATAACGTTGAGCAATATTAAATTTTTCATCATCGGTATAACCCGATAAAGTGATCACTTCCAAGCGGTCACGCAAAGGCCCAGGAATTGAATCAAGTTGATTTGCCGTAGCAATGAACATCAGTTGACTAAAATCAAAGGGCACTTCTAAATAGTGATCACGAAATGCCTTGTTTTGCTCCGGATCCAATACTTCTAATAATGCCGCTGACGGATCTCCGCGTGAATCCCCACCAACTTTGTCTACTTCATCTAATAAAATAACAGGATTTTTAGTACCTACATCACGCAATGCCTTGATGAATCTACCTGGCATAGCGCCAATGTAAGTTCGCCGGTGACCGCGAATTTCGGCCTCATCACGTATGCCACCCAAACTTATGGTGATCAATTTACGTCCCAAAGCATGAGCAATTGAATGACCTAATGATGTTTTGCCAATGCCGGGAGGCCCAACGAAACACAATATTACACCTTCTCGGTCTTGTCGTATTTTTACTGACTTATCATCACTACCATCATAGTTGTCGTCTTGTTTGGATCTTCGCTGATGACGAAGTTGACGCACAGCCAAATATTCCAAAATCCTAATTTTTATTTTATCTAACCCATAATGATCTTCATCAAGTGTTTTTTGGGCCTTTTCTATATCCAATACATCTTCAGTTATTTTATTCCACGGTAAAGCGGTCAACCAATCAAGATAGGTCATTGTTATTCCTGACTCTGAAGACGTTTCGGGAATACGCTCTAAACGAGACAACTCTTGTAACGCTTGTCTATTCGCTTCAGTTGACATGCCGCTCTCTTCAATTTTTTTTCTATATTCTTCTATTTTTATATTTTGGCCATTTTCTTCGCCTAATTCTCGTTGAATCGCTTTGATTTGATGTCGTAATACATAGTCTCTTTGTGCTTTGTCCATCTCACCATGGGCTTCTGTTTGTATTTTTTGACCTAACTCCAGAATGTTCATTTCATGCTGAACCAAATCAATCAATTTTAACATATTGGCTAACACATCAGACTCTTCGAGAATTTCTTGCGCATCTTTTACTTTTAATCGCATACTCGAACTAATCAAATAGGTTAGCTGGCGGTAATTTGAAGTTTGTGTCAGTGTATGAACTAACGTGTCGGGTAAGTATGAAAGAATAGTTATCAACTGAGTAAATGATTTCAGTAAATTAATGCGTACGGCCTCTGCCTCAAAATCGCCATCTTCCGGTTCAATGTCTTCCAGCTTATTTATTTCAGCTTTTAAATAGAGCTGGTCTTTTGACCAATGATCAACAGAGCACTTTTCTAAGCCTTGCAATAAAACATTAATATGACCGTTTTCGCCTTGCGTGGTTCTAATAACTTGAGCAATACACCCGATAGAATAAAGTTCATCAGGGCCAGGTTCTTCAGTATTAGGATCCTTATAAGTAACAATAGCTAATAACTTGTTACTTGAAAAAACATCTTCTAAAAGTTTAATTGATCTCGCTTGTCCAACCGAAATAGAAATGACATTATAAGGAAAAAGTACGGTATTACGTATCGGCAATACAGGTAATTCACTGGGAATAAACAACCAGTTTTTATCGGGTTGAGTAACATTGATAGGTTCATTGCCGTTATGGTTATCAACTTTTATGTCTGACATAGTGACTCCTTTTTTTTTGTGCAAAGCATGAAAGGTGACTAGGTCACTTTTATCTCTCGATGACCCTTTGCCTTTTAAATGACTTCTTAATATGTAATTAATTTGAACAATATCGTCATAACATCTTGAATTTAAATTTGAAAATGTTGAATTTAAAATATCACCTTACGACTAATGTCCCATTTAATTATTTACGGGTAGGCGTATCATTTATTTTAGGCGGGAGCATTGAAAGACTCACTGACATTTATCAGTTTATCCACTTTATTATTTTGGTAATATGTCCAATTACGGATAGTGATAAAGTATGTTACAATACCATTGGGTGATTTTGGTAATGACCTTTATTAATATTTTCATTAAGCTTAAGGAGATAGCTGATGAGTAAACCTAGTATCACCAAAGTATTTATTGTTGATGACCATGAATTGGTTCGCCAAGGCTTACGACAACTAATTGATGGTGAGGTTGACCTAACATTATGCGGCGAAGCAAGCAACGTTGATGAAGCACTTAAAATGCGACCCTTTTTAAACCCCGATGTCGCCATTGTTGATATTTCATTACCCGACGGTAATGGCCTTGATTTAATAAAACAATTTCATTATTGGAAACCACAAATGCAGATAATTGCTTTATCAATGCATGATGACGAGCTTTATGCAGAACGTGCTATAAATAATGGCGCTTCAGGCTATATTAACAAACAAGACTCAGCACAAAAATTATTACTCGGCATCAGAGAGGTCGTAAAAAGCCAAATATTTGTTAAACCAGAAATTGCTGAAAATTTGTTAAACCAGCAATTTCAGTCAAATTATCTACTCTATGACAAAAATAATATCCTGACAAAACTTACCGACCGAGAATTACAAGTCTTTGATTTAATAAGTAAAGGAATAAAGACTAAAGACATTGCGAATAACTTAAAACTGAGTGTTAAAACAATTGAAACACATCGGCGCCATATAAAAGACAAACTATCATTAACCTCAGGTACACAATTGATTAGGGCCGCAATAATGTGGGCGCTAGAAAAAGATTAAATAACACTTATACAACAATATCTTGTTATATTAATAAAATTCATAACTCGTTATACTTACCCTACTACCGAAGGTGTTTTAGAAAGAGCTATTGAGTATCAAATGTCAATAAACAGTATAAATAATAAAAATAAACCTAGCCTTATTATAGGTATGGGCGCGTCTGCAGGTGGTCTTGATGCCTTTAGAGCTTTTTTTTCCAAGATGCCTAAAAATACTGGTATAGCCTTTGTACTGCTCCCTCACTTAGATCCCAATAATCAAAGTTTAATGGCTCCCCTACTGGCGACAAAAATCAACATGCCAGTACTCGAAATTGAAGACAATATGCTGGTCAAAGCAGATCACGTTTATATTTTACCCCCAGGTAAAGAAGTCTCTATTTCGAACCAACATTTACAACTCAATAATATCTCCTCCCCTCGCCAATGCTGGAATGTTATCGAACATTTTTTAACCAGCCTAGCTAAGGACCAAAGTGAACGTAGTGTTGCGATAATATTATCAGGCACCGGTTGTCACGGTACGTTAAGCTTTCGAGATATTAAAGTTGCCGGTGGTCTCATTCTGGTGCAAGATCCATTGACCACTCATTACGCTCAAATGCCGCAAAATGCAATTGATACTGGTTTAGTTGATATGATTGCCTCACCTAAGGATATGCCAGCGATGCTGATTGAATATGCATCGCATCCTTATTTAGAAACAACAACTAATACCATTACAGAAGATATACTGAAAAGTATGTTCCGCATATTGGCTTATTTGCGTACGCGCATTAAGTATGATTTTAGTGGTTACCGAAAAAATATGCTACTACGACGTATTCAGCGACGTATGTGCGTTAATCAGTCAAATACTCTCGAAGAATATTACGCTTTTTTAAAGGCTAACCCTGAAGAAGCTACCGCATTAAATAGAGATTTATTAATTGGAGTAACCGCTTTTTTTCGAGACAACGAAGCATTTCAAGTTATCGCTGATGAGGTTTTACCTCAACTCATTTTACAATGCTCAGAAGAAAACCCTTTGCGTATCTGGGTACCTGCTTGCGCTACTGGTGAAGAGGTATACACCATCACTATGTTGGTTTTTGAAGCGTTTGAGCAAGCTCACAAACCAGTCTCTGCTCAAATTTTTGCCAGTGATATTGATGAGCAATCATTAAAAGTTGCCCGTGAAGGCCGCTACGCTAAAAGTATTGTTGGAGATATTGGCTCTGATCGTTTAGCCCGTTTTTTTGAATTAACGGCTAAAGACGAATATCAAGTTAAAAAAGTTGTACGTGAAACGATTATTTTTGCGACACAAAACCTGATCAGTGATACACCTTTCTCACGTCTTGATTTCATTAGTTGTCGCAACCTCTTCATTTATTTTCAACCTGAATTACAAAGCAATGTGCTCAATACCTTTCACTTTGCGCTAAAACCCGGCGGGGTTTTAATGCTTGGCCCTTCAGAATCATTAGGTAATAATAAAAATAAATTTGAAACACTCTCTAAAAAATGGCGGTTATTTAAGTCAATTAAAGCGACAAATAAAATGTCGATTAATTTTCCTATTGAGCGTAATACACATCAAAACTTCACAACGAAACATAATTATAAAACAATGACTTATCATGCCACGCCACCAGCTCGATTTGCCGAACTTGTTAACAGAGATCTTTTAGAAGAATATGCGCCCGCAGCGGTACTCATTAATCGCGTTTATGAAATATTACATTTTCAAGGGCCGACTGTTAATTTTTTAGAGTTTCCTAAAGGCACGCCAACTCACGATATAATAACATTACTGCGTGAAGGTTTGCGCGCTCGCATTCGAACCGCTGTCGATTATGTACTTAAAGAAAATCAACCCATTGTCGACCTTGACGCTAAAGTTAAACGTAATGGCCACTATGTACCTTGTACAATAACGGTGCGGCCGGTATTTGATCCTAAATTTCCGAGTGATTTACTGCTAATTACTTTTGAAGAAAAGCAAGGCTCTGCCAGTAATAAAGTCATACCTTCAACAACATTTAGTTTATCGAGCAATGACTCAAGCATTATTGAACAACTAGAATATGAGCTAAACGCAACACGAGAAGATTTACAAAGTACAGTTGAAGAGCTTGAAAGTTCTAACGAAGAGCTCAAAGCATCAAACGAAGAAGTCATGTCGATGAATGAAGAATTGCAATCAGCCAATGAGGAACTTGAAACCTCAAAAGAAGAATTGCAATCAATGAACGAAGAGCTCAACACCGTCAATAGTGAATTACAATTTAAAGTCGAGGAGTTAGAAAAAAGTTGTGATGATACCCAAAACTTACTGTCTAGCACTGATATTGCAACGATTTTTCTTGATAGAAAATTACAAATCAGGTTATTTAACCCCGCAATAGGTGAATTACTGAACTTACGAGAAAGTGACATAGGCCGCTCGATTAGTGATTTTTCCGCGAAGGTGACTAATAACGATCTACTGACCGACGCCCGCCAAGTACTCGATAAACTGACCCCGATTGAAAAAGACGTTTGGACTTTAGGTGATAGTAAGAAAAGTCGTTGTTATTTAAGACGAATAGTGCCCTATCGCACGGTTGATGACCATATCAATGGCATTGTCATCACCTTTGTTGAAGTCACAGAAAGTTACCACAAAAAAAAGCACTTAGAGCAATGCGTGCAAGAACGCACAAAAGCACTTAATGACCGTGAGATACGACTGACTAGCATAATGAAATATGCCTCAGAAGCCATTGTTGTTATGGATGATAAGAACGTAATAACCGATTTTAATCAAGCAGCAGAATATATGTTTGGTTATCGCGCAGTTGAAATTTTAGGAAAAAACATTGAGAAATTAGTGCCCATTGTATTTATTGAAAATACAAAAGAGAGACGAAATACTGATCTTAATATTGGCCGTAAAATAGTAACACTAGCCCCAAAAAAATTAAAGGCGATTAGAAAAAATGGTAGTCAATTTCCTATTCGATTAACAACCACGGCAACGGCCAATGATAAGGTTTTTATTAGTATTATTAATGATTTAAGCGAATTAACCTTGTTAAAGAAAGCCATCGTTGATATCAGTACCCTAGAACAAGAAAAAATAGGCCATGACGTGCACGACAACTTGGGGCAACGCTTAACAGGCATTAACTTATTGGCCAGTGACTTAAAGCGAAATATAAAAAATACCGATGATAAAAGTAGTAAAACATTAGAGCAGATAATAGAGCAAATAAGCTTAGCCATAGGGGAAACTCGTCATGTAAGCCATGGTTTATCTCCCGTTTTATTCCCGCCTCAAAAACTGCAGGAAGCATTAATTCAATTAATGAAAATGGTTGATAAAGCCAACATGAAAAGCCAAGTTGAGTTCTCAACAATATTAAAAGTTTCAGATAACACCACTGCCACTCAAGTTTACCGCATAGCACAAGAAGCGATTAATAATGCAATAAAACACTCAAAAGCGTCAGAGATCACGTTAAAATTGAAAACACATTTAAAGCAAATGATGCTGGTGATTTATGATAATGGTATTGGTATTGACCTAGATGAAAATAAAACGGATTTAGGTATTGGCTTAAATATCATGCAGTATCGTGCGTCCAGTATCAATGCCAGTTTATTCATTGAGTCATCGCCAAATAAAGGTACAACGATTCGTTGTATATTTTAATGAAGCAACTAAGTATGCAAGCGTATGCTCTGAAGTACCGTAATAAACTTTTCAACAACTGACATAAGTCAGAAAAACCCCTAATACACAGTAGTCTTAGCCCAATATTAAATGATTTAATTACCCTCGATGTTATTATTAATAAACAAAGCAAGAGCACCCAAACGAACATTGGTCTCAATGAACGACAATGGGGGAAGTTAATTAATGAAAGAGGCGTTACGATGAAAATACAACATATTCTTGTCATTATGGATCCTACCATTGACGAACAACCTGCCTTGGTTAGAGCGATTCAATTTGCAAAAAAATTTGATGCAAGCATAGAGTTATTTTTGGTGGTACATCAGAGTGGCCTTACCCCTAAATGGTTTAATAAAGAGCATCCGCGAGAAGAAATTATTCATCATTATTTGAAAACAAAACAACGCTGGCTTAATACTTATCTTTCCCAAGTTACCCAAGAAAATATATCAGTAAGCTCCGAAGTTAGATGGCATAAACCGCTTTATGCTGAAATTCTAAAAAAAGTGACACAATGCCATGCTGATATAGTCATTAAATCGACTCATCCACATCCTTTGCTTGAGCGATTACTTTTTACACCAAACGACTGGCAATTATTAAAAGCTTGTCCCGTACCTTTGTTGCTAGCAAAATCCCACTCAACTACTGCCTATAACAATGTAATGGCTGCTGTAGATTTGAAGAAAGTTGAAGACGAACGCACAAATTTAGATAAGGATATTCTTGATACTAACGCGATGATGTCAGAATTTTTTAACGCGGTTGCTCACGTTACCCATGCTTATGATCCGATTGGTCAAGAAATAGGACCATCAATGGGAAGTGGTCTTTTCGGTTTTCATCTTTCTACAGAAGATTATCAACTATATCAAGATCAGCAACAGGAATATCACGAAAGTGAATTTGCCCATTTAATAGAGCATTATGGCTTAGATGAGAAAAACACCTATTTAGTCCATGGAATAGCTTCTGCTCATCTTATTGATATTTCCAAAGACAAAGATATTGATCTCTTGATTATGGGTGTACGACTACATTCGGGTTTTGTCGGCACAACGGCGGAAAATATATTAGACCAAGTAAATTGTGATATTTTGGCGATAAAACCGAGTTATTAAAGCCACATATTTAATTTAGGTTTAAATTATAGGTAGCTATTTTTCCCTAAAGTAATCTAACAATACTATGAAGCACCGCATTTTTAGTAGCGACTAGTATTACGTAGGGGAATTTTAAGCATTTAGCCTTACATCATAACGTAGTTTTGTTAGTTAACATTTTATAAACATCAATCAGAATAAGTGTGACCAAGCCCAGAATGAGCGCAATAAGAAAATTACCAATGCGTATAACCATTTTATGAAAATGACTCCGTTCTTTTTGTGATACTTTGGCAATAACGGCATTAAAACCAGTATGTTGTCCCGTATTCATAACCAACACTTGCATTCCCCCTGTTTGATTATGGTATTCATGTAGTCGACTACGCTCTCTTTTTTGGTAACAGATAGTGACTCTGCTGTAAGTAATGACTTATCAATTGAGATAAAGTCATCATTAAATAATTGCACACCCGCGGGCATCACATCACCCATGCGTAATCTAATAATATCACCAAAGACAAGTTCTCTGGCTGAACTAAATTAATAATTTCCCCAAGTAATACAGGCACTTAAAGCACAACTTGTTGCTGTAACACTTTGAATGCGTATGGCGCTTTGGGTTCCTGAGAAAAATCAAGCACAACATTAATCATCAACGTTTTTCACTGCTATGCTGATTTAGCCTGTCTAATAGATATTGTAATATTCATTTTTTGCTATAAGTCATTTATTTTATCTCACCAAATCTAGCCTAATCTAACGACAACATTAAGCACTTCATCATTAACCGGTAATGGTATTTTATTGCCAGTAATTGTTTCACCATTCACGGTGATTTCAGCCACGCCGTGCCCTACCCCTTGATTATCTTCAACACATAATTCTATTACACCATGATCACGCGTTAACGTTGCGTTATAGCCAAGCCATGATTTGGGAATACAGGGATTCATAGCAAGGTGTTTTGCTTTAAAGTTAATACCGAGAATGGCTTCGACGCCTAAGCGATATGCCCAAGACGATGAACCCGTATACCAACTCCAACCACCCCGTCCGACATGTGGCGATACACTGCCAATGTCAGCTGCGATGACGTAAGGCTCTATTTTATAGGTGTTCATGTCCTCTTGATTTAACGAATGTTCAATCGGATTAAGCATCCGAAAAATACGCATAGCACCGTCACCGTCACCTTGACGCGTTAGCGCCCACGCTAGCCAAATAGCAGCATGCGTGTATTGTCCGCCATTTTCTCTTATGCCTGGAGGATAAGCTTTGATATAACCCGGATCTCGCATGGTCGCATCAAAGGGAGGTGTTAATAAGAGCACAACCTTATTCTCTTCGTCGACGAGTTCATCTTGTGCTGATTGTAATGCTTGGGCAGCACGTTCAGGATCCCCTGCTCCACTTAAGGTAGCCCATGATTGTGCGATGGAATCAATACGGCATTCTTGACAGCCTGCTGAGCCCCACGGCTGACCTTCATCGTCATAAGCGCGTCGATACCATTTACCATCCCAGCCTGATTTTTCAATGGCCTGCGCTAATTCTTTTGCGCGATCACGCCACACATTTACCGACAGCTTTTCAGGCCACATTTCATGTATATCAGTAAAGGATTCAATCACCGCAATGGCAAACCAAGATAACCATATGCTCTCACCTCGTCCACGCGCGCCAATACGGTCCATGCCGTCATTCCAATCACCAGCGCCCATCAACAACAAACCATGTTTACCTGACGAGTTAATACCGCGATTTAATGCACGCTTACAATGCTCAAATAAGCTATAGCCCTTTGACGTTCGCTCATATAGGGTGTATCGATTTTCTTCTCTGTGGCCCAAAGGCTCACCCGTTAAAAAAGGTATTTGTTCATCAAAAATAGTTTTATCCCCAGTAACGTCGACATAGTAAGCGGTGACATAAGGCAGCCATAGCAAATCATCTGAAAAATGGGTTCGCACACCTCTGCCCATTGGCGGATGCCACCAATGCAGCACGTCGCCTAAATCAAACTGGTGCGCGGCACTTTCTATGATATGTTTACGTGCTATTGCTGGCTCTGCATAGACCAATGCCATAACATCTTGTAGTTGATCTCGAAAACCATAAGCACCACTTGATTGATACAATCCACAGCGAGCAAAAATTCGACAAACTAACGTTTGATAGAGTAGCCATTGATTCATCATTAAATCAAATGAAGGCTCTGGGGTTTTAACCTGCAGTGAGTTGAATAAACGTGACCAGCGTGCGCGCACTTTTTTCCAATTTTCTGGGAGAGTTTGTGGTTGCTGCCATTTTTCGATGAGCGCTTGTGCGTGTTTTGGGTCATCACCTTGACCAAATAAAAACAATACCTCTGCAGCCCCATTAGCAGGCACATCAACATGTATTTGTAACGCTGTACAGGGATCAAATTTAGCGCCCACGGAGCCGCTAAGCCCCCAACGCTCTAACGCTTCGGGTGTGCTAAACCTACCTTTTCTCCCCAAAAATTCAGATCTGTCACCGGTGAAACCATGAACCTGTCTATCTGAACACAAAAAAGTCATTCGTTCAGAGAAAGCCGCATTCCATACATTTCTCGCGAGTAGTGCATTTGTCTTGGGATCAAATTCCGTCACAATATGAGGCGCACTGCTCGAGCGTGCTGCACCTAATACTAGTTCTGCATAATAGGTAACTGTTAAACGTCGCGCTTTACCTTGGGTATTTTTCAATGCTAAGCGCGTTACTTTAACAGGGTCCTCATGGGCAACCATTACGGTTAGCGCTTGTTCTAAGTGGTGTGAATTGCTGCGCCATTGACTATAACCTGCACCGTGTGTTATTTCACAAAGGTTACCCGTACCAATGGGGTCAGGCGTAACTGTCCAAACTTGGCCTGTTTCTTCATCACGTATATACACCACTTCGCTCGGGCAGTCTTTAACAGGGTCGTTTGCCCAATGGGTGAGTCTATTTTCACCGCTATTAATAGCCCAAGTGTAACCACCACCAGCTTCAGACACTAAACAACCAAAATTTTCATTGGCGAGTACGTTAGACCATGGTGCTGGCGTGGTTTGATCTGGCGCTAAATAAATAACATATTCATCACCTTTAGGGCTAAAGCCGCCGGTACCATTAAAGCAAACGAGATCAGTACGACGTTCAACTGGCGGACTTACTGTTGGGCCTATTTGTGCTGCTGTGGCGACAAACGTTGGCAAGCAATTTTCTTTGCTATCTTGTGATATTATTGGTTTATCTAATGAATCATAGTCACTTAAAATCGCATGAGCGCTCGCTCTAAGTAAATCTCCTTGTTCAAGGGACATTTGACCTAGGTGAAGTAAATGTACCCCGCTGCGTTGCCCAAGTAGAGTTTCTGCGCCAATGTCCTGTAACAGCCCCTGAACTTTGTCACTAATTTCGTCAATATAGCCGCTACTTCCCTCATGAATAATAACAAAATCAATTTCTAGGCCTTTTATATGCCATTGCTGATGAGCACACATGAGCACACGAAGCAAAGCAACGTTAGTTTCATCATGTAAACGGAACAGTAAAATGGGAAAATCACCTGAAATGCCGAAAGCCCAAAGTGCAGACTGATTCAATTTATTTTTTTTAATGACACTTTCTTCTACCCGAAGCGCTGCATGTGATTGCATGAGTACGGATAAAAGGTTTTGCAGTTGGGGTAAGTAAGGTACTGCATATTCACAGTTTTTCATGCCTAAACTGGCTTTGAACAGCGCATCGTGAAACACTAAATCAATAGAGGATAACACTTCATAACAGTGGGCTATCTCAAACAAAGACCGACGCGAGCTACTCGCAATAGTAACAAAAGCGAGTTTTTCTGTGGCAAATGCAGACAGCTCTACAGTTGCTTGCAAAGACATAATCGGGTCTAAGGTCCAACCCAGAGATTCTGACAAGCCATCACGAAGTCCTTGAGGATTTTGTGAACTGCCGTTACGACCCATAAAGTGCGCACGGTCTGTTTCAAAACTGGTTAATTTTACGGCATCGCTATCACACAAAAAGCGATGCATAAGCGCAGGAGGCTTTTCATTCGGCTCGCGTGAACGACGTTCAAATACAAGCGCATTCATGCTTTTAGCGAGTTCACTATGAATAAACAACTTACTAAACGCCGGATGGCGTTGATCAGCGCTGGGTGCTGTAAGCACAACTTCAGCATACGTTGTTATGGTAAGACGACGTACCTGTTGGGTATCATTAATTAACGTTATACGGCGAATTTCAACATCATCATTCGCCGACACGGTTAAGTCCATACGTAATGATATACCATGATCTTGTCGATGAAATTCAACCATATGTGAGTGAAAAACCACATCGTACTTTTTATTGGTTTTATTCATCGGTAGCCGACCAACAGACCACATTTCACCACTGTCTTCATCACGCAGATATATCCAAACGCCCTGGCTTTCAAGGGTAGTGTCTGGCGACCAACGGGTTAACGCATTATGTCGCCAGTTAAGTCCACCCGCGCCAGAGTCGGTGATCAACGTATTGAGGCGACCATTACCCAATACGTGAACTTCGGGAAAAGCACCACACAATGCCGGTTTCCACGTGGGTAGATGAGGTAGATTATGTACCTCAAAATCAATTGCTTCTTCCGCTTTGGTGATAGCATCGGTTGGAAATTCAAGTGAACTATCTAACGCCAGTTGTTCATGCAACAACAGATCAACCGTTTGCACAATAGTACTGCGTTGAAAACGCGTTACATGGGGCTCTTTAAACAATACATTAGCTAACGCAACAAATATCATGCCTTGGTGATGCGCCATATGTGAGCGAACAATAGTAAAATCACGATTTAGAGGTAAACGGCTTGGGGTATAATCTATTGCCTCATACATACCATAAAGGTTTAACATGCCCAATTTACTGAGTCGTTTTAGGTTATCAGTGGCTCGTTGAGGATAAATAGCCAGTGCTAACGCAGTAGCATAAGGCGCAATAACGGTATCGAGTTCTAGGCCACGCTTGAACCCTAAACTCGGGACACCAAACGCACGATATTGATAATTATGTTGAATATCTACCGTCGAATAACCTGATTCAGATATTCCCCAAGGTGTTGAACGTTTTTCACCACTTCTAATTTGTTCATCTACGGCAACCTGTTCACTTTGGGCAAGTAAGGTTCCTTCTGCACTGCATATTAATAAGCGAGGCATTAGGTACTCAAACATCGTCCCCCCCCAAGATATCAATACATTTTGACCCGATACTTTGGTAATCGAACGACCCAATGCGAACCAATGTTTGGTGGGTATATCGCCCTTACCCATAGCAACAATACTGGCTAGCCTAGCTTCTGACGCCAATAAATCATAGTGATGGGGATCCATCACGCCAGCACTGTCATTGAAACCAATATGAAAGAGTTGTGTATATTCATCATACAACAAACGAAAATCCATTCTGGCAACTTCAGCAAGACATTTTTTTGATATAGTGCGCAGATTTTTTTCCAGTTTTAAGGCATTTTGCATGGACGTATTGAGAGAATTATCGAGGGTCGTCAACCATACAGAAATGGCATTGTCTGGATTTTCGTTCCATAAATGCGGTTTTTCTTCACGTAAATTTAGGATGATTTTTTTAGCCATGACACACGCGGGTGATATTTCGGCCAGTGGCAGTGTTGGCCGTAATATACGGCGTAACATAATTAGGCCATCATGATACTTCAGCGCATCGGCTTCATGCTCTGAGGTGCTCGGACAAGTTAGCATGGTTAACCATGGAAATAACCTGTCCAGATCTCGTTGCATATCACGTAAATGTGCATGTGCTCGTCCTACCCATACACGAATATTTCGTAAAACAGTGACCCCATGGGCAGATGATTTTTTCGCCAAGATATTTACCAAATGGCGATCAAATTCAATAAAGTCATACTCACAGAACTCTTGTATGGTTAACCACCAAATCTCGGTATTATCGCGCGCAGTTGCCGCTTTATTACGAATCTGGGCCGCATGCTCACACAGTGTTGTAAATTCTTCTTTGTTATCACAATCGAGTTTAGCTACTGCCTCTTCAATAAGTGCGATGGTGTCCATTAAACCATCCCAACGTGTAGGAGAAAATACTGGGCTGTTTTGTATAGTTTTACATCCCTCATTAAGCGTTAATAATGCCGCCGCCAAATTGCCACTATCAACCGTTGATACATAACGTGGTAACAGTACTTCTAGGGTCTGGGTATCGTACCAGTTAAAAATATGCCCTCGGTAGTGCTCCAGTTTTAAGAGTGAATCGAGACTCGCAAGTACGCGTGAAACAAGTTCAGTTGGCCCAATATAACCAAAGTCCCAAGCTGTGAGATTTGATAGAAACATCATGCCAATGTTGGTGGGTGACGTTCGGTGAGAAATAATACCATGAGGGTCTTCTTGGTAGTTATCAGGCGGTAACCAATGGTCTGCAGGCCCAACAAATGTTTCAAAGAATAACCAAGTACGTCGAGATAGACGCCTTAGAAAAACAACATCATGCTCATCTAATTGCTCGACTGTTTTAGGTATTGGCTGGCTGATTAACCGGGCAATTTCTGGTGATAGCAACCAAAGTATTAAAAAAGGAGCCGCAATAGGTAATGCGGCTACCTTTGTGTAAAAAATAATAATCGCGAACAAGCAAGTTAATAAAATTCCTGGCGCCATTTCTCGCCAGTAATACCATGAAGAATCTTTATTTTTTAAATGTTTATCTGTATGCGCTGCACTTACCCATTGCAGTAAATTTTGTTGAGAGATTGTTATTCTAAAGAGTGTTCTAATTACCGCATCAAGGGCAACAATGGCTTCGTGTGGCAGAAAAACAATCAACATAAGCCAACGACCTGTATTGGATAATATTTTTGGGCCTAAATTTTCAAAGTCATTCCAATGAAAATGTCGAGTAATGCCAATAATGAAATGACCTATTTGGTGACCCACCGGCGCAATAAGCGCTAACGCCGTCCACACTAAAGGGTTACCCGGTAACCAAATCCAACCTACCATTAGCCATAAAAGCAAAGCTGGGGCTAATACACTTCGTCGTAAATTATCAAAAATTTTCCAGCGCTCAATTAAATCAATGTCATTTCGGCAATAGCTATTATCACTTAGCCTAACCTGACGTTTCAACCAAGGAAGGAGTTGCCAGTCTCCGCGTATCCATCGATGTAAGCGACGTGTAAAGGCTAAATAGTGATTAGGAAAATCCTCATAAAGTACAATGTCTGAGGCTAGCGCCACACGACTTTTAATGCCTTCAAATAAGTCATGACTTAACACCGTATTTTCTGGCACACAGCCCCCTAAACACCGTCTAAATGCGGATACATCATAAATACCTTTGCCAACAAAAATACCACAGCCAAAGAGGTCTTGATAAACATTAGACACCGCTTGGCTGTATATATCTATAACACGGTCACCCGATGCTAATCGTGAAAACCATGTACTCTCTGCACGCGACGGTGCTATTTCAATACGCGGCTGAATGATGCTATATCCCGCGATTATCTTGTCGGTTTTATCATCAAAAACAGCACGATTTAACGGGTGAGCTAGCGTACCAATTAAACGCGCCGCCATTCCTCGGCTTAACTGCGTATCGCTATCAAGGGTAATAACAAAGCGAATGGCGCGCAGGGCTGAAATATCACCTTCACTAAGACTGAACGCGGAACATTTTTCATCGCGTAAGAAGTGATTAAGTTCATCAAGTTTTCCCCGTTTGCGCTCCCACCCCATCCAACAACGTTCACTCGCGTTGTATTTTCTATCTCTGTGTAACAGGTAAAAAGGAGCTTTTCCATTAGCACGGTACTTGTCATTAAGCCCTATGATACCTTCACGAACATGCCCTAAAAATTGGTTGTCAGTTGGTTCAGTTTCTTGGCAGGCATCCAAATAATCGGTAAGTAACACAAAATGTAGCGCGGGATCGGTATTTGATAAATAATGTCGCTCAATGCGTATAAGCAGTGAGTCAATTTCCTCAATACTGCCGAGCAAGGTCGGTATGACAATCGCCGTAGGAAAATCTGGATTGATTTTTTTATCAAAATCGAGTTTATTAAGAATGCGTGGTGGTAGTAAACTGGTTAAAGTCCAATGCAATGTAGACACTGCCAACATAGAAGCAGGAATAAGTGCCAACAACGAGCCAAGCACTAACTGCGCTATATTGGCGTGGTTAATGTACAAATAATAACAGGCAAAAAATTCAGTTACGCCGATAAACGAGACTAATAGCGATAAGTACACAGTAATAGCGTGTTTTTGTAGTAACCGTTTACCGCGTTGCTTCCATGAAAGGTAATAATTCACTTTTTCTTCTAAAACAACTTGTCCATCATCTACCAACCAGAAACCTACATGGCTCTCTCTTTCATTATTTGATTCAGTTTCGTCTGCCAGTTCGAGTGTACAACGCGCTATATCTTGTTCACTGTAAGACGTAGCACGCGCTAATTTTTCAATTTTTTTACAATATCTATCTCGACTTTCAAAATCTAATTGAGCATAAACACCAGCGGGATCATTACGCAACTTCTTTTCGACGACACTCACTTGTTCAAAAAAAGTACGCCATGGAATCGTTTCAATTACTGATAAACAATGTAATGCGCGCCCTAAACAATCAATATCATCAATAGCAGTGGCTGCTGATTGCCCTGCCTTGCTGGGTTTATAAGGTAAGTTAAGTTCGGGGACAATACGCACTATACTGGCCATAACCAGCTCAATACACGCTAAGCGCAATAGCGTAGGTAATGCCCATAATTCAGCGATATCAAGAGGTGATTCTTTTTGATATGCCTGAATAAAATCAACCAATATCGGCATAGCTATTTGTATACCGCCAGCGGCGAGTAAACCACTGGCTATATGATAAGCCCTCGGTAAATGGTCATGACCTTTACTACTTTGTGTGCTCGGTAAAAGCTTGTAGTAATCCTCAGGCATATCAATTTTTATTTTTTGGAGGGATCGCTCTAACACATAACTATTATCAAATATCCATTCCGCTACTTTTGCCGTATTTATATCAGCAGTATTAAACGACTTTTTAGCATTTTCTATCCAGTTAGGTATTTTAGGCAAGGCAATAAGCAATGGAATTGGCTTCGGTTTTTTCGAAGACAGTACGTGACCTAATGCCAACTCTTGTGCTTTTATTTCAACAAAACCCGTATCTAACGCTCCAAACTCATAAGTCATAAAGCCGCCTGTAAGGGCAAGCGAGACGACGATTCTAGTAGCGAATAATCGAGTTTATCAACTGATTTTCTCTCCGATATATTTCCACGTAAAAGCATAACGGGCACGTGGCAATTTTCTAGAAAATCGAGGGCAGTTTTGCCACAATATTGGCCTTGGTGGTTAGAACTTCCATGGGCTGACATAATCACCATATCAATTGCTTGAGCATCAACAATGTTAATTAATTCATCTGCAACACCATGATTATTAATCAATGATGTTTTAACTGGAATGTCTGTCGTTGATTTTAAACGTGATTCTATTTTATCGAGATAGTGCGAGGCAACGTTCCAGTTGTACTCTCTTATATTTTCAGCAAGAGCTAAGCCCTCTGAATTTAGCGGCTCCATTTGTGTAATGCCTGATTCTGGAATCACGTGCGCAAGGACCATTTCACAGTGCTGATAATTAGCGATATTAACAGCATAGGCGAGTGCACTCTCAGCCCAACTCGAACCATCTAAAGGCACTAATAATCTACGAAAAAAAAGCGTCGAATTATTGTCATGCCTTTTGTGTGTCGCCAGTGATTTGGCAGGTATGAGCAATATGGCGCTGGAGGTTCCTGAAATTAATTTTTGAGCGGTACTTGCTAACGGCCACTGTGTTTGTCCGTTAGTTCCATGACTGCAAAGTACCGTAAGGTCAATATCGTGTGTATTTATCCAATGGTGAATCTGTTCTGCAGGTTGGCCTTCTATTATCTCTGCAGAGACTAAAACATCGCAATTTCTGATCTCAGATTGAATGGTATTAAGGTAACGTGTAGCTTCATGCTTTTGCATTTCCCACTCAAAGCAATCCATTGGCGCATTGAAGTCTAAATCAGATTTTTCAAGCACATGCAAAATGGTAATTCTAGCACCAAAACCGCGTGCTAAAGTCACCGCGAATGGTATTACCTGTTTAGATAATTCAGAAAAATCAAGGCAAACTAAAATATGTTGCATAATAACTCCTTAACGCTAAAAGCTTACGAGTCAATAAGTTTTGTGTAAGCATAATAAATAAGCTAACTTCACCTGACACTCGCATGAATTATCAGTATATTTGACGAGATAAATATCCGAACTGATAATGATCAGACAAGGTTGAAATGGTTAATTTATGTTATTAATTGGAATGGAATTTGTAACGATTAACCAAAAGCAACATAGCCGAAGTTGCTTCCGTTATTTGTGTCGTTATGGAGGGGGTATTTACAGTGCTATGGGTGTTATCTCGAACGATTACTCTCTTCGTGTTGTGCTATTATTTTAGCAATTTTTCTTTTAGCCATTTTTTCTATATCGCCAAATGAAAACGATACAGCAATGGTAAAACTCTTATCAGATGTTTTATCAACCCTCACCACCGTACCAAACATTAAGGTAGGATTTCTGCCATTAAATTTAATCGCTATTTGAATCGAATTATTCACACAATAATGTTGTGACGTTTCAAATGACACGCCACCAAAAGAAATATTCTGAGACGTTGCCTCTTGAATGGTAGCGCCATCAAAGTTTATTTCTTTCACCTTTATTTTTTTCACCAATGGTACCCGTAAATAATGGCGATTTTCATTTTTAAACACTTTAATATTATTTTTACCCGCACCTTTAGCTCGATATAAAGCACTATCCGCAGAAAAAATAAGTTCGTCAGACGTTTTTGCATGTGTGGGATAAACGGCTAATCCTCCACTGATAGAAACGTGAAGTTTGGAACCATTTTCTAGAAAGACCTTTTCCTTAACTTTCGAACGAATCCGATTACTCAGTATCAACGCATCTTTATAACCAGTGTTTGGCATAAGAATAACAAATTCTTCGCCGCCATAGCGCAGTGCAATGTCGCTTTGTCGTATTGAATTCGATAATAATTTTCCAAACTTATGCAAGACCAAATCGCCCACTTGATGTCCGTAAGTGTCATTGATAAATTTAAAGTCATCCAAATCGAAAAATACCAAAGACAACTCAGTATCTTCCCTTTGCGTTAACGCAAGCAAATGTATGAGGATGTCATTAAAGCAGTTTCGATTAAACAAGCCAGTGAGACTATCAATGGTAGAGTGATTGACTAGACTATCAAAGTGTTGATGGCTGGTAAGTTTTGGATTGCGGATTAATTGGCTCATATGCGTAGATAAATAGTCACAGATAATGGCAACCAAAGGTAATGGACGGCCAACTTGCTCGTTTAACCATAAGGCATGTAGTTTGACTTCTTGCCAACAGGTCATAGCTTCATCACGATTTAAAAGTAAATCAGCCATTTCTTGAAAGATGACTTGGCATGCGACATGGCGATATTTTTCTACTATATCATTAAGCTCACTCAACAATTTAAGGCCACAGGTTGATTGTTCGATACAATTAACGACATTTTGTTTAAGTGTATAAAAAAGGCTATCTTCATCCATTTTGTTAAAATCAAATTCATTGAACCAATTATCATTTGGTAAACCTTGAACGTGTTTATCTTGCATAAATTACTACTCCTCAATTTATTCAAAAAATTGAAAAAATTGAAAAAATTGAAATAATTGAAATAATTGAAATATTATACTTTTGACTAAATATTTTCAAAAAACAAAATTTTTTACATTTTATCTATGAAATAACGTACAACACTAACTGAATAAAATTGATCTAATACTCATATCAACATAACACTACGATGACTTTATCCACCTGACTTTTGTCAGTCATTGTTTTAGTATTTATGTGATAAAGTAATTATACCGCTTACTTTTAATCTTTAACTCCCCGCTAACATCTGCAAGTGTTGCGTATCAACGATTGTTATATGTCGTCTATCTAGTTTTACACAGCCATCTTTTTTCATATTTGTTAATGTACGACTGACAGTTTCTGAAGCCAAACCTAAATAATTGCCAATATCATCACGTGACATGCTTAAATCAAATTCAGTATTTGAACAGCCAAGAACCCTATGATTTTCAGAAGCTTTAAGTAAAAAGGTGGCAACTCGATTATTTGCATTTTTTTTGCCCAACATATAAGTATTACTGTTCTCTTGTTTAAATTTATCAATAGCAAATTCAAACAACCAAGGCGGTATTAATTGCTTCAATGCCTCTTCTAATTTAACAATGGGTATAGAACAGACTGAGGAAGTTTCTAACGAAAAAGCCGTACATATATTTTTATGAAAAGGCAGTGCATCAATGCCCAAAAGGTCACCCGGGCCATGAAAATTTAAAATTTGCTCTTCACCTACCTGATTGATTATAAATGTTTTAATAGAACCTGATTTAACAATATATAAGTTTTCTAATTTATCACCAACATGAAATATGTAGTCACTCGCTCTAAATAATTGATGCTTTGGCGTTGGAAAATTAGACAGTGTGTTTTTTATTTTATGTGCTACACAGCCATGATGCCTAATGCACGTACTACAAATATCCTTTAATACCTCAGTATTGCCTATATTATTAATCATAATTTCCCTCTTGTTATTAGAAAAATTCACCTTAAAGATTCATGCTGAACATCTTTTTAAAATAACATTAAATCAATTTTCAACAAGTACAAAGCAAGCCTAAACTATAATTTCAAATATGCTTATAGGGTAAAACCTGATACCTGACTATTTTTCAACACGCGGGTGTGCTTTATTAATACATAACTGATAATAACTAAGCTTGTTATTCGCTGAGAATAAATGTCAGTGTTGGTAAAAATAAAATGTCACAATATGTGAAGTTCAATTAATCAGTGATGTTTTGTACCATTTAACCTAATTCTTCACTGCGTTCGTCATATGACAACATTGGCTTTTTATCTTGGGTAAGTTTACCTATGGTTAGCATGAGTTTTTCTGGTATTGAACCATATATTAATCTTCTAGTAAGTTGAGCCTGCGTGTATATGGCCGATACCCCACAATAAAATAAAGCATCAAATATAATTAACTGATTAATGTCAGTTAACTTCATACACAAATAACTTAAAATTAAGAACGTGCTAAAAACTGAGTGTGCAGTGATGATAATTAATCAACTGAATTTTGAAAGACCAACTCATGATGAAAAAAATAATTTTATCGAGTCGCTACTTTGAATTAAACGCGACATTTTAAAATCGATTTTAACGTAGTTTGTGATTGGAGTACAAAAATGACATTTACATCAATTATGTTTTTATTATTTATCATTATTACTTTATTTATTGTGGGTTATCAGCGTTCAATAGCTAAAACTTCACTAAAAAACAAAACCACCAACCAATTACTTGACATGAGGTTGGAGGCATTCATCGATTATAAACAAGCCAAAGCAATGAAACTTTATGGAATAATGGGCCATAGGGCACAAATAATGTGCAATATAGACAAAGCGTTAAGTAAAAAAAGATACCTGGCATCAAAAACAAACACAGTATTGGTAGACACAGTAAAATTAAAGCTGGGTAAAATACATAAGGTAATTCAAGGATGATACATACGCATATTCATTCAAATCATTTATTTTTTATAAAAATCAATCACTAGTGCTCTACCCTAAAACCACTTCAAAATGAAGGGGACAAGTAGAATTTCAGGCTAAACCTTCCTTTTAACCCGATTCAATTACCCCTTTTAAAAGAGAATTCAATGGTTAAAGGATGAAAGATATTACAGGTAACCCAATGAGCCAATTAACCTTTTCAAAGCGACAAATGAGCAACGTCAGTTATCATGCTAGTAACAAAAAAAGTTGCTTTAGTCGTTGAAGGTGTTGGCATGCTTAACATATTTGCAGCAGGAGTGCTCTACAGCTTCAATGAAAATAATTTCGACCCTTTTACCTTATATTTAGGCGTGTCTGCAGGTTCTATGAGTTTGGCTTCTCATTTAGCAGGACAATACCTCAGGAACTATTGTGTTCTCATGCATTGTGCAACTTCAGGTGCTTTTATTAGTAGCTGGAATTATTTACGTGGTGGCCATTAACTTAGACTGGCTGACAACAAAATGCCTTAAAAGCACCCATTAAACACCGTAGATATGATGAAAAAGCTTGCAGATAATGATAAAAAATTCATCGTGGTCTGCACTAATACTGAAACGGGTCAGCCTGATTATTTTTATCCGAATGCGACTAATGTTTTAACGGGTTCCTGTTGTGTTCCGCTTTTGTATCGTAATCCGGTATATCTTGCTGGTATACGTGTAATCGATGGTGGAATTGGTGATCCTATGCCCGTAAAAAAGGCTTACTTAGAAGGAGCAACCGATATTGTCATCATTCGTTCAAGAATAGGAAGCTACCGCGAAACTAAAGGTAGCCTAGAAAAGAAGCTTGGTTGTTTCCTCTATCGACACTCCCCCAACATTCACCGATCCATTTTAAATTTAGCCGACACTTATAATGAGGGTATCGCATTTATTGATAAGCCGCCGCTAGGTGTCACAACGTTTCAAATTGCGCCACAGCAACCACTAAAATCAAACATGGCGACCACAAATACAAAAACACTTGAACATGATTATCTACTAGGTAAGGAACTTGGCAAAAAATTTATTATGGATTCGCAAAACGACGTTAACATGCTCTTATTAGCTATTGTTAATAATTAACGCCCTGTTTAAAGGCTGCTTTCTTTAGTAAAAAGCCTGCAAGATACGGACAATCTACTATTCACCAAGTTAACCACTTAAGTACAAAGCTGTTTTCTCGACGGACAAAATAACGTCTAAGTTCATCACCCAATATGATCAATATAGCGAATGGGACACTTAATAAAAGTTGCCATACCTCCAATGGTTGTGTCGCAAAAAACTCATTAGCAACAGGGTGATAACTAATCAGTGCTAGCAAGCTTACTTCGCTTGCAATACCAAGTAATACCAGGCGATTACTCAGAAAACCAACGGTAAACAAACTTTGCCGACGTGTCCTGCATATAATCACATCTGCAATTTGGCAAATAATAATTGAGGCAAAAAAGGCAGTAACTGCGGTGCGATATAAAATATCGTTATTTGCTAACGCTTCTCCCCACTGCCAACCACCATTGAGCAACACCACAAAGAAACTAAAAAACCCAGCAAATGCTTGTAACATTCCAACAATGCCATAGCTCATAATCAACATATTTCGACTGAGTAATCTTTCGGCTCTAGGGCGTGGTCGCCTCTTCATCACATCACTCTCTGAGCGCTCTGTACCTAAGCCGAGTGCAGGTATAACATCGGTGCCCAAATCAATCGCCAAAATAAGCACAATTGTTAAGGCAAGTGGGAAGTCCAGCACCACATAAGCAATAAAGGGCAGAATTTCGGGGACATTACTGGTCAGAATGTAAGCAATAAACTTCTTAATATTTTCAAAAATAGTCCTACCTTCTTCTACCGCACTGACAATGGTTGCAAAATTATCATCCATTAACACCATATTACTGGCTTCTTTGGCAACATCTGTTCCTGTTATACCCATGGCGACACCTATATCGGCATTTTTTAAGGCAGGAGCATCATTAACGCCATCTCCCGTGACGCAAACGACTTCTCCTTGTTGTTGTAGCGCATTGACTATCTGTAGCTTTTGTTCGGGACTGGTGCGCGCAAAAATAATTTCTGGTTTACTCAGTAATGTTGATAGTTCGTTGGCAGACATTTGGCTTAATGCATCGCCAATAATAATGCAACCTTCCCCCTTAATTAAACCAATTTCACGGGCAATAGCATCAGCGGTAATACCATAATCGCCCGTGATCATAATAAGTTTTATACCCGCATCGTGACAGCGTTTTATTGCATCGGGGACTTCAGGACGAGCGGGGTCTATCATGCCAACAAGACCAATAAAAACAAACTCAGTCTCATTGTTTAGCTCAGGTGTCGATATCGTTTTAGACGCGAATGCTAATACCCGCTCTCCACGTAACGCTAACTTTTTAAAGTTATTCAAAATGGTAAGGCGTGAACTATCGGTCAGTGGCTTAGACTCGCCACTGTCAAAATATAAACTGCATTTTGCTAAAACGGTTTCCGGCGCGCCTTTTAAAAGTACATGGTAATTTGATTGCTGATCAATTTTATTGATGGTGATCATTCGCTTAGTCACACTGTCAAAAGGTAGCTCACTAATCCTGTTATCTCTTCGGTCTGTTTCTCTACCAAACAAGCCTTCAATATAACTTAATAAGGCCACTTCTGTGGGGTCGCCACTGTAACCAATGTTAACCATGTGGGCGTTATTACACAGGGTCATTATTTCAAAGAGTTGATGATATCCAGCTTGCGTTAAGATGTTCCGATCTTGTGATGAAAATATCTGATTATTAAGTACAACACTACTAACACTGATCTTATTTTGAGTAAGGGTACCCGTTTTATCAGTACAAATTACGGTAGTGCTGCCTAGCGTTTCGACACTCTCAAGGCTTTTAATTAACGCATTTTTCTTCGCCATGCGTTGACTCGCCATACTCAGTGATAATGTTACGGTGGGTAACAAGCCTTCAGGCACATTGGCGACAATAATACCGATAGCAAAAATTAAACTGGTAATTTGCCCTTTGCCCATAGCAACGCTGATTAAAAAGAAACTTATCCCCAGTACAATGGCGATCAATCCTATAATACGAATAAAATGACGCAGTTCTTTACGGATGGGTGTTTCAGTTTGCTCTGTTTCCTTGGTTAGCTTAATCACTTGTCCAAATTGAGTATTCATCCCCGTTGCACAAATAACGGCTTTACCATTACCACTTTGAACGAGTGTTCCTGATAACACCATATTACGACTTTTAAGCAGGCTTTGATCAGACGGTTGAAGGTCTCGCAGTTGTGGTTCACTCTCACCAGTTAAGCTACTCATATCAACCTTAAGTTGACTATGTTCAAGTAAACGTGCATCAGCACACACTCTATCGCCTTCATCCAACAACAAAATATCTCCAACAACAACATCAACGGCTTTGATATTCACCGTTTTATTGTCGCGTAAGACATTAACCATTTGAGGCAACATATCTTGGAAGCTTTCCATAATATGTTCATTGTGGCGTTCTTGAAGATAAGTAAAAGTGGCATTGAGAAAAACTACGCTTAGCAGGGCATAAGCAATGTAAATATTCCCTTGAGCGGGGTCAATATTTTCAGCTAGAAAAGCAAGTAAACTACCAATAAGTAATAGCACTGCAAAATAATTTTTAAACTGTAATAGAAACTTAATCATTTCAGATTTTGATTTTTTTACCACCAAAATATTAGCGCCGAATTGCGCACGACGTTGATTAACATCACCACTAGTTAAACCGTTCTCTCGGGCGCTAAGCTTTTCTAGTAGCTCATCTAAAGGAATATTGTGGGCATTCACTAATAGCTCCTTAACCGTTTTTTGTTGCATGATTAATAAAACCCTAGGCAAAATTGAAGTGAAATTGATTTTTAGTTTGTGTTATAGATGAGGGTGCTGGGATAGATAACATCAATGTTTGTCATGGCTAAACGTGCAGTCTCTCATCGCTAGCGATTCATCTACATGACTAAATCAGAGAGTTAATACACGCGTTATGAATGATGAATAGGCATCTATAACGGCTCTGAAAATAGCAATAACATTCATGTTATAAGTTAGCACAACCGTAAATTCATGCCTTGAGTTTTGTCAGGCAATACGCTGGTAAGTTTCTGGTTCGAGCGGTAATATCGCTTTATGCTAACTTTTGGCTAGCGTTTACCCGGGAGCTAAAGCAATATATATGTCTGTCGCTTTCTGACTCAATGCCTTGTAAATAGGTATCATGGAACAAGTACAATGGGTATACCAACACGATGGGCAAGTTTATTTGCAACACTGCCCAATAAAGCATCGATAAAGGGTGAGCGACCTCTTCGTCCCACAAATAACATATTGGCATGCTCATGCTTAACTTTGTTGATCAATATTTCGGCGGGTTCACCCCAAGAAAGCTCACTATCAAGTTGAACGTTTAGGTGGTTATATTTTTTTAACAAAGGTTTAATGATGTTCTCTTCAATTCGAGCTTCTTCTTCCTCTCTCGTTATCATCGGTGGCCCAATGCCTTCATACATCATTGGCTGTAGCCCTATCCAATTTAGAACATAAATTAATTTGACACGGTCACCCGATTTATCAGCAAGATTAATTGCACGTTCCACTGCTCTTTCAGAGTATTCACTGCCATCGATCCCTACTATGTATAGATGTTTAGTCATTTTTTTACCTGTCATATTATTGATGTTATCTGAAAATTTAAGTTTAATAACCGTAATATTCATACCTAGTCGAAGAGTAAGGTACTAATTCATAATGAGGTTGTAAAAAAACGACTAAGTCAACCAACTCTGCAACCGTCATGACGTCATTGAAATTTTTCATTAAGGACTGACCATCCTTTTGAATTAACGTAAACGCATATCCCCTAGAAAAACGATGAGAAGGGTTAATAATAGCCGTCACAAGCTCCGCATAAGTTTTTACCTTAGTCGTTTTTCTTCCAATTTTAACTGATATATTGTCGGTATTCTTAATATCAGGTTGCTGCACGCCTTCTAAAACATGGCATGACAAACATTCATATTTCAACAATACCGCTTTACCTTTGGCAACGTCTCCTTGCGGTAAACTAAATCCTCTAGGAGAATCAGGGCCATTATCACAACTGACTATGGTGAAAATAAATAAAACAAAAATGCCGATAATTAACGTTTTCATAAATACCTCATTATAATTGCTTGGGCTAGATGAATTTACCGTCCATATAGCGGCTGAACACTAACCTCATTACGTTTAACATGAAATAATGGAATACAAAGCATTCGTTGTAGACTACGCCAAAAAACTTGAGTGACACTGATATAGATCAGTTTTTAATATAAAGTTCTTTTATCGAATGAACACGTTGTATTTGGAAATAAAGGTCAACTCAACCACGATGGACGAAACAACATAACAAGTCCTAAGATGAACATGACGCTACCACTTATTAATTTTAAGCGTTGGCCTGCCTCAATAGATAGTTTTTGGCTACTTAACGCAATAACCGCAATGGAAACAGCTAGGGTATCGTCCAATATATAACCCAAAATATAGAGACCAATATAGCCGTAATACATCGGCATCGATAACTCTTGTTGAGTCAAAATTGCCGTATACAACGCCGGAAATCCTGCCGTACACAATAATTCAATGAAATTGACAACAATCGCTAAAACAATGACTCCCAATAACGAAAGCCATAAAGCATGAGCATTGATGATTTTTCTCATTTGCGAATATAGGCCCGGCTTTGCGGTTTGGGGAATAGAGAGTGAAAATTTTATTCTTTGACTGAAAAAATCTCTGATATTTAAACTAGCCATCAATAACGCCAGCCCTCCCAACATTCTCACCACTGTTGTTGATAGACCAATATACATAAAAAGGTTTAGCCAAGCCGCTATAAACGCATAGTAAACCAGACCACTAACGACCACAAAAGTACCCGCGATAATGGCCATTTTCTTTCGGTCGCGTAAATGAACTAAGAGCGAGAGTAAAAATAGTAAAACCCACATAGCGCAGGGATTAAAACCATCAAGCAAGCCAATAACGAAGGTAAATACGGGTAAGCCAAAACGATCAACACTTATATTCCCTAGCACTTGAGAATCAATACTCTGTTGTGGTTGCTGTATGACTGTTTTTATTTGTGATGATCCTTCCCGACTCAAGAGTGCCACTAATTCTGGACCCGTATCTTCAGCGCTATGAAAACCAACATGAATTTTATCGCCAAAAATAAATGTTGGCACGCCAGGTGGCCATACGCCCGCTTTTTTTGAACGTGAGATAAGCGCTTCCCTTGCAACGCTATTATTGTCAATTGAATGGATCACTATACGTAAATGCGGATAATGGTTTACTAAAATAGGTAAGAATTTTTTTGCCTCTGCACAATGCGGGCAGCCCTCGCGAACGAACACTTCAAGAAAAGGCTTTTCAACAACATTTGTTTGATTTTCTATCGCATAGGCTGTGGGTATAGTAAAAAATAAAAAGGCAAATAATAAGTAACATTTAATAAATAAAAACACTAATAATAGAGTTGAATAGCCAGTTTTTCTCGTATCTAGCGAGCTAGTATCTTTCTTAAAAAATTGGACATTACGTGCTTTTTTCAACGTTAATAAACCTTATAGATATCATTGATAACACCCCAGTCAAATAGGTTGTTCATTCCTTTTTATAATGATAAACAAGTGAAATTTACCAACGTTAAAGGACTAAACCCAAAACTCAATGGGTTCGTTTTTACTATCGTTTTCAAAATGTCACTGCGCGTTATGATCCCCAGCAAATCGCCTAAATCGTTTGTTATCGGCATTGCACCTAAATATTGACTAAGCATGACTTGGCAAATTTCTCGAATATTCGTTTTTGGTGAAGCGGTAACAATCCAGTTATTCATCAACGCTTTAATTGGGTTTTTGGCTTGATTTCCTGTTTTATGAAGAACAGCGTGAGCTAACATATCACGGTCGGAAACAATGCCAATCAACCATTTATATTCACTTAATATCGGAAAATGATGAAATTTATGCAACTGAAACTTATTCCATGCCTCATCATAAAGCGTTTTTTCTGATAAAGACGCCACTGGGTGCGACATTATTTCTTCAGCAAAAAGGACTAATCTGCGCTTGTCCTTGGTATTGTCTTGATACGTTAAATTAATAACGTTTACATGTTTATCGGACGGAGCAGAATTATCCGTTAATTCTTGATAAATATTCTTTTTCTCATCCGAAAGTTTTTTCATTCTAGCAAACGCTGATAATGGTTCTACTTCTTTTTTGATCCTTAAACGGTCATCTCTGACAGGAACCGGTAACCCCATGCTATAAATCCAATAAGTCATAATCACGCTTCGATGAGTATTTCAAATAGTGAGCGTTGATGATGTTGTGATCTTCGCTAATTTACACTGATCTAAATCAGTGCACGGTTATTATTTTCTTATATAGTAAATGTCATTTATATTAATATGGAGAGATTTTGATGACAGCCTTTAATAAAAAAGTTGCTCAAAACCTTCGTAAGATAGCGGCGTTGCTCAAAGAACAAGACGCTAATTATTTTCGCTGTCAAGCCTATTTGCATGCCGCTCAAACAATAGAAAATTTACCACGAGACCTTAGAGTATTATTCGAAGAACAAGGTATCCAAGGACTTATTCATCTTCCCACTATCGGTACCGGTATCGCTCATTTGATTTACGAGCATATAAGCACGGGTCGAATGTCAAAACTAGAAAACTTGCAAGGATCATCAGATCCTGTCTCTTTATATCAGGTGATCCCAACAGTTGGCAGAGAATTGGCTCAAAGAATTCATGACAAACTTCATGTTAATACACTAGAAGAACTGGAAAGTGCCGTTCACACAGGCCAACTAAACCAGGTTGAAGATTTAGGAAAAAAACGCCAACAAGCAATAACTGACTGGCTTTCTAATATTTTTAATGAGCGAAATAAAAATCTCAGCGGCTATACCAGTAGATTCGATGAAAAAAAAAATTGGCCCGAGTGTTTCTCTGTTACTAAAAATTGATGCCCAATACCGCACTAAAGCTCAAGCAAAAAAATGACCTCTTATTGCGCCTAAACGATTTAATTTAGAAAATAAAGCATGGCTGCCTATTTTGCATGTAACACAGGAAAAGTGGCATTTTACTGCTATTTATTCAAATACCGAACGTGCGCATAAATTAGACAAAGTTTTTGATTGGGTGGTTATTTTTTTTCTATGATAATCACCATCAATAAGGCCATCATACCGTTGTAACTAAGACCCATGGTAATAACATAGGGAAACGCGTAGTCAGGGGTAGAGAGTATGAATGTCGAATATTTTACGAAACATCAAAGCAGGCTGTATAAACAAAACCATTAATATTTTTGGCACTTTATCCAAAAAATAAACGTTCGACTGATCTTGCTCAAGTGATCAATTACATCATTTAGTTTAATACCGGCAAACTATCATTAAGGAAATAAGTAAATGACAAAATATGAGATAGAACCTTTCAATTGGCAATATTTGCTAAATCAGCTTTCAATAGAATTAGAGAACAAAACAATTCACGTGGAAATAATAGGAGAAAGTATCGGAGATCTATTTAAAGCCCGAGACATGACCTTAATAGAGCTGATTTATGACAATAAAAAAGATACAGTTAAAATTGTGTGTGACCACCTGGTTCACTTGATAAAGTCACCATTAACTATTTCTTTTCAACAAGACCAAGGTGTTATGAATGCAATCGAAATTCTTGATGATCATGTTAAAAAGAATGTTGTTAAATTTAAAGACCCGTTTTTAGTCCCGCGCCCGTAATACATCAATAATTAGGTTGATTTATTTACTTTCACCTTACGCAAAGCAAATTTTATATATTGATCAACTTTGTGTGTTGATCAACATAGTATACTAATATCGCACATGTTCTAAATGAAGCTTATTTTGATAGGAGTCTCTTCTATGATCCTCAAACAAAGAGATGAAAACCGCCTTTTTTCTATTAAGCAAGTTTGTCGCTTCAACAGAAAAACAACTTCCTACAACAACCAATTGAGGATCAGACGATTCCCCAAGACTCTTTAATGATTTTTCTACCAGGCCACTTTTCACTACATTTCGTTTGTCATGCGGGAAGATAATCAAAGAACAGGTATCTAGCAGTTGCGATTCGCAGGTAACAGCAAGATCTTTATATTTAGTGGGTACTCTTTCTTTAACCAAGTTAGAGGGTAAGTTTCTCAATATACGAAATTTCATAAGTGCTCCATAGCTTTGTTAAAATTAAAATAAATAAACGTCTTATTTTTTAACCGATTAAAATGAAGTAACATCAACAATTGATGAGACACACGCAAAACTTACCAAAACACTTTTGATCATGAACTGATTAATGTCAGTAAGTGCACAGTTCATATCAAAATAGCTAATACATAAGTAAAATAATATCTAAACTGACGAGTAAAAATCAACAGCAAGCGGGCTGAGCTGGTTTCAGATGAAACATTCAGCCATGTTACTCAAAGGCCTGTTGCTATGTTAAGTTCTTTGGGTAAATAGAAGCCTTTTATCATCCCTAAATTTTTTAATGTGGTGTAGGCCAAAAAACTTATTTTTCGTTTGGTGGCGTATTGTTTCTACGATAAATAATGTGGTAAACAATGCCCACTAACAGACTGCCACCCACTAAGTTTCCCAATATAACCGGTAATAAGTTATTAAAAAAACCAGCCCAAGTAACCGTTTCTGCCGCTAAGCTTGTGGTATTAAAAACTTTTTCTAACATGGCTAACGGAATAATATACATATTAGCAATACAGTGTTCAAAACCTGCCGCAACAAAAGCAGAAATAGGAAAAACAATGGCTATCGCTTTATCGATAACAGTACGTCCTGCAAAAGCCATCCATACTGCCATGCACACCAATACATTACATAACACTCCTTTAAAAAAAGCACTCCAAAATGGCATCGCGGTTTTTACCATCGCTATCTTTATATACTGATCAGCAATTGCGCCATTATTCATTTCGGTATGACCCGAAAGAAACACTAATACCGCCAAGCCTGCAGCACCAACAAAGTTAGCAAAGCAAACTATAATCCAGTTTCTCAGGAGCTCTACACTCGTTATTTTCCCCCCTGCCCACGCCATGACTAACAAATTATTACCCGTAAATAATTCTGCGCCAGCAACAATCACCAAGATTAGCCCTAAAGAAAATGCCAAACCGCCAACCACTTGGCTAGTAGCGAAGCCAAGGGAAGCATCAGATTTAATTAAGACAAAATAAAGCGCTCCCAAACCTATAAATGCACCTGCAAGTACACCTAACATGAACAAAGATAGAAAAGGTAAATGCACTTTTACAACACCGACATCATTTACCCGTTGAGCAATTTCTTTAGGTGAAAATGCATCAGAGCCGAATATTTCAGACATAGTTATTTCCTTAATAACATACCTTGATGATTTTACTTTAGCTTTATAAAGGTGAGCAACCTAACTAAAGTAAGCATCGCCTGATTTAAATCAGGCAAGTAATAGTTAGTCTAAAAAACGTCCAATACTTACTGCTACACTGGTGAAATAAATGGATTATAAGAAGGTGTTGTTATGTGTGCCGATCTCGTTAAAACAATCTGCCCTTTTTGCGGCGTTGGTTGTGGCATGTGTTTAAAAATAAATGAGCAAGGTCAACTACTGAGTGTAGAGCCACAACAAAACCATCCTATAAGTCAGGGGAAACTCTGTGAAAAAGGTTGGAGCACTCCTTACGCTATTAATACCAATGAACGGATAACTCAACCATTAAAGCGTATCAACAAAAAATTTTATCCGATTAGCTGGCAAGAAGCATTAACCACCATAGCTTGTGAGTTAACCTCGATAATTGATGAGTCAGGTAGTCAAACTGTAGGGATTATTAGTAGCGCTAGAGCCAGTAATGAGGATAATTATGCCGCGCAAAAATTTGCCCGTGCGGTATTAAAAACCAATAATATTGACCATTGCGCCAGAATTTGTCACAGCCCAACGGTTGCAGGTCTAAAACAATCTTTAGGCTCTGGTGCTATGACCAATAGCGCCAAAGACATTTTTGACACTGATTTAATATTAGTTTTTGGCGCTGATCCTACCGAAAACCATAGCATTTTGGGTGGGCATATCATGCAAGCGCACGCTCAAGGTACTGAACTGATTGTTGTTGATCCCAGAGTAACTCGCCTTGCCAAGCTAACCTCCATGCATTTACAACTAAAACTCGGCAGTAATATTGCGTTAATCAACGCGTTATTGCATGTCATCATAAAAGAGCAATGGTTCGATAAAAACTTTATTTCGTCACGTACTCAGGGGTTTGAGCAACTAGCACTGCATGTAAAAGATATAACCCCAGAATCAGTTGAGAGTATTACAGGCGTTAGCGCTGAGTTAATTCGCACCACAGCAAGAGCTTATAGCCAAGCAAAACGCGCGATGATTTTCTACGGCATGGGCATAACCCAATATGTAAGCGGCACTAACAATGTTATCTCGCTGGCTAATTTAGCATTAAGCTGTGGTCATATAGGTAAAGTAGGTACTGGCGTTAACCCACTGCGAGGACAAAACAACGTGCAAGGAGCATGTGACATGGGCTGTTTACCAAATGTTTTCCCCGGTTATCAAGGGGTAGCTGAATTAGAAAGCCAAGAAAAATTTAGCAATGCATGGGGAGCAAAAATCGCTCAGCAGCCGGGGTTAACGTCGCTTGGCATGACTAAAGCGGCTCAATCAGGCGATTTTCACGCCTTACTACTTTTTGGGGAGGATCCTGTGGTAACCGATCCCGATCAAAATCATGTAAAATCGTCTTTAAAGAATCTTGATTTATTGGTGGTCGCCGAACTCACCATGACAGAAACGGCAAAATTGGCCGATATTATTTTACCTGCAGCTTCTTTTGCCGAAAAAGACGGTACCTTTACCAATTGCGAGCGACGCGTACAAAAAGTAAATCAAGCCTTAGCACCACGGGGTGAAGCTAAAGGTGATTGGCAATGGTTACAAGCGCTCGCCAAGCAAATGGGTAGTCAGTTACTAAACTGGCAAAACAGCGAAGAAGTATTTAATGAGATGGCCTCGTTAACTCCTGATTATCAAGCGATGACTTACCAAAAAATTAGTGATAACTCAGGCTTACAATGGCCATGCACCTTTGATGCTCCAGAGGGCACGTCTATTTTACATCAACAAAGTTTTCCTATTGGTAGAGCACGATTTATTTGCGTTAATCACGTTGATATCGATGAGCCAATCGATGACCTCTTTCCACTATTATTAACCACTAACCGTTTACATTTTCACTATGGTTGTGGCTCAATGACGCGTAAATCTCCTTTATTAGAAAGAGAAACACCGCCTGGCCTTCTCTTTATTAATCCTATTGATGCTCAGGCACTCGATATTACCCATCAAGCGCCAGTGAGTATTAAGTCTCGTCGCGGCTATGTTGAAACTCGCGCTATGCTCAGTGACGATGTACCTGTTGGTTTAGTTGCTATGCCTTATCATTTTAAAGAAGCACCCTCTAATCAGCTGACGAATACTGCACAAGACCCTGTCACCAAAATGCCTGAGCTTAAAGCTTGTGCCGTTGCGGTAACCCCATTAGCCAAAGGACAACCCCCTAAAACAATACAACAACTACAAGGCGAGCAATAATATGGAAATTTATCTGCTAGATAATTTGGACTTGCTTCAGCAACATTTACTCATTCAACATCAACTTTATCAAGTCATCGAAGATGACAATGGGCAGTGTTCTTGGCAACAGCAAACTAAAGAAGGTAATGCCCCCCTTATTGCCAAGCTGCCCCAAAGCTCAGCTAAAGATTTTTTCTTTGCTGAACATGAAAACTTACTGATTTTTAATGGTGAATATTTTCAAGAAACGCTACCAAAACCTGCCCCTTTTGTATTGTTTGGTGCACTAAGCTGTGACCTTACTGCCATCAGTTACCAAGATAAATTCTTTAAAGACGACCCTTATTATCAAGCAAGGCGTCAACACTGTTTACTCGTAGGACTTGATTGCGTAAGGCCATGTCAGCAAGGATTTTGTCCAACGGTAGATGCGGGCCCAGGGGTTAGAGAGCAGAGTGCTGACATTATTTTACATCCTTTAGAAAACCAACAATGGTTAGTGATCACGACGAGTGATAAAGGTAGTGAAGCAGTTAAAGGCTTAGCACTTAGCGTCGCACACTGGCATTTATTAACTCAACGCGATCTTGTCTTACATCAATGTGAACAAGACTTTCCCGACAACACTTATATTACTCAAGCGATAGACAAGCTTAATAGCGGCGAAATTAAGGATTCATTTTGGCAGCAACTGGCGGTGCAATGCCTTGGCTGTTCGGGGTGTACCACCTTATGTCCTACTTGTTCTTGTTATAGCACTCGCAGTATTACTGTTGAATCGGAGCAGAAAAAAGTGATAAAACAGCAACGCTTTTGGGACTCTTGCCTTTATGAAGGTTTTCAACGAGAAGCCAGTTTTCACAACCCTTCAAGCGATGCTGGTAAAAGAGTTCAACGATTTTGGCACCATAAATTTGGCAATGAGTTTTTCACTGAATTTAACCGCCATGGCTGTGTAGGATGTGGCCGCTGCGAGCAAACTTGCCCTGGTGTTATTGGCATACATAGCGTAATGAAAAGGATTAATAGCGATGCTTAATCATACTCCAGATGCAATTGAATTAGTGGATTATATTGATGATGGTGAAAAGGCTCGTCATTATCAATTTCGCTTGCGCAACATAACTAGCCAGGCAACAACGTACGACTGGCAAAGTGCCCAACCTGGACAGTTTTTTATGCTCAATGTCCCCAGTATTGGTGAAGCCGCTTTTACTTTTACTGAGCCTCCTAATGAACAAGGAGAGTTTCGTGCTTTAATTCGTCAAATGGGTAAACTTACCCATACTTTATTTACCCTGCCCAAAGGTGAAATTCTTGGTGCTCGTGGTCCTTTTGGACATGGGTGGCCGTTAGAGGAAATTATTGGCAAAAATATTATTATTATTGCTGGTGGTTGCGGCTTAGCACCTTTAGTCAATTTAATTAATGGTTTGATTGATAATCTAGCAGATGATCAACGAGTCGTCTTAGTTTATGGGGCACAAAGCAAGCGAGCGCAATTATTGTCTCCTGAACGTGAACGTTGGCAAGCGCATATTAAAATTTATAACACCTTAAATGAAATAAAAGATCAATACACCTTAGCCGAAAATGAAAGCCAAGGGACACCACTGGATATAATAGATACAGCAATGTCTGCCTTTACCAAGCCACCAGCAACAGCACTCCTTTGCGGCCCCGAAATAATGATGTACCGCGCTGCAAAACAGTTAGTTAATAAGGGAATGACCAACGATGCTATTTTTCTCGCCATTGAAAGACGTATGCATTGCGCCGTTGGGCTATGTGGTCATTGCTATTTACATGAACACTATGTTTGCAAAAAGGGTCCTACGTTTAGTTGGCAAGAATTACAATCCCTCGTTTAGGGATAATTGCTTTTGTTCAGCCTTAGCGATATGAATACTTGCTTTAACAACAGAGTCTGGGTTTAAGGAAATTGAATCGATACCAGCTTCCACCAAAAATTCGGCAAATTCAGGATGATCAGATGGCGCTTGCCCACAGATCCCTACTTTACAATGGTGCTGATGAGCCACTTGGATCATTTGCGCAATCATGATTTTTACCGCCTCATTTCTCGCATCAAATAAGGGTTTTAATTCGATGGAGTCTCTGTCTATACCCAACACTAATTGCGTCAAATCATTACTGCCAATAGAAAATCCATCAAAACGTTGGGCAAACTGCTCAGCTAAAATAATATTTGATGGGATTTCACACATAACGTAAACCTGCAAACCATTAAGACCACGAGTGAGTCCTGCCTCTGCCATTACCGCTAATACTTGGTCAGCTTCACTGGGCGTTCGACAAAAGGGGATCATAACAATAATATTATCAAAGCCCATCTCTTGACGAGCTTTGATAATGGCTTTGCACTCTAGTTTGAAAGCATCTCGATAAAGCGGATGATAATAACGAGAGGCACCACGTAGCCCTAACATAGGGTTTTCTTCTTCAATTTCAAAAAATTCACCCGCTAATAAACCTCGGTATTCATTTGATTTAAAATCTGACATACGCACAATCACAGGTTTAGGATATTGCGACGCTGCGATTTTACCAACACCTAAAGCAAGTTTATCAATAAAATAATCAGGAGGATTTTGATACCCTTGGGTTAATTGGTCTATTTTAGCGCGCACCTTGTTATCGCTTATTTTTTCAGGCTGTATCAACGCCATGGGATGTAAACAAATTTGGCTAGAAATAATGAATTCAATACGCGTTAAACCAATGCCCGCAACGGGTAATGACCACCACTGAAAAATACCATCAGGCATGGCCGCATTGATCATAATATCTGTTTTAGTTGTTGGTATATCAGCTAAATTAACCGCATGTTCTTCAAAAGCTAATTTGCCTTGATACACTTTTCCTATTGAACCCTGTGCACAACTTAACGTCACCTCTTGCTCATTTTGCAATAACTGTGTGGCATTTTCACAACCGACAATAGCGGCTACTTTTAACTCGCGACTTACAATGGCCGCATGACTGGTTGGACCGCCACTATCCGTTATAATTCCTGCCGCTCTACGCATAATTGGCACCCAATCAGGATCCGTTTTTTGCGTCACTAGAACCGCCCCATCTGGAAATTTATCGATATCTTTAGGGCTATCTATTTTAAATACGTTCCCTGTAGCAATAGCGCTGCCGACACTTGCCCCTTGAACAAGCACTGTTGACTCTTCTTTTAGCTGATAATTTACTAAGACTGAGCCCACCTTTTGCGACTCTACTGTTTCAGGCCTCGCCTGAACGATATAAAGTTGCTGGCTAACAGAGTCTTTCGCCCATTCCATATCCATAGCACAGCCATAGTGTTGCTCTATTTTGACTGCCCAGCGAGCAAGAATTAGAATTTCATGGTCCTTAAGAACGAGTGTCGCTCTCTCATCCTCACTCGTATCAAGGGTAATAGTTGGCTGTTCTAGTGATGAGGAAAACAGCATTTTTTGACGTTTGTTACCACAGTTTTTTTCAATAATAGGTCGCAAGTGTTCTTGGTTAAGTAAAGGCTTATAAACCATAAAACTATCGGGTGTTACTGTGCCCTTAACAATGGTTTCACCCAACCCCCAGGCGCCATTTATCACGACAACATCAGGAAAACCTGTTTCAGTGTCAAGACTAAACATCACTCCGGCACAATGAGCGTTAAGCATTTGTTGAACACCAACACAAAGCGCCAATTGTTGATGGTCAAAGCCTTGCTCTTGGCGGTAAACGATTGCTCTATCAGTATAAAGTGAAGCAAAGCATTGACGACAAGCTTCAAGCAAATTGTCTTCACCAGTAACATTTAAATAGCTTTCTTGCTGACCGGCAAAACTCGCTTCAGGCAAATCTTCAGCGGTGGCTGAGCTTCTAACCGCGACACTGATATTGTCTTGTTCTTTTTCTTGAGAATTTTCTTTAGAAATCCGCTTTGAAAGCTCTTTATAGGCGCTACAAATTTCTTCTTGTTGCGTTGCTGTGAAATCTCCTTGGCTGATCAATGCCCTAATAGCTTTCCCCGTTAATGCTAAACTTTTAGCACCGGCAATATATGATTGTAAGTGTTGCTTAATAAGTTCATCAAGGTTGTTTTGACTTAAAAAGTCACGAAATAATTGGGCGCTAGTGGCAAAACCTGTAGGCACCGCAATGCCACTTTTCGACATAGCCGTGATCATTTCCCCTAGGCTCGCATTTTTACCGCCTACTTTAGCGACATCGGCAATGGTTAACTCATCAAACCAATAGAGGTAAGGACTATTAATATGAGTAGAAATATTAGCGTTATTGATCATGATGCTCTTCCTTATTTTTTGATTTATGCTTTTATCTTAACGGTTAGGCTTGAGGATTTTTGGAAAGCTGTGCAGATAAATAGTTAAGCATTTTGTTAAAGGTATTCACTTGGGAGTAATCACCCTCAGCAATACTGACACCCGTAGATTTTTTTAAAGCGATTAAATAATTGATAAAATCCATGGAATCTAAATCACATTCTTCACGAATATCTTCATCCATATTAATATCCTCTTGTTCAATTTCAGGCGCTGCCTCTTGAATAGCTTCAATAATAATTTGTTGAATATTTTGTTGAGTATATGTGCTGCTCATAAGCATTCCGGTTTTTGTAATTTTTTAGCCAAATAGTTAAGAAACTTAGCGGCTAACATGCCATCAATTACTCGATGATCAGCGCTCAAACTTAACGTTAATACTTGTGCTATCACCATATCATCATTAACAACTTTGACTATGTCTCTCACTTTACCAAAGCCTAAAATAGCCACTTGTGGTGGATAAATGATACCAAAAACACTGTCTGCTCCACGCTCCCCCATATTCGTCACTGTAACGGTGGCATCCATTAATTCTGAGCTGCGTAAGTGTCCGCTTCGACTACGTTCGGTAATATCTCGCAGACCTTGCATAAGCTCAGTTATTGATAATTTATCAACATCATGTATCGCTGGCACCACTAAACCACCTTGGCGTAAACTAATGACATTACCTATATGAATGGCACTGACTTGTTCAAAGTGATCGCCTTGAGGTAAATCACTTTGAGATATGTCCTTTTGGTAGAAACCGTTGAGCTTGGGATATTTAACCAAGGAGTTCGCCAACGCTTTTAATAATAATGCCAGTAAGATCACATGGTCTTCTGGTGGGCTTGTTTGATTTTGTTGTTGTAACCATTGTTGCGCACTCGTGATATCGACTTCTACGCTTAAATAAAAGTGTGGGATTTCCTGTTTTGATTTAGTCATTGCTACTGCGATAGCATTGCGCATATTTTGTTCTGTAGTACCCGCAAACTTAAGTTTCTTACTGTTTAGCTGTTTTTTATCTGTTAATAAAGGCGTTAGGTCATTTAACAAAATAGCCCCTTGCGGACCGTTTCCTATAATGCCAGTTAAATTTATCTGTTGCTCTTTTGCCAAACGTCGAGCAATAGGCGATGCTTTAACATCACTGATTTTGACATCAAGTACGTTAACTTGCTTATTAACGGGAGACGTTTCAACAACCGGAACAGATGTTTCATTTACTTTGTCCACTGCAGGTACTACTGACTTAACTATTTTATTCGATGGTTCTGCTAAAGCAATGCGTGCCAATATAGTACCAACAGGTACTTCTATAACAGGTTCAACTAATATTTCTGTGATAGTACCGCTAGAATACACCTCCATGTCGATAGCTCCCTTTTGTGTTTCTAGTACGGCAATAATGTCACCACTATTAACTTTATCGCCTTCTTTGACTAACCACTGAGTTAACGTACCTTCGGTCATATCAGCGCCCAGTGAAGGCATTGTTATATCTTCAAGCTCTGCCACGCTGCTTTTAACTTTATCACTTGGTGTCGATGTCATTATCGCGCTACCATAATATTTTGAGCCGCTGTCACGATTTGTTCAACTTGAGGTAATGCTGCTTGCTCAAGGTGGCTAGGATAAGGAATAGGAACTTCTACCGTACAAAGCCGTTTAACTGGTGCATCTAAATGCCAAAAAGCTTGTTCCATAATAATTGCACTAATCTCTCCTGCCAAACTGCCCGTAAGCCAAGCTTCATCAATGATAATCGCACGATGTGTTTTGGTGACACTGGCAACAATAGCCTTTGTATCAAGAGGCCGTAAACAGCGTAGGTCTAACACTTCAGCGCTAATATTTAATTTTTTAAGTTGTTTAGCTGCAGATAATGCTTTATGTAAACTGCCTCCATAGGTGATCAAACTAACATCGGTTCCTTGCTGTCGAACTAACGCTTTTTCCATGCTTACTTCACTGTTTTCTAAAACGTCTCCACGCGTATTTAACAACATGACATGCTCAAAAATCACCACAGGATCGGGATCCGCTAATGCTTGAATTAACATATGCTTTGCATCAGTATGCGTTGCCGGACTTAACACTTTTAAACCAGGAATATGCGCATAAAAATTTTCCCAACTATGGGAGTGTTGTGCGGCAAGTTGTAGACCTGCGCCACATGCCATGCGAATAACCAATGGCACATTTACCTGTCCTCCTGACATATGGCGCAGTGTTGCTGCACTATTAACAATTTGATCCATCGCCAATAAGCTAAAATTAACCGTCATCACTTCAATAATTGGGCGCATGCCACCCAATGCAGCGCCTACGCCTACACCAACAAAACCCGATTCACATAAAGGTGTATCAATAATTTTATGCTCACCATATCGTTCAAGTAATCCTTTACTAACACCATAACAGCCGCCATAACAACCGACATCTTCACCCATCAAAAATACGCGGTCATCATCAATAAGCGCCTGCTCAATACCCGCTCGCAAAGCTTCGCGATAAGTCAACACTTGCTCGCTCATGATTGCTCTCCTTGGCTTGTATTAGTCGATGATACAGCTGGGCTATAAACATCTTTAGTTAGATCCGATATCGGCTCCCATTCGCCTTGTTCTGCAAACGTAATCGCTGCTTGTATTTCATCCTTTATTTCAGCTTCAATGCTGCTAATTTCTTTATCTTCTAGACGGTTATTATCTTTTAACCAAGTAATTAAACGGATCACCGGACCTTGTTCTTGCCATAACTTCACTTCAGCCTTATCTCGGTATAACTGTCCATCAAAGCTTGAATGTCCACGAAATCGATAACTTTGACACTCTAAAAAATACGGCTTATTAGTTTCTCTGATTTGATCAACCGCTTTGCTACTTGCCGCTTCAATATCAACAACATTCATGCCATCAACCTGCACTGCGGTCATTCCATAGCTACTGGCTTTTTTAGCAATATTGGTTTCAGATTCAGACAGTGCCAACGCTGTTCCCATGGCATAGCGATTATTTTCACAAATGAATAGCACCGGTAATTGCCATAACACGGCTAGGTTCATTGCCTCATGAAACTCCCCTTCAGCAACAGCACCTTCACCAAAAAAACACACGGTTAGCGCTTGTTGCTCTTGTTTTTTATTTGCCATAGCCAGGCCTACTGCTAAAGGTAAACCACCACCAACAATGGCATTACCACCGTAAAAATGCTGGCTTTTATCAAATAGGTGCATAGAGCCGCCGCGCCCTCGGCTACAGCCATTAGTACGACCATACATTTCGGCTAAAATAGACTTCATTGATAAGCCACGCGCCAATGCATGACCATGCTCTCGATAAGTGGCAACAATATTATCTTTAGCGCAAAGGGTTGACATTACACCAACCGCAATGGCTTCTTCACCAATGTATAAATGCAAAAAACCACGGATTTTTTCTTGCGCATAAAGCTCGGCACATTTTTCTTCAAAGTGTCGAATGCGTAACATTTTTTTGAGCTGCGCAAGTAAATACGTTCGATCAAGGTGTAATTTATGCTTCATTGCTCATCACTCTCTAAAGTTGATATGTCGCCTAGTGGCAAGCCCAGTTCTCGTGCTTTAAGTAAACGACGCATTATTTTGCCGCTGCGAGTTTTGGGTAAGTTTTGTCGAAATACTATTTCTTTTGGGGCAACCGCTGCGCCAAGTTTTTTACGGGCAAAGCCTTTAAGCTGCTTTTGTAATTGCTCACTTGGGATTACGCCTGATTTTAAGGTAACGTAAGCCTTAACAACCTCTCCAGCGATGTCATCCGGTATGCCAATAACGCCTACCTCAATCACATCTTCATGTTCCATCAAGGCACTTTCTACTTCAAAAGGACCTATTAAGTGACCCGATGATTTAATTAAATCGTCAGCGCGGCCTACAAACCAGTAGTAACCTTGTTCATCTCTATAAGCTAAATCACCGCTGAGATACCAGCCTTGTGTGAAACAATGTTGGTATTTTTCATTTTGGTGTAGATAGCCACGAAACATTGATGGCCAGCCTTGTTTTAATGCTAATTCGCCAATTTGATTTGCTTCACTGAGTACTTCGAGAGTCACTTGCTCACTTTCTTTATTAGTTCGCTTAACAATTCCTGCCTCAATACCAGGTAATGGCAAGCCCATAGCGCCGGGTTTAATTGGCATGCTGGCATAGTTGGCAATCATTATTGCTCCCGTTTCTGTTTGCCACCAATTATCATGAAAAGGCAAACCGAGAACACGTTCACTCCACACAACAGCTTCAGGATTAAGTGGCTCACCGACACTAGCGATAAAACGCAGGTGTGATAAATCATATTGCGCTCGTATCTCACAACCTGCTTTCATTAACAGTCGAATAGCGGTTGGCGCGCTATACCAAACATTGACTTGCTGTTGCTCAAGTATTTGATACCAACGCTCTACGTCAAATTCAGCCTCATCAACAATCATGGTGGCACCAAGACATAAAGGCGCAATAATGCCGTAAGTAGTACCGGTGACCCAACCCGGATCAGCCGTACACCAATAAATGTCGGTTGCATGTATATCAAGCGCATAATAAGCAGAAGATTTATGTGCCACGACGGCATGATGAACATGAACAACCCCTTTAGGTTTCCCTGTAGTACCGCTGGTAAAGTGCAATAAAGCCATATCATCTGGCGATGTTTTTACACAAGGTAAACCCGCGTTGGCATTTTCCATTAATTTAGTTACCGCATAGCAACCATCATCAAGGACACCTACTCCGTCAATTAATAAAATAGCCTTTAAGTGAGGCAATTCTTGCCACCATTTAGCGACTTTTTTTCGATACAAACTCATGGTGGTAACGAGGACATTGGCTTCACCTATTTCCATGCGAGAACGAATAGGTTCAGGACCAAAATCTGAAAATAAGGGAGTGAAAACACAACCGGCTTTTAAGGTACCTAAGGCTGCAATATATAATAAAGGTAATCGACCTGCTAAGCTGAAAACGCGACTGCACGGTTCAAGGCCAAGTGTATTTAACACACTAGCAAAACGGCTGGTTTGTTCAGCTAAATCGCGATAGGTAAAATCAACACATTGATTTTGCTTACCAAGCCAACGCAAGGCTATTTTGTTTTCATTTGGGGTGTTTAAATGGCTATCAACAGCTTGATACGCAATATTGAGTTGCGGCGTTATACTAGGCCAATTAAAGTGTTGATAGCATTGTTGATAATCAGGTAAATTACTTACTTGATTATCACTAGTATATTTATTAATTATTTTTTTATGCATACTTTATATTTGCAGTTTTGTTTAATGAACAGCCCATATACTTCTCAAACAAGTTAGATATAAACTTAGGTATAGTATTTGTACAAATTCCTCCTATGCTTTTCAATGATCTAAATCAGTTAGTTATTAATGCCTTCTAAAACCTTCACCGCTTAACCTTTATTAGCGCAATGAAATAGGTTTAAGTGATGGGTTATTCGACAAACATGATAACTGACTCGCTTAAGCCAGCGTATTGCTTCTACCTCTTTTTTTGCTTACGACACAGTGACATTGCCTGTGGTAATATTACTCATTGCGTTATTTCTCAGCGGGTTTAATTGGGCCAATAATTTTTCGTAAGCTTTACTCGCTAGTTGAGCATTTTGATGCCAATGTTGTTGATCTATATTGTCAGTAATATGTCTAACAATGGTCATAAATTGCTTTACATATACCACTAAATCGTCATTATCTTTTACGGCAAAAGCACAATACTCTTCCTCATCAAAGCACTCATGCAAACGCTGTAAATGATCTAAAATATCAATAGCTGCTACTAGCTGTTGCCACTGAGGATTATTTGCTTTGTCTAAATGAATAAAATCGACATAAGCATCAGTTTCAATCGCCCAATCAATGTATCAGCAGGGAATTGATCAGGGATAATAATGTGCTCTAAGCCACTCATTCGCTCTTGCATCATGCTTATGCCAACAAAAATCAAACCCAATCCTGCTAATGCAAAGCCGATGGAGGCAATGCGCTCTTTAACGAACAATTTAAGAATAGCGCCAATAAAAACAACCGGTAAAATAACGGTACCTAGCTTTAATTTAAAGCCTAATAGAACCACTAACCAATCTGTAATAGTGGTTCCTGCATTGGCACCAAAAATAATACCTAATGACGGTGAAAACGTCATTAAGCCAGCACCAACAAAACCAACAGCAGCTACCGTTAACGCACTTGATGACTGCAATATCGCTGTACAAGTAACGCCTGTCAAAGCAGCAGAAAATGGGCTTTTAGTGAGTTTTTTAGTGAATTACAAATAATGCCTCCTGCAAGTTCGTGTAATGTTCCAGTCATCACAATCATGCCTAATAAAAAAATACCAAGCCCACCAAGCACCTGAAATAAGATGGTTAAATGATTAATATAAGCCCCTTCATTAATACCGTTCTCACTGCATTTAAAAGTTTATCTTTAACCTTGCCCCTGACTTATGTCAGGTAAAAACGATTTTTCCTTTAATTTAAGATAATTACAACATTAGACATTTAGTAGATTCAGATGATCTAACTACACTGATCATATTGTCCTAACGATAGGAATAAAAATATGAGGACTTGTCATGTACAGATTGGCTGATATGCTTTTATTACTGAGTTGTGCATTTTTGACCCTAAACGCACAGTCAATGCAAAGTATCCCCACACAAATGGCAAAGCAAGCTAGTTATACCGAAGTGCCCTTACTTAACATAAAAGGTGCTATAGGACCGGCGATAAGTGATTATCTAGTTAGGGAAATATCTCTAGCTAACGCTAATACTAATACGCCACTGATATTAATTACTTTAGATACTCCCGGCGGTTTAAGTGCCAGTTTACGTGACATTAATAAAAGTATACTCGGTTCAACCGTGCCAATAGCTTGCTTGGTATATCCGCAAGGAGCTCGCGCAGCAAGCGCTGGCACTTATATCCTTTATGCTTGCCACATTGCAGCAATGGCTTCGGCGACTACGCTTGGCGCAGCAACTCCGGTAAATATTGCTTCGCCCATAGTGTCAGAGCCCAAAGGTAAATCTGAAAAAAATAAGACTACTTCTATGGAAAAAAAAGTGCTTAATGATGCTATTGCCTATATTCGTTCCTTAGCTCAATTACGTAATCGCAATGCCGAGTGGGCAGAAAAATCGGTAAGCGATGCCGCCACTTTAACGGCAAGTGAAGCGTTAAAAACCAAGGTTATTGATATAATCGCCGAAACGCCACAAGCGCTAATGGAGCAACTAAACGGTAAGGAAGTATCAATAAACCAACAAGTTATTCAATTAGATCTCACTAATGTAAACCTAACCACCAAAAGGCCCGATTGGCGTAGCCAATTTCTTGCCACCATTACCGATCCTAATATTGCCTATATTCTAATGCTAATAGGTATTTACGGCTTAATGCTAGAGTTTTACAGCCCTGGTATAGGTGTTGCTGGAGTGATTGGTGGCATTTCATTATTTGTCGCTCTATATGCTTTTCAATTACTACCAGTAAATTATGTTGGCGCGGGTTTAGTTATTTTAGGCATAGTATTATTGATCGCAGAGTCTTTAGTGCCCAGCTTTGGTGTTTTTGGCATAGGCGGTGTTGCTGCTTTTGTTATAGGTTCAATCTTTTTATTTAATACCGATCTAGACCATTTCAAAGTGTCATTGCCACTAATATATGGAATTGCATTTACCTCTACATTTTTTATTGTTTTCGCTTTAGGTTTTATTTGGCGGGCAAGAAAAAATAAAGTCGTTAGTGGCCAAGAAGAATTCATTAATGCTTGGGTAGCTGTTGATGAAGACTTCACTGAAAACGGCTACGTTATATTCAATGGTGAGCGTTGGGCTGCTTATTCTTTACAGCCAGTAAAAAAAGGTCAAAAAGTTAAAGTCCTATCTATCAAGGGGTTAAAACTAAATCTAGCCTCAACTGCCACATTAGTTACCGATAAGGAGCAAACTAATGCCTCCCATACTTAATAATATTGAGATATTTTCAACGTCGATAATATTTTTATTTATCGCCATACTGCTAAGCGCCTTTCGAATTTTAAGAGAGTATGAACGCGGCGTTATTTTTTTACTTGGCCGCTTTTATAAAGTAAAAGGTCCTGGCTTCATTATTGTTATTCCTTTAATTCAGCAAATGGTGAAGGTGGACTTACGTACCGTAGTTATGGATGTTCCCAGCCAAGATGTAATTAGTCGTGATAATGTTTCGGTAAAGGTCAATGCCGTTATTTATTTTCGAGTGATAGATCCACAAAAAGCTATTATTAATGTTGAAGACTTTTTGCAAGCAACCTCACAACTAGCACAAACCACGCTAAGATCTGTTTTAGGGCAACATGAACTCGATGAAATGCTCGCTAATAGAGATATGTTGAATACCGACATTCAAACCATTCTAGATGAGAGAACTGATGGTTGGGGCATTAAAGTTTCAAATGTTGAAATTAAACACGTTGATTTAAATGAAAGCATGATCCGAGCAATTGCCCAACAAGCGGAAGCAGAACGAACACGTCGTGCAAAAGTGATTCATGCCTTAGGAGAACTGGAAGCATCAGGAAAGTTAACAGAAGCAGCCAGTAAACTATCAGAACAACCAAATGCTATTATGTTGCGCTATTTACAAACGTTAACCGAAATTGCAGGCGAAAAAAATTCCACCATTCTTTTTCCTTTGCCAATGGAGTTGATAAATGGCTTATTAGAAAAAAATATAAAAGGTAAAAACACTGAAAACTATTAAAAGATCAATCTTAGAAAGATCGCAAAACGATTAGGAATAATTAGCAACCAAAATCGTAATTAAGATGAATACATAAAAAAAGCCTATATTGCTAGATAGGGTTAAAGTATTGAACTTGAAGACAACTCAGTCTTTGATTAAAACAACGAATGATCTCTCTCTTGTAAGCCTCAGTCATAAAGCTACTGTTAATAGTCTCAATTACAATAGCTTTATTCTTAACTGCTTCTGAGATAAATTTTACAGCTAACTTAACGTTTAAACCCAATCATTGTGCAAATTCAATGAAGTCATACCCAATATATTGACCATATGGGGTATTAAAACCCAGCGCTAACTCATTATTATTTTCTGCTGTTTTCAGTAAAGGCCGTGCTAAATAGCTATCCAAGAATGTATCTAAGTATCGGGCTGTAGATACAAAATCATAAATTGGCGCAAGTCTATTTTCTCTTCATTTGGCATAATAATACAAACATTTCTCAAGTGGAGGTCGTTTCTTCTGCTCAGTGCCTTAGTTTTATTATGATCTCTTGGCTCATATATCCTCCAAATAAATATTTTAAACAAATAATAGCGCATTTCCTTTAAAAAAATAAAAATCAAACTAGAGCTTTAATATCTATTTTTATAATTTAAAGGCAAAATATGGTATGTGATACTGTAATTTAAATACATTCTGATCCTTACAAACAAAATGATGCCTTTAAGTCCAGATATAAGCTTGAAGGAGTTACGAAGATCGCCTGAAATTAAATTAGGTCATATGACCCCCCCTAAATAGGTGACCAGATTATATACTGACCTCGTTTCACTGATTACAAGTTCCTAATCGCTTTATCCAAGCCTTGCTTTGATAATTTAACCGCTTGTAGTGGTGTTAAACCATCTGGATATTCTTCTTGTTCTATAACAAACCACTTTGTACCACCAACCATTATATCTGCTTTTAATACGCTATCCCAATCAGTGACATCATCCCCAACAATCTGTCGTTTGCCATTAATTGCCATTTTAGCAGCTATGTCTTTTGGTAATTTTGCTTTGATATGAGTGGTCAATGTACGATTAGGATAACGATTGATATATTCTACAGGGTCTTTTTCAGCGAGTGTCACCCAACCAACATCCATTTGTAACACAAAATCTTTAGGGGTTGATATGGCAATGTGATCCCAGAATGTTGAGCCTTTATAGGCATTAAATTCTTGGTCGTGATTATGAAAACCAAAACGAAAGCCTTCCGCTGTCAGCTTAGTATATAATAGGTTTACGTCAGTGATAAAGTTATCCACTTCATCTGAATTCCACGCTCTCTCATCCCAGGGAATGATTAACGTATCAATGCCTAAAGCTTTATAATAAGCCACGGTTTGTTCAAAAACATTATCTTCATAGACGTTAAAATTAGCATGTGCAGCACTGACTTCTAATCCTAAATTATCTAAAAAGCTTTTAAGTCCTTTAGCATTATCTTTATAAGGTCCAAAATCTCCCGCAAATTCAACACCGTCAAACCCCATTGCGGCTAATTTAGTTAACGTACCTTCAAAGTCGTTTTTAAGCTCATTTTTTACTGACCATAACTGCACACTCAGTTTAGGAATTAACTTGTTTTTATATTGTTGTGTAGGGTTATCTTTATTAACGTGAGAAGTACACGACATGCTGAAAATGCACACCATAGTTACCCATGTTATTAATGTTAATCGTTTCATTCTTCTTCCTATTGGCTTGAATACTTTTTAAATTCAGTGATAAATGCTATATGCGTTTAGCGGCTACTTCTTTAACGGCATAATCAACCGCTCTCGCGGTTAATGCCATAAAGGTTAAACTAGGGTTTTGAACGGCTGAAGAACAAAAACTCGCACCATCAGTCACAAATAAATTAGGTATATCATGACTTTGATTAAAACCATTCAAAATCGATGTCTTTGGGTCACGTCCCATTCGCGCGGTACCTAACTCATGAATTGCGATACCTGGAGGACGGTGTGTAGACCTGCCAGATACATTCTTCAATCCGGCAGCTTTTAACATCTTAATAGATTGTTCTGCTGCATCCTCCATCATTAACTGTTCGTTTTCTGTATAACGAACATCGAACTCGATTTGAGGAATACCCCATTTATCTTTTAATGTTGGATGCAGACGCATTTGATTTTCAAATCTTGGTAACATTTCACCTTGTGCATATAGACCAAAACGCCATTTACCCGCTTGTTTTATTTTATTTTTATATTCAACACCTAAACCATCTTGATGTTGTTGTGAATCCCATCCCTCTCGGTAGGCACTAGCTCCTAGCGCATAACCTCTTAAGAAGCCACGTTTTGGATCTGGCTTATAATAGAAATTAGGCATCATAAGGCCTGAAGGTCTTCGGCCTGAATAATACTCGTTTTCAAAACCATCAATATCACCAGAAGCGACCGAATTATAATTGTGATCCATTAAATAATGGCCAAGCACACCCGAGCTATTAGCAATACCATTAGGAAACTTTTTCGAGGTAGAGTTCATCAAGATTTGTGTTGAGCCAATAGTAGATGCACAAACAAAAATGACTTTAGCAAAATATTCGCGTTCACTTAAATCATTGTTATCAATTACGCGTACACCTTTTACACGATTAGTTTTTTCATCATAAATAAGACTATGTACTACGCTGTTAGGCGCGATGTGTAAATTACCTGTTTTTGCTGCAGCAGGTAATGTTGAGCTTTGGGTAGAGAAATAAGCACCATAAGAACAACCTGCATGGCATTCATTACGCGCCTGACATTGAACGCGCCCTTGTGATATATGTAATTTTGAAGGTTTTGTTAAATGAGCCGTTCGTCCCATAATTAAAGGTCGTTCGGGATATAACTCAGCAAATTTTGCTTTTATTGCCTTCTCTGGTGCCATCATTTCAAAAGGTGGCAAAAATTCGCTGTCGGGTAAATTAGGTAAGTTTTCTTTAGATCCACTTATACCTGCATGTATCTCAACATGTGAATACCATTTTTCAATATCTTTAGTGCGAATTGGCCAGTCATTACCATATCCATCGAGCTTGTTAGCATTAAAATCATATTCACCTAAACGATAGGTTTGTCGGTGCCATAATAACGATTTTCCACCGAGCATATTCCCGCGTATCCAAGAGAATTCAGTACCAGGTTTAGTAGTATAAGGTAAGTCTCGATCATTGCCGAAAAGTTGCTTGGTCGCATTACCAAAAGCGTAACATTGCTTTTGGATATTATGTTGCTGGTCGACTAAAATATTTTCCACTTTCCCACGATGTTCTTGTTTCCACAATGGCGTATTTTCCCCCGAATAGTCTTTGCGATGTTCAACAACACCGCCACGCTCTATCATCAGCGTTTTATAACCACGTTCACAAAACTCTTTTGCTGCCCAGCCACCTGAAATTCCTGAGCCAATAACAATCGCATCATAAACTTCACTGCTTTTATTTATATATACTTGTTCTTTCATTTTTATTTTCTCATACCAAAGAAGTTGTTATGTCGATTACTTAATTAAATAAACCACGCGTTGCCCAAGTTGGATCAGACTTTTTATACGGTATTGAACCTTTAAATCCGCCCGGAACGGGGTCATAACGTAACTCTTGTGTGGCTCCAACTTCAGAGGTGTAATATCCAAAACAAATATATTGTTTCAACAACTTAAAATCTGCACGCTGAATTTGATCAAAACTGTGCTCTCCTAAATCAAGTTCAGTCAACAGTTGAAACTGTTGCTTTGCAGTCAGCTTGATAAATGAATTTGATCCCTGCTGTTTAGCACGACTATCAATCAGTGTTAATAGTGCTAGCACCGTATTTTGGTCTTCTTTGGTGTGACAATGATAAAGTTGATTATCAATAAAACCATGGGTATCAACTTCTGCTGCGCCTAATGTATCGGTTTTAGGAATAACAATTGAACAAATTTGCTTAAGTAATACCAATTGATTTTTATTAAAGATTTTACCGTCAGTGAGCATATTGTCATTGCTTGGCACATAGGCCATCGCAACAGAAATAGCATTTCCTGTTACCAGCGAACCAACGGCAACACCGCCCAACATAGTGGTAAAACCTTTCAGAAAATGTCGTCTAGATTTTTCATTCGTTCTTATTGACGCTGATGCAGTTATCGATGCATTATCATTTTTCATAACAAACTCCCCCTTAATTGATGCTTTAATTTTGTCTTTAACTACGTTCAGTAGTCACTTCAGTCGGTGACTTTTTTTTATTCATATAAAAGTACAAAAGTGTAAAAGCGATAATGAGTATTGCGGGAAATACCGCTAGATTTGCAAGTACACTCTGACCTGCAGCAAGATCAGGGTCAATGCCTGCAATAACGGAAGCATTAGCTTTCTCACGTGCACTGTCTATCCAGTGGCCAATAACAGGATTCCATAAACTTAAGGCAAACATCCCTGCAGCACCTATCATCGACATACCCAAAGCACCACTTTCTGGTATGTTTTCGGCAACAAACCCAACCATGGTTGGCCAAAAGTACATGACGCCTATGGCAAATAAAATAGCGGCAATATAGACTGAAGACCCCGTAGCAATACTCATTGCATATATTCCACATGTGGCGACAATCGCAGAAAAAAGAAGTACGCCGACAGGGTTAAGACGATGTATAACGGGGCCAGCAAAATAGCGACCAACGGCCATTAATCCAGTAATTAATGCCATGATTAGCATTGGCGATGCACCAGACGCGCCCAAAATTCTTTCGATCCATTGTTGTGTGCCTAATTCCGCGGTAGTTGTTAGCGTCATACAAATCGCCATAAAAATGAATAATGGAGAAAATAATGCTTTTACATTGTCACGGGTGGATCCTTTGATGCGTTCAATCTCAGGGAAGTGTTGTTTTAAGGTCATCACGCCATATAAAATTGTTGGAATTAACATGACCGATATTTGTAATTGCCAGCCTAAACCTGCATCGGTCATTGCTTTTGAAATTAGCGCACCAACGACAATTCCACCAGGGAACCAAACATGAAATTTATTCAACATTGTCGTTTTGTTTTTAGGGTAAGTTTCTGCGATGAGTGGGTTACACCCTGCTTCTACTGCTCCATTAGCAAAACCAATAAAGAAAGTAGAAATGAGTAAGCCCCAAAAACCTTCAGCAGATATCGTTAATAGTAGTCCGACTAAGTGACATATGAAGGCAATCAATAATAGCCTTTTCGCACCAAGGGTATTGTATAATGCGCCTCCTATCATCATAGCGACAGGAAAACCAAGAAATGCCATGGCGTTTACCCAGCCGAGCTGTCCGTCGTTAAGCGCAAACTCAGTGCCAAGCTGACTTAAAATACCGGCTCGAATTGCAAAGGTCATTGAAGTAACGAGTAAAGCCAAACAACAGATGATAAATATCCGTGATGAATCTTTTTCGGTGATTGTTTTACTAACGGTCATTGTTTTGATCCTTACAAAATTCATCGGGTAAAAGACCTAAAAGGCTTTTATTAACTTTAGTGTCTGTGGTTACTGCTGCAAAATCATCAAAGGCTTTTTCGGTGGGATTAATAATATGTTCAGCTATAAATACTGCCCCTTCTTTGGCACCATCTTCAGGATGTTTGATACAACACTCCCATTCAAGCACTGCCCAACCACTAAAACCATATTGAGTCAGCTTGCTAAAAATAGCTTTAAAGTTAATTTGGCCATCACCTAATGATCGAAAACGCCCCGGTCTGTCTTGCCACGATTGATAACCGCCATAAACACCACTGCGACCTGAAGGATTAAACTCAGCATCTTTGACATGAAAAGCTTTTATGCGCTCATGATATATATCGATAAAAGCAAGGTAATCTAATTGTTGTAAAACAAAGTGACTCGGGTCATATAATATATTAGCCCTTGGGTGATGGTTGACCGCTTCAAGAAAACGTTCGAAGCTTGCGCCATCGTGTAAATCTTCTCCCGGATGTAATTCATAACAGACATCTACACCCGCTTCATCAAATGCCTCAAGAATAGGCAACCAACGATGAGCTAATTCTTCAAAACCTAACTCAACTAAACCGGGAGGTCTTTGTGGCCATGGATAAAAAGTATGCCACAGCAATGCACCTGAAAAAGTAGCATGAGCTTTTAAACCGAGTCTTTCACTCGCTTTAGCCGCACACTTTAGTTGTTCTATCGCCCATTCAGTTCTCGCTAAAGGATTGTTTCGTAACGCTTTAGGAGCAAAGCCATCGAACATTTTATCATAAGCCGGATGAACGGCGACAAGTTGACCTTGAAGGTGTGTTGAAAGCTCAGTGATCACTAAGCCGGCTGCAGCAACTATCGCCGTTATTTCATCACAATAGCTTTGGCTTATTGCCGCTTTGGATAAGTCGATAAGTTTAGGGTCTGTGGGTAATTGAATTCCTTTATATCCTAAACTCGCAGCCCATTGACATAATGACAGCAAGTCATTAAATGGAGCTTCATCGCCAATAAATTGTGCTAGAAAAATCGCAGGGCCTTTAATTTTTTGCATTGCATTTACCATGAAATTCTCCTTATAACTTTTTGAGTTTGTTTGAAATAGTGATGTTTTGTGGTACTACTAAAAATGGGTGCCATTTCAAGTCAGATTGGCTCGCAGCCACAACATTTTCTATAAATGCCATACCTCTTATGGCAGACTCTATGCCTGGTACATCATTCATTGCTGTCTCATTAATGCTGACTAGGTCGTTAGTATTTGTATTATCACTACTAGGAAATAACCTACTGCGTATTTGATATGAGAACTGCGTATAAATATTAGCGAAAGCTTCTAGATAACCTTCTGGGTGACCTGCTGGCGTTCTCAAGTTTGCTTGTGTAATAGTATCCATTTCTCCGACGCCGGCACGGATCAACTGACTCGGTTTATCTGTAAACTTCATCCAAACACTGTTGGGTTCAAGTTGTGACCATTCAATACTGGCGGTTTCACCGTATATACGTAATTTAAGGCTGTTCTCTTCACCCACTGAAATTTGGCTCGCCAATAAAACACCTTGTGCACCTGAATTAAAACGCAGTAATACAGTGCCGTCATCATCAAGTACTCGTCCGGTAACACTACTCGATAAATCAGCACAAACTTCTGTGATCGCAAGGCCTGTCACGTATTCTGCAAGGTTTGCGGCGTGCACGCCAATGTCGCCCATGCAGCAACTAATACCTGATTTAGTAGGATCTAAGCGCCATGTAGCTTGTTTACTGCCTTCATCTTTTTTATGTGCTAACCACCCTTGTGGATATTCAACAACAACCTTTTTAATTTTTCCTAGTTGCCCATGTTCAATTCGCGCTTTCGCTTCTTTTATCATCGGGTAACCCGTGTAGGTATGTGTTAATCCGTACAACAAACCCGTTTGTTCAATAATTTTTTTCAACGCCAACGTTTGGGCTAAGTCAACTGTTGCCGGTTTATCAGACATCACATGAAAACCGTATTCAAGCGCCATTTTAGCCACAGGGAAATGAAGATGATTCGGGGTAACTATAGACACCATGTCCATACGTTTATCAACACTAAGCTTTGCTTCTTTCTCAAACATTTCTTGGTAAGAGCGGTAGCATCTATCTTCGTCTAAATATAGCGACTTACCCGATGAAATAGCATTAGTTGGATTAGAACTAAACGCGCCACAGACGAGCTCAATCTGATTATCTAACTGTGCGGCTATGCGATGAATAGCACCAATAAAAGCGCCTTTTCCGCCGCCAACCATACCCATTCTAATTTTACGCATGATAATTAACTCTTTTTAAATAGACGTTATAGCAATGCAATTTCATTATTTTACTCATCCCTAAAACATAAGGGCCTGCTGTAACTGTTGATTTACTATAATTACATTTCCCAATATTGTGTTAAGAATAAATCGGTTTTTTATGCAACAAAATCGGCGTTTTTTTATGGTGGTTATTATTTGTTGGAAAAGAGATAAGACAATCAATTACTTTCTTTCGATGGGGTATATTCAGAATTTTAGTGTTTATGCAAAAGTTGATCAGACCCCAATAAAAGGTTTACGCGTCCATCAGATCCACAAATTAAAAGTATCTATTTTCTCTTCGTCGGTACTTTGGGATGTTTTTTGGGGGAACCGGTTTTTATATTATCTTTGAAAAGCTAAAAGGCTGAGAAAAAATCATGTAAAATCGCTCAGGTCTGCAGAGAAAACGGGCTAATATAGCTATATTAGCCCGTGATTATATGAATAAACGAGCGTCTATTCATACATAACTTTATTTATTTTTGCCCTATTTTAGTTAGAAACTCCCTGTTCGTTGGTAAGGCATTGAACAATTGCTCAGTCGTATTACGCGTTTCATTTCGTAGACGTTTTATTAACGAAACTTCTTTCTGATCTAATGTCTGCGTCATTGTATTAAAGCCCATACCATACAAGACATATTGTTTACTGGCCGACGAAAAAAGTTCAAACCGTTGATTACTTTCATAAAGCCCTGGCGCTTGTGAACGCCATAATTGCAATGATTCCTGTAAACTTTCGGGAATTGACTCTACTTGTTGATGTGCTTGCCAATATGCACTATCTGTTCGTTTCGAAAGTAGGTAATGTAACTTAAGAAAATCGATGATTTCTTGCCATCTTTGCAAGGTTAAATGATTAAACCTTTTCGCCAAAACTTGCATGGCACTACCATCTCGTGGAAGTTGCTGACTGATCCACTCTGCTGATTTTTCAATTAATACCAAAGCAGTAGCTTCTAAAGGTTCGACAAAACCAGCTGAAACACCAATAGCTACACAGTTATTATGCCAGAATTTTTCTCTATGACCTGGCGTAAACTTAATTTTTCGAGGTGTGATATTTTGTGAATTAAGCAAGGGATCGTTTTTCACATAGCTTTGTAACGCCTCTTCGGCTTTTTCTGAAGTTGTAAAATCGCTCGAAAAAACATGCCCTATTCCTCGCCTATTTTGTAGCGAAATATCCCAAATCCAACCACTGTTTTGAGCGGTTGCAACGGTACATGAATCGATAGGCGTTTGATTATCAACATACTCTACTTGAACCGCTAATGCCGTGTCATTAAACAAAATATGTTGCTGTGACTTAAAAGGGATTTGGTAATGTTTGCCAATTAAAATAGCAGCAAAGCCACTGCAGTCGATGAACAAATCACCCAATATTTGTTCACCACTCGTTAATATAAGTGAAGCTATATCGTCATTTTCTGCTGGAACAACCTGCTCAACATGCCCTTGTATATAGTTAACACCTAGATTATCAATACAATGTTGGTGAAGCATTTTAACAAACTTACCCGCATTAAGGTGATAACCATAATTCAAACTAAAAGCATATTCAGGCATTTGTGGAAGTTTAGGCGCAAGGTTTTTGTCACAAATAGCCCCTTGTGCACAAACCCAACGTTCAAAATCTATATCTTTAGATGACGCTGACCAATGATCCGCCATGCTAACGCCGCCGTAACCTGAAGGTGCCGTAAAAGGATGATAATAATGCTCACTTTTCCCCTGAGACCAACCAACAAATTTAGACGCTTGTTTAAAACTCGCGTCACAACAAGAGAGAAACTCCCGCTCGGAAATACCAATTTGACGAAGAGTATCTCTCATGGTTGGCCAAGTGCCTTCACCAACGCCTAAATTTTTAACATCTGGCGATTCCACAAGGGTAACCTTGGTATTTTGCATTGGTGAATCTTTTATATAATGACGAGCAGCAATAATACCTGCCGTTAACCAACCTGCTGTACCACCACCAACAATCACAATTTTCGTTTTCATTTTATCTTCTAATATCCATTGAATTCAGTTATTAATCATTTATGCACCGCTAAGTAACATCTACTTTTGCTCAATTAGTTACTTTTAGCGGGACAGTATTTTTTAATAAAATCTGAATGTTGTGGTAATTGTGCAACCGCGTTTGCAACCCTATTTCGTAGTGCTGTCATTTGCTCTTTTAAGCCTTCAGTAGGCAGAACACAGCTGCCTTTATGATGCTGCTCAGGCATAATGCCTTGCCCCATCATTACTTGCACCCAAGAATCCACCCTAAATAAGCCAACATCATCAAGCCATGCATAACCATTTTCTTTAAAGAGTGCCATTCGATGCGCCAACGATTCAGGAATTTCCATGGTTCGATAATGCTCCCAAAACGGGCTGTCGTCACGAGCGGTTAAATGATAATGAAGGATGATAAAATCACGAATGGTTTCAGCTTCTAATTTGACCTCACGATTATATTGTTCCGCGAGTAACGCTGTATTTCCGCCAAAGGGGAACATTTTCATGAGTCGGAGTAAGGCGGTCGTAACAAGGTGAATACTGGTTGACTCTAAGGGTTCTAAAAAGCCGCTCGATAAACCAACAGCAACACAGTTTTTATGCCAAGCTTTTTCGCGTCGCCCCGTAGTAAAACGCAATTGTCTGGGTTCGGTAATAGGTTCTCCGGTTAGATTTCCCATCAATGTACTGCGGGCTTCGTCATCAGATAAAAACTTGCTGCTATAAACAATACCGTTACCGACACGATTTTGCAGGGGAATTCGCCATTGCCAGCCAGCGGAGTGAGCCATAGCTTGAGTATAAGGTCTTGGCTCTTCTACTGCTTTTGTTTGCACGGCAATCGCACTATCTGCCGCTAAATAATGACTCCAATCTTGATAACCAACGTCAAGACTTTCTCCAATGAGTAGCGCTTTGAACCCTGTGCAATCAATGAAAAAATCCCCCGTGATCTCTTTTCCATCACCTAAAGTTAATGAGGTAATATTGCCTGTTTCATCTTTTATTACTTGTTCTATAAAACCTTCTTCGCGCTTAACACCTGCCGTTTCACTTTTGCTCCGTAAGAAGGTAGCATATGCGGTAGCATTGAAATGATAAGCATAATTAACAGTTTTTTTGCCTACTTGTTTGGCAAACTTATTCGCTTTGGCTGCTTTTAGTTCAAGACAATAATCTTCGAGGCTTCCACCAAAACCTTGTGCTTTAGCTTCCATCCAAAACTCATGAAATTCTGCCATCCAAGAGCGCTGACCAATTTCACCGAAAGAGTGAAAGTAACTGTCTTTTTTCTTGCCCCAATCTTCAAACTGAATACCTAATTTGAACGTTGCTTGTGTCGCCGACATAAATTCTTGCTCATCGATACCGATCAAGTGATGATAAGCTTGTATAGTTGGGATTGTCGCTTCACCTACACCGATAGTGCCAATTTGATCAGATTCTACTAGGGTAATATCTAATACATTGCCAAGGCGAGATACTAAGCTATATGCGCTAAGCCAACCAGAGGTTCCACCACCTGCGATAACTACTTTAGTTTTTGAATCGGTCATTATATTTTGTCTCTTAGCTTAAGCATCAGCGCTAATGTAATTTTAGTTTTGTGTAAATATTATGTTTTTTTTATATTAACGGTTGAGGTTGTTTCTCAACATTGCACCCAGTTGTCTCGCTTGATTTTCGTCAATTTTGGCTAATGCGCCATAACTTTCGGGTGGTAAATGTGCGCGTACATTTTCGCTATCACCAAAAATGTAGTAATCGAATAATGCTTTCCATGCTTTTTTATCTTTTGTAGGGCGATCTCTAACGCTCATCATGGCATGCATTAATGCGTCCATTGGGCTGCCTAAATAAGGTTCTGCTTCCATCCACCAATAATTCACCATGACATTAAAACGATCAAAAGCTTCTACTTCATGCCACCACATACTGGGGTAATATAGACCATCACCCGGTTCAAGATCTGCAACATAGGCATTATCAAGCGCCTCTTTTAAGCGGGGAAAGCGGCTAAAATCTGGGTTACGGAGATCAGCTAACGTAACGACTTGACCTCCTGGGGTGGGACTTAACGGTCCCGGGTATAGATTATTGACTTGATCAGGTGGGAATAAAGTGAAACGCCTTTTACCCGCGACACAACAGGCAATATTTTTTGGTTGATCAAAATGTGCGGCGGCAACAGACTCTGTGCCTAACCAGATTTTTGAAACCGGCTGATTATTTTTAAATTCGGCATGATCAAAGTCTAATTTATTCGTTTGATTAAGGTCTGGGAACCCTTCATCGAATCTGAGTGAATTAATGTAGAAATAATCATGTTCTTCTTGATTCAGTTGGCTTCGTATAGCATCAAAAACGTCGGTAATGGTGCTTCGGTTACTAGAGAAGTTAAAGCCAGTACAGCTTTTATTGTAACCAAAACGGGCTTTATTTTCAGCGGGAGCTTTATAAACAAGTAATGGACGTTTGTTGTAATGCTGCTCAAGTTGAGCCATTACTGTATTAACGGATTGTTCAGCAGATGCTTGTCCAGCTTTCACTAACGGCCAGTCTTTAACTAACCCTTTTAAAATAATAGGCTGGTTATACGAAAAGAGTTCATCATATGGGATCGTTTGAGGTGTGATCCCTTCGAGAACCTTTACAACAATTTTAGTATCAGTTTTACGTTGATTGGTAATTGTCATCATGCACGTCCTTCGTTAGTTAGAAGATACAGTTTCAACAAAGGATTAATACATTGCAGATTTTGCATTCTTTAGCGCTATCAATGTTTGGAAATTCCCCATCGACGACAATACAAAATACAACAAACTGAGTACGCCATATTGGTTCAACTCAGCGAGATTAGCGCCATCGAGTTTTGCGAGTTTATCTTGGTTAACCGTATAATAATCAGTGAAATTCACTTCTTCTATATTACTGAGTTTAATGTTAATAGATACCGGTTCTAACAAGTCCATTGACTTAACTAGCGTATAAAGTGTTTTATCAAATTGCATTCCACTATCAATAGTTTGCAGTGCTTTTTTTACATAGTTTAGATAAGGTGCTTCGCCGCCAAATTGAAGAAAAACATTCTCACCCTGCTCGGTATTTACCCGAGTATCTTCCATATCAATGCAAATAACAGGATCTTGTTGCCCGTTATTTTCTTTAATCGCTTTTTTATAACCTAAACTAAATGGGCCTCTTGCGAGTAATGCGGGTACAAATCGAGTTGTCCAACCACTTTCACCCACAAACAAGTTTTCATCTCTTTCCAAACCCAATATCGCGTGTAACTGTGTGAGTCCTGTTTCAGAATCCCTGTGAAAAACCAAGGGAAATTCTTTATGTAATTCGCCTATTTCAGTAGCGTATATCAACGAACGATTTACATTTAAGTTAGATTCAGGTCGTGTATCAACCTTAATATCTTTATGATCGACATTATTTAAGACTATTGCATTGCTCATCGCATACTTCGCTTTATTATAAAGTTGCGTCATATCCCCATAAATTACCAGGAACAATGACCTTAAAAAAAGAATGAAACATTAATATCATGTTTCACTCTTAGGTAATACCAATCCTCATAAATAATTTTCTATCGTACAATATGAGGAATGGTATCAAATAAATATCTTCAGCTAATTGATTAAACTGAAAAATTTATTCAAAGTCTAAAATTTGTAATTAGCACTTAACACAAAACGTCTATCTGCTTCTTGAACAAAGAAAATATTGTTTTTACTACGACCATACTTACGCAGACCTTCTTCAGTTAAGTTAATCACATCTAAACTTAACGTTAAGTCTTCAAGTGGGCTATAACTCACGTTAATATCAATTTGCTCAGCTTCAGCAAGGTATACCGGGTTACGTGGACCTTTACCACGGTTAGTCGTACTTAAAAACTCATCTCGCCAGTTATAGGCAATACGTGCTGAAAAGCCGTCCATCTCGTAAATTAATACGGCGTTAGCTGTATCACTTAAACCTTCCAATGCAAATTGATCAACATTGATAGAACCACCATTATCATAACCAATATCACCATTTACAGTCGTGTAGTTTAATTGATAACCAAAGCCAGTTTCACCAAAGAAATGCTGCCATGCAAATTCAAAACCGTCGATCACCGCACTTTTATCGTTCACAGGACCTGTTACTTGGAATTGTAATTCTGGATCACCAGCTTGTGCAAATACATCATAAGCGGCAAAAACTTCACCCTCAAAGTTTGGATTTGCAACAGGGTCTTGAAAATCTGCAGCGCCATTTGGAAAGTCTGCAGGATTTTGCAAAACAGCCGACATGGTAAACAGGTTAACTTCGTTAACATCATAACCACCTGCGTTCAATGCCGCTATCGCGTCACCGGAAGTTGTTCCAGCGGCACCTGAAGTCGCATCGAGTAAACCAAATAATGTTTTTTGACTTTGCGCGATACCCACAAAGTTTTCAACGTCTTTTCTATAGTAACCGACAGAAATTAGGCTTGAATCGCTGTAATACCACTCTAAAGATAAATCAATGTTTGTTGATTCAAGTGGATCTAATTGTGCATTACCTGATTTGCCTGTTGCTACACCACCCAATGCTGTTATGCGTGGTTGAGGTGATATTGACGTAGATTGAAACAGTTGATCATAAGAAGGTCGAGCCAATGTTTTACTAAATGAAGCACGTGCCTTAATGTCATCATTTACATTAAGCGTAAAATCGATACTCGGTAAAAAGTTAGAGTAGTCATTATCGTCTCGGATAGTTTCTACTGTTGTACCTAATACCGGTAGAAAATCGTTATCCGCTTCCCAAATTATTTGTGTCGGTAAAAATTGATTCGACGATGAAGTAACATCTGTTTGCTCATAACGTAAACCTGCAACAATGTTTAATGTCATGTCAGCAACGTCATAATCCATATTCGCTTGAACATATACCGATAAAATGTCTTCTTCAACCGTATTATCATCATCGGTATTAATAGAGCGACCCGCTAAAGATACACCGTAAGCAGGACCAACTGCATTTAGAAGTGCTACTGGGTCACCACTAAATGAAACACTACCGAGTGGTATTGTTGTACCACCAGGTGAAAGTGCATCGGCACCGTCAACACCAGAAATATCATGGTCTTCAAATGCACAAGCGGTACAGCTTTGATCAAATAAACCCTCTGGGATATCACCCGGAGCTGTTACGCCCCAATCACCTAAAGCGTCAGTTGACGCTTGGCGGGTTTGTTTCATTTCTGTTGAAATATAGCCAACACCAAAATCAACAGTAACCTCGTCACCAGACCATTGACCTTCAAAACGGAATTGGTCAACATTTGAAACTTGATTAGACATATCGGTTTGTGTAACTTGAGAGCCAATATCAGCTTTATCAAAAATCCCATTACCGTTGCCACCTTTTAACGAATCTTCAACTAATATACTCGCTGCAGGAATTGGCTGAGTAAAGTCAACTGTTTGAAAACCAGCGGTTGCACCTGCCATATTAAAGCGCACAGAGTTTAGCCCTAAAGGACCAGCACCACCACTTGTTGCTTCTGAGGATGCGACATCGAAATTTAAGGTTAAGTCATCATTTACTTCATAAGCCGCATTAAAGCCAAAAGATTTTAATTCATCTTTTGTCGCTAATGCTAAATTTTGAAAGAAAAAATCTTTACCGATAACTTGGTTATTTGCGCCACCCGTTTCAGAAAATTTAACAGGCGTAGACACTACTGGGTTACCATCAAATTCAACAGAGCTGAATTGACGTGCAAACCAAATACCATCGATAAGTGATGTAGATTCTTTTTCATTTTTTGCATATGTTGCATCAAACGTAAATCTAAGTTCGTCGATGGGTTGATATTGCAATGTTAGCATCGCATTAGTACGTTCACGATTATCTTGGTTAGTTCCTAAGCCAATATTACTAGGTATCGCTAGAATTTGACCAATAGTGGGTTCATTTACCACGGTAGCGCCAGGAATGGTTAAAGAGTTTAAATCTTCTGCACCATTATATGTACGTAATTCGTACACTTCAGTACTCATGTGTCGACTACCCGAGTCACGTTCTTGGAATGAGCCAAATAATGAAACACCAAAAGTTGAGTCATCATTTACCCAAGTTGTTACACCACTTATTTCAGGCGTGATACCATCGCCACTTTCATCTTTAACGCCTTTAACGCCAATAGAAGCTGAATTTTCGCTTTGCTCAAGTGGTTTAACAGTATTAATGTTGATTGTTGCACCAATGCCACCAGAAGAACCTGCAGCACGTCCTGTTTTATAGACTTCAATTCCACTTACGCCTTCAGAGGCAAGATTTGAAAAATCAAATGAGCGACTCGTACCTGCTGCGCCTTTATCTTGTGGGTTACCCGTAATTGTACCTACGTTTGCTGCTGGCATTTGACGGCCATTTAAGGTCACTAAATTAAAGTTACCACCAAAGCCACGTACGGTAACTTCTGAACCTTCACCGTTAACTCGGTTAATTGATACACCCGTAATACGTTGCAAAGATTCTGCAAGATTGGTATCAGGAAATTGCCCCATATCCACAGCAGAAATAGCATCAACGACACCCGTTGATTGACGCTTAACATTCATTGATTGAGATAAACTGCCTCGCATACCAGTGACTTGAATAACTTCAACTTTTTCTTCTTCTTTCTTAGTTTCTTCTGCTAACACTGGCACCATTACTGAAGTACCAAGCATTACACTGATGGTTTTGGCGAGTAATGATTTATTAAAGGTTTTATAATTTTTGTTCATCATGTTTATGTTGCCTATTATAGTTTTTATTATGAAGGTATAGTGCATACGAAACTGCTGTTAAATTCGTCTAGATCTAAACCTTTCTGTTTTCTTGTGATACTTTGTTTCTTATTCCCCCTGGTTTTCTTTCCCCCCCAGAAATCCTTCTCCTATTTATACAGACGAATGAAATTTATTTTTCCGCTAGTCAATTCAAAATTTAGAATTGACTTCCAATCAAATAAATATGGTTACGCTTAAAAACAGCACACTTTGCACGATAAACTTTATTGTATAAAGATTCATACAAGGTGATTATTTGCTATAAAGATTTTTTTTAAGAACGTGTTAAGAGTAAATCAGTTTTTTATACAACAAAATCGGCGTTGTAATTTTTTCACTCTGTCCATACACTATAATTATGTAGGTATGAAATATAAATAAGATGACGATGTCGAGAGCTTGTGTAGATAATTTTATTAACAAATTTAGTGTTAAACAAATCATTGAAATGTTTGATCTAATGCCTGATGTTCTTTTTTGGGTAAAAGATGAACAAAATTGTTTTGTTTATGCAAATAAATTCTTCTTGGAGCATATTGGCGTCACGTCACTTGTTCAAATAATCGGGTTAAGAGATTTTGACTTTTCTCCAGCACACATGGCTAAACAGTATAATGTTGACGATCAAAAAGTGATGAATGGCGAAGTTGTTAATAACCGTTTAGAAATGAATCATACAAAATCAGGCGACATTGCTTGGTTCACTACTTCTAAAAGACCTTTATTTAATGAGGAAGGCAAACCCATTGGTTCTTATGGAATTACACGACATTTAGAAAAAACGTCATCTGCATTGGCTGGAATGGATGCCTTAAAGACACCTGTTGCTTATGTGCGAAAAAACTATATGCAACATATCTGTTTGGAAGAACTCGCTGATATAACACATTTATCTATTAGCGCATTAGAACGTCGTTTCAAAAAATTTCTAGGTAAAACACCTAAACAATTCATTAATGAAGTACGCTTAGAAAATGCGCGACGCTTACTCATAGAAACCAATATTGCTATTGCCACTATTGCTAATAATACGGGCTTTGGCGATCACAGTTATTTTAGTCGTCAGTTTCAAAAGTTATTCGAACAAAGCCCTTCAGCATTTCGCCAAGAGCATTGTTCGAATGAAACGGTAAGTATCAACACAATAGGGACTGCTGAATTAACGTCGAACGACAACCCCCAAAGGTATAAACATACTGATATTTAATGTTCTTTTAAAACAGTTAAAAAGGAAAGCCTTGTACATTAAGTTTAGTGGTATAAATACCGGCTTTTAAACAAGGCTTATCACCACATTGACGGCGCTCATTCTCGTCCATTGGTGCGGTTAGCCCTGTCACGAAGAGTGTTTTTCGGTCATCCCCACCAAAAGCAATATTAGTAACAATATGAATACCGGGTACTTTTAACATACCCACTTCCTTTTGTTTTTTGTCTAATATAACGACCACTTGCCCATCTTTTCTTTCTGGAATTTTTCGCGTGGTAGTCACATAAATATTGCCGCTACAGTCTTTACCTAATCCGTCTATTGGGGTATCTAGCAATTTTTTAGGATTAGCAACCTCGCCCAAATGTAAATCAAACACCCATAAACCTTGCAAGCCACCAACGATTAATTTTTGCTGATCAAGGGTTAATATAATTCCATTAGGTTTATCACTCAAAGCTGGTACCAAAGTAGTGACATTAGTTGCTTTAACGCTAGCATTTTCAATACTATTTGTTGTCACTCGATAAATTCTTTGCCCAGGAGCAGTTGAGCCTTCTTTACCACCCCCTTGGACACTTTCCAAATTAATATTTGAGGGTGTATTCCAATTTGGATCCGTGAAATATACGGTATCGTCGTATCCAATAGTTAAATCATTAGGAGAATTAAAGCGTTTATTTTGGTATGTACTTACCATGGGAGTAATTTTTTTGCTATGCCAATCAATAGACGAAAGTGAGCCATCAAGCTGACGAGTGACGATTAAATTACCTTTACTGTCTAATGCTAAGCCATTGGTACCCGCCTCACTATCTTTCATCCAAACTTGTGGCTTACTTCCCGGCACCCAACGCCAAATGGTTGTTTGATTGCTTAATATAAAGTCATTTTCATCGGGTTGATGTGAACCCATATTGGAATAATACAATGCCCCTTTATACCAAACAGGACCTTCTATATTGTTATAACCTTGATACATCAATGGAATGTTCTGTTCACGAACTAGCTTTATACTGGCTAAGTCCAGCTGAACATTCTCAGAACCTGCAGAGCAATAGCGTGCGTTAGCGTCAGAAACAGAGTTGATAACAGCGTTTGATATGCTGTTATTTGTTGCTTGAACAACTACCTCAATTCCATTGTCATCAGCACAAGAAACAACTAATAAACTAATAAATAAAGCGCTAACGAGTTTGATTTTTTTGGGTTTAGTTCGTTTAAAACTCATAAGAATACCTTGGTTAAATTACTTAGTTTTATTTACTTTTTTTTAAAAGATTATTTATGCGTAATTCATCACTATCGGGTTGAATTACGCATAAACAATTCAAACCCCGTATTTACATAACTTTGCTGTGTGTTTATCTGTACATTGTCACTAATTTCTGAGTTATTTAAACGCGCGAATATCAGTTCCATGGCTTGCTTACCCATTTTGTATCGGTTAACACTCACGCTCGATAATGAAGGTTCAGCATATGTTGCCATTTCAATGTCGTTAAACCCACACACTCCAAATTTACTGGGTACGTTAATATGCATTTTTTTACATTCATGCAATGCTCCCAAGGCTAAGTCATCGTTACAACAAAAAACGGCATCACAGTCTCCATTAGTGGCCGCCATCAATTCTCTAAATAAAACCGTTCCCATGGCAACAGAAGAGGGTTGTGGATTAGTTATCACGCGTTTTAAATCTAAAGATTCGGCCGCAGCAAGTACTGATTTAAACCCCGCCAAACGGTCACAGGTTCTGGGATCCATTCTGGCACCAATAAAACCAATTTTTTGATATGACTTTGCAAGTAACATTTTTGCAACGGCTGCACCTGCTTCAAAATGAGAAAAGCCAACATTAATATCTATTGGCGATTTAACCTTATCCATAATCTGAACTACTGGCACACCAGAGGCTTTTAACATGGCTTTAGCGGCGTCGGTTTGTTCACCGCCTGTGACGATTAAACCCTCAGGAGATTGTCCAAGCAGAGTACGAATTGATCTTTCTTCTTCTATGGGTGAATAATGGGTGTCTGCTAATAACACCTGATAATTTGCGGGGCCCGTAATGTCGTAAATTCCACGTAATACATCATTAAATACCACATTAGATAATGAAGGAATTAAAACACCAATTAATTTTGAACGTGATGAAGCTAAAATACTGGCTGAACGGTTAGGAATGTAGCCAAGTGCGTTAATTGCGGCTTCTACTTTTTCACGAACATTTACACGTACTCCAACATAGTCATTTACTACTCTAGAAACCGTAATAGCGCTTACCCCAGCTTTTTTAGCAACGTCTTTTAACGTTATTCTCTTAGAACTTCTTGATTTATCTGTAGAAATAGACATACAAAACCTTAAATTTTTTTATTCAATACCGCATTGGCGCTAATAAGTTGTTATGACTTTTATGGTGTCTAATACTAAAAAACCAAACTTAAAACCAAGACAATTAAAAAGGCAATACTCCCCAATAGTGTTTCCATAACAGTCCATGTTCTTAACGTGGTTTTCTCATCCATTCCAAGTAAGCGACTCACCAGCCAAAACCCGGAATCGTTGAAATGAGATAATACGGTTGCACCTCCCGCGATAGCGATAACAATGAAACAAAGGTCAAGAGACGACAGACCTACTGTCGAGGCCACCATAGGGGATATGACTGCAGCGGTAGTAGTCAGGGCTACAGTAGCTGAGCCTTGGGCAACTCTAAGACAAGTAGCAATAACAAACGCAGCCACAATAACTGGCATACCTGTATCCGTAAGCAATCCAGCAAGGGCATCGCCAATTCCACTGGAACGTAATACTCCTCCATACATCCCTCCGGCACCGGTAATCAAAATAACACCACATATGGGTGCAAGTGATTCACTGCATAGGCTATCTAATTTTTTCATTCCGTAGTCTTTTGAAAAAACAAAAAGGCAAACTAACAGCGTTATAAGTAACGCAATGGGGGTTTTCCCCATCATTCTCAAAACCCTAGTGAATGGGTTAGCCCCATCTATGATACCAGCAGCTGTTAAAGTGTTAAGGCCGGTATCGAGAAATATAAGCAGCATAGGTAATATAAGTAGTGACATTACTGTTGAAAATCTAGGAAGCTTATTCGGTTGCAAGTTCGACTCTGTGGAATGAAGTAGATTCGACAGTGAAATATTAAATTTTTTGCCAGAGTATACACCAAACAAATAAGAACCCAGATACCATGTTGGCACCGCTACCAGTAATCCCACCACTAACAAAAGACCGATATCCGCGCCAAGAAAAGCAGCGGCGGCAACAGGTCCAGGGTGAGGTGGTACAAAAGCGTGCATTACAGCAAATGCGCCCGCTGCAGGCAGCGCATAGATAAGTAAAGAACCACCAAATCGTTTAGCTACACTGAAAATTATGGGCATCATTACAATTAAACCCGCATCGAAAAATATTGGGAATCCAAATATCAATGAGGCTACACCAAGAGCCAGCGGGGCTTTTTTTACACCAAACCTCCCTATCAATTTATCTGCTAATACCTGAGCACCACCTGATACTTCTAATAGTTTCCCTATCATGGCACCAAGCCCAACCAATAAGGCAACTGATGCAAGGGTACCGCCAAAGCCACTCATTAATGTTGGCACAACGTCTTCACTGGGAATACCGGCAATGACAGCGGTACAGAAACTTATAAAAATCAGTGATATGAAGGCATGAATTCGAAATTTTATGATCAGTAAGAGTAGCGCTGCGATTGAAAGTGCGGCGACAGATAGTAAAAATAATGGACTTGGGCTTTGTATAATATCTTGCATAAGATCCCTTATGATACTGTTATAAAAATTTCGATTGCTAATTTCTCTTGATAATTTGTATAAAGAACCTGTCATCATTGTTTTCGAATATTAACAATGATAATTGTTAGCGCAACCATCCTATGTAACAATGTGTTCTATTGCAACTACCACTTCCATCAACAACACGATTAAACCTAGAGATTTTCACTATTCAATAGTAAATTACGCATGGTTGCGCTGTAATTAGATAAATAAAGAGACTAATATTGTTAACAAGTAATGAGATAAAAAATAAAAAAACACCTATCTTGGTAGTCGTTATGGGCGTGTCTGGATGCGGAAAAACAACCCTAGCCCAGGAAATAGCTAGTCATTTTGATATTACCTTCTTAGATGCTGACTCTTTTCATAATGAAGACGCCATTAAACAAATGTCGCAAGGTATCCCCTTAACTGATAAGCAAAGAGAGCCTTGGATAAAACGTATTGGTAAACAGCTAAACCTTTTTGAATCTCAAAATAAAAGTTGTGTGTTGGCCTATTCAGGATTAAAAAAACAGCACAGAAAATCAATATTTGACTCATACCTTCATGGTGTAGCAATTTTACTTAATGCAGATCAATCTTTAATTGAGCAACGGTTAGAGAGTAGGAAAGAGCATTTTATGTCGTCACAATTGCTAAGTAGCCAAATCACGTCGATGGAGCCTATCAATGCTGAAACTGAAGAAAACTTGCCAGTGCTGATATTAAATGCAGAAAAACCAGTTAAGAGCTTACTATTAAAGTCTATTCGTTTTATTCTGTGATACTGCTATTCTTGATTTTAGGCTAAAATGAGTGGATGGTAAGACACTATTGTGACATTCAATAGAGTATAAATATGATTCATGATGAGCCTGTAACAGATTTTCTTTCAAAGTCCTTAGCTTGTTAAATACCCTAGGTATTTTAACCATTGCCATCGGCTTATTTATTATTGCTTTCTGATTTTGTTATTATTGATATTTCATATTCCCGTAGTTATTTAGTTAGACGCTTGTTTTTTAAATTAATTAGCGCCTGAATTTGCCCTAATGATGTGATCATTGTATATATCGCTGGCAATAAGCCAGTCTTATGTAGAGAGCATACCTGTTCATTATTCAGTGAAGCTAATTTCTCTTGGTCAATGGTATATAAACCCGTTAATTGAAGAGTACCTTTATTAACAAAGCTTATTTCTAATGACATTGACTGAATTAATGCCATTGACGTCAGCTGATCCAATAATATCTTATTTTCTTTTTCACCCATCAGTAATTGCGCTAGGCTTGCTTTTACTTCTTGAAAGTATTTCGATTCATTACCTTTCTCATCAAACAACCCTTCCCCTATATTATCTAATAGTGCAGGACTATTCGTATTCAAACAAACAGCGAGTTCGTTATTTTTATTCCCACCCTTCGCTTCAACAAAAAAAGGTTGTCTCCTTATTTGTAGCGGAACATATAGGCCTTGCCACTGTTCATTTTTCCAAAACAAGTTTTCATTTTTTTCAAACCCTAACATCGTAGAAAAAACAAACTGCCCTGTATTACCATTTTTGGTTATGACAATGGGGTATTGCACTGCTAAATGTATAAATTCTGATAAAACAACGGGAATAAGATGCAAATTAGCACCGTATTGTTCAACTTTTTTGAGATTAACTTTAGTGTTTATATGATTTTTATTATCTACTGCGACTAAATTAGCCATTTATTATTTCTCTTTATACTCATTTTATTAAATTCGGTTAAAACCAAATTCAATAACTTTATTAATCAATTCACGGTTTTTCGGTAATAAGGAAACAGCTTTATCAATAAGTTTTTTATTTTGCGCAAAATGGTACTGAGCAAAGCTAATATCATCGAGGGCATAAACATGTTGGCTATAGTCGCTTTTAAAACCCATGCCATATAAAATATACTGATAACTTGCCGCAGGAAAAACTTCATTCCGGCTGGTAAAGTCGTGATCAGCGGGTGCTCTATATTGCCAAAGGGCCATCGCTTCTTTTAAACTTTCAGGAATAGATTTAGGATCACGATTATCCGTCCAGAAAGTATTGTCCGTTCTTTTACTTAAAATGTAATGTAACTTAAGAAAGTCGATTATTTTTTCCCATCGATAAAGAAACGTTTCATTAAAACGTTTAGCGACAATATCCATAATGTCACGTGATTGTGGTAATTGTTCACTGATCATTTGTGCTGACAATTCGACCAAGACCAAAGCTGACGCCTCTAAAGGCTCCAAAAATCCAGCTGACAGACCAACAGCAACACAATTATTTTGCCAAAATTTTTCTCGATAACCACTAACAATAGGAATTTTACGCACAGTTAATGAATCAAACGTATCACCTACATAACGAGCAAGTACTGCTTTCGCTTGTTCTTCGCTAGAATGCTTACTTGAATAAACATAACCAACACCTCGGCGATGTTGCAGTCCTATATCCCATATCCACCCTGCTTCTTGCCCAGTTGATAAGGTATGTGAAGCGATCTCATCATTCTCATTTTCATAAGGCACATGAACTGCTAGTGCAGTATCAATAAACAAAACGTCACTACAACTTTTAAAGGGAACTTGGTAATGCTTACCTAATAACAATGATGAAAAACCAGTACAATCAACAAACAAATCACCTGCTACTTCACCATGCTCTGACGTTAAAACGGATGCTATATCACCGTTTTCCAGTGTATTAATAGAAGTTACATCATCTAAAACATGCTTTACCCCTAAAGTGTTGGTGCAATGTTTCTGTAAAAACAGCGCAAATTTTCCAGAGTCTAAATGGTAAGCATAATTGGCAACATCAGCATATTCAGGTGTTCTAATGGTTTTAGGGGCCAAGCCTTGTTCGCACAATGCTTCTTGATAACAGACATCATTGGAAAAAGACGATGTGTCAGCATTGTGTTGTTTAGCTAACCAATGTCCGGCTATATCACCTTTACCAAAGCCTTGGGGTATCACAAGTGGATGATAATAAAAGTCATCGTCTTTGCCATCAACCCACTTGGCAAATTTAGCGCCTTGTTTGAAACTTGCATCACATTCACGAATAAAATCAGTTTCACTAATACCCAATGCTAATAACGTACTTCTCATCGTCGGCCAAGTACCTTCACCCACACCCACTATAGGAATATGAGGAGATTCAACCAAAACCACATTTAAACCATTTACAGATTGTCCTTTATGCTTTGCTGCTAATCTACCTGCAGTTAACCACCCGGCAATACCACCACCGACAATAACGACGGTTTTTATTGGGTTACTCATATTAAATTTGCCTACAATAAGAAATTAGAATCGATGATGTGAAATAATATACTTTCATAAAAAACAAGTTATAAGCGGCTTTACCTCGAGAAAAAATATGCATACTTTTGTACTTTACACTATTCAGGGTTAATAATTACCACGTACACCAAAGGCAAATCGACGTCCACTATCTTCAATCAATAATAATTGATTAGCGAAACGACCACGTTTATGAACGTATTCTTCAGTTAAGTTAATCCCTTCAAAGAAAACGGTAATGTTTTCAGAAATATCATAACTCCCACTCGCGTCAACTTGCGCATAGTCTTCAACAATTGTGACCCCATCACCATTTGACTGAGTTAATGATTGAACAAAAGTGTCGCGCCAGTTATAGGCAATACGCGCCTGAAAACGGTTATTTTCGTAAAATGCAACAAGGTTATATGAGTCACTTAAGCCTGTTAATGCAAATACTTCAGTAATATCAGCAGGATGAAGTTCAGCATCACTATTAACTAATGTTGTATTAGCTATAAAACCAAAACCCGTATCACCAAATGTATGTTGTAGGGCAACTTCCCAGCCATCAACAGTCGCTGACTCACTGTTATTAAGTAACGTATTTGTGAAAACTGCCGTTTCATCTTCAGTGTCAGGATAATCAACATTACTACCTGTTGAAGGATCCGTTAATAAGCTACCATTTTCAGTTGAAAATATGATGTCTTCTGTTGAGTTAATAATAAAGTTTGTAACATATTTTCTGAAATAACCCGCTGATATATAACTCGTATCGGCGTAATACCATTCTAAAGAAAAGTCGATATTATCAGAAGTAAATGGCTCTAATTCTGGATTACCTGAACTCGATGTTAAGTTACCCCCTTGGCGAGTAGTGCCAATAACGGTAACAGGAGACATACTTTCTAACGTTGGACGAGTGATTGTTTGAGACGAGGCAAAACGAGCGACTAAATCATCGTTAATTTCTAACTTAACGCTCAAGTTTGGTAATATGACATCGTAATCTGAGCTTTTTGTAATTGATTCTGCAGTACCGTATGTCGCTAACATTTCAGTTTTATCAAGTATAACTAGTTCAGTAACCGATTCATCAGTACCATCAACATCAACGTTAGTTGATTCATACCTAAAGCCTGCGGTAACTGATAAAGGCATTTCGGCGAGTTCTCCTTCAAAGTCAAGTTCAACATAAAGTGAAAGGGTTTGTTCCGTAATTTCAAATGATTTATTTCGTTTTTCGGCATCAAAACTAATTTGGTTTCCATTAACCGCTGAATATTGCTCTAGGTAAGAAAAATTAGCTTCGCCATCATGTGCTAACCATGAAGTAGGCATACGACCACTTCCGCTAACATCACTTAAAAAGTCACTGCCTGCATTAAATACATATTGAGAAAATACGTCGATATCAGGTGCGTCGGAGTAACCACAAAAAACACAGTGAATACCTGCACCTTCATTATCCCAACGGTCAAGACTCTTGGTTTCAGATGAATACATAGCACCAAATTTAATCGCCGATAGGCCTGTATCACTATCATCAATCCATGTACTGTTCCATCTAATTTGGTCAATACGGTCTTCAACCGCCCAACCTCGACGTAACATGACATGAGCTCGGCTATTCGCAGAGTCTAGGTAGTCAGATACTCCCGCAGGTGTAACGCTTGGATCATAGGCCTTACCGTCTAACTCTTGTTGACCGCTATAAATATTTTCGTTTGCACTTGAAAAATCACTAGCATATGGCAGAATATTGTCATCAATTTGAAAGCGTACGCGGTTGGCATAACCAATAAGTGATAATTGATTACCACGGCCCTTGTTTGCGTCGCGTTCTGCACGAGAATTACTAAGGTCAAATTTCATATTAAGATTTTCTCTAACATCCCAATCAAAGTTTAATCCCAAAGAGCTCGACTCAGTTAAACGGTCAAATTTCTTAGCGTGCATATCGGTAGCTAAACCAACTTCTTGGTATAAATCGATTACGGTACCATTAGCATCAACTGTTGCAGTGGTATCGCTGCCAAAACCTTCAATATTTGGTGAGGTAAACCAATGACCATATGAGGTAGTATCCGTTTTAACATCAAAGTCAGAATACAATACATCAGCCGTAATAATTAAGTTGTCCTTAGGCGCATATTGTAAGACTAAATTAGCATTGGTACGTGTACGTTCTTCTCTGGTAACTTTATGATCATAGTTACGCGGAGAGAAAATATTACCACTATACGCAGTGCCACTTTCAGTTTGTGGATTAGGCACTCCCACATTTTCGAGCCAACCATCCATTTGAGCTTGGTTTAAACGTGTTTCACGCTCTTGATATGATATAGCGAATAAAACACCATAAGTATCATCATCAAACGTATTACTGATCAAGCCTGAAATTTCTGGTGTGGTTTTTTCACTATTTTCGTCGTAAATACCTTTAACACTTCCTGACATTTTAAAGCCATTAATAGCAAATGGACGTGCAGTGCTAACATTAACGGTTGCGCCAATACCACCTGATTGCATAATAGCGGTAGAGGTTTTATATACATCTAAACTTTTGACTAAATCAGAGGCTATCGTATCAAAACTAAAGGCACGGCTTTGGGTTTCTGACGCCATTTGACGACCATTAACCAAAACAGTATTAAATTGCGGACCGAAACCACGTACCGTAATTAACTGCCCTTCACCACTTGAACGGTCAATTGATACCCCTGTAATACGCTGTAGTGATTCAGCTAAATTGGTATCAGGGAATTTACCAATATTTTGGGCAGAAATGGAGTCAACCACTCCTAATGCTTCATGTTTTTCATCCATAGCACGACCTAACGCATCCCGGAGACCACTCACCTCTATTATTTCTATCTCGACCATTAAGGGCGTCGTTGAAATAGGACTTAAAGCAGTTAATGTCTTGTTAGTAACTTTATTTTCGTTATTTTGTGATAGGTAAGTTTTTCTCTCAAAGCTAGGATCAATTAATATAGATAACTGGCCACTCTCGCTAATATCTGTTGTAAGACCGGTATCTTTGAGTAATTTATTGAGTGCATCCATCACAGAGTAATTACCTGATACTCGGTTTGTTTGTTTATTTTCAATTTTATTTAATGGAAAAAGTAACGTTATATCTGCCTGTTCTGCAAAATTTATTAGCGATAAATCGGCTCTTTGTCGAGGAATATTGAAAGCGATTTTTTCTAATTCATCTTTTGCATAAACCCAGCTAGGTAAACTAAAAAGCATAATAATACAGAAGAAGTGTATTTGAATATTTCTAGATTCGAGATGCACAACTTTTCGCCATACATAAAAAAAAGATGACAAATCACTTTTTTTCTTCCATAAAAATTTATAAATACGATTTAATATTTTTTTTAAAAAAAAACTCATCATTACTTTTAAATTAAGCCTTGTTATAATTTTTATTGTTAATTTTATTGGCAAAAAACGAAGGATAAATCTAAATAAATTCAAGTTAACTTTATGAAATTAAAGTGAATACAACAAGGAATCATCAGATAGCTTTTGAGTTATTATTTATATTTTATTTTTCCGCCAGATCGACCATATTCAACTCTACGATGAATTACAACCTATGAAGCAGATTCAATAAAAGATTATGAAGCATAATGCATAAAAAATTAATTATACTTGTGTCCTACATTATCTACCATAATGACTTTGTTGAGAGGTCATTTAAGCGTAAGATATTTATCCATAATTATTATTAATAATTATATGGCGGATTTATTTAAGTTAATCGTCTTAACTGTAACGCGGGTAATTTAATCGCTATATATCGAGCTTTTAGATAACAAGATGATAAAAAAATTAAAACAATAAGTAAAAGTGAACCCAATGTCGAACGATACTTTATTTTATAAAATATATTTAGCCTCGAGAAAAAGTATTTCTCGTGTGGTATCTCGAATTGTTCCCCCTGATGAAATTGAAGATATTGTTCAAGAAACTTATGTCCGTATCTGCCAAATTGAAAATAAAGAACATATTACTTCACCTAAGTCTTTTATGTATAGAACAGCACGAAACTTAGCACTAGATTATCTAAAACAAGCCAATGTTAAACTTGTTGACCGTGTTGATGATATTCAGACTTTGGAGTATTTATTATCAAGTGATTCTGATGAAATGTATGAAAATACATTAACGAGCAATGAATTTTCGCATTTTTGTGAAGCCGTAAGACAATTACCGACACAATGCCGCAAAGTTTTTGTGTTAAAGAAAGTTTATGGATATTCGCAGCGCGAGATCGCTGCTCAATTAAACCTTAGTGAAAGTACCGTGGAAAAACATATATCAACAGGCATGAAGCGTAGTACGCTTTTTATGCGCAATATTAATAAACAAGTAAATTCTCCCTCTTCTAGCCTGTCTCCTAATATTGCAGGAGGCACTCATGAGTAATATTCATCAAATCAATCAAAAATCGACAGAACAAAAATCAGCAGAGCTAACAGAAGAACTTCGTTTAAATGAAGCAAGTGATTGGATCGCGAAGTTAGACCGCAACTTAACAGATGTAGAGAAAAAGCAACTTTCGACATGGTTATCTATTGATACTTTAAATGTTGAAGTTTTATTTGAAGTGGCTCAAATGTGGGACAAAATGGATGATTTAGGTCGTTTATCTGAACTTTTTCCTCAAACAGATGTTAAGCAACATAAAGCAAGGCTTACCGTTACCTCTCTTGCTGCTTCATTTATCGTTGCACTCGCATTTATACTCTATCAAAGTGGTAGCAACTATCTTCCGTTTGAGCAAAGCACATCTTCTATAATAGCAATGCAAGCCAGCTATCAAACTAATGTGGGTGAAAGCAATACCATTAACTTACCTGACAACACTAAAATAGTCCTTAACACCAATAGCTTTGTTCAAGTTAAATACACTCAAAACTCTCGAATAATAGAGTTACAACGCGGAGAAATTCACATTAAAGTGGCACATGATACATCGCGTCCATTAAGCGTCATTGCAGGTGGTAAAATAATTCAAGCGGTTGGTACTGCTTTTAATGTTGAAGTACGAAGTGATTTAGTCGAACTTATTGTAACCGATGGTAAAGTATTGGTTGCTCAAAAAGACAACAAAGCTAGCGATGAAATAGAACAAATGGCAAAAAGATTGCCACAAAATTCTATGGCCATTTCTAAAGGTGAAAAAGTAGATTTAGACACTTCAGGAAAAATTCAAGAAAAAATAACAAAAGTAGGTCCTCTTGAAATCGCTGCTAGCTTAAGTTGGCGTCAGGGTAACTTGATATTCCGTGGTGAGTCTCTTGCCCAAGCAATGGCAGAGATCAGTCGTTATACCGATATAAAGTTTGAATTGGCCGACGATGAAAGTCTTCAAAAGATACAAGTAGCTGGACTGTTTAAAACCGGTGATGTCACAGGCCTACTTGATGTGCTCAGTAGAAACTTTAATATCAGCTATCAAAAAGTTGCACCTAATAAAATTATTTTAAAATATGCGGGCTAATATTTTCATCACTAATTTTAGAGACTTGATTACTCATATTAAGCCTTGGAGTTCTTCCCTTAAGTCGGTTCTTTCGATTTACCATTACATTAAGTAATGGTTTTTTTATTTTAGCCGCTTTAATAAAACTAATAACAAAAACTAATAACAAAAACTAAAAAGGAAACAGTATGACCGAAAAAACGCATTTAGCTGATTTAAATATCCCCTCAGAAAAAATAGAAGAGGCCAATACCTCTGTTTTATATGTATTATTTATTTCTTCTGTCGCTGCTTTAGGAGGATTTCTTTTTGGTTTCGATTCAGGGGTCATTAATGGCACAGTCACCGCATTAGGTAATGCTTTTCAATCAAATGATGTTGCCACAGGATTTAACGTGGCCTCTGTTTTATTAGGTTGTGCCGTTGGCGCCTTGATGGCAGGCCCCATTTCTAACCATTTTGGACGTAAACCCATCATGATTATTACAGCGCTCATATTTGCTATAAGTGCTTTTGGCTCAGGTATATCAGACTCTTCTGTCGAGTTTATTTTTTACCGGTTAATTGGTGGTTTAGGGATTGGCGCTGCATCAGTTCTAGCGCCTGCATATATCGCAGAAGTTGCCCCCGCTGCAATACGAGGTCGACTAGCGACGCTGCAACAACTCGCGATAGTGCTAGGTTTATTTGCTGCATTTCTAAGCAATTATATCATCGCTTCATCAGCAGGTAGCGCTGAAAATTCATTTTTACTCGACATGTCAGCATGGCGCTGGATGTTTTGGGTTGAATTAATCCCTGCAACATTATTTTTAATTGGAGTGTTATTTATTCCAGAATCGCCGCGTTTTCTAGTAGCAAAAGGCAATATAGAAAAAGCACGTGGGGTATTTAAAAAGATTTCAGTAGGTATTGAAAACGAACTTATTGATGAAGTAAAAAAATCATTACATGGTAATAAGAGATCTAATATTTTAGATTTATTCATTGAAGGGAAAAAGCAAATACACCCTATAATTTGGGTAGGTATTGCCCTATCTGTATTTCAACAATTTGTTGGTATTAACGTTGTTTTTTATTATGGCGCAGAACTTTGGCAAGCGGCAGGGTTTGACGAATCACAATCTTTATTAATCAATGTATTAACCGGAACAACCAATATTGTATCAACATTTATTGCTATTGCCTTAATCGATAAAGTGGGCCGTAAACCTCTATTGTTAGTTGGAAGTGTTGGTATGTTTATTAGCTTAGGCGTACTGAGTTTTATTTTTGGTACCGCTGGTTTTGATGAAGTAGGAAAAATAGCGTTATCTGAAACGATGGGAACTTTCGCTTTAATTATGGCTAACTTATTTGTTGTATTTTTTGGTTTGAGTTGGGGACCTGTTGTTTGGGTATTATTAGGTGAAATGTTTAATAACCGCATACGTGGTGCTGCTTTAGCAATAGCGGCTAGCGCTCAATGGATAGCTAACTTTGCTATTACGATGACCTTCCCTATTATATTAGGCTCAATTGGTTTAGCTGGTGCTTATGGTTTGTATACAATATCTGCATTTATCAGTATTTTCTTTGTGATTAAATATATTAAAGAAACTCGCGGAGTGCGTTTAGAAGAAATGGAGTAATATTGGCAAGGTTCATCACAGTTAATATTGATGAACCTTATTTTTACAACCTCTATTAATCTTAACAAATTCAGCTAAATAAGTTTTTACCTTTTATTGACTGATTTATAAAGCTATGGCGCATGTACGCCATAGAAAACAAAAAGGTCTAATTAAAACTGGAATATATTTATAGCCATTGCATATTAGCTTGTAAAAACATTCATTATGTTTGAATATCAATTTTCAACAAAAGAAGTAAAAGAGAGGTTAGAAGGTACGTGACTTTCCTCTCATACTATCAACATTAATCATTTAAAGCGATATATAGGCTATTTGGAAAGCGCCAACAATTAAACTCTGCCTATCCATTGACAATGTCATCTTTTCAAACCCATATCCCGCTAACAGCTTAGGTGCTTTTCCATTTATTATATACTCTATGACGATGTATGGACTCCACAACCCTAGCAACTAGTCTAGAGTTACAGAAACTATTAAGGAGACCATATTATGTTGAACTCTACTATCTTTGGAATTGATTTAGCTAAGAATATTATTCAGGTTTGTGAAATTAGCAAACATGGTGAGTTAGTTAGCAACAAAGCCGTTACCCGCCAAAAACTTAAAGAGCTATTGGCAAAAGCCAAACCAGCTGTTGTGGCTATTGAAGGTTGTGGGAGCAGTCATTATTGGGGCAGATATGCTCAGAGCTTTGATCATGACGTTCGGATCATTAGCCCTAAAAAAGTAAAAGGCTTTCTCCAAGGACATAAAACAGATGCCAATGATGCGCTGGCCATTGCCAATGCGTCGTTACAAATAGGGCTGAAATCTAGTAAACCCAAAACTGAACAACAACAAACGATACAAACATTAGAAACAAGTCGCTTTCATTTATCTCGTAGTATTACTTCTTTAAGTAACCACCTACGAGCCATGCTTTACGAGTACGGCATTGTGAGTGCTAGAGGCGTTAAAGCATTAACGACAGTCATCCAGGATACACTCAATGACGCGAATTCAATTCCAGAATGTTTACGCTCAACTGTTAATCAACTCTGGTTAACCTATTTACATTTAAGAAAAGAGTTAGCTCAACTAATAAAAACAAAAAACGCACTTATTCGTCAATTGCAACCGTGCAAAAAGCTAATGGATTTAGAAGGAGTAGCAGAAGTGTGTGCTGGCTTGTTGTATTCATCAATAGGTGATGGAAAGCAATTCAAAAATGGCCGGGAGGCATCAGCATTTGTTGGGCTAACACCTAAACAACATAGCTCAGGAGGTAAAGTGTTCATGACTGGCATTGATAGAGCTGGTGGAATTAAAGAGCTGAGGTCAGCCTTGTACCAAGGTGCGCTTTCTTATATCTGCAACTTACCGGATGAGCCTAAAACAGCAAAACAAGCATGGCTGATAAAGTTAGTTCAGCGAGCGGGTATTAAACGATCCTGTATTGCGTTAGCCAATAAAACGGTTAGAACCGCATGGGCAATGTTACGGCATGAAAATAAATATGAACAAAGGCCATTATTAGCAATATAGAAACACGAGTAATAACAAGCAGAATTTTTACAATAATGATAAAGCATAAACGGTAAGACCAACCTATTAAAAACCTGACCTTAGCGAAAGTCATCAAGACTGTTATGGCGAAAAGGATAATAGGTGCGCAAACATCATAGGCTAGAGGGTAGCTCTCTCAACAAAAGCCGTATATACGACCGCATCTTAATCTGTTTAATGTGAAATTGTTAATTGTAAAATACGTGGAGTCCATATACGCTTTGTGCCTCTTTCTGCCATAGAATGATTAAATTTTATGTCTGCTGTATGGTCAGAAAGTTAACATTTGATATTTTGACGGAGCTTATTCCGCTTTACGTACAAATTAGAATTCGTAATAATATAAACAGGTAACTAAGTCCTTCTCCATCAGACCCCCTAAACAACGATTTTTAGATACTTCCCGAAACATTTAGAACCATAATGCATTATTCAGATTAAGTGTATTAATTTGGAGGTTTAATGGGTATTTGAAAGTCGAACAATTGAGTGGCATATCAGATTAAAGATATAAGTTTTATCGACCATCAATTACCCATATCTTATTTTCGAAGTCTATTTCATCCCACTTCGCGGAAGCGGCCTCACTTAGTCGCACCATAGTATATAGCTGCCATTTTATTAGACAACGTGTGGTTACTTTAATACTTGCATAGAATAAAGCATTCATAAGCTCAGGTAGCTCTTCTGGTTTTAAGGTAAGCATGTCTTGTGACTTAGGTGTTTCAAAAGCCGCTTTAATACTAGTTAAAGGGTTATAATGAATAGTGCCAGTATTAACCGCATGAGTTATCACTTCATTCAAATGACCTATTATCTTATTCGTTGTTTATAAACTGCCTTTAGCGGCTAGTGGCCTTAATACTGCAATAGTTTCAGGCGCATTAATTTGATCGATAGGCTTGTTCGATAACTTGGGAAATATATGGTTTTCAAAATTACGAATAATGCTAGTAGCGGTTACTTCACCTATCTTCGTTTTTTAATAGCAAACCATTGTGCAACAACTACTCTCAACGTTGAGTTTATAGCTAATAGCTTTTCTCTTTGCTGCTTATCTTTTTCTTCTTTGGGATCTATCTCATTAGCTAATAATGAACGAGCCTCTTCACGTAACCTTCTAGCATCAGCTAAAGATAACGTAGGATATTTACCTAAACTGAGATTCGCTCGTTTTTTGGAGATAGGTCTTAAATAGGTAAAGAGCCAAAACTTGGAGCCATGAGGTTTGGTTATTTTAGCCATGTAATACCAGTATTTTTAGTATTCACATTGAATATCATCAAGTTATAGTATTTATGTAACACGGTCTACTCTAGGTTGATACTTGTGTTACATCATGTGTTACATAAAATCGTGGATTTAACCGGGTTTAGTTGGATAGCTCTGGACATAAAAAAACCGGAAGACCTTGATATTAAAGGGCTAGCCGGTCATTACTGGACTTCTTTGTATAATTTTAGTGGTGCGGTTGGGGGGACTTGAACCACCACGACCTAAGTCACCAGCCCCTCAAGAATGCTCACTAAAACAATGCATTCACCATAAATACAAAAGCTTACAAACAAAACCATGTTCTATTAGCTTTAAAATAGTAGCAGTACCAGTCATTTGATATCAATAGCTTACATCTGAATTAGCAACCAAAATATTCAAAAGTTTTTCTTATTATTAAACTATTTTCATTTTATAGCTTTAGTTTATATTACTTAATACCCTCGATAAGGTTTATCGTATCTTGGTAGTATTTTTTACAAAAACAGATGAAAGCTTTGAGCTCGTTTTCAACTTGATACAATGGCTTTCCAGCTCAGGGAGCTTCATATTTATCGCTGAGTGTTGATGTAATCTAGCCTACGTGTGGCAGGTATAACAAGAGGAGAAAAGTCTGATCTCAGTAAAAGAACGTTCACTATTAAATGTACAATACATCCATAGCCAAAGGGGGGCATCTGACCAAAGATTATATGAACTGTCACATACATAGTGATTGCTTAGCCAATGCAGTAAGGACAACATAATCCAGACATTTTGCATAATAAAGCGGAATAAAACTCGAAGTTAGGGCTTAATTTATTTTAGATTAAACTAAAAAATGACCTGTGTAATAGTATAACGATTAGAAAAATTTGCTGAAAAAGATGATACTAACGAATCAAATTAAGTTATATAAGGTTTTCAATATGTTAATTGACAATAAAAAGTCAGCCTATTTTATTGAAAAAAAGATTTAATACCAGATATAGTTGTAACGGTGCTAGGAGGACTGCGATATAAGAGTAAAAACATAAGTTTCATCAAAACTGAAATAACCAGTAAATTTTTTACCTGCTATAACTTCCTGTGTGAGATCTTCTAGTAAAATCATGGTGAATTTATTTGTACTGCAACAAATATCAATAATTTGAGCTGCAGAAAAATCAAAATATCTACCCACACGAGGATATAACGCTTTAAATAAACTTTCTTTAGCTGAAAAAGTAAGTGTAAACGCGTCTTCAAAGCTTAACTCAGTTTGGAATAATAAATTTTCCTCCTGTAAATTAATAATACTGCTTTTAATATCAGTAATACATTTTAAATTGAGTCGTTTTTCAAGATCTATTCCTAAATATTCACAATCATATTTATAGCTGGCAGCACATATAGCTATACTATCAGTATGTGTGATTGAAGCTGAGATCCCTGTAGGCCAAACTGGGCTTCTATGTTTTCCGGTGGTAATATTTTTTACTTCAAAACCTAAATCGTGTAAAGCACAACGTGCAGCATAACGCCCAGCAAGGTACTCCGCCTGACGTTTTATCACCGAAGATTTAATTTCTTCCGGAAAATAAATCTTAAACTGGTCAAATAAACTCCTGTTGTAATTTACAACATTGTAGTGATATGAGGTTAATGTTAAATGCTCAGCTCCCGGTATAAATAAATTAAACTCGTTTAAAAACTGAGTGTTATATACCGCAGGTACATAGATATTTACAATATTCAGTTTTTGCACTCCTGCTTTATAATTAACATTTTGTGTACTATTACCAAACGTTAATAAATAACTTGAATCGACTGCTACCTATGCGTTTGACACTATGGGCTGTAATGTTAATTTAGTTAAACAATCTTTAATAATGTCATTAACTTTTTGTTGTACTAGCTTACTTTGACTATCAATAAAAAAATGATTTTCAGGAAATAAATGTATATTTGCGTCAGTTTCAAAAAAATCTCCCCAACTATTTAGTTTAGACAAGCAGATATCAACATCGTCTTCGCCGCCAAAAACAGAAAGAAGACAGTCAAAGTGCTCTTTTCCTGTGTAACAATATCTGTCTGCTATTTCAAAATCAGCTTTGAGTAAAGGTAAGAATAGCTCCATAAGTTCTTTATTTTCAAGTACGGCTTTAGGGGTACCATTTAAATTTTTTAATTCTTCGATGAATTCATCCTGGGGTAAATCATATATTGGCTCTTTCATACATTTATGATGCGGTCCCCTACTACCTGATGCGATAAAATGTAGCGGCAATGCATGATTTAACCTTTTTAGATTGTCCATAAGCTCAAAGGCAATTCGACTTCCTAAACTATGACCAAATAAAATATAGGGTTTATTTAATACACTAGGGATGATTTTAATCAAATCTCCGATTAAGGCCTGCATATCAGAATATGTCTGCTCGCCCATCCTAGAACCTCGCCCAGGGGCTTGGATTATAATGAGCTCAACATTATTTGGCAGATTCTTTACCCAAGGGAGAAAAGTTGAAGCACTGCCACCTGCATAAGGAAAGCATATAAGTTTCAAATCTGCATTGATATTGGGTTTTGGTATAACAAACCATTTATTATTCATTATGATCTTCTTTGAAAGTAATTTTTCAATATGTGTTATTTAAATTTTAATAAAACTGTTTAACTTTAAAATTTAGACTTATAGCCGTGTTAAGCGACTATTCCAGAAAAGGCTTTCTAATCCCTATAAAAGACATTGCTCGAAAGTAGCCTAACTTATAAAAAACCAGATTATCGAAACTAATTTTTCACAATATAGAGCGCATTATTGGTCTTAACTGAGTATCCAATAACATCTTCCATGTAGTATTCATCTCACATATTATATTTGGAGTTCTCAAGGTTAAATGATGCCATTTATACAACAATACACATTTTGTTGTTTTTTAGAATATGGTATTCACTTAACTCACTTAAAAATATTTTTCGGCCTCATAGAAATCAATATGAATACCTTCTTTATTATCAGAATGACCTAACCGATAGCCTTTTGAAAACGCTCACATTATGATTTCTATATTTTAACCATAATAAATTCCATTTACATGATGAAGTATTTGACAATAAACAATAACATATTAAAAAACAATACTTTTTTTCCTAATGACAATATCTATAAAAATTAATCTAGTCATATCAGCGCAATACTTAACTTGTCATGTATTATACTTGTATGTTTTAACTTCTAAATTTTGTCAATGAGTGTCCTAGAGCATTAACAGCTAATTCTCAGCAGTATTAATAATAAAGAAAACTTGCATAGTGACTCGTTCTCTTATCAATCTATATTTTTAAGTTCGGTCCTTCCTCGTAGCACAAACACCAGTTTTATGCCTGCTATTTTTATTGAAAATAATGGTGCAAAACTGTTAGTTAATAGAAGAGTAACTAAACAGCAATTGGTCCTTGAAGATCATGTGCTTATAGGTCAATCGTGAATGATTAATTATTTAAAATACGGTTCATTTGAGTGGCGAAAGCCAATTAGAGTATAGAGTCGATTATGGAACTAGATAATTATATTTCAGTTTCAGAATTAATTCAGGCACCTACCCTATTAATGATGTCAGTATCAGATCTTAACAGGGCACAGACGTTTCTTCGCTTTAATCTACGCCAATGGTTATGGCTCAGCAGCACAGTTTAAACTTTACAATACTAAACCATTGTTATATATAGGTAAAAATCATAAGAGAATGCCAGCTGAGAAGATTTGCCACAATATGGAAAGTAAATGGCATTTGAAAATGCTATGTTTAAAATTTCAATGCTCAACACTGCCGATAACAAACGGTTTTTGCGCGTTTGGCTCTATTGTTATCAATAGATAACCTGCAAGGTAGCACTGGAATTTATCAAACTGATAAAGGCTGTAATTTATAACCTCACCCAATTTGCTTTTGGGCGGGATTTTATCTTTCTGCTTCATCAGTCAGTGATGGAGTTCATTTACGATTGGCTTAGCGTGTGACTGCCGAATGTCGAACTTATCTTCTATCGACTTTTCTTTAATTCGCCTCTACCCCATAAAGCTTACCTATTAAATTCAAGGCTAAATCAACTTTACCCGTTCTCGATTTGGCTTGTATCATTTTCGCATCAACAAACTTACGACGAATATGTGCAAGGCAGACGACTAACTTGGCCTCTGTAAGCTCAAAAGCTTTATAGCCGTCAACATGTAGATAACCTTGATAGCCATCAACAAAGTCAATCGCGCATTGTGCCGCGCGACTGTTGTGATAATCGTATAAAAAAGCATTGGTTTTTTCACTTAACCTATCACTGCCACAACAATACACCCACACATAACTGGTCGTTTTTTCTACCTTGATGACTTTCAAGGGCGTTTCATCTGCAAAGATGGCTGGCTCTGACAATAAACTCTCTTTCAAGCATATATAAAGCGGCTCAAGTAATTGAGTACTGCGCATCATCCAACTCGACATGATTTGACGACTTAATTCGAATATAATATCGCTAAACATCGTTTTTTGGCGGTATGACGGTAAGCCGAACTGGTATTTACACGAGATGATTAGGCTGAGTAAGCTTGGCGTTGCAATACATTTTGGTCTCGGTTTTGCTGGCATTAATACGGTTTTTACTACACTTTCAATGCCGTTACGTTCACATTGGCGACAAGTATATTTAGGACGGATGGTTTTAATGACTTTAATATGAGCAGTACAAATTATAAGGTTTCACTTCTGCTTCCCCCACTTTATGCAACGGGCTTTGGTAGCAATCAAAGACTTTATCGCTTTCATTGATATCTACAATCACATCGACACGCCTCAGCGTGACGAACGGCCAGAAAATTTTTGTCGTGTTTATCAAGCACTAATTCTACTTCACTGAATACTTCATTAGCACCAAGCATTTTCTCTGACTTTTTACCGTATTTGTTGGCAAGCTTGAGATTATAGCGCGCAAGCAATTGTTGATAAGCGACATCTTTATTTGCCAATTCATTGTCTTTCTGCGCTAACTCATAGTCCAGACGTTGCTGTAATTCAAGCAGTATTTACTTAAATTGTTCAGGGTCATTAGGGAGTGAATTCGCATTAAATTTCATCGGATGATGTTAATAAAACATTCAAGCTAATACTGCTTATAGCGTCAATGATTACAAGGAATTTTGTCAATGACCGTTGACTGCAAAAAAAGCGTAAGACCAGGAAATTAGATCATCGAATGATAATGTAATTCTTGGTGACCAAAGATATCATACCCTGATAAGAATCAGCTGAGTTACTCATCTGTTAATAAAAATTCAGTGTGGTTGATATTACTCGGCCATTTGAATTTTTGTTTTTCTAAGCATTTTTGCTAAAACGAATAAAGCCCGCTTACTATGCATCACGGCTTGGCGCATTTCATAAAACTAATGCTCGTAACAATTGGCTTAAATAGGCAGCGGAAGTTGTACTTGGCAAGCTGACGTTAGCCTTACCAATGGTTAGCGTTATTAACGCTTGCGCTTAGGCGTTGTATTGACTAGCATTCATGTTGATGGTAATTATCAGCACGATATAGGCAGTTAAATTGTTATTCAATTTACACCTAAATTAAAATAAAGTTCGTGAAAAACTTATCTTAACCCCCTGTTTGAAAGACTCCGTGTCTGTAATATTCCAACCTGTGAGTTTTGGCATAACCGATCGCGTTTCTTCTTGTCTGTCTATGGTCTCTATGTTCAAAAATAAAAAGAAATATACAACCTCATCAATCAAGTCTAATGCCAATAGCTCCTTCATTATATTTGTGCCAGCAATTAAAGTTAAGGTGGGTTGTTGTAATAAATTTTGAAATTTTAATGTTTTTTTGAAGTCCTTAACACTACTTATTTCATATGTGGCTATTTCCGCTTTAGCTTTATTTACTAGTATTATGCTATCTTTTTCGTAAGTTCCAGATTCAATAGCTACAGCATGATTTTTTTCTATTATTGAATTTATTATTGACTTTATACATTTGTAAGATCCTGACTTACTTAAATTTATATCTATACCGTCCATTGAGGCTACAGTAACACACTTCACCCATGGTCTGTTCTTGGTGAGAATTGTATATGGCCCGTGGTAAATTTGTTGCCCAATATTATTTATTGGATACTCTATAACATGACAGTTTGTTAATTCTTCAATACTGTTATTACTTACTAATTCTGACCACCAATCAGCCTTGATCTTTGGTATATGCAGCTGTTTTATTCCATTTACCTCAATCAGTTCATATAACTCCTCTGGTTCAATAAATAATGGATATGGCGGACAAGATAAATAAAGTGCATGTGCATTTTCCACTTTAGCTAAGTCGTTTTTTAACGATGTTTGCGGATAGCCAACCATGCTAGCTCCCGTAGTCACTATATTATTTATATCGTATATAAGCCAAGCCACCCCAGAACGATTAGATAAGTTTAAAGCTTTGTCTATGGTCGAAACCATAGCCATCGGAAGTTTGTCTTGACCTTGTTTACTGGATACCATAATGTTTTTATATTTCTTTAAATTAGGATCCTAATTATAGATATTCATATGAAATCTCGCCACTGCCTCATTAGACAGTAAATTAATAGCGAAGTTAATATGAATCCCCCCCAAAGGGGAGTAGGTATCAGGTTATTCACATAATTTTTAATTACAGATTCATCCCCATTCTTATATTTAAGTAATAAAAAAGAATGGCATCGTATTCAACCAAAGTCCTTAGTCATTTAGGTTTAGTTTCTGATATGTGTAATGATCTAATAAATTTTTGTAGTTTCATAGACAATTACAATACAATAAGTCAGTAGTTAGTAGTTAGTAGTTAGTATGAATATGGTAGGGCTTGATGATGATTATGTTCAGCCTTGTTAGAATCTAGGGTTAAATGCGCACTTTACGAACCTAATTGGAGAAAAATTTCTTTTATTATAAAAATAAAATGATAGTCTTCATTCAAATATTTATTAAACAAAACACAATATTAAGTCCTGAATCAAAATGGTTTGTTATACCCAACGTAAAGCAGATGCAAAATTAAAAGTAATTTATTTTCCTTATGCTGGAGGAAATGCGCCGACTTATTTTTCATAGAGCAATTGGTTACCAGAAGAAGTAGAGCTGGTTGCTGTAAAGTCGCCAGCTCGAGCAAATCTTTTGTTTGAAAGCAGCTATTTAGAGATGGAATTTGGACTTAGGTTACCTTCACACTTTATTGCTTCTGGTAGTTCAGGTCCACATATACCTTCAAGAAGAAAACCCATTTATAAGCTACCTGAAAAAGAATTCATTGCTGAAATTGAAGGAATTAATGGACCCCTAAAAAAATAATTGACAATAAATAGTTAATGAGAAATTACTGCCGCTCCTTAGATCAGACTTTACATTAGCTGATACCTATTGTTACTCTTTAAAAACTATATTTAGCTGCCCAATATCAATATTTGGTGGGAGAGATAATGATATAACTTATTCTGATTTGCAAAGTAGGGAGGAATTTTTCTAACCGGCAGCAGATATCCACTAATTCCTCGATATCACTTTTTTATTAATCACAACAAAAATATTGTTATCCAAAAAGTAAATATCATTATTCAAAAAATGATTTCTAATATAGATTGTTCAAGTGACGATAAAATATATGAATAGGTAATTTAATATTACTAATTTAGAACCAACTGCCTTGAAAAACACCGTTTAATGCATTAGGTGATCTTGACGTTTTTTGCTCTTTTACTAAAGTGCTATGCGTCTATGGAAGAATCATCAATCGAGCAAGTAATAGCGCCACGCTGAGTTAATGCTCGGTTGTATTGATACCAATTAGTGATTTTGTTCTTTGCCTTTCCCATCAGATAGTGCTTTTTAGTTTTATAGTAAATGATCTGATCATCACTTTGATGAAAGGTTCGATTATTTAATCAACAACGCCCCACAAAAAATCCATTTGTTTAGCTGTTTTTTCAGCTAATGTCTTGCTGTGTAGTTTGTTAACTAGTTGAAGGCTCATCTCTATTCCTGCTGATATACCACCAGAGGTGATCAGTCTACCCTCATCGACCCATCGAACATCTTCTACTACATCTAGTTTAGGAAACATTTGTCTTAAATCAGTAATGTCTTCCCAGTGGGTTGTTACTTTATCTGTCTTGAGTACTTTAGCCTGTGCCAATAAAAAGGCACCTGTACATACAGAAGCGACTATTGATGATTTTATTGATTGTGAATAAATCCAGCTTAGTACATCAGTTTTGTTTATTTCATCAGAATGATTGCCACCCACAACGATTAAAACATCAATTTCAGGATGGTTATGGAAGCTGTAATCAGGAATAACCTTATATCCAGCCCTTGCTAAAACCGTATCGCCTGATTGACTAATTAAGAAAACATTGAAAGGCTCACTCCCTTCGCATACACGAGAAGCCGTTGTAAAAACTTCAAACGGGCCAGAAAAGTCGAGTACTTCAGCATTATCGTAAATGTAAATTCCAATATTCATTTGATGTTGATCCCACTCATAAATTATTTCATATTACATCTTATTTCAATTTGTTATCAATATGCTTCACTAAACTTTTTAAATTCAGTTGTTAAAAAATAGCGGTATCTACATACCCAAATCACTTGGAAATAAAGAGTGCCGCTATTTTTACTACTTAACAGCAGTTAGATCAAAGTATTACACGTTTTAAAATACGGTGTTTATTACCTGATGTATCTATCGCGACAGCTGTAGGTTTTGCATCAAAAATTATATTACCTTCGTCAGACACTATATGCTTATCATCCATTATCATCACTTCAAACGGCTCTAAGGAACTAACATATAGCTCGATTATAACAGGTGCTTGTTTTAGGTTATGCACATTAACAGCCCATTCTTTAGAGGGAGAGCTCGCTTGGTATTCAAGTGGCACTTTAGATCCATTTATAATCACTTTTTCAAAATCAGGATAACGTGGAAGGAAAAACCAGCCGACATCTGCCTGACGCAATGTACTAAATTCAACAGTTAATTTACGCCCCTTAGCTGTTTTTTCTGAACTTAACAGTTTAAATTCCGGTGCTGATTCACCGCTTGCATCTGCTTTCTGGTAGCGATCACTAACTGACCAAGGATATATTTTGGCACGTTCTTCTTCAAATTTAGCTTCGGTCAGATATTTTTTCGGTAATGGGTTTCTGGTATCGCTAATTATCCAATTGCTTGTTTTTTCGTTCATGTCTTCAAAGTGCACTAATACAACTTTTTGAGGTCTTAATTCTGAATGAGGTGGCACCATAGAAGCAATGCCGATTGATGCCAATAGAATAATAAAAGTGAGAACGTTGATGATTTTATTGGCTTTTGTGTAACTTTTGTCAATAAACAGTGGTGTTAAGCCAATAAAAATCAGCCCCCAAAAAAAACTATAGGCTAGTGGTAAATTGAAACCGAATGCCACTTCAATTAAAAGGGCAACTTTGAGGAAAAACAAAGTCGCTACAAGTGTAGAAATTACGGTATAAATTTCTGTGTAGCACTTAGATTTTTTCTGGATTAATATGAATAAAAGGGCTGAAATCAACGCTGGAAATATAAATATTATGCTAGATGACGGTAAAAACATTGCGCAAACTGTTGCGATTACTGACCACCAAATACCATTACTCAACATCATTGAAGTTACGTTAATGTGTTTTACAAAAATTTTAAGTGTGAAAATAACGGATAGTAAAGTAAAAACTATAATAGCTATTCGAGCAGGAGTAGGGAAAGCGTCCCAAGGGTTGTAAGCACCAGCTACTATTGCAACTAACTTTGTTAATATCAGACCTGATATTGTCGCCACTGCTATTAATAATGGCCAGACAAGAAGCGAAATAACCAGTGCTTTTTTACTGGTGTCTTTAGCCTTTATTGAGCGGGTAGATGCCCAGATAAAAATAGCGAATGCCAGTAATGATAATGGTATAGCAAATGCCACTGATAAGACAATCATCGAACCGCCAAAGAAATCCATATACATAGCATTTCCTTTGGGTGGATTAACTAAATCAGCATTAGCTAATACTTTAAGCATGGCGAGGGCGTTATCGCCATGATGTTGTAAACTACCCAGTGAAAAATTTTCTAAATTGTCCAGTTCGGTATGATAGTGGCCACGACCTTCTGCAAGACCAAAGTTTAAACTGATCATTCCTTCTTTTTTATAAAGGGTTAAATCGGTATCGTTAGGCATATTTTGGTAAATATCATACAGTAACGAGAATGCTGAGTGTTTTATATCTGCGTCAGCATAAGCACTGGCTAACCACGCATTGTTTGCACTGGTTTCAAATAATAAACTTTGTCCTTGGTTACCGCGTGCTTCAATATTAATCGCAGCCGCGATATCTTTTACCCAAGAGTCTTCTTTAATAAAAGCATCTGCGCCAATTAAACCTAGCTCTTCACCGTCAGAAAAAAGTAGTACTACAGGATTTTTAAACGGTTTTTCTAATTTAATTATTCGTGCAATTTCTAGAATAGAGGCAACACCAGCAGTATCATCACCAACACCTAAAGTTGCCGGGTGTGTGTCGTAGTGGGCCGTTAACATTACCGCAGGGCCACTTTCAGTACCTTCAATTCGGGTCATAATATTGGTAATTGGCATACAAGTAATCTGGCGACAATTAAACGTTTTCTGTACGCGAACTTCAAAACCTAAATACTCTAACTGATCTATTATTTTAGTTTGGGCGGTTTGGTGACCTACTGACCCTGAATTTCTTGGTCCGTCTGCAACTAAATTTTTCACTATATCGAATGCACGATATGCTGAAAACTCGTTTGGCGCAGCCTGTAAATTTGGCGTTGGCGGGTTCATACCTTTAAGCATCACATAAAATAGACTTAAAATAAGCATAAAGGCGATAAAAGGTACAAATGGTCGTATAGGGAATGCTTTTCCCCTCTCTGAACTTATATTTCGATTTTCTAGTGTTTCATCTGACATCTTATATTCTCCGATCAATAACTTAGTAACATAATAATTTTTATCAAGATACCAATTAGCATAACCAGCTGGTATTAAACGTTTATTTTTACAATAGTGTTCATGCTGTCAGACATCATTTATGTTATTGATAACTGATAAGGTGCTTGCACAAATATGCTAGCCAAGTTATCACGCAGGTAATGAGGTCTCTTTATGTTTTTATGATAAATATATTATTTTTGCTTTTTTGAAGTGTGAATTATTTTGACCAGTACTAGAACAATCCATGCATGTAAATTAGGAACTGTTCTAGTTTGTTACTGTTTTTAATTTAAAACCTTTTCTGATTTTTTTTCTTGAACTGTCAGATTTGATTGACTAAAAGTTGCTACTATTTTGTTAGCCAGTTCTGATTTGAACACCATAGAGTAGTGAGATCCCTCACTCGTAGTTATTGACAATTTTTCTTTGCTTACTGATTGTATTCGTTCTACAACCGCGGTTTTGTCAGCAGATATTGCTAGTCCGGTATTAGCCATTATTAATGTAACTTTACCAATTAACGTGCCGGATATTTTGTGGCTTTGTGCCAACGCTAGCTGACGTTGTGCGGCTTGATAATATATATCAAATTTATTTTCTGAAATATTTTCAGGTAAAAGCTGTAACTTAATTAAATTTGAATACAGAATACTTTGCGTGATATTGGTAAGTTTTTCACGCGTTAATATTTCATCAATAATTTCGCTACCTAATAATATTTCTGCCAATGTTTCTTTGCTTGACGTTTTTTCTGTAGAAGTCAAAGTCATGCTATCAAGATAGGCATCAAGTAATATCAGTTCAACTTTCTCACCTTCAGACTCTAAACGCTTTGTTAATTCGAACATGATATCGCCACCAAAAGAGTGACCCACCAATCGGTATATTCCCGATGGTTGAGCTGATTTAATTGCCAGGTACCAGAGATTAACCCGTTCATCTATGTTTAGTGATAAATCTTCTGTAAAACCATGTTGTTCATCAATAGCTGCGGTGGTTAACAGTTTAACATCAAACAAATGGTCTAAACGTGAAACTAAAAATTGGTATGTGATCGCCATAGTACCTAATGCAGGAGCCATAAATATTTTAGTCAAGTGATTGTTATTTCCAAACGACATAATATCGTAATTATTTATGGGGTTGAGTGGCTGCTCGTCATTTTCATGAATGAGTTCGTCAATACATAAAGCAAGTTTATTTAATGTTTGCGCTGAAAAAAGTTTTGTCATCGGCAATGGTTTATTAAAGGTTTGTTCAATTTCCGAGATTAAGCGAACTGCAAGTAAAGAATGTCCACCTAAGTCAAAGAAATTAGCGGTGACACTAATAGCATCAGTTTCAATTTTAAGTAAATTTGACCAGATATTAACTAATGTCTCTTCTGTTGGTGTTTCAGCGGCTATGTATTCACCCTGTAATAATGTGTCATCAGGGGCTGGTAACGCTTTTTTGTCAACTTTACCGTTTGATGTTAAAGGAAACTCTTCTAAAATAACGAAGGCGGAAGGCATCATGTAAGCAGGTAAACCTTCTTGTAAATAAGCTTTAAACTCAGCTATTAATGCTTGTTCATATGATTCTTGGTCTTGTTTTCGAACAGAAGGTGTGACGTAAGCGACAATACGTTTTTGTCCCGGTTCATCTTCTCTAACCAATACTAAACATGAAGCGACACTGTCACACTGTGATAATTGAATTTCAATTTCACCTAATTCAATTCTAAATCCTCGGATCTTAACCTGATCGTCTGTTCGTCCAATGAATTCCAGATTACCATCAGAAAGATAACGTACTAAGTCACCAGTTCTATAAAGTTTTTTGCTGCTATAGGGGTTTTCAGCATTAAAAAACGGGTTGTTAACAAATCGTTCTGCGGTGAGTGCTACCTGGTGCAAATATCCAGGCGCAACACTTAAGCCACCGATATAAAGTTCACCTGCCACGCTTTTGGGTTGTAGCTGACAATGTTGGTCTAATACATAACATTGAGCATTTACCAGTGGTTTACCAATTCGCTGCTGTTTTACATGATCCATAGGTTGTTCCAGCAGGTCATAAACGGTGGCTACTACGGTTCCTTCTGTTGGTCCATAGCTATTTAACAGTGGTATATTCACACTATTACGCCAGTGCTCAACTTGATTCGCCTGATAACCTTCACCTCCAATAATACACAAACGTAAGTTTTCCTTAGCAATTTCAATATAAGAACCATCGAGACTTGCTGATAGTAAGTGCCAGAAAGCCGTTGGAAGTGAAATAACACTGATTTCATTTTGATTGATGAAATCCCAAAAACCTTGTCCGCCTTCGAGTACAGCTTCACTTCGTAACACCAATTTGGCTCCAAAGCTCAGTGTGGTAAATACTTCTTCTACGCAAATATCAAAGCTGATAGATGAAAATTGCAGCACATTATCTTTTTCACTAATGTGGTAATAATGCTGTGCAGCCAGTACATAATGATTCACATTACTGTGACTAATAGTTACTCCTTTAGGTTGACCTGTTGAACCAGAGGTATAAATAACATAAGCCAGATTTGAAACGGTAAGTGCTTCAATTGTCGGATTATTGGATGGATAAGCTTGAAGCTGTGATTGTAGCAATTCATCATCTAAACATAGGATGTTCAGCTCTTTAATTGGTAATTTCGCTGCCAAATGACGTTGAGTCAATACGGTTGTTAGCTGCGAATCTTCCAGCATATAGTTAATGCGTGAATCCGGGTAAGCTGGATCTAATGGTAAATAAGCCGCGCCCGCTTTTAATATGGCTAATATGCCAATCACCATTTCAATGGATCTTTCCAGATATAAACCAACTAAAGTATTTGGAGTGATCCCTTGCTCGATTAAATAAAAAGCAAGTTGGTTTGCTTTATGGTTCAACTCAGCATAACTTATTTGTGTTTCTTCAAAAACCAGGGCAATGGCATCAGGATTCTTTTGTGCTTGTGTTTCAAATAACCGATGAATACATGATGACTCAGGGCAGCTAATTTTCTCACCATTGGCGGTCATTAACCTTTCTGCTAATTCATTGTCAGATAACATCGGTAAATTTGCGATTGTCGGTTTAAGTTGAGTTGTCTCTAATTTAGCTAATCCGGTTAATAATCGACATAAATGGTCGTTGAATTCCCAGATATGAGCTTCACTGAAAATCGCTTGGTCATAGATCCAATTTATTCGTACGCCGTTATCATTTAATTCAATAGAAATATCCAAATCAAATTTTGCCGTGATTGAATCTGACGATAAAGGTGATAATGTGACACCAGACATGGCTTGAACAGTGTCTTTTTTATCAACTTGCCCATAATCTGTATTGGTTGAAAACATCACCTGAAACAATGGGGTGTGGGCGGTACTTCTGGGCAAGTTCAATCGCTCAACTAATTGCTCAAACGGTACGTCCTGATTTGACTGAGCATCCAGATGGACTTGACGCACATGGGCCAGATAATCTGATAATTCTTGATGGCTAGTATCAAGCCTTAATACCAATGTATTGACGAAGAAACCAATTAATGGTTCAAGTTCCGTTTGCATCCTATTGGCAATCGGTGTGCCGATGACAATATCCTGACTGTTGCTGTGGCGTGATAATACTAGAGCCAGTGCACTGTGTAATAACATGAACGGGGTTATTTGATATTGTTTTGCTAACCGCGTAAGGGCATCACCAATTTTTGTTAGTAATTGTGATGACACTGCTTTTCCTGAAAATTGTTTTACCTCAGGTCTAGGGAAGTCCAACATCAAATTATGTACTGAAGGTAAGTCCTCTAGCTGCTGTTGCCAGTAATTCAGTTGAGAATCTAACACTTCTCCCTGTAACCAATTTCGCTGCCAATGTGCATAGTCAGCATATTGGATAGATAATGGCGATAATGGACTAGGTAATCCTTGATCGAATGCTGAATACAAGCGAAGGAATTCGTGCTCAAATATTTCCATCGACCAGCCGTCTGAGGCGATATGGTGCATGTTAAATAATAATACGCCATTGCATTTTTCTTGTTTGTCACTTTGTTCAAGTTGAATAAAACTTGCTCTCACCATTAAGTCTTGTGTTAAATCAAACGCGGTCAGTTTATCGGCTTCAATTAAGGCTAATAATTGAGATTGGCGTGAGGCTGGTGCTAAATGTGATAAATCATGTCGATGTAAGATAAAATCAAATTCATTCTGGATTTGTTGCATTGAGCCTTGCTTGGTATTGATATAAACGGTGCGTAGTACTTCATGGCGCTGAATAATCTCACTGATTGAGTCTTCGACCGCAGGTAGATTTATCTGACCCATTATTTTCATTGCCATCGGCATATTATATTCTGGGCTACCATTACTTAATTGATCTATAAACCATAAGCGTTGCTGAGGGAAAGAGGTAACTATAGGCTGATTTTCTTGACGTGAAACAGAAGTTACTGACATTCTTAACGGCCTAGGCCTATTAGTACCTAAATCAATGTGCGCGGCTATCAAGCGAATTGTTGATGATTCAAAAATCAATTTAATGGGTAGTTCTTTCTGTAACTGAGCTCGAATTTCCGAGATTAAGCGAACTGCAAGTAAAGAATGTCCACCTAAGTCAAAGAAATTAGCGGTGACACTAATAGCATCAGTTTCAATTTTAAGTAAATTTGACCAGATATTAACTAATGTCTCTTCTGTTGGTGTTTCAGCGGCTATGTATTCACCCTGTAATAATGTGTCATCAGGGGCTGGTAACGCTTTTTTGTCAACTTTACCGTTTGATGTTAAAGGAAACTCTTCTAAAATAACGAAGGCGGAAGGCATCATGTAAGCAGGTAAACCTTCTTGTAAATAAGCTTTAAACTCAGCTATTAATGCTTGTTCATATGATTCTTGGTCTTGTTTTCGAACAGAAGGTGTGACGTAAGCGACAATACGTTTTTGTCCCGGTTCATCTTCTCTAACCAATACTAAACATGAAGCGACACTGTCACACTGTGATAATTGAATTTCAATTTCACCTAATTCAATTCTAAATCCTCGGATCTTAACCTGATCGTCTGTTCGTCCGGCAAACTCTAAATTACCATCAAGAAGATAACGAACTAAATCGCCACTTTTATATAAGCGATCTTCAGGATCATCACTAAAGGGATTCGAAATAAATTTTTCAGCCGTCATTTCAGGTTGATTTAAATAGCCTCTGGCCAGGCCTGTGCCACCTATGTATAGTTCACCAACCGAGCCTAGAGGAACAAGGTGTCCTTCGGGAGATAATACATAGAGTGAAGTACCGTTTATTGGTTTGCCAATTGGAATTGAAGGTCTGCTGTTTTCTATTAGGGATTTGTCTCCATAAGACATAGGATAACAGGTGGTAAATGTTGTGCTTTCTGTCGGGCCGTAGCCATTAACAACCGTAACATCAGGTAAGCAATCTAAAACGCGTTTTACACTGGTTGTGTCAAGTATGTCACCACCGGCTAATATCCAGTGTAATGATCTCATATTTTTAGCAACATGACTCCACTGTTCAAATAAACCCGCAGTCAGCCATAGGCTGTTTACTTGGTTGCTTTCTAACGTTTGATTTAATACGGTTAGATCTATTTGACGTTCAGGATATAAAACACAAGAACCGCCATTCAGTAATGGCCCCCAAATTTCAAGCGTAGCTGCATCAAATGAAATCGAACTTGCTTGCATAAATCGTGTTGATTCATCTAAGGTAATAAATTCAGGGTTATTAACAAGCCTGACAACGCCAATGTGGGGGGTTAATACTCCTTTAGGCATCCCAGTTGAACCAGAAGTATAAATTATGTAAGCGGTGTTTACGGAATTTTGCTCTTTGTTTTTCTCTGGATTTAATGTTGAAAATGTTTGCAAATTTTCAGCTGTAGTCGACGAATCTAAAACAGTTAACTGACCATCGTTAATTGATCTGAATTTTTCTAACAAAGTAGATTCAGTCACTAAATGTGTTAATCCGGTATCTTTGAGTATGTAATCAATTCTGGTTTGCGGATAATTCGGATCAATGGGTGCGTAGGCTCCGCCTGATTTAAGTATGCCCAATAAACCGATAATCATTTCAGTTGAGCGGTCAAGGCAAATACCCACCAGAGTTTCAGTTCTAACGCCTTGTTCACGAAGGTAATGAGCGATTTGATTTGAAGCTTGATTCAGCTCTTTATAAGTTAATTGTTTATCTTTAAATACTACTGCGACATTGTCGGGTGTTTTTTGAACTTGTATCTCGAATAATTCGTGGATACATTTTTCCTGAGAATAATTCGTCTTGATGTTATTTAATTCATGTGTCAGATAATGCATTTCCGATATGGAGAGCATGGTTAAATCTTTAAGCTTAGCGTCAGGGGTTTCTGCAATATTGGTTAACAAGTGGGTTAAATGTTCGCTCAAGGTTTCGATGTGGGCCTGATCAAACAATGCTGTATTATAAACCCAGGAAAAACTCATACCGTTGTCGTTAATTTGGGCACTGATATCTAATTCAAATTTGGAAACAATTGTTTCGCTGGATAATGGTGTGAAGTTAACACCCGGGATTAATAATTGATTTGTCTCATTCGTGTTCATCGTAAATAAAATTTGAAATAATGGAGAATGTTGCGTGTTACGCGGGACTTGGCAATGTTCAACTAACTGTTCAAAAGGAATATCCTGATGCGCTTGAGCATCAAGATTAATGGTGCGTATATGCGTTAAGTAATCTGCCAGTGCTTCGTGGCGTCCATCGGTTCTTAATACCAATGTATTAACAAAGAAACCAATGAGTGGTTCCAGTTCTGTCTGCAAACGGTTGGCCACAGGTGTACCAATAACAATATCATGGCTATTGCTATGTCGTGATATCACAAGCGCTAATGCCGCATGCAGTAACATAAATGGTGTTAATTTATAATCGGTTGCTATTTGCAGTAGTTGTTGTGCTACGTCGGCATTTAACTTGTTTGTGACAACCCCACCTTGGTGGCTAGGTGTTTCTGATCTTGGATGATCAAGTGGTAAACTATGTATGGCAGGTACGTCTTCTAGTTTTTGTGTCCAATAACTTAGTTGATCTGCCAATATTTCATCAACCAGCCATTCTTTTTGCCAAAGGGAGTAATCAGCGTATTGAATTACTAAAGGTGCTAACGGGTCAGGTTTTCCTAGAATAATTGATTGATACAGAGCAACAAACTCTTTCAATAAAACGCCAAGTGACCAGCCGTCAGAAGCAATATGGTGCATGTTAAATAACAGTACACCTTTTGTAATTGTACTTGTGTCTGAGCTTTGTTGTGTTGAAAGTTGCAGATAAGCCGCTCTAACCATTAAGTCGTTGCTTAGATCAAAGTGTTTAAGGCTGTCTTCTGTCAGTAAATTTTTTACTTTTTCCTGTTGAATTTTCTCATCCAGTTGCGTTAAATCATGATGAATAAGGTTAAATTCAAAATCAGGTTGAATGAACTGTAGGGTTTGTCCACCTTCCTCTTTAAAGATGGTGCGTAAACTTTCATGTCTGGCAACGATACGGGTAATGGCTTTTTCGGCTATATCTACATTAAAGTCCCCTTCGATTTGAATGGCCACAGGGATGTTGTATTCTGAACTTCCGCTTTGAATCTGGTCGATGAACCATAAACGTTGTTGGGCAAATGAAGCTGAAACGGCTTGCCACGGTTGGCGTAAACTTGCGGTTATTTCTGGTCTTAATTGTGCAGTGCTGCCTGCATCAATATAATTAGCCATTGCACGGATAGTCGATGATTCAAAAATAAATTTAATAGGTAATTCTTGCTGTAATTGAGCTCTGATTTCTGCGACCAAACGAATGGCGAGTAAAGAATGTCCTCCCAACTCAAAGAAGTTAGCGTTCACGCTAATGTCGTCAGCTTTAATTTTAAGTAAAGATGACCATGTATTAACTAACGCCTGTTCGGTTGGTGTTTCAGCGGCTATGTATTCACCCTGTAATAATGTGTCATCAGGTGCTGGTAACGCTTTTTTGTCAACCTTACCATTTGATGTTAAAGGAAACTCTTCTAAAATAACGAAAGCAGAAGGCATCATATAAGCAGGTAGATTTTGTTGTAGATGTGCTTTTAGTTCAGGTATTAATGCTTGTTCATATGATTCTTGGTCTTGTTTTCGAACAGAAGGTGTGACGTAAGCGACAATACGTTTTTGTCCCGGTTCATCTTCTCTAACCAATACTAAACATGAAGCGACACTGTCACACTGTGATAATTGAATTTCAATTTCACCTAATTCAATTCTAAATCCTCGGATCTTAACCTGATCGTCTGTTCGTCCGGCAAACTCTAAATTACCATCAAGAAGATAACGAACTAAATCGCCACTTTTATATAAGCGATCTTCAGGATCATCACTAAAGGGATTCGAAATAAATTTTTCAGCCGTCATTTCAGGTTGATTTAAATAGCCTCTGGCCAGGCCTGTGCCACCTATGTATAGTTCACCAACCGAGCCTAGAGGAACAAGGTGTCCTTCGGGAGATAATACATAGAGTGAAGTACCGTTTATTGGTTTGCCAATTGGAATTGAAGGTCTGCTGTTTTCTATTAGGGATTTGTCTCCATAAGACATAGGATAACAGGTGGTAAATGTTGTGCTTTCTGTCGGGCCGTAGCCATTAACAACCGTAACATCAGGTAAGCAATCTAAAACGCGTTTTACACTGGTTGTGTCAAGTATGTCACCACCGGCTAATATCCAGTGTAATGATCTCATATTTTTAGCAACATGACTCCACTGTTCAAATAAACCCGCAGTCAGCCATAGGCTGTTTACTTGGTTGCTTTCTAACGTTTGATTTAATACGGTTAGATCTATTTGACGTTCAGGATATAAAACACAAGAACCGCCATTCAGTAATGGCCCCCAAATTTCAAGCGTAGCTGCATCAAATGAAATCGAACTTGCTTGCATAAATCGTGTTGATTCATCTAAGGTGATAAATTCAGGGTTATTAACAAGCCTGACAACGCCAATGTGGGGGGTTAATACTCCTTTAGGCATCCCTGTTGAACCTGAAGTATAAATCACATAAGCGGTGTTTACGGAATTTTGCTCTTTGTTTTTCTCTGGATTTAATGTTGAAAATGTTTGCAAATTTTCAGCTGTAGTCAACGAATCTAAAACAGTTAACTGACCATCGTTAATCGAATTGAATTTATCTGCTAATGTCGATTGAGTGAGTAAATGCGTTAACATAGTATCCTCTAACATGTAGTCGATTCTGGTTTGAGGATAATTTGGGTCAATTGGCACATAAGCACCGCCACATTTCAGTATTCCCAATAAAGCAGCAATCATTTCAAAGGAACGATCAAGACAAATCCCTACTAAAGTTTCAGATGTAACTCCTTGTGAAAGCAAAAAATTAGCAATTTGATTCGACGTTTCGTTGAGCTCTCTATAAGTTAGCTGTTTATCTTCAAAAATCACCGCGATATTGTCGGGCGTTTGCTGTACTTGTTTTTCGAATAATTCGTGGATACATTTATTTTGAACGTAATCAGTTTTACTGTTATTCAATTCATTGGTCAGGTAGTGCATCTCTGGTCTTGATAGCATGGCTAAATCTTTAAGTTTAGCGTCAGGCGTTTCAGCTATGCTGTTTAATAAACGTGTTAAGTGTTCGCTTAAGATTTGGACGTATGTTTGATCAAACAATGCAGTGTCATAAACCCATGAAAAAGCTATACCATCATCTGATACTTGAGCGGTAATATTCAATTCAAATTTTGCAATGATTGATTCGCTTTCCAGAGAAGTAAAGCTAAGTCCTGACAGGGATAACTTACTGTTTTTACTTGTAGTATCCATGGAAAACATTATTTGAAATAACGGTGAATGCAGGTTGCTTCTAGGGGTATTACAATATTCAACAAGTTGCTCAAATGGAATGTCCTGATAAGATTGAGCCTGAAAATTAATTGTCCGAATATGTGCCAGATAATCACTAAGCATGTCATGGTCGGTATCTGCCCTTAACACTAAAGTATTTACAAAAAAACCAATTAAAGGCTCTAACTCTGGTTGTACGCGGTTAGCCACGGGAGTACCGAGTACAATGTCATTGCTATTACTATGACGAGATAATACTAAAGCGATCCCTGCATGTAATAACATAAAAGGCGTTAATTGATTATCTTTTGCTATTTTTAATAGCTGTTGTGATACGTTAGTCTCTAACTTGTTTGTTACCACTGCGCCTTGACGAGCACTGTTTTTTTTTCTAGGAGAGGCTAGCGGTAAGCTATGAACGCTAGGTAGTTCTGATAATTGTGTACTCCAATAATTTAATTGAGTCTCCAGCACTTCACCAACCAACCAACGTCTTTGCCAATAAGCATAATCGACATACTGTATTGCTAAAGGTGCTAACGGATCTGGTTTACCCTGAATAATAGACTGATATTGAATGACAAATTCTTTCAGTAACACTTTCATTGACCAACCATCTGAAGCAATATGGTGCATATTGAATAACAGTACACCCTGGCTTGTTTTTTCTTGGTTGGAAAGGTGCAGATAAGATGCCCTGACCATAAGGTCATGCTTTAAATTAAAGGTTTTATTGCAATCTTCTTCAAACAATTTTTGTATTTGTTGTTGCTGTGTTTTTTCATTTTTTGATGTCAGATCATGATGAATGAGTTTAAACTCGAAATCGTTATTAATAATTTGAACAGGTCTTGGTACTCTTTCTTCAAAAACTGTTCGCAAAGGTGCATGCCGCACAATAATACGGTGGATCGATTTTTCTGCTGCATCTGTATCAAAGTTACCTGTTATTTTAAGCGCCATAGGCATGTTATATTCAGGGCTACCTTGGGCAAGATGGTCAATAAACCACAATCGTTGCTGAGCAAAAGATAATGGAATATCACCACTCACATCATCGAGTGCAGTAAGTTTTTCCTGACTAAGATAAGTTATAATGTCTTCTTTAAATGACTGAATCTGGGATTTTATTTCAGGTGTTAAAAGTCCTTTTTTTGCTTTAATTTTGAGCTTACCTTCTGTAATAGAGAGTAAGATCCCTTTTTGTTTCAATTCGGATAAGAATAACTGTAACTTCATAACACATGCCTCAATACGGGTAATTTTTGTACTAATCCACACAGCTATATTTGTTATCGGAAAGCTGCTGAATTGAGTTCATCTTCAGCACCTAAGAGTAAGATAAGGGACTGGTACGAGAATGATGCACACGTTACCACGCGTTTATTTATGACACTTTATGTTTTTATGATAAATATATTATCTTTGTTTTTTAATTCTTTTAGGCGGCCATTTCATATTGGGTAAAGTCCCCATAAACGAAACTTTAGTTAAAAGCTGTAAGATCCAGCAGTTAACCATTTAAAGACAAAAAGTGTATCTTAGCGCTAAGAAGTTAATACTTTGCATTTAAGATGACTTAATTAGCAGAAAACATTGATGTTAAAAAAGAGATTACGTGAAATGAAAGAATGGGATGAAAAATGTTTTATTATTGGTGCATGGGTTATTCAGCCTACTCTTTGTCAGTTAATCAGATGTGAAGGTGATACTTGTATTAATGTGGAACCAAAAGTTGTTGAAATTTTAGCTTATATGTCAAAAAACCCAAATAGAATAGTCACTAGGGACGAACTTTCTGAGCATGTATGGGCGAATACCGTTGCTAGTGATAATTCAATTAATCGAACGATTTCTTTAATAAGAAAGTATTTGGAAGATGATATTAAATTTCCTAAATACATCAGAACCATTCCCAAACGAGGGTATTTATTATTGGCCATTCCTGAATTTCCAGAGAATGTAAAACAATTACAAAAGGGATCAAAAATCAAACTTGAAAAGGTTCCCCTCCTCCCTTTAGTAGAAAATACAAATTTCAAAATAACTACCATTAATAACCGTAGTCATGAGAAACCTAATAATCAAACTGTGCAATTAGAGATGAATATGCCACCCATGCTGATGAAAAAATTTATTAATAGTATTCAAGACATGATTGAGTTCTTAAATACTTCAGATAATAGCTCTACCTGATTTCTCATAAATATTAGTCATGCTCAGATGTTTTTAACATTGGTGGTATCTGCACGTAGCTGATACTTAATTCAAACAACGATTAAAGGTATACGCTTAATCAATCAATTTACTTGTTTTTTGCGCAAGTCATAATTTCATCTCTAGCACTTTACTGGAGAAGTAACATGACAACACAGAAGAAATGCATTAATAACCTCTGAAAGTCGAAATTAAAAAACAAGTTTATCACAATAGAAATAGTTAATAGTATTTGTCATTTTAGCGTCAATAAGTTTGTCAAAAAACAGTTTAAATGTGGTCCGTAAGTCCGCTCTGCCCCACTACTGGTGTTTATCAAGACAGTTGTCACCTAAATTATTAAGCAGCTTCTTTGTGTTACTCTGAATTTAATTCCACAGCGCCTACTGGCTAACAGTTTTACTCTTATTTGAACATCAAGACTATAGTGTCTCTGCCATGACGTGACAAATTTATTCTACTATGACGATGCTCATTGTTCCCTCAATAAACAAACGCTTTTACCCATTTACAGGCTTCATCTAACGATTTGAAACCTTCACTAGCGCAACTAGGGTGATACTTTACCGTACTAAGTAGTGGTTCTGAGTATGGATCAACGGTACTTACCCTTGGTCGACTGCGTGAGACAACAACAATAACAATAACAACAACAACAACAACTAAATCGTACATCTTAGCTCGCTATAAGTAAGGCTCTTCATGAGTGATCCATTATCAGAGTGCAACACGACGTCTTTCTTCTAGCATTTCTCTGCCCAAACGCTGTACTCTAGTAGTGCCGCCGCTTGCTCACCTGTTTCATTGGCCTGAACTTCCCAACCGACTACATTACGGCTGTAACTGTTATCCCAACGCCGTACTTCTTTCGCTTTTTTAGTCGTATAACTTGTTGGCTTTTTGAGGATATTTCTCGGCTTCGCTTTACCTCGGTGTTGCAGCATGCAATATACGGTAAAAACTCGACTTTGATTCGATATATTCACCTCTGTCAGCTAGTATCGGTAATATTTTTTTTGCCGTTAGTGAGGCAAAATTTTGGCGGTTACAAACATCAATTACGGCTTGCCTTTCTGTTTTATTAGTTTATTCCCAGGCTCGGACTTCATTACTGCTAGCCTTATTTTGGCTCACACCTGACGTTACAACGGTACTGACCAACTGTGCATGCTTTTACCTATCAGTCAACGAAATCAGCTGTCCTCTTTTTCCTTCCAATGGCGTCTAACTTTTTTCCTAATGCAAGTAATGCGACCGTTTCTGCTAAAGCTTTTTCTTTTCTGCGTAGCTCTCGCTCTAATTCCTTAATACGACTTTTATCAGACTTTTGCTATGGCGTAGTCTTTAGTCTTTTTTCCTGCTTACTAGATTTTTAAAGCAATACAGACTAGTTTTAATGCTTTAACTTGCTAAGAATACAAACATTTAACTCGATAATACTCACTTAACTCAACAGCCTAAAATGTAGCGGTTTCTTGTGCAATCGCAAATTTTTTCTACTTGACCAGTTATCTGGTTAACTAACTTTTGTCACACTTAAACCTGAGGTATTAAATTGCTTTTGACAACTATACCCGTTACCAAGAGTGCTTGAGAAATTTCAACTCAAGGCGCGGTGATGACGTAATGGTTATTCCCTTATGAATCACAGCATCGATGAAGCGATATGACTCAAGCGCTTCGTCGATGGATTTAAAGTGACTTGATACTGCGTTAACTAATCAACACATAGAATGACTATGCTTAAATCATTTTCCTTCACTAAAGTCATTTTAATTTACGCTGAAATCCTGCACTTTGAATTATATACAGGGTTGAGATATTTATGCCTTCTTGCACTGCAAACTTTATAACTGACAAAGCACTTTGACTGAGTTTACTTAATACTGCTTATTTAAATTGGCTACATATCTTATAATACAATCACTTAACCTTACCACCCCCTATTTATTTATAAAATCAATAGAGACGACAACAATCCTGATACAAAGGGGACTGTCATTTCTGACAGCTAAATTAACATTGTATTAACGTTTAAGGTGGTTGTATCAAATTTACACAATTTATAGACAACCAAAATGACAAATATTCACTACATTGAACCAAACAACAACAACTACAGTACGATCAATAACAATCTTCTTAACGATGTTTATCGCCTACGCTATGATACATTTAAAACCAGATTAAGCTGGGAAGTTAACTGTGAAAACGGTTTAGAAAAAGACGAGTTTGATAAACTAGATGTAACCCACATTGCTATGACAGATCAAAACGAGAAAGTTGTTGGTTGCTGGAGAGCTTTACCTACTGAAGGTTCTTACATGTTGCGTAACATCTTCCCTGAATTAATGCGAGGTGAAAATATTCCTCATGAGGAGAATGTATGGGAAATCAGCCGATTCACAGTCGATAAAGCATTCACTAACAATGATAAAAGTATGGTGAGTAATTCAACCGCTCAGCTTGTTAAGTCGTTCTATGATTTTGCTCAAAAAAAAGGCATTAAATCGTATGTATTAGTTACTACTGTTGCTTGTGAAAGAATTTTAAGATGTTTGGGAGTAGAAACACGTCGGATGGGCGATGGTAAATCAATGCAGATTGGTATTGAAAGATCAGTAGCACTTTGGGTTAATGTGAATGAGAGTCTTAATATTTCGTGCGCATGATATTTTATTTAGCTTAATGAATATAAGGAATAATAATAAACCTTTTAAAGGATTTATTATATATAGAGATGCAAAATCAGATTTTTAACAATCTAACAGAAATAGAAAATTCAATAAAAATAATTGCCTAAATTGACAAAGTATTAATTATAGAACTGAATGCCATAGAAATAATGTAGTAGAACAAAATCCTAAGATATTGGCCCTGACCAAAGGTTTGAACTCTATAATAATGACTTATATTTCAATGTAGCTAATTAGGGCGAATCCATACTAGACCAAAAAGCATATTATGCCTTAGCTACTGACATTAAAAGTGATAAAGAAAAACTTTGCTTTTTAACACATACTCTTTGTGAATATTCTCCCAGTTAAAATGAATCTAGAATTATAAAGGCCTTAGACAAGGCATTCATTAAAGAGAACAGTTATTCTATTGTCGATATCAATAACGTAGGTTAAAACTTTTATAAACAAGCCATTAGGTGGAGGTTGAGCAAACTCTATTCGTCGTTACCTTTGTTTTTAAGGACGTTACATGGAGATAACCTAGAAGAGAATGCAGGCGCATATTCGCCTGAATAACTCTTAACAAAAAATATGCCTTAATTATAATTCGCTCCGATTTCCTGAAAAGAGCATCTTCAAGTGGATCGCGTATATCAATTTTCAAAACACAATTAAACAATTTATTTAGTACAATCAGGTGTTATAACAACGCGAAATTAACTTGTGTGAACAAGGAAAAAAATCGAATTGCAATTTCATTATTATTTCATTTAGATAAAACTGAAGTAGCTAAAATGTTATCGTTCCTTTGACCCCCTCTTAAAATGCATTAATGTGCTGTTTACACTCACTCATATTTTGACGATATTATTAGAAATAATGAAAATAAATTTAATAATAAACCCACAAAAAATATAAAATGAACAGGCCTTACTAACAACAATAAACAACATAATGGCCACCGCAGCGATGCTCCATTTGGCTGTACAGACATCAATGCTACTGCGTAAACTTCATCCGTTATACAAAATATTATCGTCTGTCCATTTTCAAACTTATTAACTTTATGGCACTTTAGCTTCTATTCTTAGTTGGAAAAGTAAAATGGTTACGCTGACGCCTTCAATGGTTCGGCGAAAAGTTCATCCGTTTTACCAACTTCTGCCGCCTGGCCATTTTCAAACTTAATGACTTTATCAGCAAGGTTAAAATATCTGTCGTCATGGGTGATTGCAATAACCGTTTTACCATTGCTTTTCATTTCAGCCAGTAATTCAGTGTAAAAATAATGTCTGAAGTAAGGGTCTTGATCAGCAGCCCATTCATCAAAAAGGTAAATAGGTGAATCTTCCATGTAGGCTAATAATAAAGCTAATCTTTTCTTTTGTCCCATAGATAGCTTAGTTGTTTTCAATACACCACCTGACACAGTAACTTTATCCGATAATCCAAGATTTTCTAAATGCTTAAGAATATCTTCATCAACCGCTAACTCCCCTTTTGAATCTAACACTTCACTAAATAAATAATAATCTGAGAAAATAGTGGTGAAATAATCACGATACCATTGACTATTTTCAGTGGTTAGCGCCTTGCCATCAACCTGTATTGAGCCTTTATCTGCGGTATACAAACTCGTAAATAATTTAGCAAATGTAGACTTACCACTTCCGTTACCACCAATAATAAATACCGTTTCACCTTGGTTAAAATTTAAATTTATAGGGCCAACAGAGAATTCATAAGCACCATCTTCACTTTCATACTTATATTCCAAATCTTTAACTTCAATCTTATTCCATTGTTTTTCGTTTCTTGGTTCATTAACTTGTGAACCATCCTCGTGGGTATACTCTGGTGCAAGGTTTAGGCTTTCAATTTTATTAAACGCTATTTTTCCTTTTGAAATAGGCATAAAGGTATTCATCAGAAAATTAATGGGTCCGACTAAATAAGTAATAATAAAGACATATCCAACAATATCGCCAATGCTTGCAGATTCAAACATACTCGCTGAAAAAGCGATAACACCTAAAGTTAAAAATAACATGGCTGATGTCCAGTTATTATTCAGACTCCAGTATAGTTGTGCTTTTAAATCCTGATTTTGAATTTCTTTTGTCGCTGGCATGGTTACGTTTTTATAAAAATAATTTTTACGACTCTGATTCAAGCTTAATTCCTTGCCGCCATCAACCAAAGCCTTAAAGTTTTCAAAAAGAACATCTTCACTCTCACGCAACTCTTTATATTTATCACCAACTTTATTAATAATAAACTGGGCAACCGTAATTGCAGCCGTTAAAAAAGACGCCAAAAGGAAAAAATGTCCTGGAGATAAATAAAATAAATAGAAGAAGCTCAGCACTACCATTGTTAAATGAAAGGTAAACATAGGCACCAAAGTCATCGCACTGGATATACTGCTAATATCATTAGTAATTGTCGCTTGAATACGATGCCCCCCAATGCGCTCTAGCTGCTCATAACTCGTTGCTAATACCCGGTTCACCATTGAATTTCTCAACTTACATACCATAGATGTACTCAATCGAGCGAGTAAATACTGTGATAGCAAACCAAAAAAAAGCAAACCCAACACACCTAGACCATAAATTTGCACACGTTCTAAAATACTCTGTGTAGTCTCAAGCGTGACTTCATTTCTTATTTGCAACATTAAAAAAACACCTGCAAATGCCGTTAGCGCACTAGCTAATGCTGAAAGCGCAATCAAACCTTTGTACTTCCCTAACATATTGTTAAACATTGTATAAATACTCCTAAAATGCTGACGAGGAACATTCTTCCCTCGCTTATACAGCTTTAATTTTTGATAGTTGACTATTGGTATATATCGAATTAGCCGATGTTATTATTATAAAAAGAAACGCTATAAAATGAATTCTTCTTCATCTTCTTCTAATTCAAAAGATTCCAATTGCGACTCAACCAACTTAGCAATATTTTCAATAGAAGGTTCGCTAAAGAAATTTTCCAACGTCATCTCTACATCATAGTGTTTTCTCACTCGTCCAACGACTTGGCTTGCAATAAGTGAATGACCACCTAAGTCAAAGAAACTATCTGTCATACTCACTTTTTCAAGTTGTAAAACCTCTTGCCATATTATCGCTAATTGCATCTCTACTTCTGTTCGTGGCGCAATAAATTCGTTGCTAACAATGTTAGCAGTTTTAAGCTCAGGCAATGCTTTACGGTCGACCTTACCATTAATATTCAATGGTAATTTGACCATTTCAATAAAATGATCAGGAAGCATGTAATGAGGCATTTGCTTTTTAAACCATGTTTTTAGTTCTGACCAATCTATACCTGGAGCAACAACGTAAGCAACTAATTTTTTATGCATCGGATTCTCACCAGAAACAACAACAATACAATCTTTTATTTGCGAATGCTCATTAAGAACCGCTTCTATTTCTCCTAATTCTATTCTGAATCCACGAATTTTCACCTGGTGGTCTGTTCGACCAACAAAATCAATATTGCCATCACCTTGAAATCTTGCCAAATCTCCACTTCGATACATTCTGGCGTTACTATCTTCAACAAAAGGATTGTTAACAAATACAGTAGCGTTCAAGTCATCACGGTTCAAATATCCTTTAGCCAGACCATCACCACCTAAATATAATTCACCGATAACGCCTACTGGTACAGGCTGTTGATGTTTATCAAGAATATAAGCCGTTGAATTAGCAATCGGACGACCTATCGGTATAGATCTCTGCTCGTTACTAACTTGATTAATTTTATAACCAACTGAAAATGTGGTGTTTTCTGTCGGCCCATAAAGATTTGATATATTGTGAAGCAGATCAGAACGCTGTAAAGATCTAACCGCTTCAGGGTCTACTACGTCACCACCGACCAAAACAGAGCATAAGGTTACAAACGCATCCGGCACCTCTTTCACTACTTGGGCAAACAGTGTTCCCGTAATAAATAGCGCACTAATTTCATTTTCTCGCAGTGCAGCCGCAAAGTTAACGGGAGATAATACTACATTCTTATCCATGCCAACCAGCTTACCACCATTTAACAACGCCCCCCATAATTCAAAGGTTACCGCATCAAAAGCAATATTTGACAATTGAGCGATACAACTATTTTCGTCAAGCTCAACATAATCTGTGTTCAAGACCAATCGGTTAACAGCCTGATGCGGAATAACAGCACCTTTAGGCTTGCCGGTGGTACCTGACGTATAAATGATATAAGCAGTGCTGGTGCCTTGTGCAGTCATGGTTAAATTATTTTCTGACGCAAGTGCTAACGCAGAGCTAATTGCCTTTAAACACACACAATTTACTGATAAACCTTCAAATACCGTTAAAGCCTCACCGTAACCTATGATGGTTTGAATATTTGCATCTTGCACAATATAGTTCAATCGTTCTTCAGGATAACTCAAATCGAGTGGCACATAAGCACGACCTGTTTTTATTATTGCCAACAGTGCCACAACCCAGTCAGCTCCTGCGCTTAAAGAAAGACCCACATGTTCACCAATGGTGTATTCCTGTTGTAATAACCAGTTGGCTAATTGATTGGCTTTTCTATTTAAAGCACTATAAGTCAGCGTGTCGTTACCAAATTTAACAGCAACATGTTCGGATCTTTGTACTGCTATTTGTTCAAATACGCTCGCCAGATTTTCCTCTGAAGGATAATCACTACTGGTTTCATTCCATTGATAAACCAGTTGTTCTTTTTCTTGGCTGGTGATCATTGGTAATGTTTCAATGTTTTGCTCAGGCGATGCAATGATAGATTGCAACAACACATCAAAATGACCAGCCATACGCTCAATTGTTTGATGATCAAAAAGATCACTATTGTATTCCCAACTGGTTTCCAATCCAGATTCACGCTCAATAACATTAAGGGTCAAATCAAATTTGGCCGTTGTATGCTCCTGTGGGAGCGTTGCTATGGTTAAATCTGGCAATTGTAACTGAGTTGATTCATTGTTTTGTAAAGCAAACATTATTTGGAAAACAGGACTATGGCTGGTACTGCGCTCTACATCCAAAGTTTCAACCAACATTTCAAAAGGTAAACTTTGATGTTCAAAAGCTTCTAATGCTGTCGTTTTCACTTGTGCCAATAAGTCGGTAAAGCTGGGTTCACCACTCAAATTATTTCTTAGTACCAGCGTATTTATAAAGAAACCAATCAATGGTTCTATTTCGCTTTGCGTTCTTCCTGCAATCGGTGTACCCATGACAATATCTGATTCATTACTGTAGCGACTAATTAATACTGAAAAGGCCGCTTGCAATGTCATAAACAAGGTGGTTTTCGCTTTACGACTCAATTCAACCAAACCATCACGACAACTTGCACTAATAGGATGATGATAAAGCTGTCCTTTAGAAGAAGGAGTAGCAGGGCGAACATTATCTAAAGGCAAACTATGCAGTTTTGGCAAATTCGCTAATTTATTGGCCCAATAATCCACATGATCTGTTCTGGCATCCAATGTTAGCCATGTGCGTTGTGCAAAAGCAAAGTCAGAATATTGAATGGCTAAAGGTAATAAAGGATATTCCGAACCTGTTACATAAGATTCATACAAGCTAGCAAACTCATTAAGCAGAATATTCATTGACCAGCCATCAGAAGCAATGTGATGCATATTAACCATTAATACATGACTATCTTGTGTCAGTTTAACAACCAATGCACGGATCATCAGATCAGCATCTAAAGCAAAAGTTTCTGTCGCATGCGCATTAATAACTTCATGCAAGGTAACCGATTTTTCACTTTCATCTAAATAATTCAACTCAATAATCTTCATGGTTAGCGGAGCGAATGATTGAACAATTTGTTCAAGTTCACCATCGTTATCCTGATATGTTGTCCGGAGTATTTCATGCCTTTTTATAATTTCATTAATCGCTTTATTAACATAATTCAGGTTTAACTGACCATCAAACCTAACGGCCATTGGCATGTTATAACTAGAGCCTGTACCTGACATTTGTTCGATAAACCACATACGCTGTTGCGAAAAAGACAAAGGTAAAGATTGAGACCTGTCTACTGGTTGAATCGTCAATGCTGACGACGCATTATCTTTATCGACAATCAGCATTTGCGCAGCAAGTTCTCTGATAGTTGGTGTACTGAATATTGTTTTTAGCGAAACATCCTGCGCCATTTCAGTTCTGATTGCAGATGCAAGACGTGAAGCCAGTAACGAGTGTCCTCCCAATTCAAAGAAATTTGCCGTTACACTAATAGTCCCTATATTTAATAATTCAGACCACACCTGATGCAGTTCCTGCTCTAACGTAGTCACAGGTGCTTCATAGCTTCCCTGAGAATTCTCAGCAAGATCTGGGGCTGGTAATGCGTGGCGATTAATTTTACCGTTTTGCGTCAATGGTAATGCAGGTAAATAAACAAACGCAGTTGGCACCATATACTCAGGTAATGCAGCTAATAACGCCTGTTTCAATGTTAACGTTAACTGCTGTTGCTGATAACTATCAGTGTTTGCTTCATTGCTTCCGGCTGGAAGAATAATATAAGCAACAATAAACTTGTTATCATTAGCTGTACTACGCACCACCACAACAGCATCCGCCACGTTTTCATGTTGGATAAGTTGATTTTGTATCTCACCTAATTCAATTCTGAAACCACGTACTTTTACTTGTTCATCTGTACGACCAAGATATTCCAATGCACCGTCTTTACTTAAGCGTACATAATCACCCGTTCTATACAAACGTCCTTCTGTTTCAGAAGTAATAAAGTCCTTAACAAAACGTTCATTCGTCATTTCCGGACGATTTAAATATCCACGTGCTAATCCGGCACCACCTACATAAAGTTCGCCCGGCATACCCATTGGTAATAATTGTTTTTCCGCATTACAAACATATAAACCTAAGTCTTCCAGTGCGACACCAATATCACTGATTGATGATTGACTATGCTCAGCATGTATGCGGCGATAAGTAACGTGTACTGTTGTTTCAGTAATACCATACATGTTGATCATTTCTGGCGAATTATCGGTAAAGCGTTCAAACCAGGGCAGCAATTTCATTGGCTCTAAAGCTTCACCACCAAAAACAACATAACGTAAACTAAACTGGCGTTCGCAAGGCACAATGTGCTCAAGTAAATTATAGAAAGCAGAAGGTGTTTGGTTTAACACGGTAATGCCCTCTTCTATCAGTAAATTAACAAACTGATCCGGAGAACGACTTATTTCCTGAGAAACGTTAACTAATCGGGCACCATGAATGAGTGCTCCCCATGTTTCCCAAACAGCAAAGTCAAAGGAAAATGAATGAAATAATGTCCAGGCATCTTCAGCATTGAAATTAAAATGCTTTTTGCTTGAAGTAAATAAACGCAATACATTTTGGTGTTCAATTAAAACGCCTTTTGGCTGTCCCGTTGAACCCGATGTATAAATAACATAAGCCAGATTTGATGCTAATACTGCAACCAAAGGGTTAACACTCGACTCTTGTTCAATTTCAGCTGCAAGTGTATCAGTACACAAGCAAATGGTTTCTTCAAATCCTATTTGTTCAACCAACCCGGCATCAGTAATAACAATGCTTAATTGCGCATCTTCTACCATGTAATGCAGTCGTTCTTTCGGGTAAGCCGGATCAAGAGGTACATATGCCCCACCGGCTTTAAGTACCGCCAGCATACCAATGATCATATCAGCAGAACGATTAAAACACAGACCAACTAAATCATCAGGGTTAACACCTTCAGCAATGAGTTTATGCGCTAATTGATTCGCTTGAGCATTAAGCTCACCGTAACTGGTTGTTATACCATCATAGCTAAGCGCTACTGACTGTGGATTAAGCTGTACTTGTTGTTCAAATTTCTGATGAATCGTTATTTCACCTTCATTTGTCTCAATAAAATCACGAGCAACTTTAGGCTGACCAGCCAATACCAGTACTTGCCGTGCTGTATCGTTCATCATTGGCAAACAAAGAATTGTTTCAGCTGAATCTTTTATTATGCTATCTAACAATACAGTGAAACATTTAGCCATTTGCTCTATTGATTCTTGTGCAAATAAATCTCGGTTGTATTCCCAATTAACGCTAAGTCCATCTGCTTGTTCACTCATTGTTAACGTAAGATCAAATTTAGCTAGCGTTCTTTCCTGCTTAACTCTGCTTAAACTGATGTCTTCCATATTCTCTAAAGGCTGTTCATTGTTTTGCAAAACAAACATTATTTGGAACAGCGGGGTATAACTCAGACTACGCTCTGGCTGCAAATTTTCTACCAACATTTCAAATGGAACATGCTGATGAGCAAATGCATCCAGTGAAACTTGTCTTGCTTGCGCTAATACAGCGTCAAAACTCGGGTTATTGTCTAAATCAAGGCGTAGCACTAAAGTATTAACAAAAAAGCCAATCAAGGATTCTACTTCAGCCTGAGTTCTGCCCGCAACAGGCGTCCCCATAACAATATCGGTTTCATTGCTATAGCGGCTTAATAGTACAGAAAATGCCGCTTGCAATGTCATAAACAACGTTGTACTGCTGCGTTTACTTAGTTCATTTAATCCGTTAGCACATGAACCACTGATGTTGTGATTATAAACAGCGCCATGATAAGTCTTTTCTGCAGGCCTTGAGTAATCTAACGGTAAATCATGTAAAGGGGGTAAACCGTTTAGTTTCTGCTCCCAATATGACAATTGTTGTTCAAGCACAGAGCCATTCAACCACTGACGCTGCCAATGAGCATAATCAGCATATTGAATATTCAAAGGCGTTAACGGATCAGTATCACCTGCTATATAAGCTTTATACAGCTGAGTAAACTCGCTGATTAATACACTCATTGACCAGCCATCTGAAGCAATATGATGCATATTAAACAAGATCACGTGTGAATTACTGTTTTCACGTACAAGTGTTACACGCAACATCAAGTCTGTAGACAAATCAAAAGAACGTAAAGCATGTTCATTAACCAACGCTTCCAAATTACTATCACTGGTCGGTAAATCGATTAAAGGTATTAACACTTCTTTAGGTTCAAGAATAACTTGGACCGCTTGTCCTTCCTGAGTTTTAAACACTGTTCTTAAGCTTTCATGGCGAGCAATGATGGTATCAAAAGCACGTTGTAGTGCGTCGATGTTTAAATTACCCTGAAAACGAATAGCCATTGGCATATTGTAATTTGCCGATGCTGTATCCATTTGGTCAATAAACCATAAACGTTGCTGAGCAAATGACAATGGCAAGTCTTCTGTTCTGGATACTGATTCTATCGCAGCCAAACCAGTAGTTTGAACATCTTCATTGCCTAGTTTTTCGTCTATTTCCTCGGCTAATGCCCGAATTGTAGATTTTTCAAATAGCATTTTTAACGGTAGTTCAACCGATAAGCTTTGGCGAATAGCCGAAACCAAACGCGTTGCCAATAACGAGTGTCCACCTAATTCAAAGAAGTTAGCGGTAACACTCACTTGCGTTAACTTAAGTATATCTGACCAAAGTGTGTGCAAACTTTTTTCAGTATTTGTAACTGGCGCTTCATAGTTTGCTGATATTGCGCTTGATATATCAATTGCCGGCAGGGCTGCACGATCAAGCTTACCATTACTTGTTAAAGGTAATGTATCCAAAATCACCACAAAAGTAGGAACCATATACTCAGGTAATCTATCTTGTAACCAGGCTTTTAACGTATCTCCACTTTCCTCTGACACCGCGTATGCTACCAATTGTTTATCGTGTGACGTTTCGCCTCGCACAACCAAAATACAATGATGAACGCTCTCATGCTCTTGCAGTACTGATTCTACCTCGCCTAATTCAATTCTAAATCCACGAATTTTTACTTGATGGTCAACACGGCCAAGATATTCAATATCACCGGAGGGTAAATATTGTGCTAAATCCCCTGTTCGATAAAGCTTAGCTGACGGCTCCTGACTAAATGGATGTTTAATAAATTTTTGCTGAGTTAATTCTTTCTGATTAAGATAACCCAGCGCTAAACCATCACCGCCAAGGTATAATTCACCTTTCACACCAACAGGAACAGGTTGTTGATTAATATCTAATATATAAGCAGTTGAGTTAGCAATAGGACGACCTATCGGTACGGATTTTTGATCCTTATCTACTTGTTTAATTTCATGACACACAGAAAAGGTAGTATTTTCTGTCGGTCCATATCCATTTAACAAACGCTTGGGTGGTGCAGACGCTAATAAAGCTCTGATAGCGTCAGGTTCTAATGCTTCGCCACCCACTATAACGGTCGATACAGTTGAAAATGCATCAGGCACTTCTTTCACTACCTGATTAAACAATGCTCCGGTAATGAATAACACGCTGATTTCCTTTTCTCGCAATGCGCCAGCCAAATCAACCGGTGATAAAATAATATCGTTGGCAATATCAACCAGCGTACCACCGTTTAACAATGCTCCCCATAACTCAAAAGTTACCGCGTCAAATGCCGTATTAGACAACTGTGCAAGATTATCTTGTGGCTGTAAATTAACATAATTTGTGTTCAAAACTAAACGCAGCACGCCTTTTTGCGGCACCATCACACCTTTAGGCTGACCTGTTGTGCCTGAAGTGTAGGTAATATAAGCCAAAGTATTGCTGGATATTATACACTCCAAATTATGGTTTGGTTGCAGCGCTAACGCTTGTTTTATCGCAGCAAGAAAAATAACGTTTTCTATCGCTGGTATCTGTTCAAGTTGTGCATCGTTGCCTATCACCCAACGTAGTTCAGCATCTTGGGCAATATAACGCAAACGTTCAGCCGGATAACTCGGATCTAGCGGCACATATGTCGCACCCAATTTAATGATTGCTAACACAGTAACAGCCCAATCAATACTTGAAGGTAATGCAACACCCACAAATTCACCTACATCAACACCTTCTGAGTGTAACCAGTGGGCTAACTGATTCGCTTGCTCATTTAATTCACTATAGCTTAACTTCGCCTCGTCATAATGCAATGCAGTAGCATCACCATCTTTTGCTACTTGCTGTTCAAAAATATTCGCTAAATTAGCATTCTCCGGATATTGTGTTGAGGTTTGATTCCACTCGTGAATACATTGTTCCCTCTCTTCTTTACTTAGCATAGACAAAGCACCCACAGACTCTTCAGCCTTGTTTAGCATATCGATAAAGATGTTACTAAGATGCCCCATCATTTGCTCAATCTTATCGGATGTAAATTGACCTGTTTGATAACAAAATTCAACCGACAATGTTTCTTGTGCAACGGCAATAAGTGCCAAGGGATAATTGGTACGATCGCTATTACCAATACGGGTAAAATCTAATGCACCTTCCTGAGTTCTAGTCGGGAAGTTTTCAAAAACTAACAAGCTATGGAACAAGGCGTGTTGATTAACAATTTCACTCCACTGCTGAACATCAGACAATGGTGAATATTCAAATTCTCGCATATTTAAATTGGTTTGCTGAATCTCCTGCAACCAATCTTTCAAACTCAAGTCAAAACCTAACGCTACCGGTACAGGCAAGGTATTGATAAATAATCCAAGTATTTGCTCAACACCGGCTAAATCTGCAGGTCGTCCTGATGTGGTAGAGCCAAACAATACTTTTTTCTGCCCGCTGTAAGCCCCAAGTAAAAGCGACCATGCAGCCTGAACTAAGGTATTCATAGTAACACGGCAACTTTTCGCCAACGTTTGTAATTGAGCTGTCACATCTACAGGCAAGGTTAAATGTTGCTTGTTATAACCAAAATCATTTTTATCGTTATGCATAGGCAATGCAGTTGGCTCATCAATACCAGCCAAAGAAGAACGCCAGAAGCTTTCTGCTTTAGACATGTCTTGATTTTGCAACCACTCAATGTAAGCAGAAAAAGGACGAGGTACACCTGGGTTCCAATCTTGACCACTGATTGATTTATTGTAGCAATCTAATAATTCTCCCATCAATATACCGGTACACCAGCCATCAAGTAATAAATGATGACGACTCCAGACCAAATAATAAGACGTTTCGCTAAGCTGAATAAGCGCTACACGCATAAGTGGAGCTTGTTGAAAATCAAAGCCACTTGCTCTGTCTTTCGTCAGGTATTCTTCCAGCTTTTCTTGCTGCTCTTCACTCGAATAAGTTTGCCAGTCTTCAATAGTGATCGGCATAACCGCTGATTTTTCTATCAATTGAACAGGTGCGTCGATGCCTTCCCAAATAAATCGCGTGCGCAATATATCATGACGTTCAATCAGTTTTTGCCAACAATTTTTAAAGTGTTCAATATCCAGTTCGCCTTCAACAATGCCGCTAAGTTGATTGAAATAAACACTTTCATCAGGAGATAATCGCTCGTGAAACAGAATACCTTCCTGCATTGGCGATAAAGGATAAGCATCTTTAGTTAAGCGCCACTGTGGAACACTTTGAATTGTGTCTATTTGCGATTGTGTGATGTTAAGTAATGGGTAATCTGAAGGTGATACTCCGCCACTTAGAGGTTCTTGGCAATGTAACACAATAGATTTTAAGGCCTGAATATAATCACTCCCTAACTTTTCAATAGTAGCACTATCAAAATAAGCGTTTGAATAGCTCCATGTAATTTGAAATTTACCATTAAAAACCGCACCGCCAACATCAATTAAACTATGACGTTTACCGTTTAGATCCTGATTTGGAGCTTTCTCTTCTGTCGCAGAACTCAACCAGCTTTTTGATGCATCCAAATTATCAAATTGTCCCAGATAATTAAATGTAATTTCAGGGTTAACCACTAAAGAGGCACGCACTTCATCATCAGAATGAAGATATCGTAATGCCCCGTAACCAATACCGTTGTTAGGAATACTTCTCAGGTGTTCTTTAATTGATAATATCGATTGACGCATATCATTTGAACACGCAGGTAGTGCCACTGGAAATAAATTAGTAAACCAGCCCACTGTTCGACTCACGTCAAAAGAATCATTTACTAATTCCCGGCCATGTCCTTCCAAACTGATTAAACATGTTTCAGAATCCATCCAATTACATAAAGTCTGCGACAATGCGGTTAATAAAATATCATTAATACGGGTACGATACACTTCAGGAATTTTTTTCAACAATGCTGTAGTGTCAGCAATATCTAACTCAAATGACAACCTTTCTGTCGAATCTACGGTATTGCTGCCATTTTCAAAATCCTGTGGAATTGGTGCATAAGAGTTGTTTGCAATGGCTTTCCAATAACCCAGCTGTTGTACAACTTTGGATGACATAGCGTATTCAGCTAAACCATGACTCCAATCTAAAACCGAAGTACTTTTTGCCTGTAACTCTATTGTTTGACCAGATTTAGCTTGATTGTAAAAACTAAATAAATCATCCAATAAAATTCTCCACGAAACACCATCGATAACCAAATGATGACAAGTGATAAACAAACGTTCACCGTGCTTTTCACCTAAATTGATATAAGCAACACGCCAGATAGGACCATTTTCAATCGATAAACTGGTTTGTATTTCATCTGTAGTTTGCTTGATTAATGCTGCTACATCGCCACCAGATGCTACAGCTTCTTCTAATGAGATAGTTTGCAGTACATCAAAAGTTTGTACTTGGATCTCTTGTTGCCATTTATCCTGTACAGAAGAGAACTTGCTGCGTAAACTATCATGTTGATGTTGAATAGCGTCTAATGCACTTTTTAACACATCCAGATCAATAGATTCATTCAACTTGAACAGCTGAGATTGGTTCCACTGATTCATATTTCCGTGTTCAAGGCCAAAGAACCAATGCTGGATCGGAGTAATACTTGCGTGCCCGACAACAGGGGCTAATTGATCAATTATTTTTGAAACACTTGTCACAGTAACCACTTGACTCATGGCCAAGATTGTCTGAGTTTCAAAAAGTTGCTTAGGTGTGATCTCCAGACCAACGTCCTTTAATCGAGAAACAATCTGCAAACTAACAATTGAATCACCACCCAGCTCGAAAAAGTTATCGTGAATACCCACCTGAGTTACATTCAGTGTGTTTTTCCAAACCTGAGCGATCTTTCTCTGTAATTCATTTTGCGGCTCACCGTCTTCATGGTGAACAATTACATCCATTGGATTTGGCAATGCTTTTACATCAACCTTACCATTAATGGTTAATGGTAAGGCATCTAAACTCAAGATTAATGATGGCACCATATAGTCGGGTAAAAAGCTACTGGCATGTGCTTTTAACGAATCAGGTTCAACATCACCTACAATATAAGCAACCAGCTGTTTGCTGTCAGTTGAGTTTTCTTTAACAACCACAACAACTTGTTTTACTTTTTCATGTTCAAGTAAGCAAGCTTCAATCTCGCCTAACTCAATTCTAAAACCACGAATTTTTACTTGTTGATCAATTCGCCCCAAGTATTCTAAATCACCATCAACGTTATATTTCGCCAAATCACCACTGCGGTAAAGTTTACTGCTAGTGGTAAGGGAATGATCAATAAAACGTTCTTTAGTAAGTTCTTCTTTACCCAAATACCCTTTGGCTACTCCAGTTCCACCCACATACAATTCACCGCAAACACCTGCAGGAAGTACATTTTTATATTCATCAAGTACGTAAACATTCAAATCAGGCAAGGCTTTACCAATATTACTGACAGATACAAGCAAGTCACTTTCACTTAAACATTTATAAGTTACATGAACCGTTGTCTCTGTAATGCCATACATGTTGATTAATTGGATGTCATCAAGGGCATGACGCTCAGTCCAGGATTTAAGTATGCTGCTTTCCAGCGCTTCACCACCAAAAATTACGTAACGTAACGCTAGTTCATTATGTTTTGCATGATTCTCATCAACGTTATTCAATAACTTAAAGGCAGATGGTGTTTGGTTTAATACCGTTACTTTATACTTTAACAATAAATCATAAAAGCTATCAGACGAACGACTGATCCAATAAGGAACTACAACTAAGTGACCACCATGAAGCAAGGCTCCCCATATTTCCCATACTGAAAAATCAAAGGCATATGAGTGGAATAACGTCCAAACATCTTTGTCTGTGAAGTTGAACAGTGGCTGAGATGTTGAAAATAGTCGTGATACGTTATTATGACTAACCACTACGCCTTTAGGTTGACCTGTCGTACCTGAAGTATAAATAACATAAGCACTCGCATTAGGTTTAAGTGACAAATTCAAATTGTTAGCATCAAATGCTGCCAATTCTGCATCAAGTTCATTCAAATAAATCAATTCATCTGTTTCAGAAAACGGTAGGTTTACTTGTGATTCTGTCAGTACGAACTTAACCTTTGCATCATCAAATATATAACTGATACGGTCTTGTGGTGCTGTCGATTCAACAGGAACATAAACTGCACCCGCTTTCAAAATGGCAATAATTGCTAAAATAGTTAAGTGACTGCGCTCCATACAGATACCGACAAAATCCCCCTCACTAACGCCCTTATCACGCAATAAATTGGCTAACTGGTTGGCTTGTGCGTTTAGCTCTGCATAAGTTAAGTGTACGTCATCAAATGAAACCGCTGTTTTTGTAGCAAACTGTGCTGCTTTTGCTTCAAATGTTTGATGAATTAATTCGGCTCTCAGTTCAGTGTTGCAATCAGAAGTAGCGCATTCAGAAGTAGTGAGTGTTTTTAAATAAGCACTCTCTACAACTGGAGTCATTAACGATAGTTGACTAACTTTACCTTGCTCACCACTATTAACCATGTTGTGCAATAATGCGGTAAAGTGAGCAAGCATGTCGGCAACAACAGCTTGTTCAAATTTGTCCTGCTCATAAATAAGCTCAAATCGGCATTCTTCATCAGGAATAACCATCAAGGTCAAAGGAAAGCCCGTGCCGCCACCTGAAGTTTGATCACCGTTATAAATTGTGATCCCTACTTTATCCTGTAGTTCTTGATTACCTTTACCAATAGGATAGTTTTCAAATACAACGATACTGTCGAACAATGATGCATTTGGTGCAACTTGACTCCAAGACTTAATTTCTTTCAATGGCGTATATTCAAATTCTCGCACTGCTAAATTGGTTGTTTGAATTTGCTTGGTTAACTCAGCAATATTGGCATTACCTTCAATCACCTGGCGAATAGGCAAAGTATTGATGAATAAACCCAGCATGCTATCTGAATCTTCCAACTCTACCGGACGACCTGCCGCTGTAGCACCAAAAACAACATCTTTTTGTCCACTGTATTTTGACAACAAAATTGTCCAGGCAGATTGAATTATAGTATTTAGCGTTACATTACACGCTTGTGCTAACTGGTTTACTGCAGTCGTTAGAATTGGATCCAATGTTTCTACAATGCGACCGTTACCCGTTATTCCCGTTTTGTTTTTAGCTATAGGAAGCGCTGTTGCTCCTTCAACACCAGCTAATTGATTGCTCCAGAAAGATTTAGCAGATGCTTCGTCCTGTTGTGCTAACCAGGCAATATAGTTACGGTAACTTGCCGGCTTTGCTAAAACTAAAGCCTGACCTTCAATACGAGCCTGATAATCTGCTAATATTTCGCTAATGAAAGATGATAAACACCAACCATCCAATAACAAATGATGATAGCTCCATACAACAAGCGCTTCACGTTCAGAACGATGAATAATATTGACGCGAAGTAATGGTGCATTGTCTAACTCGAAATGATGGTTACGATCTTCTTCTAATAAATTTTCAATCGCTTTATTTTGTGCTGTCTTATCCATTTCCTGCCAGTTATGCACTATTAACGGCAAAGTTAACTGGGCTGCAACCACTTGATGTGGAATAGCTACATCTCCCCACAAAAAAGACGTTCGTAAAATATCATGGCGATTAATTGCTGCTTCAAACGCTTTACTGAAAGCATCGATATCAATACCCTGACTAAAGTTGCCAATCACCTGATTAAAATATAATCCCTCTTCAGGCGCCGCCAAACAATGATACAACATCCCCTGTTGAACTGGAGATGCAGGATAGACATCGGCTACTTTAGGATCTTGACGTAACTCTTCAAGTTTTTCAGCGGTCATTTCAGCCAGTTCAAAAGGAGCAACGTCAAAAGAAACTCCGGCCTGCGGACGCACATCATCTTGTTGATGACTAACAATTGCACGTGACAATACCGCAATAGATTGATATTCCAATAATTGTGAGGGGGTAAACACAATATTATTTTGTCTTGCACACGCTATAATTTGCAACGCTTTTATAGAATCGCCACCTAACTTCAAAAATAAATCGTGACGAGTAATAGCATCGTTATTCAACACTTCGCGAGCAATCGCTAATAACGCTTGTTCAGTAGATGAATATGGTGTTTCAATTAAGTCAGCTACCTGACTAATCGTCAACACATTGAAAAGTTGTTGTGGGGTAAACACCAAATTAATTTTACGCGCCTGTGCAATAATTTGTAATGCTTTAATCGAATCACCGCCCATTTGATAGAAATTGGCGTTCACAGAAACTTTTTCTAAACCTAATACTGATTGCCAGATAGAAACAAGCGCTTCTTCAACTTCATCTCTCGGCGCTTGAAGTTTATCAGTTGATTTATGCGCAGAAGGTTCTGGCAAGGCTTTATGATCAACTTTACCATTTGCCGTTAATGGTAATTTATCAAGCACTTCAATCAGGCTAGGAACCATATATTGTGGTAATTTAAGACTAAGCTGGTCAATAACAGTTGAAGCTATGTCTTGCGGTCCAACGATGTAAGCAGCTAATACTAGTTCTGACGTAACAGGATGTTCAACCGGAAGTACACAAACGTCCACCACATCTGCCAGATTGCTGATGATTGTTGCAATTTCACCCGGCTCTACCCGATAACCTCTAATTTTTACTTGTTCGTCCATACGACCAACAAATTCAATATTGCCATCAATTAATTGACGAACGCGATCACCGGTACGGTAAATTTTACCACTTGTTTGAGTATTTAATCGGCTATGGCTAAACGGGTCATTCAAAAAACTGACCTCAGTTAATTCATCACGATTAAAGTAACCCAAAGATACCCCTTCACCACCAATGTATAATTCACCGGCAACACCTTGAGGCACTAATTTTAAATCATTGTCTAAGATATATACGTAGCTGTTTGCTAATGGCTTGCCAATAGGAACAGAGCGGCTTCCATCTAGTGCAGCACCTTTAGAAACGTCATAACTCAGTGCCCCAATGGTACTTTCTGTCGGCCCATAATGGTTGATGATTCTGCAGTCAGGGTTAAGTTCGAGCACTTTGCTCACTAAACCCGGCATTAAGCGCTCGCCACCAAGTAACAAACATTCGGTTGGTAAAATACCTGCCGGATCAGATAATGTCAGCAACCCTTCTAAATGAGAAGGCGTGATCTTCATACAAGTCACAGGTTCCTGCTGCAATGCATCAGCCAATTGATTGGCATCCAAGTTAAATTCAACAGGGAAAAAACGGAAGCAACGACCACTGCATAATGCACCAAACAATGCGGTATAACCTAAATCTGCCGCCATGGTAGACATCGCCAGCATTTGAGCATTTTCTGGTAGTTTCAATTCCAGATGAATACTTTGCAAATAACTCAGTAAATTTCTGTGACTAACTTCAACACCTTTAGGTACACCTGTTGAGCCTGACGTATACAAAATATAGGCAGCTTGATTACTATCAACTTCAATATTAGGGTTATTCGCATCATCACTCAAAGTTGTTAATGCTAAATTAATGCTGGTGATATTTGATCCGAAATTGTAATCACTCTGGCTGATCACTAATTCACATTTTGCTTCCTGAACGATGCTTTCAATTCTTTCAATCGGCCATTCATTATCTACTGGAATAAATGTCGCGCCTGCTTTAAGACAAGCAAACATCGACAGTGGATAGTACTCATTTCTAGGCAATAAAATAGCAACTTTTGACTGAGGTTTTATTCCCTGTTCGATTAAAGTATTCGCCAGACAATTGGCCTTTGCATTAAATTCTGCATACGTAAGGCGAATTTTATTAAAAACAATCGCATCTTGTTCACCAAATGCATTTACCTGTTTTTCAAAAACCTGTGCAACAGTCTTTGAAGCTTCAACATTTGTTAACTCTGTTTGCATTGCTTGAGGTTGCTCACGTTGCATTAGCTCAAGCGCTGTATTAACTTCTTTTTCCGTGAACAATTCTTCAATATCAGCTAGCGCAACCTCAGGGTTATTTGAAAGAACATCCAGAGTTTGTTTAAAACCATTAACAATTCGATTGATAGTTTCAGAACGAAACAGTGAAGTATTATATTCAAGCGATCCCTGAAGACCATTCTCCCCTTCTTCTAAAATAAGTAATAAATCAAATTTTGCTGTACTGAAATCTTGCATTAACGGCGTTACCTGAACACCTTCAACGTCAATGCTATTCATCGGCTGATTACGCATCACCATACGTACTTGATACAAAGGTGCTTTTGCTGTACTTCCTGCACTTTTATCTTTATTAACTAAGTTAGAAACTTGATCAAATGGCACGTCTTGATTTTCATAAGCTGCCAACGTTGTTTCTTTAATCTGTTGTAAAAATTGGCTAAAACTTAACGAGCTGTCTACTTTTCCACGCAATACCAATGTATTAACAAAAAATCCAATTAATGACTCAAATTCACTTTCAGTACGGTTAGCGATTGGTGAGCCTATCGTAATATCTGATTGACCGGTAAAACGACTCAGCACTAATTGAAAAGCAGCCAAAGTAGTCATAAATAATGAAGCGCCTTCTTTTAAACACAACGACTTAACGCGTTGGTCTACTTCGCTATCAAACTGAAAATGCTCTCGTGCACCGTTAAAAGTTGGCATTGACGGACGAGGAAAATCCAACGGTAAATCCAGTGTTGGTGATAAGTCAGCAAGCTGTTGTTGCCAATAATCTAATTGTTGTAAAATTGAATCGTCATTCGCCTGACTTAATTGCCACATTGTATAGTCGCCGTATTGCATCGGTAAAGGCGCTATATTGTCTAAATTAAGACCCGCAGTATAATGTTGATAAAATTGTACAAATTCACGAATGATTATGTCGAATGACCAGCCATCGGTAACAATATGGTGAACATTAAGCACCAAAACATGACGTTCAGGAGAGATTACAAATAAACTCGCTTCTATCAGTGGATCATTTGCTAAATCAAACTTACGTTGTCCAATTTTGGCTATCGCTTGCTTGATTGTTTCATCAAGTTGCTCAGCGTCTGTTTGCTCTAGTGAAGTAACGGTAAATGGTAATTCCATAGACGCGTGTATTAGTTGCACTACCTCGTCATTTTGTTCAACCATATTGGTCCGCAATACTTCATGACGGTCAACAATGGCTTGTAAACTTTTTTGCAACGCTTCGCTGTCTAAGGCCCCTTTTAATTCTACCGGGCTACAAATATTGTAAGCACTGGCACCACCACTTAACTGTGTAGTCACCCATAAACTTTTTTGAGCATAAGACAAAGGCAACGGCGAAAGTCTGCTCGGGATCTCCAGCTTATGGCTGGTATTTGTAGTTTGTTTTATTAATTGACTTAGTGCATTAATGGTTGGGTTAGCAAAGAAGTCGCGTACTTCTAATTTGAAATTAAGTTCTTTGCGTACTCGTGTAACAACTCGGGTTGCTAGTAATGAATGCCCACCCACTTCGAAAAAATCATCATTGATACCGATTATTTCAACATTTAAAATATCCTGCCAAATCGTCGCTAAAAGTTTCTCTGTTTCACTACTTGGAGCTACATAAATCGTTTTATTATTACTTTTCGTCCAATCAGGCTCTGGTAACGCTTTCTTGTCCACTTTACCGTTTTTGTTCAGGGGAAGTTGACCTAGAATAATCCACTGTGACGGGATCATCGTATCAGGTATTAATGCTTTTAGGGCGTCACACAACGATGCTAATTGATCATCTTTTAAAGTGGGTGCAACAACATAAGCAGCTAATTGTTTATCATCATCTGATATTGTAAATGCTTTAACCGTAACCGCGGTTACTGACTCACTTTTTAAAATAGCACGTTCAATTTCACCCACTTCAATACGGTGACCACGGACCTTTATTTGATCATCTGTACGGCCTAAATATTCGATACTGCCATCAGCTAAAAAGCGTACTCTATCTCCTGTCGCATAAAGACGTTTAGCCGTGATAGCTTCACAAACAGGACTGATGAACTTTTCATTTGTCAGTGCTTTTTGATCCCAGTAGCCGATAGCCAATCCTGCTCCACCAACATAAAGCTCACCCGCTAATCCGATAGCAAGTGGTTGCTGATGCTGATCTAATACATAAATTTCACTGTTCGCCATTGGGCGACCTATAACCACAGGTCCTGTTGCAGGAGTATTTTCAAATGCTACTTCAAAGCTAAGTACACCCACTGTGGTTTCAGAAGGACCATAATGGTTAATAATTCTAAGCGAAGGAGCAAGCGCACGAACTCGTTGTACCAGCGAATAATCTAAGGCTTCACCACCGAAGACTAATAGTTTTTTAGGTAATAAATTCAATGCCGATTCAGAACTTAATAAAGCACTTAAATGAGACGGTACAATTTTAAGACAATCTATCGGGCTTTCTTCAAGGTAAGCAGCTAATAATTCCGCATCAAGATTCATTTCTTCAGGCAGTAAACTTAATGTTCTGCCTGTACATATTGCACCAAATATGGCGGTATGCCCTAAGTCAGCAGCTATAGTTGATAAAGCAGCCAGGGTGTCGTCAGCCGCTAATGCTAATCTTTGCTCAACACCATTAACATAATTTGTTAAAGAGGCGTGAGATATCACTACCCCTTTAGGATTACCTGTAGAACCTGAGGTATAAATTAAGTAAGCGGCACTATCGCCTGTAACCGATGATTTTACGTTTTGGGTATCACATCCCTCAATTGAAGACCACTCACTGTCTAAGCTAATATTTTTAATAGAATCCGACGTAAAAATTGCCGTCTGACCTTCAACGACATTAGCTTCAACAACATTAGCTTGTGTAAGAATAAATGATACTTGTGCATCACTGATCATATGTTCAATACGTACTTGTGGAAATTCAGGATCAACGGGAACATAAGCTGCACCTGTTTTCAGCACACCTAATATGCCAACAAGAAATAATTCTGAACGACGTAACAATAATCCAACCCGTGCATTTTCACCAATGCCCTCGGCAATCAAATAATTAGCGACTTGGTTAGCTCGGGCATTAAGTTCGCCATAAGTTAAAGTAAGCTCCTTATTACGTACAGCAATAGCCTCTGGTGAATTGGCGGCATAATATTCCACCATTTCATGGATCAAGCTGTTGTTGGAGCTATTATTGAAATTATTGCTAAAATTAGCGCTAAAATCTTGTTTTTCACCTTGAAAACCACCCGTCAATAATAATGATTTTTCTTCCTGGCTAAGGAAATTAATTGATTTTAACGGTGCTTGCTTATTCGTTAATGCTTGCTCAATAAATGCCTCAAACTGCTTTGCAACACGCTCAGCTTTTACTGTCGACAACAAAGCTTCATTAAAAGCAAGTTCAAGTTGATACGCGTCGTTATGAATATAACCCGTTAACTGAATATCAAACCTTTCGTTGTTTACAGCCCACGAATTAACCGCAAAACCACAAGGTGATTCGATGAAGTCGCATTCTTGAATATTACAACCAAGCGAGTAATAAGACTGTTCAGCCACTTCCTGATGACTTGAATAATAATGTAACCAGTTTTGCATTTCTGCTACGTCTGATTGCATTTTTTTGCTAAACGTTTCAATAGAATCTTCGTCTGTTATCGTCGTTTGTAACGGCAAATAATTAGCTAAACCACCACATACATCCATCAACTCATCATAGGTTCTTGAAGAAAAAAGTGTGCCGATTCTTGTGTTGGAGACATCATTTTGAATAGACCAATAAGCAGCCCAGCAGCTTAACAACAATTGAGAAGCTGGGATCTGATGATTGTCAGCTAAATGCTTGATATTAATTTTTGTTTTGCCGCTAAGCGTTAATGGTAATGCTTTAGGTGACCAGCTATCACCTTGGTCTTGAGGTTCTTTTAATAAATGAATTTTCTGCTCTGCAACAACGTTTCTATCATTCCAGAATTTTTTACCCTCTACAGCTTCTTCTGTTTCCATCCCTTCATGAAGCCACTCGGCTACATCAGCGTACTGAAAAGGGTCTTCTGTTGTTTCCAATTTATAATAATAAGCTAAACATTCATTCCAGATATTGATCAATGTTTGTCCATCACCGTAAATTGACGGTATTCTTAACAAAATCTGCGTAAGATCTTCGCCCTGTTCGAGCAATGTAACTTCCAGCGGAGATTTTTGACTTTGGCTATTACAATCAAATTCACTTTCTATCAGTGTTTTCAACTGTTCTTCTGAACAAGACTTTGACTCAATTGACAGGCGTTCTATTTTTATTTCAACTGCGTCTTCTATATATTGCAACGGTATTATATGACCATCAGGACAACGTACTGAGGTACGTAGTAGTTCATGTTTATCGACAACATTTTTAATTGCAGAAATCAATAAGTCAGATGTTATGGCTGACGTTAATTCAAGTAATAAGTGACAATTAAATGCATCATCTAAATTACTACTTAGTGTCCATACTCGTGTCTGATAAGGGGAAACTCGAAATCCGTCTTTAATTATATTGTTCATTATTTCGCTACCAATTCAATCCGTCATTAATAAATTATCTCGTTTTTATAAAATAGGTCTCAAAAACGAAACTAAAAGAAATTCTTATTTTTTAATTATTTATTAGCTTTAATTAGGTACGACATCAATTTTAATAAGTGGCGAACTTCATTGTTAAATTAAATTTTTAACTAAACAAGTCGCTAAATTAGTGTCTATATCTTGAAGATCTAAAAAATACAGAATGGAACTATAGAAGGATGAGATCGAGTTTTCTTTTGGGTTTCATTACGAATATATTATTTTTATCTTAAATTCAGAGATCGACAACACGGAAATAATGATAACCCAACTAAATACAAATTCTAATGGGTATCGCTATTTCTCGTGATTTAACTGCTGAGTTTTAACTGCTGAATTTTAAACATGTACTTATACCCAAACTTCTCAGGTATGTTTTGCTTTAGGTCATGCCAACTAATATTCTGCGTTTACCTTTAAATGGTTTACGACCATGAACAGCTAGCATGTTATCAACTATCATCAAATCATTCTGTTGCCATGGAAAAACTACTTCGTTCTCTTTATAAATACCGCGAATTTCTTCAAGTACACTTTCTTCCAGTGAAGAACCGTCACCATAAAAAGCATGACGAGGCAGTTCTTCCTCAGCATAAATTAACTGTAAAGATTCCTTTATCTCTTGAGGTAAATTTGACACATGAAATAAATGTGCCTGATTAAACCATACATCTTCTTTGGTGACTGGATGCTGGGCAACGCCTTGACAATTTTGCCATGTACGTAATCTTTCACCATTATTTAACCATTCAATATTAATGTCTCTTTCCTTACATTGACTTTCAACATTTAACTTATCCGTTGTTTGAAAAACCTCTTCCCACGGAAGATCTAATTCTCCGTAGTTTCTGACATAACGCACACCCTTTTCAGCAAAACGTTTTCTTATTGCCGGATCAATTTGTTGAAATACTTTACGACTATCTCCTATATGCGTTGATCCACCTTGCTCTGCAGCGGTATGACTATAGAAATACAACGTTGATGGCCATGAAGTGGTATAAGCATTTTCGTTGTGCAATGCTATTTCCTGATCTGCCGGATACTCTGTTGACGTATAAACATTTCCACGAACACTAGATCTTGGTGTCGAGCGGTTAGTGTATTCCAACATCGGTTTATCCGAAATGCTTTGAATTAAGTTTTCAAAACCCTTTTCACCTTCGATTGAAAACCCCCTAAATAAAAGTGCACCATGTTGTAATAGTTCTGTTTCCAGTTGCACTTTATTTTTATTGATCCAATCACTTAGGCTAAGCGAACTATTTTCAGATTTATAGACTAATGGCAACGTATGACCATCGATTTGCCCTTTTGTAACCTCATTACTTGAAGCTACAGGTTTACGCCTGATATTACGAAGGCGTGAAATTCCGGCATTCGGTTGACTGTTTAACTGATTCATTGTTATCACCTTTGTATTTTATGATCTACGCTTAATTCGCTTTAAGCGACTTAAGCTTGTCTGTTTATTTACTTGTTGCTGGGCTATTTTCTTGGCTTTTGCTTCATCAGAAATAAGTGGCAAGTCTTGCAATAACTTATCTGGTGAATTGGCAACAGCCTCTAACAACGTTTTATAAGAATCGATAAGTCCATCGATTGTTGAACGGTCAAACAAATCTGTATTATATTGTAAGACCCCGGTTAAACCCTGTGGGGTTTCCTGCAAGCTCATGACTAAGTCAAATCTAGCAATTGGTATATCTAATTCCATAGGTTCAAAAGTAGTACCATCAAGCGATAACGGTACTGATGGTGCATTTTGTAATACAAACCAGGTTTGGAAAAATGGGGAATAACTGCTATTTCGTTCAGGCTTTATCGCATTAACCAATTGAGCTAAAGAAATATCCTGGTACCCATAAGCATCTAATGTTGTCTTGGCAACCTTTGCTAATAATTCATTAAAACGTATTCCTGTTTCAATATCAGAACGTATAACTAATGTATTAATAAACAGCCCGACAATTGATTCAAGTTCTGGTCTCGTTCTATTCGCAATTGGTGTACCTATTGCAAAATCTGTTTGCCCTGAATGTCTGTAGAGCAGAATTTCGAAAACCGACATTAGCGTCATAAACAAGGTCACATTTTCTTCTTTACTCAACTGACTCAACTTATCAGAAAGACTTTGTGGTAATAGAAAGTTAACAGCTTTACCGTTATACGTTTGTATTTCTGGTCTTGGTCTGTCGTATGGTAAAGACAATAAAGGCGCTACACCTGTTAATTTTTGCTGCCAATATTGCAATTGACGATCGCTTTCACCTGCATCTAAATACTCATTTTGCCAATTAACATAGTCGGCATGTTGCAAGGTTAACGCTGGTAAAGGCGAAAGTGCTTGCTGAGATTTTGCATGATATAGCGCGACTAAGTCATCAATTAAAATACCCATTGACCAACCGTCACTAATAATATGGTGCATTGCCATCATCAGCACATATTCTTCGTCGGCAATATGGAATAACTTGATCCGCAGTAATGAGTCTTTTGTAAGATCAAACGGTTGCCATGCCAACTCATCAATCTGCTGATTTAATTGTTTAGCTCTGTCATCACTGTTACTTTGCAAACTCTGACGAATATCCAAATATTCAAAATCTAGCGCGGGTTGCTCTCTGAAAAATACCCGTGGGCCGGCATCAGTGATAACAAATCGACTTCGCAACGCTTCATGACGCTGCACCAATTGTTCAATACTTAGCTTTAACCTGTCGATTTCAATATTACCAACAGCTTTCAATGCAGCTGCAACATTATTTAATATGCTGTGTTGAGACATTTGCTCAACAAACCATAAACGTTCCTGATTTTGTGATAACAACATGCCTTGATCGCCTCGTTCAATCGGCACTAGTGGTAATTGCATCACTATGGTATCGCTTTGACCAGCGATATATTTTGTCAAGGCATGAACCGTTTGACAGATCATAAACTCACGCAACGGCAATTCAACATTTAACCTTTCACGGATCCGAGACACTACCTGTGTTGCATGAAGTGAATGACCTCCAATATCAAAAAATCTATCATGAATACTGATCTGTTCACATTTCAATACGTCACAAAAAATACCAGCGATAATCTGTTCTTGCGGTGATGTAGGCGCAACAAATGTAAAGTCTGTATTGTCAAACAACAAGGCTCTTTGTGCTAAAACCTGACGATTTATTTTGCCATTATTCATTAAAGGTAAATCGTCTTCGTATACAAAGTGTACTGGCACCATATATTCAGGCAATAAAGCCATTAAGTGTGCCTTAATCTTGTCGGTTACATTATTTTCTGCATTGTCATGAAGCTTGACATAAGCGAACAGCAGCGCATCTTCTTCTAGCTGTTTGACAATTACGGCACACTCATAAACGTGCTCAAATGATTGTAAATTAATTTCAATTTCTTCAAGTTCTATTCGATGTCCTCTTACTTTCACCTGATTATCAAAACGGCCTAAGTATTCTAATTGACCATCAGGTAGCCACCGAACCTTGTCACCTGTTTTGTAAACTAATTGAGTTGAATAACCATCAATTGTTGCGGTAATAAACTTTCGCGCTGTCATTTCATCTTGGCCTATATATCCCTTAGCCAGTCCTTTACCCGCGATATATAATTCTCCTGCAACACCTATTGGTACTTGTTTAAAATCACGTCCCAAAACGAAACACTGACCATTGCTGATAGGTTGTCCAATCGGTACAGGTGCATTGTTAGCGCCTGACTCACAAAGCCAATAAGCACCATGAATACAAGCTTCCGTAGGACCATATAAGTTAATTAATTGCGCGTTTGAACGCTGATAAAAATCATTCACCATTTGACGAGACAATGCCTCACCACCACAACCTACATGAGTTAACGACGAGCATTGTTCTAATCCGCCTTCCAATAGAAAACGCAATAACGTAGGAACAACCTGAAGTACCGAAATATTTTCTTGTTTAATGGTTTTAAGTAAATATTGAGTATCTTTATGACCGTCAGGCTTAGCCAGATGCAATTGTCCCCCCTGTAAAAGAGGTGCATAAAATTCCCAAACTGATGCATCAAAACTACAAGATGTTTTTTGCAATAATCGACTTGATGCATCCATAGGAATGATTTCCTGCATCCAATGCATGTGATTACAAATAGCATCATGCGATATCATTACACCTTTTGGCTGCCCCGTTGTTCCTGAAGTATAAAGAACATAAGCCAAATTATTACTCGATTGCTTTACATCACCAAGGTTACTGGTTGGTTGCACTGATAACTGTTGTTTGAAAGAATTATCGTCAACATTAACTATTTTTCTTTCAATAGATTGCGTGGCTATCCTTTGACGCTCTATTTCAGAAAAACTGATACTTGACGCAGATATCAAGATAGCTGCGTTTGCATTATCAAGCATATAAGCTAGTCGGCTCGTTGGTAGTTGTGCATCCAGCGGAATATAAGCACCACCGGCTTTTAATACCGCCAAATAACTGATCACCATATCAAAAGAACGCTCTAAACAAATACCGACACAGCTATCAGTTCCAACACCTTGAGCTTTAAGGTAATGAGCCAGATTATTAGCGCTTTGGTTAAGCGCTTGATAGGTTGATGTTTCCCCTTCCATCGCCAAAGCAATTGCATCTGGATTATTTTCAGCCTGCATTTCAAACATTTGATGCAATAACTGTTCAGTATCATAATCTCGCGCTGTTGCATTCCATTGCTTTATTTGCAATGCGTCTTTATTAGACTGTGATGAAAAATCACCAATACATTCAGGACGTTTATCAATCAAGTCATTCAGCAGCTCATGGAAAAAGGCTGATAGTTTGAGGATAAATTGATCATCAAATAATGCTCGCTGGTAATTAAAAATAAATGTCACAGTTTGCTGCATTTCTACCGTCAACGTTAGCGGATAGCTGGTCTGCTCATTCACTTGCACATTATCAATGTGCAACTGTTGATTTAATTCACTTTCCAAATTGCCAAGCGGATAGTTTTCAAATACCAGTAAACTATCAAATAATGCTGTGCCTTGATCTACTTCAGCATATTGTTGAATATCCGCCAGTGACGCAAATTCATAGTTAGTTGCTGCCATGTTATTGGCTTGCAGTGTTTGTAGCCATTGAGCTATAGTTGATTTTTCATCAATTTTCACCCGCACAGGCAAGCTATTGATGAACATGCCCAGCATAGATTCAACACCCGGTAACTCACTCGGACGACCTGACGTAGTTAAACCATAAATGACATCATTCTGATCACTGTAACGCGCTAAAACTAAAGACCAGAGCCCTTGAATCAAAGTGCTTAACGTTACTTGATAAGACTGGGCAATAGCCTGTAAATTTCCCACTTTGTCATTATCTAGTGTTAATGAACAGGTATCATAACCTTGTCTTTCTTTATCAATACCTTTATCTAGCGTTTTAGGTAAAGCAGACACTGTAGAAAAACCAGCTAGTCGTTCTTGCCAGTATTTTTTGGCAGCCTGTTCATCTTGCGCGTATAACCAATGAATGTAATCACCATAAGAGGCCGACAAACGTATTTCATTTTCAACTCCATCAACCATAGATTGATAACATTGCAATGCTTCTTCAAGTAACTTAGATGTACTCCAACCATCGAGTATCAGATGATGACGACTCCAAACAAACACATGTTTATTGCCCGCCAGCTGGATCAATGTTAATCGCATTAATGGACTTTGACTAAAATCAAAACCATTTTGTCGATCCTGATCTTTAAATTCACTAAGCTGTGAAGATTGTTGCTCAGTACTTAAATGACACCAGTTTTGTGTATCTACATTTAATTTAACTGATTTCATTACCAGTTGTACCGGATCATGTGCTCCGCCAGAGATAATTGCAGTACGCAGTATTTCGTGACGTTCGACAACCGTTTGCCATGCTTGTTTAAACATATCTACGGCTAACGAACCGGTAAAATCACATGACATCTGATTTAAATAAATCTGTTCATTCGTTGAACTTAGCTCATACTTTTCAAGAAGTTCATGAAACAATATGCCATTTTGCAGCGGTGACAGTGGATACATATCTTGCAAATTACGCCACTGTTCAGGCGCGATTAAACTACGCATTTGGCTGGTAGACAGCAAATTATTTTTGAAATCAGTTGCACATGCGCCGCCATGCTCTGGTTTTAAACAATAAGCAATTAAACTTTGTAATGATTCTACATATTCATTAGCCAGATCAGTGATGGTATTTTCTTCATAGTGATGACTGCTATATAACCAACGAATTTCTAATTCGCCATTAATTATCAGCCCCTCTACTTCAATTAAAGGATCACGAGGCGATGCTGGGTGACGATTAAGTCCTGTAGATTCATCTGCCAGCTCTAAACCAATCTTGTTACCTAACACACCATCAAATTGTCCGAGATAATTAAACGCTACTTGTGCTGGCTTAACATTTAACAATTCATTTTTTCTAATATGTTTTAATAAACCGTAACTCAAGCCTTTATGCGGAATCTGATTAAGTTGGTCTTTGATTGATAATAAGCCTTCACCCCATTCATCACTGTCCCAACGTAATTGCACAGGAAACATAGTGGTAAACCAGCCCAAAGTTCTGCTTAAATCAATGTCAGAGTCTATCATTTCACGGCCATGCCCCTCTATGCTAATAACACAACGAGGATCACCAGAAAAGTTACTAATAACACGTGTTAATGCTGTTAATAATACATCGTTGATCTGACTTCTATAAGCTACATTCACTTCTTTTAATAAAGTATGTGTATCAGTTTCATTAAGTCTTACTTTAACTTCTCGCGCAGAACCTTCAAGATTCGGTCCGGTGTTCTTGTCAGTCGGCAAAGCAAGTATTTCCTGTGCCGCATTTTCTTGCCAATAAGGTAATGCATCGTTAACCGCTTTCGATTGACTGTAAAGCTCAAGCTGCTCAGCCCACGCTTTGAAAGAAGTTGTTTTCATAGGTAAAGTCGGAGGGGGATTTTTTGTCAATTTACCTGTTGCAAGTTGTTCAAAAGTACTGACAAAGTCTTCAAGTAAAATACGCCACGACATGCCATCAATAATCAAGTGGTGAAATATAAAAATGAGTCGGTCACTTTCAGTATTATCAATACTCAGGCGAACCACTTTCCAAAGAGGGCCATCTTTTAATGAAAGACTGCCTTGCAGTTTATTAATTTTCGCTTCAATGGCGACAGATATATTACCAAGCGCTTTAATTTCATCAAAGATATCATGCTGTTCAAACACATTAGCACCATTAAATTGCTGCTCAGATAATACTTTTTGTTGCCAACCTTCCTCACTTTGAACAAACTGACTTCGTAAGCCATCATGGTGAGCAACTAAATATTCAAGGGTTTCAACAATTAACGCTGATTGCACCTGTTTGCCTAATGTAAACAGTACCGATTGATTCCAATATGAGAATTCCTTATGCTCTCCGTCAAAGAACCAGCTCTGTATTGGTGTTAACATCACATCTCCTTCAACTGGAGCCTGACTAATTTGGCTAACAGATTCTTCTGTAACAAGCGCAAGTTTTACGATAGTTTTCATTTCAAAAAATTGCTGCATAGTGACCTTAAGACCACTTGCTTTCATTCGTGCTATTATTTGTATAGCAATAATAGAATCACCACCAAGGTCAAAGAAATTATCTGTTAACCCTACTTTTTCTACCGCTAATATGTTGCCCCATATCAATGCTATCGCTCGCTCTACTTCAGTTACTGGCGCTACATATTTATTAGTTACTTGTGTCGTTATTTTCAACTTAGCCAGCGCTTTTCTGTCTAACTTACCGTTACTGGTAACGGGTAATTCATCCAGTAAAATAAAAGCCGATGGAACCATATACTCAGGCAAGTTTGTTTTAACGATATCTCGTAGCGATTCTATAAGCACTGTTTCGTCTACATTGTTGGTATTTTCGTCATTCGCAACAATATAGGCAACCAAACGTTTTACTCCCGGATGCTCTTCCCGAACGTCTACTGAGCAATATTTAAGCACTTTAATATTAAGTTCTTTGCCTGCAAGCTCAGTGCAAGCAAGAAGTGTACTTTCAATTTCACCAAGCTCAATACGTTGGCCCCGGATTTTAATCTGCCCGTCTAAACGAGATAAATACTCGATATTTCCGTTGGGTAACCAACGGGCAAGGTCACCGGTTTTGTATAATTTTCTTGAAGGAGATTTATTTGAAGGAAGCCTGTTTGAAGCTATATTATCAAACGGATTTTCAATAAATTTTTCGTCTGTTAAATCAGGGTTATTTAGATAACCACGAGCTAACCCAACACCACCAATATGCAACTCACCAAACACACCTACAGGCAAAGGATTAAGCTTGGAATCTAAAACATATAACTGAATATTATCAATAGGCTTTCCGATAGGAACTATGCCTAAGTTAGATTTTTTATTACAATTCCAATACGATACATCTATTGCCGCTTCGGTTGGACCATAAAGGTTAATGAGTGCGGCCTGAGAGCCAGAGTCAAAAAATCGTTTTTGTAATTCATAAGGTAAAGCTTCTCCACTACTAAAAACCTGTTTGACTTCCTTGCAACTTTCCCAGTTCGCACCGCTAAGCATTATGCTTAACATTGAAGGCACAAAATGAAGTGTGGTGACTTTGCTTGAACGGATCAAATCTACTAGATATTCAGGATTTTTATGACCTCCTGGTTTCGCAAGTACCATTTTGGCACCTGTCATCAGCGGCCATAAAAATTCCCATACCGATACATCAAAGTTGTAAGGTGTTTTTTGTAAAACACAATCAGCTTCATCAATAGGGTAAGCACTTTGCATCCAGTTAATACGATTAACTAATGCCGCATGCTCTACCATTACACCCTTGGGTTGGCCTGTCGACCCCGAAGTATAAATAACATAAGCTAGATTGGATTGATTCACATCACTCAGATCCACAGGGTTTGCTATTTCTTGCTGATCTATACGCTGCAGTATCTCTGGTGAATCAAGACACAATAGAGTTTGATGCTCTACAGGGAGACGGTCAGCTAAATGTAACTGAGATAATATAATATCAACCTTCGAGTCATTCAAAATATAATTTAAGCGATTTGACGGGTTTTCAGGATCCATTGGCATATAAGCCGCGCCGGCTTTTAATATGCCAAAAATACTTATCACCATCTCTGTAGAACGTTCCATGCATAAACCGACAATCATGTCGCTTTTCACACCTTCTGAGATCAGTAATCTGGCCAGTTGATTTGAACGATCATTTAATTCACGATAAGACAGAACTTCACCTTCATATTCTGTCGCAATCGCATCCGGTGAAATTTCAACCTGAGCTTCAATAAGTTGATGGATACATTTATTACTGGGTGAACCCACATCAGTGTCATTCCATTTATTTAACAGCTGATTTTTATCTTCCATTTTAAGTAGCGATAAATCACCGACAGTTAACTCTTTACCTGTAGTTATCTGTTCAATTAATAAATGAATATGTTTGATAAAAGCTTGTACAGAACCTGAGCTATAACGTTCTGATTGGTATCTGAATTTAAACGCCAGCTGGTCGCCCGGCTCAACCACTAATTGCAGACCGTAATTGGTTTTTTCCATCGCTTCGACGTTTTCAATCTGCAAGTCAGATGATGCAGCCAGCTGCTTCAGTGCCGCATCAACAGGATAATTTTCAAAAACGATTAAACTGTCAAATAAGCTTTCACCGTTTGCAATACCGGTATTTTTTTGGATGACATGAAGTGGCAAGAATGCATTTTCTTCCCGGTACACTTGATTCTTATGCAGAGTTTTAAGCCAATCTTTAATGGGTTGCTCGCTGTCAACGTCAACTCGTACAGGTAAGGTATTAATAAATAGGCCGATCATTGAATCAACATCAATTAAATCTGCTGGTCGTCCCGAAACTGTTGTGCCAAACAATACACTATCGTTACCACTGTATTGTTGTAAAATATAAGCCCAAATACCTTGAACAATTGCATTTAGCGTTGTTGATGACTCTTTTGCATATTTGTTTAATCGTTTTGTTGTTGCTTCATCAATTGAAAAATCAATTTCTTTCAATCCGGTTTCCGTCTGCTCGTTCGCCATATTTTCGATAGCAAGTACAGTTCTTGACTCAATACCCTGCAAGGATTGCTGCCAGTAATATATCGCGCTATCTTCGTCTTGCAAACTCAGCCATTCAATATAATTTTCATAAGAAACTGGTGCAGCCAGTGTTAAGGTTTTACCTTCTAAACTCGCCTGATAGCAACTCATAACTTCACTGAAAATAAGAGGTAAACACCAACCATCAAGCAATACATGATGGTGCGACCACAATAGTTGATAGTTTTCGTCGCTATTACGCCAAAATGTAAAGCGCATTAAAGGAGATTGAGCGAACGAAAAGCCTTGCTTGCGGTCATTTTCAATGAAATGTTTAATTTCACTTTGCTGTTCATCAGCACTTAACTGACGAAAATCAATTTGCTGCCAATTTAGTTCATAGTCGGATACAACTAACTGATGCATGATTTCATTGTCAACATCTGGTAGCGCGGTACGTAAAGCTTCGTGCCGGTTTATTACGGCTTCCCATGCAGATTTAAACAATTTAGTGTCTAATTTCCCTTTCAGTGTAAGAGATACCTGTGTGGTATAGGCTTGTGGATCTAATAAGCTATGAAATACCATACCTTGCTGAGTAGGAGTTGCCGGATAAACATTACTTAATGACGGATATGCTTTTTGCCATAATGCCAAAGTATCACTGGTCACTTTTGCTAAAGGAAAATCCGAAGGCGTATAAATTTTTTCTGATTGTGCTAAACAATGAATAATAACTTTTTGCAGATTTTCGCTTAAACTCTGATAAAGATTGTCAATCGTATCCGATGAAAATTGCTGTTGACTATAATCAAGCTTTATTGTTAGTTTGGAGTCAATGACTAAGCAATTAAAACCTAGTTGATGACTTCTTGGTCTTAACGGACTTTCAGCAAGTCCAACGCTATTGTTGATAAGGTTAAAGTCTAAGTCCTCATCTGTCGATTGGGATATCTGTCCAAGGTAATTAAACAAAATCTCTGGTGTATTTGACCTTTGATTAACCTCTGAAAGATTATTAATTTCAGAAAAATTGTTAAGCTCAGGACTTTTGCGTAAGTATTTTAAAATACCGTAACCAATACCTTTATTAGGAATTGCACGAAATTTTTCTTTGACTGTTTTAATAATACTGCCAACATCAAATAACTCTGATGAGTTTAATACCAGTGGATACAGGCTAGTAAACCAACCTAATGTTTCGCTGATATCCAGCTCATCAAACAGTAATTCTCTACCATGACCTTCAATGTGTAATTTTAACTGAGTTTCACTCTCAGACTGACCTTTCCATTGACCAAAAGTCATAAAAAGAGCAACTAGCAATAATTCATTAATTTGTGTGCTGTAGGCATTATTACAGTTTTTTAATAAAGCCGTACTATCAGCTTCGGTCAATTCGATAACGGCAGTTTCTGTTGTTTCAGTGCTATAAGTGCTATCCGATCCCTTCAGCTCATCAACAGGCAATGGCGTTACGACACTATTTTCAATCTCCTGCCAATAATTCAGTTCTTTCACCAAATTATCACTTTGACTATAATATTGTAAGGCACTCGACCATTGTTGGAATGAAGACGTTTTAGGCGCTAAAGAAATTTTCTGCCCAGCTAGTAATTGTTTATAACCTTGATTGATATCTTTTAATAAAATGCGCCAGGAAATACCATCAACAACTAAGTGATGCATAACCAGCAATAAACGACTGGCATTGTCAGCACAATTAAAATAAACAGCTTTGAAAATATTGCCATCATTCAAACTAATGCTTTTCTGCGTTTGTAATGTCACTGCTTCAATGATGCCAGAAATGTCACTAGGGTCTTCATTCGACAGATTCACAACACTCAGTGTTTTATGAACACAATCACTGTCTGCAATGAAATGTGACTGCCAACTCCCTGCTTCCTGGTAGAACCTAAGATTTAACGCATCATGTCGTTGATACAGCGCCCTTATGATCTGGTCTAACTGAACGTTATCAAGTCCATCAGGAACTGAAACACTTATATGTTGAATAAAATAATTAAGATCCGTTTGGTCGCCGTTTAGGAAATAATCCTGAATTGGTAACAATTCCATGTTACCGGTAACTGTGTCCTGAAGCGCTTCAACGATTGCTTTTGTTCCGACAACCTTAGCGAGCTGGTTTATGGTCTGATGCTCAAAAAGCTGTCTTTGGGTAAAACTAAGTCCTTGTTTATTGGCCTGTGCAACAACTTGAATAGACAAAATAGAATCACCGCCAATTTCAAAGAAATTATCAAAAATCCCAACCCGTTCAAGACGAATAACCGACTGCCAAATTTCACAAAGTTTTGACTCTATTTCAGTGCTTGGCTCAGTGTATTCATCGGTTATAATTTCGTTTAGTTCACTTTGAAAATGCTGCGCTATATTCTTACGGGCTATTTTCAAATTTCTTGTTAATAAGCCATTCTCAGTTGAAAATCTAACATCTGTAAAGACCCATTTAGCAAGACTTATATGAGAAAATTCTTTCTGTAACAATCCATTGAGGTGCTGTTCAAGTTCAACAACATCTATTTTTTCTAAAGGTAAATGTACTTGCACAACAGCCATTAATCCGCTGGTATCTTTATAAGGAAACAAGACACAATGTTGGATCAGAGAGTGTTCTTCTAAGTGTTTTTCTATAGGTTCAGGTTGGATCTTCTTACCATCACCCGTGATAATTGTTGCTTTTTTTCGTCCGATCAAAAAAAGATGCCCAGCTTCGTCAAGATACCCCAAGTCACCAGTATATATTTTATTCCCTTCTATACGGGTATCGTTTTCTTCCTGCTGATAATCAAAGAAACGACTAGTCAAAGGCCGTTCTTTAATAACGATCACTTCCCCATCTTCTACGATCTCTATTGTAGTATTAGGTAACGGTTTTCCTGTTGACCCAATCACATTACTATTTGGCGTATTAACACAAACAACGCCACTTTCCGTTAAACCATAAACTTCAAACAAAGGTATATTTTTACTTTTATATAATTCTAATGTTGGCAAACCAATTTTAGCCATACCCGTGATCATAAAACGAATATTCCCGCCAAATATTTGCTTTATTGCCGCCCCCTCCAGTTGACCATATTGAGCTGCGATTGATTCATAAAGAATCGGTGGAGCAACCAAAATTGTCGGTTTTAAACGAGGTAATCCAGCAAATATTTGCTCTTGTGGCACAACATACATAGATGCACCAACAAATAAAGCCGCATAGTAAAATAACCTTTGCTGAAAATTCGAAAACGGCATAAAAACATAAACCGAATCAGCAGCCGTAATATTAAACGCGTCCACTAAGGATTCAATTTGTAGTTCAACCCCATTTCGATCAATAACCATTCCTTTAAATGTACCGCCCGTACCTGAAGAAAAAACAAAGCTATGATCATCACTATTGTCAATATACCTTGTTTTCTCACACGGCTTTATTTTAACTTCTCGATGGTTAGATCCAATAATAAGTACATTACTGTGCTCTTCACCGTTAAGTTGATTCCAACGTTCAGGTGCAAGTAAAAGTACATCCAACTCATACTCAGCTATAAATTGTTCAACATCATTAATTTGATGATTTTCTTGAAATATAACGGAAACTGCGCCAATTTCAATTAACGCAATATCTGCCATTAGCCATTCATAACAATTGTTTGCAGCAACGCCAACTCGACTACCTGAATTAACACCAATAGCCTTCAAATAATTAACATATAGATTTACATCATCACTTAATTTAGAAAACTTGTATCGTTTATCAACTTCTTTTTCGTAGAAACTTATTATTGATTCGCCGAATGTTGATAACTTTTTCAACATATTAACCAACTTGTACATACGTCTAATTTCCTTGCTTAATAATTACAATCTATTTGTTTATACTCTTTGAATACGGGAGCAAAAAGATACTCTCGATTTTTGCTTTGAGTTAAGGTGAATATACTGAATATCTATGCTGTTTTTTGTGCATAGTAGTGTTTAGCAGTTCCTTCATACATGCCATAAAATAATCGACAAGTATGATGAACAGTTTCTAGTGCTTCTGCTTGCATTTCTGCACTAATACAAAGATCTACTACCAGTTCAATACCCTGACGAACATGACCAACATCTTCTTTTTGATGTACTGAGAAAAACAAAAGATCCTTTTCCTCAATACCGTAAAACTTACCTAATATTGAATGCCTCGCCTCGCCAGCTCGTTCTTCAAGGTTTTGACCTTCACTTGCGATCAATACTGCGGCTGCGCCAATGTGATAACGGGAAGGACTTTTTACAGCTTCCATCCGAAAATCAATTAATTCTTTAGTTTCAGCGCGTGCAACAGCTTGATCACGCTCTTCATCAGTAATACCAATAGCACGTATAAAGTCCTGCATTAATTCCACATGATTTTTGGTGTTTGAAAGTCGTCCCGTTTCTTCTTCGTACATATTGTGAAGAAGACGACGCTTGTGCTTAGGCATAGGACAATGGAAGAAGATATTTTCAATATACTCAAGAAAGTTCTTGGTTAACTGATATCCTTGCAATGTGATATCGGTCAATAATGGCCAATTTTCTTGCTCTTTCATCAGCTCTGCCAATATAGGATGATCTACTGTCAGGTGACTATTCAACGCTTCACGTAATTTAATTTTAAACTCTTCTTTTGATAACATTTTTACTTATTCCTTAACTGTTTTTGGGGCAAATGTTGCAAACTTTTCTTTTAGATCTACCGCGGTTTGATACATGTAAATACCTGAAAATACCTCTTCGTCTACACGAGCGTAATCGGGTAATCGACCATATTGGCGAAAACCGCAATGCAACCATACTTTCTCAGATCGTGTGTTTTCCCGAACGTCAAGAATTATTATGTCCTTGCCCAACTTAATACATCGTTCAGCTATTCGATACAACGAGTGATTAAGGAGTTCGGTTCCTCGTGATGACGGGTGAATAATCCCCCTTGTCAACTCAACAATATGCTTACAGTTCGGCAATTGCTTTTCATTGAGGATCACCATTCCTATAACCCTTTTGTTTTCACTTGTTGCTAGCAACACATGCTTTTTCTTAAGACGAATATCTTCGTCAAGTTCGTCAATAATTTTTAATCCGGTCTCATCATCGAGCACCTCCGGAAATCCAATGATTGTGTCGTCCTCTAATACTGAGTTCATTAAATTCAATATTTCTATTTTTACTTCTTCCGATAGCATGTCAGGCCAATTTAAGGTCTGAAGCTTTTTTATTTTTGACATAGAAACCCTATCTTAAAATATTATTAATCATCTGTTTTACCAAGCAAAAGTGAAGAAATAGTATCTTCACCTTTACCGATAACTACACGCGTATCATCAATTGAAAATTTATCGTGTAAATCAAGGCTAACTGAAGTGGCTTCATATAAAATATGACGTAAACCAAAGGATGTACGGCAAATAATTTCGCAGTTTTCATTCATGGTTTTATAGATATTATCTAAGATGAGAGATTTTGGTTTTGCTAATAATGCAATGATAATGACGTCATATTCTGATACATCGTAATTTCCATTCGGCTGATGCATCAGATTTATTTGGTCTGACAAATCAAGTTGGTTTATCAATTTAGTTGAGAAATCAATTGATTTACTGCAAATATCGATGCCATCAACTGGTACTTGTAAATAGTGATTTAACCAGATGGCGCTAATTGGTACAGGCCCTGAACCAATGAAAAGTGCCTTTTTAATATTCTTGCCTTTAAGCATAGAAGTTTCACGACACAGCAAACGTTCAAAACGTTTATTCAATATATATTGCTGATAACAAAAAGCTTTTCCGCTATTTAAATCAGTAACAAACTGATTCTCTAAAGCTGTTTCCCAAGCACAATAAGCATTATGTATTAGTTTTTTTTCGACTAAATCAATATTTTTATAATAGTTTGATTCATCTACTTCTGTTGCTTGAAATATTTTATGTTCTAAGTGATTTACTAATCGATTTAAAACATCAAAGTTAAGTTCAGGATCTTCAGTCAAGTTAGTGTTCGACCTGAGAAACTGCGTCGCTTTATTAATGCCAACATGAAAACCCTCAGTACACTGTAGAATATTATTTAATCCATTCATTAAAAGATTTACCTTTTTTTATTTAATAACTTACGTTCGTTGAATCAGTAGACAAAAACTTCCGGAGTGATCCATTTTTTAACGTGGATCAAATGTGGAATCTGATCACAATTTATATCTCCCTAAACATAAAGTAGTTTTTAAATTATTATTTCTAGCTTATTATTTTGTTTTGTCATTAAAAAAGGGAGGACTTATAAAGGGATATGGTTATTCATCAAAAAAATTAACAATACCAAAAAGACGCGCTGGTTTGGTGTTCAGCACAATTTATAGATGTGGATATGCAGGAACACTCGACTTAATATTTTAACTAACATTTTTCTTCTGAGACTTTTAACTGTCTAATAACAAAAATATTATTTTTTACTTATGTTTTTCTCCCAGCATTTACAAGTTCCACCTTCATTTGTAATATCCTTCACATATAAATTATTGATGGAAAATAGGAATTGAAACTTGGATATTGTTAACAAGCTCAATCAAAAAAAAACAAATAGTAATCGAAATCAGTGGATCGTAGCAGGGGGCTTATTATTTTTCATATCCCTATATTTTACTTTCTTTAGCGGTCCTTCGTTACCGACTATTGCAAAAGATGATATATACTTAGGTATTGTTAAATACGGCAATATCGTTATTGACGTCAATGCTCCAGGTACACTCATTCCGATTGAAAACCATTGGATTTCCTCATTGGTATCCGGTCATGTAGATCAAAGATTGCAGCAACCCGGTGATATTTTGGAAAAAGACACCGTAATAATGGTATTGAGTAATCCAAAACTAGAACAACAGTTAGAAGATGCCGAGCTAAAACTTCAGATGGGAGTTTTAAATTACAATATCCTTAAGGAAAACCTTAAACTTGAACGTTTAAAAACTGATTTAGCAATAGCTGATGCTGAGTCTGATTTCAAACAAACTCAAATTTTATATCAGGCTCAACGTAGTCTCGAAAATAAAAATATTGTTTCAAAAATACTAGTTGCACAAACCCGCATTAAACTTGAACAAACAGAAATAAAACTAAAACTGCAGAAGGCTATTTACAGCGGCTTACCCGCGCTGAACGTGTCAAAAATTAATGTAGAAGATATAAAATTACAACAGTTGAAACGAATCAAACTTCATTTTCAAGAACTAGTTAATGCCTTGAACATAAGAACCTCTTCGGCCGGCGTACTACAGGATATTGTGGTTCAAGTAGGACAATTAGTTACTGAAGGAACACTAATAGCTAGAACAGCAAAACATAATGATTTAAAAGCACAATTGAGAGTTCAAGAATCACAGGTTAAAGACATTAAAATTGGTCAAAATGTTAAGATTGATACACGCAATGGCATCATTCAGGGCAAGGTTGCACGCATTGACCCCTCTGTTCAAAATAGCACCGTAAACATAGATGTAACTTTAATTGGTCTTCTACCCGAAGGGGTACGAACTGACTTAAGAATTGATGGCACGATAGAAATAGGTAACATTCAAAATATTCACTATATCAGCAAACCCACAAACGTATCACCGAATAACACTGTGTCTATTTTTAAAATATCTGAAGATGATTTTGCTGAAAAAATATCAGTTAAATTCGGCCGGGCTTCTGCTTCTTATATCGAAGTCATCAGTGGATTGTCTACCGATGATCAAATCATTTTATCTGACATATCTGAGTGGGAAGCTATTGATAAACTGAGAATTAACTAGCTTAAATAGTCATTAAAATTTGAACAGGAAGCGATATTATGAAAAATACAGTACTTATGAAGTTGGTTAATATAGATAAAATATTTCATATTGATCGAATAGAAACACATGCATTATCCAATATCAACCTTGAGATAAATAAAGGTGACTATATTTCGATTACCGGTCCATCTGGTTGCGGGAAGTCTACCCTGCTTTCAATGCTTGGTTTATTAGATACCCCTTCAAACGGAGAATTTTGGTTAAATGGTATTGATGTTAGTCAATTTGGATTATCGTCATTGGCGAAAATTCGAAATCAAGAAATAGGATTTATATTCCAGGACTTTAATCTGATTGGAGATTTAACCGTATTCGAAAATATAGAACTACCTTTAACCTATCGTGGGATCAAAAAATCTATTCGAAAGGAAATGGTAGAAAAATGGGCTGAGCGTGTTGGTATGTCTTCAAAACTTCAGCATAATCCATCTCAATTATCGGGCGGACAACAACAACGGGCAGCTATTGCAAGAGCATTAGTGGGTGAGCCTTCAGTTTTATTAGCCGATGAACCAACAGGAAATTTAGACTCGAAAAATGGCGTGATTGTAATGCAGTTATTGAAAGATCTCAATGATGAAGGTGTTACAATTTGTATGGTAACGCACGATAAAGAGCATGCTAATGCCACCAAAACAATGCTCACCTTGCTAGATGGTAAAATTGTTGATTTAGACACGAGCAATTTATTGTCGGCTGAGGTCGCATAATATGGAAAAGCTACTCATTGATATTGGTTATGCTTATAGACGCATGCTAGCTCAAAAATGGTCAACATTAACGATCATTCTCACTATTGCCATAGGGATAGGTTCTAACACTGCAATATTTTCTATCGTTAATGGCGTACTGCTTAAAGATTTACCTTTTGAAAAAGGTGAAGACCTCATTGTAATAAAGCAATCAATTATGGCAGCGCCTGACAAAGAAAATATTTTTTTTTCGGTACCTGAAATAAATGACTATCGAGATCAATCAGAGACGTTAGCGCAACTATCTGAATATCATTCGATGAAATTCACAATGCACGAAAATGGTGAGCCTACGCAGATTAATGCTGGTGTTGTTTCAGCTAACTACTTTAACCTTTTGGGGATTAATCCTATATTAGGTCGTTCTCTCCAACTTGCTGATGACGAATTAGGCTCAGAGCCTATCATCATATTATCATATCAATTTTGGCAACGAAAATTTAATAGCGACATTAATGTTATTAATCGAACGGTTGAGATGAACGATAAAATTCACCGCATCATAGGTGTTATGCCTGCTTTTCCAGAATATCCCAGAGTAAATGATATTTACATTCCAGTGTCTGTTTGCCCGACCCGATCAAGCGAAAATGTTATCCATAATAGGAACAAACGTATGATGCATGTCTTTGGTAAAGTAAAGGATAATGTATCAATTAATCAAGCACGCACAGAATTAAAAACAATAGCAAACCGTATACACAAAGCTAACCCTGCATATTATCCTGAAAATTATGGATTTATCATTCTAGCCGACAAACTTATAGAAGTATTGACAAAAGATATTAAACCTTCACTTTATATAATGATGTCAATTACCTTTCTGGTTCTGTTAATTTCCTGCTCTAATGTCACAAATCTTATATTGGCCCAGCAAAGTGTCAGACAAAAAGAACTCGCAGTACGTGAAGCCGTTGGCGCAACAAAAGAACGTCTTATTCGTCAACTACTAACAGAAAGTATTCTGCTATTTCTCATCGGCGGAGTTTTAGGTCTATTTATAGCGATAATTAGTTTTGATGCACTAATAAGCTACTCAGCGACATTAACCACAAGAGCCTCAGACATATCGCTTGATTCAACGGTACTGTTATTTACTTTTGCTATATCTGTTATTGGCGGCATTATCAGTGGGTTACTCCCTGCGCTTTCAAAAAAGAAGCTGGCAATAGTCATGAAAGAAAGCGGCCATCACGCAAGTGGAAGTGGCAAAAGCAATTTAATTCGTGCCTGTCTTATTGTTACCCAATTTATAATTTCTTTTATTTTATTGTATTCAGCAATTTTAATGCTTAAAAGCTTAAATAATATTAAAAATGTTGATCCAGGTTTCAACTCTAAAAATGTTTCTATTATGCAAATAGAACTAAACTGGGCCAAATATTCTAAAGGTGATCAAATCAATAGCTTTGCAAATCAATTATTAATAAACGCAAATAATTTACCTTTTGTGAGTTATTCGTCTATTTCAAGCACCTATCCAATGAGTGCAAACGGGATCAAAAAAGCTAAGTTATTACTGAACGATAGAGCTACGCTTGAACAGGACAACCTTCCTGTTGTTGATTATCGAGCTGTAGATCAGCACTATTTCAATTTGTTAGACATTACTTTATTAAAAGGTAGAATGTTTTCAAAAAATGATGATGCATTATCTTCTCCCGTAGCGGTTATCAATAGATCAATGGCTGAGTCTCTCTGGGCTGATAGTGAACCAATGCAAATAAAATTATCATTAGATGATGGTGAGTCGTGGCATACTATTGTTGGCATTGTCGACAATGTAAAGCAGCATGGTTTAGATAAAGTTACTCCGCATGCTGTCTACTTACCTTATGCACAAGTGCCTAATAATACTATTCAATTATTGATTAAAAAGCAGGGAAAACCGAAAGCGATAGCAAAAACACTGCGTGAAATAGTCTATAAAATAGATTCAAAGCAACCTGTTACAAGCATAAAGTCTATGCAGGCTATTTTAGAATCTAATAGTGCATCTCCTCGTCTGATTACCTTTTTACTGTCTATATTTGGTGGCTTCGCCATTATTTTAACAATATCAGGCATTGCCGGAATTATTGCTTACTCTGCACAGCAAAGACAAGTAGAGCTAGGAATTCGATCTTCCATTGGTGCTGAACCAAAAAACCTTATTTGGCTCGTCATCAAACAAGGTTTAATTATGAGTAGTATTGGAATCGTATTAGGCATTATTTGTACCATTTATGTTTCTAGACTTATGGAAGGTATTGTATTCGGGGTTGATGTTATTAGTATTGGGGGTTTTGTTCTCACTATATTCGTATTGTTTGCAATCGCGTTAATTGCCAGTATTGTTCCTGCGTTTAAAATATCTTACTTAACGCCGTCAGCATTGCTTCGAAAATGATCATTTTTGGCTGAATCACATCAATTCCATAAATAGTGGAATTGATGTAAGTAAGCTAACTTAAAGTTAGCAGAATTAATATCCGAGAGAAAACTTTAGGACCCTGTAACAGATTTTTGTAACTGTCAGTTTTAGATAAAGTCCTTTAAACGGTCTTCGAATTCAATCATAAATCGATTCAAGGCCGTTTTCCAGTTTCTTATCGGCATCGTCCATTTCTTGGATGCTGCATCTATCGCAAGATAAACTACTTTCCTCGCTGAATCATCAGACGGAAATAACTTACGTTTCTTAATCGCTTTTCGAATAACACTGTTTAGTGATTCTATTGCATTCGTCGTGTAGATGGCTTTGCGAATTTCTTGAGGGTATTTGAATAGTGTATTTAAGTTCGTCCAATGTGCTCGCCAAGAACGGCTGATTTGTGGGTATTTATCATCCCAACGTGAGCAGAAATTATCGAGTTCAAGTAGTGCTCTTCTGTCACTGATTGATATATGCGCTTTAAATCAGCGGTCACCGCTTTGTAATCTTTCCAGTTTCATTAAACCATTATAGTGATCGCGATGCATAATAATATGCACCTGTCACGGTGCTTACCTATTTCGTTAATATTAAAATCGTGAGCACTTTCGTTATTTTGTTTAACTCAGTATTGTTTTATTCCTTAAGATCCAACCTATGAGTATTTGCTTATCAAAAAATAGCGTTCATCACTTTTATTCTCTGATAATAATATATATAGATCATATATTTTATTTATGATAACTTATAAAAATAACAATAAAATAACAATAAAATAACCATGAAATAACAATGAATATATCTAATTTTTATGAATTAATAAGCGAAATAGGGCAAGCTGAGAATAATGATGAGTTGAAAGCTATCTGTTTGAAATTTTGTGAATTAACTAAAACAAGTTTCTATTTATTAGGTGTTATCTCTAAACATTCACTTTATGCACCCAAAATAAGTATTATGAGCAATTATCCGCAAAGCTGGCTGGATTATTATTTAGAACTTAATAAGCAAAGAATAGATCCTGTTGTCTCCTACATGTTGACAAAAAACAGACCTATTCTTTGGGAGGAACTTTTATCATTAGATCAATTTAACACCGCTGAAATTCAAGTATTTATGCAACAAGCGAGAGAGCATGGTTTAATCAATGGGTTAAGTGTTCCTTTACGTTCAGTATCCGGTGAAATTGCAGTATTTAGCATTGTAACTGATATTTCGCATGAAGAAGGAAGAAAAATTTTAGATGACGCTCTACTCTTTTCCCATACCTTTTCCACACACTTATTTGAGCAATACGTAGCAATTCAAGCCAAAATAGAACACATTAAAAATAGAAAAAAACTGACTAAGCGTGAAACTCAATGTATGCTTTGGGCTTGTGAAGGAAAAACGTCTTGGGAAATATCTCAGATTATTAATATTACGGAAAGAACCATTATATTCCATTTAAATAACTCGGTTAAAAAACTTGGCGCTTCAAATCGTCAACATGCGGTTGCTAAAATCATAAAGAACGGCTTAATTCAACCAGAGATATAATTTATTTAATCACTACTGTGTTCTACTGAACTATTCCTTTTATTAGAGTTTACCTTTGTATCTAGTCATTTTTCTATTGAGCTTTATAATTCCATCATTGTGCAATATGTCCAAGTAACAAACGAAATTAACACTTAAAATATTTACGTATACCTTAAGCGTATAGGGAATGGAACCTAGCTGCGCTCAATATTCCATGGTAACAGTGGTTCAAGATTTTTTGGTCTGAAGTGGTCAAGTAATATTGACCACAGTTTTGTAGCTTGACTCATATCTTCTTTCTGAGTCATTTGGGCTTAACCCGCCGTTGTACCTATGTGGTCTCATCTGGTTATAATAATCCATGATGTATATAATGATCGCTTGCTTAGCCTCATTAAAATTCTTATATCCTATCAAAGGTATCCATTCCGTTTTCAAACTTCTGAAATATCGCTCCATTGGTGCATTATCCCAACAATTTCCACGGCGACTCATGCTTTATGTGATTTGATAACGCCACAGTCGTGCATAAACTTTCGGCTGGTGTAATGCGCTCCTTGGCCTGAGTGAAATATGACACCTTTGGGTTTGCCTATGCTTTCATATTCCATTATTAATGCTTGCATCGTTAACTCACTAAATCTAACTCATTCATTAAGCTTCCTGCCCGATAACGACTTAATGGATAATCTTCATTAGTCACCATGTCAACAATACTTCTAGCACCCGCAGAGCCACCACTAAGTCTATGAAAGCCTTTAACATCAGCCCTTAATTTAATTTCTGAGGAGCTTAAATTATTATCCCAGCTTACCCAATATCAATAACTGCTGTGATGTACTTCAAATACATCGTATAACTTACTAATAGAGTATGGTTTTTATTGCTCTGATTGAGTTTCTCAATTAGTAATAATTGTTTGGGGAATCTGACATCAACAGAGCGATAGCCTTTTTAAAATATCCTTTTCTAATTCAATACGTTCAATCTTTTTTCAAGTTCACGTATTTTCAATTGATCAGGGGTAATAGGAGTCGCTTTAGGTTGTTTACCTTTTCGCTTTTCTTTTAACTGTTTAACCCATTTGCTAACGGTGGAAAAACCAGCACCCTTCGCTTTCGCTGAATCTTCATGGGTATAACCATTATCAACAACTAATTGAACTGTTTCTAACCGAAATTCAGGACTAAAATTGGGACTTTTTTCTTTGTAATTTGTATTACTTAACGTTTGATAAGATGCATTATAACACCTCTAAATAGGTGGCCAAATTGACTATGCTATTTCACTTAATTTCGAATTTTTTGAAGGCTCGGTAATTTTCTATTTGGACGTTTCGAATATACATTTAAAATCCATCTCGTAGTTGTTTTTTTGCGTGATTAATAAGTTAATCGACAAATACCCTAACAAAAAAATTCCTTTGGAGCATTATAGATGGTAGGAAAGCCACTTAAGTACTATATAACCTTTATTAACACGGTCATGGAAAGTACAATAAACTTAAAAGCCGTTTGCTGTTCCTAAAGAAGACCTTAATCTTTTCAACCAGTAACGTCACGATGCGCTCAAAAGTGGCATTTTAAATAATACAAAAAGATAACTAAGTCCTTCCCATCAGAACACTCTTAACAACGATTCTTAGCTACTTCCCCGAACATTGATATCTAACCGTGCATTATTTATGCTTAAGTACATTTATTTAATGGTTTGGTGGTTATTTGGTTGGAAGTCGCGGGATTGAATGGCATATCAGATTAAAGATATATATTGTACCGGACTTCAATACAAATATGAGGTCAATGTCAGGAAAACAATAATCGAGTTCACTAACAATCCCAGGAATAATTAGCAAGCAAACGAAAAAAGGCTGATTCATCATGAATCAGCCTTTAAATATCTATTTGTATAATTTTAGTGGTGCGGTTGGGGGGACTTGAACCCCCACGACCTAAGTCATTAGCCCCTCAAGCTAACGCGTCTACCAATTCCGCCACAACCGCGCAATACTAAATTTATACTACCTGTTTTACTAAGTTATCTTGCTAATATTAAGGATAATTAGCTAACTTAACTTGTAGAGGCACAATCCCCTCAAGCTGGCGCGTCTACCAATTCCGCCACAACCGCGCAATACTAAATTTATACTATCTTTTCTTATCAGTTAACTTACTAATATTGAGGATAATTAGCTTTATTAACTTTTTGAGAATAAAAAATCTCAACCTAGCGTGCCTACCAATTAGGCCATTTCTAATTTTAAAGTTTTATTGTGGTATGTCGCTGTCACTCGATTTTTTTGATGCTGTAGGTACATCTGTATTTTCTACAGATCTACTTGGCTCTATACTTTCACTAGGTATTGAATCATCACCTGGGATAGTTTGCTCAACAGGAGAATTTAAGTTGTTCCACTCATCGGTAGATTTAATTCTGTTTGCTGTTAAGTTACCTAACACTAAGCTGATAACAAAGAATGCGATTGCTAGCCATGTTGTCGCTTTAGTGAGGAAGTTACCTGAACCACTTGAACCGAATATTGTTGCTGAAGAGCCGGCACCAAAAGATGCGCCCATATCGGCGCCTTTACCTTGTTGGATTAACACTAAACCAATTAAACAAATTGAAACAATTAAATAAGCAATAATTAACGATTGATACAACATTTTAAGATCCTTTGGCTGACGAGCAAATTATTTTGAATTCGTCGACTTTTAAACTAGCACCACCAATAAGACCACCGTCAATATCAGTTTGTGCAAATAATTCTTCACAGTTAGCAGCATTTACGCTGCCACCGTATAATAATGGCACTTTATTCGCGATTAATTCATTAGCATTTGCTAAAAATTGGCGGATAAATAAGTGTGTAGCTTGTGCCATTTCAGGTGATGCTGTTTTGCCAGTACCGATAGCCCAGACAGGCTCGTAAGCAATAACAACATCAATAAATTTTTCGATACCTATTACATCAATAACTGGCTGTAATTGTGAAGCCAGTACCGTATCAGTTTGTTCAGATGTTCTTTCGTTCTCGCTTTCACCGATACATAAAATAGGTGTTAAACCAGCGTTAAGAACCGCTTTAACTTTATGAGCGACTTGCGTACTTGTCTCTTTGTAGATACTTCTACGTTCAGAGTGACCTACAATAACATAGTTTACAAAAACTTCATTGAGCATATCTGTTGATACTTCACCAGTATATGCACCGCTTTTGTGTTCGCTTACATTTTGTGCACCCAAGTGGATGTTAGCTTGTAAATTTTCATTTTTAGCATTCAATGCGAACGCTGATAAAAAAGGCGTAGACGGACAAACAACAACATTAACATTTTCAGCTAGTTTGACACTATTTAATCCTGAAATCATTTCTTTTATGAGCGGTAAACTTCCGTTCATTTTCCAGTTTGCTGCGACTATTGCTTGTCTTTTCATTTATCTTTCCTAATTAAAGCGGCGAGATATTAACTAACCTAGGAACAAGATACAAGTGTTTAACGTAATATCTTGTTCATTTGCTTATTATTCAACCGTCTTGGTAGTATTTTCGCTAACAAGCAGTTTTTACAGCATCAGCAATGATATTCGCTAGATCGGTAACTTCAGTTAATTCAGGTCCTTCAACCATCACACGGATCAAGGGCTCTGTTCCAGATTTACGCAATAAAACGCGCCCACGACCAGAAAGTTTTTCATTAACATTATGAACAGCAGACACGACATTCTGTGCAGTTAGCGGGTCATTATCACCGGTAAACTTAATATTAACTAAAACTTGCGGTAGTTTTGTCATACCTTGACGAAGTTCATGCAATGTTTTATCGCCACTACAAACAGCCGTTAATACGTTTAACGCCGCAATAATGCCATCACCCGTCGAGGTGTTTTTTAAATTTATAACGTGACCTGAGTTTTCTGCGCCCAATTGCCAGCCTTTTTTGTTCAGCATTTCGGTAACATAACGGTCGCCTACTTTACTACGAGCAAAAGGTATCCCCATATCGGCTAGTGCTATTTCTAGCCCCATATTACTCATTAGCGTACCTACAACACCACCACTAATAACGCCACTTTGTAAATCGTTTGAAGCGATAACGTAGACACACTCATCACCATCAAGTACATAGCCTGTGTGGTCAACCATCATCAAACGATCACCATCACCATCTAAAGCAATACCTAAATCAGCTTGATGCTCAACAACAGCCTTACTGATAGCGTCCATTGACGTTGCGCCACAGTGATCATTGATATTAGTACCATTAGGAGAAGTGCCAATTTCAATCACTTGGGCACCTAGTTCACGAAAAACATTAGGTGCAATATGATAAGTTGCCCCGTGAGCACAATCGACGACAATCTTGTAATTTTTTAATGAATATTGGCTGGGGAAGTTACTTTTACAAAATTCAATATAACGACCCGCTGCATCTTCAATACGCGTTGCTTTACCTAATTTTGCAGATTCTACACAGCCCATTTCTTTATCTAACTCTGCCTCGATAGCCAGTTCTACATCATCAGGTAACTTCTCACCATTTTGTGAGAAGAATTTAATGCCGTTGTCGTAAAATGGATTGTGTGAAGCACTTATAACAATACCTGCTTCAGCACGAAAGGTTTTGGTAAGATAAGCAATGCCAGGCGTTGGCATTGGCCCCAATAAGCCAATATCAATACCCGCAGCAGAGAAACCAGCCTCTAAAGCAGACTCAAGCATATAACCAGAAATACGGGTGTCTTTACCGATTAATACTTTTTTAGTGCCCTGTGCGGCAAGTACACGACCAGCGGCATAACCTAACTTCATCACAAATTCTGCGGTGATGGGATATTGCCCTACTAGGCCTCTTACGCCATCAGTTCCAAAATATCTTCTTTCTGACATTTTATTTGTCCTTTATATTTACTTTATTAGTATGTTTAATGATTATTTATTTATATGGGTCGCATGCAAAACTTTTAGTGCATCTACTGTTTCTTTCACATCGTGAACACGAATGATTTTCGCCCCTTGCTGAGCAGCAATAATCGCTGTAGCTAAGCTACCGGCTAAGCGTTCACTAACGTCTCTATTAAGCAAGGAACCTATCATCGACTTTCTTGATAAACCTGCTAATAACGGTAGACTTAAAGCGTGAAATTTAGCCATATTAGCCAATAAACTATAATTTTGTTCTAATGACTTTCCAAATCCAAAACCTGGGTCTAAAATAAGCCTAGAAGCGCTAATGCCGGCTTGTGTACAGGCTAGAATACGTTGTTCAAAGAATGTTGATATATCTGTAATTAAATGCTCATATTGAGGGTTATGCTGCATTGTTCGTGGTAAACCTTGCATATGCATCAAACAAATAGCCACACTTTGATCTTGCGCTAACACATCTAGACAACCGTCGTTTTGTAATGCTCGAACATCATTGATAATACTGGCACCATGGGCAATTGCTTCTGCCATTACCGATGATTTACTCGTATCGATAGAAACAACAACATTGAAACGTTTATTAATGGCTTTTAATACAGGGATAACGCGACTTAACTCGTCTTTTTCAGTAACATCTCTAGCCCCTGGGCGAGTTGACTCACCACCTATATCGATGATGGCGGCACCATCAGCTATCATTTGTTCAACTTGATTTAATGCCAGATCGATACGAGAGAATTTTCCACCGTCAGAAAACGAGTCTGGGGTAACATTTAGAATGCCCATAACTTGCGGAGTTTCTATATCAAGGAGGTGTTGACCGCAACGTAGATTTTTCAACAAAATTTTTGCTCTTTATTATTCTTATTGTACAAAATTTTATTTTATAAAAAACAACTGACTGAAATAAAAGAAAATTAGTTTTTATAAAATAAAGCCTCGTTAATCGAGGCTTTATTTAGTAGGTGTTATTCAGCAGAGGCGTCACTAGGTTTGTCTAGATCCGGCGTGGTTTCTTTTTTATCAGAAGACGCATTACTATCGGCTTTTGGTGGTTTTTTTGAGCTAGAATGATTATCCCACTCAGCCATCGGTGGACGAACTTCTCTGCGTTCCATCAAGTCATCAATTTGTTTTGCATCAATTGTTTCATAATGCATTAACGCATCTTTCATTGATTCTAAAATGTCACGGTTTTCATTTAATATTTTTTCTGCACGTTGATAATTACGGTCAACAAATGCTTTAATTTCAATATCAATAGATTGTGCCGTTTCATCAGACATATTTAACGATTTAGATGATGAACGACCTAAGAATACTTCACCTTCCTCTTCAGCAAATAACATTGGGCCCATTTTTTGTGAGAAACCCCATTGAGTTACCATTTTACGAGCAAGTTGCGTAGCACGTTCGATATCGTTCGATGCACCGGTAGACACTTTTTCAAAACCATAAATCATTTCTTCTGCAATACGACCACCGTAAAGTGATGAAATATTACTTTCTAAATGCTGTTTACTGTGGCTAAACCTGTCTTGCTCTGGTAAATACATCGTTACACCTAAAGCACGACCACGAGGTATAATGCTGACCTTGTAAACGGGGTCATGATCTGGTACTAAACGACCAACAATAGCATGCCCTGCCTCATGGTAAGCTGTCATGGCTTTTTCTTCTTCGCTCATAACCATCGAACGACGTTCAGCACCCATTAATATTTTGTCTTTCGCTTTTTCAAACTCATCCATTGATACCGTACGACGAGCAGAACGTGCAGCAAATAGAGCAGCTTCATTAACTAAATTAGCTAAATCTGCACCTGACATACCCGGTGTGCCTCTAGCAATAACTGATGCTTTAACATCGTCACCTAATGGAACTTTACGCATATGAACTTTAAGTATTTGTTCACGACCACGAATATCTGGCAAACCAACCGTAACTTGACGGTCAAAACGCCCAGGACGTAATAATGCAGGATCTAATACATCAGGACGGTTAGTAGCGGCAATCACAATCACGCCTTCATTACCTTCAAAACCATCCATTTCTACCAGCATTTGGTTAAGTGTTTGTTCACGTTCATCGTGACCGCCACCCATACCTGCCCCACGTTGGCGACCCACTGCATCAATTTCATCAATAAAGATAATACAAGGTGCTGATTTTTTAGCTTGCTCAAACATGTCACGTACACGAGATGCGCCAACACCAACAAACATTTCAACAAAATCAGAACCTGAAATAGTAAAAAATGGTACTTTAGCTTCACCAGCAATAGCTTTAGCTAATAAAGTTTTACCTGTACCCGGTTGTCCAACAAGTAATACACCTGAAGGGATACGGCCGCCGAGTTTCTGAAATTTAGTCGGTTCTTTCAAATAATCAACAAGCTCTGAGACTTCTTCTTTCGCTTCGTCACAACCTGCGACATCAGCAAAAGTAGTTTTAATTTGGTCTTCGCTTAATAGTTTAGCTTTAGATTTTCCAAAAGACATCGCACCTTTGCCGCCACCACCTTGCATTTGACGCATGAAGAATATCCACACTCCAATTAACAAAATCATTGGAAACCAAGAGACAAATATAGTAGTCAGAAAACTAGTTTCTTCAGGTAATTCACCAGAAGCATTAACACCTTGTTTAACTAGGTCGTTAATTAAATCACGATCGAAGCCGCCAGGAATAACAGTAACAAAGGCTTCGCCACTTCGTTTTGTACCTTTGATAACACCGTTACGATCAACTTTAGCGTCACGAATCTGTCCTTGCCGAACATCAGTAATGAAACGTGTATAATCAACTTTTTGATCTGTATTGGTACTTGGAGTGAATCCTTGGAATACCGACATTAACACAACCGCTATTACCAACCATAAAATAAGATTTTTTGCCATATCGCTCAACTTAATGACCTCTTGTAACTTTGAATGAACTTTTACTTAACCATTAACTAGCACAGATAAACGGTTAGTTCTGAAACCAACCTAAAAATTTAAGCTGATGTGATGTAATTTACTATAATTTATCGCTAGGAGCTATTTAAATCCGGTAGCAACTAAATAAACTTCTCGCGAACGTGCCCGCGATGAATCTGGCTTGCGAGTTTTTACTGTCTTAAATGCACTTCGTAAATCTTGTATAAACTGCTCAAATCCTGCGCCTTGGAAGACTTTAACAACAAAAACGCCATTTTTCTTTAATACCTGGTTACACATATCTAATGCCAATTCAACAAGATACATACTTCTTGCTGCATCAGCACTGTCATTGCCTGTAAAGTTTGCAGCCATATCAGACATCACAACATCGATATCTTTACCACCAATACGTGTTAATAATGCATCAAGTACTGGCTCCTCTCTAAAATCACCTTGCAAAAAATCAACACCTGCAATGGGGTCCATTGAAAGAATATCACAAGCGATGATTTGTCCAATGTCACCGACTGCTTTAACAGCATATTCAGACCAACCACCGGGTGCTGCACCTAAGTCGACAACTTTCATCCCTTTTTTGATCAACTTATCTTTATTATTTATTTCTTCAATTTTAAAGTATGCCCTAGAGCGCACTCCAAGTTTCTGAGCCTTTTTTACGTACTCATCATCAAAATGCTCTTGCATCCAACGGGTACTACTATTACTTAATTTCTTTTTACTCATTAATATAACTTAATTAATTTGTTAATAGTGCAAAACCATTTAACGTTTTATTAGTATTACAGAGTAGATGGAGGTAAAATAGTATTAATTCAAGCTAACTTGTAACGAAAATTGTTAATGAGCCTAAATAAAAAACAAATACAGTACTTAAAAGGTCTTGCGCACCCATTGAAACCAGTGGTTTTATTGGGTAACAACGGCTTAACAGAGGCAGTAGTTGCCGAAATTGATTATTCTTTAAATCATCATGAATTAATCAAAATTAAAATTCCGACTGATGATCGCGATAGTAAAGCATTAATTGTTGAAGCTATTTGTCGTGAAACTGCATCGATTAAAGTTCAAGTTATTGGTAAAACGTTAATTATTTATCGCCAATCACCTGAAAAGAAAATAAGAGTACCGAAAATTTAATCGCTACATTCTTATATCAAAGAGCTTCGGCTCTTTTTTTATGTCTAAAATTTATCTTAATCAATTTTGGCTACAGGTACTACATTATTGACATCTAAATTAGCGAAGCCTAATATGGTGATTATCAAGGCCAGATGTTAAAAATACATAATTATGGCTATTTTAATCATTAAGGTTGATTACATGTTAAAAACGATACCGGAACTCATATCGGAAGTCCGACGCAGTATTCAAACGACTACTGCAAAAGATGCTTATTTATTACCACAAAAAAGCAGCTTATTCATTGATGTGCGTGAACCCCAAGAAGTTACCGATAGCCCTGTTCTAAATTCAATCAATGTACCACGTGGTATTCTAGAGATGAGTATTACAAACCACACCACTGACGAAAATCAGCACATTTATCTCCACTGTGCCACCGGTGGTCGTGCAAGCCTTGCTGCAGAGCAATTAACACGTTTAGGTTATAAAAATGTTTGGGCTATTATTTGCCCGCATAATGATGTGTGTACAGCACAAAAAAAAAGTTAACTCAGCAAAACTAACGATATTGCATTACCCAAAATAAAAAGGCGAGATAAAATTAATTATCTCGCCTTTTGCCCTTTATTAAAGGTAATTATATTGTCAGTTTTGCTTTATTTAACACTAAGATTTGTTCGCCAATACCACTGACATTTAACAAGTCTTCTACTGACATAAATTTTCCATTTTCATCTCGGTACTTGATGATTGCTTCAGCTTTTTTGACACCTATACCCTTCAATAAAGATAAGGTTTCAATATCTGCATGGTTGATATCAATACGCTCATCAACTTGTTTCATATTTAGACTGAGATCGTTACTACGCGTATTTTCAGCAACACTTAATGAAGAAAAAATAAATATTAAGCAGGTCAGCAAAACTTTTGAAATTTTTATCATGATCCTTTCCTTTTGTTGTCGTTTCCATTACGCCTCGAAAAATAAAAGTTAATATTTAATTAATGAGACGTTAATAGTTTTAGGATCGAATCTTGGTTTTGTCAATTAATCACAGTAAAAACTTTATGCTAACCCAGTGATGCGTTTATAGACTGTAAAACCTGCTGCGGATTCTCAGCTTGAGTAATCGGTCTACCAATCACTAAATAATCAACGCCAACAGCAACCGCTTGCTCTGGTGTCATAATACGTTTTTGATCATCAGAGGCAGCACCTACAGGTCTTATTCCTGGTGTGACAAGTTTAAAATCCTGACCTAATGCTGATTTAAGAATTTTTGCTTCTTGTGCTGAGCAGACAACACCATCAAGGCCAGCTTCTTTTGTCAACTTTGCTAGAAGCATCACTTGCTCGGCTGGCGTTCGCGTAATACCTAAGCCGAGTAAGTCTTCTTTACTCATACTGGTTAAAACAGTGACAGCAATAAGTAATGGGGCTTTTTCACCATATTTTTCTAATGCTTGTTTAGCTTTACTCATCATTTCAAGACCACCGCTAGCATGAACATTAACCATCCACACCCCCATCTCTGCAGCAGCGGTTACCGCTTTTGCTACGGTGTTAGGAATATCATGAAACTTTAAATCTAAAAAGACATCAAAGCCACGACCCGCTAATTCTTTAACAAACGCAGGTCCAAAATGAGTAAACATCTCTTTGCCTACTTTCAACCGACAGTCGCTTGGATTAATTTTATCAACAAATGCTAATGCATCTTCTTTATTATCAAAATCTAGGGCAACAACTACTTTTGCGTCATTCATACTCATTCCTTAATTCTTAATTCTTAATTCTTTAATAATTTTTGAGTTCAAAATCCTAAGGTTCAAGAGCAAAGAAAAAGCACAGAGCTGACGAAAGTCAGTGAGTACTTTTGAAGACGCTATTGAGTCTTGGGCGAAGAAATCGGTAATTATTCTCCTTCAAGGCCCCGCACTGGTTTTAATTGTTCCCAGTCATGACATGAGGGACAAGCCCAGTAATGTTTACTGCTATTAAAGCCACAGGTTCTGCAACTATATCGAGGTTTTAAATTCAAATAGGCGGCGATTAATTCTTTAATCATATCTAAATTTTCAGTATTATCTTTTTCGGTAGAGTTAACCATTTGCATTTTGATAAAGTGCTTAAAACCTTTAATGGTTGGACGTTTTTTTAGCGCTAATAAAATAAATTCTTTTGCTTTTTCATTACCGTACTTAGCTTCAATATGACTCAAGTATTTAATTAATGCACTAGAACTACCTGTTTCATCATAAACTTTTCTAATAAATTTAAAATATTCATCGTCTGCATCTAACTGATGATAACAGTGTTGCATTTCATTAATAACATCAGGAAAGAATTCCTTGTCTTGAAGGTAGATGTCTTGATAGCATCGACAGGCTTCATTATATTGTTGATGCTTTTCGTAAATTCGAGCTAATAACCAATTTGCACGACAAGAATTAGCATCATAAGCTAAAGCCAGTTCTAATAGCTCAATCACCTCAATAAAGTTATCTTCTTCTAAAGCTATTGTCGCCAATTCACAATAAAAATTAGCCAAATTATGGAGAAGTTTTTTATCTTTTGTTTTTACTATCGCTTTTTTATGACTAATACCTTTTGTCCAATCTTTCGTTGATTGATAAATTCGCATTAAATAATCAAGGGATTTTAAGCCATAATGTTTCGATTTAAGGAGTTTTTCAAACATGGTTTCAGCGCGATCGTATAAACCGGCACTAAAAAAATCTTTACCTAACTCATAAGCTGCCTGTTGTTTATCTTTAGCGGGTAAATGTTTTTGTCTGACTAAGTGCTCATGCACTTTTAAAGCACGGTCGAGCTCACCACGACGGCGAAATAAATTGGCCATAGCAAAATGTGCTTCAACGGTATCATCCTCAACGTTAAGCGCTTCGAGTAAATAATCGATAGCTTTATCTTGTTGATTTGATAATAAGTAATTTAAACCTGTAGAGTATTTTATCGATAAAGCTTGCTTAGCTGAATGATCATTTTGCTTAACACTATTACGGCCCATGAACCAGCCATAGCCCATTGCAACAGGAAGTAATAAGAACAATAGTTCTAACATATAATTTTACACTGATTCTTTAGAAGATGACTTTTTAGGTTTTATCATTCGAACAAACTTCCATAATAAAGCAAAGAGTAATCCAAGTAAAAAGCCTAAAGTGGTAAATAAACTTACAGCTGTAGCAACTGATAATTCAGTTCGGGCGATAAGATAATTCAACGTTAACGTCTGCTCATTTTGACTGCCAAAAATAAAAGTGATGACTAATAAGATGAAAAGTAAAAACGCTGTAATATAAATACGCACAATAAGTTACCTATGATGAAAATTAAATTAAAAAAAACGGCATACCATTACAGCATGCCGTTTTATTGATAATTTATCAATTACGCGATTGAAAGGTTTACTCTTTCACGTAACTCTTTACCGGGTTTAAAATGAGGAACGTATTTACCTTCCAACTCGACAGATTCGCCAGTTTTAGGGTTACGTCCAACACGAGGAGCACGAAAATGCAATGAAAAACTACCAAAACCACGAATTTCAATACGTTCACCTTTTGACAAGGTTTGCGCCATCATTTCTAAGATTTCTTTAATAGATTGTTCAACATCTTTCGCTGATAAATGACTTAATTTATCGGCTAATCTTTCAATAAGTTCAGACTTGGTCATTTGACCTCCTGTGTTCACTGGTTTGAAATACTTTCTTACCAATGGATTTTAAACGAAGAGAAGTGATATATTTCAAAAACTTCTCACCTTCAAGTGACTAAATTAGTTCTTAGCGTTTTTAAACGCTGCAGCCATTGCACTTAAACCAGTTTCTTCAACTTGATTTAGGTTATCCATAGCTTCACGTTCTTCTGCTTGGTCTTTAGCTTTGATTGATAAGCTAATAGCACGGTTCTTACGATCCACACCCATAAACTTAGTTTCAACACTATCACCAACTGATAGTTCAGTTGACGCATCTTCGATACGCTCACTAGAAATATCAGATACACGTAAGTATCCTTCAACGCCTTCAGCTAATTCAATTTTAGCGCCTTTAGCATCTACTTCGATAACCTTACCTGTAACAATAGCACCTTTCTTAGTATCTGCAAGGTACTGATTAAACGGATCATCTTCAGTTTGTTTAACACCTAAAGAAATACGTTCACGCTCTGGGTCAACTTGTAATACAACAGCTGAGATTTCATCGCCTTTCTTATATTCACGAACAGCTTCTTCGCCGCCAGCCCATGAGATATCAGATAAGTGAACAAGACCATCAATACCGCCGTCAAGACCAATGAAGATACCAAAGTCTGTAATTGACTTGATCTTACCTGATACTTTGTCGCCTTTGTTGAAGTTCTTAGCAAACTCTTCCCAAGGGTTAGCGATACACTGTTTAAGGCCTAAAGAAATACGACGACGTTCTTCGTCAATTTCTAATACCATCACTTCAACCGTATCACCTAAATTAACAACTTTAGATGGGTGGATATTTTTGTTAGTCCAATCCATTTCAGAAACGTGAACTAAACCTTCAACGCCTTCTTGAATTTCAACAAAACAACCGTAGTCAGTTAAGTTAGTTACACGACCAGTAAGTTTAGCGCCTTCAGGGTAACGCTTAGCGATTGCTACCCATGGATCTTCACCTAACTGCTTCATGCCTAGAGATACACGAGTACGCTCACGGTCAAATTTCAATACTTTAACTTGTATTTCATCACCAACATTTACGATTTCACTTGGGTGCTTAACACGCTTCCAAGCCATATCTGTAATGTGTAGCAAACCATCAATGCCGCCTAAGTCTACGAATGCGCCGTAGTCAGTAAGGTTCTTAACGATACCTTTAACTTCTAGGCCTTCAGCTAATGACTCTAACAATGCATCGCGTTCTACGCTGCTTTCAGATTCGATAACGGCACGACGAGAAACAACTACGTTATTACGCTTTTGATCAAGCTTAATAACTTTAAATTCTAATTCTTTGCCTTCAAGGTGAGTTGTATCGCGAATTGGGCGAACATCTACTAATGAACCCGGTAAGAAAGCACGAATATCGCTAACTTCAACCGTGAAACCACCTTTAACTTTACCGTTGATAACACCGATAACAGTTTCTTTTTCTTCGTATGCTTTTTCAAGCACTTGCCATGCTTCGTGACGTTTTGCGTCATCACGAGAAAGAATCGTTTCACCGAAACCGTCATCTGTAGCTTTAAGAGAAACGTCAACTTCATCGCCAACGTTAACATCAACTTCGCCAGCGTTGTTTTTAAACTGGTTAATGTCAATAACACTTTCAGATTTAAGGCCAGCATCAACAATTACATTGTCTTTGTTTATGGCTACGATAGTACCCTTGATGATTGAACCAGGGCGTGTTTCGATTTCTTTTAAACTTTCTTCAAATAGTTGTGCGAAATTTTCAGTCATAACTTGCATATAAACTCAGTTATTAATCCAGTCAACATCATTGTTTCATGGGGTTATTAAATAGTTGCCCAGTGCATCCTTACAGTAGGCTATAGGTTAATTTTGAAGCTAACAAGCTTCGTTTACGTTAACTTACCATTGGCAAATGTTAAAATTTTAGTAACCACTTCATCAATAGAAAGGTCAGTAGAATCAACAATTAACGCACCTTCTGCTGCGATAAGTGGAGCGACCGTACGGGTCTCATCACGCTCATCACGCTGACGTATGTCATCCAGAAGGCGCCCGATTTTAACATCAAAGCCTTTGTCTTTCAACTGATTAAATCGTCGTTGTGCGCGTTCTTCTGCAGAAGCAGTTAAAAACACTTTGACTGGCGCATTGCTAAATACAACCGTGCCCATGTCTCGCCCGTCAGCGACAAGCCCAGGAGAGACTTTAAAAGCACGTTGACGACGTAAAAGCGCTTCACGAACGCGTGGAAAAGCGGCTATTTTTGAAGCAATAGCGCCAACTTCTTCTGTGCGTATGCTGTTACTGACATTTTCGCCTTCTAAAATTACTTTTCCATCACCTTTACTGGTTATTTCAAATTGCACATCTAAATGAGCAGCAATAGGGATCAATGACTCTTCGTCATCAAGCGTTAAATGATGATGCAAAGTTGCTACTGCAAGCACGCGATAAATAGCTCCGCTGTCAAGTAAGTGCCAGCCAAGTTGCTCTGCAACCAATCGTGCAACTGTTCCCTTACCTGCACCACTAGGTCCATCTATAGTTATTACCGGTATTTGTTCTATCATATTTTTATCTACATTAAAGCAAGTTAAAATTAAGTGAGTAACTTAATTTACGCTTGATTGAGTGTTAGTCCCACTTGGTTTGCTAAGGTGACAAAATTAGGGAACGAAGTCGCTACGTTGTCACACTCTAGAATTTTAATTTCGCCAGTAGCTCGTAATGAGCTAATAGCGAAAGACATGGCAATACGGTGGTCATCATGGCTATGTATAGTCCCTGATGTTAATTGCCCACCAACAATATCTATACCATCATCAAAAACGGTACAGTCAATATCTAATTCTTTTAAACCATCAGCCATTGCTTGGATACGATCGCTTTCTTTTACTCTTAACTCTTCTGCGCCACGTAAACGTGTAGTACCTTTGGCACAGGCTGCAGCAATAAATATTGCAGGAAACTCATCGATAGCAAGAGGAACATCGCGTTCATTAATATCAATGCCTTTTAATTGTGATGATTTAACCACAACATCGGCGACAGGCTCTCCGCCAGCCATACGTTGATTGATGATACTCAAATCACCATTCATTTGTTGCAAAATATTAATAGCACCTATGCGAGTTGGATTCATACCGACATTGCGAATAGTTAACTGCCCTTCTTTAGCGATTAAGCCCGCAACCATAAAAAAGGTTGCCGATGAGATGTCACCAGGCACTTGAATATCACAAGCCGTTAATTTATGGCCGCCTTCAATAGAGACTTTTTTACCTATAGCCGTATCTTCAACCGTCACTGGATAACCAAAGGCGTTCAACATACGTTCAGTATGATCACGCGTAATACCTGGCTCTGTTACAGATGTGATACCGTCAGCATAAATACCAGCAAGAAGTACGCATGACTTGACTTGTGCACTAGCCATGGGTAAGTCGTAATGAATTGCCTCTAAGGTTTGTTCTTCACCAATACCTTGAGAAATAACTGGTGGTGTACCATTTTCAGCCGCTGAAATATTAGCCCCCATTAATTTTAATGGATCGACCACACGCCCCATTGGACGTTTATTTAAGGAGCTGTCACCCGACATTTGCCAAGCAAAGCTTTGCCCGGCAAGCAACCCAGACATTAGTCGTATTGTGGTACCTGAATTACCAATATTTAACGCTTCATTTGGCGCAGTTAAACCATGTAAACCTTTACCATGAATGACAACATTTTGATTTTCGTCAGGACCTTCAATTTTTATGCCCATTGCTTTAAATGCATTCATCGTCGCTAAACAATCATCTCCAGGTAAAAAACCTGAAACATGCGTGATACCTTCAGCTAAAGAGCCGAACATAATAGAGCGATGCGAACATGACTTGTCACCCGGTACAATGATATCTCCAGATACTTTTCCGGCAAGGCCTGTGGTGATAGTTAATGTTTTTTTTGCTTGTAACATTTTTTTTCCATTAAATTAATTTTGTTTTATGGGTAAGGACATAACCTTACTTATTATTACTTGCTATTTTTAGCAGAAAAATCTTTCATAAAAGCAACCAAGGCTATTATACCCGCTAGCGGCATAGCGTTGTAAATACTCGCACGCATACCACCTACTATACGATGGCCTTTTAATGCCATTAATCCTTGTGCTTCAGCTTGCTTAAGAAACTCACTATTTAACGTTTCATCCGTTAACCAAAACGGCACATTCATCAAACTGCGAAATTCTGTTTCAATATGATTTTGATAAAAATCACTATTATCGATGTAACTATAGAGAAGATCAGCTTTTTGTTTGTTTATCTTTGAAATTTCTTTAACACCGCCACGCTCTTTTAACCATTCAAACACTAAACCGGCTAAATACCATGCATAGGTTGGCGGCGTATTATACATTGAATCGTTCTTTGCTAACACCTGATAATTCATGATCGACGGGGTTGTTAATCGAGCATTGCCTAATAAATCATTACGAACAATAACGATAGTTAGACCTGATGGACCAATGTTTTTTTGCGCGCCTGCATAGATAAGACCGAATTTTTTAACATCAACGTCATGAGATAAAATGGTTGATGACATATCAGCAATCAGTGGCACCCCATGAGTTTCAGGTATATCAAACATTTCGATACCGTCAACGGTTTCATTTGGACAATAATGTACAAAGGCAGCGTTGGGATTTAAACCCCATTTATCACTAGATAAAACATGCGTTTCGCCATTAACTTGACTCACAACATCAATACGCTTTATGTCACCATAGTGTTCAGCTTCTGTAGCCGCAGACTTCGACCAAGAACCAGAAATAATATAATCAGCTGACTTACCTTCAGGTAATAAATTAAAAGGGACCGCAGAAAATTGACCTCTACCGCCACCGTGACAAAACAGTACACTATAATTTTCCGGTATTGCCATTAGATCGCGTAAGTCAGCTTCGGCTTTTATTGCCACCGCCATAAACTCTTTACTACGATGACTGAGCTCCATGACAGAACTACCCGTACCTTGCCAGTTGACAAATTCCGCTTGTGCCTTTTTCATAACCTCTACAGGTAACATGGCAGGACCAGCACAAAAGTTAAATATTTGGGACATATACACAACACCTTCTATCAAAATTTTAAAAACGCTTGTCGATGCACTTGGTCAAACTGTTTTAATTATTTTCATTGGTAACATCAATTCGGTCAGCATTCTCTTGGGTAAAATAAGAACGCTCATCAAATGGAAATATGCTCCTGCATTTGCTTAATACCGTTCGTCCTGAACATAACAGCAAATATGCTCCTGCATTTGCTTAATACCGTTCATCCTGAACATAACAGCAAATATGCTCCTGCATTTGCTTAATACCGTTCATCCTGAACATAAAAAGGGCGGTAATTAACCGCCCTTTAAACTAAGTCTTTAGCAGTAACTATTCGTTATCGCCCTCATTGAGCTCTTCATCATCAGCTTCTGTCGAAGTACTTAACGTTTCTGTTGACTCTATAAGCTCTTGTGCATTTTCATCTAAATCTTCTGGAACGTCTTCAATTTCATCAATACGTTGCAATGCAACGACATGCTCATCTTCAACGGTTCGAATAATACGAACGCCCTGGGTATTACGACCAATAACACTCACTTCATTAACACGGGTACGTACTAATGTACCGTTATCAGTAATAAGCATAATTTCATCTAAGTCTTCAACTTGAACAGCACCAACAACAGGGCCATTTCGGTCGCTGACCTTAATAGAAACAACACCTTTAGTGGCGCGACTTTTCGCTGGGTATTCGGTTAACGCAGTACGTTTACCAAAGCCATTTTCAGTAATCGTTAATATTGGCCCATCGTTTACTGGCACAATAAGCGAAACAACTTTTTGATCGCCTTCTAACTTAATACCACGAACACCGGTACCAGTTCGCCCGATAGGTTTTAATGCCCAGCGTTCTTCACCTGTTTCAGGATCTAACTTGATTTCACCCGTTTCGCTATCACGAAGTTTTTCATTAAAACGAACAACTTTACCCGCATCTGAAAACAACATAATATCATTATAACCGTCGGTAATAGCAACACCAATTAAGGTATCGTCATCACGTAAGTTAAGGGCTATTATACCGTTAGCACGTTGATTTTTGTAGGCCGTTAGTGCTGTTTTCTTCACAGTACCTGATGCCGTTGCCATAATAATAAACTTGTCTTCTTCGTATTCACGTACTGGTAAAATTGCCGTAATACGTTCACCCGTATCAAGTGGTAAAATATTAACAATAGGTCGGCCACGCGCAGTTCGACTTGCGAGTGGTAATTGAAAAACCTTCAACCAATAAAGTTTACCGCGATCTGAGAAACACAAAATAGTATCGTGGGTATTAGCAATTAATAAACGTTCAATGAAATCTTCTTCTTTCATCTTAGTTGCTGCTTTACCCTTGCCACCACGGCGTTGTGCTTGATAGTCAGTTAGCACTTGATATTTAACGTAACCTTCATGTGATAATGTTACGACTACATCTTCTTCTGTGATCAAGTCTTCCATCGATAAATCATGCGAAGCGTTAGTAATTTCAGTGCGACGTGCATCACCAAACTCATCACGAATAGCTTCTAATTCTTCACGAATAATTTCCATTAAACGTTCAGGAGAACCTAGAATATGTAATAACTCAGCAATAATATCGAGTAATGCTTTGTATTCTGATAAGATTTTTTCGTGTTCTAAGCCCGTTAACTTATGCAAACGAAGATCTAATATTGCTTGCGCTTGTTGCATGGTTAAGAAGTATTGACCGTCTTGTATACCAAAACCTTCTTCAACCCATTCAGGACGTGCAGCGTCATCACCGGCAGCACTGAGCATCTCAGCAACATTACCCAAATCCCAACCACGAGCAAGCAATTTTTCTTTTGCTTCGCTAGGTGTAGGCGAGTTTTTAATAAGCTCGATAATCGGGTCAATGTTGGCTAAAGCAATCGATAAACCTTCAAGTAAATGTGCACGCTCTCGTGCTTTACGTAATTCAAAGATAGTACGACGAGTAACAACTTCACGACGGTGAAGTATAAACTCTTCAAGCATCTCTTTAATATTGAACAGTTTTGGTTGGCCATTCGTTAACGCCACCATATTCAAACCAAAAGAAACTTGCATTTGGGTAAGTTTGTACAAGTTATTTAAAACAACTTCGCCCACTTCACCACGTTTGATTTCAATAACCATACGCATACCGTCTTTATCAGACTCGTCGCGAAGGGCTGAAATACCTTCAAGGCGCTTCTCTTTTACTAGCTCGGCCATTTTTTCAATTAAACGAGCTTTGTTCACTTGATAAGGTAATTCATGAACAACAATGGTTTCTTTACCGGTAGTTTCATGAACTTCAATATCGGCACGGGCGCGAATTTTAATTTTGCCACGGCCAGTGCGGTAAGCTTCTTCAATACCCGCACGACCACTGATAATACCTGCGGTAGGAAAATCAGGACCAGGTATGTATTCTAAGATTTCTTCAAAGGTCAAATCACTATTTTCAATTAGCGCTAAACAACCGTTTATCACTTCTGTTAAATTGTGAGGAGGAATATTTGTTGCCATACCTACCGCGATACCCGAAGTACCATTCACTAATAAATTAGGAATACGCGTTGGCATAACAACCGGTATATGTTCTGTACCATCATAGTTAGGTACAAAATCTACCGTTTCTTTATCGAGATCGGCTAAAATAGCGTGTGCAATTTTAGACATTCTGATTTCGGTATAACGCATTGCTGCTGCAGAATCACCGTCAACCGAACCAAAGTTACCCTGACCATCAACGAGCATATAACGTAATGAAAATGGCTGTGCCATACGTACGATAGTATCGTAAACAGCAGTGTCACCATGTGGGTGGTATTTACCTATTACATCACCAACAACACGTGCTGATTTTTTGTAAGGTTTATTAAAGTCATTACCGAGTACATTCATTGCGAATAATACGCGGCGATGAACAGGTTTTAAGCCGTCTCGTACATCTGGTAATGCACGGCCTACAATTACGCTCATGGCGTAATCTAGATAAGAATTTTTTAGCTCATCTTCAATATTGACGGGTACAACATTGTTTGACAAATCGGTCATAAGTCGATGGTATCCCTTAACTTAGCAAGAATTTTGAAAGTTTTCTTCGAAATTATAATTATTAATTAACACAGCATACTATCATATTTTTAATGAGATGCCATACCGCTTTATTATCTTAAAAGTACTTAACATGGTAGCACTGAAAAGTCATTAATTTCCAAATGGTTATTTATTGTTCACCATTTTAACTCAACAGATATTATTGTGCTTTTTTTTGTTCAAATATACGGCGTTTCTCAATGGCTTTTTCAGTGATTGTTTTATCTAATATTCTCCCTTGTCCTAATAAAAAATAAATTTCCGCAATTACAAATAATGGTCCAATAAATAATTGGTTAAGATCATCAAAAAATGCCGGTTTTGCTTTTTCGTAATGATGACCAATAAATTGAATCACCCAGCCAATAATAAAGATACTTATTGCAATAATAAGGTGATGTTCTACTTTTACAACTTCATGAACACTCCACATTAACGGGCCAAACAAAATGAACGCCAATAACGCAAGAGGTAACGACAATATTAAATAATAAATAAACACCGCAATTGAAAGTATGGCGGCCAAAGTAAAGTTAACTTGTGCAACGCCTAAGTAGTTATTGATAAATAACGATTCAACTTCAAAGGATACACTGGCAAGTAATAAGGCAATTGACCAAATGATCATTGGCACGCCAATAAAGTGCGTATGAATATTTTTTCTGTTTAAGTGAACGCTTTTATAGCTAGACAGTTGTTCTATTACTGATTTCATTATTACCTCTTAGGATTTATCTCATCGTATTTGTTAAACAATAATTTATCTCTATAGCTACTCAACATCAAGATACAATTGCAACGCATTTTACGCTAAGTCGCATATTGTTCTATTGATTCAATTGCTCATAATAAAAAACCCTGCCGAAGCAGGGTTTTATTTATTAACATAAAGTGAACGGGTTGCCCCTTTCTTTAGATTATTTGGGTGTAGCTTGTAGATTTAATGTCATACCTGAAGCTGCTGAATAGCCGTAGACATCGACATACCATACACCTTTAGCTGGGTCGGTAAAGTTACAAGCTTCATTGTTACCATTTTTATAAGGACGACAATCATAAACAGACGTTGTTGACTGTTTACCTTGTGTTACATATAAATCTGCATCACCTGAACCACCTGAAAGTGTAACCGTTAGATCGGCATAACCATCTGCTAAGTCAAGGGTGTAACGTTTCCATGTTCTTCTTGCAACAGTAACATTATTAATTGTGGTATCAATCGGATTAATCGTATTACCACCACCCGTCGTAGGTTCAGTGTAACTACCCGTTAAACTAACACCGGTAAAATCACTATAGGCTTTAAGTCTTACGTAGTAAGTGCCACCTGCTTGCGTACTTGCACATGATTCAACATTACCTGATTTATAAGGGCGACAATCGTAAACACTGTCGGTTGGCTCAGCGCCAAACTTCACATATAAATCAGCATCACCATTACCACCTGTCATAGCAAAATTAATATCTGTTGCGCCAGCAGGTACTTCCATGGTGAAAACTAAATCATTACCCGTTGCAGCCGTTAGCTCAGTTTTAACCTGACCATTTTCAAGGACAGTATCTGGTGTTGTTCCACCACCACCGCCAGTGTCACCACCAGAGCCATCACATCCATTCGCGGTAATGTAATCGATCGCATCTTTAGTTTGGGCTAAACCATAACCAAATTTAACATCGCGACCCGCAGCACCTAAATCTTGTGCACTACTATTTAATACGTTACGAATCTCAACGTTAGTACAGCTTGGGTGATGACTCCACACCAAAGCAGCAACACCAGCAACATGAGGAGATGCCATTGAAGTGCCACTCATTTTGCCATAATTACCCGCGCCAATATTTATACTGGCGCTTAAGCCAATATTATTTTTCATTGCTGCGCCGTCCGTATCAGATACGGTCACACTTGGGATAGAAGTTGCGTTTGCGTCACCTAATGTACCACCAAAACTTCCTGGGGCATTGTTATAAAGAATTGCGCCTACACCTCCGCTATCTTGACAAGCTTTAACTTTATCGTAAAACGAAATATTGCCACGTTGAATTAAACAAACATTACCTGCAGCACCTGTATCTATAGTTTCACCCATGGCAAAGTCATAGAGAGAACCCGTTGCTTGACCCTGGTTTTCCATCGCATTAGCGGTATAACCCATATTAGCGACAGATACTTCAACGACTGAACCTGTACCTTCAGGGTAAATAGAATAAACATCAACGCCTGGTCCAGATATCTCTACTTGACTATTTTTTTGTGAAAAGTCAGCTAAGGCTTTATCACTGTCAACAGCAGCAACTGACATCACTGCATCGTAAGAAGCCGGAAAGCTTTCTAAATCAGTAGTTGCTGAAGCAACACCATCATTACCGGCTGCAGCTATAAGTAAAACACCTGCATCATAGGCTGCTTGAATACCATTTTGCTCGCTGGTACTTGAACCAGAACCACCTAAGCTCATATTAATAACGTCTGCACCGTTACTGACACAATCGTTAATAGCATTAACAAGTGTTGAAGAGTATCCCCAGCCCGCGGCATTAAAGACTTTTATTATGTGCAAATTAGGATCCGTGCCAATAACACCGCGAACGCCAATACCATTGTTAAGCGCGGCAATTGTTCCTGCTACGTGAGTACCGTGTGGACCACCTTGATTATACCAGTTACCTGTACCACTATTGTTTGTGCCCGTTATTGTGCCTCCTTGTGCACCCATGTCTTCATGAGGTAGGTCTAAACCTGAATCAATAATACATATTTTCTTACCGCCAGCGTTGGCAGAAGCAATCATATCGTCAACTTGATCGGCTTGAACCATGCCAATACCATAAGGCACTGTTTGTGCCATAAAGCGACGTGGTAAATCTTCTTCTACGTATTCGACATTATCGTCCATCGCTAAATTCATCGCTTGTGATGTAGATAGCTCAGCACTGATCATATTAACATCTGGAAATTCGGCTTTAACCTTGACCCGCAATTTCTTTAATTTTTCCTTAACGCCAGCAAGACGAACAAACGCGCTTTGGCTACCGATGAAACTAGTTGTTTGATTGCTGGCTGCTTGATTATTTGCTGCTTGCTTATATTTGATAATAAAGCGTTTAGGTAAAGGTGAACTGGTTACTTCAGATAATACATTATCTGCGTTTTGCATGCTAAGCGGTTGAGCAGCATAAAGTGCTGTCGATATTGATACCGACAATATGCTAGCAGTGGTCAATATTAATGATTTCTTTGTTATCTTATTCGACATCTATATTCCTACCTATTAGGTTAATTTTAATTATTATTTTGTTGGGGGGAATTTCAAATGAGAATAAATTGTCATTATCACAACAGGTCTGACCATAACATCAAGCTTTTATAAATTACAAGCAGGTTATTAAAATGTTAAATATAAAAGACAAAAAAAAAGCATTAATGAATTATAAAACAAAAATATATGATAATAATTTTTTTAGCTTAGCTTCAGTATAAAACAGTTAAATTGAGGGTGGTTGCAGCTGATAAAAGTCCGTAATGGTTAAGCTAATACCTATAGATAAAACATTGGTACGTCCTGTTTTGTTCAGCATTGAGTTATCTGCACAAGCCTATAACTTAAGCGCTTTTAACTAGGGCAAAAAACTAGGCTTTCAGCACTAGGCGTAGCCTAGCCTTTAGTTTAGAATTGCATGTAATAATTGATTAAAATGATGAAAATGTAATGTCGACAACCATCAACGATAAAACTGTTAACGTAAATGAAGAAGAAATCGCCAAATTTGAAAAGGTCGCCAGTCAGTGGTGGGAGCTTGAGGGTGACTTCAAGCCATTACATCAAATAAACCCGCTTCGCCGACAATTTATTTGTCAGCATGTTGGTGACATTTTTGGCAAAAAAATCATTGACGTTGGTTGTGGTGGGGGTATTTTAGTTGAGAGTTTAGCCAAACTTGGTGGCGATGTTACTGGGATTGACCTCGGTGAAGAGCCATTAAATATAGCGAGACTACACGCATTGGAAAGTGGTTTAAACGTTGATTATCAAAAAATTCCTGCTGAAGAAAAAGCGAATCAACAACCTCAAACATACGATATTGTTACCTGTATGGAAATGCTTGAGCATGTGCCTGACCCTGCTTCAATCATTGGCGCTTGTGCACAAATGGTAAAACCAGGTGGTTATGTCTTCTTTTCTACACTCAATAAGTCAATAAAGTCTTATTTGCTTGCTATCGTTGCCGCAGAAAAAATACTTAAGATAGTGCCTAAGGGTACACACGACCATAACAGTTTTATTCGCCCTGCTACATTAATAGGATGGGCTGAATCATTTGACCTTAATTGTATTGATGCCGCGGGTATTCATTACAACCCGCTTACAGAAAACCATAAGCTTATTTCATCTCTTGATGTAAATTACATTCTTTGTTGTCAAAAAATTTAAGTAAAGGTATTCGTTGATGCACAATAAAATTTCAGGCGTATTATTTGATTTAGATGGAACATTACTAGACACCGCTAATGATTTAGGCGCAGCACTTAACTATGTTCTTCGAAAGTATAACTTAGCGGAAGTAGCTCGTGAAGCTTATCGCCCAATCGCTTCTGATGGTGCTTTGGGATTATTAACACTGGGTTTTGCTGATGATTTAGATGCCTATGATTACGAGCAGTTGCGAGCAGAGTTTTTAGCTTTTTACGAAGACAACATTGCTGTTCATACTTGCCTTTACCCTGGGGTTACTGAATTGCTTTCAACGCTAAACGAACAGAAGATCCCTTGGGGGGTTGTAACAAACAAGCCAGAAGGTTTAACACGAAAGTTATTACCCCACTACCCTGAGTTCGAAAAATGCTTATCACTTATTGGCGGCGACACTTTTGTCAATAGAAAACCACACCCAGAGCCAATCCTTAAAGCCTGTGAAGAAATATGCGTCCCCAGCGAACAGTGTTTATATGTAGGTGACGCTTTACGTGATATTGAAGCAGGAAATAGCGCAAACACAACCACGGTTATCGCAAAGTGGGGTTATATCTTAGCGGGTGAGGATTGTAAAAACTGGCAAGCAGACTATCATGCTGAAACGCCATTAGCCGTATTATCGTTTATTAAATAACATATCGATGGAATTAACCGTTTAACCAGTAAATTATCAAGTGAGTTACCGATACATTAATAAAAAGCCACTGTTAAAGTGGCTTTTATTCGGTTCAGCTACATTAACGTATTGATAACGTAATGAGCTTGGCAGCGTAACGTTTGTTAATCAAGATGATCTGGACCAACACGTACCACCAACTTGCCAAAGTTCTCGCCTTTCAATAAGCCAATAAAAGCACTTACCGTGTTTTCAAGGCCTTCAACTCGGTGTTCTTTATGCTTTATCTCGCCAGCTATTAACCATTTCACCATTTGCTCACTAAACTCGTTGTAACGATGGCCATAATCATCAAAAACGATAAAACCTTGCATCTTAATACGCTTAACAAGAAGTGTGCCCATTAATAACGAAAGTCTGTCGGGTCCACTGGGTAATTCAGTTGCATTGTACTGAGAAATCAAACCACACACAGGCACGCGTGCACAACTATTTAATAGTGGCATAACTGCGTCGAAGACTTTTCCACCAACGTTTTCAAAGTAAACATCAATGCCTGATGAGCAAGCGGTTGCTAATTGCTCGGCTAGGTTATCGCTTTTATGATCTAAACAATCATCAAAGCCTAATGTTTCAACCGCATATTTACACTTAGTCTCGCCACCCGCAATGCCTATAACTTTACAGCCTTTTAATTTGGAAATTTGGCCCACTAGACTGCCAACAGCACCTGTTGCCGCAGCAACAACGACTGTATCACCTGCTTTTGGCTGACCAATATCAAGTAAGCCCATATAAGCAGTTAACCCTGGCATGCCTAGCACACCTAAGGCATGTGAAGGTTCAGCCATATTGTTATCAAGTTTAAGTAATTCACTGCCATTTATAACGCTATAATCTTGCCAACCACCAAAAGCGACAACCCAATCACCTTTTTTGTAATCGTTATGGTTTGATTCCTCTACTCGACAAACACTACCACCAACCATTACGTCATTTAATCCAACAGGGTCTGCATAAGACTTAGCATCACTCATTCGCCCGCGCATATAAGGGTCAAGTGAAAGAAACACAGTACGAAGCAATACTTCACCTGCGTTAGGTGTAGGTTTTTCGCTGCGCACAAGGCTAAAATTTTCAGCTGTAGGTGCGCCAAAAGGACGCGATGCCAAAGTCATTTGGCGATTGATATCCGTTGTTTGAGTCATATTAATTCCTATTATAAAGGGGCAAAGAAGCGATAAAGAAAGTGTGGTTAAAACAGGCTAAATCTGAAGTTAGCCTGTGTGATAGATAAAGCGGTGCGTGGATATTTTTAATTAAACAACGCACCGTTATACTTACAGTGCTTGAGTTAAAATTTCGCGGCTTATGTCTAAGGTAATATCGCCTTTTTCACCCAGTGCTGTCATACCATGTTGTGCTAATCGTTCAACCAGTAAATCAAGATCACTGCTACCAAGGTTTACGTCGGATAAACGCGTTGGTACTTGCATTTTCTCAAAAAACTGTTCAGTTAAACGAATAGCTTGATCAATACGCGTATTATCATCGCCTTCATTTATCTGCCAAACGCGTGATGCATATTGAAGTAATTTTTCACGTTTTTGCTCACGACGGACTTTCATTACGGCAGGTAACACGATAGACAAGGTACGTGCGTGGTCAATACCAAAGGCTCCCGTTAATTCATGGCCTATCATATGTGTCGACCAATCTTGTGGAACACCCGCGCCGATCAGCCCATTTAACGCCATAGTAGCCGACCACATGATATTAGCTCTAACATCTAGGTCATCTTTAGTTTCTGGAGCTAGTGCTTTGGGTCCCTCTTCAATCAAGGTTTGTAATAAACCTTCACTAAAACGGTCTTGCACTTTGCCATTAACATTATAAGTTAAGTATTGCTCAATGGTATGAACAAAAGCGTCAACAACACCATTACCAATTTGACGATCAGATAATGACAATGTCACACCGGGATCGAGTACAGCGAACAAAGGGCGGACTAAAGGACTAGAGAAAGGCAGCTTGTTGCCATTACGTGTTACTACAGAATTGCCATTACTCTCAGAGCCTGTTGCAGGTAAGGTTAATACCGCGCCAATAGGTAGTGCTTTAGTGAACGTTTGCTGTTTAGCGAGAATGTCCCAAGGGTCATCACCCTCAAATAATGCAGCTGCAGCAATAAATTTAGCGCCATCAACTACAGAGCCACCACCAACGGCAAGTAAATAATCAATTTTTTCAGCTTTAATAATAGTTTGCGCTTTCATTAAAGTATCGTAGGTGGGGTTAGGTTCAATACCTGAAAATTCAAAGTAAGTATGTTCTTTAAGCGCATCAATGACTTGTTGATAAACACCATTGCCTTTGATTGAACCACCACCGTAAACAATCAATACTCTTGCGTCTAATGGTATTTCTTTTGAAATTGTTTTAATTTCTTCTGGGCCAAAATTAATTTTAGTTGGGTTTTGAAAATTAAAATTTAACATTTATATGTCCTTAAGCGTAAAGAATTAAGTCGATTAGCTAAACAGGTTAGCTAACCGAGTTGTCTGTTCGACGAATTTATGCAGTAAGATGAGCCAGTAATTTCTCAGCCGCTAATGCAGAGCTTGCTGGATTTTGACCGGTAATAATAAGGCCATCTTGTACAGCAAAGGCATGCCAGTCTTGCGCCTTTTGGTATTCACCGCCACGCTTAATGAGTTCATCTTCGAGTAAGAAAGGTACAACTTCTGTTAATTGAACAGCTTCTTCTTCGCTGTTAGTAAAACCAGTCACTGCTTTACCTTTTATGGCAAAATCACCTGAGGCTTCTTTAACATTCAATAAAGCTGCACTGGCGTGACAAACAGTAGCAACGGCTTTATCTGCTTTGAGAAAACTCTCAATCAAATTGATTGAGTCAGTATTATCAGTAAGATCCCATAATGGACCATGACCACCTGGATAAAAAACAGCATCAAAGTCAGCTTCGTTAATTGAAGACAATTTTACTGTTGCAGCAATTTTAGCTTGCGCTTCATTGTCTGCGTCATAACGGTCTGTAGCCGAGGTTTGAAAATCTTCGAGTGTACTTGTTGGGTCAATAGGTGCTTGACCACCTTTAGGGGTCGCCAGTGTTACTTCAACACCCGCATCGATAAAAGCGTAATACGGGGCTGCAAATTCTTCAACCCAAAAACCTGTTTTTTGGCCTGTGTTACCAAGTTCATCGTGTGAAGTAAGTACCATCAATATTTTTTTAGTCATTATCATTCATCCATTTATAAGTAAGTGAGTATAAGTTGAGTGTGTTTCTATTTTCTATGCCCGTAGTATATGCCTAAGAACAAAAATGAACAATGCAGATAAAATTGACATCATTGTATCAATTATTGATACAATGATGATTAAGTAAGCAATTAGCCATGTGTTTTTAATTACTAGGTCATATTATGGATATTTCATTTGAACAGCTTAAAAGTATGGTTGTTTTTGCGCAAGTCATAGAGCAAGGTAGCCTAAGTGCTGCAGCTAAACATTTAGGGTTATCTCGAGCAGTAGTGAGTTATCATCTAAAAAAGCTTGAAGCACAACTCGAGGTAAAGCTACTTAATCGCTCTACACGTTCTATTAACCTTACTGAAGCAGGCCAAGCATATTATGAACGCTGCCGCGTTATTGCCGAGCAAGCCAGCGCAGCCAACCAACAAATTGAAAACTTCAAAAATGAACCCATTGGACTCCTTAAAATAACGTGCCCAGTAAACGTTGGTTTACAAACAGTTGTTCCTGCACTCAACGAGTTTAAGAAAATTTACCCTAAAATTGCACTTGATGTCATGCTAACAGATGAAGTTGTTAATATTATGAAAGAAGGGATCGATTTGGCCATTCGGGGTGCACCCTTACCTGATTCTGGTTTGCAAGCCAGTAAGCTTGCAACATTAGAAACTTGCCTTTGTGGCGCTCCTGAATACTTCCTTCAATTTGGCCGGCCCACTAAACCTGCAGATTTAAGTGACCATCAATGGGTAATTTACAAATTAACATCTGGGGTATTAACCCTAACGAAGGGCAGCCGTTCGTTCAGTGTTACCATGAAAGGTAGTATAAGTACCAATAATGCAGCAGCACGTACTGCCTTTGTTGAGGCAGGACATGGTTTAGGCCGTATCCCAACTTACGATGCATGGCCAAAAATAAAAGCAGGTACCTTAGAAACGGTAATGGATGACTATGCGCTCAGCGATATCAATGTTTATGGCGTATTCCCACCTGGTACAGCCAACTCTAAAAAACTCAGACTACTCCTTAATTTTTTAAAAGAATATTTCACCAGCCAAAACAAAACCAAGAAACAATAAATACACTGACTAAATGAGAATATCACCTTACCTACTTGTCTTTATTATAAAGTAGCTAAAAGGTGAACAACTTTACCTCAACGTTTTTATTGGTGTATTCATTAACGTGTAAAGATTATACAACCTGTTATGGGAATATGATGAAAAACCATAACAGCAGCGATATCGTTCATTTAGTGTCCTTCTTGTTCAAAAAAAAGCAACTCACTGTTTTTGTTGACAATTAACTTTTATCTTACAAATGTAGTGAGCAGAGATGAAATTTATTTTAAAAAAAATTTATCAATAAAAATTAATTAAAATAAACGTTGCGTTTTTGTAATATCAAAAATAAAAAGCACTACTAAGTTAGTCGTTACTAACTGAAATTTCACTCTAAGGAAAGTTATTAAAAACTCTGCTTTTTATCACTTGCAAAAACAACCAAACCTCATTATCTTGTGATCAGTTTTTAGAAAACCCCTACATATAGTGTATTTGTTGTTCAGACGAATTTTTGTGCTGTTCTATATTTTAGGGGAAATATAATACTGATAAGTGTTCACTTAACGTGCTTCTAATTAACAACGTTAGGTAAATAAAGCGACCAGCATAATTAATAAATTACAGGTTTTTCATGACTAATAATCTTTTTGTAAGTAAGCGTAATGGCAAAAAAGAACTCATCGATTTAGAAAAAATTCATAAAGTTATCACTTGGGCTGCTGAAGGCCTTGATAACGTGTCAGTGTCACAGGTTGAATTAAAGTCTCATATTCAATTCTATGACGGCATTAAAACTGCTGATATTCATGAAACGATTATTAAAGCTGCCGCTGACCTTATCTCAGAAGAAACACCTGATTATCAGTATTTATCAGCACGCTTAGCTATTTTTCACTTACGCAAGAAAGCCTACGGCCAATTTGAACCGCCTAAATTATTTACCCATGTTGTCAATATGGTAGAAAAGGGTAAATATGATGAACATCTTCTAACTGATTACAACGAAGCAGAATTTGAACAAATGGAGAGATTTCTTGTTCATCCTCGTGATTTAGACTTTAGTTACGCCGCAGTCAAACAGTTAGAAGGTAAATACCTTGTTCAAAACCGGGTAACGGGTGAAATTTACGAAAGTGCTCAGTTTTTATATATCTTAGTGGCCGCTTGTTTATTTGCTAAATACCCTGTTGAAACGCGTTTAAAATATGTTAAAGGTTTTTATAACGCTATTTCAACCTTCAAAATATCGCTACCTACACCTATTATGGCTGGGGTACGTACGCCTACGCGTCAATTTTCATCGTGTGTATTAATTGAATGTGGTGACAGTTTAGACTCAATAAACGCGGCTTCTAGCTCTATTGTCAAATATGTTTCACAACGAGCAGGTATTGGTATTAATGCGGGCCGTATTCGTGCTTTAGGTAGTTCAATACGTAACGGTGAAGCATTTCATACCGGTTGTATACCGTTTTTCAAACATTTTCAAACGGCTGTTAAAAGTTGTTCACAAGGCGGAGTTCGAGGTGGTGCAGCAACATTATTCTACCCACTTTGGCACTTAGAAGTTGAAAGCTTACTGGTCCTTAAAAATAATCGTGGTGTAGAAGAGAATCGTGTTCGTCATTTAGATTATGGTGTGCAATTCAATAAGCTTATGTACACTCGTTTAATTAAAGGTGAGTCTATTACTCTCTTTAGCCCGAGCGATGTTCCTGGTCTTTACGATGCATTTTTTGAAGACCAAGATAAATTTGAAGCCTTGTATGTAAAATATGAAGCTGATGACTCAATTCGTAAAAAATGTATTAAAGCCATTGAGTTATTTACTTTGTTTGCTCAAGAGCGCGCCAGCACAGGTCGAATTTATTTACAAAATGTTGACCACTGTAATACGCATAGTCCCTTTGACCCTAAACAAGCGCCTATTCGTCAAAGTAACTTGTGTTTAGAAATCGCGCTGCCAACACAGCCAATGAATGACATCAATGATCCAAACGGCGAAATAGCACTTTGTACCTTGTCAGCCTTTAACTTAGGTGCAATAGAAAGTTTAGATGAATTAGAAGGATTATCAGATTTAGCGGTTCGAGCACTCGATAGTTTACTTGATTATCAAAACTATCCAATGCCAGCTGCATACAATGCCACTATAGGTCGCAGAACATTAGGTATAGGCGTAATAAACTATGCTTACTACTTAGCTAAAAATGGCGTCTTTTACTCAAACGGTAGTGCAAACAATTTGACTCACCGTACTTTTGAAGCGATACAATTTAATTTGTTGAAAGCTTCAAATGAATTAGCGAAAGAAAAAGGGGCTTGTCCTAAGTTTAATGAGACACGCTTATCGCAAGGTATTTTACCGATTGATACTTATAAAAAGACCATCGACGATATTACCGGCGAACCTCTTCACCTTGACTGGGAAGGTTTACGTGAGAGCATTAAAAAACATGGCGTGAGAAACTCAACTGTTTCAGCGTTAATGCCATCAGAAACCTCTTCACAAATTTCAAATGCAACAAACGGTATTGAACCACCACGTGGTTTGATCAGCATCAAAGCAAGTAAAGATGGTGTTTTAAAACAAGTGGTACCTGAGTACCAAAGATTAAAGCATAACTATGAATTACTTTGGAATATTCCAAGCAATGAAGGCTATTTACAATTAGTAGGCATCATGCAGAAATTTATTGATCAAACAATTTCTGCAAATACTAATTACGACCCTGCCCGATTTGAAGGTGGAAAAGTGCCTGTTAAGCAAATCCTTAAAGATATACTGACCGCTTATAAATTAGGCGTTAAAACCATGTATTACCATAATACACGCGATGGTGCCTCTGAAGATATGCTTGGATTAGAAGAAGACTGTGAAGGCGGCGCGTGTAAAATATAGTTACGTGCACAAAAAGCAAGCTTCATTGCTTATTTAGCAATGAAGCTGCTGGCATGTTCAGTAATAAAAATCATTTTAAAAAGTAAATTTCGATAACAAGCCTCGACCATCATGCGTGTTATCAAGGAGAAATAGATGTCCTACACTACGTTTAACCAAGTTCCTAATAATGCGCTACTCGAGCCAATGTTTTTAGGGAACAGTGTCAATGTGTCACGATATGATCAGCAACGTTTTATTGCTTTTGAAAAGCTTATTGAAAAACAGTTATCATTTTTTTGGCGTCCTGAAGAAATAGATGTCTCAAAAGACCGCTCTGATTGGCAGAGTTTAACGCCTTCAGAAAAACATATCTTTATTTCAAACCTAAAATATCAAACATTACTTGATTCTATGGCAGCACGCTCGGTGAATGCGATGTTTTTACCTCTTGTTTCTTTACCCGAAGTAGAAACTTGGGTAGAAACATGGGCGTTCAGTGAGACGATTCATTCGCGCTCGTATACACATATTTTACGGAATCTGTTTTCAGACCCGAGTGAAATATTTGATGACATCGTTGTTAATCCTGCCATATTAAAGCGTGCGTCAAGTATTTCTAAATACTTTGATGCCGTGATCATCACCACACAGCTACTTCAGTCACAAGGAGAAGGTTCGTATGAAGTCGATGGTGAAATAATTGAAGTATCAACGCGCAAGCTTAAAGAGCGCTTATATCTTGCTGTTTGTTCGGTTAATGCCTTAGAAGCTATTCGCTTTTATGTTAGCTTTGCCTGTTCATTTGCTTTTGCCGAGCGTGAATTATTAGAAGGTAATGCTAAAATCATCAAGCTTATTGCCCGTGATGAGGCTTTGCATTTAACTGGTACCCAGCATATTTTAAACAACTGGCTATCTGGTAGAGATGACCCTGAAATGCAGGTCATTGCACAAGAAATGAAAGAGCAAGGGTTACAGATATTTCTTGATGTGGTTGAGCAAGAGAAAGAATGGGCACAGTATCTATTCAAAGATGGTTCGATGATTGGCTTAAATGCAGCGATCTTAAATCAATATATTGAATACATCAGTAATCAACGTCTAACCGCTATTGGTTTTGACGCACCATTTGACATTAAGAGCAACCCACTGCCATGGATGAATGCATATTTGGTATCAGACAATGTTCAGGTCGCCCCACAAGAAACTGAGATATCAAGTTACTTAGTTGGTCAGGTTGACTCTTCTGTTTCAAGTGATGATTTTGACGGATTCGATCTTTAATGACTTTAACCTTTAAATAAAGAACCTACTATCATGCTTTCTTATAACATCATTAGCACATTGAGTGCTTAAGTCTTTTAAAAATGAAAAGTGCTAATGATTGTTTAGCTTCACACAAAAAAAAACCGGTAGATACAACACTTTATAATATCAGTGTCGATAATAAAACTATTAAATTTCAAGCAAATGACAAAAGTTTGCTTGAATGCTTAGAGAATGCCAATGTAGAAGTGCATTATCATTGTCGTGATGGGTTTTGTGGTGCTTGTCGAGTTACGTTAGTTGAAGGCGATATTTCATACCCTCAGGGTGAGCCATTAGCTTTTATTGGTGAAGGTGAAGTACTCTCTTGTTGCTGCGTACCCAAGAGTGATATTAAACTTATTGTTGAGTGATTGAAAGAGCGACGAATAATAATGTTCAATGGTACCTTCATCAAGAAACATTTAATTGAGAATTCAGGTACTTTTATCGTTTCAAAGATTAAAGTTTATCCGCTAATTTAACCTTAATGCCCGCGACTATTTTAACTAGTTCCAAAGCAACAGGTTGATAAAGTTGCTGATAGCTTGCTTTGTCTTCCACACTTATTGCACCATCTAATGCTTTGGTCAACTCAAACAACCGCATAGCTCCTAAAGAGCATGAAACCCCTTTTAAAGTATGCACTAAATGTTTACAGGCAGGTTGATCTTCACTGGTGATCGCCTGTTGAATTTTATCACCATCATTGAAATGGTCTTCATAAAACATCACTAATATTTCAGAAAAAAGTGCTTCATCACCCAATACATTACCAACACCCACCTGAAAATCTATACCTGGGTATTTATCTTCTGATGTACTTTGTAATATTTCACAAGAATCGTCAAGCATTACAGTCTTTATCTCTTCATTAATCTTAGTTTGATTACGCCCATTTTTCTTCGCTTGATATAAGCTAAGATCAGACTGTTTGAACAACTCTTCTAAGCTCATTTCAGCGTTTTTTCTCAATGATAAACCAATACTTACAGTTACTGATATTTTTTCATCATTGTTATCATCAGTAGATATTTTATTATTTTGTATCGAGAGTCTAAAGCGTTCACAGGCAGCAAAAGCATTTTTTACAGTAATATTTGGCATGAACACAGCAAATTCTTCACCACCAACTCGGCCAATAATATCGTATTCTCGAAAGCATTCACAAAGAATATGGGTAAATTGAATTAATACTTTATCGCCAGCATCATGACCATAATTGTCATTAACGGCCTTAAAAAAATCAATATCAAGCATCGCCATAACATACGGCAGGTTGGTACGCTTTGCTTGGCTAATCGCTTTACTGGCTAAATTTTCAAAAGCACATCTATTATTAATCCCCGTTAAGAAGTCTGTTTTAGCAAGAGACTCTAGTTCTAAGGTCTTTTCTAAAAGCCGAATAGACGTTTTGATTCTAGCTAACAAAACTTTTGGAATATAAGGTTTAGTTACGTAGTCGTCAGCGCCAGATTCTAGTGCATCAACAATTTTATCTTCATCATCTGAAGCCGATAGCATGATCACGGGTGTTTTCATAAATAAAGGGTGAGCCTTTACTTTCTTCAGCACGGCTAATCCTGAAAGACCAGGCATATACATATCTAATAAAATAAGATCAATGGCTTGTTCTTCTAAAACAGCCAAGGCGAGTTCACCCGATTCTGCGGTAAACACTTCATAACCGACTTCAGCTAAATCAAATTCTAAAAGCATGAGGGTATCTTTAGCATCATCCACAGCGAGAATGTTATATTTTTTCTTCAAATTCATTGTTTATCCTCAGAGTGAAGGTTCATTAGTTAACTTTTAGCGCTTAAAGCTTTTGTAACGTTTATATTTGAGCCGATGGCTCAACATACCGTATTATTGTGGTGATAGTCATTTAACAACGACTTTAAACACTCATAAATTTATGAAATAAATCAATAATATCATTATAAAAAAAAATTTACATTGCTTTAATTAACTCATTTTTAAACCCCGCCATGGCGTATAATTAAAAACGATGGGGTGAGCATCATCAATAAAAGCAGAGTAGAAGTAATAAGCTAGAATAAAATTTAACTATTATCAATTAAAAAACTTACCAACTCTTTAGAATTAAAAGGCTTTCTGAGTACCGGATAATGCCACTGTTTATCTTCCTCTGCAATATAACCACTGATTGAAAAAACACGAATATTGGGGAACTTAGCTTTCACAAGATCAACCGCTTCTCGACCCGAAATGTCGGGTAAAATCATATCTGTAATAAAAAAATCAAAAACGTGCTCACTGGATAATATTTTCATTAAACCCACTTTATTACTGGTATGTTGAGTTTTAACGCCCTCATTTTCTAAGTACAAAGCTACAAATTCAGCAATACTAACTTCATCATCTAAAATTAGAACTTTTTTTTCCTTCATATCTAATGGGCTTTTAATCGCTAGCGGAGCTTTTATTGGTGGGTTTGATAATACTTGGCACTTAAATATTAACGTGAAGTGCGCACCACCTAAGTGGCCATGCCCTTCAACTTGAATATGACCATTATGTTTATATATCGTACTGTAGACATTAGCTAAACCAATACCGTTGCCTTTATTAACTGATTTACTGCTGTAGAAGGGATCAAATACCTTTGTCAAATTACTTTGCTCAATACCTATACCGCTGTCTTCTACGTGAATTTCTAAATGTTTCTCCTTATTAATGTTCGCAGATATTTTAATTTCCCCAATGAGGCCTTTTTCGCGGATCGCATCTTGAGAGTTCAACACGAGATTGAGTAAGATATTAATAAATTCACCCTGAGGAAAATTTATTTCACAGCATACTTCATGAGTATTGATGCTGAAATCAATGGTTGACAGTAATAATTGCTTAAAAAGATACTGGTTATCAATAATATCTTGCATGGGGTCAAACTTGACCACTTTAATGGTTGGTTTTCGGGTAAAAGCTAATAAGCGCTCTGTTACGCTTTTACCTTTGTCAATTGCATTTTTTACCCGCTCAATATACGTTGAAATATCTTGTTCACCCTGGGCAAACTTAATTTCTAACATTTCGGTCGCGCCTAAGGCTACGCTGAGCACATTATTAATGTCATGGGAAACATTACCAAAAGTATTACCCAATAAAGCAAGTCGATTACTAATAAGTTGTTGCTGGTCCTTACGAAATTGATCTGTCACATTTTCAACAATCCAAATAAAAATTCCTTCATCAGCCTCATAAGTTACCGATAAGTCAAAAACAGTATTGTACTGATCAAAGCTAATATTCGTTTCTTTGAATTGACCACACTTTTTCGCTTTACGCTTAAAAGTAATATAATCCGTGATGCTGAAATTAATGTAATTAAAAAGCACTGAACTACTATGAGCAGTTTTTGGTGTAAGATCTTGATAAACAACATTGTCTTTGTCGTCAATAAAGAAAACAGGCACTTTTATTGTGTAGTTCACCATTGCTAACAATTTTAACTTTTCAAAAATATCTTCAGATTTAGTAATATCTTTAAACACCCCAAAGACACCGACCACCTCCCCCATCATATTCAATTCTACTTCGCCAAAACATTCCACTTTAACTTTTCTGCCACTTTTATGTTTTATGGCGCTTTTAAAGTGAAACCCTTGTTTGTCAATCATCGCTTTATCTAAATGATTTCGTACCTTATTTTGTTCATCTTCCAGATAAAAATCTAACACAGTATCTACATTTGGAACATAACTTGTGGGATCTACACCATGTATTTTATAGAGTTCTGTCGACCAATATAACGTTTTATTAAGGAAATCTAGGTGCCAATGTCCTGATTTATTTAAACGTTCCACAAGTAATAAGTAATTATTTCTCTCTTTTAGCTTTTCAACTAATTGGTGCTGATCTGAAATGTCTTTAACTGAACCAAACATTTTATATGCTCGATCGTCACTATATTCGATAATCTTACCAAAAATAGTGATCCATTTAGTCACTCCAAGCTCAGTCGTAATTGACAGTGTTAGATTAATGTAAGGTGTTTCACCCATAAGGTGTGCTTTAGCTTGTCGATTAAGGCTGGCTAAGTCTTCTGGTTTTAAGTGTTTTTCATAGAAAGACAGCGGACCTAAAAATGATTTTTTATCATAACCCAGCATAGCCATTACTTGGGCGGAATAAAGTATAGTTCCTTGGACAATATTCCATTCCCAAAAGGCTTCTTCTATACCATTTAATATTTTATGAGTATCCGTTGACAACGTTAACGACGTGATTTTACGAGGCGAGTTAGTTTGCTGATAATTAAGTTTATTCTTGCTCGTTTCACTTAAAAGTGAAACGGTAAGGTAGGCCATATAGCCATCAACCACTTTACTGACTTTTATTGTACAATTAAGCATTTTTTTCGATTTACTTAACAAAAATACAGCGCTACTCTTTAACATTCCCCCAGAAGGTTGCTGATTGTTATCAATTAATTCGACAAGGGAATCAACCGTTTTACCGGGCAAGAGCGTGTCTAATTTTTGTCCTTTTACCTCTAGCAATGAATAGCCAAAAAGTCTTTCTGTCCAGATATTACAGCCAGTGATCGTACCTTGATGATCTATTTGAATAACAGGGAAAGGAATACTATTTAGCGCTACCGTTAAATCATCAGAGACAGGCATCAAAACAATTCATCCTCTTCATTAATATCAACAGTTTCCTCTTCTTGTTGCAGATTAAGGACTTCAAGTTCATCAACACTGGCCAAGGCGCCATCAAGTAATTGTGTCACTTCAAGAAAATTTATATCGTCTTGTGAGTGTTTTTTCAAGGCCGTATGAACCAAGTTTGTTAAGTACTCTTCTTGCTCATCAGACATTTCTAGTACGTGAAAGCTCATCCCTATATTTGTGACAATCTCATTCATAACTTCTTGTTGATGATGCTTGGAGATAGCAATCATTTGCTTGGTCGCAGAAACGGCTTGTTGTATTTTACTTTGTACATGTACTAATGAATTTTTATAAGTAATAAAGGCAATGCGAGCACCAACACATTCAATGACAGATGCTAAAGCGTCTATATATATATCGGTATCAATAGCCCCTTCCTCTAAATTGAGGATGAGTATTGAGCAAAGAGGATGATTAAAAATAGTTCTAGAGCTAAAGCGATATAACCTGGGTTTCACTTTTAATAACTTCATTACATCGATTTCAACAGGAGAACAAAAGCCGTTTTTAGCACTAAAGAAAAGTGGTTTTTTCTTAATAGGATAAAAAGCGATGCAACCTTGTAAATTCATCGAATATAGAAACAAAAACAATTCATCTCTAATTTTTTCTAGGGTAAAGCAATGATTAAGACGAGAGGTTAGCTGCATACAGCTTCCATATTTAGACGCTTGTGCCATTGAAATATTAATCACTCTATCTTTTGAACAAATTTCTGTTTCAAAACTGTGAATTTTATCTTGATAAGAAATAAGCTTTTTAAGTTTGTTATTCAATGCGTTTAAAGAAATAGGTTTCGCAAGAAAATCATCCGCGCCACACTCTAGGCCTTTAAGTACGGCGTCTTCGTTTACTAATCCAGAATACAGTACAAATGAAGCTGCTACCGTATGTTGCTCTATTTTGCTTTTTATCCACTTGGAACCTTTATCATCACCAATGTTCTCATCAACTAAAGCAATATCAAAAACTTCATTGTTGCTGACAAATTTATCAGCTTCTTTGATGTTACTCACACACGTTACGTCAAAATTTTCGGCTAATGCTTCATAAAGTAATTCAAGGTAATCTTTGTCATCATCAATGATGAGTAAACGTGGTTTTTGCATAATAATTCCTTTTTTTATGAGATTTTAACTTTTAAAAAATAAATGTAAGGCATCTTATTGAAAGACTTGACAACAGTTGCGCCCTTGCTCTTTTGCTTTAAATCTTGCACCATAAATAGGCGTAAAAGGAAAAACAACCATAAACCCCTCTTCTTCAAAACCTGCTAATGAATCAGTTGACCGGTTAAGTGTTTCATTAGCACGTGTCGGCAATCTGCACTAAACCGCTTCTATTAAGGACTGTGTTAATGGGTCAAATTTCTAATTATTTACTGGCTTGATCATGTCTATTCGCAGTAGCCGCAACATGACCACTGTCAATGAACATGGCACTAACGACTTATCTAATAAATTTATTATCATCTACAACTAAAATATTCAAATTAATACCTTATTCCCTAAGACTTAATCAAAGTATTAATGCGATTAGGATGCCCACACATAAGATGCTTCAACAATTTTACCCTTTTCTTGAAAGTCTAAACTGTCACAAAGTTGCTCTACAAGTTCAATCCCCCGGCCACTAAGCTGTAGTTTATTTTCTCGCTTCTTTACTCTGTTATCATAGTATTTTTTGATATCAAACCCTTGACCACTATCATGTATTTTAATCATGATCCTCCCCCCATTTGGAAAAGGATAATGACTTATTTGTAGATCAATAAAGCCATGTTCTAAGTTTGTTAAACGCAGTTCTCGTTCTTTATAATATTGAGAAAAACCTTCTGCACTGGCTTTTAATTTAGAGTTTAAACCTAAGACACCATGGTCAAGTGCATTAACAAATAATTCAGAGAGTATGCTATATAAACTTTGCCAATGCTCAGCGTGCCCTTCGATTTCATTTATTTGATTCATTGCCATTGGAATGGGATTTATAGAGGCTAAGCGCTTACCACTCAATGTTAACTGCCAGTGCCACGCGAAATCTGTTGCTAAATAAATATCGTCAAGCTGTTGGGCTGAAATGTTGCTAATACCTTGGCTGGCAACGAGTACGTGTTCCCAGCCTCCACAAGGGATATCAATCAATGAGATGTCATCTTCTTGTGGCATAGTTTGGCAAAAATCATTAACGGCTTTGAGTACACATTCACTAACGTTATGAGTTATGATTCCCTGTATTGCCGCCTGCTCAAATCGCTCAAAATCAAACATTTCACCCTGCTCATTCCTCACTTCAACAATACCGTCACTGATCAAAATAATTCGATCGGTTTCTTCAATACTATAAATAGTTAATTGGCTATCCGGTAAAAGCTTCGGAAGAACACCTAATGGTGGATGACTTGATGATATTTTATGTTTTATCATTCCTTGTTCAGAAAATAAATAGGCATCAGGTAAACCTGCATTAAAAGCATAAACTGATGCATCGTGACTAGAAATACTTGCAAAGCCTGCCGCTAAAAATAAATCTGCGGGGAGTAAATCATAGAGTTGATGATTAATTTGATTAATAATTTCAAATAACAAAAAACCTTTCTTCGTCATTGCCCTGAATGTTTCAGCTAAAGGAATAGCGCCAATAGATGAACGTAAACCGTGCCCAGTAAAATCCCCTAGCATGACATTAACATCGCCATTAGGAGATAAAGCGGTAAGTTGTATATCCCCACTAAATAATGCCGCGGGTTGTTTAATAATGCCAATTCGGTCAAGCGAGAAATTTCTTGCTTCAATCACACCAGACATTAATTGCTCAGCAAGTTCAGCGTCTTTTTGTTGCTCTTGTTGCAAAGTTTTAACTTGGGCGTATAAATCACTAATACGTTGAATTGATTTTATTTTTGCTTTAAAAACATCAGGTGAAAATGGCCGCACCAAAATACCGTCTCCCCCTGCGTCTATGCACTCAATAAAGGCTTGATCAGTATCCATGCTCGTAATAAAAATAAGCGGGCAGAGGCTATGATCTTGCGATAAGCCTTTAATCTTCCTTGCTGCTTCATAACCATCCATAACAGGCATATTAATGTCCATTAATACTAAATCAGGCTTGTATTTAACATACATTTCAACACCACGAGCACCATCATTAGCTGTAAAAACGCGATAACCTTCTTCTTTTAATAAAACACTTAATACCTTGCATTGCATTGCAGAGTCATCAACGACTAACGCTAATTTAGTATCACTTTTTTCAGCTAACACTGCCATATACCCTAGAGTTCTATTGACAATAAACGGTGGAATTGAGCTATCTCTAAAATCTTATTAACGGCTTCACTGGGTTTACTAATAACTACTTTTCCTGAATAGTTTTCTGCATGATCTTTAAGTAATAAAATCATGCCTAAAGCTGAGCTGTCCATGTAAGTCGTATTTAATAGATATATTGTGAATACCGTATTTTTTTCTTTACAATTTATATAGGCATCGCGAAAATGTTGGTGTAATGAAAAATCAAACCTGCCATCGATACTAATTTCTATATTTTTTTTATCTTCGGATACTTTCTTTTTAACATTCATATTTGTTCCTAGTATTTAAAAATCAAAATAACTCAACATCACCTTCATTCATAGATGACTGGGATACACTCCTTCGCTCGTTGTCGTATTGAGATTGTTCAATGAGCACTTGGCATTGATGCTGTAAGGCTTGTAACTCTTGGTAAGTATTACCTTTACTGATTTCAAATCCTACAATAATTTTATTAAGTGCTGAAATAGTTCGAGTATTACTTTTTAGTGATGAAAGGGCTTGACGAGTTAAATCTTCAAACTGCAATGAACGTATACCTATAGCGACTGTTTCTGCGATTTTAGGTGATAGTCCGGCGAGTTCTTCAATAATAGCATTGGTTTTAATGTTAGATTCACCCATGTGTTCAACCATCATACTCACTCTACTTTTAGCTTCAAGTGTTGCAGTCATATCTGCTGAAGCCATCACCTGAACCGAATTTTTTAGCTTTTCAATAATAGTTTGCGCAGACGATATTTTTTCACGAATATCATTATTAAGCTCTGTAGAATTAAATGACAATGCTCTTACTTCACTTGCTACAACAGCAAAGCCTCGTCCTGCATCCCCTGCTCTCGCTGCTTCTATAGCGGCATTAAGGGCCAATAAATTTGTTTGGCTTGCTAAACTTTCAACTTGTCCTAATAAGCTAAAAATACCTTCAAGCTGCTTACTCATGTTCTCAGTAAATGACATTGCCTCTGCACTTTGTTCACTCGTGGTGATAATGACCTGCACAAAAGTATCTAACGTCTCACTTGAATCCTGAACAAAAGACTCGACGGTGGTTCCTTCCTCATCCACAGTTCCCTGACGATTACCAATCGCTGCATTAAGCATGACTTGCTGTTCATCACTTAAACTTTTTAAATATTTAAAGCTATCTGAAATTCCCGTAGTGGCCTCTTCTATTAAGATAGTTGCTCTATCAACTTCGGTATCAACAATTTCCATTTGTTGGGAGAGTAAATTCGCTATTTTTGTTAAGGTGAGTTTAATTTCTATGCCATGCGTTTGTTGACTATCATCAAGACAACTATCGCTAGAGGTCATTTCTGAAAGCGTAGAGTAGCGATATAATAAAATTAAAATAATTGACAGTAATAATGTCAGGGTTATTGATAAATAACTTATCTGAAAAAACATAAGGTCTGTAAGTATTAAGCCAACAATAAGCAGCCCAAATCTTAATAATTGTATTTGCTTACTTTTCATACAACACCTCTTTCATACTGTTTCTATCAAGTGCGGCGTGATCTAATATTGCCTTGGGGATATTTAAGAGTGAACACTCTTTTACCTGCGCATTTAACGCATGAGCACTTCCTGGCATCCCCCAAATTAAACTACTCGCTTTATCTTGAATTATAGTCATTGCACCAGCATTTTTTAAATTTAATAACCCTTTTGCTCCATCTTGCCCCATTCCCGTTAATAAAATGGCTTGTACATTGTTAGCTATAGGCACTAACGTATTAAACAAAACGTCAACGGCAGGTTTATGTCTATTAACATGAGGAGAATCTTCTAGGATACAAAATAATGCCCCACCTTTACTTTCTACTTTAAGGTGCATATTTCCAGGTGAAATATAAACATGCCCCTCTTTAATTTTTTGTCCATGCCTTGCTTCTTGAACATTAACAGCACAACAACCATTCATACGTTCAGCATATCTCGCACTGAATGTTTCAGGGATATGTAAAGTTATAACGATGGGGGGCGAATTGCTGGGCAAAGCCGTTATAATCGCTTTTATTGCTTCAGTACCACCCGTTGAAGCGCCAATTGCCACTAAATGGTTTGCACGTTGACTACCTTTAAAAGGTACAACGCTAGGATGTGTAGATTTTGACATAGCACTGTTGAGTTGATAAGTCTTGTTATTAACCGTTGCGGCAAATTTTATTTTTCTTAATAACGTTTCTTTAAAGTTATATTTACTTGTAATAAGTTCTTCAAAACTCGGTTTTGCAATAAAATCAATCGCTCCTAGTTCTAGAGCTTCTAGTGTTATATCTGCACCTTTGGTGGTTAGTGTTGATAACATTACTACTGGCATGGGATGCAGTCGCATTAAGTTTTTTAAAAAAGTAAGACCATCCATCTTTGGCATTTCAATATCTAAAGTTAGTACGTCAGGTTTTAACTTCTTAATTTGCTCTCGGGCAATAATAGGATCTTTAGCTTCTCCAACAACTTCAATTTCAGGATCATCTTTTAATACCTCATTAATAACCGCACGAATAACGGAAGAATCATCAATAATGAGTACTTTAATTGCTTTCATTTAACTAACCTCCAAAACTTCATCGTTATGATCAAAATAACTCTATATCTCCTTCAACCGGTGATTGGTCAATAAGACTACGATAAGCAATCTCTCTACGTACAATCGTATCGTTGTGTAAATTATCAATCGTTTTAACAAAAGCTCGGCCACTGATGGGTTCAAATAAAACTTTTCGTGGATAAAAAGAACCTACGTCTGAGCTTTCTATGGGGATACTTTCATCAGCTAAATATTTTAAAACAAAGCTAATATTTCTCTCCCCAACATCAGACATTTTCTTTAATACTTTACCTCCACCAAACACTTTTGCTCGTAAATTTATTTTTAGCCCTCCATTTTTTAAAATCATATTGATAAGATGTTCCATTGCAAAGTTACCATAACGATTAGCATCCGATGCCATTCCTCGTTGCCCCCAATCGACTTCATGTGCTTCTTTATCGGTAAGTGGTAGCATAAAATGATTCATTCCACCGATCCCGCTTTTTTCGTCCCATATGCAGGCTGAAATACAAGAGCCTAAAGTTGTTGCAATAGCGACATTATCTCGGGTTATGTAAAACTCACCAGGAAAAATTTTAGCAATCACTTGTTTTCTTTTTTTATCCCAGTAATGATTTACATGAACAAATTCTGGTAAACAATGTTGTAAACATTGTTCAACATGGCTGCTGTTCTGTCGATTTAACACCATAGTTTTTTATTCACTTGTATAGAGCGACTAAAATGCTTTTCTAAAAATGGTACGCCCAACACTTTCAAAATATACTTGGTGTTTACCTAAATTTTCACTGTGTCCTAAAATAAGTAAACCACCTGGCGCTAACATTTCATAATAACGGGTAAATAATTCTTGTTGCGTTTTGTTATCAAAATAGATAATAACGTTTCGGCAAAAAATAATATCGAATGGGCCTTTCATTGGCCAATGGTGTAATAAATTCAATTTTTTAAAGGTAATAAGTGATTGTAACTGTTTTACTACTTTTACTTTATTTTCATTAATTCCAATACCTTTATTAAAATACTTTTCTTTAAATTTTCTTGGTACATCTTCAATACGTCGCTCATCATAAGTTCCTTCTATACCCGTTTCTAAAACATTACTATCAATGTCTGTCGCAAGTATTTTTACGTCCCATTGACTTAGATGACTTTTCATTGCTTCAAGTAGAGTAATAGCAATACTGTAGGGTTCTTCACCCGTAGAGCTTGCTGACGACCAAATACGGAGTCGTTTAGGGCCCGGTGAATTATTTCGCATCAACATTGGTATTTCATATTGAGACATATAGTCAAAATGATGTTGTTCTCGAAAAAAACTGGTTAAATTTGTGGTGATAGCATTGATAAAGTAGTCTTTCTCTTGTTCAACATTTACCTTTAACAATTCACAGTAAGCTGTAAAGGATGAAATTTTACGTTCGCGAATAATACGAGTAAGCCGCCGATAAACCATTTCTTTTTTGCTGGCATTGATCACAATGCCAGCGGTGTCATAAACAAATTGACAAAGAAAATTAAAGTTATCATTACTTAATTGAAACGCTCTATCACGTTGCATCACTTAGAATATACTCTAGAACTCTTCCCATTCTTGATCAGTTGCTGTTTTTGTTCGGGTAGTTCTTGCCCTAGGTGCTAGTCTTGTTGATTGTCTACTCGACGGTTGTCTGCTTGTTGGCCTTCTACTTGCTGGCGGTGAACGACGCACAGGCGTTTTAATTTCTGGTTCATCATCTTCGCCCGTATTAAAGAAAGCAACTTGTTCAAGAAGCGCTTGAGACTGTTCTTCCATTGACTTACTAGAAGCGGCGGCTTCTTCCACTAATGCTGCATTTTGTTGAGTCATTTCATCCATCTGGCTAACCGCTGCGCTGACTTCGCCAATACCCGCTGATTGTTCTTTGCCGGCACTGTCAATATCACTAATCATTTTACTGACTTCTTCTATAGCATTAACAAGCTCAGTAAAGGTTTGTCCTGTTTCATCAACGAGCTTAGTACCTTGTCCTACGGCTTCTACGCTGTCGTTTATCAAGCCTTTAATTTCTTTAGCTGCGCCTGCTGAACGTTGTGCTAAGTTACGAACCTCTGCAGCAACCACTGCAAAACCACGACCTTGCTCGCCCGCTCTCGCAGCTTCTACCGCCGCATTAAGTGCTAATAAATTGGTTTGAAAGGCAATTTCATCAATAACACTAATAATATCAGCAATTTTTTTGCTCGACTTATTAATATCACTCATTGCGGTGATAGCATTTTTCACAACAGCGCCACCATTACTCGCTTTGTCCATAACAGAGGCTGACAATTTACTTGCTTCTGACGCATTTTCTGCATTTTGTTGTACGGTACTGGTTAATTCTTCCATCGCTGAGGCGGTTTCTTCAAGGCTAGAAGCTTGTGATTCTGTTCTATGACTCAGTTCATTATTTCCTTCAGCAAGCTCACGCGCTGAATCAAAAACATGGGTTGATGCGCTACGTATATCCCCAACCATATTACTCAATACATCAATAAACTCATTGATAGATGTGCCAATAATACTAAACTCACCGACTAATTCTGTTTCAATATATTGTGTTAAATCACCTTCAGAGAGGGTCATCAAGGTTTCTTTAATTTTAGCAATAGCTTGCTTTCGCCCGGTAATGTCTGATGCATACTTAACCACTTTCATGGTATTACCATTTAAATCTAAAATCGGATTATAAGACGCTTGGATCCAAACTTCTTTCCCCCCTTTACCTATACGCAGATATTCGCCGCTGTCGAATTCACCACGATTAAGCTTTTGCCAAAATTGCTGGTATTCAATACTTGATTTATGAGCAGCTTCAACAAATAAGCTATGGTGTTGCCCTTGTATTTCACTCAGCCTGTAACCTAACGCTGACAAAAAATTGTCATTGGCGGTAATAATGGTGCCGTCCATATTAAATTCAATCACCGCTTGTGACTTACTAATGGCAGATATTTGTCCAGAAAAATCGGCATTTATTAATTTTTGAGCGGTTACGTCAGTGGCAAATTTTACAACTTTAAAGGGTTTACCGTTTAAATCTAAAATAGGATTATAAGACGCCTGTATCCACACCTCTTTACCCCCTTTTCCTAAACGCTTATATTCTTTTGATTCATACTCACCACGATTTAAACTTTCCCAAAAAAGTCGATATTCCACACTTGCTTTAAAGTCAGGTTCGACAAACATGCTGTGGTGCTGACCTTGCACTTCTTCTAAACTATAACCTAACGTTGATAAAAAGTTTTCATTGGCGGTAATAATAGTACCATCCATATTAAATTCGATAACGGCTTGTGCTTTATTAATCGCTTCAATTTGTCCTGAAAAACCTGCGTTCTTTAGTTTTTGGGCAGTTATATCCGTTGCAAACTTAATGACTTTATAGGGTCTACCCTCAGCATTAAGAATAGGATTATAAGACGCTTGTATCCAAACTTCTTTACCACCTTTTCCGAAGCGTTTATATTCTTTAGATTCAAACTCCCCACGATTTAAATTTTCCCAAAAAGCGCGATATTCTGCGCTTATTTTAAACTCATGATCGACAAACATACTATGGTGCTGACCCTGTACTTCTTCTAAACTGTAACCTAAGGTCGATAAAAAGTTTTCATTAGCGGTAATAATTGTACCGTCCATGTTAAATTCAATCAGTGCTTGAACTCTATTAATCGCTTCTATCTGAGCCAGCATATCTGAGAATTGCAATTCTTTAGCTTGCTCAACTGAAATTTCGGTATCTTTATCCATGGTCGTATCATTCCCTATCAATTTAATTTTATCTTTTGTTGTTATACGATTAAGCACTAACTCAATAATAATGCTCTCTGCTAAACGTTTAATTACTGATATCCAAGCTCTTTTAAGCGTTATTTTTAATGCTTTATCGAGTACGCGTGCTAATATTTGCAACAGTACAGTTTCAACATCTTCTCGATAATCTTTTGCTGCACTTGTCCTTATGAGTAGTTGTCGTTGTGCTTTTTCTTTTGTTGCACTCATTGGTTTTAATAAACTGATTTCACGGTCTACTAAACAGATAAAGTTTTGATTGTCGTTTTCTTTTTCTTTCTTTGTCTCTTTAAATAACCTGGCTATATCAGGTCTTAATGTAAATAACTGCTGATAAAAAAAAGAGCCTACATTAGGAGAAAGCGTCACTACGTTTGGCCAACTTTGTTGAACTAAACTGATCTGTTTCGCCGTCATCGTTATTACTCTCTTAGTTATCTGACTATGGTCTGTGCTAGAAATATTTTAGTTGTCTCTTAATAACTTTATTCAATGCTTACCTTTATTTCATTGAATAAAGTCATAAATAATCAGACCTCTTCAGCTTTACTTTCTACGTGATACAACTCGTTTTGATCTAATAAACTATGGCTATCTAATAAAATAATAAGCCTCTCCTCAATTGAGGCTAAACCTTGTAAAAAACAGCGGTCAATTTTATTACCAAAGGTAGGAGGCGTTCGTATAGATTGTTTATCGAATTTATACACTTCTGAGACAGCGTCGACCACAATACCCACCACCATTGTTTTTTGACTATTTTGATTACGCAAAATAATAGTGACAGTTTGCTCGTTATAGGCGAGTGGCTCTTGCCCGAAACGCTGGCGTAAATCAATTATTGGCACAATAATGCCACGCAAGTTGATCACACCTTTTATATAATCTGGCTTATTTGGCAGTTCGGTAACAGAACTCCAAACGCGTATTTCTTGTACACACAAGATGTCGACACCATACTCTTCGCCATTTAAAATAAAGGTGAGATACTCTTTTTCTTGTTCCATGTTATCTTCCTTTATTTAAATTAACTGATGTTTTTCAATTTCTTGCAGGGTATTTACATTAAGTAAAGTGACCACGTTTTCGCCAACATTGACTAAACCGTCAAGATAATTTTGGGGTACACAACCACCAAAAGCGGGTGCAGGTTTTATTTCATTGACTTCAACATTAAGCACATCAGAGACGGCATCAACAACAAAACCTATCGTTCTGGTTTTATTTTCAGTCTCTACGGTTAAAACTATCACCACCGTTGTTTCACAATAATTCGCTTCACCAATATTAAATTTCATCCGTAAATCAACAATAGGCACAATAATACCGCGCATGTTGATCACACCTTTTATGTAACCAGGTGAATTAGGGATACGCGTTGGATTTTCCCAACTACGAATTTCTTCAACACATAAGATATCAACTGCGTACTGCTCATCAGCCAATAAAAAAGTGAGGTATTGTTCACCACTGGTTATAAAGTCAATACCTTCAAGGGAATACTCCCCTTCTACAGGTACTTCATCTGCTAACATTTGAATATCCATTAAGAGATAACTCCTGCAGATATTGACGGAGTAACGTGAGACTGGTTTTGTTGATTACTTTGAGCTTTTGATAGCGCCATAGTAATAATACCTGGCACGTCAAGGATCATCGCAACAGAACCATCACCAAGAATTGTTGCCCCCGAAACACCTTCAACCTGCTGATAATTATCATTTAAACTTTTAATAACCACTTGCTGCTGGGCGAGTAAATCATCAACCATCAAACCAATTTTTTGTCCGTCAGCTTCAACAACAACCAGTAAACAACGTTCAATGTGTTCAAATTCACAAGGGATGTTAAATAGCTGATAAATAGGGATAACAGGAACGTTGTCTTCCCTAAGTCGGTAAAGTAACATGTCACCTGAAACACGATTAATGAGCGTTTTTTGTGGCTGCAAAGATTCAACAATCGTGATTAATGGAATAATATAAACTTCCCTGCCAACCCGGACTAGCTGACCATCAAGAATAGCCAAAGTCAGTGGTAAATTCACACGAAAAGTACTGCCTTTTCCTTGCTCAGATTCAACTTGTATTCGCCCGCCTAGCGATTGAATATTCTGTTTAACGACATCCATACCGACGCCACGACCCGAGATATCACTGAGTTCTTTTGCCGTAGAGAAACCGGGTTCGAAGATCAAATCAAAAACTTGACTATCGGTTAACGTTGTACTTTCATCAACTAAACCTTTTTCAAGCGCTTTATTAAAAACAGCTTGGCGATCAATGCCACCACCATCGTCACTGATTTCAATAACAATACTCCCACCTTGATGATAGGCATCCAGTATAATTGTGCCCTTTTCAGGCTTACCGTTCGCTAATCGAACTTGTGCAGACTCAATACCATGGTCAACAGCATTACGTACTAAATGCACAAGGGGGTCGCCAATTTGTTCCATCACAGTTTTATCGAGTTCTGTTTGCTCACCTTTAAGAATAAGCTCAATTTCTTTTCCTGTTTTTTTAGATAAGTCATGAACGAGCCTTGGAAAACGATTAAATGCAAAGCTAATAGGCAACATACGAATACGCATGACACTTTCTTGTAATTCTTTTGTATTTTGCAGGAGTTGCTCTAAACCTGCGTTAAGGCGTTCAACTTTTGATAAGTCAAAATCATTACCTAACTCAGACAACATCGATTGAGTAATGACCAGTTCACCTACTAAGTTGATTAAACTGTCAACTTTATCAACGCCTACTCGAATAGAACCTAAGTCATTTTTAGACTTACCTGCAGGCTTATCTACATTATTTTTTTGTGAAGGTTCGGGAGTATTTGTTGCTATTTTTGATGAAGAGACACAAAGCTCACTTAGGGTTGATTCGTCACTCACACCTTCAGCACTTGATACATCAACACTTATTTTACTGAGTTTAACGTTCTCTTCTTTAATCAGAATAAGTTCACATTCGTCTTCAACCCACTCAAAGACTTCTTTAATATCATCTTCACTCGCGTTTGAACGCAGTGTTAAACACCAACTTAAATAAAGTTCTTCTGCATCAATGTCATTAAGTGCGGGTAGTTCTTTAGCATTCGCTACGACAGTAATTTCGCCTAAATCAGCTAAAGCATTGAAAAGTAATAACGGGTCATTACCGGTTTGCACTAAGTGATGCTCTGGAATGAACTTTATTTGCCACGTTGTCATATCATTATTATTTTCAGTTGCCAGTTCATCAACATTTATGGTCACCACCTCACTAATGACACTTCCGCTTGAAGCTAATGTTTGCCTTAATAACCGAGAATTTTCAGCTATTTTTTCACTGTTGCACTCGCTTTCATCTCTTATGGCTTCAATTAACAAGCGCATGCAATCAACTGACTCTAAAAGTAATTCAACATCATCGGGGTCTATATTGCGACGACCATCACGCATTTCATCAAGTAAAGTTTCAACTAAATGCGTGAATTCTGTCACATGATTAAAACCAAACGTCCCCGCACCGCCTTTAATTGAATGGGCTGCACGAAAGATTGAATTAATTGTTTCATCATCACCTTGCTCTAAATTGAGCAAACTCGATTCCATTAATTCGAGGCCTTCAAAGCTTTCTTCTAAAAAGCTAGGAATAAATTGCGAGAGGTCTACGCTCATAATAGCTACCTAACAACCCGTTTAATGGTTGCTAATAATTTTTCAGGGTTAAAAGGTTTGACTAACCAACCAGTAGCGCCGGCAGCTTTGCCGCGCATTTTCATATCACCCGAACTTTCTGTGGTTAACATTAAAATCGGAGTGAATTTAAAGGTAGGTAACTTGCGCAATTCTTGGCAGAGTGTAATACCGTCCATGATGGGCATATTTACATCTGAAATAACAAGGTCAAACGTTCCATTTTGCGCTTTATTCAGGCCATCTTGGCCATCTTTTGCTTCAACAGTTTCATAGCCTGCACTTTTCAATGTGAAACTAACCATATCGCGAATAGAGTTAGAGTCGTCAACAACCAACACTTGGATCATAGGTCTTTCCTTTTGAGGGTAAATATAAACGGCAAAGGCTTAATCAACATCTTAGGTTAGTCACTAAAACGTTAAGATTAAGCATTAAGATATTGATTTAAAATAGCTTCGTTAAGCCCTAACTGCTTAACGCTTTCTTGGATAACACAGGAGGTGGAACGCCAGTTAAGCGCTTTGTTTTGTGAAGCAATATAAGTTACTGCAGCTAACAGTAACTGAACACCTACTGTATCGATATGAGTAACCTCACTGTCGTCAAAATTGATCACATCATTTTGATCAATTTCTAACAATAGCTTGGTTTTACATTCATCAACTTGAGCAATGGTTAACTGAACGGGTAATTTGAACATTTAATCCCTTATAATGTTGAACAAAATAGATAACCTATTAATAAAGATAAGACAAAAAAAATTAACTGCAAGTTTATTTTGATAATAAATTCACTATTTTTTAGGTATTTACAACCTATTTTTAGAATGGAGTTTAAAATTCATATCAATAAAGTAAGGTTTTTTAATGAATATATTGCTTTCCCTGTTTACAATTATTATGGTTAAAAAAAGGATATATTTTGATTTCGCTGATTTGAAAAAATAAAAAGCAACTATGAGCAGAACGTTCAAAGCGTCTTACAACGATTCGAAGAATATAGCCACAGCCAGCAATTAAGAATTGACCAAGCCAATCAATCGACGATTGATAACCTTAAGTTGTCTCATCAAAAACATCTCGACCAACAAAATACACAAATTAAGCAATTAACTGATGACGTAAGTTATTACAAAGCGTAAATAGCGAAGCAACACCAAATAATAGGGCAGCTTTATAGTCGATATGATGCGGTAATGAGCTATTTGCTAACAGAAAAAAGAAGAGACATTGATATTAAAGATATTTTTTCTGATGAAGACATCCAAAGCGATGGAAAAAGTGAATTTATTGAAGGTTTACATCTCCCATCAAATAACAGCGAACTTAATAGTCAATGTAAACAGACCAACCAAAAGGCTGTAAAGACTCATATCAATGAGAGGGAAGGAAGCATTCAAAAAGAAAGCCCTTCAGCATTGGAGCAATGTGATGACAACTTGTTTGACCAAGCCATTTTTAAAAGACAATCTGGTGATGTTAAACAGGCGTTTCAATTATTTGAACAAGCCGCAAAACTCGGTTATGCAAAATCAATGGGAGCAATGGGTCGATCATTTTTTTAGGTGAAGGGATAGAAGAAGATCAAACAATGGGTTTAGCATGGCTTATTCATGCAGCCAATCAAGCACTATCGCAGGCAGTTGCTCGCGTGAAGTATTTTCAAGAAAATAATCATGAACTTTATCAACAGGCTTGCACTGTATCGAAGCAATTAGCTATTTCCTAACATTGTAATTTATGTGATTTTTAAGCGATAAATTTTTTAACTAACCTAAACCCAATGTGTATATTGTATAAAGTAACCGTGTCATAATACACACATACATACACGACTTTTGGAACATTAAATGACGCAAAAAATGACGATAGGTGTAGGTGGCTCTGATGCAGGAACTGAACTAGCTAAACTTAACAATATGACAGCTGATGTTCAGCCTATCTCCTCAAACGAGTTTAAAGCACGTATTGCTAAAGCCCAACAATTAATGAAAGCTAATAATATTGAGGCGACTTACTTAGACGCGGGCACTAACCTCTATTATTTTACGGGTACTAAATGGTATGCCAGTGAGCGCATGGTGGGAGCAATCATTCCACAACAAGGCGAAATCCAGTACATTACCCCCTACTTTGAAGTAAATACCTTAAATCAGTATATGACCATAAAAGGTAAAATTAATGGTTGGCAAGAACATGAAAGCCCTTACCAATTATTTATTGAAACCTTAAAAAATATGGGCATTAACTCAGGAACCATTGCGCTTGACGAATCAACGGCATTTTTTATTGCTGACGGCATAAAACAATGCGCCGACAATAGTAATAATAATTATCAACTTATTGATGCAAAAGCAGTTACTGCAGGATGTCGTAGTGAAAAGTCTTCATTTGAAATAGCCTTATTGCAAAAGGCTAAAAATATGACGATGGAAGTTCATAAAGCGGTGGCAAGAATATTAACTTCTGGGATAAGTACTCAAGAAGTCACTGACTTTATTAATCAAGCACACATAAAGGTGGGATCCCCTGCTGGTTCATACTTTTGTATCGTTTTATTTGGTGAAGATTCATCCTATCCACACGGCGTAAAAACCCCTAAAACCTTAGAACTCAATGACATCGTGTTAATTGATACCGGTTGCCATGTAGAAGGGTATAACTCAGATATCACCAGAACCTATGTTTTTGGTGAAGCGAGCCCCCGTCAACGTGAAATGTGGCTACTTGAAAAGAATGCACAAAAAAGTGCTTTTGATGCAGCAAAGCTTGGCGTTCCTTGTGGCGATGTTGATATTGCAGCCCGTGACTATTTAGCAAGCCAAGAAATGGGCCCCGATTATCAAACACCAGGTTGTCCACACAGAACCGGCCATGGTGTAGGTTTAGACATTCATGAATGGCCTTACTTAGTGCGTAGTGATAAAACGCCACTTACTATTGGAATGTGTTTCTCGAATGAACCCATGTTGGTATTACCGAACGAATTTGGCATTCGCCTTGAAGATCATTTTTATATGAGTGAGCACGGCGCCAAGTGGTTTACAGAGCCTTCATATTCAATTGATGATCCGTTTGGATTAGTCAAAGGTTAGTTATCATTAAACAGAATGAACCATCATATTCGTTATTGACTCATTCGTTTTTGCCTTATCTTTAGAGTAATATTGTCGCATTAGCCAAATAATTGTTTGGCTAATGGGTAAGCATTGCGTAGAATTAGATTACTTTTAAACCTAGGTTGAAAATTTATTACTATGCATGCTTTGTTTGAATATCTTCCTCTGGTTGTTTTTTTTATTGTTTATAAGTTTGTTGATATCTATTGGGCGACAGGCTCTTTAATCATTCTTGCTGGTGCGCAAATAATTTACTATCTTATTAAAAAAGAAACCATTCCAAAGCGTACTTTAATATTTTTTGTGCTTATTGCCGTATTTGGTGGTTTAACTATATTTTTGCACGACGATACTTTTCTTAAATGGAAAGTTACCATCATCAATTTATTTTTTGCTATTGCTCTCCTCGTTAGTGATAAAATCTTCAAAAAAAATATCATCAAAGACTTCCTTAACGAGGCATTATCTTTACCTGACAATATTTGGGGAAAACTGAACTTAGCTTGGGCTTTATTCTTTGCATTGTGCGCTGTATTAAATTTATACGTTGCCTTTAATTTTGACCAAGATACTTGGGTAAACTTTAAAGTGTTTGGTTTAACCGCTTTAATGTTTGTTTTCTCTATTGGTTCAGTTTTATTATTATCAAAACATTTACCTGATGATGAAGACAACCCCAACAGTAAATGTGATAAAACAATTGAAGAAAAAAATAATCGCTTAAAGTAACTATCACCCCTAAATTGTGGAAAATAAAATGTTTTATCTTATATATTCAGAAGATGTAGAAAATAGCTTATCATTAAGAATGTCGGTACGTGAGCAGCACTTAACACGTTTAAGAGAATTACAAGACCAAGGGCGCTTATTAATTGCCGGCCCTTGTCCAGCTATAGATAATGAAAACCCAGGAGAGGCAGGCTTTACTGGCTCTCTCATTGTTGCTGAATTTAAGAGTTTAATAGCAGCACAAGCATGGGCTGATAAAGACCCTTATATTACAGCAGGTGTATATAAAAAGGTAACTGTAAAACCTTACAAAAAAGTACTGCCTGCATAAACTACGTTATTTATTATAACGTTATATATAATTCCATCATTTAAGAAAGTATTTAGAAATTTAATGAAGAGTATGATGACCAAAATTTTCACTTACAGCTTAATGTTAGTTTTTTGCTTTTTATCGACAGTTAGCTACGCCAAAAAGTCGATTGAGCACTGTGAAACAACACAAGATACCACATCAGGATTATCAAGCTGTTTAGATGTAGTCAAAGAAGCAGTAGACAGAGAATTACAAACTTGGATAAACAACCAAGTTTTTATTCTTGAAGAATTTGCATTGGCAACAGGGCGACGAGCTGCATTAGATATGTTTAAGCGTTCTCAACGTAATTTTATCACGTTTAGAGAAAATGACTGCCGATGGCAGTACCTTGCTATTTCACCTGGCACAGGTGCAGCTTCGGCCTACAAAAAATGTTATATATTAGCCAGTAAAAGTCGTATTAAAGAGCTAGAGGTCATTAACCCCTAACGCTATTTTTTCAGTCTAGTAAACGGCTATATAACCATTACTGGGTTGAAATTATTGAGCAATCAAAATATCGAATTCTGGCATTGCCTGTATAACTTTTTTTACTGTACAAGTATTTGCTGAAACCATTAATGCTTTTTTATATTTCTCTGGAAAGTTATCGGGTAACTGAACACGTATAGAAAATTTCTTTTGATATTTATTTTCACCAATAGGGGTATCATCTTGAAAAACTTTAATACCGTCAGTACTGATATCACGCTGTTGACAAAACTTACGAATATAAAAAGCGGCACACAAAGGCATACTAGCAAGAAAATAATCTAAAGGCTCTGGATGATTAGCTCGACCTCCGGCGGTAATACTTTGATCACTTATAATTTCATGCTCGCCAAAAATTGCTTTAAGTGCTTGTCCCTCAAGCATGTTGACTTCAATTCTCATATTTAATATTCCTTTGAATAATGTAAGTTAATGGTTAAGAATTAACGTTTGAAAATTTTTATTTTTAATAATTGATAAATAACCCAATAAATAATACCTGCTATAAGACTAAGAGAAAGCGCAATCGCAGCAAATAAGTCAGGTGCTTTCATTAAGCTACTCATTAACGACTCTTGGTAATAAAAAAACCATTGGTGATCATCAGGAAAGACCAAGGTATGCAAATAATAAAAGATATCTGTTAAGCCAAAGAGCCCAAAGATAGCGAATATCACAACGGTTGGTATAATTACCGCGGTGTATTTTTGCTTTTTACTGGGTTCGGGAGATTTTACGTAGTAAATGACCCCAATTGTAATAAGTAGTAAGAAAATATTAATAAAGGATACCAAACGTAATTGGCTAACCAAATGACTAACATCTTGTAAATGCACCACTTCTGACATTGTTAATAAAGTCTTATAGTGGTTATCTTTATTTAAATAATTTAGCGTTGCTAGATGCTTACCGTTACTGTTAATTTCATCAACTATTTCGTTAAAAATTTGTATATGTTGTTGAGTGCTCGTGCTGGCAAAATCTTGTTTACCTTTGGTATTTTGTGGCGTATAGGTTTTTATTGTTTGTTCAATATTAAGTTGTTCATACCAAAACCCATAAAAGAAGTTAACACTTTTATTCACTTGCCAACTTAACCCTAGTGAAAAGATTAATAAGAACAAGCAGCAGCTCAGCCATAAAAGAACAGCCCCCCTCCTCTTACTTGTCAGTGAACGATTATTCATTAAAATTCATATTCAATAGCCACACGTAAAATATGATCTTTGCTTTTACCATTAAGGCCCGTGATAAAGCCTAATTCCCACTTTAACTGTTTTTGTCCAGCAAAGCGTTGTATTCCCATGAAAGCTGGACCGATACCAACATAGTCTTCACCTGAATATAATTCAATTGCTGGTTGGAACTGTGGTAACCAACGATAACGATATTGAGCACGAAATTCCATTTCTATTTCATTTTGAATGTCATTACCCCATTCATAAATCAAAAATGCATTGATACTTAAACTGGTACGGCCTATTTCTTTTTCAAACAGTAAACCTGAAGTGACTTCCCAACTGTCTTTATTATGCTCTTTTTCAACTTCAAAAAGCATGCCCCAATCAGCCCAATATTCACCTTGTTCCGTTAACATCCAACGCGTTTCAATTTCGTAAGCAGACACACCAAAATTGCCATCGACATCACGTTCACCCACGATATAGAGTTCTACCATCATATTATCAAATACCGACTGTCCATACGCAAAGCGCTGAGCTAAATCATTGGTGTTATCCGTTTGGTGAGATAATAGCCGCCACTCAACTTCCTTTTCATTAGGTAAAACATAAGGATGATAAACTTTGTCGACGACAACACCATCAGCGAAGGTGAAACTGCTATAGAAACAATTAAACAGTAATGCTAAAGCATAAAGTGCTTTTTTCATGATATAACGTCCTTAAAGCGAAATAGTCGCCAAGGTTTGCTGGGGAGTTGACACCAAAAAAGTGCCGTTAGCAAAGCAGTAAAATAAAGGCCAATTTGCAGTAATGTGGGACTTGCATCGTAACCCAATAAAGCTTTCAAAAAATGTCCTAATTCAGACTTTTCTCTGACAATAAAGTTGAGATCAAAAATCATCCGGCTACTCGGTAAAAAATCAATTTGTAATAATAAATCACTCGTCTTATTGAATAATCCGCAAGCAAAAAGGATGAAAATAAGTTCAGTACTTCGAGCATAGAAACGTTCATTGAGAAACAAGCAGAAAAAATACAATAAAATACTAATGCTAATACAAATACCGACACCTAGCACAACACCAATAAAAAGAGTATTAACGACATTGGCTTGCGACCAATACCCGAGAAAGTAAATAAGAAAGGTAGTGCCTTGAAGCATAATAAGACATGCCAAAATAGCAGTAGCATATAAAGAATTTTTACATTCGCTTAGGGTATTTTCAATTTTATTTGAGGTATTAATAAAACCCAAAATCAATATATACACAAGTACATGCGTACTGGCATAAAACCATTCAAGCCCCGTATCATCAAATAATTGGCTGATTACATCGATGCAGAGCCAAAGTAGTAACATTAAAAAAACACCAATTACTGCGCCACTAAAGAGCGTAAAGCCAGATAAGTGAAACTTACTTTTAATCGACAACAACAATGCGAGTACTATAAAAACAACGAGGCTATTACTCAAAAACAAGAGAACAGTATTAATCAACATTAAGCTCCTCCTGGTTTATTTTCTTGCAGAGGTTTTACTCTTTTATTACGCTCTGGAGTAGATGTAACCACAATAGTCCCTTTCGCACTATTAGGGTTAAATTCACCAAAGAACTGATACTTTCCTTCAGGTAATGGACCAATAAAAATAACCGCTTTCTTGTTTGGAAAAATAACCTTTTCTCGATTTAAATCAAAACTGTCAAACTCTTCAGGTGTTGTATCACGATTATAAATAATGAGTTTAATTTTTTCATTAGCGGGAATTTTTATCACGGATGGGGAAAATAAGTGATCTTTTAACTCTACAATGTATTCAACACGCTTAGCCCATACATTAAGACTCAAAATTAAAGACATAAAAAGGCTAATAATACTGATTTTCTTTATAAAAACAGAGCACAATTTCACGTATTATCCTCTTGTTTTTGTTCACGCTGATTTAATTTCATATTACTGTACTGAGCCTTTTGAGGAAAGGTTACTAACACTTTAAGCCCATTTAATTGCGTTGATTTTGCTAAGGTTATTTTCCCTTGATGTAATTTAACAATATGCTGAACAATGGCTAAACCTAAACCACACCCTACAACAGTTGATTGATGGCTATCACCACCAACACGATAAAAACGGTCAAAAACCCTGTCGTATTCACTTTGTTTAATACCAGGACCAGAGTCTTCGACGATTAGCGTAAAGCTTTGTTCATTAACCTGTGTTTTCACCAATATTTTCCCACCATTGGGCGTATATTTGCAGGCATTACCAATTAAGTTTTTAACTAAGGTAAGTAGAGCAAATTCATTTGCGTAAATTGTAGAAACTTGGCTTTCAAGTGAAATTTCGTGCTGATGTTTCATTATTTCAGGGTATAAATCGCTGATCACCTGTTGTAATAAAGCCTGTAGCTCAAGTTGAGTAACTGCCATGATAAGTTGATCGGGATTGGTACGATTAAGCGTTAATATTTGATCAACAACATGTGCCATTCGGTCAACACTTTGGCCTAATTGCATGAGAGAAACTTGCCCGTCATTGTCGAGTTTTTTACTTTGGGTCATTTGTAAATTGTGCACATTAATTTTAAGCACACTTAATGGAGTTCTTAGCTCATGCGCTGCATCTGAGGCAAAATGACGTTCACGGGTAAAAGCAGATGATAAACGCTCAAATAATAAATTAAGTGTGTGAATCACAGGTTGTAATTCTTTTGTTGATGTTACACTTGAAAGCTTTGACAAGTCATTTATTTTTTTTCCTGAGAGCTCTCTTCGTAAAACAGTCAAAGGCTTTAAAGCTTGGCGAATTGCCATAAAAATAAATAACGCAATAACGGGAATAACCAAAATAATAGGTGTCACCGCAGACAAAATGACGTCTTGTGCTAACGAAAATCTTTGTTCAAGCGGTTGAGCAACAAGTACCCTTTTTTGAGGTAATTGTTCTTTGGTTGTTTCAATAAATACTCGCCAACGCTGCCCTAGAAAATTCAGGTCAGTGAACCCCGAAGGTAAGTCAGTTAATAGCATCTGAGGCGCATTATTAGTCCGTAATAATAAGGTTTCATTATTGAATAATTGGTAAGCTATGTGGTCAGAAGGTATAACGGTTGCATTACTGGCTGAACTTTCCAAGGCACTTTTATTATAAGTTGCCGATGTCGCGAGTAACGTTTTCCCTATAATTTGTAATTGTTCATCAAACAAATCATTTGCCTGACTCATACTCGCCTTATAACCTTGTATAGCAGCAAGAAATGTTACCAACGTGATAATTGACAATAGTATAAGGACTAAATAACGGCGAATAGACATTAAGTTTTATTCACCGTATAACCTACGCCTCTTACTGTTTTTATAAAGTGATCCGGCAGTTTTTTGCGTAAGTTATGAATATGAACCTCTACAGCATTGCTTGCCACTTCTTCACCCCATTCATATAAACGCGATTCAATTTGTTCCCTTGATTGAATTCTACCTGCATTTTCCATCAATGCTTTTAGCACCATGTATTCTTTTTTCGACGCTTTGAGTTCATCCTCTTCAATAAAAATTTTATGTGCAGTAGTGTCAATCACCACTTGTGAACAAATAATTAATGCTGATTCAGCGGTACCTAACCGACGTTCAATCACTCTAAGGCGTGCTAAGAGCTCACTAATCTCAAAAGGTTTAACCAAATAATCGTCTGCGCCAAAATCTAAGCCTTTGATTTTATCTTCAAGTGAATCTCTTGCCGTAAGGATGATCACAGGAATATCAAGCTTGCGATCACGAGTACGCTTAAGTATTTCTAAACCGTCAATATCAGGTAAGCCTAGATCAAGAATCACTAAGTCTTGATCTATGACAGCCAGCGCTGAAATTGCCGCATTGCCATTATCAACATGATTAACAACAAAACCTTCATGGCGAAGTGACTGCTGCAGCCCTAAAGCTAATGGCATGTCGTCTTCAACTAACAATATACGCATATGTTTCCTTGAATGATTAAACCGACAACTATTATTTTTATTAATTAAAGACAACATATACCGACTTTCGATATTTTGTGGGAAGAATTATTTTCCACTCGCTATCTATCTTTAAGATAAGTTTATTGCACAAAAAACAAATACAGTGGCCTGCTTATATTCTCGCTCATCAGACAAAGTTTCTCTATAAAAATAAATAATACCAAACTTCGTTAATCATTAGGTGATATATGCCATCGTATATTTTATTTGATTACAGGTGCTGAAAAAAAATAACAAACTTTTCTTAGGTAAAGCTTAAGAAAAAAATTATTACCCTCACTAGATAAAAATAGTGTTAATTGTCTGTCCTTACAACTTCATTCATTGATAACACAGTGCAAAGCGTCCATACCGCCTCATTTATAGCTTTGTAGACCGCAACAGGATAAGTCTATCAATATAGCGAGCATATAAATGATCAAAAAAGTGCTTGAATAAACACCACAAACGATATACTGTACATCCATACAGTATATCGAGATTCCAGAAATGAATTTATTAAATCACTTTAATACCAATGCGTTAACTATAAAAAATAAAAGTTTAACAATTGAAAACCCCAATTGGTGTGATGTAAGAGTTATTGCAAATACCGTTGAAGTTTCTCAGCAGTATACTGAAATATTCCAAAAACATGATTTAGATAACAAATGGATCTTAATGATAAACCCTGAAGAAAAACCACTTCAACAATTATCTACCCAAGGAAAAATAGATCCTAAAAAAATTCTTAAAGTGAATATTCATCAACGGAACATCTCACTAAAAACCATCAAAAATGCCTTAGAGAAAGGTCATTGCTCGGCGGTTATTTTATGTAATGCCACATTAGATAAATCTCAATTAACTCAATTAACTCAATTCGCTGAGAAAGGACAAACCAAATGCATTATTTTAACGAAGCAAGCACAAAAACGTTTAAATCAAAACCGACTAGGACGTTACGTAACTATTTCGGACTCTTCTTTGTTATTGCATTAATGTCGTTTGAAAATATTTTTTCGTTAATAAAAGAGAAAATAAAATTTTGCTCTGATAAAATAGATAATATGCTTTTTTAGGATTATGCTCGTTTTATGCAATGCCCATGTGGTTCGAATATTAGTTTCAAAAAATGTTGTTTTTTATTCATAAATCAAGAAGCGCAAGCGCTATCACCTGAGCAATTGATGCGTTCACGTTATAGTGCTTATGCAACAAAATCTGCTGATTATATTTACAATACGTATGCCGAATCTAGCAGAGCATATCAGTCATTGACTGATATTTTTGCATGGGCAAAAGACACTAAATGGTTAAAACTCACCATAAATTCAGCAAGTGAATATACTGAGATTAAGATTAAAAGATCGGCAAACGCTGATATTAATGAAGATAAGTCGAACACAGTGTGTTTTTCTGCTTATTACCAACACCAAGATGCATATTTTATAATGAAAGAAACTTCACGTTTTATTGTTGAAGACAATCAATGGCGTTATCTAGATGGTGAGGTCAGTATCAACGAAGAGTTACCAACCCCAAAAAGAAATGAATTATGTTTTTGTCATAGCAATAAAAAATTTAAACAATGCTGTGGTTCATAAAGTCAGGCAATAACATCAAGTAAAGGAGCCTTTACTATCGTGTTATGAACAGCGTTAAGCCAACCTGTCGCGTCAAATGATAATCTTGAAGTATCTGAGTTCAACAAGGTATTATTTTTTTGCTGACCAAATTTTTTCTGACAATAAAGTGATGTATTACTTAAGACTAGCTGTGTTACATGCTTTTTATCATCACGAAAGGCGAGTGGTCTAGGTGATAATGCATTCGATAAACGTAATTCTGCTAAGTTATTTTGTTGAATAAGCTCGGCTTGATCAAACATGGCTATCGTGTGTTTTTCATCTAAAGATAAAGGCGCTTTTTCTGGAAGTTCAAAGTCTCTACGTAAACTTAAATCATTAGTCGTTTTGATATCAGCGACAGTTTTTGGTAAAGAAAACTGACTATGGCTTCGAACATCCTCAGTTAACATCGCCAATAACAGAGAAAAGTCTGCACGTCGGGCACTGTGGACACTTTCATTAAGTTGTTCACCTAATTGTAATTCGTGTACCAGAATTTGACTGTCAACTGACTCTGTAAGCAATGATCTTCAACTTTATTGTTTTATATAAAATTTATATCGACAGAACCTTAATTTTAATGAGCTTAATTTTCATTTATTTACAAATTTTGCTCTCGATTAGTATTGTTAGGGTAAATAAGTGTCTAATTCTCTTCACTCGCAATTAATAATAACCTTCGATGATAACTTCTGGTAGCATATAAAAAAATTAATACTGAGTGTTTTTATGAAAATCATTAGCTTTAACATTAATGGCCTCCGCGCGCGTTTACATCAACTTCAAGCCATAATAGATAAACATCAACCTGATATTATTGGCTTACAAGAAATCAAAGTTCATAATGATGCTTTTCCTATAGAAGCTGTCGAAGCGATGGGCTATCACGTTTATTTTCATGGTCAAAAAGCACATTATGGTGTTGCTATGTTATGTAAAAAAGAACCTAGTATTATAAAAATGGGTTTCCCAAGCGATACAGACGATGCTCAAAAACGTATGATCATGGTTGAAACTACCAATGAGCAAGGTGAAAAAGTGACGATACTTAACGGTTATTTTCCGCAAGGAGATAATATTGCCCATGAAACTAAGTACCCTTACAAGCGTCAGTTTTATAAAGATTTAATGACTTATTTAAATGAAAATCACACACCTGAAGAGCATGTGGTTATTATGGGAGATATTAATATTTCCCCAATTGATTTAGATATTGGCATTGGTGAACCCAACCAAAAACGTTGGTTAAAAACAGGAAAGTGTAGCTTTCAACCAGAAGAACGAGAATGGCTTGCCACCTTAATGAGTTGGGGCTTTAAAGATACCTTCAGAGATTTACACCCGACGAAGACAGAACGTTACTCGTGGTTTGATTATCGCTCTAAAGGTTTTGTTGATAACCGTGGTTTACGTATTGATGTTGTATTAGCGACTCATAAAATGGCCGCAACATGTATCGAAGCTGATGTTGACTACGAATTACGTGGTATTGAAAAGCCTTCAGATCATGCCCCTATTTGGTCAACTTTTAAGTAACCGTTAAGTAAATATTATGTTCCCTGCACAATATATTTGTCCAATTTGCAAAGAGTCATTAACGTTGAAAAGCAAAATTTATCGTTGTGAAAACAATCATAGCTTTGATGAGGCTAAAGAAGGTTATGTAAATTTATTGCCTGTTCAATATAAACATTCAAAAGATCCCGGTGACAATAAAGCGATGGTTAATGCTCGCCGTGCATTTTTAGATAAGGGCTTTTATCAACCTCTTGCTAACGTATTACAGTCGCTTTATCAACAATATGGTGATTTAACCAAGCCTGTCTTTGATGCTGGCTGCGGTGAAGGGTTTTACACTCAGCAGTATGTAAAGCCAACAAATAATGTTTATGGTATTGATATTGCTAAAAATGCTGTTAAAAATGCGGCTAAAAAATACCAAGATTGTCAATTTAGCGTTGGCACGTTGTCACTATTACCTTTTAGTGAAAATTACTTTTCTTGGATTAACTCTATTTATGCGCCAATTCTTGAGGAAGAGTTTACGAGAGTATTAGCATACAAGGGGTATTTAGTCACAGTAACGCCAGCAAAAAATCATTTAATTGAGTTGAAGGCATTAATATACCGAGATGCGAAGCAGCATGATATCAGTAAAAGTCCTATTGAAAATTTAACATTAGTTGAGCAAAAAGAAGTAAATTATGTGATGGAGTTTACCCAAAGTGAAGACATCATTAACTTGTTGGCTATGACCCCTTTTGCCTTTAAAACAAGTGAAAGCTTACTTGACGACTTAAAAGCGAGAGATAACTTTACTTGCCAAGCAGACTTTTTAATACGTCTTTATCAAAATACGCTTTACTAAACTTAACAGGGTAATGAAGTAATCAAAATGTAGAGTTTTGAGATTGGTGGCTAATATTAAGTAGCTTTGCTAAATCAATAAAACGTGGTTTATGCACTGATAACTTTATTGAACCACCCGCTTCATTGACTTTAGCAACACTTTCTTTATACCAAGAAGCCAGAGCTACGGGTAAAAACTTATCAGCTTTAAGTCCTAGCATCAATAATGCCTGTACCGGAATACTTAAAATAAATAAGCTATAAACTAAAGCTTGTGGCAATAAAGTTACTGAACCAAGATAAAGTTGCATAATAAAAGAAAATAGCGCAATTCCCGGTAAATAACGGAAAACCAAACGGCTAATTTGTACGGCTTGATATTCGGCAAAATAATTACCTAATTCAGCTCGCTGAGGCCAAAGTTGCATATACTTTCGACCTAGCTTGATCAGTTCGACTACACTCATATTCATAGGCGACACATTATAACAACTGTTATTTAAAAGATAGCACAAAGTTGTAACTAGTTTTAATGAAATAACCGTAAAGTGACTTTCCTTCGTTTATATCAATATTTCGTCGGTATAAATGGTCTATAATCATTTCCATTAACGTATTGTAATAAAACACTTAACCTCTTTTTAAATGAGCATTAAATAAAACTATGAAAAAAAATCTAATTTTAGTGTTAAATTGCGGGAGCTCTTCCTTAAAGTTTTCTTTAATAGAGCCTGAAAACGGTGAAACAGTGCTTTTAGGGCTAGCCGAACGCTTATTATCTGACCAAGCAAGTATAAAAATCAAATATCAGGGGCAAACAACAAAAAGTACATTACCTAGCCCATTTGATCATCAAACAGCGATACTCACTTTAGTTGAAGCGTTAGCCTTGTATAAACTGAATTTGCAAATTTTTGCGATAGGCCACCGAGTTGTTCATGGCGGGGAAAGCTATTGTACGCCTACATTAGTTACCAATGAGGTAAAAACATTAATCGACAATTTATCTCGACTTGCACCCTTACACAACTTTGCAAACTTAATCGGTATTAACGCGGCAGAAGCTGTTTTTTCAAATTTACCTCAAGTAGTTGTTTTTGACACCGCATTTCATCAAACTATGCCAGAAAAAGCTTATATTTATGGTATTCCCTACGCCCTTTACCAAGAAAATGGCATTCGTCGGTATGGTTTTCATGGTACTAGCCATTATTTTGTTGCACAAGAAGCGGCAAAAAGACTGAATAAACCGCTCAGTAAAGGTAATTTCATTAGTGCTCATTTAGGTAATGGTTGCAGTATTTCAGCGATTAAGAATGGGCAAAGTGTCGATACAAGTTTAGGCTTTACACCCCTCGAAGGCGTTATGATGGGAACACGCAGTGGCGATGTTGACCCTGGTATTATTTTTTACCTCATCAATCAATTAGGTTATACCACAGAGCAAGTGAGTCATTTACTGCATAAAGAAAGTGGTCTACTAGGGGTTTCAGGTTTAAGCAACGATTGCCGTGAAATTGAAGATGCGTGGTTGAAAGAAAAAAATCCACGAGCAAAGTTAGCATTAGACATATTTTGCTACAGAATCGCAAAATCAATTGCTTCATTTACCGCCAGCTTGACCTCACTCGATGCCTTAATTTTCACTGGTGGCATAGGGGAAAATTCAGCGCTTATTCGTGAAAATATTATTGATCAACTTAGCTTACTTAATTTTTTTGTCTCGAATGAAAAAAATATAACATGCCGCTTTGGTCAAGCAGGTCATATAAATACTGAAAATTCTCGTCAAATCTTAGTTATCCCAACCAATGAAGAATGGGTTATTGCCGAGCAAACCTCACAACTTTTATTAAATAAATTACCCGATAAGGAATAAAACGATGTCCCATAGAATAATGTTGATTCCTGTTGGTTTTGGCGTCGGGCTGACCAGTGTTGCGCAAGGTTTACTTCATGCTTGCCAACAAAAAGGCATTAAGGTCGGGCATTTTAAACCTATAAGCCAGCCCTCGCGAAATTTATTAACCCAAAAAAATAAACCTATTGAAAGTATGACTAATGTGGGTACCTCAATATCATTAGCGTATGTTGAACAGCAAATGGGTGACGGTAAGCATAATATTGTTTTAGAAAAAATTGTCGGTGATTTTATTGATTTTGAAAAAGAATATGATGTTGTTATTATTGAAGGCCTTATTCCAACGACTCGTCAACCTTACGCAGGTAGAATTAACCGCGATGTTGCACAAGCGCTTTCCGCAGATATCGTTCTCGTAGCAGCTCCAGACAACGATAGCCCAGAAGAGTTTGAAGACCGTATAGAAGTTAGTGCAGAAACCTTTGGTGGCATAAAAAACAAACGCGTAATTGGTTGTATCATCAACAAAATTAATAGCCCTGACAAAGACGAATATGGACTACTGCCCCGAGAAAATGAATTTAACAGTGAACTTGATATTACACCTCTGATTAATTTATCTATTTTTAATAACCGTCATTTTGACTTATTAGGTACTATCACGTGGGAAATGGACTTAATTGCCCCCCGCGTCATTGATATTTGCCATTATCTTAACGCAGAAGTGTTAAATGCTGGCGATATGTCTCATCGCCGCATTCGCAGTATTAGTTTTTGCGCACGTAGCGTTGGCAACTTAATGAGCCATTTACAACCTAGCCGATTAATTGTCACCCCCGGCGACAGAACAGATATTATTATCGCTACCTGTTTATCTACATTAAATGGTACCAAGGTTGGTGCGTTATTATTAACCAATGGCTATAAGCCAAATGAACAAGTAATGACCTTATGCCAACAAGCTTTAGATGCTGGACTTCCTGTACTTTCAGTGCCTTGGGATACTTGGCAAACGTCTCGTCATTTAATGAACTTCAATCCAGAAACACCAATAGATGATATTCAACGGCATGAAAAAATAAAAGAATATATTGCTGATAATTTGTCTTCGGCCTGGTTACAACAATTGTCAGAGAATGTGGCACAAAGTAGCCAAATGTCTCCACCTGCATTTAGACATAAGTTGACTGAACTTGCCCGTAATGCCAATAAACTAATTGTTTTACCTGAAGGTAGCGATATCAGAACAATAAAAGCAGCGGCAATATGTGTTGAGCGTGGTATTGCTCGTTGTCAGTTGCTGGGCGATAAAGAAAATATTTTACTGATTGCAGAACAACAAGGCATTCATTTACCTGATGGACTACTAATCACCGATCCTTCCTTGATTCGTGACAATTACATAGTTCCCTTAGTTGCATTAAGAAAACATAAAGGATTAACGGACGTTGTTGCTCAACAAGAATTAAAAGATAACGTTGTATTAGCGACAATGATGTTGCAATTAGGTGAAGTAGACGGCCTAGTTTCTGGCGCGGTAAATACAACAGCGAATACCATTAGACCTGCCCTACAGCTAATTAAAACTGATGAAGAAAGTTCACTCGTATCATCTATTTTCTTTATGTTGTTACCAGAACAAGTCCTTGTTTATGGCGACTGCGCTATTAATCCCGAACCTAATGCAGAGCAGTTATCTGAAATAGCGATACAGTCAGCAGATTCAGCAATAAAATTTGGTATAGAGCCTAAAGTCGCCATGATAAGTTACAGTACAGGTAGCTCTGGTTATGGAGCAGACGTAGAAAAAGTCGCAAAAGCAACTAAACTTGCACAAGCCAAACGACCCGATTTAATTATTGATGGCCCTCTACAGTATGATGCCGCAATTATGGAAAATGTAGCAAAGAAAAAAGCCCCTAACAGCCCTGTTGCAGGTAAGGCTAATGTCTTTATTTTTCCTGATTTAAATACCGGTAATACCACCTACAAAGCGGTACAACGTTCAGCTAACTTAGTCAGTATCGGTCCAATGTTACAAGGAATGAGAAAACCAGTAAATGATCTTTCCCGTGGCGCCTTAGTCGATGACATAGTTTATACAATTGCATTAACAGCTATCCAAGTAAAAACATAATTTACTAAGCTAAAAGGTCACCCTATTAACCTTTTAGCTTCTATTTTCATTGAGTTGAGACTGATTTAATATAAAGTTGACTATTTTGATAACTATATCACTTATTAGCGACTAGACAAAAAGTAACCAGTAAAAATTTACCTTTTAAAACATAAGGATAAGCGATAAAGCAATAGTTATCCACAACAATGCCCACAGCTTTTGTGGATATCATTAATAACTTTTAGGAGTGATTTAAGAGGTTAACCACTGAGAATTCAATAACTTTTTAATGTTTGATGCGATTTTTATAAACAAACCATCTTTAGCACAATTTACCATGCAAAACAAACATAATAAACGCCCATCTCTGCATAAGCTATATTAGGTCCATGACGAAACAATAATATTTATTTTTCCTCATTTTATTCTATAGCGCCGTGACTACAGTAATTAGGAATACATCATATTAATCGCTTTACCCCGGTTATCACTACTTTAAACATTAGCCAGTAAACGCTATAGTAACTTTTTATCTAAAGGTGGCTTGCCATGAGTACGTTTACCCTCAAATTACTCGAAGAAACTTTTGCTATTCATAGCCTAGCGCGCGATGTCGACATACCCAAAGCGGTGTTTGACGCGCCAATATTTTTTATTGCCAAAACCAATGAGGAAACGTCCATTGTCCTCCCTCAAAACGTCACTATTATTAGTGATGAAGTCGAAAGAGATTGGCAAGCGCTTGAAGTCGTCGGTCCACTCGATTTTACGCTGACCGGTATTCTCTCTAAAATATCAACAATATTAGCGAATGAAAAAATTAGTATTTTTGCAATATCAACTTTTGATACTGATTATATTTTAGTAAAATCACAAAATGTATCATTGGCAACAACCGCCTTACTAGCCAATGATTATCAAATAATTTAGTTTTAGGAACTTTCATGACGACTATTTACGGCATAAAAAATTGCGACACTGTTAAAAAAGCAACTAAATGGCTTGATAATCAAGCGATTGAGTACAAATTTTTCGACTTTAAAAAACAACCGCTAACGCCCGATTTACTCAATGAATTCGTAAGTAAAAGCTCATGGGATGTTTTACTTAATAAACGCAGTACTACCTTTAGAACTCTGCCTGATGAAATTAAAAACAACTTAACCGATGAGGTTATTTTTCAAGCGGTGTTAGCTCAACCCACATTACTGAAAAGGCCTTTAGTTGATCACAATACCTGCTTTGAAGTGGGCTTTAAAGAACCATTATATCAAGCGCTATTTTTATCATGAGTGATATTAACCTTACCCATAAAGTGATTTCACTCGCCATTGATTTAATCGCGCGCCCTTCGGTAACGCCTGAAGATTTTGGTTGTCAAAAAATGATGGCTGAACGTCTAGAGAATTTCGGTTTTAATAATGAAACACTGATCTTTGAAGATACCACCAACCTTTGGTCTAGACGTGGAACAACCGCGCCAGTATTTTGTTTTGCCGGTCATACTGATGTTGTTCCTGCAGGGAATTTAGAACGTTGGCATACCCCCCCCTTTGAACCCACCATTATAGATGGCATGTTATATGGTCGTGGCGCAGCCGATATGAAAGGCAGTTTGGCGGCTATGATCATCGCTACGGAACGTTTTGTCAAAGATCACCCTGACCATAATGGTTCAATCGCTTATTTAGTCACCAGTGATGAAGAAGGCCCTTTTATCAATGGTACTACACGTGTTATAGATACACTCGAAGCCCGTAACGAAAAAATAGATTATTGTATTGTTGGTGAGCCAACAAGTTCTCATCAGGTTGGGGATATTGTTAAAAATGGTCGTCGGGGCTCTATCTCCGGAGAGTTAATCATACAGGGTAAACAAGGCCATGTGGCTTACCCTGAACATGTCAAAAACCCCATTCACCTAGCAATGCCTGCATTAGCTGAATTAAGTACAATGCATTGGGACAACGGTAATGCCTATTTTCCTATGACGAGTTTTCAATTATCAAATATAGAATCAGGCACTGGCGCAACTAATGTTGTGCCTGGCCATTTAACTGCTTGGTTTAATTTACGCTTTAGTACAGAGTTAAACTTTCAGAATATTATGGATAAGATTGATGCGGTACTTACAGAGCATCAATTAACTTACGAAATAAAATGGACATTTAACGGTAAACCCTTCATTACAGAACCTGGAACTTTGCTTGATTCAACAGTGAAGGCAATAAAAAAAGTAACCAATATTGATGCCGAGCTATCAACATCTGGCGGTACATCAGACGGTCGATTTATCGCACCGACGGGGGCCCAAGTGATTGAACTGGGTCCTTGTAATGCGACTATTCACCAAGTGAATGAAAGTGTTAGCTGCAATGACTTAATCACTCTCAGTGATATTTATTATCATACGCTCGTTAATGCCTTAACTGATCAAACACCAGTAGCATAATCGTAATGACAAGAATCTTAACTGAAAAGCAACTAACAGGGCATGACGATAGCCATATTACTTGGTTAGATGAGAGGACAGGAATTCATCAACAAGCATTGTCTGCATGGATAGCAATGTCTAAAGAAGCAAAGTCAGCGGGCTTTGAACTAAAAATAGCCAGTGGATATAGAGGCTTCAACCGTCAATTAACCATTTGGAATAGAAAGTTTTCAGGGAAATTGCCGATTAAAAATCAACAAAATGAAATCCTCAATATTGAAGTAATGACTGAGCAAGAAATTATTCATGCTATTTTATATTTTTCAGCATTACCTGGAGCAAGTCGCCATCATTGGGGATGCGATATTGATATCTATGCAGCCAATTTATTGCCTGAAAACCAGAAGTTACAGTTAGAGCCTTGGGAGTTTGCCGAAAACGGGCCTTTTTACTTACTGAGCCAGTGGTTAGCTAAAAATTCCTGTCGCTTTGATTTCTACCTTCCATACGACAAGTTTCGCGGTGGTGTTGCTATAGAGCCTTGGCATTTATCATATTGGCCGATAGCACAATATGGAGAAAAGCGATTAACCCTTAATTGTATTGAAGCCGTTATTTTAAACGCACAAATATCAGGTAAAAATGAAATAATGCGGCAATTGTCAGAAATTTATCAAAACTATATACAAAATATTGGGAGTATCAACTATGGATAACTGGCTAGTCATCGTCATTATTATTGCTGCTTTCGCTCTAGTTCTCGGCAACTTTAGTGTAGTTCAAAAAAATGCGCAAACCCCCTTGCGAAAGCAGGGTTTAAATGATTTACAAGAAACCCTGCCGCGTTCACATAAGCAGACACATAAAATGCCAACAATTACTGCAAAAGATCCTATTGAACTAAAAGAAAAAAGTGGTTTAGCAACACAAGTCAATGAAATATCAGAGCAGTCTACTTTAAAAAAAGAGTCTTAAAGTTATCGCTTTCGTTACTTTAGAACCTTTTATATTAACTCACTTCACTAACAATAATGTTGTTAGTTATTTTAAATTATCGATTACAAACAAAAACGCCGCTAAATCAATTTAGCGGCGTTTTTATTAGTTACGTTTAAAGAATATTACAAAGCATCTCTAAAAGATAAACCTGCCTCCATTACTGGGAAAATACGCTCTAATGTTTCTATCGGTAATACATTACCGTCAACATCGTAAATAGTTACTGATGTTTTACCTTTTTCGTCGCTAAGCACAAATTGATATTTGGCTTCATCAACATCAATGACAGGTACATCATCTCCCCAAATAACTGACCATAAGCTATTTTCGGGTTTAACAAAATCTACAAAGTAAATTTTCTTACTTTCATTTAAATCTGTTATTTCAAAGCCATAATCTGCAAAAAACAATGGCATGTTAGACCATAGCATTTCAATATCAATTTCTGCAATATAAGCAGGTTCTGCTTGAGCATTTTCACCAATAGTGACAAACTTTTGATTCGCTCGCATTAATCGGTTTTCACGTTGTTTTAACCGATATTTAAAGTCAACTTGGGCAATAATTTGATTGAGCATCGCCATTTCAGAACGTTGCTTGTCAATTAAATCCATCGTTTTACTCGCACCATTTATATCTGTACGCATGTAATCAATCAATTTCACCGTTAAGGCGACACTACGACCATGAGGTTTGCTTTCAAACGAATAACTATAACGAACACTTTCACTGCTATCTACCGTTTTAAATAACCAATACCCAGAAGTTTCTTCGTTATGGTGCCAGTCTGATTCAAACACTGTATCTTCTGTGTTGATGGCCGTTAACTCAACACCATCATTAACGAGTTGCTCTCGCAATGCATCCGTTAAAAATGTTTTTAAATCAGTGTCTTCTAATACTTGGTCAAACCAAATTTTAGAGTCTGTTGTGCCAGGAACAACACGTGAAGATGACGCCACTGGTAGTACAAGTGAAGGTGCTCTCACATCAACACTTTGACCCACTGGCCCTTTGTGATTAATATCATCAGAGATAAAAAACTTTGTATTTTTTTTAGGTTTGTTTAAACCTGTTGGAATACTTAATTCTTGAGCTTCTTTCTCTTTGGCGTATTCAAAATCGCCCATAGCGCTTTTGTTATTAATACTGCCACAACCTGTTACTGCAAGACTTAACAAGGAAAAATAAAATATACGACGATTCATTAACACTCCTGAGGATACAATCTGAATCTTTTAAAGTTTGTTCTTATATAAAGTTGATAATAAAAGTTAACCTTACGTCATTAAATTAACACAACGAAAACTTTAACCTGCTCTTTGAGTAAATTATCTGTATTAAGTTCCAATATTATCTTTAGATTTTATTGTTCAGTATTTACGAGCGAGTTATCAAACAAATTAATGGGCTACATGGTACTTGGCTGTTTTTACAAACACAAGAATTCAACTCGAAAAATCATAAATAAATATTATCTCTCTTTAATACGGGTTTTTATCTAGTTTAAATACGTTACAATAGCGACTTTTTAAAACACTGAGGTTAACTATGTCTCAATATTTAGTGCTCACAGCGATGGGCGCCGACAGAACAGGAAGTGTGAGCGAACTCACTAAGCTCGCCAGTAAATGTGGCTGTAATATTATAGACAGTAGAATGGCAATTTTTGGTCTAGAGTTTTCTTTGATTATGCTTTTAAATGGCAGTGCAAAAGCGATTAATCAAATTGAAAACAAATTACCCGCTATGGCAGTTAAACTTGAATTAATCACGATGATGAAAAGAACCTCTGGATATAAAAAGAGAGATTTCACCCATCATTATCAGGTTGATTATGCTGGCATTGATCAACCTGGCGTATTAAAAGCAATGACTGCATTCTTTGCTACCCGCAATATTGACTTATCTTCTTTGAAATCAGAAATTGACCCAGTAAATAATCAAATGAGCGCCACAATACTGATTGCCTTAACGGAAGAAACGAGTATAGAACAGCTTGAAAGCGACTATTTTGAACTCTGTGAACAAGTTGGGGTACAAGGCTGCATTAAAAAAGTGAATTCAAACCTTATATAAACATAATACTTAGTAGGATAACCATGAAAACAATAACTGTTGGCGAAACCGCCCCACTATTTACTTTACTTGATGAAAATAGCAATGAAGTTGCTTTAGCTGATTATATAGGTAAAAAGCAAGTGTTAGTGTATTTTTACCCTAAAGCAATGACACCCGGCTGTACTGTTCAAGCGCAAGGGCTAAGAGACAATAAAGCCAAACTTGAGCAATTAAATACGGTTGTATTTGGTATTAGCCCTGACGAGCCTAAACGCTTAATTAAATTTTGTCAGCGCGATGAAATAAACTTTACCTTACTCTCTGACGTTGATCACAGTGTTGCTGATGCTTTTGGTGTATGGGGTTTAAAGAAGTTTATGGGTAAAGAATATGACGGAATACATCGTTTGACATTCCTCATTGGTCTTGATGGTAAAATTAGTCATGTGTTTAATAAATTTAAAACCAAAGATCATCATCAAGTAGTTTTAGACTTTTTAAAGACTGAAAATTAATAAAACGGCTAGTTTATTCAATGTAATAACCATTGATATAAACTAGCCATTTAACTAGAATGAAATAATGACCGTACCTTTAAAATACCTTTCCGCCTACTCCTTAGATATTCAAACCAAAGTGCAAGAAATGATATACGGTAAAACGTTATCAGTGTATTTGTTAGCAAAATACCCAACGGCTCACCAAATATACAATGATAAAGCTCTTCGTAGTTACGTACTTGAGATTAAAAATCAGTATCTAAAAAAATCAGAACCTTTGAGCCAAATAAAATATGACGATAAAATTCATGTCATTAATAATGCGCTTGGTTTACACACTTATATATCGAGAGTTCAGGGCAGTAAACTGAAAAGTAAAAATGAAATTCGTATTGGCGCTTTATTTAAAAAAAGTCCTGAAACATTTTTAAACATGATCGTTGTACACGAACTTGCCCATTTAAAAGAGAAAGATCACAATAAAAACTTTTACAAGCTATGCGAGCATATGCAAAGCGATTACCATCAAGTAGAGCTTGATTTGCGTATTTATTTAACTCAAATAGACTTATTTGGCGATATTTACCAATAACCTTTAAGCCTTTTTTATGCCAACTACCGTAAGAGAAAACTGATGAAAATAACCAATATAAAAAAACGTATCGTTCTTACTGGTGGACCCGGAGGCGGAAAAACCACTGCGCTTGATCTTATTCGTCGCGAATTTTCAGGAAAAATTGCAACAGTACCTGAGGCAGCAACCATGATTTTTAGTGGTGGTATTGAGCGTTCAAACAATAATCAGGTATTAAAAGCCCAGCAAACCGCAATTTTTTATTTACAAAAACATTTAGAAAATATTCAGCGAGCGACATTCGAGCACAGTATCATATTATGTGACCGAGGTTCATTAGACGGCCTCGCTTATTGGCCAGATGGTCCTGATGAATTTTTTAAGGCTATGAATACCAACCTTGAAGATGAACTCGCCCGTTACGATGCGGTTATATTCTTTGAAAGTGCTGCAAAATCTGGTGAAAGTATAAAAAGTAACAACCCTATTCGCAATGAATCAGAAAATGCAGCGATTATTCTTGATGATAAACTGCAAGCAATTTGGTCGCAGCATCCCAACTTTAACTTAATTAACAGTGACGAATCATTTATTAATAAAGTTATGTTTGGTATAACGACCATTGAGAAAATCATCGAACAGTATCAAAAACCTTATCGTGTTTAGCACTTATCCTGCTCGGGAAAGTCATTATTTGAAGGCCAAGCATTTAAAACAGCCTTGACGAGTGTTGCCAGTGGAATCGCGAAAAAAATCCCCCAAAAACCCCACATACCACCAAAGAGAATAACGGCCACAATAATAGTGACAGGATGTAAATTTACGGCTTCTGAAAACAATAAAGGGACAATAATATTACCGTCAATGGCTTGAATAATACCATAAGCGATCATGACATAACCAAACTCACTGCCCGTACCAAATTGAAATAGCGCAACTAATAAGACAGGAAAAGTAACAATAGTTGCTCCAACATAGGGGACAAGAACAGACAAGCCCACTAAGACGCCCAGTAAAACACCATAATTCAAGCCCAAAGCAACAAAAGCAATAGTAGAAGCAGCACCCACAATGATGATTTCAATAATCTTACCACGAATATAATTCATGATTTGTCGATACATTTCATCGCCAACTTGCGTAGCCATTAAGCGCTCTTTAGGTAAGAACGAGGTAAAACTCGAGATTAATTCTTTCTTATCTTTTAAAAAGAAGAACACCATTAACGGTACTAAGATTAAATAAATCATTAACGCGACAATATCAGAAATAGAATTAAGTGAAGCTCTTAAGGCAACTTGTCCCCATTCAATTAATTTATCATTCACCGCTGATATTAAGGTTTCAATTTGCCCTGCATTGATTAAATCTGGATATTGTTCAGGAAGAGTCAGTAAATAAATTTGGCCTTGCGACACCATATAAGGCACTTCTTTTAACAAGTTACTACTTTGCTGCCATATAACGGGCATTAATCCTAAAATTCCCACTAAAGAAATACCAATAAATACTACAACAACTAAACTCACAGCAAATGTTCTTGATAAGCCTATATACATTAAGCGATGTACAGGTAGGTCTAATAAAAATGCAATGGCAATCGCAACAAATACTGGCATAAGTAAATTATTAAAGAAAAAAACAAATAAAAATGCACATAACAGTATAACCAGTAAAGTTACAGCATTAGGGTCAGAAAATTTACGTTTATACCATTGAGAAAATAATGAAACCATTTATATTACTTACCTATTTGATTTACGTGCGGTTAAAGGAAGTGTCATTCGCTTTTCGAATAAAAAGCTCAAGTGTGTTTTTTTCAAGCCAAGACTCATCATAGGTAAAGCCTTGTTTAGTTAATAATTTTGGAATATCTTTAATCGAACCTTGATCAGATATTTTTAATAAACAAAAGTCATCATTCGACATTTTTTTTAACAGTAATCTTAATTGTACTAAAGGCACCGGACATTTTTCAGATCTGGCATCATATTCATAGATCATAAGTACCTATTACTTAAAAAGTCATCAGTTAACAACATTGCCACTAAATAACGATAAACAAACCTTTTGTTTGATTATCTAATTTGCGACAATTGATTACAATCTTATTATATTATTTATTTTAATTTGATGAAAATAAATGCAGAGGTAAAATGAAAGAATTACCGATAACATCTAATTTGAAAGAGATTACCGCTTATAAAAAGAAACTTAATTGGGGTGATGTTCCAGCTATTTATCATATGGCGGCATCTTCGATTAGTGATATGGACGGCATTTTGACTCATGGTTTTGATAGTGCATACAAAGAACTATTTAACAAAAACAATTGGAACTATACACTTTTGGAAAGTACGAGTGATGGAAATGGCAACGTTACGGTCACAAAAAAACCACAAATAACCTTACAACATTATTATGATGAGCAAAATTATGAACTTCACTGTTTTCCGATAGTCGAAGGTGAACGGGTCTATGGAACATTATCACAACATCCATTATGTCCCTTTACACAATGGTCACCTGAAAAAATGCAAATGCTGTTTAGGATTAGTAGCTTAATTTCCTTTATAGTTTTTACTTTTAAAAACGGAGACCTAGCAGATTTAGCATTAATAAAGTACTCACATAAACGTGTTCAAGAATTAATACATGAACTCAGTAAATCATTTGAAATAGTCGATGTAATCGGATATTCCATTGCAGATTTTTGTAAAGAGCTCTATCGAAGAAGACCTAACTTCACCATAGCTGATTTACTTGATAACCTTGACCCAAATACGGAATAGTTAATTTGCCTTATCAACCTATATTTAAATTAAAGTCATTATTATTTGCTTGCGCATTAACCACATTACTGGCGAGCCCTTACAGTTTTTCTCAAGATAATAATAAAAACAAACTGCCCGAAATTGGCACGTCTGGCTTTAGTGTTTTATCAATAGATAAAGAGCGCCAAATTGGCGGTGCTATGATGCGTCATATTCGTGCTTCACAACCGCTAATTAATGACCCCGTTTTAAATGAATATATTAACGATTTAGGTAACCGTTTAGTCAAAAATGCTCAAGATGTAAATTACAGCTTTGAATTTTTTATTATTAGAAATAAAGAAATTAATGCCTTTGCTTTTTTTGGTGGGCATGTCGGTATTCATAGTGGTTTAATGACGCTCGCCGATACTGAAAGCGAATTAGCTTCAGTTATTGGCCATGAGATATCTCACGTTACCCAACGGCACTTAGCCCGAAGACTTGAGGCTCAAAGGAGAAATCAACCCCTAACAACCGCCGCAATGATTTCAGGTGTGTTACTTGCACTCGTCAATCCTTCTGTGGGCATGGCCGCATTAACAACGACAATGGCTGCATCACAACAATCAAGCATTAACTTTACTCGTGGCAACGAACAAGAAGCAGACCGCGTAGGCATAACGCTCTTAGCACAAAGTGGATTCGACCCCCAAGGTGCGCCAGATTTTTTTGGTAAAATGGCCACCAAGTATCGCTATACATCAAAGCCACCTGCCATGCTTTTAACGCATCCAGTGCCTGAGTCTCGTATAGCAGACGCACGTATCCGTGCTCATGGTTTAGAATCACGTCCTTCGGCGCCTAGCTTAGACTTCGCACTAGCAAAAGCACGTATTCAAGCTCGATACGAGTCAACACCCCAAGAAAATATTGCGACTTTTGAAGATGATATAAAAAAACAAAGCTATACTTATAAAGTAGCTGTTAATTATGGTTTAGCCCTTTCACTTTTTGAAAATAAAGATTATCAAGACGCTAAAAAAATCCTTGAAAAATTAATAAGTGATGATAAGAACAACCTATTTTATGCTGACGCGCTAACCGATGTTTACATTAAGACAAAAGAAATAGATAAAGCGCTAGTTATGCTCAATGAGCTAAACTTACTGATGCCTAACAACCAAGTTGTTACTTTAAACTATGCCAACGCTTTGCTTGAAAATGAAAAATTTTCAGCTGCGGAGGTTCTTTTACAAGACTTCCTATTAGTTAAGCCCGGTAACTTTATCGCTTATGACATTTTGACGACTGTCTATCAGAAACAGGATAAAAAAGCGCTGATGCATGCCACCAAAGGAGAAGTTTTCGCTCTTTTAGGCGCATATTCGCGCGCTGTTGATGAATTACAGACTGGCTATAATTTTACAGAAAATCAACCCATTGTCGAAAAACGTATTAAAGCACGAATTTTACAACTTCAAGATCAAGAACAAAAACTAAAAAGGCTATAATCCGGCATTACTTGCATTATCCGAATAGGATGAAGAACCTCTCATTCAAAAGATAAAGCAAATATAATTATTTACTTTTACACGCTATTGAGATTAAAACATGTTAACGATTTATCACAACCCTCGTTGTTCAAAAAGCCGTCAAACATTGACGTTGATTGAAGAAAATAATCAAGAAGTTTGTATTGTAGAATATTTAAAAAACCCCCTAGATGAATCTACCATCAGATTACTTTTATCACGTTTAAATGTTTCACCTATCGAGATGATGCGCACTAAAGATAATGCGTTTAAAGAACAGAACCTAGCGGGTGCTTCGGATGAACAGCTAATAACAGCAATGATGAATTCGCCTAAACTTATTGAACGTCCAATTGTGACTACGCAGACGAAAGCAATCATTGGTCGTCCTCCTGAAAACGTAATCACACTCTTTTAATTTTACTCTCTTTAATATTTTGGCGATAAATGTCTCGTCAATAGGATAACTTTCATGAATAAAACACAGCGATTCTCAACACCAACCCTAAAAAAAATCACCTTAAGTGGATATTTTTCTTTATTATTTTTTATGCCGCTTTGGCTGCTTTATTTAAACCCTTCACAAGGCTTGTCACCCATATTAAGTTTATGCCTATTTACCGTGCCACTTTTATTTCCATTAAAGGGGCTACTTGCTGGCAACCCATATACTTATGCTTGGTCAAGTTTTGTTGTTATGATTTATTTTTTACACAGCTTGACAACGTTATGGGTGTCTCCAGAAGACGTAGTATGGGCGTCATTAGAGCTGATATTTGCAACGACTATGTTTATTGGTGGGAGTTATTACGCTAAATATAGAGGTCAGGAACTAGGTTTGAGCATCAGAAAAGAAAAAGAAAAAACGTAACTCATCTGAGGAAACGCTATTGAAAAAATAGCGTTTCTATTTAAGGATTAACAGTGAAAAAAATTCTCTCTATTGCAATATTACTCTCTCTTTTATTTGCTTGTAACAATAATAGTGAATCAACTAAAATTGTTACAACGGATAATGAGGTGAAAATAGATCAAGCAGTAGAATTGGTTGTTTTTGCGCCGACAAGTGATATTACGAATATTATTTGGACGCAAACAGCTGGCGAGCCCGTTACTTTTTTAGCCTTCACAAGCAAGGTTATCGCTTTTACTCCTATCGTTGCAGGAGCATATAGCTTTAATGTTTCATTTGAACTTGCTGATGGTAGCAAAGAAAATCTGACTCATTCTATTACGGTATTCAGTGAACAAAGCCAAATTTCTGCTCGTTTAGGACATGCCACTCTAGAAGGCAGTAAAGTTTCATTAAGGGCTTCAATAACAAGCGAACTTTCAGTAAACACTTTAGTTTGGCAGCAAACCTCTGGACCAGAGGTTAATTTTACGGCCAAAAAAACCAATGGTGATTATGCTGTATTCTTTAATGCGCCAGAGGTCACTAAAGATACCTTATTAGAATTTACCGTGACTTCTGGAGCTTATAGCGACAAAGTAGCTATTCTTGTTGAAAAAGCAGACCTAATAGATACCGAATCAAAAGATACCGCTTATACCGAGCGTTTAGCCCATGTATTCCCGTTCGTTAAAAACTCTTCTTATGCCGATGTACTTGTTGACTGTGTTTATAGCAACAAAATAAATTTTAATAAAACCTGCTCGTTTGATACCCTACCTTTAATTGCCCACGATACAACCACACCGACAATTGACGACATAATGGATCGAGTAGTCGTTTCTCATTATTGGATGGGAGAAAGATTTAAGGCATTTCTTGAAAGTTTTGATCCAAACAATGATTTCAAAAACTTACTCAGAGCCAATACCGCCATTGTTATTTCTTATGATATCAGACCTTCATATTACTGGGTGGTGAGTGGCGCTATTCACTTAGATGCTAACTATTTTTGGTTAACACCCGACGAACGAGACACAATAAATCAGGCACCAGATTATAGAGCATCATTTGGTCGTGATCTCAATTTTGCAATGCCATGGCGTTATGTAAAAAACAACAATTACACTACAAATTATTTTTCTGAGAATGTCCGAACGACTCGAGAACCAGAGGATGTTTTATATAGTTTAACCGCTTTAATGTACCATGAACTTGCTCATGCAAATGACTTTTTCCCCAGTAGTGTTTGGTCAAGTTTAAACAGAAATGAACCGATTTTATCTGTGGCACAACGCATATCTGACAATACTGGATTTAAATCAGATCAACTTAAAAGTACACTACCATTGTTCGGTGATGAAATGTTAGCTTTAGCGCAAGTACGCTTTCATGGTGTGGACGCCACGGATACCCAAAAATCTTATCAGCCTAATGATGTCAGCACATTCTTTAGTCGCGAAAGTGCCCCGCAATTTTATAACTACTCAAGTATTCGTGAAGATTACGCCATGCTTTTTGACGGTTTTATGATGCAAACTCGTTTTGGTATTAGCCGAGATGTAGCCATAACAAACGCCCCAAAAAACACAACTGAACGTTATATCGTAAACTGGGGACAACGTGGACGCATTGGTGAAGAAAACATTAAACCTCGCGTATTATTTGCCGTAAGTCATATTTTACCTGAAGTAGCTGATGTACAAAGCCTAGTGGGTAATTTACCTGACCCTATCATGATGAATATGGGAGAAAGTTGGGATGATAATCTAACCATTAGCCCATTTACAAAAGAGCTGTCAGCACTGAAAAAAGTTTCAGCTCAGAAAACAGAAAGACGCTTTATTCAACATGAGTTTTATGAAAAACCCAGCCCTTTAAAATAAGATAGCTTTAATGAATGGAATAGTGATTTTACGCTGTTCTCTTATTGAAGCTTCGTCAAGCTCCCCTAGGGCTAAGATCAAGTGACTCATTTCACGTGATAAGTGACTAAGTAAATACTTAGCAACTTCATCTGTTAATAATAAACCGCGTTGCTGCGCCCTAAACTTTAACGCGATTAATTTTTCTTCGTCATCGAGGGGCTTTATTTGCTCTGTCATTCCCCATGACAATCGCGAAACGAGGTCCGCTAAACCTAGCTTCAATTGTGACACACTCTGGTCACCCGTAATGATTAAACGCTTGTTCTGCTCGATAACGCGATTAAACAAATCAAAAACTGCCCGTTGCCAAAGTTTATCACCTGCAATTAATTGCACATCGTCGAGGCAAATTAGATCGATATTTTCTAACCCGTCTAACACTTCAACTGACAACTGTTTTAATTCAGAAAACGATAAACAAAACGATGACAACCCCAATTTTTCAGCAAAAGTACAACTGGCATGTAACAAGTGTGATTTACCTACTCCAGACATGCCAAATAAATAAAAACTATTAACATGCGCTGATTCAACAACGTGGTTGCCAGCTTTGATAAATGACTTTAACTGTTCAGTTGCAGAGTAATTAGCAATACTTTGAAAACTTGAAAAGGTTTCATCATCGGGCAGTTGAACGGACAAGGTTAATTGAGAAGTGACTTTCACTATGGTTTCCAATAAAAAACAGGTATCGCATCAATCACTTTTTCTGCAAGTGGGTCAACAAAACGATCTAATTGCTTATTCAGTTTTAATGAAGCAATAAATGCTTGCCCTGAACTCTTTAATGCTAATTCAAAACGACGATTTTCACCTGAAGCATTGAGTAACTTAACTGACTTAACAGATGATAATTGTTCAAGGAATCGTTCAACTTCAATGAAAGTTTGCAATGATGAAATATTGGCAACATCAATAATATAATTATGATCAACATCACTATTTAGAGCGTATTTTTGATAAATTTTATCACTAATAAGCGAAAGTGCTTTTTGTAATAATTCATCAGGGGAATTGCCATAGCTAATATCACCAAAGATTTGTGCACCAATTTGATCACGATTGTAACCCTGGGCATCGGCAATAAAACTCCAATCTAATGCATATTGCTGTGTCTCTTTGGGGCACAGTAGACAATCGTCAACTTGCCCAAAATTGTCTTTTTTTGGCAATAAACTACTGTTTGATAAACGAATAATAATAATAGATTCTGGATTATAACGTTGTGAGCCTGCTTGGACTTGTGCGGCAAAGCGCCCCCACACATCAAAAGTTGAAATATTATTGACATCCGTTAAATCCATTAACGGCATTAAAATAGGTAGGCCTCTAAGTGTAGAAAATTGTTCGACTGTTATAGGTAAATTGTAAGTTATTGGTGAAGCGGTATTCTCAGAAAAAGATGAATGCGTTGCATTAGATATGGTCGTTCGCTGCAAACCATTCTCTTCCACGAGCCATAATAAGATTTGAGGCCGTAAACTTCCCCATATTGGTGCACTTGCTTGTTCAAACAGCTGATTAATTTTACTTTCATCAAAGGTAACTAAAAGTTCAGTCTTATCGGCGTTACGTTGATAACGATATTTAACAACATATCGATTGTAATTTCTCAGGCCTTCTTTTATGGCTGAGTTTGATAATAATGCTTGTTGACCACCAACTTTTAGCACAACAGCACCCATTGCTAGTTTCAATGCACGCTTCTGCTCTGAGTTGGTTTGTGAGCTTACTATAACCTTTGCGTTGTATAAGTTTTTAACTTCGACAGCCGGAGCCTGCACTGAAGCAAAGAAAAGACTTAAAGCAACAACTAATACAATGAAATATCTAAACATATTATTTAAGTTGACCATTTTTATATGTAAGATCTTATCATAGTGTTAATCAATTTAAATACTAATAAAAAATAATTTATTATAAAGATTTTCACCACGCCATTGCGCTGGTAGAATGCGCCATTAAAGTTCTTATGCTAATTAATTGAGGTTTCCCCCGTGAGCGAACAAAAACAGTCTCTAAGCTATAAAGATGCTGGCGTTGATATAGATGCAGGTAACGCCCTAGTAGAAAACATTAAAGGTGCGGTAAAACGTACAACTCGTCCTGAAGTGATGAGTGGTTTAGGTGGTTTTGGATCTGTATGCCGAATACCAACTGGTTATAAAGAACCTGTAATGGTTGCGGGAACAGATGGTGTAGGTACAAAATTACGCTTGGCTATTGATTTAAAGAAACATGACACGGTTGGTATCGATTTAGTGGCTATGTGTGTAAATGATCTCATTGTTCAAGGTGCTGAGCCTTTATTCTTCTTAGATTATTATGCAACAGACAAGCTTGATGTTGATGTTGCGTCAGCAGTTGTTGCTGGCATTGCTGATGGCTGTGTTTTATCAAACTGTGCTTTGGTTGGTGGTGAAACAGCTGAAATGCCAGGTATGTATCACAAAGGTGATTACGACATTGCCGGTTTTTGTGTGGGTATCGCTGAAAAGTCACGTTTAATTGATGGCACAAAAGTAGCTTCAGGCGACCAATTAATTGCTTTAGCCTCTTCTGGTGCACATTCAAATGGTTTCTCATTAATTCGTAAAGTATTAGAAGTAAACAAAACAGATACAAATGAGTTACTAAATGGTAAATCAATTGGTGACCATTTGATTGAACCAACCAAGATTTATGTGAAATCTGTTTTAGAATTGCATAAAGAAGTTGATATACATGCTTTATCACATATTACAGGTGGTGGCTTTTGGGAGAATATTCCGCGTGTACTTCCAGAAAGTGCACAAGCTATTATTGACGGTAACAGCTGGCAGTGGCCTGAAATTTTCAATTGGCTACAAGAGAAAGGTAATATTACGACGCACGAAATGTACCGTACCTTCAACTGTGGTGTTGGTATGATTATCGTAGTTCCTGCAGATGATCTTGCAAAAAGTATTGAAATTTTATCCGCTCATGGTGAAAACGCATGGCACATTGGCGAAATTGCTGATATGCAAACTGGCGCTGAACAAGTAGTGATCAATAAAGGTTAATTTTATGCCATCAAAGAACATACAAGCCAGCAATTTATCAAGTAATATTGTTGTGCTAATTTCTGGTGGCGGCACAAATTTACAGGCGATTATAGACGCCTGTAAATCTGCTGATTACCCAGGAAAAGTTGTTGGGGTTATTTCAAATAAAGCAGATGCTTATGGCTTAACTCGCGCTGAAAATTCAGGCATAGACCATTGTGTGCTTTCTCATAAAGACTTTGACAGTAGAGAAATTTACGACCAATCATTAATCAAGAAAATTGATTTATATCAGGCTGACATTGTTGTTTTAGCTGGTTTTATGAGAATATTAACACCACAGTTTGTACAGCATTACCAGGGTAAGTTAATCAACATCCACCCATCTTTATTACCTAAATACCAAGGTTTACATACGCACCAACGTGCCATTGATGCCGGAGATAATGAGCATGGTGTTAGTGTGCATTATGTTACAGAAGAACTCGATGGTGGTCCCGTAATATTACAAGCAAAAGTACCAATTTTTGAAGGTGATACCGCTGATGACCTGGCACTTAGAGTTCACGAACAAGAACATAGAATTTATCCTTTAGTGGTAAAATGGTGTTGTAATCAGCGCATTTCTATGCACAATGACACTGTACTTTTTGAAGGTAATGCACTGCCTGCTTCTGGTTATGCGAGTGATTAAATAAAATATTAAATGATGAGTTATAGGTAAATAAATGCTGAATAAATTATGTGGTATTGCTCTAGTATTAGTTGCTGGAAGCAGTTTAGTTTTCGCAAACGATACAACTAATATAAATACAGAACAATATGTTATTCAGCCTTTTACTGCCAAATATAACCTTATACGCTCAGCTGATATTGTTGGCTCCGCTTCGAGAACACTAGAATATATATCGCCACAACAAGCTAAATACAGCTATAAAACAGATATTGAGTGGTTAATATTTTCAGATAACCGTCAAGAAGTCTCCTTAGTAAATATAGACCTTCATAAAGTCACTCCTGTGCAATATGACTTTCAACGAGAAGGTACAGGGCCTGATAAAAACTACGTTTGGCAATACAACATTGCTGACAGCCTCGCTATAAACCTAAAAGAAAATACAAAGCTATCTGTTGATTTACCTAGTAATATTCAAGACAAACTCAGTTATCACTTACAAAACCGCTTAAACTTAATTCAACATCCCGAACAAAAACTTTTTGTTTATCCCGTGATCAACCATTCAGGGAAAATAAAGAATTATGTTTATCAGTACGATGGCGAAGATGAATTAATGCTTCCCTTTGGTATGGTAAAAGCCATACGATTGAAAAGGGAAGTTATTGAAAAGAAAAAAGTGACTTACGCATGGTTCGCTCCAGAACTAAATTACTTGCTGGTTAAAATACAACAAATAAAATCTGATGTTGAACAATTTGATGCACAACTTACTTCCCTTGAAGTGCATTAACTTCAGTACTCAATAGCTCTTGTCCTGAAGCAATAGACTCACCTAAACAAAATAAATGCCATTGACCTTTTGTCATCTTGTGCCATGTTTCATTATTGGTTAATGGTTGCGTAGCAATAACACTGACAACATCACTTTCTGTAGTTTCTTCTGTGAAATTAATGACCACTTCTGCATCAATTAAGCTCGCTTTACCAAAAGGAGCTCTTCGAGTTATCCAATGTAAGTGATTGGCACAATAAGCAAATAGATACTCGCCATTCGTAATATTGACATTAAAAACACCCAGTATATTTATTCTCACACTTAGCTGAGCAATATACTGAAACAATTCCACTGCAGGTGGTTCTTGAACAGCAAATTTGAAATGAAGTTGATCTAAAATCCAACAAAAAGCGTGTTCGCTGTCAGTTGCGCCAACAGGGATATGCAACTTAACAGGAAGTTCCTCTTTAACATTTTTTAACTGGCCATTATGCGCATAAGTCCAATGTTTCCCCCACATTTGACGAGTAAATGGATGCGTATTCTCCAAGGAAATCCCCCCTGAGTTAGCTTGACGAATATGACAAATAACCGCTTCACTTTTTATCGGGTAGTTTGTTACTAATTGAGCAATAGGCGATTGCGCACTTGGTAATGGATCTTTAAAACTACGGCAACCTTTCCCTTCATAGAAAGTAATTCCCCAGCCATCTTTATGGGGCCCTGTGTTACCACCACGCTGCATTAACCCGCTAAAGCTAAAACAAATATCAGTGGGTACGTTCGCACTCATGGCCAATAGTTCACACATAAATTAATTTCCGAATAGATAATTGCGGTTATTATCCTATAAATAAGGGAACAACGATAAATATATTTGTAATTTATCGAACATAGATTTAAGCTAAAATAATGGTCAGACCTCTTTATTTTTATCGTGAGGTTTTTATTTCAAAAAAGGAAAATTAATGGAACAATTTACTTGGTTCATTTATGCCATTATCTTAACGGGTTTTATGGCATACACCCGTGCTGCGCTCTCAACGTTTACTTTAAGTTTTGCAGCATTAATGGCGCTTGGCACTATATTTGACGCACTGTCATTTTTCAGTTGGATAATATTTGCACTTATTGCCCTTCCCCTCAATATCTCTGACTTTAGAAAGCAGTATATTAGTCAGCCTCTGCTCAAAATGTTTAGATCTATTATGCCGCAAATGTCTAAAACGGAGCAAGAAGCCATAGATGCTGGTACCACTTGGTTTGAGGCCGAACTGTTTCGTGGCAATCCTGATTGGAAAAAACTTCATAATTATGAAACACCACGGTTAAGTGTTGAAGAGCAAAGTTTTTTAAATGGTCCGGTAGAAGAAATTTGTAAAATGACTAATGATTGGCAAACTACCCATGTAGATGCTGATTTATCACCTGAAGTTTGGCAGTTTTTAAAAGATAATAAGTTCTTTGCGATGATTATCAAAAAGAAATATGGTGGTTTAGAATTCTGTGCCTATGCACAATCTCGAGTTTTACAAAAACTATCAGGTGTCAGTGCCGTTTTAGCAAGTACTGTTGGGGTACCTAACTCTTTAGGCCCTGGTGAATTATTGCAACTATACGGAACAAAAGAACAACAAGACTACTACCTTCCTCGTTTAGCGGTTGGTGATGAAATTCCTTGTTTTGCACTGACAAGTCCAGAAGCAGGTTCAGATGCTGGTGCAATACCAGATGAAGGTATTGTCTGTCACGGTGAGTTTGAAGGTAAAGAAGTACTTGGTATGAGATTAACTTGGGACAAACGCTATATAACGTTAGCTCCTATTGCTACGGTACTTGGCTTAGCTTTTAAGCTTAAAGACCCTGGTAATTTACTTGGCGATACGGTCGACTTAGGTATTACTTGTGCATTGATCCCGACAGACCTTGACGGTATTATTTGTGGTCGTCGACATTTCCCATTAAATATCCCTTTTCAAAATGGTCCTACTCAAGGTAACGGTGTCTTTGTCCCACTTGACTTTATTATCGGTGGCGCTGAAATGGCAGGTCAAGGCTGGCGTATGTTGATGGAGTGCTTATCTGTTGGTCGTGCTATTACATTACCGTCTAATAGTGCAGGCGGGATCAAGTCAATAGCACTTGCTACAGGTGCTTACAGTCGCATTCGTCGTCAATTTAAATTACCGATTGGTAAAATGGAGGGCATTGAAGAACCCCTTGCTCGAATTGGTGGTAATGCTTATTTAATGGATGCAGTAACAACCATGTCTACGGGGGCGATCGATTTAGGTGAGAAGCCTTCTGTTATCTCTGCAATCGCCAAATACCATTTAACAGAAAAAATGCGCGTTTGTGTTAATGATGCAATGGACATTCATGGGGGTAAAGGTATTTGCATGGGTGAAGGCAATTATCTTGCTCGCGGTTATCAAGGTGCGCCAATTGCAATAACCGTTGAAGGTGCAAATATTTTAACACGTAGCTTAATTATTTATGGCCAAGGAGCTATCCGTTGTCACCCTTACGTATTAGCTGAATTAGAAGCAGCAAATCAAACAGATGATGAAATAGCACTAAAAGAATTTGATCATGCCTTATTTGGCCATATCGGCTTCGCCATTAGCAATGTGGTCCGCAGTATATGGTTTTCAATCACGGGTGCACGGTTACTGAGAACACCTTTTAGTGATCAAACTTCTCGTTACTATCAACTCCTTACTCGCTTTAGTAGTAACTTAGCGATGTTATCAGACATCTCAATGCTGACATTAGGTGGAGACTTAAAACGAAAAGAAAGAATTTCAGCACGTTTAGGTGATGTTCTCAGCCATTTATACTTGTCGTCAGCAAGCTTAAAGCGTTATAACGACGAAGGCCGTCAGCAAGAAGACTTACCTTTACTACAATGGGCTGTTGAAGATAGCTTATATGAAACACAACAAGCTATTGATGCGTTAATCAGTAATTTCCCCAGTAAAATAGTCGCTACTTTCCTTAGAGCGATGATTTTCCCAATAGGGACTTGGTTAAATAAACCCTCTGATATAACCGACCACAAAGTTGCACAAATATTACAAACCCCCTGTAAAGCGCGTGAGCGTTTAGGACAAGGTCAATATTTAACTCGAGAACCAGAAAATGTTTTAGGGCAGCTTGAGCAAACGTTAGAAGACATTATTGCGTGTGAGCCTGTCTTTAAAAAGGTTTGTCAGGCTATAGGCGTTGATCTACCTTTTTACAAACTTAATGAAGTTGCCCAAAAAGGCTTAGACGCTAATGCAATTAATAAAGTAGAAGCAGCGTTATTATGCAAAGCTGAATTAGGTAGAAAAGCAGCTATTGATGTTGATGATTTTGATTCAAAAGAGCTTAGAGCAAAGACATTGAGTCTTTAAGTTATGATCAGGGGTTAACCTTGATGTGACCATAATGGCCTAAATGTAGGTAATCATTATTTTTATACCGTATAAATGAGCCCAATTTTCTATTGGGCCTTTTTTATTAATACCCCCTACTATTTATTTTTTACTTTTATTCTCCCTATTGATAACACCCATATTACGATATTCTTCGTTAGTAGATTGAATTTTCCCTAAAAATAAGTTAAATTTATGTTAATTAGAATTATACGACTTAAATAATATGTTTTTGACTAAGGAAAGCCCCACAGTAAAACGACGGAGTAAAGGTGAGCAAACTCGTTTACTAATATTACAATCAGCAACTGAAGTGTTAGCAAAAAATGGCATAAAAGGCACTACACATCGTGCTATTGCTAACAATGCAAATATTCAACTCTCACTTACAACCTATTATTTTAAAGATATACAAGAATTAGTTCATCAAGCATTTACACTGTGTTCTTCACAAATAACAGCGAAAACAAGTTTAGCTTGGCAGCCCGCTATTGATTTATTATCGGGTATAAATAAAACAACTTTACGTAAATTAAGTGAAAAAGAAAATTTACGTGAAAAACTTTCAGAGATGATCACTCAACAATTAGTAAAAAGTATTATTAACTCTCCCGTAGAACTTACCGTACAACAATTACTATTCTCTGAAGTCCAAGTTAGCCCACAATTACATGCCTTAGCTGAAATGCATCGAGAAACATTACTCGCACAATTTATTCGTTTATGTGAATTTTTTAATGTGCGCGATGCTCAAATTGATGCTGATATTATGCTAACGGTCTTCACACAGCTTCAATATCGCAACGTCGCCATACCATCGGAAACATTAGCATTTCAAAACATTCATGCGACGGTAACCCGGGTTATTGGCAATATAATGAACTTGAAAGGCTAAGCAATTTTTCACTTAGCGAGAAACTCTTTGATTAGCTTTGTACAAAGGTAGATATTGATGTAAATTAGTTTTATCTGGTCGTACCAATAAAACTATAAGACCCATTATCAACATTAAGGTTACCCATGGCTTACAATGCAATTATCACGAAACATCATCAGTATTTTGATACAAATATCACTCGGGATATTTCATGGCGTAAACAACAATTACAAGCAATAAAAAAACTTGTTATTGAAAATGAAGACGAACTATTAAAAGCGTTGCAAGAGGATCTGGCAAAACCAACACTCGAAGCATGGATCACTGAAATATCGTATGTAACGAGTGATGTTGATCATGTCTGCAAGCACCTCAATAGTTGGGCAAAGCCCACACGTGTTAGTACTCCTATAGTTACACAACCTGGCAAGTCTTTTATTAAACCAGAGCCACAAGGTACAGTATTAATTATTGGCGCATGGAATTATCCACTTCAATTAGTACTTGCTCCTTTAATTGCCGTTATTGCTGCTGGTAATTGTGCCGTGCTCAAACCATCAGAACTTGCTCCTGCGATGTCCGCACTTATCAGCAAGCTCGTTCCTCAATATTTGGACAATAAAGCAGTCAGTGTGGTTGAAGGAGGGGTAACAGAAACAACCGAGCTACTCACCTTACCTTTCGATCACATTATGTATACCGGTAATGGTCAAGTGGCTCGTATTGTGATGGCCGCAGCAGCAAAAAACTTAACCCCTGTAACATTAGAGCTTGGCGGAAAAAGCCCCGTTTATGTCGACGAAAGTGCCGATTTAAAAATAACAGCACAGCGCATAGCTTGGGGTAAATGGATGAATGCAGGACAAACCTGTATTGCTCCTGATTATTTATTAGTAAAAGAAAGTCTGCTTGAACCGTTAACACTTGCCTTAAAAGAACAAATAATATCAATGTTTGGTGAAAACCCTAAAACCAGCAAAAGTTATGGCCGCATTATTAATCAACGTCATTGCCAGCGTATTGCTTCTTACTTCACTGATGGCGAAGTAATTGCGGGTGGTGAAAGCGACATTGAAAGTTGCTATATTGCACCAACTATCATTATTAACCCCTCTTTAGATAGTCCTTTAATGACAGAAGAGATATTTGGCGCTATTTTACCTATCGTCACTATTGCAGATTTTGATGAAGCAAAATCATTTGTTAAACAAAGAGAAAAACCACTTTCTGCTTATATTTTCAGCCGTAACAATGTTCAAATAGCGCAATGGATAAATGAAATAAGTTCAGGTAGTCAGTGTATTAATGATGTTATTATGTTCAATGCAGTACCTGACTTACCCTTTGGTGGTACTGGCCCTAGCGGCATAGGACAATACAGTGGTAAAGCAGGGTTTGATAACTTTAGTCATTTAAAATCGGTGCTAAAAAGACCGTTTCTAAAAGATTTACCAGTACGTTTTGCCCCTTATTCCCAATGGAAACTTAAATTTTTGCGTTTTATCCGATAAAGATCCATCTTAATATTTCCTCGGAGAATGATGTTGCCAAAAAATTGATAAATTTTTATTGCTAGCCTAGGAGATATTTATATTTCATCCAAAAGATAAAAACCTTTTACAGAATACTGTAAAAGGTTTTTTATTGACTATATGATCAAAAGCTAAGTTTTACAAAAACGATAATAACTCTTCATCTAATTGCATTAACGTTTTAGGATCAGCCATCATTGTTACAGATAACGATTTAGTTCTTGGTAACATACGCTCAAAGTAAAACTCTGCCGTTTTAATTTTTGCACGGTAGAAGTCTCTATTTTCAACATCTGTAGCGAGCTTTTCATAAGCCGCTTGCGCCATTTGAGCCCAGAAGTATGCCATTACAACGTAACCAGAAAACATTAAATAATCAACCGATGCAGAGCCTATCACATCACGGTTTTTCTTTGCCTTAATGGCTAAACTTACGGTGTTTTTCTGCCAGCTAGCCACCGCTTTACTCAATGGCCAAATAAACTTATTCATTTGACGCTTATGAGGATTACTCGAAATCATACTCTTGTCTTTACAAAAGCTTAGAATTTCCATAGTAAAATGTTTTAAATACTTACCACGGTTCAATAATATTTTACGACCAAGTAAATCAAGCGCCTGAATACCCGTTGTTCCTTCATATAAAGTAGAAATACGTGTATCACGAACAATTTGCTCCATGCCCCACTCTTTAATGAAGCCATGACCGCCAAATATTTGTAAACCATGATTAGCACTTTCAGAACCTAATTCTGTTAAAAATGCTTTTAAAATTGGCGTAATAAAACCTAAGCGATTATCTGCTTTTCGGCGTTGCTTATCATCTTTTAACATTTGAATGTCATCAACCAATTTCGCCGTATAATAAATCATTGCACGGCCACCTTCAGTGATCGCTTTTTGCGTCATCAGCATTTTACGAACATCAGGGTGAACAATAATAGGGTCAGCAACTAGTTCAGGGTTCTTAGTACCGGTTAATGAACGCATAGACAAACGTTCTTTTGCGTAAATCAAAGAATTTTGGTACGCAAGTTCAGCGGCACAAATACCTTGTAACGCTGTACCAACACGTGCTGTATTCATAAAGGTAAACATACATAATAAACCTTTATTTTCTTCACCTATGAGAACACCTTTGGCGTTATCAAAGTTTAAGACAGCAGTAGCTGAACCTTTAATACCCATTTTTTCTTCAATTGACCCACAAACAACATTATTACTTTCACCAACATTACCCTGCTCATCAACCTGCATTTTAGGTACGATAAACAATGAGATACCACGAGTACCTTTTGGTGCATTAGGTAATCTTGCTAAAACAATATGAACTATATTTTCAGTTAAGTCGTGTTCACCCGCTGAAATAAATATTTTGGTGCCAGTGATGTTAAACGTACCATCATCGTTTGGCTCAGCTTTGGTTTTTACTTGGCCTAAATCTGTACCACATTGTGGTTCAGTTAAACACATAGTGCCTGTCCAAGTACCTTCGGTAAGTTTAGTTAAATATATTTCTTTCTGTTGTTTTGTACCATGAAGTTGCACGGTATCCATTGCACCATGGCTTAAACCAGGATACATAGCCCACGACCAGTTTGCCGTGCCCATCATCTCTGATTTTACCATGCCTAAAGAAGCAGGAAGGCCTTGTCCGCCATGTTCAATGGGATGAGACAAACTCTGCCATCCACCTTCAACATATTTCTTATAAGCTTCTTTAAAGCCTTTAGGTGTCGTTACTTTACCATTATCAAAAGTACAACCTTCTTTGTCGCCACTTTGATTAATAGGTAACAATTCATTTTCACAGAATTTTGCACACTCTTGGAATATCGCATCAACCAAGTCAGGTGTCGCTTCTTCAAATTCTGGATACTGCTTATAGTGGTCATAATAATTAAAGACATCTTCAAATAAAAATTTCATGTCTGTGAGCGGTGCTTTATAACTGAGCATGTATCTCTCCAATGCTTTTTAAACTATTTATTTAACTTCTTTCGAATATAACAGAAAAACAACTGGTCATACCACTGTTTTTTTACTAATAAAGACTTATATATTAAGAAATAGGGCTTAAGTGTAGAAGATAACGGAATTTATTGAACAAAATAACGTAAGAAAATTAGTTTTGAAGTTTTGAAGTTTTGAAGTTTTGAAGTTTTGAAGTTTTGAA
>NZ_JACGUT010000059.1 GCF_014076845.1 Colwellia sp. MB3u-41
ATCAGCTTTCCAGATTGTTAAAGAACTCATTCTTAACGCGCATTCGGTTAAAAACGTGGTTTAAAAAACCAAACTTAACGTGTTCATGAGAACAGTTTAAGTTTGGTCTTTTCTTTAATGAAGAATCGAGGTGGTGGAGCTATGCAGGATCGAACTGCAGACCTCCTGCGTGCAAGGCAGGCGCTCTCCCAGCTGAGCTATAGCCCCATCGGGATTCTTCTAATTTGTTATCATGTAATTTGTGTAGACACTCGTGAAACCGAGGTTTCCATTAAACTGTTTTTACTTCAAGATAAGGAGGTGATCCAACCCCAGGTTCCCCTAGGGTTACCTTGTTAC
>NZ_JACGUT010000060.1 GCF_014076845.1 Colwellia sp. MB3u-41
AGCATCATTTTCTTTACAATAATTTATGACATTATTGTTTGGCTTATTCATAAGCTTATTTGTTTAGTCAAAACCGAATACCTCCGCGCAATACTAGAAAACACCCAGTGTTCAGAACTAAAGTCGACTGCGGCACCTTGGAAGCATCTTTTTCTCTACAATAATTTATGACATTATTGTTTGGCTTATTCATAAGCTTATTTTTTTAGTCAAAACCGAATACCTCCGCGCAATACTAGAAAACACCCAGTGTTCAGAACTAAAGTCCACTGCGGCACCTTGGAAGCATCATTTTCT
>NZ_JACGUT010000061.1 GCF_014076845.1 Colwellia sp. MB3u-41
CGTAAGGAGCAAGAAAGTGTCGCCCATGATTTAACCCAGTTAATCGATACGGCCAATGCCCCTATTTTTGGGATTGATGCCGCGGGTCTGGTGAACGAATGGAACCAGCGCGCCGAGCAGCTCACCGGCTTTGCTAAGATTGATGTCATGGGAAAAGATCTGGTGGCCGGGTTTATCACCGATGATTACAAGGCCTCGGTTAAAGAGGTACTAGATAAGGCTCTGCAAGGTGAAGAGTCGGCTAACTATGAATTCCCGTTGTTTACCAAAACGGGCGACCGGGTGGATGTGCTGTTGAACTCCTCTTCACGCCGGGATGCGGCAGGTCGTATTGTGGGGGTTGTGGGGGTTGGACAAGATATCACCGAGCTCAATAAGATCCGTAAGGAGCAAGAAAGTGTCGCCCATGATTTAACCCAGTTAATCGATACGGCCAATGCCCC
>NZ_JACGUT010000062.1 GCF_014076845.1 Colwellia sp. MB3u-41
TATCTAACTCTTTACTTTGAGTAAATGAGTTTTTCTTTAACAATTAGTTATCATGCAATTTGTGTGGACACTCACATTACATTGATTTTACATAGTCGGTTCTTAATTCTCTCACGAGAGGCAAGAAAAGACGTAAAACAGTTTAATAATGATGTCACACAGATTAAGTATTAATTATCTCTTAGGAGATTAATTAGTACGTTTTATGTAGTTACTGCTTCTCTTTT
>NZ_JACGUT010000063.1 GCF_014076845.1 Colwellia sp. MB3u-41
CTTAAGTTAGCCAACTTTTATTTTGACCCTAAAAACACTTTAGAAGGGTCAACAAGAAACCGCTTACCAAGTGCTTCACGCCCTAACAACATTAAATAACTCATATCAGAGCGATCCGTTAACGTTATTTCAATTAACCAATTTTCTTCACCTAATACAATAGGCGTTTCAATAACATAACGCTCCTCAGACGTGCCGTTAGACGATTTAACTTTACGCATATCACTAATCGGGGCAGTACATTGCATCATAGTATCAACGTTATGCACATCAGGGTGAAGGTCAAAGATGACACTATGCACACCATCAATAATTGATTTCTTGATATTATCTACATGTAATGAAGAGGTTTTTGCCCCCGTATCTACCCGTACTTGTAAATCGTCAATCGCCAACTCAGGTAAACCGATTGACTCTAAACGCCCAATAATGACTTTACTCCCCTTTTTCATACACGCTCCTAACTCTCGTCGTTTTCAGGTAAAAATTGCTCTTGTACATTTTCGATATGCTCAGCAATTTCTTCGTCGTCTTCGCTGAAATATGCCACATGAAACATCGCTTCACCCTCTTGTACTAAGGGGATATTTTGTTTACCAATCAAAATACCTGAGCGTGTCGCTTTCACCGAATCAAATATCGCCCCATAAGGGCTACCGATTTCCGCCATCACTTGCCCTTTCGTTATTTGGTCACCCAAGTTCACAATATTATGGACAATACCGCTCGCATTTGCCCGTATCCATTGACTGCCATTGGCAATAAAGGGCACCAGTTTTTTCTTCTTGCTACGGGCAACTTTTCTAATCATGCCTAAATGCTGTAAGACATTTAAAATACCTTTCATGCCCGCTCGAATTGAAAACTCATCAAAACGCAGTGCTTCACCCGCCTCATACAATAATATTTTCGTGTTGTTTTTAACCGCAGATTCTCTTAACGAGCCATCCACCAAAGTGGAATTCAACACCACCGGCACACCAAACACTTCCGCTAACGCTTTTGTGTCGGTATCAGACATATCTGCTCTAATTTGCGGGAGGTTTGAGCGGTGAATTGCCCCCGTGTGTAAATCAATACCATAATCACAATGCTTGACAATTTCATTAAGAAAAATATGCGCAACACGTCCTGCTAAAGAGCCTTTAGCCGAGCCTGGAAAACAACGGTTTAAATCACGGCGGTCAGGCATATAACGGCTTTGATTCACCACGCCATACACATTAACCATCGGCACAGCAATCAGTGTACCTCGGGTGATTTTCAGTTTATTTTCATGAATTAAACGGCGAATGATTTCTATGCCGTTTAATTCGTCGCCATGTACCGCCGCGCTAATAAAAATAGTCGGTCCTGGCTTTTTAGCGCGAATGATATGAACCGGTAATGAAACATCGGCATCGGTATATAATTTAGCGACCGGTAAGTCTATTTTACGCTGCTCACCGGGTAAGATGTCGAACTCGCCAATACGTAATATGTCCATGAAATTCTCTTTAATTAACCGTTACCACGTGTTTTTGTGCTGTTTGGTTTGGCATGTTTTTCTAAAAACTCAAACACCATGCCAGCTACATTTTTACCTGTCGCCTTTTCAATGCCTTCTAAACCAGGCGATGAATTAACTTCCATCACCATAGGGCCATTTTGCGAGCGCAATAAATCAACACCACACATGTTTAACCCCATCGCTTTTGCAGCACTCACGGCGGTTTCTCGCTCCGCTTTCGATAACTTAACCACTTCAGCAGAGCCACCACGGTGTAAGTTAGAGCGAAATTCACCTTCTGCGCCTTGGCGTTTCATCGCTGCCACCACTTTGCCACCAATCACTAAACAACGAATGTCTGCACCGCCCGCTTCTTT
>NZ_JACGUT010000064.1 GCF_014076845.1 Colwellia sp. MB3u-41
ACTTGCATGTGTTAAGCCTGCCGCCAGCGTTCAATCTGAGCCATGATCAAACTCTTCAATTAAAAAATCGTTTGTGATGCTTAGTCGAAACCAAGACATCTGCTCAATGAATTCTGTCGTGTTACTAGCCGAAGCTAATAACTACATAAAACGTACTAATCAAATTAATGATTAATACTTAATCTGTGTGACATCATTATTAAACTGTTTTACGTCTTTCCTTGCCTCTCGTGAGAGAATTAAGAACCGACTATGTAAAATCAATGTAATGTGAGTGTCCACACAAATTGCATGATAACTAATTGTTAAAGAA
>NZ_JACGUT010000065.1 GCF_014076845.1 Colwellia sp. MB3u-41
CGTAAGGAGCAAGAAAGTGTCGCCCATGATTTAACCCAGTTAATCGATACGGCCAATGCCCCTATTTTTGGGATTGATGCCGCGGGTCTGGTGAACGAATGGAACCAGCGCGCCGAGCAGCTCACTGGCTTTGCTAAGATTGATGTCATGGGCAAAGATCTGGTGGCCGGGTTTATCACCGATGATTACAAGGCCTCGGTTAAAGGGATATTGGATAAAGCCCTGCAAGGTGAAGAGTCGGCTAACTATGAATTTCCGTTGTTTACCAAAACGGGCGA
>NZ_JACGUT010000066.1 GCF_014076845.1 Colwellia sp. MB3u-41
GTAACAAGGTAACCCTAGGGGAACCTGGGGTTGGATCACCTCCTTATCTTGAAGTAAAAACAGTTTAATGGAAACCTCGGTTTCACGAGTGTCTACACAAATTACATGATAACAAATTAGAAGAAGAAAGCCCTTGGGCTTGCTAATAAGATAGGTCTGTAGCTCAGCTGGTTAGAGCGCACCCCTGATAAGGGTGAGGTCGGCAGTTCAAGTCTGCCCAGACCTACCAATTCACGCTGTGAATTGATTAACTTCTTCATTAAAGAAAAGACCAAACTTAAACTGTTCTCATGAACACGTTAAGTTTGGTTTTTTAAACCACGTTTTTAACCGAATGCGCGTTAAGAATGAGTTCTTTAACAATCTGGAAAGCTGAT
>NZ_JACGUT010000067.1 GCF_014076845.1 Colwellia sp. MB3u-41
ACTTGCATGTGTTAAGCCTGCCGCCAGCGTTCAATCTGAGCCATGATCAAACTCTTCAATTAAAAAATCGTTTGTGATGCTTAGTCGAAACCAAGACATCTGCTCAATGAATTCTGTCGTGTTACCAACAACTCTTAAAAGAGAAGCAGTAACTACATAAAACGTACTAATTAATCTCCTAAGAGATAATTAATACTTAATCTGTGTGACATCATTATTAAACTGTTTTACGTCTTTTCTTGCCTCTCGTGAGAGAATTAA
>NZ_JACGUT010000068.1 GCF_014076845.1 Colwellia sp. MB3u-41
TTCTTCTAATTTGTTATCATGTAATTTGTGTAGACACTCGTGAAACCGAGGTTTCCATTAAACTGTTTTTACTTCAAGATAAGGAGGTGATCCAACCCCAGGTTCCCCTAGGGTTACCTTGTTACGACTTCACCCCAGTCATGAAACACAAAGTGGTGACCGTCCTCCCGAAGGTTAAACTAGCCACTTCTTTTGCATCCCACTCCCATGGTGTGACGGGCGGTGTGTACAAGGCCCGGGAACGTATTCACCGTAGCATTCTGATCTACGATTACTAGCGATTCCGACTTCATGGAGTCGAGTTGCAGACTCCAATCCGGACTACGACAAGCTTTGTGGGATTCGCTCCACCTCGCGGTATTGCTGCCCTCTGTACTTGCCATTGTAGCACGTGTGTAGCCCATCCCGTAAGGGCCATGATGACTTGACGTCGTCCCCACCTTCCTCCGGTTTATCACCGGCAGTCTCCTTAGAGTTCCCGCCATAACGCGCTGGCAAATAAGGATAGGGGTTGCGCTCGTTGCGGGACTTAACCCAACATTTCACAACACGAGCTGACGACAGCCATGCAGCACCTGTCTCACAGTTCCCGAAGGCACAAGTCTATCTCTAGTCTCTTCTGTGGATGTCAAGGGATGGTAAGGTTCTTCGCGTTGCATCGAATTAAACCACATGCTCCACCGCTTGTGCGGGCCCCCGTCAATTCATTTGAGTTTTAACCTTGCGGCCGTACTCCCCAGGCGGTCAACTTAATGCGTTAGCTCCGCTACCCACGGATCAAGTCCACAGACAGCTAGTTGACATCGTTTACGGCGTGGACTACCAGGGTATCTAATCCTGTTTGCTCCCCACGCTTTCGTGCCTCAGCGTCAGTATCTGTCCAGGTGGCCGCCTTCGCCACTGATGTTCCTTCCAATCTCTACGCATTTCACCGCTACACTGGAAATTCCACCACCCTCTACAGTACTCTAGTTTGCCAGTTCAAAATGCAGTTCCAAGGTTGAGCCCTGGGCTTTCACATCTTGCTTAACAAACCGCCTACGCACGCTTTACGCCCAGTAATTCCGATTAACGCTCGCACCCTCCGTATTACCGCGGCTGCTGGCACGGAGTTAGCCGGTGCTTCTTCTGTTGCTAACGTCATAGAATGCAGCTATTAACTACACCCCTTTCCTCACAACTGAAAGTGCTTTACAACCCGAAGGCCTTCTTCACACACGCGGCATGGCTGCATCAGGCTTTCGCCCATTGTGCAATATTCCCCACTGCTGCCTCCCGTAGGAGTCTGGGCCGTGTCTCAGTCCCAGTGTGGCTGATCATCCTCTCAAACCAGCTAGAGATCGTCGCCTTGGTGAGCCATTACCTCACCAACTAGCTAATCTCACTTGGGCTAATCAAATGGCAAGAGGTTCCGAAGAATCCCCCTCTTTGGTCCGTAGACGTTATGCGGTATTAGCAGTCGTTTCCAACTGTTGTCCCCCACCATATGGCATATTCCCAAGCATTACTCACCCGTCCGCCGCTCGTCAGCAGATAGCAAGCTATCTCTGTTACCGCTCGACTTGCATGTGTTAAGCCTGCCGCCAGCGTTCAATCTGAGCCATGATCAAACTCTTCAATTAAAAAATCGTTTGTGATGCTTAGTCGAAACCAAGACATCTGCTCAATGAATTCTGTCGTGTTAC
>NZ_JACGUT010000069.1 GCF_014076845.1 Colwellia sp. MB3u-41
GTTCAAGTCCAGGTTGAGGAGCCACATAAGATAAGCCTGCAAATATTTGCAGGCTTTTTTTTTCTGAATAACGATACTTCAATTAATTTATTGTAATGACTTAAAGCACAATTTTTCAATAGCTCAGTTGGTAGAGCAACGGACTGTGCTTAAATAAAACGAGCGTTTGTCCCTGGTTCAAGTCCAGGTTGAGGAGCCACATAAGATAAGCCTGCAAATATTTGCAGGCTTTTTTTTTCTGAATAACGATACTTCAATTAATTTATTGTAATGACTTAAAGCACAATT
>NZ_JACGUT010000070.1 GCF_014076845.1 Colwellia sp. MB3u-41
AGTTCTCGTGAGAACTAAAATCAGGAACTAGTCAATGATTTTAGATACAACACCAGCACCAACTGTACGACCACCTTCACGGATAGCGAAGCGTAAACCTTCGTCCATCGCTACTGGGTTGATAAGCTCTACAACAAATTTCAAGTTGTCGCCAGGCATTACCATTTCAACACCTTCAGGAAGCTCTACAGCACCTGTGATATCTGTTGTACGGAAGTAAAACTGTGGACGGTATCCTTTAAAGAATGGTGTATGACGACCACCTTCATCTTTACTTAACACGTATACTTCTGATTCGAATTTTGTATGAGGTGAAATTGAACCAGGCTTACATAACACTTGGCCACGTTCTACATCTTCACGCTTAAGACCACGTAAAAGTACACCACAGTTCTCGCCAGCACGACCTTCGTCAAGAAGCTTGCGGAACATTTCAACACCCGTACAAGTAGATTTTTGAGTATCACGGATACCAACAACTTCTACTTCTTCACCAATTTTGATGATACCACGTTCAACACGACCAGTAACAACGGTACCACGACCAGCAATTGAGAATACATCTTCGATAGGCATGATGAATGCTCCGTCGATTGCACGCTCTGGCTCTGGAATGTAGTTATCAAGTTGGTCAGCAAGTTCGATTATTTTAGCTTCCCACTTTTCGTCACCTTGAAGGGCACATAAAGCTGAACCTTGAATTACTGGTAAGTCATCACCCGGGAAATCATATTCGCTAAGAAGCTCACGAATTTCCATTTCAACTAATTCTAATAATTCTTCATCATCTACAACATCACATTTGTTCATGAATACGATGATATATGGAACACCAACTTGACGTGATAACAAGATGTGCTCACGTGTTTGTGGCATAGGACCATCTGTAGCAGCAACTACTAAGATAGCGCCATCCATTTGTGCAGCACCAGTGATCATGTTTTTGATGTAATCGGCGTGACCAGGACAATCTACGTGTGCGTAGTGACGAGCTTCTGTATCGTACTCGATGTGAGAAGTATTGATTGTAATACCACG
>NZ_JACGUT010000071.1 GCF_014076845.1 Colwellia sp. MB3u-41
TTCTTCATTAAAGAAAAGACCAAACTTAAACTGTTCTCATGAACACGTTAAGTTTGGTTTTTTAAACCACGTTTTTAACCGAATGCGCGTTAAGAATGAGTTCTTTAACAATCTGGAAAGCTGATATAAATAAGATATTTATAAAGCAATGAACGGTGTCGCGCTGTGATTTGCACATTTTATAACTATCTACAAAAGCGATTAATAGTGAAAGCTGTTAATCAACATTTGTTTGCTCTTACTCAGAGTAAACATCTTATTCAAGACACATTTATTTGTGCGTGAAAATGTCAGACTTTACAATTACCTTGGATTAGTCTCCGAGGTGTACTTCGTGTCGAAAGACTACTTAGGGTTGTATGGTTAAGTGACTAAGCGTATGTGGTGGATGCCTTGGCAGTTAGAGGCGATGAAGGACGTGTTAATCTGCGATAAGCATTGGTAAGGTGATAAAAACCGTAATAGCCAATGATTTCCGAATGGGGAAACCCACTGACATAAGTCAGTATCATTAAGTGAATACATAGCTTAATGAAGCGAACCAGGAGAACTGAAACATCTAAGTACCCTGAGGAAAAGAAATCAACCGAGATTTCGTTAGTAGCGGCGAGCGAACGCGAATCAGCCCTTAAGCTTATTGGGCGCTAGTGGAATGTACTGGAAAGTACAACGATACAGGGTGATAGTCCCGTACACAAAAGCAACCTTTAAGTGAAATCGAGTAGGACGGAGCACGTGAAACTTTGTCTGAATATGGGGGGACCATCCTCCAAGGCTAAATACTACTAACTGACCGATAGTGAACCAGTACCGTGAGGGAAAGGCGAAAAGAACCCCTGTGAGGGGAGTGAAATAGAACCTGAAACCGCATACGTACAAGCAGTGGAAGCCGGATTTAGTCCGGTGACTGCGTACCTTTTGTATAATGGGTCAGCGACTTATATTCTGTAGCAAGGTTAACCGATTAGGGGAGCCGTAGCGAAAGCGAGTGTTAACTGCGCGTTTAGTTGCAGGGTATAGACCCGAAACCCGGCGATCTACCCATGGGCAGGTTGAAGGTTGAGTAACATCAACTGGAGGACCGAACACACGTATGTTGAAAAATGCGGTGATGACTTGTGGGTCGGAGTGAAAGGCTAATCAAGCCGGGAGATAGCTGGTTCTCCCCGAAATCTATTTAGGTAGAGCCTCGCACGAACACCATTGGGGGTAGAGCACTGTTAAGGCTAGGGGGTCATCCCGACTTACCAACCCTTTGCAAACTCCGAATACCAATGAGTGATATGCGGGAGACACACTGCGGGTGCTAACGTCCGTTGTGAAGAGGGAAACAACCCAGACCGCCAGCTAAGGTCCCAAAGTACTAGTTAAGTGGGAAACGATGTGGAAAGGCATAGACAGCTAGGAGGTTGGCTTAGAAGCAGCCATCCTTTAAAGAAAGCGTAATAGCTCACTAGTCGAGTCGGTCTGCGCGGAAGATGTAACGGGGCTAAACTAGTCACCGAAGCTGCGGATTCATAATTTATTATGAGTGGTAGGGGAGCGTTCTGTAAGCCGTTGAAGGTGAGTTGTAAAGCTTGCTGGAGGTATCAGAAGTGCGAATGCTGACATGAGTAACGATAAGGGGAGTGAAAAACTCCCCCGCCGAAAGACCAAGGTTTCCTGTCCCATGTTAATCAGGGCAGGGTAAGTCGGCCCCTAAGGCGAGGCGGAAACGCGTAGTCGATGGGAAACAGATTAATATTTCTGTACTTCTATATATTGCGAAGGAGGGACGGAGTAGGCTAAATGAGCACGGCGTTGGTAGTCCGTGTGAAAGTACGTAGGTGGTTAACTTAGGTAAATCCGGGTTTTCATTCAACACTGAGATACGAGACGAGATTCTACGGAGTTGAAGTCATTGATGCCATGCTTCCAGGAAAAGCTTCTAAGCTTCAGATATATAGGAACCGTACCCCAAACCGACACAGGTGGTTAGGTAGAGAATACTAAGGCGCTTGAGAGAACTCGGGTGAAGGAACTAGGCAAAATAGTACCGTAACTTCGGGAGAAGGTACGCTACTCTCGGTTAAACCCTTGCGGTGTAAGCTAAGAGTAGTCGAAGTAACCAGGTGGCTGGAACTGTTTATTAAAAACACAGCACTGTGCAAAATCGAAAGATGACGTATACGGTGTGACGCCTGCCCGGTGCCGGAAGGTTAATTGATTCGGTTAGCGTAAGCGAAGCTGATGATCGAAGCCCCGGTAAACGGCGGCCGTAACTATAACGGTCCTAAGGTAGCGAAATTCCTTGTCGGGTAAGTTCCGACCTGCACGAATGGCGTAATCATGGCCACACTGTCTCCACCCGAGACTCAGTGAAATTGAATTTGCGGTTAAGATGCCGTATACCCGCGGCTAGACGGAAAGACCCCGTGAACCTTTACTATAGCTTGACAGTGAACATTGCTCCTACATGTGTAGGATAGGTGGGAGACTATGAAACCATGTCGCTAGATGTGGTGGAGTCTACCTTGAAATACCACCCTTGTATGCGTGATGTTCTAACCTAGGGCCCTTATCGGGCCTGGGGACACTGTCTGGTGGGTAGTTTGACTGGGGCGGTCTCCTCCTAAAGAGTAACGGAGGAGCACGAAGGTTGGCTAAGTATGGTCGGACATCATACGGTTAGTGCAATGGCATAAGCCAGCTTAACTGCGAGACAGACACGTCGAGCAGGTACGAAAGTAGGTCATAGTGATCCGGTGGTTCTGTATGGAAGGGCCATCGCTCAACGGATAAAAGGTACTCCGGGGATAACAGGCTGATACCGCCCAAGAGTTCATATCGACGGCGGTGTTTGGCACCTCGATGTCGGCTCATCACATCCTGGGGCTGAAGTCGGTCCCAAGGGTATGGCTGTTCGCCATTTAAAGTGGTACGCGAGCTGGGTTTAGAACGTCGTGAGACAGTTCGGTCCCTATCTGCCGTGGGCGTTTGAGAATTGAAGAGGGCTGCTCCTAGTACGAGAGGACCGGAGTGGACGAACCGCTGGTGTTCGGGTTGTTATGCCAATAGCATTGCCCGGTAGCTACGTTCGGAACTGATAACCGCTGAAAGCATCTAAGCGGGAAGCAGGCTTTGAGATGAGTTCTCACTGGAGCTTTAAGCTCCCTAAAGGGTCGTTGGAGACTACAACGTTGATAGGTCAGGTGTGTAAGGACTGCGAGGTCTTGAGCTAACTGATACTAATTACCCGTGAGGCTTAACCATACAACACCCAAGTAGTTTTACTGCGAAGTGTTTGTAGAGACTGACAGAATAAATCACGCACTGTAATGCATTGAATAAGAAAACGCTTTTATATTTATTGCTCTGTTGAGCAACAGCTTTCAAGATTGGCTTATTAATTTAAGCAAAAGTTTTTGTCTAGCGACAATAGCACTGTGGCACCACCTGATCCCATTCCGAACTCAGAAGTGAAACGCAGTAGCGCCGATGGTAGTGTGGGAGTTCCCATGTGAGAGTAGGACATTGCTAGGCGCCTATTAAG
>NZ_JACGUT010000072.1 GCF_014076845.1 Colwellia sp. MB3u-41
TCACCCTCGGTGAGCTGCTTGTATTTCATAGTGTTTTACTTCTTGGCGGGAGCAAAAAACTAAGGATATCGCAGTTCATCGTTTTTATTAACTTGGGTGTCGCACTTAGTATATGAATTCGGCAAATATAACAAGGCATTCAAGCAGGACAAATAATAGCTGGCTATTTGCTCCTTCGTCGCTTCCTTTAGCCAACTATTATTTGCCTCTTAGTGGGGCGTTATACGTTTAGGGATGTTTATGAGTACATTGGTAGTTGTTAAAAAAATGGATATGCAACTATTGCTGATGAATCAAAGATTTAGAATTTACAGTTAAGCATTCAATTTTCAAATCACTCATTAAAATCCATCAAATATTGAAAGATGAATATTTTATAGAAACTAGCGAAAATGATGATCAACCAATCGAATCATCACAAATTGATGGCTTAATTTTAACACCGAATGGTATTTTTGAATTTGATAGTTATCGTGGCGTTGATGAATACAATAAGTCTTGGGCTCTGGTATGCTTTAGGTGCGTTGCATAATGCGTATGATTAAGAACAATCATCAGAAGAAATTGCGATAGGTGCTTTTAAAGCAAGTTGTAGTTTTGATGACGGTTCAGGTTTACCTGTGCAATTTGAAACTATAGAGCTAAAAAACGTATAACAAGCCATTCAAGCAGGACTTTTAACAGTTGGTTAGGTTCCGCTTCGTTTCACAATTTTAGCCAACCATTACTTAGCCTGTTATTTGGGCGTTATACGCAAAACGGAGTTTAGGTGAAATTTTTACCATTAATATTCATTTTAATTAGTTTCACTCAATTAGTTAAAGCACAAAATATAAGTTCTTTCGAAATACCTAGAAGTAGTGTAATCGAGATTAAAGATTCTATTTCCGATAGGGTTTACCCCATATTCATAAAGCTACCCGCTTCATATAAGCGGAATAATGAAAAATCATATCCTGTCATTTATTTAACGGATGCTTGGTACAGTTTTCAAATCGTTTCTGGTGCCACTCGTTTCCCAATGAATTCAGGTAAAATGCAGGAAGCGATAATTGTTGGGATTTCATATTCAAAAGGTTCTAAAGGACCTTCAAGCCGCGTTCGTGATTATACGCACAAGAAAGACACTAGTTGGAAACTTCAAACTGGAAAGGCCCTTGAACATGCTACTTTCATAGAAGATTCAATCTTCCCATTTATCAAATCTCACTACAGGGTAAATAATTCACGTACTTATGTAGGTAATTCTCTGGGTGGCTTATTTGGTGCTTATATCTTTTTAACTAAACCAGATATGTTTAATAACTATATTTTAAGTAGTCCGTCGGTTTGGTTTAATAACAGTGATATTCTTACACTTAAGTCAAAGCCCAATCTAAACACACACAATATATTTATTGCTGTCGGTGCTAGGGAAACTATTGAGCTCGATTCCCCGCAACATGATATGGTCAATGGTGCAAATAAGCTTGCGTCAAGGCTATCTGGGGAACAATTTCCAAATGTAAAAGTTAGGCTCTTGACAGTTGAGGGTGCAAACCATGAAACAGCGTTTCCAACCACTGCAATCCAAGGGCTGTATTGGCTGTTCAAAAAATCGTGATAATTGGGTATAACAAGTTACTCAAACGGACGCTAAACAGTTGGCTAGCTTCGTGCCCCACACATTTTAGCCAGCTATTATTTGCCGCTTAACGTGGCGTTATGCGGCATTGCGAATTCGATTAGATGTAATTGTGGTAGTTGCCTTTTCTTTACCTTGGTTATTTACGCGTAATTAAATCTATTTAAGTTTTTTGGTTAAATAGTTTTTCGCCAAAAAAGTAGGTAAGTGATAAATTCACTTTTCATTAGTGGCTCAAAACTCACAGTTTAGTGTGTCGCAATACTGTGATTTTTTAAATATGTATTTTATGTCGTCAATATTTATATAAATTGTTTGGTTTGTGGTAGTGTAAAAGTCGCATAACAAGGCATTCAAACGGACAAAAAACAGTTGGCTGTTTTCACTCCGTTCAACATTTTAGCCAACAGTAATTTTCCACTTATTGCGTTGTTGGCTATACAGGTCATATTTTTTGGCACTAGCTAAAATTTACAAAGGACAGCATGGACAATGAATACGAAAAATAAAAGTACAAAATTACCTCTAAATATTCGACTTCTACTAGGTGTTTTTGCTATTCCGTCATTATTTTTAGCGTATATGGTTGGCACAATGGCATTGGAAGGCGATTACCAAGGGATTGATTATTTCGAATGGATATATTCATTGCTTGGTTTTGTCGCCATTTATATCGCAATATCTGGAAAACGAGTGTTTTAGTTTTCGCCAATTAGAATGTGTAAATAGTGTATAGCTAACCAGCCATTCAAGCAGGACAAAAAACAGTTGGCTATTTGATTCTTCGTCGCTTATTTTAGCCAACTATTATTTACGTCTTGATGGGGCGTTATATGCCCGTAATAGCAAAGTCGATCGCTGCAATAATCTCATCTCTTAATGATACAACTGAGCCAACAGGGTTTTTGAGTAAATTTGCTGGCATTGATGAAATCTGTGGTGTGAGTAAAATGAACTGTTCATTTTCATATTCTATCGCTGGAGTTAAGCCATCCATCTTTTCATTTCTAAAATGATTAAGCTTTCCTAAAGGGATCACAATTCTCGTTGCGAGATCGCTAATTAATGCATTTTGGATATCAATTATATATGGATATGCTTCCCTGCTTTTTTTACTTAGGTTGATGTATACATCAAATTGTGCCATTAAAACTCTCTAAACTCGTCACCAAAACAGCCATTTTCATCTATAAAATCATTGTAGGCTTTTATAGCGTTTTTATTTTCTTTTACCCACCTTTTAGCTTCAATACTTCTCAATTTATCTTTTAATGCTTGCTCTAAAGTTGCAGATAAATTAATGTTAAGTGCTCTTGTTTTCTTTAGTAAGTCACTATTTAGGCTAAGGTTTGTTGCTTTTTTAGGGGCTTCAAAATCGTATAATGCTTGCATAGTATGTCTCCAAGTAATCATTGTTTTTATTATGCGCACTCTAATGCGTATTGTAAAGGGCACATAACAAACCATTCAAGCAGGACAAATAACAGTTGGCTATTTGTCGAAGGAGATTATTAATGGAATATACACTTGTGAAAACATCTACGTATAAAGGATTAATCAATGAGGTTAACGACCTCATAAAGCAAGGTTGGATTCCTCAGGGGGATAATAAAAGATCAAAACGGTAGATGTTTACAGGCAATGATTAACACTTAAATTTACTGTAATGTAAAAGTATTACTTAGGCTTTATAAGCATATCCAAGTCTAACAAAAACTTCTAACGGAAAAAAACAGTTTGCTGTTTTCGTTCCTCAATATTTTAGCAAACAATTTTTAGCTTCTTATAGGGGCGTTATGGCAAGAGGTCATCGTATGAAAATACATTCTCGAAAGCTAAATGAAGCTGATTTTCAAGCAATGAAGGTTCTTCTTCTAAAAGAAGGTCCAAATGATTGGAATTACATTACAGATGAGAGCATGGTTCATCAATTTCAACTTATAAACCAAGGGAAAGCTGTAGCCGTTTTAGCCGAAGATACCAACATCGTTGGCTTCGCTGTCCTCATCATTAAAGAGGCGTGCCCGGCTAAATTAAGTAAGTATGCTGTCCTATCAGATATTGCATACATAAATGACGTGGTTGTGGCCTCAAGCCAAAGTGGTAAAGGTCTTGGCAGTCAACTTTTAAAAGAATCGATTAAATTTGCTAGCGATAAACAATGTAGCCATATCTATATCGAACGCCATGAAGAAAATTTGGCTTCTGCGGGCATGATGCGCAAGGCAGGGTTTAATCTGGTTGAGACATTCTATGACCCTGAAAAAAGAGCTACAGGTTCAAAAAACACTTCGGTGCTAAGCAGATGCACATAACAAGTTATTCAAATGGACACTAAACAGTTGGCTATTTGCTCTTTCGTCGCTTATTTTAGCCAACTATTACTTAGCCGCTTATTGTGGCGTTATGCATTTTAATCTAAAACTAGAAAGGAGCTAACTTTTGAGCTTTTATGAAAACAATATTCTTCCACATATTATAAATTGTGCTTGTTCTTCAAGTGCCATAATGGAGATTCGAGAAAAAGTAGTTCCTTTAGCTTTTGGAAATGTTTTAGAGATTGGTATGGGGTCTGCCATCAATCTGGATTTATATAATCCAGATAAGGTAACCAAAGTATGGGGGCTTGAACCATCTCTTGGAATGCGAAAAAAAGCGAATAAAAATTTAGCTAAATCACAAGTTAAGGTTGAGTGGTTAAACCTTCCGGGTGAACAAATCCCCCTTGATGACAATTCAGTGGACTCAATTGTTTTAACTTATACCCTTTGTACTATTCCTGATTGGTCTGCAGCTATGAGGCAAATGCATCGAGTATTGAAACCAAGAGGTAAAATCCTGTTCTGTGAGCATGGTCAAGCGCCAGACGAATCAATTAAGAAATGGCAAAATCGTTTAAATGGCTTATGGGGTAGGGTTTTTGGTGGCTGTAACTTGAATAGGACGGTGATTGAAAATATACAAATCAGTGGATTTTCTATAGATTGGTCTGAGAGCAATTATATAAAAGGTATGCCTAAATTTGCATCCTATATCAGCTGTGGTGTAGCAATTAAAAAGGCATAACAAGTTAGTTAAACGGAAAGATATTAGCTGGCCATCGCTTCGCGATTATAGCCAACCATTATTTTCCGCTTAGCGAGGCGTTATGTTTACCTGAGGTTTTGTACATAATCATCAAAAAACAAAAAAGGCTCTCAAGGATGAAATTTAAAATGTATAAATTTTTATTTTTGTATTTATATTATGTTCAAACATTACACTGGCACAGAATGCTTCCAACATAACTATTGGTAAACGCACTACAATTAAATCATTGATTCTAAATTCTGACAGAGAAATCCAGATTTATCTGCCAAACTCATATGACTTATATAAAAGCGCTACATATCCTGTTTTGTATCTCTTGGATGGGAGAACGTTTTTTCATTCATTTTCAGGAACTGTTGCTCAATAAAGCAGTGATGCAACACCAAAAATGCCAGAAGTGATTGTAATCGCTATCACAAGTTAAGATCGTGTAAGAGATTCATCCTCAACAAACTCACTTATTTGATACTGTGAGAAAGAAGAAAAAGGCCTTGAAGTCAGTGGTGGTGCAAATGATTTTTGAACTTCATAAAGAAAGAACTAATTCCTTTTGTTGATAAAAATTATCGAACAAATTCATATAGGACTTTTGTAGGTTATTCTTTTACTGGTTTGCCTGTTTTACATTCGCTATTTAATAGTCCAGAAACGTTTTATTCATATTTGGCTATTGATTTTAGTGCTTGGTGGGATGAACAAGTGATATTAAAGAATGCAAAAATTTTTTTTGAAAACTATAATGGAGCACGCAAAGATGTCTATTTGAACACTGTTGATAGGGCTATAAGTAACCTCTATCCAGAACGATATAATACAGTCTGGGGATTTATTCAAGAATTTGAAAAAGTCATCAAGAATTTCAATATGGACAAGTAACAGTTGGCTATTTGCTCCTTCATCGTTTATTTTAGCCCATTATTATTTGCCTTTTAGGGGCATTAGGCTCAAGTGTCACTCATAGGTATAGGCTTCCATGGTAACTCTACTTAGTACAATTAAAAACACTCTCAATGAAAATAGTGAGCAGCCTTTTTCGGTTTACACTTCCATCAAAGAGCAAAAGCTATTAAATGTCCCAATTGCGAAACCATTATTGATTGTAGTGCTGAGTGGGAATAAAGAGTTGGGTGTAGATAAAGAATTAACTTGTCATTCGGGTGAGTTTATCTTCTTATCCGACAGTCCTTCGATAGATATGCGAAATATACCTAAGGGCAAAGAGTATTTTGCTCTGTTAATCGAGTTTGATTATCAAGATTTCAATGGCCTTCAAGTCAATGCCTCTAATAAAAAGGAATATTTTATTGGTAAAACAACATTCGATTTAGAAAGCTGTCTAAAACAATTTATTGAAGTTTCATTATGGGCTCCAAAGCAATTGTGGTCACTACGAAAAAGAGAAATTATTTCGTTATTGTGTCATATGGGGCATGAAGAAATATTAACCATGCTAGGTAATCTTAAAATAAAAGATCGACTACACGAGATGTTTATTGATCAAGGCTTTCATGAATTAACCACTAAAGATCTTTGTGAACAGCTAGCAATGAGCGAATCTACGTTACGACGAAAGCTGAAATTAGAAGGTACAAGTATTCAAGTAATCAAGGACCAAGCCAGATTAGGCCTAGCATTACATTTACTGCAAACATCGTGTAACTCAATTGGTGTGGTTGCAGATAAATGTGGTTATCAATCACAGTCACGATTTACTGAGCGCTTTAAGAGGCGATTTGGCTTAACTCCTTCAGAATTAAGAAAAACTAAAAATGACTGATTAAGGCGACAATGTGATTGTTTTAGTACTAATTTTTCTAAAGACAAACTTTTAAGATAAGCCTTCAATTAATTACTACTAATTAGGATTATTATGCTTAATACAATCAAGCTTGTTACTGTTTTATCTCTTGGCATTTCGGCATCAGCCTTTGCGGGTTCTCTTACATTATCTAGTCATGATATTAAACACGGTGAGTTTATGGCTAAAGCGCAGGAATTCAACGGGTTCGGCTGTGACGGTGTGGATTTGTCTCCACATCTTAAGTGGTCTAATGCTCCTAAAGGCACAAAAAGCTTTGCTATTACCGCTTATGACCCAGATGCTCCAACAGGTAGTGGTTGGTGGCATTGGCAGATTGTGAATATACCAAAGAATGTAACGGAGATAGCAACAGGGGCTGGTAGTAAAAAGTCTGACATTGCTGGGCAGGGAAGCAGGCATATAGAGAATGATTATGGTAGCAAGGCCTTTGGTGGTGCTTGTCCTCCTTCTGGTCATGGTGTGCACCACTATCGTTTTACAATACATGCACTATCAGTAGAGAAATTGGATCTACCTGAAAATGCTTCTGGTGCATTAGCTGGTTACATGATCAATGCTAATACAATAGAATCTAATACTATTGAATCATTGTATAAACGAGATTAGCCTAATAAGTTGCTCAAACGTAAAAATAACAGTTGGCCATCGCTTCACGATTATATCCAACCGTTATTTTTCGCGTAGCAAGGCGTTAAGCATTCTTAGAGTATGAGTGTATTTATAATTTCATTTTTGGGTCGCATTATAGCTGCTTTAGGCAACATAAAAAAAGCAGATCCAACACCAGCTAATGGCACTGAAATAGTTGAATTCCCACGTTCAAAACTATCATATTTGCAAATGGTTGTGTTTTAATTCATGGGTGTGTATTACTATTTTTTAATTTCTGATGAACCACCATTTAGTATTAAATATAAAAATTCAACTGGTTGTCCTTCAATAGTACTTTAGGTATTAATAATAAAATCATGTGCTTGTATGCATTATGGTAAAAGCACAGTATTAAACCGAATGGTTAGTTTTAGTTTAAAGTGCAACAAAAGTAACTATTCATTAAAGCATTGCTCTGGTGTTTTATAGCCAAGACGCTTTCTTTTTCTTGTATTTAATTTAGCAGCGGTGATATTGCATCGTTGTTGAATTAACCCTTTCATCGATGTTCCTTTGACCAAGTATTGCCTGATTAACCCGTGCGTATTTTCGTTTGTTTACGCTCCCAGCAGTGGTGCAGATTAGCAAAGTAATGAAGGCAGTTAGTCGCTTCTTCTACTTTCTTATATTGATGAAATTAGGAGCCGTTATCAGAGGTGATTGTTTTAAATTGTTCGGGCATTTTATTCATGAGATTAATCGTTCGCTTGTTTGTTGATTTAGTCGTTCCATCATTTAATTGACCTATCAATGTGTAACCTGTTTTATGTTCAACGAGTGCGAAAATGCAGTGTTTAGAGGCTTTTTCCATCACGGTATCTATTTCCCAGTGACCTTTTTTTCTTGTATTTCAACGTTGGCTGGGCGTTAGGCGGCAACACTTTTTTATAAAGGGTTCAAATTGTCTGCTTGGTATTTTACCGTGTTGCGGTTATATTATTTTGGTCGTTCGTATTAAGTAATTGTAATTACAAAACTGTTCGCCTAACAAGGCATTCAAATCGACAAAAAAGTTATATATTTTCACATTCAATAATGAGAGGGTTTTATGTTTACAGGAATAGTTCAATCTATAGCTAAGATTGTTAACGTTAGTGACAAAAATGGTATTAGGACATTTATTATCGATTTCAAGGTTGGATTTTGTAATGATTTAGAGGTTGGGGCAAGTGTTGCAGTTGATGGCGTTTGTCTAACTGTAACAGAACTAATCTCAGAGGTTAGAGTTAAATTTGATATTATGTTACAAAGTCTTTTGATTACCGCTTTAAGCGAATATGAAAACGATTCAGATGTAAATGTCGAAAGAGCAGCAAAAGATGGCGCTGAAATTGGTGGGCATCCATTGTCCGGCCATGTCGATTTTAATACGCCAATTGAAAAAATTGTTCAGATTGAAGATAATTATTGTATACGTTTAAGTTTATCGAATGATTGGAAACGTTATATTTTCCCTAAAGGGTACATAGCGTTAAATGGAGCAAGTTTGACTGTTTCCCAAGTAAATAAACAAGAGAACTGGTTTGAAGTTTGGTTAATTCCAGAAACACGTAGAATGACTGTATTCGAAGATAAGATTGTCGGTGATAATATTAACGTTGAAATAGAACGTGGCACTCAGGTTGTAGTAGATACTGTAAGAGATACGCTTCATGAAAGTTTGGGCCCTTTACTTCCATTGTTCGAAAAGCTACTCATGGAGCAAGGTATCGATGTTAATTCATTAGGCCATAGTTCTGAACTGCCCGTAAGTAAGAGCAACTAAGTTGCTTAAACGCGATAATAACAGTTTGCCATCGCTTTGCGACTAATTTACCAACAATTATCCATGGTTTATCAATGGGAACTGTAGTTGCAAGTTATCTTGCCGCTAATAAATAAATAGATGCACTAATTCTTGATGGTGCCATTAGTACAGTTCCTGTGTTAGTAGATACTTTGATGCCTAGTTGGTCAAAACTATTTTATTCAGTTAATTTATCACCTGAATTAGCAGAAATAAACAATGGTGATTTCATTAAAAAAGATAGAAAACCATTACTTTTCTTAATCGGTGATAATGATTAAAGTACTCCAATGGAAAACTCCAAATAACTTTACAATATACCATCAAGTCAGGTTAAGGTTTTGGCTATTATTCCAAATACTGAGCATGCCAAAACGATGAAAAAAGACAAAGCAATAAAAGCATATCAGGATTTTATTAATAAATTGGTTTGCTGTAAAAAGGCTAACAAGCTGTTAAAAAATAAAAATAACAGTTGGCTATTTGCTCCATCATCGCTTATTTTAGTCAACTATCATTTGCCTCTTAATGTGGCGCTTAAAGTAAGGGTAACCTATGCACTGTGACGAACTAATGACATTCTTATCTGATAATGGGAGTAAGGATTTATCAGCTTCAGCACAATGGATTAACCCAATACCTGATGATGCTTATGCTTTAATAGAAAAAATAGATATGGCGCTAAATATTGTTAAATTTTCCCAATTACGTTGCTCTGAAGAAGGTGAGAAAGTTTCAAATAACCATCTAGATTCTTTAATACGTTTAAGGTCAGAAATCAGTAATATTCTAGATGTAAAGCGAACGTAGTTTATCTAAATTTACTCATAACAATGCCTTAAAACTCGGGTAAAGCAAAATTAATCACGGGTTGTTGCTCGTTCCTTGCTTATTTTAACCAGCTATTATGCAATTACACGGCAAAAGACAACAGTAATAATGGTTTACTGCTCTATATTTAATGCCCGTGTTGAATAACCTAGCTTTATACAGCTTACTCTTTAGGAAAAGGATTTGAGGTAAATCCTTTGAACTCGTTAACCCCAACAGGTAGAGCTTTTATTCTTTCATTAATACTCGGTGTTTTACTTGGACATTACACCCACATAAGTTTGTTAAACCACATTTCACTCTATTTTAGTCAGTATTTTTCTGCTTAAATAGGTATTACATTCAAAGTTATATAAAATAATTAGCAGTATTAAATTATTATGAGTACCTTTTTATGTTGTCTATATCTCATGGAGATTCTATCTTAGTATCTAAAATTCTGTCCGAATTACTATCAAAGCCAAAACGTACAGTTACGAAATCGGCCATGAAAGCATCACTGAATTCTATGATGCCATTATCTGTAGGTAAACCATCTAATGCTGCATTTTCAGAATTAATCAAACCTGCTCTGGCATTTAGAGCAAAATATATACAAAAAAATACAACTTAAAATAATAACGTTAGGTGGGGAGTTAGGTTTTATGTATTCTATTGTCATATAATTTCTCTTTATGCCTCGCATTTTGCAACGTTGAAGTAGTCAAATGAGTTGGGCACGGTTTTGTTATGCTGCTGGACACGAACTTTAAAATTAATACTATTTTTGGGTTTATGTGCTATTTGTGTATTCAAAATAGCAACGTTATATTCATGAACAAAGTAATAAGCCGCTTTTAATGAATAAGTTGATAAAGATTTTGCTGTAATAAAACAGAGAAGACCACGTTCATTGTTAGTTGCCATCGCTATATTTTAACTTTTGGTGCTATTGCCATGATGTTATAGATCGGTAGCATGGATTTACTCAACTTTTTTACGATGAGCAGGGGGGTTAGATTATCTAAAAAAAAAGCAATATATCGCTCTCGCTAGAGCCATACTACCCCCTGAAATATGATTACTCGATGAAGCTAGAAGAGCTAATGATGCTGAAAGTGAGCATTATGTCTATTCGACATAAAAGGGTGATAAAAACTATTATTATTGTTATGCTTCAAAGGCTAGTATTAGATGTTGGTAATCAATAGTCACCACTAAAAAGTTGGCGGTTTTATCAGCGCTTGTGAGTATTATAGTTAATAAAATTAATGACTGAGTTTAAATGATAATATGTTATTTTTGGGTAAAATAATGGTGAATTTTATTTTCGTTACTATGACTTATTTATGACGCCTATTATAAGACTAGGTAGGCCTATAATAGGCGTCAATAGATGGCTAATAAGGAACCTCATTTATCTTGAATTTCCCTGTCACTCATTTAAACTAAGATAATACAGCCTTGTACCTAACGTAGTCTGTGAGCTTTATAAAAAAGGTTTACCAATTTTTCGGACACGTTTTCAATGGTACGGATATACCGTTTGACGCGACGCCATTTGTAATATTGAGGCTATCATTTAGCCCATTAATTGAGCCATCCCATGTGTCTGTACCGATGCAATTAGTCGATGTTAGTGAACCTATTCCAACCGCTGCTAGAGAAAATAAGTTTCCACAACTAACGTTTGAACCAGCACCGCCAGTTATTGCTCCATAAGAAAAAACAGTACCAATAAAAGAGGCCTGAGCACCTAGTGTTGCAGCACCCCCTATATTCCAAATAACACTAGCCCCTCCGCCAGCGTTAATTATTTCGAATATGTTACCAGCCCCTGCAGACAGAGCACCACTAAGATTAAAAATCCAAAGTGGACTCTCTTCACCATTGCCATCAAGCGTAATGGTCGCTCCCGCTGTTATGGTTAGAGCCGACCCTCCATATACTCCAGGTTCAAAGACATAAGACCCCAATGTTGTTGGGATAACAAAATCATTTTCGAGCTCGAATAAAGTTGCTTGAGCACTCACTATCTGTTCAAGCGCATTTACCATGTTTAGCGTTTGTTTATATGCATTTATACTTTCAGAGGTATCAGTGTAAGCGGTTATACTGTTTGCCCCCACGCCAGTAATTGCTCCTGCGGCATAAACGTCGCCTGAAGTAGAGCCAGCCCCCAAACCTACTGCTGCACCAGAATAGATGTTTGCAGTAGCACCATTAGCGCCGACTACAACAGCGGCAAGAGCATAGATATTTTCAGCACTGCCATTAGCGGCTATACCAGCAGCTTCTCCAGCATAGATATTCTCAGTGTTAGAACCATCTCCTATCGCAACGGCAGCGCCAGCATATATATTTGCAGTATAACTCCCTGCTCCTATAGTAATTGCCGCCTGTGCACCAAGATTATTACTGACAACGGCATCCGCTTCTATAGTGAGTGCAGCACCAGCAATGGCTGAGTAACCTAACAAGTCAGGACCGAGCAATGAGTCGGCTACCGACGCGGTTGAGTTGAGTAATATACTGCATAAAAAAATAGTCGACTGTTTGTTATTCATATACCTGCCCCTAACTTAAATATAAATTATATTGATCTGTGCCCATTATTATCGCCACTAAATCTCCTGGACCTTACTAGCCTCGATAAGGGGGTGTCGTATAACAAAAATTTGGATTAGCGTAATTAAGAAGAGCGCATGAGTTTCGTTAACGACTCATAAACTTCTCAGGTTACAGTTCTATATAGCCACAATCATGCCAATTTATTATGTTTTTTAACCTATTGATTTTATTTGTTTTATTTTTATTGGTATCGGTTAACCGATCAATTGGCACACTGATTTTCGCAATTTGCTAATAAAGGGACTTATTTTAAAAATATCTACTGAGATCTGATCTTTTCTATAACATTGACCAGAGAGTAATACTAAACCAGAAAACTAGGCTTTATTCATTGATTGAGAAGTCGTTCTTTCAATTTTCTAAGCTATGTACAACAACGTGCAGATATTTTTTTTATTTTATTCATCGATAAAAAAACTAATAAGTGAAAATAGCTTAAGAATGTGCCATTGTGAATATATACCTATCTAAGCAACTAAGTAGATATTGCCAATGACCAGACAAACTAATGCAAGTATTTTATTTGTTGATGATGAGATAAATATCTTATTATCTTTGAAGCGTTTGGTTCATGATTTAAACTTAGAAGTACATACCGCCATTACTGCAGAAGAAGGACTGAGTATTCTAGAGAAAAATTACATTGATATTGTTATTTCAGATAAAAATATGCCAGGCATGAATGGTAATGAATTTTTGGAAAAAGTTGCTATTGAATGGCCAGACACCGTAAGAATTATGCTGACTGCCTATACAGAACTGATTGATGTAATAAGCGCAATAAATGCGGGTAAAATATGGGGGTATATAAAGAAACCCTGGGATAACAAGGAGTTAAGGCTAAGTATACAGCAGGCCTTGATTTTTAGGGAAGTCCTTGCAGAGCGAAGCTTATTGCGCCATACCCTAGATCAGGTGCAATCTAAACGAAAACGTCACTTTGAACATTTTATCGGCCAATCTACGGCTATGCAATTTGTTTATGATGCCATCGAACATTGTGCAGTAAGTTCTGCATCGGTATTTATTACTGGGCCAAGTGGCTCAGGTAAAGAACTTGCCGCTGATGCCATACACAATTTAAGTCTGCGAAAAGATAAACCCTTGATATGCCTTAACTGTGCAGCTATTCCACGCGAGCTGATGGAGTCTGAAATATTTGGCCATATCAAAGGCGCGTTTTCTGGTGCGATATCAAACCGCGATGGTGCCGCGACACTTGCTCACAATGGTACTTTGTTTTTGGATGAATTAGGTGAGATGGATATCGCTTTACAGGCCAAAATCCTAAGATTTATTCAAACGGGGACTTTTCAAAGAGTCGGCAGCAGTAAAACAGAAAAAGTTGATATTCGATTTATCAGTGCCACCAACAGATTACCCTTTGAAGCTATCGCTGATGGCCATTTGCGAGAAGACTTGTATTATAGACTAAACGTTATTTCAATTAACCTGCCTCCTTTATGTGAAAGAGAGCAAGACGCCAGTCAAATAGCTCAATATTTTATTAATCGCTTTAGTGATATCGAAAAAAAAATATTTGTTGGTATGTCTGCTGATGCAGAAAAGTTAATCAATCACTACAGTTGGCCTGGTAATGTCAGGCAGCTTGAAAATATTATTCACAGTGCCGTGGTGATGTCAGAAGGCCCTTTGTTGACTGAAAATAATTTAGCTCGACAGTTACAACTCAACGAAGGGCAGGCGAGTAGACTGATCAGTAAAAGGCCGCCATTAGATACCTATAATTTAACAGACCGATTGTCGGATGAAGAATCTACATCTTTGTTTGACAATTATGCTGAGGTGCGCAGTTTAGCAGCCGTTGAAAAAGCAGCTATTGAACATGCTATTGCTGCTTGCAGCGATAATATTGTCAAAGCGGCCAGTTTACTTCGAGTCAGTCCTTCGACTTTGTATCGTAAGATACAACAGTGGCAAGAATAGCAATAACGCCATTTTATAACGCATTATCCATCTGTTTTTCTTTTTGCTATTTTTCGCTATCTGCAAATTATTTTTGTGCAAATAGCAAAAAAGCTCAATATTTAGATTCAATAAAAAAATACCCCTTAAAATTCAATTAGTTGATTTTCTGTATACTTGGAACGATTCTTGAGTTATTTATTATAATTCTCTTGATCAGGTAAGCGTTGTGAAATTTGAATTAATGCAAGTTGAAAATAGACGTTTACTCGATAACACCACTTGGTTATTACTGACAGAGGCTGCTGCTAAAATTTCTAGGATACTCGTGATCTTAGCTTTAGCCGCTCATTTATCAGCTATTGAATATGGTACCGTCATGCTCGCATTAGCCTGCCATGAAGTTCTTAGGCTGATATTACGCTCAGGTGCGGGCGCACAAATCATCCAGTGCTCTGAAGATAAACTCAAGCAATATGCTAAAAATGGCGCGATATTACAATGGTTAGTGTGTCTGTCGTTAGCTGGAATTCAGACGACTTTAGCTAAACCTGTTGGAAATTTTTATAATAATCCCGAGGTGACTCAATTACTCGTAGCGATGGCCAGTGTTTATCTACTGTATCCGTTGGTCAGTATTAAAGTATTTTTAATTCACCGTGCAAGTAATATGCGTTTCTATAGTGTACGAAATGCCAGCTGTATTCTGGCTGAAAACCTAACCATTACTATATTTACCATCTTTGATTTTGGCATTATGTCCATTGTCTATGGAAAATGGGTGTTTGGACTCCTATGGGTATGCCTATTTTATTTCGCTCCGGTGAAACACTTTGGTATTGGCTTTCAGCTTAGTACATTTTTGCTGCTTTGCCGCACCTCTGGTCAATTACTGTTAACCGAATTAGCAAGGGCATTACGCATGCAACTTGACATGCTAATTGGTGCTCGTTTATTAAGTCCAGAAATGTTTGGGCTGTATAGCTTCGCAAAAAGTGCTGGCGTTGGCTTAAGTCAGTCGCTTAATAATGCATTTAATTCAGCACTTTACCCCTACCTTTGTGATAAACACAGACAAGGTCAATTATCACAATATATCCGTTGGATCTATCTGGTTACTACTGCCGTTGCATTGTTATTTTTGTTGCAAGCCGTCGCCGTACCTTTTTACGTACCGTTGCTGTTTGACCAACAATGGCAACAGCAATACCTTGTTATTTCATTGTTATGTTTAGCGGCATTATCTGGACTTTACATTGACACTCATTGCAATATATTACGATCACAGGGAGCCTATCAATGTGAATTATACGTGCGTTTGTTTTGCTTACTTGCCAGTACACTGGGTTTACTGATTTTCCAAACAAAGACGCCAGAAGTTTTCGCTTTAGTTGTATTGGCAAGTAGTACAACTTGGCTATTGGCTCTACTTTTTAGGCCAACCATTAGCCAGAATATTACCTCATTTAAATCACTGTCAATAAGGAGTAAAACTAATGAATAAACAATCGTTACCGATAGTAACAGTGGTTATTCCTATGTATAACGTTGAAGATCATATTCAACAGTGTATTGAATCTGTATTAGCTCAAACGTTTCAAAACTTTGAAGTGATCTGTGTTAACGATGGCAGTACAGACAGCACACTAGATAAACTTAGGCAATTTACTGATCCACGTATTAAGCTTATTCAACAAGTCAATAGAGGTTTGTCAGGTGCGCGTAATAGCGGCATTCTTGCCGCTAGAGGACTCTATGTTGCTTTGCTTGATGCTGATGACTTTTGGGCAAGTGAAAAACTAGCCTATCATGTTAATCATTTGAATAGTCATCCCAATGTAGGTGTAAGTTATTGCCCTTCTTTATTTGTCAATGAACAAGGGGGACTAATGGGTATAGGCCAATTCCCCAAGCTAAAAAAGATCACCTGTAAAGATATCTTCTGCCGTAATCCTGTTGGTAATGGCTCTGCGCCGGTGATCCGTCATCGACTACTTCGCGAAATGACTTTTGAGTGTCCAAAAACGGGTCATCTCTGTGTATTTGATGAAGAGTTAAGTCAATCTGAAGATATTGAACTCTGGCTCAGGATCGCATTACATGAAAGGTGGAGGTTTGAAGGTATTGATGTCCCTCTGACCTATTATCGAATAAACAATAGCGGACTATCGGCCAATGTAACAAAGCAATACGCGAATTGGTGCTTAGCTGTGAAAAAAAATATTGTCGGCCATGAAGAATTTTTTCAACGTTATCTGGCTTTGGCTAGGGCCTATCAACTTCGTTACCTTGCTCGAAGGGCTATTCGTTCCGGCAATAGCTGGAGTGCACTTAAGTTAATCCACAAAGCGCTAATTACTGATCCTAGAATCATAGTTGAAGAACCAATCCGGACCTTTGCAACGTTTGGCTTCGCATTAATATCAATCTTACCCCTGTCGTGTCATCGTATGTTGGAGAATATAGTTATCAATTATGTTAAGTATTGTGGCCATAGTATCCGTTAACTACTTACAACAAAGGAGTTTTTTTTGAATAATAAAAAAGCAATTAGACAAGATCCCGACATCATGAACTTCCTGAGTCGCCTACCTCAGATGTCTGCAGCCAAATTTAGTGATAGCGAACTCGAACATATTAAAGTGGCGATAGGAACCGCCAAGTATCGTAAACATAAAGTTGATGTAAGAGGAACAATCCCTATTTTTTTTACTGAATACCGCATATATTATGTGTTGTTAATGGGGCTCAATCTCCGTTCGCTTAACCGGCGAGAAAAATCATTAGCGCTAGCGGCATTATTCGTTATATTTAGCGTGTTTGTCTTATTAAGCTCAGCATCGGGTTTAGTTATCTTATATCTGCTCAAATCAGCTTTGGGTATCGATTTACTGGAAGGTGTTTCAATGGGCTTGTGGGGATGGTTTAATGACATATAAAAATATTATTAAGTTAAAATAGTTTCATTAAAAATGATTGAAATACTCAGTAACAATGAGTTTTTTAATCGTTTAAGCTTGTCTATCAGTTACTCAAAAGTCAAGAACAGTATGCCATAGTTAAACTGCAGAGAAACTGCTCTTAAAGATTTACCCGAGTTGCTTTAACAAAGGCTCTGTTAGGGCTGACGACCGCTATATCGGACCAAAAAACTTGGCAATGAGCTTATCTTTTAGTGATAACACATTCTTGGCGCGCCAGATCAACCAGTATCTGGTTTGACTTGCGTAAAAACTTAATCTGTCCATCAGTGGAAAGACCATTTTTTTATTGTCATTATGATAAAAACACTCAGCTGATTTTTTTAGCCAGTCATCATCAGATTTGTTTTTAATATGTAAAAAACTAAAAGGGTTATTTAGACGAATTTCTCTGCGCATTTTTATCTGTTCTGGCGTGCGTTGAGCGTAATGGCGACAAATAGGCGATGGATGATATAATTTACGACAAAACGGCGGCACCTTACCACTCATATCTTCAGGCCAACTTTTCTCTGGCGAATTTTTGAAAAAGCGTGGTTCTCGCCAATTTATGCGATAATAACGCCGCCGCTGTGAGACCAACAGCGTTTTATCTTCTTTCTGGTATGCCGCTAAGTCATTATCAGTGAAGTAAAACTGCGCTTGCCATACGCGCATTTGATTTTTTTTACCCTGCATTGCCTTAATTAACATTGGACGGGGATCGTCTGTTAGCATTTCATCAGCATCCAAGATGTACCACCAATCAGATGCCAAAAAGCGCGAATGAAACATATTATAGATCCTATTCCTTAATTGATTTCGGTAGATTTCATCGCTATGAGCGGCGATGACAACTCTAGGATCTTTTGCCGCTTTCCCACAGATGAGCTCCCAACTGCCATCGGTTGAGCCATTGTCAAAGACATAGATATTGTCACAAAAGCGCAAAGCATTATTGAGCGTTTCTATAATGATATCGACTTCATTTTTGATGATACAAATAGCATTTAATTTCATAATATTGCCTTGTACTGATGTCTGTTCATATGAATGGATTACTCTTTAAGCTGAGTAAAATAAGCTCTTGGAGATGAAATAAGTTTCACTATTAGCCAGACATAAAAGCCAAAGTGATGAAAAGGTTTAAACTTACAGCATGGATATTTCAATAATTGCTTTGCTATTACTAGGTTTCCGGCCGCTAGATTTAACTTAACTAACTGACAGGTATGCGCTGCACAATAAGTTAAAATAGCTTTATTCAAACGAGCATCAGTAGACTTATTCTCTACCCAGTCGACTAGTCGCTTGGCAAAAGGCAATAAGTCATTAGGCAGGTGTCTGTCACAGGCTCTATTTTCACTGTCTATGTGATATTTTAATAGGACTAAGGGTGAGTAAACAATGCTTGCCCTTATAGCGATTTGGGAAAATAATGCTTGATCTTCTCCCATAGTTTCACCAAGAGGGAACCCGCCAACTTGCTTAAATAAACGGCGTGTTATGACCGTGCTAGATGCCATAAACGGCAGATCGCCATGTCCGGCAATGGAAAAATAATTGTTAAGCACACATCCTTGAGGAGGAATGTGACCTATAGCAAGGTTGGGATCGATAAAAATACCATGCTTACCAACTTTTTGGTAATTACTTGCAAAGAATTCGTGGCCGGGGAAACGTTCAATCAATTTACTCATTTCCAATAAAAAAAACGGTGACCATTGATCATCGGCGTCGATAAAGGCGATATGTTCATATTTCGCTAGAGAAACGCCATAATTTCGGGCAGCAGATACCCCTAGATTTTTTTGTTTGACTAACCTAACCTGCGGAAGGTGAAGGGCTAAAACTTTTTCTGCACTACCATCAGTTGAGCCATCATCAACAATAATAATTTCTGCCGCTAGAAAGCGTTGTTGACTGATGGACTTAAGGGTTTGGCAAACACTTTTAGCCTTATTGAATAAGGGGACTACTACTGAAAACTTTGTTGTATTCATACCATTATCTCCAATTTAATAATGTCGCTTTAATAGCCTCATCGGTCTTCATCGTCGGCAAAGAGAAACCGATACTAAGGCCTTTTGTTAAGGTGTCAGTCAAGGTTTTAGGACAAAGTTCTACCGCGTCAAATTGATATTGCTCAGGAACCCCAACCTGCTCACACCAACTCTTACACTTTGTATGATAAATTATCGATATAGAGGGAGTATTCGCCAAGTAAGACATTATCGCCGCGTGTAGTCTCATCGAGACGGTTGCTTTAAACCGAGCCATTCGCTGTAATACGCGAAATGGGTTTGGATCATAGGGAATATGGACCACGGGGATATAGTCGGGTAAACCAAGGATTATTTGCTGATGTACATGAAAGTCACCAAAAACAGGATGTCCATTGAAATCTAAGAGATAAACATCTTCATGAGTCTGCTGCCAGATTTTTTCAATAGCCTCAATGGCTGTTTTGATGCGGCGATGTTCATTATCAACATTGGTGTGGCCGAAGGCGTCTACGGCCTGTTGACAAAAATTGAACATCACTCCTTTTCGTTCTATTGCCACGAGACGATTGGACTGATGACATAACAGTAATGGCGCAAGATCAAAGGTTAGTTTTACATTAGCCATTGGTGCAATAGCCTTGGCTATTTCTAAACTGTTGGCATCTCGTACACCAATAAAACCACATTCAGATAAAAATTTAGCACAAGCTTTTTCTGCCTTAATAGATTCGAATGCCTCAATACCTACACCAACACAACGACTTGATTTACCGTTGGTTAATGTAATTAGGTGTCGTTTAAATTGGATGTCCTTTTCACTATGTAAAACCGAGCCCCCCCCAAAGATTATATTTTCACTTAGCAACGCATTTCTATAATGCAACAGACGATGGTGACCACGAAATTTAGCCGAAGGAAAAGCCAAAATATCACCAAATTCTGGACAGCTAATGCTACTAGTGCTGCTCACTAAGTGTCTTTGATATCCCAATAGATGATGTATTGCCCAGCGGCTTGTATAAAGTAAAACGTCGTCACCGGTATTATTCATCCCATAATAGCCCATGAGGTAGGCATTGAATTTTTTAAACATGTTGACCTCTGCCTTGAAGATTTTTAAGTACCATGCCGATCCAAAATAGCGCTGGCCAATATAAATAGGCCAAAATTTCAAGATTTTCAAAAAAACTGTAGCTGATAATAATCAACAGCATACAAAGTGCCGAGCGAGCCTGAATGCTGCTATGGGCAAAAATCAATAGATATAACGTACTCAAGATCATTGGGATGGCCAATGCAAAAAAACCAACAAGTCCTTTAACGAAGAGTAAGCCATACCAGCTGTGATGTGAACCAATAGGCATAAACTCAACAATTTTTGGACCTGACTCAACGATGCCATGTCCCCAAATAGGTGCTTCATCACGCCAACGCTGAATAGCAAGGTTTTCAAGCGCAGCACGCACACGAGTGGATGCGGGGCGTGCTTCTTTAACTTGTTGATAGATATTAATTACTGATTCATATAAGGGTTCACCTAAGAGTAAAATAATGGGCAACAGCAGTCCAAAAGCGATCAGTAGCCAAGGTTTGTTAACTTGGCTGGCAAGCATATATGTTGGGACAATTACGATGAAAATAGCCCAGCCTGCACGAGATTGTGACAATAAAGCCATCACTATACAGCCGGTAAGTCCCCAATTACGGTAGTTTTTATCTTTTTCTTGTAAACAAAAAATAACAAAAAGGCAGCTAAGTAATCCGGCAGCAGTAGCCCAAGGTGCAAAAAATTGCCAACGTCCAGCAGCTACCTCTGGATTGGTTTGGTAAAGACTGACCATAAAAAAATTCTCCCCTGAACCGCCCAAAATTTGCAGGGGGGAGATAAATAATTTCCCTGGCAATCCAGTCATGTAAAGTAACCATGTTACAACACCAAATATAGCGCTATGTTTGGCAACGATGCACACCGCTCTTATTAAGACTTCAGGTTTAAGCTTGACTATTGCCCCCAGCATTGGAAACAAACCCAAAAGTGCCCAGCCTTTTGTCCATCCAACGGTGCTTTTGATCGTTTGAGTGCTACCTAAAGACCATTGTTCATGTGCGACCCAAAGACTTATTAGCATCACTAACATCCCAATGATCCATAGCCAAACTAGTACTGGAATACCAGTAAAAGAATTTTCACCTTCAATAAAAGCCCTCAGTGCAACCAAAGCTAACACTGTCCAACCCAAAACTGAGCCCGTGATATAAAGACCACCAATAGCGTATATTGGGTAGGTAAATAGCAAAGCCCCAACTATTAGCTTCTTTTCAAAAGTATCCTGATAATGCGCCTGCGATTCCATAAAACTGTTACTCCTGAGGTAAGGAAAATGAAACCCACTATACCTGCAGCCACTCCAAGCTCAGGAATGGGACTGTCTATTTTAGTCGGTAGTGACGGTTCTGTTAGTAGTTGTAAGACAGGATATGAAGCAAAAACATCCGCTTTACCTGCTTCTAATCTCGCTGCAGCAGAGGTGAAAATAGCTTCAGCCAGATCAAATCTTCGCTGCAATTGATCTAGCACTGCAGACTCTCGGGCAAATATTTTTAACTGATCACTGAGTTGCAATTCAGAGCGCTGTAAGTCATTTATTTCCGCCTGAGTACCTTGTTGACGAGCTTTAGCCTCAATTAAATCAGCAAACATTTGGGCACGTTTTGGATTGACTTCAAGATCAGAGTGAGCGAAGAGATTTGCGGCATGTGGACCAGCTAATTCGTTACTTCTGTGCAGCAAGGCTTCGCGTGCCCCATCGTAACGCTGTTGTTCAGCAATCACTTTGGGGTGACCGATTCCCCAGCGAGATTGATACTCTAAAAGTTGAGATGTACTGGTATCAAGCTCTTTAAGTAAACCTCTAAACTCAACATCTGATTGCAATAACAAAGCCTTACCAGCTAAAGTGGACGATACACCTAAGCTTTCGCTCAAGCCATAACTGTAATCACCAAGATTAGCGGCTTGGGCTTTTAGGTAGAGCTGTTTTTCTTTAATACTTTGTAAACTGGTCACCAGTAACATGAACTGATCTTGGGAGACTAAAAAAGAGCCCTCTTGGAACTGTAAAATATTAGCGCGCGCCTCGTTTAGCCTCACCCGATAATCATCAAGCACTCCCTGAGTACTCTCATCTCGACGTTTGATTTCATCGGCACGCAGACGATTTAATTCTTCTTGTAAACTTTGATAAAGCGCCCAAGCTTTTGCATTCGCTTGTTTAGCACTGATACCTATGATGCTAACAGCTAGAATGGAGGTTTGGGCGGTTAACTTTACCTTTGGTAGTCCATAGCCAATTTCCGACAAAAACATTTTTTCACGAGCCAATGCTAATACGCCGCGGCTTAATAGCATTTCTTTGTAATTTACTCTTGGGTTATATCCACCACCCGAAAAAGGTGCGCTGGTAGTTGATACCACCTGACCAACATTGTCGATAGAGACACTGGAAGAGGTGCCAGTGCCTGGTAAAACTAATTCTAATTCACTTTTATAAACAGGCGCTTTGCCCAAATATAAAAAGACGATGAGCATAATTAATACATAACCTCCTAAGGTAAATGTTAAATAAGGCCACTTGAAAAAACGATAAATTGTAGCTCTAAAACTGCTGCTAGGGGTTAAAATGGCTATTGGATATTGCATCATAAAGCGTCCTAAAATAACAAGGTAAATGGAGTTATTACATCTAAAACAGTTCGTGCGACATCACGCAAATTGGTTACACTAGAGTCGTAACAAGCAATGGCATCATTAGGCATAACGTAAGGATTAATTTCATCACGATTGGCTTCTCGGACCAATTGTTCTATCGAACGCTCAATTACCTGAGTTTGATTTGTCATTGGATTGATACTCGCCAACATGACTTTACGTGAGGCATTAGTCCATTCTTTTCCACCAACACAATTTGCTGAGACTGCAGCTTGGAGCAATTTAGTTCCATAGGGCAGATTGGTGGAATAACTCGTGACGTTTGCACTGGAGTTACTTAGCGCAGAATCAATTAAGTTAGACATAAACACACGAAAACCCTTTGGGGTTATTTGACTGGGGCGCACTAGGTGAGATTGAAAACATCCAGTACTAGGTACTATCACTTGATCGCCGGCAATCAAGGGATAGTCCTTTACGGGTAAACCAGTTAATATTCCGGTTAAATCAACTTCAATTTGCCAGCCTTGGCGTATCAGTATAATCTGGTCTAGTTTTGCATCAGGTCGAATCCCTGATGCCGCTCGGAGCGCTTCTGAAAGTAATCTTTTGTTGCTGTAATCACCACTAGCATTTACTCTTTGGTCCATTCTTTCTGTTGCACTTTTATCGTTAATTAAGACTCTTCCCGGTTGGAAAACAGCACCTGTTACAGGAATTTCTATGGCCGCCAAGTGGAGAACTTTAACGTTTACAGTTGCAGTCGCTGAGCGAAAAATATGAGCTTTAATGAGTGCTAATTCGATCTGCTCAGACAGGTACTTAGGCGACATGCCAGATGCATCTATTGCATTGAGTATTGGTAGAGTTAATAGTCCAAAATTATCCAATACATAGATACCATTAAATCCTTCTCCATATTCCATCATAATTTCTAACATATCTCCGGGGCTAAGAGGTAAGGCATTACGAGAGGGATTAATATTAGTAGGCAAGGGGGTCTGGCTTGGTGATGATGATAATATCGGTTTGTCTACCCGGTAATTCAGTGGTGCAGCAAACTGATCTTTATCAGTACAATTTAATTGACTTTCAAAAGCCTTGGTTGGGATACTTTGCTGAGTGAATAGCTCTCCATGATCATTGATTGAGCCATAAAAGCCTGAAGAGTGATTACTTATTTCTTGTAAGCTATCATTGTTGGCACACCCACTTAAGGTAGTGACACCTAATAAAGCACCGACTAACATCGCCTTTAATAGGGTGTTTAAGTTAAACCAAATATTTTTCATGAAATATTCCCTTTATTGGTACTGGGACGGATCCTTACAGATAAATATTTATTGCACTAAGTAAGCCAACAATAAAAAAACATAAGTATATGTTTTTTTTGGCTTTTACTTTTACTTGCAAATTGTTTTTGCATTTTGGGAGGCGTTATAAGGATGGTTTTTAATTTGCGAAACACAGTAAAAGGGATGATGTTCTGCTAAGAAGCCCTTAATATGATTGTTTAGAGCAACAACAAACCCAATGAAATATTTTTATTGGGTTGTAGTATTATATGGAAAGTGTGAATTCATAGCGATATCGGGTAGAATAAGCGATGTTGATATCGCTTATTTGTAGGTTATTTTATTGGTAAATTCTTTATCGATTAATTAATAAGCCCCTTGAGCTTTTAAGACAACGGGGATCGTAGCCAGTATGATCTTGATATCCAATAAGGTACTTTGTTGCCACAAGTAACTCTTATCGAGATTAACTTGGGTTTTAAAATTGGTGTCTGCTCGCCCAGATACTTGCCATAAGCCAGACAGTCCTGGTAAGCCATTAAGGCGGCCTAAGGCAAGGTATGAATATTCATCGACTTCATTTGACAATGCAGGGCGAGGGCCGATTAAAACCATATCACCGATGATAATATTGTAAAACTGTGGTAGTTCATCAATGGAAAATTTTCGGATGAACCAGCCCATAGTGGTAATACGTGGGTCCTTTTTGTACTTCTTACAGACACCGTCACGATCACTTTGACTTGGATCAGGTTCTTGGTAGTTTGGATCACTTTTAAGATACATTGAACGAAATTTGTACATTCTGAAATGCCGACCATATTTACCGATACGATCTTGACTGTATAAAAAGCTCCCCTTACTTTCTAAACAAATAATGACGGTGGTAATGAGTAAAATCGGCGTCAACAGGATTAATGCCACTAGCGCTATTAACCTTTGAATAAACAAAGGTATTCCACGATGTTTACCCAAAGTCTGCTCCTGTCTAGGCAAGTCGAAATTAGTTGCAATGTCTTGCTCCGCTGGCGTCTCTAGATAAAATATATTGTCAATATTCATCATTAATATCCTTAGCTTGCTTGATTAAGTATAAAAGTACGAATTAAAAATAAAGGGTTACCTATAATGTAACGAGTGAACTTTACTTTAGGCTCTTGAATAAGGCGCCATACCCATTCCATGCCAAGCTCTCTCATCCATAGTGGCGCACGAGATATCTTTCCAGAGTAAAAATCAAATAAACCACCAACCGCCAGAGCCGTCCGACAATTAATGAGATTTTTATGTTGAATGAGCCATTTTTCTTGCGCAGGAGAGCCCATTGCAACGAGCAAAATGTCTGCATTGGATCCATTGATTTTATCAATCACTTTAAGAGAACTGCTTGCCTCGAAATAACCATGTTCGCTGCCAGCAATTTGCAGCCCTGGATATTGCCCGCAAAGATTTTTGGCTGTAGTTTCGGCAACATTAGGTTTTCCACCCAGTAAATAAATTGATACATTATTTGCAATAGCCGCCTTGCATAACCGTGGCAACATATCAGTGCCGTTGACATTATCTTTAAGCTGTATTCCAATTTTTTTAGCAGCAATACGCATGCCTAAACCATCAGCAAAACAACGGTCTGCTTGATTAATATGAACTTTGAATTTTGGGGATTTATGCGCTAGGTTAACCGAATTTACATTGACAAAAAAACTGACTTTACATCTTTGTTTGATTGTAGGCTCCAAGGGTTTAGTCATTACCCAGTTTATTGCCTCCGCCATGTAATCGTTATTAATTTTTAGCCCAAAAAGGGAAAATTTTTCAGGGCAATGTAAGTGTGAACTCTCCCTGCTAAAAATTAATTGACTTATTACCCCTCTACATATCAGTAAAAGGTAACTGGTTCGTGTCCCTGAAAATTGTTTTTCAAGTAAAACGACTTTATCAACAGTATGCAACCCACCAGATTGATGCACTGTTATTGCATCAAAGAAACCTGCTTGAATGTGTCTATAGTGAGACAACGCGGCTTTATCTTTGCTGGTCAGCTCGATATTTATTGGCATACCACATAAACTAATACGTTTGCTAACTACCGCCCCTAATGCCGCTATATTTTTCATCACACCTGAACTAAAATGATAATAGTCGACTACTCGGTTTAAACAATCCTGATGTCGTACTTGTTGCAGTACTGATTTTTTTTGCAAAAGTGCCAGCACGGTATTTACAACAATAATCGGTAAACATAGTACTAATAAACACGTACTAATGACTCGGTTAAATTCACATCCCTTATAGAGCTTATCTTGTGATTGCTTTATTTCTATATTCTTCGGCTTGAACATTATTTGTATAAATTTAGATGACATTTTTTTCTCCGCAAACTAGAAATATTAGGGTTAAGTAGAACCGGTGGTTGTCCTTATCAATTTATCATAAGTAGTGCAGCTTAAATCATGCCAACTTTTATAATAATAAGTCATTGTTTTTATTGTTTATTTATTTGTGAGGATGATTTTATAATTTTAATTATCGTTTTGGATATGCAACTTGAAAATATTATTAAAATGAAAAATCTTAAATAAATAATCAGGTATCATCAGTTTTAGAAAAAAAATCGGTAGTATGCAGTGCAGATTTGGTTAGTTTTATTAAGGGATCTTGATGGTCATTTAGCAGATACAATGTCTGGGCATATTCCTGTAATATAGTGAGTATTCTGGTACCTCGTCCAAGCAGTTTGTGGCTAAGATTAAGAAAAAAATTTTGACGTAGGGGGCCAAAACTAAAATGTCTTATATAATCAGATAAATGTATATCGTAGGTGTTGTTCCAACGTCTATTAAGTGTACAGACAAATTGACAATTTTGGGTGTGCTCAATAATATGTCCATTTTCCCCCCAGCCAACATCATGTTCAGGTAATACTGAGAGGTGTCTAGCCGAGATAACGTCTACTAACCATTGTTGTATTTTATAATGATTTTTAACCAAGATCACACCAGAGTTAAAACGTCCGCTATAGCTCTTAGCAAGGTATAAATATTTATTTGGCCGAAGTAGTGATTCAAGTTGATATGCACTTGTCTTAATATAAGCATCAGCATCGACAAATAATACCGTGTTATATCCTGCCTTTAACGCTTCAAGCATTACGGTTAACTTTAACCAACAACATTCGACACCCATAGAAGTGAAATAAGGACGACAGATCACCCTATACTCATAGCCATAATGCTTTGCATATGCTCGCTGTGAACTTATACAATCACGGTACAACCACTGATAACCGTTTAGGGCAATACTAAAGATCAATGTTTTATTTTGCATATTCGTTGCCTATTATTTTGATTAACAATCAGGTAATAACTATTAGCAAGAACCAATCCATATAATACCAGGTTGAAATTGGCGCTTTCTCTCTGCGAATTGATAAAATATCTTTTTTTGCGATGCAAATTGCAAAAAATATCAATATTTTTTCTTTATGACAAGCTATAAAGCACCTGAGCAGTTGCTTTATAGGGGGATGTAAAACTTGGCTTGATGTTAGCATTGTATTCTTGGTAATCCGGATACAACCACCATCTCGATGGACCACTTAAGATTAGTTACAGGATCAGGAAGCAATATTATGAAAAAACAATTCAGCTTTAGTTTTATCAGTATATTAATACTACTGAGTTATTCTACCTTAGCCACAGAGCAAGAAAATGGCGATTATGTTTGGCAATTTCTGTCTGGACAACCTTGGCCTATTGGATATAATCAAAATATTGGTAAGCCAGATAATTTATTGTGGAGTGCCAGTGAATACACCACGGACTTCTTTGCTCGTATCAATAATGCACTGCCAGAAAGTGAGTTAAATGAAGCTTTTTTAACTGATGATTGTGGGTCAATAGTCGATCTAGATGAGGAAGGTGAAGTATTTGTTACTTTTGTTCACGAAGGAACGGACTATAAAAATGCCTTTGGTTTTTTCACTTTTGATCGGGACAATCCGCCACAATCCAGCGCCGAAGTAATGGAAACTATTATTTTCCCAAATTTATCGTTTCCTCATATGGCCAGTGGCCATCGATTAAGTTTGGGCACTTTTCCTGCGGGTACCAGCATAGGATTTTTGATTGCGGCTAATGGCTTTGATTATTATACTGGCGTAAGAACAGAAGAAATCCCTTACTACTACTCATTACAATATCTTAATCCAGAAGAGGATCCTACTTTACGTCAACATACGGTGCTACTTTATGATGAAGAGGTGGGCGAAGTGATTTTGGGTTTTGAAGATTTACCGGGAACATGGGGAGATAATGATTTTAATGATGCGGTATTTAGCATTAAAACAAGCCCAGGAACCGCGATACATAACGAATCCCTTACCAAGGTGCCTGACGTTAACGATAGTGATGCAGATGGTTTAATTGACTCCTTGGATGAATTTCCAGAAGATTATCGACGTGCATACAGTACATATTTCCCCAGTCAAACGGAGTTTGTGACCCTTGCTTATGAGGATAATTGGCCAAAACTTGGCGATTACGACTTTAACGATTTGGTTGTCAAAGAGCGCTTTCAGACAACTTATGATGCTTCAGGTCTCGTCAGTGGTTTCATTATTCAGGGTTTTATATCCGCTCGTGGCGGATCAAACGCTAATGGATTTGCGCTCAGGTTAGTCGACATTCCAGCGTCGCAAGTTGAATATGCCAACTTTCAGATAAATAATATCACTTATGATAAAAAAACAGAGTCAAATCAGTCAGATGCAGTTATCTCTTTATGGGGTAATAGTAAAGTCTTTACTGATACGGGTGAAACTGGCCAATGTTCGTTGTTTAATACGAACAAAAACTGTGCTGAATTTGCCCCTGTCGAATTTACTTTTGACCTAAGGTTTACCAATGGTTTACTATCTTTGAATCATTCTGTAATCGATTTTTTTATCTATCGTTCAAATGATCGTACCCTGGAAATTCATATGCCGGGCTATGCGCCAACAGACTGGTTTAACTTTGCTCGTTTTGGAACCGCCGACGACACTTCTGATGTTAGTCAAGAACGATACTTTAGATCTACGAATAATTTACCCTGGGGTTTAAAAATCAGTGATAACTGGGCTTACCCCCGTGAATATATCGATGTGTTGTGGGCTTATCCCGATTATGAAGAGTGGGTTGAAAGTTCAGGAGGTTTGGCAACGGCGTGGTATAAAACCAGTAATCGTACAAGCCACTTTTATGTTCCCACAATAATTAACCCATAAAAGGATAAAGAAAATGAATAATTTATTGTTAAATAAAAGGTATGTTTTAAGGCCAACTACCATTGGACTTGTATTGATTATACTGTTTTTGGCTTTATTTTTACCTGCTGACGCCAATGAAAATACACGACAGGATCATCAGCCAATGGCTGGAAAACTTGATACAAATGCGGGTCGTTCAAAAGAGCTATATGTTGAACCTGAGTTTCGTTTTGATACGTTTAAACTGATGACCGTAGATATATCAGTAGTTGACATAAATGGGAACCCTGTTGCTGGGGCAATTGCGCTTATTTCGAATATACCGGAAGAGGTTTTAGACCTGTATGATCAACGACTCGAACAAAAATCGCTAATAGGTGTTGTGCGCTCAGATGAATATGGGCGTGTTTACCAAACGTTAGAGCTCTCAAGTTCAGTCAAAAGGGTTTTGCTTGAGCTGAACATACAAAGTGAGAACAATAAAGTCATTATTGAATTAGATAATACAGAATACATAAGCCATTTTTTTCAAGTGGAATAAGGCGAAAATAATTTTAAATGCTAGTCAACATGAAACCAACTAATAATGAGGTTCGTGTTGACGGTGAATAAATGTCAATTATATAAGATACGCGAACAACAAAATAGTTAGTTAGTAAATTTAATCCCCTCGATAGTACGTTTGATATGAAGCAAAAATATTGATTAACTATAGAAAGTTGGTCAAACGCCGACCATTTTTTATTTTATCTGAGATAAATTGCCATTAATAAAAAGGTGGGATTTTTATTTGACTGACATTTTTATAAAAGATATTTCAAAAGTTGTTCCTACACCTTCAATAGACTTGACGGTTATTGTTGCATCATGGGCCTCAATAATTGCAAAAGAAACAGATAAGCCCAATCCAGTTCCTTCTCCCACAGGTTTGGTCGTAAAGAACGGTGTAAAAAGCTGTTTGAGAATTTTTTTGTCCATGCCACTCCCTGTATCAGAGACCCTAATAATCAACGAATCATCAGTTTCCCTGCCCGTTATACTTAAGACGCCATCATTATCCATTGCATAAGACGCATTGACAAAAAGATTAACAAATACTTGCTGCAGTTGCCCCTTATTACCCATGATAAAGGGCAGGTAATCGGTTAGTTCATTTTCAATGTTATGGTTGTACCTTAGAGAAGAAACTTTGAGAGCACCTTCAATGCAGCCAACAATAGACATTTCACAAAATGCGGTCTTTCCGCTATGTGAAAAGGTTTTTAGGCTATCAACTATGTCTCTTACTCTATCAATGCCATCAATATTTGATCGCAGTAAACTAAAGGCATCAGTGGCAATGTAATCAATATCAGCTTCGCTGATGAATTGTTCAAAAGACTCCAGATTTAATGAATGATGCTCAGACAGGTGATGCTTAATATCCCGGTATAGTGCATTGTATACTTTTAAGTCATCAAGTAATATTTCCATATTGGAGCGAATGAAAGCAATAGGGTTGTTAATTTCATGGGCCACCCCCGCTGAAAGTTGACCAAGTAATGCCATTTTTTCATACTGCATTAATTGGCCTTTAGCCCTTTCTAAACTTGTAACACTATCATTTAATTTACTTTTATTTTCAATCATTTGAACATCATTTAATCTGCGCCTAATACTACTGAGTAAGTGTCCTTTGGCAGTATCTAAGACAAATAACGATTCTTTGTCTAAATATTCGGCACGACTCAAAAATGTAATCCACACTTTTTGCTCATTGTGTAATTGAATATTAAAATAAACGAGCCAGTTAAATCCTGCTAACTGTCCTTTCTCTTTTAGGGGGATTGGTGCCACAGACCAAGACTGATAAACGGCATCTTGAGCTAGTGGTAAATACTCCATGTATGCTAAGAGAAATTCTTGATTGAGTGACCACCCAGTCTCCTTATTCCAAAGTTGAGTATTATTAAAATCTACGGTTGAGCCCAATTTAGTCACGAGGAAAAAACCATATTCTGCCGAGAAAAAATTGCCTGTTAACTCAACCGTATTTAACATTAGCTCTGTCATCGATAGTTTGGAAATAACATCATCAGATGCTTTAGCAAGAAACTCTAGTTCGGCCTGTTTTTTTTTAGCGTTAACTAAAGACGCTTGCAAAGACTGATTGGTCTCGTAGAGTTCTCTTGAGTAATTTTCAAGTTGCTGCTCAGCTAAACATCTTGCCTTCCTCTCTCTTTGTGCTTTACGTTCATAAACAGCTAATTGTTTTCTCAGGGACTCCAAAGCGTCTTTCATAATTTTTCAACCTTTATTAAACAACGTTGTTGACCTTCATGCTCACATTCAATCTGACAGACGTTGACACTTTGGCCAGTATGTTCAGCTAAGCCATGAACTAACCCCTCACAAAAATAACACAGTTGACGATTTGATTTGTAGTGAAAAATTAATGTCGTAGGTGTCTCGTCAATAAATATAAATTCTGGTAATAAAGCCTCTGGTTCGAATTTTTTAACTTCACTATGAATTAAGTTTTGTACCTTATGTAAGAATTCAAAAACATCTTTTATCTTGTCTGTGTTTGCGCTGGCTGGAATATGAGGGTAAATAGCGCTAAAGAAAAAATGGCCAAAAGCCTGTTGAATTCTTTTGATGGAAATATTTTTTTTCTTTTTTATTAATCTAAAGAGAATCATTAATTCTTGATCATCATAAATAATAGTTGAAGTGAATGCTCCTTCACTCGTTAAGTTAGCTGCTGTCAACAAGTCATCCCAAAAAAATTCTCCCCAACGTTCTACAATAAATTCATTAAATTTAATTAAAACCATTCCTTTCATCTGGTTACCCTTTTATGTGGACTTCTCCATTGACTCTATTAAAAATCAAACCGAACTTTATTACTTTTTTTTGAAGTATAGCTTATTAATGACAGAGGAAGCACTTTCTAACTATTAGGCGGCATTTTGCAGACTTGACTAAATACCAGATGATTTATACGGTAACTTCAAGCAACGAAAACACTCTATTCACTTCCGCTTGCCTAGGTTCTTACCGAGTGTTTTAAAGCCAATTGAATATTTTTACAGATGATTTTTTGTCTTTATTGATCACGCTTTTACAGTTGATATTAATCAGAGGTAGGCATTTATCTTCAAAGTAAGAATGAATAGGGCGATTATGTCTAGGTAGCATTGCTGTATATTCAGGCGTATTATCTGATAATTATAATTGTTTTTTATTGAGTTACGTCTAAAGAGCAAGCACCTGACATATCTTATATTGGCTTGTCAGTGTTATTTTCGTTAACTATTAATTTTGTGTATTATGGTCATGTCGATGCATTAAGTTTTGCTTAGTTTACGTTATAAACCTTTACCATTCTTGCACAGGCCATGATTAAGGGCTGCTTTCATCATTAGGAACAACGAAATAAATGTGTAAGGGCGTAGGTAAATGTCGAGGGAGTTTTCCCTGTATCAACACCAATATTAATTTCATTTTAATTATTGATGCTATTCATCATTAGCTACACCTGTCTTACTCTTCGGATTCAAGGCCCAGCTGACTATCCGAGTTTAGTGCTTGGAGTTTTATACGGTGTTCAATCTTGTTATGGGTCTCTCAATAGAGGAGTCTTTGTTCAATCAAACTACTGTATAAAAAGGCTTTAGTTGCTGCTATAGCTTTGGCTTCACTTGACCTAAACTTGTTTTTAAAAGAACAAAAAAGATGGATGTATTATCTATACGAGCGATTCAAGCAGGCAACACTAGTTCTGAATCGTTCTTGTGGTGTTTGCTTTCTTTTTTTGTAATTATATTGTTAAATGTTATTGCTTATCTGTTACGTTTTGTGTCTAAGTGTTGCGGTAGCTTTTTACTTATCACTCTCATCAATGCAGTTTAACATTTTGTAATGAGCTTGGTGTTTTTAACTAAATGTTAGCAAGTGACTCAAACGGAGAAAAGTAGTTGGCTGGGCTGCGTTCCTCACACATTTTAGCCAATTATTTTTCCACTTAATATGGTGTTATATATTTAAAAGGAGTTAGGCGTGTTATCACAAGTATTATTCATCGTAGGTGCTGCAATATTCGGATTACTGGGTTTTGTACATTTAATTTATACTTTATTTACTGACAAGTTTCATCCGCACAACCCTGATGTAATGGCCGTAATGAAAAGCTCCACAACAAAAATAACCAAAGAAACAACTGTTTGGCGTGCTTGGGTTGGTTTCAACGCTAGTCATAGTATAGGCGCAATACTTTTTGCCGCCATTTACATTCCTTTAGGTTTTTCACACATCCAATTTATTGTTAATAATAGTTGGTTTGGTGTATTACCTTCTATTATTGGAATTTCATATTTGATTATAGCAAAAGATTACTGGTTTAAAATACCATTTTTTGGCATTCTAATCTCAACAATATGTTTTGTAAGTGCTTTTTTTCTAATTAACACATAATAATTTCAACCAGGACAAATGACAGTGCCTAGCTTCGTGCTTCGCAATTTTAGTCATTACTTTTTCGCCACTTAATAGGGCGTTAGCGTTTATCAGAATATGGAGTACAAATGAAAAATATATCGATTACCATTGCTCTAGCGTCAATGGTTTTATTCTCTTGTGGTGGTTCTGAAGGAGATGTTACTACTGAAAAGTCAAATCAAGACCTTATAGCAAATTTATCGTATACATCTTGGAAAAAAGAATGTTTTCCTTATGATAAATTGTCCACTGACGGCTCACCAGTTTCATGGTACATCAACATTAGGTTACGTATAGATTCTTCGATGAAGTCTACTTATATAACAGAATTTTTCCGACCAAGTGATACAGCATGTGCTTCAATGATGTTTAACACTACTGATATCTCAAGACTTGAAATTACAGATAAAATTATAAGTGAAGAGAGCATTGAAGCTTACGGCCTAAATGAGACTTTTATTTTTAGTTCAGATAAGACCAATCCACCTCCTCGTTATACTTTAATTTATATTGATAGTGAAAGATTATATTTTGGTCAAAAGTCTGGTTCAAATCTTGGAAAAACCCCTGAAACAAGACATTCTTCTATTTCTCTTGATGACTATTTTTCTCAAATTATAAACTAAAAACTTAACAAGAATTTTAAGTAGGGCAGCTAACAGCTTACTAAGTTCACGCATGAATATAGCTTTGAAAGGTGGGAATTAAAAAGTTATTATATTTCTCAAACTGAAATAAAAAAAAGCCCTGTGTAAACAGGGCTTTAATATTACTAAATGTGGTCGGAGTAGCAAGATTCGAACTTGCGACCTCACGTCCCCCAGACGCACGCGCTACCAAGCTGCGCTATACCCCGAAACAGTAAACTTTAAGAGGGTTAATAAATTTACTGCTTGTATAATAATGGTTTAATCAGTGATTGCAATATAAAGTAACGAAAATTAATGCGTTCGATTATTTATTACTCAACTTATTCGTCTGTTGGCTAAATTGCTTAATAAAATTCACCCCATCAATCATTAATGGGAAGTCTGAGTTAACCATTATCGGTGCAGCTAGTTGACGTGAATAGCTTTGAAAGTTACCGTTTTGATCAATAAACACGGATTTGTCTTTACTAAAGACCATCATGCCATCGTCCATCGTGTTAGCAATAATGCGGTCTTTCGCTAATTTCAATAAGTCTTTGCCATTACTGTAAGCTTGTTCATTAAGATCGCAATTTAACCAGCGATTCATCAATGTTGGTTGAATGTCCATATGGCTGGTTAAATGGCTAACTGTTTTACTCTTACTGTCAGGTAAAATAAGGAGTGAAGGTTTAATCGATAAACTTGTCGCTTTTGATGCATTACCCACCGACGTTATCCAGATAATATCTTTAGTTTGTTTTGCTTTTTGCGCTAAGAGCAAAGCATCCATAAATAATTCAAACTGATAACTATTACTGTCTGCAAAATAGAACAAGTGTAAACCGTCAGAGATGTTATTTAGCTTTTCAGCAAAGACTAACGTTGAAATATTATTAAGTGAGCTTTTCTCGTTAAACAAGTGTTCAAAACCGTATGATTGTTGCGATCCTTCATCATTTTTACTGTCTTTACCATGGATCAATGTGTAGGTGGTTGCAAGTTTATTGCTTGCTAATAATTGAAACAATAATGGAATCGCATTCTGCTTGACGAGTCCGTCTTGGTAAATACTGGGTAAGCTATAAAACAGATTGAACCAAGCGCTGTTAGGTAACGCGTTATCAATATGATGTTCTAATGTTAATTCGTTTTGGGTGTTTCTTTGCTTAAACTGCTTAATCTGTTTATCGGTCAACATTTCATCGTTAACCACCATAAAGACTGATTGTTGTATGGGTAATTCAGCTGAACATTCGTCACTTAATAACGGATATTGTGGAATTTCATTGGTAAATGCCAGTGGGCTAGTGGTGCGCTCGATATAGGCTTCTCTGTCAAACAGGCCATATTTTGTTAGCAATGTTTTGGCCGTTGCAGGATAAGATAAAGGTAAAACCGTATCTTGTCTTAAAATATCATATTCTAAATTAGCATCGGCCCAAATATGTATAAGGTGGCTAAAGAAAAAAGAACTGACTAAACCAATAACAACAAATTTGGCAAAGACAACTTTTTGTAAATCTCGTAGATGTTTCCAAGCGTAATTACTCATTGTTAATTCAAAGGCAAAGATAACCAGTGTTAACAAGATACTGGCAAACCAAAACATACGACTGTTGTGATGTATTTGCGTGGTAATCAAGTCAAAAATTTGTGCACTTGAAGAGGCATTTAAATGATAGCCTAAACTATTATAGATATAAGCATCAAGTAACAAGACCAATAATTGTATGGTGAACACGACAGAAGCTGTTGCTCTGATAAACCGAGTATGTGGAAATATTAAGGTGATCGGGAACAGTATTAAAACGAAGGTCATAAAGGTTAAGAAACCCATATGACTAAACCAGGTAGTGACCAAATAAAACTGGCCCAGTAATGTTTCTGGGCCGCCTTCACTAAAAATATAAAAGGACGATAGTCCAATAGCAGCAATTATATTAAAAAAAGTGAACCAATGGCTCCAACTAATTAGGTGTAACAGACGCTTGCTATACGTTTTTGAGTCAAATGCAACCATAGGTAATTATCATTCTCTTATTATTTTAGTTTATCAGGTTTATATTTTTAAAATTAATAGGTAATTATTGGACTGATTTTCGTAAAGCGTTAGTGAAATTGGTTACAATTTCAGCTCTTTTAGCTTCAGGAATATTTTTATTAATAATTTCTGTTAAGGTATTTCCTAAGCACATCAGCGCTAGATCAGGGGTTGCAGACTCATTAACTAAAACATCATGTAAGCTTTGGATAATTTTTTCTACACGTTCGTTGGAATACTTGGATACAATAGGCATCTTAAAATACTTAATAGGTTGCTTGATAGATTTATACAAGTTTATCAAATGCCTGAACAATATAAAACTGGCCTTTAACTATGAGCTTAATTATTTCAAACATTGCCCTACATTTTTTAACTAAAAAAGAAGAAACCGGTGAAGTTGTGCTGCGTTTAGGGCCAGAATCCATCGAATTTAGCAGCAAGATTGAAAACTTTGTTGATGGCTTACATAAAATCTACAACGCTAAAGCAAGTAAGGCCTACGGGCACTTTTCGTCAATGCCGGCTGCAGGAGATACTGCTCGCTTTGTTGATATTATGGAAAGTTATTTAGCGGATGCACAAAGTTTTTATGCTTTTAGTTGCCAAGCAGCAAATTTATTAAAAAATGAATTAGAAAAATATAATTTGGCAGAAACTGGATATCTTGTTGTTTGTCACTATGAATATATGGGTGGGCGTTACTTACTCGCGACGGTTATTCCTGTTTCAGAGCATTATTCTGTCGATGGAGAATTAAATATCTCTGCTGACAAACACCTCGATACTGCGCGTATGCAATTAGCAGCTCGCATTGATTTATTCGATTATAAAGATAACGAACAAGGTAATAAGTACGTTTCGTTTATTAAAGGCCGAGCAGGTCGCGTTGTTTCTGATTTTTTCTTAGACTTTTTAGGCTGTGAAGAAGGTTTAAATTCAAAAGAACAAACACAAACATTAGTACAAGCCGTTGAAGATTATGTTTCGGTTAATCAACTTGATGCGACAGAAAAACAAAATACCCGTAAGGAATTGCTCAATTATTGTAAAGAGCAGAAAAGCGCGGCACAAGATGTTTCGATTCAAGAAATAGGACAAGTGATTAAACAAGAAGGGGCAAGTCAAGATTTTCATCAATTTTGCCAAGAGCAATCTTACCCACTTGAAGCCTCTTTTCCGCATGACCAAACCGTTGTTAATAAAGTGACTAAATATTCCGGTTATGGCAATGGTATTAGCTTAAGTTTTGAACGTAGCCATTTTGGTGAAGATGTCGTTTATAATGCAGCGAATGACAGTCTTACTATTTACAAAGTACCACCAAATTTAAAAGATCAATTATTAGCGTTATTACAAACGGCTGATAAAAATGAACAAGAATCGCAGCAATCTGAAAATACAGAATTTTAAATTAGCAAATAAATTGATAGGTATGAAAATGACAACATTAACCATTACTCGCCCAGACGATTGGCATGTACATTTACGCGATGGCGAAGCATTAACGACCACAGTGCCTGACACTAGTCGTTATTTTGGACGCGCTATTGTTATGCCAAACTTAGTGCCACCCGTAACAAATGCTGAGCTAGCGACGCAATATCATCAACGAATTTTGGCCGCTAACACCAATAACCCCAGTAAAAGCAAACAATTCCAACCTTTAATGGTGTTGTACTTAACAGATAAAACAACACCTCAAGAAATAAAAGACGCTAAAGCTACGGGTATTGTTTTTGCTGCTAAGCTATATCCTGCTGGAGCAACCACCAATTCATCTTCGGGTGTGACGAATGTTGATAATATTGCTGACGTTTTAGCCGCAATGCAAGAAGTGGGCATGCCTTTATTAGTTCATGGTGAAGTCACTGACAATCATATTGATATATTTGATCGCGAAGCGGTATTTATCGATACGATATTAAAACCTTTAGTGGCTAAATATCGTGATTTAAAAATTGTTTTAGAACACATAACCACTAAAAATGCGGTTGAATTTGTGCAACAAGCCAGTGACAACGTTGCGGCGACCATAACCGTTCATCACTTGTTATTTAACCGTAATGATATGTTAGTGGGGGGGATGCGTCCTCATTACTTCTGTTTACCTATTTTGAAACGTAATATTCATCAACACGCATTAATTGAAGCTGCAACTGGTGGCAGTGCTAAGTTTTTCTTAGGCACAGATTCTGCTCCTCATCCCCAACATGCCAAAGAATCTGATTGTGGTTGTGCTGGGTGTTATACATCACATGCTGCCATTGAACTTTACGCAGAGGTATTTGAAGAAGTAGGGGCTTTGGACAAATTAGAAGGTTTTGCAAGTTTACACGGCCCAGCCTTTTATAATTTGCCCGTGAACGATGATAAAATAACCTTAGAAAAAGTTGAATGGCATGTCCCTGCCACTTTATCATTCGGTCAAGATGTTGTTGTGCCTATTCGCGCAAATGATACCATCGCTTGGCAAGTAAAAGACGCGCTCTAAATAGGAAGTAATAATGCAATTATTTGTAAATGATTTAACGGTCATTGATTTTTCATACTGCTGTCCACAACGCGGTATTGTAGGTGAGAGTTGGATTGTCGATGTACTACTTAATGGTGCACTCAATGAAATGAGCATGGTACTTGATTTTGCTGTTGTTAAAAAACAAATTAAAGCAATTATTGATGATGCTGTTGATCATAAATTACTATTACCGATGAAAAACGCCTGTATCACTGTTACAGATTCCTCACATCATAACGAACATGAATACGTTGACTTAACCACTGAACGTGCCAATTATTATTTACAGTCTCCACATTGTGCTTTTGCAAAAATAGCCACTGATACTATTGATATAGCTTCAGTGACTAAGCATTTAACCGCGATTATTTTAGAGCAATTACCACAAAATGTTCAAGGGCTGAAATTAACACTGCGACCAGAGAATATCAGTGGTGATTATTATCATTACACGCATGGGTTAAAATTACATGACGGCAATTGTCAGCGTATTGCTCATGGTCACCGCTCTACAATTAATATCTTACAAAACGGTGAGCGTGTTGCGCAATTAGAAAAGGCGTGGTGTTTGCGTTGGGAAGATATTTATATTGCTTCAGAAGTCGACCGAGTTGAAAGACAACATATCGAACTGTCGGCATTTGCTTATAGCAATTTGACTCCCGATCACCATTATTTTTCTTATACCGCGCCACAGGGGCGTTTTGATATTGCGGTTGAAAGCAAAGTATTAGATGTTGTAGATTGTGATTCTACGGTTGAGCTATTAGCTGATTTTATTGCTAGACAATTAGTTGCTGATAATAATAAAGACATAACCGTAGTCGCCTATGAGGGTGTAGGCAAAGGCGCTATTGCCAATGCTTAGTATTATCGATATAAAAAAAATTCAGCTTGTGGCTTTTTGTTTAGTCAGTATATTATTTAGCCAAAACCTGATGGCTGAAATTAAGCTTTCAGGGGAAATAAAGCAGGGCGCTTTAGTTATAGGTAAAACAGCGATTAATAATATCGTTACGTTCGATGGCAAAGTGCTGCCTTTATCAACGCAAGGCGATTATGTTTTTGGTTTCGGGCGAGATGATGTTAAGCCTCATCAATTAGTGATCACTCAGCCAGATGGTAAAAGAGAGCAAAAAACCTTAACGCCAACAAAGCGTGAATATAATATTCAACGTATTGAAGGCATTGCTAAAAAAATAATGAATCCAAACCCCAAGTCTGTAGCCCGATCTAAAAAAGATGGTATTGACGTCAGAGCAGCGAGACAAACCTTAAGCGATAAAAATTATTTTTCAGCAGGTTTTATTGCTCCTATAAAAGGTGTTATCACGGGTGTATATGGAAGCCAACGTGTTTTTAATAGTATACCTAAACGCCCACACTTTGGCTTAGATTACGCCGGCAATACTGGCGATCCAGTCAAAGCACCTGCATCTGGCACTGTGGTGATGTTCGTGCCAGATATGTTTTATTCTGGTGGTACAATGATCATTGACCACGGCCATGGCATTACTTCTAGCTTCTTACATTTAAGTAAATCTTACGTTAAGAAAGGGGATGATGTTGAAAAAGGACAAGTCGTCGCGGCCGTAGGCTCTAGTGGCAGAACTACAGGTCCTCATTTAGATTGGCGTATTAATTGGTTTAATATGCGTTTAGATCCCGCATTAGCGTTAAAAGCTTTTCCGATTAAATAGAAATTTTAACGCTATATATTAAGGTCTACATTCATTTATTAAGTCGGTAGTAAGTCATACAAATAAATGAATGTTGGGTTAATTAACCTGTCTTTTTTTACCACTTTCCGCACGTTTCTTATTTTCACTTTGAACATATACCGTATCGGTTGTTGCCATGCTTGCATGACCAAGATCTTCTGAAATATCCTTAAGAGGGCGCCCGCGTTCAATTTCCATACTTGCACCGGTATGCCTTAACCAATGGGCAGAAGCTTCTTTCAATTTTAATGCCTTATTTTCACCTTCAGATCTGCGCATGTTTTCATGTGCTTGATCGAAAACACTTTGAACTAAACGGCGTAAATGTCGAGATGTCATACCACCTTGACCACGAACTTTCTCAACAAGAATTGAATTTTCATTACTTGATGGCAAACCTAATAAACCACGGGAAGAACGGTAACGCTCTAAAAAAGGTAAGAAATCAAGAGGAACCGTGATATCCCGTAATTTACGGCTTTTCCCAAAGACTTTAAGCCACCAATTTTCATCATCGTCTTGCCAAAAGTGTCCCATTGTAGGTGACCAATTTTCACGTTCCGATAGTTCGGAAATCCTTAAAAAAAGGGTTTTTAATGCAGAGATAACAAATAAATTTCGTTCAAATAGTGGGTTTTCATCAGCCATTTCAACGGCTGTATCTAAAACATATTGCCATTGACTAGCGGTTAACCGTTTAACTTCTTTAACTTGAGAGTCTATTATAAAATGTCGGCAATCTTTTTTAGCTATTTGTGCGGGATTACCAATGCAAAAATCCTCAGCCATTAAATAGTTGTAGAAAACGATAATTGCGGTAAACATTGATGAAAGTGTTTGTTGTGATGGACGATATTTTTTCTTATCGATGATATATTCAGATTTTAGACTTTTAGGTGCTTGGATTTTATATGGGAACCAAAGTTCATTAGCTAAGGAATAACCATTGGATATTTTGAAACGTTCTTGATTTGATGTACCAATCCAAGTCACTGGTGGCTGCCAACAAAAGTCAGCATATTCAAGTAAGTCTGATTTACGTAATTGATCTATTGGTTTTTTCTTTTCAATAAATGACCACAAAAGAAAACGTTCAACGTCATTTCTAAATCGGTCATAAGTATGTGTAGATTTATTTCTACCTATATAAGTAAGGAAAACTTTCCCCCAATCAAATTGTTCAAGCCACCAAGGTTCATTTGATGAGAATATTTTATCTAACTCTGGGTAGTCATCAAAATCAAAATCACACAAATCAATGTATGGTGGATATAAAGGAACAGGTTTATTTAACAACATTATTTTGAAAACCAAGTAGATAGTACGTATAAAGGCAGTCTAAACCATTATACTCGCTATGTCCAATACTGAAGAGTATCGGACATAGTGAGCTATGTGGAATATAGGGAGGTGCTCCCTGTAACTGTGTTAATCAAAGCTTACCACTAGATCGACCCAATCAATGCTTGTAAACGTGATCTCATCTATTTAGCGGCCTGCATTAATGTTTCATGTAAAACTAGTTTGCAAATATAACGCTGGATCAAATTTATGTTCGCTTCTTTGTATTCTTAATAATAATTATCACTCTTTCTTACTGTGCGCTACGTGCATGAAATGTTTAATTGTGAGGCTTACCTTGTTAATTTTGACGTAGTGTCACGTTCAATGATGTAATTTTATTCAATTTAAAGTCTGTTTTTAATCTCTCAATGGTATGGCTCCATTTCGGTGTTGTCGGTTTACAAACAGAGTTTTAATTACCACATAAACAAAACAGTTTTAATTGATTTAGTATTATGACATTTAACTGGAACTAAGTATTCTGCATTATAATCAACTAACTCTCAAAAGCTGGATAATTTCTTGAGTGGTTAACTCGTTAAGTGTTTTATTGTTAAAGTCCCTTAATTGATATTTATCAGCTCTACGTATATCACTGATAACTTCTGCAACACCAACGTAACCAGTACCCGGATATTGATCCAAACACAACCACCAGCTTCTACAATGTTTAAGGTGTTAGAATATCAGAGTTGATGACCGGCATTATTTAATCAGACTTCATTGCATCAGCCCCAAATTGATACTTAAACGCCCTATCCAAACGTTGTTATTTTAATAGGCGCTTTTGGCTGTATTCACCATATATCAACCAGTTTACTGAGATCTATATCTACGAACCCAGAAGCATAATCGATTACTTGAGCTACAACATCTCGTGACGTTTTATTTCTTTTTAGTTTAATGATTATGACGCTATCGCTTGTATCGATTGCCAATAAGTCTATATATTTATCAAAAGCCGGTTTACTGACTAAGTATCATCTATCAATTCTGTCAATATTTAGAAAACTTGTTACAATGCTATTTTTGATTTTAGGCAGACTATGAATGAAAGTAATGATCCGCTACATGGGGTGAAACTTGAACAGATCCTAACCGAACTGGAGAAGAAAATTGGTTGGGATAAAATGGGTGAGCTACTTAACATTCGTTGTTTCACCAATAAGCCGCGTCTTAAATCAAGTTTAAAATTTTTGCGCACAACTCCTTGGGCACGTAGTAGAGTTGATATTTTATACCTAAAAACATTTTGTAGTAAGCATAAAGAAACAGGGAAATTAATCAGGGGGATACTCGCCCAGAAAACAGCATCAGAAACGACCTCCAACAAGCCCACTCCCTTTCTTTGGCCAACATTGAAAAATAAATAGACTTATGTCACAGGCGGGTCTCATTCGAGTATGCCTATTAGAAATAGGAAAAACGGTCTTGAATCGATTTATGATTTGATTCAAGACCATTTAAAGGACTTTATTTAAAACAGGCAGTTACAAAAATCTATGACAGGGTCAATATCGCTTAAACTGGTTTAACAATTTTTTTCAATTTAGTTCTAAGTATTTAAAGCCCGTTATTTTCTCGCTTGTAATATGTTCTTTCGCTTCTTTTCTATCAATAAAAACACGAATACCAGCAGAATCTAATGCTTGTAGCACAACGTTATGATCCTCTAGTTCCTTGTCAACATAGCCAAACTTATCAAGTTTGTACTTAAGCGTAGCCACACTCATGAACTCTTTATTTTCAAAGCAGTAAAATTTAAGATTGTTTGATGTGTTGGTAATAGCCCACATGGTATTTTAGTTCCTTTTAGAACATTTTGAATAAGTCGATACCCGAATAACAAATTATTCCATATTCCCGCTAGCTAAAATAGATTTATATTTTATTCGCATCCTCATTGTTCAGGCTTTGTGGTCGTTATAGACTATTTTCATTGGCCCATGGTAAGAACCTACCATTGAAAAGATTTAAAAGCGTGAATCATTTTCACAAGGAATACCGTCTCCATCACCATCCATTTTCGTGTTTGGACAATGCTGTGTAAAATACTTGGCTTCTGAGCGCGAGGTCATTTGGCTACAGTGTTGCCTACCATCACATGCAAACTGTGAATTTTCACTTGAAAAAGAACTGATCGGTAATGAATGGCTCGGTGGTGATATTGAATGTTGTGGCGCTGAACTTGAAGGCGCTAACCCTAATCGTTGAAATACAAAAGCGCCAATACCGATGAACACAAGTATTAAGATAAGTTTATTTTTAGGCGCTGAAGTACTTCTATGAATACGCGGTTTATGTCTTTGAATGACTTTAGCTGCAACACCTTCAATACGACAATTAATGGCTTTGGTTTTACCCGTGGCTTGCTTTTCTATATCAAAGTAGATGAAGTCGCCTACTTTAGGCTTTCTACTCATGCTTTTTAGTGAGGATATATGAATAAACGTATCTTGATTAAGTTCACTCGATTCAATGAATCCAAAGCCTTTATCGTCTTTCCAGCTTTTGAGCTGTCCTTTGTACATTACGATCCTATACCTATGATAGATGATATTTCTAAACGATTAATTCGTGAGTCAGTATGAAGGTCTGCTACATACAGTAAAATAAGCATTAGCATCTATCACTTAACGTCGAATAACATCTCTGTAGATTGAAAGCTTTTAACAAGCTTTAAATTCTAAAATTCCATTTAAAGCTTGTTCTGTCGTCAATATCTCAATGACCTTCATTAAAAGATGCTCAGTCGCGCACTACCCGACTGAGCATCTTAGCGGGTTACATATGGTCGATAATGCAATCGCCAAATTCTGAACAGGTGACTAAGGTCGCTCCGTCCATCAAGCGTTCGAAATCATAAGTAACTGTTTTTGCATTAATAGCTCCCGACATTCCTTTAAGTAGTAAGTCAGCCGCTTCAACCCAGCCCATATGTCTTAACATCATTTCAGCTGACAAAATAACAGAGCCTGGGTTTACCTTATTCAAGCCGGCATATTTTGGTGCTGTGCCATGCGTTGCTTCAAAGATGGCAATGTCGTCATTCATATTCGCGCCTGGTGCAATACCAATACCACCAACTTGTGCAGCTAAGGCATCAGATATATAGTCCCCGTTCAAATTTAAGGTCGCTATTACACTGTATTCAGCAGGTCTTAATAATATTTGTTGTAACATTGCATCAGCAATAACATCCTTGATGATAATCTCTTTGCCAGTTTTTGGGTTTACAAATGAACACCACGGCCCCCCTGCAATAAAGTCAGCACCAAATTCATCACGTGCTAATTGGTAACCCCACTCTTTAAAGGCGCCTTCGGTGTATTTCATGATATTGCCCTTGTGTACTAAGGTCACCGACTCTCTGTCGTGATCAATGGCATACTGAATGGCTTTTCTCACTAAACGCTCAGTACCTTCTTTAGACACTGGTTTAATACCAATGCCACAGTTTTCGGTAAAACGAATTTTTGTCGCACCCATTTCTTCAATTAAAAAATTAATCATTTTTTTAGCTTGTTCAGTACCGGCTTTATATTCGATACCTGCATAAATATCTTCGGAGTTTTCTCGAAAGATAACCATGTCAACTTCACTTGGCTTTTTAACAGGGCTTGGTACACCAGTGAACCATTGCACTGGGCGCTGGCAAACATAAAGATCTAATATTTGTCTTAGGGCTACGTTTAATGAACGCATACCGCCACCAACGGGTGTCGTTAAGGGCCCTTTTATTCCTACTTTATATTGTTTGAACATGTCTAAGGTTTCATCAGGCAACCATGTTTCTGAATCGTACACTTGTGTTGCTTTTTCCCCAGCGTAAACCTCCATCCAATGAATTTTACGTTCACTGTTATAGGCTTTTTCAACAGCAGCATTAACAACTTTTATCATCGGTGGTGTCACATCGATACCGATACCGTCACCTTCAATAAAAGGGATAATTGGATTGTTAGGGACACGTAATTTTCCGTTCTCGCTAGTAATGGCTTGACCGTCTGTGGGGATTATTACATTTGTAGACATATACGATTCCTCTTCTTTTGCAAAATAACATTAAGGGCTTTTGAACTTAACACCTATATTATTTAAATTATGGATAAAACTGCTTGTTTTAGTATAGGTTATCTTCCCTTTAACGTTAAAAATAAATGAAAAAGAGCTTCAGCACTAATACAGAATAGGTGATATCGACTATAACGACGGTGAATAATTAAAACATTCGTTTAAATTACATGTTTGAAAGGCATTAATAACCGTTAATGAAATAAAATAGCTTGGTGAATGTAAACTATCTTGAGATAATTACTTTCAATATTATTTTTATAGGATTGTTGATGAAACTATTAGTACGTAATTTATCTCGCTCTACAACCGAACAAGAAATTCGGATTTTATTTTCAGCTCATGGTGGTGTCACCGAATGTACTTTAGTTTTAGATCAAGAAACGGGAAAATCTAAGGGTTTTGCTTTTGTTGAAATGCCGACTGAAGCTGAAGCTAAAAAAGCGATCAAAGCGCTTCATGAAACTAGAATTGGCAGTAACAGAATTAGAGTTAAAATATCTAAATAATGTCTAGCGTTCAATAAAAAGGCTGAGCATCTATAACGATGCTCAGCCTTTTTTATATCACGTACTCCGTTAGAGTAAGCTAGATAATATCGTATTAAAGGTTTCGCTTGGTCGCATTGCTTTACTCGCAAGTTCAACGTCAGCATAGTAGTAACCATTGATGTTCATTGCTGGTCCTTGAGCGGCATTTAATTCAGCAATAATTTTATCTTCTTGCTTAGTTAATGCTTGAGCTATCGCTGTAAAACCTGCTTTCAACTCTTCATCATTTGTTTGCTCGGCAAGTGCTTGTGCCCAATACATAGCAAGATAAAAGTGGCTGCCACGGTTGTCTAATTGACCAACTCTGCGAGAAGGTGATTTATTTTCATCAAGGAACTTGCCCGTTGCTGAATCCAATGTATCTGCAAGGACTTGTGCTTTGTTATTCTTTGTATGAACACTTACATGTTCTAAAGAGGCAGCAAGTGCTAAAAACTCACCTAAAGAATCCCAACGTAAATGGTTTTCTTTTTCAAATTGTTGTACGTGCTTAGGTGCTGAACCGCCTGCGCCTGTTTCAAATAACCCACCACCGTTCATAAGTGGCACAATTGAAAGCATTTTAGCACTCGTTCCTAATTCCAAAATTGGGAATAAATCAGTGAGGTAATCACGTAAAACATTACCCGTTACTGAAATAGTATCTTCACTATTCGCTGTTCGAGCTAAAGTAAATTCACACGCTTTAACCGGCTCTAAAATTTTAATATCTAAATCTGTCGTGTCATGATGAGCTAAATAGGTATTAACCTTTTTAATCATCTCGGCGTCATGACCACGATTTTCGTCTAACCAAAAGATAGTAGGAACGTTGGTTGCTCTAGCACGTGTTACGGCTAGTTTTACCCAATCTTGAATAGGTGCGTCTTTAACTTGACACATTCTCCAAATATCACCTTGAGCAACGCTATGTTCTAATAGCGTTTCGCCGTTGTCATTTACAACACGAACAGAGCCTTTACCTGTCATTGTAAATGTTTTGTCGTGCGAGCCATACTCTTCAGCTTTTTGAGCCATTAAGCCAACGTTTGGAACGGTACCCATAGTTGTTGGATTAAAGGCACCATTTTCACGACAAAAATCAACAACCGCTGAGAATACACCCGCGTAGTTACGATCAGGGATCATAAATTTAGTATCTTTTTGCTTACCCTCTTTATCCCACATCATTCCTGATGCTCTTAAAGCGGCTGGCATTGAAGCATCGATAATAACATCGCTAGGCACATGGAAGTTAGTAATACCTTTATCTGAATCAACCATCGCAACTTCTGGACGTGTCGCATAAACAGCCGCTAAGTCAGCTTCAATTTCAGCTTGCTTTTCACTTGGTAAGCGAGAAATTTTTGCATAAACATCGCCAATACCATTATCAGCATTAACACCCAGTTGTTCAAAAATAGCGGCATGCTTATCAAAAACGTCTTTATAGAAAACTTTAACCGCATAACCAAACATGATCGGATCTGACACCTTCATCATGGTTGCTTTTAAATGAAGAGAAAGTAAAACGCCCTCTTCTTTGGCTTTAGCTGTTTCGGCTTCATAAAACTCAACTAATGCAGACTTGCTCATTACCGCAGCATCAATAATCTCTTTGTCTAACAAAGGTAGGTGTTCTTTTAATAAAGTAACATCACCATTGTCGCTAACAAATTCTATTTTTACATTCGTTGCAGCATTTAGTGTTGTTGATTTTTCACTGCCGTAAAAGTCACCTGCAGGCATATGAGCAACGTGTGATTTTGATTCTTTTGACCAAGCACCCATAGAATGTGGATTTTTACGCGCATATTGTTTAACTGAACTCGGTGCACGACGGTCTGAGTTACCTTCACGCAAAACAGGGTTAACGGCAGAGCCTAAAACTTTTGCATAAGTAAGCTTGATTGATTGTTCTGCTTCATTTTGAGGCTCAGCTGGGTAATTAGGTAAATTATAACCCTTCGCTTGCAGCTCTTTAATTACCGCTTCTAATTGTGGAATAGAAGCTGAAACATTAGGTAATTTAATAATATTAGCTTCAGGTGTTTTTGCTAACAAGCCTAATTCTGCTAAAGCATCACTTACACGCTGTTCAGCTGTTAAATATTTAGGAAAGTTAGCCAATACACGAGCGGCAAGTGATATATCACGAGTCTCTACGTTAATGCCTGAAGAAGCCGTGAATGCTTGAATAATTGGTAATAAAGAATGAGTCGCCAACGCGGGCGCTTCATCGGTAATCGTATAAATTATTTTTGTTGAATCTGAGCTCATCTACTTTCCTATTTCTAATCTGCTGATTGCCTAATAAAGTGAACGTTATGGCGTTTAGCTATACTTCCACTCTATCAATATTAATTTTTCCGCGATAACGCTAGCGCGTTTTAAAAATGTGATTATTATTCGCGAGTCACCTGCCTGAGTTAGCTCAGACATAAAAAACCAGTGGGATCACCACTGGTTAACCTGCGCATTATAAACCTTCACGTAAGCTTCGTAAACAATATGGCTATAATTACAAATAACTAATATTGATTTTTAAGCGTTTACTCTGCACAAAGCTATTGTCGGACAACTTATTTATTCAAACCAATGCTTATCAATGGGTAATGAAAATAACAGCGGCGCTAAACGTTTATAGTTATCGCGGTTTGATGCACATTTTACATTTTCCATATAATGGGCTTTCCAAGGGTCATTGATCAGCCAAATCTTATTATTAGCAACCGCTACACCTTCTAAAGAGGTATTACCAATAAGCTCCCAGTCTTTGCACTTCTCATCATGACTAACAACAGGCGCTAAAAACGTCATTGAAATAACTTTTGTTGGTTTTTTATTTGCTAAATCAATAATCCATAATTGATTGTCATTTCTTGCCGCCGCCGCTAGATAACCAGGGTGATTATCTACAGGTAAATAATCCATACCATTTATCGGATGTTGTCCTTTACTAAAATTCGGTAATACAACGTGAGTATCTACAACAGTCGCAAATTCTTCTGACACCCAAAATTTTTCAGTTAACGCCAATGAAAAAATACGAGCCGCACCTTTATTATCTTTTTCTAAACCTAGATATAACGTATTGTTTTTACCAAAAGCCAAGCCCTCAATACCATCATTAGCGAAGTCTCCTACGTTATAACGCGCATTAAATTGGAGCGGCCTTACATGTGTCATTGACAAAACATTGTTTTCGTCAATTTTTAAACGTACTAATAGTGATGGGTATTTTGTCGAGCCCGTCTCTTTAAAGCGTTGCTGACATGCTGGTGAAAGCTGAACACCGTCGCGAGCATCTTCGGTAACAACAACAAAAACGTTATCATTGTTAGGGTCAACAGCTAATGCTTCAAAGTCAGGCTTGTCGGCTAAGTATGGGTAAAAGCAACTTTCTTTTACTTGGTTCGATAAGGTCATTACGAGCGATTTTTCTGCCACGAGTGCTGAAGCAGGGTCAATAATGTGTAATTGTTTTTGCTGAGAGTGATGAGCAGAACGGTCAGATAATGAAAGTAACTTTCCTCGCCACAACTTTAATGCTGAAGTTTGGGGGTCTAACATCACCGCTTTATTGGTCTCTACCAGCCACTTTCCTTGTAAAGTAACTTGCTGATGAAAGTCATCATCAACAAGTACAAAAGAAGTAGAGAGATAAAAGGCTAAAAAGGATAAAAGCTTCATTAACGTCTCAACCTTTAATTATTTTAAAAGATGTAATATATTTGCTAAGTCTGATTTGCCTTCGGCAATTTCTTCTTGCGTTAAACCTGATAATTCATGCGGAAAAACCAACCACTCATCTGACTCGTGAACATAATAATCAGGTTTTATGTCAACTACGTTATTGGTTGGTTTATACCAAGGGCAAGCAATACGAACATCGGTAGGCATGTTGTTGCGTGCTAACTTCTTAAGCTGTTTTATCAACGCGTCAATACTTCTGCCTGAATCAAACACGTCGTCAACAATCAGTAAACCATCAGTGGCATTGGCATTTTCGATAATGTAATGCAAACCATGCACTTTAATTTCTTTACTTTGTTGATTAATACCGTAGTAAGAAGACGTACGAACAGCAATATGGTCAGTTTCAACATTTTTGAAATCAAAATATTCTTGAACTGCAATACCAACAGGTGCTCCGCCACGCCATATACCAATGATAAACTGGGGTCTAAAACCATCTTCAAATACTTGTGCTGCGAGTCTAAAAGAATCTTCGAGTAGTTCTTGTGCGGTAATAAATTTTTTATTCATAGTGGTTGTTTCTTACTGTAAAAGTAGTGTAATGTGACAAATTATATCAATTGTTGACCGAATGGTTAAGTAAATTATTCAACGAATTAACTTTTATTATCTACCTGTGCTCAAAATAATACATTGAGTTTAACTAAGAGAAGTATTAATGCAAAAAAAAATATTAACAACTGCTAGTTTACTCTTTAGCCTCATGTATGTTTCACCCAGTTACTCACAAGAACTAAAAGTAGCTTCATGGAATATCGCTTGGTTAGGTTCTCATGAATATAATAAACGAAAATCTAACGATTATCAGCAATTAGCTGTATATGCCAAACAACTTGATGCAGACGTTATTGCTTTGCAGGAGGTTGAAGATGAAAATTGGGCTCGTAAGGTATTTGGTAATGAATATGACTTTTATTTTTCAACCAAAGATTGGGTACAACGTGTTGGTGTTGCCGTTAAAAAATCAGCAGGCTTAAGGGTTGTTGCTAAAGAATATAAAGCGTTAAATGTTACCCGAGTGAGACACGGTATGGATGTCACCTTATCGAGAAACGGTAAAGAAATAAGACTCCTTGCGGTACATTTGAAATCGGGTTGCTTTGCCTTGCCACTCGATGCTAAAAACCTCGCTTTATTGCCAAGTAATACCGATAAAGAATTAAGATTAAAAGAAGCATGTACAACCTTGAGTATGCAAATTGAACCACTTGAACGTTGGGTAGATGAGCGCGCTAAAGATGACGAAGCCTTTATTGTACTTGGCGATTTTAACCGCCGATTCTCACAAGACATAAGTCATAAATACGCTGAAGATCAAGGTTTATGGCAAGCACTAGACGATGAAGGAAACGAGTCACTTTGGACACCTACAGCCACTAAAAACTCTGATTGTTGGGGCGGTTACTACAAAGACTATATAGACCATATTGTGTTTAACCCTAGCGCTAAAAGTCTGTATGTAGACAACTCTTTTGAACAATTAGTCTTTAAAGAGAAATACACACGAGAGCTCGCTAACACCTTAACCGATCATTGCCCTATCTCCGTTAAATTAAAGCTTTAATTAATGAACCCCTAGCAGCATATTAAGGATTTTAAGCTAAAATAGAAAATAAGCGTTAACCGTTGCTCGTATTAACGAGCAACACTTTATATTATTAGGACAACATTTCCCCATGTATAACAAGCAACTGCCACTTATAGACCTTCACCGACATTTAGACGGTAACATTCGCCCTAAAACTGTTTGGCAATTAGCCCAAAAGAACAATATTCAACTACCTGAAGCTAATTTCGAAGACTTCCTCCCGCACATTAAAATTACTAATAATGAGGCCGACCTACTCGCTTTTTTAAAGAAATTAGATTGGGGCGTTAAAGTCATAACGTCATTAGATGATGTCATTCGTATTGGTTATGAAAATGTTGAAGACGCTTACTTGGCCAACATTGACTATGCCGAGTTACGTTTTTCGCCATTTTATATGGCGATGACCCATCAACTGCCTATTGAAGGTGTTGTTGAGGCTATTATTGAAGGGGTCAATCAAGGGTGTAAAAAATATCCTACCAAAATAAACTTAATTGGCATTCTTAGCCGTACCTTTGGTGTTGAAAACTGCCAAACCGAACTCAATGCAATATTAGCCCATAAAGATAATATTGTTGCACTTGATTTAGCCGGAGATGAATATAATTTTCCTGGTAATCTTTTTGAAAGCCATTTCAAAAAAGCCCTCGATGCAGGTTTACAGATAACAGCACATGCGGGTGAAGCTGCTGGCCCAGAAAGTGTTTGGCATGCCATAGAAAAACTTGGCGCAACAAGAATTGGTCACGGCGTAGCTTGTGTAAAAGATCACAAACTTATGGATTACATGCGTAAACATGAAATTGGTCTTGAGTCATGCCTCACCTCGAACTACCAAACAGGTACGATAAAAGACTTAACCAAGCACCCCATTAAAACCTTTTTAGCGAATGGTCTTAATGTTTGCCTCAATACCGATGATCCAGCCGTTGAAAACATTGAGCTTGAAGATGAATTCAATCTTGCGAGCAAATTACTTAAGCTCAATGAAGAGCAAATAACTCAATTACAAACCAACGCGATTGAAATGAGCTTTTTAAGCAACGAAGAAAAACAAAGCCTACGTGAATTAAAAATATAGGTGAAGATAAGTACAGTTTCGGCGTTAATGATCAATAGATAATTGATCGTTTCTTCACTTAGTATTATTATAACGCCATTAACTCTTAGGCGATGTTAAAACATCGTCAAAAACAATTTTTCAGTAAAAAATCCTTGATAGCAGTTTGATCTCATCAGCTCTGGCTAAAAACTTACTGAGTTACACTTAACGAACTAAAGGATAACTCTTATGCCAACACCACATATTGAAGCTCAAGCCGGCGACTTTGCAAAAACAGTATTAATGCCGGGCGATCCGCTTAGAGCAAAATATATTGCCGATAATTTCTTAGAAAATGTTAAATGCGTAACGCGTGTTCGTAACATGTTTGGTTACACGGGCACTTATAAAGGTAAGCCTATTTCAGTCATGGGTTCAGGAATGGGGATCCCTAGCGTTTCAATATACGCGACTGAACTTTATAAAGACTACGGCGTTGAAAGTATTATTCGCATTGGCTCTTGTGGCGCTGTTCGTGACGACATAAAAGTGCGTGATATTGTTATAGGTATGGCAGCAAGTACTGACTCTAACGTGAACAGACAGCGTTTTCATGGCGTTGACTTTGCAGCATGTGCAGATTTTTCATTATTAAAAAGTGTGGTAGATACTGCCGAACGATTAAATAAGCCCGTACGCGTAGGTAACATTTTTACGGCTGATTTATTTTACACACCTCAACCAGAAATGTTTGCCACTATGGAGAAATATGGCATTTTAGCGGTTGAAATGGAAGCAGCGGGTCTTTATGGCGTAGCAGCAGAATACGGTAAAAAAGCATTAACGGTGTTAACGGTGAGCGACCATATTAAAACAGGTGAACAAACTACAGCTGATGAACGTGAAACAACGTTTAAAGACATGATGGAATTAACTTTAGAAAGTATTCTATAACGTTTAAATGAAGGTTATGTTGTGATTAGCCATCGACGTGGATGGAAATACTCATGCTAATAAGCATAAACGCCTAAGAACGGCCAGAGCACCACAACATTGCATACAAGGATATAGAGACTAAGTTTTGTTTGAAAAATAAACTGACCGTTTATCCTAAACATAAAAAGGGTTAGCATTAATGGCTAACCCTTTTTTATATCAACTATTTAAGCCAAGTAAATGGTTTGATCAAGCAAAAAATGGCTATGTGTTATTAAAACCAAGCTCAGTTAAAAAGCTTGTTCCGTAAGCCATTTCTTCAACACTAAACAGTTCTGCTATGGTTTGTCCTAAATCAGCAAAAGTGGTTCGTCTACCTAAATTCACTGAAGCAATATTGTGATGATAGGCTAATACCGGCACATATTCACGTGTATGATCGCTACCTGGCCAAGTTGGATCACAACCATGGTCAGCCGTTAGAAACAATACATCGCTATCTTTCATCGCACTCAGTACTTCAGGGATGCGAGCATCAAAAGCTTCAAGCTCTCTAGCATAACCTACTGGGTTTCGTCGATGGCCAAAGTCCTGATCAAAATTAACTAAATTAGTAAAGATTAATGCATTATCTTGTGCGCTATTAATATGAGTGATGGTTGCATCTAATAACGCATCTAATCCCGTTGCCTTGGTTTTTTCACTAATGCCTTGATGAGCAAAAATGTCAGCAATTTTACCGACACTTATCACATGAGTACCGGCATCATAAATTTTATCAAGTACAGTCGGCGCTGGTGGTAATACCGAGTAATCGCGACGGTTACCAGTTCTCGCAAAATCTTCGGGAGTCTCACCAATAAAAGGTCTTGCTATAACTCGTCCTATATTTAAGCCTTCAAGTTCAGCGCGTACCGTTTCACAATACTTATAAAGATTGTCTAGACCAAAATGTTCTTCATGTGCCGCTATTTGAAAGACACTGTCTGCTGAGGTATAACAAATGGGTAAACCTGTTTTGATATGCTCTTGCCCTAATTTTTCTAGAATGTCAGTGCCAGAGGCATGACAATTACCTAACATACCGCTAAAGCCTGTCGCCAGATTAACTTTTTCAATCAAATCTTCAGGGAAGGCATTTTCTTTATTGGTGAAATATCCCCAGTCAAAAAGTACGGGAACACCGGCCATTTCCCAGTGTCCACTCGGCGTATCTTTGCCGGTGCTTATTTCTTGTGCGAAACCGAAAGCGCCTTTTTGGGGCTCTCCACCTTGCTGTGGAAAATCAGTATTTGAAGCATCGTGGCCAGCTTTAAATAAACCTAAACTTGCAAGGTTAGGTAAGTTTATGGCCTTTCCTGTCTCGGTGTAATATGCCTTAGCAAGGTTAGCAAGGGTATTTGCACCAACATCACCAAATTCTGCTGCGTCAGCAGAGTAACCGATGCCAAAACTGTCTATCACTAAAACTATTGCGCGGGCCATAGCATTTCCTTTATGATCATTTTTCAAATATATATTCATAAATAGCAGAATAAAACATGACCACATGGTCAAGTTGTGCTAATTTATCACCTTTTGAAAATGGGGTAAATGATGCTTTTAAAAATACGCTGATAAAGTAACGTATTTTTCATCATTACATCATAAAAGTATGAACTAGCTTTTAATTACTGTCATCTCAACAGCGGATGACAGAATTAAAATTATTTTTGAAGCTGAATTATCGACAGGCTAAAACATTGAACGCAAATAAACCGACAATTATTACAATCACAGGTCCATCAGCATCGGGTAAAACCCTTTTTGCGCATACAATTCATGATGAACTTATCGATGAATTAGGTGAAGACGGTATTTCCATTTTAAGTGAAGACGCATACTACCGCTCACAATCTCATTTAACGATGTCTGAACGTGAACAAACAAACTACGACAACCCTAGCGCCTTTGAACATGATTTATTAGCAGAGCACTTAAAAAGTATCACTGAAAATAAATCTATCGATGTCCCTATTTATTGTTATAAAACACACACGCGTTTAAATGAGACTCGCAGATTTACCCCCACAAAAATAGTCTTGGTTGAAGGCATTTTATTACTGACAGATAAAGCACTTCGAGATCAGTTTGACATTAAAGTCTACATGGATACACCACTTGATATCTGCTTGGTTAGACGCATTAAACGCGATTTAACTGAACGCAATAGAAGTATTGAGTCGGTAACCAATCAATATTTAGAAACAGTGAGACCGATGTACTATCAATTTATTGAACCCTCTAAAGCTTGGGCTGATATAGTGATCACTCGCGGCGGAAAAAACAGAATGGCGATTGAAGTGCTTAAAGCAAAAATACGCCAACTCTCAAAACTACCACTACAAAAATAAAAATAACAATAACAATAATTATAAATTAAGGGGATTTATGGATTTTTCCGCATATAGAGGGGTAATAGGCATATTTGTTTTATTAGCCATCGCCTATGGACTTTCAAAAAGCAAAAAAGATATTAACTTTCGTACCGTAGGTTTTGCCTTTTTATTACAACTGTTACTGGGTGCTTTTGTTTTATATGTTCCCTTTGGTAAAGACGTATTAACGACAATCACCTCAAGCGTACAAAGTGTCATTGACAGTGCGAAGGTTGGCATAAGTTTTCTCTTTGGTGGGCTTGGCACAGACGCAATGTATGAAAATGGCGTTGGTTTTGTTTTTGCTATTCGAGTGTTACCTAATATTATTTTCTTCTCTTCTTTAATTGCCGTTCTTTACTACCTTGGCATTATGCAATGGGTCATCAAAATTATTGGCGGGAGCTTACAGAAATTATTAAAAACCAGTAAGCCAGAGTCACTTTCAGCCACCGCCAATATATTTGTTGGTCAAACTGAAGCCCCCTTAGTTGTTCGTCCTTATATAGCTAAAATGACACAGTCAGAACTCTTTGCCATTATGGTAGGGGGACTTGCTTCTGTAGCAGGCTCTATTATGGCAGGTTATGCAGGTTTAGGTATTGACCTTAAATATTTAATCGCGGCATCTTTCATGGCAGCTCCCGGCGGTTTATTAATGGCTAAAATTATATATCCTGAAACCGAACCTGAAAAAATCATTCAAGAAGAAGTTGACTTCGATGAAGGCGATGATAAACCGGCTAACGTCATTGACGCAGCGGCTTCTGGAGCAGCATCTGGGTTAAAACTGGCGGTAAACGTGGGTGCAATGTTATTGGCATTTATTGCGCTAATTGCTTTACTAAATACGATTGTTGGCGGTATTAGTGGTTTATTTGGATATGATAATATTACTATCGAACTCATTCTCGGATACGTTTTTGCCCCTTTCGCATTTATTATTGGTGTACCGGTAAACGAAATGCTGCAAGCAGGCAGTTTTATCGGCCAAAAAGTGGTTGTAAATGAATTTTTTGCTTACGTAAATTTTGTTGAAATAAAAGACACGCTTTCACCGGTAACCCAAGCAATTGTAACGTTCGCGTTATGTGGATTTGCTAACTTATCTTCAATAGCCATTTTACTTGGTGGTATTGGCTCAATGGCCCCTAGCCGTAGACGTGATATCGCTAGGCTTGGTGTCCATGCAATGTTAGCTGCAACGTTAGCTAATTTAATGAGTGCTGCTATTGCCGGCGTATTCATTTCTTTGTAGAGAAATAAAAGGAAAATAATCGTAATGTCTGATCTTAAAAAAGTTGCTCAGCGCGCCCTTTCGTTAATTGATTTAACAAGCTTAACGGATAGTGAAACGACAGAAGAAATTAAAACCTTGTGTCAACAAGCTAATTCATTAGCAGGCGCTACGGCCGCTATCTGTATATACCCACGGTTTGTACCGCTCGCAAAAAAACTATTAAAAGCACAGCAAACCCCTCATATAAAAATTGCTACGGTAACTAACTTTCCTCACGGAAATGACGATATAGATATCGCTCTAGCCGAAACACAAGCTGCTGTTGCCTACGGGGCTGACGAAGTTGATTTAGTCTTTCCTTACAAAGCATTAATGCAAGGTAACGAAGCGATTGGCTTTGATATGGTAAAAGTGTGTAAACAAGCTTGTGGTGAATTTGCTAAGCTCAAAGTTATTATCGAATCTGGTGAGCTTAAATCAGCAGTATTAATTGAACAAGCAAGTGAAATTGCAATTAATGCCGGTGCTGATTACATCAAAACATCAACAGGTAAAGTACCGGTTAATGCCACACCAGAAGCCGCTAAAATTATGCTTGAAGTCATTAAAAATAAAAACATCAATGTTGGTTTTAAACCCGCAGGTGGTGTTAGAAATGCTGAAGATGCCGCGGTTTACCTTGATTTAGCTGATAGTATATTAGGTAATGAGTGGGTTGATAATAACCATTTTCGTTTTGGCGCAAGTAGCTTATTGAACAGTTTACTTGACACGCTAGGACACACCACTGAAAATAAGTCAGCAAATAGCTACTGATCACCATTGATAAAGAAGTAATTCATGGCACAACTGTATTTTTATTATTCATCAATGAACGCAGGTAAGTCGACTCACCTGTTGCAATCATCTTATAATTATCGCGAACGTGGTTTAACAACGGCTATCTACACCGCACAAATTGATGACAGGTTTGCCAAAGGAAAAGTCGCCTCGCGTTTAGGTATAGACGCAGATGCTTTCTTATTTGATGATAGTATCAACATGCTCGTTGATATAAAAAACAAACACCAGGCAAAAAAAATTGATTGTGTGCTTATTGATGAAGCACAGTTTTTGTCAACAGAACAAGTAAAGCAGTTAACGGATGTTGTTGATTTATTGCATATACCGGTATTAGCTTATGGCATAAGGACTGATTTTCTAGGAGAAACTTTTTCTGGCAGTGCTGCCCTGCTCGCTTGGGCTGATAAATTAGTCGAATTAAAAACGATTTGTCATTGTGGACGTAAAGCTAACTTTGTCATCAGACAAGATGAATATGGTGTGCCTGTAAAAGTGGGTCAACAAGTTGAGGTGGGTGGTAATGAACGTTACGAGCCTCTTTGTAGAGCCCATTTCAAGCAATTAGTCTGGTAAACATAGTCATTTCTTCTTTGTTTAATACGAGGAAGATATTTATCTCATTTGTCCCTGTATAAAACAAGGAATACTCCATGTCAGTTTTTGAAAGCACTCACCCACTGGTCAAGCACAAAATTAGTTTATTACGAGATAACAATATTTCAGTTAAAGCCTTTCGAGAGTTGACTAAAGAAATATCAATGTTACTGACGGTTGAAGCAACCCAACACCTTAGTCTTAAAAATACCTCATTAACCTGTTGGTCTGGCGAAATATCAGTCCCTACACTTGCTGATAAACAACCCACGCTTGTTCCCATATTACGTGCGGGTTTGGGTATGCTTGAAGGCTCTCTTTCAATATTGCCTTGTGCAAAAATTAGTGTTGTTGGCATACAACGAAATGAAGAGACTTTAGCGGCTGAAAGTTATTACGAAAATATAATTTCTGATATAGAAAACAGAACAGCAATTATTATTGACCCGATGCTAGCAACAGGCGGCACTGCATTAGCGACAATAGATTTATTAAAAACCTCAGGTTGTAAGACCATTATCGCGCTATTTTTGGTTGCGGCACCAGAAGGCATTAAAATGATAGCAGATGCTCACCCTGATGTTACGTTAACCATTGGCGTAATAGATGAAAAACTTAACAAGCAAGGTTATATTCTACCGGGTTTAGGTGACGCAGGAGACAAGATTTTCGGTACGTTGTAATATTCGATACGTGATAAATTGACTAAAGTATTAAAATCACTTCTTATGGGCTAAATAAAAAGTGATTTTATATGATGCAAGCTTAATAGATCACCGGTGGTAATTCAGGTGACTCTTCAGAATAAGTGATTGCTTGTTGAAATTGCTGAGCAGCTAATCGCGCAGAATTTTCATCTTTCGCATGAACACGCGCAATAACTTCGCCACTGTTTACTTGTACTCCCAGCGGTAAAATTCGATCGAAACCCACACTGTGATCTACTTTTTGTTTTGGCGCAGTTCTACCGCCGCCTAAACCAACCACTGACATACCGACATCACGGGTGTTCATTTGTGCTAAGTAGCCATGTTGACTCGCTTTTATCTCCATAATAATTGCAGCTTTATGCATTGAACCCCAAGGGTTTTCAACAAAATCTGTTGGACCACCTAAAGCCGCTATCATACGTTCAAATATTTCTGCCGCTTTACCTGAATGCAGCGCCTTATCAATTTTAAGATAGGCACTTTGTTCATCGCTTGCTAAACCAGAGTTTACTAACATCGCACAGGCTAACGTTTTAACAACCTTATGCAAACGTGGTTCTCGCTGTTTACCGGTTAAATATTTAGCGGTTTCATACATTTCAATAGCATTACCAGCACTGGTGCCTAACACTTGATTCATGTCAGTGATGATCGCTTGAGTTTTAACGCCGGCACCATTGGCGACACTTGAAATACTCTCAGCAAGCGCTTTAGCATCGTCAAGAGATGACATCATCGCGCCATTACCCACTTTGACATCCATCACTAAAGTATCAAGACCCGCAGCGAGTTTTTTAGATAAAATAGAGGCGGTTATCAGGGGAATAGACTCAACCGTCGCGGTGACATCTCGAATACTATAAAGGCGTTTATCTGCAGGCGCTAAGTTGTCAGTTTGGGATATTATAGCGACACCCACCTCTTTTACGATGCGCTTAAATTCAGCTATGGTCGGTTCAACATTAAAACCCGCAATACTTTCTAATTTATCTGAGGTACCACCGGTGTGTCCTAACCCGCGCCCTGAAATCATTGGCACGTAAGCACCACACGCAGAAACGATTGCAGCAAGCATAAAGCTCACTTTATCTCCTACTCCACCTGTAGAGTGTTTGTCTACAATGGGGGCATCATAGCCCTCCCACGAAAGTACATCACCTGAGTTCATCATCGCTTTAGTGAGTGTTACTTTTTCTTCAACCGACAATCCTTTTTGAAAAATTGCCATCGCCATTGCACCCACTTGACTGTCGGAAAAACTGCCGTCAACTAAACCCTTCACGAAACTGTGAATTTGACCTTCGCTGAGGTTTTTACCATCACGCTTAATGCGAATAATTTCTTGCGGTAATACCATGGTTAAAATCCTTATAGATCCAGTAGATCTTTTGGTGTGAAAGCATCTGGTAAAAGTTGTGCCACACTCCACACTTGCTGTTCATTTTTGTGATTAAACGCAATCACCGGAGCTGATTGTTCAAAAAACTCGGCGATAACTTGTCGACATGCGCCGCACGGTGGCGTTAATTTGTCTTGCTCGGTATAAATAACGATCATCTGAAAGCTCTGCTCGCCTTTTATCACGGCATGGCTTACACAATTACGCTCTGCACAAACCGTTAAACCATAAGACGCATTCTCAACATTACAACCTTGAACAATATTTCCCTTTGTTGTTAAAGCAGCGGCACCTACATAAAAATTGCTGTAAGGCGCATAAGCTTTACCATAAGCTTCTTTAGCGGCGGCTTTTAAATTTGCCGGTATTTCGATTGTATTTGTATTTATCATTATAAAGATTCAAGAGTTATTGAGTCGTATCAGAATAACATAGTTGACCAAGTGGTCAAGTATGTAGTTTAGGTATGAGTAAAAGGGTTAAATTTTTCCATAAAAAAAAACCCTTTAGTAAACTAAAGGGTTTTTATTGAAGTCATACTCAGTTGAATTAGAACTTGTAGCTAACGCCTACTTTAATTCTCCAAGAAGAACGCTCTGCATCATAATATGTTGGCGCACTATCTCTAAACCCTTCACTATATTCATAAGTATTAGTATCTTGGTCGTAATTAATATCAACTAACTCTCTAGCATTTGTGAAGTTAGTCACATTAACTTTACCTGCACTACTATCGATTAAGTTAAGAACGTTTTTAACCGAAACGAAAAGCACACCTTTATGACCTTCCATAAAACCAGGAACTTCTTGGCTATATTTAAAGTCAAGACGAGAATTCCAAGGTCCTGTTTCAGTATTACGAGGTGCAATTCCACCAGCATATTTCGTTAAACCACTCGCATCAAGTACAGTTTTAAGTTGTTCATAACTATAACCATCAGCATATGTTACCGCTGCATCATCTGCACCTGTTGGTATATATGGTAAAAACATATCAGCTCTTGTGTAGTTGTTTTGACCACCGAAAGCATTTGAACCGCCATCATATACCCAACTGTAAGGTCGACCTGATGAACGTTCACCTTGAAGTGAGAAAGTCGAGTTGTAACCTTCAAACAATTCAATGTTATAAGACAAGTTTAGTTTGAAACTATGTTCAATTTCATAACGGCTTGTACCAACTTGAGGGTTGTTTCGATCAGCGGTATTATATTTCGAGAAGTTTGAGTTAGAGGTTGAACTCGTTCCGCCAGCTAATGATGTTGCGTCAGTATTTGCATATGAAACATTGAAATAAAGACCGTTATCAAACGCTTTAGCTGCACTTAAAGTAAATATCTTACGTTTGCCGCCTTCACCATTTGTAACCATAGCATCAGCTCTATCACGCGAGCCTGTGCCAACAGGGATAACACGACCATCAGGACCAACAACAGATTCTTGTGTCGTTCTGTATAATTCTTTCCAGCGAACAGCGTCTTTTTCTTCAACGTACATGAAGCTAGTTTCTAAATCCCAACCCGTACCTAAATAAGGACCTAAATCAGCGGTATAGTTCGCTGTTAAACCTACACGCCATTCGCTTGGCAATTCAAAGTTAGGATCGATTGCATCAACATCGCCGTCACCTGGAGTCAGTGTTGCACCTGCAGGAGGTTGAGTTATATCAGCATTTGTTAAGTCAACATCATTTACGTTTGCACGTACATTGATTTGACCATCATTTGAATATACGTTAGAAATCCAAACATTTGGAGTACCACCATAATAGCGACCGATACCACCACTTAAGGTCAAGTCGTCTTGCACTGACCAGTTAAAACCGAAGCGAGGTAAGAAAATATCTTTACCGTCTAAACTATTAGTGTTGCTAAAACCATATAAACCAACAAAAGCTTCGTTTTCACGGATAGTGCCAGACGTTGAAATACGCTCATATCGCACACCTGCATTTACCCATAACTCATCGTTAATTTGCCATTTATCTTCAACAAAAAGGTGGAAGTTTGATAATGAAAACTCTGCTGCTGCATCATTCGCATTACCTGTGTAAGCATTTGAATAAGAAACACGTTCAGCATTTTGATTTTTGAAGTCTTCTACTGAATCAAATAACCACTCACCTCGAGAAAAAGGTACAAACTGGTTAAATACGTTGGTTTTTTCAATACCAACACCAAATGACAATACATGTTCTTCAAGTAAATATTCACCGTCAAAATCAATAGCTAAAGTGTCATTTGTCAATTGGTTGGCATGACGATATGCGTCAGTACCAAGCCATATTGAATTTGAATCACGGTCAGAGCATCTCTCATCACTTTCACCGATAGTGATACACGCTTGACCAATTTTTTTATCGTTTAAAACATCAGAGAATGAACCCTGTTTGTTTTCAACATCTTTAAATGAAACACTTAACTGTGTTGATAGTTCATCAGTCCAGTATGAATAAAGTTGTAAAGCATATGATTCAACACTTGCATCAACGTTATACCAGTTACTCAATAAACCAAATTGATTTCTTGAACTTGTATGTTGATCACGCACTGAGTTATCTTGTGTGTTTTGATAAGTAAATGCTGCACGATGGTCATCATTGATATTCCAATCAAGCTTAACAATTAATTTTTCGCTATCGTTAGATAGGCCATCAGCAATACCGCCAGCGTTAACGCCATAGACTTCTGAAGCAATATTTTGTACTTCTGTAATCGTATCAGAAGTTAACCAATCTTTAGGATTTGCAGTACCAGGACCAAAATTATTTACAAATGGACTTTTAGACTCTTCATAACTTACAAAAAAGAACAACTCGTCTTCAATAATCTTGCCGCCTAAAGCCATACCATAATTTTTACGTGTAAAGTCTAAATTGATATCTTCGCCATCTTCATTTTTAGGCGTGCCGGCTAAAGAATCACTTGAGTAGTCGTAAAACAACTCTCCAAATAGTTCATTAGTACCTGATTTTGTAACCGCATTTATTGACGCACCGGTAAAGCCCGAAGCTTTGGCGTTAAAAGGGGTAATATCAATGGCTACCTGTGCAATAGACAATAAAGAAATAGGAGAACCGTTCGTTGGGTAACCGTTTGCACTTAAACCAAAATCATCATTTTGTTTAACGCCATCAATTGACAAGCTGTTAAAACGTGGATTTACACCACCTACTGACATTTCATTACTATCGCTATCAGAAATGTTCACCAAAGGATTTTGACGAATAATATCTTTTAAATCACGGTCAAATGCAGGGGCACGATTAATATCATCTGCACCATATACACTACCCATGCCATTTTTAGCGCCATGAATTAACGCATGACGACTACTACCAGAAACAGATATACGCTCCATTTCTTCTGAGCCTAGTTCAATGCTGACTTGTGAAGTTTGACCTAATTGAAGAAATATATTTTCTAAGGTTTTATCTTGATAAATATTAGAGTCAACAATGACTTTATAAGGACCACCTACTCTTAAACCGCTAGCAGAAAATACACCACTTTCGTTTAGCTTAACTGTTTTTTTAGAGCCTGTAGGTATATGTATAACAGTAACCGTAGCGCCTGTAACAGGTGAACCGCTATTACTTAAGATTTGTCCTCGTATTGAGGATGATGTATCAGCAGCCATAGCTGAAGTAGAAAGTCCAAGCGCTAATACAACGGCGCCTGTTATGAGTGAGAGACGAGGAGTGTTCATCTGTTATTCCTTGATTACGTTTTTAATTATTGATTACGTTTTAAGTGTTGATTACTTATTAATATTTTTAGCAACTAAAAACTTAACCAGTTGCTCTGTTTTTAATTTCGAATGAAATTAGACCAGATTTTTATTACACTTTCATTACATATTTTCAGACTTTTTTAAAATCAAATGTTATATGACAACTTTTTATAAATAAAGCGAAATCCAAAAACAATTAATAACGTTAATAAACAATAGGATAAAAAACAATCAAGGCGTTATCAATATAATTGATAATGAAAATGGACTTTATATAAGATATTGGTATCGATATCTTATTTTAATTCCCTTTAGTTATATGTGTGTGCAGCCAGTTCATTACATAAGTATACAAATAAAGCATAAACAATCATGTTTACAACAGATTGAGCTGATTTTATTTAGGTAAGCGCGTAAAATGTAAATAATAATAAACGTCAGGAACATCGATTAAAGCGTTAAAGTGCCCTTTCAAATAAATGTGTAAACATTTATAGTAGAATTTCATAAAAATGTAATTTTGTCTCTTGAATCTACGACAAGATCGAGATAAGTCTAACGAGCCATAAAAGTTAACTATATGGTCAAGACCTAGTAAATAAATAAAATTATAATAATAATAATTAACTCAAAAATGTTTTATTTATGCATTCTTAATATAGAGCAACTTTATGAAAAACAACAAAGAAATTAAAAAAACAGGGAATATTCGGATACAAAGCCAACATAAAATAATGATAGCGGCGAGTACTGAGTTTGTTTTGCAAGGCTTTAAAGGAGCTACGGTGCAATCAATTGCCGACCGAGCGGGCCTACCCAAAGCTAATATACTTTATTATTTTAAAAATAAAGAAAACATTTACCACGCCGTATTAGAACATACCTTACAAATGTGGGATGAAGGTATCGGAGATATAACGCCCGAAGATGGTCCTAAAGCGGCGATTGAAAAGTTTATTGATGCAAAAGTAAGAATGTCTTTCAAACACCCCGAGTCATCAAAAATTTATGCCATGGAGATCATCCAAGGTGCCCAACATTTAAAAGACTTTGCGCGTACTTATCAACGTAAGTGGGTAAGAGAAAAAGCGCAGCTGTTTCAGCAGTGGATAGACAATGGCGAAATGCGAGATGTTGACCCAATACATTTGATCTTTCTTATTTGGTCTTCAACCCAGCACTATGCTGATTTTGAAACACAGATCTTAACTATTATGAATAGAGCAGATTACGAAGATGAAGATGTTGAGCATGTCATTGCCTTTTTAACAGACATGATTTTACGCGGATGTGGTTTAAACTAAGACTTATGAAAAATTCAATTTTATCTATCACTATAACACTAGCGTTGACTTATATGAGTACAGCACAAGCACAACAACTTAAAATAGCAACATTCAACGTAAGTATGGAGGCTTTAAATTATCAGTCTCCCCAAAACCGTGAAACGGCTACTGTTTCAAGTAATGCTTTGCAAGTCGCTTTAGAAAGCAACCATCAGCAAATTAAAAATATTGCAGAAATTATTCAGCGCGTAAACCCTGACATTATTCTGCTCAATGAATTTGATAATCAACATAATAATGAAGATAATCAACACCAGGCATTGAAAATATTTAGTAAGCACTATTTAAATAAAAGCCAAAATGGCCAAAAGGCCATCGATTTCCCTTATTACTATCAAGGTCAGGTAAATACCGGTGTTAACTCCGGTTACGATCTAGATGGCAATGGAACACCCGGTGTTTTACCCGGTGACGGTTTTGGTTATGGCCATTTTTCAGGGCACTTTGGCATGGTATTAATGTCAAAATACCCTATTGATGTAAAGAATATACGCACTTTTCAATATTTTAAATGGCGAGATATGCCAAATGCCTTGCAACCTATTGACCCTACAACGTCAAAGCCTTGGTTTAGCCCTCAAGCTTGGCAAGATTTAAGACTTTCTTCTAAATCTCATTGGGATGTTCCGGTAGAGGTTAATGGACAAATTATACATATATTAGCAAGCCACCCTACACCACCCGTTTTTGACGGGCCAGAAGATAGGAACGGTAAACGTAACCATGATGAAATTCGTTTTTGGGCCGATTACATTTCAGCTGACAAGTCAGCTTATATCTATGATGACAAAGGTGACAAAGGTGGTTTAAAACCATTAGCACCTTTCGTTATTCTTGGTGACTTAAATGCATCGAGTGTTGATGGGAATGCAATGAATGCTGGCATTTCAAGTTTATTAGCTCATGTTGACATACAAGATGCCATGCCTAGCAGCGAAGGCGCAGAAAAACATACCCAAGATAATACTAACGCTAAACATCATACGGCCTTTTGGCGGATGAGAGCAGATTACGTTTTACCCTCAAAAATGGGACTTACCATTAAAGACGCGGGTGTATATTGGCCAACAAAAGATGAAGATACCTATCGATTAATAAAAGATAGAGCAGCATCGTCAGATCACCGTATGGTATGGCTTGACCTCTTATTAAATAATAAATAGTTAACAGTAAACCGTTAGTATTTAGATGAACCATAAATACCTCATAACTTTAACACTTACTACAAGAAGTAAAAAATGAAAAAACTCCTTACTGCTGTCAGCGTTGTCATTGCCTTAACAGCCTGTGAAAAAACTGAAAATAACGCAAGTGTTGCTATATCACCAGTAAAAACTGTTGAAAATATGCATGCACCCAAAAATATTATTATGGTAATAGCTGATGGTATGGGACCGGCCTACACAACCTCTTACCGATATTTTAACGATGACCCTGCAACAACGATTATCGAAGAAACAGTATTTGACCGTTTATTGGTCGGCTCTGCAAGTACATACCCAGCTAGAGTCTCTGGACTTGTTACTGACTCAGCCGCGGGAGCGACAGCCCTTGCTGCGGGTGTTAAGTCTTACAATGGCGCAATAGCATTAGATGTTAATAAGATAAGTGTAGAAACTGTTTTAGAGTTTGCCAAAAAGCAAGGCAAAAAAACGGGTGTGGTGGTTACTTCACAAATAAACCATGCAACTCCTGCAGCTTATTTGACACACAACGAAAGTAGAAATAACTACAATGCCATTGCCGACAGTTATGTAGATAACGGTATTAAGGCTGATGTTTATTTTGGTGGTGGCTGGCAGTACTTTATTCGTGAAGATAGAAATTTGGTTGACGAATTTAAAACCGCTGGTTTTCAATATATCGATAACTACAACGCCTTAAATACGCTTAAAGCGCAAACGCCTGTTATCGGTCTTTTTGCAAATAAGGGGTTACCCTCAGCAATTGACGACACAGACCAGCATCGATTATCAACCATGACAAAAAAAGCGATTCAACAATTAGAGAACAGCAACGGTTATTTTATGCTAATTGAAGCCAGTCAAATCGATTGGGCTGGTCATTCCAATGATATTGTTACTGCAATGGCAGAAATGTCAGATTTAGCGATAACAATGGAATACTTAGAGCAGTACGTCAAACAAAACCCAGACACGTTAGTAATACTAACTGCTGATCACAGCACAGGTGGTTTAACGATAGGTGCGCGTGGTAAATATGAGTGGAATCCTGAGATTTTACGTACAATGAAAAAATCGCCAATGATCGTTGCGGATAATTTAGTTGAAAATAAAATAACACAACAATTATTAACTGAATTACTTAGCTTTGATGTAACGACAAATGAAGTTGAGCAAATTGTAGCAGCCAAAGTTACCGCCATTGAAGAATTAGCGGCATACAAACAGCTTGGTGAAGAAACAAAAACCAACATTAAAAAACCTGAGATGAATAAAGCGATTGAGAGTGTTATTAAAAAAATTATTGATATTAGAACAAATACGGGTTGGACATCAGGGGGACACACAGCAATTGATGTTCCTGTTCATACCTTAGGTAAACGCAGTGAGATACTTAAAGGTAAAATTGATAATACCGATATAGCCAAACAAATATTTTTACTGCTGGGTAAAAAATAAAGCTAGTTCTAGCATGATGTATTTTATAAACATAAAAACCGCTAATATTCATTAGCGGTTTTTTTGTTGTTACGTCCAAGCACAATATGATTAGCAAACAATAGATTCATTAATCTAGCCTCACTCATCGATGAGACATAAACCCAACAGTTGTCTTATCGCTTTATATTCTTAAATCCTACTCATGAAAAATAACAACGACCAACGTTTATTTCTCTCATAAAATAACAACACTTTAATATGGTAACCCCAAAAACGCTATAAAACTTGATTAAAAACAAAGACAAAGAACACAAAAAATTACTTACAGCCCTTTTATCATTGCTATATATAAAGACTCAGGCCTTAAGTAAACATTCACTCCTTAATAATAACGGAGTTGCCGGGGTTGTTAAGGTCGCCCTACACAGAGTTACCAGAGTTACAGCAACCACACGACAAGGGTTGCTGGGGTTATTATTTACTTGGTTTAAAGGGTTGCCGGGGTTATACTTTGACAAGCTGTTAATAAAGGATATAACAATGAAATACCCTATCGCATTAAAGAAAATACTTGGCGTAGATAACTATAAGGTTAACGTCCCTGACTTACCGGGCTGTGAATGTAATGGCGAAAGCATTGATGCTTCGCTTAACAAAATAAAGGACAGTATCGCTGAGCACCTTGCTATTTTGGCTGAATATAGTGAGGCTATTCCACACGCGACAACGATTGAAAACCACCTAGCTAGCTACCCAAATGTTATCTGGGGTATCATTGATATCGATATAGTGCCCTACTTAGGCAAGAGTCATAAAATTAATGTCACCTTACCAGAGCTGCTGATAAAACAAATTGATGATCGGGTCAGTAAGTCTTCGGCATACAAAACACGCTCAGGCTTTATTGCGAGTGCTTGTATGAGTCAATTGAATCAATAACAATGTTAATAGCATTGGCCAATCAGTAAAAACTAAAATTGAGAAATAGAAATGACAAATAAAAATTTGCTACTACTCAGTAGCTCTCGTGTCGGTAATACACCTTACTTAGCACATGCGCAAACAATGATTGAAAACCACTTAGCAGGCATTAAAGACGTATTATTTATTCCCTACGCAGGTGTTAGTGTTAGTTATGACGATTACACGAAGAAAGTACAAGATGCTCTGCAACCATTGAACATTAACGTTACAGGTATTCATCAGTTTAGCGATGCGGTTACGGCGGTTAATAACGCAAAAGCAATTATTATTGGTGGCGGTAATACCTTTCATTTATTGCATCAGTTGTACGAGAATAATTTAATCTCTGTTATTACTGACAAAGTAGCAACCGGTGTACCTTATATTGGCTGGAGTGCCGGCGCTAATATAGCCGGTGCGAGTATCTGCACTACCAACGATATGCCGATTATTGAACCCTCCAGTTTTAAGGCTCTTAACTTAGTGCCATTTCAGCTTAACCCTCATTACACTGATTTTAATCCACCGGGTCATAACGGTGAAACAAGAGAACAACGTTTAGCTGAATTTATGGTCATTAACCCTGAAATGCCTATTGTGGCGATTGTTGAAGGAAGTGCTTTAACACTCGAATATAATAAATTGTCACTAATCGCTTGTGCGAAAATAGGAAATCCTGATGGTTTTTTATTTAAAGGAGGGAGTAAAAAAACGATTGCCGTTAGTGAAGATATCAGTCATTTGTTGTCAATGTAGAGTGGGCTGATTAATGAAGAAAGAGGTTGTAATGCGGCCCCTTTCTCTCATTTAGACAAACGTCACTAATATCCTAAAGCAGTTCAATAATCGACGATAGATTTATTGCCGACACGGCTTTGTTTAGATCCGCTTCAAAACCTAATTGAGCAATCATCGGAGCTGAAATTAGTGTCGTTAGCTCCGCTATATTTTCATGTAAGTAACTCATTGGCTCGATACAATTAGCTATCCAACCAATGCAATCAAGTCCATCTGTTCGTATCGTTTCATAAGTTAGCACGGCATGATTTAAACAGCCTAGCTTCATATTTACCACCAAAATCACCTGCTGGTTCGTTTGCTGAACAAACTCAGATAAAAATTTGCCATGACCTAATGGTAATCGCCAACCACCTGCGCCTTCTGTAATCACAATGTCACTGGCTCTTGCTAAAACGTTGTTGTATCCAAGGTTTATGTCCGATAATTTAATTTCAGTATTCATTAAATTAGCAGCGATGTGAGGCGCAATGGCGGGTTCAAAAGCGAGAGGGTTAATTTCGTTAATGGTTTGTCCGCAATTTGCCTGGTGTAAGAGTAATTGTGCATCTTCATTAACAAGGACTTCTCCTGTTGCTGAAGCTATTCTTTCACATCCGGCTGAAATAGGCTTAAACACGGCAACGTTAAAGTTCATCTTTACTAAGGCCGCAGTGAGTAACTGAGCAACGTAGGTTTTGCCTGCATCAGTGTCCGTTGCAGTAATAAAAAGTTTAATCATTTAATTTAACTATAATCCCAGAATACACTTTATAAGTAGCAGGATAAATGCCACTTGGCTCTTGAAAGTCTTGATAGCTAAGGGTCATTCTTTGCCACTTGTCTTTACCAGCTAAACCTTTTCCTTTTTCCTTAGGCACATGATTTGCGCCGAGCCCCTTCAATTCACGGGCTAAATGCATCACGTTTTCATATTCTAAGACTAAATCTTCATTTTTTTGTTCAAGTAATTTACATGAGCAAAGACTAAAAATGGTTTTTAGTTCGCCTTCTGTCTTAAAATCAATCACATGTTTATCATCATCAACCTGTGCCCAAGATGACTTTAATTCATGTAAGGTGCCATCAAGTAAGGTTGAAAATATAAATAAACCACCAGGCTTTAATACCCGTAAAACTTCCTTAACAAGGACGTCGAGGGGATCACACCATTGAATAACTAAATTAGAATAAATAACATCAATACTATCTGCTTTGAGAGGCAGATGATAAGCATCAGCCTCTAACCAAGAAATACCTTTACTACGATTTTCCTGGGCAAAAGATAACATTTTAGCTGAAATATCAACACCAATGGTTTGGTTGAATTTACTCGTTAAAATATCAGTAAAAAAACCGGTACCCGATCCTAAATCTACCACAGTAAGATCTGAGCGATTAGGTAATAATGACATCAAATTTTTACCCGTATAACGCTGTAATCGAGATGAAACATCATACGATTGGCTTGCTAAGCCAAATGACTTGGCTATTTTAACCCTGTTTAATCCCTCTGCCATTAACTTAAAACCTCATTCAAACAATTCGCTAAATAGTTGATATCTTTCTCTTTATGCTTTGCCGTTATGGTTACGCGTAACCTAGAGCTATTTTTAGCAACAGTTGGAGGTCGTATCGCGGTCAGCCAAATCCCTCTATTTTTCAACGTTTGGCAGACGTTAAGCGTTCTTTCTTCACTGCCAATAACAATGGCATGAATAGAAGAGGATGAGGTTATTATATTGATGCTAGCATCAAGGTTCATTGATAAAATCTCGCTTAATTGCCTAATTTTTTCTCTACGCCAAGATTCACTTTGGGCAAGTTTTATACTCATTTTGGTCGCCCAAGCGATAGCAGGAGAAATAGCGGTTGAATAAATATAATGACGGGAAAAATTCACCAGATACTCATAAACATCTTCATCACAAGCGATAAAAGCACCACTGGTAGCTAAAGCTTTACCAAAAGTGGCCATAACAATATCGACCGGTCCAAAACTACTACTTCCCTGACCTTTATCACCTATGATGCCAAGACTATGAGCATCATCCATATAAAGCATTGCTTGTTGTTTTTTTGCAATATCAATTAGCTGGCTAACATCAGCACAATCGCCATCCATGCTAAAAATACCTTCAGAGATAATAAGTTTATTTTCATAAGTACTGTTAGCTAAATACCGCTTAAGTTGTTGGTGGTCATTATGTAGATAACGCTTTACTGAAGCGTCGCTTGATAACGCACCATCAATTAAAGAAGCGTGACTTAACTTGTCTAATAAAAATTGGCTCTCTTTATTACCTAACGCTTGTAAAACACCGGAGTTAGCTGCAAAACCACTACTATAAAGTAAGCAGCGTGGTTTATTTAACCACTGACAAACTTCTTCTTCTAGCGCTTGGTGCGCATAATGAAAACCCGTAATTAAACTAGAAGCACTCGCACAACTACCGAATTTATCAACACCTTCTTGAAACGCTTTATTTATATCACGGTGATGATTTAAACCGAGGTAATCATTAGAAGAAAAATTTAAATAACGTTCACCTGACACAAAAATCTCTCGACCATTTTGATCGCTTATACATTGACGTTGACGATATTGAGATTTTTCTTTTTGCTGAGCAACTTGCTCAGCAATAAAGTTAAAAGACATAGATTCAGTTTGACTCTTATGCGATGTGAACGTTACAAAGAAGCGTCGTAAAAAAGCGCTTTGTTTTGCTGATTGACAACCGCTGTTGTTATCTGCTGTTCAGTATCTTCATCTTCAGTGGCAATAGTTTCGGTATTAATACCTAATTTTGCAAACAATTGCATATCTTTATTCGCTTCAGGATTACCCGTTGTTAACAATTTACAGCCGTAAAAAATTGAATTTGCTCCGGCTAAGAAACACATTGCTTGCATTTGATCATTCATCGCATCGCGTCCTGCCGATAAACGTACATGGCTTTTAGGCATCATTATACGGGCAATAGCAATACAACGGATAAAATCAAAAGGGTCTAAATCGTCAACATCTGCTAATGGCGTACCTTCAATTTTTACTAACATATTGATAGGCACACTTTCAGGGTGCTGCGGTAAGTTAGCTAATTGGGCTAAAAACGAGGCTCTGTCTTGTGCCTTTTCGCCTAAACCAACAATACCACCACTACATACCTTCATGCCCGAGTCACGAACATTCTGTAACGTGTCTAATCTATCTTGATAGCTACGGGTGGTAATTATAGAATTATAATGTTCCGGTGATGTATCAAGATTATGGTTGTAATAATCTAACCCCGCTTCTTGAAGTTCGTCGGCTTGGCCGCCATCAATCATGCCTAATGTCATACAGGTTTCTAAACCCATCGCTTTAACACCTTTTACCATTTCAAGTACAAAAGGCATATCACGCGCTTTAGGATTCCTCCAACCGGCGCCCATACAAAAACGCGTTGAACCTTGATCTTTAGCTACTTTTGCAGCTTCTAATACTTTTTCAACTTCCATTAACCGTTCTTTTTGAACATTAGTATTGTATCGAACACTTTGTGAACAATATTTACAGTCTTCAGGACAAGCACCCGTTTTTATTGATAATAACGTGCTAACTTGTACTTCATTCGGGTTAAAATGTTCACGATGAACGGTTTGAGCTTTAAACATAAGATCACTGAAAGGCATAGCAAATAATGCTTCAACTTCAGCTATTGACCAATCATGACGAGGTATATTCGTTTGAGACATATGAAACCTTTGCTGTAAAAATGTAAATGGGATAATTGCATCGTTAAATATTAGCAGGTAATCTATGCGCCAGTCATTAATTGTCAACATAAAAACCCATGCAAGCTTTACATATGAATAAAAAACATACAGATTTAATTGATTTTGATAAAAAACATGTTTGGCACCCCTACACGTCTATGTCGAATCCACTGCCATCATATTTAGTTGAATCCGCACAAGGTGTTCATATAAAACTCGCCTCAGGAGAAGAACTTGTTGATGGTATGTCTTCGTGGTGGTCGGTGTTACATGGCTATAATCATCCAAAATTGAATCAAGCACTTATTGATCAAACGCAAAAAATGGCACATGTCATGTTTGGTGGTTTAACGCATGAACCTGCGATTAACCTCTGTAAGAAGTTGATTGATATAACACCAGAGCCGCTTCAAAAAGTCTTTTTATCAGACTCAGGCTCAGTATCTGTAGAAGTGGCCATTAAAATGTCTTTACAATATTGGCATAGTCAAGGCAAAAGCGAAAAACACAAACTACTCACGGTTAAAAATGGCTATCACGGCGATACCTTTGCAGCAATGTCGGTTTGCGATCCCGTGAATGGTATGCATCAAATTTTTGAAACGGTGTTAATGAAAAACATTTTTGCGCCGGCGCCACAAAGTAATTTTTATCAACCGTGGGATGAAAGTGAACTTACAAGGTTAAAAACATTATTTAAAACACAGCACGAAAAAATCGCGGCCTTTATTATCGAACCTATAGTGCAAGGTGCAGGCGGCATGCGCTTTTATCACCCTGAGTACTTAAAAGCATGTCGCGCTTTATGTACGCAATTTAACGTATTATTTATTGTTGATGAAATAGCCACAGGCTTAGGCCGAACGGGTAAAATGTTTGGCTGTAACTGGGCAGAAATAAGCCCTGACATTATGTGTTTAGGAAAAACATTAACCGGCGGTTATATGACCCTTGCAGCTACGCTTTGTACAGAAGAAATTGCCAATACCATCAGCGATGGCGAAGCAGGATGTTTTATGCATGGCCCTACTTTTATGGCAAACCCGCTGGCATGTGCTGTCGCTAATGCAAGTGTAGACCTTTTAGAAACAGGAGAATGGCAACAGCAAATTGGTTTTATTGAAGGTTATTTAAAGCTAAAATTATTACCCTTAAATAAGCACTCAAGAGTGAAAGATGCGCGAGTACTCGGGGGGATTGGTGTTATAGAAACAGTAGATGCAGTGAATATGGCTAACATACAAAAGAGGTTTGTTGAGCTGGGTGTATGGATCAGACCCTTTGGTAAGCTTATCTATATTATGCCACCTTTTATTATCACCGAGGCAGATTTAAAGAGACTTGTTAAAGCAATAAGCACAGTACTTGATGAAGCACAGTGCTTTGCATAATAAAGACTAAATTATATTTTTGAAGTAGAGATAAACACATTTAGCAATGAACTTATACTTCATTGAGTTTAACTAAAATATAGACAACCCAAGCGACAGTGATCGTCAGTAAAAGGACTAAATTAAAATGCTTACTGTCTTGTTTTCTTCTACTTCGATAATGATCAAGCACTAAACAAAAATAGCTACATAACGCGCTTATCCAAAGCACTATATATAAATACCCGGTCAAGGGTGTTAGCCAAAATTGTCTTATTTCGATATCTCTATATCGTAGTAAACCATAATCTTGCTCTGGTGCAGCAAAATATGACATAACGATGGCAAATATGAATAAACCCCAGCCACTTAATGCCAAAACTCGTGTTAACACTACCCCAATATCTGCAGACTTTCGCCTGTTTTTTGTTGCTAAGACCATTGATCTAAACCCTCTAAAGTCAATATGACTATGTTTTGTTTATATATAGGCCGGAATAGCAAGTTTTACTTGTTAAAAACAACAGTAAAGGTAACATATCACACCTTAAAGTTAGTGCAAATAAATTCAGCATCCTAAACTGGATATATGTACAACTATCTATGACAATAATTAAATAAAGATAAGAGGTTGATAAATGTCAGTTATCTCAATCACTGATGTACTTGCTGGTAAATACCCAGTAAGTGAAGCAGTTACAGTACACGGTTGGATCCGAACTCGCCGTGATTCTAAAGCCGGTATTTCATTCTTAGCCGTTCATGACGGTTCATGTTTTGATGCTATTCAAGCCATCGCGCCAAGTGATCTCGATAATTATCAATCAGAAATATTAAAATTAACTACCGGTGCATCTGTAAAAGTTACCGGTATTTTGGTTGAATCCCCGGGTAAAGGTCAGTCATTTGAAATACAAGCGACGAAAGTAGAGATATTAGGCTTAGTTGATGACCCTGATACTTACCCAATGGCTGCAAAACGTCATAGTATAGAATTTTTACGTGAACAAGCTCACTTACGTGCCCGTACTAATATCGGCGGAGCCGTTGCTCGTGTTCGAAATACCTTAGCTCAAGCGGTTCATCGTTTTCTTCACAGTAAAGGTTATTTTTGGATCAGCACGCCATTAATTACTGGCTCAGACTGTGAAGGTGCGGGTGAAATGTTCCGTGTTAGTACGCTTGATATGGAAAACTTACCTCGTACTGACAAAGGTGATGTTGATTACGGCAAAGATTTTTTTGGTAAAGAAACATTCTTAACGGTTTCTGGCCAATTGAATGTAGAAACTTACGCATGTGCCCTTTCAAAAGTTTATACTTTTGGTCCAACATTTCGTGCTGAAAATTCAAACACCACACGTCACCTAGCAGAATTTTGGATGATCGAGCCAGAAATCGCTTTTGCTGATTTATCGGATGCTGCTGACCTTGCTGAAGAAATGTTGAAGTATGTTTTTCAAGCCGTACTTGATGAGCGTAGCGATGACATGGCGTTCTTTGAGCAACGTGTTGATAAAACAGTTGTAGATCGTATGAACTCAGTTATAAAAAATGATTTTGTTCGTTTAGATTACACTGACGCTATTACGATATTAGAAAATTGTGATAAGACATTCGAAAACAAAGTCGCTTGGGGTGTTGATCTTAACTCTGAGCACGAGCGTTACCTTGCTGAAGAGCATTTTAATGGTCCGGTAGTGTTACAAAACTATCCGAAAGACATTAAATCTTTTTACATGCGCTTAAATGATGACGGTAAAACAGTTGCTGCTATGGACATTTTAGCACCAGGGATTGGCGAAATTATTGGCGGTAGTCAACGCGAAGAACGTCTTGATGTATTAGACGCTCGTTTAGCTGAAATGAATTTGAATCAAGAGGACTACAGCTGGTATCGTGATTTACGCCGTTACGGCACAGTGCCTCATTCAGGTTTCGGTTTAGGTTTTGAACGCTTAGTTGCTTATGCAACAGGTATGCAAAACGTACGAGACGTAATTCCTTTCCCAAGAACGCCAAATAACGCGGCATTCTAAGCATCGAATAAAGTCATATAAAAAAACCTCTTTATTGAGGTTTTTTTATGTTCAGGATGAACGGTATGTCATAGTTACAAGGATGTGAAAGAATGACAATGTTCAGGATGAACGGTATGTCATGATCACATGGAGCGTTTATAGCCAAATTAGCATATATTATTGGACAAGTTCTTTTACCATAAAATATTTACAACCTGTTTTGGGGTAATGTTCTTGCACCCACTTTGTTTGATAACCGTGCTTTTGATAAAAAGGCATTGCTTGAAAGTTTAAGGTATCAAGCATACTTAAGGTACAACCTCTTCCGCTTGCTGCTTCTTCAAGCTCAGCTAAAATTCTAGTACCCACTTTCTTACCACGAAGTGACTCGTCAACCCAAAGTGTATTAATTAATAGCCAATTGCCAAACGTACGTGCCGAAGAACCAGCAATAATATGCCCTTGGTCATCGGTTATTTGAATAGCAAGTGGCTTGCGTTCATTCACTTCCCAATGCGCCCAATTAAACTCTGCTATTTTTTTATCGAGAAAGTTAATTAACGCTTGTTCAGGCTCGTCTAGTATTTCAATATTCATCAAACCTCTTTAATCGTTAAAAGTACGATACATGTGATTCAATCACTCTAGCGGGTTTAATCGGACGCTCTTTTAAAGGCGTACCAATATAGATAAAACCAATAATGTCATTGTCTGCACTTATCGCTAACTCGCGTTTTACTGAACTATTATAACTAAAGTCGCCTGTTCGCCACACGGCCCCATAACCCAAACTAAACGCCGCCATTTGCATAGCATGAGCACAACAACCTGCTGCTATCGTCTGTTCACCTTTAGGGACTTTTTCATGGTGTTGATATTGCGTACTCACCACAATAATTAAGGGGGCGCGATACGGCATGTTTTTAGCTTTTTCTATATTGGCTTTAGCAAAATCTTGCTCTATGGCCGCTTGTTCAAAGACTTGACTTAATTTATCTAAACCACTTTCTTTAATGACAGTAAAAAACCAAGGCGCTAAACAACCGTGATCCGGCGCTCGCATGCCTGCACTCAGTATAAAATCAAGATCACACGGCTGAGGCGCTGGCGATATTAGTCTGGGATTGGATTGTCGTTGTAATAATAATTCTTTAGCATTCATTAAGTATAAAGACCCGGTTATATTTTCGTTGCTGGTGATTATAAAGCTAATGTTTGATAAGGGTAAAGCAAGCAGGGCTAATAAAAAATAAAGCACGGTAAATAATAAGATTAATTTAGGCAAAAACACATTTATTTACTATTGAGACTACATAAATGATCAATAATTAAGTAGCATGGCAGTAATTATAATTACAGACTTATCATGCCGGCTATTATGACAGAAAAAACATCATTACCAAATGCTCCAGTAAAGCAAAGTGCTTTAAAACGAGCTACATTAAGAATTTTTAGTTTATTAAATTCATTTAGAAAAATAATTGTTAACCTTGTTTTTTTTATAGTGCTTTTCTTCTTTATTGCTGCAATAGGTGGTGGCGACGAAAAAATTGTTATTCCAGATAATGCCGCATTAGTTTTAAATATTACTGGTGATATTGTTGAACAAAAACATGTCATAGACCCCATGGATGCTTTGATTACTGAAGCACTAGAAGAAAAAGAAAAAAATCCAGAAGTGTTAATCACCGATATTATTAATGTCATTGAAAGCGCAAAAAATGACAAACGTATCAAAATGATCGTTTTACAACTTCAAGGAGTGAATAGTACCGGCCTGAGTAAGTTACAAGATATTGCCCAAGCTTTAGAAAAATTTAAAGCGGTGGGTAAAAAAATAATCGCTGTTGGCGATCAATATTCTCAAGATCAATATTACTTAGCAAGTTCAGCGGATGAAGTCTGGCTTAACCCGCGCGGTTGGTTATTGCTTGACGGTTATGGTCGCTACCAACTTTACTTCAAATCAGCATTAGAGAAATTGTCGATAAGCCAGCATATCTTTCGTGTGGGTACCTATAAATCGGCTGTTGAACCTTATATGCGTGACGATATGTCGGTTGCAGCTAAAGAAGCAAATAAATTATGGTTAAGTGAGCTGTGGTCACAATATAAAAGTGATGTTGCACGTAACAGAAAGTTTTCAATTGATAACTTCGATGAAGATGCTGATGTTTTAGTCGCAAAATTAGAAAAAGCTGAGGGTAATATTGCGCAATATGCTTTAGATAACCAATGGGTTGATGCCTTAAAAAATCGTCAAGACATGAAAAAGTCTTTGATCAAGCTTGTTGGCAAGAATGCCGCAGGTGACAGTTATAATCACATCAGTTTTAAACATTATTTATCAGCAACATCTCCTCTGTATCCGATTATTAACCCAAACTCTGATAAAGTTGCCGTTATTGTCGCTAAAGGGACTATTTTAGATGGTAACCAAAAGCCAGGTGCTGTTGGCGGCGATAGTACCGCTGCATTGTTAAGAGAAGCACGTTTAAATAACCAGGTAAAAGCGGTTGTTTTACGTGTCGACAGCCCAGGCGGTAGCGCTTATGCTTCTGAAATTATTCGTCAAGAAATAGAACTGATAAAACAAGCAGGAAAACCTGTTGTTGCTTCAATGGGAACTTATGCAGCCTCAGGTGGCTATTGGATATCAGCACCTGCTGATAAAATAATAGCATCACCTGCAACCATTACCGGCTCTATTGGTATTTACGGCTTTTTCATGACCTTTGAAAATTCGTTAAGTAAACTGGGCGTGTATACCGATGGTGTTGGTACAACTGATATTGCAGGTTTTGGTGTTACCCGCCCACTGACTGAGGGTATGGCAAAAGTATTTCAATTAAATATAAATCGAGGCTACCAAGACTTTATCAGCCTTGTTGCTGAGAATAGAAATATGACCCTAGAACAGGTTGATAATATTGCTCAAGGGCGCGTATGGTCTGGCTTAAAAGCAAAAGAGTTGGGACTCGTTGATGAGCTAGGTAATTTAACAAGCGCCATTAATGCAGCCGCAGAATTAGCTGATCTTGCAACGTATGACACATTATTAATCGAAATAGAAAAATCACCTAAAGACCTTTTTCTACAAGGTTTAGTGGGCCAAGCAACAAGCTTTTTCCCTGAATCTGAAATAATAAGCTTAAGCAATACAGACAAGTTATTTTTACAATTGAAAAATCAATTATCGCACCTCAACTTACTTAATGATCCGCAAGGCATCTATTCTTTGTGTATGGCTTGTGAAATTAATTAGCCACTCTTTATGTTCAGGATGAACGGTATGTCATGATCACATGGATGTGAAAGAGTGACGATGTTCAGGATGAACGGAATGTCATGATCGCACGGATGTGAAAGAGTGACGATGTTCAGGACGAACAAGCTATTTTGATAACCAACCAAATAAAGTAAGTATTCAAGGTAAATAAATGAAAAAGCGGATTTATATCGCCTACACGGGCGGCACAATAGGAATGAAGAACAGTGGCCAAGGGTACGTACCGGTAAAAGGCCATTTAACCGAGTCTATCAATGGAACGCCAGATTTTCATCGACAAGAGATGCCAGAGTTTACTATCAATGAATATTCGCCTTTAATCGATTCATCGAACATGACCCCAAGAGATTGGCAACGTATCGCTGATGATATAAAGGCTAATTACGATGATTACGATGGATTTGTTGTGTTGCATGGTACAGATACAATGGCTTACACCAGTTCTGCACTTTCGTTTATGTTTGAAAATTTAGCCAAACCCGTCATTGTTACCGGCTCTCAAATTCCCTTAAGCCAATTACGTTCAGACGGGCAAGTCAATTTATTAAATTCGCTTTATATTGCGGCAAACTACCCTATTAATGAAGTGGGTTTATATTTTAATAATAAATTATACCGGGGTAATCGTTGTATTAAAGCTTATGCTGATGGTTTTAACGCTTTTGACTCACCCAATATGCCACCACTTTTAGAGGCGGGCATTAATATAAAATTAGTTGAAGGTAAAATAAATGTTGTAAATGATGCACCATTTAACTTAGCGCAAATCACACCGCAACCCATTGGGGTTGTGCATTTATACCCTGGGATCTCTAGCGAGTTGGTCGCCAACATTATTAAACAACCCGTAAAAGCATTAATTATTCGCAGTTATGGGGTTGGCAATGCGCCACAAGATGAACAATTACTTGCTTGCTTAACACAAGCTTATCATCAAGGTATTGTTGTCGTTAATTGTAGCCAATGTATAAAAGGTACCGTTAACATGGATGGTTATGCAACGGGTGTCGCGTTGAGTAAATGTGGCGTTGTAGGTGGTGGCGATATGACGTTAGAAGCAACATTAACTAAGCTACATTATTTACTGAGCAAAGAATTACCACAAGCTGAAATTTGTCGTTTATTAAAAGAAAATTTACGCGGCGAACTCACCACTCACTAAGATGTTATTCACATTATAGTTAGGCTATTTTGCAGAATAAGCAAAATAGCCTAAATTATCGAACTATTTACATCGGGTTATCTGAAAAGCCCTCACCTCCAAACATAAAAAATAAAATCATTTGTTATCAGTGATTTAACAAGCTATCCATTCTGCTTTAATTGAAAATCATATTATATATCACTTGCCAAACCAGTAACACGTAACCAAAAATAAGGTGTTATTGCTCAGTATAGATATAAATTTTATGTTTTTATCAAATATCTACTGAAAATAAACAACCTTAAAGATGAGCTTATTTTACAGTAAATATAAAAAAGCCACTGAATAATCAGTGGCGATTAACGTTATTTATTTACAGAATATCAACAATAAATAGCTTTAACTCTTGAGAGTAACGGCAAGTCAGTGGATGATAATTTACCTAATTTTAACCATTCAACAAGTGATTTTGTTAAGTCGATAGGTTGTCCTGAAAGCATCTGGGTTTGCAATAATGTTACTTGAACTTGCATGCGCTTCGCTTTACATTCTGCCGGAGATTCCTTACTTGCTAATATCTCAAGCTCTAATGTCTTATCACTTCGGTCAACGCTACGGGTATTTTGATAACATTCTTGTAATCGTTTTTGCCAAACGTTGGGTAAATCTACCAGCGACTCACTGAACTTTTCAATTGATGGTGTTTCATCAGTGGCTATATATTCTAAGCAATTAAAAATCAATTGCCAAGTTTCAGTCTTTTTGTTTTCGTTAATCACTGCTAATTTTTGTGTTATTTGTGCAAGTAGCTTTTCCGCCTGTGTTACTGCACTTTTGATCAACGGCTTTTGGCTAACAAGCTTTAAACGTAATGCATCAATATTTTCTTGTATCGTTAATAATTCAGAAGCAGAACCTTGGTCAACAATCTGTTGTTGATAATTACCCAGTTGCTCTGTTAACTCAACTTGTTGATGTTGACGGTCAGATTGTTCAACCAATTTGGCTTCATCGCGTTTAGCAAATAGTTGGTCATTAACTTTCCTAAACTTTTGCCAAAGTTGATTCTCTTCGCGCTGTCCGCTGTAACCTATCGCTTGCCATTGTGTTTGTAGTTTTTTAACACTTTCAATAGCAGAAAAAACATCCTCATCACTTAATGCTTGCGTGACTTGGGCAATCAATAAATTTTTACTGTCACTGTTACGTTGGTGATAATTTCTTAATTCAAGCTTTACGGGTTGTAAACTTTCATTAAATTTTTCATTAAGTAACTGAAACTTCTGTTTATCGACCTGCCCTGAATTTTGCCATTGTTGACTTAATTTATTAAGTGTTCCGTCGATGAACTTCCAATCAATAGCTTTATTATCAGTACCTTCACTGATTTTTTTTGTAAAGTCATCAGCAAAACTTTGAGCGTTAACGATAAGCTGTTGGCGCGTGACAAGATGTTGCTCACGCAAATTTTCTTGTTCTGCATAAAATAAACGACAGGGAGCAAAAGCTTGTTCGCAAAGCGCATTAAATTGATAGTTTAATTCTTTTTCAACAGTCTCTTCTGCGTGCCCTAAAGAGTTCCAAGTAACACGAAATTGTTTTACTTTCGCTGCTTGGTCATTAGGGTTATCAAGTGGTTGGTTTACTAATAACTGAATATCAGCGAGTAGTTGGTGTTTTCTTGGCGTTGCAATTGAATGCTCTAAGTCACTTAGTTCAGCAATTTTATCTGAGATATCATCAAAGTCACGTTGCACACGTGATTTTTGCTCATCAGATAACCCGTCATAATGTTTTTTAGCTTTTTTGAAAACCCCAAAAGCAGCATTATACTTGCCACTGATAATTAATCGTTTAACATCAGCGATTTTTTTCTGACATTGCGCTAGTAGTAGTCCTTGCTCTTTAAGTAAAGACTTCAGGCCTTTTTGCCATTGTTTCTTTATTTCTTTAAACGCATCAACAACTGTTTGTGGTAAAACCCCCGCCGCTTTTTGCTCAACACTTTTCCATTCTTGTAACCATTCATCGAATAAAGGCTTGCGCAGGTTCAGCTCATCAATGTCTTTGGGTAAAGCTACTTGTGAAATTTTTGAAATTAAATGAGTGGCGTCACTCACCGATTGCGCAATTTCAGGTAACAACGCCAATTTTTTTGACTGTGCTTTAACTAAGACAATAAATGAGTCTTGCTCTTTCTTACTGAGTATTGATGCTGATATTTCTGAAAGTAATTGTTCAAGTTGATGCTGGTATTGTGCTTCATCTAACTCACCGCTTTCAAATATTGTTGTGGTAAGTTTTTGACTAATTTCATTAAGCTGACGATTAAAATGTTCATTTGCGACTTTTTTATCGTGAATTAATTTATCAGCAATAATTTGTTGTTCATAAGCTTCATGCAGCGGAGCAAAATGTTTAATCAATTGTGCATTGATAACTTTATACTTTTGATTAAAACTGTCAGATTCGTGTGATGTTAAACAAGAAAAATCTTGATGGTAACTGTGCCACTGCTCTTCGAGTTCTGTTTGTTTTTCTTTTATTTGCAGATAATCATTAACGTCTTTTAAAGCGAGTAACTTGGCTAAAACTAACTGGACACCTTTTTTAATTTTGTCGGGCTGCTCTGCTAAGACTTTTAATTGTTCAATCTTTTGCTCAATCTGATTTTTTATTTGTTCATTACACGATTTCTTTAACAACTTGTCTAACACATCAACAGGTAGTGTTTGTTGCAGCAAGAATGTTTGTACTATTTCATTTTGCTTATGTGTAAATATAGAAAGCGTTAACGACGGCTTATTTATTTTTTCAAACAAGGCGATAACAACATCTGCTTTTGTTTCACTTTGTAACCATAACTCCAAAGATGGCAATTTATTATTACTTTTTAATAGCGCCAATTTATCTTGATTACTGATGGTAATGTCATGCTGGCCAAGCAAAATTTTCTCAACTTGCTTAATACAATACTCACGCACTTTTTTATTGTCGTTGTCGATGCTGTTTTGATGCCAAACAGTAAAGTTGGCGATTTTAAGGAGCGCAGCACGACGTACTAATTCATTAGGATCTGTTTGTGCGAGGGTTGTTAAGATAACTAATTCATCTGAATTGCTCGATGATAAATCTTCATTAATCGCGGTTAACCGCACATTGTGTTCTTTGCTCTGCCATTTTGCTTTGAAAAATTTAGAAAAAATCATAGATCGGAAAACCTTGCAATATTATTGTCTGGATTGTTTTTAAGCTCAGCGAATTCGCTTTTTAACTGACGTTTAGTTTTATCAATAATAAGACCGTCCGCGCCAACACTTAAGATTTCATCTGAATTTAAATGTCTTGATTGATACGCCATAGTAATTTGCAATGCGGAGTCTTTTTGCGGTTTATCAACCACCGTACCTTCAGGCCATTTACCTGTTTCAGCAGCACACTTTAAGCGCAAGTACATTTCTTCTGACATATTGTCTACTAATGAAATAATATCCATTGTTTTATTTACAGCCTTTATTGCTTCGTTCTTTCGAGGGAAGTTAATGTTAATTTCGGTATTTAAGCATAAGCAAACGAACTCGGGTCGTAATATACCAAATAAAGCCAATGACTGCAGAACCTATACTCATAAAATATTGCCATGTGCCTTGTTGAGCATCTTGCCAATACAAAAAGAGAAAACCACCACAAAAAAGTAGCATGGCGATAAAGGAGTGATTCATCAGATTTTGTGATTGATTTATTTTGCTCAGTTTTTTCATTGATGCCATTTGACTCGCATCAACTGTGGTTAAATCTATTTCACAATGAGAGCAAGACTTCGCTTTGTCAGATATCTTTTTCTTACAGTTCGGGCAATTAATTACAGCCATAGGAAGATAACTTTTCATAAAATAATTAGTGTCAATATTCTACCTAAATTTAAGCAAAAAAAAACGTCCTAATGGACGTTTTTTAAAGTAATTTTACTTTTATTGTAAATTAATAACCGTAAAGCAATTATTAACAATGTTACTTGTTTTTATTAAAGCGATCTTCCCAGAACTTAGCTTTTTCGATACCAAGTTTTTTCGGATCAAAGGTAAATTTTGTTACCCCTAACTTCTGTTGGCTTTCATAATCTTTCAAGGCTTTAATAGCAGGTTTTGCCATAAAGAATATGGCGATAAGCGCAAATATATTCAACCATGCCATTAATCCAACACCAATATCTCCTAAACTCCATGCGGCGCTTGGTTCGGCAACCGTACCGTAAAAAACCGCTGACATTAAAACAACTTTAAGAAAAAATTTAAGCACCGGCATTTTAATGGTTTTATTGATATAAGAAACATTATTTTCTGCAATAAAGTAATAAGCCAATACGGTTGTAAAAGCAAAGAAAAACAAGGCAATAGCAATGAAAGGCTTACCAAATCCTGTTAAAACACTATCAACAGCAATTTGCGTGAAGGCAGGACCACTAATAACAACATCACTCGCTAAGTTACTAACAACAAAGCTCGTCGCACCTTCTGGCATAACATTATACGACTGGGTAATTAAGATCATAAATGCGGTTGCAGAGCAGACAAACAACGTATCAATGTAAACAGAAAAAGCTTGCACTAATCCTTGTTGCGCTGGGTGTTCAACTTCAGCGGCGGCGGCGGCATGTGGCCCAGTACCTTGTCCCGCTTCATTGGAATAAACGCCTCGTTTAACCCCCCAACCTATTGCAGCACCAAGTCCTGCCATTGGCGTAAAAGCATCCGTAATAATTAACATAAAGACCCCCGGCAATTGATCAATATGTAATGCAATGATAGTACAGGCAATAATAATGTAAGCCAATGCCATAAATGGCACAACAATTTGGGTAAAGTTAGCAATACGCTTAACACCACCAAAAATGATAAACCCAAGTAATAGCACAATAAACACGGCGGTATAGACTTTAGTTAAAGGTAAATCACCCATAAAAGAAGTTACCGAACCACCGGAACCAAACACATTGACCATCGCATCGCCAATACCGTTTGATTGTACAACCGGTAATAATACGCCACAAGCGAGAATAGTTGATAAGGCAAATATCCAGGCATACCACTTTTGACCCAGCGCTTTTTCAATGTAATAAGCAGGACCACCTCGGTACTGACCCTCTTCTTCTTCTTTATAAATCTGAGCATTGGTTGATTCAATATAAGCAGTAGCTGCACCTAAAAAGGCAACGACCCACATCCAAAAAACGGCACCAGGACCACCAAAACCTATCGCGGCTGCAACACCGGCAATATTACCGGTACCAACACGTCCGGATAAAGAAACAGCTAAAGCTTGGAAAGATGAAATACCTTTATCTGAGCTTTTACCCGAAAGTAATAAGCGAAACATTTCACGAAAATGACGTACTTGCGCAAATCGCGTTAAAATAGAGAAAAATACACCTGTACCTAAACAGAGATAAATTAAGTATGGGCTCCAAATATAGCCATTAATCGTATTTACAATTTCTTCCACATGCCACTCCTGATTTATTATTATTATTTAGTTTTTTATCAATTGTATATTCGTTAACAATTAAGACATAAGTATCAGCGTGCTAAGGCATGTTGATTGATAACGAATACATATAAATTTTTTAAACTTTTTGCTATAGGTAGTATTTAAAGAGCTGCCAAGGTAGCTCTTTTGTAACACTTTATAGAGCAGTGTTACATTTATTAACTGAAGATATTGTTTAACGAAGGTCGCCAACAACATGATAAATGGCCGTTAAAAAATCACGACCAAATAAGCTACTGCGCGTGTCTGACCAACCGACACTGCGATCTGGTAATAAATCATTGTCTTTAAAGGGCATTTCTACCGTGTAAGACAAACATTTGAAGTTATTACCAACCCAATTAGCCCCCACTGTTAAGTTAGCTTGGCCGGGCTCATCTTTATCATAACCTTTGTCATCTTGAAATTCTGGTGTTACCGCTAGAAGAATGGCTTTGAATTTTTCTTCTAAGGCTTGATGTTTAGCGTCATATGCGGGGACACCTTCACAGCCAGCGACAAAGTTAAACGGTAGAGCTTCATCGCCATGAATATCAAGAAACAGGTCAACACCGGTAGCTAACATTTTTTCACGCACTAAAAATACTTCAGGGCTACGTTCCATTGAAGGCTCTAACCACTCACGATTTAAATTAGTACCGATAGCATTTGTTCTTAAATGTCCTCGAACTGAACCATCAGGATTCATATTAGGTACTAAGTAAAACACTGAACTGTCTAATAGTGAACGAGCAACGCCGTCATCTTCATCAAGTAAACGGTCTATAAAACCTTCCATAAACCATTCAGCCATACTTTCACCCGGGTGCTGGCGAGCAGTTACCCAAATAACCTTCTTATTTTCGCCGTCGTCACCCACTTTCAATACTGAAATGTCACGGCCGTCTAGTGTTTGCCCTAATACTTGTAACTGACAATCAATATCTAACTGGGCTTGATGAAGTAAGTCTTGATGACGTTCATAGCTATATGGAGCAAAATAAGCGAAATAAACGGAGTCGTATTCTGGGGTTAGCGTGATACTGAGTTTTTCGCCATCAAATTCTGTTGGTACACGAAACCAGTGCTCTCGATCATAAGAAGCGACGGCCTGATAATCTGTCCAACCTTCGGTATAAGCGGAAGTACCGGCATTCATTAAATGTAGGGTATGCTCGCATCGCTCTGTATTATGAAGTTTAAAATGAAACCACTGATAAAAATCTGATTGATTGTCTTTAACAATTTCAAGTTGAATGTTATTGGCTTGGCTTGCGTCGATAACGCGGATATTGCCACTGTCAAAGTTTGATGTAATTTGCATACCGTGATCTGCTATTTTTATTATGAATAGCCACAGTGTACACAATCAATGAAAAGATCAGAAGTAATATGCGCTAAAGTGTTCGAAGAAACAGCCCAATTTCAGACGAATAACCCATAGACTTTGCAATAACGGTATTTTTATCATCAATAACGTAATAGCTTGGATAACCTTCTATCTTGAATTGGTGCTTAATTTGCTCTGTACCTAAGGCAATAGGGAAAGTTAATTGATGCTGGCTAGAAAATTCAAAGACCTCTTTTTTATTGACATAATCCAACGCAATGGCGATAACATTTATCTGTTGGTTCTTTTCATATATTTCTTGAAGATTACCAATACTGATATGACATATTTGACACCAAGGCGCAAAGAAGTAAACAACCGTCGTATGCTTTAGAGGGGATAGTGCAATGGTTTTATAATCGAGTGTTTCTAACGAAACAGTTTGTGGCGTTATCTGTTCTCCCGTTGATAGCATGTCTGATTCTCTGAACATTGTCAGTGTTTGAAAGATAGCCAAAAATACCACAGCTTGAATAAATAAACTCTTCAACACAACTCACCTTTATAAATAATATAATAACGAAATAGTTATATTTACAGACCCGATCACCCAATTAAAAATTCAAATTAAAACAAAAAATCCAATACCTAGGTATTGGATTCTTATTGCTATTAATAAAGGGAGGTTACCAAGTAGCGTTAACCGATTTGCGTTAAACCGTTCATATAAGGTTGTAATGCCGTAGGAACTTGTAAACTACCATCAGCCTGTTGATAATTTTCTAAAATAGCCACTAAAGTACGGCCAACCGCTAAACCTGAACCGTTTAACGTATGTAACAATTCTGGCTTTTTAGTGTCACTGTTTCGAAAGCGAGCCTGCATACGGCGTGCCTGAAAATCGCCCATATTAGAACATGAAGATATTTCTCGGTAAGTATTTTGTGCCGGCAACCAAACTTCAATATCGAATGTTTTAGTGGCACTAAAACCAATATCACCGGTACACAAAATAACGGTACGGTAAGGTAACTCTAATTTTTCAAGAATTTTTTCAGCATGACCTGTGAGTGCTTCTAAGGCGGCAAATGAATCTTCAGGTTTAACAATTTGTACCATTTCAACTTTATCAAACTGATGTTGACGAATTAAACCACGAATATCACGACCGCCTGAGCCGGCTTCACTTCTAAAACAGGGGGTATGCGCGCACATTTTAATCGGTAATTCGGCTTCTTCAACAATCTCATTTCTGAGTAAATTCGTTAAAGGAACTTCTGCCGTTGGGATCAAAGAAAACTTCTTGTTACTCAAGTCCGTATGGAATAAGTCTTCACCAAATTTTGGTAACTGCCCTGTACCGTATAGTGACTCTTGATTCACTAAATAAGGTACGTACATTTCTTGATAACCATGCTCTTGTGTATGAACGTCTAACATCAGCTGTGCAAGCGCGCGGTGCATTTTAGCTATTTGACCCCGTAATACGGCAAAACGGGTCCCTGCGAGTTTAGCACCACTTTCAAAATCTAAGCCATTACCGATGCCAGCGCCAACATCAACATGATCTTTAACCTCAAAATCAAATACGCGTGGCGTTCCCCAGCGTTTAATTTCAACGTTGTCATCTTCACTTGCACCTTCGGGTACAGATTCATGAATTAAATTTGGTACGGCAGACAGAATGTCATCAATTTTCGCAAGTACATCGTCTTGTTCGGCTTTTGCTGCATCTAAATCAGCACCTAATTGACTCACTTCAGCTAATAATGGCTGAATATCTTCGCCTTGAGCTTTCGCTTTCCCGATAGATTTCGAACGTGTATTGCGTTGGTTCTGTAACTCTTGAGTTTTAATTTGAAAAGCTTTTCGTTGCTCTTCTAATTGTATTAATAACGCAGTGTCTAATACAAAACCACGTTTCGCTAATTGTGCCGCAGTGGCTTCGATATCATTTCTAAATAATTTTGGATCAAGCATTTTGTTCACATCTACAAGTTGAGTGGTTTATTTATTTGAAAAGGGTCTACTTGGTAGCATAAGTTACTAAGTACAACCCAACACCAGCGGCAAAAACACACAGGCTGACATTCAGTAATATATTTATCATGCCCTTTAAGAATTCACCCTGCTGCATTAATAATAATGTATCAAGTGAAAAGGTTGAAAAGGTCGTGAAGGCCCCTAAAAATCCGATACCAATTAAGGTTCGATAGACACTGACTTCAATAACACCATTTTCAATAAGGCCATATAAGGCGCCCATGATTAATGAGCCCGAAATATTAACCGCCAGCGTGGCAAAAGGGAACCCTTTTCCGAGCCAATTAAATATTAATTGTGAAAAATAAAATCTTAAGCTTGCCCCACATGCTCCGCCAAGTGCTACAAATAGATATAATGAAAAATTGCTGATGTTATTTGTCATAACGTTTCTCATTACTTTGTCGGTTTAATTCATTGAGGTAATGCTGTTTATCTTTAAGTTGTTTTTCCAAACCACGGTCTGTCGGATGATAAAGCGAGGTAAGCTGTAAAGACTCTGGAAAATAGTTTTCTCCTGCGGCAAAAGCATTATCTTCATTGTGTGCATATCGGTATTCACTACCGTGGCCTAATTCTTTAGTAATGCTACTTGTCGCATTTTTTAAGTGCAAGGGTACGTCTAATTCTGAGGTGTTTTTAGCCAATTCTTTGGCTTGATTAAAAGCCATGTACACCGCATTACTTTTTGGCGCTAGTGCCATATAAACAGTAGCTTGCGCTATTGCTCGCTCTCCTTCGCTGGGTCCAACACGTTGAAAGGTATCCCACGCGTTTATAGCTAGTTGCATGGCCCGGGGATCCGCATTACCAATATCTTCACTCGCAATTGCAAGCAGTCTGCGTGCTACATATAATGCATCACCACCACCGGCTAATATTCTTGCATACCAGTAAAGTGCCGCGTCAGGTGAACTACCCCTTACTGATTTGTGAAAAGCACTGATCAAATCATAGAACGCATCGCCGCCCTTATCATACAAAGCAACTTTATTTCCAGCCACTTGAACGACAGTTTCTAAGGTAACTGTTTTCGATGACCCTGAAAGAATATCGACACAATTTTCAAATACATTTAATAAGCGTCGAGCATCACCATTAGCTAAGGTCAATAATTGATGTTCTGCTTTATCTTCTATATTAATGGTGACTTTTTTACTGCGTTGTTCGTTGTCACACGCACGTTTTAAAATAATCGTTAAGTCTACACGCGTTAGTTTTTTTAAGGTATAAACACGTGCACGTGACAATACCGCTTGGTTTAATTCAAAAGCGGGGTTTTCGGTCGTCGCACCAATGAAAATAATCGTTCCATCTTCAATAAAAGGTAAAAAAGCGTCTTGCTGACCTTTATTAAAGCGGTGCACTTCGTCAACAAATAACACGGTACGTTTTTGTTGACGCTGTAAACGTTGTTTGGCATTTTCTATCGCTTGACGAATATCTTTGATGCCAGAAGTTACTGCTGATAAACGCTCTACTTCTGCATTAGCATGGCTGGCAATAATTTCTGCTAAGGTCGTTTTACCCGTACCTGGCGGTCCCCAAAAAATAACCGAATGACATTTTCCTTGTTCAATAGCCAGGGTTAATGGCATACCTGGCGATAAAATATGCTGCTGCCCCTGATAATTTGCTAATGTTTTTGGTCTAAGTTTGGCAGCAAGCGGCTGAAATTCATCACGTTGAATATCATCGTCATTATTGCCTTCATCTGCAAAATCTAAAGGCAAAGAACCATTAGGCGTAATATTAGCCATTAACGTTGGTCATCTAACTGAACACCTTCAGGAATTTCATAAATAAACAATGCGCTGTCTGGAGAATGCTTGTCATCAAATTGTGAAAGCTTAAAGATACTCAACTGACCTGTAGCGTCTAATATGGTGAAACTATCAAGTTTGTGACTGTTTTCTTTAAAACGTAATTCTAATGTCTTCACTTGCGCATTATTATCAATCGCATGAATAAGGTAATTATTCTCATCTGTTGAACTAACACTGTAATGTTGCCAAAGTGTTGGATCACTACTCGTTAGCAGTAAAATAGGGGTATTCATCAATGCTTTTTCTAAAAGGTACGCACTGACCTGCTCAACAAAGGGGTCAAAAAACCATAGTGTTACGCCGTCTGAAACAATTAATGTCTCATCAGGTTCAACGGTATTCCAATGCACTAAATTAGGCTTTTTAACCGCTAGCGTTCCTAAGGCATTTTGGAGTTCATTGCCTTCTGCATCGAGCACCTGCTGTTTAAAGTCAGCAGTAAAGTACTCGAGCGAAGCTAACTTTTTAATGAGCGTACCTTTTACCAATTGAGAGGCTTTTATCGGTTTTTCTAGAGTATTTATAGGATCATTTATTGGTAAAGCAAAAGCACTCGAGTTGCTCAGAAGAACAGCAGAAATAAATGAAACGACGGCTGTTTTTTTTAGGGAAAAAATCACTCAGTTATCCTTATTAATTTAGTAAGTTGAGGTAAAGATATAACCCCTATTGATCTCTTACAGGTGGTGGAGCTAATACTTCACGTGCACCATTGTGTCCTGGCGAACTGACCACACTTTGGTTTTCCATATCTTCAACAATACGGGCGGCACGGTTATAGCCGATTCTAAATTTTCGTTGCACACTTGAAATTGAAACACGTCGACCTTTAGTCACAAATTCAACAGCTTCATCATATAAGGTGTCAAGTTCAACGGCTTCATCAGCCTCTGCTTGCTCCCCAGGTAACAATATTTCGTTGTCGCTATCACCTGATAATATTTCGTCAACATAATTAGGGGCGCCACGTGTTTTCCAGTCAGCAACCACAGCATGAACTTCATCATCGTTTACAAAGGCGCCATGCACACGAACAGAAACAGCTTCACCCGGTGGTAAATAAAACATATCTCCCATACCCAGTAATTGCTCAGCCCCTTGTTGATCTAAAATAATACGAGACTCCATTCTTGATTGCACGCGAAGTGCCATACGGGTTGGAATATTCGCTTTTATTAGCCCCGTAATAACGTCCGCTGACGGGCGTTGCGTTGCTAAAATTAAATGCATACCCGCGGCTCGCGCTTTCTGGGCAATACGTGCAATAAGTTCTTCAACTTTTTTACCAGCAACCATCATCATATCGGCGAATTCGTCGACAAGAATAACAATCGCGGGTAACTTCTCTAATAAAGGCGGTGTTTGAGTAAAAGCATCATTAGGTTGCCAAGTTGGGTCTATTAAAGGCGCTCCAGCTTCAATGGCATTGAGTACCTTTTCATTATAACCTTTAAGATTACGTACCCCTAAAGAAGACATTAGTTTGTAACGACGTTCCATTTCACCAACACACCAACGCAGTGCGTTGGCCGCTTCTTTCATATCGGTGACCACTTCAGCCAACAAATGTGGAATACCATTATAAACAGATAATTCAACCTGCTTAGGATCGATCATGATCATCCGTACATCTTCAGGCGTCGATTTATATAAAATACTCACAATCATGGTATTAACAGCAACAGATTTACCTGAGCCAGTGGTACCTGCCACCAATAAATGCGGCATTTTGGCTAAATCAGCAATAACAGGCTTACCCGATATGTCGCTACCAATGGCCATCGCTAAGTGAGATCCTGATGCTGCAAATGCAGGTGCAGAAATAACATCAGTAAAATAGACCGTTTCTCGGTATTTATTGGGAAGTTCAATACCGATAACTGATTTGCCCTCAATCACTTCCACAACACGGACACTTTTAGCGGATAATGAACGAGCAATATCTTGAGATAAACCGCTTACCTTACTTGCCTTGACTCCTGGCGCTAGGTTTAACTCAAAGCGGGTTATAACAGGACCCGGAAAAACCCCCACAACCTCAGCTACAACGCCGAACTCTAAAAGTTTTTCTTCGACTAAACGACTCACCAGTTCAAGCTCTTTTTCATCAATAGGGTTTTGAGTTCTATTGGGACGGTCTAACAAATCGAATCCTGGGAGACCTTGATAAGTTGCGCTTTCACTTTTAGGCGTTAATTTTATTGGCTCTTCAACGATTATGGGGTCGACGTTTTCAAAGGCTGCCGTTATTTCGTCTTCACTAACGTGCTCTTGCACATTAAAAGCGATAGGTTCACCGATTAAATCGTCTATCGCGACAAAGTGTTCAATATCTTCTGGGGGATCAAATGAAACATCATTTTTACTGGGCGCAATAAGATCTTGATGTTCTTCTTCATTTATCGCATTAAAAGCATGGTGTAATTCTTTACTTTCATCCGCTAAACGGTCATTTTGATGAACATTTTCAACTTGTTGCTCTGCAAAGTCGGGTAAAATTATCGATTGTTCTTTTTGCTGATTAGATTCAACCAATCGTGATTGCTTGAGTTTTGCGGCTTTAAATTCAGCCAAATAATCTTTTATTTTTTGCGGTATCGTCAATAAGTATTGCGCAAATAAAATGGTATAGGCACCAGTTTTGTCGATAAAAGCGATTAAAGAGAACCCTGTTAACAATACAAAACCAGAAAATAAGAACGTTAAAAATAATAAAGTACTGCCCACAAACGAAAAGTAAGGCAAGACAGTTTGACTTAATACGTCACCAATAATGCCACCCGCAGAAAAATAGAACACATCATCAAAGTTCATACTTGCAATTGATGTTACGCCAATATAAAAAAGAATAAAGCCAATAAACTTCAAACCTAAGGTTAAATAATCTAATTGAATGAGGCGGTGATATTTTTGAAACAACAACCAACCCGTTATTGCGGCTACAAAAGGTAGGCTATAAGCAATAAAGCCAAATAGATTTAAAAGTAAGTCAGAAAGATAAGCCCCAACAGCACCGCCTAAATTTCGAATGGGGGTTTGATAACCTGTTTGCGACCAACCTGGATCAGCAGGATTAAAGCTAAACAGCGCCAGCATAATAAACATGGCAAAAACGAATGAAACCAACAAACCTGCTTCAAGTAGTCGTTGCACACCGTTTAATTTACTTTGGGTAGGAGATTCTGTAGACAATATAATAAACCGAGTTAATAGCTATTTTATATCCGCACTACTGCAAGAAGCATTAGCACAGGTATGTTTATATACAGTAAAATAACAAACTATCGTAAGGAGTTAAATGTTTAAATGACTTACTTTATATGATTTGCTGATTTATCGTTTAATTGGCAGAAAATTAGTCGATTTCACCTCTTCCATCACCATATAACTTCTACTTTCACTTACCGAAGGAAGACGAAGCAAAGTATCACCGAGTAATTCACGATAAGCGATCATGTCAGCAACGCGTGTTTTAAGTAAGAAGTCAAAGTTACCTGACACTAGATGACACTCTTGAATAACATCTAATTCATGCACGGCTTTGGAAAAATCGTCGAAAACATCTGGGCTCGTTTTTGTTAACGTTATTTCAACCAATACAAGTAAAGCGGCTTCAAGTTTTTGAGGATTGAGTATCGCTTGGTATCCTTTAATATAGTTTTCTTTTTCTAACCTTTTTACTCTTTCTAAACAGGGTGTTGGACTTAAACCAACTATTTTAGATAGCTCTACATTAGAGATGCGCGCATTCTTTTGTAACTCAACGAGGATATTACGATCGATTCGATCGATACTTTTACTTGGAGAACTGGACATTATATAAAACACTACATATTTTCAATATAACAGGATTATATATTGATAAATAAAATAATACGACAGGATAATTCGAGAATAACGCATTATAATAGCCGCAAATATTATAAAAAACATACAACGAGTGAAACTATTATGATTATTGGTGTTCCTAAAGAAATTAAAAACCATGAGTACCGCATTGGTTTAACGCCTGCTGGCGTTAATGAATTAACGGTTAATGGCCATGAAGTACTTGTTGAAAATAATGGCGGCGAGTCAATTGGCTTTGAAAACGGCCAATATATAGCAGCTGGCGCAAAAATAATAAACACAGCGGCAGAAATTTTTGCAACCGCTGACATGATAATCAAAGTTAAAGAACCTCAGCCAGCTGAATGTAAAATGCTGCGCCCAGGTCAAATCCTTTTCACTTACCTACATCTTGCACCCGATGCGAAGCAAACTGAATTACTCGTTGCTTCAGGCGCCACGTGTATTGCTTACGAAACCGTAACGGCTGCTGAAGGTGGTTTACCACTATTAGCACCAATGTCAGAAGTAGCTGGCCGTATGTCTATTCAAGCAGGTGCTCATGCCCTTGAAAAAGCACAAGGTGGTTTAGGTGCTTTATTAGGCGGTGTTCCTGGTGTTGCACCAGCGAAAGTATTAATTATAGGTGGTGGTGTTGTTGGTACTCAAGCTGCACGTATGGCGGTAGGTATGGGCGCTGACGTGACTATATTAGATCGTTCATTACCACGTTTACGTCAATTAGATACTGAATTTGATGGTCGTTTAAAAACAGTTTACTCTACTGCTGATGCGATGGATCAATTAATTGTTGAAGCTGACTTAGTCATTGGCGCGGTATTAATTCCAGGCGCTGCTGCTCCTAAACTAGTGACAAGAGCCCACATCAAAATGATGAAGAAAGGTGCTGTTGTTGTTGATGTTGCGATTGACCAAGGCGGTTGTTTTGAAACATCAAAAGCAACGACTCACCAAGACCCAACTTATGTGGTAGACGATGTAGTACATTATTGTGTCGCGAACATGCCAGGTGGCGTTGCTCGTACATCGACAATGGCGCTAACCAATGCAACCATGCCATTTACAGTAATGCTTGCTAATAAAGGTGCCAAACAAGCAATGCTTGATAACGTACACTTAATGAATGGTTTAAACGTGTTAGGTGGAAAAATTACTTATAAGCCAGTTGCCGAAGTTTTAGGCTACGATTATGTGCCGCCTGAACAGGCTATTGCGACTTTATAATAACGAAGTCACGTTTATAAAAATATTTCTTTAATATATAAAACCTCTGTTATATTTTTAACAGAGGTTTTTTTTGTTATAGACTATAAAACTGACCATATGGTTAAGTTATGCTATCTTTCGATTAATATAACTAAAATAAGCTACAGGAAATCAATCATGCAAATTCAGGTTGTCGATTACCAAGATAAAAATGCCGCAAAATTATTTGTTCAAAGTTTGAGAGAAACAGGGTTTGGTGTGTTAATTAACCACCCTATTCAACAGCAAGTTGTTGAATCTATTTATAAAAATTGGTATGAATTTTTTTCTAGCGAAGAAAAACATACTCTAAATTTTGATCCTCAAAAACAAGACGGCTATTTTTCAACAGAAATTTCTGAAACAGCAAAAGGTCACGCCAATAAAGACATAAAAGAGTATTTTCATGTCTATCCTTGGGGTAGGATCCCAGAGCAACTTAAAGCAGAAATACTGAGCTATTATAATAATGCATCTGAGCTTGCTGCAGAATTACTTGATTGGGTTGAAAAATATAGCCCCGTCGAAGTTTCATCAAAATATTCAGAACAACTTTCTAATATGATTAAAGATACGCCAAATACCTTACTCCGTATTTTACATTACCCTCCCCTTAAAGGTGATGAAGAGCCTGGTGCAGTTAGAGCCGCAGCACATGAAGACATCAATTTGTTAACGATATTACCCGCGGCTAATGAACCTGGCCTGCAAGTACAACAACAAGATGGTTCTTGGATAGATGTGCCGAGCGATTTTGGCAGCTTAATTATTAATATTGGTGATATGTTACAAGAAGCTTCAGGAGGCTATTTTCCATCCACTAGCCATCGCGTAATAAATCCTTCAGGCAAGGCCAGTGAAAAGTCTAGAATATCACTGCCATTATTTCTTCATCCGCGAGATGAAGTTGTTTTATCTGACCGACACACTCAAAAAAGTTATCTTTTAGAAAGATTAAAAGAACTTGGCGTAAAATAGTGATGAGTGATGGCATATAAGGGTTTATATGCCATCACTGTACATTTAACATTGCACTTATAAAATTTATTTATCAAAAAAGTAATTTACCCTCTTGTGATCTTTGCTTAAACTCCCAACTTATAACCTATAATTACATTTATCAATTTTTGGAGTCATACATGAGCGAAGCAAGACATTGCCCGTTACTCATTTTAGGATCAGGTCCAGCTGGATACACTGCAGCTGTTTATGCCGCACGCGCAAATTTAAAACCAGTGATGATTACTGGTATGCAACAAGGTGGTCAATTAACAACGACGACTGAAGTTGAAAACTGGCCTGGTGATGCCGATGACCTTACCGGTCCTGCATTAATGGATCGTATGCAAAAACATGCTGAAAAGTTTGATACTGAAATTATTTTTGACCATATCAACGACGTTGACTTTTCGAGCCGCCCTTTTACTTTAAAAGGCGATAGCGGAAGTTATACCTGTGACGCATTAATCATTTGTACGGGTGCTTCAGCTCAATACTTAGGTCTACCTTCAGAAGAAGCATTTATGGGTAAAGGCGTCTCGGCTTGTGCTACCTGTGACGGTTTTTTCTATCGTAACCAAAAAGTGGCGGTTGTTGGCGGTGGTAATACCGCTGTTGAAGAAGCTTTATATTTATCAAACATTGCTTCTGAAGTGCATTTAGTTCATCGCCGTGAAACTTTTCGCTCTGAAAAGATTTTAACCGACCGTTTATACGAGAAAGTTAAAAACGGTAATATTACCCTTCACTTAAATCAAACGTTGGATGAGGTTTTAGGTGACAACATGGGTGTTACCGGTGTTCGTTTGAAAGAGACTCAGTCTGACACAACTAAAGATCTCGACGTAATGGGTTGTTTTATTGCTATTGGTCACAAACCAAATACTGATATTTTCAAAGACCAATTAGACATGAAAGATGGTTACTTAACGATACTCAGTGGTACTCAAGGTAATGCGACTCAAACCAGCGTTGAAGGTGTTTTTGCTGCCGGTGATGTTGCTGACCATATTTATCGTCAAGCAATCACCTCTGCTGGTGCCGGTTGTATGGCCGCACTAGATGCAGAACGTTACTTAGACGCTAAAGGCGCTTAGTCATTGAACAACCAGATTATCAAATTACTCAATATCGATAATCTGGTTTTCCCTCCTCTGCAAAATGCACTTGATGAACCAAATGGCCTCCTCGCTTTTGGTGGTGATTTATCTGTAGCCCGATTACAGTCAGCTTATCGTTCAGGCATATTCCCTTGGTATAGTGACGGCGAGCCTATTATGTGGTGGAGCCCTGATCCGCGCGGTATTATTTTAACCGACCAATTACCCATTAATCGCACCTTGAGAAAAGTATTAAAACAGCAAAACTTTACCGTAACATTAAATCAAGCCTTCAATCGTGTTATCAATTATTGCGCCGATGCTCCCTTTCGAAAAGAAGAAACGTGGATAGTTGACGATATGCTTGCTGCCTATCAACAGTTGCATGACCATGGTATTGCACACTCTATTGAAGTTTGGATGGACGGTGAATTAGCTGGCGGTTTATATGGTGTGGCAATTAATGGCTGCTTTTCTGGTGAATCGATGTTTTATCGAAAAAGTAATGGTTCTAAAATAGCACTGGTTTATTTAAACAACTTATTAAAACACCAAAACATTCCATTAATTGACTGCCAAATGCTTAACCCCTTTTTAGAAGATATGGGCTGCATAGAAATTCCACGCTCACAATACATGGCATTACAAGCAACAGCATTGTCTGTTTCACTACCTTCTGATTTTTGGCTACCTCGCCAACTGACATTAGCGCCTTAATTCGATAACTACCATTAGAAACTTGATATGAGCACAAATTTTCAGCTAGGTATTACCCAATCCTTTCCATGTAATTACTTGCCTAACCAACAAGAACGATTATTGATTGCAACCGACGAGCGTTTACACAACAGTGAACATTATGGTTGGCTGATGTCACAAGGTTTTAGGCGCAGTGGCGATCAAATATATCGGCCTCATTGCGAACTCTGCTCTGCATGTAAGTCTCTACGGGTCTTAGTGAAAGAATTTTGTTTATCTAAAAGTCAAAAGCGCAATATTAAAAAAAATAACGTGTTCACCATTAACGTTTCAACTGAAACAAAAGCCATTTATTATCCATTGTACGAAAATTATATCAATACTTTACATACAGATGGCTCAATGTTCCCAGCCACGGCTGATCAATATAATAGCGTTATCAATTGTAATGTTACAGAGCAGCTATACCTTGAAATTTGGCATAAAAGTGAACTTATCAGTGTTGCGGTAACAGATACCCTAAAAGACGCTCTATCTGCCGTATATACCTTTTACCATCCAGATTATAATAAGCACGGTTTAGGTGTATTTTCAATTTTGCAACAAGTGGCGTTAGCAAAAGATATGCAGAAGAATTTTCTTTATCTCGGTTACCAAATTAACGAATGTAAAAAGATGAATTACAAGAATCGTTATTACCCACACCAAGTCTTAATAGAAAACAGCTGGCAAACGGTAAATAAATAACACTATAGCTTTACATTCCAGCCTGTTTTCGGCATTATCTGCCCAGATTTTTGTTTATGCACAACTTTAGAGGTTTAGCGCCCAATGGCGAAAGAAGAAAATATTGAAATGCAAGGTACGGTTCTTGATACCTTACCAAATACTATGTTCCGCGTTGAACTAGAAAATGGTCATGTTGTAACGGCACATATTTCAGGAAAAATGCGTAAGAACTACATTCGCATATTAACGGGTGATAAAGTAACGGTTGAATTGACACCGTATGATTTATCTAAAGGCCGTATTATTTTCCGTGCTAGATAATTAAGACCCTATAAAGCTAAAAGCCCTGTGAATAATATTCACAGGGCTTTTTTATTACTTTAGATATGTATCGTTAAATCTAGAATTCAAGCATTGATGATTAAACCAGCTTTTTTAATAAGCCGTTGCTAGCATCTTCAACTAAATCTAATACAAACTTAAATCCCCTCGCCCCACCGTAATAAGGATCGGGTACTTCTAACTCTTCAAAATTATCTGCATACTCTAGAAACAATTGAATTTTTTCATGTAAATGCTCTGGTGCTAACTTTTTTAGCTCTTTAACATTATGTTCATCCATCGCTAAGACCAAATCAAATTTGGTAAAATCTTCAATAATGACTTTACGTGCTTTAATTTTGTCAAATGAATAGCCACGTTCAATGCCTATCTTTTGTGCACGATGGTCGGGTTTTTCACGCGCATGAGAACCCGTTGTACCCGCAGAATCTATAGTTAAAGAAATACCCTTTTCTTTAACTTTATGACGAAAGACCGCCTCAGCACTTGGCGAACGACAGATATTGCCCATGCAAACAAACAATACAGATTTAATGTTACTTAAGTCTTCCAAAATTAATTCCTTTATTATAATCAAACACTTATTACATCCAATTTTATTATCACATTTCAAACATCAACTTTATAGCTATCAACAGGTTACATTTTATTTCGAGAAAGATAAAGTTAGTTTTAGGATATTTCATAAACAGATAAAGAAAATAAAATTGACCTTTGGTATTACATGCTCCATTTTTAAATAATATGATGTAAAGGGTACCGTTACCAACTAACGCGCCACTGAACGACAAACGCCCCAACCTTTATTAGTTGGAAGCTTATGGTAGGTAAACTACGACCTAACCTGCAGTAGTTTATTGAACATTCGGTGTGTCTTTTGAATCACACTTTATAACGTTTAATTGGTGGCCCAACATCGCACGCCGACCTATTTCTGTCGTTACCTAAGGACGACATATAAAAGGTGAATTATCTCTAACGTACTGAAAGTGAATATATTGTAATTGGGTGACTCAATCATCTTCTTCATACTGATGATAGCCCATAATAGATTGGTTCATTAATATACTCAAGCCCAGTAAAGTGACTAATAATAGCCAGTTGAAACTGATTAAAACAAGTAACATCAACTTTATCTGTTTTACTTGTTAGGTGATATTTTCTTCTTCATGCAAGACAAAGCTTACCAATTTATGAACAATTGGAGAGATGATAATGATGACTGGAAAGGCAATGATAAAAGCAAAGCTCCAAGCCTTTAGCCAAATATCAACAATATTTTTCACCAGACCAACGTTAAAAATACTGATAACAAAAGACATAATACATGACATAAGTAACGCCATAAAAAAAGAAAATACTATTTTGTGATGTTTGCGTGAAATCATTTAAATACTCAAAAATGGTATAGTGCGTATGACCTAATAAAGCCTAAGAATAACTGACTGAAATTTATAGGGCACGAACAAGGACCCACTGTTATTGTTCGGTTTAATGCCTGATTATAATGAGCTCACCAATCCAACCGCTATTGCCTGCGGTTCATTACTAAAAATAGCCATAGCCGTATTCATTTTTTTAAAGCCAAGTTTACTATAGAAGCCCTCTTTACCCGGACTCGCATACAAAATTATTTTTTTATGACCAAAAGATAATTTAATTAATTGTTTAATAATATCACGCCCCAACCCAATACCTTGGTATTTAGGATGAATGGCAACATCGCATATATATGAGCAATCAAGTCCATCAGCTAACGCTCGGCCAACCCCAATAAGTTTTTGGTTTTCAAAAATAAAACACTTAAATTTACTATTCGAAAATACAGTTTTAAGGTCATCTGCTGGTTTATGACCTAATGGCGCAATACGATATAATGTGGATAATTGTTCCCAATCAATGGCAGATTGTTCATAGACCCATGAAAATTTTTGCATAGATTCCTTTAAATATAACGCGTAATTAAACAGCAAAAAATAATGAACTAACGCTGCGAAGTATAAACTAGTCGGTGTTTAGTGGGTATTTGAGTTATTTGTTATATGCATTTTAGCCAAACCTTGGTTTATTTTATGTTGCATATAAATAACATGGAATATTGAGGTAATAAATGGGTTTAACCAAAGTTTGTCACCTTTAGTAGCACCAGCAATTAAATTAATACGTTTACGCACCATAATTATCCATGTTACATCGAAAATAGAGGATATTACATGAAAACCAATTATAACATTTAAAATACCAGGTTCCTGCCAATTGGCTAGCGCATGAAGTAAGCTACCCAATGAAAGTGTATATAAAAAAAGGGTTATAAAAATAAAAGTTTTAGATATTTTTAATTCGGTATGTCGGTTTATTTGAACAGAGAATTGATATAGCTTGTACATCAAATATGAGCCAAGTGTTAGCACACAAAGCACTAATGTCTTTAATACTGATGCAATAGCAAAGACTCCAGTAAATCCGTTTTTCATTTATACCTCCTAACCCTTTTGTCTATATAACGTCTGACTTACTGATAAAAAACAGTTAACTATAATCTACAAGATAAGAATATAACAATTTAAGGTACTCGTAATAAGTGTCCAGTTATAAAGTATTTATACTACCGTAAATGAAAAGGTTAATTTACAATCAATATACTTAAGCATGCGATTAACTATTGTGGGTATATCAATGGTATTAGTTCCTGAACCAGAGCTTACTGAAATGAATATATCACAATCATCTATCTCAACTCTTTGGCGTACATAATAGTCATTTATCTCATCAAAATGTTTATCTGTTAATGGCACATAAACAACATAACGGTTATTTTCAACATGATTATCACGTATAGCCCCTAATATCTCTCGCTCTAGCGTAAAAGCTTGCATCTTATCTAAGTGATTAAATCTAAAGCTTATTTCTGCTTCAGTGTTTAAGTTTTCCATCTGACCCTCTTTGCTTTATTAGCTGCCAACGGTTTATTAGCCGTTTGAGCGCATTATTATGTTTTAAGCATACTTTTTTATCTACGTATATCATTGTAATATTTTTATTCGCGTCAAAATAACAATAAGACACATTATTTTTAAGTCTCTAAAGATTTTTATATCTTCTATAGTACAAACAGACTTTTTAATATTTGGTGAGCTAGCATAGCATCAACAAAAGCATTCATGTCTACGTTATCTTTTCATAATTTGGCAATTGAAAGTTATACATAAATTTATTTTGTATACCTACCCGAACAAATAAGAGGGTATCTGAATCGATGTTATAGGTAAGTGGGCATTTATTTCACTCTCCGCACGCATAGAAAGCTTAACGTCACCTTTAGTAGGTTGAGTAAATAATCCACTACTACAGAGTTTCCAATAAATCTACGACCAATAAACACCAAGATTTATTACAGTACACAAACCGAAAAAATAAGTAAGTTCATTTACGCCAATCATTGATTAAATCTCCGTAATATTGCTTTTGCATAATACCCACTAAGAGGCAAATGATAGTTAGCTAAAATAAGCGACAAAGGAGCAAATAGCCAACTGTTATGCGAGCGTTTGAATGCCTTGTTAGCCGCATGTTGTCTAAATGTTGCATAGAAAGGAAATTGCATTTTTAGCTTATATTTAAGTTTGAATATTACATTAAAATACTTATACTTCCGCTGGCTTATAAGTTTAAGGAATGAACGATTTATAATTAATTCCAATAAACGCAGGTTAAAATTACATTTATGACTGTCATGGCACATCCAAATATACAAAATGTTAAGCGATATAGAATTCAAGATAAGGTGTTCGGTATTCAAGAGTACTTTTCTATTGCCAAGCATGGTGACAAAGCTAAAATTTTAGCAGAGAAAAGACAAGAAGAAATATCTCAAAAAAGACTATATCGCCAAATACGTATGCAGTTAGATATAAATAAGATATTTCATCCTGATGGAACAGTTATTGGACTAAAACGAACATTAAAAAATAAAAATGGTTCGATAAAAAAGATTTTACATATTCAAATTAGCGTAAATGGAAAACAGAAAAAAACTGATATAACGATTGATAACAAAACCTTTGAACAAGCATATCTTAAAGCTCAAAATAAAATATTGGAATTAAGAAAAATTGAGCACTCTCTTGAAATAACAGAAATATTTAAAAAAGTAGCAGGGTACTACAAATACAGCTAACGATTACATAAGCAGAAAATGACAGTGGGCTAAAATGGAGCGAAGCGAACAGAGCAGCTCCCACTTTTAGTCCTGTTGATTAGCTTGTTATACGTTACTTGCTAGTGATATATCCACTTTAGGCCATTTACATGCATACCAAATAATCGCCACTGAGAGTAGAACCGCTATCGCAGTTAAAAACAGGTAAAACACCCAAGTTTCTGTCAAATTAGTTGCAATAAGAATAACTATATAAAGTGTGCTCAGTATTATATTCAACCAACGATTGATCTTAGGTTGAACCACTAGGGTAAAAAATATCATCACACTTGGCATTGACATTAATAAAGCAACGGCAAAAAACTCTAATTGAGTTTCAGCCGTTGCTTTAACCGCCATAGCATCTGCCAATATTCCAGGTACATAAATCTGTATATAGTCACCGTAAACATAACAAAACATAACCGCTACCCAAAGGGCAGAAATCTTTAATTTTATATTGATTTTAAAATCTTCATAAACTTCCGTATTACTTTTAACTGAACTCATTCAAAACTCCCTATTATCGATAACGTATAACGCCCATATTAACGAGCTAAGTAATAGTTGGCCAAGATAGCGAAGAATGAGCACAGCCAACTGTTACGTGATTTGTTGAATTGTTTGTTATGTTTTTTTATTGAAGGACTCTAGTTTACCTTTGAAATTACCAACAGAATACAAACGCCCCTGTATATCTTGTATATATAAATTTTCTCCTTCATGTAATTCATCATTAATAAAGGCAACTAAATCGTTACTATTACCTGATATGGCAAGTTCTCTTTCAAAAAACTCACCTTCTTTCAATACCACACAAGTATTTTTAGTAGCAAATTGCTTTCTAATTTTTTCATTAACACCCTCGTAATTAGACGTGGAGTTAATATTATATGAAACTTCGGCATCAGGTTCCTTTGCTGGAATATCAAAGGTCATACCTTTAGCTTCAATTTTAAGCCCTTTAATAATAATAGGTCTACGCCCAATGTTTGCAATGGTTACCATAAGAGTTTTAGTTCCTACATTTTTTTCATGAAACCCGCGAAAGACACTAACTTCTGCCCAAGCTTCAATTTTTGAATTGTCTCGCTCAATGTTATAAATAGAGTAGATAGCAACAAACAATGCTATGGCTAGTGATATTATTGAAATTACTAGGGATAAATCCATATTTCCTCATAAAAATAACGCCCATTTAAGGGGCTGATAATAGTTTGCTAAAATGTGTAACGAAGCGGAACCGAGCAAACTGTTAGCAGTCCCGCTTGAAACCCTTGTTAATGGTATGCTAATAAAGCACTGATAATTTAGCGTATTCGGTTGTAATTTTAGTCCCACTCTCTGTTGTTGTAATTGAAGCTTTACCAATGGAGATTACAGAGTGCTCTAAATAAATATTAATACCACCACTGGAAGGAGATGATGAGTTAGTTTTCCAATTAGAGTCAATTACCACTTTATGCGACATACCTTTAGGTAAAAATATGACAACATTTTTATTGTATATACTGTACCCTTCATGCGTATTCGTTTTTATACTCTCCGCACTAATTGTTAAATTGGATGCCATACTTGTTGGCACGATAAATAGAACGCTGCTAAGTAATGCTAAAATAAATGAACAGAAAACTACTATCTTAGGTTTTGTTTTAGCCTTTGATTTTGGCTTTTTATTAATAACTTCAACTTTAGGTTCGAATAACATATCTACATTTAACTCAAAACAAGATGCTAATGCTTTAATTGTCTCTAAAGAGCCAGAACCATTATTTTCTACCCTTTGAATAGTTCTTAAACTCACAGCGCTGGCATCAGCTAAGTGTTGTTGACTCCAAGCTCTAATTTTACGTTCTGCTATAACTTTTTCAGCGTTTATTATCATTTCCATTTGTATTTCTCACACAGATAAATCGAAACTGTATCCTGTAAAAAAAATCCTTATTTGTATACGACATGTTTACGTCAATTTAACGACAGGCTGACCTGGTCAACTAAATTCAGACACCCTAGTTAAGTTCGCTAAGCTACCTTTTTCAATTCTCTTTCTTTACACTCAAATTCATTGGGGTTTTGATAACCAAGATATGAGTGCATTCTTTTGCTGTTGTACCACATCGTGATGTAGTTCAGCACATCTTGTTAAGCTGCATAACGTGTTCGATAGTTACGCCAATGCACGCGTTCTTTTTTTAAACTACCAAAGAAGCTCTCTGCTACCGCATCATCCCAGCAGCAACCTTTCTTACTCATACTACCAACAAAGCCATGTAACTTGAGTATTCGTCTATATTGATGACTCGCATATTGAACACCTTGATCTGAATGCACTATCAGTCCAGCCTTTGGTTTTCTTTGCCACATTGCCATGGTACAAGTTGAGCTTTCATTCTTGAACCCATGCTCCAACCGACAACTTTACGAGAGTACAGGTCGATTACTATCGCCAAATATAGCCAGCCTTCTGAAGTCCATATGTAGGTAATATCTTGCACCCACGCTTGGTTAGGTTGTTGCACATCAAAGTCTTGCTCAAGTTCGTTCGCGTAAACGGGCTTGTTGTGTTCGCTGTTTGTCGTTGCTTTATATTTTTTCTTGTAACGTACCCAAACGTTTGTTTCTTTCATTAATTGCGCTGTTTTTCCACGGCTAACTGGGAAGCTGAGTGCATTCAACGCTTTTTGAGTACGTCTTTGAGCCTTTCTTTTCTGATAACTATAATAATTGTTACTTTTTATACCCAGTACTCGACACATCAGTATCACAGGCCAGATCTTCTTATGTTGGGTAACAAACGAGTCTTTTATTTCGTTTCTATTGCAAAGAAGACCGTCGCTTTTTTTAATAGCTCACGCTCGATTTCTAGGCGCTTTACTTGAGCTTTAAGTTTACGGATTTCATCTTGCTCTGGCGTTAGCTTTCCATTCCCTCTAAAAGCATGACCATCATCATTTTCAGCTTCTTTGATCCATCGACCAAGCACTTGTGCACTGACGTCTAAATTTCTAGCGGCTTCTGCTACAGCGTAGTTTTATCTCTAACGAGTGCAATTGCATCTAGTTTGAATTCTTTTAGATAGGTTTTACAGTTTTTCATTTGTATCTCCAATTAAGTCTATTATGTCTTAACTGGGGTAGTCATATCAATTAGACCACGTCACAGGTATAAATAAAATGGCAGCCACTTTAAAATTTATAAAAAATTTAAATTTTTCAGAGCAATGAGGGCATACTTTAACTTTGCCAAATTTATTCAAAGTTTTAGAAAACAGACTTGTTTTTTATCGCAATGTGGACACTTCAACGTGAATACTCTTTAAATAACAGGCTAAAAATTGTGGGCTAAATGAAGCGAAGCGTAATAGCCCATACTTTTTAGTCCTTGTTGATTTTCTTGTTAGGCACGTTTTAGCCTAGACGTAGAATAGTGGAGACAAAACGACTTGATACTGCCCACTGACTGGGCCAATAGCCATTAAACTTTGGTAAATTATCATCTACATCATCAACCCGCCGATCATAAAACGAATGCAGAACTGGTTTAGGCAATTCATAATCTTTGGAGAAATTTTCTGCTGGGATAAAGGACAAGCCAAAGGCTGGAGCTAAAGGCAAAAATGCTACCACTGGGCTGTTGCATGAAGGACAAAAACCTCGGTTTACTGCAGGTGGAAAACGATGTTTAGCGAATCGGATTGTAGGATTAATAGGTTTAATCACTTGGTTAGATCTTACCGCAACAATATCAGCGAACGGCTTACGATAAACCTCTTGGCAAATTTTGCAATGGCATATAAATCGAATTACGGGATGATTTTTGACTATTACCTCACTCTCTTCGCATGGACATGAACAAGATGTTTGCATGGTGCCTCCTTCTGATTATCGGTATAAGCCCCTAACGTCTTGCTAAGTGGAAAATAATGGTTGGCTATAATTGCGAAGCGATGCCCAACTGTTATTTTTCCGTTTGAGCAACTTGTTAGCTACTGGTTATAATTAATAATGATAGCGACATGATATAACTGTTATATGACTATCACTAACGGCATATACTAGGCGATTGGATTCATCCACACGTCTAGAGCAAAAACCTGATAAATTTTCTTTTAGCGGTTCAGGCTTTCCGATCCCCTCAAATGGGGAACGTTTAGTGTCTGTAATTAATTTATTAATTCTTTTAAGCGTTTTTTTATCTTGCCCTTGCCAATATTCGTAATCAGCCCATGCATCATTGGTCCACGCTAACAACCTAGTCATTTAATATTTCTCGCTCAATCACTTGAGCTGATTTAAATTGCTCAATAGAACGGGTTAAGTGAACTACGTTAGCAGGTGACTTTAATAAATGAACAGTTTCCATCAAGCTGTTGTAATGATCCATAGACATAACAACAGCATCTTCAGAATCTCTACGTGTAATTACCGTATAATCAGCGTCGTTTACGACATGATCAAGTACAGATTTAAGCCCATTTCTTGCTTCAGTAAAAGATACAATTCTCATAATAGCCTTATTTTTAGTTGTACATTTAATAAGACAAGTCTAACTAAAAAGAGTCACTTGTGCAAGATGATGTACAAGTTTAGTTGAAGCAGCTAACGCCCACTTAAGCGGCAAAAAATTGTTGGCTAAAATGTAAACGAAGTGAGACAGCCAACTGTTTTTTGTCCGTTTGAATGCCTTGTTATGCGATTTTTACATTACACAAACTGCACAATTTATATAAATATTAGCGACATAAAATGCACATTTAAAAAACCACAGCATTGCGACACACCAAACCGTGAATTTTGAGCCACTAACGAAAAGTGAATTTACCACTTACCTGCTTTGGCGAAAAACTATTCAACCAAAAACTGAAATAGATTTAATTACGCGTAAATAACCAAGATAAAGAAAAGACAACTACCACAATTACATTTAATCGAATTCGCAATGCCGCATAACGCCTACTTAAGAGGTTTTTAATTGTTGGTTAAAATGTGAAGCGAAGCTGAACCTAACCAACTGTTAAAAGTCCTGCTTGAATGGCTTGTTATATGCTTTCGTTTGCCACTTCATGGTCTAGCCAAACGTGTTCATCTTTACCACCTAAATTAAAACGGTAGCCAAATGGTAGCGCCATGTATAACGCTAATTCAGGGCGTTTCTCAATTAAATGATGAAAATGTACGGTGACCAGTGAATCTAAATTACCATCATATTCATCGGTAGTTAACCACCAACCGCTCATATGTTCTGGTGAAGGGTATCTAACACCTTCCACCGGAACAACACCCTCATAAATACCATTAGAAATAGTTACAAGTTAAGTTTGTTCTACAGGTGAAAATTTAGCGCCAAAGTGATCACAGCATTATTTTTGATTAAACTCGATATGCAAAATATTACACTCAACCCGATAAAAGCATATAAAGCCCTATGTAAGCGGCGAAAAATTGTTGACTAAAATTGCGAGGAACGAAGCTAGCCAACTGTTTAGCGTCCGTTTGAATAGCTTGTTATGTAATTGGTTATTATGAACTTTATACTAACAAAAAATTCTAAAATCAAACAGATAAACGGAAGAAACAAAACACACCCACCGCCTAACATAAACCTAACTGTGAATTTTGAGCCACCAAATAAACGTAAAAAGCGTGACACAAATTTAGCTTTGCGAAACCACTCGTTTTATAGCGATATTAACAAAACTACAAAGCGAAAACTCAAGGCCAGAAATACTAAACCAACTTGAAACCACCAAACTTATTAAAAGAATTTACCCATAAAAGAAGGCGGTACATAACCCCCACTTAAGCGGACAAAAATTGTTGGCTATAATGTGTAGCGAAGCGGAACGAAGCGGAACGAAGCCGCTTTGCGGCAGAAGGAGTTATCGTCTGTACTACACTTATAACCTTCAACATTGAAGGTGCCTTAGGAGTATTGTTATGAACATCAACGACAAAGCATATCTAAATGAACTCACCTTGCAAGGTAAAAGTCCTAAAACCGTTGACATGTATAGCCGCTGCCTGCGGCAGGTGGTGGTGTTTTTTTATACCTGCCCCGATACATTAACTGCCGTACAGCTTAAGGCTTAATTTTTGTCACTGGTGCAGACCAAATCATGGAGTGCCGTTAAGATTGCTCGCAATGCTATTCAATTCTTTTATCGCCATGTGCTCAATAAACCTTGGGATTGGATACCGATTGTCAAACCACCTGTGGAAAAAATAGGGGGTCAAGTTACTTGATTAATAAGACTCTGGGTACCTCTAATTTCTTCATACTAATCCATACTAATCCATACTAATCCATACTGGCCAAAACGGAGCGTCTTGGTTTGTATTTTTGATTACGGACACTTTGTTTTACTCATACGTTTATGATGAGTAAATTATGCAGCAGATTGATAGGTAGCATAAGGACGTAGGTTTATTAGTCGCTTACGTTGATTAAAAGTCTATGGGTACCCCTAATTAATTAATTAAAAGTCTTATTAATCAATCAACTTGACCCCCTATCCCTTCGCGGCATCATCTTTTGAATAACGGCCTTTTAACGTTCTAGGGAATAATGTTTCATTTATCATATCGCGCCCTCTATTTTTATTGATTGAAAACAAGCACAACAACAAGCCTGACATAGAGTGTAATTGACCGATCGGTTCATGTTATTACGATCTATTCCCTTTTATTCTAAATCTAGCTTCCAAAATATAAATATTTAGTTCGTTGTTGCTACTGTTTATTAAGGCATGCCATTAATGCCTTAGCTTATTTATCGACATAATTTCACAATACACACGAAAAGTTTGTTGTGTATCTGAGAATTACTAAATAAACTTTAAATAGATTAATTACTGTTTATCGATAACTAATTACCTACCAACATTAAACGTGATACATTTATATTAGATCAATTAAACGTCGAATCATTATGGAAAAAATCACTTCACTAAGCAGATGGATTAAACTGCTAATTTTATTTTTGGCACTTCTGCAACTTAGTAGCTTTGTTGGCACCATGATGTTGGGCAAATATGTTGGCAATGAATATGTGTTAAGAATTGACTGGTGGGGGTTGTTTTATAGTATTTTAATAGTCGACTTTAACGGCTCTTGGTCGCTATTAGCCTCGTCATTACATGCCGCAGGCTTTCACCCTGGGCTTATTCTAGGGACGGTTAAAATACTGCCATATATTTTCATCTACTACTTTTTGTATCGACTTTTTAGTTTATATCAACAAAGGCAGGTATTTACTGCACGTAACTTCAAATGCCTAATCAACAAAGCCGTTGTATTTATAGCGTGGATAGTGATTAGCCTTTTTTATCCGATATTAGTTGCGTTTATACTTCATGTTGCAGGATTAGGATATGAGGTGTCGTATATTCTTATTCTTGGTGACCAAGAATTAAAGTATGCACTCTTTGGCATGATTTTTTATTGTATTGCATGGGTGATGAGGCACGCCACTGAGTTGGAAGAAGAGGCAGAGTTAACAATTTAATGGCTATTATAATTGAGCTTGATGTGATGCTTGCCAAACGAAAAATGAAATCAACACAACTTGCCGAGTTGGTTGGTATTACCCCTCAAAATTTATCAGTATTGAGAAGCGGCAGGGCAAAAGCCATACGTTTTTCAACATTAAACTCCATTTGCCAGCACTTGAAGTGCGAACCAGGTGATATTTTACTTTACAAAGACCAAACATAAACTTACATATTAGGGAAAACAAAATGCGAACACTATTCAACAATATCAAATCGTGCATTTGTGTATGCGCCATGCTTTTAGTGATGTCGGGGTGCACAGTGCGTATTAATGAAAGCACTTTTATTGCCAGCAGTGATACCCCCGTCGCATTCAGCGATGAATTTACCCAAGAACTTAGAGCTGCGATACCCAATGGGGTCATCACACAGGTAAATATACAAACAAGCGACTTAATTACCCTAAGTGGTTTTCATATTGATAATCCATCGAGTCAAACAACCCTCGTTTTTTTTCAAGGTAACGGAATGAAGATTGAGCCATACGGCAAATCAGCATTGCGTGATTTGTGGTCGCTTGGCACCGACATATTTGTCTTAGATCGTCGTGGTTTAGGGGCTAGTGAGGGTGAACCTAGCATTAAAAGTCTTATAAATGATGCACAATTTCAACTTGATTATTTACATCAGCATTATCAGCCGCAAAAGGTCATTTTACATGGTTATTCACTCGGTAGCTTTATTGCTGCTGATTTAGCCAAGAACAATAAGATAGATGCTTTGGTGCTACATGGCTCTGCCACGAACGCCGACGACTGGGTTGCTGAAAAAACACCATGGTATATCTCACCGTTTATGACCGTAGAAATATCTGAAGACTTCCGCAACGCAGACAATCTAAAGGTCGTGTCTATGCATTACAACGGCCCGTTATTAGTTATTGCGGGCGAAAAAGATGAAGAAGTACCGGCAAAATTAGCAGAAAAACTATTCGCGCAGAGCCAATCTGCTAACAAGCAGCTAATTATGGTTCCTAATATTGGTCACCAAGGGATGATAGAAAACAAGGATACAATGACCCAATATCAAAAATTTTTGGCAAACCTATAAACAAATTATCTATTTAGATTTCCACTTGCACCATCGCTCATGCGAATATCCATATTTGACTAAGGAAAATTAAGACTTCCTTAGTCAACAATAAACTGGGGTCAGAAAAAAATAGGGGGTCAAGTTACTTGATTAATGAGACTCTGGGTACCTCTAATTTCTTCATACTAATTCATACTGGCCAAAACGGAGCGTCTTGGTTTGTATTTTTGATTACAGACACTTTGTTTTACTCATACGTTTATGATGAGTAAATTATGCAGCAGGTTGATAGGTAGCATAAGGACGTAGGTTTATTAGTCGCTTACGTTGATTAAAAGTCTATGGGTACCCCTAATTAATTAATTAAAAGTTTTATTAATCAAGCAACTTGACCCCCTATCCCTTTTTTAACATATGAGTTATCCCAAAACCTAGTGAATGAAATAGCGGCTTCATTAACGTGCTCATCAGCCAACCTTTCATTACCTTCTTTATGTCTGGAGTTTTCGAAAAACAAAAGCAGATTCATTTGTCTAGCCGACATGAATGCTCTCAAAAATGACTTTCTTATTACAGTTTCCTTTTCCGAGTATTTGATGACGTCAATTTCAGTCCCATTTTCATTATCTACAACATACTTACAGTTAGCTGAATCATGATATAACTCAAGGAAGAGAACTAGCTCTTGTAAAATTTCACGATAAGGCTCGCGTCTTCCGTGGAACTCTCTGAGGCTAACTAAAGGAATATATTTTGAGCTGTTTGGTTCATACCAAATATTATTTTAACCACTTAATACTATGGACGGGCCTCCGTCACCAGGCAATAAATCCCAGCCGTATCCCTCCATAGCTTGTTCTTTTTCATCGGGAGAAACCAAACATGAATATAAAGATCCATCTTCGGATTTATCATCTTTGTTGAGATTTTTGTGGAGAGGAATCCAGATTCCTTCACCCAATTCATCTCGAATAAATTGTAAAAAGTCATCCATGTCTACATTTCTACTCATCATTCATCCTAATATTCAATTTGTCACATAACGCTTTTTATAAATGGCGCGCGTTTTTTGCGCGTCCAGTGAAGGCCGTTTTTTGGCCGTAACGATATTTAATAAACTTGTTATAGCGCCTTTTTTACATTTTTTAATTCATAATCTGAAAGAGGGCCATAAACGTCGAGGCATAACCATGAAAAATGGGAGCCAGCTTGTTCACTGGCTAATTTCATAATTTTCGTTTCAGAATTTGTATACCCACCTTCTGATTTTTCAACAAAGTGAATAAGTAAATCCGGCTTAAAAATATAATCAGTCCAAGTCTTATAATGTTCAATAATACTTTTATAAAGCTCAACTAATTGCTCAAAATCACCAACCATAGTTCTAGGATGACTTAACGCTTTAGCGGAAAAAACTTCATCTGTAGTTTTGTCAACTATTCTAGCCTCAACCCTACTTTGTCTTAATTTGATATATATGAATTTTCTCATAACCTGATTGCACTATAACGCCCCATTAAGAGGCAAATGATAGTTGGCTAAAATAAGCGACGAAGGAGCAAATAGCCAACGTTATTTGTCCCACTTGAATAACTTGTTATATGCAAGTGCTGCCAATTAGTGCTTTTTGAATTTTAATTTCTTCAAAATTATTATCTGTTTCTGCCATTGCTAAATCAATTTTTGCAGTCGTACATTTGTCAGATAATTCTTTGCTGAGTAAATAAATCTGATCTTTTTGATACTGAGCCATACCTTCTAAACCATTGTATTGTTCTCTATTCTCTGGTTTTCTATCTTTTTGGTATGGTGGTGGTTTAGTTGCACCACAAGCTGATAGCAAAACAATCAGCGAAACTGGAATTAATTTATTAAACAATGCTTGTTACTCCTTGTACATATAACGCCACATAAGCGGCAAAAAATTGTTGGCTAAAATGTGTGAGGCACAAACAACAGCCAACTGTTATTTGTCCTGCTTTAATGACTTGTTATGCGATTTTTACACTACCACAAACAGCACAATTTATATAAATATTAACGACATAAAATGCACATTAAAAATCACAGCATTGCGACACACTAAACCGTTAATTTTGAGCCACTAATGAAAAGTGAATTTATCACTTACCTACTTTGGCGAAAAACTATTCAACCAAAAACTGAAATAGATTTGATTACGCGTAAATAACCAAGATAAAGAAAAGACAACTACCACAATTACATTTAATCGAATTCGCAATGCCGCATAACGCCACATTAAGCGGCAAAAAATTGTTGGCTAAAATGTTGAACGAAGTGAAAATAGCCAACTGTTTTTTGTCCGTTTGAGTAACTTGTTATATGCTATTTAAGTCGTAGCTTACTATATATTTTTTAAATTTACCGAAGAAAAAGGATACTTTAACATTTGTAACCACCGCACGATTAACCTTAATAACAACCTTTTTTGTGCTGTTTAATACTTTATTAGATGTGATGTCTACCCCATCTTGTGATAACAATGCAAAGGCTGCATAAAAGTCAATCTCATTTATTTTTTTAGGGTAAGTAATTTCTAGGTTTACCATAGAGTCATATGCTCTATTAGATTCAATTTGAGGGGTAAACCCTAATTCCACAGCTTGTTTTTGCGTTAACACTATTTCTTCAACAGGCCCGCTCAACGCAAACGATGTAGCAAAACTCATATTACAGGATATGAATAACAATAAAATAAAAGCGCGCAAAATTATAACCTCCCTATAGCATATAACGCCACGTTAAGCGGCAAAAAATTGTTGGCTAAAATGGTGAACGGAGTGAAACAGCCAACTGTTTTTTGTCCGTTTATACGCCTTGTTAGCCATATTTAGCTCTGTAGAAGAAATCTACGAAGATCTCGCTCTTGACGCATGACATGTAATATATAAACTTTGTCGCTATCCACTTTATAGAAAATACGACAAGGATCAACATTAACTTCACGGTAATTCAAGTTACTTAATTCAAGTGGTCTTTTACCTGATTCAGGATGCTCTTCTAACCTAGATATTTTATCAAATATTTTGTGAGTCAATTTCTTAGCCGCATCAATATTACTTAAAGCAATATACTCAGCAATATCATTTAAATCATCAAGAGCTGGAGATGTCCAAATTATTTCAGCCATTTGCTCATTTTCTCTTTTACTTCTTGATTCGAGAATGTATTACCGCTTTTAATTGCTTGCTCACCGCGTGCAACACCCTCAAGAATGGCCATTCGTTGCTGCATAAATTCATAATCGTCAACATCAACTAAATAAGCCGATGGTTGCCCATGCTCAGTAATTAACACCGGTTCTTTGGATATGTGAAGGTCAGCTAAAATTTTGGTAGCTTGACGCTTAAGTGTCGTAACAAGTTCAACTCTCATGATAAATCCTATTTAGAACTCAAATAATGTATCACTATAGTATCACAAAAGTTCGAGGTTACAACTATACAGCTAACACTTTGCTAAGCCGATAAAAATGGCTGGCTATAATAGCGAGGTACGAGCACAGCCAGCTGTTTGTGTCCGTTTAAGCAACTTGTTATTTTTTTTCTACTTTAATTGAATCATCTAGCTCTTCTCTTATTCCTAATAAAATCACTTTGAGTGCTATTTGAATAGCTTTATTGGCTTCATTTTCTAGGTCTTCAGGGGTGTGCATATATTCTTGATATGAAAGTGTATCGCTTTTATGGACTATTTTATTTCTTAGAGTCTCAAGTGACATCCAAGCCTCTCTGAGTCTATATTGTTTTAAAAATTTAGCTTCGCGTTTAGCTCCTTTAGCATGAAGATAAACTTCACCTGACGCACATGCTAAAATGATACAAGCAACCCAAGCCCCTGAGCAAAATACTCTTTCTAATTCCAACTCTAGTATTCTTGTTTGATCGGTAGATACACCGATCTATTTATCTCCGAGAGCTTGCCCAACATAGTAGGCAAACAAATCTCGTCTATATTGCCATATTTGTTGCGTTGGCATCGTTCCTGGGTGATTTTCGAATCTCAAAATGTAATCCTGATTGATGAAAAACTAACGCCCTAATAAGGGGCTAAAAATTGTTTGCTAAAATGTGAAGCGAAGCGAAACCGAAAAAACTGTTTTTAGTTCGGCTTAATTGGCTTATTAGGTGTACCCACCTTACTTCTAATTTGATTAAATAAGTTTTCTAAACCTGAATACTCAGACGTTAAAGGATAATCTTGTAATTGTTCCTCAAAGAAACCGAAGCTCTCAACCATATCCGGATCTAAACATTTAACTTTTAAAAAATAATGCAATATTTCTAATAATAATTTATCTAAATTAATTAACGAAAGGTTACCACCCTCAGAAATAATAGATAATCTTATATCAGCCAGTGTGATGAAGTAATGCCATTTCTCAGATAAAACGTCATCTTGCTTACAAACAACCACATAAGTTCTGTTTACACTCCCTTCACTCACCAAGGAAATAAAGAGCAAACCAACGAAGAATATAGATTTGAACATTACATATACACCTAACGTCCTGTTATTTGTCCCGCTTGAACAGCTTGTTAGCACTATTTTATGAGAACAACCAAACTTGATTTAATTTCACAGTTTTTACGAATGTAGAAATTTTTAACATATAATTCTTTAGTTTTATATTGCTTATCATGTACTTTAAATAATACGTCACCAGAAAAAATAGCATCATTAGAGTTTGACACCTCGACTATATTTTTCCATTTAGTAATATCAAAATCACAAGACTCACTAACCTTTGAATAATTTTCGAGGTCAAATTCTTTAGATGTTGATTGGTTTTGATTGGTTTTGATTGGTTTTGATTTGCCGATAATGCAGCAAAACTTAAAATACTTACAAGTGATACTTAAATCCGTTTCAAGATTGATTTCCTTATAATGCTAACGTCTACTTAAGCGGTAAATAATAGTTGGCTAAAATAAGCAATGAAGGAGCAAATAGCCAACTGTTATATGTCCTGCTTGAATGGCTTGTTATACGTATTATTTCACATGCTTCTTAAGTGACTCATCAAGTTGCTTTTTCTGTTTTACTTTTTCATTTTTACATTTGTTTCTTTCATATTCATAGGGATGATTACAGTTTTCATCAGCACCTAAACTGATTATTAACGTCTGCTCTCTTTCCTTACATTTAGCTTCTTGAGATGGTTCCATATTGACACATGATGATTCTCTTTTATTTGTTTCTGCTTCACCATAATATTCTTCACTATAAATGCTACATCCATTCATAAAAGCTAAAGCGATAACTAAATATAATATATTAAACTTTGAATTCATCTGCTAACTCCATATACGTATAACGCCCCATTAAGAGGCAAATAATGGTTGGCTAAAATGTTGAGCGAAGTGAAAAAAGCCAACTGTTTTTTGTCCGTTTGAATGCCTTATTAGTTGTACTATGGTGACACCTTCAGTTTTTTAATCGTTCTTATAAATTCAAATATCCCGCAAACGCTTGAACCAATTAGCCCTATTTGCCAGATACTAATTGATTCAAAACTGAAACTACTAGAGTACAGCGCAGAACCAATTATGTTACCTAATTGATAAACACCAGCTAGTATTACAATTAAACAAATTAACAAGAGAACACAGTAAAAAATAGTAGACTTTTGCTTCATAAGATTTACTCAATGGTTGTACAACTAACGCTCTATTAAGGGGGAAATTGCAGTTGGCTAAAATGTAAAACGAAGCGGAACCTAACCAACTGTTAAAAGTCCTGCTTGAATGGCTTCTTATATTTTTAGGGTGCTAAAAATCTGAATTCTTTTATGACATAGACTGGAGTTTTACTAATATTAAACTCAGTACTTACATAATGAATTTCTTTCAGTGCCCGCAGTGCAAATTTATCCCAACCACCTTTTGACTCTATAATAACTGGATTGAATATCTCTCCTTTAGAGTCAATTAAAATTTGAACTCTAACAAAACCAGATTCTTTGGGTTGTCTAAAGTTATTATCAAAAGAAAGTTGGTTTTTCGTTGGAACCCAGTATTTTTGTATTTCATAGTCTTTAATTGTTATTGCGGGTACATCAAAGGACGCCTCATGTTTTGAACTACAAGCAACAGTAAAAAAAACTATAATCAACAACAGACTTAAATGTTTCATTTAAACTCCTTTTAAAAATATAACGCCCTGTTAAGGGGCAAAAGATTGTTTGCTAAAATGTTGAGGCATGAAACAATAAACTGTTTTTGTCCCACTTGAACAGCTTGTTATGTGTTTCGAGCTACTAGCTCTAATATTAACTTATACCGTTACAAAAAGTACAAATAGTGAATATAACCCAAAAATAATAGACAACCATTTAAACCATCGAGGGATAAATATAACTAGCAACATTATTACTACACCAATTAATGGTATTACCAATGACAAAAGCAGTGGATTCTTAAGCATAACAATATTGAAATAGGGCCCAAGAAGAAAGAATAACAATAGGGACATTGCAGACACTCGACCTAAGCCTCGACTGTGGGATATCATGTCAAAATATCCATCATCTGGATCTGGAAGTGCCATTTCTGCCGCACCATACATAAAAATTGATGCAAAGATAAGCGCTAAAAAGTGTATAAAAGACCAATCAGAAAAATCATGAAGCTCCCATCCTACCCACCATAGTTGAAGGGTGAAAACCATTACAGTTCCACCCCATATAGCTGTAGACCAATGAAATTTAACTTTTTCGTGATAACGAATCAAATCTCCGATCACATGTAAGAGACGTGTTAGTGATAATCCAATGATTATGGATACAGTTACAAAAATATATTCATGTTGTGTCATTTATTACCAAGCTTTATTCAAATTTCATGGTATTGATTATCATCTAAAAACATGAAAATTAAAAGATTATTGTCTATTTACTTTTCAGGTAAAACTGACACAACCTCTATTTGCATTTAACACATAACGCCCCATTAAGAGGCAAATAATTGTTGGCTAAAATAAGCGACGAAGGAGCAAATAGCCAACTGTTATTTGTCCTGCTTGAGTGGCTTGTTAGGTTTCGAGCACACCAATGTTAGGGCTATTATTCCCAAAGGCCAATTGAACCAACCCAACATAACTAGAAAAGGGTTATCATCCCAACCTGCTAAATCAAATAGACTACTAGAAGGAACCATAATTGATAGTTCAAATGCCGCTGTGACAATTACAGACACTATAAATACAATAACAAGCATAAAAGACGGATCGTATTTAAGATATACTTGTTTACTAATGAACAAAGCTGCATTTATTCCAGCAAATGTACAAACAAGCCATATAACTTCCAATGTCACTATTAAAGTCCACCCGTCTTGTTGGTAAATTACCCACCCAAGATATGAAACTAAAACAGCTAAAAATATAAATACTCGATGTTGCAAATTAGAAACCTAACGCCCACTTAAGCGGACAAAAATAGTTGGTTAAAATGTGAAGCGAAGTGATCTTACACCACTTTCGTAGACACATTTTAAAACCTTAATTTCTCATACTTTTCGGGTGATGTATAACCTAAACTTGAATGTAATCGTTCTTGATTATAAAACGCGATGTATTTCTTACTGACGAGAGTCGCTTCTTCTTGGTTTTTAAAGCGCTTCCCATGAATAGCTTCTGCCTTAAATGTGTGGAAGTAAGACTCCATCGCAGCATTATCTGTCGGCGTTGCTTTTCTACTCATACTCCTTATTAGCCCCCGACTCTTCAACAATTCCTTTAAAATCATTCGCCGCATATTCAATCCCTTGGTCAGAATGAAATATGCAATTATTACCTGGGGATTCCTTCGCTAATGCATCTTTAAATGCCGCTTGTGTCATCAAAGAATTACGTTGCTGACTAAACGACCATCCAATCAATTTTCGTGTAAATAAGTCCATAACAACTGCATGAAAAAGCCACCCTTTTTGAGTTCTGATGTGTGTGAAATCGCCAACCCATTGTTGGTTTTTTCCGTTTGGTTTGGCAACATATTTTAAGTGGTTGTTCGTTGTTGAGTAATGTTTCCCTCTATTTGGTAAGCGCAAATACAAGTCTTTCATCGAACTGCATAGGTTAAGCTCTTTCATTAGCCTCGTTATGCGTCGTCGACTACAGCTAAAACCTGCAAGCTTAAGCTATACATGCATTCTCGGTGCACCATAAGCGCGTTTGAAGCCTTGGTGTTGCTTAATCAGTTCAGCTTTAAGGTGGTTGTCTTGGACTTTATGTGCTGACGCTGGCCGATTAAACCAAGCATAATAACCACCGCGAGATACCCCCAGCAGATAACATAATCGAGAGACATTACTTAACCTGAAGTTATCCCTAATAAAGGCAAAATTAACTAGGGGTTTTCCTTTGTGAACCGCTCGAACTTTTTTAGGATTTCGATATCCTCCTCGCTGCGAGACAATTGTTTTTCTAGCTTTTTAATACGCGCATTGGCTTTAGCAAGTTCAAGCTTTTCAGGGCTAATTACTTTCTTGAGTTTTGGCGGATTTTCGATTTGATTATTTTTCATAAGCGGTTGAGTAAACAACGACCCTTTGCGGTGTTCCATACACCAACGATAGAGCATTATGGGGTGAATACCCAAAGATCCCACTACATCTTTAGCTAAAACACCTTGTTGAGAAGCTAATAAAATAGCCTGAAGTTTGTACGCTAGTGAATATTGGTCGTAGTGTCGCTTTCTTGTATGTCCCATGAATAACCTCTTTGATAACAATTAATGAATAACTGTCAACCAAAGTGGTACAAGATCAAGGAGCAAATAGCCAACTGTTATTTGTCCTACTTGAATGGCTTGTTATGTTTTAATTACACACCAAAAAATGACCAACTACTTGATGTACGAGTAGCTAAATCAACTTCCGTTTGAAAAACCCTAACAACCTCTTTGGGATTAAACGGCATATGAGTTTCACCTTGCACAGAAAAAACTTGGTTCGGATATATAAGCAATACTCTTTCAATCACTTTACCGTTAACAAGTTCCATACTGACAATTGAACCATCCTGTTTAAACTCTTCAAATGGACCAAAACGATTAATCACGTCCATTGGAATCTCATATTTAGACATTTACACTCAACTAAACTTTAAAACATAACGCCTCGTTAAGAGGCAAATAATTGTTGGCTAAAATAAGCGACGCAGGAGCAAAAGCCAACTGTTATTTGTCCTGCTTTAACGACTTGTTAGAATCATTCCAGCTACGAATAATGTCTTTTATTTCGCGTGACGTAACATTTCCTTGATTTATTGTGTATACAACTGCCTCATATTTAATACCGCTATCACCATCAACCCTATATAGTTCTACAGGTGATATTCTAAATGTAACATTGCCTGTATACCATGTAGCAACATTCAGAAAACCCTCTTCACCTAAGATTTCATTAGCATTAAGATATTCACTATCCATACAAGGGTTCTTTACAAGGTAAAGTAAATAAAATTTGTTATTCTGGATAAGCCATTGACCTTGATACCCCCTCCGAGATCCTGTGCACTCTCGAGAGTTAACTTTTTTTACTATTAATTCGTAGTTCGAATGCTCTTGAAGTGGGTACTCATCAATATCAAACTTTGAACCATTCATTTCTAATTCATCTTTAATTTGTTGAGTTGAATAACTCAATGATGAAAAAAGGAGTAAAACAAAAAGTAGTAAATATCTCATACTTGCTGGACTTCTCTAATGATTCTAACGAATGATATGGACTCCCCTACTAACGGCATCTATGTGCCATATTGAAAGTGTAAGCATTCAATCAAAGGAGAGTCCATATGTCTTTAATTAAAGTCGTTGGCATCGATTTAGCCAAACTTG
>NZ_JACGUT010000073.1 GCF_014076845.1 Colwellia sp. MB3u-41
ATAAAAATAAAAATAAAAATAAAAATAAAAATAAAAATAAAAAGTATTAGCGATAGTAGTTACTGTTTGCAGAGCTACACCTCCGCAAGTAATAACAACGACGATTACTCTCCCTCAATAGGTTAAATAGTAATATGGTTAAATATACGGCAAGCTTAAAAGAAATTCATGATTTGAGAAGCTCTACAAGTATGAATAGACATCACTAGTGGAGTTATTGGACATCAAATGAGCTTGAAACCTTTTTTTAATTTCATAATCTCGTTCTTTTATCACCTAAATAAGACATTTTCTTCATAGTTTTTTATGGGAAGTACATTAAGGTTTTTTTACATGACATATGATTTACAACGAAAATTTGAAAACGAAAAAAAACAAAATAGACTGCTACTAGATATCATCAATGCTATTCCTGAGCCTGTTTTTGCAAAAGATTCTTATGGTAATTTTATTTTTGCTAATAAAACGCTTGCTGACTTTTATAATACAACATCACAAAAAATAATTGGCAAAGACGACTCTTATTTTACTGGTAATACAGAGCAGACCAATCAATTGTTAGAAAGTGTAAAAATCGTTATCAACAGTAAAAAAAATCAAGTTTTTTATGAAGATGCTACCGACATTAAAACAGGAGAAAATCATAATTTTCATTCTGTAAATGCGCCTTTCATTAACTGTAAAGGAGAAGAAAATGTCGTGATTATTGCAACTGATGTCACTGATATTATTGCCTTAAAAAATCAAGCAGAAAAAAATGAAAGAAGGCTAACTGCTGTTTTAGATATTTCGAGTGAAGGCCTGTGGGAATGGAATACTCAAACTAATGATGTATTCCACAATAAAAATTGGGAAATGATCACTGGTGTGGTTGATATCGAAAATTCGTTTGATGAATTTCAACATTGTATTTTTGAAGAGGATAAAGCTCAAGTAAATAGAGCACTGGACCGGTTACTCGAAGAAAACATACCCTATAGTCTTGAATATAGAATGGTACGCCCAAACGACGATAAACAAATCTGGATTTGGGACAGAGGTGTAGTGCTTGAACATAATGAGCAAGGTAAACCTTTGTGGGTAGTCGGTATAATTCAAGACATTACAGAGCAGAAAAATGCTAAAGAGAAATTAACACTAGCTGCGAGCGTATTTACACATGCTCGTGAAAGCATCGCTATCAGTGATGCTGCGGGTAAAGTACTTGATATGAATGAGACTTTTACTCATATAACAGGCTATAGCCGAGAAGAATGTATTGGTAAATTCATACAGAATTTTCATTTTGGACGCCAATCACTTGAGCTCGACGCTGATATGTGGAAAGCGCTAGTAATAGAAGGTTTCTGGTCTGGTGAAATATGGAGCCGTCGTAAAAATGGCGAAGTGTATGCGGAAATGAAAACTATCACTGCTGTACGTGATGAAAACGGTATCACTACTCATTATGTATCCTTGGGTAATGACATTACCCTAACAAAAAAACATCAAGAGCAACTAGAGCATATGGCTCACTACGATATACTTACTGATTTACCGAACCGTGCATTATTGGCAGACCGATTATCCCAAGCCATGTTGCAGTGCAGTCGTCAGAAACAGTCTATCGCTGTCGTATTCCTTGATTTAGATGGGTTCAAAGTAATCAATGATACTTATGGGCATAGTAGGGGTGATGAATTACTGATTGCACTATCAAAGCGTATGAAGGAAACGTTGCGTAAAGGTGATAGCTTAGCCCGCATTGGCGGTGATGAATTTGTAATAGTATTAGCTGGTTTAGCTGTAGTTGAAGATTGTTGGCCAATATTAGAGCGATTATTGCTTGCAGCGTCAGAGCCTGTAAAAGTCAATAATGTGGTCTTAAATGTATCAGCCAGTATTGGTGTCACCCTTTATCCGCAAGATAATGTTGATGCCGATTTACTCATCCGGCATGCCGACCAGGCCATGTATGCGGCTAAAGAATCAGGCAAAAATCGTTATCACCTATTTGATATGGCCCAAGATGACGCACATAAAGTACAATTGGAAAGCTTAGAAGCTATTCGTAGCGCATTAGATAATCATCAATTTTTATTCTATTACCAGCCTAAGGTTCATATGCGGACAGGGTCGGTAATAGGTGTTGAGGCATTAATTCGTTGGCAACATCCAGAACGTGGACTGTTAAATCCAATCGATTTTTTACCTGACATTCAAGATACCCCTATGATGATTGAGCTAGGTGAGTGGGTTATTAACTCTGCACTGTCACAAATCAGCCAATGGCAAGCAATGGGGATTAATCTCCCTTTAAGCATTAGCGTAAACATTGCAGCAGTTCAATTACAGGAATCCGATTTCACACAGAAACTAAAGACAATGCTAGCAGCGTATCCTGATGTTAAACCACACCATTTAGAACTAGAAATGCTGGAAACTAGCGCCTTAGAAGATGTACATCATGTCTCAACAACAATGAATGAGTGCATGGCGTTGGGAGTTAAATTTGCCTTAGATGATTTTGGCACAGGCTATTCGTCTCTTACTCATCTTAGGCGATTGCCTGCAAATTTAATTAAGATAGACCAGAGCTTTGTTCGAGATATGTTGATTGACGTGGATGATTTAGCCATTGTTGAAGGCGTGATAGCCTTAGCTAAATCATTTAAACGTAATGTGATTGCTGAAGGGGTGGAGACTATTGAACATGGTATCGCACTATTACAGCTTGGCTGTGAATTAGCCCAAGGTTATGGCATAGCCAGACCTATGCCTGCCAGTGATATTCCATCGTGGATTAAAAAATGGAAGCCCGATGTGAGTTGGTTGAACTATTACAAGTAACAGGCTGAGTTTCACCAAAACCAATCACTTCAATTCTCTCTATAATAACACCTGCATTATTAAGGTAGGTAAAAAAAGACTGAGTGCGGCGTTCTGATAAACTCTGGTTTAGTGCATCAGAGCCAGAGCTATCAGTATGACCCGCAACGACCATCAAGGTTTTGTTGAATTCTTGTAATATTAAAACAACCGAATCTAAAACAGATAAGAAACGTTGATCAATATTGGCATTACCTGAAGGAGATGTAATATTGCCAGGCATAGTTAAGTTGATGTTATAACCTTCACGTTCAACACTAACACCTGAACCACGTAGTTTTTTTCTCAATTTAGCTTCTTGTGTATCCATATAATAACCAATACCACCAATAATCTCAGCGTCGCAGCTTTCAACATTATACGATTACTTTTACCTATATTATCCTCATTTTTATTGACTAAATAGGCCGCTACAGCAGCAACACCTGCACTGATACCCGCACCTTTGGCGGTAATGGAAACTTTTACTCACCGTATATCGGTCAAAAGTAGCACAAGCGCTTAGGGCTAGAGAAGTTATTAGAGGAATAGTAAATTTTTTGATTTTGTTCCTTAGGAGAGTGATTTATTAGTTTATGCATTGAGTGTATTAAACTAGAAAGGTTATTTTTGGTAACAATGCGGTGATTATAAATGCCTCGGCTTGTATATCTCTAAGCGTATTCATCTGTGATCTATGAAGGAATTAGAATTGCTGAGTATATCTTAGGCCAACGTTTCGCTTCAATCTACTCTAATGTTGGAAGCAACTTAGTTGTAAGATTTATTTTTGTCGTTGGTTATCTGTTAAATTTAAGAAGTTTTGGCCATACAAAGTTTTTCAGTATAAATACTAATGTTAACAAAGTGGCATAATTAAGAGTTAAACCACGCTCAGTAATCGGTTATGATTTTAGTAATGAAAATGCATTAATCCGTATAGGGTATAAATTGCTCTGAACAAAGCAATATCAAAGCGCAATCAAAATTTTAGAGTGATCAATAAGAGAATTTCTCAACTACGCTAATGCTTATGACAGCTTAGCAGAAGCTTCTTACTTTAATTGAATCAGTCTGGTGTCGAAGATCGAAGGCACGATAAAGCTATAACCTATATATTTTAGAATAGGCCTATAACAGCTTAATTATTGTCCGTTGAATACTGATAAATTATTAGCGTCCATAAAACTTTCTACCATATAAAACACCTGATTCATCTATAGATAAAGTTCCTCCCGATATTTAAATTGATAGACTTCTCTTAGAGCTAATTAATAGGTGCCGTCTATACTATAAGCTTTATCCCGCATAAAAGTGTCCGCTTGGAGGGATGATTTTGATTCATAAAAACAGACTTCTTTGTAATAATAGCGTTTCAAGTAAGATCTAAGATATTTAATATTAATTGGAATTGAATATTATCCGCAAATAGCCCCGTAATTCTTAATCTGAATATGATAAAATAAAAATTACTCTAGTGTATATAGCGAAGAATTAGCGCAAATGTCGACTCAAGAATTATTAGCACCAATCATGTCATTCTTAAAGTGCGAAACACCACAAGCATGGCTTGATGAGGCAGTTAAGCCAGAAAATCTATCTATCCTCCTGATCGATCACCTCGTTTGTGAGCTAAAAGCTGCGCAGTCGGCAATGTTTTTGATCCGAAAATATGCCGTAGATAAAGAAAGTGGTGATGCACTATTAGCTTGGCTACAGCCTTTTGAGCAATTAATTTATAAAAGACAAGGCGATTGGCGCTCGTTACCTTCAAAAAACAAGTTAACTAAAGCAATATTACCTAAGTCAGGTTCAGCTCACGGACAAAGCCTTATTGACAAAATGGTCTTATTGATTAAAGAAGAGTTACACCATTTTTATCAAGTACTAGAGATAATGGATGAATACGCTGTTGAATATCAAAGTATTACGCCATGTCGGTATGCGAAAGGTTTACTTCGCCATGTAAAATCTTTTGAACCTGATGCGATGGTAGATAAGTTAATTATAGGGGCTTTTATTGAGGCAAGATCATGTGAACGTTTTGCTAAAATAGCACCACATGTTGATAAACGTCTTGGTGATTTCTATATTTCTTTATTGCGCTCTGAAGCTAGGCACTACCAAGACTATTTATCATTAGCGGCAGAGATAGCCGGAAAAGACATTTCTGAACGAGTAAAGTACTTTGCCGATATTGAAGCGGCATTAATTATTAGCCCTGACGAAGACTTCAAGTTTCACAGTGGTTTACTAACAAAAGCTGTTGAATTTTAGTAAGAATTTTCTGGCTGTTGTGTGGCAATCATACCGCCAAACCACAACAATTCTGCCCTGAATTTTTAGCTTTATATAACGCTTGGTCTGCATTATTAAATAATGTCGACCACGTCATATTACTTTGCAGTTCGGCAACACCAATAGATACTGTTATTGGCGGCTAATTGAACATCTATTTTACTATTGAGGGATAAATATTTCTTTCGTGAAATAATAATATGCCACAGCGTAATGACTAGATTTAGATGCAACAGTATGAAAAATAATTAATTTTTTTCTTCTTCAGAAATAATCATAGCATGATGAAAATTCTCTTGCATAATACGTCCTTTTATTATTTCTTACCTCATAACGTTAATTAACAGTAAACTCAATGTAAAAGTATATAGGAACAGGGGGGATAAATTTTTATTGACCAAGCTATAAGTGCTTTATATAAGTATCATTCAATTTAAAATAAACGTAATTTTTAGTCAGTTTTAAAGGCTTGTGAAAGTAATTCTATACTGTTTTCGGTTACTTTTAACCAAGCGCCTTGTTCATACCAGTCGCCTAGTACAATACGTTGAGCAGAAGCATTATTTGCTTGAATGTTATGGATGTTTGGACGATGGGTATGTCCGTGGATCATTAACTGACTCTTATATAACTCAAGTGCGTTTATAACTTCAGTTTCGGTAACGTCCATTATTTCTTGTGATTTCATTGCTGTTGCACTCGCACTTTTTATGCGATAGTTCTCTGCAATTTTTCGGCGTACAAATAAAGGTAAGTTTTTGATGATGGCTTGCCACCACCATGAACGTGACTTTTTTCTAAAGGCTTGATAGGCAATATCACGGGTACATAAGGTATCGCCGTGCATAATAACAACAGGTTTACCGTATAAATTAATAAGATCAATTTCAGGTAATAACTGCATACCACAGGCTTTAGCATATTTTTTACCAAGTAAAAAATCGCGATTACCATGAATATAGTAAATACGAGTACTTAGCTTACTTAATGTTTTTAAGGCGTTGGAAACGTCTATAACAAAAGGATTTGTATCATCATCGCCAATCCAGTATTCAAATAAATCACCTAATATGTAAAGCGTTTCGGCTTTAGGTGCATCATTTTTAAGGAATGACAAAAAACAGGCCGTGATATCAGGCCTATTTTGAGCTAAATGTAAGTCGGCAATAAAATAGGTTACCGACTCTTTTAATTCTCTACTAGTCACTGAATGAAATTAATCAATAATCGTAGATTCAATGATGATTTCTTCTTTTGGTACATCGTCATGACCGTGTAAACGGCCTGTATCAACTAATGTCATTTTATCAACAATGTCCATGCCTTCAACAACTTCAGCAAAAACACAGTAACCCCAACCTTGTACCGTTTCGCTTTTAAAATCTAAAAAGTCGTTGTCACTTAAGTTAATAAAGAATTGTGCAGAAGCGGAATGTGGCTCTTGTGTTCTTGCCATCGCTAAAGTGCCACGCTTATTGCTTAAGCCATTGTTCGCTTCGTTTTGAATGGTTTCACGAGAATCTTTTTCTTCTAAACCTGAAGCAAAACCACCACCCTGTGCCATAAACCCATTAATAACACGGTGAAAAATAGTGCCATTATAAAAGCCATCTTCAACATATTGTTGAAAGTTTTTTGCCGTAAGGGGTGCTTTATCAACGTTTAATAAAATTTTGATATCGCCTAAATTTGTTTTTAAAGTGATCATTTTATTTACTCTTCAATTTCGATGGGCGAATTGTAAACGAAAGCACAGAACTGTAAAGAAAACTTATGGATATTCTCATGTTAAATAATGACCCTAGCACTTTGTTCGGGTACAATTATCGAAAAATCGTTGATTTTTTATTAATGAATAATACCTTATATTTTAATCGTAAACGGAGCCAGAAAATCTTATGTTACAGATATACAATACATTAACCCGTCAGAAGGAAGTTTTTACCCCAATTGAAGCAGGTAAAGTCGGTTTGTATGTATGTGGTTGTACTGTTTACGATTTATGCCATATCGGTCATGGTCGAACCTATATTAGCTTTGACAATATCGCTAGATATTTACGATTTAGCGGTTATGACGTAAATTATGTTCGTAACATCACTGATGTTGAAGATAAAATAATTAAACGTGCACAAGAAAATAACGAAACACCCGATCAGCTTACCGAGCGAACTATTGCATTGATGCATGAAGATTTTGACGCATTGAATATACAGCGACCGGATCTTGAACCAAGAGTGACTACTCACATGGACGAAATAATTGCCATGATAGTTACCCTTGTAGAAAAAGATCATGCTTATGTTGCAGATAGTGGCGATGTGTTATTTGCCGTTTCTAGTTATGAAGACTATGGCAAACTTAGTGGACAAAATTTAGAGCAATTACAAGCAGGCTCTCGTGTTGAAGTTGACGAAAGTAAAAAGTCACCACTAGATTTTGTTTTATGGAAGTCAGCTAAACTGGGTGAGCCGAGTTGGGGATCACCATGGGGAGCAGGGCGCCCTGGTTGGCATATCGAATGTTCTGCTATGAGTGCGAAAGAGCTAGGTCGTCACTTCGATATTCATGGTGGTGGTTCAGATTTACAGTTTCCACATCATGAAAATGAAGTAGCACAAAGTTGCTGTGCACTTGACACGCCTTATGTTAACTATTGGATCCATACCGGTATGGTGCAAGTTGACCAAGAAAAAATGTCAAAATCACTTAATAACTTTTTCACTATTCGTGATGTGTTAACACAATATGATTCAGAAACCGTAAGGTTCTTTTTAACATCAGGACATTACCGTAGTCAGTTGAATTACTCTACTGATAATCTCGACCAAGCTCGTTCTGGCTTAGAGCGTATATATACTGCTTTGCGTGAGGTTGATGTACTTGCTGATTTTTCTTTAGATAAGAACGATGTTTATGTTAGCGCATTTATTAAAGTCATGAATGACGACTTTAATACGCCACAAGCTTTAGCGGTATTATTTGATTTAGCCAAAGAGTTAAATGTTGCTAAAAATACTGATAGTGACAGAGCCCCCTATTTAGCAGCAACACTCAAAGGGTTAGGTGATTTAATTGGTTTGTTACAATTACCTCCAGCAAGCTTTTTACAAGGTGAAGGTGACAATGATGAAGTTGCTGAAGTTGAGGCGTTAATTAAGCAACGTAATGATGCCAGAGTAAGTAAAAACTGGGCATCAGCTGATGAAGCTCGCGATAAGTTAGCGGTGATGAATATTATTGTTGAAGACAGTGCAGGCAAAACAACTTGGCGTAAAGGCTAATCAAAAGTTGTTAATACTTAATGCGAGTAACCCAAAACCTCATTTACAAATTTGTAACTGAGGTTTTTTAGTTTTAGTGGGAGTCTTTTTATCTAGGCGAGGGGATATTGGAGTCATAAAAAGGTGACAGTAGAATACAATAGGGTTATTTGTGGATGGCTGTCCAATGTGCAATGATTTTAGCTATTTCACCATTTTGTACTAATGTGGTGATGGCATCATTAATACGATTAAGTGTTTCAATGGTACACGACTGGCGACTTAACATAATATGAATAGTATCTTGATATATTTCCAAGGGATGTATTTCAAATTCACCTTGCAATGAGTACTTTTCAGAGAACGCTTTCATCGTCACCGGATCGACCAAAACCCCGTCAATATGACCTTTTAATAATAGCGCCACATTTTGTTCTAGGTCGATAACGTTATTAATATGGGCATGAAAGGCTTTTGTTGTAATTAGTTTTTGATATTCTTTACCGTAATAATAGCCACCCTCAACACCAATCATATAATCAGCACTAGAAAGATCGCTTAATTTTTTTAGCTTTATTTTCTGAGCCGTTCCTTTTTTAACAAAAAGGTTAACTTTCTCAAGTCTGTAAGGTATAGAAAAATATGCAGTTTGTTCGCGCTCAGCTGAATGAGAGGCACCCATTGCCATATCTATTTTACCAGTTTTTATATATTGTAAATGTCTTTTCCAAGGGATTTCTGTGAATGTTACTTTAAGGGTAGACTCTTTAATAATTGCATTGAAAATATCGAAATCTAAACCCACAAGTTCTTGTTGCTTATTATGATACTGGTATGGATACCACAATTCCCACCCTACCGCATAATCTCTTGATGGGGCTTCATTAGCTGAACCATGAAAAGTTAATACAAGAGCAAAAATTAAATATTTTTTCATATCTCATCTCCTTGGTTAAATTAGTGAGAGGACTTACTTTAAATGCTACCGCTGAATTTGTCGATTAAAGCTTTTATAGGACAATCTAGAGTGGCTTTCGTTGCTTTGAACCTATTATCTTCTTACCTTGGCATCAGTCTTATTTAAAAGTAAAAAACAGTCAATCACTCTAACTTTGATTAAGTGTAATCGTGTTATTTGTATTTGGCTATTTTTATTGAAAGTAACAGATGTTAATGATTAAAAACTGAAAAGCAACAATGTTGCATTTACAATATCGTTGCTTTATATTCATGTTTATAGATCAATACTCGGAGAGCGTTATGGCGTTAGTTGCCCCACTTGATAAAGATGAAAATGAAGAAGTTTCTGAACTTACCCGTTTCTTTAATGAAACATTAGGGTTTTGCCCAAATAGTGTGTTGACGATGCAACGACGCCCAGCTATTGCTAAGGCTTTTATAAATTTGAATATGGCTGTTATGGCAAATGAAGGCACAGTAACGGCTGAGCAAAAACGCTTAATAGGTTATATAACAAGTGCTAACACAGGCTGTCGCTATTGCGAAGCTCATACTATCTTAGCTGCTGAACGTTATGGAGGCACTGATGAACGACTCGCTAATATTTGGTCTTTTAGAGAAAGTGATCGCTATAGTGCGGGTGAAAAGGCAGCTTTTGAATTTGCACTCGCCGCTTCAAGTGTACCAAATGCTGTTGACGATAATATTTCCACTGAATTATATAAACATTGGGATGATGGAGAAATTGTAGAAATACTGGGCGTTATTTCCTTATTTGGCTATTTGAATCGTTGGAATGATTCTATGGGAACTACGATGGAAACAGGTGCTGTTAACGCTGGCGAACGATTATTGTTAGGGTCAAATTGGACTCAAGGTAAGCATAAATAAAGGCATCAATTAAAGAACCAATAAACGATATGTTATTGGTTTTCAATTAAAAATTGCCCTAATCGACGGGTGTTGATTTTGTGCTTTTGGCGTTGTATCTGTCTTTTTCTATGTGTGCTTTGCACTTGTCGTCTAATGCGATTGTTCATTATTATTTCTCATTAATTATTGAAATTCTGTCAAACAGGTTTATTGTTCCAGAGTAATTCTAAGTACGTACATACACGTAAATAAGTTCAGAATTACCCTACTAGGTTTAAGTATCCTTGCACAATATGTCATTTTGATGACAATCAACAATTATGAGTACATTGATGAGTTTTCAAAATAACGCCGTCCAAATAAAGGCAAGCGCTATTGTGTGATAATAACTGTTTTATCTTTAATAGGTTGAGGGATAGCATTTTCTTTTGACTTATTGTCCATCCAAGTCAACGTGTCGTAATAACGTCTTATGTTTTCAACATAGTTTACGGCTTCGTCACCGCGAGCATAACCATACTTGGTTGGTTTGTAGTATTTTTTCTGCTTAAGTAAAGGTAAACGATCTTTAACCTCTACCCAGCGATCTGGGTCTCCGCCTTGTTTTTGTGTTATCTTTCGTGCGTCATTTAAATGGCCTAAGCCAATGTTATATGAAGCGAGCGCAAACCATAATCTGTCAGGTGAAGGGACTCTGTCAGGCATTCTATCGATCATTTGTTTAAAGTATTTAGCGCCACCACGAATGCTCTGTTCAGCATCTAAACGACTTTTAATCCCCATTTGTTTTGCGGTTGGCAAGGTTAGCATCATCATGCCGCGTACGCCTGTATAAGAACGCGCATGCGGTTCCCAGTGGGATTCTTGATAACTAATAGCAGCGAGTAAACGCCAATCAAGTTCCTGACTATATTTCTCAAATAATGGCCGGTACTGAGGCAGTTTACCTTCAACGGCTTTAATAAACATACGAGTGTCAACATAGTTGAATTCTTCAACATGACCGTAGTATTTGTCATCGAGGGCTAATAATGTTCCGTCGTGATGAACTCTGCCAAAAAACTCAACAAGGCTGGCATAAATTGACTGGTCATTATTTTTTTTAACAGCCCAAGCTAAAGGCTGAGGTTTTTTAATGGTAAAGCCAATACTGATTTCAGGATAATAGCGGCGATTAACTGCAAGGGTATTACTGTCGATAACGGTGTAGTCAATTTCTTCTGACAATACTTTAAGTAAGAGTTCTTCGCTATCAAATTCATCACTTACTCGCCAAGTTAACTCTTGGTGGCTGTTTTTTAATTGGGTGAGGTTTTCATCATGACTCGAATGAGCCATGATGAGTAAGTTGCCTGTTAAGTCTTCAATATCACGAGGTCTAATTTTCCCTTGCTTAAACACCAGTTTCTGGCTGATATTGTCGTAGCTTGGTGAAAAATCATATTGTTGACGCCTTTTTTCGGTAACGGCTAAACCCGCGGCTAGAATATCCACTTGGCCACTGTCTAATTTGTCAAAAAGCTCTTCAAGGCTGTAACTAGGGACTACTTTTAAGTCAACACCTAATGAGTCAGCATAATTTTTAACTAATTCATACTCAAAACCAGCAGCGTCTTCAGCTTCCAAGTAATAACTGGTTAAGCCGTAAATAGTACCGACGTTAATATAGCCACGCTCAATGATGCGCTGCAAACTGGCATTTTTTTCTGTGGGCTGGCAGCCTAATAGTAAAAAAGCAGTCAAGAATAATATACTTACAAACGTGCTGATTTTTTTAACTATTTTAAAATTTAAGTTAATCATATAGGGTTATTGTGGCGTGATTCCTTCTTTATTCAAAGCACTTTTTATCAATAATGAAGATTAACTTTTTAAGTTAATCTTTTAAGGCTTATCAAAACCCTTTATATCTATTATAATATGCGCGATTTTTCTTCCATTATTTTAACTGCGAAAACGCAACTAAAATAAAACTAAACTGGTGATTACGTTTATGACGATGTTGATGAAAACCCTTCGCGGCGCTCCGGCACTTTCAGACTTTAGAGTTAAAAAATTATTAGCTCAATGTGCTGAATTAAAACTTCCTATAACAGATATTTATGCTGAATTTACGCACTTTGTGCATATTTCAGCTGATCTTAACGACGAAGAGTTTCAAGTTTTACAGCAACTTCTTAAGTATGGACCAAACATTGAAGAACACGAACCGGTAGGTCAATTCTTATTAGTGACTCCGCGCCCTGGCACTATTTCGCCTTGGTCTTCAAAATCAACTGACATCGCTCATAACTGTGGGTTAACTAAAGTTAACCGTTTAGAACGTGGTATCGCTTATTACATTTCTGGTGAATCTTTGAATGAGCAACAGCAAGCTCAGTTTGATCATTTGATTTCAGATCGCATGATGGAAGTTATATTTACCAAAATGGCACAAGCAACGTCACTTTTTGCGACCGCAGAGCCAGGTGAGTTAACCGCCATTGATATTGAAAAGGGTGGAAAAAATGCCTTAGTTAAGGCGAATATAGAATTAGGTTTAGCTTTAGCGGAAGATGAAGTAAATTACTTATTTGAAAATTTTACCAAATTAGGTCGTAACCCACACGACATCGAACTTTACATGTTCGCGCAAGCAAACTCAGAGCATTGTCGCCATAAAATATTTAATGCTGACTGGACCATAGATGGTGTAAAACAGCCAAAATCATTATTTAAAATGATCCGTAATACCCATGAAATTAATCCTGACTTTGTTTTAAGTGCTTACAAAGATAATGCAGCAGTTATGGTCGGTAATAAGGGCGGACGTTTTTTCCCTAATCCTCAAACGAATGTTTACGGTTACCACCATGAAGACATACAAATCTTAATGAAGGTTGAAACACACAATCATCCCACCGCTATTTCTCCATACCCTGGCGCAGCAACAGGCTCAGGTGGTGAAATTCGTGACGAGGGTGCAACAGGTATTGGCTCTAAACCCAAAGCAGGTTTAGTCGGTTTTTCAGTATCCAACTTACGCATTCCTAATTTCGAACAGCCATGGGAAACTAATTTTGGCAAGCCAGGTCGTATTGTTTCAGCGCTTGATATTATGATGGAAGGTCCTTTAGGTGGCGCGGCTTTTAACAATGAATTTGGTCGTCCAGCAATTCTAGGTTATTTCCGTACTTACGAAGAAGAAGTTAACTCGTTTAACGGTGTTGAAGTACGTGGTTACCACAAGCCAATTATGCTTGCTGGTGGCTTAGGTAATATTCGTGATGAACATGTACAAAAGCGTGAAATTATCGTTGGCGCTCATTTAATCGCACTTGGCGGTCCCGCCATGAATATTGGTCTAGGTGGTGGTGCAGCATCATCAATGGCCTCTGGTCAATCAGCCGAGAATTTAGATTTTGCTTCTGTGCAACGTGAAAACCCTGAAATGGAACGTCGTTGTCAAGAAGTTATCGATAAGTGTTGGCAGTTGGGAGAAGAGAATCCAATCGCTTTCATTCATGATGTCGGTGCTGGCGGTTTATCAAATGCTTTCCCTGAGTTAGTTGCTGATGGCGGCCGTGGTGGTGTTTTTGAACTTCGCAATGTTCCAAATGATGAACGCAGTATGGCACCTCATGAAATTTGGTGTAACGAATCTCAAGAACGTTATGTTATTGCCGTATCAGACAAAAATTTAGCGACCTTTGAAAAAATATGTCACCGTGAACGCGCACCATTTTCTGTTGTTGGTCGTGCGACAGAAGAAGCACATTTAACTGTGACTGATGCTCATTTTACCGGTAATGATAAATTAGCTACACCTATTGATTTACCACTTGATGTTTTATTAGGTAAAACACCTAAAATATTTAAAGATGTATTAACGGCAAAAGCCGGTGGAGATGAATTTTCTTTAACGGATATCACCTTAGCTGATGCTGCTGACCGTATTTTGTCGTTGCCGACAGTTGCAGAAAAAACCTTTCTTATTACCATTGGCGATCGCTCGGTAACGGGTATGGTTAATCGCGACCAAATGGTTGGTCCTTGGCAAGTGCCTGTTGCCGATTGTGGTGTTACCGCCTCTGCGCTTGACTCTTATCACGGCGAAGCCATGTCTTTGGGTGAGCGCACTCCCGTGGCTTTATTAAACTTTGGCGCTTCTGCTCGTTTAGCGGTCGCTGAGTCACTAACTAATATTGCCGGAACAGATATTGGCGATTTAAACCGGATCAAATTGTCTGCGAATTGGATGTCGCCAGCAGGACACCCGGGCGAAGATGCAGGTTTATATGAAGCCGTTAAAGCTATTGGCGAAGAGCTTTGTCCAGCATTAGGGTTAACTATCCCAGTGGGTAAAGATTCAATGTCGATGAAAACTAAGTGGGAAGATAAGGGCGAAGAAAAATCAGTCACATCTCCTATGTCATTAATTATCACCGCTTTTGGTGTTGTTGAAGATATTCGTAAAACGGTTACGCCTGAATTAAGAATAGACCAAGGCGACACTCGACTTGTTGCTATTGATTTATCAAAAGGTAAAAAGCGCTTAGGTGGCTCATGTTTAGCACAGGTTTATAAGCACTTAGGTAAAGAAACACCCGATGTAGATAGCCCGGAAACATTAAAAGGTTTCTTCAACGCCATGCAAACATTAGTTCGTGATGAAAAGCTTATTGCTTATCATGATATCTCTGATGGCGGATTATTCACCACTGTCGTTGAAATGGCTTTTGCTGGTCATACCGGTGTAGATATTGATTTAACAGCATTAAACTCAGTCTCAGGTAATGACATTGACGTATTATTTAACGAAGAGCTTGGCGCTGTTATTCAAATTCGTGAAAGTGATGTTGCTGCAATAGACGCAATTTTAGCTGAACATGGTATTGCAGATTGTTGTACTGATATTGGTCGTATTAATAACGAAGATACACTCCGATTTAGCCGTGATGGTAAGGTAGTACTTGAAAATTCACGTACTTATTATCGTACTGTATGGGCACAAACGACCTATAGAATGCAGTCACTGCGTGATAACCCAGAATGTGCTCAACAAGAACATGACGTTAAATATGATACTGAAGACCCAGGATTACATGCTGAGCTTACTTTTGATATCAATGAAGATATTGTCGCTCAGTTAATCGCACAAGATGCACTTAAAGGTTCGAATCCAAAAATTGCAATATTGCGTGAGCAGGGCGTAAACTCTCATGTTGAAATGGCGGCCGCTTTTGACCGAGCTGGCTTTATTGCTGTTGACGTACATATGTCTGATATTTTATCTGGCCGAGCTAATTTAGCTGATTTTAACGGTTTAGTCGCTTGTGGTGGTTTCTCTTACGGAGACGTCTTAGGTGCTGGCGAAGGTTGGGCAAAATCCATATTATTTAACAAAGATGCTAAAGCCATGTTCAAAGCTTTCTTTGAACGCCAAGACACCTTCACTTTAGGTGTTTGTAATGGTTGTCAGATGTTATCTAATCTGAAAGAAATTATTCCTGGCGCTCAAGCGTGGCCACATTTTGTACAAAATAAATCTGAACGTTTTGAAGCACGTTTCTCATTAGTTGAAATACAAGAAAGTCCGTCAGTATTATTTAAAGGTATGGCAGGTTCTCGTATGCCTATTGCTGTTTCTCATGGTGAAGGTCATGCAGAATTTAGTTCAGAAGATGCTATCGGTGCTGTTAATGATTCAGGTACTGTTTCAATGCGTTATGTTGATAATTATGGTCAAATCACTGAAACGTATCCAGCTAACCCTAATGGCTCGCCTGACGGTATTACGGCGCTAACAACAACGGATGGTCGTGTTACTATTATGATGCCGCATCCTGAACGTGTATTTAGAACCGTCGCTAACTCATGGCATCCAGACGAATGGCAAGAAGATTCTCCTTGGGTACGCATGTTCCGTAATGCGCGTGCGTTTATCGGCTAATTAGCCATAGGCCTACCTTGTTTAAAAAAGACGCTTCGGCGTCTTTTTTGATCGCAAGTAAAAGTAATATCAGTAAAGTGTATGAAGTTAATGTTTATATTTTATATAACACTGTAAAGATATTGCACTTGCAATATCTTTACAGTGTTATATCCTGCTCTTTATGAGTAGTAAATATACAGGATAAAATGCGATGCAAGATCATGACTCAAGCCCTTTGAGCGATTACATTGAGTACCCACAAGACGAAATGCTATTACGCTCGAAAAACTTCTATTTAGATATAAAGCGCCGACACAGTATTCGTAGCTTTAGCGATCGCCCTGTGCCTAAAGAGATTATAGAAAATTGTATTAAAGCTGCTGCAACTGCGCCAAGCGGCGCTAATCACCAACCTTGGCACTTTGTCGCCGTACATAGCCGCGATATAAAAAAGCAAATTAGAGAGCAAGCTGAATTTCATGAGCGAGGCTTTTATGAAGGTCGAGCAGGTGAAGAGTGGTTAGGCGCTTTAAAAGCATTAGGCACTGACGCTAATAAGCCATATTTAGAGCATGCCCCATGGCTGATTGCTATTTTTAGCCAAAAGAAAGGGGGAATTAGTACAGAAGATAAAAATACTAATTATTATGTGCATGAATCAGTGGGTATAGCGACAGGTTTTTTAATTAATGCGCTACATACCTCTGGGCTTGTAACACTAACGCATACTCCAAAGCCGATGTCTTTTTTAAGTAAAGTCTGTGGAAGGCCAGAGAATGATCGGGCTTACATGTTACTTATTACCGGCTATCCAAACGAAGATGCAACAGTACCTCATCATGCTCAAATTAAAAAACCACTCGATGAAATTGCTACTTTTTTGTAGAACCCTCCAATAACAATGCTATCTTTAACACAAAAAATGATAACGTGTTAAATCATGAGATAATAAGAAGTCAGAAAGCAGGAGGATTTATTACTCTAACTTCTGACTGAATTATTTATGTTACTCCCCTTAAATATTAGCCACGAGGTGATTTCATGTTAGGATTAATGTAACCACTACTTCTTTTTCTTTTATTTCTCGTTTCATCATAATCATCATCTTTTTTTAAACTTTCAGCGAACATTGTTTTTTGTGCTTGTCCAACTGAAGCTAAGTTAACTTCTAAATGAAATGATGGGCGTTCTATAACGATAATTTTATTATCTTCTCCCATTTTTTTATAGTGGCTGTTTATCGCCAGTAAGAGCTGGTCAAATTGAAACGTTAAGGAAGCAGATAAGTTACTTTGATTGGTAATACCACTTTTAGTTGTTTTCTCAACTGTGTAATAGGCTTCTGGCACAACAACAGGAATATAATCACCGGATAACGTTACAGACTTTCCATTTCTAATGACTTCAATAACTATTTTTTCACCGAACGCTCTACTTATTAAATAAGCGTTTATCGCTTGAGAAGGCGTATTATTCGACGTACTAGGTTCGCTTCCGCCAATCTTTGTAATTAAGTCACCTTTTACCAAGCCTAATTCAGCAGCTAAAGTATTTGGAATTATTCTGTTTACTTGAAGCTTACCTTCGACAAACTCTTGGGCTAATGCCGTACCAAAATAGCCATTTAATTTACGTGAGACAACATTCGTATCATCACGTTTGTCAGCTGTTTTTTTGTGGTGTGAAGAAATATTTTTCATCACTAAGCCAAGTAATTTTTCGATTGCCGGGGGAAGTTCATCTGCTGAAAGCTTTGGCACATCAATTTTAGCATCCGCAATGTACTTGCCAGAGCAAGACTTACTTTCTTGATTTTTTACTTCAACAATAGAACCTGCAATAGTTTCCATAGGCACTAACTGATAATGCTGATTTTTTTTAACCTCAATATTTACTGTTTTTTGTATGGGGGTTGGCGGGTTTGTTACACTTCGTCCTCTGCGAAGGTTTTTCTGGTAAGTGCTAAACTCACTTTTATCCCATTGGTTTAATATTAAAGTATGCATGCCAGGTGCGAGAAGGTATTTGTGCTCACCTTTTAATATTTTTTGATATTTTTTAGGTTGTGGGATTGCTACACCGTTACTCCCCAACAATTCTAAAATAACTTTATTACCATTAACTTTACCTGTATCGAAAGTAACCGATGCACATTCCGAAGCGTTTACCGTTTGTGCCAAGAGTATGATGGGTAATGTAGCCATTGCAGTGACTAGCTTTAAGAGACCTTTATTACGCATTTTTATTATTCTCTTTGTTAATATTTAAAAATTAAAAATAAGTAAAACACTTATAATTAAGCCTTTTTAGATTTTAACCTATATCACAAAATTGTAAAGATGATGCTAACAGACACCTGATTTAGTAAAATTAATTAAGACTTTTTTTTTAGAATAACTTTTTATACTCAATTTTGTGACGTGTTATTTATTTAAAATTAATGATAAAATAGCAAAAATAGGCTCTATTCACTAGGTATTATCATCACTAAATCGGCCAGAAATAAAGCGTTTACGTTAACGCAAGAAATAGCTGAACCATTAGATTTAACGTCACATTTACCGTTTAGAGTCGCCGTAGTCAGTAATTTACTTGCCTTAAATCGAGATTGGAAAATTCGTGAACTCTGCGATTTAGAACCACGAGAAATGCGAGTCTTATTAAATATTGGCTCGTATATGCCGATTAAGTCTGCAGATATTGCCTACCAATCGCGTATCGATTCTTATAATGTTAGCCGAGCGGTAAAAGCATTAGATAATAAAAATTTAATCGATATCCGCCGCGATAAAAAAAGCAAAAACATTAAGATATTAGCCCTAAATGAGCAAGGAAAAGCATTATATCAAGCATTAACTTCAGCTATGGAGCTACGTTCAAAAGAGCTTGAAAGTGTATTAACTGATGATGAAACCACTGCTTTTTATAATGCACTGAGTAAAATTGAAGATAAAGCTGAACAATTATTAGCAAAACAAGCGTTAAACAAAATAGCACAAGGCGAAGATGCTCCTAGCGACCAAAAAGAACTTATTCGTTGGTACAAAAAAGGCCAATGTAGCGACGCGCGTTAAATGTTAGATAAATAACGCTGATGTAAAATTTTTACGCGTTCAACATACTTTTGAGTTTCGGGATAAGGCGGTACACCTTTATACTTCTTAACCGCACCTTCGCCAGCGTTGTAGGCAGCTGAAACTAACGTGATATTTCCACCATACTTTCTGATCAATCGTGCTAAATGTTTACTTCCTGCGCGAATATTTTGTTGGGCATTGAATGAATTTTTTATCCCTAATTCTTTTGCTGTTGCGGGCATTAATTGCATTAACCCTTGTGCACCTGTTTTAGATAATGCTCGAGGGTCAAAGTGTGACTCGGCATGAATAACAGCGCGAATAAGAGCGGGATCTATGTTATAACGTTGTGCTTGTTGATTAATCGTTGATGTAAAGTGAGCGGTGAATAATTGTGTGTTATGCCAATTAACCATTGAATTTAGTTTGCAGGCAAAGCAACTTATGCGAATTTCCTGGTAAGTAGACGTGCTGGGGGGAATGTCAGAAAAAGAACTGATCCCTTTTAATGATTTGTACTGGTATATTTTTACATGGCCGTCGGCGAATACATAATGAGTAAAGCAAAGTAATAGCAAAAAAGTGCAATAATATAATTTCAATTAAACGCTCTACAAGGGTGAACAACAATATGAGTATAGCGTTTATTTTTGCGCTAATTTCATCTTTTGTTTGAGTACTTTTTTCTCAGCCCTGCGGCGTTTAAAAAAAGTAGAAAGTAGCTGACTACATTCTTCAGCCATAACACCAGAAGACAATTCAATTTGGTGGTTATGCTTCTCATCACAAAGTAAATTAAATGCGCTGCCTGCTGCACCCGTTTTTAGATCTGTCGTGGCGTAAACAACGCGTTTAATGCGGCTATGTACCAATAAACCAGCACACATAGGGCAAGGCTCTAACGTTACATAAAGGGTACAGTCAAGCAGGCGGTAGTTTTGTAAAACTGAACCTGCATGGCGAATAGCCACCATTTCAGCATGCGCCGAAGGGTCGTTTAGCGTAATAGACTGATTATAACCCTCACTGATTATTTTATTATGAGCGACAACAACTGCGCCTACGGGAATTTCGTCAATAGCCTCAGCTTGTTCAGCAAGCTCAAAAGCGCGTTGCATAAACGTTTGGTCGAGTGCTTGTTGCTCTTCACTAACGGTCACTATAAAAACATCTCAAGTAAGTCATTTAAATAACGGTGACCTAATTTACTGACTTGCCATGTGCCATTGGTATTCTCTAGCATTAATTGCTTTTGTTTAGCGATTTGCAATGTTGGCAAGACAGTATCAATTGATAAGCCTGTTCTTTGTTGGTATTGAGTTAAGCAAAAACTTTCATGTAAGCGCAGTCTATTCATCATATATTCAAACGGTAACTCTTGTGCACTGACTTCAACTAAATGGTCGAGATGTGGGCGGCTTTCGTCTAAGTAGCCTTTAGGGTGTTTTACTTTTATAGTACGAAAAATTTTATTCGTAACTGGGTCGGTTATCTTGCCATGAGAGCCACAACCAATGCCAAGGTAGTCACCAAATTGCCAATAATTGATATTATGCTGACATTCAAAACCAGGTTTACTGTAGGCCGATATTTCGTATTGCTGATAACCTGCCGCTGCTAATAATGCGATGCCTTGGTCTTGAATATCCCATAGCACTTCATCTTCTGGTAATTTTGGCGGCCTAGAATGAAAAGCGGTATTAGGTTCTATGGTTAACTGGTACCAAGACAAATGTGTTGGGTTAAGTGAAATAGCCGTGGTTAAATCATCAAGGGCATTAGCGATATTTTGTTGGGGTAAGCCATGCATCAAATCAAGATTAAAGGTTTTTATACCAGATGAATAGGCAAGCTCTGCTGCTTTTTTAGCTTGATTACTATCATGAATGCGGCCGAGTTTGATGAGTTTGTCAGATTCAAAACTTTGCACACCTATTGAAAGCCTTGAGACACCACCATTAAAAAAGCCTATAAATTTTTCAGCTTCAACCGTGCCAGGGTTAGCTTCTAATGTTATTTCAATATCGTCTTTATATTCGAAACGTTCAAGTACTTGGGTCAATAAACGCTCAATTGCTTGTGCTGAAAATAAACTGGGTGTACCACCACCGATAAAAATGGTGTGCAGTGGGCGATCACTCAACGAAAACTTGGTAATGTCTGCATCTAAATCTTCAATTAAGTGCTTTACATATTCTTCTTCTGGAACCGCTGATTTCAATGCATGCGAGTTAAAGTCACAATAGGGACATTTTTCCACACACCAAGGTATATGAATATATAAAGATAGGGGTGGCGCTTGTAACATTATTTAACACCAAAATGTTGAACAAGTTTAGCTAAGGCTTGGCCGCGATGGCTTAAGCTGTTTTTTAGATCTCGGGGCAATTGTGCTGATGTTTTTTGCTGGGCTTCCTGCCAAAAAATAGGATCGTAACCAAAACCTTGCTCACCTAATTTTTCACGGGTAATACTGCCTTCCCACACACCATGACAGATAATGGGAGTAGGATCATTTTCATGGCTCATATAAACCAACACACAATGAAAACGCGCAGTACGTGCTTCATCAGGTGTGCTTTCTAATGCTTTTAATAGTTTGTTGGTATTATCGCTATCATTAGCATTTTCTCCAGCATAACGCGCTGAATAAACACCGGGCGCGCCATTTAATGCATCAACTTCTAATCCTGAGTCATCAGCAATTGCCGGTAGACCGGTAATTTTTGCGGCATGACGAGCTTTAATAATGGCATTTTCAACAAAAGTTGTTCCTGTTTCTGCAACTTCACTGACATTAAATTCACTTTGCGGTTTTATTTCAATGTTATGCACGGCTAATAAGTGGCTAAGTTCTTTTACTTTACCTGGGTTGCCTGTGGCTAATACTATGGTCGACATTTTTTACCTTGAAGGTTTAGAGATGAAAAAATAAAATCAGGTCAAAAGCCTGATTTTATCAATTAATAACTTGTATGGTGATTGGGGTTAATCAACATAAAATTTCTGTTTAAACTTAAGCTGATGAGTTTCTTTGCCGTCACTAATCGTAATATCAAAATAGAAGGTTTCTTCGTTAGTGTAATTAACTTGTGCTAAATAATAAATAGCATCACCTTCTTTTACTTCGTCAAACTCAAGGGTTTTAATTTGGCCAATATCATTTCTTGCTTTGCCTTGAATTGAAACTGCTTTTGCAGGTCTAGACTCTTCAGAGTCGTCTAACACGGAGATATTAATTAAACCGTTAAAACGACTACGTTCAATGTTATAAGCTTTTGCTATCTTAGGTGTTAAAAACGTGGCATTTATCGCCATATAGTGAACTTGCATCGACCCCATTTTCTTTACGTTCTCAGCAAAAACGTTACTGATCAGGGTTAATGAAACTAAAATAATAAATAAACAGGTTTGTAAGATATTTTTCATAATGAGTGCCTTTTTTATTTTAATGATAGATACAGCTAATAAGACAGGCTTTATAGAAAGTGATGATAAAACCTGTCTACTTACTTATTATCTATTATAGCACTGCCCAACCAGGTACTGAGCCTGATAAGAAAATATTAATCACGTTGAGTAATAAAAAAGCAATAAGTACAGACAAATCTAAACCACCAATACTCGGTACGATACGCTTTATTGGTTTTAGAAACGGTTCTGTTAATTGCTGAAATATTGCTTGAGTAGGGTTGTAACCTTGAACGACCCAACTCATTAAAGCCATTACTAGCATCAGCATAAACAATAATATACCTGTTTGTTTAATTAAGTAGATAAGGCCTAAGTAAAGTGCTGAGATAATATTAATATCAGCGCCATTAATTAATGGAATAAGAATAAACTTCAAAGATGCTACGATAAACGCTAGTAGCACTGTTGGAACATCAATGCCACCAAAACCGGGAATAACACGACGAAGAGGAATAACGACTGGATTAGTCACTTTTACAATAAACTGGCTGAACGGGTTGTAAAAATCGGCGCGCACCAATTGTAACCACACACGTAATACTAACAACATTAATAATGCGTCAAAGGCAAAACTCAGCAAATAATTAATGGCTTCCATCTACTTCTCCAAAACTTAATAATTGATAAAACTCAAAATGGGTTAAACGTTATTTTGCGCCATTTCTTTAGCGCGGTGCAATGCACTATTCATCGCATTTGTTACTATTTTTTCCAAGCCATCATCAATAAAAGAATTGATAGCGGCGTTGGTTGTACCACCTTTTGAGGTAACCTTAGCGCGTAATTCGCTAATGGGTAAGTCGGTGTTAACAACCATTTGTGCAGCACCTAAAGCGGTTTGCTGTACTAACTCGCGGCTTTCTTTTGCCGTAAATCCTAAAGCTAATGCTTGTTTTTCCATTGCTTCCATAAACAAAAAGAAATAGGCAGGGGCTGAACCAGAAACAGCAATAATGTGATCAATTTCATCCTCAGTGGCTAACCACTTTATAATACCCACCGAACTCATTAGCTCTTCGGCAATTTTCTTTTGTGGGGCAGTAACATTTTCGTCGGCATATAAACCAGTAACACCTAAACCAATCTGCGAGGGGGTATTGGGCATAGTACGAATAATGCCACAAGGTTTAGCTAAGGCTTTTTGCATTTGATCAACGGTGCAACCAGCAGCAACGGAAATAAAGCACTTGTTGCTAATATCAATTTCTTGGCTGATTTTTTGACAAACATCAGCAATAAAGTGAGGTTTAACACCAAGTACAATAAAATCTGCAAAATTAGCCGCAACGATATTGTCTGCTGTTTCTTTAATACCAAGTTGCTCTTGTAAAGCCAGTCGTTTTTCAGGTGAAGGATTTGATACGATGATATCTTGTGCGGCAAAGCCTGTTTTTACTAAGCCAGAAATAATTGCGCCATTCATGTTACCAGCGCCAATAAAAGCAATTTTTGTCATGGAATACCTGTGGTCAATATGTGATGAAGAAAAGTGTTAAAACGTTTTTACTATTGTAACTAATTATACTGAACTAAAGTGAAATAGATTGTATCCCAAGATAATTATTTATCTTTTCTTGCGCCAAAAATAGCAGACCCCACTCTTACCATCGTAGCACCTTTAGCAATTGCCGCGGTTAAGTCGCCTGACATGCCCATCGACAAAGTATCAATACTGGAATGCGCTTCTTTAAATTGAATAAAAAGTTGCTGCATCTTTTCAAAACTTTGTTCTGAGGCATTTTTTTCAGGGATGGCCATTAAGCCGCGTAACGTTAAATGTTCACAGTGATCAATAAATTCAACAAGTGCTTTAAGATCTTCAATAGCGACACCTGACTTGCTTTCTTCGCCGCTAATATTGACTTGTAAACAAACGTTGAGGGGAGTATCTTGGCTAGACCTATGATCATTAAGGCGTTTTGCTATTTTAATGCGGTCAATACTGTGTACCCAATCAAAATTTTCGGCAATTAATCGCGTTTTGTTTGATTGTATAGGGCCGATAAAATGCCAAGTAATACCGGACAAACTTTGTAGCTCTGCTATTTTTTCAACCGCTTCTTGAATATAGCTTTCGCCAAATTCTCTTTGTCCAGCCAAATAAGCTTGTTCAATCATGGCACTGGTTTTAGTTTTACTTACTGCGAGTAAGGTAACCTGTGAAGTTGCACGCTCTGCCTGCTGGCAAGCATTAAAAATTTGCAGATTTATCTTAGCAAGATTATCTTTAATGGGTGTCATATTGTTTTGTGTCAATTTAGTTTCAACTTACTTTATATTATAAAAAATAATTATTAAGAGGTCTTTTATGGATATTACCGAATTACTTGCCTTTAGTGTGGAAAATAATGCATCTGATCTACATTTATCTGCAGGCACTCCGCCTTCAATTCGTGTTGATGGTGACGTACGTAAACTCAATATCCCAGCATTCGACGAGAAAGATGTTAATGCACTTGTCTATGATATTATGAATGATCGCCAACGCAAAGAGTATGAAGAAAAGTTAGAAGTCGATTTTTCTTTTGAAGTGCCTAATTTAGCACGTTTTCGTGTTAATGCTTTTAATCAAAATAGGGGGCCTGCCGCCGTATTTCGTACTATTCCGAGTAAAATATTATCGCTTGATGATCTAGGATGCCCAGATATATTCCGTGAAATTTCAGATATACCGCGTGGCTTAGTTTTAGTGACGGGCCCAACAGGTTCGGGTAAATCAACCACCTTAGCGGCTATGGTTGATTATATTAATAATAACAAACATGATCACATTCTTACCATTGAAGACCCTATCGAATTTGTTCATGAAAACAAAAAATGTTTAATTAACCAACGTGAAGTACATCGCGATACGCTTAGTTTTGAAGCCGCGCTTCGTAGTGCATTGCGTGAAGATCCCGATGTTATACTTGTGGGTGAAATGCGTGATTTAGAGACGATTCGCTTAGCAATGACGGCAGCAGAAACTGGTCATTTAGTCTTCGGTACCTTACATACAACCTCAGCACCAAAAACCATCGATCGTATCATTGATGTTTTCCCCGGTGAAGAGAAATCTATGGTGCGTTCAATGTTGTCTGAATCACTTCGCGCAGTTATTTCACAAACCTTAATTAAAAAAGTGGGGGGTGGTCGTGTTGCCGCTCATGAGATCATGCTGGGCGTTCCTGCAATAAGAAACTTAATTCGCGAAGACAAAATAGCGCAAATGTACAGTGCGATTCAAACAGGTATGTCTCATGGTATGCAAACTATGGATCAGTGTCTACAAGGTCTAGTGAATAGAGGCCTGATAACTAAACAAGATGCGATGGAAAAAGCGGTTGATAAAAATCAATTTAGAGGTTTTTAATTGTTAATGAAGCTTTTGTCGAATGTTATTTAAAGAGTAGAAGCTTCAATTGTATTCCCCAAGTTACGGTAAAAATGATAAGAGATACAAAAATGAATTTTCATGATTTATTACAAAAAATGGTAAAAGAAGATGCTTCTGATATGTTTGTTACCGCCAAACTTGCCGTAAGCGCAAAAATAAATGGCGAGTTGCAAGCAATCGATGACCATCTTTTAACAAGCGATGAATCGTTAGCGCTTGTTCATAATGCAATGAACGATAAACAGAAAAAACAATTTAACGAAGAAAAAGAATGTAATTTTGCTATTTCTATCGATGATATTGGCCGTTTTCGTATTTCAGCCTTTTGGCAGCGCGACATGGCAGGTATGGTTGTTCGCCGTATTGTGACAGAAATCCCCGATGCTGATGAATTAGGTTTACCATCGATTTTAAAAGATGTCGTGATGTCGAAGCGCGGTTTAGTCCTTTTTGTTGGTGGTACAGGTACGGGTAAATCAACATCAATGGCTTCATTGATCGGCTATCGTAATAAAAATTCACGTGGGCATATTCTTACTATTGAAGACCCAGTAGAATTTGTTCATGAACATGCTCGTTGTATGGTTACTCAACGCGAGGTTGGTTTAGACACTGAAAGCTTCGATGCCGCATTAAAAAGCTCACTACGCCAAGCCCCCGATGTAATTTTAATTGGTGAAATTCGTAACCAAGAAACCATGGAACATGCCTTAAGCTTTGCTGAGACAGGACATCTATGTATTGCAACATTGCACGCAAATAATGCTAACCAAGCGATAGACCGTATTATGCATTTAGTGCCGGCAGACCAACATGGCAAATTGTTATTTGATTTAGCCTTAAATTTACGTGGTATTATTGCCCAGCAATTAATTCCTACGCGTGATGGTCAGGGACGTGTTGCCGCCATTGAAATTCTACTTAATTCACCTTATATCGCTGAGCTCATTAAAAAAGGTGATATTGGTAGTATTAAAGAAGTGATGGAAAAATCGAAAGAACTCGGTATGCAAACGTTTGATGGTGCTTTGTTTGAATTATATAATAAAGGTTTGATCAATTATGCTGACGCTTTACACCATGCTGATTCACCAAATGATTTACGCTTGATGATAAAATTACGCAGTAATGAGCAAGGTGGAACAGGTGCATTAAGTGGTGTGACGCTAGATGGTTTAGACCCTAAAGATATTTAGTTAATGATAAACATGGTAGGTTGTTACAAAAAAGTCACAACAAATGTAATAACCTACCATTAATTATCTACTGATAAAGCGTTTCAAAATAACTTTCAATAATTAATCTTGCTGACTCAGCATCGATATTATCTTTTTTTAAATTACGATAACCGCCAGCTGCAAATAATCTTTCTTTTGCATCGGCTGTGGTTAAACGTTCGTCTTGAAACTCTACGTTTAATGCAAACTTACTCGACAAGCGATTGCCGAATTTTTTCGCATCAAGGGTTAACTGTTGTTCACTACCATCCATATTTAATGGTAAACCAACGACTAAATAGTCAGGTTGCCATTCCTTAATGAATTTCGTTAATTCCATTTCGTTAGGGATACCGTCTTTGGCTTTGACAGAGCCCAAAGGTGAAGCGCTTCCCGTAAGCTCTTGACCAACAGCAACGCCAATATATTTTTTACCAAAATCAAAACCTAAAACGGTACGTTGGCCAACATTTTTTGACACTTATTCTTCCTTAATAGTTTTATGCATGACCAATATCGGATGATAAATGGGCCATATCAATACCTAGCTTTTCAGTGGCTTTTTTCCAGCGTTGTTCAATGGGAGTATTAAAAACAATATCACCATCTGCGGGAGTTAAAAGCCAAGCGTTATTTTTTAGTTCTTCTTCTAGTTGTCCGGGGCCCCAACCAGCATAACCTAATGTGACCATATATTTTTCAGGCGCTTCTTCGGTACCTAGCGCCATTAAAATATCTTTAGAGGTCGTTATCATCACCTCTTTACTGAGTGATAACGATTGTTTCCAGCAACTTTGTGGACTATGTAAAACAAAGCCTCGGTCTTGAGATACTGGACCTCCAGTTAACACTTGTTGGCCTAATTCAGGTGCTTCTTCTTTTTTAGCATCTATTTGGACGAGCAACTCGTTTAAAGTAACGTTAACGGGTAAGTTAATAATAAGCCCCATGGCACCTTCTTCATTATGTTCACAAATATAGGTCACGGTTTTATTAAAATATGCATCGTCTAATGCAGGCATTGCGATTAAAAGTTGATTTTCTAAGCTTTCCATACCTTCACCTTTTTACATCTTAAGTTTAAAAAAAACTCTATGCATCATTGTTTTTATAGAGGTATGGTAACCCTTTACTTTAAAGGGTTACCGCTAGTAAGAGACTCATAACTTTATTTTGGTGATAAAGAGTATAACTAAAAGGCTTATACTCTAGGGCGAATATTTTCTTCTATTGCATCCATTAATTTACCACTGATATTAATAGGATATGCAGCTTCAATTTCTCGGATACAGGTTGGGCTGGTGACATTAATTTCGGTAACTTTGTCACCAATAACATCTAACCCTACAAAGTATAGACCACGTTTCTTTAATTCAGGGGCAATAGTTTCAGCAATTAACCTATCGGTTGCGCTAAGGGGTCTTGCTTCACCACGACCACCGGCAGCTAAGTTACCACGCGTTTCACCTTGTGCAGGGATACGCGCTAGACAATAAGGCATAGGTTCACCATTAACAATAAGGATGCGTTTATCGCCATCTTTAATTTCAGGCATGAACTCTTGCACCATCGCATATTGATTACCATGGTTGGTTAATGTTTCTAAAATAACGCCAACATTCGCATCATTTTCTTTAATTCGGAAAATTGAGGCGCCACCCATTCCATCGAGAGGTTTGATAATAATGTCTTTTTCTTTTTGATGAAATTCACGAATTTTATCATTATTACGTGTCACTAAGGTACGTGGTGTTAAGTCGGCAAACCAAGCGGTAAAAAGTTTTTCATTACAGTCACGAAGGCTTTGAGGTTTATTCACAATTAATGTGCCTTCAACCTCTGCACGCTCAAGCATATAAGTCGCGTAGATAAACTCAGTATCAAAAGGAGGATCTTTACGCATGAGCACCGCGTCAAGTTCTGAAACTGCTATATCGTTTACGTCGTCGAGTTCATACCAATGTTGAGGATCGTCAAAAACTTTCAATTTTTGTGCGGTCGCACGGCATTGTCCTTGGTCAAGGTATAAGTCTTTCATTTCCATGTAATAAATTTCATATCCACGCTTTTGCGCTTCAAACATCATCGCCATAGACGAATCTTTTTTTACATTGACCTGTGAAATAGGGTCCATTACTACGCCAAGTTTAATTGTCATTTATTTTTCCTATATCTTGCAAACAACTCAAATTAATTTCAATTGCACACAATCATTAAAGTATTATTACTAGTTAATATCGCCAAAGCGACATTGCAATGCGGTAATTGCCGTTAATGCTGCTGTTTCTGTTCTTAATATTCTGGGCCCTAATAAAACATCAACAAAAGATGCCTCATTAGCGCGTTTAATTTCATCATCACTTAAGCCGCCTTCAGGGCCAATAAGTAACCGTACACGCTGCTTTGAGTCGGTTATATTTTTTTCTGGCAAATTCATGATGGAATATTGCGCTTTGGGATGTAAGTTTAGTTTTAATGACGCACTTTGTTGAGCGAGCCATGCATCTAAATAAACAGCTGGCATAACAATAGGGACCGAACAACGACCACTTTGTTCACAAGCACCAATCACTATTTTTTGCCATTGGTCTATTTTTTTCTGTAAACGCTCACCCGTCAGCTTTACGCCACAACGTTCAGTAAATAGTGGGGTTATGGTATTAACACCAAGTTCAACCGATTTTTGTAAAGTAAAATCCATTCTATCGCCACGGGAAATACCTTGGCCTAAATGAATGTTTAGCGGTGACTCTACATGCTTCTCTGTGAACGACGTTATAACCACTTGTGCATTTTTTTTATTCACATCAGTGAGTTCAGCTTGATAATCGCCTAGTAAACCGTTATTAAATTCACCGTTGAAAAGGGTTAAGGAATCACCACTCTTTAAACGTAAAACTCTTATGGTATGGCCAAAGGCATCTTCACTTAAGGTGACTGTGTCGCCAATAGAAAAGGATTGTTGTTGATAAATTCTAGGATTGCTCATTTTATTTTATTTTTTATTATCTTAACAAGAAATATAAGGGCGACTTGCACTTATTTCAATTATCATTTTATAAAATAGCTGAAAAACGGCTTTTTAAAATAAACATCGCCTGTTTTAAGTCTTTGATTACCTTTTTTGACTGAATTTACTATGATCAAATGTAATAATAACTTTTTAAGCAGCTTGATTTTTATTAGCTGTTTTCGTTTCCTGCTTATACATCCTAAACGGAGAACATAGATGTTCACAAAACACCTACCATCTTTTCAACCTATTTTATCTCGCGTGAGTCTTTTGTCAGTTATTGCTTTGACTGTTGTTAGTTGTGGACAAGCTGAGCAAGTTAAACAAAAAACGCCGGCTCCTGCCGTTTCTATTTATGAAATTAAAGTAAATGAAATTGGTAGCTATCGTGAATTTTTAGGGCGTTCCGTTGCCTCAAAAGAAGTTGATTTACGTGCTCGCATTGAAGGTGAATTAATAGCACGTCACTTTGATGAAGGTTCTATCGTTGAAAAAGATCAAGTACTACTTAATATTGAACCTGCGGCTTATCAAGCCTCTTTAGAATCTGCAAAAGCAGATTTAGCTAGCAGAGTTGCAGGTGCAGAAGGTGCGGCACGAGATTTAAAACGAGGGCGTGAAGTTGCAGGAGATGGCTATATTTCACAATCTGATCTTGATAAGTTAATCACTAATAACTCCCAAGCAAAAGCGGCGGTGCAGGTGGCTGAGTCCACACTAGAAACAGCTCAATTGAGTTTAAGTTATACCGTGATTAAAGCGCCATTTTCAGGGCGTATTGGTAAAGTTAATTATAGTATTGGTGCCGTTGTGAGCCCAAGCAGTAATACCATCGCGACATTAACTGCAACAGACCCTATTTATGTGAGCTTTCAAGTAGAAGAAAGCGATTATATTTCTTATTTACAAAAAAATACGCATCAGCCTGAAGATTTATCCATTGATATTTCATTACGTTTACCGAACAACACCACCTATGGCGAAAAAGGTTTGCTTATTTTTGCCGATACCAAGATAGACCAGGGTATGGGGACGGTTGAATTACGTGCGAAGTTTAATAACCCTGACGGTATTGTTGTGCCGGGCTTGTTTGTCACCTTAATTATCGAAGGCAAGCAAAAAGAGCAAATGGCGCTAGTCCCTCAAGTTGCCGTTCAAGAAAGCCAACAAGGCAAGTTTGTCCTTGTTGTTAGCGACGATAATAAAGTTGTGCAACGTTTGGTTACTTTAGGGCGAAGAATGAATGCGATGTGGGTCGTTGAATCAGGTCTTAAAGCGAACGAACAAGTGATCATAGAAGGTTTACAAAAAGTAAGAAGTGGCGTTGAAGTCAAGCCAGTTATCAAAAGCATTGACCCGCTTACCGGTACTATTTCTGACCTTTTAATTAAGTAGGACACTCCCATGATCAGTAAAACGTTTATTCATCGACCCAAGTTTGCTTTTGTTATCTCAATTGTTATTACTTTAGCGGGCCTCATTGCGATGGGGATATTGCCCGTTAATATGTACCCACAAATAACACCACCGCAAGTTCAAATAACAGCAGTTTATCCCGGTGCTAGCGCTCAGGTTGTCGAAGAGTCAGTTATTCGCCCCATTGAAGAAAAAATCAATGGTGTTGAAGATATGATGTATATCGAGTCAACAGCTTCAAATAATGGTTCAGCAACTATTACTGTATTTTTCAAGGTGGGTATTGATGACGATATGGCGCAGGTTAATGTGCAAAATCGTGTGGCATTAGCCCAAAGCTCACTGCCATCAGAAGTGACCCGACAAGGGGTAACGGTTAAGAAAAAATCTAGCTCAATGTTAATGGCCATTAATTTATTTTCAAAGCAAGCAGGTATCGACCAACTTTTCTTAAGTAACTATGCGACCAATTCATTAACTGAGCCACTAGGACGTATACCTGGCGTAGCAGAAGCTAGTGTCATGGGGGAAATGACTTACAGCATGCGAGCATGGCTGCGACCTGACCGTATGGCATCATTAGGGGTTACGGTTACCGAGGTAAAACAAGCACTTCAAGAGCAAAATTTAATTGTAGCGGCAGGGAAGTTAGGTGCGAGCCCTTCATTGCCAAATCAACAGTTTGAGTATTCAATTCAAGCAAAAGGGCGATTAAAAACGGTTGAAGAATTTGGACAAACCATCGTAAGAGCTCGTTCTAACGGTAATTTTGTCCGTTTATCTGACATTGCACGTTTAGAACTTGGTTCGCAAAACTATGGTGTTCAAGCACGTTTAAATGGTAATGAAACCGCATTTTTAGTTATCTATCAATTGCCTGGTGCAAACGCAACTGAAGTCGCTCGGTTAGTAAAGTTAGAGATAGAAAAATTATCAGCACGTTTCCCTGATGGACTTGAATATGCTATTCCATACGATACGACTGAATTTATTTCACGTTCTATTGATGAAGTAAAAACGACCTTATTTCAAGCAATAGTTTTAGTTATTCTCGTGGTTTTCTTATTTTTGCAAAACTGGCGAGCGACACTGATCCCAACTATTGCTATACCGGTTTCATTAATTGGTACCTTTGCTTTTATGTTAGTAATGGGATATTCCATTAACACCATTACACTCTTTGGTTTAGTGCTTGCAATAGGGATTGTAGTCGATGATGCCATTATTGTTATTGAAAACGTTGAACGCATTCTTAAAGAAGAAAAACTCGACATAAAAGAAGCGGTGACTAAGGCCATGGAACAGGTTTCAGGGCCAATTATTGCAACCACTTTAGTACTGCTAGCGGTATTTGTTCCTGTCGCCTTTATGCCGGGTATTACTGGCGAATTGTACAAACAATTTTCGGTAACCATCTCATTTGCCGTTATCATTTCGTCTATTAATGCCTTAACGTTAAGCCCAGCTCTTTGTACTGTTTTATTAAGTAAAGAGAATATGAAACCGATCAAGTGGCTGATGCCTTTTGAACGGGGTATTGAAAAAATGACAGGAAGCTATACCACAGGCGTTAACTTCTTATTAAAACGTGCTGCTCGCGTCGGTATTATTGTCGGTGTTTTATTTGTAGCTACAGGGTGGTTAACCACATCGGTACCCACGGGTTTTGTTCCAAGCGAAGACCAAGGTTATGTTTTTCTCGATATCCAATTACCTGATGCGGCTTCAAGTAACAGAACACAGGCACTTATTGATAAAATAACGCCAATGATAAAAGCAGACCCAGCCGTTACTGACGTTATTACTGTCTCAGGTGTTTCGTTATTAGGTGGGGCAGGCTCGAACAATGGTTTAGGTATTATCATGCTAAAAGATTGGGAAGAAAGAACGGAGCCAGCATTAGCACTGCGTGCTGTTATCCAGCGTTTAATGGGGCAACTGTGGACAATGCCAGACGCACAAATAATGATATTTAATCCTCCGCCTATTCCAGGCTTAGGGACAAGTTCGGGTTTTGAATTTAAACTACAAGACAGTGAAGGTCGAAGCCCTAGTGATTTAGCGCAAGTGATGAATGGTCTTATTTATGAGGCAAATCAACGACCTGAATTAACTCGCGTTTTTAGTACTTACCGCGCAAATGTTCCACAATACTTTTTAGAGGTTGATAGAGATAAAGCAAAAGCTCAAGGTGTTGCTTTATCGGATATTTTTATAACGTTACAAGCGCAGTTAGGGTCAATGTACATTAACGATTTCAGCCAGTTTGGGCGAACCTACAGAGTAACCGTTCAAGCTGAAAAAGAGTTCCGTAAAGATCCCTCTGACTTGCGCTACTATTTTGTGCGTAACCAAGACGGTGAAATGGTGCCATTAACGACACTTGCTAAGCTTGAGCCTATTTTAGGTCCTACCAGTATCGGACACTTTAATTTGTACCGTAGCGCAAATATCACTGGCCAAGCATCGAGTGGTCATTCATCAGGTGAGGCGATAGCGATTATGGAAGAATTAGCAGGAAACTTACCCCAAGGCTATATTTTTGAGTGGGCAGGGCAGTCTAAACAAGAAATTGAAGCGGGTAATTTAGCGCCTGTTTTATTTGGCTTAGCGTTGTTGTTTGTTTACTTATTTTTAGTCGCTCAATATGAAAGCTGGACTATCCCCTTTTCTGTCATCGCCGCTGTGCCTTTAGCTTTATTTGGCTCAATGCTGACACTTTATATCTTAGGGATGGAAAACAATATTTATGCGCAGGTAGGGTTAATACTACTGATTGGCTTATCGACTAAAACCGCTATTCTCATTGTTGAATTTGCGATGGAGCTAAGAGCCCAAGGAAAGACGATCATGGAAGCGGCACTTGACGCTGCAAAGTTAAGATTTAGAGCGGTACTGATGACTGCACTCTCTTTTATTTTAGGTGTTATTCCTTTAGTTATGTCGTCTGGTGCAGGAGCCAGTAGCCGAATATTCCTTGGTGTTACTGTACTTTCAGGTATGTTAGCGGCCACTATATTAGGTACGTTGTTAGTGCCATATTTCTATATGGTCATTCAACGACTGCGTGAAGAATTGAAAGGAACAACGAGTTAACTTTAATAACCATTATGATGAGTTAAACGGTTACCTCAATTTTCAAATGACTTTTTACTGCCGTGAAAAGTCATTTTTTTATCCGCTGTGTTACTAAAGAGCTGTGCAAGTAGCGATTCTATCATTTAATCTATTGAAGGAGAGGCTTTATCTAAATTGAGGCTTTTGATAGAATGCGCGTCTTTTGGCCTACACTGATGTTAAGATGTGTTGGCTTTATATTAATCTACAGCTCCGGATTTACGTTCTGGCTGGCTCAATGGGTATTATTATGCAAAACATCACCGTCTGTGCACTTTACAAATTTGTACGCTTAGAAAACTTTGAACAACTTAAAAAACCATTATTGTCTGTTATGTTAAATAACGATGTTAAAGGTACATTATTGCTTGCTAATGAAGGTATTAACGGTACCGTCGCTGGTACACAAAGCAGTATTGATAAGCTCTTAGCGCATTTAGAAACAGATGAGCGTTTAATGAATTTTTCTCATAAATATTCATACGCTGACGAGAATCCTTTTCAACGCAGTAAAGTAAAATTAAAAAAAGAAATTGTGACTATGGGCGTTGAAGGAATTGACCCATTACTGACCGTTGGTACTTATGTAAAACCTAAAGAGTGGAATGCACTTATTGCCGATCCTGAAGTTTTATTGATTGATACACGTAACGATTATGAAATTGAAATAGGCACCTTCAAGAACGCAATAAACCCTAAGACTGAAACCTTTCGTGAATTTCCAGAATATGTTGCACAGCACTTAGACAAGAACAAACATAAAAAAGTAGCGATGTATTGTACTGGTGGTATTCGCTGCGAAAAATCAACCGCTTACTTAAAAGAGCAAGGCTTTGAAGATGTTTATCATCTTGAAGGTGGCGTGCTTAAATATTTAGAGGAAGTTGAGCAAGAGAATTCAATGTGGCAAGGTGAATGTTTTGTTTTTGATGGCCGTGTTGCAGTAGGGCATGGCTTAGAGCAAGGGCAGTACGATCAATGCTTTGCTTGTCGTTACCCGATAACCGAACAAGAAAAGCAAAGTGAGCATTATGTAAAAGGCGTCAGTTGTCATCGTTGTTATGATAAATATACTGACGAACAACGTAGTGGCTTTGCTGAGCGCGAACGCCAAATTAATTTAGCCAGCCAACGTGGTGAAAAACACATTGGTGGACATGTTCAAGATGTTATTGAGCAACGACGTAAAGAAAAAGTAGCCAGTAAAAAAGCGCAGTCGGCTAAATAGTCATAAATTAACCTCATATTTTTCCAATAAAAAAAGCGACTTATTGAGTCGCTTTTTTTATGTTCAGGTGGAACGATGTTGTTGAAACGTTAAAAATTAAAACCCTGTGGCTTTACGAAGCGTGTTGGCTTTATCAGTTCTTTCCCAAGTCAGCTAGGTGAAAGAGTATTATTCGCAATGTTAATGGTTTTATTGCAATAAAAAAGCGACTTATTGAGTCGCTTTTTATGTTTAGTAGGAACGGTGATGTTAAAACGTTAAAAATTAAAACCCAGCGGCTTTACGAAGCGTGTCGGCTTTATCGGTTCTTTCCCAAGTAAAGGCGGTAAAAGTATCATTGCCGACTGTTACTTCAACAGGTTCACGACCAAAATGTCCGTAAGCGGCTGTCATTTGGTACATAGGGTGTAATAAATCAAGCATCTTAGTAATGCCGTAAGGTCGTAAATCAAAATGCTCTCTAACTAACTCAATCAACGTTGCTTCTGATACTTTACCGGTACCAAAGGTTTCAATTGAAATAGATGTTGGCTCAGCAATACCAATGGCATAAGAGATTTGAATTTCACAACGGTCAGCTAAACCGGCAGCAACAATGTTTTTTGCAACATAGCGCCCTGCATAAGCGGCACTGCGGTCAACTTTTGATGGATCTTTACCTGAGAAGGCACCACCACCATGACGAGCCATGCCGCCATAGGTATCAACAATAATTTTACGACCGGTTAAACCACAGTCACCAACGGGGCCACCAATAACAAAACGACCTGTAGGATTAATAAAATATTTAGTGTCTTTAGTTAATAACTCAGCGGGTAAAACCGCTTTGATAATGTTTTCCATCACAGCTTCGTGTAAATCTTCTTGAGAAATCTCTGGGTTATGTTGAGTTGATAAAACAACAGCGTCAATTGCTACGGGTTTATTATCTTCATAAATAAAAGTAACTTGAGACTTTGCATCAGGACGTAACCAAGGTAAGACACCTGACTTACGCACCTCTGCTTGACGCTCTACCAAACGATGAGAATAAAATATAGGTGCAGGCATTAATGTTTCAGTTTCATTGGTTGCATAACCAAACATCAGTCCTTGGTCACCAGCACCTTGATCTTCTGGTTTTACTCGGTCAACACCTTGTGCAATTTCAGGGGACTGTTGGCCAATTAAATTCATAATGCCACAGGTTTCACCATCAAAACCTACGTCAGATGAAGTGTAACCAATATTACTAATAACATTACGAGTAATCGTTTCTAAATCAACCCATGCGGTGGTGGATACTTCACCTGAGATAATTGCTACGCCAGTTTTCACCATCGTTTCACAAGCAACACGAGCATTTTTATCTTTAGCGATAATTGCATCAAGTACAGCATCAGAAATTTGATCGGCGATTTTATCTGGATGACCTTCAGAAACTGATTCAGAAGTGAAAAATTGAGTAGACATAAAACCTCAGGAAAAATTTAATAGTTTAAGATATTTTTTTATTAAAGTTATTCTAACTGCAAGATTAACTATTTTCTAGTTATTTTACGCCTAGAAGGCTAAACGGCCAAAAATAACTGTAAATTGCTTATTTAAAGAGCAGGGAGTTGTTGTAGCGGGATATTTTTACCAAAGAGCACTGACATTAACTGTGCTTGTTCCGGTGATATCTTTGAGCTAAAAAAATGTTGCTGGGAAATCTGTTCATGACTTGCCAGTAACCCCTTAATTTCAAGTTGGCTGGCAAGCTGCTCAGTTACCGGTTGAGCAGTTTCCATAATGGTAATTTTATCACCGACAATATCTTGTATAAGTTGACGAACAAAAGGGTAATGAGTACATCCTAATACGAGGGTATCTATATTACTTTGCAGAAGTGGTCCTAAAAAGGCATTTAGTCTTTTACGGCACTGTTCACTCTCATAAAGACCTTGCTCAATAAGTTCTACTAATCCGGCACAAGGTTGGATATAAATTTCAGCGCCATTCTTATGCTTATTTACTAATGATAAAAAACGCGTATTTACAGCGGTTGCTTCTGTTACTAATAAAGCTATTCTTTTGGTTTTACTGTGAATTGCGGCGGGTTTAATTGCGGGCTCAACCCCTATGATTGGAATTGAAACGCGTAAACGTAGCTGATCAATAGCGCTAACCGTTGCAGTATTACAGGCAACAACAATTGCTTTTACTTGCTGGTCAATTAACCAATCTGCAATTTTATTTACCCGTTCAGTAATATTTGCTGTCGATTTATCACCATAAGGAGCAAATTGGCTATCCGCAACATAAATAATATTTTCATGTGGTAAGTTTTGATGAATACATTTCGCAATCGACAAACCACCAATACCAGAGTCGAAAACACCGATCGTTTGAGAATTTGCTGGAACTGACTTTAAGGGGACTACTGTTTTTTGGGCGACTAACTGATTTTGAGTCATTATATCTGTCGTTAATGAGTAAGGGATTAAATTTGTATTTGTTATATTGATTTTAGTCAAGAAAGTAAAGTGCTCTGATTGTTATTTATTGAATTTAAAGCACATGCCATTTACTTTTGAGCTTATCTAAAATGCCACTGCTTTTAATTTGATGATAAGCATCTATATATTTACTGACAATTTTTTCATCACTGTTAAGACTAAAAGCAAAATATAAATCATGATTAATGACTGATATAGGCATAATTACTTTTAGGTTACTGATATCTAAATTTAATTTACTTGCTCGTACTTTTAAGGTGTTCTTTGTACCCGTAATAATGTCAACCCTATTAAGATATAGCATTTGTAAGCTTTGCTCTGGTGAACCAAGTACATGAAGATAGGGGTATTCATGTCGCTGAAAGTATTGTGCGGTACTTGATGAATTTGCTACGGCTATTTTGTATTTTTTGAGTTGTTGAATATCAGTCATTGATGTTTGGAAGTTTTCTTTTAAGCCCCAAGCGTAAACATCTTCTTTCGTTAATTTCCCACCCCAAATGAATAAATTTTCCCGAGATAAGGTACGAGAGAGTGAAAAAATAAGTGTATTAGGTTGGTTTAAGGCTGTTCTGTAAGCACGTGCCCAAGGCAGTATTTGCAAATCAATATTATCACCGGTAACTTTGAATATTTCTTCCATAACTTCAACTGAAAAGCCGCTTAGCACACTACTTTCTTGGTAGAACTGGTAAGGTGGCAATATTTCGGTGACAACAAGCTGTTCGGCAATACTTGATGAGGTATTACCGAGCAAAAATATAATGATCCAGAGATACTTTACATTCATCAAATATCTAACTTATTTAACAAGAGTTAATAAGCCAAGTATAGAGCAAATTAAGTTTTTGTTCTTCCTTTGCCTTTAAAAATCCAAAGAAACAAATAATAATGACAGTAGAGTAATCAATAAACTACTGTTAGCATCTTAGAGCAAGACAAGTTATTACAATGCCTCATTGTGGCTAATATTTTGTGTATGTTTATTAATGCACAAATGGACTCTTCGTTGATTCAATATTTAACTCGCGCTGAAGTGCCTGATCTTATTTTGCTTATTTCATCGATGATTGTTGCCAATTCACTGTTAATTATTTGCTCTGAGTTTTTTTTGTTGAAAATGATGGCTTCGATGGCCTTAGAAAGTCGTATTCAAATTGGTTTACTGTTACTTGCCGCTTCGCAACTTTGGTTTGCAGTAAACCCACTCGACTTTACCTGGGGATGGATTGGCGCAGTATTAGTGATGAGTTTAGCCGAAGCGATATTATTCCCTACCATGAATGTTCATATTGACCGTTTAGCTCCAGCACATTTACGCGGCGCATACTTTGGTGCAGCATCATTTTATTCTTTAGGCTTCGCTATAGCTCCATTGTTAGGTGGTTTTGTATTAGATCATTTTGGAGGCTTTTGGTTATTCATGACCGCATCACTGCTGTGTTTTGTTGTTATATATTTATATCGAATACTACCTACTTTCAAGCGGCCAAATTTTGATGATGTAGCCTTAGAAAAATAAATGTGAGAACCTTTTTATAAATTAACAGATATAAGGCTATTGGTGCGAGCAAAAAATACCGTGAACCTTTGCTCATGCGAGAGAGTTACCGAAAAATTGGCGGTTAGCTTATGACTTATAATCACCAAAAGTAGATGATTTTTACTTCTGATTTTTATTGAAATAGCGATCCTAACGATTTCCACTATTTCTTATCATCGCTTTAAAATAAACTTAAGTGTGAGTTAAAAGAATTTTTACACTTCATGGTTGCAACATAACCTTAAGATTTAACGTTATTTTGATAGAAATCCCGTTTATAGTTACCCTAAAATATCATCATAACTATTAAAAACTTGATAGTTGTGGCTCTTGATTTTTATCGCTATTTTTTGGCCCAACGCGAATAAACAATTGCTATAAAAGCTCAACTGTTCAAATGATAAAGATAGGTCTTTATCAATACTACTCAGTAAATAGTGAAATCCATGTTCAGTGATAGAGATATTATCAACTTTGACATTATTTTTCTCAAACCCGTCTTCACAATACACAATAGCTTGTGACTTCAATAACAATTGTAGTTTTTGAGGACCCCCTTTGTAGGTAATCATATTTTCTTTTAAAAAAAGATCTTCAGTTGATGGTAATTCTCCAACAGCTGATTGAAATTGGCCATTTATCGCCTTTACAGGTATCCAGCTACCTAATTGCAAAAAATCAGCAACTTGCCAGCTGTTTGGTGAGTGACAAACATCGGCAGGTCTACCTATTTGAAGGATACTTCCCTGATGCATTACTGCAATTTTATCAGCAAAAGTAAAGACTTCGTCTTTGTTATGAGTCACAAATATAGCACTCATTTTTAACTGCTTTAAAATTTGGCGCATTTCTAACATTAATTCATTGCGTAAACGTGCATCAATATTTGAAAAAGGCTCATCAAGTAATAATAAGGTAGGCTGAGGTGCTAATGCTCTAGCAATAGCAACTCTTTGTTGTTGTCCACCGGACAACTGATGTGGAAATCTTGCTTCTAAACCTGTTAACTTAAGTAAGTTGAGCAAATCAGTCATTCGAAATTTCTGTTCACTTTTTGGCAGTTTATTAATTCCAAAGCAGATGTTTTTTTCAACTGATAAATGAGGGAACAATGCATAATCTTGAAAGATCATACCGATATTACGATGTTCAGGAACTACATGCTTAAATGGCGTGATAGTGAGAACATCTTCTTCAACGATTAAATGAGTACTACTTGAATTATTACGCTTTATGTTTAACTCACCCGTACTGGGTGAATTAAAGCCCGCGATAGTATTAAGCAATGTGGTTTTTCCACAACCACTTGGTCCTACTAATCCAAGAATATCACCAAAGTTTAGTGTTAAGTGGGTGTCTAACAATATGACTTTATTCTGTAATTTAACCGAAAGTTGCTTAACGCTTAATAATTCATTTTCGACCATTTACGATAACTCCTTACTTCTGTTGAGCCAAATAATAGGTAATAGGCCTAATAAAACAATTAAAATAGCACTCAAGGCTCCTTGCTCAAGCATTTCGTCTGATATTAATTGATAAATTTGTATACTCAATGTATCAAAATTAAAGGGCCTTAGTAATAATACGGCGGATAGTTCTTTCATTGATTCAACAAATACGAGTAACCATGCTACAAAAATAGAAGGCCTCAGTATTGGCAGGTGTACCTTTTTTAACATTTGACCTAAGCCTACCCCCAAACTTGCAGGAGCAAAATCAATAGAATTAGGTATCTGTTTGATACCACTAGATATTGTTCCATTAGCAATCGCTGAAAAACGAACCACAAAGGCAAATACGACAGCAAAAATAGTGCCAGACAAGACTAAACCGGGTTCTTTAAGCTGAAGATACCTTGCTATATCATTAATAAAATGATCAAGGGGTCCAAAACTAGCCAATAATGCCATTGCTAAAACTGTTCCAGGTACTGCATAACCTATTCCTGATAAACTTGAAGGAAGTATTCGCCATTTATCAAAGCTTAATCGCCGATATAAACTACATAACAGTGCAAATAAAGTGGCAATAGTTGCGGCATAAAATGACACTTCAATACTGTTAAGGCTTGGTGAAATTAAATTTGCTAGCTGAGCCATACTGCTGTATTCAACTGCCATAATAACAAGCAAAGCGAAAGGTAAAAGAAAACCCGCTAAAACCAATGTCCAACAAAAACCGCTAATGAGTAGTTGTTGAAAGAATGATAATGTAATAATTTCAATATGCTGATTAGGCCTATTTGATTGATGATTTTGACCGGCTCTTGCACGTTGTTCACCAACAACCACAAACAGAATTATCAGCATTAATATACTGGCTAAAGCATTTGCTGTTGCTAAGTCACCATAGCCCAGCCAAGTATCATATATAGCTGTAGTCAGTGTATTTACCGCAAAATAATTTACCGTGGCAAAGTCAGCTAAGGTTTCCATAAGGACTAAACTCGCTGATATCGCTATTGCTGGCCGTGCCAGCGGTAAGGCAACTTTTAAAAAGCTTTGTTTTGCTGACAACCCTAATAAACGTCCGGCCCTTAACAAGTTTTGATCTTGTTGCTCAAGTGCAGTACGCGTTAACATATAAACATAAGGAAACAACACTAACGAAATTACAATGGAAGCTCCAGGTAAAGTACGTATATCAAAAAACCAATAATCACTCGGCGACTGCCAATTAAACCAACTACGTAACGCGCGCTGAACGGGTCCTGCGTAATCAAACAGATCAGTATAAAGATAAGCAACTAAATAGGCGGGCATTGCTAAGGGCAATAAAAGTAACCATCTCAGAAAATTTTTACCCAAAACGTTGGTATGAACAATGAAAGCCGCACTCAAAGTACCAAAAATTAAAGACAAAAAAACGACCAACACGCCTAGTACTAGTGTGTTAGTAATATAGTCAGGTAAGACTGTTTGCCAAAGATGAGAAAATAAATCACTTGACGAACTAAAGCTGGCTAATACCATAACTACTACCGGTGTTATGAGTAAAAATACTATGAGCCAGCAGGCACTTCGCCAGATATTATTTTTTAATGGGGCTATCAAGAAATAATCATCATCCTTTATAAATCAAATTTAGCTTTATCTATAAGTTTAAGCGCTTCTTTTCTATACTTTGCGATCGATTCTAACGACAATGAATCTGCTTTAAACTTACCCCATGAGGCAACTAAATCAGATGGCATTACATCAGCTCTCACTGGATATTCCATATTCGTTTCAGCATAAAGCTTCTGTGCTTCTTTTGACACCAAGAATTCCATTAAAGCTTTAGCATTGTCATGATTAGGAGCATATTTTGCCATGCCCATTCCTGATATATTCACATGAGCACCCCGGTTATTTTGATTGGGGAAATTAATGTATACCGAATCAGCCCATAACTTCTGCTTTTCATCAACCAACATTTTGCCAAAATAGTAACTATTACCTAACGCTATATCACATAAGTTTTGATGAATTGCTTGTACTTGACCACGGTCATTACCCTGAGGTTTGCGGGCCAAGTTAACTTTAAACTTTTCTAACCAAGTGAGGGTCTCTGTTTTACCATGAGCAGCAATCATAGAGGCAACGAGTGCAATATTATATGAATGTTTACCGCTTCGAGTGCATATTCTTCCTTTATATTTAGTGTCAGCTAAATCTTCATAATTGATATTGATAGCACCCAAACGTTTAGCTGAATAAATATTACGAACACGTGTTGTAAGTGCATACCACGTATTGTCTGTAGCACGATATTGACTAGGAATTACATCAAGTAACGTTTTAGAGCTATAAGCTTGAAGTAGATCACGGTCATGTAATTCAATGAGCCGACTAATATCCGTCGTTAACAATATATCCGCGGGGCTATATTTACCTTCTCGGGCGAGACGTTCCGCCATGCCTTTTTTAGCAAAAATAACATTGACTTTAATCCCCGTTCTTTTTGTAAAAATGTCAAATAAAGGCTTAACTAAAAACTCTTGGCGGTAGGAATACACATTCACCTCATCACTAGCTTGTAAAGATGATGAAATAAGTAAAAAGCTAGTAAAAATTAGGAATAAATTTTTTCGGATGGACGCTATATTTTGCATTATATTACCCTGACAACGTTATGCCAGTCTCTGTCGACAGTATTTATAGGCTGGCAAGATTAAAGAAAACATTATAATTTGTCAATCTATTTGAGAATAATTCTTGTTTAGATTACTGCTCTAAGAGTCTTGTTCTCTTAGGAAATCAGTAGACTGGGTATATGTTATTTCCACTAACCACTATAACTAAAAAATATAGGGCAAATAATTTGAATTGAATAACATTAATATACTAAAAAAAACGAAAACGAAAACGTAATTTTCTATATACGTTAATAAAAGGTTGTAAATAAATACCCATTAGCGACCTATGTAATTCACCTTCTTTACCTATGCCAAAAGACAACGAACCAACCTCAGACGCATGCATAAAACAGTTGAACAAGCGATCCCAAAGGGATAATACCGTACCAAAGTTTTTATCAAAATGCTTAACGTTATCACTGTGGTGAATTTGATGCTGTGCAGGGCTTAAAAATAACCCTTCGATTTTATCTCCCCAACTTATCCTGATATGGCTATGACGGAGGTTCGAGCCCATAATATTAAACGCAAAAACAAAAATATTGGCACCAATTATATCAATCATTTTTAATGTGGGTCCAAATAAGTAATAGCATAAGCCAACCACAAAGCCTTGAGTTAATGCCATACGACAAGCATAGAAATAATTTTCAATAGGGTGTGAGCGATAGATAGTAAAGGGTGTTAGCACGGTTGCGGAATGATGAACTTTATGAAACTCCCACAGATAATGGCTTTTGTGTAAACAGTAATGCAATAAGAAACGAGTGAAATCATCAAAAATAAACAACAGTAGGGTAAAAACAGCCATAATGCTGGCCGATGATAGGGTAAGGGGTGTCATGGGCCCAAAGACCCATTCTATTGCCGATGAGATAGCTAATGCAATAGGCACCATAGTTAAAACAACAAAAGGAAATAATGCGGCCTTAAAAAGTTTGTTTACAATAAGCAAGGCATAATCGTTTAAAGCTGATCGGGCTAAAAAAACCTTCCTAGGAAATAAAAAGGCTATGAACCCTGGTTGCTTCTCTTGCGTTGGACCTGACTTAATTACCTTTTTTAGGTTAATAAAATACACTGCACTGGCAAATAGTAGTGCCGATAAAAGATAGCCCCAAAATAAGCGTTGGTTAGGATCTAGGATATAAAGGGCTAATTCTTTAAAGTTTGCGCTAAGAAAGTCCATAAATATAAATAACTTTTCGTAATAAGGTTAGAAATAAAAACGATAAGTATGACACTTAACGTTCTTATTTAAATTTAAACACGATTAACGCTAATTAGAAGCTATATTGATAGCCAATAGAAGCAGATCTAGGTTTACTAGGGCGAGCTCCATAAGGGCGTCGACTAACTATTTCTTGATTATCGAGTAAGTTATCAAGTTTAAGATAGATACTGCCCATATCTCCTAGTTCATAACTTGCAGCCATATCAACGATGGTTAGTGCTTGTGTTGTTACGCCAGACAGCAGAACATTTTCACCTGATGCTTCTCTCATTTCACCAATGTAGCGGGTAATTAAATTAACTTGCCAATTATTAGCCGTTAAACCAATATCAAGTGTTAATTGATTTTCAGGTAAATACGGTAAAGTATCTCCAACCTTAACGTCTCCCCACATACTAAAGTCAGAGCTAAATGCACTATCAAACTCGCCTTTAGTATAGGTGTAACTCAACAATACAGGTAAGTCATAGTCCGCCGATAGCTCATAGGTGTGTTTTGCACTTAATTCAAGGCCTATAACATTTGCTTTACCACTGTTGAACTCGCCATCAGTATTATCTTGACAAAGCGAGGCAGTTGAAAAAGAGCAGCTTTCTTTTAAATTTTCTATATCATTGTAAAATATAACCGCTTCAAGTTGGCTACTCTCGTCATGATAACGAGCACCTAACTCATAATTAATGCTATTTTCAATTTTAACACTGGTTGGCTCTTTTGGACTCGTCGGCACAAAACCTTCATGAACACCAAAAAACAGCCCTGAATGTTCAGACAATGTGTAAAACCCACTTAAACTTGGTAACCAAATATCAGTGCTTTTCTTTTGCCATTCACCTTCTTTACCTAGTGCTTCATTTTGGTAACTGGCATCAAGAAATTCACCACGTAGGCCAAAGGTTAAATCCAATGCACCTAACGTCATGGTATCTTTGAAAAAAACAGAAATAGCATCGGTTTTTTCTCTATTTGTATCTCCAGCAAGTGTGGCGCTACCATCACTCAGTAGTTCAGCCGAGGTCATTGTATACGCATCAGTAGTGTGATGTCGCTTGATTTGATCTTGATGGAACCTAAAGCCAACATTAAGCACATGTTTTACATCGAAAAGTGTATGGTAAACATATAACTCAGATTGAATACCTTGCGAATAATATTCTCGTTGGTTATCACCTAATATAATCTTTTCATATTCTCTTTCGGTGTCTCTTTGCCCCGTTAACACTTGATAAAAAGGTGCATTAGCATCTGTTTCAGGATTCGTTAAAATATCTTGTAAATCAGTGACTACCGCCCCTGCTTTAAAACCGTTAACTTTATTCCAAGAACGCTCGAAATCGTTACGGTACAAGCGAGTTGTCACATCAAAATTGTCATTACCAATAAAATGTGTGAACTGAACTTGTTGATGCTCCCAGTCCATTAAATCTTTTTGGCTGGCTACATAACGTCGATTAGCATTTTGCTTGAAATCAGCGTCAGTTAACCCTAAGTAGGTTTCATTTGATTTTTCATTAGCATGGGCTAGCTTCATTTCAACAATTTGATTATATTGGCTATTAGAAAAATTATATTGAAATTTAGTCATAATATCATTTTTATCAAATCCGGTATCACCACCACCGTCTAACGCTTTAAAACCATCCGCTTCGATATGCACCGCATCAATTAAATAGCCAAAATTGCCATTAGTGGTACCAAAGTAAGCTTTCGTTTTAGCATACCCATCAGATCCAAAGGCAAGGTCTATAGCACCTTCTTTGCTCTTAGGTACTTGGCGCGTTGTCATATTCAATGCACCCGCTACAGTATTGGGTCCATACTTAATTGCAGAAGGGCCTTTAAATACTTCTAGGGCAGTCATTTTGCTGATCATTGGAAAGTAATATGCTGCGGGTGCAGAATAGGGGGCAGGACCGATTAGTACACCATCTTCCATGATGGTGATTTTTTTACTGCGTTCCGGTGTCGCACCACGAAAACCTATATTAGGTCTTAAACCATAACCATCTTCTTCACGAATATTAACGCCAGGTACGCTATATAAAACACGGTTAATATCATCAAACTTAAATTTTTCTAATTCAACTTCACCAATTAACGTAGCGGCACCAGCTTCAGTACGCAATTTATCATTATGACCAATAATTTGAACACGTTCAGTGTATTCAGAAGGTGTATCGCTAGTACCGTCGTCAGCACTAACATTAGGATGAAAGGCAAAGGCAAAAACAACAGCAATATATTTATGCTTGTTAATCTTCATTAATCGTTATCTCCTGCGGATGTCGCGGGTAATTCAAGCGATAAACTGGTAATAAAATCTATTTTGAGTTTATCAGTGACTTCTTTAACATTGGCATGCGTTTGTGTTACTTGTGCTTCATTATTAACAAGAGCTTCAGCCAAACTATTTTGATAGTTTTGCACACCATCAATGGCTAGTTGAACGTCTGTAGACATTGAATCTGCTGTATCTTGATCGCCAACATCAATCAAATAATGAGTAAAACCAGTACCAGTCTTACCAGTTAAAAGTTTTTGAAATGCCAATAAGTTGTTTTCAATATTAGTAATAGAGTGATGTGCATATACTGATTCTACAACGTCAGGACAGGCTTGTGATCCACAGCTATTAGCCTGAAGCCCCAATGGGGTGGCTAACTTGCCATCTTTGGTGAATGTTTCTAAATAAAATAAACCATCACTGATAAGATTAATCGCTTTTAGTTCAGTGCTAAATTCGCTGCCTATACTACCCGCTGCTTTAAGTGCACTTGCAAAACCATTGTCGCCAGACCAGGCTGTTATTAATTCTTTAGCACTATTATTAACATCGCGAGCAGCTTCAACCGCAAATTCACATCGCGCGACCTTACGATATTCATCTGTTTGATTGTCCCAATTTTCAGGCTGAGTACTCGTAGTGCAACTATGATTAAGTTGTTCGTTAAACAATAAATATTCTATAGCGGCTAAACCACGTCGTGAAGGGGTACGTTTAGCAATATTAAATGGCTGTCCATTGACAATTCCAGCTTTAAAATTTACCACTTCAAAATCAACAGAGCATGAATTGACTACAGGCCAAGAATAAATTTTATCCCGTAATAATCCCTCATTATCAACCAAAGGACCAACTTTCATTACCTCTGCTTGTTGCCATACATTCATGGTGTTTCGCCATGCTGTCTTTGCATTATCACGCATAGCGTTAACTTGAACGGTTGTTGCATTACCCAAAGCTGCATCTGTTTCCATTTTACAATAGGCTGCTATCACTGGAATTTGTGCTGCTGATACTGTTGAAAATTGTTCAAAAATAGGCGTGATTATATTATCAGTAATGTTTTCAAGTAACGCTTGCTGAGTAAAGTTACTGCCGGGATTTGGCGTAGGGGGGGAGGGGGTTGGCGTAGGGACTGAAGTGGTACCAAAGTTTTCACCACTGCTGCTACTCGTACTTTCCCCACAAGCACTCACTAATAAAGCCGCAACGACGGCTATAGAGATTGCGGTGTGACTAATGTTAACTGACATTTTTTAACCCTATAATGCAAATATGAATGTTATAGATACTGATAATTCTTTATTTGTGAATAGCCTATACAAATTATTCACAAATAAATAATAACCAAGCCTTTATACGAAACAACTTAAGGCTTGGTTTGGTTTTAACTTAAAATATTACTAATGACTAACTACCAATTAGCAACGTTGTCAGCATCTAAGGCCAATGCTTCTTGCAATATATCACGCGCTTTTTCTAAGTCAGCAATGTAAGTCGTTACAGCCGTTTTATCAGCAGAGCCAAATGGGAGCAATACTGGTTTTTGTCCAAAGTGAACATGAATCTCAGCAAACTGAGCATCAGTGATCGGTGAATGAGGATTAAATTGTAAGCCTAATGCAAAACCTTTCATTTCAGACCAATGCTTAGCTACGTCTTCATAGTTATAATCATCGCCAGATTTATCTAAATCTGAACGTAGGTCATTAATATAATGAATAACCGTAGCAGCAATGGCTTTTTCCCATGCATTAACAACGATATCACGTTGTGCTTCAAGTGCTGTTGTTTGCTCAGCTGTAAATACAGAACCTACATTATCATTAATGATTTTACGAGCCGCTAAAAAGGCTTCCATGGCGTCTTTAGTAAAATTCGTTGGATTAGTATTACTTGCAGAGCCAATATCACGTTTAGCTGCATTAGCAGAGCTACCTAAATTTACTTCTGACGTTAAATCAAATAGACCATCACCGTCAGTGTCATGTTTACCATTCCAATCAATACGACCTGTGGTTGCATCGTCAGCCTTAACTTTCCCAGCAATCTCTTTATCGGTATATTCTAAATAATTACGAGCCGCGCCAAAGTAACCAAAACCTTCATCAAAACCATGTTCAAGGGCAGTATCTGCTTTACCAGTACCACGGGGATCAATATTGTCTATGGCTAAGCCTTCATCTAAATAATCATCAGTAGCTTGAGAGTAGGTGATGCTCATCAATAAGAATTTTTGAAGGAGTTGTTTTAAGTCAGTTCCATCAGTATTGACATAAACTTTAGTGATAGGACTATTTGTTGCTTCATCGAGGCGAATATTAGCATCAACCGCGTTATCAGCCAATTGATCAAAATAAGTGTCAACTAAGTCTTCTGGCGTCATGTTAGCGCCCGCGCCAACAAAACTAGTACCATCAGTCCAGTCTTTGCGCATACGGCTTGCATCATTACCTGCTATTTTACCAACTAAGTTTTTAGCACTTGAAGAGATATTGGTAATAAATGGTTGTTTGGTATCAACCAAGAAGTTCAACGAAAAGTTGTTTTCATATTGATTACTCGTGGTACGAAAATATGAGTTTAACTTAGCAAGTACCGCTGCTTTATCTGCAAATACATTTGCGTCTATATCGGCTTGTAGTTCACCACCAATATAACTGGTTAATTCAGAAATTAACGCATGACGAGCAATTTGCCCCGTATAACCAACACTTGATTCATCTGTAATTAATTTACTTTCAAATTTATAAGTATCCAATAAGTCATTAACAGTAATAGTGACTTCTTTCGAAAATGAAAGGCCTCCACTATCTGTAACTGTGATATTGGTAGCCAAAGATTCAGCATTTTCAAAGTTAGCCATAGCGTCAGTTTTTAAACTTAATTCATCGCCAGTAATAGCAAACAGTTCGTTATCAGTTGTGAAGGTAAATGTATCACCTGAGTTTGCATCAGTTGCTGACAATGTTCCAATGACTGCGCCTGCAGAATTTTCGTCTACAGTAATATTGCTAACTGCAACACCTGTTGGGGCGGTGTTAGCTGGCGCAACAGGTTCAGGGCTTGCTTCGTTAGTGCTTGAACCACCACATGCTGACAAAGTTAAGGATGCTGCTATTGTTAGCACAAGAGCTTTTATGTTCGTTTTCATGAGAGACCTTTAAGTTATAAATAATATAAATTTATATGATGCTTTTTTTATTGCGGTAACATTAACACTAATGTTAATGCGAATCAATATCATTATCAGTAACATTTGGTTCTTAAAAATTCTAAATCAGTGAAAATTCGCCTCTTACGTGAAAGCGTCGTTTTACCTGTTAAATTTAAGGAAACTGATTTTTTGAATGACAAACTGTCTAATGAAAGCGAAAAGTCCTGTTATCGTTAATAATTAAAGTAAGTACCCTCGATGCAACACCTAGTTTTGAAGCTCTTTAAATTCTCTTAATATTAACTTAGTATTTTTTAAGCCTAAGTATTAACATCTGAATAGGGTTTACTGTCGCTATTTATTAATGTATATATTTAGCTATTTATGGTTGAGACTTTAAATAAGTCGTCGCATAGATGATATGCTAAAGAGATAATCAAATCGTTCATACAAAATACTATTTTGAATCTAGTCTTATTATCTCTTTATTGATATTCGAATTTTATACGTATCGTTCGTATTTTATCGATAGTGTCGGTTATTTATCTTTATCTAAAAGGGTACAAAGTAACTTGGTATATTTTATAGATACCTTCACAAGTAAAGACAAAAATATTATTTTTCGACAACCAGGCACAAAAAAGGCCACCCTTAGGTAGCCTTCAAATAACGCGTTTTACGTTAAATATATTACTCGTAATCAGAAGCGTAAGTTTCTTCATAAGAGTGCGAGTAAAGCTCGAACAAATTACCAAAAGGGTCTTCTAAGTAAACCATTTGGGCTAGTTTGCTGTCGTCTTCTGGGTGGTAGCGATGGATGTCCATACGCACTTTGCCGCCATATTGTTCAGTACGTGCCATAGCACCTTCGAAGTCGTCTGTTTGAAGACAGAAATGGAAGATACCTAGGCGTGAGAAATCAACATCGTGACGTTCTTGGCGCTCTTTCATTTCAAACATTTCAACACCAATGCCGTCAGTTGTTACTAAATGTGCAATATTAAAGCCTTTAAAGCCCTCACCAAAAACAGCCACACACATTTTTCCTATGGCAGTTTCACGCTCTTCTTTTACCTTCGTGTTATTCATTACAATTTTTAGACCAAGCGCTTTAGTGTAAAATTCAACCGCTTTATCCATATCGCCAACCATGAGACCTACGTGATTCATTTTCATAACTTACTCCAAAATTATATTGATTAGTTCGTACTTCGTTCGATGAGGTAATACTACGCCTAATGTCACATAATTAAAAACAATCAATAATTATGATAATGATAACGTTTCGTTATCATTTTTTTTGGCGTTATTGAAGTGAAATACTGCTTAACAATAGTCAAACTACTCGGTAACTTTCTAAAGCAAAAAAGGGGCATAGCGCTACAATACTTGTACTGACTTTATCAGTTAAATTGACGTTAATGCGCTAACGTGTAAAGACCGTTATAGGGCAACTATATCTTTTTTAGTTAATTATTTAACCGCAACGTCTCTGACAAACTAAGCACAATAATTGAGAGCCGGCTAGTAAGCTTATTGTCAACATGTAACAGCCAACCAACATAAACTGATTTATGTTGGTTCACATATCACGAAGAAACTTTTATAATGCCGCGCAAATTGTATTTAGGGGTTTATATGTATAAAGTTTTTTCAAAAGTGTTAGTTATAGCTTTGATGCTTGTTGCCTTTACTGGGCAAGCAGTCGCCTTTAATACTGCTATGCCTTGTGAAACTTTAGTAGACTCTCTTTCCCCCAACATCAGTGAACCAGTAAATTATAACGATTCGAACTTACTTAATAACAACAGCTCAGAAGATTGCTGTGGTATTGAATGTTGTAATATGGATTGTACTTGCATTGCCAATGCGTGTTCATCATTTGTCTATTTTAATACTGACGTTGATGCAACGAAAACAGCCACTTTAACTGACGTTGCTTATATACCACAGCCTAAGCAACCTATATATATCGGTACTTTGCTCTATCGCCCTCCTATTTTTACCTTATAGAAATTTAAAAACACCAAAAATTGTCTACAACTTTTCAAGTTAATCAGCGCTATTGTGCTAATTAATGCTAGAGCAAGTACCAAGTAATATCTGAGGTAAAAAATGTTTAAAAAGTCATTAAGAACAACACTAGCAATACTGTTAATGCCTGCGTTTGCATACGCGAGTGAAAATAATAATAATAATAAAAATGAACATGAAGACAATCATGAGCATGTTGATAACAAGATTGAAAAAATTCAAGTAAGTGCTTCTCGTTTAGGTCGTATTGTCATTGAATCGGCAACACGAACCGAAATGATTAATGGCGAAGAAATACAAGAAAAAGCACTTATGCGTCCGGGTAATATCTCTATGTTAGTGGCTGAAACAGGTGGTGTTAGAGTACAAACGACATCGCCTGCGTTAGGGAGTTCCAACATCCGACTGCAAGGAATGTACGGACGTTATACGCAACTGTTAAGTGATGGTTTACCTTTATATGGTGGTCAAACAGCTTCAATAGGTTTGATGCAAATTCTTCCTACAGACCTTGCAAATGTTGAAATAATTAAAGGGTCTGCCTCTTCTCTTTATGGTGGCTCTGCACTTGGTGGGGTGATCAATTTAATTTCACGCACTCCCACTGATAATTATGAAGGCGAAGTGTTGGTCAATGCGACCTCTAAAAATGGTCAAGATATGACTTCCTACTTTGCATCACCTTTAACTAGCGCCTTAAGCGCATCGGTTACTGCCGGAATTCATCACCAAGAAAAGCAAGACTTAGATGACGATGGTTGGATCGATATGGCTGGCTATGAAAGGGCTAGCGTTCGTCCTCGTTTCTATTGGCAAGACGATAATGGTGCCAACCTTTACGTTACATTAGGGGCAATGACAGAGCAAAGGGATGGCGGTACCTTAGGTGAGTCTACTGTACCTGATGGTAACGGGTTCTCTCAAACACAGGACACGCGTAGAACAGATGTTGGTTTTATATATGATCAACCATTAGGGGAAGTGTTGAATTTAAATATCCGTGGTTCAGCAATGAATCAAGACCACGAGCATCAATTTGGTGCTGTTCAAGAGGATGATAGCCACGAAAGTACGTTAATCGAGTCGAGCTTATCAGGGTATTCTGATAAAACGGCATGGCTTGTTGGGGTAGCGCTTCAATCTGAGAAGTTCAAATCTGATACTTTTGCTCAATTTGATTATGCTTATCAAGTGCCGGGATTATTTTCGCAACTTGATTATGAAGCAAGCGATGATATTTCCATGTCTCTTAGTGCTCGCACTGACTGGCATAGTGAATATGGTACACAAGTAAGCCCTCGGGTTTCCTTGCTATACAGCCCACAGAACTGGACGATTAGGGGGGCATACGGACAAGGGTTTTTCGCACCAAGCCCATTTATTGAAGACATTGATGAAGCTGGTTTATCGCGTCTTGCGCCGCTAGAAAACCTTGAAGAGGAGCGTGCATCAACCGCTTCTATCGATATTAGCTATGTGCTGGGCAGTGTAGAAACCAGCCTAACATTATTCGCGTCAGATATTGAGAACGTTACTGAATTAGACGTCATTAATGGTGTTTCGGATAAACGAGTTCGACTCGTCAATGCTGCTGGCGAAACTGAAATTAGTGGTGCTGAATTATTGCTACGTTATCGCTGGCGAGATATTAAATTTACGGGGAGCTATTTATACACAGACGCCACTAAAGAAGGTGACTCTAGTGTTAACCGAGTAGCTTTGGCGTTAACACCACAACACTCTGCCGGCCTTGTTGTTATGTGGGAAGAGCACGGAAGTCATTTGCTCGGGTTTGAAGCTTATTATACTGGTACACAGCAGCTTGAGAACAACCCGTATCGAGATCGTAGCCAGCCTTATTGGCATCTAGGACTGTTAGGTCAAATTACCATAGGACAAGTCAGTTTCTTTGTTAATGCTGAAAACTTGTTAAACGTGCAACAAACTAAGGAAGACTCTTTGGTGTTGCCTGAACAAGCACCTAGTGGTCGATGGACAACAGATATTTGGTCAAGAAATGATGGTTTTACCGTTAATGCTGGTTTACGTTTTAAATTTGGCGGTTAACACTACAATATATTAGGACAACAATTTATTGATTTAGCGTTATTTAATTAAACCTTTGGGGTTAGCACCGTTATTTTTAGTTATAACCCTATTCGAATAACTAATGCTTTATGCTGGCAGAATATGATCACTGAGCTGTTTAATACCGCCCAGTGATCAGTGTTACCTTTACAAGTAAAAGCTCGAATATTCTAAATATAGCAGCACGTTTTTTGAAATAACCCCAAAAAAATTATATAGAATTATTAGATTATATTGGTACGAGTAAAAAGCTTATGGATAAGCCAAATAGTAATTTCGTGAATTATTGTAGAGAAAAGGATGCTTCCAAGGTGCCGCAGTCGACTTTAGTTCTGAACACTGGGTGTTTTCTAGTATTGCGCGGAGGTATTCGGTTTGACTAAACAAATAAGCTTATGGATAAGCCAAACAATAATGTCGTAAATTATTGTAGAGAAAAAGATGCTTCCAAGGTGCCGCAGTGGACTTTAGTTCTGAACACTGGGTGTTTTCTAGTATTGCGCGGAGGTATTCGGTTTTGACTAAACAAATAAGCTTATGAATAAGCCAAACAATAATGTCATAAATTATTGTAAAGAAAATGATGCTTCCAAGGTGCCGCAGTGGACTTTAGTTCTGAACACTGGGTGTTTTCTAGTATTGCGCGGAGGTATTCGGTTTTGACTAAAAAAATAAGCTTATGAATAAGCCAAACAATAATTTCGTGAACTATTGTAGAGAAAAAGATGCTTCCAAGGTGCCGCAGTCGACTTTAGTCCTGAACACCGGGTGTTCAGGGCGGAGGTATCATTTCAACCGTAGGCTTCCCGATACGAGCCGGGCTTGCACAATAGCTAATAATCAACTTCCTAAGGTAAAACTTATCGGCTCAGGGACATAGTTAACATACAAACACCCCAGAAGACGAAGCTAGTATAGCTAATTTTTTAAAGCGAATTAAGTGTTTTTTTGTAAGTTTGGTTTGTTTGTTTTTTTAGTGTGCAGAGGTTGCTGAAAAATTAGGCTTTCTTGCGGTATTCAGCCGTTACAGCTTCTTTAATGGTCGATTGTAGTAAATCAATTTTGCTTTGCAGTGCAGCGCGCTCTTGGATAAGTTCTTTACGAGCGGCTAATAAATCGTTCGATAAATTAAGTGCTGTCATTACAAGTGATTGTTCAGGGGTTTTTATTGAGTAAGCTTTACTGTCTGTTAGCAAGCGTTGGTTTAATTCTTCCGCAGCTAATAGTAAAGATGATTCTTGCCCAGCAGGACATGAAATCTTTAATCTTCTATTTGCAACTTCAATGGTAACCGAGTGTTGACTCATAACAGGTGATTCTCACAAAAACGTCTTAATTAATAGTAATATATGCGTATCTCAGCACTATATCGATGACCCGTTCACTATGCAAGCGTTCTGTAGGGTTTTCTCCTTTAATCTATAGCATCATAAAAGCGTGAATGTTACGATACCTAGCATTAACTCACGCATTTTATTGATGATTAAAACATGTCCAACGAAACCTCTTTAGACTTTGCCTCAGTGCAAGCAATTCTTACCTCCGAAAGCATTACGGCCCATGGCTCAGAATTACATGGTGTATTAACCGGCTTAGTATGCGCGGGTTTTACCTTTGAAAGTGAAGACTATATCGTGATGATTAATGACTTGTTTAACAATGGCGAAGGCTTACCTCGCGAAGTTAAGTCTTTGGTGAAGTCAATGTTCGCACAAGTTTGGAGTGACATTATTGATGACACTTATAGTTTTCAACTGATGTTACCCGATGACGACGACAGTATTGTTGAACGCGGCCATGCGTTAAGTGTTTGGGTACAAGGCTTCAACTTAGGGTTTGGCTTACAACAAAAAAACAAAGCAGTACTATCAGAAGACGTTAAAGAAGTACTGATTGATTTTGCTGAAATTGCTAATTTGTCTGACGAAATGGAAGAAGATGAAGACACCGAGCAAGCCTACTTTGAAATAGCTGAATATGTCAGAATTTCTGCCTTATTATGTTTTACTGAGCTAGGCTCACCGCCAGAAAGTAAAAGCACAGAAGAAACTGTTCACTAAAAGAAATATTAGCCATGACAACATCCACGTTAGTTCAAAATACTTTATTACCGTTGACAGAGTTCACTGCCCGTCGCGATCAGTTTTTTAGGTCGATGCCAACGAATTCTATTGCGATATTTTCTGCCGCACAAGAAGTCACCCGTAGTAACGATACAGAATATGCTTTTTGCCAAGATAAAAACTTTTATTATCTAACTGGCTATAACGAACCTGATGCCATTTTAGTACTGACTAAATCGGATAAAGAAGGCATGAACAGTGTTTTATTTAACCGCGACAAAGACCCGCTGCAAGAAATATGGCATGGCAGGCGAGTAGGGCAAACACAAGCGGTTGAACATTATGGTGTAGATAATTGTTTTTCATTAAGTGAAGTAGACCAATACCTTCCTGATTACATTGCTAATAAAAGTCACTTATTGTTTTGCCAAGGAAAAAGTGAAGCATTTGATAAGCAAATCTATGCATGGTTATCAACGGTTAAAGCGAAAAGTCGCCAGGGCGTTAAAGCGCCGACACAACTCGTTGATTGTCGAGCAACAATAGAAGAAATGCGTTTAATCAAAAGTGCCGGCGAACTTGAAATTATGCGTCGTGTTAACGTGATCAGTGGTGCGGCTCATGCCCGAGCAATGAAACAGTCGGCGATAGGTAAGTATGAATACCAATTAGAAGCTGAAATATTGCATGAATTTGCAAATAATGGTGCAAGACACCCAGCTTACGGCACTATTGTTGCTGGCGGTGATAATGGCAATATTTTGCATTACACTAATAATGACGATGTACTAAAAAATAATGAATTGATTTTGATTGATGCAGGTGGAGAACTCAGTGGATATGCCGCAGATATTACGCGTACATTTCCGGTTAATGGCAAGTTCACAAAAGCACAACGAGAAATTTATCAGCTGGTACTTGATGCACAAAATTTAGCGATTAACGCAATAAAGCCACAAGCGACTTTTGCAGAGCTTAATGTTTTAGTGAATAACTTTCTCACAACAGGTTTGCACCGTATGGGCATTTTGTTAGGAAATATAGATGTATTACTCGAAGAAAAAGCCTGTAAAAAATACTTTATTCATGGTTTAGGCCATTGGCTAGGGCTTGATGTGCATGATGTCGGTAATTATCAATCAAACGAAAAACGTGAGCAATGTCGAGTTTTTGAGCAAGGAATGGTAATGACCATAGAACCTGGTATTTATATTCCACTTGATGACTTTAGTGTTGATGAAAAATGGCGTGGGATCGCGGTAAGAATTGAAGATAACATCGCGGTTACTGATCAAAGTCATGAAAACTTAACCGTAAATGCGCCAAAATCAATCACTGAAATAGAGCAAGTAATGGCTGTGAATCAATAGTTTACTGTTTTTTTGCACTGAATTTTTTTGTCCTACTGAACTTGCTCACTTAAATGTACGTACTGAACCTTTATTAGTAACAATGATTTTGTGTTTCAGTACTCAGTTAGAATGAGCGCTGCAAATGAACTCAGCAACTCAGATTTTTAATCTTCATATCAAGCGACTGACGTAAATAGCCAAAATTAACTATGAAAAAAGAATTTGATATTGTAATTTCAGGTGGAGGATTATCGGGTGCATTAATGGCCTTGAGTCTAATCGACTGCGAAAATGAAAGTGGACAACCATTATCTATTGCTATTGTTGAAGCGAAGCCGGTATTAAAAGATCCGACATTAACGTTTGATGATCGTGTTTTAGCGCTTTCACATGGCACTGCCACTTACTTGCAAAACTTAGGTGTTTGGCAACAGCTAAAGCGTGTCGCAGAGCCCATTAAAAATATTCATATTTCTGATCGAGGCTTTTACGGTAAAGCTCGACTCTATGGTGAACATCATCAAGTTAATGCGCTGGGCTTTGTCGTTGAAATGTCGTTGATTGGGCAAGTATTATTAGCCCACTTAAAAGAAAAAAATCAATTAAAGTGTAATCTTACTTGGTTTACGCCTGACAAAATCACAGATATTACTTGGCAAAAAAATCAGGTTGAACTGACACTCAATTCTGAAATACAGCTAAGCGCAAAACTCTTACTCGCCTGCGATGGTGTGCACTCCGCTTGTCGACAATTTGCGAACATTTCAGTACAAGAGTCTGATTATGGACAATCAGCACTCATTACCAATGTTAGTACCGCTATCGCTCATAATAACCTTGCGTTTGAACGTTTCACAGAAACGGGTCCTATTGCGATGTTACCGCTGTCAAAACAGGGGAGCGTAACAAATGATAGCCGCTGCTCTTTGGTGTGGACATTGCCTCCTGAACAAGCCAGTAGAATGGCGACATTGAGTGAAACGCAATTTAAAGAAGAGCTTGAAAGTGCCTTTGGTAGCTGGCTTGGTGCAATAACCCAAGTGGGTAAACGTGATGTTTATCCACTAAAATTGTTAATGGCCGATGAACAAGTATTTCATCGTATGGCACTTATTGGCAATGCTTCTCATACGATTCATCCGATAGCAGGACAAGGCTTTAACCTTGGCGTGAGAGACGTTAAGCAAATGGCTGAGCTTATTAAGCAGTCGCTAAAAAATAATCAAGATGTCGGACAGTTTTCTGCGCTGAGTGACTATGCCTCGCAGAGAAAATATGATCATCAGCACGTTATTGGTTTAACCGATTCATTAGTCACACTTTTTTCAAATACGTTGCCCCCCTTAGTAGCGGGTCGTAATGTTGGCTTGAAAGTAATGAACTATCTATCGCCATTGAAAAATACCTTGGTTAGAAAAACCATGGGATATTAGTGATTAAGTTTCTCGACAGTTACTCGAGGACTAGAACGTAAAACAATTCAAAAATTAAGAAGAATAACATGCAAAAATTTGATGTATTAATTGTTGGTGGTGGCATGGTGGGATTAACCTTAGCATTAGCCATACGAAAGCAAACAGAGCTAACGGTCGCTATTGTCGACACTTCACCGCCAGATGAATTGTCAGAAAAGTCAGATGTTCGAGTCAGCGCACTCAATGTTGCCAGCAAACAAATTTTTGATAACCTTGATGTTTGGCCTTTAATTGAGCAAAAAAGGATCCAAGCTTACACCGATATGCATGTTTGGGATAAAGCGGGTTTTGGCAAACTGCTTTTTTCTTGTGACGATTCACAGCAAAATTCAGCGAGTGAACAGTTAGGTTGGATTGTTGAAAACAGTGTTATACGCCTAAGCCTTTGGCAAAAAGCACAAGCTGACCATGGCATCACTTTTTACACTGAAAATACCTTAAGTAATATTAGTCTTGGCGAAAGTGAAGCTTTTATTAGTTTTGCGTCAACTAGCGGTGAACCTCTGCCAATAACGGCTAAATTAGTGGTTGGAGCAGACGGGGCAAACTCTTGGGTTCGAGGTCAAATGGACATCCCCTTAACCTTTCGTGATTATGACCATCACGCTATTGTTGCTACAGTTAAATGTTCACAAGGTCATCAAAATACCGCATGGCAAGTTTTTCTAGCAACTGGCCCATTAGCATTACTTCCCCTTAATGACTCGGGTGGTACGCAAGACCTATGTTCAATTGTTTGGTCAACATCCCCTGAAGATGCCGTGCGTTTGAATGGCTTATCCCCCGAGGAATTTTCAAAAGCATTAACAGCTGCAAGTGATGGGAAATTAGGAAATGTTGAATTACAGAGTGAGCGATTTACTCATCCTTTAACCATGCGTATGGCACAAAATTTTGTACAAGACCGTATCGCTTTGGTTGGTGACGCGGCGCATACTATTCATCCACTAGCAGGTCAGGGCGTTAACCTAGGGTTACTTGATGCAGTATCGTTAGCACAGATTATGAGTGAAAAAATAGCCAAGCACAAAGCATCAACTGATGTTTGGTTAACAACGCGGTTACTAAACGAATATTCACGCTGGCGTAAAGCTGAAGCGATGGAAATGGTTGCGGCAATGGAAGCTATTAAACAAACATTTACACCTCAGCAAGGCGCAGTAAAGTTGGTTAGAGGTTTAGGTTTGTCGTTAATTAATCATATTAAACCAATAAAACAACTGATGATTAAGCAAGCCTTGGGTCTGAAAAGTGATTTACCTAAGCTGGCGCAAGTAAAAGACAAGTTAATTTAAAAATATTTATATCAATAGTTTACGTGCAGCCTTTAATTTTTATGTTGACTTTTTTGTCCTGATTTTTCATGCTATTTTTTAAAATTTGCCCCAAATGTTGTACTTAAATAACTTTTATTAGAGACAAAAATCACCGCTTAAGTCAGCCATTCTACTGCCTCGGTCTTGATATTATTTGTATGTAAATTAACTCTCTTTGTAGAAATTAAAGGTTCGTAAAAAGTACAAAATAAAATCCCAACATTTGATTTTTTAAGGAAGTAAATTTGATTATAGTTTGGTTAGGTGGTCTTTTTGGAAATTAAGTTTGGATTAATATATTTATCTTGTTTTAAATTTGTATTTTTGGCTATTTTCTTTGTTTTTAGTTGAATAGGTGGCTTTGCGCGGCTATAATCTCACCAATTATTTTGTAAATATACTGCCTTTAAGCTCGGCTTATTGGCGAATTCATACAATTAAAGTGGAATACATACGATGACTAATAAAACCGTATTACATGCTAAGCACATTGAAGCTGGCGCAAAACTAGTTGATTTTCACGGTTGGGAAATGCCAATTAACTACGGCTCACAAATAGAAGAGCATCATGCTGTTCGAACCGATGCTGGTATGTTTGATGTTTCACACATGACTATTGTTGATATTAAAGGCAGCGACGCAAAAGCATATTTACGCCGTTTAGTGATTAACGATGTTGCAAAATTAGAGGTTGCTGGTAAAGCCCTTTACACCGGAATGTTAAATAACGAAGGTGGTGTTATTGATGATTTGATCATTTACTTCTTCACTGAAACTTATTACCGCTTAGTCGTTAACTCAGCGACGCGTGTAAAAGATTTAGCGTGGATGAATGAACAAGCATCTGGTTTTGACATCACTATTACCGAACGTCCTGAATTCGGTATGATTGCCGTGCAAGGGCCACAAGCTAAAGCTAAAGTTGCTACCCTATTAACGCTAGAGCAAACCCAAGCGGTTGAAGGCATGAAGCCATTTTTTGGTGTTCAAGCGGGTGATTTGTTTATTGCGACTACCGGTTACACCGGTGAGAACGGTTACGAAATCGTTGTTCCAGAAGACCAAGCAGCAGATTTATGGCAAAAACTATTAGACGCAGGTGTAGCACCTTGTGGTCTAGGCGCTCGTGATACCTTGCGCTTAGAAGCAGGCATGAATCTTTATGGTTTAGATATGGACGAAACTGTTTCGCCATTAGCGGCTAACATGGCATGGACCATTAGCTGGGAACCAACAGATCGTGATTTTATTGGCCGTGAAGTATTAACTGCCCAAAAAGCTGCTGGCGACCAACCTAAACTTGTTGGCTTAGTCTTTGAAGAAAAAGGCGTACTACGCACCGGTCTTAAAGTGATTACGCCATTTGGTGAAGGTATTATTACCTCAGGCACATTCTCGCCAACACTAGGTCATAGTATTGCTATGGCACGTGTACCTCGCAGTGTAAGCTTAGGTGACACCGTTGAAGTAGAAATGCGTAAAAAATTAGTGAACGTTAAAGTGATTAAAGCAAGCTTTGTTCGCAACGGTAAAAAAGTTTTTTAATCAATTTTTTACCATAAAATTTGATATAGAACGATGTAGAATTATAAAGTTAAACTCGGGTAAAATTTATTTACGCGAGTTCAATTTCGAATGATAATTAAGCTATAGTATTTAATTGTGAGCAAATAGTAGCAATTAACATGAGTTTTCGATAAATAATAATTAACTTCAGGAAAATAAAAAATGAGCAACATTCCTTCAGAACTAAAATATGCAACATCACACGAATGGGTACGTCAAGAAGGTAACGGCGTAGTTACTGTCGGTATTACTGAGCACGCGCAAGACTTATTAGGTGATATGGTATTTGTTGAATTACCTGATGTTGATGATGAGATAAGTACTGGTGACGACGTTGCAGTAGCTGAATCTGTAAAAGCGGCTTCAGATATCTACGCACCTATTTCAGGTAAGGTTATTGAAGTAAATGAAGACTTAGAAGATTCTCCTGAATTAGTTAACTCAGATGCTTTTGGCGCGGGTTGGTTATTCAAGGTTCAACTAGCTGACGAAGCAGAGTTAGATGCTTTATTAGATGCTGAAGGTTATGAAAATTCTATTGACGAAGACTAATTTCGGGCACCTTTAGCGTTTATGCTGCGTTGCTTTTGTTACTCGTCTAACTCACTTACTTTTTAAACCTTTACTTAAAGGCTTACTAAGGTCATAAGACTGATAACTCTAGCGCTATACCTAAAAGCTAACTATTTACAAAATCTGTTATTAAGCCTCTAACTGATTGTTTGGGGCTTTATCTTAGTTACGCTGTAACTAAAGACCCAGTTAATTCATTACCCACTTAAGAGAAGCTGTTTTATGACTACTCAATCAAAATCACTTGCTTATTTAGAGCAAACTCAAGACTTTATTCGTCGTCACATTGGCCCTAATGCCGAACAAACCCAAGCGATGTTAAATGACATTGGCGTAGAGTCAGTTGATGCACTTATCAATGAAATCGTACCAAGTGATATTCGTTTATCAGCGTTGCCTGCTATTGAAGAAAGTAAAACAGAAGCGCAAGCCTTAAGCGATTTAAAAGCGGTTGCAAACTTAAATAAAGTAAACGATACCTACATTGGTTTAGGTTACTACGGCACCCTAACACCGAACGTTATTTTGCGTAACGTGTTAGAAAATCCAGGCTGGTATACGGCTTACACGCCCTACCAACCAGAAATTGCACAAGGGCGTTTAGAGTCGTTATTAAACTATCAGCAAATGTGTATCGACCTTACCGGTTTAGAGCTTGCCTCTGCTTCATTATTGGATGAAGGTACTGCGGCTGCTGAAGCTATGGCATTAGCAAAGCGTGTTTCTAAAAATAAAAAATCAAATTTATTCTTTATCTCAAGTGATGTTTATCCACAAACTATTGACGTTGTTAAACAACGTGCAGAAATGTTTGATTTTGAAGTTATCGTTGCTCCTGCAAATGAAGCCGCAGACCACGATATTTTTGGTGCTTTATTACAATACCCAAGTGCAACGGGTGAAGTAACAGACATAAGCGAGTTAATTGAAAAAATTCACGCAAACAAAGGTATTGTTGCGGTAGCCGCCGATATCATGAGTTTAGTGATGTTAAAAGCACCGGGTGAATTAGGTGCTGATGCCGTTATTGGTTCAAGCCAGCGTTTTGGTGTTCCAATGGGCTACGGCGGACCACACGCCGCATTTTTCACTACCTCTGAAAAATACAAACGTTCATTACCTGGCCGTATTATTGGTGTTTCTAAAGATACTCGCGGTAATGCTGCATTACGTATGGCAATGCAAACGCGTGAACAACATATTCGTCGTGAAAAAGCTAACTCAAACATTTGTACCGCACAGGTGTTATTAGCGAACATGGCAGCGTTTTACGCGGTATACCATGGCCCTAAAGGTTTAAAAATAATTGCTAACCGTATACATCGTTTCGCAGATATTTTATGCTTAGGTACAGCAACTAAAGGCTTAACAGCTATTCATGCTAACTACTTTGATACCTTAACGTTCAATTTAGATAATAAAGAAGAAATCGTTGCACGCGCATTAGCGGCTGGCGTTAACTTCCGCACTGACGTTACGGGTCAAATCAGTATTTCTATTGATGAAACAACAACTCGTGAGAACATTGCCGGTTTATTTGATATATTATTAGGCACAGACCATGGTTTAAACGTTAGCGACCTTGACGATAAAATACTCAGCAGCGGCCATTCTTCAATTCCTGCATCACTTGTGCGTGAATCTGAAATATTGACTCATCCGGTATTTAATTCATACCACAGCGAAACAGAAATGCTTCGTTATATCAAAAGATTAGAAAACAAAGATTTAGCATTGAATCATTCAATGATTTCTTTGGGTTCTTGTACAATGAAGTTAAATGCAACCGCACAGATGATCCCAGTATCATGGCCTGAATTTGCTAATATGCATCCATTTGCACCGATTGACCAAGCTCAAGGTTATAAGCAAATGATTGATGAGTTAGGCGATTGGTTAGTAGAGCTTACAGGTTACGACAATATTTCAATGCAACCAAATTCTGGTGCTCAAGGTGAGTATGCAGGATTAATTGCAATTGTTAAATATCATGAAAGTCGTGGCGATGCACATCGTAACATCTGTTTAATTCCATCTTCTGCTCACGGTACAAACCCTGCGTCTGCGCAAATGGTTGGCATGAAAGTTGTTGTAGTTGCCTGTGATAAAGAAGGTAACGTTGACATGGAGGACTTGCAGACTAAAGCAAGCGAAATGGCCGACAATCTTGCCTGTATTATGATCACTTACCCGTCAACGCACGGTGTATATGAAACAACCGTAGCAGAAATTTGTAATATCGTTCATGACAGTGGTGGCCAAGTTTACCTCGACGGCGCGAACATGAACGCACAAGTAGGTGTAACGTCTCCAGGTTATATTGGCGCAGACGTTTCTCACTTAAACTTACATAAAACTTTTGCTATTCCACACGGTGGTGGTGGCCCAGGTATGGGACCTATTGGTGTTAAAGCACATCTTGCACCATTCTTGCCTGATCATGCATTAATTACTGTTGATGACAGCACTAAAGGTAACGGCGCAGTTGCAGCAGCACCCTTTGGTAGTGCAGGTATTTTATGTATTTCTTACCTTTACTGTGCAATGTTAGGTAAGCAAGGTGTTACTGATGCGACCAAATATGCGATTACTAACGCTAACTACTTAGCTAAAAAGTTAAGCCAACATTACCCGCTTTTATATGCAGGAAAAAATGGTCGTGTAGCTCACGAATGTATTATTGATTTACGTCCACTTAAAGCAGCGTCAGGTATTACCGAAGTTGATATAGCAAAACGTTTAATCGATTATGGTTTTCACGCACCAACCATGTCGTTCCCAGTAGCGGGCACTTTCATGATTGAGCCTACAGAGTCAGAGTCTAAAGTTGAACTTGACCGTTTCGTTGAAGCGATGGTTTCTATTCGCGACGAAGTACGTAAAGTTGAATCAGGTGAATGGTCAAGTGATAACAACCCACTTCATAACGCGCCACATACGTTAGCCGATATTACTGATACTTGGGATCGTGCTTATACGATTAAAGAAGCGGTATTCCCGGTTCCAGCTGCAGCAAAAAATAAATTTTGGCCAACAGTTAACCGTATTGATGATGTTTACGGAGACCGTAACCTAATTTGTTCATGTCCTCCAATTGAAAGTTATATCGATTAATTGATCACATGTTGAGGATCGTTAATGAAGTTGGTTAACGATTTAATGAAGTTGGTTAACGATTTAATGAAGATGGTTAACTTCCCATTATAATAATTTAAAAGGCGAATCAGAAATGATTCGCCTTTTTACTTATTACGGTTAGAAAAGTGAGCCGATATCGGCTTTCTTGTAATTCAGGACTAGTCAACTGCAACCAACAGGTTTTATTGAAGATAAAATTTAATGTTGAATTGAACTAATTTCCCAGTTTTACGTATCTATTCTTAATAAAAAATAAAAACAGTGAGAAGCACTGTTTTATAAGACCTCAAGGAAACTCTATGAAATTACTTTTCGCACTTCTTGTTCCACTGATTTTGGCCGGTTGCTCCGTGTTTGGAGAAAGTGGAGTTGAAAACGCGCCTTATACACTATTGAAATCTGATCAGGTACAGAAAATTGAAGTGCGTAACTATGAATCGATAGTGTTAGTGTCCTCTGACATGTCAGCCGATGGAATGAACAGTGCTTTTAGAAATCTGTTCAGCTACATCACTGGTGAGAATGAAGGCTCCACAAAAATAGCCATGACAGCACCTGTACTGATGGATGAATCAGAAGCAGTATCTAAGGGTACTAAAATCGCTATGACCGCTCCGGTGTTTATGAAAGAGCGATCAGAACAACAAGTCATGTCATTTGTAATGCCTGCCGACTTTACGATACAAAGTACCCCTAAGCCAACCAATCCAGACGTCTGGATAACAGAGGTGAAGGATTACAAAGTAGTGGTGATAAAATTCAGCGGGCTACTCAGTGATAGTAATGTTGAAACACAAACCCAAATCCTCAATAGCTGGATAGCGAAAAACGGCTATACCGCAGTTAGCGAGCCTATTAACGCAGCCTACAATGGTCCTTTCACTATCCCATGGCTTCGCCACAACGAAGTGTTAATTGAAGTAATCTAGCCCAAAATGCATTACTATTGGTTGCTGTAAATACCAGTTAGGGTATCTATTTTCCCTCCGACTTACTTGCTCTTGTTCAAGACGAAACATTTAAATGTCTGCTTTTACGAATAGCGTTCACTCACAAAATAGTCACAAGGGGTAGCTTCTAGCAAAAGCATAAGTCTAATTTTTTGCTCCTTTGGAGCACCATTGATGAGCTAGCCTTATAGTCACAAATTTAATTACCCCAATAGACTAACTAATTAATTGATATGAAAATGGCACCAGTCACAAACTTAATGGCCAAATGACATTAAGTTTGTGACAGTTTAAAAAGGCGAATCAGAAATGATTCGCTTTTTTTTTATAAATACCGATTATCATGAAATATCGGGATGAAATATTGGAGGATGAAAGGATGAAATATTGGAGGATGAAAGGATGAAA
>NZ_JACGUT010000074.1 GCF_014076845.1 Colwellia sp. MB3u-41
TTTTATTTTTATTTTTATTTTTATTCCTAATGTAAAATTAATGGTTGTATTTGCTTGTTAAGTAGCCATCACAGGTTGTGTTAAATTTAAGCGAAGCGCTATATCAAAAAAGATGAATACGTATTAAACCATTATTTGTAAGTGTTTTATCGAACAGAAAACGATATTAAAAATGATGTTGAATTAGATAAATATGGAGTTTGACAATGCTAACAACATAGGTGACTAGATTACTGACATTATGATAAAGAGGTCTTGTTTTCTAGTAACAAGACCTTGTGGTAATTGAGGGTTTTTACCACGGAAAGCTGAGATAAACTTTGCTATTGATTAATAAAGTTAACGATTATCTGAAAATTTTGCCGACACTCTTCTTCAACAAGTGCATTAAGTAACATATAAGCATGCACAACACATCAAACTGATGATGTACAGTTACCCCAACCGCTTTTAACACTTTAGCATAAGCTAACCCCTCATCTCTTAATGGATAACATCTGGCGGTAATAATTAAAATTTCTGGAAAATCGTTACTTATTTCACCATACAAAGGTGATGCAGCTTTAATGTTATCCCTCGCTTTAAAAGACTGATTAAAGTACCGGCTTATTTTATCTTACTCAAGTAAAAATCTTGAACCATTCTCGGTAAAAGAGGGCTGTTGGCCGATGTATCAACACTCGGGTAAATTAACATCTACTTATCTGCTTTTAAACGTTTATCTTGCTGGTTTTGCATAGCAAGCGTAATACAAATAGCGCCGATTTTAGAGCTATGTGCCAGACAAAACGAGATATTGAGTGTGTTATTATCGATGCAGTGCCATACCTCCCCCCATTTTGACTTGAGTGTTATGGCAATGTTGGCTGATTTAGACATTATTTTTAAAAAAACAGGGTGTTCGCCTTGAGCTTGCAGACAGAAAACACAGTTGTTAGCATGGTTTGAAAAAGCAGAGATTAAGTCAGGTCACGAAGGAATTTATGTACATTCTGACTTGTATTTAGCGTTAGAATAAACCAAAATAATCACCGATCAGGTTAGCAGAAGAAGCCCGCTTTAGTGCAAATAAATATAATGGTATTTATTATCATACTAGAATGTGGGTTATGTCTGCTATAACCTATATTATTATTTTAAATAAGTTTTATTATTGCAGGTTTTACTTTAGTTTCTAAAAATAACTCGCTTTTATAATACTTTTTATTTTCAAGCCATATTGAAGCTTTAAAAACGGTTACCTCTATCTAATAACGGTGTAAAAGAGAGATAAAAAATACTGCGGCTAGGTAATTTTAGCGAAATAAACATTGTATCGCCAATGAATTAAATTTTAATAAAGAGGGGAATAGCGAAAAGACTCTTTGAGTATCGATTATATGAGAAATAACCGACACCCTACCGAGCTTGCTATTAAGGTATTAATACCGTATCAATAACGTGTATGACACCATTACTTGCTTTTACATCTGCCATGATAATTTTTGCTTTATTTATCATTACATTTCCATCGATGACTTTAACCATCAACATTTTACCTTGAATGGTAGGTGCGCTTGTTACTTTCACGACATCTGTAGACATCACTTTTCCAGAAACAACGTGATATGTTAATATGTCGACGAGTTTATCTTTATTTTCTGGTTTCAAAAGCATCTCAAGCGTGCCTTTAGGCAACTTTGCAAAAGCCTCATCTGTGGGTGCGAATACCGTAAAGGGCCCATCACCTTTAAGTGTTTCAACAAGCCCACCTGCTTTAACTGCTGCGACAAGTGTATTGAAAGAACCATTTGCAGCGGCCACATCAACAATATCTTTTTTCATACCATGATGCTCTGCATAAGAGTCTGGCATAAAAGCTAAGCTGGCAACCACAATTGATACTGTTGTAATAAATTTATTTAACATTGTATTTTCCTATTCAGTGAATTTTAGTTAATACTATTTTGTTTTCACAATCTATTTACGTATGGTTTAGAAATTAAGATCAGTATTGCCTATTTACCGAAAATAAAGCGTTCGGTTATGTCTTCGTTCATGCTAAGGCGCGCATTGTTCAAAAACATGGCGTTAACGTAGGTGGTTTTTCGAGGAATATGCCGGTATTTTAATACGAAATCAAACATTACAGGTTAAAAACGACGTGCAACTGTTATAAAAATAAAGTCATTACGTCGTCAGCCATGTAACAAAAAATCTCAGGTTCGTACTTTTAAAATGTTTGAGACTACCACGTGCATTCAAAATATCAGCCCTAAGTGAAAACGTATACATTAGAAATATCTCATTTGCCTCTGAGCTATTTCTAACTCCGTCAAAGTAAATGCTAGACTTATGACTACGTGAGTGTAGCCTGACATTATTTCACTGCCTAGTGCTAAAGTTACCCACACAATTTAGGGCGTATTGGTGTCAATACTGGCCAAGCGTAATTGTACCTTTTCATTGAGGTAAGTCTGATTGCGCCCAACACAACCATGTTATCTAACAAGTCAACAATAAGATAGATGTGCGAATCAGCCATTCTTCTGGCAACGTAGGCATGGGGTATAGAACTAGAAATGAGGAGAACTGCTCAAGTGTATCAAACCCAGGACCGACCCAGAAGAATCCCCTTTGAACCGCACTAACCGGTACTCTAAGGGCGTCAGTAATAGACGCTAGACTCGATTCGTTCAAACCATAAATAAAAAGCCAATCAGGTTAGCCATTACGAATACGGTTAAGCCCTTACTCCCGGCTAATGACTTAAAACTCTTTACCTTAGGGTCCAAGTCATTGCACCCTCAACTCGGTAATGACCACATTTTCAGCAGTATTTACCGTATTATTGTCAATGTTAATTTCGAGGCTGCAACGCGCACCTAATAATAAAATCTGCCCTACCCGTATCAATTTAAATACGGATGAGTGCCTCAAAAAAGCAAGTACTAATAGAATAAAAGTGATTAATGCGCAGGTAATAATTAACAGATCAATACCCCCTCAGCAATCGGTTAGAAAGCTGAGTGTACTTTTGGCAAGAAAAATGCAACTCACGTATTCCAATATAAACAACAAAATAATACCCTATTATTATAAAAACACTTCTTTACCACTTTTCTTAAAAATATTTATATTATTTTGTGACTTTTTTGTAAACAGTCTAGATTATAGGTTGTTTTTCTTTATACAACAGGAAATCAAAGATGAAAATAGTAATATTATCTCGAAACAAGAAGTTGTACTCGATCCGCCGTTTAAAAGAGGCATGGGAAGCGCTGGGTCATCAAGTTGACGTTATCGATACACTTCATTGTTAGATGGATATCACTAGCAACAGATCAGTTGTTCGCTATAAAGGCCAAGCACTTCCACAGTACGATGCAATAATACCGCGGATCGGTGCTTCCATTTCTTTTTATGGCAGCGCGGTAGTGCCTCAATTTGAAATGACTGGCGCTTTCAGTGTCAATGAATCTTTGGCGATTAGTCGCTTTAGAGATAAATGATGTTCTATGCAATTACTGTCAAGAAAAGGCCTCAGCTTGCCAAGAACAGGCTTCGCTAATCACCCTAACAATGTCAAAGATTTAATTAAAAATGTCGGTGGTGCTCCTTGCGTCATTAAATTACTTGAGGATACGCAAGGTATTGGAGTGGTACTTGCTGAAACAACTAAGTCAGCAGAGGCTATTGTTGAGCCTTTATGGGGTTAAATGCCGATATTTTAATTCAGCATTTATCAAAGAAGCCGGTGGTGCTGATATTCGATGTCTTGTTGGTGGTGACCATGCTGTTGCCGCAATGAAACGTCAAGGTGTGAAGGTGAGTTTAGGTCAAATTTACACCGCGGTGGTTCAGCGGTACTTGTTAAACTTACCCCAGAAGAAAGAGCTACCACGGTGTTGACTGCACACGTTATCGGGCTGCACGTCTGTGGTGTTAATTTACTGCGCGCCGAACGTCGACCTGTTGTCATGCAAGTTAATTCTTCACCGGGTTTGGCGGGTATTGAAGCCGCAACTGAAAAGGATGTTACCCCCATGATTTTCAAGTTTATCGAGAAAAATTTTATTGAAAAGAATGCTAGCGCTAAATCTAATCGAAATCGTACCCAAGGTCAGGGTTAAATCGATAAAAAATACAGTCTCAATTTATAAGCGATATTAACGATAAAACCACTAAAACTTATTTTTAAGAACCTCAGGTTTTGATGGCACAGAAACGTTTAATTATAAATTTCTAACCGCACAAAACCGTCCTTTCGGGCGGCTATTATTTATTAACAACCGCTTACTAACGACAATGCATAAATTCACGTTTAGCAAACCACACTTATAGACCCCTTTGCCATTCTTGACGAATAGGTATTTCTGTAGATTGCGCTAACGCCATTTGTACCATATTCACTAATTTATCTTTATCTTTACCTAAGATCCCTTTCAACACCAAGTAATTTGAAGCATGATCAGATCTGAAAATAGTGTTATTTAACTCAAGTGCTGATAACAACGTTTCCATTTCAGTAAACAACTCTTGCTGATGTAAAAGACGAAAAGGCTGATATTGATGTTCTGTAAATTTTTGGGCAAAACGTGCTTGGCCTAAAGGAAAACTTACCACCAATGTAGAGAGGTAATTAGGTTGAGCTTCATTCATTAATTTAGCAGAGTTAAGGGCATGTTGTTTTGATAATTCAGGCCCGCCTAAACCGTTTAAAATCATCACTGAGCTTTTAATACCTGCTTGCTTAATTTTTTTAAGGGCTATTAAAGAACTTTGGTATGTTTCACCTTTTTCAATTAACTTTAAGACGTCATCGTCTCCACTTTCACAGCCCACATAGAGCAAAGACAAGCCTAAAGCTCTTAACTCGGTAAGTTGTTCAACCGTTTTATTAGTTAAGTTTCTAGGTAAACAATAACTTGAAACCCGCGTAACATGTGGCAAGTGTTTTTTTATCAGTTCAAGAATTTCTTTTAACCGTTTGAACGGCAACATTACGGCATCACCGTCGGCTAAAAACACACGTCCAACAGGTAAGCCTGAATGTGAAATTTTTATTAGTTCTTGCTCAATAAGCTCTACTTTTTTCGGTTTGAATTTTTTATTTTCAGCCGTATACATCTCACAAAAGGAACAGTTATTCCAAGAGCAGCCATTAGTGACTTGTAGTATTAAGCTTTTCCATTCGCTTGGTGGGCGAAAAACCGGTTCTATATATTCAAGGGGGTACATACTTTGTCCTATTCACTTTATTCTCTATATACCGTTATCATTTAAAAATGCGGGCCTTGAGTGTACATCTAAGGAAAAATGCCAAGCCCTCATATAAAGCAATCGTTATTCTATTGCATGGGTAACGCCACAGATGTAGTTTGAAACGCAATAAATCGGCATATTAAATAAGATACTATACCTACCAAGAACCTCTATTTTTAAACGCTTTAGCAGGTTCTTTTTCATGCGTTTGATTATAAGCTTTTATCTTTTGATTTTTACTCAGCATGACTTTGAGTTGATAAAAAGTTTCTCTTGCTAATGTAAAACGATCACTGCGCCACCAAACTTTATTATAAAGTTTTTTGACGCCAGCAACAGCATCAGGAGATTGCTGACAAAGTGATACTGCTAACGCTTTTGCAGCAGCCATTGGGTCGGATGATATTTCAGTAATTAAATGATATTCGAGCGCTTGTTTGGCAGAAATTTCTTTTCCTGTCATCGCCAGTAATTTTGCTTGATCAGCAGGCAAGTGTTCTTTTAAAGCCAACGTTCCTCCCATATCAGGAATTAGCCCCCATCTTGCTTCTAAAATGGATAAAGTTGCAGAAGGTTCAACAAAGCGAAAATCACCACCCAAAGCAATTTGTAAGCCACCACCCCAAACTCGTCCATGCAAAACCATGATGACAGGAGCAGGTATTTTACGCCAGCCTGTAGAGACACGTTGTGCTAAATTTGACTGTCCGGGTAACCATTTAAAGAGTAGTTTTAAAATATTGATGGGCGCTTTCATCACCGATTTCACATCTAAGCCACTACAAAAATCTACGCCTTCGCCATGCACAATGATGGCGCGGAGTGTTTTGTCTTTTTGTAATTGCTTAATAATATTATCAAGCTGATAAAACATCACCATATTAATAGCGTTATGCTTCTCTGCACGATTAAGTGCAACATAAGCAATGTTGTTTTCGATAGTTAACAGTACCGTTTTTTCTGACATACACACCTCTGGTTAGACCAGATAAAGTAACCTTGTCGGCATGAGATGTAAATAAAAAATTCTGCCAAGCGCCACTTAAATCAAGCATTATCGGCAACCCCAGAGTTTTATATCACTCGTACCTATATTTAAGCGAAGTTCACTAAATACATCAAAAACATCAAAAACATCAGCAGATGCCATGAGTGTCGTTATGCGTAAAATAATAAAAAGTACAAAGGTATTTTTACTCAAAATCCATTTTGATAAAGGCCAAAACTTGTATTACAAATGAATGTCTTACTCAGAGGCAATGACTTGTTATGTTTGAATAGACAATTATGCGTTCAGCTAAATTACACCGCCAGCCTTTAAAATAATTGCGGTTACGGTTAACAAAAAAGCGCCTGAATAGACCATTTTTCCAGAATACGACGCTTTATCCCAATTCATTGCACAATAAATTAATGATATTGGAAAAAATAAAAATACAGACCAACCAAATAAATGCTGTTTATTGCCCAAAGCAACAACAGCAGTGAAAATAGAACCTATAACAAGTAGCATTAAACCAATAGAGCCTGTTAATAATGCCACGACTATAATATTTTGAACCATACTTAATTAGATACCTTTATTTACAATAAAAATGGGGAGATTTAGTTGACTCACAATAAGTAAAACAAAACAGCCCTCTATGCTTAATTCTTAAAATGGCTTGCGATAAACCTATTGGTAGACAATACCTTTATGCTTTAACCAACCATTTATATGATGTCTATTTGGGTCTCGATGCGTCCAATGTACAACACCACCTTTTTTATTCCATTCGAATTCACCATAAAAATAAACCATGTCACCCTTTGAAATCAAATTAACTCTTGGCGCAAGGTCAATGTTATGTGCAATTAAAATAGTGTTACCTGAGCTGAGTTTAAGAATAAACTTTTGATGACGTGAACCTTGGTTATCATCATTTAGTATCCTGATAACTTCGCCATGCCCTTTAACTTGAATGTTACTTTGTTTAGTTTTATAGGCTTCATCAAACGATGTAGCGCAAGAAAAACTTGACCACTGCAATAATGTAAAGCTAACTAAAATCGATATTAATAGGTTACGCATACAACAAACCTTCCTTAGTTTTATTACGCTATTTTACATGGAAAATAATGTTTGACTATAGTCACAGAGTAACTACAAATAATTACCTTGCGTTTTAGTCTAGATGTTTCAGCGACTATGTAAAATGACAATAAAGACATTAAAATTATAATGGATTTATTCACAGCACGTCCCTATGACGACTAGTTCCAGTTAAGAGACAATGATTTGTTGGCTAAAAAATCAAGCTAAATTAAAAAGCCATCTATTTTTCGTGCTTTAAATGGCTCTTTATAGGCAAAAAATCTATTAAGTCTTTTTTAATTCTGGCTTTGATAGAAAGGCGAAAGGAATAGCGAGAGGACCCAGTAACGCACCCATAAATGCCCAATAATAAGATTGTGCATGACGATATTTAGCAATATAAAAGCAAATAAAGATACATATGATATTCAAAATTAATAATAAAAACATATTCATCCCTTTTAGATTAAATTATAAACAGAATAACTTGTTTTCCTCTCGAGATAAAGTACACATAACACCTTATACAAAGGCAAATATTCTTACCTAAAATAAACAATCAAACGAACAGGCCGCTAAGCCCTGCTAGCAACTTTCGCCAATTTTATTGATGGTTGCACTGACATATATGCCAGTGAATGTTAATAAAGCGACAATAAAAATTATAATTAACGTACTTATTTTCATCAGATGCCTAACGCCAAATAAGCAGATAAATGATATTTAGCTAAGAAGTGTAATACCCTGAGTAGAATATAATCACCTTTTATGAACTCGGTTTAATAACCAATAATTTTTCTTTGATAAAATCGATAAATACCCGATTCTTATTAGGCATATATTTACTTTGCACATACTGCAAGCAAATATCACCATGATAACTACATTGTAAATGCCAATCTTTCAATAGTGGAATGAGTGTTCCCGCTTCAACCCCTTTTTGCGCGGTGTAATCGGGTAAAGAGCCTATACCAAAGCCCTGTTCAATGGCATCTCGACGCATTTCACTGTGGTTAAGTAAATATGAACCGGTTACTTCTACCGTTGTTTTTTGATTTTTATGACTAAATCGCCAACGGTTATCAGTCATGTTTTCGCCTAAGCAAATACAAGGTAAATGTTTTAAATCATCGGGGTGTGATGGCAAAGTATGGTTGGCTAGAAAATCAGGACTCGCACATAACACCTGTTCTACACGTCCAATTTTAACATTTACCAATGCTTCTATTGGGTCGTCACTAATATGAATCAAAAAATCAACACCATCATGAATAGGATCTAAAATACGGTCAGTTACTTTCAAATGTAACTGGATCTCTGGATAGCATTTTAAAAACTCAACAAACAGTGGACGTAATACCTGATTAGCGAGTGATTTTGGCGCCGAGACTCTTAATAATCCACTTACCGTCGATGTGGCAGAACGACTCGCATTAACGGCTTGCTCTGCAGACTCGACCATCTGTTTACAATAATTAAATGTTATTGTTCCTGATTCAGTTAACGCAAGTTGTCGTGTCGTTCGTTGTAATAACTTAATACCCAATGCATCTTCTAACCGACTAATTTGACGGCTAACAGCTGAAGGTGTTACGCCAAGTTTCCTTGCCGCTTTACTAAAATCCCCCTGTTCAACCACCGTAACTAAAATGGCCATATCGGACAATAGCGGTATTAATTTATTTGTGTCCATTAAGCACAAGTCCTTTTACAAATGTGTGTATTGTTTTAAATATCTCATAGATTAACATACTTGCAGATTAATAATTGAGTTGCAACGAGCATACTTAAAGAGTGAGTAATAATTATGGAAGTATTAATAAACACTTATATGGCAGAAATTATAGCGGTGAGCACAATTGCTATTTTTATGGCGATATTACCTGGCGCTGATTTTGTATTGGTAACACGAACGAGTATCTACAATGGCCGCTTGGCAGGTTTATATATGAGTTTAGGTATGTGTTTGTCTGTTTGTATTCATGCAAGTTATTCAATTGCAGGATTAGCGGTAGTGATTGCAAACTCACCATGGTTATTTACAACAATCAAATATTTAGGCGCCGCTTATCTTATTTATATTGCGTGGCAGTTAGTAACAACCGACGCGATTTTAAAGCAAGATAAAAAAAGTCACACGCCTCAAATGACAGCATTAATGGCGGTACGTTTAGGTTTTACTTGTAATATATTAAACCCCAAAACATCTATTTTTTTCTTAAGTATTTTTACGCAGGTAGTATCGGTAGAGACTCCCTTAATAATGCAAATAAGTTATGGGGTGATCATTATGCTGGCACATTTTATCTGGTACAGCGGTGTTGCATTGCTATTATCACACCCAAGTATAATGCCTCGTTTTAATCGACAAAAACAAAAAATTGATAAAGTCGCAGGATGCGTACTGATGATCATAGCTATAAAACTCACCTTAGTAAGTGTGGCTTAAATAAATGAATAAATGAGGCTTAATGATCAAGAGGGTAACGTTGTTGCAGGTACTACAATTTTTCTATGCCTGCTATTTGAAAAATAGCTGGCATAAATGGTTACGCAATGTATTTTTTCCGAAAAAATTTTACGACTATGAGATATTACACGGATAAATTGCCATGATATTTTTTTACCCGGTAACACTTAAATTTCAAGCAAACTAACTATTTTTAGAGATAACTTTTCCATATTCCCGCTATAAACCTTAATATGCTCTTGATATAATTAATATCTGTAAGTTACTTTGAAGTAACTGCAATAATGTTTAAATGTACGTTATTTTTAATATTATGTTGTTTATTTAAACCGTAAAAGCTGTTCGCTAAATAGATAAGAGTATATCTTATGATAATGACCCTCAGACCCTTTATCCTTCTGCTAACGAGTGGCTTTTTGCTCATGTTAGGTTACGGATTAAGCAATATTTTATTACCTGTGCGCATGCAGAACGATGGCGTCAGCATGAACAATATTGGCTTAGTATTATCAATGCTATCTGTGGGTTTTTTGTTGGGTGCATATTATAGCCGTATGCTATTACAGCGAGTTGGACACATAAGAATATTTGCTATGTGTGGCAGTTTAACCTCCGTTGCTATTTTACTTTCTGGCCTCTATCCAGAGCCATTAATGCTTGCTTGTATGAGAATAATAACGGGATTTTGTATTGTCTGTACTAATGCCACACTTGATAGTTGGTTAAGCCATAGCGCCACAGAAAAAAATAGGGGGCGAATACTATCTATTAATCAAATGATGATAATGACCGCACTATTCTCTGGTCAATTTTTACTCAATGTCGCTCCTATTGATGATATTACCCTATTTGTTATCTGTGGCATTCTCTTTAGCTTGTCCATTACCCCTATCGTGATTAGCAAACAAAGAGGTCCACAAATTGAAGACAGCCAATCAATGTCTTTCATGACTGTGTTCAAGTTGTCTCCTTTAGGTGTGGTAAGTTGCTTTTATTGTGGCGTTCTCTATGCGGCTTTAATTAATATGTTGCCTATCTTTGCCAGTAATAATGGTATTACCGGTTTAGACTTATCAATATTTATGGGCACCGCTATCTCTGGTGCTATCGTTTTACAGTTTCCTATTGCCTATTTATCAGATAATTTTGATCGTCGAAAAGTTATGCTATTTATGGTCGCAACGCTCATTGTATTGTCCTTACTTGTGCCATTTCTTATGTCCAAAGATATGTTCAAACTCACTTTATTGGCTGTTGCGCTAATAACAGGATTAGTTGCCTGTCTTTACCCAATGAGTATGTCTGAAACTTTTGATAAAGTATTGAAAGAGCAAATATTGTCTGCAATGAGTTCGTTGTTATTAATCTATGCATTAGGCAGTATTTTAGGACCTTACCTTGCCTCGATGGTCATGGAAAATTTCGGTAATAACGCTTTATTTGGTTTTATGAATATGGTTGCTATAACACTGTTACTCTTTATTAGCCTTCGCATGAAACTAAGAAAAGCATTACCGCTTGATGAACAGGAAAGCTTCGTTATGCAGACACCCAGTGGTGTGGTGTCAGAATTAGATCCTCGGACACAATATGCAGAAGCACAGTTTGAAACAACTCCAGAAGTAGAGGTTGCGATTAGCCTCGCGAGAAAAAACCCGTCTGCTGCTGTTAATATGGTCAAGGCACTTGTACTTAGAGATCCAAAAAATGCTTCAAACTTGGCCGCCGCACTCAGTACTATAGACGCAATAGACATTAGTAAATTATATGCGGCAATAACTTCAGCAGCGCCACAAATGAGTATCCATATCGCTGAAGCTTTAACAAATGCTTCGCCTGAACAAGCCGAGCAGCTGGTTGATTGGATCACCTCTGAATACCCAGACCAATTTACTAATATTGTTGTTGCGATTGCTAATAACATGCCTGATGACGGTATTAATGTGATGGAACAGGCTGCTGAAAATATGGCCGAAGACTACCCAAGTGAACTACTAGAAATGACTAAAGAATATATGACAAATCTATCAGAGTCTTTAGATGCCATGCGCCCCATTGATAGAATAGCCGCGGTTTCAGAAAACACAGCAACTGAGCTTTATAATCGCTTAACCGATGTTGCTCCTGACCAATCAGCAGAACTTGCCTTTACGGTATCTGATTCACTCCCTGAATCCTCAGGTAATGTGGCTGAGGCCTATGTTCAAAACTTAATAGACAGTGAGCAAGTTGTTACAGCAGATACCATAGACAATATTGAGTATGCCGCCAATAACTATATTAATCACATTGTTGAAAGTATCCCTGAACATGCCGTAGAGATTGCCAGTACCTTTGTAGATTCTTTCCCTGAAATTGCCTCAGATATGCTTGAGATATTGCAAGATTCTGACGATATTAAAGACAGCGAGTTAACCACTTCTATTGATAGAAAACCGTTATAGCGTTTTGCAAAAGCACAATAAACCTTAAGGCATCGTCTGATAAGTTTGACGATACCTTTAAGGTTTATCTGTGTAACGAGTAATCGTTGTTGAAAAATAAGCACTAACTCATGCTGTAAGATTTATTAATATTGAAACTGATTACTATTGAAAAATTATATGATATGGACTCGATATTAATAACTGCGAGTTGAGTTAAACAAATATAGATGTGAAACAGGTACCTTTCGAGCGAGTAAGATAAAACTTAAGCTATGTTAACTCTTTAACTAACCAATTGATGGCTTGATCTCGGGCTAACTCTAACCCCGAAAAAAGCTTGGTGTTGAGATTGTCTAACGCGCGTATCTGTTCAATACTATCGCTATCAGATATACCTGCGTTGCTGTAATTTAAAATAGCTACCGCTTGAATCATTGGCAAAGAACCAAGGGTCAACTTAGCTTCAAAACTATATTTATAATCATTAATTTTATTCATTAATATACCGATTTTATGTTTAAAGTTTTGTTCGATATAGATATCAAACTCTTCCACCATCTCAATGCTGACCAGGGTATTTTCATCTATAATTAATTCGACTATATCTTTGCTTAGCGGATTAACTTCAGCAAAACTTAAACGTTGACCCATTATATATTCCTTTATTATTTTTATTTTAAGTATACTTTTGTACATTTAGACAATAGTGTATTCGTCAACAAAATACTAGTTATTTACAAAGAATTCAAATAATTACATCCAGCCAAAACATAACCTCATCGCATTTAAATGCATCAGCACTATACAATTTGTAGGTTCATACTTGATATCAAGTGTAATCAATGGAGCAGAAGTTAAAGAGATAAAATAAACAATTAACTCAAATTGAGACGATGGCTTGATGATTGTTATCAAACGATATACCGTAGATAACACGATAAATTTCCTCAAATATCTATACAATAAACTTTGGACAGAAATAACACTTAAGTTAGGTGACTCAGCTTTACAACTATTTTAGTAACATCTTTGATAAATATGCATGTTACCTGACTTAAATGATCAACTTAATTAACGCTATTCAAAATAAATAAAATGGAAAGCACTAACATGAATAATTATTTTCAAGGTAAAACTGTCGTCATTACGGGTGCTTCAGCAGGTGTCGGTGCAGAAACCGCCCGTGCATTTGCAAAAATGAAGGCCAATCTAGTTTTATTAGCAAGAGGACAACAAGCACTCGACGAGATAAGCAAAGAGCTTTCTGTTGAAACTTCAGTGTTAACGATTGCGATGGATGTCGCTGACGCTTCAGCGTATAAAAAGATGCTAGTAAGTGCGCAGGAAAAGTTTGGTGGTATTCATTACCTTATTAATAATGCGGGCTCTCATAAGCGCGGAAATGTTGAAAATAACGCCGCTGAGCAATTAGCCAAAATGGTTGATGTGAATTTACGTGCTCCCATCGAGCTCACCACATTAATTTTACCTTATATTAGAGCAAGTATTGCAGCGGGAGGTTCTGGTGGCATAGTTAATGTGGGTTCTTTAGCAGGTCGAACCCCCTTACAAGGTGCTGCAACCTATTCTGCAACAAAGTCTGGACTACGTGCTTTTAGTTACGCTCTCGCTGATGAATTAAGAGGCTCGGGTATTAGTATTGGCTTAGTTTCTCCTGGACCAATCAATACCGGTTTTATTATGTCTGAAATTGATGAAGTAGAAGACATAGTATTCTCTCAACCAATGAGCAGCCCTCAACAAGTCACTGATGCAATAATTAGCGTGGCTAAAGGTGAGCAAGTCGAGATTTCATTACCTCGTTCAAGCGGTTGGTTAACTACTGTTTCTTATCTTTTTCCTGCACTAAGACGTTTTCTCAGACCCGCACTTTATGAAAAAGGGCGAAAAGCAAAAGAACGTTACGTAAACAAAACACAATAAAGGCGAGTACATTCACAGCATATCCGTATATAATATGCTTATAACTGTTTAGTAAAAAAGAATCTCATGACGCTAGAAAACGAACAACTCAATAATCCCTTGCACGGGCTTAAATTAGATACACTATTAAATGAAGTGTTTGATCATTATGGTTGGGAAATTCTAGCGGAATATACCAATATTAATTGTTTTAAAAACAAACCTAGCCTTGAATCTAGTTTAAAGTTTTTACGTAAAACCGAATGGGCTCGTGAAAAGATGGAACGTTTTTATTTATACCAATTTAAAAACTTACCAAAAGCCGATGATGAACAATATGAAATCCCGCCTCGTCTTCGGGTAATACCTGCACGCCAAAAACCTAAAGAACCAGCGGTATTAATTTTAGGACAAGCACCTATTCCGACAATCAGATCGTCAAATTTTTCTGATAAAAAACCTTCATCACACGCTCGAGATAGTAGAAATAATAGCAGTAAGGCTAGCTATAAAGATAAAAATGAACCGGGTTTTGCTCGTCGTACAGAAAAGCCTGATCGCTCGAAACAAACAAGTGCACCCTCAAACCCTTACTCAGAATCTCCTAAGTAACATCCGTATAATGACAGATTAACCAAACGGTTAATCTGTCAACATATCAATAAATTTCAAACTAAAATTGTAAATATCTCCTGGCCAACGCGCTGACAAGTAATTTCTATCTTTAACAATAAAGCCGCGTGACAAGTGCTGTAAATTATCCCGAGCTAATGGCAAACTTCCTGCCATAAACTGTGACTGACAAGCAAGTGCTGCTATTAATTCATCTTCCGTGGTTGTTTCTGGGTACGTAAGATAATAATCATTCAACCAAAGTCGAGTTAGGTGGTAAGCCGTAAGCTCTTGGCGCTTTAATAAGCCAGTGCATTGATAATCATAAATTACCGACTTTTGACTTTTGGGATCAATACTTCTCGCTGGAATTAAGACCCCATGACAAACCGCCGCTACTGGTTTATTTTCATTGAAAAAACCAACAACAAGCTTTTGTAAAATGTCTGATTCTAAATATTCTCTTACCCCCTTGTCATGTCCTCCCGGTAATAGTAATCCATCAAAATCGTCTACTTTTACATCGGTATATTTTAAAGGCGTAGTAAATTCAACTGAACTTTCCATTTGACGATAAGCATTTACTGCGTCTTGGCGAGCCTTCAATACGGGTTTGAGTAAACCCAAACTTTTCCCTGTTAACATTATTTCATCCGCAATGGCCATATGACCATCTGGGGTAATAAACGTTATTTCAAATTGCTGCTCTTTTAGCAATAACCAAGGAATAGCGACTTCTGATGGGTCGCAGCCATAACGAGGTAAAGGGATCAGTACTTTTTTATGTTTCATTTATGTTCACCCTAGGTAATGTGTTTATTTGCGCTTTCTTGTTGCAAAAAATCTGACCATTGTTCTTCATAGGCAAACATTTGCTGATGTTTCTTAGTCGCTAAATGCATCAATTTGTCTCGTTCTGTTGCAAAGGCTCCTGTTCGGCAAGCTTGACAAGTTTTGTGCTCAGGCACTCTGCTTTGTCGATTATAAGTAATATAGTCATCACTCTTATTATCAAAAATCGTTTTACAGTTTTCTAAAGACTCAAGGCTATATATATACGTTGTGCCTTGGGTTGATTTTACATGTTTATCTCTGTTTACATTTCTGACTTTATAATCTGGAAACTTACTAATATCAAAATAAAATCGACCTATATAATTAATATCAGTGTTGCGTATCAACGATTTTTCAATATTCCATTGCAAATAAGGTTTTACATTTTTTGAAGTGATAAACGCGAGTTTTACACCATTATCATCGAGAAAATATTGAAAGCAGTTCAACAGATATTTTCGAAGTAAAGCGCGATTTAAGGTGTTAACACTGTAGGTTTGGCAGTAAGTTTTAAAAGCTTGCTCAGAAGAAAAAGCAGGTAATAATGGAAATTGAAATATGACTAAATCAAATGATTTTTTAACTAACTTACCCCAAGTTTTTTTATCAGTTACGTCGAAATCAGTGATTACTTGGCAATTGTCTTGCTGTAATTGCTGATAATAATCATCACCGTACTTTTCTTGTAAACAAGCCATGCTGTCATAAATAGTTGCTGTGAGTTGTTGCGGTTGATGATTTTTTAGTAAGGATGCTGAAAAAGATAAGTCGCCATCTCCAACCGTTAAAACACGCCATTTAGGATCAATATACATAATAAGATTTATAGAGTTACAAAGTGAGTATTGTACATTAATATGCTAGTTTTGTACTTTGCTAACCGCTCGTTGCCATTGCGCGTAAAGCCTATTTCTTTGTTCATCACTAATTTCGGGGCTAAAACTTTTTTCACAACGCCACAACATTGATAATTCATCCATAGAAGAGAAGGTTCCTGCTTGTAATCCCGCTAAGTATGCAACCCCTAAAGCTGTTGTTTCAACAATTTCAGGCCGCTTAACTGTTATTGATAACATGTCACTGACAAAATTAAGCAGCCAGCTATTTTCAGCCATCCCACCATCAACTTTTAACAAGGAGAGCCGTAAACCATCTTTTTCCATGGCGATTTGTAAGTCTTTGCTTTGAAAGGCGACTGACTGTAAGGCTGCACTAATTATTTCATTTCGGCCTGAGTCTCGGCTCAAGCCTGAAATAGTCGCACGAGCATTAGGGTCCCAGTATGGTGCACCTAAGCCTGTAAATGCGGGCACAATAAACACACCATGCTCAACAGTAGTTTTTTTAGCAATATCTTCACTGTCGCAGGCCTTATCGATAATCTGTAGTTCGTCTCTTAACCATTGAATCGTTGCTCCCGCCATAAAAATACTGCCTTCAATCGCATAACTCACTTTTCCATTTAAACGATAAGCAATAGTAGTCAGTAATCGGTTAGTTGACTTTAAAGCCTTACTGCCGGTATTTAGCATTAAAAATGCCCCTGTTCCATAAGTACACTTAGCCATACCTTCTTCAAAACAAGCTTGACCAAATAAAGCGGCCTGTTGATCTCCTGCCATCGCTAAAATAGGTATTTCTCCATTAAATAGGGATGATTGCGTAACGCCAAATTCATCAGCACAGTCCATCACCTCAGGTAACATATTTTTTGGAATTGAAAACAAGTTTAATAACTCGTCATCCCAGCATTGCTGATGGATATTAAATAATAACGTTCTTGAGGCATTGGTTGCATCGGTTTTATGTGACTTCTGCCCTGTTAAGTGCCACAGTAAAAATGTGTCAACCGTACCAAAAAGTAAGTGCCCCGTTTCAGCTTTTGCTCTTGCACCTTGAACATGGGTTAATATCCAATTAATTTTACTGGCAGAGAAATAAGCATCTAAAATTAAACCGGTTTTATCAATAACTTTTTTTCTAATTTGTACGCAATCAATTGAATCACAAAAATCGCTGGTTCTTCTGTCTTGCCATACTATGGCATTATAAATAACGTTACCGGTATACTTATCCCAAACGAGTGTCGTTTCACGCTGGTTGGTAATGCCAATACCGATGATATCACTAGCACTCAACTGGTTTTCAGCAAGCAGTTTTTGGCAGGTACGTAATACCGTTTGTAAAATATCGTTAGGTTGATGTTCTACCCAGCCATCTTGAGGAAAGTATTGCGGAAACTCTTCTTGGGCACTTGCGTAGCGTTCCCCTTGGGTGGTGAACAAAATAGCCCGTGAACTTGTTGTACCTTGGTCTATTGATAAAAGATACTTTGGCATAGATGAAGCAATCTCCAGTGACTGAATAAAGTTAACTAGATTATGCCACAACTTGATTACAGAGCAATTATAAAGGTTTTCTCGCCACCACTTGTGCTATCGCTTGGTTATAATTACCCGTATCTGAAACTGTTGCCCCTTAAACATATTGATAAAAGATACTTTGCGATAAAACAAAGCAGTCTCCACTGACTGAATAAAGTTAACTAGATTATGCCACAACTTGATTACAGAGCAATTATAAAGGTTTTCTCGCCACCACTTGTGCTATCGCTTGGTTATAATTACCCGTATCTGAAACTGTTGCCCCTTCAAAATAGTGAATAATTTTCCAATCGGAAAAATGCTCAGCTAACTCCCCTACTTTTAATAAAAAATTAGGATTTTTGGGGCGACCCAGTTCAGCCTGACCTAAGGTGAAGGTTTCATAAATAACGAGACCATTAGGGATTACTGCCGCTTTAATCTGCTCTATAAGTGGTCGGTGTAAGTAACGAAAAACCATTACCGCACGATAGCTTTTCTCTGCTAGTGGCTGAGAAAACGCTTGCTCAAAGTCAACGCGCCAAAAAGTGGCTAAAGTCGATTGATATTTATCTGCATCACGACTTATTGTTTGCTTAACATATCCTAATGACTCCTCGTTAATATCTGCAAAAGTCACTATTAAATTTTTTTCCAGACAAAACAAACCATTCCTGCCATTACCACACGCAAGATCTAAGATAGGTAATGGGCTTATCTGATCTTTGAGTTCGGGTAAATATTGGTTTAATAATAATGAGTGCATCAGTAGCTCTATTAGATGATAAACAATAAAAAAGGCTACAAATTAATTTGTAGCCTTTTATTTATTCAATACTAAATGTTTTATAAGTATTGTTAATGCTTCTTAATCGCCAAATGGCTTAGTTGTTTAACAACTTAAAACTGAGATGCTGGGGCTGTTATTACTTTACGGGTAATTTCAGCATCAACTTTTAGTGCTTCAACAAAGCTTTGGTAAGCTGATTGTGCAAGTTGCTGAGTTTGTTGCTGAGCCATTCTCGGATCAACCGCTTTTTCAACATCACTGGTTATAACTGCTTGAACTTCCAGTAAGGCTAAATCACCATTGTTTAATGTAACCGTTGTTGCTGAGATCATACCTTCACTTGGATGAGGTAATTTAAAAGCTTCTCGACTTAAGTTAGGTGCAATATCACCACCTGAGCGAGCAACATCAGTTTTTTCAACAAATACGGCGTTAACCGCTGCGAGTTGTTCTACAATATTATTACCGGCTTTAAATGAAACAAGTAAAGAATCTGCTGTTGTTAACGCTTTCTCAGTCGCTTTCTCAGCAATCAAAGTTTCACGAATTTGTGCAGTAACTTCACTAAGTGGTTTAACTTCTGCTGGTTGATACTCTTCTAAACGAATAACAATCGCTAAGGTATCACTCACTTCAATAATATCTGAATTCAAGTTCTCTTGAAGTACTAAGTCAGAGAAAGCAGCCTCTATCACTTTAGAATTATTAAACGGTGCCACGTTACCAAACTTACTTAACCAATCGGTCGAAATCACTTTTACATCAATAGCGTTAGCTGCATCGTATAAGCTATCAGGGTATTCAAAACTTAAACGTGCCATCTCTTGTTGTAATTCAAAAAACTTATCTTGTGCTTTTGATTCACTTACTTTTAGCTGAAGCTCTTCTTTTACATCAACAAAAGCTTGAACTTTCTCAGCTTTTAAATCAGTTAGTTTGATTATATGAAAACCAAATTCACTTTCAACAATGCCACTAACACTATTAATATCAGTTAAAGCAAAGGCACCTTCGTCGAACCCATCGCCCATAGCGCCGCGTTCGATCCAATCTAAATCACCACCGTTTTCACCGCTGAAAGTATCATCTGAACTTTCTTTAGCTAAAGTAGCAAAATCTTCACCGGCATTAATACGCGCTAACAAAGCTTCGGCCGTTACTTTAGCCACAACTTCGTCGTCACCAAATTCAACAAGAATATGGGCAACACGGCGCTGTTCGTCTTCACGGTAGCTAGCAATATTTTCTTGATAATACGTTTTAACGTCATCATCATTTACTTCAATTGTTTTTGCTATGTCATTAACATCAAGCGCAATGTAATTGAGCTTAACTTTTTCTTGGTTTTCAAAACGGGCTTGATTCGCTAAATAATATTGATTGATTTCGTCATCACTTAATTCAATACCTGTTTTAAATTGTTCAGCATTGATGGTTGCGAAGCGAACGTTGCGCTTTTGATTTTGTAAGGCATTCATCAGGTTTTCTTGGTACGGCAAGTTAAACTCACTTGCGACTAATCCTTGTGTTAATTGACGTCGAGTCATTTCAACACGTAAGTAGTCACGAAAGTCTGATGATTGATAAAAACCCGCTTGGTTTATCATCGCTAAATAACGGTTGTTGTCAAAAACACCCTCAATTTGAAATTCAGTCATTGTGCGAATTGTTGTCTTGATACGCTCGTCAGATACGCGAATAGACATATTAACCGTACTTTGATCAATCAATTTTTCATTGATTAAATTATCTAAAATACCGTTGCGGAAATTCGCCATGTAATTTTCATCGGCTGACAAAGTATCAAACATATCGCCAAATTGCTGTGCCATACGATTACGTTGTGCCTGATAGGATTTATTAAAGTCATCTTGCGATATTTTTTCACCGTTAACATCAGCAACCGATGTGTCTACTGAGTTGGTATAAGTACCAATTCCGGCTAAAGCAAAAGTTAAAATAACTAAACCTAGGATTGATTTTGCGATCCATCCTTGTGAACCTTCTCGAATATTTTCTAACATCTTTTTCTCTATTTATTACGACAGATATTTCTTGTTCAGGATTCTATCAGAAGCATCACTGAGCTTGAAGTAGCAGACGAAGATTTAATTATGTTTAGTGATATAAATGAAGCTGTTTATTGAAAATCTAAAATAAAAAAAGCCTTCGTTTAAAAAGGCTTTTCTAAATTATCTACAAAATTTAAGTAGATAATTATGGATTAACTGAATCTTTTAATGCTTTACCAGCTTTAAACGCTGGAATTTTAGCTGCAGCAATTTGAATAGTTGCACCCGTTTGTGGGTTGCGGCCAGTGCGAGCTGCACGGTCACGTACTGAGAAAGTACCAAAACCAACTAGAGCTACTTGCTCACCATCTTTTAATTCGTCTGTAACAGCTTCAATAAATGAATCTAACGCACGACCAGCAGCAGCTTTAGAGATGTCTGCACCAGCAGCGATTTTTTCTATTAGTTGAGATTTGTTCACAAGTATTCCCCTTCAATTGTTATTATTCAATGCCATCATTTGTTTTAGCGTCCTGCGGAAGCATTTTGTATTTAGCTTCTTTTGAACATCAAGCACTGTGTTTAAGAAAATAAAATTATTATTTATTTTTATCTTAGCTAAACCCCATATATACATAGGGGTATAGCGTTATCAGCGACATTAACTTACCATAGTTTCAGCGTTTGAAAAGCAAAAATCACTGTTTTTTGTTATTTAATTGCAATTTATTCTTTAATTTACTAAAAAAACAGCAATTTTCTAGGTTAGTCACCTAATTTGAATTTTTCTACCTGATGCTCTAAGGCAATATCGAGCACCTCTTCTATCCATTTTACCGGATGGATAACCAAATCACCTTTGACATTGTCAGGAATTTCTTCCAAATCACGTTCATTATCTTTTGGAATAATGACTGTTTTAATACCACCACGATGAGCTGCCAATAACTTTTCTTTTAAACCCCCAATAGGAAGTACTTCACCACGAAGGGTAATTTCACCCGTCATAGCAACATCAGCTCTGACAGGATTACCTGTTAGGCTAGAAACTAATGCCGTGCACATACCAACACCCGCACTGGGTCCATCTTTTGGTGTAGCACCTTCAGGAACATGTACGTGAATATCACGTTTTTCATGAAAGTCGGCGTTAATGCGAAATTTATCCGCTCGACTTCGCACAACAGTCATCGCCGCTTGTATAGACTCCTGCATAACGTCACCTAACGAGCCCGTGTAAGTCAATTTGCCTTTGCCAGGTACAGAAGCTGTTTCTATGGTCAATAACTCACCACCTACTGATGTCCACGCTAGACCAGTCACTTGACCAATTCTATTTTCACTATCAGCTTTACCATAATCAAAACGTTGTACACCCAAGAATTCAGATAAGTTATCTTGATTGATGGTAACTTTCTTAATGGCTTTATCTAATAAAATAGCCTTCACTGCTTTACGGCATAGTTTTGATATTTCACGTTCTAAGCCACGTACACCGGCTTCTCGGGTGTAGTAGCGAATAATACCCATAATGGCACTGTCTTCAATTGAAATTTCTTTCTCTTTTAAACCATTACGACCAATTTGCTTATCAAGTAAGTGATTTTTAGCAATATTAAGCTTTTCATCTTCGGTATAACCCGATAAACGAATAACTTCCATACGATCAAGTAAAGGCCCTGGAATATCCATACTATTCGATGTTGCTACAAACATCACATCCGATAAGTCGTAATCTACTTCAAGGTAATGGTCGTTAAACGTCGTATTTTGTTCTGGGTCAAGCACCTCTAATAACGCAGAAGCGGGATCGCCTCGCATATCAGACGCCATTTTATCTATTTCATCTAATAAAAATAGTGGGTTCTTCACCCCTACTTTGGCAATTTTTTGAATTAACTTACCGGGTAAAGAACCAATATACGTGCGTCGGTGGCCACGTATTTCAGCTTCATCACGAACACCACCTAATGCCATACGCACATATTTACGTCCAGTAGATTTAGCAATCGATTGTCCTAAAGACGTCTTACCTACTCCTGGAGGGCCAACTAAACAAAGAATAGGTCCTTTTAATTGGCTAACGCGTTGTTGTACTGCTAGGTATTCTAAAATGCGTTCTTTGACTTTATCTAAACCGTAATGATCTTTGTCCAAAATGTCTTGTGCTAGTTTCAAGTTACGCTTTAGTTTGCTGCGCTTCTTCCAAGGGACACTAATCATCCAGTCGATATAAGAACGAACAACGGTTGCTTCTGCTGACATCGGCGACATCATTTTTAACTTACGTACTTCAGCTAAAGTCTTTTCTTTTGCTTCTTCAGGCATTTGAGCGTCTTCAATTTGCTTTTCAAGCTGCTCAACTTCATTTGTTCCTTCTTCGTCATCACCTAATTCTTTCTGAATAGCCTTCATTTGCTCATTCAAATAGTATTCGCGCTGACTTTTCTCCATTTGCTTTTTAACACGGGTGCGAATTTTCTTTTCAACTTGTAGTAAGTCAATCTCGCCTTCCATCAGTGCCATTAAGTATTCTAAACGTTGAGCAACATTCTCAATTTCTAGCACTTTTTGTTTTTCAGCTAACTTTAATGGCATATGTGCAGCCATGGTGTCAGCTAATTGTTCAGCATCGTCAATACCTGAAACTGACGTTAATACTTCAGGTGGTATTTTTTTATTGAGTTTTACGTAACCTTCAAACTGAGAAATAGCGGAGCGAACCAATACTTCACAATCGTCTTCGTTAACAGTTTCTACGTCGAGAAACTCAATATTGGCAGTGAAGTATTCTTGTGTTTCAACAAAGTCAGTGATGCGAGCTCTACGTGCCCCTTCAACTAATACTTTTACTGTGCCGTCAGGTAGCTTTAACATTTGCAAAATAGTAGCGATAGTGCCCGCTCTATAAACATCATCTGCGGTTGGGTCGTCAACTGCCGCGTCTTTTTGGGCAACAAGAAAAACCTGCTTGTCATTTTCCATCGCGATATCTAAACAGCGAATAGATTTTTCGCGACCTACAAATAATGGGATCACCATTTGGGGATAAACAACAACGTCGCGCAAGGCTAAAACAGGAATTTCATTGATACCAGATAACTCTTCGGTCATAGGTTACTCTCTCGAAAATCAGTAGGGAAAAAATTGTAGTTAAAAAGTATATGGGGATTTTAGTAAAGCTTTCAACGGATAGACAAAAAAAAAGAGCTAAATGACCAATGTCACATAACTCTTTTTATCGAAACACCTAAAAAATTAGCAATGAACGGCTATTCGCTCGCTATTTTTTCCTGCGGGGTATCATAAATAATAATAGGTTTTGACTCGCCTCTTATTACCGTTTCATCAACAACAACTTTTACAGCGTCGTCCATTGATGGTAATTCATACATCGTATCAAGTAAGACACTTTCAACGATTGAACGTAAACCACGTGCACCTGTTTTACGAACCATTGCTTTGTGAGCAATAGCAATAAGGGCATCTTCTCTAAATTCGAGTTCAACATTTTCCATGTCAAATAAAGCGCCAAACTGCTTAGTTAACGCATTTTTAGGCTCTTGCAATATCTGAATTAATGCATCTTCATCAAGTTCTGTTAACGTAGCAACAACAGGTAAGCGACCAATAAATTCTGGAATTAGACCATATTTGATAAGATCTTCAGGCTCGACATCTTGTAAATGTTGCGTAAGTGTTTTTTTGCTGTCTTTGCCACGAACTTCTGCGCCAAAACCAATACCAGCACCTGTATGAGAGCGTTGCTCAACGACTTTATCTAAACCGGCAAAAGCACCGCCACAGATAAATAAGATTTTTGAGGTATCAACCTGCAAAAACTCTTGCTGAGGATGTTTACGCCCACCTTGTGGTGGCACTGAAGCAATGGTACCTTCAATCAATTTCAACAATGCTTGTTGAACACCTTCGCCTGAAACATCGCGAGTGATTGATGGATTATCAGATTTACGCGAAATTTTATCAATTTCATCAATGTAAACAATACCACGCTGTGCTTTTTCTACGTCGTAGTCACATTTTTGTAAAAGCTTTTGAATGATGTTTTCAACATCTTCACCAACATAACCTGCTTCAGTTAATGTTGTTGCGTCTGCCATTGTAAATGGCACATCGAGTAAACGTGCTAAGGTTTCAGCAAGTAATGTTTTACCACTCCCTGTTGGACCAATCAGTAAAATGTTACTTTTACTTAGTTCAATACCATTATGAGAATCACCATTGCGTAAACGTTTATAATGGTTATAAACCGCTACTGATAATACTTTCTTTGCGTGATCTTGACCAATAACGTAGTCGTCTAAACTTTCACGAATTTCTATAGGCGTTGGTAAGCTTTCTTTTTCTTCTTTCGGGGAAATTTCTTTTATTTCTTCACGAATAATATCGTTGCACAGTTCAACACACTCGTCACAAACAAACACTGATGGACCAGCAATAAGTTTACGAACCTCGTGTTGGCTCTTGCCACAAAACGAACAATACAAAAGCTTGCCGTTATCACCGTCACCATTTTTAATATCGGTCATACGGAACCTCTAATTCTTTTAATTGCTAATACAGATACTGTTAAGTATTTCATAATTTATCTAGATCACAAAGCTGTGAAATTATTTATCTAATCTTTCTGATAATATGGAGTCAACTATTCCATATTCAACCGCACTTTCTGCACTTAAGAAATTATCACGGTCTGTGTCATGAGCAACTTTTTCTAACGACTGGCCAGTATGCTCTGCCATTAGGGTGTTTAATTTATTTTTAATGTAAAGAATTTCTTTTGCATGAATTTCGAAATCAGAGGCTTGACCTTGGAAACCACCCAATGGCTGATGAATCATCACACGAGCATTAGGTAGGCAATAACGTTTACCTTTTTCGCCACCTGATAATAAAAATGCCCCCATACTTGCCGCTTGACCAATACACACAGTACTGATGTTAGGTTTGATAAACTTCATTGTATCGTAAATAGCCATACCTGCAGTTACTGAGCCGCCGGGAGAGTTAATATATAAATATATATCTTTGTCTGGACTTTCAGACTCAAGAAACAATAATTGAGCAACAATTAAATTTGCCATGTGATCTTCAACTTGACCACATAAGAAAATAACACGCTCTTTTAAAAGTCTTGAATAAATATCGAACGAGCGCTCACCCTTAGGTGTTTGCTCAATAACCATTGGCACTAAAGCACTATCGATAGTGCTGGTGATTTTCTGAGAATTATTGTGAGAAGTAAACAACTAAAATTTCCTTTCTATATAAAAAATGGCTCGTATGTCCCCATACCAGCCATTTAAGCGATTGCTTGACATAATGTCAATCGAAAAGGTCACCCAATTTAAATTTGTTTCAATAAAATGCTACAAATTTAGTCAATCGGTACATACCAAGCCTATTAAGTTTCTTTGCTCTGTGACAAAAACCTTAGGAGCCTCAGTATTATTTACCTTCTGGGTTCATAATATCTTTGAAGCTAGCTTTTTTATTGTTAACTTTTGCACTTTCAAGTAACAACTCAACAGCTTGCTCTTCTAATGCAACATTTTGCATTTGTTGATTAAGCTCTTTGTTTGTTGCGTAGTACTCAATAACTTCTTTTGGATCTTCGTAAGCTGATGCTGCAGATGCAATTAATTCGTTAACTTTGTTCTCGTCAACTTTCAATTGATTAATCTTGATCACTTCACCGAGTAATAAGCCAACTTTAACACGACGTTTAGCTTGCTCTTCGAACATGTCAGCTGGAAGCTCTGGCATGTTGTTAGGGTCCATTTGACCCGCAAAACGTTGCATAGCTTGCTTACGTAAAACATCAATTTCTTGAGCAATTAATGCTTTAGGAATTTCTACTTCGTTAGCTTCTAATAAGCCTTCAATAACTTGCTCTTTAACCTTGGCTTTTACGGCTTGAGTTAACTCACGCGTCATATTAGTGCTGACTTCCGTACGTAGTGCTTCAACACCACCGGCTTCAACACCAAACAATTTAGCAAAATCTTCATCAACTGTCGGTAAGACTGGACCTTCAGTGCTATGAAGAACGATATCAAACTCTGCTTCTTTACCCTTAAGGTTTTCAGCATGGTAATCATCAGGGAAAGTGACTTTAATTGTTTTTTCATCGCCAGCTTTCATGCCAGTAATTTCTTTTTCAAAACCTGGGATCATGCGACCAGCGCCTAATTCAAGTTCGAAACCTTTAGCTTCACCACCTTCAAAAATGTCACCGTCAACACGACCAGTAAAGTCTAAAACAAGTTTATCGCCCGTCTTAGTTTTACGCTTATTTTCTTTCCACGTTTTGTGTTGATTTTGTAATGTAATGAACATTTCATCTAAATCAGCATCAGTAACTTCAACATCAGGACGCTCAACGTTAATGGAGTCTAAGCCCGTTAAAGTAACTTCTGGATAAATTTCAAAAGTCGCTTCAAATTCTAACGCTTTGCCATCTTCATTGCTTTTAGCAACAAAACTTGGACGGCCGGCAGGATTCATTTTTTCTGCAACGATTGCATCAACAAAGTTACGTTGCATTAATTCACCAGCAACTTCTTGACGAACTGATTGACCGTAACGCTTTTGGATAACAGTCGCAGGTACTTTACCTGGACGGAAACCATTAATTCGTTGGGTTTTTGATATATGACGAAGACGGTTTTTTACTTCTACATCTACTGATTCTGCAGGAACAGAAATAGTTAACTTACGTTCCAAACCTTGTGTAGTCTCTACTGAAACTTGCATTTTAATACCTCAAAACTTAGCGTTTTAGTAACGCTTTCAATAACACAACTACTTCACAGCTTAATATAGCCAAAGAGTGTGACGTTTGTAGCCCTATAACCAACGCTACAGAAGCCCGAAAAATCCAAGCAAACAACCTAGATTTTAAAATAATGACGCGAAATTATAGCGATGCTTGATATAAGAGTCGACCCCTTAATCGCGTTATTTTTGACTTATTTTTAAAATCAGTGAAAAAAACAGAAAAAAATAGACTGTAATGACTTTATTTAAGATCAATAATTATGGTTATACGAAAAATTCAAAAAGATATTTATTTATAATGAAGTATTTAGAAGAAGAATTATTGAAGTTAATATTTTATAAAATAAGAAGTGGTCGGTGATGCAAGATTCGAACTTGCGACCCCTTGGACCCAAACCAAGTGCGCTACCAAGCTGCGCTAATCACCGACATTTATTCTATTTCATTACAATATCTAACATCATTTCTTGAGAAGAAATGGGGTGGCTAAAGGGACTTGAACCCTCGACAACCGGAATCACAATCCGGGGCTCTACCAACTGAGCTATAGCCACCATTGTAAAATATTGTTTGGTACGCCCTGCAGGATTCGAACCTGCGACCCACGCCTTAGAAGGGCGTTGCTCTATCCAGCTGAGCTAAGGGCGCACATTACCTACAGGCCAAATTTTTAGTTATTAACATAATTAAAAAAGTGGTCGGTGATGCAAGATTCGAACTTGCGACCCCTTGGACCCAAACCAAGTGCGCTACCAAGCTGCGCTAATCACCGATATGTACTACGTTAAGAAGAACTAAAAATACGTCCCTTTCAACGGATGCGGATATTACCTAGTTGCCTGAGCCCCGTCAAACCTTTTTTATAAAAAAATAACCGTTTGCTTACTTTTAAAGCAAGACGCTTGATAATCGCCATTTATTGGCTAAATATATAGCAGTCCCGCTATGATGGATAAATTAAGCTTCTCATATAGGGTTAATAGTACTTTTCCTTATTTAATTTCCTGATTTAACCGTAAATCATTTAATAATGTACATTTATAAGAACAGTAACTATAACAGTCCTTCTTTTTATGCGAAAATAAACTTGTTTTTCATCATTTAACTAATTGAATCGAAACTATCATGACAGCAACTCTTATAGACGGTAAATACATTGCTCAGCAGCTTAGGCTCTCAGTGAAAGAAAAAGTAGCACTACGCATTAAAAATGGCTTACGACCTCCCGGATTAGCAGTCATATTAGTTGGCTCTGATCCCGCCTCTCAAGTTTATGTAGGGAGCAAGCGTAAAGCATGTGAAGAAGTCGGTTTCCTTTCTCGCTCTTATGATCTTGAACCCACAACGACTCAAGCCGAATTATTTACCTTAATTGATGAATTAAATAATGACAAAAACATTGATGGTATTCTAGTTCAGCTTCCTTTACCCAAAGGTCTAGATGCTAATTTGATTATCGAACATATTAACCCTTTAAAAGATGTAGACGGCTTCCATCCGTTCAACGTCGGTAAACTAGCGCTACGTCAGCCAGGATTACGCCCCTGCACGCCTAAAGGTATCATTAAACTGATAGAAACTACCGGAATAGACCCTCACGGTCTAGAAGCGGTAATAGTGGGTGCATCAAACATTGTGGGTCGCCCGATGACACTCGAGTTATTACTCGCTGGTTGTACCGTAACCACCACGCATAGATTTACCAAAAATCTTGAAGACAAAATACGTAACGCTGATTTATTAGTGGTTGCTGTAGGAAAACCTGAGTTCATACCTGGTGAATGGATTAAAACAGGCGCTATTGTCATTGATGTGGGGATTAACCGCTTAGAAAACGGTAAACTCGTTGGTGATGTAGGTTTTGATATAGCTAAAACGAAAGCAGCTCATATTACGCCCGTACCTGGCGGTGTAGGTCCAATGACAGTAGCAAGTTTAATCGAGAACACTTTGATAGCTTGTGAAGAATTTCACTAAATTTTAAGCCGCTTAATATAAAGGAATAATCAATGTCTGATGCTATTTATCAATTTAATGCACTAAACAATAAAAAAGAAATCGTTGAGTTAAAAGACTTCCAAAATAAAGTCATGCTTATTGTTAATACGGCAAGTGCCTGCGGATTTACGCCACAATATGAAGGTTTACAATCACTTTACAGTGAGTATCAAACTCAAGGCTTAGAAGTATTGGCATTCCCTTGTAATCAGTTTAAGCAACAAGAAAAAGGCAGTAACGAGGAGATTAAACAGTTTTGTGATTTAACCTTTAATATCAAATTTCCGTTATTTGACAAAATAGATGTAAATGGCGATAGCACTCACCCGCTTTTCACTTTTTTAAAAGCTCAAGCACCCGGAATATTAGGGTCAAAAAGTATTAAATGGAATTTCACTAAGTTTTTAGTCAATAGACAAGGGCAAGTTATTAAGCGTTATGCACCTACAACTAAACCTGAAAGCATTAAAGCTGATATAGAAAAGTTACTCGCTAAATAATTTATATTGAGTAGCCAGAGTACATCTGGCTACTCTCTTTCTACTACTGAGCTTTGGCTATTTTTAGCATCTCAAGGTTACTGGCAATATCTTCAGCAGCCGTTTTGGGCGAAATGTCTTCATCTATTTTTAATATCTGACCGTCTTTAGAAATATAAAAAGTCACACGACTGGCCACTCGCATAATATTCAAGACATCAAACGCTTTAGCAGCTTCTTTGGAAGGATCACTTAACATCGGAAAATCTGCACCTGTTTTCTTTGCAAAATCTCTATTGTCATCTAATGGATCTACACTGGCCATAAAATAGCTAGCGTTGTATTCTCTAATTAAATGCCCCTTTTCTACTAATGACTTACATTCAATCGTACAACCTCGAGTATTAGCCATTGGGTACCAAGCTAAAACAACCGCTTGCTTACCTTTATAGTCACTCAGTTGATAATAATCACCATTAGTCGCCTGTAATTTAAAGTTAGGTGCTTGTTCCCCTACTTTTAAATCAGAAGCGAGCAAACTAAAGCTCGTAAATATGGCTAATAATGTAGAAACGACTTTTAACGTATTTTTCATTAGGGTTACCTTTTAAAGATGAGTGTATTTAAGTTTTGTTGTATTTAGTTTACCTTATTTTGGCTGCTTAACCTTTCGATAAAAGATTATCTAACCAACGCGCCGGTAATATACGTTTGAACACAGCAAATAGTTTAGTGGGTACTGTAATTCTATAACGTATTTTTGGTCGTTTACGTTCTAAAGCATGGATCAATACTGCTGTGACATCAGCAGGCTCTAAGGTAAATTTTGCATTTGAGGTTTTACTGGCCAGCCTTGCTACTTGCTGTTGATACTGAACTTGATGAGCACTGTTTTTATCAGCGATGTGTTCTTGAAAAGCCTTTAATGCATTCGCTCGAAATTGTGTATTAATCGGTCCTGGCTGTAATAACACCACCGAAATATTAGCTGATTTCAATTCTAATCTTAACGTGTCAGTTAAGCCTTCAATCGCATATTTTGACGCATTATAAGCCCCTCGATATGCCATAGAAACAAAACCTAACACAGAACTACATTGAATAATTCGACCATGACCTTGTTTACGCATAACAGGAATAACCTGCTTAGTAAGTTCATGCCAACCAAAAACATTAGTGTCGAATTGAATTTTAAGGGCTTGTGTTGATAAGTCTTCTAATGCGCCTGGTTGTCCATAAGCGCCATTATTAAAGAGAAAGTCTAATGTTCCTCCAGTCTCTTTAAGTACCAAAGAAAGCGCGGTTTTAATACTGTCACTTTTAGTTAAGTCAAGCTGGCAGGCGGTTAAGCCTTTTTCTTGCAACATTAATACATCTGCTTCTTTTCGCGCTGTAGCAAAAACTTGATAACCTCTCATTGATAGTGTCAAGGCAGCATCTAAGCCGATACCACTTGAGCATCCCGTTATTAAAATAGATTTTTTCACGTTGTAATTGTTACCTTTTAATCATTTATTGGGCTTATTGTCACTTTAAACTGGTCAGAGATCAAATCAGCACACGCCCCCCTAACTTAAAGGATGAAAACAACCTTTTGACGAATAATAAATGAAGTCCTACCCTCCATTATTACTGGAAATACTATGATACAATTTTATTAAAACAAAAAGTGGGAAGTACATCCTTTGAAAGATTGTAATCAATGTGGGAAATGTTGTATCAAATACGGCGATGGCGGCATTGAAGCTTCTGCTGAAGACATTGAAATGTGGGAGATATTCAGGCCACATATTCATCAATATGTGATTAAAGACAAAATTTGGTTTAGCCCTAAGACAGGCGAACAATTAACGCAATGTCCCTTCTTAGAAAAAATGCCAAACCAACTTGAATCTGAGCAAATAAAATATACTTGCAGTATTTATCTAGACCGCCCAGAAGATTGTCGTCAATATCCCAGTAATATTACTGAAATGGTAAGAGATGAATGTGAAATGATCGAAGTGATAGATTTGACTCACCCCAGAAAAGCACAATTAATCCTCGACGATTTGATGAGTGACAGTCGCTAGTTAATAACTTTTATTAAATAATAGCGACCTAAACTATAATTTTATTAGCTTGAATAATTAATCAATTCAACTCACTTATAACGTAAGACCAATGTGATTTATTTTCTTTGGTAATGTCTTGTTACACTATTTCTCAAAGGAATAAGTACAATCCAAGGTCATTTTGGAGATGTTGAACCTACAATAAAGGATGCTTATGAAAATCTATTTAGTCTGTGATTATGTTTTATAAATACGCACTAAACTATCCAGTGCTGAGTATTACGTTATTATTGATACTTTTTACTCGCCCTGCCTCTGCAAAAAGTAATGAGGATAATACTTATTTTAACCAAAATATAGATGTGCGCTTTCAATCAAATATTTCTTCAGATAAAAAAGAAATCTTACGCCAATGGATTAATCATAGTAGTGATGCGTTAACCTTAGTTTATGGTGAACTACCTGTTGACCATTTCATCACCAAAATAAAGTTCAGTAAACGAGACTCTGGTGTAGTTCCTTGGGGAGAAGTTAGCCGAAATACTATTCCTGAGGTGACACTTGTTGTGAATCCCAAAAGCACCCTCAATGAATTAAAAGCTGATTGGACGATATATCATGAATTTAGCCACTTACTTATCCCTTATGATGCCGCTGATTCCCGTTGGTTTTCTGAAGGTCTCGCCAGTTATTATCAAAATATAATTCAAGCGCGTGCGGGTATGTTTAATGAAAGTAAAATGTGGCAAAAGCTCTATGAAGGATTTGAACGTGGCAGAAAAGACACGAAGTATAATCATCAAAAGTTAAATTACTTGAGTGATAATATTAATCAGAATCATAGTTATATGCGCGTTTATTGGAGTGGTGCCTTATATTGGCTTAAAGCTGACATTGCCCTAAGAAAGCTCAAGTCTGGTTATTCACTTGATAAGGCATTACATGAATTACACAAATGTTGCTTTGATCGCTACTTATCGGCAGGAGAAATTACCAAGCAACTCGACAAATTAACGAACAATAATATCTTCACTTCATTATTTACCGAATTTTCAAAAAGTTACATATTACCTAAATATATGGATGATTTAAATATGTTAGGAATAGAGCAACAAGCAGGACGAGTAATATTAGGAAATAAAGCTGAAAACAGCCATATAAGGCGTGCTATTTTTACAGGAAAGTAAGAATAAAATAGCACATCAACGTTATGCTCAAACGATTAGAAGAGCATTCATTACCATTTTATTCTTCTATAGCCTCTTCTATAGCAAGTTTACGTTGATAAACGGTATAACGCATGGCATATTTTTCAGAAAAACGATAACTTATATAAGCAATAAAAATCCAGACTATGAAGTTTTCAGTATCGAATTTGTCGGACCAATACGTAAACCAAATGATTGCTTGTACCATGTTAGTTATTGAATCAATAATCATAACAATCAAAGTGTCAAAACTGAATAATGCAACAATATCTTGCCAACCCGTAATGCTAAACAAAAAATTAACCACTTGAGTTAATTCAATAATAAGAAAAGTTAATAACGCAATTAGCCCATAGAAACCACCGCCAAAGGTGACCCATTTAGAGTGTAAGAATAATAATTCTTTTTTGTGTTTTCTTGAAAGAGAAGAACCTGTGTTGTTATTTTTTTTAAAGGCATCCTTAAGTTCAAAATCAGTTGATAAATATCCTTTTTGATAAGAAAAGTAGATCATCAAAAAACTAAATACACCAACAGGTATACCGACAAATAAAATCGCTTGTAAAACATCTAAGAGGGTATGCACAATCGGATTAATTTTTCAGAAGAATGTATTAAAGTAAATATAGCCGATTGCTGAAGCTAAATATAGCCAGTTAAGTATATATACCCGTTCCACTTCAAGATGCAGATTACTGCATATTGAGGTGAAGCGGGTATATTGGCTGGTCTAATGAATACTTAACTGATGAGAGTGAAATATTTTAAATTTATCTCTTATTTTTAGGCACATAATTTAAAATAGAAACTGGCACAGCTTTTTTGACGGGGAAGCCTTCAAATTCTTTGCGTTTAATAACATGCCCTAAACGACTTTCTATCGCACACAAGTTTCTAAAGTTATCTTTTGCGACAAATGATACCGCTTCGCCAGAAGCACCTGCGCGACCTGTTCGACCTATTCGGTGAATATAGTCATCAACTTGATCGGGTAAGTCGTAATTAACCACACGTACAAGCTCACCGATATCAAGACCACGAGAAGCAATACCAGTAGCGACAAGAAATTTAATTTTTCCCGCTTTAAAGTCATTAAGTACTTGTTCTCGCATCGCTTGCGTTCTACCACCATGGATAGATTCAGCATGGATACCGCGTTTTTCTAATTGGCTGACTAATTTAGCCGCACCATGTTTTGTTTCAATAAAAATGAGCGCTTGTTGCCATTTTTCTTCATTAATTAAATGGCTCAGTAATGCAGATTTATTACCTTTATCAACGGTTATTAACCATTGGTCAATTTTAGGCTTTGACGCGCTATTATTGCCGATTGAGATTTCTGTCGCATTACTAAAGGTTCTCTTTGATAACAAGCGAACATCATCAGAAATAGTCGCTGAAAATAATAGATTTTGACGCTCAAGCGGTAAACGTTCAATAATTTTATTAATATCTTCAATAAAACCCATATCAAGCATTCTGTCGGCTTCATCTAAAACAAGGACTTCGAGTTCATCAAAATGCAAAGCACGTTGATGCGCCATATCAAGTAATCGACCTGGGGTTGCAACAACAATATCGACCCCCCAAATGAGCTTTTGCCTTTGCGGCTCAATATCAGTACCGCCATACATGGCCATTGAACTAAGGTTTAGATGTTTACCGTAATCACGAATACTTTGTTCTACTTGCACCGCGAGCTCACGCGTTGGCGTAAGAATAAGTGCTCGAATGCGTTTACCACGTAATTTTCGATCGGTATTAAGTTTTTCAAGAATGGGTAAAACAAAACTCGCCGTTTTACCGGTCCCCGTTTGCGCGGCAGCAACAAGATTTTTACCTGATAAAACAACGGGTATTGCTTTTTTCTGAATAGCCGTTGGCTCGCTATAATTCAATTCAGCAAGCGCTTTTAAAAGGGGGTCACTTAATCCCAATGTCGAAAATGGCATGATACTATCCTTGAAGTTTAATTTTCAAACCTTTGATAAAGGTCGACAAAACTTCATCACTACACTCTCTATAGTGCTTATTATTGATACTTCGAAAGAATGCACTTAATTCATATTTGGTTAGACTCAACTCAGCTAATTCAAGCGTATCAATTACGTCATCAGCTTGTAAAGAAAAGGCTATTTTCAATTTATTAAAAATGGCGTTATTCGTTAAATCATTTTCAGGCACTGCTTGTGGACCTTCTTTTGCCCCTCTTTTCTCGACAATTAAACCGTTAAGGAAACTAGCAAATTCCACATCAAGTAATTCAATGTAAGCAGCATCATCTTTTTCTTTAAAAAAACAAACCAATTTATCTGCAGTTATGTCACACGCATTTAATTTAAATACTGCGCGTGTTTTTTCGTCATCAAAACCAAGTAAAGTACTTAAGCGACGAAGAATGTCATTGTTTATCATGTATAAGCCTAGAAGTCGTAGTAGGAGTGAATATAACATAGCGTCATATTCAAAAAGATAGAGAGTATAGCGCACTCGTTTTGAATTCTGCCTAACTCATTTATTTATATATCGTCATAAAGTGACTTAACCAAAGACTTAAAAGCGTCATTAAAGACGCTTTTAAACTTCAATTAAGCCAATAAAAAAGACTAAGCTCTTTTTTGTGCCTGCATTTGGCTATCTAGGTATTCGTCTAAAGAACCTTGGAAATCAACAAGCTTTTTATCTTTAATATCGATAATACGGGTTGCCAAGCTTGAAACGAACTCACGGTCATGGCTAACAAAGATTAACGTACCTTCAAAGTCTTTCAGTGCATTGTTCAATGCATCTATCGCTTCAATATCCATGTGGTTAGTCGGCTCATCCATGATTAATACATTGATATCAGCCATCATTAAGCGACCAAATAACAAGCGATTCTTTTCACCACCTGAACAGTTACGTGCTTTTTTGTTTGCATCGTCATCAGTAAATAACATACGTCCTAACATGCCACGAACACTTAAATCGTTATGACAAGGTCTGCGCCATTGCGACATCCATTCCATGAGGGTTAAGTCATTATCAAAAAATGAACCACTATCTTGTGGGCAATAACCCACAGAAGCATTTTCAGACCACTTAACAACACCTTTAGTTTGCGTTAACTCGCTCATTAAACAGCGTAGCAATGTTGTTTTACCAACACCGTTTTCACCGATAATGGCTAATTTAGCACCCGCTTCAAGTAATAAGTCACCTTTTTCAAATAATACTTCACCATCAAAACCATGACTTAGATTTTCAAGTTCTAATGCTTGACGGTGCATTTTCTTGCCTGGAGCAAAAGCAATTTTAGGTGTGATACGACTGGACGATTTAACATCATCAAGTTTAATTTTATCCATTTTTTTGGCACGAGAACTTGCTTGCTTCGCTTTTGAAGCATTTGCACCAAAACGGTTAACAAAATCTTGTAGCTCAGCAATTTCAGCAACTTTTTTGTCATTACCCGCTAATAACTGTTCACGTAACAAGCCCGACTGCTCTAAGAAAAACTCGTAATTACCCGGATAAACACGTAATTCACCGTAATCAATGTCAGCCATATGCGTACAAACAGAATTAAGAAAATGTCTATCATGCGAAATAATGATCATGGTGCATTTACGCTTGTTTAATTCTGTTTCTAACCAACTGATAGTATGAATATCCAAGTTGTTGGTAGGCTCATCGAGTAATAAAATATCAGGGTTGGCAAACAAGGCTTGTGCAAGAAGTACACGAAGCTTCCAACCTGGCGCAACTTGTTGCATTGAACCGTAATGAAAAGATTCTTCAATGCCTGCTTCTAATAAAATTTCACCCGCGCGACTTTCAGCGGTGTAACCATCCATTTCAGCAAATTCGCTTTCTAAGTCACCAACACGCATGCCGTCAGCTTCACTCATTTCAGCTTGTGCGTAAATAGCATCTCTTTCTTGCTTTACTTTCCATAAAGGCATATCACCCATGATCACAGTATCAATAACATTGTGTTGTTCAAAGGCAAATTGATCTTGTCCCAAAGTACTGACTTTGTTGCCCGTACTGACCGATACATTGCCAGAGCTTGGCACTAAATCGCCACTCAGTATCTTCATAAATGTAGACTTGCCACAACCATTTGCGCCGATCAAACCGTAGCGGTGACCATTGCCAAATTTTGCCGAGATGTTTTCAAACAAAGGCTCTGCGCCAAATTGCATTGTAATGTTAGATGTAGTGATCAAAGATAAATTCCTAAATAGTGCTAACTAAAATGATTAACCAGCAACGGTAAAGATAGCAAAAATAGAAACATATTTAAGACCATCAAAATAAAGTGCCGCATTATACAGTAAAAACTCTATTTTCTCTACTTAATCCTCAATATTATTGGTTGTTTTTTCACCAGTAGCAGCACAGAAGTGATTGGTGCTTGATATTTTATTAAATAAAAATAATCAAAGCTTGTTAATCGCCTTGGGTATTTCCTTGCAAAACCCTATTTGCTCTAGTATTTTGTTCGCACAATAAAAATAATATATGCGGATATTTCATGTCTATTGATACAATTTACAAAGTCACCCTACACCCTTTCATTAATGAATCTATTGCTAGCTTAAAATCGATGACCAGTTTATCGGGTAATGCAGGCGACGCCTTTATGGATAAAGTTGAAGACTTTCGTTTTAAAGGTTATGCCGTTTGTTCTGATATTACCGGCTGTTTAGATGGGGTAATAATGATGCATCATTATCCAGAAACTGCAGTGGCTATTGGTAATTCTGTTTGTCAAAATATGTTTGATGAAGCCTATGATTACACAGAAATAAATGAAGAATTGAGTCATGCTTTAGCAGAATGGGGCAATACTATTGTAGGTCGTGCTACCGACTTACTGAGTCGAAATAACTTACAGTTTGATTTTTCTAGCCCCTATTTTATTCATGATTTTAAAGATATGGAAAAATACCTCGAAGGTGTTAAAGAAATAGTCACTGTGCCAATTACCGTTGAAGGCGTTGGTCGCTATTATTTTAATTTATTGGTACGTAATGTTAACTTCCAAACAAACAATGTTGAAAGAGAGCAAAGTGCGGGTATTGCTAATCCACACAACACACCTTTACCCCAAGACAGTAAAATATTACTTGTTGACGATAGCGCGATGATAAGAAAAGCATTAAAGCGCTTTTTAGCTGGTTTAGGCTATGAAAATGTCATTGAAGCTGATGATGGTAGTACTGCGGTAGAAGCTGTAAAAAACGAAGCCCCTGACTTTCTTTTCATGGACGTCGTTATGACGCAAATGAACGGCAACGAAGCATTAAAAGTTATCCGAGCAAGTGGTTCAAATGTGCCGGTTGTTATGTTGTCATCAGTCACTGATAAAGCACTTGTCGATGAATGCCAACAAAGTGGTGTGTCGGGGTTCATTTTCAAGCCGATTCAAGCCAATAATGGCGCAAAAATAATCAAAGATTATTTAAAAATAGCTTAAGCCAGCCAACAAGTCTTTTAAAAAAGCACTTACTTTATTAATAAGGTAAGTGCTTTAAAAATATTGAGCCTTATTAAGGTATTAACAAGGACGCTTATAAAAAATGAAGGATAATACTGTTTCAACTGGTTTCGTTTATATAATGACCCACTCTTTTTTTTCAGATGTCATAAGAATAGGTTGCACCTCTGAGGACCCTATGGAATATGCGCAAGCACTTTCAAAAAATTCACCCGGTGATTATTCTCTGGTCTATTCTTTAGCATGTAGTGAGCCGTGCGAAGTCAAAAAACAAATTCGCACGTATTTAAATGCAAAAAAATACGTAAATGAGTTTTATCAAGTACCTGCAGAAGTAGCAGTAAAGTTACTACAAAGGGAAACATTAAGAATCCCCCTTTTGAATAAAAATTAGACCCTCTTACCTAAAAATAGTTGCTCTTGATAGTAAGTACCTAAAATGGACAGTTTAGCCATATTTTCGATTGCTATCGTTACGTATGATTGCAAAAATCAAAAAAAATAAAATAAGTACTCACTCTCTATGCCTAAATTTATACAGAACATTTTATTGTCTGTTTCCTTAATCAGCTTAAGTGCCTTTACACATGCATCATTAATTACTAACGGAAGTTTTGAACAACTTACCTTTGCTAACACGACAACTTCAACGGGTTTAGTTTCTCATATTGACTTACAAGCATTTAAAAACAAAACAAGTGCTTGGGATGTTTTTTCAACGTTACCTGGCTGGAAAACGTCATAGGGTAATGGCATAGAATTACAACAAAATGTTGTTACAGGCTCTCAAAACGGCTTATACCATGTTGAATTAGATTCTCATCAACGTGGTTCATCTAACGCTGTAATGACACAAACACTAAATTCATTGACGATTGATGCAGACTATTTATTAGAGTTCTGTTACAAACCAAGAACCAATAATAGTAACGATAACGGAATTAATGTTTTTTGGTATGATGCAAACGTTGACTTTGATTTAGGAATGACAGCAGCTTTAATTGCTAACAGCACAAGAAACTTAACGCCAAACTGGGCTTTGCAGTCAGTTTCATTTACTGCTCAAGCACAATCAATGAATTTAAGTTTCGCATCATTTGGTACACAGAACACTTTAGGGGGGTTAGTCGATAATGTTTCTTTAGCCCAGGTAACCTCGGTTCCCGAGCCGTCAATGTTTATCTTGTTTTTAATCGCACTAACGTTGTTATTTGTTCGTCAGCGAAAACTCGCCAAACAAGCGTAATTCAAGCTTTATAACTTTCTCAGTTAATAACAAGTAGCCCCCTTTTCCTAATGGCTGAGAAAGTTACCTTTTCAAACGTTATACTACTCTTTAATTAATAATTTTTTAATTTCATCAAAGTCACAAAGATGAAGCAACTCAGCTTTTTGCTCTAATTGACTAAAATCGTCATACCCCGCCGCTGAAAAGTACAAACATGAAAGCATAAATAATACTAATTCATCTTGTACACTCCCTAGCACTTTTAACTGACTCACTTTTTCTAAATGATTAAGCTGTTTAACCAAACTCGCATCAATATGCCATAACGAAAGCATTAGAGATGATGACGAAAATATACTGATCCCCATCGATTTTCTCATGTGACGATTAAGCGAATCTAAATCGTCAACACCACGCAGCGAATAAAGCATTAACTCATGCTTATAGGTGCTTTTATGGCTGAGTAAAAACACCCCAAGCAATGCAAAAACAAGTACTTGTTCGGTTAGGGCAATATCAAATTTAATTTTTGAGGGTAATGACTTACGAACTTGCTGAAATATTTTAGGTGCCATTAAAAAGGCTTCCGTGTACTGCTCAACAATCCATTGTTCGACATGATCTTGCAGTGCATCTTTCATTGCATAAACAATGGCAAAATTAACCACACGACCTATCCCTAAATTCCGACTTATGGCTTCAAGAAGATTTTTTGGGGTTTTTCCATAAATCGCTTTACTGGCTTGGCCAAGAATACGAGCAGAAAAAATTGCGTCATGACCTATAATCTCAATAACTCGCTGCAAATTAAGACGGCCTTGCTCTTTCTCTTCAATTAATTGACGACAACTGCTGGGCATTGGTGGCATATTTTTAGCGATGCTTGTCAGTTTTTCATAATGGCTATCAGTACTACCAGCAGGGGAAAGTTCGCGAAACTGAGCAGGAGTAATACCGAATTTTTGACGAAAGGCCCTTTCAAAGGTCGCCCTTTCAGAATAACCAAGTTTAATCGCTAAGTCTTCAATATTACTTTGCTGAGTTAATAAAGCTTCCACACAAAGTTCATTCAAAAACTTACCTTGAATAAGTTTAAAACTCGTATCTTCTTTGGCAAGTTTGCGGCGAAAAGACGTCATGCTCATCGCTAAAGACGACGCACACAATTCTATCGATAAAGTTGCAGGCAGTTCACACTGACTAAGCAGTTCATTCACCGCCACCGTCAATAATAACGAAGGTTGAGTCTTAATCATTTGAAGTATATTTCCCTATAATTCGTTAGCTTCAGCAACAAAAAACATCAAAAGTATATCAACATTGCCCCGCTCAATATTACTTTTGTAAATGTTACTTATTAAATATTATGAAGCTAATAGTTCACTAACAATCAGTTTGAGTAAAAAGGTTTCACGCTCAATGGATAATCCCTTCTTTTGACTATTCGCCATCGTGTGTTCATTGTGACTAATCGCTTGATGAATATTCATCCATAGAGGATACATACCATTACTAATTTCATGTGATTCAAGCTCAGGTTCAAGTAGTTCATCGTCTATTGAGCAAATATAACAATAAGACTGCATATGCATAAATTCAAAATCGGCTTTATGCCAAGGTCGAAACTCTTCATATAAGCCAAACGCTTGAACATCTTTTACATCATGTGCACCCGTTTCTTCTTTTAACTCACGTACTAAGCCTGCCACATGACTTTCGCCGTCATCAATGCCGCCACCGGGAAGGCTATAATCGTGATAGCGTTTGGTATAAAGCAAAAGAATATTTTCGCCTTTTAACACAATAGCGCGCGTCGCTTTTCGCGTAAATTGGCGTGCTGACATGTCACTAATGTCAGGGTGAATCGTTGATTTTAATAAACGCATAGAGGGGATCTTTAGCAATATTGAGAAAATCATAGGCAAAAAAATGAACATTAGTTATTAAACCATATCATCTTCTAGCGGAATAATTTTTAACCAAAAGTATAACCGTATCTTACTACAGTGGTAGCACATAGTTCTAAAAAATTATCCCTGCCCTGTTATCATTTGTCAGCAAAGCCCATTACTTTACGAATAGTTTCGTAAAGCTTAAAACAATGCTATGTTGCTAAGAGGTTTATTATCGATAATAACGAAAAGGGATAATTTCTATGACTAAATATGGTGTAGCATTAATATTATTTTTCAGTAACTTACCTGTCAACTCTGCTGTTATAGCAATGACCGTTGCCAAAACACCTTATGATAAGCAAAGGGTCATTATCGATAGTATATCGAAAAAATTAATCGATAATTATGTCTTCCCTGATGTTGCCAACAAAGTAGCAACACAGCTTTTATTGAATATCAATAATAATGAATATCTTGGCTATGATGAAAGTTTTATCTTTGCAGACAGACTAACTGATGACATTCAGGAAATAACGCAAGACAAGCACATCAGAGTTAAACTTCGTCAACCAGGTGTAACGATTAATACTAATGAAGATATTGAAAAACACTTTAGAAAAGTCGAAATACTCGACGGTAATGTTGGCCTTATTAGCTTTGATAAGTTTCCATCTGATCCAAAAGCTAAAGACATAATAGACCGTATTTTATTGCAACTAGCGGATGTTGATTCCCTGATTATTGATTTACGAAATAATCGAGGAGGAAGCGCAGATTTTGTTCGCTATTTTAGCAGCTATTTTTTTGATAAGAAGACACACCTTAATAGTATTTATTGGCGAGAAACAAATAAGAATGAAGAATATTGGACGGTTGATGATCTTCCCAGTGATAAAAGGCCCAATCTGCCCATCTACATTCTCACCAGTAAAAATACCTTTTCAGCCGCTGAAGGATTTTCATACCTCTTAAAAGTAAGAAAGCGCGCATACCTCGTAGGAGAAACAACAAAAGGAGGAGCCAACCCAGGACATTTTTTTGATTTACCCTCAAGGCTTTCCATTTTTATACCGACAGGAAGAGCGGTTGACCCTATAACAAAAACGAACTGGGAAGTTGTTGGTGTTGCACCCGACTTACCTGTTATTGCAGTATTAGCGTTTGAAGAGGCTTATGCGATGGCCAAATATTCAGCGATTGAATATAGAGTAAGCCAAGGTAAGGCAAAGCCTGAAGAAAAACACAGTAGTAAACATTACAAGAAAAATTATGGAAAATGGACACTCGCTCGGAATAACTGCCCATTAAAATACCGCTGGGCACAAGCAGAATACAATGACAGAACGAATAAGTATCAGTTTCCCTACCAAATAAAATACTACGGTAATGGTAGTGCAAATATAGAGTATCAGTTGGGAAATACTTCAGGAAAAATGACACATATTCAATACTTTAAAAGTAGAGAAGATGAAAAGTCAGGCATATCAATTGGCTTGAGTTCATTTAAAACACTCGATATTTTACAGTGTAAAATATTAAGCGATTAAAAGGTCAGCCATTACCGCCCCTATTTCCAGTGAAGCGGGTCAACGTGATAATAGTTTTTGAGTTGTTGATAAAGCACCGGATACTTGGCATTAAACTGATTAGCCTGTTCAAAAAAAACTTCACTGGTCACCGCAAAAAACTCAGCAGGATTAGTGGCGCCATAATAGTCAAATAATGAAGGTGCCCCGGTTTGTGCTTGTCTTTGAAGTTTTTCAAATTGTAAAGAAAAAGCGTCAGACCAAGCTTTGTAGTTTTGCCCTTGATATAATATTGGAGCACCATTAGCTTTACCATTTTCTTGGTCTAATTGGTGAGCGAATTCATGAATGACCACATTGCGTCCATCGTCAGGGATTTTTGCCCCCGCGAGGGTATCTTGCCAAGAGAGTACCACCTTACCAAAATCCCATGACTCACCTGCAAGTGCAACACTTTGCTGATACCTTAAACCGTCCGTCCCCATATTTTGTTGTTCTTTAATAAAAGCACTCGGATAAACAAGAATAGTCTGTAATTTAGGGTAAAAATTTGTCTTACGGTTAAGTAATAACAGACATGCTTGTGCAGCAATAGTGATCCGTATTTCATCAGTTATTTGAACCCCATTACAACCAACGAAGTTTTTTTCCGCCAAGAACACCTGAATATGTCGCTTTAACTGCAGTTGTAAATCTGTTGGCATTTGTCCAAAGTACGGCATTCTTTGCTGAATAATTTTTCGCCAAGACTTTTTAAATGGCTGACTTCTTATTTTTTCTCGCTGATACTCTCGCCAATAAGGCTTGGCAACGGAATAACCAATAAGTAAAACGCCTATAAAGATAGGAAGTAAATAAGACAACATAAAGAGCATTACCTGAGAGTATTTATCTTTAGATAGGTACGAAATAGTTAAATTTCAAGCGCTTGGTCATAGTGACAATGATGAAGGCTCTATAATTAAGTGCTTAACTGCTGTGAAGCTCATAACAAAAAGCAAGTAGAATTAGGTATTATTTTCAGTAAACTATTGAAAAGTCGCGGTAAACATCAAGCTTTATCCTTAAAGTTATCTTTGGCATAATGTTCACCGTAAAAATAGATAAATATGTGGCTGCTAAATATTACTCAGTATTATCTGGCGACTCATCAATATAAAAACTATAACTATAAATTAATACAACCCAGAGAATTCTAATGAAAAAAACAACGATTTTATTATTAGCAATGGCTTCTACACTCGCCACGGCTGATGAAGGTATGTGGCAACCTCACCAATTGCCTAGCATTGCAAAAGAACTTACCCAAGCTGGCTTAAAACTAAACCCAAACGACTTAACCGATCTAACTGGCTTCCCTATGGGTGCGATTGTCAGCCTTGGCGGCTGTACCGCCTCTTTTGTTTCTGATAAAGGTTTAGTTGCCTCGAATCATCATTGTGTTTATGGCTCTGTTCAATACAACTCAACAGCAGAGAACAACTTACTCGCCAATGGTTTTCTAGCAAAAACCATTGATGAAGAGCTACCCGCGACACCCGGCAGTCGTATCTATGTAACAGAAGAAATCAATGATGTTACCGTGCTAATTAAAGGCAGTATTACCGAGAACATGTCGGGCTCGGAGCGCTATAAAGCCATAGATAAAAACTCTAAAACATTAGTGGCTGAGTGTGAAAGTGATGACAAATATCGTTGTAATGTTGTTAATTTTCATGGCGGTTTAGAATATTATTTATTTAAACAATTAACGATTCGTGATGTTCGTTTAGTCCATGCTCCAGCAAGTAGTGTTGGTAAGTATGGTGGCGATGTTGATAACTGGATGTGGCCACGCCACACCGGAGACTATGGTTTTTATCGTGCATATGTCGGTAAAGATGGCCAACCCGCCGATTTTAGTAAAGACAACGTACCTTATGAACCAAAACATCACCTAAAAGTGAATAAAAGTAGTGTTGATGAAGGTGACTACATTATGGTGTTAGGTTACCCAGGACGCACCAATCGTTACCGCACTGCACTTGAAGTTGAGAACCAATTTACTTGGACTTACCCTAATGCTAAAAATTATCGTGAAGAGCTTATCGACTTAATTCATACCGAGTCTGCACCAGAAAGTGAAGCAAGAATAAAGTACGAAAGCACCTTAGCCGGCTTAGCTAACTACGCAAAAAATTACGGTAGCATGATAAAAAGCTACCACAAAGGCACAACGTTAGCCCGTAAACAGCAACTAGAACAAGACTTAAGCGCTTGGATCAATGCTGATAAAATGCGAAAAGCTAAATATGGCAACGCACTTACCGGCCTAAATAAGCTCCTAAAACAAAACCAAAAAACTCAAGCACGCGATCTAATTCTAGGTTATATGGCTTACAACAAAATGTTAAGCACCGCTTATCGTTTACATCGTTTAGCCGTAGAAAAAAACAAACCAAACGTAGCGAGAGAAAGGGGTTACCAAGAACGTGACCTTGCACGTTTTGAACAAAGCATGAAAACCTTTAATCGTCGATTCGACGCGAATATCGATCAAAAGATCTTATTCGCTATGTTGACACATTATGTTGAATTGCCTAAATCAGAACGTATTCTCGCCATCGATGAATTTTTTGAACTTGAACAAGGGCTAAATAAAAAAGCCTTAAGCACTAAGCTTGAAAAAATGTATCAAAGATCAACAATTGCTGACCAAGAAACTCGCCTTGCTTGGATGAATAAATCGGTAGCCGATTTTGAAAAAAGCTCAGATCCCTTTATTCAACTTGCCGTAAAGACTTTTTCTGTAAGAAAAGCACTTGAAGAAAAAGACGAAGAATTGTCAGGTAATATTCAAGCTTATCGTCCTAAGTATATGGAAGCGTTAATCGCCTATTTTAACGATAAAAAACTCCCCGTATACGCAGATGCTAACAGTACATTACGTATTACTTACGGTAACGTAAAAGGTTATTCGCCAGTAGACGGACTCACTGCAACACCTTTTACCACACTTGAAGGTATAGTAGAAAAAGACACAGGTATTAAACCCTTTAATGCCTCTAAAAAACAACTCGAGTTAATTAAGAGTAAAACTTACGGCGAATACGCTAAAAAAGAACTTGGCTCAGTACCGGTTAACTACCTAGGTACATTAGATATTACCGGTGGTAACTCGGGTTCACCTACGCTTAATGATAAGGCAGAGTTTGTGGGTTTAGTGTTTGACGGTGTTTATGAAAGTATTATTGGTGATTGGGATTACGACACTAAATTAAACCGATCGATTCACGTTGATATTAAATACATGTTATGGGTAATGGAGCATGTTGACGGCGCGACCAATCTTATTGAAGAAATGGATATCGTTGAATAATTAACTTAATTTTATTTGCCTTGAAAATCCGGCTTAGGCTGGATTTTTAACGTTAACTAAACGAGATTATATGAACGATTTATCTGCTAACAATACGTTATCCAAAGGTTGGTTGTTACTCTTTTCAGTTTGGGTACTTGCCACCATAAGCACGCTTGCTAGTTTATTTTTTAGTGAGGTTGTTAAACTCCCCGTTTGCTCTTTGTGCTGGTATCAGCGCATTGCTATGTACCCTTTGGTCGTTATTTTACCAATGGCCTTATTTCCATTCGACGCTAAAGTGACCCGCTATGCGAGTGTATTAGTGTTATTTGGCTGGCTAACCGCATTATTTCATGTGTTATTAGTGGCCGGTTATATTCCTAAAAGCGCACAGCCCTGCATACAAGATATTCCTTGTTCAGAAACGCATCTCAATGTTTTTGGGTTCTTAAATATGCCAATGATGTCTTTACTAACCTTTAGTCTCATGGCTTTATTATTATTTTTTATGACTAAATTGGAATCATCATGAATAAAAAAACACTTTTCATTAGCGCCAGCCTTATTATCCTTTTGGCTTTTATTGGCGCAGCAACAATATTTAAAGCAAACAATAGCCACCAGAGCGCTAAGGTTGAAAGCCTCGACATCGTTGAACGTATCGGCGCACCAATAAAAGGACCGTTAGAGGCAAAAGTGACCATTGTCGAATTTTTCGATCCTGCTTGCGAAACATGTTCAGCTTTTTACCCACTGGTAAATAATTTAATTAAACGCTACCCTGGTAAGATTAAGGTTATGATGCGCTATACCCCTTTTCATAAGGGATCAGATCAAGTGGTTAAACTACTCGAAGCCGCACACTTACAAGAACAGTTTTGGCCGGCAGTAGAAATTTTATTTGCCAAACAGCAAGCCTGGACTCGCCATCATGTTGCGCAACCACAAAGTGCTCATGCGTTATTAAAGGACTTACCTTTAGATAGCGCACAGTTTATGCGTGATGTGAGTAGCGAAAACGTTAGCAAGGTTATAATGCAAGATATCAAAGACGGTAAAACCCTCGAAGTTCGAGCAACGCCGCAGTTTTTTGTTAACGGAAAACCTCTTGTTAATTTTGGCTACGAACAGTTAACTCAGTTAGTTGAAGAAGCCATCGCCGAAGCCTATTAACTTAATAGCTTAGGTTATCAATGGCTTTTTCAATAAAATAAAATGAAAAAGGCGGATATTCTATCAATGAATATCCGCCTTTTCTATGTTCAAGACCGACAGGTCATAAACGACATGAATAGAGGTTTAGTTCATACTGTGCTCGTCATTTAATTCGATGTTAAGCTCTAAGACGTTTAAGTCTCCACCTTTATTATCAAGGTTAATTGAAAAGCTTTCATCAGTTACCTTGATATACTTACGCAATACCTCAAGGATATCAGCAGTGAGTTGGGGCAAGTAATCTGGCTGTTTATTTCGACTATTGCGCTCATGAGCAACAATAATTTGCAGACGTTCTTTGGCCTTCGACGCTGTCGTTGCCTGCTTTTCTTTTTTACGTAAAAAATAATCCAGTAATGCCATGTTATCCTCCAAACATACGACTAAGAATGCCTTTTTTCTTGGCATGTAAAAATCTAAAATCAACCGTCTCACCCATAAGGCGATCAACCACATCCTGATACGCTTTTCCTGCATCACTTTCTGTATCTAAAATCACTGGCTCACCGGCGTTAGATGCCTTAAGCACCGCTTGTGATTCAGGAATGACACCTAACAAAGGTATCGATAGGATATCAACAACATCTTCAACACTCAGCATTTCACCATCGTCAACGCGCTTAGGCGAGTAACGTGTTAATAATAAATGTTCTTTAATAGGCTCTAAGCCAAGTTCTGCTCTGCGAGAGCGACTGGCTAACATACCTAAAATACGATCCGAGTCACGAACCGATGAAACTTCAGGGTTAGTCGTGACTATAGCTTCATCAGCATAATAAAGCGCCATCATAGCGCCTGCTTCAATACCCGCGGGAGAATCACAAACGATATAGTCATAGATTTTACCCAGCTCTTCAAGTACCTTACCGACGTTTTCTTTATTTAATGCATCTTTATCACGGGTTTGTGAAGCGGGCAATATAGATAAGCTGCTAACGCGCTTATCTTTAATTAAGGCTTGATTTAAGGTCGCTTCACCATTAATCACATTAACAAAATCATAAACAACTCGGCGTTCACAACCCATAATTAAATCAAGGTTACGTAGGCCAATATCAAAATCAATTAACACTACTTTTTGACCTTTTAACGCCAATCCAAGACCGATTGCCGCACTTGATGTTGTTTTGCCAACCCCTCCCTTTCCTGATGTAACAACTATTATTCGTGCCATAGACCGAATATCCTTTTTAAATTAAAAGTTAAATGAGTTTTGATGACGTGAGTTCGCTGTCAGTCAAATGTATATATGCGGGAGATCCCCAATATTGCTCCATTGATTCACTCAACCAATAGTTACCATTAATAGAGACCAATTCAGCCTCAAGGTTTTGGCAATATATTTGCGCCCGATGATGACCTGTTGCACCCGCAATGGCCCGACCACGTAACGAACCGTAGACATGAATATTACCATCAGCAATCACTTCAGCTCCAGCAGATACTGAGCCAATAACCACTAAATTCTGATCTTTAGCATAAACCTGCTGACCTGAGCGTATTTGCCCACGGTGTATTTTGTCGCTAAATAAATTACGTGCTGGTGTCTCTGTGACTATTTTAGTTTCTGCGGCTTCTGCTGAAATAGTGTTTTTTTCAACCGTATTCACTTTCGCCGTATTCACAAATGAAAAACCAAGTTCGCGGATCAACGTACGTTGCTCTTTTGATACCGTGCCAGTAAAACCAACAAAGGTAAAATTGAATGATTCAATTAACGTTTTTATCGCTTGATAATCAATTGAACCCTCTAACTGTTCAATACTAACCACGATGGGAACAAGATAAAAAAAATCGGGTGCTTGTGCGACTTTATCAGCTAAATCAGTACGAATATCCACTAACATTGACGTTTTTAAATGTAAAACAGACAAAGTAAAGCTCGAGCCTTTAAATTCGATGCTAGCATCAGCCATAGCGAAAATGTTCCTAAATATTAAATTAGCAGTATTACCACTATATTAACTCTCGCGCTGAGTGGCAATACTGAAAAAAGTAAAAGTGTCTATAAAGCGCTTTTTAATGTTGAAATTAGCGCTTCTTGTCCATGTTGGTAGCGTTCAATTTTGTTATTTGCCATTAATAATGAATAGCTTAAATTAATTGACGCCACTAATAAAGCACGCTCACTGCTAGCATTCCCTCTTTGCTGTTTAATGTCTTCACACATAACAGCAAGCTTGCTAGCGGCTTGCTTTAAATCCTCTGCTTGTTCAGCTGAGCAAGAAAACTGATGTTGCTTACCCATAATTTCAATGCTGATGCCGTTAGAGTCTTGAGTCAACATTAACTCAGCTCTTCTGCACTTTGTAATTTGTCTAATAAAGCGGTCAATACATTATTTGTTTGTTTCTGTTTTTCTTCACCTTCTAAGACTTCAAGCTGAAAGGTTTCATTTTCATCGACAAGCAAAGCTTTTTGCTCTGCTAATTCTGCTACTTGCTGAGCTAAGCCTGCTTTTTGCTCTGTTAGTTCTGCTACTTGGCTTTTTAATTGGTTATTTTTATCAATGATTTTTTCGATCAGTTGTTCGAGTTGTGGGAGAGTATTTTCGTTCATAAGGCGCTCTGGTTAACTGTACTAATTAAGGGCGGCAAATTTAATATAAAGTGAGGCAGAATGCTACTATTTACGGCAATTATTGACTTAATTTATCTAACAACGACCAATGACAGAATAGATCAACAAATCACGCTCAAATAATGAGCATTAAAGTTAAAAATCAAGCAGAGCATTATTAGGATTTATCACCAAAACTGTCATTAATAACCACCAGCGCTTAAAGGTAAAACTATACGCTATAATAAAAAGCCTTCCCCCCCACTACTTTCAAATAAACAGATCGCTTGCTTGGGGATTTTTTTCAAGGTATTTAGTGATGTATGAACATTTTGCGACGGCTTTTTTATTCTCTTTTTTGATCTGTTTAAGAGCATCTTCTAAAAGTGTTTCAGCGAGAAATTTACCCGCGAGTGCCTCAGGAACAATCGTTTGCGTTAAGTGCAGATTGCCATTTTGATCATCATAAGTGATATAGGCAATATAACCATCAATGTAATATTCATACCAACATTCTTACGTGTTGTGTATCAGTGTGTAAGACATAATTCCCCCGTTAATATATTAATACAATCTACTGTTATATAAAAAGTAAGATGAAAATTAAATTGAACATCCCATATTTTCTCTAAATGTCACATTATTGACATTCATCATTTTTATTTATGCTTATAATAAAGTCATAAAATGGAACTATTATAGATGAACCCAATAATCATTGGCTGGTTTATCTGCACAGGAGAACACGGTGGATTACAAAGATTACTACAAGATTATGGGCGTTGATAAAACATCGACCCAAGATAAAATTAAAACATCATATCGAAAGTTAGCACGAAAATTTCATCCTGATGTCAGTAAAGAGAAAGATGCAGAGACTCGCTTTAAAGACATAAATGAAGCCTATGACGTATTACGTGATAAAGAAAAGCGGGCAGCTTATGACCAACTGGGCAGTAATTGGAAAGCGGGCCAATCTGGCTTTACCCCGCCACCTAGGTGGCAAGAGCAATATCAACAAGGTAATGGCAGTTTTAATACTGATGGTCAAGGCGATTTTAGCGATTTTTTTGAATCGTTATTTGGCGGTGGCTTCAATGCGGGTCAACATTCACCGCGTGGTCATCAGCCTAAACAAGGGCAAAATAGTCATGCCAAAATATTAATAGATTTATCAGATACGTATACAGGCGTAACCCGAAGTTTTACGCTGCAAGATCAAATTGTAAATGGACAAGTACAATCAAAGGCGCGCACATTAAAAATTAAGATACCAAAGGGCATCAAACCGGGGCAAAAAATTCGTTTACAAAAGCAAGGAGAAGCGGGTTTTAGTGACGCAAAAAATGGAGACTTATATCTTGAGGTAGGTTTTAATCCTCACCCGTTATATGTTATTGAAGGCGTCGATATTACCACCGAACTTACCATTACTCCATGGCAAGCAGCATTAGGTGAAAAAGTAAAAGTACCCACACCAACAGGTACAATTGATTTAACGTTACCTAAACTGGTGAGTAGTGGTGCTAAAATGCGTTTAAAAGGTCGGGGATTACCCAGCAAAATTCCTGGAGACTTTTTTGTAAAACTTAAAATTGCTTTTCCAAAAAGCTTGTCGCCAGAAGCAGAAACGCTTTATCAATCTTTAAAGGGATTAGCGACAAGTCATGATAAAACTGAAAATGCAAAGCAAAAAATTGATAGTTAACAGAAAAATGAAACGAATGGTCACTCACCATGAATTTTTAGTTCGCACGTTTAGTAAAGCGATAGAGTGCTAAGGACGTTATTTAAATTAGAATAGATCTCTGATACTTATTTTAATACTTTATTTTCTTAGCTGGCTTAAATAATTCCACACAAAAAGGGAGTGCAATAACATTAACAGCAATTAAAAGTAGATAATGAGTAACATTCATTGCATTATTCGTCGATAGTTATAGCCACAGCCTGTATTCGCTACTTAACCCCAACCATTCTTTTATCTTGTCATCATTACTTTGGAAATTTTTTATATTCATGATATTGCCTCGAAACTTATTTGTCCTTTTAATGTTAACAATATCTCAAAACAGTGCGGCTTTAGAGACCATAACCCTTGCCGTTGAAAATAGCTGGCCTCCTTATTCAGATGATGGTGGAAACGGCATTTCAAAAAACATTATTCAAGCAGCATATAACGCTGTAAACATTCGCGTTGAATTTATTGTTGTTCCATACGCTAGAGCACTAAAGATGACGAAGAATGGGCAAGTCGACGGCGCATTCAATGTGACAAAACAAAAAAGCACGATTGATCAATTTAATTTTGGTGAAATTCCTATTTTGCAAGCTAACGCATCATTTTATTATCACAATGACACCGTCATAAACTTCACCTCGGCAGATGAAATATCTAAAGAAATATCTGTTGGCGTAATTATTGGTTATGAGTACGGTGATAATTACGAGAAAAACAAAAATCGATTTAAAGAGATTAGAGTCGCGAATCAAACACAACTGATCAAGCTTCTAAAGAAGAAAAGAATAGATGTAGCCATTATGTTTGATGATGTTGTTACAAGTAAATTAAACGATATGGGGCTTCAACCCAACGACATAAGAAAAGGTAAGCTTCACCAAAAAAGTGATATTTATGTTGCTTTTAGTAAGTCAAAAAACACTAAACATGCTATGGAAATGCTCGACGAAGGCCTAGCAAAAACACACAACCCAAAATAATATCCCCGAAGGAAGAAAGGCAATGCTTTACGTTATTTATAAGTGACTGTTAGTTTTTATTTTGAGGTGGTGCATTATAAAAAGGTGCATTTGATAACGTTTCTGTGTATTTCGCTTCTTTTTCTAATGCTTCTAAATCTTTAATAATCAGTTGATTGCGTTTTTTATCAAGCGTTCCTGCTTTCTTCCAATGTTGTAACTGCTTATTTATCACTTGCCTAACTGAACCCGTCATCCGCGCCAAAGTTTCATCATTTAAACCGTTAACCAAATGATGTTCATGCTCTGCTTCTACCGTGCCGGTATAAAACTTAATTTTATTAATATGCTCTAAAATAATACGGCTTAAGCGTGTGGTAACATCATGTAAAATCAGGCTGCTGGCCTGCTGTTCTTTTTCACGCATTTTTTTGGCTAAATAAGGCATAAATTGCTGGTTAAACTCTGGATATGTCCACAGCCAATGGCGCATCGTTGAAAGTTTAACTGACAATAACTTTACCGTGGTTAAAGGAGAAACAATGACCTCATGTGGTTGATCGTCTAACAGCACCATTAAGTCAAAACAATCGCCGGCATAAAGCATATCTAGAGTGGCTTCTCTGCCTGTCTCAGGATTACTTTGTTTGATTTCTAAACTGCCATCAATAACGACAAAAAAACGCTCGGTAAGTAACGCAGGATTAAAGTAATCACCTTTGTGCCATTCATCAAGCTGAAATTCTTGTTGAAAGTCTTCAATTAATTTTGTTGGTAAGTCTGCAAAAATATTAGCTTGCTTGACTAAAACAGGACTGGCTTTTTGAGGTAAATGAGTAACGTCTTTATTCATGAAGGTAAAATTTAAGCCGTGGTGTTCACAAGTGTTTTTATTCTACCCCCTTGTCTGTATATAGCAAAAGCTAATGTTAATTTTAAATTTAAAACGATTAAAAATACAAAATGATCATTACTGTCATATTTGTGACAGAAGCCTTTTATCCACTTATGTATTATAGCGTCACTGAACAAACAACCAAGCTTAAACCATCAATGTTAGTCGGCTTATCCAAGGTTGTTTATAAGGTTTATACGGTCAAACTGCTTACGGGATAATTGCCATAAAGCAGCAGACTTTTTTATTAAACCCTTTTTTTAAATAATAGGTAATTATTATGTCGAAGATTATTGGTATAGATTTAGGTACAACAAATTCATGTTTAGCGGTTATGGAAGGGGGCGTTGCTAAAATTATTGAGAACGCAGAAGGTAGCCGCACAACGCCGTCAATTGTTGCTTATGCAAACGATGAAACATTAGCGGGCCAACCGGCAAAAAGACAAGCCGTTACTAACTCTAAAAATACCTTATTTGCGATTAAACGTTTAATTGGTCGTAAATTTGATGATAAAGAAGTACAAAAAGATATTAAGTTAGCCCCTTATAAAATTGTAAAAGCAGACAATGGTGATGCTTGGGTTGAAGTTAATGGTAAAAAATTATCACCACAAGAAGTATCAGCGCAAATTTTACGTAAATTGAAAAAAGATGCTGAAGCCTATTTGGGTGAAACAGTAACCGAAGCGGTTATTACCGTACCCGCTTACTTTAATGATTCACAGCGCCAAGCAACAAAAGATGCCGGTAAAATTGCCGGACTTAACGTAAAACGTATTATCAATGAACCAACGGCGGCGGCATTGGCCTACGGCGTTGATAAAAACAATAAAGCTGACCAAAAAGTGGTGGTTTATGATTTAGGTGGCGGTACCTTTGACATTTCAATTATTGAAATTTCTAATGTAGACGGCGAAAAACAATTTGAAGTGTTAGCAACCAACGGTGATACCTTTTTAGGAGGCGAAGACTTTGATTTACGCCTGATTAACTACCTTGCTGATGAATTTAAAAAAGAAAGCGGTATTGATATTCACCAAGACCCGTTAGCGTTACAACGTATTAAAGAAGCGGCTGAAAAAGCAAAAATAGAGTTATCATCAGCACTACAAACTGACGTGAACTTGCCGTATGTTACCGCTGATGCTAGTGGCCCTAAACATTTAAATGTGCAAATTACCCGAGCAAAATTAGAGTCTTTGGTTGATGACTTAGTTAAAAAAACTATCGCTCCGTGTGGCCAAGCACTTAAAGATGCTGGCTTAAGTAAAGGTGATATTGACGAAATTATTTTGGTGGGTGGTCAATCACGTATGCCAAAAGTACAAGAAGCTGTTAAAACCTTCTTTGGTAAAGAGCCACGTAAAGATGTTAACCCAGATGAAGCCGTTGCTATTGGTGCAGCAATTCAAGCGGGTGTGTTATCAGGCACGGTCGGTGATGTGTTACTACTTGATGTAACGCCATTGTCACTAGGTATTGAAACGTTAGGCGGTGTAATGACTAAGCTTATTGATAAAAATACCACGATACCAACACGTGCGTCTGAAACGTTCTCTACGGCTGAAGATAATCAAGCGGCGGTAACTGTGCATGTATTGCAAGGTCAGCGTGAAATGGCAACAGATAATAAATCGTTAGGTCAATTTAACTTAACTGATATTAATCCAGGCCCTCGTGGCTCAGTACAAGTTGAAGTCACGTTTGATATTGATGCAGATGGTATTTTAAATGTCTCAGCGAAAGATAAAGCAACGGGTAAAGAGCAAAGCATTAAAATTACCGCATCAAGTGGTTTAACTGAAGATGAAGTTAATCGCATGGTCGATGAAGCTCACAAGCACGCAACGGAAGATAAGCAGAAACGTGAAGTAGTTGAACAACGCAACCAAGCAGATCAATTGATTCATACGGTGCAAGCGTCAATATCCAGCTTGAGTGAAGATCAGCAAACCGAGCTTAAAACATTAATTGAGCAACTAAAAATGGCGGTTAATGGCAATGATAAAGCGGCGATAGCAATGCGACAAAAAGCATTACAAGAAGCGCATAGTAAAATAATGCAAGCTTCGCAAGCACAAACAGAGCAGCCTCACGGTGAAGCGGCTAATGACCGTACTAAAAACGAAGATGTTATTGATGCTGATTTTGAAGAAGTCAGTAATGGATAAGCTGTAAATACTCACTGATAAGGTAAATGAGATACCACTTAATTTTAAAAAATTCGCATAAAATCAAAACCCCTAATATTAATTATTAGGGGTTTTTTATTGCTATAAGATCAGCGTTCAATTGTTTACAGAGGTATAGAGTTTTTCTGTTCTTTCGTCGATACATTCATATGAACCCATCTCAAACTCTCGACAAACCCAAGGTCTGTTTTCATAGATAGAACACAATAATGTATCTCGATTGAGCGCTGAGCAGAGACCATCATCTAGACGTAACATTGATTCATGGCCATGGTCATCAATATAGATATGCCGATGAGGCACACCAGTATCAGAAATAATTCGAACTTCTAAGCTGCAGCAACATGCCTGACAATTTGCACAGGTGACTTGGGGAACGGGAATGTTTTTTACTTCAATGTTCATAATAAATAATAAATAATAAATAACAATAAATTTAATAGTGCATAGGATACGCTAAACGCTTAAGGTTCTCGAGCGAATAGAGACTGAACCGTCTCATAATGGACAAAAAAGTGAGCAATAAAATATATCTATGAACGAACATAGCAAAATTTAAAAATCAAAATGCTTAAAAAACACCTCATAAATAACTTTTTCAACTTCAGTTCCATAACAACGCGTATGTTTAAACTCTCCACCCTTTTCATAAACACTTGAGTTGTAAATAATATATTTAACGTCATTTTTACCTTGCACCCTTGCGGGGTAATTCTTCAAAATATCAAAACGACTTAAACGCTTCATCATGTCAGATAAGCAGCTCTCGTCTATCTGAAACTCTGATACGTGATGACCTATATACTCATTTTTTTCATATCCTAGCACCTCAAGCTCACACTCATTGGCATAAACAATAATACCGTCTGGCGAGACAGCATGAATACCTATTGATGAGTTATAAATAAAATCTTCTGGATTTTCAGTAAACATAAAGTCACCTAACACCTGATAAAAGGTGTAAATAGTTAGCAAGTTCAGTGAAGGATAAAACCTATACCTTCAGTTCATCAATACTTAAGCGTAGTGCACGAAGCCCAAATCGACTAGTAGTGATGGCTTAACGCACTTTTTATAGTACAGGCTTACATCCAGCAATTGCTACAACCGAGACAATAGACGATTTTCACTTTGCTTTCTTGTTACTTTACAGTAACTTTACAGTAACTTAGCATGACATAATAGGGCGTAAGTAAAGTAATGTGAATTTTTCATTTATGACGATATTAACTTTGGTGGATAAGTCGCTATAAAAATAGAAGCTTCAAATCAGCTATTATTTTGTCATATGACGTAGCGTTTAAAAAATTTTCACTAAGAACAGAGATTACCTTTGCTATAAAATCGTTAGCTATGCTGCATGAAGCCTAAAAAACACCTCACTTTAATGCTAACCACGTTGCAGAATAGCCTGCACCAATGTCATTGCATTAAAAATTAAGCGTATTTATAACCTGTTAATAGTAAATATTGTCAGTCAGTTAACTATTTACAGATTAACAGTCTAACCGGTCGCTAATTTTTTATAGAGTTGCACATAGTTGACCTCAAGACTTGCGGTGGTTTTCCATGTTTTAGTCACTAAACTATACGACATGCCCATTTCTGTTATCAACTGCATACCCGCCATTGAAGCCATATTATTCAATTCAACAGGGGTTACAAAGTCACGCCAACGGTGCGTACCAATAGGTAAATAACGCATTATATATTCGGCGCCAACAATCCCAACCAGGTAAGATTTACACGTACGATTGAGTGTCGCCATAATGACACAGCCATTGAAATTACATAATTGACTACATTCTTTTACCAAATTTTTCTTATTCGGGACATGCTCTATAACTTCAGCATTAATGACAACATCGTAACGGTTCTGGTCGTTTGTGCTCGTGTGGTGCGCATGCTCATGACGATATTCAATATCAAGCTGAGATTTCAGCGCATGACGCTTCGCAACTTCAATACTCATCTCACTCACATCGATGCCTACTACGCTAGCACCTGCTTTTGCCAAAGGCTCACAAACCAAGCCTCCACCACAACCCACATCTAAAATATGTAAGCCTTGCAGTGGCGCATCGTTTTTGGGATCTCGGTCGTAGAATAAGCATATTTGCGCTATAAAATACTCGACACGAGCGCGATTAAATTCAAGTGCGGTCTTGTACTTACCATTTGGATCCCACCAACTCTCTGCCAATTTATCAAATTTGGCTATTTCTGCAGGACTAAAATTCCCAACAGAAGTGCGTTCAGTGCTATCATTTGGAATCGAGTTAAGCTTACTTTTGTCTAGCATAGTAGGTCTTCCATTTCATTTAACGTTCATTAATACGAGGCACCTTCATGGATAATCAATTCAATGTATTAGGTACAAATTTACAGTTATGTTGTAGTAATACGGGCTATACCCGAAAAGGGTTTTGTTATGTACCAGAATCAGACTTTGGCAACCACAGTGTTTGTGCAATTATGACTGATGAATTCCTGCAATTATCAAAAGCACAAGGCAATGATTTAATCACTCCTAACCCTATGTATGACTTTCCAGGCTTAAAAGCCGGTGATAAATGGTGCTTATGTGCTGTTCGATGGTATCAGGCGATTGCCGCTAATGCTGCTCCTCCTATTGTGCTTGAGGCAACCAACCAAAAAGCTTTGGCTGTGGTGTCTTTAGATATTTTAAAAGCCCATGAGTATAAAGGTTAATAATAGTACAGAGCGAACCAAACAGTCACATTAATTAGGCCTATCGATTGCCTTAGTGAATTGTTAACTTACTCGGCAGTCGTTTGACGTTTAACAAATTATGCTAAGTTCAATAAATTCAGCAAATTCAAGTTATAATGTTACGATTAACAGCTAATTATCGTCTAGACTTAGTTAATACACAGTAAGGATTTGAGCATTATGATAAGTGCCGGGCTGCACCCTAAAGAAACACAACGTATTGATGAGTTACTTCGCTACGAAGTATTGGATACTGAAGACGAGAAAGCACTCGATGAACTGACTCAGTTAGCGAGTGCAATTTGTGGCACATCTATCTCACTTATCTCGCTTATAGATAAAGACCGTCAGTGGTTTAAATCTCGCGTAGGACTTAATGCACCTGAGACACCAAGAGAAATAGCTTTTTGTTCGCATGCGATTTTACAAGACCAAATATTTGAAATACCTGATACCTTAGAAGATAAACGCTTTATTGATAACCCACTTGTAACTGGTGCACCCGATATTCGCTTTTATGCGGGCGCGCCACTTGTCAGTACAAATGGTTTGCCTATAGGTACTTTGTGCGTTATTGATACTGCTCCTAAAAAACTAGATGAAAAACAGCAATTAGCATTAACCACATTGGCTAAACAAGTGGTTAGTCAACTGGAACTGAGGCTTCGTAATCGCCAGCTATTGCGCATGCAAAAAGATCAAGAAAAAATATTTGCTGTAATGTCTCATGATTTACGGTCCCCTTTTAACGGGATTTTGGGGCTATCAAAAATTCTCCATCAAAACGCTGACACACTTGAGCCTGAGCTTATCGCTGAAATGGCAAACGGTATTTTAGAGTCATCTCTGACTTTCTATCAATTATTAGACGAAATTTTACAATGGTCACGAAATCAATTAGGTGCGATTCATGTTGAGTTAAAAGCGACTGCTTTAAACCCGCTGATAACAGAAACGCTCGATTTAATGAAAGAGAACTTTATCCTAAAAAAACTTACTATTAAACACGAAAAAAATGAAGATACACAGGCTATGGCAGATGTTAATTTAACTAAAACTATTCTTCGTAATTTACTGGCAAACGCAATCAAATACACGCCAGAGCAAGGTAATATACATATAAAAACACAAACTATTAAGGGTGAAGTTCAACTGATCATTACGGATACGGGACAAGGTATTCCACTTGATATACAAAGCGGGTTATTTAGTGAGAGTGTCGCGAGCAACCATGGTACTCAAGGAGAATTAGGTCACGGTTTAGGGTTAAGTTTATGTGGTGATTTTGCCCGTAAACAACAAGGCTACTTATCATTAGACAAAGAGTATAAAGACGGCGCTAAATTAATACTCAATTTCCCTCGTATTTCTTAATGATAAGAATAGAAATAGCTCGAGGTTTATTATTGTGAGCCCTTTTCTCTGGCTAAGTTACCTTCCGCTACAAAGAAGGTTCAACAACAAATCAACCGTAAACCAACGCCAATGATTAATCCGTTAATTATTCCGATATTGGGATATTTAAGACAACAGAATAGTTCATGTTCGTTGCTTGATTTGGTCACACTTTGTCATCAGGACTTTTTATTGCTTATTGGTAAGGATGTCGACCATCAGGTTGTTATTTTCCAAAAGAATTTTTTTGTAATGAATGCGCTTTATCAAATTCAACGAGACATTCAAACCGAGGGGTTTATACTCACAATTCTTCCGTTAGCAATCTCTATGGGGCCAAATTCCACTGATAGTGCTAATGCCTTGACCACCCGCGATACTGAACTCGCCAGCTACTATTTAGACTGGTCTAATTTGAATAACATCACCGTTGAAGAAGTCGAAACACTTTTTTCAAGTTTTTGGCAAAGGTATCGTGAGATAGATAAGGTTGATGCTGCTCTGATGACCTTAGGGCTAGATAAAGACGTGAATTGGTCTAAGATACGTAAAGCTTACCGTAAAAAAATCACCCTTAGTCACCCTGATAAAGGTGGATGCGCAGAAGACTTTATTGAAATCCGCACAGCCTATGAAGTGTTAAGTTTTAGTTATCGTGGAACTTAACGCTAAAAAAGCAGAAAGTAACATTGTACAAGCTTCTCATCTGGTTAAGTGATAGAAGATTCATGCTCAGATAACCAACGCGTTAATGCCTCTTGGAGCTTACTTGGGTTTACTGGTTTAGAAATAAAGTCGTCCATGCCTGCAGCTAAACATTTCTCTCTATCTCCTTGCATTGAATTTGCGGTCATCGCAATGATGGGAATTTTTCGGTTAAGTACATTCGATTGGGGAAGGCGAATTCGTTGAGTGGCTTCATAACCATCCATTACTGGCATTTGACAATCCATAAGCACTAAATCAAAAGGTAAATGGTTTAAAGAGCTGAGTGCTTCTTCGCCATTCGCAGCCAAGTCAACTTGTACCCCAAACTTTTTCAACAAGCCTTGAGCGACTTTTTGATTAACAGCATTATCCTCGACTACCAGCACTCTTGCCTTGAATTGAGGAAGTTTGCGTGCACTGTGAGCCGTGACTAATGATTGTTCAGGGGAATTAACATCTGCTATTGTCATTAAGGTATTGTAAAGAACAGACTGATCAATAGGTTTATTAAGATATCCGTTAAAACCTGCTGTTTTTAGCTTTTCAGCATCACCGCGTTGACCTTGTGAAGTAAGCATCATTAAACAGGTATTTGCAAAAAGGCGACTGCCATCTTTAATTTTCGCCGCTAATTGAAAGCCATCCATTTCAGGCATTTGCATGTCAAGAATGGCAATATGATAAGGGTACCCTTGTATCGCAGCTTCCGCTAAATTCTCTAAAGCTTTATGGCCATTATCTACCAAGGTATGCTCCACCTGCCACTTAGTGAGCAGTAATCCTAATAACGTTCGGTTTGTTAAGTTATCATCAACCACAAGTATTTTTTTATTCTGCAAATTGTTATAAAATTTCTTTGGTGGCGTATTTTTGGCATTCGCTATATTGAGTGTAAACCAAAATATTGAACCTTCACTTTCAACACTTTTCATCCCTATTTCACCGTCCATCAATTCAACTAATTGTTTACTTATCGATAGCCCTAATCCGGTACCTCCATATTTACGGGTAGTTGAACCGTCAGCTTGGCTGAAACGTTCAAAAAGTTTATTTTTCTGCTGTTTAGTAAGACCAATTCCACTATCAGATATCTCAAAGAGAAGTGTTGTACGTTGCTCTGTTTGCTCTTGCACTTTGCAATAAACAGACACCTCACCTTGTTCAGTAAATTTAATCGCATTACCAACAAGATTATTAAGTATTTGTCGGATACGTCCAGAGTCTGCAATAAAAGATTGAGTAGGTATGATATTAGCAGGAAAAATAAGTTCTAACCCTTTATCATGAGCCTGAAAAGCAAGACTACTAGCAAGTTCATGCAGCAATAATTCTAAATCAAACTCAAGGGGTTCAAGCGCTAACATACCTGCTTCAACTTTAGAATAATCAAGAATATCGTTAATAACCCCTAGCAGCGATTCAGCACTGCTTTTTACTGTTTTCGCAAAATCTTGCTGCTCTTGATTTAATGGGGTATCAAGTAAGAGATTAATCATACCGATTACACCATTCATTGGCGTACGTATTTCGTGGCTCATATTCGCTAAAAAATTAGTTTTCGATTCGTTGGCAACATCAGCTTGTTTTTTCGCTTGGGCTAGGCGAATAATCGTTTCTTTTTGATGGGTAATATCAGTACTAATATAGGTGTTACCATTGAATTTATTATAGTTATCGTAAAGTGGCACAATAGTCGTGTCTAACCAATAAAGTTGATCTCCTTTGGCTTTAATCCGCACTTCATCGTGCCAAAACGCACCATTAGAAACTGCCAAGTAAATGTTGAGCCAATAATCTTTTGACTGATTTTTTGCATTTAAAATACGATGATTTTCACCAATAAGTTCTTCACGCCGATAGCCACTGATCGCACAAAACTTATCATTAGCGTAGGTAATAACACCTTTCGTATCGGTGACAAAAACAAGGGAATGCTCATCCATTGCGTTTTTTTGCACCGCCAAATCTTTTTGCGCTAAAATGCGCTTCCCCTCATTTTCAACCCGCGCATCAATTTCTGTTTTGAGCCTTTTGTTCATGCGGAAAAATATTAAAATAATCAAAATCAACAATGATATTATCGGTAGAGCCCAAAAAAGAATAGTGGATAACTTTGTCCCTGATTGTACGTGAACCGACAGCCAATTATTCGCAATAGCAGAACGTTTTTTTTCATTCATAGCGGCAAAAGTTTTATTTAAAATAGGAATAAGGGGTTCAAGTCCTTTTCGAACAGCCATTGATAATTCAAGTGTATAAGGAGTGAATGAAGTGATAATCAGGTCATTAATTTTATTTTTGTTTATTTCATAATTAATCGCAGCAATTGAATCAACAAAAGCATCGATTTCACCAGACTGTAACTTTTTAAGTCCATCTTCAACCGAAATAACGTCAACTATATTTATATTGGGATAATCTCGAGTAATAAGTTCGTTATAAACATAGCCTTCAATTAGGCCAAGCCTTCTGTGGCGTAGCGATGATAAACTTTCAGCATAAAAAGCATTCTTTTTACTGACAATGACCAATGAAATTTCAAAATAGGGTTCCGTAAAACGAATATACTCTGCTCGTTCTTTTGTATAAAAAATGGCAGACATAACATCAATATTACCACGTTTAAATTCCTCAAACGCTTCGCCCCAACTACCGCCTAACCTAAGTGTTAAATTTATTCCGAGTTGTTGTTTAGCATACTGCATGTAATCAGCTGAAATACCACTATGAACGCCCTGTTGATCGTTAAATTCAAACGGTGGAAATGCGGAGTCTGTCCCCAAACTAAATGAATTATTTTGTGATAACCATTGTTTTTCACTTTCTGTTAAATGAGGATTAGTTGACGCTGTTTCAAAAAAAGGTTTTAACGTTGGTAGCCATTTCTTTTCTAATTCGATGATTTGATTAACCGGAATATTTTCGATACCTGTATTAACCTTAGCTAATAATTCAGGTTGACCTTTTGCTATCAACGCAAAGACATTATTTGAAGCAATTACCTCATCAGAAATAGTGAATACGCCACTTAAACCTTTTTTAGCTATTTGTGCAAAAGCATTAGGTAATTCAGCAACCACAGCCTGAACATCGTTAGTTAATAATTGCTCAATTCCCTCATCGAGGATTTCAAATGTAGTTAAACCTATACCTGGAAAGTGCTTTTTCAAATATGACTCTTGAAAACTATGGTTTTGAGTCGATATGATTACGTCATGAAGTTCTTTAAGCTTCGCGTTTTTATTGATTGAACGATTATAAATGATACCGGTTTTTACGTTATGGATAGGCAATGAGAAGTCTGCCCATTGTTCTCGTGCTTTATTTTTAAAGAGTCCAACATGGAGCGTGTTTTTCTGTTTTATTAACGCTAAGCTTTCTCTAAAAGGCACAACTACAAAGCGTATAGGGATATTATTTATTTTAGACCAGAGTTCCCAAAACTCAATATAAAGTCCGCTAGGAGTACCGTCAGGTAAGTTGAAACTAAAGGGTAAGTTATCTTCAGCAGCAACGATTGTAATAACGTTCGACTGCTCTTTGCTTTGTTCTTTTGAGAGTAACGGAGAACTATAGAAAATGACCAGCGTTAATAACAGATAAAAAGGTGTGCTTAATTTCATATTTCTCATATTAGTATAAGTTAAATAAATTTTTATTCGGTGTATTACACAAGTTATGGCCTCATTTCAATTTGTATTGATAAGAAGTAATTTGCCATGCAACATAGACGAATGTAATAACGATCACCTAATCTACTTATTGTTGAATAAAACGTCAAACATCATAAAAAAATAATGGCGCGTTTTTGATAATACTGCGTCGTTGATTTGATTAAAAAGAGTTTATCTGAAACAAACTTAAATCGCTCTTATCTAAGCTGTTAAAATTCATCAAGGAATTAAGTGAAACAGCTTGCGATAATCAAGTTTTTTGGCTGTTATAAAAAACAAACAGACTAATACCGTATTCCCCTTCCTTGAGGATTGTTACTTAAGGTTAATCGTTTTTAACTGCAGCGTATTAACAAATAACCTGGGATCATCTATTTTGTCCAGCATTGAACGTTCGGGTAAACAGTCGTCATCAACGTAGTCAGCAAAATCTCCAGCTGAATCAAAAACTAAAATATCTAGCGCTAATCGATCCATTCCGTAAAGACCTCGGTGGATCATGTCAGCCGAAAAAACTAACAAGTCGCCTGCGGCTAACTTAATCGCTTTGCCACTAGAGAGGTTTTCACTACTGAGCCTACCCTTTTCTTCTTGTCGGACATTATATTCTTCTTCATTGTCCCAGCGCTTATGTGTTTCAGGCACGAGTTCCATACCAAGCTCGTCAAATAAAGGCACGCGAAGGTGAACAACTTGCGTTTCCTGAATCGCTTTTTTTTGCGCTTCAACTTCATGGTCGTATTGACAATCTCGATGCCAAAAATCTTTTTGTGTAGGATCAACGGGGTTGAAAAATAATTGGGTATTCATAAATGCAGGATTATTTGTTATAACCGATTCAACAATATCCATTACTTTCTTTGAACTGATGAAGTTAAAAAGCTTCACTCTATCGTCGAACGCCAGGTATTGGCTTCCCGTAATTAAAGAAGAATTAAACGCTTCCTCTTGATAGAATTTTGCGTTGTCTTTTTTCCATAAGTCATGAAATTTCAGCACTACTTTTCTCAATGATGAAATTTCAGCGGCATTAAAGTAATCTCTAATAACAACGTAACCTTGATCGTCATAATTGCTTTTTAATTGACTGCGATTTTCTACCATTAACGCATACTACCTTTACTTTATAATGAGAGTTTACTGTACTTCTTCAGAGGCTGCTCTGCTAACCTTGCCAATTATAACGCATTAAATTATCGTTATTCAATGCTCACGACATCGATTACGCCTTCCGCCCACGCTTTCATTTAGGAGGGTGTAGACAATTCCATGGTGAATGTGTAGATAAAGTTATTTAACCACTAAAGTGCCATTATATATTTTCATTGGGCAATGAAATGGATATTCTCCTGGCGGCATTGACGGTAAAAAAATCGACTTACTGATATCCAACGGTAACTCTTCATTTATTTCAAACGTAGGAAAAATCACCGTTGCCGCGCAAGGACTGCCATCCTTACGAAGAAATTTAAGGGAGATTTCCTTTCCTGCTTCAACCTTTATTTTAGCTGGTTGATAAATACCATTATTTACAATTATTGTGATATTTTCAGTAGTTGTATCAACCGCTTTGGCAGGTTTATATAGCCAAAACCACCAAATAACAAGCCCTATAAGTGCTCCCCCCATTACATTAGTTATTATCATTTTACTTATTCCTTTATCTATAAATCAGTGTTCTTGGGGCTTAAAAAACCTGAGTCGATTAGCGTTACTTACTACAGTCAAAGAAGAAAAAGCCATCGCCGCGCCTGCAATAACTGGACTTAGCAATACACCAAAAAATGGATATAAAATCCCTGCGGCAAAGGGTACACCGGCAGCATTATAAATAAAGGCGCCAAATAAATTTTGTTTGATGTTCCGTAAAGTGGCTTTACTGACCGCGATGGCATCAGCTAAGCCATGAAGAGAGCCTCTCATTAAGGTAATATCTGCGCTCTCAATAGCCACATCAGTGCCCGTTCCAATAGCAAAACCGACATTAGCAAGCGCTAAGGCCGGCGCATCATTTATACCATCGCCTGTCATCCCAACTACTTCTCCCTGTACTTGCAGCTCGGCAATTTTAGATGACTTATCTTCTGGTAATACTTCAGCATAGAATTCACTTATGCCCACTTTATCCGCTACAGCTTTTGCTGTAGCCTGGTTATCGCCCGTTAACATCACCACTCGAATACCATTAGCTTGTAAACGTTTAATCGCTGAAATTGAATCTTCTTTTATCGGGTCTGACACAGCAATGAGCGCGGCTAACTCGTTATTTAGTGCAAAATACATCGGCGTTTTAGCTTCGCCCGCCATCACTTGAGCCCGTTCAATAATAGCCTGAGTAAGGGGAATACCTTGCTCGACCATTAGCTTTTCATTACCAAAATATAGCTTTTCACCGCTAACAGTACCCTGAACGCCTTGCCCGACGATAGCGTTAAAAAATTCAACTTTATCAAGCGGTAATTCTTGCTCTTTAGCTGAGTCAACAATCGCTTGTGCCAGAGGGTGCTCTGAGCCTGCCTCTAAACTAGCGACTAATGACAAGATAGTATTATCCTTCATGTTATTAAACACCAAGACATCGGTAACCTTAGGTGCACCTAAAGTGATAGTTCCCGTTTTATCTAAGACCATTGCTGTTATTTTTGAAGAGGTTTGCAACGCTTCACCATTACGAATGAGTACACCCGCTTCTGCGGCTTTACCTATTCCCACCATTACAGACATAGGTGTCGCTAATCCTAAGGCACAAGGGCAAGCAATAATTAACACGGTGGTCGCTGAAATCACTGCAAAGGCGACCGTAGGTTCAGGACCAAAGTTCAACCAAATTAAGGCACTACTAATAGAAACAATCATAATCACAGGAACAAAATAGGCAGAAATAACATCAGCTAAGCGGCCAATAGGGGGTTTAGAGTTTTGTGCACGTTTCACCATGCTTATAATTTGTGCGAGGGCTGTGTCTTTTCCAACTCGGGTAGCGTTAAAAATAATCGCACCTGATTTGTTAATAGTACCTGCAGCGACTTTGTCACCAACCTCTTTTTTAACAGGCATTGGCTCCCCTGTTAACATCGACTCGTCAATTGTACTGCTACCTTCAATAACCGTTCCATCAACAGGCACTCGCTCGCCAGGTCTTACTCGCACTTCGTCATTTAATAAAACTTGCTCAATAGTAATATCTAGCTCTTTAGCGTCTCTTATCACTCTGGCGGTTTTAGCTTGTAAACCGATTAAACGCTTTATAGCTTCACTGGTGCGTCCTCGTGCTTTTACCTCAAGTGCTAAACCTAAGTTAATTAAACCAATGATCATCGCTGTCGCTTCAAAATAAACATGGCGAGCCATTTCAGGTAATGCTAACGGAAAAATCACCACTATCATTGAATACAGCCAAGCAGTACCCGTACCTAAAGCAATTAAGGTGTCCATATTGGCACTGTGGTTAACCAATGATTTATAAGCGCCAATATAAAAATGCTTTCCTGCAAAATACATAATTGCCGCGCAGAGCAAACCAACGACCAACCAAACTCCGCGTTCCAAATTAGAATTTACCGTCATGGGTCCGCCTAATAAGCTATACAGCATTAACGGCGCACCTAAACCTAAGCCAATCCAAGTTTGTAACATCAGCTTTTTATAGTATTTATTTTCAGCGGCCTCTTTTTCATTTAGTAGCTCCTCGTCACTGGTATCTTGAGCACTTTTTGCGTTATAACCAATAGACTCAACAGCTTTGATTAATTGTTGTGGGGAAATGTCCTGCTGCATTGTGATACTGACAGTTCGTAATGCAAAATTCATTTCGGCGTTTTTAACCCCGATAATTTCTTTCAAAACAGTTTCTATTTTACCAACACAACTGGCGCAACCAGCCCCTTCAATGAGAAGTTCTAGGGTTAATAATTCAGTTGCTCTTAACTTGTTTGTTGAGTGACTCATTTATGCCTCCTTTGTTGATAAGAGAATGACCACCGAATCACCTTATTGAACCTTTGACTCTAAGCCTTCAGCGAAATCTTCAATTAAATGACAAATTATTTCACTTGTTGGTGCTTTATTTGGCTTACTCTGCCAGTCAGCTATCGCTGACGTTAAACGACTTCTTAAGGCTAAGGTTTGCTGAAACTGACGCTCAGTTTCATGTGGTTTTTTCTCAATTAATGCTCTGGCGAGCTGACATGCACTGTGACCTTTGTTAGCTTCAACGAGTATTTTCTCTATATTTTTTACAGTAAACCTAGCTATACAGCGCTTATAATAAAACTCAACCTTTTTTGGTCTTTAATACTGTAAGACTTATACCTATTGTGAGCATTTTTATTGGGAAATAAAAAACATTACGGGTGTAATCCCAAACGGTATTGATGGTCACCATTAACATTTTTACTAATTCATTTACTTTCATGATGTTTCCCATGACTAATATTAGTTGGCAATTGCTTAAAGCATAAACCTATGAATAACAAATATCTCAAGGCTTTTTTTATGCTTCATTGGTTTTTATCGATGACGAACGCCATAAATAAAATAATGCAGGTAAGACAAGTAATGTCAATATAACCGCACTGAAAACGCCGCCAATCATAGGTGCTGCAATTCGACCCATCACTTCAGAGCCGGTCCCTGTACCATACAAAATAGGTAACAAACCAATAAATATGGTCGCTGAAGTCATCATCACCGGACGAACACGCATACCAGCGCCATGTAAAACCACTTGAAGTACATCTTCTTTGGTAGTGGCAATATCTTTTTCGCGGTGCTCGCTGAGCATTTCTTGATAAGCTTGATTCAAATACACCAACATAATGACACCAACCTCTACCGCAACACCTGCTAGCGCAATGAAACCAACACCTACAGCCACTGAGAAGTTGTAGCCCTCTAGATACATTAACCAAATACCGCCCACCATCGCTAATGGTAAAGTACCCATGATCATCGCGACTTCAATCACATTCCTAAAGTTCAGATAAAGTAGAATAACAATGATAAATAAAGTGAGCGGCACAACATAAGCCAACTTAGCTTTAGCACGTTGCATGTATTCATATTGGCCTGCCCATGCAATAGAGTACCCGGCCGGTAATTTCAATTGGTCAGCGACTACTTTCTGTGCAGCAACGACATAAGTCCCAACATCAACGCCGTCAATATCAACAAAAGCCCAACCGTTTAAACGAGCATTTTCAGATTTTATCCCCGGAGGGCCATCCTCGATAATAATATTAGCAACATCGCCCAAGGAAATACGTTGGCCATTAGGGGTAACAATAGGCAACAAAGATAATTGTTCAGGCGAATCACGATAATCTTGTGGATAACGTAAGTTCACCGGATAACGCTCTAAACCTTCAACCGTTTGAGTAACATTCATCCCACCAATAGCCGTAGCGATAACTTGCTGTATTTCAGCAATATTTAAACCGTAACGTGCGGCTTTTGCTCGTTGAATATCCACTTTTATATACCTGCCACCAGCAACACGCTCTGAATAAACGGACGCGGTGCCAGGTACATCTTTTAAAATCACTTCCAACTGTTTACCAATATCTTGAATAATCTCGAGTCTAGGGCCAGCAATCTTGATTCCTACGGGTGTTTTAATACCTGTTGCTAACATATCAATACGTGTTTTAATCGGCATAACCCACGCATTAGTCACACCCGGCAGTTGCACTAACGCATCGAGTTCTTGTTTCAAACTTTCAGTTGTTACACCTTCTCGCCATTGGTCCTGAGGTTTAAACTGAATAAAGGTCTCTATCATGGTAAGAGGTGCTGGGTCTGTTGCAGTGTCGGCTCGGCCAACCTTACCAAACACTGTTTTAACCTCAGGAACGGTTTTAATCAGCTTATCGGTTTGTTGCAGTAACTGCCGCGCTTGCCCTATTGAAATACCAGGGTAAGTGGTTGGCATATACATCAGATCTCCTTCATCAAGCGGTGGAATAAACTCGCTACCGATTTTATCTAATGGATATATCCCAATAGCAAGAATTGCGAATGCTGCTACTAGCGTCATCTTTGGAAAACGCAAAACGGTTTTCAACGCAGGCATATAGATAAAAGTTAACAATCTATTGACCGGATTTTTATGCTCCGGAAGCACTTTTCCTCGAATAAAATACCCCATAAGTACCGGTACTAAGGTAATAGCTAATACGGCAGAAGCCGCCATGGCATATGTTTTGGTAAAAGCTAGCGGGGAAAACATCCGTCCTTCTTGTGCTTCTAAGGTAAATACTGGCAGAAAACTCACTGTAATAATTAATAAGCTAAAGAATAATGCTGGCCCGACTTCACTGGCTGATTCACTGACGATTTGCCAACGATTTTCATTGGTTAAGGGCTTATCTTTCGGAAGAGCCTCTATGTGCTTATGCATATTCTCAACCATCACGATTGCACCATCTACCATTGCTCCAATGGCAATGGCAATCCCTCCTAACGACATGATATTTGCGTTTAGGCCTTGCCAGTGCATCACAATAAATGCCGTTAAAATTCCTACGGGAATACTGATAATGACAACAAGGGAAGAACGAACATGAAATAAGAAAATGATGCAAACTAACGCGACGACCCCAAATTCTTCAAGAAGTTTATAAGCAACATTTTCGACTGCTCGTTCAATCAAGGCAGATCTGTCATAAACAGGCACTATTTCAACGCCTGCTGGTAGTCCTTTTTTCAGCTGTTCAAGTTTTTCTTTGACACGGTTTATCACTTGCTGAGCGTTTTCACCAAACCGCATGACGACTATGCCACCAACCGTTTCACCTTCGCCGTTAAGTTCAGCGACACCACGTCGCATTTGTGGCCCTGTGCCTATATCGGCAACATCTTTTAGCAGTAAAGGTGTGCCTTTTTCGTTCACCCCTAGAGGGATATTTTCTAAGTCTTCGACACTTTTAATGTATCCCGTAGCCCTTACCATATATTCGGCTTCGGCCATTTCAACAACTGACGCACCTATTTCTTGATTACCTTGTTTAATCGCCATTTGAATATGTGAAAGAGGAATACCAAAAGCACGTAATTTATCGGGATCAATTATCACTTGATACTGTTTAACCATGCCGCCCAGAGCAGAAACCTCTGATACACCGGGTACGGTTTGCAACTCAAACTTTAAGAACCAATCTTGTAAACTACGTAATTGGCTTAAGTCATGTTGACCTGTTGGGTCTGTTAGCGCATACAAATATACCCAGCCAACACCCGTAGCATCAGGGCCTAGTTGAGGGCGAGCATCACTGGGTAAATTTGGCGCAACTTGACTTAAATATTCAAGTACCCGTGAACGTGCCCAATAAAGGTCAGTATATTCATCAAAAATGACATAAACATAAGAGTCACCAAAGAATGAATAACCGCGCACGGTAACAGCACCAGGTACAGAGAGCATAGCAGTGGTTATTGGATAAGTGACTTGATCTTCAACCACTTGCGGCGCTTGACCGGGGTAACTTGTTTTGATGATAACTTGCACATCTGATAAGTCAGGTAGTGCATCAATGGGCGTTTTGCTAACAGAATACAAACCAGCACCAACAAGTAATAATGTCGCTAACAGTACGAAAAATCGATTACCAACAGACCAACGAATAATAGCCGTGATCATGGTTATTCTCCTTGGTCGTTAGCAACATTTTTCATTGTTGCGTCAGCTTTAGTCATGGTCATTGCACTGACAATAATAAAATTATTATCTCGAATTTCAAAGGTAAACATCACATAAGCATGCTTTGAAAATAAGGTCATATCAACCTTCTCATCAACAATGAAATCAACGATGTCTGCTGCGCGTCCCCATTTTTCTATAGCTTCTCGGTTGATAGTTACCATGCGATGATCGAACATAGCCGAAACGACGGTTCCATTTACTGTTGCAGAAGAAACAGATGTCGACGAAACCTTGCTATTGCTTCCACTCATCTTCATTGATTTATCTTGGTCAGACACTTTCTGGGAAGGCTCTTTATCGGAAACTTCATAATACATGCGCTTAAAATCAGACGATTTGCTTGACTCTGAATCGAGTAGAAATTGTGCAGAACTCACCACTTCTTCCCCGTCGCTAAGCCCTTTAAGTATTTCAACACTTTCACTGCCATAACGTCCCACTAAGACCTCTACAGATTTGAAACTTCCCTCACCTAATGCAAGCACAACTCGGTCTTGCTTTCCTGTTCTGATCAAGGCCTCTTTTGGAATAATCAGCGCTTGTTCATCATCGGTTGTATGAATGGCAATTTGCGCAAACATATTTGGTTTAAATTCACCTTTTTCATTATCGAAGCGTAAACGTACTTTCACTGTACGTGTTTTAGCATTAAGCGTTGGATAGATATAATCCACTTGACCTTCCCATGTTCTGCCCGGTAAATAATCAAGTGTCATTGTGGCGGGTGTCGCCATTTTAACTTGCCCAGCTTGTCTTTCAAAAACTTCAGCTTCAACCCAAACTTCAGAAAGGTCACCAATTGACATTAACGTAGAACCTGGTTTTACAAAGGAGCCTTCACGTACGTTAAGATTTTCAACAACGCCCTTTTGTGGTGAATAAAAGGTTATTCGCTGTTGAACTTTTTTCGTTTCTTTGAGTTTTTCAATAGCGACTTTAGATAGCTGTAATGCCGACAATCTATTTTCTGCAGCCTTTATTAGTCGACTATTTTTTCTATCTATTGCTAATAATAATTCCTCTTGAGCATTCACTAACTCTGGAGAATAAATATCATATAAAGGTTGATTGTTTTTAACACGATCGCCAACTGACTTAACATAGAGCTTCTCTATCCATCCCTGCACACGCGGGTTAATATGAACAAGTTTGTCTTCATTATAAGCAACATAACCCACAGTGTTTATTTCCGTATGTAATGACTTATAATTTGCTGTTACCGTGCGTACCCCTAAGTTATTAATAACATCTGGTAATATGCGAATGGTGCCTGCACCTTCATTTGGGCCGGCACCGCCATCATCATAGACAGGCACTAAATCCATTCCCATCGGCGACTTACCTGGTTTGTCTTTTTTATAATTTGCATCCATTGGTGCGACCCAATAAATTGGTTTTTTCTCTTGGGATACCATGGTGGTTGCTTGGTTAGTCTCTAGCGGCGTAATAAAGCGAGTGGCACTAAAAGTGAGAATACCGCCGATTATTATGCCCAGAATTATTGGTTTTGCTGAGGTCGTTGTACTCATTATTCTTCTCCCCAAACAACCGTTTTTTTACGGCTACTGGTTAAATTCACGTTGTTTGTTTTTTGTGGTTTCGCTGCCATACCAAGATTACCTATAAACAGGTAGTTAAGTTCTAGCCGTATTTTTTGTTCTTCTACGTTAATGGTTAACTCGTCTATTTCGGCATTTAACACCGCGATACGTGAACGAACAACTTCTGAAAAGTCGCCATCATCATTGGTATAGGCAGTCAAAGAGGCTTCTGCTTGATCGTGTATTTGTGGTAATAATTGGGTTGTATACAAGTTTTGTCGGTCTTTTAAACGCAGTAATCTTCCTTTTGCACTCGAATAAGCACCAAGTAATTGTCGAAGTAAGAGTAACTTCTCTGTTTTCATCGCTTCGGTTTGAAATATCGCTGATTTAACTTCTTGGTCTTGTCGATTTTCAGTAAAAAGTGGCAAATCGAATGTCACACCAACAGAGAATAAGTCAGCTCGACTTCTGCCCATAGGATCATCCGTGCGATACCCGTAACTTGCGGTTACTCCCCATTCAGGCTTGTACTTTTGCTGTGCTAACTTGATGCCTGTTTTAGTAGCTTTTATCTTGTTTTCGAATGCCATAACAGACGGGTGGCTTAAGAAGTGTGCGATCAATTCACTTGGCTTTAGCCAACTTTCTTTGGTAGCTAAATCAGGAGTAAGTAACGCTATTTGGGGTAACTCTTGGCTGAGCACGATATTATGTAAAGTGTTGTTTAAAGAATAATCAGTGACTGAGTATGTTTCATCACCTGAGTTACTTCCCCTTGAAAACGTGGCTAGCCACTGAGAAAGCATTCCCTCATAGTGATTTTTCTGTTGTGCTAATTTATCTAACCTGTCATCTAAATAGGTCAACTCTAATTGTGCTCGAACAATATCTTGCTGACGTGTTTTACCTAAGGCAGATGAATAGCTTGCTGTTGCTACATCGGCTAACTGTTCAAATAACGATCTGTTTTTTCCAATTAGAACGATACTTTGCTGAATTCGATAAGCGTCTAACCATAAACTTCCAACCGTTACGGCGACCTTTGATTCCCTGTCTTTTCTTTGATAAGGAAACGCTTCACTTTGTATTTTAAGTTGTTGGCTTTTAATGGCTAAAGTATCTCCACGAGGAAACATTTGTGAAATGCCCACTTTAGCCTGTGTCATACCTTCTTGGCCAAAATCAAAACCATTCACCGGTAAATTTGCCAGAGTCACTGACACTTTGGGGTCTGGCAAAGTATTAACCGCCCTACTCATTGATTCAATAGCGCTTTGCTTATGCACATTCCCTGTTAACCAAGGATCATTTTTTTGAGCGGCCTTAACTGCCTTTGTAAAAGATAGCGGTGCGTTACTATTCTTTAAAGGCAACGGTGTAGCACTTGCTGATAAAAATGTAAAAGCTAGAATTCCTACAACAAATTTCATACAAAACGGTTGAACAAATTTATGCTTATTCATGAGTGTTTTTCCTTAACGGATTGACCATCACCATAGCCAACGTGAGAAGTAGCGGCATAATGAGTAATGCAAGTACCTGACTTGTTGAGCAACTAGTCATAGCTTTAGCAAAAGAAGCGATTAATTTTAAGGTAACTTTATTTGAAGACATAACCCCTCCGAGAGGGATATTAATTAATATTTTTATTCATTAAGTTTGTTTTGAGGGGGATAAAGTCGTTATAAAAAACGACATCAAAAAAGCCTAATACAGTGTATCGTTACATAAATGCGCCAAAATTTGGACACAATGATGCTGTATTTAGCTTAATATGGGTGGGCGGTATAAAGACGATGGTTGTTGGCTTAATGCCAAATGAGAAAAGGAAAGTATTTTAAATGAAAAATTAACGATCGGGCCGTTATCTGTAACATTTCTCATCAATGCAATGATCATTGAGCACCCTCCTGTAAAGCAGTTACAGGTACTATCACAACAATCTTTCATCGATTTATCAGCAGCCTCTAATTCCTCAAAGCTGCCAGAAGCAACAACCATATTATGGTCACTGTGATCCATCATAGACATGTCTTGCGATTGCTCGTTCATTACCTTCATATTCATCATATGATAAGACATAATAGTCGACGCCATTGCCTGACCAACAAAGGCCATACAAGCGAGCAATACTATTAATGTTTTAGATAATTTAAAAGTCACAAGAACCTACAAACTATGATAATTAGCGTAAATGATTGCATAACCTATATTTATATTCAATAAAAATAAGGTGATGTTTTAAAACAGCAACGTGATCAAATGATGATTACTGTTACTTAGATTTAATCAACACGTTATTTCAAATAGCTTTTAAGGATGGAAATACAACGGGGTTAAATCTCTATAAGCATACCGTGAAAGGTATTGGTGTGCTCGAGATAGCTTTAATTAGCCCTTACGATGAGAATTATTTTTCATGAAACATATTAACGTAAAAATTATATTCATTGGAGTTTACAAAGTGTTCAACATAGTCATTCTCGCATTAGCATTAAGTATGGATACATTTTCGGTATCAATAGGTTTAGGATAAAAATGCACGAAAAAAACCACCTCGCTTGCGGTTATGGCTGGGTTATACTTTGGTATTTTTCAAGAATTAATGCCTTTATTAGGTTATATGGGCGGTATAGGTCTTTTTAGTTGGGTTGGGATTTATGCACCTTGGATAGCATTTTTCTTACGGGTATTAATTGGTGGAAAAATGATTTACGAATCGCTTTCTAAAGGCATAGAAGAAGATATCGCTAAAATTACCCATAGGATCATGTTGGTGCTTGCTATAGCAACCAGTATAGATGCAATGGCGGCAGGATTTTCTTTAACGATACTTGAGGTCAATCCGTTTATTGCATGCGCGACAATCGGTATTACCACATTGTTTTTCAGTGCTATTGGTGTTTTTATTGGCGCAAGAAGTGGTACATGGCTCGAAAGTAAATCAGAGTTATTAGGAGGTATAGTACTGATATTAATTGGACTAAAAATGTTGTTTATATAATTTATAATTTTGGGCTTATTTACCTATTAATGTTGTAAATTAACGCTCATATATCATCCAAAGTTTATAATAAACCGCGTTACAAGTGGCATTATCGTCCATAACACCATCTCTATTACAATCTGAACCCGTAAGAGATTTAACAACATCTGTGCCATAGATAGAGACATCGTCTTGATCAGGTTGAACAATAATCGTCACTTTAGGTGATTTTTCAATGAAATCGGCAACATTTTTATATAAGGCAAATTCTTCTTTTGAAATAACCTCGCTTATATCAATTTTTTTTAATTCACCCGCATCAGTGTTGCTTGAAAAAAGCCCTAACACGCTGACAATAAAAGCACTGAAAATTTTCACATAACGCTCCTAAAAAGAATAATGATTATACCAACCTCTAGTTAAGCTTCGCTCAATAATTTTTATTTATTTCACTAATAGTTAGTGAGATTGATCAAGCGGGTAAATTTCAAAAACTCACAGCCCAACTTAAACCTTTGATTTGTAAGTGTTTATTTTTTGGCGTGATATTTGCTAAATTGATCTCATCTTAATGAGGAAGAGAACTATAATGCTATTGGATATTCAATCACTTAGTCATCAATACCAAGATGGCAAAAATGCAAAATTCGCCATAAAGTCGCTGTCATTAAACGTTGTACCTGGAATTTTAGGTTTGTTAGGTCCTAATGGTGCAGGAAAGTCTACCTTAATGCGTATTCTTGCAACGATCACAAAGCCTAGCCAAGGGAAAATTCTATGGCAAGGACAAAATATTATCAAGTCACCGCAGTTATTGCGTAACGAACTCGGTTACTTACCACAATATTTCGGTGTTTATGACCAGTTGTCAGGTACTGAGTTTTTGCAATATATGGCCGGGCTAAAGGGATTAAATGAATCTTTAGCCAAGCAAAAAATTGAAGATTTACTTAATAAACTCAATCTTACACATGCCGCACATTTACCATTAAAAGGCTATTCCGGTGGTATGAAACAACGTATTGGTATTGCACAAGCTTTACTCAATGATCCAAAGTTACTGATTATCGACGAGCCAACTGTTGGCTTAGATCCGCAAGAGCGTGCAAATTTTCGCCAGCTATTAACTGAGTTAGCCGATGATCGTTGCATTATATTTTCAACGCACATAGTAGCAGATGTTGAATCGATAGCCGACCGTATTGCTATTATGCAAGCGGGACAATTAATTCAGTCAGCAACGCCAAGCGCACTGCAAGATAAAGTAGCGAATAAGTGCTGGCACCTCACCTGCAATGTCAGTGAATTAAAAAAAGTTCAGCACGACTTTATTATTAGTCACAGCGTACGAAAAGAAAACAAGGTTGAATTAAACATTGTCGCTGACTATTGCCCTGCTGCTCGAGCAACGTCAAGAGCACCATCACTAGAAGATGCCTACCTGTACTTTACCAGTAATAAACGTGCTCAAACTGATCTGTCGAGGGCATGTTAATGAGTCAGTTATGGCAATGTATTCTCGCCGACTTTAAACAACGAACGCGCCAACAAAGTTTTGTTGTTACTTTGCTGGCAATGTCGGTATTAACCTTACTTTTTTTCCCTTCTCTAGATGATCAATATCAAACGCTAGTGGTCAATGGTTACCGAGGTATTTATAACAGTGCTTGGCTCGGTATTTGTTTGGCAATGTTAAACGTTTTATTTCTACCACTCATCTGTTTTTATCTGGTCAAGAATGGGCTTGAATTAGACCGACAATCAATGACCAGTGAGCTTATTGCAGCAACGCCTATTAACAAGCTCACTTTTTTATTTGCAAAATGGTGTACTAATGTACTCATTTTAGTTTCTATCGTGATGGTTATGTTGATCAGTTGTATTTTACTTCAGCTCTACTACGGAGAAAGCTATCAAATAGACCTTTGGGCGTTAGCCTGGCCACAATTAGTGTTTGTATTGCCAATGCTATTAGCGGTTGCTTCATTAGCGATAATGTTTGAAACAATTAAATGGCTTAAAAATGGCTTGGGTAATGTTGTTTATTTTTTCTTATGGACCGGTTCGATTATTCAATCCATTGAAAGTGTTTCAGGAATAGGCGCAATACTTTCTCAACTAGATACAGAGGTTGCAGAACGTTTTCCGCTACAACAAGGCTCAACACATATCGGCGTTACCATAGTCAATGAAGTAGAAACCGTTAACACTTTTATTTGGCAAGGCATAGAACCATCAATTTCGAACCTGTTGGGTATCATACCTTTACTGATTATTAGCTTGAGCTGCTTTATAATTGCAGTGATATTTTTTGATCGTTTTAGTCAACATTCACTTACCGAAAACAAACAGTCGTCAAAATTAGTTAACTTCTTAAACACACAAGTGATCAGCCGACTTGATATTCCTTTTTATTTGCTAACCAAGCATTACGCTTTTACACGTTTATTACGATTAGAGCTAAAATTATTACTCAAAGGCCATTCAACTTACTGGGTAATGGGACTTTTAACATTAAACATCATACAGTTGTTTATTAGTCAGCAATTATTGGTCAACGTATTTTTGCCGCTTTCATGGTTGTGGTGTGTTTTAGTCGTTTCGCAGCTCGGACAAATAGAGAAACAAGCGAATACTACCGAATTAATAACCTACAGTAAAAAGTCAGCAATACAGCAAAGTTTAGCCAGCTACTCTTCAGCATGGGTGTTATTGACAATGGCAAGTTTAGGAAGTGCACTTAGATTTGCGGCAATGTCCGAGTGGCTGTTAATCATTCAATTAATTATAGCTATTTCATTTACCGTATCACTTGCCTATTTTTGTGGTGCATTTACTGGCACAAAACGTATGTTTGAAGTGCTATACCCAGCAATTTGGTATATGGGACCGATTCAAGCAGCGTTATATCTAGACTTTTTTGGTGTTAATAGCCAAGTAAGTTGGCAAGCAGAAACACCTTACTATTTTCTCGCCATTTCAATAGCTTTACTTGTCTTAACGGTGAGGAATAAAAGTGTGCGTTAATTATGTCGCGCTTTAACCATGTTAACCTGTTAGTTCTTTTATTAATTTAAGCCCCTTTAGAAGGCACTTAATATTTAAACATGATAACGATTGAACTCGTCAGCTGTTAGCCTTAACATTCGGTTGATGCGTTCAATGCCTATTCAAATTAAAACTATCGCCTCTTGAACAATGCTAACTTAAACACTGACCACCGAAACATATTCACCTAAGAAATCAAGGGAGCCATTTGTGCCATCTTCTTTTACCCGTAAACTGCCCAACGTAGATACCAGTATTTTCACTGAGATGTCGATGATGGCAAATCAACACCAAGCCATAAATTTATCTCAAGGCTTTCCTGAGTTTGACACGCCTGCTTTTTTAAAAGATAAAATTAATCAGGCGATCAATGAAGGAAAAAATCAATACTCCCCTTCAAACGGTTTGCCCGATTTATTAACGCAAATTGCAGAAATGGTACATAGGCAATATCAATCGCATTTAACTGATGAAAAAAAACTCAATGGTCTAAACAATATTACCATTACCTCAGGTGCTACCGAGGCATTATGGGTTGCGATTCAAACGCTGATCAGCCCAAATGATGAAGTAATTATTTTCGATCCCGCCTACGACTCTTATGAACCAGCGATTGAACTTGCCGGAGGCACGTGTCGACATATTGCACTTGCTGCGCCAAGTTATGCCATAAATTGGCTATTAGTTGAACAAACGATTAATACAAAAACACGTGCCATTATTATTAATAGCCCACACAACCCAACAGGTTCAATATTAAACGCATCTGATTTACGTACGCTACAAGCTTTGGTTGAGAAGTACGATTTATATGTCATTAGCGACGAAGTTTACGAACACATGACCTTTGATGGTTTACGCCATGAGAGTGTTTTACGTTACCCTGATTTATTTAAACGTGCCTTTGTTGTTTCTAGCTTTGGTAAAACCTTTCATTGTACTGGTTGGAAAATGGGCTATTGCGCCGCACCCGCTGAACTTACAGCCGAATTTAGAAAAATTCATCAGTACGTTACCTTTTGCTCATTCACGCCAGCACAAATTGCTATTGCACAAATGTTGAAAGAACAACCATCACATATCACTGCGTTAGCCAGTTTCTATCAGCAAAAAAGAGATTTACTCATAAAAGCCTTAAAAGACTCTCGCTTTACCCTGCTTCCATCAAAAGGCACTTACTTCTTATTACTAGATTATTCAGCTATATCAACGTTAAATGATCGTGATTTTTGTATATGGTTAACCAAAGAAATAGGCGTTGCGGCTATTCCACTGAGTCCGCTTTATCCCGCAGAACATAGGGAAGCTTATCATCAAGAGCATAAAGTGATACGACTGTGTTTTGCTAAAAATGACGAAACCTTACTAAAAGCCGCAGGAATATTATGTCAACTTTAACCATAGCCGCAGTACAGTTTAATATTCATTGGTTAGACCAACAAGCCAATTTAAAGCAATTAGAACAGCTGATCCGCGATCACTTTATTGACAATACGGCTGTCGACTTATTATTACTCCCAGAAACATTTTCAACCGGTTTTTGTATCAACAGAGAAGACGTGCAAGAACCAGAAGATGGTGGCATGGCTTTAGTCTGGTTAAAAAAAATGGCAAAGCAATACAACTGTGTCGTCGCGGGTACGGTGTTAGTGAGCCAACACGATAAAAAGGTCAATCGTTTTTATTGGGTGTTTGCTGATGGAACCGTTGAACATTATGATAAACGTCATCTTTTTCGTTTAGGTAAAGAGCAAGACCATGTAGAACAGGGCCAAAACAGAAAAGTGATCACGATTAACGGCATAAAAATACTGCCATTAGTTTGTTATGACTTACGCTTTCCTGTTTGGTCGAGAAACCGTCAAGACTATGATTTAATGGTTAATGTTGCTAATTGGCCGGCCCCACGACGTCATATTTGGGACACGTTATTAAAAGCACGTGCAATGGAAAATCAAAGCTTTGTTGTGGGGGTTAATCGCGTTGGTGCAGACGGCAATAATGTTCCTCACTCAGGTGGAACAACCATCATTAATTTTGACGGTGAAAACATACTTAGTGCCACTGATAATCAACAAAAAATCATTGCCACACAGCTTGATTTTAGCAAACTTGAAAAATTTAAAGCTAACTTCCCTGCCTTTTTAGATGCGGATGAATTTGAGCTGAAATAGATACGTCTAAAGAGTCTGTTAGATTTACTCTATGCTGTTGAGTCTCTGAATAAAAATAGCGTTTAGCGCGTAATCCAGCATAAATTATAACAATGAATACTGAAATTCGTATTCATTGTTATAAAGTTTTTTCGTTATTCCCTTTACTCTTTATCAAGCCCCATACAATTAGCGTAATAAGTAACCGTTGCTGGCCAATCAGAAAACACACCAACAACACCTACATCCTTTGCTAAAACATCTAACAATATAAGTACATCACCTTCGTTATTTATTGCGTCGGATATACTTTGATAATACCACCCACCACCATTGGCTAATAAGCCTGAACGTTCAAGCGACCATGCAATAATGTTAAGTTCAGCGGCTTTAGCTGCTTTAGTATATTCAGAAGGTATAATTTCACCTGCTGAATTTAAGGTCACCAACATCCATAAAGGTGGCGCTATATACTCAACACCTTGGCTTTTTAACTGGTCCATACTTGGGGTCCAAGTTTCTGGATTTTGCGGATCAAAACCAGCCTCACTATTTCTACCATCAAGAAATACCGCTTGTTTAGCAAACGCTGAGTCATTCGCTATCCAATATTCAACATCTTTAAGATTAAATGATTGTGGGTACACTTGAGATGCTGGCACGCCAGCAACTATGTATTCGTCGAGCATTTTTTGCGCATAATCTGCTTGACTAAAGTTGTCAAAGGGCATTTGTACGCTAGCGGCCTTTAATTCAGGTGTCATTTTAACACCGGCATTTTTGAACATGGCGATACTTTCAGCATGCGTTATTAATGTTCCTGTACCTGAGTAAAGGTCAGTACGCCAATCAGGTGTGCCTCGCATGTATTCTTCTACGGTAGTTGCTTGTAAGTTCGCACCATCCATCTTACCTTTAAGTGCTTTAAATTGGGCAAGCGTAATATCACTTGTACAGCATTTGGCGGTAGCTAATGCGCCATTGGCTAGGTCTGCCGGAGAGAATGGCTGTGAACATTGAGCCGCGAGCTCTGGTATGGCTAGAATATTAGTTGTTGTGGCTAAATCACATTGAGAGTGACGACACACTAAGGCCTTGTCTGAGGTAAAGGTAACATCACATTCAACAATACCAGCACCAGAATCAATGGCAGCTTGATAAGACTCTTTGGTATGTTCTGGGAAGAGCATAGAAGCGCCACGATGTCCTATTGAGAAATCAGAACGGTAAAACGTATTATCTTTACACTGCTCAAGCTTAGTTTTTAATTCACTGTTTTTCATTTCATTAATTAAAAATAAGGGTCTTACCCCTACTTGAGCAACCACTTTAGCCGAGACTTTAGCTACGGCTTCGTTATTAAATTCAAGAGGAACTGCATCAACGGTATTATTGTCACTATTGCACCCTGTTTGAAAAAAAGCCGCCGTTAACGCCAGTAAAACCCAATGTTTTTTTGGAAAATAAGTTTGCATAACTGTTCCTTGTATTGACGCTTTATAAAATGAGTAACAAAATTTTTAAAATATAATTGAAGTTCGTGTCATGCTAGGTGAGTATTGTGGCAATTTAATGATGTATTTGTGACGAACTAACGCTAAAATTTTCCGTGGTAACAGGTATTTAACACCACTCTTTCATGATGTGTTATTGGGTTGTCATCGCGGTGTTACCCACTAAATATAAACATCAGCAATCAATTTCTTCTGAAATTATGCGTGTCAATATTGAAGATATTGACAACTAAAAGTTTAAAGTCACGCTTAATATCTGATAATATTTAATCAATTAACTCCTTTTAACTCATTGAAATAAAATAGACACTACCTATGAAAAATAATAAAAACATCATTGCTGGCCTTTTTATAATCATAACGCTAGCCGCTTGTAATCCCATAGATCCCGCCCTAAAAACGGCAGACAAATTTATAACAAAACAAACGTTAGATAAAACTGACCCTGCTTGGAAAACCACGTTACGTAAACCGCCACTACTTACCTTTACACCAGGTAAAGATTACTTTTGGGAATTGCAAACAAACCAAGGTAATTTGACTATCAAGCTTTTAACCGATTCTGCACCTATGCATGTTTCTAGTACTATTTATTTAACTAAACTGGGGTTCTATGACGAGTTAACTTTTCATCGTGTTATTCCTGGTTTTATGGCACAAGGTGGTGACCCTATGGGTAATGGTACTGGCAACCCTGGTTATAAATATGATGGCGAGTTTAAGAGCGACATAAGTCATAGTGAGGCGGGTATATTAAGCATGGCAAATTCAGGTCCAGGTACTGACGGTAGTCAGTTTTTTATTACTTTTTTACCTACGCCCTTTTTAGATGGTAAACATACTGTTTTTGGTAAAGTCGTCACAGATTTAGAGGGTAGCTTAGCTAAAATTGAAGCCTTAGGTAGCCGAGGAGGTAAAACTAAAGAAACGGTTAAAATTATTAAAGCATCAATCCGTATAGCAGACAGTAAATAAGATGACTTAAAAATATCTGAACAGCAACAAAGCGCCCCATTCTTTTTTACGAAAGGCGATATAAAACAAAAAGGCGCCCGCTATAACTAAGGTCTTTCAATACATTTACTCCTGCAAGTCAGGTTTATTATCTTCTACAGAGAGTAAACCTGACTCACCTTGTTTAATTTTTTAGACATTTTTGACGTTTAGCCTGAATATCTAACAAACCAGCTCATTTAAAGCACTTTTCTTTGAATTCATTGAATAAAATATATACTCTTTATGGATAATTTAAGTTCGCTTAAAAAATTATTATAACAACTCAGCGTTTTTTAACAGGAGCATACAAGTAAATGAAGCGACTACTCGCGTTATTCCTCATCTCTGGCAGTTGTGTTGGTCAAGACTATCTTAACCAATACACCAGTCATGCTGAGATGTTAGAACAGTTAAAACAACTGGGTGTAAAAACTCAGCAAATAGGGTCTTCTCGCTCGGGGAAATCGATAGTTGTGGCACAATTTGGCGATGAAAAGTCACCCGCTGTACTGGTTACCGGAAACGTTGATGGTGATTATTTGGTAGGTACTGAACTTGCTATGCGTCTTATTGAAGATCTAAAGTCAGGCAAAGTAGAGCGAAATGGCAAGAGTATATTTATTGTGCCAATGCCCAACCCCGACGCAACAAATTTTATGCTGGGTAAAAATGGCTATTCAACCACGTTTAATCATTTAGAAACAGATGACGACAACGACTTAAAGACAAATGAAGATGGCCCTAACGATCTCAACAACGATGGTTTTATTTCCCAACTTAGGATCACAGACCGTTCAGGTTTGTACAAACCCAGTGAACAAGCGCCAAATTTATTAGTTAAAGTAGACCCATTGAAAAACGAAGAAGGTCAATACCGAGTACTCAATGAAGGCAAAGATGACGACGACGATGGCCAATTAGACGAAGACGGCTATGGCGGAGCAGCAATAAATAAAAATTTCACCTACAACTACGACTATTTTGGTGTTGGCTCTGGTGTTAATCAAGCATCTGAACCTGAAACACGTGCCTTGATTGATTTTGTGATCGATCATCAAAATATTTTGATGACGGTTAACTTTTCTAAATACGACAATCTGCATGAAAACTGGCCAGCCAAAAAAGTAATAGTCAGCGAATATAAACGCCCACTAGAAGCTTTCGATAAAATGCCTAAAGAAGATGTTGACAGTTATAAGTTATTTTCTAACTTATGGCTCGAAGATCATAAAGACTGGACAGTAAGCGCCAAAAACCGTGGACAAGGTACTTTTCACGACTGGGCCTATTTTCATGGTGGCAGGTGGTCTATAGCGACTAATGGTTGGAATTTCAAACAAATAACCATTGCAAAAACGAGTGAAGACAAAAATAAAAACGATACGGATGTTGCAGAAAATAAAGACGATAACAAAAAGAGTACAGACGCGAAAATTTCAGATACCAAAGAAAGCCGTTTGGTTGCTAATGCTAAAAGTAAAGGGCTTCAAGGCGCTGTAGTGCCGTGGACAAAAATAGCTCACCCCGACTTTGCTGATGAGCAAGTAGAAGTGGGCGGATTTCGACTTGCCTACTTGAACAACCCTGATGTTGCTGTTTTTGCCCAGACGAAGAGTTCAGAATACGTTACTTCATTAACCACGTTATTTCCTAAACTTAAAGTCAGTCAAAGCGTTGAAAAGCTCGGCAACGATCTTTACCGAGTCACCTTAAAAATCAAAAATACTGGCAAACTGCCAACACAAAGTGCAATGGGAAAGCTAACGCGCTGGATGCTACCAGTAAGAGTTCAATGGAATTTACCTAAAGAAAACTTTATTGGCGGTTCCAAGCGGACATTATTAGCGCCTATTGAGGCTCATGGCGGACAACAAGAAATCAAATGGCTGATCAACACCAAAGGGCATCGTAATGCCTCATTTGAAATATCTTCACCGGTCATCGATGCAGTAAAACAAACCGTTAAGTTTGGAGCTTAATTATGAAAAAAATAGTGCTCATCGGTATTTTAACCGTCACGGCTTTATTAAATGTAACGGCACAAGCCGCAGATAAACTTACCGGTTTACAAGCGTTAGGTGCCCCTCTAGACCCTAAAGTAGATATACGTTGGAATCGTTTTTACGACTCAGAAAGTACGATAAAAATACTTAAAAAAATAAATAAAGCCTACCCAAAACTTACGCGACTGGCCTCTATTGGTCAGTCCTTTGAAGGGCGTGATATTTTTGTTATCAAGATCACCAATTACAACAACGGCGATGATACAACAAAACCTGCAATGTATATTGATGGCAATATTCATTCTAATGAAATTCAAGGAACAGAAGTCTCTCTTTATACCGCTTGGTTCTTAACGGAAAGCTACGGTAAAGTGAAATGGATAACCGAACTGCTTAACGACAAAGCCTTCTATATAGTGCCAACCATAAACCCTGACGGACGTGATTGGTTTATGAATGAAGCAAATACCGCGCACTCTCCTCGCTCTGGCATGGTTCCCACTGACAACGACCTTGACGGTGAAATAGATGAAGACGGTCCAGAAGATCTCAATAATGATGGCCACATTACTAGCATGCGTATCAAAGATACGGTACGTGGTACGCATAAAGAAGACGAAAAATACCCCGGCTTAATGGTGCGTGTTGCTGAAGGTCAAACGGGCGATTATCGTATGTTAGGCGCTGAAGGATATGACAACGATGGTGATGGCCGTGTAAACGAAGATGGCAAAGGGGTTTACGAATATGATCCTAATCGTGACTGGGCAAATGAATGGGAGCCTGCTTATATTCAAAGAGGTGCACGTCGTTATCCTTTTTCATTAAAAGAAACCAGTGCCGTTGCGAAATTTGTTAAAGCTCACCGTAACATTGCTGCCGCTCAAAGTTACCACAATGCTGGCGGTATGATTTTACGTGGCCCCGGTAAAGCAAATAACAAATACACTCGTTCTGATATTGGCGTATACGACTTTATTGCCAACCAAGGTGAACAAATATTGCCAAATTATCGCTATCTTGTTGCTTGGAAAGATCTCTATCAAGTTTACGGTGGTGAGTTTGACTGGTTTTATGGCAACAATGGCATAATGGCATTTACCAATGAACTGTGGACTTCTGCTAACATGTTTCGCCCAAACGACAAAACACGCGACAAATTGGGTAATCAAAATCATAATTTCAACACGCATCTTTTATTTGGTGATGCGTTTGTGCCTTGGACTAAAGTAAAGCACCCTATTTATGGTGATATTGAAGTAGGCGGTTTTAAGAAAAATTTTGGTAGAACACCCCCCTCTTTTCTTTTAGAGGAAGAAGCACACCGAAATATGGCCTTTACCTTATTTCATGCCTACCATATGCCACAACTAAAAGTGACACGTTCGTCAACACGTAAGCTCAGTAACGGTTTGTATGAGATCACGGCTAACATTGCAAATGAAAGAGCAATACCGACACGCTTGTCACAAGATGTTAATAACAACCTGTCTTTTGAAGACCGTATATCTATAGTATCTAAAGACTTTAAAATATTAAGTGGGTTAACGGTCATTAGTGAGGGGGCGAACACGCATACTGACCACGACTTAAACCCAGCGACAATTAAAGTAGCAACTATTGCTGGGCATTCAACAACCGTCGTTAAGTGGATTGTTGATGGCAAAGGCAGTTACCAGGTAACAGTAGACTCAGAAAAAGGAGGGAAAGACAGCAAAACCTTTACTTTCTAGCCATAACGCTGACTAGGTAACGTTAATTAATAAACCGGCCTATGCCGGTTTTTTAATAAATGTTCACAAATTCTTTAGCGTTTATTTACGATAAACAGCGAATATTGCTTTGCCTATATCCGCAATGGCTTTATTACGTTGGGCGAAAGTGGCATCGGTCTGCGTTAAATAAATACTAATAATTAGCGGTGTTCGTTTATCAGACCAAACAACAGCGGTAATTCCTCTGGAACCAAAGCCCCCAGAGCCTGAACGGTCTGCAATGAACCAATGTTCAGGGAGTACCGACCGCAATAAACTCCCCGTAACTTTGTTATCTATCATCCATTGCTTGAGTTGCACTTTTGAATCTCGAGATAATACATCACCAAATAATAAGGTATGCAAACTTTTCACCATTGCATTTGGGGTTGTGGTATCTCTTTTATCGCCATCAAGTGCTTCATTTAATTCAGGTTCAATTCTATCTAACCGAGTGAATTCATCGCCAATAGCACGCATAAACTGCGTTAAAGCTTTGGGTCCATCAATACCTTTAAATACAATATTGGTCGCGGTATTGTCACTCATGATCATCGCTGCTGAGCATGCCTCCTTTAACGAGATTTTTTCACCAACAAGCTTTTTTGTTATCGGCGACCAATTAATCAAAGAATCTGTGGTTATAACGGTAGCAGTATCAAAAGATTGTAATCCTTTTTCAACATCAGCAAGTAATTTTGCGCAGGCAAATACTTTAAATGTGCTCATTAATGGAAATTTAGTATTGCCATTATAATCCCATGAGTCATTGGCTTTTACATCATAAATAGAAACACCTATACGAGCGCCAAGCAGGTGTTCTTGTGCTTCTATTTGCTCTAAAATTGTATTAGCTCGAGCACTACCCGCCAACCCAATATGAATCAAGAAACTGAGTAAGAAAGCGTTGCAGATAGAAACTTGCGCTTTAAAAATAAAGGTCATTATCTTCACTCTCGTGTCTGCATATTCTTGTAGGGTTAAACACTTTTATTTACACAGTATTTTTCAAAGCTATTATCTGTGCAACTACGATTAACTAACTAGGTCAGTAACACGCTAAGTAATGGTTCGTGTAATTGACTAGGAACAAGCACAACCGCAGCTTGATCCGTGTAAGCAAGTTGTTATAAGCGGATTAATTCAATCCCACATCATGTATTATCCATTGCAATTGAGGGTCATTATTAGAAAGGTAATCATCAATTGAAACTTCAATGGCAACATCTGGGTATAACGCATCATTTTTGTCATTACCAAAATGATATAACCGCTTTGAATACGTTACCCCTAGTGTAGAATTTGGTAACGTGAATTGTCCCATATCTTGATATCCTGAAGGTTTAGCACCGGTAGGCTCCCCCACTAACTTTGCATTCAATAGTTGTGAGAATTGGGCGGCATTACTCATTGCAGCTGAGAAGGTAGCATGATCAATAAGAACATAAACGCCTGATTTCCAATCAATGCTATCCGCCAACACAAGCAGTTCAGCAAGTTTTAAACCGACAAAAAAATTACCTCCATAATTTTCTCTAAGATCTATTATCAACTTTTCTGACGCTTGTTCATTAATGAAAGAAAGTAAATCTTCAGCCAATGATCCCATGTTCGATATTGAGGTGTAACGACGAAACTTAACATAAATTATTTTTTTATTTTTTGACGCCCCAAACCAAAGATTGTCGTTTAATTTTTCCTCTACAGGAAATAAAGAGTAGTTTTCAATTGAGAGATAAGCGTTATATTCGTTTGAGTGATGAGATTTTAATTGCTGTTTTACTCGCTTTTCACCCACTTTAAATGTGAACCAAGCGTGATCTGTATCGTTAATAATCCCTAAGCCATTAAGCAGTTCAGCTTTGGGAATATACTCTGCTGCTCTTACTTGTGTTGAGTATTTGTTTTCAGAGAAAGGCGTGAGTTGAGAAAATAAAAGATAAATTTCTTCTGCTTGAATACCGTCAATTGTTTCAAGTTTAGCGCCAAGAAGGTGTTTAAAATCTTTTGTTGTTTTAATAACATAAAGCTTTCCTTGCATCATTTTTAATTGAATAGGAAAACTTTTTAGATTAGCTCCCCATAAAGGTAATGATGTATGCCCGTCGCCAATGCTGTGTGTTAACTTCATTAATTGAACTAAAATCTGATTGTTCGTTAACGTCGCTAAAGTGCTTTTCAGATGCATTATTTTTTTATTAAATGCTTGCTTGGAAATTGTATGATAAAGGTCTATGTGCTTCTCTGTTAGCCTTTGAGAGTAAACATCAAGATCATCTTGCCAGTTTTTAATCTCTAATAAATTGGTTAAGCCATAACAGTTTAACGAAAATATTGATAATAAAAATAAAAGGGGAAACCTCACACTATATTCCTTTAGCCATATAACAGCCATTAGTGGATAAAATCGCTGGCTAAAATGTATGCAGGCAGTAAAAGTAGCCCGCGATACTTTTAACACGTAAAATTTTTGTTAGGATTTTATGACAGCCAATCCCTGCAAGCTTATTGATGTTAGCCTTCGAAATAACACCAGCTATAATAATATGCATTGCAGAATTAACGACATACTCTATTTTGCACCTGCTCACTCATTTTTCACCACCCATTGGAAATACTTCACTGTAAAAACGGTGTTAGGTGTTTTGCTTAATGTTATATATACACACAACATGATAATTGCCAGTAGAGAAGACTATCACAGTACGTTGTTAAATATCATCCATGCGGTGAACGGCGTGCATAAGTTGTTGAGACTTTAGCTGTTGAAATTCAATTAAATTCTCAAGATGGGTTTTAACGGTTTCGCTTGAAACTAGCCCCTTAATAAGAAGTAACCACTCACTTAGCTGGAATCTTATTTCTGTGGTCATATCAAGCACAATATCAATACTCACATCTGGCTTTGCTTTAAAACTATTAATACGCGCTGATATCTGATGTTCAATATCCTCGTCAAGCCACGTACTGAGCACGCCAATAGATTCATCGCTAATTAATTTCTTAATGCCTTGAATATTCTCTGCCTGTTTCTCAATGACATAATGAAGAAAAATACGTGTTCGTTCATCTTTGGTGTTTTCTAAAAAACAGCTATATAAACCATTCAATTCTTGATTGATTTCCATTACATGTTCATATATTTCTTTTAATTGATGAAATCTCATTTGATGCTCCTTAACGTTATAATAAGCCTTATCGCTTTGTCGTAGCGTAGTTAAATCTTGACCTAAATTTAACCGTTTAAATTTGCGATAACATTTAATTAGTAGCTATATATTAAGATTTAAGCAAGTTTTGTAGGATGGGGTTTGTGGTTGTATACAACGTAGCAACACGCTTTGTCGTATCCATTGACTGCTTAATAGCAAAAGCCGCTAATGCTGACTCATGAAAGCCACTTAAAATTAAGTTTCTTTTACTTGGATAGTAGTTTAGGTCTCCAACAGCATAGTTCATTTCAAAGTTCCAATTAGCTATGGGTCCAATTTTGACGAGAGACCAAACATAACAAGTAAATGATCAACATCAACCGTTCTTTTTAAGCCTGAAGACCGAACAATAGGCTTGCTTAGTGAGTCTCCATCTTTCGTATAATCAAAGACCTGGCCGTTTAAAAATTGCATATCGTAACTTGTACATAGCTGCTCTATTTTATTAATACTCGCTGCAGATGCTCTAAAATTAGTACTTCTGTGAATCATCAGAACACTTTGTGCAATGGGCTGTAATATAAGTGCCCAATCAAAAGCGCTACCACCACCTTAAACAACAACATTTTTATCTTTATATAAAATTTTTTCTTTCACTTTATAAAAAGTTGACGGTTTTCAAACTCTTTTATTCCCTTCACTTTTAAACGAACGGGTTCAAAAGCGCCACTTCCTGTGGCAATAATTACTGACTTACATTCAAGTAAAATACCTTTTTCTGTTTTGATAAAACTAAATTTTATCTTTCTTTATGAATCTCTATAGCTTTTTTAACGCATCAGTTATCGATTCGCCTGAAGGCATAGGAATAGCAGGAATATCATAGATAGGTTTGTCTGAATAAAGTTATGAACACTAGCCCCCAAAGTTTCGAAATACTATCAACAACTACCGCTTTAAGGCCTTGTAAACCTAATTCAAATACTTAAAATATTCCAACAGGACCTGCATCAATAGATACATTTGTATGTACCTTATTGATACCCCTACGTAATGCATGTCAATTGCATGTTACTGACCATTTCACAAACGCCCGTATTTATTTTTTCACAGGGATTTATGCTGACAAAATGATTTTTAAAAAGAGAAACTAAAGCCAATTGACGACTTACCCCCATATTTTAAAGTCTACTCAACTTTTTGGGCTTGGCACATTTTAAAATATAATAATCCAGATTTATGTTTAAAAATATGTAGAGCACTAATAGGAAAACATATGCACTTAACTGGCCATACAGACTATAAAATGATAATTTTTATCTATCTTTCTTGCTCTTTTGGCAAAAAATAGCGTGCACAAAACAACTATTTTCTAGTAAAAGGAACGAACTGCAAGGAATAAAACTAGCGTGCCAGAATTAAGGCCCACCTAGCGTGATCCACTCGATTAGTTCGCTAGAGTTTTTCAAAGCGAACTGCCTTTTAATCAGCCTCCCAGATGTATCAAAGAGTAAAATCTCCGCAGCGCTGGCTTGGTGTTCAGCGATAAGCTGGTCTCCCTCTGGGGTGTTAATTTTGGCGATTAGAAAGAGGACTTGGTCACCAAGATCATCACGAGCTTTATTCATCTGTTCAGTCTGGCTTATGCTAACTACAAGGTTTGGATCATAGATAAACACTAGAGCCGGCAAGCCGGTTCCTATTTGCTCGTGAGTCATCTTAAAAGCCTTAGGAATCAACGTTACTGCAAATCCTATAAATATAAATATAAATATGATGACACCAATATAAATCCAAGGATTTCGACGAGTAGAGTTAAGGTTGTATTTTTCGTTGATAACTAATTTCTCTTTTTATTGTTGAAGCTATAACAGCTTATTAATACGCCTTTAAGATTAAAGCGCCGACAATTTTAAACACAATCTTTCACGCACCACATTTTTATAATATATTTAATAAGTTATCAGCAATTTTTGTTGTATTCAACATCGTATATAACTTTGCATAACAAGCCATGAAATATATGAGCCAACACATGGCTCGTTATGCATGCATTCCATCTAAATTAAAGGTAATAAAAACAATTTAATACCTTTAATTTGGAATAAACGAGCCTTAATAATATATTTAAATAACATGCCAATAAATTTGGTGAGTAATTCATTAGAAAACCTATGGCAAATAATTTATAGCTCATGCTTATAAAGCGTACAAAGAAGACGGTAGATTTTGTAATTTACATATGCTTTTTGATGTTTTAAGAAAAGAAATATACGGAAATTGGATCATAGTATCGTGCCTGCATATAAATTAGAACAACTTACTATAATAGATTAGGACATCCATTAAGTTTAATAAAGTAATAGATTAGGACATCCATTAAGTTTAATAAAGAATAGACAATACATTACCTAAATAGCTTTGCGAAATACAAGGAATAGATTAGGACATCCATAGAATAGATTAGAAAGAATAGATTAGGACATCCATTAATTTTAATAATAGACAATACATTACCTAAATAGCTTTGCGAAATACAGACGGTGGTAGATATTGTGTTTTTCTATGAACTTATTAGGTTAATCTAGCTTGTGAAACGACAGACCAATGAATTTTACCCACACGAATACCAGTGTGATGCTGTTTAAGGGGATTTATAATATACTTAGGGTGTCAGTGAAATATTGCTGCTTGCTGTCGATGACCGCCAATCCATTGCTTACCTGTGTGGGCAGCAAAAGCATTAAGCTCTTCTAACGAGCCAACAGCTTGATGATATTTTTTACCAAAATGCTTGGCAAGTTGTAACCAATCGTCACTATTGATGCCTAAAGCCCTTAACAACGGGCATATTTTTTCATTAATCTTACCGCGCTTATCTGCTTTAATAATTTTTCCTGTTTCTTCTACTAGGGTTAAATAATCAAGGAGGGAGAACGCTATACCTTTAGGTGAATTTTTATGTTCCTTACCCATAAAACCCATTAAAGGTTTAGGGGTAAATGGTAATTTCACTTTGTTATCAATATAACTTGCTTTGTCATGAATGCGTTCAAAAATAGAGGTGTATTCTGCGGTTTGTACCGTATCTGCCATTTTCGCTCTTATGGGATTTAAGTCCACATAGGCCATACAGACAATTACTGCTTTTTCATCAAGCAGCGCTTGTGACTTAAACCGCCCTTCCCAGAATCTGCCTTTACAGTTATCTTCAGTATTGGCTTTACGGGCGATATATTCATTTAAGTTACGCATTAGCCAAGATAAATCACTTAAGCGACTTCGCCATTGATTGATAATCTCTTGCGCTTTATCAATTTCGGCTTGGCAACTGCTTTCTCCTTTATGTAATCGCTCAACTAATGGATGGCTATGATAAAGCTGCTGCCAACGCTGACAAACCTCATAGTCATTCCAAGCAAGTGCTTCACTTTCATCAATATACACAACAAGGTGATAGTGATTCGACATTACGGCATATGCCGCTACATCAATAGCAAAAATTGAGGTTAAAAAGCGAATACGGTCGACCATCCATTGCCTGCGGTGTTCAAAGTTTTGTTTAGTATAGTCATCTTCTCCGCATAAATAGGCACGGCGTACACAGCGAGAGATTAAGTGATAATAACGGGTATCTTGAAGGGATACTTGCTTACTGCGTGCTTGGGTCATGAAAAACACCTCTTTACTGCTGGTTATTTAACCATAGTAAAGCGGTGTGATTTAATCAATAAATTTTGGGTGTCCCAATATTTCATCATAATAACGGGTATCTTGAAGGGATACTTGCTTACTGCGTGCTTGGGTCATGAAAAACACCTCTTTACTGCTGGTTATTTAACCATAGTAAAGCGGTGTGATTTAATCAATAAATTTTGGGTGTC
>NZ_JACGUT010000075.1 GCF_014076845.1 Colwellia sp. MB3u-41
TGAAGTTTTTTCTGCATATAAGAAATATACAGAATGTAAAAAACAATGTTGGCGGAGTGGACGGGACTCGAACCCGCGACCCCCGGCGTGACAGGCCGGTATTCTAACCAACTGAACTACCACTCCGCTGTATTGTTTTCTTTAAGTTTACTACTGTAAGTAGACAGGACTCAAAACCCGCGATAACAACTGAACCACAACTGGGTTATATTGCCACCTAAATTTTTATACGGAACTTTAACCGTTAAACAATGTTGGCGGAGTGGACGGGACTCGAACCCGCGACCCCCGGCGTGACAGGCCGGTATTCTAACCAACTGAACTACCACTCCGCTATATTGCTTACTTTGAGATTAACTGCCGTGCCATAAAGACTAAGCATACGGGACTCAAACCGCCTTACTATTTTTGATACTTATTAATAAAAGATGTCACGCCTTTTAAAAATAATACAATCAAAATATAACTTAAAACAATGTTGGCGGAGTGGACGGGACTCGAACCCGCGACCCCCGGCGTGACAGGCCGGTATTCTAACCAACTGAACTACCACTCCGCTATATTGTTTTTAAACGTTTAGTAAAACTAGGTGCTTAACCTTGATTAGTTGGCGGAGTGGACGGGACTCGAACCCGCGACCCCCGGCGTGACAGGCCGGTATTCTAACCAACTGAACTACCACTCCGCTGCATAATCACTGCATTCGTCAACAAGTCGTTGAATGCGGCGGAGATAATACGGTTAAGATGGAGAGCAGTCAACCACTTTTTTAATATAATTAACCGTATGCACGTTTGATGAACAATACGCGGGAATTACATTCAAAAACCACTGTATTTATTTAACTATCCACCGTTATTTCTGCTTTTTACGACGAGATACAAAATAAAATAACAACGCAATTAAGACAATTCCTACGTTTGCAACGCCAATTATTATATAAGTTTGCTGTTCTTTTTCTTTTGCTGCCATTTTTTGCGCTTTTTTTGCATCGGCTAATTCAATCGCTAATATTTTTGCATTCTCTTCTGCCTGTTTAATGTTGTCGGTGATAACACCGTCAACGTTTTTTAAGCTAACGGAGGTAACTTCACCATTAATATCGAGCGTTGGCATTAACAAACCACTCTTACTTTCTGCATTAAACGTAAACTCAGGCAACACCAAACGAAATTCACGTCCATTAATAGTTTTACCAAAAACATTCACCGCTATACGGTGAACACCCGATTCTGTATAAGCAATTTGATAAAGACGAGAGGTGCCTTTACCATCCGTTAGAGAAAACGGATCGACTTGGCGGTCAGGAAAAGTAACTTTCCCTTGAAACAACACACTGTCAGGGTCAACAAAAGTTGGGTCAATCGTAAAGGTAACGTTATGTGACTTCCCTACTTCACCGGCGGTGTCGACAGATATTTTAATGGGGATCTTTTGTAATATAATCGGTTTTTGTCGTAATTCTCTTGTTGCCATCGGCATTTCAACATAATAGATGGGTAGCCATTCACCGGGAGCAAAATCAAGTTCAAATTCCCCAGTAAACACACCATCATTAGCATATTCATCTAAGTCACGACCGTCATCACGAAATTGGGCTATTTTAATGGGCTCAGCGCCAAAATTATCAAACGCCGAATTATTGGTACTAAAAAAATCGACATTTAAATTAAGTACATCACGAAATAAGGGGTCATCAATAGCCAGTTCGCCATTATAAAGATGTCCTTCAACTTTCAACGTTTCCCCTGAAAGTATCACTTCAGGTAAAGGGTCAACTTTAATGGTGACCTCAGTAACGACCATAATATGACTACCCGGTAAAATATCGCCAATAGCTTGCCAAGGACCCGGCATAGGATTTTTAATCGTTATTAAATCAAAGGTACGATCGTCAAACCAAGTGATCTTATCTTTAGGTAAATTATTAATTTTAATTTTTGTACCGTCAGGTCGCACAAGAATAATCGGTGGCGAACCACTTCGTCGATAAAAAAGAAGTGTTACTTCCTCAAGCAACGCATCTATTTTAAAACGATTGTCAAAATAAGGGATTTGATTAGTAATGTTATCTGATTTGTAATAATCCACCTTAGTTTGTTGTCCGTTACTTTTTACAGACATGAAAATACAAATGATGGATATGAATATGAAAAGTTTATTTTGACCTATTTGGGCCATATCGGCTCACTCCCTTTATTAGCAACTACCGCTAATCTTTCATCATGCTTAATGAGTTCATCGGCAGAAGCTTGAATAACCTTTAATTTTGTTCTCTGTGAAGATAAACGCCGAATAGCATTACTATCCTCACCCGATTCACTCCCTGCTGATAAATTTAAGACAGACTGCTTACGCGTCATCTCTATATAAACAAAAGCTAAAAGCTGAGCATCAACTAATGCTCCGTGATAGGTGCGGTCAACTAATTTATCAACACGATAAAAACGCGCTAAATAATCAAGTGTTTTCGGTGAGCCAAATTCATCTTTAGAGACATGTAAAGTATCTATGACCGTACACATGTCGCGTGTATTAGGAATATTACGCTTAAGTAAAGAAAATTCATTATCCATAAAACCAATATCGAATTTAGCATTATGAATAACAAGACGAGCACCTTTAATAAATTCAATAAACTCATCAGCAACTTGCGTAAACAAAGGTTTATCACGAAGAAAATCATTGGTTAGCCCGTGAATATTAATAACTTCCTGTTCCATTTCAAACAAGGGGTTAATATAAACATGAAAGCTGCGACCAGTTAACTGACGGTTGATCATTTCAACACAGCCTACCTCAACAATTCGGTGCCCTTCCCTAGGGTTAATACCAGTGGTTTCGGTATCAAGAATGATTAATCGTTCATCGGGTTGTACGTCTTGTGCAATACTCATGGTAATTTAATAACCTTTTTTTTCTTTTCGGGAAGTGGCTCAGGAAATTCAGCGACATTAATCATAAATTTTTTACTACTATTTAATATGATTATAAGTCCTCCAACAATAATAGCTTGAGTAATTAACCAGGTTAGCGACAATAAATGCCAATAAAAGAAAGCTACTAAGCAGATAATCAAATCAAACAGTAAGGCTAGAGTGAGAATACCTTTAACGTGCAACCAAGAACACTTAACCCAGTTTTTCGCTTTAGGTCTACGTAAGCTCAATACAATAACAATAAAGATCCCTAAAGCACCAGAGCCTAAACTTAAGTAAAATAATGACGTCTCGGGGTATATCCATTGGATAATACCCACACGGTCTTTCATATTGGTTACCGACATCAACCAAACGACATAACCGCGTAGAATAAAAATCAAAGAGAGATACACCCACTTCGATATTTTTAAACAATCAAAATGGTCAAAATCTTGTACCGAATAAGCAGAGTAATTATGTCTATTCATTAATACTTTGACCGAGACTTTTTCGTTTGCTCTATCCTTAAATATTCTTGACCTGAGGTGATAGCCTTGACCGCTCTAGATCTAAATTCACGGTCATATAATGTAAAGACAACAAATAAACTGGCGAAAATAAATAAAATGGGATGAAAAAACCAACACATCGCTGCAATAGAAAAATAATAAGAGCGCAAACCATAATTATAGGAGTGTGCCGCTTGATCTTGAACAATCGCCATTTCTTTGGCATAGGCACGTAGGTTGTCATCCATACCCGACGTATCATAAGGCGCAGCGCCAATCATGACATTTAAAAAGCCATACTGACGCATCGACCAGGTAAATTGGAAAAATGACATAATAAAGATAAAAGCTAAAACACCTAATTTTAATTGAATCGCCGCATGGTTTGGAAAGTCAGCAAATGGAATTGAGCCTATAACCGCTTCTAATCGTTCAACTTGTGCAAATAAGGTTAACACCCCCGCCAAAACAAGTAAGGTCGTTGAGGCAAAGAAAGCAATATTTCGCTCTAAGTTCGCTAGCAGTGCTGCGTCCCCAACACGAATATCACGAGTCATTAACTCATTCATCCAATGAATTCTATGTTGATGTAAACATCGAGCGATGCAATTAGTCTTTTTTGCTTTTATACGAGCGAACCAAGTGTAACCAATCCAACAGGTTACGAAGCATAGAAAAGCAAAAATATCGAGTAGAGTAAATGGCATAATAGTTAGAATATAAATAACGGTATTGCTATTATGCAGCAGAATTTTTATAGATTCGAGCTAAATTTACGTGCAGTTAACTATACAAAAGATGTTAGCAAAAACCATTAATCTTATTCATTACCCCAGTTATCGTAATTCCTTTGACACAAAGTGTAACTTTCTTCACCATCGCCGATAAATCTATAGTCTATAGTTTACGTTCAAAATTGCGAAATAAGCTAAAGGCAAACACTTTCACTTTGGAGTACCAATGTTTACTGTCAAATTCAGCCATATTTTGACTATTTCCGCTTTACTATTCTCTTTTCCTTTTAAAGCTGATGCACAACAGCCAAGTGAGATCCCACGCATTTCAGGAAAAATAACGATAGATGCTAAATTGGATGAAGAACAATGGCGTCATGCAAAAAAAATATTAATCAATAATATCACGCGTCCTTTCGACAATATTCCCAGTCATATACATACAGAAGCACTACTGATGGAAGATGGTGGTACATTTTATATTGCCTTTATTGCTAAAGACCCTGACCCAAGCCAAATTAGAGCGTTTTACCGTGATAGAGATAAATCATGGGGTGATGATATTGTCGGTATAAAAATTGATACTTATAACGACCAACGTTCAGCTTATCGTTTTTTAGTTAACCCATTGGGTTCGCAAATAGACGGTATTGAAAATGAAATAACAAAAAATGAAAGTGACTCATGGGATGGCATTTGGGACAGTGCCGGAAAAATTAATGACAAGGGCTACATTGTAGAGATGGCTTTGCCCCTTCGAATGCTCAACTTTACTGAGAAATCATCGCTTCAAGATTGGGGCATTGAATTAATGCGCTTTTACCCCAGAAACGAATTTTTTCGTTTATCCAATATCAGACTCGAGCGAGATAATGATTGTGAATTATGTCAGCTTCATACCGTTGAAGGTTTTACTGGCGCAAAACAAGGGGATAATTTAACGGTCATACCATCATTAGTCACCGGCATTAATGAAGACAGAGATGACAATGACGATTGGCAGCGCGAAAACAATACTGAGGCGAGCTTAGATATTCGTTGGGGCATAACCCCTGACTGGTTGTTAAATGCCACCATCAACCCAGATTTCTCAACAGTTGAAACTGACAATGCTCAGTTAAACATTAATAACAATTTTGCACTTTTCACCCAAGAAAAAAGACCCTTCTTTTTAGATAATGCTGATTACTTTGACTCTAATTATAATTTGATTTATACACGAAATATTAATGCACCTAACTATGGTGCAAAATTAACAGGTCGAGAAAACAATCATTCCTTTGGTTTATTTATTACCGATGACGACAGTACCAACATTTTGATCCCAGGTAACCGAGGGTCTTCTATTGCAAGTATTGACGGAGAATCAAAGGCCAGTGCATTTCGCTATCGCTATAGCTTCAATGAAGATATTACCATGGGAACAGTAAGCACCATACGTACCGCTGAAGATTACCAGAATATTGTTCACAGTGTAGGGACGCGTATAAGAGTTTCAACGGCTGATGTATTTGAGTTTCAAACACTTTATTCAACAACTGAATACCCGGACGATTTATTTGAACAGTTTTGTAATGCTGATGATTCAGATGACTCAAGCGAGTCAAACAATTGCCATGCACCACCAGAAAACATTGACTGCGGCTATGGCCATTGTGATTACAATGAGCAAGTTTTACGAACCTTAAAAAAAGATAAGTTTAGCGGTAATGCCTTTAAAACCAGTTATTCTCACAATGACCAAGATTGGTATTACCGAGTGAAATACGATAAACAAAATGCAGGTTTTCGTGGTGATTTAGGTTTTATTCCTAATGTTGACTACAACCGCTTCTCTGTTGGCGGTGACCGAAAATGGTACGCAAAACCAGGGAATTGGTGGACAAAATTTAAAATATATTCTGATTGGGATATCATTCACAATGACAACAACGAGTTAATAGAAAAAGAATTTGATATCAATGCTCAACTCAATGCAACGATGAACTCATACTTCCGATTTTCCTATTCAAACCGTGACTTAGTGGGTTTAAGAGAAGATAAAAGTATTTTAGCGATTGATGGCAACACCACGCTATTTACAGAAAATCAATTTTCGCTTTTTGGGGAATTTAAGCCAGTGCTAGGTTTGTATGTTAACAGTAACTTTAAATACGGCGACGCAATTGATTATAGAAACAATCGTCTTGGCCGAACCAAGCAGTGGAGATCAAAAGTAAGTTGGAACGTTGATAAGCATTTAGAATTAAATATCAAACATACGTTTAACCAACTAAATGCTGAAGGTGCTAATGTTTTTAATGCACGATTAACTGACTTTAGAGCGACTTATCAATTTGATGTCTTAAGTTTTATACGTTTCAGTTTTATTTATAATAATACCAACAGAAATATTAATAATTATACTTACACTGACCCTGAAGACATCACGGAAAGTCGAAAAAACGTCTCTACTGAATTGTTGTACGCATACAAACTGAACCCACAAACAGTATTTTATTTAGGCTACGCTGATAGACATTATACAGAAGAAAGTTTTGGCGACTTAAATCAGAATAAACGTAATTTATTTATGAAATTTAGCTATGCTTGGATAAAGTAATATAAACCAAAAATAAATTATCTAATTTAACGTAAAGTCGCCTTCTGGCGACTTTTTTTGTTAACTGTTCATTAAACTAAAGTAACTAATGATTGTTTTAATGGGGATTTTTTGACACAATTTGCCCAGAATGACTATATAAAAATAATAAAAAATATTTCTGGAGAAAAAATGTTGTTGTTAAGAAGTAGCTACAAAGCCGTTGTAGCTAGTGTATTCTTACTGTTTTCACAAAATAGTTTTGCTGAACAAAACACCAAAGAACAGAGTACAAAAGAACAAACAATCAATAAAATCGCTCATTTATCGATACCTCATGCTAAAAAAGAAGTCATTATTGATGGCGAAATCAGCGATGAAGAATGGTCACAAGCATTATCTATTGAGCTAAATATTGTTAACGACCCTTGGAATAACAAGCCCAGCCCAGTAAAAACAACCGCAAAAATTTTTGAAGATGGTGACACCATCTATATCTCTTTTGTTGCCCAAGATCCCAACCCAGAAGAAATTATTGCCTATTTAGGTGACCGAGATACCCGACTTGAAGACGATGTTGTGGGTATAAAACTCGATACCTATAATAACAGACGCTTAAGTTATGAATTATTTGTCAACCCTTACGGCGCACAAATTGACAGAATAAAGAATGAACTAACCGGAGATGTAAATTCAGCCTGGGATGGCATGTGGCAATCGTTTGGCAAACGAACACCTACAGGCTATCAAGTAGAGATGGCTGTGCCCTACCACACGCTAAACTTTGCCGACACCGGTGAAGAAAAAACATGGGCCATTGAATTTATTCGTCTCTACCCTCGAGATTCTCGACTGCGTATATCTCATATTCCGCTTGACCGAGACAACGATTGTTGGTTGTGCCAAATTCCAGAGGCAAAAGGCTTCAAGGATGCAAAAACCGGTAATAACGTTATGATCACACCCGCTGTCGTAGCAAGTAAAAATGATACCCGTGATATTTACGACGCACAAGATGAATGGCATAGCGATAACGACACCGAAGCTGGGGTAGATTTACGCTGGGGTATTAATGCTAATACTCTGTTAAACGTAACAGTAAACCCTGATTTTTCTACCGTTGAGTCTGATGTTGGTCAACTTAGCGTCAATAAAACCTATTCTTTATTTTATCAAGAAGCTCGCCCTTTCTTTGTTGAAAACTCAGATTATTTTTCTTCAAATTTCAATTTAGTTTATACCCGTAATATTGCTGACCCTGATTATGGTGCAAAACTAACGGGCACTAATGATAATCACACCTATGGTGCATTTATCAGTCATGACACTGAAACTAATTTTATTGTGCCAGGTAATACGGGTTCAAGTTTAAAATCGTTAAATGAAGAAAGTCACTCGGGTGCTTTTAAATACCGTTACGACTTTTCAGAAGACTTCTCTTTAGGTGCAATAAGTACACTGCGAAAGTCAGATAATTATCAAAATACGGTTGCGGGTATCAATACTAAATATAGGATGGATGATTCAAACGCTGTTCTTGCACAAGTTGTTCATTCAAACAGTGATGATTCAATAAAACAGTCTGATGATCTCTCTGATCAAGCGATGAAAGTAAGTTTTGAACATGACTCTGAATATTGGTCGGTAAATGCTGAGCATCAACAAATAGGTAAAGATTTTCGTGCCGATTTAGGTTTTATGACAAAAGCTGATTATCAAGATGAAAGAGTCTTAGTTGACCGATACTTTTATGGTGATGCTGATAGCCTTTGGCAAGATGCAAAATTGTCGGGACAATGGCAAATTAAACACAATGAGAATGGTGAATTGCTAGAAAAAAGCCTAGCCTCAAGTTTTACTATTTATGGTCCTAAACTTTCAGCATTCGATATTATGTTTACCTATGCTGATAAAATAGGGTTACGAAAAAATGAATTAGATAATGCTATTGATGGTAATACCGACCGTTTCACCGAAAAGCTTGTCACTATGTTTGGTTATATAAAACCAACACGATACTTATATGGTGAACTCGGTTTCTCTTTTGGTGAAAGAATAGATTACCAAAATAACCGTCTAGCCGACTATAGAGAGTTTTATGCCAATACTCGTCTTAACCCGACGAGTCATTTGGAAGTCGACTTTTCATATACCTATGAAACCCTCGATGCTGACGGTGGTAAAGTCTATGATGCCAGTTTAGTTGAGCTAAGAGTCTCGTATCAATTTGACGTAAACAGCTACCTTAAATTAAATGTTGTCTACTCAGATGTTGATCAAAACCTTGCTAATAATGTTTCTGCTTATTCTAGAATCAATAGCGACTTATCAACACAGTTAATTTATAGCTATAAGCTCAATCCACAAACGGTATTTTTCTTAGGGTACTCTGATAACAGTTATCAAGATGATGATTTAACTGACTTAGGACGTGGCGAACGTACTTTGTTTACAAAAGTTAGCTACGCCTGGATGCCTTAGACGTTTTAATAATGGGATAAGACTCAGTTAGATACTCGATTATCCAACTGAGTTTCACCCAGGAACGTTTGTCGACGCCCTCCTATAAGTTTGTAAAAACTAAAAATGTTTTTGCTAACCTTTCATTAAAAACGCTATAACGTTGAAAAGTTGCTCAAAAAGCTTTTAGCCCTTTATCTTCCGTCAGCCATATTTTGCAATAATAACAAGCGTTGCTGTTCCTGCTTAGAAGGTTGATAAGGTCTATGGCTTAAACTAGCAACTGCAAAATCTTTTATTACATACTCTTTAAGTAAACTATCTCCATATTTTGCTGGTGTACCCGGCGCAGGCGACATTAACTCAATAGAAAAAGTAGATAAGTAAAAGGGCGCTTTCCGCCCTTGCAATACTGATTGGTGAGCTTTTAAATAAAGACTCGTATTGCCTTTATCGAGTTTTTCTTTACTCACCATGTGTGCAATGGGTTGGTCATTAGCATCAAATAAATTTGCTCGTATTCGATAAAGCCCCTGCTCTCTGGTTTTTAGGTGAGCTTTTAACACCATATCAGCCTCGTCATGAAAGGCTGAATCAAAACTTTCTAATGTGGCAACAGAGTCAACATATTTAAGCGCCAGCGTAATATTGATGTTCTTACCGTTAATGTGTGCTCTTATTGATGCTTGCAATTGGCTAGGAAGATTCCTTTGGCCTTTAAATTTGGTCTGCCAGTTTGCTTCACTCTGTTCAAATTTACGGGTCAATAATAATTCACCGGTTTCAATATCAACAAGCTGAAGCTCCGCATAAGTAATATTTTCTCCCGTTAGCGTCGCAAAAACAGCTTCAGGATAAGTGTAACGATACTTTGATAGTGCAGCAGACACCTTGGTACCATCGTCGTCAACGAGCATCGATTGAGGGTTAAAAAAGTTAGGGTTCAAACGATCAAAATCTTTATCTGTTAACGGTTGAGAGTATGGTGGAAAGACTAATTCGCCAGCATACGCTTTAGCAACTAAAAGAGCAGAGTCATTTGAAGTAATTTTTTTGGGCTTACCCGTCACTGAAACAGGCTGAACCACTTTTTTTTGTGGTGGGTTTATTGTTTTTATGGTGGTTTTTTTTGTTAACCTTTCGTTAGCTGTCGATAATTGTTTAGGTGCGATTGATGGCCAAAAAAGCCAAACAACTATTGCAGTAATGCTAATAGCCACCATTTTCTTTAAAAAGGAATGTTTTTTCATCACTCGTTTATTTTCCTGCTTAGGTGCTATTGATTTTTCTCAGTTAATTTAGAAAAATCAACAGCCCTTTCTCTATTATTTAATTAGGAATCGCGTCATAAATTAGCGTTGACATACTGTCATCATTTGAGTTTTGTACGTAAAGGTAATTACTTTTCCAAAGCCACCAACCCTTAGTTTTCGTGTAAGTATCAAAATGGATACTTTCTCCTGACAACATATTATTCTGGTTACTTGCTGCCGTCACTTTCCCTTCCTGACTTGGCTCAAGTAATGAACCATGGCTATAAGCTTCTCCCATAAGCATTGGATAATGGTATGGCATAAAACCTGAAACAGCATTGCCTTGATTTTCAATTTTACCGTTAAACGCGACGCTGCCACTACAGCTGCCATATCTTCCTTGGCGATTACCGCCGCACGATGAATGCGTACCAACAACGCCATCATCATGACCTTGAATAAAGGGGCTAGTAACGCCTAAATATTCACTTGCATCGCCAACAAAACGTAGACGAGGGATCCTCGCATCCGGTAACGGTGCAAGTTGCCTCGCATTATTGACTTTTAAATCATTGAGCACACCCATTTCATCGCCAAGATCTCCGCCAAGCCATGCTTCTAATGCCGCTTCGATTATAAAAGACCAGCTTTCTGTTGCTTGTGCAACACTTACCGCTAGATCCGCAAGCTCACTGCCACCACCAGCGCCAGCAATATCGAATGTTGCCACGATATTTAGAGGTGCTAAACCCGCATTTTCCAACCAAGTTTCTTGGTTATCTATAATATACCGCGCAACTAAATCGCCGGTAGAGTGAGTCACAAAGATACAACCTGGGGAGCAGAAGTTACTTTCAGAAAATGACTTTAACTTTGGCCAAACATAGTCCGTTGCTATTTTCCCCTCTATTCGCTCGTAAGAAGGCCAATCAATACGAGCATCGCTGAGGTTATCCCAATAACCTTGCCAATATTGTTGACCACTCTCGGTAACATCTCCATCAACGATAAGTTGTTGTGGTTGAAACCCATGGATAAGCACTATTTTATATTCCTTACTATATGATGCTGATGAGCTGAGTGCTAAGTAGACACCTGCAACAGCTGTTATACTTTTGATTGTATTCATTATTTCCCCAATATCTTTTATAATTATTTTGTTACGTCTTATTTTTATAGTTGAACGTTAACTGATCGGACGTTCGACCAGTTAAAAATATAATAGAGGAGTGACTATTTATTATCCAATCACCTTTTATTTATAATGGTGATAATCAAAATAAATCAAAACTATAATCTTATTACTTATACTGTTAAAGCAATCTTAATAGTCATTTTTCTTTTTATAAGATAAAGAAAATAAACAAATTTGTCTTTAATGAGATGATAATCAGATCAATATAAAACCTAATTAAACTAAATAAGCATTTATATATTCTTTTTTGGTATATAAGTTAACAAAATATCACTTCTTTTATTTCTATAAAGCGCTAACCTTGTCCTGTTAAAGTAAATAAAGCTTACTCAAGGATATAAGATGACCACAATATTTGAAGATAACTCAACCTCTATTGGCAATACGCCCCTCGTAAGACTAAACCGTGTCACTAAAGGTAATGTTTTTGCTAAAATAGAATCAAGAAATCCTAGTGCGAGTATTAAGTGTCGCATTGGCGCAAATATGATCTGGGATGCCGAGAAAAAAGGATTATTAACCCCCGGTAAAGAAATTGTTGAGCCTACCAGTGGTAACACTGGCATAGCACTTGCTTTTGTGGCCGCTGCTCGTGGCTACGCCATCACATTAACTATGCCACATACCATGAGTTTAGAGCGTAGAAAATTATTAGCCGCTTTAGGGGCAAAGCTTGAATTGACTGATGGTGCTAAAGGCATGAATGGTGCTATTGCTAAAGCTCAAGCAATTAAAGACTCAGATCCTGAGAAGTACGTTTTATTGGGGCAATTCGAAAACCCTGCTAACCCAGAAATTCACGAAAAAACAACGGGTCCAGAAATCTGGGAAGCGACAGACGGTAACATCGACATATTTGTTGCTGGTGTTGGCACCGGTGGCACAATTACGGGTGTTAGTCGTTACATTAAAAATACCGCAGGAAAAAACATCATGTCTGTTGCGGTAGAGCCAACTGACTCTCCTGTTATTAGTCAAAAAATGGCCGGTGAAGAACTAACGCCAGGACCACACAAGATTCAAGGAATCGGTGCAGGTTTTATCCCAGGAAACCTAGACTTAAGCATGATTGATGCTGTTGAAAAAGTAACGAATGACGAAGCAATGGCAATGTGTCACCGCCTGATGAAAGAAGAAGGTATTCTTGCGGGTATCTCTTCTGGTGCTGGCGTTGTTGCTGCGAAACGTTTAGCTGAAAAACCAGAAAACGAAGGAAAAAATATTGTTGTTATTTTAGCAAGCTCTGCAGAGCGTTACCTGTCAAGCGCACTTTTTAGCGATGAATTCACTGATAAAGAACTTTTACAATAGCGTTAAAATTTAACGATAAAAAAAGACGCTTAGGCGTCTTTTTTTAAATGATTTTTATTTCAGATTTTGTTAATAAAATCAGCAATGCTAGGATGAATTAACTCACTGTGACTTACCGGCCCCATGTGTCCTGTTGGAAAGCTTTTATGCATCACATTAGGTAAACTAGCCGTAATTTTATTTGCCAATAATAAGCTTAATTCTGGGCTTTTTTCACCTGTCATCATTAGCGATTTGCATGTAATACGGTTTAGGGCTTTTAATGAGTATTTTTCTGAGGTTAATCCTTTAAAGTCTAAGCTTACTTTAGGCATATCTCTTGCCATTAAATCTTGCATCTTTTGTGGTAAAGCCCTAAAAAATCCAGCTTTGTTCCAAAAATTAGTAAATATCTCTGCCGCTTGATAAGCGTCGCCAATAGCAACCTTACGAGCAAAGTTATCAGCTAACAATCTAGCTTCACTTCCTTGTTCTAGTAAATGAAAAGCGACCGGCTCATATAAAGATAGGCTCAATATTTTTTCTGGATTTTCAACAGCCAATTTTAACGCAATAGCGCCTCCGCAAGAATGGCCAACTAAATGAAAGGATTGATTTGGAGCGACACTCGCCAGAATTTTTTCAATACGATCAATTTCAATATCAAAATTATAATGTAGTTCATCTGCAACTTTATCTGCCTTCCCGTAACCGAGAATATCGATGTTAATCACTAAATAGTTAACATCAAGTAGCTTAACCAAAGGCTGCCATTGTCTGGCTGAACTTAGCGAACTGTGAAGAAGTACAACAGGTGTTCCCTGCCCTGAAATATAGACGCCTGTCGGCAAGTTATTTATCGTCATTACTGCTATTTTCTTTGGAATAATAAAGCATTATCAGCCTAATCTGACAAATGTCAAAATAAAGTGACGATTCGCCCTCCTCACTAAGACTTCAATATGCACGGCTATAAATGTTTACAAAGTAAATCAATAAATGTTAACAATTTTGCTGACATTAAATTATTTAATGTGATAAAAAAAGGTCAACTCAAAATTTCACTGTTACTAATGAAACTCAGTTTTCAAAAAATAGTGTGATAAAACAATTAAAATAAAAAGAGTCTTCATGGATATAAATCTTCAAGGTAAAAGCGCATTAGTCTGTGGTTCAAGTCAAGGTATTGGCAAGGCTTGTGCTATAGAGCTTGCTAATCTAGGCGCAAATGTCACGCTATTTTCACGTAATCAAACAGCACTTGAACACGTAAAAGCTGAACTCAATACTGAACAGGGTCAAAAGCATCAAGTGTTAGTGGCTGACTTCTCGAACACAGAACAAGTCAAAGAAGTGATTAATGATCATGTAAACTCTTTAGGTGGTTATGAAATATTAATCAATAATACCGGAGGCCCTGCACCTGGGCCCGCGAATGTAGCCGGTGTTGATGAATTTATTAACGCCTTTAATTTACACTTGGTATCGAACCATCATTTAGTGCAAGCGCTTATCCCTCACATGAAAGAAAAGCAATATGGCCGTATCATCAATGTTATTTCAACCTCAGTTAAACAACCCCTTAATGGCTTAGGTGTTTCTAATACGATTCGTGGCGCCGTTGCAAGTTGGGCAAAAACCTTAGCGAACGAATTAGGCGAGTTTGGTATTACCGTTAATAACGTATTACCCGGTGCAACAGCAACCGCACGTTTAGACGCGATAATTTCGGGTAAAGCGAAGAAGCAAAATATTTCTATCGAACAAGCCACACTTAATGAGAAAGCAATAATTCCTATGCGCCGTTTTGCTAAGCCAGAAGAGTTTGCAGCGGCCGCTGCTTTTCTAGCCTCTCCTGCAGCAGGTTACATCACCGGTATTAATTTACCCGTTGATGGCGGTAGAACCGCTTGTTTATAAACGTCCTTTAAATAAACAGTCTAGAGGAATAAACAATGACGGCTGCAAATAATATCATTGATAATTTCATTGATGGCGAATATCAAGCGCCCATCAATAATCATTATTTAGATAATTATGAACCTGCAACAGGCTTGGTGTATGGCAAAATTCCCAGCAGTGATAGTGAGGATGTTGAACAAGCCATTGCCGCAGCTGAACGAGCACTTCCTGCCTGGCGCGCGTTAGATTTAGAACAACGTGCCGACTACTTAATGGCTATTGCACAAGAGATTGAAAATCAACTTGAACTACTAGCGCTTGCTGAGGCGACGGACAATGGCAAACCGGTTGCTTTAGCGAGAATGGTTGATATTCCACGTGCGGCAAGTAATTTTAAATTCTTTGCTCATGCCTGCTCACAATTTTCAAGTGAATCTCATGCACTTGCTAACACAGCAATTAATTACACCTTGCGCCAACCGGTGGGTATTGTCGGCTGTATTTCTCCTTGGAATTTACCGCTGTATTTATTTACTTGGAAAATAGCACCCGCACTTGCAGCAGGTAATTGTGTCATTGCCAAACCCTCTGAAATCACCCCAAAAACGGCAGCAATGCTCGGCGCTATTTGTCAAAAAGTTGGTTTGCCTAAAGGTGTTTTAAATATATTACATGGAACAGGTACAAGTGTTGGCGCTGCAATATGTAACCATCCAAAAGTGAACGCTATTTCATTTACGGGCGGCTCTGCAACAGGTGCGGCAATAGCGACACAGCTTGCACCAAAATTTAAAAAGCTATCTTTAGAGCTCGGTGGGAAAAATCCGGCATTAATTTTTGATGACTGTCATTTTGAAAATACCATTGAAGAAGTTTTCCGCGCCAGCTTTGCCAACCAAGGTCAAATTTGCTTATGTGCTTCACGCCTATATATTCAGCGCGGCATATATGAAAAATTCAAAGCGGCATTAGTCGCAAAAGCACAAACGCTTGTGCCACAAGACCCTTTGGTTAATGAAACAAAAATGGGCGCGATTGTCTCCAAAGACCATTTAGAAAAAGTACTCGGCTATATTGATTTAGCAAAACAAGAAGGGGGTACTATTTTAGCGGGCGGTAAGCAAGTGCTATTACCTGGTCGCTGTAAACAAGGTTATTTTTTACAACCGACTATCATCGAAGGCTTAAGTAATGATGCGAGGTGCAACCAGCAAGAAATTTTTGGTCCTGTTATTACCTTACAACTGTTTGATACTGACGAACAAGCACTGGCACTTGCCAACGAAAGCCAATATGGCTTAGCAGCGACTATTTGGACGCAAAACATTAATAGAGCACATCAACTCGCTGAACAAATAAATACCGGTATTGTGTGGATAAATTGTTGGTTACTGCGTGATTTACGAACACCTTTTGGTGGTATGAATCATTCAGGTGTTGGCCGAGAAGGTGGTTTAGAAGCCATGCGATTTTTTACTGAACCCAAAAATGTATGCATAAAATACTCATAGGCTCAAATTAAATAAATACCGGTATTGTGTGGATCAATTGTTGGTTACTGCGTGATTTACGAACGCCTTTTGGTGGTATGAATCATTCAGGTGTTGGCCGAGAAGGTGGTTTAGAAGCCATGCGATATTTTACTGAACCCAAAAATGTATGTATAAAATACTCATAGGCTCAAACGAAACAATGAACCAAATTTGTCATAAATTTAAATCTTCAGGTGCAATATTTGCCAGCGTATTAGGCTGCAAATGGACGCTTATTTAACCGGCTTTCTTATGGAGTACGTTAGTTTTTTTTCGAGAATTTCGAAATCCCCTACTCAGTCGTACTCAAGTCTACATGCAATTGAAATAAATGAAGAACAAAGGTCTTTGATTGATTTTTGTCTACACTTATAACCATAAAAATATATTAATTACATCAGGATCCCTTATGAGCGATGTTAAAATTAAAGCGTCTTTTAACCCAAAAATAATCAACGCAGAACAAGCGCCAAAACCGGTAGGCTTATACCCTCACGCACGACAAGTCGGCGACTTACTCTTTCTTTCCGGTGTTGGCCCAAGAAAAGCGGGTTGCAAAGATATCCCAGGGGTTGTACTTGACGAGCAAGGAAAAATTAAAAGTTACGATATTGAAGCGCAGTGCCATAGTGTTTTCACCAACATTCGACTAATTCTTGAAGCGTCAAATGCAAGCTGGATGGATGTGGTTGATGTCACGGTATTTTTAACCAATATGGATGACGACTTCGCTACCTATAATCGTATTTACGCAGAATACTTTGCTGATAATCAACCTTGTCGCACCACGGTTGAAATTAACAAATTACCGACGCCCATAGCCATTGAACTTAAATGTATCGCTGCGTTGAATCAACATAAAAAGCCTCATACTAAAACGACGGGGGAATAGTCATGTCAACGTTGAAAAATAGCATCGCCATGCCCTTTAATTTACATGCTTGGATTGATGAGCATCGACATTTACTCAAACCTCCTGTTTGTAATAAACAAATTTTTGAACAGGACAACTTTATTGTCATGATCGTCGGCGGTCCTAATAATCGTAACGATTATCACTATAACGAAACCCCTGAATTGTTTTATCAAATCGAAGGCGAAATGGTGCTTTCAGTTATTAATGATTCGGTTGAAAACAATGATCATCATGATCCCAAAAATTTTCAGGATATAAAAATTAACGCTGGTGAGATATTCTTACTGCCACCAAAAATGTTGCATTCCCCACAACGCTTTGAAAACAGCGTAGGTTTGGTGGTTGAACAAAAGCGAGCAAATAATCAAAAAGATGCACTTTATTGGTTTTGTCCTGACTGCAAAAAGCAACTCTACACAGAAGCTTTTTGTCTCGACAATATAGAAACAGACTTACCTAAAGTATTCACCCGTTTTTATGACACACCTGACAATTGCACTTGTCAGCAATGTGGCACAACAGTGACGAAGGGGTAAGTTATGTTAAAGATAGATATTCACACGCATATATTACCGAAGACCTGGCCTAATTTACGTGAAAAATACGGTTACGGGGGGTTTGTCAGTTTAGATCATCATAAATGTGGCTGTGCTCGCATGATGGTTGATGAACAGTTTTTTCGTGAAATAGACCATAATTGTTGGGACCCTAAAGTTCGACTTGACGACTGTAAAAAGCACCATGTAGACGTACAAGTGCTTTCAACGGTTCCTGTGATGTTTAACTACTGGGCAAAGCCTAAAGATACATTAGATTTATCGATGTATTTGAATGATCACATTGCCGGCATTGTTAACGACCACCCTAAGCGTTTTATCGGTTTAGGGACTTTACCCATGCAATCACCAGACCTTGCCATAAAAGAGCTGGAACGTTGCATGAAAATTGGTTTAGCGGGCATTCAAATTGGTTCTCATATTAATGAATGGAATTTAGACCAAAAAGAGTTATTCCCTATTTTTGAAGCCGCACAAGACTTAGGTGCAGCTGTTTTCGTTCATCCATGGGACATGATGGCGAAGGAAAAAATGCCTAAATATTGGTTACCCTGGCTCGTTGGTATGCCTGCAGAGTCAAGCTTAGCGATATGCTCGATGATCTTTGGCGGCGTACTACAACGTTTACCTAAACTAAAAATAGCCTTTGCGCATGGCGGTGGTTCATTTCCATCAACTATTGGTCGTATAGAACATGGTTTTAATGTTCGTCCTGATTTATGTGCGGTTGACTGTTCTATTAACCCACGAGATTTTCTTCCGCAAATTTATCTAGATTCATTAGTACATGATGAATTAGCACTGAAATATTTAGTCGATTTGATGGGGCCAGACAATATTGCCTTGGGTACTGATTACCCCTTTCCATTGGGTGAATTAGCACCTGGAAAGCTTATCGAGAATAGTCAGTTTTCTGATGATATTAAAGAAAAGTTACTGCATGGTTCAGCGCTTAAATGGTTAGGGTTATCCAAAGAGCAGTTCTTATGAGCTTGAATAACACTAAAGCTAACGTTAGCAGTAACGCGATAAAAATAACCATAGAGCTTCAACGTGCTAGTTATCAAGTCAATATAGCAAACTCATGGGCATTGGCTATTCCTGTTAACTTTAATCAACCAACGCAACAGCCCAATCACTTTTATGCCAATGCAGCGTTAGCCACCCCAATGCAAGTAGATGGTTTTATTGGTGATACCAAACAAGGTGGCAGCTGTAATGTAAATGAATTAACGATTAATCCGCATTGTAATGGCACTCATACCGAATCTATCGCACATATTTGTGATTTTTCGATGAACACTCATGCTGTCAGTAACCGTATCAATAATGAAACGCAGGTAAAGACATTAGCAGAACTTAACTTACCCGCGTTAATGCCCTGCGCTGTAATATCATTAACACCTGAATTAGCGATAGAAAGTAAGGAGAATTACAGCCCTGACTTTTCTAAGCATGATGTCATCATCAGCAAATCTGCACTTAAGAAAGCACTTGTTGATTATCACAATGAGCAATTACAAGCGTTGGTTATTCGAAGTTTGCCAAATAACAGTAGCAAAAAAAAACAAGCTTATAACAGTGAAAATCAACCTGCATTTTTCAGTCGTGAAGCCATCTCATATTTAAATGAACGAGGTATTGAACACCTAATAGTAGATCTGCCATCAATTGACCGCTTACATGATGAGGGATTAATGACTTGTCATCATCTATTTTGGCACGTTGAGGAAGGTAGTCAGCAAGTAAACGAAAATAGCTTAGTGAATAAAACAATTACCGAAATGGCGTTTATTGATAATGAGATCCCTGATGACTTTTATTTTATCAATATTCAAACACCTGCTTTTCATAATGATGCAGCACCAAGTCGCCCTGTCCTATTTTCAGCAAAAGAATTTAATGCTAAAGAAATGAGTAAATAACTTATGCCTATTACCAATAAAACAATAAAAAATAATAAAAAGACATTAGCATACGCCCAAGCACTTGACCTTAATGATCCGTTAGCGAAAATACGCGACCAGTTCGCCATTCCTAAACAAGCCAATGGTGACGATGAATACTATTTCACCGGAAATTCCCTTGGTTTACAACCCAAACTTGCTCGAGAATATGTTATTGAGTTACTTGACTCTTGGGGACAACGAGGCGTAAAAGGTCATTTTGAAGGTGACTATCCTTGGATGCCTTATCATGAATTTTTAACCGAACAATCAGCATTATTAGTGGGTGGAAATAATAACGAAGTCATCATGATGAATTCGTTAACCGCTAATTTGCATTTCATGATGGTGAGCTTTTATCAACCCCAAGGTAAACGCACTAAAATACTGATTGAAGATCATGCATTCCCTTCTGATCATTACGCCGTAGAATCTCAACTTAAACATCATAAACAAGATGTTAATGAGAATATGCTGCTGTGGACACCAAGAGCAGGCGAAGAGCTTTTAAATCATGATGATTTGTATCAAATAATTGAACAACAAGGCGATGAAATTGCCCTGATATTATTACCCGGCGTTCAGTACTATACGGGCCAAGTGCTTGATATGAAAACCATCACAGAAAAAGCCCATGCTAAAGGTATTATAGTCGGTTTTGACCTTGCTCATGCCGTGGGTAATATCGAAATGGAATTGCATAATTGGCAAGTCGACTTTGCATGTTGGTGTAGCTATAAATATTTGAACAGTGGTGCCGGCTCTGTTGCTGGTTGTTTTATTCATGAAACCCATAGCACTAATTCAAACAGTGAAACAAAAGTGAACCGCTTTGCGGGTTGGTGGGGACACGACAAGTCAACCCGATTTAAAATGGAAAACAATTTTAAGCCTATTGCTAGTGCTGAAGGCTGGCAATTATCGAACCCTCCCGTATTATCATTAGCGGCTATTCGCGGGTCACTTGATACCATAAAAATGGCAGGCGGGATCAGTGAGCTTCGCAAAAAATCAGTCAAGCTTACCCAATATATGACCGAGTTAATCGCCAGTGAACTTGGCGATAAAATTCGTATTATCACCCCCAGTAATCAAGCTGAACGCGGTTGCCAGTTATCGTTAATGATTAATGTTAAAGGCCTTGATGGCAAAGCTATGTTTAACGCATTAGAAGAAAATGGTGTAACCACCGATTGGCGTGAACCCAATGTTATTCGTGTTGCTCCCGTCCCACTTTACAACCAATTTCAAGATATCTATCACTTTGTCCGACTTTTAAAGGAGTGTTTACAATGAGCATAAATGTTATGTCTAAACCTGCCAATGAAACTAACATCACAGTAGCTGGAGCAGGTCCTATTGGTGCATTGCTGGCGATAATACTCGCTCGAAAAGGCTATAATATTAATTTATTTGAATCGCGCCCAGATTCTCGCCAGCATGACATATACCAAGGAAAATCGATAAACATTGCCCTCTCAGACCGTGGTTGGTTAGCACTTGAAGCCGTTGGCATTGCTGAACAAGTGCGTAAAGAAGCGCTGCCTATGAAAAAACGTGTTATGCATGGCGTTGATGGCACGATAACAGAGCAAGCTTATGGAAAAGACGAGCAAGCTATTTGGTCGGTATCGCGCGCGGGCATTAATGAACAATTACTTAATTTGGCAGAAAAAGAAGCAAACGTAGCGTTGCACTTTGAAAAAAGACTTACCCATGTTGACTTTACTACGGGGTGTTCATCTTTCAGCTTTGATGTCGCACAAAGTAAAGGTCATATTGAAATTGACGCTGATTATATTTTTGGCGCCGACGGTGCTTTTTCAAAAGTGCGCCGCCTTGCCCAAGAAACGCCACGTTTTAGCTATAGTCAATCTTTCATGCCTCAGTCTTATATCGAATTAACGATCCCAGCAAACGAAAACGAAACAGGCGATGCGCGCTTTAAAATGGAAAAAGAAGCTCTGCATATTTGGCCAAGAAAAGACTTTATGCTTATCGCTCTGCCCAATCCTGATGGTTCGTTCACTTGTACATTGTTTATGAATTATGAAAGTAAACATGAAGGGGAACATTCATTTTGCAACTTAACAGAAAGAAGTCATGTCATTAAATTTTTCAACGAAAATTTTGCTGATGCAATGCCGATATTAGCAGACCCCATCGACGACTTTATGTCCAAGAAAGCTAGCCCACTCTTTTTAGTTAAAGTCGACCCTTGGGTGATCAACAATAAAGTCGCATTAATTGGTGATGCTGCTCATGCAATGGTGCCTTATTACGGTCAAGGCATGAACTGTGGTTTTGAAGATTGCCGAGAGCTTGGTGAAATTATTGATCAATATAAAGGTCAATGGTCCGATATTTTTCCTGCTTATCAAAAACAGCGAAAAATAAATGCGGATGCTATTACTGAATTAGCTCAGCGTAATTTTGTTGAAATGAGTGAGCTCTCTGGTGACAGTAATTTTCTATTGCAGAAAAAAATTGAAGCTAAATTTCATCAGCTTCATCCTGAACTTTGGGTGCCACTTTATTCTATGGTAACCTTTTGCCCACACTTGCCTTATTCGCAAGCATTAGCAATCGGTGATCAGCAAAAATTAATTATGGCTGAAATAATGCAAATTCCCAACATAAATACATGCTGGGAAGACGACTTTATTTACCAAAAACTTCGACAACTTGTCTGTGCACAAGATAAAAACAAGGGAAATCACCATGTCTAATTCAGGCTGTCCTTTTAGTGGTGATGCAAATAAACGTGAACTAGAGCAAGATATTCATACCGATTTTAAGGATGATATGTCTTATAGCGATTACTTGCAGCTTGATCAGATATTATCAGCTCAGCAACCGTTATCGAACGAGCATGATGAAATGTTGTTTATTGTTATCCACCAAAGTAGCGAACTATGGCTAAAACTTGCTGGGCATGAATTAGCCAAAGCACTGGAATGTTTACGCGCGAATGATTTTGGTCCTGCATTTAAAGTTATCGCCCGCGTAAAACAAATATTCATCCAGCTGACCCAGTCATGGAATATTCTGTCAACGCTTACCCCCGTTGATTATTTGAAGTTTCGTGATGATTTAGGTCGTTCATCAGGCTTTCAATCGCACGGTTATCGAAAGCTAGAATTCCTTCTTGGTAATAAAAACAGTGACATACTCAAAGTACATAAACAAAATAATGAAGCTTATCAAGAACTAAAATTATTACTCAATAGTCCAAGTCTATATGACGAAGTCATTGTTACATTGGTGAAAGCAGGCTTTAACATTGACGATTGCGTGCTCAATAGAGATGTGACTCAAGCTTACCAAAGTAATGAAAGTGTCGTAAGAGCATGGTTAGCGGTCTATCAACAACCTGAGAAGTATTTTGAATTATACGAACTGGCCGAGAAATTGGTTGATATCGAAGATTCTTTTCAACAATGGCGTTTTAAACACATGTACACCGTACAACGCATTATTGGCTATAAAGCAGGAACTGGAGGTTCTTCTGGGGTAGGTTTTTTAAAAAAAGCGTTAGAGGTTAGCTTTTTTCCTGAGTTATTTGAAGTGCGAACACATTTATAGAGCGGCTTAGCTTCAAATTAGGAACAGATATAAAAATGCAATCATCAACTGAGTGCATTTTTTATTGGCTAAAATTAACGATTAATTTTTTACAGCATTAATCTCTAAATTTTTATTACCGTCTTTTTCGCGTTTTTTACGGGCTTTCTCAGACTTCAATTGCATCTGTTGTTTTTGCAACGATGAAATATCTTGTGGTATAGGTTTACGAGGCATACGCTCGTCAGCCATTGCCGCTTTATATAAGAATCCCGCAAGGATAACTGAGGCTTGTTTTAAATCAGCTTCTACGACATGGTCAATCGAGTCAATGTGGGTATGATGTAAACGAGAGCCATAATCTAACTTGTCTTGAATAAACTGGAAACCGGGTAAGCCAACATCATCAAAAGACTCATGGTCGGTACCACCGGTACTTTTATTCGTAACCGTACCTGTGCTTAGATCACTATAAGGACTAAACCAATTGCTAAATATTGATTTTGCCGCAACATTACCCTCAGTATAGATACCTCTGAAACGGCCACTGCCGTTATCCATATTGAAATACACCGAGAATTTTTCATGATCGGCTTTAGTTTCAATAGGCCAACCTTGGTCTTTCCATAGGTAACTTGGCAGTGCTTGTTCATTCTTATCACTCGGTTTAGGACGAGTCGCAAAGTGTTCCTCAACATAAGTTGATGAACCAAAAAGACCTTGCTCTTCACCAGACCACAACGCTATTCGTATAGTACGTTTAGGTTTAAAATCTAGTGCTTGAAGAATACGAACTGCTTCCATAGACACGGCAACGCCAGCACCATTATCTACAGCACCATCACTGGCATGCCAAGAGTCTAAGTGGCCACCGACCATAACAATTTCAGGATTTTCATCACTGCCTGGGATCTCTGCAATGGTATTATAAGCGTTACGGTCTTCATCATAAAAACGTGCATCAATATTGAGTGACAATTTTGGTGTTTTGCCATTATCAATCATACGAGACAATGAGTTGTAATGCTCAGCTTCAATAATCATCGCAGGTACCGGAAATGTTTTCCCTACACGATGGTCACTACCAAAAACGTTAATTAAACCACCTTGTCGCCAACTACGATATATAACACCCGCAACTTTTTCATCTTTTAAAAATGTATTTAATGACTTACGGAAATTATAACGCTGCATCGCGCTATCTCGTCGGTCAGCCGAAACCCAAGGAGAATGACTTGGCGAGCTCATCACATCAAAATCTTTTAGTTTGGAAAGCTCTCCAGAGTCATAACGTTTGAAGACACTATTTTCAGGCGCATCAATATTTTTTCCTGCGCCCATCATGATAATTTTACCTTTAAGCTTACCTTTATATTGTGCTAAGTCTGCAACTGAACTGGCATCAAAAATAACAACATCGCCTTTTACTTCTCCTTTGGTTCCCGGTGTCCAAGCAACAGGGATACCATGTAAAGAAACTTCACGAGGACTTAAAACATCGATTGAAGCAGAGTCATGTGACCAACCTCTACCAAACTCAAAAGGGTCTAAGTAAGCATTTTTTAGTCCCCAACCTTTCAGTTTTTCTAAGGTCCAGTCATTCGCTTTTTTCATTTGAGGTGAGCCTGATAAACGTGGCCCTATTTGGTCAGTAAGTTGTTCTAAGGTGTGCATAACTTCAGAATTATAAAAGCCTTCTGCTCTTATTTTATTGGCCATATCTAAATCATCACTTGCGTAAGCAGTCGATAAAGAAAGACATAATAAAGATAACCCGAATTTTTTCATTATTGTTCCCTAATTATTATATTTTTTGTCATCGTTAATTTAGTACAAAAAAATAGAATAAAAAAGACGGATAAGACGAAATCCATTGAATTAGAGACCATTGGTTTTAGAAGATAAAATATCCTGACACTATAAAAATATCAGCATATTTGCTTATTTGTTGCAAACCGACAACAACCCACATAAAACCAATAAAAATCAACAAATTAAATTAATCATATAAAAATAAAATATCGAATTTATTGAAATTAGACTATGGTACAATTTATAAAAATAAATACTTTCTATTTAGAAGTTTGTATAATTTCGGCTAACCTAATAAGTATCAAAATAACAATAAAACTCAGTTTACATAAAAAACATCGCACTCTTGGAGAAAATTAATGAATTTGTTCAAAAATTCCGCTTTAGCTACAGCCGTTAAACTTGCTGTATTAACATCATCAGTTGGATATTCTGCAGCGACTTTAGCTGAAGAAGTAAAAGAAAAAGTTGTTGGCTTAGAAGTCATTCAAGTGACGGCTCGTAAAAGAGTAGAAAACGTTCAAGAAGTCCCTATTTCTGTATCAGCATTGCAAGGGGAAAACCTTGATGCGTATAGTTCTGCAGGTATGGACATTCGTTTCATGAGTGCACGTATCCCAAGTTTAGCAGTAGAGTCTTCATTTGGTCGCACATTTCCAAGATTTTATGTACGTGGTTTAGGTAATACTGATTTTGATTTAAATGCTTCTCAACCTGTGTCTTACATCGTTGATGATATTGTTCAAGAAAACCCAATTTTAAAAGGATTTCCAGTATTTGATGTTGGTCGTGTTGAAGTACTAAGAGGTCCACAAGGTACGTTGTTTGGGCGAAATACCCCCGCTGGTCTTGTTAAGTTTGATTCTACAAAACCTTCGCAAACATTCGACGCTTATGTTTCTGTTGCTTTAGGTGATTACGGCACTGTTGATTCAGAAGGTGCAGTAGGCGGTTCTATTAATGACCAATGGTCATTTAGACTATCAGGACTTCATCAAGAAAAAGATGATTACATTGACAATAAAGCTGTTGGCTATGAGCAAGATGACCAATTAGGTGGCTATGAGGAAAACGCATTTCGTGCTCAATTCTTATATGAAGGCGACAGCTACTCTGCTTTATTCAACTACCATTATCGTGACTTAGATGGGTCCCCAATAGCTTTTCACCCCAATATCGCTATAAGTGGCACCAATAATATAAGAGAAGGGTTTGATGGAGAAACGGTTTATCAAGACGCTGGTGAATTTGCAACTCAGCAAGTAACCACACAAGGTGCAAGTGCAAAAGTTGATTGGGAACTTAACGATGATTATACACTAACCTCAATTACGGGCTGGGAAAGTGCTGAAATATATTCTCGTGCAGATGTTGACGGTGGCTATATTGGATTCCCTCCTGCTGGTGATGCAAATGCTGTTTGGTGGGGAGCACAGACTGCCGATGAAATTCCAGAACATGATCAATACAGTCAAGAACTTCGTTTAGCATCAAGTTTTTCAGGTGAAATCAATTATCAAGTGGGTGTTTTTTACTTTAGTGAAGAATTAATCATTAATACTTATGATTTTTATACTCAAGACCCAACAAATGAAACCGATGACGCACGCCACGGAGCGCAAAACGGCTTAGCTACACAAGAGCAAGAAACAACTGCTTGGGCTGTATTCGGCTCTGTAGATTATGATATTAATGAGAAATGGCAGGTCACTGTTGGTGCACGCTACTCAGATGACGAAAAAGAATTCACAGCGGAATTACTTGATCATCCTTTTATTCCAGGTGCTGACGGTGGTAACTATTTAGAATCCGCAAATCCAAGTGATGAGCACATAAGCTGGGATATAAGTTCAACATATAAATTAACGGATGATGTTAATTTATATGGACGTATTGCGAATAGTTTTAGAGCACCAAGTATTCAGGGTCGTGTTTTATATGATCAAAACGTAAGTGTTGGGGATTCAGAAACAATTACATCAATCGAAACAGGTATTAAATCTGACATCTTAGATGGCAATGGACGAATTAATGCATCTGTTTATTATTTTGAAATGAAAGATCAGCAACTAACCGCTGTTGGTGGTGTAAATAATGCCAACTTCCTACTCAATGCTGATAAAACGACAGGTTATGGTTTTGAAGTTGATTCTGAGTTTGTTGTTACTGACAATTTACTGATGAGTTTTAATATTAGCTATAACAATACTGAAATTTCACAAAATAATTTATCTGTAGCTACATGTGGTTCAGGTACTTGTACAGTAACCGACCCAACGTTTGATTCAGCTGGTACAAAGATGGCTATTATCGACGGTAATTCATTACCTAACGCGCCAGAATGGATATCAAATGTAACCTTTAGTTATTCTCGCGAAATGGGTGATGGTGAATTCTTTATATTTAATGATTGGTCATACCGTAGTGATGTGCATTTTTTCTTATATGAAGCGAAAGAATTTAAAGGTGATGCTTTATTAGAAGGTGGCATAAGAACAGGTTATAACTGGACGAGCGGAGATAATGAATATCAAGTTTCGGCGTTCATGAGAAATATTACTGATGAGCAAGTAATTATTGGTGGTGTCGATTTTAATAATAACTCTGGTATGATTAACGAAGGACGTTTTACTGGTGTAGAATTTAAAGTATCATTCTTTTAAATCATATTATCACTGTATAAAAATTCATTAAAAATAAAGGCTGTATTGCAATAATGCAGCCTTTATTTTTTAACGAATAATCAGTGAATTAAATGCCCATCCCAAGGTTACTCCGGCACTTTTACGCCAGTTCAATAGATTAGTAACTAAGCTCAAAAAGTAATTCTCCTAAGTCGGGTTGCCACTGAAAATCTTTTAATTTAATTCTGCATCCAATAATCACAACTTGTTCGTCTTGAAGTAGATTTCTTTGTTTGGCAAAAAGTTCACTATCAACGGGGAATGAAATTTTTCCCTGAGAATTAATCACTCTATGCCAAGGGACATTTTTCCCTTTCCAACCATTATCAGGTATTTTTCCTAACGCTTTTCCAACGAGCCTTGCTTTACCAGGTAAGCCGGCTAAATCAGCTATTTGACCATAACAAGCCACCTTTGAATACGGGATCGCTTGTACCGTTTGCCAAATACGTTGGTAATTAGCGTTAGGTGGTGGTTGATTTTTTAACATTGCCTACATCCATATAATTTAAACGGTTTAATTGCTTCGGTAACATCCATAAAAAAATGATCTTTAGATGATAATAATTGATGAAAAGTAGCCGTTATATTTTTATTAACAACAGATGTTAATTCATTCATTAAGGCTCTATATTTTCCAAAGTTAAACTATTATAACCGCCTGCTGGTATATTAAAAAATAAGTCAGTTTTATTTTTAAGTCGTAAATAGCCTGTCAGTTAATCTATAGGCAGACATAGCCTAACAACCAAATTTTACCCCTATTGAAAGACATCTTTTTTGTGTATAATCGCGCGCAATTGACACACCAGCTTAAATGCACGACCAAGGATTATCCTATACTTACAGCAAATAATATCACCCAACAATTTGGCGCAAAACCGCTTTTTGAAAATATTTCACAAAAATTTGGTGGCGGTAACCGTTACGGTTTAATTGGTGCAAATGGTTGTGGTAAATCAACACTAATAAAAATATTAGGTGGTGATTTAGAGCAAACCTCTGGAAATGTTAGTTTAGACACTAACGAACGTTTAGGTAAATTGAGCCAAGACCAGTTCGCTTTTGAACACTTCAGCGTTATCGATACGGTTATCATGGGTCACACCGAATTATGGGCGGTAAAAGAAGAGCGTGACCGCATCTATGCTTTGCCTGAAATGAGCGAAGCAGACGGCATGAAAGTTGGCGATTTAGAATCTGAATATGCTGAGATGGACGGTTACAGTGCTGAAGCGCGCGCTGGCGAATTATTAATGGGTGTTGGCATTCCTATTGATCAACACTATGGTTTAATGAGCGAAATAGCGCCTGGCTTCAAACTACGTATTTTATTAGCACAAGCGTTATTCTCAGATCCAGATATATTATTACTGGATGAACCAACCAACAACCTTGATATTCATACTATTCAATGGTTAGAAGAAACATTGAATGCACGTGATTCAACCATGATCATTATTTCGCATGATAGACATTTCTTGAATAGTGTTTGTACGCATATGGCTGATTTAGATTACGGTGAACTTAGAGTTTTCCCAGGTAACTACGACGAATATATGCTTGCTGCCACTCAAGCCCGCGCTAATTTACTTGCTGACAATGCTAAGAAAAAAGCACAGATTGGTGAGCTTCAAGCATTCGTTGCACGCTTTTCAGCGAATGCTTCAAAAGCGAAACAAGCCACTTCTCGCGCTAAACGCATAGATAAAATTCAGCTTGAAGACGTAAAACCTTCAAGCCGTACCAATCCATTTATTCGTTTTGAGCAAGAAAAGAAGCTATTTCGTAATGCTTTAGTCATTGAGAAATTAAACAAGCACTTTGATGATGCGCATATTTTAAAAGATATTTCTATGCTGGCTGAGGTCGGTGAACGTATTGCCGTAATTGGTGAGAATGGCATAGGGAAAACAACCTTTTTACGAACGTTATTAAGCGAAGTCGGCTACGAGTCAACGTCGGGAGAATTTACTTGGTCTGAAAATGCTAATATTGGTTATTACGCACAAGATCATGAGTTTGAATTTGAAAATGACATGACATTATTCGAATGGATGAGCCAATGGCGCCAACCTACTGACGACGAACAAGCTGTACGTGGTTATTTAGGACGATTATTATTTTCTGCCGATGATATTCTAAAATCAGTTAAAATATTATCCGGTGGTGAGAAAGGTAGAATGCTTTTTGGCAAACTGATGATGCAGTTACCTAATATCCTTGTAATGGACGAACCAACCAACCACATGGATATGGAGTCTATTGAATCGCTTAATATGGCTTTGGAAAATTACGAAGGCACCTTGGTATTTGTTAGCCATGACCGTGAATTTGTTTCAAGCTTAGCAACACGTATTATCGAATTAACCAAAGACGGTTATATAGACTTTGCCGGTACTTATGATGAGTACTTAGCAAGTCAAGCGTAGACGCAAATAACACCGTCTATACCAATAGATAAAACACTGATCAAAGAGTGTTTTATCTATAACTTCCCCTCCCCATTTTAGATTAAGGAATTCCTTTGCTCAGTTATCGTCATGCTTTTCACGCAGGAAACTTCGCTGATGTTTTAAAACATTCAGTGTTAACACTCGTACTTGAATATATGGTGCGAAAAGATAAAGGCTTTACTTATATTGATAGCCATTCTGGTGCAGGTATGTATTCGCTCAACGATGAATATGCACAAAAAACAGGTGAATACAAAGACGGCATTGCTAAAATTCTTAATGCGGTAAGTGATGAAAATTTCCCTGAGGCATTAACGCCTTATGTTGAATTATTGCAACAATTAAACGCTGAAAATAGCGAGTTGGAAATTTACCCAGGGTCGCCAGGTATTGCCAAAAAACTGATGCGCCGCCAAGACAGTGCTCACTTATTTGAGTTACATCCTACCGACATTCAACATTTGACTGAATTCTGTACGCGTTGGAATAAGTCACATGTAAAACAGTCTGATGGTTATCAAGGTATATTAGGCTTAGTGCCACCGCCAAGCCGTCGAGGCGTTGTACTTATCGACCCACCTTATGAATTAAAAGAAGATTACGCTAAAGCGGTTAAGACTATCGTAAAAGCGTATAAAAAATTCAATTCTGGTACCTATATCCTCTGGTATCCGGTGGTTACCCGTGAACGAATTAACGCCATGGAAACAGATTTTTCACGCAGCGAAGTAAAAAATTTACTGCAAGTTGAGTTTTGTTTACATGCCGACAGTGATAAATATGGGATGACTGGTACGGGGTTATTTATTGTTAATCCTCCTTGGCAGTTAAAAAAACAACTAGAAGAAATACTTCCTTTTATGAAAGCAAAGCTAGGTGAAGCTAGCACAAGCTTTACTTTACAACAGCTTATTGCTGAATAATACACTGCTGAACTACACTTTATATAACGATATAACGCAATACCTTGCACTGTAAAGCACCCACTTAAGGAAAATGATGAAGCCAATAGTCTTAATAACAGGGGGTAGTCGAGGCATTGGCGCTGCAACAGCAAAAAACCTTGCTCAGCAAGGATATCGTGTTTGTATTAATTATCGTTCAAATGAAGATGCTGCCAATAAGCTTGTCGCTGATATAAAAAAAGACGGTGGTGAAGCCATCGCAATACAAGCCGACGTAAGTGATGAACAAGCTGTGATAATGCTTTTCAAAATTATTGATGAAAAAGTGGGTGCACTAACGCATTTAGTCAATAATGCGGGTATTTTATTGCCGCAAATGAAAGTAACAGAGATGTCGGCACAGCGTATTAATAAAATGCTCGCGACCAATGTGACCAGTTACTTTCTCTGCGCAAAAGAAGCGATAAAACGTATGAAAGACGGTGGCGCTATTGTCAATGTATCTTCAGCCGCGGCAAGGCTAGGAGCCCCTAATGAATATGTAGATTATGCTGCATCTAAAGGTGCCATCGATACCTTTACAACGGGATTATCGTTGGAAGTGGCAAGTCTAAATATACGTGTTAACGGGGTGCGCCCTGGGTTTATTCATACCGATATGCATGCTGACGGTGGAGAGCCAAACAGAATAGAACGCGTTAAAGGCCTTATTCCTCTGCAACGAGGTGGTAAACCAGAAGAAGTTGCTAGTGCTATTGCTTTTTTGTTGTCTGAACAAGCGTCCTATATTACAGGGTCTTTTATCGAACTTGCCGGCGGTAAATAAGTTTTACAAAGCTCTATATCTATTGGCACCACTGAACGTGCTCAAGTCGTTAAACCTCACACCATTTTCTCTCATCACTTTATGCGCTGTACTCGCTAACATTTGGCGCAAATAAAAAGGTTGCTGCACGACAAAGTGATGAATCGCATGTGTGCCAGCAAAATTAAAAGTAAAAAGGTTCAGTGGCCAAATAACGATCCCTTTAAATATTTGCGTTTGCTGTAATACACTCTTAACGCCACCGTAGTAATGCAAATAAGACGTCACTAGGTTTAAGCAGCCAGACCGTAAAAAATTAGGCGCGATAATAATGACCATCATAAAGTGACTTAATTCAATAAATGTCAGCAACCATTGAGGATAGACATACGCACTCGGCATGAAAAAATGGATACTGTGAAATAAAAGGAAACTATAACCGAAAATATAATAAAAAATTGTCAGTGGGAAGCCAGCATTAAAAACCGTTAAAAAGCTAAAAACTTTCACCTCTTTATTCAGTTTATCTCTTTGCAAAACCAAACCGAGTAAACCATCAAACATAACGATAAAACGTACCAATAGATTCGCAATACCATTACCAACAAGTCGCTCCTCTAAATCTTGCGCTGTGCCAGAAGTCTTATGATGTTGTAAATGAATTTTTCGACGATACCATGGGTTAATCGTACTGGGACGCATTAACCAAACGACAGTCATCATAAAATTATGCATAAAGGGGTTATGGCGAAAATACAGTTTATGAATTAAGTCATGCTCTAATTCATGTGATATGGAGGCAAAAATGGCAGCCAAGATAATACAAAGCCATGCAGGAATAAAGGCACAATAATAGAGGGCTGCACTTGAAGCCATTCCACAAAATGAAACAATAAGTATGATTAATCCGATACTGTCTTGTTTATTGAGTAAGGAATATTTTTGTCGTAAACGGTCTTCTTCCGCTTTAACACTCGACACTATGTTTCTAATTTTTTGAGCGTCTGTTTGTACTTTCATTTTTAAACAACCGATGTTTATATTCAGACGATCATGATAAACCGAGTCAGTAACCGTCTTTATTTTTCATCAATACATTCATAGTATGAAGAGACAACATTTTTAAAATAACACTTAAAAACCTCATACTATCAACACCTTACAATACGATACAATTAATTTTCTTCAGAACTACTCTCTATGTCACTGGCGGGTAAAATAGCTTTCTTACGGAGTACAGGTAACTCACCAACATCTTGTGCAACAAAAACTCTCTTTATCACTTTTTTAGTTTGAGTGTTTTTACTTTGCTCACGCGGTTTCACTGCTGATTTTGTTTTAACCGCTACTTTAGCTTTTTTAGGTTTGATACCTTTAAACTTAGCTTTTAAACCATCAATAACATCAAAGTTAAAGGTTTGCTGTAAAAAACCTTCAACATTTTTGAAACTGATCCAGTCTTTAGGGCCAACAAATGAGATAGCATCACCCGTACTACCCGCTCGCCCTGTACGACCAATGCGGTGAACAAATTCTTCGGTGTGTTTTGGCATATCAAAATTGAATACATGTGAGACATTCACCAAGTCTAAGCCGCGAGAAGCTAAATCGGTGGTGATCAATATTTTTTGTTGTCCCTTACTAAAACCGTCCATTATTTGATTACGCTGACCTTGATTAAGCTCGCCACTTAAGGCAACCGTACTTAACCCTTGCTCGGTGAGCAACTTTGATAATCGGTCAGTGTCACTGCGCGTGGCAGTAAAAATAATAACTTGTTGATAGGTTTCCGTTTTCAAAAAGTGTTCGAGTAAGTCTTGCTTATGGTCTAAGTTGTCGCATAAATAAAAGCGCTTAGTAATATCTTTATGCTCGGTATGCGCGGAACCTATGGCAATGCGTTTCGGTTTTTTTAATAATGCCAGTGCGAATTCGTTCACTTGTGCGTGATCTAATGTCGCTGAAAACATCAATGTTTGGCGTTTTCGATGATCGGCTGCGCTATTAATTTGTTTTAATTGTTTTGAAAAGCCAAGATCTAACATTCGATCAGCTTCATCGAGAATAAGAAGCTCTAAGCCCTTTAAATAAAAATGACCTTGCGATAGGTGATCCGCTAATCTGCCTGGTGTAGCGACAATAAAATGAGGGTCTTTCTCTAGCGTTTTCACTTGATCATTAAAGTTTTCACCCCCTAATATAAGCACCGCTTTAAATTGCGACCCGGTGGTAAATAAGCGTAACTGAGTAAAAACTTGCTTTGCTAACTCGCGCGTTGGCATGAGAATAAGCACACGAGGATCACGTTTAGATAATGCCCTATTTCGAATTAAACGTTGCATAGCAGGAATGATAAACGCTAAGGTTTTTCCTGAACCTGTTTTTGACGAAGCAATTAAATCATGCCCAGCCATTGCAGCAGGAATAGCTTGCTGCTGAATTTCTGTCGGCTCTAAAAAACCTAAATGCTCAACCGATGACATTAAACGACTGTCTAAACCAAAATCTGAAAACTGCAAACTACACTCCAAAAAAAGACCAATAAAAACATCACTATTATACCCTGCTATCAACAAGAATGGCGTATAGTATTTCTATCCGTCAGATAAAAAATCTAAAAAAGAGCCAAAATCTGTGCAACTTAACACCATATTAAACATGTTCGTCGCGTAACCAATCAACATAACCAACAAAAAAGTGTTGCCAAAAGTCGTTGGTTTGCGAAAATTCAACCAGTTGTTTACCAAAAGATTCTAATACCTGGAGATCAAAAATACAGTTATCGTCAGGAAGATACATTGCTGACTTTTGTTCGCATTGCTGGTAAATCGCCGTTAAACATTTTTCAAAGCCATCCAAGGAAGCACTAACGAGTGTGGTTTGCCACTGGTTTTCTTCTTCGGCAACTGCGGTATAAACGGCTAAGTGTGCATCATTAAAATCAATAAAATACGGGTCGCCTAATTCGGTATCTGTTGCGATAACAAACCATGAGCTTTGCCAATTACCAACATCACTATTAACTAAAATCGCTCCCTTTTTATCAATAGTGTAGCCAATTTGTGCTTTTTTCAGTACGGCGGTTTTAGTGATAACACTAAAACCTTGTGGACCAAAAAAAACCTCTTTATGTTCAAAAGCTTTTAATCTATTTAATAGTTCACTTTGGTTCATATTTTATCTCGTCCTTTTCAATACAATAAGGCCGTTGATAGTTAACCACCAACGACCTTATATTTTGTTAACATAAAACTTTATTTAATTAGCTGTTTGCTATTCTTGCTTCAACCACTTCAATAGCGTGGTCAATACGGGCAAGTACTTTATCTTTATCCAATAAAGCCAAAGTAATATCTAAAGACGGTGAATTTCCACCACCAGTCGCCGCAACACGCAATGGCATACCCACTTTACCCATACCGACTTCAAGCTCTGTGGCTGTATCGTTAATTGCGGCATGAATGAGTTCAGGTGACCATACGCTCAAAGCGGCAAGTTTAGCTTTCACGAGAATAAGTGGCTCTTTAACAACAGGGCGTAAATGCTTTTTAACTGCAGAAGCGTCTAGTTCGCTAAAGTCTTCATAAAAGTAGCGAGATATTTGCGCCATTTCTTTAAGCGTTTTAACACGGTCAGCTTGAATTTTAACAATTTCTTCAAGCGTAGGGCCGTTCTCAGTATTAATACCTTGATCATTCATATGCCAAGCTAAGTGTTTTGCAACATCGCTTGGGTCCATGGTTTTCATGTAATGCTGGTTTACCCAAATTAATTTATCGGTATTAAAACCAGAAGCTGCACGGTTACAATCTTTTAAATCAAATAATTCGATCATTTCTTCACGAGAAAAAATTTCTTTATCGCCATGAGACCAACCTAAACGTACTAAATAGTTCAGTAACGCTTCAGGTAAATAACCGTCATCACGATATTGCATAACACCAACAGCACCATGACGTTTTGATAACCGCTTACCGTCATCACCTAAGATCATCGGGATGTGGGCATACTCAGGGAGTGTTGCCCCTAAGGCGAGTAAAATATTAATTTGTTTTGGCGTATTACTAATATGGTCATCGCCGCGAACAACATGCGTTATCTTCATATCCCAGTCATCAACAACAACGGTTAAGTTATAAGTCGGTGTACCATCACTGCGCGCAAGAATTAAATCATCGAGCTCTTCATTAGCAATAGTAATATCGCCTTTAACCATATCTTTGATTACAACTTCGCCATCAAGTGGGTTTTTAAAGCGAATAACATAAGGCTTATCTGCAGGATAGTCCGTGCGGTCACGCCACATGCCGTTATACTTTTCTTTTGCGCCTGTTTCACGTGCTTGTTCACGCATTGCTTCAACTTCTTCACTGGTACTGTAACAACGATAAGCATTGCCAGATTCGAGTAATTGGTTAATAACTTCTTTATAGCGGTCAAAGCGTTGAGTTTGAAAATATGGGCCGTGTGTCCATTCAAGATTTAACCAGTTCATACCGTCCATAATTGCATCAACAGATGCTTGGCTTGAACGTTCTAAATCAGTGTCTTCTATACGTAAGACGAAGTCACCGCCATTTTTCTTGGCATATAACCAACTATAAAGGGCAGTACGTGCCCCACCAACATGTAAGTAACCGGTAGGACTTGGCGCAAATCGAGTTGTTAAGCTCATAAAAATCTCACTATAAATTTTAAAACTTAAAAGAAAACTCTTTAAAGTCTATAATTGGTACGATAAAAACTGCTGATATTTTATCAGGCATAGCTAAGGAAAACATCATTTGGAATAAGAAACAAAGAAAAGAAATAAAGAAAAGAGGATAAAACAATCAAGGTGTTGTATTTTACAGCAAGTAAATTAAATATATGAAAAAAATTGAAAAAAAAGCAGAAAAACCTTTCTTTTAGGTTGACAGCTTTTTTCATCTCCCTATAATACGCCCCACTGAAACGCAGACAGTCTTTAATTAATTAGACAGTTATCGATTCAGAGAATTAAGATTGGGCGATTAGCTCAGTTGGGAGAGCACCGCCCTTACAAGGCGGGGGTCACTGGTTCAAGCCCAGTATCGCCCACCAATCTTAATTTAGATATAAAAGTAATTATGGGCGATTAGCTCAGTTGGGAGAGCACCGCCCTTACAAGGCGGGGGTCACTGGTTCAAGCCCAGTATCGCCCACCATAATTACTATCTATAGACATAAATCTATATGGACGATTAGCTCAGTTGGGAGAGCACCGCCCTTACAAGGCGGGGGTCACTGGTTCAAGCCCAGTATCGTCCACCATCTTTATTTAATTCATACTCTATATTCAAATAATAAAACACATACTTTTGATTTATTAATTATTTCGCTAAATATAATTTAACATTTCCTATAATATTACTGGTTATATAGGTTTTTAAAGCAACAACTGCAAATATCCCCTGGCTTTACTTCACACACCAACAATAAAATAACTCATTTTTCTTTATTATCGACAATTTGCATTTAAAAACGCTTTTGTTACTTGAAGAAGCTTTACACGGTTATTATTAAAACTGTGGTCATCTTTGATTAAGGTATAATTTACATTATTATCTTTCACTTTGCGCATTGCGTTAGCCAGCGTATTTATTTCGGTAATAGGAATAACGTCACTGTCTGCGGGAATAAATAAGATGGGACGAACGCCAATTTCATCGGCTCTAGATATTAAGTTTAATTGCTCTCCCTTCTCTGCTAACTCTCTAGAGAATACTTCACCAGACCAGCCACGCAGCATAAACAAGGAATCAGCATACGAAGTCCAGAAATTCTGAGTTTTTACATCATCGCTTTTGAATGTCACGCCAATATTGGCTCCGTCGTAAACAACACCACAGGTCACTTCAGGGTTATCAAACAAACCTGAAACAGCCATGTGTCCGCCCATGCTGTGCCCAACATAAGATATTTTCTTCGTATTAATTTTGAATTTTTCAGCATTAATGGGTATTTGAAAGAATTGGGTTACCGCTGTTACATCTTGCTCCGAACCTGTAAATGAAAAGTTCCCCTCGGCTCCCCAAGCCCCTCTATAGTGAAAAAATATCACATTCCAACCCGCGTCACGCATTCCTTGTGCGACATCCAAGTTTTTCTCATTTCCGGGATATCCATGCAATAATATAATGGTAGGGTGAGGCCCTTTGCCCTGCGCACCATAATAAATAGCGGGTAAACGTTTACCATGAGATAACACGGTAATTTCAGCAGAGTGCTTCGGGTAAACCTCTCCTTGCGGCAGATCGAGCTTGGCGTGAACGCTACAAGAAAAACTCAACAGTAGACTGACTAAAATATACCGATAACTCATAGTAATTTCCATGAACAAGACTCCAAACAATAAAATACAAAAGGTGGCACACGATAGATAAAACTATATATAAGTAATAGCTTTAGCGCAAAGCTAACTTTTAAGCAGTAAAAGCTTTTATACAAGCAGCAGTAAGTAGCCATTCGCTTGTTCAATGTTAAAGTGCTCAAATGTTTATATAAACTTTAGCTATGAAGTACAGTCATTTTCGAGCCATGTGGCTTATAGTTATGGTGTGATGTCAACTGGTGGCTGATAAAACTGTATTTTAAGACTAAATTTGTGCTCTATTTTTCTAGTTTTGCAAGATTTGTTACGCTAGAGTGCATAGACTAACAAGGAGTTAATGTGATTGAAGTCAAAAACTTGTGTTTTAGCCGCAGTGATGGCGAAAACAAAGAAAATATTTTAAACCAGCTTAATTTATCGGTACCTGCAGGGCAACACCTAGCTTTACTGGGTGATAGTGGCTCAGGTAAAACTACTTTGTTGCATGTTTTAGCAGGACTACTGCAAGCTGATAGCGGTTCGGTTAGCGTTAATGATCAAGAGCTATCTTCGCTTGATGAAAAACAACTCACACTTTATCGTCGTAAAATTGGACTAATATTCCAACATTACCAATTACTTGATTGCTTAACCGTCAAACAAAATATTTTATTTCAACACAAACTAAACTTTCCAAAACAAGATGCTAATGAGTTTGACCATCTTGTCGCTGAATTAGGTCTACAAGACAAGCTTAATGCATTACCTCACCAGTTATCAGGTGGCGAACAACAAAGAGTTGGCATCGCAAGAGCCCTACTTAATAAGCCTCAGATAATTTTTGCCGATGAACCCACCGGTAACTTAGACAGAAAACGCTCACACCAAGTTGTTAAGCTACTTACCCAATTGTGTAGTGCGCGAAAAATCAATTTAGTGATGGTGACGCACAGCCACCAATTAACTGATTATTTTGATCACGTAAAAGTGCTGAGAGACGGTCGTTTTGATTAATGAAATCAAGCTGATCCTAGCCACCCATTTAGCGTTTTATCGAAGGCATCCTTGGTTAATGGCGTTATTCTTTTTAGGATTTAGTCTAGGTAGTGCACTCTTAACTGCAATATCGGGTCTTAATCAAGAGGCTAATACCCGCTATCAACATTCGTCCGCGTTAATCAATAACCCCGTTACGCACTTAATTAAACCATTAACAGGAAAGTACTATATTGATGGCAACTTATGGCTTGCTCTACGACAACATGGCTTTATCAATACACAACCTGTTTTACGTGGTCGATTAAAAACCAATAATGGGCAAACACTTGCCATTCAGGGTGTGGATACTTTGTTGTGGTTAAACCGCACACAATACCAACAGAGCGATGCAAATGCAGATAAAACACCTCAGCGCTTTTCCCTTTCTACTTTATTAGTTGACTCGCAATTTACCAAGCGCCTGTTGACAAAAGCAGATAACCCAGTAAGTTTTTCACTGCAAAATGGCCAACAGCAACCTGAAATTGTATTAGCTGATGATATTGGACTTTGGGCGATTACCGATATTGCCAATGCTGACTATTTATTAGAGGCTAAAGGGCAGCTCAGTTTTATTGAACTCTCACATGTTACCGAGCAGCAATTAACAAAAATAGAACAACTAATTGTGGGGCAAGCACAACTGATTGAGGCAGAGCAGCAATCGTTTGATGTTTTATCTAAAGCCTTTTTTTTTAATCTCACTGCACTTGCTATGCTTGGTTATATTGTTGCCGCATTTTTGAGTTTTAACGCGATAAAACTGACACTGACCGCACGACAAAAATTACTCGAACAAATGCAGTTATTAGGCTGTATTAAACTAAGCATTCAACTAAGTCTTGTTATTGAGCTTATTATTGTCAGTATTTGTACAGCGTTATTAGGGACATTAGGTGGCTACGTAATTGCCAATGCATTAGTGCTTGATGTTAATAGTACCTTGGTTGGCTTATATCAACTCGATAAAGCCCTTGTTATTAACTGGCAATGGTCTAATGTTTTATTGGGTTTTACCCTTAATATTTCTGCTTTAGCGGTAATATTGCTAGCACAAGCCAAGCAAGTTGCTCAAAAAAGTCAACTGATGTTCTACACTTTGTTGGTCAGTACATTAGTCGCCGTCGCTGGGTTACTCTGTTATGCGACGAACGAGTACCAAGCATTACTGTTATGTTTTGCCCTGTTAATGTTATTTATTTTAATAGTGCCCAAAGCGCTATCTGGTTTGGTTTCATTACCTTTCGTAATTTCGAATCCATTAACGCAATGGCTTCATGCCGATACACGTCATCATATAAAAGACCTCCATATTGCTATTATTGCAATTTTAGTCGCTCTTGGTAGTGCTATCGGAATGCAAATAATGGTGAAAAGTTTTAGTCATACCTTAAATGCCCATCTTGAAAAACAATTGAGTGCAGATATATATTTGCGCTCAGATAAACTCGATAACAGCTTAAGGCAAACACTCAGTAACTTGCCTGAAGTTGAGAAGTTAAGTGTTTATATAGAAAGCGATGGTTCTGTAAATAATATTCCTACAAACCTTGCAAGCTTTGGTGAAACATCCGCGCATTATCAACATATTTCTCTAACCTCTGGCTTAGCTATTAGTGAGGATAATTTCACAAACAAAGGCTGTTTGGCTAATGAGCAAAGCAAAATTAAATTTGGTTTTTCGCTAAATGATATTACGGTGTTTGACCAAAACTCAAACACATATACTTGTCGTATAACGGGATTTTTTTATGATTATGGTAACCCCAGAATTTTGCTACTTACATTAGAGGAGCGGCAAAAAACGTCAAGGCTAAATCGAGATTTTTTTGGTTATTCAATTCGACTAAAAAACAGTACCTCCGTTGCTATCTTTAGTGAGCGCTTAATCAACGAATTTCAACAAGACAGTACAAAAATTTTACCTAATAAAAGGTTTAAAGAAATAGCTAATGCTTTGTTTGAAGATACTTTTGTAGTCACCAAAGCACTGAATGGTTTTATTCTCGCCATTGCATTGTTAAGTTTGTGTACCAGCCTATTAAGTTTAAGTGTTAATCAGTTAAAACAATTAACCATATTACGTAATCTCGGCGTAACCCAGCAGCAATTATTATTCATGAAACTACTACAAACAATAGGCGTGGTGTTGTTTACTGCATTATTTGCTATTCCGCTTGGTTTTGCATTGGGCTTTGCGTTATTGAAATTTGTCATGCCAATTGCCTTTGGCTGGACTATTCACTTTAGTTTAGATTTAAGTAGTTTATTAGTAACCTGTTTAACGCTAATGGGTGTCTCTGTTTTATGTGCGTATTTACCGATTCGAAAATTAACCAACTTAGCTGCCAAGGGGGGATGATCGCGTGATAGAAAAACGAATTTTGAAAGGGTTATCACTTACACCCTTTGTTGTTGTGCTATTAATTTTTGTGCTGTCTGCGTGTCAGCCGACCGAACAAAAAAACACATCATCTACCTTGCAAGTGGCTATTGGTAAACCGGTAATACCGGGCACGGCACTAAAGTTTCCCGCTGATCATGGCATTCATGCTGAACAAGGCATTGAGTGGTGGTATGTAACCGCTAATTTAAAAAGTGACACGGGCGAAACTTTTGGAGTTCAATGGACGTTATTTCGCACATTAATGCCAAGTCATGTTGAATCAAAGTGGTGGGATAACAATCTTTATTTTGCCCATTTTGCAATGCAACACGAACAAGATCATGTTGCGTTTGAACGATTTTCACGAGCGAGCCAAGCCAAGGTTATTAGCTCGCCATTTTCTGCCCGTATTGATGATTGGCAATTAAGCAGTACGAATACTGAATTTTTGCCACTCAAGTTAGTAGCAACACATCAAGATTACGACATTGGATTAACTCTAAGCGACAGCCCAATAACATTGCACGGTAACAAAGGTTATAGTCAAAAAACACAAAGTGGCCATGCTTCTTATTACTTTAGTTATCCTTTTTTAAAGGTTAAAGGCCGCCTAGCTTTTGCGGGAAAAACCTATAATGTTACTGGTAATGCATGGTATGACCGAGAATGGTCGGCGAGTTTACTCGACAAAAATCAACTGGGTTGGGACTGGTTCAGTCTCATCGACGCTCAATCAGGTACTCAATCAGACAAACAAGGGCTAATGCTTTTTTGCATTCGAGGTAATGATAATAATTATGATTATTGTAGCGGTACTCAGATAGCCCCTAATGGTGAAGCAACGCAACTTTCAAAAAAAGACATTTCACTGTCGGTTATTGAAACTGTGACATTAAATAACCACGATTATCCAAGCAAATGGCAGGTTGAATTGACCAATAGCCCCACCATTATTATTGAAAGCATTACCAAAGATTCGCGTAATCAATTAACGATCCCCTATTGGGAAGGTCGAATAAAAGCTACAGGTGGCTTTAATGGAATTGGCTATGCAGAAATAACAGGAGACTAATTAAGCAGACTAAATTACCGCCATCGTTGTGAAGCTTATGCAACAAACCAATATGAGTCGGTATAATTTAACGTGCTAATCGCTTTACTGTTTATGTAAAGCGCCATGAATAAAATGACATTAAATAATATATGCCTTATCCATGTAACTATTCTTTATGTTATAATTATTGTTACTAAACTTACTATTATTTGGCTAACTTTTCATGTCTGAACACCCTATTATTAATATCTCGATTGAACCTATCGAGCTTTGTAAATTACTAAAAATTGCCAATATGGTTGGCGGTGGCGGTGAAGCAAAAGTTGTGATCAGTGAAGGTTATGTGCTCGTTAATAATGAAGTGGAATTTCAAAAACGCAAAAAAATTCGCCATGGTGATACGGTTGAATTTGATGGCGAAATTTTTGAAGTCGCCTATAATCCAAAACTAAAGTCCTCTGGCCCTGCTAAACCTGTTGCTGGTGTTAAAAACAACGCCGTTAAGAAGAGCAAAGCTAAAGCATCGGTTAATTCAATAGAGCAATCTATTGACCCCTCTCCTTTACCAGCGAAAAGAAGACCAATTTCATTTTAAAAATCAGCGACGTTTAACACCCTCTTCTTAACGTTCGCCTTTATGGTGTGGGGAATGATTATCCCCTCGCGATACTCTTCCTAAAGCAGAATTTATTCATTGTGCCCCATCAATCGATGTTCAGCATTATTTTTTGAAAAAGGTAATAAGGAAATGCCGAAATAAAACTCAAAGACTCATTTCGCCCTCTTCGTAGCTATTATGGCGAATAAAATCACGCTCATTTTTATTCACCTCACTCTATATTTTTCTTTTGCCTATCGCCTAGCCCTGCTAGAATAACCGACAATTATTTACTCGATATTTTACGGAACCTTTAGTCAATGCGTACTACTCAATACCTACTTTCAACCTTAAAAGAAACGCCAGCGAGCGCCGAAGTTATAAGCCATCAATTAATGTTACGTGCTGGACTTGTTCGAAATGTTGCTTCAGGTTTATATACTTGGTTACCCACTGGACTTAAAGTATTAAGAAAAGTTGAAAATATCGTTCGTGAAGAAATGGAACGAGCGGGTGCAATTGAAGTGCTAATGCCGATGGTTCAACCTGCAGATTTATGGGAAGAATCTGGTCGTTTAAACGATTATGGCCCTGAATTACTCCGTATAAATGACCGTCATAATCGTGCTTTTGTTTTAGGCCCAACTCACGAAGAAGTTATCACGAAACTCATCGCTAATGAAATAAATAGCTATAAGCAATTACCGCTTAACGTTTTTCAAATTCAAAATAAATTCCGTGACGAAATACGCCCTCGTTTCGGTGTGATGCGCGGTCGTGAATTTTTGATGAAAGACGCTTACTCATTTCACTTAGGTGAAGAATGTTTAAAGAAAACCTATCAAAAAATGTTTGACGCTTATTGTCATATATTTGATCGCTTAGGCTTAGATTATCGTCCCGTTATTGCAGACACAGGCTCAATCGGTGGCGAAGCGTCACATGAATTTCATGTACTAGCAGACTCTGGCGAAGATGATATCGCTTTTAGTGACAACAGCGATTTTGCTGCCAACGTTGAAAAAGCAGAAGCCTTAGCACCCAAAGGTGAACGAGCAGAGCCAACGCAAGAAATTAAAACGGTAGAATTAAAACTTGAACGTTTAATAAAAACCTCAGACATAGATTTAAAAACGACCGTTAAAACGCTATTAGTGCTGGGTTCTACTATTGAAGGTGAGCCAGAAAAAATTATTGCACTAGTACTGCGTGGAGATCATCAGCTAAATGAAGTTAAAGTTGAAAACTTAGCAGGTGTAGCCTCACCTTTAACATTTGCAACTGATGAACAAGTGTCTGCCGTTGCTAATTGCCATATCACCTCACTAGGGCCTAAAGGCTTAACTGTTGACGTTATTGTCGATCATAGTGCCGCTCATCTAAGCAACTTTGTCTGTGGCGCTAACGTAAATGGTCAATCTTATACTGGGGTTAACTGGCAACGAGATTGTGGTGAAATCAATATTCAGGATATCCGTAATGTAGTTGAAGGCGATCCTAGCCCATGTGGTAGTGGAAATATCGTTATTAAGCGCGGTATTGAAGTTGGTCATATTTTCCAGTTAGGTGATAAATATGCCCAAGCCATGAACTGTGGTGTTTTAACGGAGAATGGTAAGAATCAAACGTTAACTATGGGTTGTTACGGCATTGGTGTATCACGTATTGTTGCAGCAGCTATTGAACAAAACCATGATCAATACGGGATTAAATGGCCTTCGGCTATTGCGCCATTCCAAGTCGCAATTGTGCCAATGAACATGGCAAAGTCTGCCCGTGTGAAAGAAACGGCTGAAGCCTTATACGAACAGTTACAACAAGCGGGCATTGAAGTTATATTTGACGACCGTAAAGAGCGTCCTGGAGTCATGTTTGCCGACCATGAATTAATTGGTACACCAATATTATTAATTGTCGGCGAACGTAATCTTGATGAACAAAACATTGAAGTGAAAAACCGTATTACCGGTGAGAAGTCGTTAATGGCAATCAGTGATGTAATGTCTTTATTTAGCTAAAAATCATAACCCCTTTCATAAATGTGCAAAAGTGCATTCATGTGTTGAAAGACAGAGTGCCTATCTTGAACATAAAAACGCGACCTTACGTCGCGTTTTTATTGCCTGAAATAAGTACTGTTAATCTCGATAAACGGCTATTTTACGTAAACGCTCATCGATATTGCTCAGCATAGTTTGATAAACTAACGAATTGATGTCGTAATAATACTGTTCAAATTTTTGCTGAGAAATACCTTCTGGTAATCCGGTCAATTCAGGTAATAGTAAATCTTCCTCAATGATATCAGCTAAGTGCTCTTGCACTTTTAATGCGCTTTCATCAGAGTCTGTCGCAAGCATTGCCAAACGAGTCCCTGCTCGGTCAGCCATCAAGTCGGCAAAACTAAAACCACTTCCGCCACTGTTTGAATCTAAAAATTCTTTTAATTCACCAATAGCATTACTTGCGGTACTTGTTCCAAATAACTGTAAAGCAACAGAGTAAATAAAGTGTTTTTGAATATCGACTCGTTCGCGTAACATCACCCTCGAGCGACGTTTAGTTCGTTGTTGTAATTGCTTAGTGGACAATTTAGAGATATCGCCAACAAGTAACTCAAACTTATCTGTGCCAAAATAAACGACTAAGGCCATTAAAGCCGCTCGGTTTTCCTTGGCAGGCGAATTCGTTATTCTCGCTAAATTACGTTGTTTTACTAAACCAAAAGTAAAACCAATATATTCTGCCAACGAAAGTTTCATCGTGCCTGACTGCTCTATCGTATCAACGAGGCTTTGGTGATAAAAGCGAATGACTTCAACATCACCATATAAAGCAAGTTTATCGCGTAACGCAAAGAGACTATCTTTATGACTTAATGGTTTATCTTTCAATTTTTCAGAAAGTACAATCTCCATAGATATTCGATTTGAAGTAATATCAACACTTTTAATCATGCTTAATAAGGCCGTGCCAAAGTCTTTTTTAACATATGAATTAGTTAGCCATTCAGCCAATTTAACTAACCCATTCCCTGGTAGAGGGAGACCTCCAACATAAACGGTGCCTAAATCAATACCCTCTTTTGAAGAAACAAGCATCAGCTCAACATTTAGGTACCTAATAATTTTAGGAAACGGTAACGCCAAAGAAAAACTAATCAGGGCGCTGTCTTGAAACAGAATAACATCAGAAGTTAGTTGAGGAATTGCCCTATGGCCAAAAGCACTCAGTCCATGAAGTTCAGCTTGAGTGGCCTGCAAACGTATCGGTTGTTGATCACTTTTTAATGACTTTATTAAGCGTTGTGCTATACGTTGATTTTCAGCTGCAAAATTAGCATCAATTTGATGTATACGTTGCAAGTTTGGAGATGATTGCAATGCTATAAAAATAACCATAATAACGACGCAAAACAATAAGACGAACAAGCATAAAATTCTTTTTAACCAAACCTTCAAAAGTAAACCTTAATTAACCCAATATTATTGGGTCATATTCTGATTGCCTTACCGATAAAAGTATAGCGTTAAATTACACTAATTTAGATGATTAGGTGATGAAACATCACAAAGGTCCCAATACACTTTTCGGTTAAATAATTTTGCTAATCGAACATTCAGCGCTTTAAAGGTTGTTAATGGATCATTATGGAGTTTAAAACATTGCCAAATAAATTGGTGACAGTTATTTTCTATTAAATGATAATCTCGGTTTTGAAAGATTTATTGCTGAGCTCGTTGCGCGGCCAGTTCACTGGCAATAGGTTTAGCTTTTGAGTCACAGGCAATAAAAATATATTTACCTGAACGCTCTTTAGTAAAGCGTTGCACAGAAATAAGCTTTAATAAAACCATTACCATCAAGTTCAACAATCGTATTATCGCCCACCCAAAGAGGCGTATGATCGAGTATACCGCCAACGCCACAACAAAAAATTGCGCCGATTTCTGGCTTCACTTTTTCTGTTGTACTAAAAAAGTCAGATGGATACTAAACAATAGGTGACTCATGCTGCTTAAGCATTTGCAGACTTTGCGCATGTTGAGAATAATAGCGTTGTATTTGTTTCTTTTTACGGTCGTGCGCTAACTCTTTAACCGCAAATGCAGATACCGCTGCCGCGCCTAACCGTAATAAAGGTATTGGCATACACCACCTCTTGCTTAAATTTCACTCGATTAATAACAAGATGACGCTTTTATTTCATTAATGCTATAAAAAACTTGCAAGTAACTGTTTCAAAACCGCTAGTTATTAGTAACAATGAGGGTACACCGTCGACTACTATTTGAAAACATTCTATGAGAAGCCTGTAATGAAAAACATCAAAAAATCATCAAAGTTGAATAATGTTTGTTATGAAATTAGAGGGCAAATCGCTGCAGAAGCCAGACGATTAGAAGACGAGGGTCATAAAATATTAAAACTCAACATTGGTAACCCTGCCCCATTTGGTTTTGCGGCACCTGATGATATTTTAAAAGATGTTATTCGCAACCTCCCTACTGCACAAGGATATTGTGAGTCTAAAGGTATCTATTCTGCACGTGTGGCTGTTATGCAGTATTTTCAGCAGCAAGGTATTCTAGATGTTAACGTTGAAGATATTTTTATTGGTAATGGCGTGAGCGAATTAATTGTTATGGCGATGCAAGCATTGTTAAATAATGACGATGAAGTTTTAATACCTGCACCTGATTACCCATTATGGACAGCATCTGTGGCACTTTCAGGTGGTAAGGCTATCCATTATCGCTGTGATGAAGAAAACCAATGGTTTCCTGATTTAGTCGACATAGCAAATAAAATTACCGATAAAACCAAAGCCATTGTCCTGATCAACCCAAACAACCCAACCGGCGCTGTATACAGTGAAGCACTATTGAATGGCATTATTGAGCTAGCACGTAAGCACGATTTGATTATTTTTAGTGACGAAATTTATGATAAAATTTTGTATGATCAAGCAACACATATTCCTACCGCGAGTTTGGCGCAAGATGTCTTAATTATCACTATGGGTGGCTTATCGAAGAATTACCGTATTGCTGGTTTTCGCGCCGGGTGGATGGTCATTAGTGGCCCTAAATATCATGCCCAAGATTACCTAGAAGGTTTGAACATCCTTGCTTCAATGCGTTTATGCGCCAACGTACCTTGCCAACATGCTATTCAAACAGCGCTTGGTGGTTATCAAAGTATTAATGAATTAATAAAAGACGGTGGCCGCTTAATAAAGCAACGAAACCTAGCACATAAAATGATCAATGAAATTGATGGTTTATCCTGTAACCCAGCAATGGGTGCGTTATATTTATTTGTTAAAGTTGATCAAGAAAAATTCAATATTGTTGATGATGAAAGAATGATTTTAGATTTACTCAGACAGGAGAAGATTCTGTTAGTACATGGCAGGGCGTTTAATATTACTGAAAAAAATTATTTCCGTTTAGTTTTCCTACCCCATGTTGATGAATTAGTGCCTGCGATGGCTAAACTTAGCCATTTTTTTAGTACATACCGCCAGTAAACCACACTTATATTAGGGAAAAACAATGCAAAGTACTTTCTTAGCTTGGATGTTCAGAATGCCATTAATCAAGCGTTGGGCATTAATGTTTTGTGTAAAACCTGAAAACGTTGCTGAACACTCACATCAAGTGGCTATTGTCGCTCATTTGTTAGCTGTCATTAAAAATAAAAAATTTGGCGGAAACATCAATGCAGACCGTGTAGCAACTATTGCTTTATATCATGAGGCAAGTGAGACTCGATATGGCGATATTGTTAGCCCAACTAAATATGCGAATAAGGAAATTGCAAGAGAATTCAAAAAGATAGAGTATTTAGCAGAAAAAGAATGTTTAGCGTCTTTACCAGAAGAATTCCAAGAGCTTTTTTCAGATATTATTGTGCAAGATAACGTTGAAATACATTATAAAGCAATAGTAAAAGCGGCGGACATTTTAGTCGCTTATATTAAAGCCCTTGATGAGCTCAATCACCACAACCCTGAGTTTTCTCATGTCAAAGAGCGATTAGAAATAAAATTAGACGGACTAAAAAAAGAAATGCCAGAAGTTGAATACTTCATGGAAATGTTTTTACAGGCTTGTTCTGCAACCGTTGATAAAATAAGTCAAAACTAAGTTTAATTATCAAGTAGAACATCACTAAAATGTTCTACTTATTTTCCCAAAGAATAATAGCTTCCAATGATAATAAGGGCTTAAAGTGCCCCATGATCGGGATTCAGCACTCTGATTTGGCAAAACTCATCATAATGTTCGATGAAAGTGTCAATCATTTTCGCTTGAAACTTTTTACCGCGCTGTTCAATTAAGAACGTTTTTATCTCGGTATCAGACCATTTTTCTTTATAACAACGATTAGAACCTAGGACATCAAAAACGTCTGCAATGGCCATAATTCGTGCTTCAAGTGGTATTTCTTCACCACTTAAGCCATCAGGATAACCGCTACCATCCCAGTTCTCATGGTGGTAATGCGCCAGCCTTGCTCCTAACTTTGAAACACTGGTTTGAGATTTTGACAATAATTGAAAGCCTGCCTTAGCATGCGTCTTCATTATTTCCCATTCGTCATCATCAAGCTTTCCTGGTTTGTGAAGTAAGTTAACGGGAACAATCACTTTTCCAATATCATGTAATGGCGCAGCTAAGCGAATAGCATTTATAAAAGCTTCACTTAATCCTAATTTTTCCGCTAACAATTCACAGATAAGTGCAACACGATGCACGTGAGATCCTGTTTCTTTACTTCGCGCTTCAATCGCCTCACCCACAATATACAATAGTTCTTTTTGTGTCTTTTCTATTTCGTGCTGTTTAGATAAACTATCAAGGATAAGCGCGACATTTGTCGCAAAAAGTTCGGCTAGGTTAGCTTTAAAGTGTTCAGAGTCATCTTCAAATTCGATGTAAAGTACTGATGTTGAATTACCTGTTGTTTCATAATAACCGACAAATAATTCGTCTGTTGAATAATGGCTTTTATTATCAAACGCTTTTTTTATCAAGTTTTTAACGTCACTGGATATATCAGAAGCCTCAAGACTGTCTGACTCACTGACATATTTTCCTGTGCAAGCAATAATAAGATTTGAACTAGTTTCATCAAACTCTAATTGGCTTCGCGCAATATAAAGTGCCGAACTATCAACATCCATTAATGCCAGTAAGTGCTTTAATGCTGCAGAACCAAAAGGTTTAAATTGTTTGATTTTCAAAAGGTCGTGGGTTGCTTTTATCAACTGTTTAAATGCATCTAAACTGCGCTGAATGGTCATTATATCGCGGTATGCCCGAATACTTGCATAGACCGTAGTTGTCATTTTACCTGCGGTAAAATCAGTCTTTTCTTTATAATCATTAATATCAAATTCTTTAATCACTTTAGCTTCTGGTGCGGTGCCCGCCTGGCCTGTTCTTAAGATAAGACGTATTGCTTGGTTTTTTAAAGTATTACGGATCCATTCAACAAGCTCCAAACCCGCATGATCTGTTTCCATAACGACATCAACAAAAGCCATACAAAAGGTATCGTCTTTGATTAAGATCTCTTTTGCTTCTTTAGAGGAATAAGCTGAAACAATGTCTAAATTTCGATGCTCTATATAAGCTTCCGCTAAGACAAGCCGGGTGACTTGATGTACAGACTCATCATCATCAATGACCAGTATTCGCCAGGCCTTATTTTTTTTAGGTTTAGATGCTAAAGAGTCGTTTGTGGCTTCTTCTTTAAAGAGAAAATTTGACATTTTTAATTCATATAGTGTGTATGATTAATCATAAATTTAATAGATATATAGAAAACTTCTTACTATTCATATATATAATTAATCAATGTAAAAATTAAAGTTTTTGAAAAACAAATAATAAATTCAAACGGATTGTTTTATTCTAAAACCAAGTGATGGGTTCTCATTACATAAACTTTACAATGACTTGAATAACAGTGTCTACCATTATTTATGTAAAAAAACATTTTAACATCAAAAAATTAACCTTTAATTAACCTATTAACTACTGCACCCAACGATAACATTGCGATAACGAACGTTGCTTATACTAAAACAATCAAAATTAAATTAAAATATTATCAGATTATTAAACTTTATTGTGATTTTTTATTGACACCTCTAGCAAAATATTTTATTAATGTAAGCATAAATAAACTTCTTTTCGGATTTAATTCAAATGAATTTCATGATTGCACTCAATGTCCTCCTCTCTGTCGTCTTGGTGATTAAGCCATTATGGCGTTGGTGTTGTGTGTAAGAAAAGTTAGTCAATAACAAATACAATAAACCCTCGCTCTGTATAAGACCGGGGGTTTTTTTATTCTTGTAACTTTACTTTAATTCTACTTTATAAAAGGCAAGCTCATGACAAAGAAACAATTCACTGGAGCACAGATGGTGGTAAAGGCATTAGCTGCACTAGATGTGAAGTATATTTTTGGCTACCCAGGAGGTACCGTATTAGATATTTATGATGCATTATTTCAACAAACTGAAGTTGAGCATATTCTTGTACGTCATGAACAAGCCGCAACGCATATGGCTGATGGCTTCGCTCGAGCCACTGGCGAAGTGGGTGTAGTGTTAGCAACATCGGGGCCGGGAGCTACAAACTGTATAACAGGAATTGCCACCGCTTACATGGATTCAATTCCAATGGTCGTACTTTCAGGGCAAGTTCCTTCAACACTTATTGGTGATGATGCTTTTCAAGAAACCGATATTGTTGGCTGTTCTCGCCCAATCGTTAAACATAGCTTCAACTGCAGAGTCGTAGAAGAAATCCCTAATATTATTGCTAAAGCTTTTTATATTGCGAGTACAGGAAGACCTGGACCTGTGGTCATTGAGCTACCTAAAGACTTATTAATGCCTACGAGTATGGGTGAATTTCATATTGAGACTGATGTGAAAATGCGATCGTACAATCCTAGTATTAAAGGTCACCATAAACAAATTAAAAAAGCGGTAAAAGCTATCTATGAAGCTAAGAAGTTAGTTGTCTATGCAGGCGGTGGTATTATTATCGCTAATGCATCAGAGTTGTTAACAGAGCTTGTTGAGAAGTTAGATGCTCCTATCACGAATACCTTAATGGGTTTAGGTGGGATTTCAGGGACGCATAAAAACTACATTGGCATGTTAGGAATGCACGGATCTGTTGAAGCGAATAAAACGATGGCAAATGCTGATCTCATCCTTGCCCTTGGCGCTCGATTTGATGACCGTGTGACAAATAACGTGAAGAAATTTTGCCCTGATGCAAAGATTATTCATGTAGACATTGACCCAACCTCTATTTCAAAAACGATAAACGCTCATATTCCAGTTGTTGGGCTGCTTGATGTAGTATTACAACAATTATTAGATGAGTTAACCGCAACAGACTTTAAGCCCAACAAAGAAGAAAGAGCCAACTGGTGGCAGGAGGTTAATCAGTGGCGTGAAATTAACCGCGTAAGTTATGTACAAGAGGGCGATCAAATAAAACCACAGCGGGTTATTGAAGCCATGTATAAGATTACCCAAGGCGAGGCCTATGTTTGCTCTGATGTTGGTCAACATCAGATGTTTGCTGCCCAATATTACCCATTTGCTAAACCTCGCCAATGGATAAACTCCGGTGGTTTAGGCACTATGGGCTTTGGTTTACCGGCAGCTATGGGCGTTAAATTAGCTTTTCCTGAAAGTCATGTTATTTGCATAACAGGTGATGGCTCCATTCAAATGAATATTCAAGAGCTTTCAACTTGTTTACAGTACAACTTACCCGTGGTTATTATTTCATTAAACAATCGTTCTTTAGGTATGGTTCGCCAGTGGCAAGATATGGTTTATGGAGGTCGCCATTCTTCGTCGTATATGGAATCTCTTCCTGACTTTGTAAAACTTGCTGAATCTTATGGGCATGTGGGCATGCAAATAAACCATTTAGATGAATTAGAGGACAAACTTAACGAGGCATTTACGATTAAAAACCGCTTAGTTTTTGTCGATGTATTAGTTGACGAAAAAGAACACGTTTACCCAATGCAGATACGATTGGGCGCTATTGATGATATGTGGATAAAAAAAGGAGTGAAAGCATAATGCGCAGAATTTTAGCTGTTCTATTAGAAAACGAACCCGGTTCTTTATCACGTATTGTTGGCTTATTTTCACAACGAGCATTCAATATTGAAAGTTTAACGGTTGCCCCTACTGAGGATCAAAGTTTATCGCGTATCACTATAGCAACAAGAGGTGATGATAAAGTACTCGAACAAATCGTCAAACAAGTGAATAAGCTTATTGACGTTATTAAAATTACCGACTTAACTGAACGTAGCCATGTTGAACGTGAACTGCTGCTGATCAAGGTTTTGGCAATGAATGATAAGTCGCGCACTGAAGTTAAGCGTATAACCGACATTTTCAGGGGCTCTATTGTTGATATTGGCAAGCAAGTTTATACCATAGAGTTAACGGGTGATGCTGAAAAACTTAATGCCTTTGTCAATACGCTCGCCAATGAAACTGAAATCATTGAATCAGTCCGTTCAGGGTGTGTCGGGATTGCACGTGGTGAAAAAGCCCTTAGACTATAAAAAATTAAAGAAAAAACCAAGCAAATGCTTGGTTTTTCATTTTATAATAATAAAAAGAGTTATAAGTAGCACTTATGCACATAACTATTATTACGGCCACTAAAAGTGATAAAAAATCATTGATGCGCTTTTATAAACAACAACACTATAGCGCAGGGTTACTCGGCTTTGATCACACTTATTTGATAAAGTCTTCATCAGAAATTATTGGTGCGGTTATCGTTTCGGCTATAGTTAAAAATAACCCACAATTATTTTTACATGCCTTAGTAATAAAACAAGCACACCGACAGAAAAAATTAGCCACACAACTTATCCAACATGTCCTACTGCAACATTATTGCCAGAATATTTTTTGTTTTGCTGATGAAGCCCTTTGCTACTTTTATCATCTAAATGGCTTTGACCAAATAGCGCCGAGTCAGTTAGAGCAGCGATTATTAAAACGATATTTAGGGATAAAAAAAACCAACAGCACATTATTGGTTTTTCAACGTAAGCTGCTACCCCACAAAAACGAGCAATGATATGAAGTTAAGTTAACCGTTAAGTCTTGCCGCTTCAACGGTGTTTTTCAATAAACAAGCAATTGTCATCGGTCCAACGCCACCTGGAACAGGCGTAATTGCACCACATACAGGCTCAACACTCGTAAAGTCAACATCACCAACAAGCTTACTTTTCCCCTTTTCGTCTTCGATAGGGTTAATACCCACATCAATAACTGTTGCACCTGGCTTTATCCAGTTCGCTTGAACAAAGTTAGGGCGGCCTACCGCAGCAATTAAAATATCAGCTTGCTGACAAATACCAGCTAAATTTTGAGTTCGAGAATGGGCGATGGTCACAGTACAATTTTCTTGAAGGAGTAATAAAGCGACGGGTTTACCAACAATATTCGAGCGGCCAATAACCACCGCATGTAACCCTGATAAATCTGCGCCTAAATGCTTTTTAGCTAGCATGATACAGCCTTGCGGTGTGCAAGGAACTAATCCACCTTGCTCGCCATTTAACAAACGACCACCGTTCATCGCATGAAAACCATCAACATCCTTATGAGGCGTAATAGCGGCAATGATGACACTCTCGTCAATATGTTTAGGTAAAGGTAATTGTACTAATATTCCGTGCACCGCATCATCATTATTTAACACTTGCAGTTGCTCTAATAATTGTGATTGTGTTGTCTCGCTAGGTAACTTAATTTCATTCGAAATCATACCTACTTCACGTGTTTGCTTTACTTTATTACGGACATAAACTTCGCTTGCCGGATCCTCTCCAACAAGCACAACCGTTAAGCCAGGTACAATACCCTTATCTTTTTTTAGTTCTGCAACTTCAATAGCTAATATTTTTCGTAAATCAGCCGCTGCCTGCTTACCGTCAATGATCATGTATATTTCACTTTACTGAGAATGAGAAGAATTATTGGCTATTCACTACTTTCGTATTTTTACAAGGTGTGAATATTTATTGAAGGTATGCTATTGAATTTTTTTAAATTAAGCAAAAGATTTTAATTGATTATCTATTTTAAATAAAATTAAAAGACTGTATTGATTTCAGCGCCATTAAATACTTTTTCTCGTTGTTGCTCTAATTGTGTGATTAAACGTTTTATATCGCCATGATCAATAAAATCAGCATAAGCCTGCTTGGCAAATCTAGCCATCACTTCATCTGTTTCACGATCAAAGTATTGACTTAAATGATCCGCTTTGTCTAACTGACATTTACAGTTTTTTACCCGTACATCAGAATATTTATTCCATAAAAAGCCCGGTGTTAGCACATCTTTTTTTGCATTACAAAGAGACTAGATTTCAGGTAAAGAGAAGTAACAAGAGCGCCAAAATTACTTGGCGTCTTTAAATAAGAGGAAAAAGAATTAACTTAATCAATATCATTTAGGGGCCATGAGACAATATAATCTTCAAAATATTCTATTGCTACATCATCATCTTTAACGATTTTTCCTCGCACCGACATACCCGCTTTATGCATTGCGGACTTTTTACCGTTATTAAGTAATGGATGCCAAGAAGGCATTCCTCGACCTTCTTTTAAACGACGGTAAGTACAACTGGGCGGCATAAAAAAAACACCGTCTAAGTTTTCTTGTGTTAAACGCACACAATCGGGTACTAATGTCGTGCGTTGTTCATACTTTGAACATTGACAACTTTTCTCATTCAATAAATGGCAAGCAATATTCGTGTAATGAATCTGCTCACCTTCGTTGATATAAGTTGTAGGTAATAACTCTGTATCCTGCGTTGTTTCATCGTCGTCAATAAATTTGTTTAGACAGCATTTAGCACAACCATCGCAAAGAGATTCCCACTCAGGTCGACTCATTTCTTCTAATTTTTTGGTTTGCCAAAAAGGAGCTTGTTCGCTCATAAATATTTTCTCTTTTACTTATACCAATGGTACGAATTAAGTTAACATTTTCATAGGGGTCTAAATACCCAAGAACTTCGTTACTTTCAATCCCAATAGCCAGCTATTGCTCGGCAAGTTACTCCTGCATTGCTCTATTTACCAACATCCGTGTCGGGATCAATCAAGCGCTTTATTCTTGAAATTTTTTCTCATTGCACTCTGTAACCTTAATTGATCAAAATAGCATTATATTGAATATAGACCCGTTCTACTTATTGAATAGGTGGAAATTTTATTCGATCTGATAAATGTCCCACAGAACTCACAAAGTAATATGACAAATTCCAGTGCATTAAACTCTTGTAATTATTATAAGCTAAATAAACTCGGCCATTTTCATCATCAGGAAATACCAGCGCTGCTTTCACATCAACTTTAGGCAAATGAGTACCGTCTGCACGCCTGATACCGAGACTTTGCCATTGTGCTAAGGTTTTTTCTGTTCTTGTCCAAGCTTTTAACCAGTTTTTTCGGCTGCCCGTATTTTTAGGGATCGCCAACGATGTATCAAAATCTAGTGGTAATTTAACCTGCCTACCCCAGGTTAATTCGTCGTTCCAACCTTCTTTTTTAAGATAGTTTGCCATTGATGAAAATACATCCACCGGATTTCTCCAAATATCTTTTTTACCATCACCGTTTCCATCGACAGCATAAGCTAAAAACGACGTTGGCATAAACTGATTTTGCCCCATGGCCCCCGCCCAAGAACCTTTCATATTTTCAACACTAACATGTCCTTGTTGAACAATAGTTAACGCGGCCCACAGTTGTTTTTTAAAAAAGACTTCGCGACGACCTTCATACGCTAACGTTGTAAGCGCAGAAATAACATTATAGTTACCCATGATTTTACCAAAATTAGTTTCTAGTCCCCATAAAGCAACAATAAAGCGGGGCTGAACACGATATTTCTTAGCTATTTCAGTTAACAAAGGTAAATGTTTTTTGTACATTACACGCGCTTTTTTTATTTTCCAATCGGGTACACGTTTTGGTAAATAGGTATCTAAGGTTTCAACTTTTTCAGGTTGAGAGCGATCGGCCTTTACCGCACGTTGATGAAATTTAACTTTTGAAAAGGCACGGTTAATGAACGCTGTATTATAACCCTTGGTTAACGCTTCTTTTTTGAGAGCTACAACATATTTTTCAAAACCTGCTTCCGTCAATTCTTTAGTTGAGGCCTGCGCAGGATTGATTAAACTAAGTAATAAAGAAAACACAATGAATGTGCTGTATTTATTGATTTCAAACAATAGAGTCATGCTACGCTCCTTCATCTTTTTTGTTGTTTTCTAAATTCATTTCTTCTTTGTGTTGATCAAGTAAGTTCTCCACAGGCGGAGGCAGTTGCAGATAGAACCCTTGTTCATTTAAATTTGCTTTAACTTTTTCAATGTCTGCTAAAGCAAGTTTTTCTTTATTGGCTAAATTCATCACAGTAACAAGTGTAGGTTTACCAAAAATCAACATTAAGGGTGCTGGCACAGCAGAAAAGTCATTACGTTGTTTAACAAAAAGATATGTTTGGGCTTTTTTAGTACTTTTATAAATGGTACACAGCATAAAGGAGACCTATGTTTATAGTTCAAGGGTTAAAAGTGTCTTATAGATATTTTTATTTAAAATCATTATTGGCGAATTCTGTTAATTGGTCACCAAACAGTACTTTACGCCAGCCCGATAATATATCAATGGATTGGCTATATTCAGGCGCATTCGTTAAAGCAAAGTGCGTTGACAAAAATTGATTGATTTGTTTTTTAGACGCTAAATTCTCGGGTGAAACGTCAATCTTTTGAGCTTGTTCAGCAACGAAATTTTTTACTTTTTTAAATATTTGTTTGTAACCTGGGTATTCATCAAGCCGTAGGATCTTCTCTGGATATTCTCCACAATCTTCTTGTTCTGCTCTTTTCAACACCATCAGCATTGATTTACCTTTATGTCGAACATCTAACATTTCAACACCTTCAAGGTTTGCCATACTGCCCACGTTACTTGGGTTATGTACGGCTAACGCGAACAAGGTATGGTCTTTGGCAATAAACCCTATCGGCATATCACGACTTTTGGCTTGCTGAAAACGCCAGCTGGCTAAATACTGCAATATATAGAGTTGCTTAGGGCTAAGCTTCCAGCTTAACTTGATATTACGATATAGTTTACTTTCATCAATGGGGGTGAACTTTTTCTCAATCAGCAGCTCACTTTCTTCTTTAGCCGCATCAAGCCAACCGGCTTGTTCGAGCTCATGGTGAATACGCGGGTAAAGTTGAAATAAATACTCAACATCAGCTTGTGCATAATCAAGTTGCTTAGCACTTAAAGGACGCTTCATCCAATCAGTTCTTGATTCTGATTTATCAACTTCAATGTCTAAATAATGATTCACCATAGCCGCGTACCCCATCGACAAACCATGTCCGAGGAACGACATCATTATTTGGCTGTCAATTAAGTTAACAGGACGACAATTGGCAGCGGTTAGAAAAACCTCTAAATCTTCTGAACAGGCATGTAAAACCTTACAAATATTTTCATCGGTTAATAACTGCCAAAAAGGTGATAAGTCATCTATAGCAACGGGGTCAATTAGCGCTAAATTTTCCCCGTCATTCACTTGAATAAGACCTAATTTAGGATACAAGGTACGCGTACGAACAAATTCGGTATCTATTGCCAAAAAGTCTGCTTTTGCAAGCTTCTGACAAAGCGTTACCAATGAGGCATGATCTTCTATGTATGTTTTATTCAAGTTATTGATCCCTTACAACTAACGACGACGACGTGTTGCTTGTTGACTTCTTTGTTGATGTTTTTTGACTGAGCGGCGAATACGACGACTTTTAGCGTTATCCATCACTTTTTCATCCACTTTTACTTTACTTTGCGTTTCTACCGGCAGATTCACTAATTTACGATAATAGTTCACTTCAGGTAACGCTAACTCTGTCCAACCACCATTAGGTAATTGGCGCTTCATTTCCATGTCACCATAGCGAACACGAATTAAACGACTGACTTGAACTTCTTGACTTTCCCATAAACGACGAACTTCACGGTTTCGTCCTTCAGAGAGCACAACATGAAACCAATGATTACGGCCTTCGCCACCTTTATAAGTGATTTTTTGAAACTTAGCCGGCCCATCTTCTAATTTAACACCCGCACGCAATGTTTGCAGCATGGCTTCATTAACGTCGCCAAAAACACGTACGGCATACTCACGTTCAACTTTTTGTGAAGGATGCATTAAACGATTAGCAAGTTCACCGTCTGTAGTGAATAACAACATACCCGAGGTATTGATGTCTAAACGACCAACGGCAACCCAGCGACTATTTTCTAAAGGAGGTAAACGATCAAAAACCGTTGGGCGGCCTTCAGGATCTTTACGGGTACACATTTCGCCTTCAGGCTTGTTGTACATAATGACACGACATAAGTCGTCTTCTTTAGGTTTTAACTTGACGATATGACCATCGAGACGTATTTGCTCGGTTCCTTCGATGCGGTCACCCAAAAAAGCGGTTTTTCCATCAATACTGATACGACCAGCACTAATAAAGGTTTCCATTTCACGGCGTGAGCCTTTACCGGCACGGGCAAGGACTTTTTGTAATTTTTCAGACATGGGGTTTAACTCTCTTTACATCAGTAACTTCACGGTATTTACCGCTACGTTGCTGGCTCTATAATAAATAGTGTTTATATATTTCTATCAATACGGTGCTGTTGCTATAACTAAACCACTTCTTGAGTAGGTCTATCTATAACGCCTAAATCAGCCATAGGCAATAAATCGGGTAACTGGCTTAATGATGTTAATGAAAAATAATCTAAAAACACTTTGGTGGTTGCATATAATGAAGGCCTACCGGGCACTTCTTTGTTACCAACCACTTTTACCCAGTTTCGTTCTAACAATGTTTTCATTATATAACTACTTACCGCGACTCCGCGAATATCTTCTATTTCGCCGCGTGTTATTGGCTGTTTATACGCAATAAGTGCAAGTGTTTCTAAAAGTGCCCGAGAATACTTAGGCGCTTTTTCTTTAGTGAGCTTAGCGACAAATAAAGCTAGATCTTCATTAAGTTCATTAATTGTTTCAAACCGGTAACCTGAAGCCACCTGCACCAAATTAATGCCTGAATGTTTATATTTTATCACCAATTGGTTGATCACATCACGAATTTGCTGGTGAGTGACTTGATAATTAACTAACAACTCTACTTTAATTTGCTTAACGCTCAGAGGCCCATCACTAACAAAAAAAGCCGCTTCAATAAGTTTCGATAATATGGCTTGTTCACTTGTTGTCATGCGGGTAAACGCACTCTTAATTGACCAAAGATGGTTGTTTGCATGCATTCTATCAAACTTTCTTTGATCAGCTCTAAAATAGCTAAAAAAGTGACCACGACACCTTGTCGACCTTCTTGCACGGAAAATAGCGCGCTAAATTCAACAAAAGCGTTAGCTGTTGTCGCTGCACGTTTTAAGTGCGCGAGTATCGCAGACATTCGTTCTCTGGTTGACAAAAATTCCTTTTCAATACGATGGTGTTCAAGCGCTTTGGTTCGTTTAAGTATGCCTTGAAGCGCACTCACCAACTCATTTAACTCAACATCCGCTTGAAAAACAGCCGTTTGAAAGTCTTCAGACAATTCAACACTCGCTTGAAAAGTATTACGTTCGAGTCGAGGAATTCCATCAAGTTGCTGCGCCGCATTTTTAATCACTTCATATTCTTGCAAGCGACGCACTAATTCGGCGCGAGGGTCTTCGTCTTCTTCAACTACCGCTTGTTTAGGTAATAATAAGCGTGATTTAATTTCCATCAAAATGGCGGCCATGACTAAGTATTCGGCCGCTAATTCCATTTTAATTTCTTTCATTAATTCAATATATTGCATGTATTGTGTGGTAATGGGCGCAATAGGCATATCGAGAATATCAAATTTTTGTTTTCTAATAAGGTATAGCAATAAATCAAGCGGCCCTTCAAACGACTCTAAAATAACTTCTAAGGCATCGGGCGGAATAAATAAGTCTTGTGGCTTGTTTACCACAACTTCACCACGGATCAATGCTAAGGGTAAAACCTGCTGCACCATATCACGAGGTAGGTTGGCTTTATGTTGACTAGCGGGCTGACTCACTGTTTATTTACCACTGACAAGGTCATGTTATTCAAAAGGTGTTGGGTCTCCTTCACCCACCCGAATAATATTCACTTCATCTTCAGAAAAATCAATCACGGTTGTTGGGTGCTCACCTAAATGCCCGCCATTAATAATTAAATCAACTTGGTGCTCTAAAATATCACGGATATGCTCAGGGTCATATTCAGCTCGTTCTTCACCCGGCATTATTAGCGTTGTCGACATAATAGGTTCTTGTAGCTCAGCCAATAAAGCTTGCACAATGGCATTATCAGGTACACGAATACCGATGGTCTTCTTTTTAGGGTTTAATAAGCGCTTTGGCACTTCTTTTGAACCTTTAAAAATAAAAGTATATGGGCCTGGGGTATTACTTTTTAATAACCGATAAGCGCTGTTATCCACACGGGTATATTCAGATAATTCAGATAAATCACGACACACCAGTGTAAAATTGTGATCTTTGCCGATATTTCGGATATTACAAATACGCTCAAGCGCTTTTTTGTCACCGATATGGCAACCTAAAGCATATCCTGAATCGGTAGGATAAACGATAACACCACCTTGTTGGATAATTGCCGCCGCTTGCTTCATCAAACGACCTTGCGGATTATCTGGGTGTACATAAAAAAACTGACTCATAAGTTTACTCCAGTGCAGGTGTTAATGTTAATGCCAAAGATCCCAAATAGGCTTTACTGTATCTGGCATGCGTAAATTACGGCCTAAATCACTCCATCGGGTTGGATAATGAAAGTCGGAGCCCATAGACGCATGTAAATCATATTCTAAACAAAAGCTTAGCATTAATTTTCGTTGTTCGTTAGCCATTTGCGGTAATACTATTTCTAAACCATCACCCTTTGCGGCTTTAAACTGCACCACTAAACGACGTAACCATTTGGTTGATAAGTCATATCTAACTGGATGCGCAATAACAGCATTACCGCCAGCATGATGAATAGCCGCAACCGCCTCTTCAATAGAACACCACGTTGGCTTTACAAAAGCACGTTGCCCTTTGCCAATATATTTATCAAAGGCTTTTTGCATATGATCAACATGCCCTTCTTGTAATAATATTTTAGCAAAGTGTGCGCGGGTAATAGAGCCTTCGCCCGCTAAATCTTTCGCTTGTTGATAAATACCTGGGAAACCACACTTTGTCAGTTTTTCACCCATGCTGGTTGCTCGTAACTCTCTTGCTGCTTGTTGGCGACTAATTAAGGTTTGTAACTCAATATTGTTAACATCAATATTAAGACCAACAATATGAATTTCAAAACCATGCCAACTGGTTGATATTTCAATACCGCTTACTAATGTTAATGGATGATTTTTTTCTAAAATATAATCTTTAGCTATAGATAAACCTTTTACCGTGTCATGGTCAGTAATGGCTAAAACATTCAATTGGAAGTTTACCGCCCGTTCAACAAGCTCTTGCGGCGTTAAGGTTCCGTCAGAACATTTTGTATGGCTGTGTAAATCAACCCGCAGGCTATAATAATCAGCTAAATCAGAGGTTGACAATACAGTCATAATCGGTTCTTCTATAGGGGAATTAATTGCTCATGCAATTTTACTGAGATGAAGACAATAATGATACAAGTAAAACAAACTATTTTGATGATTTTTTGGTGGCATAACTCTACATAAGTGGGTTGTGATGTTTACTTGTACGTAAAAATTCAAAAAGCCTGCTTATTTTAGAGATAAGTGGGCTTTTTACTTTTTAGCATATCGCTAAAGAACTTTGAGAGAAAAATAATGATTACAACCCGTGTTAAAAGTTGGTTTATATGGTGGCTACTGCCTATCTATGCAGGTTGACCATTAATTAAAATTAGACGTTAAAAGCTAGGAAAGAATATGAACCCTCAGAATATGCTTACAATAGATAAGCAAACTGGCAGTGTTAGCACCCTGTCAGAAACCGTAAAATATCAGACCGATCCCTTGGCGATATTTCACCAGTTAAGCCAAAACAGCGACAATAACTTATTATTAGAATCTGCTGAAATTGATAAAAAACATCAATTAAAAAGCTTATTACTCACCGATGCGGCATTAAAAATTACCTGTCATGGTAATATTGTCACTTTTGAAGCATTAACTAACAATGGACAAGCTGCCCTTGAGTTTGCGCAGCAGCAACTCGCTGCACACGCGACGTTAACCGTTAAAGATAAAATACTTAACGCTGTTTTCCCCGAATTAACTCAACAACTTGATGAAAATTCACGCTTACTCGCTATTAATCCTTTTCAAAGTTTGCGTTTATTCAACAAACTAGATAATAGCAACCGTCACCCTTTTGCCATATTTTTAGGTGGCGTATTCGCGTTTGATATGATGTCGATGACTGAGCAGTTACCGACGGTAAGTAATGGCGACAATACCTGTCCAGACTTTGTCTACTATTTAGCTGAAACCGTTGTAGTTATTGATCATGAAGCGCAATCAACTGAAGTTATCGGTAATATTTTCTCAGGAGAAGATGCCAATAATAATCTTGTGACTATTCGTCAACGGTTAGCTGATATAAAAAATATCTTGGCCCAGCAATATATTGCTCAAGAAGTACCTCACGACAAACAGATTGAAAAAAATGAGGTTATTAGCGATATCTCAGATCAACAATTCTGTGACACGGTTAATCAATTAAAAGAAAATATTCGCGCTGGTGATATTTTTCAAGTGGTACCCTCACGTACCTTTTCGCTAAAGTGCTCAAATACCTTAAATGCTTATAAAGCGTTAAAACAAAGTAACCCTAGCCCTTATATGTTTTACCTGAAAGATAGCGACTTTTGTATTTTTGGCGCCTCTCCAGAATCTGCCTTAAAATATCAACATAAAAATCGTCAAGTAGAAATTTACCCAATAGCAGGAACACGTCCACGCGGACTCAATAAAGATGGTTCAATTTCGCTTGATTTAGACAGTCGAATTGAACTCGAACTACGTTTAGATAAAAAAGAGTTAGCCGAGCACACTATGCTGGTTGATTTAGCCCGCAACGATATTGCCCGCGTTAGTCAAGCAGGTACTCGCTATGTTGCTGACTTACTTAAAGTTGACCGTTACTCTCATGTAATGCATTTAGTGTCTAGAGTTTGCGGTACTTTAGCGCTTGACCTTGATGCCCTGCACGCTTATCAAGCTTGTATGAATATGGGCACTTTATCGGGTGCGCCAAAAGTAAAAGCGACACAATTAATTCGAGAAGTAGAAGGCCAACGTCGCGGTAGTTATGGCGGCGCGGTTGGTTATTTAACTGGTGACGGTGAAATGGATACCTGTATTGTTATACGTTCTGCTTTTGTAAAACACGGTATAGCGCATGTTCAAGCGGGTGCCGGTGTTGTTTACGACTCAGATCCACAGTCAGAAGCCAATGAAACCAAACAAAAAGCGCAAGCAGTCATTAATGCCATCCAACATGCAGAACTGTTCACGGTTAAGATTAGTGCAGCCCAGAATAACGACGACGCTAACCTAAACAACAAGTGCAAGGAGAACAATCATGCCTAGTCATCAAGAAAGCCGTGTTAATGGCAAGGTTAAAATCTTCATGCTCGACAACCTTGATTCTTTTACTTACAACTTGGTCGATGAATTTCAATGTTTAGGGTTTGAACCAACCATATATCGAAATACCCTATCAGCAGATTTTATCTTTGAACAAATGCAAAAATCGACTGGCCAGGTATTATTGGTATTATCGCCTGGCCCAGGTGAACCCAGTAAGGCAGGCTGTTTAATGGCATTAATTGCCAAATGCGCCGGTAAATATCCCATATTAGGTATTTGTTTAGGTCATCAAGCTTTAGTTGAACACTACGGCGGTAAAGTTGTCCGTGCACCTGAAATTGTCCATGGTAAAGCCTCTAGCATTACCCATCGTCAAACGGGTGTTTTTGATAAGATAAATTATCCTCTACCTGTGGCTCGCTACCATTCACTAATCGCAAGTGAGGTCCCTAATACCATTGATATTATTGCTGAATATATAACACCTGAACAAATCAACTTACCGATGGCCATTGAGCATAAAGCGGATGTCGCTTTAGGATTTCAATTTCATCCAGAGTCAATTCTAACGACTTATGGCGGCACGTTATTAGCACAAACCATTGACTATTTACTGGCCTCATCACAGAAAGCAGCGGAAGGTTCTTATGAGTAAAATTTTACAAAAACTCGTTGACGGAAATGATATTAGCCAGACTGAAGCTGAAGATTTTTTTAAAAATATGATCAAAGGTGAAGTTGAGCCCGTACTGTTAGCGAGCGTATTAACTGCCTTAAAAATAAAGGGTGAAACGGCTAACGAAATTTCAGGTGCGGCCTTAGCGGTAAGAGGCTCAGCAACACCATTTCCGCAGCAAGAAAATAACGTCGCTGACTGTGTAGGTACCGGTGGCGATGGCGCGAATACCATTAATATATCAACTACCGCGGCAATATTAGCTGCGGCATGTGGTTTAAAAATGGCAAAACACGGTAACCGAAGTGTTTCTAGCATGTCTGGCTCCGCAGATTTACTTGAAGCATTTGGCGTAAATCTGATGATGTCGCCAGCAACAGCAAGTGCGTGTTTAGCGCAAACAAATTTATGTTTCTTATATGCGCCGGCTTATCACCCGGGTTTTAAACATGCAGCTCCAGTTAGAAAATCTATGGGGGTGCGCACTTTATTTAATATATTAGGGCCATTAGTAAATCCCGCTTCACCTAGCACTATGCTACTCGGTGTTTACACACCAGCGCTTATCGATGTTATGGCAAAAAGTTTACTGTTAACGGGGGTTAAACGTGGCTGGGTCGTTCACGGGAGTGGTTTAGATGAAATTGCCCTACACGGCAATACACAAATTAGCGAGATAGCAAAGGGAGAGTGTACAACGCGGACAATTTCTCCTGCTGATTTTGGTTTAGCAAGTTACACGTTAGAAGATATTAAAGGTGGTACGCCACAAGAAAATGCCGAATATATTCGCGCCATTCTTAGCGGTAATGGCAATCCTGCTCATAATGCCGCCGTCATTATTAATTGCGCCGCATTATTATATCTACATGATAAAGCGAGTGATTTAAAAGTAGCCGCTAAGATGGCAAGTGAAGTATTAGCTTCAGGTAAAGCATTAACGACTTTAGAAAACATGGTCGTGATTTCAAACTCAAATTCAGACTCAAAGGCAATGGCATAACATGGCAAATGTATTAGAAAAAATTGTTGCTGATAAACGTATCGAAATAGCGCAACGTAAAATTGATTTTCCATTGAGTGAATTTATTGACACCTTAATTCCGACTCAAAAAGATATGTATGCCGCACTTGATAGAAAACAAGGCCACGCGCATGCTGGGTTTATTTTAGAGTGTAAAAAGGCTTCTCCGTCAAAAGGTTTAATACGCAAAGATTTTGACCCTAAAGCTATTTGCCAAATTTATGACAAGTATGCCGCCGCTATTTCTGTCTTAACCGATGAAAAATACTTTCAAGGTACTTTTGAGTATTTAAAAATCGTGACTGACTCGGTAAATTGTCCGGTACTTAATAAAGATTTCTTCGTTGATGCTTACCAAGTCTATTTAGCACGATATTACGGTGCTGATGCAATATTATTAATGCTCAGTGTTTTATCTGACCAAGAATATAAAGACTTATCGGTTATTGCTGAACAATATAATTTAGCGGTCTTAACTGAAATATCCAACGATGAAGAGCGCGACCGAGCCATTGATTTAGGCGCGAAACTCATTGGTATTAACAACCGAGATTTACGCGATTTATCCACCGATATCGCTCGAACCTTTGATTATGCCCCCACATTGCCCGCTGATCGCATCATAATTTCTGAATCGGGTATTTATACTAACGAGCAAGTTCGTGAGTTAGCGCCTGCGGTTGATGGCTTCTTAGTGGGGAGTTCAATCATGGCAGAAGATGATATTGATTTAGCTTGTCGTAAACTCATTTATGGCAATAATAAAGTCTGCGGCTTAACACACGTTGACTATGCCCAAAGTGCTGTTGATGCCGGCGCACAATTTGGGGGGGTAATTTTCGCTGAAAAGTCGCCAAGGTATGTTAACGAACAACAAGCAAAAATAATTGTCGAGCAGGTTCCCTCTTTACGTTACGTTGGCGTGTTTGTTAATCATGCCATTGAAGAAGTGGCGAAACTTGCACACAAGCTAAACTTATTTGCGGTGCAACTTCATGGCAATGAAACTCAACAATATATCGCTTCTTTGCAACCATTACTTCCAAAAGGCTGCCAAAGTTGGAAAGCTTTGCCGGTCGAAGACGAAGTACCTGAGTTGATGAGTAATGCGCAGTTTTATGTCTTAGACGGCAAAAATGCCGGCAGTGGTGAAACCTTTAATTGGCGAGCGTTAGCCGATTCTGGGCAAGACTTAAGCCATTGTTTTCTAGCGGGCGGGTTGTCTATCGATAATATAGCGCAGGCGGTTAGCCAGAAAACAACACTAGATTTATTCGGTTTAGATCTCAACTCAGGCGTTGAAACAAGCCCAGGCGTTAAAAGCCGCGAAAAACTTCAACAGGTTTTCGCCGGCATTAGACACTATTAATAAGACCGAACACACAAATTAAGTGAATATTTATAAGCTATAAATAACTCACTTAATTCATGTAACTCGTATAAAGCATTAGGAATAAAGAAAATGACAGACCAAACAATTAAACAAGCGACGCCCCAAGTAAAAGCAACTTTACCAGCCTATTTTGGCGAATTTGGTGGCATGTTTGTTGGAGAATTATTAGTACCTGCCCTTGAACAATTAGAACAGGCATTTATTGACTCACAACAAGACGAAAGTTTCTTAACCGAGTTTAATGATCTTTTAACAAATTACGCGGGTCGTCCAACACCACTGACCTTAACCCGTAATTTATGTAAAAACCCACTCGCTAAAATATATTTAAAACGCGAAGACTTATTGCATGGCGGCGCACATAAAACCAATCAAGTACTTGGCCAAGCATTACTCGCCAAACGTATGGGTAAAACAGAAGTTATTGCCGAAACAGGTGCTGGGCAACACGGCGTTGCTTCAGCTATCGCTTGTTCATTATTAGGTTTAAAATGTCGGGTTTACATGGGCGCATTAGACTGTGAACGTCAACAACCTAATGTATTTCGCATGAAATTAATGGGAGCAGAAGTTATTCCTGTTACTGCAGGCTCAGGTACCTTAAAAGATGCCGTTAATGAAGCGTTGCGTGACTGGTCTGCAAACTATGAAAATGCTCATTACCTACTAGGCACAGCTGCGGGGCCTCACCCGTTTCCAACTATCGTTCGTGAATTTCAAAAAATGATTGGCGAGGAAGCCAAACAGCAAATCCTTAAACAAGAAGGTCGCTTACCTGATTATGTCATTGCTTGTGTCGGTGGTGGTTCGAATGCCATTGGTATTTTCCATGATTTTATTAAAGAAAGCAGCGTTAAATTAATTGGTGTTGAAGCGGGTGGCAAAGGTGTAGACACCAGCCAGCATGGCGCTACATTAGTTGCGGGAACAAAAGGCATGTTACATGGAAATTATACTTATATTATGCAAGACAAGTCAGGGCAAATTGAGGAATCATACTCGGTTTCAGCAGGTCTAGACTACCCAGCGGTGGGTCCTCAGCATGCATTTTTAAAAGATACGGGGCGTGCTCAATATGTGCCCATTAATGACGATGAAGCGTTAGCAGCTTTTAAACTGTTAGCAATGAATGAAGGTATTATTCCAGCGCTTGAGCCGTCTCATGCCCTTGCCCACACCATTAAAATGGCAGAAGCAGTTACCGAGGAAACGGTATTCCTTGTTAATTTATCAGGGCGAGGTGACAAAGATTTAGCGCATGTGCAAACAGTGTTACAAGCTGAAGAAGACAAAAAAAATCAAGGAGAAGCATAATGAGCTTAGACGCAACGTCAAACCAGCAGATCACCACACGTTATCAGCAAACTTTTGATCAATTAGCAAAAAAAAATCAAGGCGCTTTTATTCCATTTGTGACAATAGGCGATCCAAACCTTGAGCAATCATTTGAAATAATCAAAGCATTAATCGATGCTGGCGCCGATGCGTTAGAGTTAGGTATCCCATTTTCAGACCCAAGTGCCGACGGTATTACCATTCAAAAAGCAGCACTGCGCGCACTGAACGCAGGAGTAGACACAGATGCTTGCTTAACTATTTTAGCAAAAGTTCGCGCTTACGCGCCTCAAATCCCTATCGGTTTATTACTTTATGGGAATTTAGTTTTTGCTCGTGGTATTGATATTTTTTATAAAGATATGGCTGCTGCTGGTGTTGATTCGGTGTTAATTGCCGATTTACCTTTGCGTGAAAGTGCTCCCTTTCGTGAGGCCGCCTTAAAATATGGTGTTGCGCCAATATTTATAGCGCCGCCTAACGGCAGTGAAGAAACATTAAAACAGGTTGCACAGTACAGCTACGGCTACACTTACGTATTAAGTCGTGCGGGTGTAACGGGTATGGATACTTCTAACAGTACATCGATAGGTGAGGCTAATCCTGCGATTCATTTAATTGAAAAGCTAAAAGCAAATAATGCCTCACCAGGGGTGATAGGATTTGGTATTTCTAACCCAGAACAAGTTAAAGCGGCCTTAGCTACAGGTGCCGCTGGCGCGATAAGCGGTTCAGCCGTAGTTAAAATCATTGAAAATAATCTTGATGATAGCCAAGCCATGTTAGCGGCATTAACAAGTTTTGTTCAACAAATGAAAGCGGCAACGCGCTAGTCAGACACTATGACAAGGTGAAGCATGATTATTAGTATTAACGGCTTTACCCTGTAACAACGTGTTAATTTTTAGCAAAAATCAACTGAAAAAAAACCTTTATATCCCAGTAAGTTTCCTACGGTATATAAAGGTTTTTACTATAACCAAGTGGCTAATTAGTTATCCATTTTAGCCCAAGTATCGCGTAAACCTACCGTACGGTTAAACACAAGCTTGTCACCTTGTGAGTCTTTATTGTCGCGACAAAAATATCCTTGACGTTCAAATTGAAAGGCTTGTTCAGGTTTCGCATTGACCAGTGAAGGTTCTACTTTAGCGTGACTAATAGTAATTAATGAACCTTCATTCATCACACGATGAAAGTCTTCTTCAGCTGCAGGGTTTGGCACGTTAAATAAACGGTCGTATAAACGAATTTCAGCATCAATTGATTGCTCAGCAGCAACCCAATGAATAACCCCTTTAGGCTTAGTACCATCTTCAGGATTTTTACCTAAAGTATCAGCATTATAGTTACCGTAAACTGTGGTTACATTACCTTCGCTGTCTTTATCACAACGTGTCGCAGTAACAACATAAGCACCACGTAAACGAACGGCTTTATCAAGCACTAAACGCTTATATTTCTTATTGGCTTCTTCACGAAAATCTTCCGCTTCAATGTAAAGTTCTGCAGCAAAAGGCACAATGCGAGTACCTTGTTCATCATCACTTGGATGATTTTTGACGTTTAATTCTTCTACTTGTCCCGCTGGGTAGTTTTCGATGACCAACTTAATCGGGTCAAGTACCGCCATTGCACGTGGCGCATTATCGTTTAAGTCTTCACGAATACAAGCTTCTAACACCCCCATTTCAACGGTATTGTCCATTTTAGTCACACCGATGCGTTTGGTAAATTCACGCAATGATCCTGGCGTATAACCACGACGGCGAAATGCAGCAATGGTTGGCATACGGGGATCGTCCCAACCATTAACTAATTTTTCTTCAACTAATGTATGAAGTTTACGTTTACTCATTACTGTGTATTCAAGGTTCAAACGCGAAGATTCATACTGATGTGGAATAACATCAATAGATACGTTTTCAAGCACCCAATCGTATAGCCGACGGTTATCTTGAAACTCTAGCGTACAAAGTGAATGGGTAACACCTTCAATGGCATCAGATAAACAATGAGTAAAATCATACATCGGATAAATGCACCATTTATCGCCCGTTTGATGATGATGCGCGAAACGCACGCGATAAAGAATCGGATCACGCAAACACATAAAACTTGATGTCATATCAATTTTCGCACGCAGAACACATTCGCCTTCTTTGAACTCACCATTTTTCATTTTATCAAACAGCGCTAGGTTATCTTCAACACTGCTATCACGGTGTGGACTATTCTTTCCCGGTGCTTTTAATGAACCACGGTATTCACGTGCTTCATCACCCGTTAAGAAGCAAACATACGCCAAACCTTTTTCGATTAATTCAACAGCAAAGCCGTGCAATTTATCAAAATATTGAGAGGAATAACGAGTCTCTCCAGACCATTCAAAGCCTAACCATTTTACGTCAGCTTCAATAGAGTGTACGTAATCGATGTCTTCCTTTTCAGGGTTTGTATCGTCAAAGCGTAAATTACATAAACCTTGGTAATCTTGAGCAATACCAAAATTCAAACAAATTGCTTTCGCATGGCCAATATGTAAAAAACCATTGGGCTCAGGTGGGAAACGAGTTTGCACACTCGAATGTTTACCACTTTCAAGATCCGCATCGATAATTTGACGAATAAAATTTGTTGGGCGTTTTTCAGCTTCCGACATCCACAAAACCTCTAAAAAGAATTTAAACTACGTTATTTTTCGACATTATAACAACTGTTAATCAAAGGGAATAGCGCTTATCTCGGCAAATTATAAATTTTACGCATTAAGGGTAAAAGTTGCTTACAAATTAAATAAAGATCGGGTTATTCCTAGAAAAATAAATTAACGTCTGATTATTATCAATAGGTATTTACCTAATCCCCATAAAAAAGAGAAGTACCAAACGGCACTTCTCTTTTATAAAGATTTTTTACTGCAATAACACTTTAACTTAAGCTTTTTTATTTGCTATATAGGTATCAACCAATTGGGCTAAAACATTTAAAGGTACTGGACCATTACGAAGTACCACATCATGAAACTCACGAATATCAAATTTCTCAGCAAGTTCGACTTTAGCCTTCTCTCGTAATTCAATAATTTTTAACATGCCAATTTTATATGCGGTTGCTTGTGACGGCATAACAACATGGCGCTCTACCATTTTTACAGCGTCAGACTTAGCATTTGGCGTATTTGCTACATAATATTCAATACCTTGAGCTCGCGTCCATTTCTGTGTATGAATACCGGTATCAACGACTAAACGACAAGCTCTCCATAACTCCATAGCTAAACGACCAAAATCAGAATAAGGGTCTTGGTATAAACCAATTTCCTTCGGGATCATTTCTGAGTACAAACCCCAACCTTCTGTGTGAGCCGTGTAACCACCAAATTTACGAAATTTTGGAATATTTGTAAGCTCTTGCTTAATGGCTATTTGCATATGATGACCTGGTATTCCTTCATGATAAGCCAGTGCAGCCATCTGATATGTTGGCATCGCTTGCATGTCGTAAAGGTTGGCATAATAAACCCCTGGACGAGAGCCATCAGGTGCAGGCTGTTGATAAAAAGCTTTACCTGAAGATTGTTCTCTAAAAGCTTCAACCGCTTTAACCTTTAGCTTAGCTTTAGGTTTGGTTAAAAATAAACTGTCTAAACGTCCTTCCATATCATCAATTAAAGCAACAGCTTCATCTAAGTAACGTTGTTTACCCGCTTCATCAGCAGCGTAATAAAATTGTTTATCATTACGCATGAATTCAAAAAACTCACCAAGTTCGCCTTTAAAGCCAACCTTTTCCATAATTACGCGCATTTCACCATGAATTCGAGCCACCTCAATTAGCCCAGTTTGGTGAATTTGGTTAGCGGTTAACTCTGTTGTGGTGGTGCGTTGTAATGCATTATTAAAGAATGCTTCACCTTCTGGAAATTTCCATGCGCCATCTCTATTGTCTGCTTTTTTTTCTAGCGTTTCTAAATAACTGACTAATTGCTGATAACCAGGTTTTATGTTGGTTATTAATGCGGTATTAACCTCTGTTAAGAGCGTGCTTTTTTCAGCGGTACTGATCTCAAGTTTATTCACCTTTTTAGTGAAGTCAGCTAAAATCGTACTGTCTTTTCCGTCTTCAAATGGAGCACCTGCAAGAATATTTTGTGAGTCACGAATAACATGAGGAAAAACAAACTTAGGAGCGATAATACCTAGGTCTTCACGCAATTTTAGTTGTGTCGTTAATTGTTCTAAAAGTACTTTAGCCCCCTGCACTCGAGCAATATAATCTTGTGCTTCTTTGACATTGCTAATGGAATGCTGATTAATTAAAAATGCAGGTAAACTCGAATGCAAGCCACGCATTTGATTTACAGGATAGTTATGAAAACGCCACTTATGGTCAGCAATTTTATTTTCTAATTTTTGTACCAATAAGTGATAGCTGATCATTGTCTGCTCATCGAGTTTGCGACTATCGATAGCTTTAACACGCTGAAGGTTTTCATGAGTAATCGCTAATTCTTTTAGCGTGTTTTCTTCTGAAATATCATCCCATTTATCATAATCAGTTTTTATACCTAAATAAGTTTGCATCATCGGGCTTCGTGCAACACCTTCATCAAAAATAGCATCAAATATTTGGTTAGCTTTTTCTGATTCAGACAATGCGTTAATTACACTTTTTTTCTCAGCTTCTTTTGAGCTTGTTTGTGGTGTATCAATACCTTTTTGTTCTGTGCAAGCTGCCAGTAATGAGCTAGAAATAGCCACCACCAGTAATGTACTTTTGAAAGTCATAAATATCTCTTTTATATAGGAATATATAGTTACATTGGAATAACTGTAAATGTGCTGAATTAAAAATTCTTTGATCTAGTCTTGATCAAAAATGATAGTGTTGGCAATAGCTGTTCGACAAATCGCGTTGTAATTACGGTAAAAGGAACTTTACCTCGGCTATTTTTATCAGACATAAAAAAAGAGCTTATACCGAGGTAAAAGCTCTTTTCAATTAAAGTAAAATTTATACTTTTATGATTTAACATAGGAAAATTTATTATCGAGTCTTACAGAATATAAATAACCACGCGTAAAACCTAATTTTTATAAATATCTGAAGGCTTAAGTTTTAACACTTTTCTTTTAGGTTTATCATCGTTGTCTGTTGCTTTAGTGGCATTGGGGTTTATGTATATTTTACTCACTTTAGGCTTAGCGGCTTGATAGTCTTTTTTAGGTAACTCAGGTTTTTTTACCGCTTCGACTGCACGTTTTGGGGTGAATTTTTCAGGGCGGTTAACATGATATTTGGTATCAATAGCTTGGATAAAGTTTCTTAAGAACTGATCTTTACACTCGCGGTAATGTTTATGATCGGGCTTACGGAAAAACGCACTTAATTCTGGCTTAGTCATACGTATACCTGACGTAGACATCATATCGAGAACATCTTCTGCGCGCAGCGCTAATGCTATTTTTAATTTGTTGAGCACAAGATTGTTATTCATTCGTTTTTCAGCTGGCGGTGTTTCACCATCACGGGCGCCACGTTTATCAATAATTAAACCATTCAAAAAAGTGGCTAGTTGAACATCACTGCAGTTAATAACTTGTGGATCATCTTCTTTTTTTAACCAATAACTGATTTGTTCACGACTTACCGTTAACTTTGCTAAATTAAATAGGTCGATCATCTTTTGATCATTAAAATTAAAGGTATATCTTAAACGACGTAAAACATCATTATTGGTCACAAAACTCTCCAAAAAAAACAGCAGGCCCTACCCAATGTAAAGCTGGGCGTTATTATATCACTATAGTTTTTTAAACAAAAAAGTATTTACTCGTTCTTAAAATTTACCGTTAAGTCATGCTAAGATAATGCGCTGTTTTAGCGCGCCTTATTAACAACAAAATATTTAATAGAGAAATCATGAGTAAAACTGCTAACTTATTTGAACCGGTATTAACTAAACGTCGCGGCAAACATGCTGATAAAAAGCATTGGACTAACTTATTAGGCAGTAGTGATACGTTAGCGATTTACCATGGTGCCCTCAATGCCGATGCCCCAGTGTTGTTATTAACCAACGATACCCAGTCGGCATTGCGTTTTGAGCAAGAGCTAAAAAGTTTAAATAAAAAGCGGCAACTGCCTATTTGCTTATTTCCCGATTGGGAAACACTCCCCTATGATAGTTTTTCGCCACACCAAGACATTATTTCCCAGCGATTAGCAACGCTTTATCAATTATCGAACATGAAAAACGGCATCATTATTGTGCCTGTTTCGACATTATTACAACGCCTAGCGCCAACTCAGTATTTACGCACGAATAGCTTGGTCGTAAAAGTAGGTGACAAAAAAGATTTACATCTAATGCGCCAAAACCTTGAAGCCAGCGGCTATCGCAGTGTTGAACAAGTGATGGAGCATGGCGAGTTTTCAGCACGTGGTGCCATTCTTGATATATTTCCGATGGGTTGTAAAACGCCTTTTCGCTTAGATTTTTTTGATGATGAAATTGATGATATTCGCTTATTTGACCCTGAAAACCAGCGTTCAAGTGATAAAATAAATGAAATCAATTTATTACCCGCACACGAATTTCCTACCGACGAAACAGCAATTAATTTATTTCGCCGCCAATATCGGGAAGCGTTTCCAAAGACCATCCACAAAGAATCAATATATCATCAAGTCAGTGATGGCATTTTACCGGCAGGTATTGAATATTACTTACCCCTGTTTTTCGATGAAACAAGCACCTTATGTGATTATTTAAGTGATGATACCCGAATAATGCTCAGTGGTGATATTGATAAAGCGATTGAACAATATTGGCTTGATATTGATTACCGCTTTGAAGAGCGCCGCTATGATTTAACACGACCGTTATTAGTGCCCAAAAAACTATTTTTAAATAACGACGAATTTTATAGTGCGTTAAAACCTTTTGACCGAATTTCAATAGAGAAAACACCGGTAATATCCACATTACAACTAACGGATACTAACGATGAGGCGAAATCGAAAGCTGGGCATATCCGTTTTGATGTAACGCCCTTACCTGATATTACGGTTAATCATCAACTAAAACACCCTTTTGAATTAATTAATAACTTTATTAGCCACAAAGAAACACCTGATAAAATTTTATTTGTGGCTGAAAGTGAAGGCCGCCGAGAAAGTGTTTTAGAGCTATTAGAACGTAACCATATTAAGCCACAATATTTTGATGATATTGAAAGCTTTGTAGCAAGCTCAGAAAAACTGGGCATCACCGTTAATACCCTTAACAGTGGTTTTATTTTTCAAAGTAAAGGCTCTGCCAAGAAAAATGCTATTGCCTTAATCACCGAAGATGAACTTTTGGGTGAGCGCGTAAAGCAAAGTCGCCGCCGCACTAAACAGCAAAATATTCAAGCAGACGCTATTTTCAAAAACTTAGCCGAGCTTTCAATCGGTCAACCTGTGGTACATTTTGAACACGGTATTGGCCGTTACATGGGTTTACAAACCATCGAAAATAGTGGCATAACCACTGAGTTTTTGGTTTTAATTTACGCCGGTGAATCAAAGCTTTATGTCCCTGTTGGCTCATTACACTTAATTAGCCGATATTCTGGTACTGACGCAGAAAGTGCGCCTCTACATAAGTTAGGCAATGATACTTGGAGCAAAGCAAAGCAAAAAGCCGCTGAAAAAGTACGGGATGTTGCTGCTGAACTTCTCGATATATATGCCAGTAGAGCAAATAACAAAGGTTATCAATTTAAACGTGACAAAGCCGAGTACCAAGCCTTTTCAGACAGTTTTCCCTTTGAAGAAACCTTCGATCAAGAGCAAGCCATTAAAGCCGTTGTTTCTGATATGCTCAGTGATAAGGCCATGGACAGACTTGTTTGTGGTGATGTGGGTTTTGGTAAAACCGAAGTCGCGATGCGTGCCGCCTTTGTTGCGGTTAATGATGGTAAACAGGTTGCTATTTTAGTCCCAACAACCTTGCTCGCCCAACAACATTATGAAAACTTTCGCGATCGTTTTGCTAACTTACCCGTTGTTATTGAAGTATTGTCACGCTTTAAAACAGCTAAAGAGCAAAACGTTGTTATTGCTGATGTTGAATCAGGTAAAATAGATATTCTTATCGGCACGCACAAACTATTACAAAACAGCATAAAATATAAAGATTTAGGATTATTAGTTGTTGATGAAGAACATCGATTTGGCGTAAAACAAAAAGAAAAAATCAAACAATTACGCAGTAATGTCGATATATTAACGCTAACCGCAACCCCTATTCCGCGTACCTTAAACATGGCTATGGGTGGAATGCGCGACTTATCAATTATTGCCACACCGCCAGCAAAACGTTTAGCGGTAAAAACATTTGTTCGTGAACGTGACGATGCCCTTATTCGCGAGTCTATTTTACGTGAAATTCTGCGTGGTGGTCAGGTTTACTTTTTACATAACAATGTAGACACTATAGATAAAACCGCCGCAGATATTCAAAAATTGCTGCCCGAAGCCAAAGTAACCACAGCTCATGGGCAAATGCGTGAACGAGAACTTGAACGTATTATGGGTGACTTCTATCATCAACGTTACAATGTATTAGTTTGTACAACAATTATAGAAACGGGTATTGATGTACCCACCGCCAATACAATAATTATGGACAGAGCCGACCACTTGGGTTTAGCTCAGCTCCATCAATTACGTGGTCGTGTCGGTCGTTCACATCATCAAGCTTATGCTTATTTATTAACGCCTCATGTTAAGCGTATCACTAAAGATGCGAAAAAACGTCTTGACGCAATTGCCTCACTTGAAGATTTAGGTGCTGGCTTTACCTTAGCCACTCACGATTTAGAAATTCGTGGTGCAGGTGAATTATTAGGTGAAGGACAAAGTGGCTCGATGAGTCAGATTGGTTTTACCCTCTATATGGAAATGCTTGACCAAGCCGTTGCGGCCTTAAAACAAGGTAAACAGTTATCGCTTGAAAATATGACGGCTAAGCAAACTGAAATTGAATTGCGTGTACCGGCACTGCTACCCGATGATTATATTTTTGACGTAAGTTTACGATTAAGCATTTATAAGCGTATTGCCAGTTGTGGCAATAAAAATGAACTTGACGAAATTCAGGTTGAGCTCATCGACCGTTTTGGTTTGTTACCGCAAGCCGCTAAAAATTTAGTCCACATTGCTAAATTACGTTTAAAAGCTCAAAAAATAGGGGTTTCTCGAATTGAAGCAGGCCCTACTGGTGGCTCAATTGAATTTAGTAACGAGACAAAAGTAGACCCCATGCTTATTATTGGCTTAATTCAGCAACAGCCGCTCGTTTATAAATTAGTTGGTGCCAATAAACTCCAATTTAAAATTGCGACTGAAGACAGCAAGTCGCGTTTTATTTTAGTGACTTCTATGTTAAATGATTTAGTAAAAACGAAAAAATAACCGTAAGATAGGACAATGAACATTGCACTTGAATTTGCCTTTTCAATAAATGGCTTCAAGTCATAACGTTATGTGATAAGTCAGTGTGAAACATTACCGAATGGATGATTAATGAAATTAAAACATTTAATGCTGTTATCAACAGCATTCATATTTTCACAGCAAGCGAGTGCAGTGGGTGAAGATAATACCGACCGTTGGTTTGAAGTGGAAGTGATCCTCTTTAGTCAGTTAGGTGACAAAGCCCTGTTAAAAGAGAATTTTCCAGATAATACTGCTTTACCCGAATATCGAAATTTCATCGACTTATTAGGCCCTTACCTTAATCCTGATATTACTAGTTTAAAACAGCTATTGCCTAGTTGTGATACGCCTGTTTACGCGGAATCATTTATTGATCAAGCGATAACGACAATAAAAGCACAGCCTTACTTCGCCGTAAAAAGCTTGGCTGATTTTACAGCAATAACAGCTCAATCGATTAATAATACAAGTTCAAGCACGCCAATATCACATTCTAGCGATGGCAACGATAAAGCTAACGAAGCACAAAACAGCAAGCTTGTTGCGAATACTGAAGATGATTTTTACGCAAAAAACAGCCTGTTGATTGAACAAAAAATATCAAGCGAAGCGGATCCTCTGATTAGCCATAATGCCCTAGAGGTAATAGATCAGCCACCGATAGTAAGTGCAAAAGAATTAGCGGAACGTACAGAGTTACTCGAAAAAGCCGCGACTGAATTTTCGGCTATTCAATTGAATTATGCAGATGAAATCGCTTCATTTTCTCAAGCTATGTGTACCATTACTCCTGAGCAGTTTAACCAATTCAACCAATCTAGAAACCGAAACGTTTACGAAAGTTATACGGCTTTTACTCTTAGCAACGTACCGTCAACTATTGATAACAATGAAAACATCTACCTTGATCAAGACTATTTACTCAGTGAAGCATCGTTACAACTTGACGATATCGTTCAAGAAATAGCGCGTAGTAGGAACTTCAAACCGTTAATGCATTTTGGCTGGCGTCAAAAAACAAAAACAAAACAATTAGCAATACCACTGAAAGTATTTGCCGGTGAAAATTTTAATGTTCATTATCAACAAGAGTTACAGCAATTTCAGCATCAACTTAAACAAGCGCAGACACAAGAAGCGCTTCTACACAAAGCCATTTATAAGCAAAGCTCTCCTTTAATAGGCCTTTCAGAAGAAGCATTGCAACAAAAATTAGTAAAAGAACGTTTGCAAGAACTTATCGTGAAGTTACCCAGTTTGCCTGTAGAAAAAAGCAATTTATTAACCGAAATAGACAAAGATATAAACAATACGCACAGCATATTAAATTCAACTAATATGCAAATAGCGCCCATTGAACCCCCTCAGGACTGGACTATTGAAGGTTTATTGAAAGTGGAGGTTGATTTTTATTTACACATTACTGCTGATTTTAATGTCATGAATATGTCGTTAGCCGAACAAGCAACACAAAAATTATTACCTGGCAGTAAAAAACAGCAATCTGCACAGTTAAAAACCATAAACTTTAAACAAGACCGACGCGTAAGAAGTACCGAAATACACTATTTTGATCACCCTTATATGGGCATGATAATTCGGATTTTACCTTATCAGAAACCCACTAAGGAAGTTGAAGAGTCCGCTTCACTTCATTAAATATAGAGATAATTATGGATAAAGAAATTGAAATACAAGCCGCTGTTTTTCGCCGTTTACTTGCTCATTTAGACAACCGAAAAGATGTGCAAAATATTGAATTAATGAATTTAGCGAGTTTTTGTCGTAACTGCTTTTCTAAATGGACGGTTGCAGAGGCTGAAAAGTTAGGCGTTGAAGTAGATATCGATACTGCTCGTCAACAGATTTACGGTATGCCTTACAGCGAATGGAAAGAAAAGCACCAATTACCAGCAACACCTGAACAAATGGAAAAGTTTAATCAGTTACAGAAAAAATAGAGACTTTTTCCTTCTAAATTTTTACTGAAATGCCATGTTTAGTCGCTCGACGATCACTTCTGTCGCGCGACTCTAGCCAACGGCCCCGTTTATCTTTTAACTTACGCCGATTAACCGATGAACGACGTTCGTACCCTTTCCAAAAAACGTGTTTTATCGCCGCACTGTTTTCAACACCACTAGACACACCCGCATGGTTTACGGCTGAGTTCATTTGACGGCTGTATTTATTACGTTGTCGCTTATCTTTCTTTGAACGCTCTGTTTGAACTTGATTGACAGAAGGTAATAAATCTATAAGTACATCCACTTTACTTGTCCAATCGTTAGTATTTTTTTATTGAACATTTAATCGGCAGATTAAAATAAAAGTTTAATTTTTAGTAAAATTTAAGCCTAAAATAATACCATCAAACAATTATTTTCTTTTTCTATCGTGTCTTCTGTGTATTATTAACCCTAATGTTTTACTAAAAACTATTAACTTCATCATTAGTGAGGTAGCGCCAAGTACCTAGTTCAACATCTAAGTTGATCTTGCCAATTTGCTGGCGATGTAAACCAACCACTTTGTTACCAACCGCGGCAAACATACGCTTAACTTGGTGGTATTTACCTTCAGTGATAGTGAGTAGCACTTCTTTTTCATTGATGATGTCTAATATAGCGGGTAGCGTTAGTTGGTCTTCACCTTGTAATTGTAATCCAGATTTGAACCGTTCGATTAACTCTACTGACTTTTCTGACAATATTGCATTGCGTAAATTAACGCGATAAACCTTAGCACACTCTTTTTTGGGTGAAATAATATTATGTGACCAGCGGCCATCGTCAGTAACGAGTACCAACCCCGTTGTATCTGCATCAAGACGACCTGCGATATGAAGATCAAACGCTTTATCTACTTCAATATAATGGAGTAATGACGGGTAAACTTCATCAACATTAGAACAAATGGTATCCAGGGGTTTATGCATCATAATATAACGAGAACTGCGCGCAGTAAGCTCAGCACCATCAACGGTGACGCTGTTATTTTCATGTACTTGTGTTGCCGCATTTTTAATAACGTCACCATTGACGCGCACTTCACCCATTTTTAGTAATTTTTTAGCTTCACTTCTGGTGAGTTCGGTACTTTTACATATAAATTTATCAATGCGCATAGTTAATTGGATTCTGTAGTTAGTTATGACTAGGCCGGCTATTATCCTTAATAGCTCGCCAGAATCAACTAAGAAAAAGAAAAAGAGAATAAGATTCCCATACCTTTATAAGTGTTATTGTTAAAAATCAATTCAATTTTGCTTTTAGCTAGCATTAAAAGTAGCGATTAATGTCTAGAACGTGTCCTAAAATGACTTGGCTGTTATTTTTAATACACAACATAGCCGTTAACGATTAACCTATAAATATGGGGATAACTTAAAAAAATTTAAGTCTTGATTATGAAAGACTTAAAATTGTGTCTATACTTTGTTAGACATAAATTAACAGCGCGGTAAAATAACTTGAGTCTCGTATCAAACAGTGAACATCGTCAAAATAATATTGTCATTATTCTTATACTATTAGCTGTTGCCATTGGTTTTACTGAGTTTTTAATCATGCAGTTTTTACCTTGGCTACAAGCCATATTTCCCTATTTACCAGAAGCACTGTTAGATTCGCTATTATTAAGCCTATCTATCACTCCTATCGTTTACTTACTCATTAGAAAACATATTGTTAATATTTCATCAGATGGCTCTAATATTCGCAAAAAACTGATAGTTTCTTCTGGTTTACCCCTTATTATTGCTATTGCATTGATGTTAAATATCGTCAATAAAAATCAAGATGACATAGCCATTTTAAACCATACCGAAAGCATCATTAAACTCGATATAAAGATTGCTCAACTGATCGATGCAACTAACCAAGAATTAGAGTTTAGCGCCCTTTTATTGAATGAATACTCTGCTACGCCAGAAAAAAAACAGTCAAATAATGAGCCACTAAGTCAACTAAAAGCCCTTCGCTTAACTGTTGATACGTTAATTCAGTCATTGAAAGAAGGGATCACCACTAAGCACATAGAGGTAGGTGAGTTTAATCAACAATATATAGCCCGCTTTAAAAGCGACTTACTAGATATCAGACATGCGATTGATGAACAGAATGTATCTTGGCTGCAAGTCATTAGTTATTATATTGATTGGAAAGATCAGTTTTTAAGTCGATTACAAACATTTTCAGACCAAATTAGCCATAAAGACATCGGGAGAATGCACAGTAATTTTATTACGTTATTAAAACTAAAATCTTTAAACCTACTGAGTAACTCTATTTGGCTTATCGCTTTTGAAAATGAAAAAAAAAATATTAACACGCTCGATATTCGGCCCCTTAAGCTCAGAATCCACCAGCAAAATAATCAGGAAAAACTCTACAATGATATATTTATTTCATCACTCTTTAAACGTGATGAAAAACATGTCATGCAATTACTTGATAACACCACAATAAAAGAAGCTTCCCGACTTCAAAACGTGTTATTCGAAAAAAACACCGAACAGCTTGTCGCTCAACTAAAAGCATCAATCGGTTATAATGGCCTTATTCACCAATTTAAGAATTATGTACTACGTGATAATGAAAAATACCGAGTCAATTATTTAACGCTATACCATGATGTAGAAAAAATTATAGACAACTTACGAGATATCAATCAGTACAATAAAAAAGCACTTTTCCACCTTGATGAATTTTCAGCGGTAATCAACCAGTATCAACAAAAACTCTCTAGTATTAGTCAATATAGAAAACAAGGTAAGTCTGTTTTTGAAATTGATCAGCTTGTTATGATAGACGACGCTCCCGCGAGTAAAGCTTTAGAGTATTTACAAAACAGCTTATGGGAAACGGATCCGCAATATACTTTAGGTGTGCTTAAGGATAAAAGTGTAATTCTGCAGAATATTGAAAACTTCCTTAGTCAACAAATACAAAATAAGCTGAATAATTTACTGACAGAAAAGCAAAATGAGTCATATATTACCGCGGCCATCGCTCTGTTTCTCAGCCTCTTTGTTAGTGCTCTTTTACTCGTTACCAGCCGAAATATTAATGATTCATATCAAGAAAGGATCGCAGCACTTAAAAAAGCGGAAGAAGCCGCAAAACTAAAATCAGAGTTTTTAGCAAATATGAGCCATGAAATACGCACCCCCATGAACGGCGTATTAGGAATGCTCGGATTATTACTCAATAGTAATTTAGATGAAGAGCAAAAACACAGAGTTAATATCGCTAAATCAAGTGCAGACTCTTTGTTAACTTTAATTAATGATATTTTAGACTTTTCAAAAGTTGATGCTGGAAAACTAGAATTAGAACACTTAGACTTTAATTTAAGAAACTTATTTGGTTATTTTGCTGAATCGATGGCCTTACCTGCACAAGAAAAAGGGTTAGAAATAGTACTTGATTTAGCCGGTATAGAAGACTCGATGATCAAATCTGACCCGGGCAGAATTAGGCAAATACTGACGAACCTTTTAGGTAATGCTATAAAATTCACTCATTACGGCGAAATAGTGATTAAGGCGAAACTGATCACAGAAAATATGAATAATGACAAGAAATTAATCTTACAATGTAGTATTTCAGATACCGGCATTGGTATACCCGAAGAGAAAAAAATGTCTCTTTTTTCTGCATTTAATCAAGTAGATTCTTCAACGACTCGAAAATATGGCGGTACCGGTCTTGGACTAACCATTACAAAAAAACTGTGTAATTTAATGGATGGCGATATAAAAGTTGTTGATAAAGAGGGAGAAGGTAGTTGTTTTGAATTTACCTTATTAGTTGAAAAGAGTGACCGTTCAACACTTGTTATACCCACAGTCGATATTTCAACCCTGCACATTTTAATTGTTGATGATAATGAAACTAATCGAGATGCACTGCGCTCTCAATTACAACGGTGGGGCGCAAATATTAAGGAAGCGAGCAGTGGCGCAGAAGCATTAGCGCTATGTAAAGAAAGAGAAGAAGATAAGAATCTGCCATTTTTTGATATTGCTTTGCTTGATATGCAAATGCCTAATATGTCAGGTGAATCGTTAGCTAGAATATTTCAAGGTGAACCTGCCTTTAAAGCAATGAAGCTGGTCATGATGACATCTATGGGTAAAAGAGGTGATGCAAAATATTTTGCAGATATTGGCTTTAGTGCTTATTTTCCGAAACCGACAACAACATCAGATCTCTTTAAAACACTGTCTGTTGTTGCCCACGGTGGTGAAATTCTAAAACAAGCCTCTCCTTTGCTTACTCATCATTATTTAAACGCGATGAATACTGTAGAAACCAATAATACAAAAACACTAACCAGTAGCTGGCCTAAAAACACCAGGATATTGGTTGTTGAAGATAACCGTATAAACCAAATGGTTGCTTTGGGTGTTTTACAAGGATTGGGATTACTTGCTGATGCCGTAGCAAATGGCATAGAGGCGTTAACAAGCTTAAAAGAGGCATTAAAAAGCCATCCCTACTCGTTAGTTATTATGGATTGCCAAATGCCTGAGATGGATGGCTATGAAGCAACGCGACGTATACGTCTTGGTGAAGCAGGAGAAGAAAATAAATTAGTACCGATTATTGCAATGACCGCTAATGCAATGCAAGGTGATAAAGAAAAGTGCTTAATCGCTGGCATGCATGACTATCTAACCAAACCTATAGAGCCAAGCAACGTCAATAATAAATTGAAGTTATGGTTAGGTGTTAAAGCAGAGCAAACAACTATTTTAGATACCCATACATTAAATGCAGACCACTTAACGCTGAGCCTGGGCTCTAGAGAAAAGTCAGCAAGCGAAGATGACTCTCTTTGGCAGCAATCGGCACTATTAAGAAGGCTCGGAGGTAACCCTAAAAAAATGACACTATTAGTAAAATGTTACTTAGATGATTGTGAAGAGAAAATACTCGATTTAAAAAATGCCATCAAGGAAGAGCGCTGGCAGCAAATAAATTATAACCTGCACTCAATAAAAGGGGCTGTAGGTAATTTAGGGGGGTCTCAAGTACAAAGCTTAGTGAGTTCAATAGAAACGTTATCTAAAGAAGAAGATATAACGTTACTGAACAAAAGTATTCCTGAACTTTATCTGGCTTTAGATACTTTTAATTCATTACTTGCTAATCACCTAAAAGAACATTAAATTTTCATAAATAATATCAACGAGAAATATCATGGAACTCTTACAAGGTTTACTGTTAATTAGTTCAATTCACCTGTTAGCCGCTGCCTCGCCAGGTCCTGACTTTATTTTAGTTTCTCAGCAAACATTAAGCCAAGGGAAAAAAGCGGGCTTAATGTGCAGTATTGGTATTGCGTTGGGCTTATCTATACACATTATTTATTCTGCCTTAGGTTTAGCGGCAATTATTGCCAATTCATCAGCGACTTTATGGATCATTAAAATACTAGGTGGAAGTTACTTATTATATTTAGGAGTTCAGGGGATCCGTGCAAAAGCCTCGTCGACAACAGCCACAAAAGTTAAGTTACAAGCGACGGTTAAACGTTCATCTTTAAAAAACATTGGTGTTGGATTTTTATGTAATGCCTTAAACCCCAAAGCACCTATTTATTTCGTTGCACTTTTTACTGTCGTACTTTCTCCCAATTTACCCTTATTACATTTAGTTATTTATGGACTTTGGATGATGGCAATACAGCTTGCATGGTTCTCATCCGTAGTGATGTTGTTATCCCAACCCAAAATAAATGAGAAATTTCAGCGTTTAGGTCATTGGATAGACCGTATTTTAGGCGGTGCAATGATACTGATTGGTTTTAAAATATTGACCAGTAAAATTAATTAGTACTATAAAGTTGAGGCGTAAACAGTGACTATAAAAAAATATCAATCTTTTGCAGAATTTTACCCCTTCTATTTAAGCCAACACCAGAACCGAACATGCCGGCGGTTACATTTTATCGGTTCATCACTCATATTATTGCTCATCTTTTATTGTATTAATTATAGTCACTGGCAAGGTTTATGGTTCATTCCTTTTATTGGCTATGGGTTTGCTTGGCTTGGTCACTTTATATTCGAAAAAAACAAACCTGCAACATTTACCTATCCTATCTATAGCCTTGTAGGCGACTGGGTGATGTTTACGGATATATTGACCAGAAAAATTAAGTTTTAGTTAAGCGATTGAGTCTTCTTACTTATTAAAATCGTGCCTATAAATGTTTAGCCTTAGGTGTTTTTTGCATCTTATTTTTACGAGTGTTTCAATTTACATTTTCAATGCTTGGTTTACCTAAAAAATATGAGATTCTGCATTTGGTTATTACTTTATTAGTAGAGATTATTAGCGCGTTTGTAAATTTAATATCTTATCGTCGGGGTTATGAATACCGCAAAAATAATTACCAATAATATTAAATATTAGGGTTTTCGCATCAATAAGTGGCTCAGCAGAAACTTGCAGATGCCGTTTCGGTCTCTAGGTAAACAATCGCAGCGATTGAAAAAGGAAAATACTCTCTTCATTAGAAGTCGCTTTCAAAATTGCCAACCTATTTGAACAACCGATGAAGCAAGTGTTCTTTATGAAAGAAGAAAGCTAAGCCCCATAAAGCCAGGTGCTATAAATAACTACCAAAGCACTTGGTCTATTTCATTAAGTAAGCTTTGCGCTGCTTCACTAATGAGATGAGAAGAGCCCGCTTTAATATGCTTCTCTAATTTTATCGCACTGACTGAAACAAGTGAAAAACCAAACATTTGTGCGGCTCCAGCAATGCGATGCGCAAGCTCAGCAAGCTTTATTAATTCATTATTTTTAATATGGAGGATCAAGTCTTGCTGCTCTAGTACTAGGTTAGATTTAAATTCAATCACCAAATCAGACATGTCAACTGAAGCAATAGCCTTTACGGCTGTATTTTCATCAACATGTTCACCAAAGTATCTTGCAATGGTGGCAATAAATAATTTTCGTTCAATAGGCTTTTTTAAATGTCCGTCAAAGCCTAGTGCTAAATATTTGTCCACTTCATGGGACATCGCATTAGCTGTTAATGCAACAATAGGCTGAACGCAACCTTGCTGACGCAAGACTTTAAAAGCTTCAATGCCATCCATTTCTGGCATTTGAATATCCATAAGAATAAGCTTAGGCTTACTTTCCAAGTAAAGTTTGACTGCTTCTCGACCGTTACTCGCACACAAAACATCTAAACCTAATGATGTTAATAACCGAGCGATTAAACGTCTATTATCATCATGATCATCAGCAAGTAACACTTGTCCATCAAATTTAGTCTCATGGGTGACTGGCACTAAAGTAGTAGCAACAATTTTTGTTGGGGAAATATCCGATAATTGTATCGACTCAAGTTGTTTACAGGGTAAAACTAACGTAAATGTACTCCCTTTATTTAAGGTACTTGTTACTGATATTTTTCCTAACATTAATTTTGCTAATTGTTCAGACAAACATAAACCTAAGCCTGAACCGCCAAAGCGTCGGCTAATGCTACTATCACCCTGAGTAAAACTTGTGAATACTTCCTGTAACTGCGTTTCACTCATTCCAATACCCGTATCGCTGACAGCAATGGTGAGTGCCGCGTCTTTTATCGATACATTTAACGTAACAGATCCCTTGTGGGTAAACTTAATCGCATTTGAACATAAATTAATTAAAATTTGTTTTAAACGAAAGCCGTCAATGCTGAGGAGAAGGGAGCTAGGTAAGGTATGAATAATCTCAAAATGTAGCCCTTTAGCTTTTGCTGATTTGATAAACAGATTAGCCAGGTCATGTAAGATAATCTGCAAGTCTTGCTCGACTAATTCCAACTCTAACTTATTGGCTTCAACTTTACTTAAGTCCAAAATGTTATTAATAAGCTCTAATAAATGTAAACTATTTCCATGAATGATTTCGACTTCTTTATGTAAATATTTTTCATCCATATCACCATTAGTGATCGCCTCAGCTTGGCCGATAATTGAGGTTAAAGGAGTCCTGATTTCGTGGCTCATATTGGCTAAAAATTGGCTTTTAATCGCATTAGCCTTCACTAATTCACTGGTTAGTAGCTCTAATTCTTGTGTGCGATTTTTTACTCGCGCAGATAACTTTAATTTTGAGCGACGTTCAATATTACGATTCAAGATAAATAAAACGAGTACAATAATAAAAGTAGCAGCCGCTAAACTAAAATTACGTTTTTGATCAGCCTGCTCTATTTGTAATTGCTGAAGTTTTTCGTTTTGTTTGAGTTGACTATTTTCTTGTTTTAATTTCTCAGATTCAAAGTCTGCTAACTGAATATTAAGCTTATTATTCGCAATTTCTCTTGTTTTTTTGATATATTCTTGATGGGTTTTAAATGCGGCACTTTGTTTGTTTTGTGCGGAATAAATTAAAGCGAGTAACGCCATATTGTTAATCATTTGCTCTTCATGACCTATTTTATGAGCGAGTTGATCAGAAATAAGTATATTTACATAAGCTTTTTCGACATAACCTAATGAAAACTGCGCTTGGGCTAAACTGTGAAGCCCACCAGCATAAGCAATACTATTACCCGAATTTTTGCCCATACTCACGGCTTGAGTTGCATATTTCATGGCATTGATTGGCTGGTTCATTATATTATAAAGACCGGCAATGTTATGACTAAAGGCTGATAAGTAATATTGATTATTTGAATGTTCGAAATATTCAATCGCTTGTAAAAGTAATTCCAGACCTTTTTGATACTCTCCAGAATACTTATATGCCGTGCCTAATTCCCCTCTAGCTTTCGCTAACGTGAGTTTGTCATCGACATCGGCTAGTTTTTCAATAACATCTACATACAGCTCTGCCGCGGCATCGTATCGCTTTATACGCAAATACATACCCGCAATATTATAACGAATATCAATTTGATCTGCTTTGCTACCGAAGGTTTGATAAATAGTTTCAGCTGCTTGAAAATTTTCTAAAGTGCTACTTATATTGCCCATATCAATATAAGCCAAACCAATATTATTATATAAATTAGCGAGTATTAAGGGCTTGCCTGAATTTAAATAGAAGGCTAATGAGGCTTTTGAAGCTTCAACTGACTGCGGTAACTCCCCCTTTAAATAATGATAAATACCCATACTTTTATTAGCGTCTGCTTCAATTTTTTTAAAGTTATTTTTAGCCGCGATTAATCGCACATGTTTAGCAGCGGCTAATGCAAGTCTAAGTTCACTTAGTTGATAATAATGACTTTCTTGTATTTTTAAAATGGCGATAGTTTGCAGGGGAGTTAAGTCAGCGCGATTTAATAGTGAGATTGAATAGTCAACCGCTGCCTGTTTGTCTTCTATAGTACTAAGAGTTTCAATTTTTTGTGATATGTTTTTATCGCTACTGAGCACCTCACGCTTATCAACTGCGTAAGTTACAGACGAAAAGAATAACGTTTGAACGATAAAAACGACAAAAAAATAAACAATTCGCTTAAAAGCAATCATTAAGAACAACCAAAACACTTGAATTAAATATGATTTTTACTTTTATAACATCTTATTTCATTAAATCCCACAAGTGTTATTTAAACTTTAAATAATTAACGCTAGTGGCTGAGTTTTTCTTTCAATAAAACTTTAATTTCTACTAACTCATTTTCAACGTTTTCAATTTCGGCGCGATTAGCGCGTTTTCCACCATCCCCCATTTCACTATGTTGCTCTGCTCTATAGTTTTCGTTTTCTTGTCCTATCACTTCTAAGAGAGTTCACACCATCATGTCCAAAAATATAAACGCAGTTAAAAAGATAAAGGTCAAATAATAAACCCAGTGAAGAAGATAAACCGCCATCGTTTCGTACATTACATATCCATTACCTCACTATAAAATGTTGACATGAGTGAGTGGCGAGATCTATTAACAATAGACTCATACAAAAAAGTGCTCACAATAATCCTTTGTAAACATATGATTTTTGACAAAGTTATATTATATAAAATAATAATAGCCACAAAATACTTTTGTTAACAAAATATAGTTAACGTCTGCATTTATTCCTAGCCTCAAGCCACTTGCGGGAAGTCTTTTTCTCACTCTATCTAAATCAAGGGAGCCACCTTTAAGTGAAAAAAGTTGTGCTCGATAATTAAGATTCTTAATAGAGGTTTCACTAGAGTTTGTTATCTTAGAATCTGACATCGATAGTATATGAATCAATTTTGAATCACCATTAACAACAAAATTAGCATCATATATCGCAAAAATCAGTTGTCGATTTTTTTGACTCTCTTTACCAACTTAACAAGATATTTAGCCAGTAAGTTGCTATTCAAGTGCACTGAAGGTTCATCGATAATTATTATAGTGTTCCCTAATATTATCAATGCAAGAATGGTGGCAGCTCTGATCAAAAGAAGTATTTTGAATGGATTTTCCATCGTAAAAGACATTTATCTTTCTATAATGTTTAAGAGTAAAGAGCGCTAACTCAATGTCGATTAATAATGTTTAAAAGTTGCTTTCTCATTCAAAGGAAGTTCTCAGCGTAGAAGTTGTTACTCCATTACCTACAACCTTTTTCAATAAAGCCTCCCATGATTGGATTGCAGTAAAGTAAAAACCTTCAAATGCTATAGCAACATTATGACTCATGAAATTGTAACCTTGGGTATTATTGTTTATTTCTTGGCAAATGTGTTTAGACTTTCTTAAAAATAATTATAAGGTAATAATACGCTAATTGCGTATAATCCCCACCCAATATTTAAGAGCACTCGATAGAGACGTTAACAGAATAAACTATGTATAAATCCCTAAAAATGAAGTTGAATACACTCAAAAACAACAAGATTTTTGAGCTTGTCGTTGTCTCCGTTATTATTCTTTCCGCACTAGAAATAGGTGCAAAAACATTTCAATTAACAGATAGTGCAGTTTCGCTTGCTGAAATATTAGACGTTTTTATAACCATATTCTTTCTTTTCGAGTTAACTGTTCGCTTTATTGGAGATGATGATAAACGTTCATTCTTGAAAAAAGGTTGGAATGTCTTTGATACTCTTGTCGTAATGATAAGTCTTATACCCATAGATAATAGTGAAATGGCTCTTCTTGCTCGCCTTGTCCGTATATTTCGTGTACTAAGAATGATATCTGTTGTACCAGAGTTGCGAATTCTCATTAACTCTCTCATAAAAGCCTTGCCACAATTAGGTTATGTAGTTCTATTGATGTTTATAATTTTCTATATATATGCGGCATTTGGCAGCTTCATGTTTAGTCAGATCAATCCAAAACTCTGGGGTGATATAGCAATATCAATGTTAACACTATTTAGAGTTATGACATTCGAGGATTGGACTGACATTCAATACGAAACAATGGAAGTCTATCCTTATAGTTGGATATTTTATCTAACATTTATCTTCTTTACCGCCTTTGCATTCTTAAATATGGTGATTGGTATTGTTGTTAATGTCATGGAAGAAGAACACCAAGCAGCCAGAGATGAAAAAGCTGAAAAACAACCTACTCTTATTGAACTGCAACAAGAATTGAAAGAAATAAAAGCCTTGCTTATTGCACAAAAAAAGTAATAAAAAATTGCTTCTAAGCGGCTATTCATACAACTGTTTTGAATTGTTTGAACAAAAATCAAGCATAGAAAAAAGGTCCAGCAGAGTGTGAGGTTTAGGGTTTGCTACATAACTGACTGAGGTCATTATAGCTTTTTTTTGCTAAGGCCGAAGAACAAATTTATTTAGCTTAAAGGCGTCAATACAGGCCTTATTCTCTACTTCATTAAAGACCTAACCCTCTGTGTGTAGAGACACTAGTCGCTTAACAACTAGGTTTTACATTATTATATAGGTAAGTGTAAATTAATAAATGCCTGATGTAGGGTAGATGATGAAGTTTCTTTTATCACCCCCTCCAGCTAATTTTTTGGTTACTAAATTTTTATCAACCAATAGCTCCTTCAACCCCTTAGCTATTTTCTTATGCATTGCTACGTATTCCTATTCTTTCCTACTTTTTTAAGGCATTGAGTGATCGCCGCAGTAAAACGCCGTGGATCGTTTTATTGTATATCAAAGCAACCCATTGCGATTATGTCGTTATCTTCAAATGTGATGCCGAAGGTGCTTAATGCATAGTGGGTTTGGATTGATCATGCTCACAGGGTTGGTGTCGTATTTAATTCCGCCTTTATTTCCTTTGTTAAGTTTGTAAATTCTATTTTGGATTGGGACCGGGGTCTTCTTTTCGGTAAAATGTTGAATATTTTACATAAGAGAATTTATCGTAACCAGAGATCAAACTTTCAGCAGACGCTTACCACATAACTTTGATCGTAAGTAATTTCTCAATATCCTTATACTTTAGGGTATTGTAGATATCGCTATTAAAAGCCCTCCACATCTTGTCGTCTAATGAATATCCAACGTCTAAAAATGAGACTTCTTAGCGAGAAAAGACATAAAATCCACAAGATTTTTAGACGATATCTATTCTGCTGTATCAACAACATATTTATAAGATAACGTCCACAAAAGCTTTCTAGACGTTCAACTGTTGCATTCCCTTTTAGCCCTATACTTTTTCTACACATGGCTCTGGTGAAAAAGTGTTAGGGGTTTTATGGTATAAAAGTCAATCTTGCTAGTGACGATGTGAGTGATGGAATCGACTAACTACTCTACTAAAATGGATAGATTTGTCACTTTTTTATAATTATGAAATGTTTTTGTTATGCGAACAGTTGTTTCTATTTCATAAACTGTATTCATTCAATTTTTTTCAGTTTTTCATAAACGCTAATAAGCTCTGAGAAGCACCCTATTTTACTTTTTTAAATGCTAGCTTAGCCTTGAGTTCAACTATTTTTTACACTAGGGCCAGTACTCTCGATTGACCCCTCGCTGCCTTTTTACGATCACGGTCAAGTGGTTGTGGTTTTTTTCTGTTTTGCTACTAACAGTCAGTTTATGTAATATTTTTTGATCACGCTGACTTTGTTCAATTTTACTGAGAGCCTCTTTATTTATGAAGAGAGAGTAAAAGCAAACGGCTCCCAAAAGAGCCGTTGTACTTGATGTACTATATTACCCGCTGGTTACGATGGGTACTTGCAGGGATGGATGACAAGCCAATTAAGATTGTCTTCGGTATCGAGTAAATGACAAGCCAGCTAAGCCCATTGATAACAAAATAATTGTTCCTGGTGAGGGTACATTAACGATTGGCTTCGTGATCTCATTTGATATGCCGTAAAGACTCCATGGATATAATTGATGAAACCTATAAGTTGAGCTCCAAACGTGATGATCCTCACCAGAATCGCCACTCATTGGGTATAGTGAACCAAGTTCGTAATCAGACATAAAAGCACCAATGCTGTTAATGCCCGTCCAAACGTATGTACCTCGTCCTCGAATCGCTGCCTCGTTGTAAATAATCGGGTTCATTAAAGTACCGTTCCATAAATCCTGACCCGATGTCGCAATTATGTCTCCAAAAGTGCTAAATATCGTAACAGCTCTATTATCCAAACTACTAATGCCGGTGTTTACCTGTGCGTTTATAGTCGATGTACTCGCTAACGCTGCCCACTCTAAACCTAAGGTACTCGTGACCGAGCCATTTCGAGCTACATTACTCACAAAATTGTTGTAAACGTTGATGTCGGTCGAAGTGGCAGTTCGACCGGTGCTCGTAACAAACACCACCCTGTAATTGTCACCCTCATTTAGGTTCGCTATTGCCTCTATTAGTGTGGCCGATGCTGTGCCAGAAACACTCAGTACACCGAAGATTATGAACATTGCGTATCTGAAAGTTGTTAAAACCCTTTTTAAAAATTTAAATGTCATGCGTTATTCCTTTTACCCACTCCCAAAATTGAAAATGGTAACTCAAAAGTTAAATATCACCTTTTGAATGGTCTTAAACAATAATTGAGCCAAATAGTTATATACAATAATATCAGTAAGTTAAAAAAACTATTTTCTTAACTTATAAAAAATGACATTAATATTTTTAAATTTAGCTATTAATCACTTAAATATCAGTGTTGTACAACACTGAAGCATGAAAATAGCCATCGACATTGAAGGAGATAATGTAAGTAAAGCGTTACATAAGACTGAATCCACTTTGACGTACAAAAACATCATTGCAACCCTGCAAGGCTTGCATTGTGGTGCTTACAAGCCTATTGGGCAAATGCCTTGACAGTGATGGCGATATATTTGACTTTGCTATTACCAAGGGCAAATCATTTTAAAAAGCCAAGTTCACTCTGTGCTAGGTGTAAAAAATCCTGACACTGCACCCTATCCCTCCGAACAAGTTAATAAGTGAAGGAAAGTCGATGTTACTTATCAATTTTCTTCTGCGTCTTCGCCCCTGAGAGAGAAACAAGCCTACTGAGTCTACTGTTTATATAGCGTTGGCGCATGGACAAGAATAGATGACCAACCCAGTGGCCTCTATAAGTCAGGACCGGTGACTAAAAGATTAAAATGCTTGAATATTCTCATACTCGCCATGGCGGCAATAACGACAATATAAATCGCTACCCAGTATCTAAAAAATTTATAAATTATGCGATAACCCTGACTCCCTACTTTGTGAGTAGTGCAGACCATCGAACGAGCTTTATTTGTTGTTTCCCTTTACGTTCGACTAACTCAGTCAACGTTTTGCTGTGAACGATCGCAAAGAGCGCAATGAGCGAAGCAATGTCATTAACTTAAGAAATTAACACATACGTTTATAACTCATAGGAGACTTGTTTGACGTGAACCTGACAACATTATCTTTAAACTGATTTATCACAAAGGTGAAATTTATTTTATATTCATAGACTCTATTATTTTTAGGATCCTTTATTGTTTGCATCATGGATCGCTCAAGCGGCAGATTTTTAGTCAATAGTTTAGCGTGTAAGTCTTGTAAAACACCTTCGACACAAACACTTGAATAATTCTCAATATTGAGACGATTTTACAATACGTTATAATCCTCTTTAACTCCCCAGTGTTGATGATATAAATCAGCCAAAATAGAAGTAGGATAAGCTTTCAAATCTGTTAATGATGCAACTAAAATCTCTGATTCACCAGATGGTAGGTCAACTAGCACTAATCTTAAATGTAGTGTTCCAATCGATATTTTATCTTTTCTCCATCAACGAAGAGACTTCTCAATACATCAAAAATTAACGATATCAGTATATTTCCCACTTTCTAAGAAAGCTTTAACAATGCGCATGCAGAAATCAACATTCTTTAGCCCATGATATTTATAAAACCAAACGGCAGGATTACCTCTGTCATAAACGGCTAAATCGCCTATTTGGGTTTTATTTAAATGCTTTAGCGCCATTTCACGCTCTTTTATTGAATAGCTTTTCACCAGTAAATCTATCGTAAGATTATTTTTAACATCATAAAATTATGAAAAAAAACGGCAGGCATACCAGCATATGAGTGAGCTTCACCAAAATGCTAAGTAATTCGTTAGATATAGGTCATTTGCGTTGTTTACTTAGCCGAGTAAGCGTGGCGTCTATTAATGCGGGGGGTAATAGCTCATTTAGTATTGATGACCGTCGCTACGCGTAGAATATGGTTGATTTATTACCCCCCTTTAAATGACGTAATTGGTCCCTAAATACGTTTGACTTCAACACTGCCTTAATAACCGATTTTGGGGGCTATACGGTTGTAATTCAAATAGCTCGAACGACTGTTTCTCAGCAAAGCGGTAATAGGTATAAAAATCCTGTAACTTAAAAAATTAGCTTTTTGAATGTGCACTTGTCAGACCAAAGTTTATGCTTATTGTCGCTAAACATAAAAGATAAAGTGCTCAGTCTGCTTATTATCCCATAGCAGACTATAAAAAAACTGACACTATCAAATAAGGAGTTCCACTGAGCGCATGCAAAAAACATTACACCGTCATTTCATGATATGTTTCGAATAATGATGAAGGTTCACTTATACCCGTTGAAGTCAGGTTCCAACTTTATTTGAAGTGTTTGGATCCTTTTTTAATAAATAAGACTTACTGCCACATTTATTTCTATTTTTATTCACAAAGGTCCATTTTTTCTCAACGGCATTAAGTAGGCTTGCATAGAATTTTGCTTTGATCTTTATTTTACTTCTACAGCATTTTTGCAGAAGAAAATAGTAAACATTCTCTCCACATAACTACATCTATAAATTGAAAATTTTTATTCTTTTGTCACAAAATAAATAAGCGACCACTCAAAAGCGAAAGTAACTTAACAATGCGTTTACACCTCAAAAAACTGATAACACCATGAAATACATTGATATTTCAGAGTCATAAAATACAATGATATTTATAAGTGTTATCAACAAAAAATACTAAAAAGAACAAGGGAGATAATCTGTCCAATCTTCAAACATCGCGAAACGAAACAATGTCAGCATGGAGATTGAAACATCCCCCAAAGCTCTTTATTAATAGTATTAAAAACCATACTGCCTAATGCAACATAAAGATAATAAATAACAAACATGAGCTACGCAAAAGATCCCATGCGTGTGATAGCGCTTAGGAGAGAGTTAATCAGCAAGCCTAACTCTGTTAACAGAGAAACTAAACGTAAAACCCTACATACTTTTAATAAACGTGCTAATAATACCCCTGAGCTGCGATTAGGTATTAAACTACCAATGACAATTCGAGCATTTTTAGAAAAACTTATCATTACAAATAATTTAACTTCAACATATATCGGGATGATATTGTTGAAAGCAAATTTATTAGGTTATTAGTTGTGCGGTTTACACAGTTTATATTTTCTTAAAAACAATTTTTTAAAAAATCGTTGCTATATGATCTGAACTCGGTAAGCTCTTGTGCAAATAAAAACAATATGCATTCAATAATATATGACACACACTAGAGATTCCTTTCATTCCCGTATCGGTTTTGTATTAGCCGCCGCAGGCTCAGCAATTGGTTTAGGGAATATTTGGGGATTCCCTACACAGGCAGCTAATAATGGGGGCGGTGCATTTTTGTTTGTCTATTTGTTAGTCACCCTACTTCTCGCACTTCCTGCATTGTACGCAGAAATATATATTGGCAACCAAGCACAAAAAAATCCGGTTGCCGCTTTAAAAGACGCTTGCCAAAACAGCCTGCCAAAAGTAGGGAAATACGCAGGGATAATCGGTTTATGCGGCGCGATTATGATGCTCAGCTTTTACACTATCGTTGCGGGATGGATGTTAGCGCATGCACTTTCTGCATTTACAGAACTCTTAGGCTTAAGCAGTATCTCGCAATGGTTAGCGACATCAAGTACCGAGCGTAATTTATTATTCACTCCACTTTTTATTTTACTCGGTGCAGCTATTATTCATCAGGGTGTTAATGCAGGTATCGAAAAGTGGTCAGCACGTTTAATGCCTTTATTATTAGTGATGCTTATTGGCTTAATTATTTATATTTTACGTCAACCTGGGGCTGAGAAAGGTTTAGCGCTATATTTAATTCCTGATTTTTCACAAGTCACCAACCCCAAACTCATTATATCAGCCATGGGACAGGCCTTCTTTTCATTGTCTATTGGCGTAGGCGGCATGATGGTTTATGGCTCGTATATGCAAAAAGGTAAAGATATAGGTAAATTAGCACTGTCAATCACCGCACTAGATACCTTTATCGCTTTTATGGCGGGTCTTTTAATTATTCCTGCGCTTTTTGTTGCTCAAGAAGCAGGTGTTAAAGTTTTTAGTAATAATGAATTAATTGGGGAGGGGCAGTTAATTTTCAAAATTTTGCCTGAATTATTTAATTCTATGGGTGATGTTGGCTTGATTGTTTCAAGTTGTTTTTTCTTATTATTGTCAATTGCCGCATTAACATCAACCATATCCTCAACGGAAGTCCCCGTCTCTTATTTAATGGAAGATAAAAGCTTTACTCGTTCAAAAGCGACTTGGTTAGTCTCATTCGTTGTGCTTTGTGCCAGCATGTTGTTAATTGCTTTTTTCGATGAATTGTTTGGCTTAGTTATTCGGTTATTAACGACTATTTTACAACCATTAAGTTGTTTATTTTACTTTATCGTTGTTGGTTGGTTATGGAATCGTGGTAATAAGCTGCGTGATAAGTCGTTACAAGAAGGAAGGAAGTGGTTGCCAATTTGGGGAAATTACCTCCGTTTTGTTTGCCCTTTGTTACTAACCGTTGTGTTTGTTAATGTGGCAATTTTAAATTAAGACTGTTATTAACATAATACTAATATTGGCTTTGTCATACTACGTTTCTGTGTGTATGACCAAAGCCAATGCACCTCACCTTAATAGCTCACGTTATTCCGACCTTTCTTCTTCGCTTTATATAACGCTTGATCTGAGCATTTTAACGCTTGATCAAAGCTTTGCTTGTTCTCTCTAGCCGCCACACCTATTGATATAGTGACATTCACCGTTTTAAAATCACTCTGCTTGTTGCCTTTTTTTACCTTTCGCGCTTGCTTTGTTTTACGCTGAGGGTGTCGAATAACAATTTTATATTTTTCAATAGCTTCACGGACAGCTTCTAATTCAGGCAATGCTTGGTCAATATTTTTACGGGGGAATACTACCGTAAACTCTTCTCCCCCATAACGAAACGCTTTACCTCCCCCTTTAACACCGCCAATTTTTTTCGCGACTAATTTTAATACTTGGTCGCCTATATCATGGCCATAAGTGTCATTAAATTTCTTAAAGTGATCAATATCTAACATGGCGACAGTATACTTTCGCCCAAGTGACAGCGCTAATTGGTTTAGTGCGCGCCGTGATGGTAGTCCGGTTAAATCATCGCGATAAGCAAGGAAATAAGCATCGATAGTAATCACTAACACATAGTACAAGCTGAGTAATATCAGCATTAACATTATTGGTAGCGGGGTTAATTGGTATTGATTACAAAGCCAAAAAAGCAAGGAAATACAAATAGCTGAGGTCACTAAATCTGCTTTAATCATTGCCCGCAGAACAATCACTACACTGCACACAAGAAGAGGTAATTCTAAACGGATCGTTTTTTTAAGCAGTTCGGTATTAGCAAAGCCTTCAATAAAAGCGATAACTGATCCGCTAATCTCCAGCCAAAACAATGCAACCACGCCTGCTAAAAAAATAGAGAACAAGCGATAAACACCATGAATTGAAATCACACCACGGTCTTTTGTTAATGAAAAGAGCAGTAAAGTAAAACAGCCAAATATTGTTAGCCAATCATTTTGTTTTGCTAACCAATTCGCCCAAGGGGGAGAAAAAGTGATACTGCCATAGTAAAGCAACCACAATAACGATAAATAAGCTAAACGGCTTCGATTAAAATAACTCGCAAAAACAGTAACCACTACCAGTAATACAATCAGCAAGGGGGCGATAATAGCGATTTGCTTTAGCCAAAATACTTGGCTTTGCACCACCAAAAAATAAACGAAAGTAAAAGTGACAACACTAAAAAACAATGTTTTTAGCGTCTTAATTCTTTGATACAACGTTAGCTCCTTAAATTAGATGATATTTGAGCAATTAAATAATTTACGCAACAGGTAATGCTTCATTGTTTTCTTTTTGATTTTCAATTTCACTTGGCACAGCATCGTCTTCTTTTTTCAACTCAACTTGTTCAATTTTGTCAAAGCGTGATGATATTTTATCCGCCGAAGTATGAATTTGTTTAACATCAGTCGCAGCTTGATCAATATGTTTTGCCAAATTCGCAAATCGAGATTTAAAACGGCCAAAGTCTTGAGATAAATGTGACAAATGTGCTTGAATAACATGAACTTGCTTTCGAGTAGCCTCGTCTTTTAGCACAGATCTTGAGGTTGTTAATATCGCCATTAATGTCGTAGGAGACGCCAACCAAACACGTTTTTTATTCGCGTAGTCAACAAGATCACCTTGATGGGCGTGAATTTCAGCAAAGATAGCTTCTGCAGGAATAAACATGATTGCGCCATCAGCCGTTTCTTTTTCAATTAAGTACTTATCACTAATGTCATTAATGTGTTTTTTTATGTCAACTTTAAACTGGCGTTCAGCAGCTTTTCGGTCATGATCGCCCAGTTGGTTATCTAACATTTTTTTATAATTCTCTAACGGGAACTTAGAATCGATGACGACATTACCCGTTGGCTCAGGTAAAAATAAAATACAATCAGCTATTTTTCCGTTTGACAACGTATGCTGTAAGGAAAAATTTTGCTCTGGAATAACATTACGAATGAGACTATTTAGCTGCACTTCACCAAAAGCACCACGCGAACGTTTATCACTTAATACTTCTTGTAAGCTCACTACGTTGGATGAAAGTTCGGTAATTTTCTTTTGCGCGTCGTCAATCAATGCTAAACGCTGTAATATGTCATTAAAGGTTTTTGTTGTTTTATCAAAACCTTCCGCCAATCGTTTTTCAACTTGTCCACTAATTTCTTTCAGACGATTGTCTGTTGATACCGTTAATTCATCAATGCGTTTAGCCATTTGCTCACTCGATGCCTGCAATGACTTCGTTAAGTCTTCTCGGCTTACTTGAGTCACTCTATTTAGATGCTCTACAAGTTGATCAACCGATTTTAGTTGGTTTTGATTAAAAACCACTTGGTGTTCATGTAGCGCTTTATTTAACTTCTCACTACTCGCATGCAAACTCGATGTTTGTTTTTCACCCTGCTCTGCATGCTGGTACAAGAGTTTAATTTTAAAATCAGATATTTGTTGTTCAAAATAAGTTTTTAGCTCGGCTTGCTGATTTGCTAGCTGTTGGTGATTAAAACTTAATTGTTGTTGTTGTTGTTGTTGATAGTTCTTTGAAACTTCACTATCGACCGATAATTTTTCAAATAAGAGTTGGGATTTTTCATTTTGAGCGGTCAGTCGCAATGACATTTTTTTTATTTTAAACAATAAGATCAAACTAATTAAAAAACAAAATACCGATAAAATAACGCTCAAAAAAATAAAAAGCTCAGCAGGAATTATTTCTAAAAAAGCAGGTAGTATCATATAAAACATAAGGAACACATCAGTAACACTGTAAATATTATCAGTATTAAAGCATAGAAATATACTCAGGTTAAGTTTATTCTAGCGTTATCATTAAACAGTGAATATTTAATAATCATTTAATAATCATTTATTAAATGAATACGATCCCCCATTTTATTAAGAATAGTAATTTCGCCATCACAAACAGCAATAATTGATTTTTCCTCCTTAAATTTTTCTGAAATAATCACGCGACCACTGGCATTTTGTGGAAACTGACCAATAAAGTGCATTAATTCAAGTGAGTTATCACAATAATAAATAATAGTAACGGTACGTAGCTTAGTGTTAGTCATAATTAAGGATATTTCAGGCTTTATTTTTCAGTGTTATATCAGTGTAGTTGAAAAAGCGAACATTACTGTAGGTAATAAAAAAGCGCCCTGAGGCGCTTTCTATAAATTGATTACCACAAAATCGCCATCAATTAGCTTTTTGACTGAGCATCTTGTACTTCAATCTTAGCTTTCCAAATAGCCGGTCCAGTAACATGAACAGATTCGCCTTGAGTATCAACAGCAACTGTTACTGGCATATCTTCAACTTCAAATTCATAGATAGCTTCCATACCCATATCTTCAAAAGCAACCACTTTAGCTTTTTTGATGGCCTTTGATACGAGGTATGCTGCGCCGCCTACAGCCATTAAATACACTGACTTATGCTTTTTAATTGTTTCAACCGTAGCCGCACCACGTTCCGCTTTACCAATAGAGCCAAGTAAACCTGTTTCAGCAAGCATCATTTCCATGAATTTATCCATACGTGTTGCTGTTGTTGGTCCGGCGGGGCCAACGGCTTCATCACGTATAGCATCGACTGGGCCTACGTAGTAAATAAACTTATCCGTAAAATCTACAGGTAATTTTTCGCCTTTTGCTAACATCTCTTGAATACGCTTATGAGCAGCATCACGTCCAGTTAATATCGTACCGCTCAGTAAAACGGTTTCACCGGTTTTCCATGAGCTTATATCGGCTTTCTTTAAATCGTCAACGTTAACACGGCGAACGTTTTCACCCACTTCCCAAGTAATTTCTGGCCAGTCTTCTAACTTAGGTGGCGTTAAATTAGCGGGTCCTGAACCATCTAAATGAAAGTGTACGTGACGAGTTGCTGCACAATTAGGGATCATGACCACAGGTTTTGATGCGGCGTGCGTTGGCGCCGACATGATTTTAATATCAACAACCGTTGTTAAACCACCAAGGCCTTGTGCGCCAATGCCGAGTTTATTTACGCGTTCAAAAATTTCTAAACGGAGCTTTTCTTCTGCTGTTTCTGCACCACGGTCAATTAACTCTTGAATATCAACAGGGTCCATCAAACTTTCTTTAGCAAGCACGCCTGCTTTTTCAGCCGTACCACCGATACCTATCCCTAACATGCCCGGTGGACACCAACCTGCGCCCATTGTTGGTAGTGTTTTAACGACCCAGTCAGCAATTGAATCGCTTGGGTTTAACATTACCATTTTAGATTTATTTTCACTGCCTCCTCCCTTTGCAGCAATCATAATATCGACACCACCGCCTGGCACCATATCAATATGCACAACTGATGGTGTATTGTCTTTGGTGTTAATACGTGCACCAGCGGGGTCTTTAACAATAGAGGCGCGTAAAGGGTTGTTTGGATTTAAATAAGCTTGTCGAGTACCTTCATCAACCATTTGCTGGACGGTTAAGTCAGTTTTATCCCATTGAACATCCATTCCGACTTTTACAAAACATGTCACTATGCCCGTATCTTGACAAATTGGGCGCTGCCCGTGAGCTGACATTCTAGAATTAATTAAGATCTGAGCAATAGCGTCTTTCGCTGCTGTGCTTTCTTCTTTATGATAAGCTTTTTCAAGTGCTTGAATGAAGTCTAACGGGTGATAATAAGAAATATATTGTAATGCATCAGCAATACTTTCAATTAAATCTTGTTGTTTAATGATAGTCATGAGGGCCTCTTTTATGCAGATCTACATATGTAGTCCAACCGCATTTTCCTACGTCCCTGAAATTACAGATAATATCGGGTCGTTAAAAAGGGTTGAAAGTTATGAATTTGCAGATATCATACCCTTCTTGTTAACGAGCTACCACAATATTATCGAGTATAACCTGTCATGTTCACTATTTCTGCCCAGCACTTTACTGTAGACAAATCGATTGATGTAGCCGCACTATTCTCAGTTTTTAGTCAACAGCCTTGGGCGATGTGGCTTGATTCCTGTGGGAATAAAAAGGCGCCTTCTCACGTTGATAGTAATTTTGACATTATGGTTTGGCAACCAGAAGTCACACTAACCACACACGGTGAACAAACTGAAATACATTGGCTAAAAGATAACAAGAAAGAAATTAGTGATGAAAACCCCTTAACACTTATTAAAAATATTCAGCAACAGTGTTTTAGTGATATTAACGTTACTCGTAGCCATCTGCCTTTTAATGGTGGCAGTCTTGGGTATTTCTCTTATGACTTAGGTCGACGCTTTGAAGCACTACCTAATCTAACCACCCATGATATTGATTTAGCTGAAATGTCAGTTGGCATCTATTTACACGCTTTAATTTTTGATCACAAACAGCAGCAGTTCTGGCTTGTTTGTCCACAATCACTTCGCAAAAGCTTAACCGTTACTATAAATGAGCAACTCGCTTTAGCCGCTCAATGCCAACAAGCAACTGAAAAGTTTTCATTAACGTCAACGTGGCAATCGAATATGAGTAAAGCCAGTTATGATGAAAAATTTCAACAAGTACAAAACTATTTATTGTCCGGTGATTGTTATCAAATTAATTTAGCTCAGCGTTTTAAAGCGACTTATCAAGGTAATGAATTTGACGCTTATTGTGCACTTCGTGAGAAAAACAAAGCACCATTTTCTGCTTTTTTACGGTTTGATAATGCAAGTATTTTAAGTATTTCTCCTGAACGATTCTTACAAAAAATAGCGAATAAAGTACAAAGTAAGCCCATTAAAGGCACCAAACCACGTAGCGATGATGCGACCATTGACCTGCAAAATTCGATTGATTTACAGCATTCAGAGAAAGATCGCGCCGAAAACTTAATGATTGTAGATTTACTCAGAAATGACATCAGTAAAGTTTGTATGCCCGGTTCAGTCAAAGTTCCTAAGTTGTTTAACATTGAAAGCTTTCCTGCGGTTCATCATTTAGTGAGTACTGTTGAAGGTGAATTAGCACCGCAGTATCAGGCGACAGACTTATTAGCTGCATCATTTCCTGGTGGCTCAATTACCGGCGCCCCAAAAATAAGAGCCATGGAAATTATTGACGAATTAGAACCCCATCAACGCAGTATTTATTGTGGCTCTGTTGGCTATATCTCGGCTTGTGGAAACATGGACACGAGTATTACCATTCGTACTTTATTATGTGAAAGAAACATCGTAACAAAAGAAAACGCCCTCTATTGCTGGGCTGGAGGTGGTGTGGTTGCAGATTCAAAGGTAGACTGTGAATATCAAGAAACCTTTGATAAAGTAAATAAAATATTACCTGTGTTATCAGCACTTTAATTTTTCGCTCCTTTTGCTGTTTTAGCTTTACTCGCAATGGATGGATTTATAATGACAAAGCATGATTTTCTGCAAAAATTTCAGTTATCAATACTCAACGATTCACTTCATCAATATCAGCACCATGCGACGCTTAAACCTGCAGCCGTTCTTATTGCCTTAATTGAAGAAAATAAACAGTTATCTGTTGTGCTTACCAAACGCGCCAGCCATTTAAAGCATCATCCAGGACAAATTAGTTTTCCAGGCGGTAAAATGGAAGATTTTGATGCAGGTTTCGTTAGCGCGGCAATTAGAGAAGCTGAAGAAGAAATAGGCCTAAATAGTGACAACATAAATATTGTCGGTCAATTGCTCCCTTATGAAACAATCAGCGGCTATGTGGTTACCCCCATTATCGCTTTTATTGACAAGAAACAACATTATGTAATGGATGAAAATGAAGTTGCTGAAATTTTTCACGTACCCTTACAGCACTTTCTCAACATTAGTAATCATTATACCGTTACCATAGAGCGCCATCGAAAACCATTTTCAATTCACTTTACGCCCTTTGAGCACCATAACATATGGGGCGCAACCGCCGTCATGCTTAAAGATTTAGCCATTCAATTATCATAACGTTTAAATGTATGCCTAATATCACCTATAATTAAGCTATTATTGTTTTTCATGGTGATAGCTTTCAGTTACAATTACCGAAGATAATTCCAACTTTTGTTAATTTTAACAAAATAAATGCAGGTTTTAAGTATGATTAGTGTATTTGATATGTTTTCCATTGGCATTGGCCCTTCAAGCTCCCACACCGTAGGTCCAATGAAAGCTGCGAAGTTATTTGTTGAACAGCTCAAAAATGAGAATAAATTAACCCAAACAACGCGCGTAAAATGCGAGCTTTTTGGCTCATTAGGGCAAACAGGTATTGGCCATGGTACCGGTAAAGCTGTTATTTTAGGCTTGTCTGGTGAAAACCCTGACACGATTGCCGTAGAAGATATTGATTCAATTCTTGAAGCTGTGGTTAGTAGCCAACACATATCACTTAATGGCGAACACGTTGTTTCATTTCCTAAAAATGACGCTATTATTTATCATCGTCGTAAAACGTTGCCGGCTCACTCTAATGCGATGACTATATTCGCTTATGCAGAAATTGCAGGGAAAGAAAGTACTTTATTACTCGAACAAACATACTATTCAATTGGTGGCGGTTTTATTGTTAACGCACGCGACTTTGAAAAAGAAAAAGACAAAGCACTATCTCTTCATAATAATATAAAACGCCCACATTATTTTTCATCAGCAACCGAGTTGATTAACGAAGCGAATGAAAAAAACCTCAGGATCAGTACTATCATGATGAACAATGAAAAGTGCTTAGCTGATGAAGCGACAGTTAGAGCTAAGTTAGTTGATATTTGGCAAGCAATGAAAGATTGTGTTGACCGTGGTATTAAAACAGAAGGCATTTTACCTGGTGGTTTAAAAGTTGCGCGCAGGGCCCCGGCCCTATTTAAAGCATTGTCAGTTGAGAATAATAATGATCCACTTATTGCTATGGATTGGGTGAACTTATTTGCATTAGCGGTTAACGAGGAAAATGCCGCCGGTAGCCGTGTAGTTACTGCCCCAACTAATGGCGCCGCTGGTATTATTCCTGCTGTGCTGTGTTATTACGATAAATTTGTTAAACCCGTTGATGAAGACACTTGTGTTCGCTACTTGCTAACTGCAGCAGCCATTGGCATTTTGTACAAAACAAATGCATCAATTTCTGGTGCAGAAGTGGGTTGTCAGGGCGAAGTGGGTGTTGCTTGCTCTATGGCTGCAGGTGCATTAACTGAAATTATGGGAGGCACGCCAAGTAAAGTAGAAAACGCAGCAGAAATAGGTATGGAGCATAATTTAGGATTAACCTGTGATCCTGTTGGTGGTTTAGTACAAGTTCCTTGTATTGAACGTAATGCAATGGGCTCGGTTAAAGCGATTAACGCCTCTCGCTTAGCATTACGCGGAACGGGGAATCAAAAGGTACCACTGGATAAAGTGATTAAAACCATGTGGGAAACAGGCAACGATATGAAAACTAAATATAAAGAAACTTCACGTGGCGGCTTAGCGGTGAACATTACTGAATGTTAAGACATTTTTAATCGCAAAGCGTCAACAGACAAAGGGTTGATGGCAGAGCATTTTCGTTCCTTACTATCGATGGCACCACGGCATACCGTTCATCCTGAACATTCGTCGTTCCTTGCCATCCATGGCACCACGGCATACCGTTCATCCTGAACATAAAAAAGCGACTAATACCAGTCGCTTTTTTATTGGGGGTTTTTGAGCTTAAATCACGCGTTTATTAACGAATAGGTAATTTAATATCAACAAACATTTCATCTATTTCATTATTGTTTTTCAATAAGACAGCTTTAGTTACTAAATCACGATTTAAGTGAGGAGCAAACCGCTCGATAAAATCAAACATATATCCCCGTAAAAAAGTACCGCGTCTAAAACCTATTTTGGTCGTACTTGAATTAAATAGATGACTTGCATCGATAGCCACTAAATCACTATCAATTCGAGAGTCTATTGCCATTGTTGCAATGACACCGACACCAACACCTAAACGAACATACGTTTTAATCACATCAGCATCAGTTGCTGTAAACGCTATTTTAGGCTCCATACCCACACTATTAAAGGCGGTATCGAGTTCTGAACGGCCAGTAAAACCAAAAACATAAGTCACTAAAGAATACTTTGCTAAGTCTTCAATGGTGATGCCTTGTTTCTTCGCTAAAGGGTGATCAGGTCGCACAATAATACTGCGGTTCCAGTGATAGCAAGGTAACATGACTAAATCGTTATATAAGTGCAATGATTCTGTCGCTATCGCAAAGTCCGCATCGCCTTTTCCAGCAGCATCACTTATTTGTGAGGGAGTACCTTGTGACATTTGCAAAGAAACTTTTGAGTACTTTTTCATGAAACCTTTGATGACTTCAGGTAAGGCGTAACGCGCTTGGGTATGCGTTGTTGCTATACGTAATTTTCCTTCATCTGGCTGAGTATGCTCACGGGCAACCGCTTTTATGGCTTCAACTTTAGAGAGGATTTCTGTAGCTATGTTAATCACTTCGTTACCTGGCGCGGTAACATGAGTTAAATGTTTACCACTACGTCCAAATATTTGAATACCGAGTTCATCTTCTAGCATACGAACTTGCTTGCTTATGCCCGGTTGAGAGGTAAATAAGCTTTCGGCTGTTGCAGACACATTTAAATTATTGTTGAGTACTTCAACAATGTAGCGCAGTTGTTGCAGTTTCATAATTATACTTCAAAATTTTTATACTGATTGCTTATGCAAAAAATATATACTTAAATGAAAACTTATTCCATATTAATTTTAATTAATATGCTAATTTTTGTGATTAACTTTAAAAATGTAGGATTATTACAACAATAATACCAAAAAGTCACATGAAGCCGCGGTGATATTTTCAAATGACATTTTTAATTAAAAATAAAAACATATCAACTGTCTTAAACACTCCTTACTGATAAAAGGTTCATATAAGGCTATGCTAATGTGTACATTTTTTGTAGACTGCGTTAAAGACATTTTCATTTTCATAGACGAGTAGTTAATATTATGGGCATTATCATTGCTTTAATTATTGCATTAATCATTATTGTTGTAGCTGTTAGTGCATTTCAGCAACACAAAGAAAAACAAGATAAAGAAAAACGAACAAAAGCAGCTAAGCAAAAAGCAATTATAGATGAAAGTGAAGATCTTATTATTAAACTTGCTAATTTGCCAAGCAACCCTAATATTGTCAATATTCTTAATCGTCGCAGCCTAACCGCTGCAAAAATGATGAGGTCTATTTTACCTGAATCAAAGCAAATAAAAAATAAGGTAAATGAAATAGAATCAAGGTTAAAAGCCTCTGAAGAACTTTCAGCTTCGCAACCAGAACAAGAAGAACAATTCATTCTTCCTGATAATGAACAACAACTTGTTGCTATTTTACAGTCTATTAAAAAATTACGACTTACCTTAAAATCAGAGCAAGCCAAAGGTGCATTAGACGCACAAACATTCACTCATGAAGATAAAAAACTCGACACTATGCAACTTCAAATTGGTGTGGAAAGTTTGTTAAAGCGTGGTAATATCGCTCATGAAAAAGAGATGTTAGGTTCAGCCCGCCAATATTATGAAAAAACACTACAAACATTGTCATCGCACCCTTTGCAGTCGGAATATACAACGAATAAAAAAGCTGAAGTTGAGATTAAACTCGAAGAAATAACCAATGCACTTAAAACCACAAACGCTAAAGATGCTGCCAAGAAAGCTAAAGATCAAGAAGACGATATAGATATGTTATTTCAACCAAAGAAAAAATGGTAACAATCTACCCTTAGTAAAGATTCAAACCAGCATTTTGCTGGTTTTTTATTCTCTTTTAACAGCCGATTTAACTCATGAAAACATCGCCCAGTCATATACCTGTCATTAACCTCCCCTCATTGCTGAGAAAAATTATAAAAGCTTATGCCCTTAAAGCCGGTATAAGAGCATGTGGCTGTGAACTTTATAGGATTGGTCGTTCTCGTAATTGGCAGCTAAAAGCGAGCTTTGAGCAATTAGAAGCGGTTGTCGCATTTATACAAGGTTCAGAAGAACCCAGCTGGCAGTGGCTAGTCAGTTATTTAATGAGCCAACGACAAGCCCTCAGTCATGATGAACTTATGCGAATAGCCCAATTAAAGTCTCCTCTTACTGTTAACCAGTTAATGGCTCGCACTGACTGTACGATTATTGAAGCAAGAAAAGTGATAGATGAATTAGAATGGCAGTAGAATAAAAGACTTACAAGCTGTATTCCCTCTATTAGAACGAGTACTATAGCTAGATTAGCATTACTTACTTTATGGAAAATCATGGCACTAAAAGCAACAATCAATAAAGCCAGTATACAGCTGTCTGATATGGACAGAAATTACTACGACACCCTCAATTTAACCATCGCCCAGCACCCTTCGGAAACAGATATCCGCATGATGGTTCGTCTGTTAGCCTTCATTTTAAACGCAAGTGAAAATTTGCAGTTTGGTAAAGGCGTTAGTGACGAAGAGGAAGCCGCTATCTGGCAAATTAACTACTCAGAAGTCATTGAATTATGGATAGAGCTTGGCCAGCTTGATGAAAAACGTCTTAAAAAAGCATGTAATCGTGCCCAAAAAGTTATTCTTTACACCTATGGTAGTAGTGCGGAAACATGGTGGAAACAATCACAAAATAAATTGCGCTTACTGAATAAACTTTCCGTCGAGATGGTTAGTCAAGAAACCTGTGAGGCATTAGCAAAACTCGCTGGACGCTCAATGGACTTTCAATGCAGTATTCAAGATGGCCAGTTATGGCTAACCGCAGGCGATGAAACCCTTTTAATTGAAACGACAACATTACAATAATAACTAAGGACAAATAATGATAATAAAAAACAACCTTAAAAAAAACTGTTTATCCTTAGCGCTGCTCGCTGGAATAACCTTGCTTTCAGCCTGTGGTGAACAACCAACACCTGCGGTGAAAATTGCTAAAATGACCTCAATACAAGTTGTGAAAGATATCACTTACCTAGCGAGCGATAATCTAAAAGGGCGAGCAAGCTTTTCACCAGGAATTGATCAAGCCGCTGATTATATTAGCCAACGTTTTACAGAAATAGGGTTAACTCCACTTGATACGAATAAAGACTTCAAGCAAACCTTTAAAGTCACCAGCATTATGCCCAGCAGTTTAACGGTAACATTAAACGGTAATGCCATTGAGGTCGCCCAATTAGGTATGGCAAGCACCATCGCGACGCTTGCATGGAACAGTGCAGAAGATGTTAATACCCATATTATTGGCGAAACTGACAATATGCGTGCGGCTTTAGGTAAAATCAATAATGAGGGCGGCGAACACTTTGTTATTATTCATTCAGCTCACGCGAAAACGTTTGCCGGTTATCAAGGTTACTTTAAACGAGGCTTAACTAAGCTTAGTCTTAAGCACCAAGGTGCTATTGTTATGGTGTTAGCTGATGACAGTGAAATAACCTCTCTAGTGGTTAATGCGGCCACGAGCATTACTGAGAAAACGTTAACCAATATTGTTGCGATACTCCCAGGCAAAGATAAAAATCTAGACAAGGCAAAAGAAGTCGTTTTATATTCATCTCACTACGACCACTTAGGGTTAAGCGCAGATGGTAAAGAGGTTTTTAATGGTGCTGATGATGATGCATCAGGTACTTCAGCTGTTATTAACCTTGCACAGCATTACGCGAGCCAAGGTACTAATAAAAGAACATTGATGTTCAGCGCTTTTACTGCTGAGGAAATTGGTGGCTTTGGCTCGAAATATTTTTCACAACAATTGAACCCTGATGATGTCGTGGCAATGATCAACATTGAAATGATCGGTAAACCTTCAAAATTTGGTGCGGGTACAATGTGGATGACAGGAATGGAACGTTCAAACTTAGGCGAATTACTTAACGCCAGCTTGCAGGAAAAAAACACGAAAGTCTACAAAGACCCATACCCTGAGCAAGGTTTATTTTATCGTTCAGACAATGCGACACTCGCCAGACTAGGTGTTCCAGCCCATAGTTTTAGTAGCACACAACTTGATAAAGATCAGCATTATCATCAAATATCTGATGATATCAATAGCCTAGACTTAGATTCGATGTACGAGGTTATAGAGTCGTTATCCGTAGCGACTCAAGGGTTAGTCGATGGCAGTATTACGCCAACACGTATCGATGTAAGTACCGTTCGAGCAAGTGGAAAAATTTACTAAGTATTGCCATTCATTCTAAACATTGTCACTGTTTGTCATCGACGTACGAGGATGTAATACTGTCGTAAAGAAATGGATGCCTACAAGGATGTAGGTATTTATGATTTTATGATTTTATGATTTTATGATTTTATAGAACATAAATAATGACCGTTCATCGTGAACATAAAAAGCTGGCTAGATCTTATCAATCACAACGCATTTGGTACTCTAATTCACTCTGCCCAGTAACAATAAAACCATGGCGTAAATATAAAGAGATCACCGGATTTGCCAACAAAACGTTTAAAGTTAATGGCAACTTAAGTTCCTTCGCTTTTTTTTTGACTAACACTAAAACTCTACTGCCCACTCCTTTTCCTTGATATTGTGGAGATATTTGCAACTGTCTGATATGTAATTTATCAGCTAAAACACCCAATTTTATCAATCCTATGGGCTGTTTATTTATCAAAATAATAGATGAATCAGCAAAGAACTCATTGATCCGTTCGAGGTGCTGTTGATCAGATAAATTTAGTCCCGCGCTTACAAGATGATCTCCCATTGAGGCTTTTCTTAATTGCAGTAAATAGGGAATATCACTTCGCTGTGCTTGTCGAAATCCTATTGTTACTTTTCCATCATTTTGCATATTTTTACGTTTTTTTAATCACGAATTACCCACGACTCAATACAATACATAAAAACCACTAATCGTGTCTACTAAAGAACCTATAACGGCTAATGATAAATTTATCGATGAATGATGATTAACAAGCAACGCAGTCTGCTAACATAACGTTTAATAAAATATTTTCACAGTAAGGAAAATCATGGAGTTGAAGATAATACCTGTTGTACAAGTACTATTCGCTGTTATCTTGATGATAACCTTCAGTAAATTGTGGCCTATGTTTTCATTCAATTGGCCAGCGTACCTGATAGTTGCTCTATTGTTATTAGTACTTTCGGTGGGTGTGGGTATTTCAGCCATAGTCAGTTTTAAAAAACATAAAACAACGGTTAACCCAACAAAGCCAGAAACAAGTTCAACAGTCGTCAGTTCAGGCATTTATGCTATTTCTCGTAACCCTATGTATTTAGCCATGCTTATAGCTCTCGTATCTCTCACTTATTACTTACAGCATTTGATGTGCTTACCCGTGATACTCATTTTTATAAGTTACATGACGCGTTATCAAATTATTCCAGAAGAACAGATGTTAATGAAGATATTTGGTCAGCAGTATAAAGATTACCAGACAAAAGTTAGGCGGTGGTTATAACCCATTCCTTAAAAATAAATTTATCTACGTTTTCGATGCACTAATGCACCGGAAGACAGAGTGTATGAGAAAGAGTTGAACATAAAAAATCCCTCCATTTGAAGGGATTTTTTATAGCATGAGAATGTTTAAGCTTTTTTCAAATACGCTGAAACTAAAACAATACGCGTACCATTTACTTTACCTTCTATGTGCTCAGGGTTATCTGTTAGTGTGATGCCACGCACCATAGTGCCCTGCTTAGCCGTAAAATTAGCGCCTTTTACTTTTAAATCTTTAATGAGGGTAACATCGTCACCATCTTGTAATTCAGTGCCGTTACTGTCTCGTGTTGGTCCTTCGCGCTCAGCGGCTGCGATACCTTGCTCTGCCCAGGTTTTTACATCATCTTCCATGTAAATCATTTCAAGTGCATCTTGTGCCCAGCTTTCTGCAGAAAGCTTATGAAGCAGTCGATACGACATTACTTGCACGGCAGGTTCTTGGTTCCACATACTGTCATTTAGACAACGCCAGTGACTAACATCTATTTCTGCTTCACCATTAATTTGTGCCATACAAGTAGCACAGAGATATATACACTGCTGAGCACTTAAATCACTGGTTGGGGGGACTGGAAATACCGCTAGTTTGTCGATTGAGGTACACAATTCACAGCGAGTGTTACTGCGTGCTTTTAATGCATTTTCGGTAGGCATAATATTAATTCACTAATTTTTGGGAAGATAATTTTTCGCCATTATGCTCCTAATGAAGTGATTTAAAAAGTGCTGATTAATCACTGAAGGTAAATGGCGCTCCCCTTTCATTTAAAGACAGTACGTTAGGCATTACAATACCGTCTTTAAATTAAGGGTAAAAGCTATTGATCTAAGTTTTTAGTGATATGGTGTGAGGCTGCTGCGGTAAAAATAACATCTGTAGAGCTATTCAACGCCGTCTCAGCAGAATCTTGAATAACACCAATAATAAAACCTATTGCGACAACTTGCATCGCAATGTCACTATCGATACCAAACAAACCACAAGCCAATGGAATAAGTAATAACGACCCACCTGCCACACCAGAAGCACCACAAGCTGATATCGAAGCAACAACACTCAATAAAATAGCCGTCGCAAAATCAACTTCAATATTTAAAGTATTCGCCGCGGCAAGTGTTAAAACGGTAATAGTAATCGCGGCTCCCGCCATATTAATAGTTGCCCCTAAAGGGATTGAAACGGAGTAAGTGTCTTCATGTAGGTTAAGCTTTTCACATAATTCCATATTCACAGGAATATTTGCCGCCGAACTACGCGTAAAGAACGCAGTAATGCCTGATTCTTTTAAACACGTGAGTACTAACGGATAAGGATTTTTACGCATAATAAAATAAACAATAATAGGATTAACCACCAACGCAATAATAAGCATTGAACCTAAAAGCACCAGTACTAAATGACTAAATTCACCCAAGGTATTAAAACCTGTTGTTGCTATCGTATTAGCAACTAAGCCCATAATACCTAAAGGTGCGAAACGAATAACCAATTTGACAACACTTGAAATAGCTTCAGCAAAATCATGCACCATCACTTTTGTTGATTCACTGCCTTTTTTTAAGGCGAAACCTAAGCCTAACCCCCAAGCTAAAATTCCAATAAAATTCCCTGTAACAACAGCATTGAAAGGGTTGTCAACAATTTTAAATGCTAACGTTGATAATATTTCACCTAAACCTTGTGGTGGATTAGCATTTGCGCCAACTATATCTAACGTTAATTGCACAGGAAAAGCAAAACTTAATGCGACAGCGACTAAGGCAGCACTGATTGTTCCAAGTAAGTAAAGACCAACTATAGGTTTTAAGTTAGCGTCACTATTGGGTTTTTGATTTGCAATTGATGAGGCGACTAAAGCGAGCACCAAAATAGGAGCAACCGCTTTTAATGCACTAACAAATAAACTCCCTAGTATAGAAAATGACTGAGCTATTTCAGGTGAAACAAGGGCAATAAGAACCCCAAAAATAATTGCAATAATGATTTGGTTTACGATGTTCATAGATTTTAGCTTGCCAAATAGCGACTGGTTTTCTAAAGAAGTATTATCTGTTGTCATAGTTTTTCTTATATTAGTTATTGTTCTTATTATTAAGATAAGGTGTTGATGAAAGATTTTTACCACTTATGTACCAACACTGTCTAGTTTATTCGTTACACGGTCACTTTATAAAGACAGTTCACCCTCCCATGAAAGCGAAAAAGCTGAACTTTCGTTATCTGCTGAATAAGCCTTACAGACAAACTGCCCTATTACAGCAACTAATTCATTGTCATAAAATAGAAAAGGCAATCTTTTTCTCTGCCAAGGTGGAATAACAAGCTCTTGTAAGACCTTTTTTACAGGCCGTGAATGCTGCCGGTATTGCGGCAAACATTTTGGGTTTTCATGAGAAAATCGAATGGTGACTATTTCGTTATTTATTGGCTTTTTAATAAACGCTTGCCAATGTTTAGTTAAGGGCTTTTCACGAGTGGGCATAAAAAAGCTCAATAAACCGAGTTTATCTGGAAGCACGATATTGACGAGTTTTTTATCTGCTAAAGCCGCTAAATTGACATCATGCTGCCATAAAGAAAGGTCTTGGAAAATAGGTGTTAAATACAGTTCGCCTTTAAATCGCCTTATGCAACACTCAGCTAATTGAACAATCGGCGACTTATCAACGTCTGCATTTAACTGCTGACATATTTGCTTTAGTTGCTGACGACTTGGCATTAAAAAATCACCAAGTGATAGAAAATAGCGTAACAGATTCTTAAGCCGCGGTTCACTCAAGCTATTCAAATAAAGCACAGAAAGCCTATTCGCTGAGTGCTGGCAATTAGTTAAGTCTTGCTCCGCTAATTCATCAAGTAACTGCTGCGCTTCAAGACAATGCTCGGCACTTCGTGCAATGGTTTTGTTGATACTTGGCCAGCGCTCAGTTAATTTAGGTAAGATTTGGTGGCGAAGAAAATTTCGATCAAAGCGCTCATCAATATTAGATTCATCTTCTATCCAGTCTAACGCATGCTCTTTTGCATAAGCTTCAATCTGTGTTCGAGAAATCGTTAATAAGGGTCTAACAAGTAACTGAGCTGCGAACGTTATTTCACTTTGCATCGCTGACAAACCTTTTAAACCCGAGCCTCTTTTTAGCGCGAGTAGGAAGGTTTCCGCTTGGTCGTCACTATGATGACCCGTAACAATTAAGTCATTTGATGTCGCAACTGACTTGAGTGCTTTATAACGTGCATCACGCGCTTGTGCTTCTAAACTCTGTTGTGCAGTGGCTTGCACATTTACAGGAATAATTTCTAACGGAAGATCAAATTCTTGGCATTGTTCTTTAGCAAATGCTTGCCATTTAAAAGCATTAGGACTTAAGCCATGATCAACATGACAGACACGAATATTGCTATTAATTGCATTTTGTTTTTTTAAAGAAGCAAGATTGTGTAAAAGAACTTGTGAGTCAATACCGCCACTGTAGGCAATAAGGAGTGATGATGTAGGATGTTGAGAAAAAAAATCTCTTAACGTATTTTCAATCATAATTTACTTTGTAAATTGACACTGGCATGAACAAAGCTGCAGCTTTAACTTACATATAAAGATACATAAGATAAAGCGGCAACTTTATCAGTAAAATGTTAAATAACACTTTACCGATGTCGGCTTAAAACGACTTAACAGTAACCGAAAGACATTAATCTGTCATAACGCTTTTCTATTAATTCATCTTTTGATAACCCTTCTAACTCAGCAAGATTTGATTTTAATTCTTGCTTTAAGTTAGCGGCCATAATATCCATATCACGATGCGCGCCACCTAATGGCTCTTCAACAATATTATCAATAAGCTCTAACTCTTTAATACGTGTAGCCGTAATACCCATTGCGGCAGCAGCAGTCGGTGCTTTTTCTGCCGTTTTCCACAAAATTGAAGCACAACCTTCAGGAGAAATTACTGAATACGTAGAGTATTTGAGCATATTAACGCGGTCACCCACGCCAATCGCTAATGCCCCACCAGAACCACCTTCACCAATAACCGTACAAACAATGGGTACCGTTAATCGTGACATCACTTTTAAGTTCATCGCTATCGCTTCACTTTGACCACGTTCTTCTGCACCAATACCTGGGTATGCGCCTGGGGTGTCAATAAAGGTGATGATTGGCATATTGAAACGTTCAGCCATTTGCATTAAGCGTAAAGCCTTGCGGTAACCTTCAGGGCGAGGCATACCGAAGTTGCGTTTAACTTTTTCTGCAGTTGAACGGCCTTTTTGATGACCAATAATCATGACGGGCTTTCCGTCTAAGCGTGCAGTACCGCCAACAATAGCGCGATCGTCTGCGTAATGTCTGTCACCTGCGAGCTCGTCGAATTCAGTAAAGATGCGCGGAATATAATCAAGCGTATATGGACGCTGTGGATGACGTGCAACGCGAGCTGTTTGCCAAGGGTCAAGATTAGCGAAAATCTTTTTGGTTAACTCTGCATTTTTACCACGTAATTGGGTAATTTGCTCTTCGAGATCAAGATCTAATTCTTGACCATTATTCACTAATTCTAATTCTTCAATTTTTGCATCAAGCTCTGCAATAGGTTGCTCGAAATCTAAAAAATTTAATGACATATGATTATTCTTACCTATGTTCTATGCCGTTTTATCAACAACAGCATTATTATTCGAATAAAGTACTGAGTAATCATCAATGACGACTCAGTTGTTAACAAAGTCGTCATCGACATTGTTATAAATTGTTTGTATGGGTTAACAATAAGTTACCATTTAATGCGACCTGAATCATTTAAACCTTAAAGTGACATCTCCATCACCTAATAAAGTTTTCAATGCATGTAATAAAGGGTCTGCAGGCGTTACACGCCATTGTACGCCTAATTCTAGCATAGCTTTTGCTTCATCTCTTTGATAAAACAGGCGAACTGGGCATGTACCATCTTTGTACGGTGTTAATACATCAGTAAATTTGTCAATAAAACCTTCACCTGCCTTAGTTTTATTAACATTTATATCAACTGAAGTAACATAATTCTCTCGAGCATCGGCAACAGTCATGATATCTCGAGCGGTCATTGTAATGCCTCCGGAGTATTCATCAAAGCTGACCTGTCCGCTACACACTAAAATAGCATCGCTAATGAGCAATTCAGCAAATTTATCATAGTCATCAGGAAAGAGTCTAATATCCATTCGAGCACTTTTATCGTCAAGCGTAACCAATGCCCATCGTCTACCCCGTTTATTGACCATCACTCTTACGCCTAAGACCAAACCTACGGCAACGGTAGTTTTATCTTTGCTAGTTGGCTGCAAGCTTACTAAGCGCCCTGAGGCGTAGTACTTAATCTCACTTAAGAATCGATTAATGGGGTGGCCTGTTAGATATAGGCCCAGTGTCTCTTTTTCGCCATTAAGCCAAACTTCCTCTGCCCACATTGGCACATCTTTAAACGCTTGTCGGGTATCTTCTGGCTCTTCATTAATTAAGCCAAATAAATCATTTTGCCCAACCGCTTGTGCTTTTGCGTATTGATCTGCCGCTTTAATCGCTTCAGGTAACGTTTCAAATAAAACGGCTCGATTAGGCACTTCTTTGCCATTAATTATTTTTTTCGGACCTAAGCTATCCATTGCCCCCGCTTTGACCAATTTTTCTAAGACACGCTTATTAATTTTTTTCAGATCAAGGCGAGCACAAAAATCAAAAAGGTCGCTAAATTCTCCCCCAAGCTCACGTGCAGCAATAATGGCTTCAATAGGCCCCTCTCCCACACCTTTTACTGCGCCGATACCATAAACAATTTGATCTTGTTCGTTAACCGTAAATTTATATTGGCCAGCGTTGACATCCGGAGGGAGTAAATCGATGCCCATATTGCCACATTCATCAACGAGGGTAACAATTTTGTCAGTGTTGTCGATATCTGCTGACATTACCGCAGCCATAAAGGGGGCAGGAAAATGGGTCTTCATCCATAAGGTTTGATAAGAAACCAGTGCATAAGCCGCTGAATGCGATTTATTAAAACCATAACCAGCGAATTTTTCAACCAGATCGAAGATTTTCATGGCGAGTTCGCCATCAACACCACGGTCAATGGCACCTTGCTCAAAACCTGCACGTTGCTTCGCCATTTCTTCTGGCTTTTTCTTACCCATAGCACGGCGCAGCATATCGGCGCCACCTAACGAGTAACCAGCCAATACTTGTGCAATTTGCATTACCTGCTCTTGGTATAAAATAATACCGTAAGTGGGTTCAAGAATAGGTTTTAAATCAATATGCTGCCATGTAGCATCGGGGTAGCTAACGACTTCACGACCGTGTTTACGTTCGATAAAGTTATCAACCATGCCTGACTGCAGTGGGCCAGGTCTAAAGAGTGCCACAAGCGCGATAATATCTTCAAAGCAATCAGGTTTTAGTTTAGCAATAAGCGATTTCATACCACTAGACTCAAGCTGGAAAACAGCCGTTGTTTCTGACCTCAATAACACCTTAAAGCTAGCGGGGTCTTCTAATGGGATGCGCGAAATATCGATAGGTGCTTTGCCTTCCTTTAACAACTTTACATCGGCCATTTCAATAGCCCACTGTAAAATGGTTAACGTTCTAAGCCCTAGAAAGTCAAACTTGACTAACCCCGCATCTTCAACATCATTTTTATCAAACTGTGTGACCGGATTCTTACCTTCGTCGTCACAATAAAGTGGCGCAAAATCTGTGATGGTTGTTGGTGAAATAACAACTCCACCAGCATGTTTACCCGCATTACGTGTTGTACCTTCTAAAATACGACACATATCAATTAGATCTTTTACCTCAGAGTCTTGCGCATAAGCTTCAGGTAATTTTGGCTCTTCCTCGAAAGCTTTCGCTAAAGTCATTCCCGGTGTTGGCGGAATAAGTTTTGAAATACGGTCAACAAAACCATAAGGATGGCCAAGTACACGGCCAACATCTCGAATAACCGCTTTTGCTGCCATCGTACCAAAGGTGATAATTTGCGACACCGCATCACGGCCATAAAGTTCAGCAACGTGGTCGATCACTTCATCTCGTCTGTCCATACAGAAATCGATATCAAAATCGGGCATTGATACACGTTCAGGATTCAAGAAACGTTCAAAAAGTAAGTCGTATTCAAGGGGATCTAAGTCAGTGATTTTTTGTGCATAGGCTACGAGTGATCCAGCACCAGAACCACGACCGGGGCCAACAGGAATGTTGTTATCTTTACTCCACTGAATGAACTCCATGACGATCAAGAAATAACCGGGAAAACCCATATTATTTACAACTTTAAGCTCAATGGCTAAACGTTCATCGTAAGGTTTACGGTTTTCAGCAAAGTCTGGCGAATCTTTATCGAATAAGGTTTCTAAACGGTCTTGTAGGCCTTCTTCTGATACTTTAACGAGGTAATCTTCTATCGATAAACCTTCAGTGGGAAAGTCTGGTAAAACATATTCACCAAGCCTTACAGTAACATTACAGCGTTTAGCGATTTCTACGGTATTTTCAAGAGCCTCAGGAATATCGGAAAATAATTCACACATTTCCTCTTCACTACGAAGGTATTGTTCTTGAGAATATTTTTTAGGGCGTCGTTTATCATTAAGCGTAAAACCATCATGTATGGCAACACGTATTTCATGGGCATCAAATCGCTTCGGAGAAATAAACATCACTTCATTGGTAGCAACCACTGGGAGTGATACCCTTTCGGCAAGCTCTACCGCTAAATGAATATAGTTTTCTTCATTTTCTCTATTGGTTCTGATCAATTCAAGGTAAAAGCAGTTAGGAAAATACTGTTGATAAAAGTCAACCATTTGCTCAACAAGATCAGTATTTCCTTTAATTAACGCTTTACCAATATCACCTTCGCGACCAGCCGATAATAGAATTAACCCTGGCGCATATTTAATCAACCAAAGCTTATCGATAACCGCTTTGCCTTGAATGTGACCGCGAAGATAGGCTTGAGAAATAAGTTCGGTTAAATTTTTATAACCGACATTATCTGTCGCTAAGACAACAATGCGAAAAAGTTCATTTTCTAACTCTTCACTTTTCACCCAGAAATCACAGCCAATAATAGGCTTAATACCCGCACCATGAGCAGCATGATAATACTTAACCAAACCACAAAGGTTGGTTTGGTCAGTAAGTGCAATGGCTGGCATTCCTAAATCGGCCGCTGTAGCGATAATAGGTTTTACTTTATTCAAACCGTCACACATTGAATAGTCACTGTGCACGCGTAAATGAATAAACTTGGGTTGAGGCCCAGGCTGAACGATTTCTTGCGCTAAATCATTAATCTCAACTAATGCTTGTTCAGACATTAGCACGTCACCTGAGTTGTATCTGCTTTGGTTTTAGTAGGTAAAACACCTTGCATAGCAATAACCTGTGCTACTGGTTTAAAGCTGGCACGGTAACAATCAAGTACACCATGCTCTACAATTTTTTCTAAGTGCGCTTTCGTTGGGTAGCCTTTATGCTTAGCAAAGCCATACTCAGGATGTAATTCATCTAAAGCAAACATCTCATCGTCTCGCACTACTTTTGCAATTATTGATGCCGCACTTATTTCACTAACCCGATCATCACCTTTAACGACTGATTGGCTAGCAATATTACCATCCGCCTGCATAAAAATAGGGCAACGATTACCATCAACTAAAACGTAATCGGGTGTTACTGATAAGTCTTGTACTGCTCGTTGCATCGCTAACATAGTTGCGTGCAAAATGTTGAGTGTGTCTATTTCTTCGGGGGTGGCTCGCCCAACAGCCCAAGCAATCGCTTTTTCTTTTATTTCAACAAAAAGGAGTTGGCGCTTTTTTTCGGATAGTTTCTTTGAATCCATCAACCCTTCAATAGGGTTTTCTGGATCAAGTATCACCGCAGCAGTAACTACATCACCGACTAGAGGCCCACGACCAACTTCATCAACACCGGCAATACAATAGGCAATGGGGTATTCAAAAGGAGCGAAAACTTTTTTTGGTTTTGCCACTATTTTATTTTTTGTTATATTTGTTTCAACGGCGGTCTCATTACTCATTTTAACATTAGGTCCATAACCGCTTTCGCCGCTTGTTTACTCGCATTTTGCTTTAACGCAAGATGGATGTTTATATATTCATCTTCAAGCGAAGTTTGGTCTTGATATAGACGTTCTTTGACTAACGGTACTATATTATCAACGCTAACTTTACTTTGAAGTAATTCAGGTACAAGTGACTTTTTTGTCAATAAATTAGGCAATGAAAACCACTCTAATTTTACCAAACCTTTAAACATGTGATACGTAAATGCATTGAATTTATAGCAAATGACCATTGGCCGCTTAACCAGCGCTGCTTCAAGCGTTACAGTACCTGAAGCCATTAATAAGCAATCACTTGCCGCCATAACTTGCTGAGTTTTATGGGTAATAATAGTAACTGGCAAATGGGGTGCTATATTTTTCTTCAGTTGTTTAAATTGTTCGGCTCTCTTTTCACTGATCATGGGTACAACGAACTGTAAATCAGGGTCTTGTTCAAAAAGTTGCTCAGCAGAAAGTAAAAAAGGCTCAGTTAAACGAGATAATTCACCCGCACGACTGCCAGGCATAAGCGCAAGTATTTTTTTGTTAACAGGTAAATTAAGCGCTTGTCTTGCTTCAACTTTATCTGAGGTAAACGGAATATCATCAGCAAGCGGGTGACCAACAAAAGTACAAGGTACTTCATATTTATCGTAAAAATCTTTTTCAAACGGTAATAACGACAACACCATATCGGTGGCAGCTTCAATTTTAAAAATACGTTTTTCACGCCACGCCCAAACCGATGGGCTAACATAATGGACTGTTTTAATACCGGCTTTTTTTAATTGTCTTTCTAAACGCAAGTTAAAGTCTGGTGCGTCGATACCAATAAAAACATCAGGCTTATGATCAATAAACTGTTCAGCTAAACGGTCTTTGACATGAAATAAGCGTTTCAGACGACCTAACACTTCAAAAATACCCATCACTGAAAGTTCATCCATTTCAAATAAACTTTCAAAGCCCAACGATTGCATTTTAGGGCCTCCAATACCAATAAATTTAGCATTGGGATAAACACACATTAATGAAGTCATTAAGCCGGCACCCAGTGTATCGCCAGAATGTTCACCGACAACAATGCCAAAGACGGGGGATTGCTCAGCAGTCGAGTCATTCATTGTTGATGCTGTTGGGAGGTTAGCTTGGTTTTCTACTGTTTGGGTCATTAACGTTTACTCTACTACTTTTTAAAAAATTACTTCTAACGGGCAATACCACGACTAGAGTTTTTAATAAACTCGGCAAAAAAAGTTAACTCGGGCATATCATCTGCTAATGCTGCAACGTTAACTAAAGCTTCGTTAACATTTAAACCTTTGCGGTAGATTTCTTTATAAGCACGCTTGATGGTTAAGATAACATTTTTATCAAAACCGCGACGTTTTAGCCCTTCTGAATTCAAACCAAAGGGGGAAGCCGGTTGACCAGAAACCATCAAGTATGGCGGAATATCTTTTAATACAAGTGCGTTTGCCGCAACGAAACTATGCGCGCCAATATGACAAAACTGATGAACACCTGTCATACCACCTAAAATAGCGTAATCACCAACGTGTACATGCCCAGCAATAGAAGCATTATTCGCTAAAATACAATGATTACCCACGACACAATCATGTGCCACATGGGTGTAAGCCATAAATAAGTTTTTACTGCCTATTTGCGTTAAGCTGTTATCTTGGATTGTGCCACGATGAACCGTACATGATTCGCGGAAGATATTGTTATTGCCGATGATTAATTCGGTTTTTTCACCCGCATATTTTAAATCTTGGCAGTCTTCACCAATACTGGCAAATTGGAAAAAATGATTACCTTCACCAATTTTCGTGGGTCCTTTGATAACCACATGAGAATTAATCACACAGTTGTCGCCAATAACAACATCCTTGGCAATATAAGTCCAAGGACCAATGCTCACATTATTTCCGATACAGGCACCTTCTTCTATAATTGCCTGTGGATGAATTAAACTCTCGTTGTTGGAAATCACAATTTATACCACTCTTCTTGCACACATAAGTTCAGCAGAACACACAACTTTTCCTTCAACCCTAGCTTCGCCATAAAACTTCCACATACCTCGGCGTTCTTTTAAGAATTCAACATGCAAGTGCATAGTGTCGCCAGGCACAACTGATTTCTTAAACTTTGCTTTATCAATAGAGGCAAATAAGTACATTTCATTTTCATCACGGCCATCCGTGCTTTTAAAGCCCAAGAGACCCGTTGCTTGTGCTAAAGCTTCAAGGATCATCACTCCTGGGAAAATAGGAAGATCAGGAAAGTGACCATTAAACACAGGTTCGTTAATGCTGACATTTTTAATAGCGTGCAATGTTTTCATTGGTTGATAATCTAAAACGCGATCAACCAATAACATTGGATAACGGTGTGGCAGTAATGCTTTGATTTCTGCAATTTCAATGGTGTTTTTTGCTAATTCCAACGGACTATTCCTTTTCAATAATGTTGTTTAAGTGCTCAATTTCATGCTCTGCACTTTTGATACGCTTAAGTATACTTTCTAACTTACGAATTCTTGCATTATTTTTATTCCACTCTTTATTCGTTTGACACGGCATGCCAGAAGAATAAACACCGGGTTCATTAATATTTTTTGTCACCATACTCATGCCAGTAAAAACACAACCGTCACCAATTTCTATATGACCATTGATACCAACTAGGCCGGCTATTACACAATTTTTTCCAATCGTTGTACTGCCTGCAATAACACTACAAGCTGCCATCGCGGTGTTTTCACCGATAACGACATTATGAGCAATTTGAATTTGGTTATCTAAAATAACACCATTTTTAATAACCGTGTCTTCTAACGCGCCACGGTCTATTGTTGTGCTAGCACCAATTTCGACGTTGTCACCAATAATAACACCGCCCAACTGAGGGATTTTCAACCATTTACCTTTGTCATTTGCGTAACCGAAGCCATCAGAGCCAATAACAGTATTGGCTTGAATTAAACAGTTTTGGCCAATTTTGACTCGATGATAAACACTAACATTTGCCCATAGCTTAGTATGAGTCCCTATTAATGTTTCTTCTCCAATAAAACAACCCGCACCTATAATAACATTATCGCTAATAACAACACCTTTCTCTATTACCGCATTAGCACCAACCTCGACATTTACACCTAAAACAACATCAGGTGAGATTTGAGCAGAGGGGTGAATGTTATGAGCGGGTTTAGGGGTCGTATCGAGTAATTGTGCGGTAAGTGCATAACCTAAGTAAGGGTTGTCCATAACTAAGGCATGAGTGTTACAGTCATTAATATTTTGAGCAGAAATAATAACCGCTCCGGCTTTTGTTTCAGAAAGCTGCTGGCTATATTTTTTGTTTGCTAAAAATGCAATTTGCTGGGCACCAGCACTTGATAATGTTGCAAGTGAATGAATAATATAAGATGCATCACCGTGTACTTCTGCACCAATTTTTTCAGCTAGTTGTTTGAGAGTATAAGACATAAACACTTAATATTTGTATGGATGCTATGTGAGCATAACTGGAAAAGACGCTAAAACCAATATGATTTCTTTTAGGATAGAAAAAAAACTTGCAACTAATATTATAAATAATAGTTGCAAGTTTTATAACGATAATGTCTGATTTAGCACATTATCTAATACCTAAATGTAGACTTAGTTAAGTTTACTAACCTGCTCGACTACTTTGTTAGTGATCGTTGCATCTGGCTTAGAAAAAACAACCGCTTGTTGTTCTAAAACAAGGTCATATTTTTCTTTTGCTGCGATGTTGTCAATTGCCTGACGAACTAAGGCAACAATTTTATTTGTTTCTTCGTTCTTACGTAAACCAGTTGCTTGTTGGAACGCTTTACCTTTAGCTTGGTAATCTTGGTATAAAGTACCAATTTGAGCATCAAGTTCTTCTATATCTTTAGCGCTCATTAAAGAAGCATCACGTTGTTTCTTCTCTTGATAGTACTTAATGTCTTTTTCTAATTGGGCTAAAACGGCTTTATCATCTTTAAATTCAACTTCTAAACCCTGCATTACCGTAGCTGTTTGTGGAATTTTGCTCATCACTTCTTGAAAATTAACCACTGCAATTTTTTGATCTGCAGCCATAACAGAGCTTGCTAATAATAAACTTGACGCCACTGCTGAATAGGTAACTGTTTTAATGAATTTTTTCAATTTTATCTCCAAAATATTATTTCTAAGTAACTTTGGTTTAAGCTACATTAATTATTATAATTATCATTTAATTGCTATGGGGGCTAACTTATATAATTAAACCCCTTAAGACCACTTTTCTTTAAATGGTAAATGTTCTTTTAGTTAGAAAGTTTTGCCTATATTAAAACTAAAGAACTCTTTATCATCATCTTTTTCTGATTTTAATGCCTTAGCAAAACTAAAAATCATTGGGCCCATTGGCGATAACCACTGGACAGATAAACCTGCAGAACTTCTATAACGACCAACATCTGAATAATCATCGATTTTGCCAAACTCAGGATTCGCTAAATCGTTGTAGTCATTCAAATTAAACTCTGTATCCCATACGTTGCCCACATCAACGAAAAAGCTGGTACGAACACTATTAGAAAAACCTTCATCTATCAATGGTGTTGGTACAATAAGTTCAACACCCGCAACAACAATGGCGTTACCACCGACAGAGCGCGATGAAACATTAATAAAGTCATGATCAGGTCCTAAACAACAGCTACTGCCGGCTTCTACTGGATCAGGAGCACCCGTTATAGCCGTTGGGTAACGAAATACCGCACGTGGTCCAACAATATTGTTCTCAAAGCCACGTAAGGTGTCAGAACCACCAGCTCTAAAATTTTCCCAAAATGGTAATACTTGATCATTGCCATCAACGGTGCCATAACCGTTACCATAACCGGCATTGAAACGTGCTAGTACCGTCCAACGTTGGTCTTGTGTTAATGGAAAGTACCATTTTGTGTCTACATTAATTTTAAAATAGTTTACGTCTGAATTAGGCGTTGTCATTTTATATGACAAACTTTGACTAGAACCGTCTGTTGGGAATGTACCTCTGTTTAACGTAGTACGTGAAATACCAACAGATAAATCAAAGCTTTCAAATTCTAAACCGCCATCTGGATTACTAGGATCAGAATAAATTTCATAAAACTTTTGAATTTGTTCATAAGTATCTAAACGGGTAATACCGTTATTTTTATAGCCGACACCAAAATTCAAGCGTAGATATTCATTAATAGGAAAGCCTAAATTAAGTCCTATACCATACGTTTTGTTGTTGTATTCTACTAAGTTGGCATTACCTGCATCAAATTCGCTGTAGTATATCTGCCCACCCAAAGAAACAGCATCAACCGTAAAGTATGGGTCCGTGTAAGAAATACTCGCACTTTGCTGATAGCTCATGGTATTGACATTAAAAGCAAGTCGATTCCCGGTACCTAAAAAGTTGTTCTGTTGTATACCCGCACTTAAACTTAAATTAGTCGTTGAACCATATCCTATACCCGCAGTAAAGGAACCTGATGGCTGTTCTTTTACTGAAAAATCGATATCAACAAGGTCATCTTCACCCGGTAACTGCTTAGTTTCATATTCAACATTTTCCAAATAAGGCAAACGTTGTAACCATGCTTTTGAACTTTCTGCAGCATTATTCGATAACCAAGCACCTTCCATCTGACGCATTTCACGGCGTAGCACTTTGTCTGAAGTAACATTATTACCTTGAAAGTTAATACGATTAACATAAACACGCTTACCAGGGTCAATTGAAATAGAAAGCTTAACCGTTTTCTCTTCTTCATTAATTTGAGGGATAACATTGACTTTAGGATATGCATAACCGTATCTCCCCAGAAAACGACTGATCGTTTCTTCGGTATAAGTAACTTCTGCACCATTATAAAGCTTACCAGCTCTCAGGGGATTAATGGCTCGAATAGTACGTTCAAAGCCAGCCATATCACCCATAAAATCTATTTCGCTTACTTTGAACTGTTCACCTTCGGTGATATTTAGAGCAATGTAAACGGCTTTCTTATCAGGCGTCATTGAAACTTGAGTTGAATCAACTTTATATTGCAGATAACCCCGGTCTAAATAGTAACTTTTGATGGTTTCGATATCACCTTGAAGGGTTTGTTTTTGATAGCGGTCTTGCGCCATAAAATCCCACCAAGGAGAGTCATACGTTAGCTCTATACGCTCAAGAAGGTCTTTGTCTGAAAATATCTCATTACCCACAATATTAATTTGCTCAATGGCTGCGGCTTCGCCTTCTGTAAAAACAAAATTAATGTTTACACGGTTACGCGGTAAATGCGTTATTTCCGCTTTTACATTAGCATTATATTTGCCGATACTATGATAGAAATCTTCTAAGCCAACTTCAATGCCTGATATAATGGTCATATCGAGTGTTTCACCCACTCTAATATCACTGCCATCAAGACTTTCAGTGAGTTGCTCTTCTTTTAAGTCTTTGTTTCCATCAAAGGTAATTTCACTGATGGTTGAACGCTCATGAACACGATAAATAATTCTATTCGCTTCACGATAAACTACAACATCATTGAAATGACCTGATTTATAGAGAGACTTTATCGACTGAGAAATACGAAATTCATTGAGAGTATCACCAGTATTAAAAGGAATATGGGTCAAAGCGGCACCGAGAGCGACACGCTGTAACCCTTTTACTTCAATATCTTCTACTTGAAATTCTTCAGAGGCTTGAACTGTTGTACCTAAGGCACCTAATAATACCGCAAGGGCAATTTTTTTAATTATCATAAATGCTTACTTTTGTTACTTCTTTTGTTATAACCGCGAAAAATCGTTAAATAATGCGATACTCATTAAGCCTAGGAGGGCTAGTGTACCAAACTTAAAACCTATTTCTTGTATTTTTTCTGGTACCGGTTTTCCTGTGACTATTTCCACAAGATAATAAAATAAATGTCCTCCATCAAGAACAGGTAAAGGTAATAAATTTATTATGCCTAAGTTAATGCTAATTAAAGCAAGAAAACCTAAAAAATATACCAAACCATATTCTGCACTACTTCCAGCTCCTTGTGCGATAGATATAGGCCCACTTAAGTTTTTAACAGAAACGTCACCTGTTATAAGTTTGCCTATCATGTCAAAACTTAGCACCACTAAATTCCAAGTGCGCTGTAAACTTTGTCCTAAAGCATCAACAACACCGTAACGTAGTTCAAATAAATATTCTTTTGGGTAGGGTTCAGACTTAGGTATCACACCCAAATAACCTACTTTTCTACCCGAACGTTCAATTAAAGTAGGTGTTACAGAAATTTCCTTATTTACCCCTTGTCTTTGGACGATCAGAACGACGTTTTGTTCCGGCAGTTGGCTAATATTACTTGAAAACATTGCCCAACTCCCGTTTATTGCTTCGCTATTGATGCTTATTAATTTATCTTCAACCTTTAGTCCTGCTTTATCTGCAGCACTTCCTTCTTCAATATAAGCTAATTCGGCATAAATTGGTGCACGAAACGGGGCGATACCTAAACTAGCAATAGCAGATTCTTTGTCTGGAGAAAAAGGCCATACTGATGTATCTAAGTTATGCGTTGTCGATGACGCACTTCCCTTATCTTTCGTTATTATCGTAAAGCTCGTCTCACCAATTTGAGAGACTAATGCTAAATTGACATCTTGCCAATCTAATGCTTTTTGGCCTGCTACTTCAACAATTTGGCTATCACTGTTTATTTTCGCTTTATGTGCAATAGATCCTGCAGCTATTTCACCAACAATAGGCTTTACACTAGGAACACCGATGAGAAACATCAAGTAAAATGCAAAAATAGCAAAAGCGAAATTAGCAAACGGCCCAGCAGCAATAATGGCTATACGTTGATAAACTGTTTTATTGTTAAAGGTTTTATCTATATCTTCAGGTTGTACTTCGTCAACACGCCCATCAAGCATTTTTACGTAACCACCCAATGGAATTAAGGCGATAACAAACTCAGTACCTTCTTTATTGACTTTGCGCCACAACACTTTACCAAAGCCGATTGAAAAGCGTTCTACTTGCACGCCGTTTCTTCGGGCAACCCAATAATGTCCATACTCATGAACAGTAATCAAAATGCCTAGAGCAACAACAAAAGACGCTAAATTCCAGAAAAAATCAAACAACTAATTATTACCCTTTTTGTTAACTTCTTTAGTCACAACACGACCAGCTTCAAAACAGCCACTCGCAATTAAATTACGTGAAAATTCTCGCACACTTGCGTCAAGTGCCATGACATCATCAATTGATGCTACCCTTTCTGAGACAAATTTATCCATAGAAGTTTCATTTATTTTTGCAATATCGGTAAATTTAATTTTATCGTTCAAAAAAGCATCAACAGCCACTTCATTTGCAGCGTTTAGTGCTGTACATGCACCTTGACCACTTCGACAAGCAACCATCGCTAATTTTAAATTAGGGTATTTATGATAATCGACGTCTTCAAATTCAAATGATTGGGTATTGAAAAAGTCTAAAGGTGCAACACCCGAGTCAATTCTTTCAGGGAAAGCTAAGGCATGAGCAATAGGGGTACGCATATCAGGATTACCCATTTGCGCGATTACAGAACCGTCTCTATATTGCACCATAGAATGGATGGTACTTTGTGGATGTAAAACAACTTGAATATCGTCAGGGTCTATATTGAATAACCATTTAGCTTCAATAAATTCTAAGCCCTTGTTCATCATCGTTGCAGAGTCTACAGAGATTTTTCGTCCCATATCCCAATTAGGATGGGCGCAAGCTTGTGCGGGTGTTACATGCTCTAACTGTTCAACTGAAAAAGTTCTAAAAGGGCCGCCCGAGCCGGTTAGCAATATTTTACTGACACCATTTTTTTCGAGGTCACATCGACCTGGGGTTGCTTGAACATTAGCAGGTAAACACTGAAAAATAGCGTTATGCTCACTGTCTATGGGCAATAGTTCAGCGCCATATTTTTCAACAGCATCTATAAACAAAGCACCAGAGGTAACCAATGCTTCTTTATTTGCAAGTAGTACCCTTTTACCTGACTTTACAGCAGCCATAGTAGGTAGTAAACCTGATGCACCAACAATCGCAGCCATTACAGTATCGCTAGTATCAGCTTGGGCAATGTCGATTAACCCTTGCTCGCCACTTCGCACTTCAATGGTATGCAAGCCACTTTCACATAATTTTTCTTTTAATGCCTGAGCGGCATTATCGTCAACCATAACAACCATGCTTGGATTAAATTCCTGACACTGCGCCAGCATTTCATCAACACGCATATTGGCCGACAAGCACTCAATAGAAAATAGGGTTGGATGACGTCGTACCACATCTAATGTACTTAAACCAATAGAGCCAGTAGAGCCTAAAACACAAAGTTTACGCATTGTTTATATCACCTACTGCCAACCTAAGAAAGCATAACATAATGCATAAATAGGCGCCGTTGCCGTTAAACTGTCAATTCGGTCTAATATGCCGCCATGACCCGGTAAAATTGAGCCACTATCTTTTATGCCCGCTTGGCGTTTAAACATACTTTCATTTAAATCACCTAATACTGAAACCGTCGTAATGATAGCGGTAACCTTTAGCGCTAAAGTAAACTGGTGCAACTGCCAGTCAAGGAAGTAACCCGCGATGGCAATAAATATACATGCACAAACAACACCGCCAACAAAACCTTCTAAGGTTTTACCCGGACTAACGTTAGGAAGAAGTTTACGCTTTCCTATTGATTTACCAACGAAGTAAGCGCCGATGTCAGCACTCCAGACCATTAAAAAAAGAAACATGATGAGTTGGGCGCCATGGTATGGGTCTTGGCTATATTCATTACTGCGGATCACCATAAAAGCAAGCCAAGTAGGAATAAGCGTTAACCAACCAAATACGCCACGAATTGAACGATGACTTGACCAAAACTTACTGTATCGAGGATAAAGAAAAGTGAGTGTTGCAGACAAAAGCCACCAACCTACAGCAATCCACAAGACGAGAGAAACACCTGAATGCAGTTCTCCGTTAGGAGACCACAGCTCTAATAAAGGGAGCGTGTACCAAAGCGCAGAAATAAGAATGATGGTTGCAGAAACAAAAGCAAGTCTACGTCGTTTATTGGCAAAGCCCATTAAAGGTCCCCATTCCCAGGCACCAATAGCCATAACGGCCATAAACAAAGCCGCAAATTTATCTAAAGGTAAATAAAAAATGGCAGAAATAGTTAAAGGCGCTAAGATAACAGCCGTAATAATTCGTTGTTTTAACAAATGGAAACCCTTTTAAATGCTATATATTTTGTTGTTATTATTTTAATTTTATAGTCTTATGTTTTTATTTGTTCGCCCGTCTGACCAAAACGTCTTTCCCTCTGGTCAAAACAGCCTATTGCTGTAATGAAAGCTTGCTCATCAAAATCAGGCCATAGCGTTTCGGTAAAATAAAATTCAGCGTAAGCCGCTTGCCATAATAGAAAGTTACTTATTCGAAAATCACCACCGGTGCGGATAAGTAGATCAAGTTCAGGTAAATTTGCTAAGCAAGTATACTGATGTAATGTTTCTTCTGATATTTCATCAACAGACATAGTGTTATTGGAAACTTTTTCGGCTAAAACTTTAGCGGCATTAGCGATGTCCCAACGTCCCCCATAGTTAGCTGCAATAGACAATACCATACCTTCATTGTTTGCGGTTAAATCTTCTGAAACTTTTATTTTTTTCTGTAAGTTGTCTGAAAAACGAGAAGTATCACCAATCACTTGAAAACGCACACCGTTTTTGTGAAGCTTTTTAACTTCTCGTGTTAGCACAAACATAAAGAGATCCATTAACACGCTAACTTCTTGTTCTGGGCGTTGCCAATTTTCACTACTAAAAGCAAAGAGTGTTAATGCTTTTACACCCTGTTTTATCGCTGTGCTTACTGATGATCGAACAGATTCGACACCTGATTTATGACCGGCGACGCGTGTTTTTCCACGCTGCTGTGCCCAACGACCGTTGCCATCCATAATAATGGCAACATGCTGTGGCACTTTGGTTAAATTCTCTGTAATTGCTTCAGTCATAAACGTTCCGTAATGCTCTTCAAGCTTCATTCAAATTTTATGTAAAAAAAACCGTAGTGACCATTTAAAGACTACGGCTTATTTTATCGGTTAAAGGCGTTATATCTCCATTAACTCTTTTTCTTTGATTGATAAAATATCATCAACTTGTTTGACATAAGTATCAGTCAACTTTTGAATATCGTCTTCTGATTGATGCATTTCATCATCACTGATTTCTTTTTCTTTATTCAAAGATTTAACATCAGAGTTAGCATCGCGGCGGATATTACGAATAGCAACCTTGCCATTTTCAGCTTCATTTTTAACCACTTTAACAAGGTCTTTACGACGTTCTTCTGTTAACGGCGGTAATGGAATACGAATAAGCGTACCTTGAGATGACGGATTTAAGCCTAAATCAGATTTCAAAATTGCTTTTTCAACAGCGCCGATCATACCTTTATCAAAAACGGTAATCGCTAAAGTACGCGCATCTGGTGTTGCGATATTACCCACTTGGCTCAATGGTGTTTCCATACCGTAATAATCAACAACAATATTATCAAGTAAAGAACGATGTGCACGGCCTGTTCTTACTTTATTTAGATTACTTTTTAATGAGTCGATGCTTTTGCTCATACGGTCTTGAGCATCTTGTTTTATTTCATTTATCACGTTGAATTTCCTTTAAATCAAAAAATTAAACTAAGTTTTCTGTGTGATCGATAGTTGTACCTTCATCGCCACCCATTACCACGTTTTTTAATGCGCCTGGCTTGTTCATGTTAAAAACACGAATAGTCATGCTATGATCCCGTGCTAACGTGAATGCAGCTAGATCCATCACTTTAAGTTCTTTCTCTAATACTTCGTTATAGCTTAATTGGCTATATAACGTAGCATCTGGATTCTTAACTGGGTCTTCTGAATAGATGCCATCAACTTTAGTGGCTTTTAAAACGACATCAGCCTCTATTTCAATACCGCGTAAACACGCTGCAGAATCAGTTGTAAAAAAAGGATTACCTGTGCCGGCACTAAAAATAACAACGCGGCCAGATTTTAATAAGCTGATACCTTCAGCCCAGTTATAACGGTCACAAACACCCGCCAAGTCAATTGCAGACATTAATTTAGCATTAACAAAAGCACGATGTAAGGCATCACGCATTGCAAGACCATTCATTACGGTTGCTAACATACCCATTTGGTCGCCAACAACACGGTTCATTCCGGCTTCGGCCAGACCTGCACCACGAAATAAGTTACCTCCGCCAATAACTAACCCCACTTGAATGCCCATTTCAATCAGTTCTTTAATTTCTTGAGCCATACGATCCAAAACTTTAGGGTCGATACCGAAACCCTCTTCACCCATTAGGGCTTCACCACTAAGTTTTAATAAAATTCGACGATATATTGGTTTTGGACTGATGCTCATAAAAAACATTCCTGTATTTTGTCTATAAATAGGCGAAAAAAATAGCCGTGATCAATTTGACCGCGGCTATTTTAGTACGTTTAGCTAACTATCGAAAGTCTAAACTGAAAAAAGAACTATTTTACTGAATTGAATGCTTAAAAATTAAGCTTTTGATGCAGCAATTTGTGCTTCTACTTCAGCAGCAAAATCTTCTTCTTTCTTAGCAATGCCTTCACCAACTTCTAAACGAACAAAGTTAGAAACCGTAATGCCTTTCTCTTTAAGAACAACACCAACAGTTTTCTTAGGTTCCATGATGAACGCTTGACCAGTCAAAGAAATTTCACCCGTAAATTTCTTCATGCGACCGATGATAATTTTTTCAAGCAATTCAACAGGTTTTTTCTTTTTATCATCAAGAGCATCGTTTTCAGCTTTTAAGATATCTAGTTGAATACGCTGTTCATTTTCTACAACACTCTCAGCAACATCTTCAGGCGTTAAAAATTCAGGCTTACTTGCAGCAACGTGCATAGCAATATGCTTTAATGATTCAGCATCGCCTTCACCAGCAACGACAACACCAATGCTAGCACCATGGCTATATGAAGCTAATGCAGTACCTTCAACGTATGATACGCGACGGATATTGATGTTTTCACCAATTTTAGTCACAAGGGTAATACGCTTTTCTTCGAATTGAGCTTGTAGCTCTTCGATTGTCGCTTTTGAAGCTAAAGCTGCTTCTGCAACTTCGTTAGCAAAACCTAAGAAGTTTGCATCTTTTGCAACAAAATCAGTTTGACAGTTAACTTCAAGAAGTGCAGCAACGCCATCAGCACTTTTAATTAAAATAGCACCTTCAGCAGCGATGTTACCAGCTTTTTTAGCTGCTTTTGCTTGACCGTTCTTACGCATATTTTCAATCGCAAGTTCCATGTCGCCTTCAGCTTCTTGTAAAGCTTTTTTACAATCCATCATGCCCGCAGCTGTGCGTTCACGAAGTTCTTTTACCATTGCAGCAGTAATTACCATGAGAGAATTCCTCAATTTTTGTTATCCCCTAAACTATTTAAAGCCGGGCATAAAAATGAATATGTTGCCACAAGCGTTAACACTTGTGGCAATAGCAAAAAAAATTATGAAAAACTGAAATTATTCAGCTTCTACAAAACCGTCTTTTTCAGCTTGAACAACAATGTTCTTTTCACGACCAGCTAAAACTGCGTTAGCAGCAGAATCAGTGTATAAAGTCACGGCGCGAATTGCATCGTCGTTACCCGGGATAATGAAATCAATATTATCTGGGTTTGAGTTTGTATCAACTACAGATATTACTGGAATACCTAAGTTTTTAGCTTCTTTGATAGAAATGTGTTCGTGATCAGCATCAATGATGAATAAAACGTCAGGTAAACCACCCATGTTTTTGATTCCACCAAGACTTTTGTCAAGTTTTTCCATTTCGCGTGTACGCATCAAAGCTTCTTTTTTAGTAAGCGCTTCAAAAGTACCGTCAGAGCTTTGTGCTTCAAGATCTTTTAAACGTTTAATTGATTGACGAACTGTTTTCCAGTTAGTCAACATACCACCTAACCAACGGTGATTAACGTAGAATTGATCACATTTGATAGCAGCATCTTTAATTGCATCGCTTGCAGCGCGCTTAGTACCAACAAATAAAACTTTACCTTTTTTCGCAGAAACACCTGATAAGAAAGCAAGGGCTTCATTGAACATAGGAACAGTTTGTTCAAGGTTGATGATATGAACTTTATCGCGTGAACCAAAAATGTAAGTTTTCATTTTTGGGTTCCAGTAACGGGTTTTGTGACCGAAATGAACACCTGCTTTAAGCATATCGCGCATAGAAACGTTTGGCATGATTTTTCCTTTATTTGGTTTAGGGGGTTAAGCGTTCATACATTCAAATATACCTAACTCTTTTATTGTTTGATGCTTTGCTTAAATAAGACAAAGTCAAACTGAGCACCCCAGTATATTCTTAATAAATGTATGTGAATTTATAATAAGTACAACTATTTTTAGCAGTACAAGTTTTTAAAGTTAAACATTATCAATAACAGCAATTTAGCCACTGGCTTACCCAATAAACATAATAACGCTAAGATAAAATCTCGGCGACTATACTATTTAATTGATAAATTTAACGGCGCACTTTATAACATATTAGTTTACTAAAAGCGAGAAAATAACGATTAAAGATCAATGCTTTTTAATTAATATAGTCATTATTTTACTGGGATAATTTTCCTGTACGCGCTAAAATTAGCGTCATTATATTTTGATTCAATTTTTGACTTAACACTAGGGCGATATATTACTATGTCTACAGAACTCTTTTTTATTTATGATACACACTGCCCTTGGAGCTTTGTAACAACTTCTTTAGTTAAAGAAATTGCTAATGCTTATCCAAATATCACTTTAAATTTATGGCATTGTGCACATTACGAAGGGGATGAAAAAGTCAGTAAAAAAACGATTGATGATATTGAAGACCACGTTGGCATTGAGTTTAGTCATGAGTATGTAAAAACACTCAACATTGAAAAGGATTCGACACTAAGCGCCAACTTAATTGGATGGGTTGGTCAGAAAGTACCACACTTGACCTTCGAACTAATAGAAGCGATTCAAAAGCAACACTTTCAACAAGGTACTCCTTTTACCCATGAAAGTGATTTTAATCAGATAGTAGAAGAACTTAAACTTTCCCCGCCCGCAAAAGTATTTAAAGAAGGTAAAATAGCCAAAGAGGCTGAGTTTACGCTACAAGAAATTTATGACTTTCAAGAAATCATTGGCACAAAAGCCCTTCCGGCTTTATTAATCGCTCACAATGAGAACTTAACATTACTCAACCATAACTTATATTTACAAAGCCCTAGCGCGATAATAGAAGCGGTTGAACTTGAAATAGCTAAAGATTAGACCAATAGACAATAACATTATTTTTAGGCAAAATAGCTACTGTAGCATTCACACTAAAAAGACAATTGAGGAATAAATGGGTATTACAATCAAAACTCAGCAAGAAATAGAAAAAATGCGGATTGCAGGAAAACTTGCGGCAGACGTATTAGAGATGATCACCCCTTATGTTAAGGCCGGTGTGACGACCAATGAGTTGAATACCCTGTGCGCGGAATATACCGATAAAGTGCAAAGTGCGATTTCAGCGCCGCTAAATTATCACGGTTTTCCCAAATCAATTTGTACATCAGTTAATCATGTCGTTTGTCATGGTATTCCTGATGATGTTCTTTTAAAAGATGGCGATATTGTTAATCTAGACATTACCGTGATTAAAGATGGCTACCACGGCGATACCAGTAAAATGTTTCTTATTGGCGACGTAAGCCTAGAAGACAATCGTTTATGCCGTATTACTAGAGAAGCTTTGTATGTTGGCTTAAAGAAAGTAAAACCTGGCAATACTTTTGGTGAAATTGGCACAGCTATTCAAAAGTTTCTTAAAAAATCAGGCCGCTACTCTATTGTTAAAGAATATTGTGGTCATGGTATTGGCAACGTATTTCACGAAGAACCACAAATTGTTCACTACAAAAATAACGATAAAGAAAAAATGGTTGAAGGTATGTGCTTTACCATTGAGCCTATGGTTAATTTAGGTCGCGCTAATACGCTTTTAGATAAAGAAGATAATTGGACCGTTTACACCTTAGATGGCAAAAAATCAGCACAATGGGAACATACCATTGTGGTTACTCGAACAGGCTGTGAGATATTAACACTTCATAGCGATGATACTCTTTCGAGACACTTACAAAACTAATTTTCTCTTGTTATTATAATAAAGTCTACGTTAGCGATAGTCGTTATTTGCTTTTACATCGATAAATAAAGCATGATGTCTATCGCCTTAACCTACTAAGTAAAATAATCAGCTATGCAAACTCTTCTACCTATAGAATATAGCAAATCCTTAGCCGTTAGCTCTCCTTATATTTCTACTCAAGACATCTGTCAACTCAGTCGTGACTTCCAGCAATGGCAAAAAGACACATTTCCTTATGTAGAAGTATCTGTTTTAGTTTCAACACGCTCACAATTTGTTGACAATGTGTTATCTAAACTTTGGTGTCAACATAACTTAGATGAACATCAAATTAGTTTACTTGCTGTAGGAGGTTATGGACGAGGTGAATTACACCCTTATTCTGACGTCGATATATTATTATTAACTCAAGAAAAAATCAGTGATGAATTATCAGAAAAAATATCAACATTTATCACCCAACTATGGGATGTAAAGCTCGACATTGGCCATAGTGTTAGAAGTGTTAAAGAGTGTATAAAGCAAGCAAAAAATGACGTCACTATTGCCACAAATCTGTTAGAGATTCGTCAAATTTGTGGAAATGAAGCATTAACTCAAAATTTATATCCATTATTAGCTAAAGATGTTTTTTGGACGTCTAAGAAATTTTTCTTGGCCAAACGTGAGGAACAGTTTGAGCGTCATCAACAATACCATGGTGCATCTTACACATTAGAGCCAAATTTAAAAGCAAACCCCGGTGGCCTGAGAGACATACAAACCATTGCTTGGGTGGCAAAGCGCCACTTTGTTGCAGACTCTCTTGAAGAACTTGTTGCACATCATTATTTAACACAAAATGAGTTTTTTGAGTTGTTAGAATGTCAAGACTATTTATGGCGTATGCGTGCTGCTTTACACATTATTGCTGGTCGTAATGAAAACCGTTTACTCTTTGACTATCAAGGTGAAGTTGCCAGCTTAATGGGCTTTGGTGATGAAGGTAAACGTGCCATTGAACGTATGATGAAACGATTTTTCCGTATCATAGGTCGTGTTGCTGAACTGAATAAAATGCTACTACAGCATTTTGACTACGCTATTATCAAAAAAGATCACCCTGTCGTGCCACTCAATAAAGATTTTACTATCATCGATGGGCAGATAAATGCGGTTAACGACAGAGTATTCATGAGCTCTGTAAAAATTATGGAAATGTTTTTACTGGTCGCTAAAAACGAAAATATTACCGATTTACATCCACATACGCTGCGGTTATTGAGAAATGCCCGCAGACGGTTAATTTCTGGTTTAATGGATTATGCCGAATGTCGAAGAATTTTCATTGAAATAATGAGGCATCCTAATGGCTTAGGGCTAACTTTTAGCTTAATGCACCGCCATTCAATTATCGCCGCTTATTTACCACAATGGCGTAATATCGTAGGGCAAATGCAATTTGATTTATTTCATGCTTACTCTGTAGACGAACATAGTTATCGATTAATTAAAAATATTTATCGTTTTAGCCAGCCAGAATACAACAACGACTACCCACTTTGTAGCAAGATAATGCAGCGCATTCGCAAACCAGAGGTATTGTATATAGCCGGAATTTTTCATGACATTGCCAAAGGTCGTGGTGGCGATCATGCTAAGTTAGGCGCGGTTGATGCATTAGAATTCAGCAAAGTGCATCCTATAAACGATCACGACGGCCGTATGATTGCTTGGTTAGTCAAAAATCACCTAGTAATGTCTGTAACCGCACAACGCCGTGATATATCAGATGAAGAAGTGATCAGAGCATTTGCTGGTATTGTTAGAGATGAAGCGCATCTAGATTACCTTTATTGCTTAACCGTTGCTGATATGCGTGCGACCAATGAAAGTTTATGGAATAGCTGGAAAGCAAATTTACTTGAAGAGCTTTATTTTAATACTAAAAGAGCTTTTCGACGAGGACTTGAAAAGCAAGTTGATTTACGTGCAAAAACACGCGAAAACCAACAAGCAGCGCTTGAGTTACTTAAAGAATATGCGTGCGATGTAACTCACATTAAAACTTTTTGGAACAAACTTAAAGCGGATTACTTTTTACGTTACTCACCCGTGCAAATTGCTTGGCATAGCAGACATATCATTAAACACAGTATTGTTAAACCTTTGGTATTGATCAGCCCAAAACCTCATCGAGGTGGTACTGAGATATTTATTTATACCAAAGCCTCTATTAATATTTTTGCTAAAATGGTGACATTGCTCGACGCACAACGTTTGTCTATTCATGACGCTAAAATTATTAGCAGTAAAAAAGGTTATACATTAAATACTTTTGTTGTATTGGACCAAAAAAACAAAGCGATTACTGACAGTAACCGTGCGTTAGATATAGCGAAAAAACTGACTAAGTCGTTAATGAAGGCTTCACCCAAAATAAAAACCAAACCTGCTCCAACGTATATTGATAATTTTAAAATTCCCACTAAAGTGAGTTTTATTGAAACAGCTACAGAGAAAACCACTTTATTAGAAATAATCGCGCTAGACCGCCCTGGCCTATTAGCCAAGTTTGCTCGAATATTTCAACAAAACAAATTACACATTCATTCTGCAAAAATCACCACTTTTGGTGAAAAAGTCGATGATGTTTTTACTGTTTCAAATGCTGATAATGTGGCTTTAACACAAGAGCAGCAACAACAACTCTCCGCGATGTTATGCGAAAAATAACTGAACAGATTAAACTTTAGAAATTAAATTTAAAAAGAATAGGAATTAGCATGTCAAACTTACAGAGTACAATAGAACAAGCTTTCGAAGATAGAATGAATATTACCCCAAAAACAGTATCGAGTGATGTTAAACAAGCTGTTTTAGATGCTTTAGCCGCACTTAACAATGGGTCAGCTCGTGTTGCAGAAAAAGTAGCGGGTGAATGGGTTGTTCATCAATGGCTTAAAAAAGCCGTTTTACTTTCTTTTAGAATTTGGGACAACAGCGTTATTGACGGCGCTGAAAGTACTTTTTTCGATAAAGTTCCAATGAAATACACTGGCTACACACAAGCGGATTTTGAAGCTGATGGCGTACGTGTTGTACCCGGCGCTTCCGTGCGTACAGGTAGCTTTATTGGTAAGAACGTTGTAGTGATGCCAAGTTTTGTTAATATCGGCGCGTTTGTTGATGAAGGCTGTATGGTTGATGCATGGGCAACTGTAGGCTCGTGTGCTCAAATTGGTAAGAATGTACATTTATCAGGTGGCGTTGGCATTGGCGGTGTTTTAGAGCCTTTACAGGCGGGACCAACAATTATTGAAGATGACTGTTTTATAGGCGCTCGCTCTGAAATTGTTGAAGGTGTTGTTGTTGAAGCAGGGGCTGTAATTTCCATGGGCGTTTATATTGGTCAAAGTACACGAATTTTTGATCGTGAAACAGGTGAAATACATTACGGTCGTGTCCCAGCAGGTTCGGTTGTTGTGCCGGGTAACTTACCTTCTGAATGTGGTACTTATAGTTTATACGCGGCAATCATCGTTAAGAAAGTAGATGCTAAAACACGTGCAAAAGTAGGCATTAATGCTTTACTTCGTTCGGTATCAGAAGAATAAAAATTTAAATTTTTTCTATGTATAGCGGTGATTTTATCACCGCTATTTTTTTGACACTTAATTAAGGAAAAAAAATAACTTTACAATAAAACGTAGCAAACGTTACAAAAAACCTTCATCTCAATAAATAAAACACATCAAATTTTCATATAAATAACAGTTATATAATTAACTTTTTATTATATAAGCCAGCCAATCTAACCTTTAATAAAACACTTGGCATAGCATTTGCCATCTAGAGGTATCGTTTGCTTTATTATTGACTGAACATGAAAAATCTTTTGACTTCACTTACTGTGCTATTCGCTTTTTTACTTACTGCTTGTAGTTCAATACCACAAGATAAAATAGTAAAAAAACCTTTGATTTCTGATCATCATCTCATGATGTCATTACTTCATCGCCCGGTTACGGAAGATCAAAAAATGATGCTAGCATTCGCCGAACAACGCGAACGTTACAGTAACGATATTTTTATTAATACCGTTAGTATAAAAGGCCCAAAAACTGACGAGGATAATACTCAAAGAACACAACATGTTTATGCCGCATTAATTGAAAGAGACGTGAATTCAATCAGAATTATGGCAGCAGAATAAATTGATTATTTAAGAAGTTAAGCTATTTATTGTCTTTGGATCCCAAGCGAGTTCATCAAAAACCTGTAACCACTGTTGGTCAAAACTAGCCTCGATGATCACCTGACACTTTGTTATAGGATGAATAAACTCTACTTTTTTTGCTATGAGCATTAAGCGTTTAAAACCAAAATTTTTGATGAAAAATGGATTTTGTTTATTATCACCATAATTAATATCGCCAATAATCGGATGTCGTAAATGCGCTAGGTGTCGACGAATTTGATGCCTTCTTCCCGTAACGGGTCGTAATTTTATTAAAGAGTATCGGACACTATCAAACTTACCCACTTGTATCGGTAAGCTTGCCGTTAGTAAAGATTCAAAGTGAGTAACAGCCTCTTGTGGCGCTTTATCTGGACTGACATTTTTATCACCTAATTTATCTAATTTTTCTTTTAACGGATGATCTATCTCTCCTTCGCCAAGCAAATGTCCACGTGATAAAGCGATATATGTTTTTTGAATTTTTTTATCGATAAATACTTGCCCCATCAAACGCGCAACCTCTTCATTTAAACCAAATAATAAAACCCCTGATGTTGGTCTGTCTAATCGGTGAAGGGGATAAACATATTTTCCCACTTGGTCGCGAACTAACTGCAAAGCAAAGTATATTTCATCTTTGTCCATATAACTTCTATGGACAAATAAGCCCGCTGGTTTATCAACCGCGACGATATATTCATCTTGATATAATATCGTTAATATGGGTTTTTCATCAAAAGGCATGATTATCTCAGGGTTTATTATCTATGATGCAAAAAGCAAATAGTATTGATCTATTATTATCTCTATAATGCCAACATTATTCGATTATTATTTTATTTATTATTTTATCTATGAGTACTATTTCTACTATTTCTGAATTATTAACACTTTCTGGATCTCAATATAGGGTTTTTGATATTGGCCGGAAAATAGATAAATTGTCTAAAGAAACGTTTACTAAAATTGAAGCTAACCAAATTCCTTACCCATTTCCTTCTCAAGGGCATGCATTTATAGCGATATCTTTTTGGCAAAAGCCAAATTCGTCGCTATATTTATGGTTTGTAAAATTACCGCTTGATGAGCGAGGTTTACTTAACCTTGTAGCAAGAGATCATTTTATTGCAATTATTATTGAAGCATTGGGCGCAGAGCTTAATACCTCACCAAACGAGCAACAAGAAGCATTACTTAAAAGTAACCCCTATCATTTTACACCACCACAATACAAATTAGCTTATTTAAATAGTTTGATTTCTGTGGAAACAAAAAATAAGAGCAGCCAATACTTTTCAGGCGCATTAAGCTACTTATCAGGTGATAAAGATTGGCAAAACTGGCAGTCTGTTGGTGTGCAAGGGTTAAATGATTTTGCTGTGCGTTTATCTGATAAGAAAATGCAAAAAATATTAGTGAATGCTTTGCCACATTTACCTAAGCCCGTTTTACAACCCTTATGTTCTGCATTAGAAAATGTAAAATTACCGGTAGAAGTTATTGATGTACTCATTGCAAAATTTGAAAGCCTAGTAACCCATAAAGAGACTAACCAAACAACAGTGTTGAGTTTTTTATTACGCAGTTTAGCCTCAAGTTTTCAGCATCCCCATGTTGTACGATTTATTAATACTCTTATTGAGCAGCCATCACCTGAAACGTCAATGTCTGAAGAAATAGCCATAGTCATTACAGGAAGATGCTGGCAAGTTTTCAATAATGAACAACAAATAATGATCTTTTTTGAGTTATTAGTTGACCAGCAAGAACTTGAAGTATTTCAAGCAATTTTCAAAGACCTTGTTGCTATTCCAGCATTACGTCCATTAATATTTCAATGTATGAGATCGCCAAAACGTAGCCAAGCATTAAGTAAAGCTATTGGTCTATTATTTCAACGCTAACTATAGAGACCTCGAATGGAAAATATATATTTATTACTGATTGTTTGTTTATTTTTGTGGTACTTCATTTATCTCAGAAAAGTATCTGAATACGCTTTACGCCATATAAAGGCCTATTGTGATAAGGATGGCTTACAGTTTATTTCACTTTCTCGAAGCTCAAGTCGATTAACCTTTAACAAAGCTTTAGGGCCTCATTGGATAAGTGTCTTTGACTTTGAGTTTAGCGGGGATAGAGAATCAAGTTATCAAGGTCAAGCGACTTTAAAGGGATTTAAACTTGATAGTATCCATGTACCGATGTACAAAATTTAAATGCCAAACGACAATTAACAGTGGCAAAAAAAGTTAAAAAATACAGACATGCATTAGATGCATGCCATCTCATTATAACGTTCATCCTGAACATATATGCTCTTTGGTATCCATACCATCTCATTATAACGTTCATCCTGAACATATATGCCATTCGGTATAATCGAATGGCATTTTTAGACTTAGGTATTATTAAAACCTTTTACAGAGATTTATCTTAATCAACTGCACCGATGTCTTTAGCTAATTGCTTAGAGAGTGACGTTAATGTATCAACCACTTTGAAACTTGCACTCTCCATCACTGTCAGTGCTTTTAGGGCACGTTCATTATCACCTTTAGCATGCGCCTTCAACGCTTCAATACCATGACTATGAACATCTATATGTGGGGCTTCTATTTGCTTGAAGGCACTTTTACTGGCGTACTTTTCTGCTCCTTCTCCTTGGTAAAACCACTTTCCTAGTCGACACATCGTATGGTCAGTAAAGTCAGCAGCAGTTTTATCAGACATACCGAGCATCACCTTATAGACATCAAGTTTCCAAACGACATGGTCCATTTTTACCGTTTGTAAAAATGAATCGGCGGTAGTATTAGTAATAACCGAGTACATATTTTTAGATAAGGTGACAATTTTCTTAGCCGTGGTTTCTATAGAAGAGGTACTAGCACTTATTTCTTGACTATTATCTCCCACGTGGCTTATACCACTGATCACTTCTCCCATTTGCGTATTTACTTGCTCAATAAGATTGGATATTTCATTAGAAGCTTCTGCCGAGCGTTGGGCCAATGTTCGGACTTCATCGGCAACAACAGCAAAACCTCGACCTTGCTCTCCTGCCCTAGCGGCTTCTATGGCGGCATTTAATGCCAATAAGTTTGTTTGGTCTGAAATGCCTTTAATAATATTTACAAAGTCATTAATACCTGATGATACTGTTTTTAATTGATCGGCTGATGAAGAAGCCGCTTGAGTATCTGTAGAAATTTGTGAAGTAGAAGTAATCGTACTGGACAGCATCTCCATAATTTGCTCAAAGAGCGCTTGTGACGACTGAAACGTATCTCGATGTTGATTTAAATGGGCTGATGATAGGGCTAGATCTTCACAAATAAGGTTAACGAGCGACGATGATTGCAACCATAGTTTATTTATTTCTTCTTGCGTACGATAGCGTGTAGAGTTACTTGAAATATCTTCGACAAGTTGACCTCTCTCTTTGTCAGCTAAAGCTAATTCAGCCTCTAACATTTCGATACGTGTCGTTAATTGACGGTTCTCAATAGTAAGCTGGGAAATTTTTTCTTTATTTTTTTCACCAAAAATCCTGTTATTTACTACCTTTAGTATAAAATTTCATCTCGTTAATATATATTAAAAAAAGCAGATGCATAGGCTTTTTTAGATATATAAGAGTATGCTAAAAGCAACAATGCCTAAAATTAATTAATGAAACGGAAGTATAAACAATGAATAACGCAATAAAGGTATTTACGGTTTTTTTTATTCTAACATTATCTTTTTCAAACTATGCCCTAGCATCAGATAGTGTTATTGAAAAAATAGCAGCAAAAAATGTTCAACAGTTTAGCCCGCAATTTATTATTGGCGGTCAACCTAACGAAGATGATTTAGTTATATTATCGAAAAGCGGCATTAAAACAGTAATTAACCTACGTGGCGAGGGTGAGTTTAACGGGTTTGACGAACAAGCTACAGTTGAAGCGTTAGGCATGAATTATATCGCAGTGCCCATTAACGGTGCCAATGGTATTAATAAAGAAAACCTCGCGCTATTTACTTCAGCAATATCAAATCACGAGAAAACATTTGTTCATTGCGCAAGTGGTAACCGTGTTGGTGCTATGTTCGCACTAGATGCACACTTCAATCACGGTAAAAATATTGAAGAAGCAATCACTACAGGAAAAAGCTCGGGCTTAGCAAGCTTAGAATCGACTGTTAGAAAGATCATCATAACTCAGTAAGTAAAATGCCAGTTTCTTGTTAAAGAAACTGGCACATTAATTCACAACGTAACGTTGATTAAAACGGCATTTTCATCCCAGGTGGTAATTGCATACCACCGGTTAAAGCACCCATTTTATCTTTATTTTGTTCTTCGACACGACGAACAGCATCATTAAATGCTGCTGAAATCAAATCTTCAAGCATATCTTTATCATCAGCCATTAGACTATCGTCAATTTCAACACGTCGAACGCTGTGACTACCTGTCATCGTTACCTTAACCATACCAGCACCTGACTCACCGATAACTTCCATTTTAGCTAATTCTTCTTGGGCTTTAGCCATTTTTTCTTGCATTTGTTGGGCTTGTTTCATTAAGTTGCCCATGCCACCTTTCATCATAATTTTTTCTCCAAAGTTCTATTGCCAGCAAAGATAGAGTTTAACACGGCAAATATCAAGTAACAGTTATAATGCTACAATTGTGTTTTCATCTAATTGGGCTTGGAAATGCATTTTCAAGCCCATAATTATTTCATCATTTTCTAATAATTCTTTCGCATAATCATAACGTTTATCATTAATATGCGATTGAATTTGATACGGATCATGCGATGTCTCGTCGACAATCGTTAATTCTACAGTAATTTTTCGCTTTAAAAACTCAGAGATGGATTGCTCTAGCTTTTTGTGAGCAACATCACTGTTTAAATGTTTTGTCGCTTGATTTAAATTAAGTAGCAAAAAATCGTCAGTTGATTGCTCATTAACAGTTGCATGTATCGCTAATTGACGCAGACGCCCCGTAAGTGACATTGCATCAATCATATTTGCCCATTTATCAACTTGATTTGCTGAGCGAATCTTTGCTGGGTCAATCACATTTACATCAAAAACCTGCTCTGAAATAGACTCAAATCGAGGAATATCAAGTCTTGGTGCATCCTCAATTTTTGATACCATAACCTCGTTACTGGAAGTATCTTGACGCTCTATAGCGTCATCAGACTTTTTTGCGCTATTCTCCAAGCCCTTTTTTCGACTACGTAACATATTTCTTGTCGCTAAAGCACGCTCTATAGGTGATTGAACAAGCGGTGTATCGCTAGTTGACGGTTCGATATCTACATTTTGAGGAGCAACCGTTGAGTTATGATCAACTTGTTCTAATGAATTATCAAAGGGTGTTAAAGTCTCTGTATCAATATAACGAGGAGAATTATTCTCTTGCTCTATATCCCCAAGCGCCTTTATTTCTAAAGGAGGTATTTCAGCCGGTGATAATGGCGATGTTATCGCTTCAACCTCTGGTAAAGTGTTAGCTTCCTCAAAAGAAGGCTCATCTGTTACCAGATTAACGTTGCTCAGTGATTTATGGATATTTGTTTCATCAAATGTCACATCATCGAAATCATTTGTAGCGCGGGTAGAATTATCAGGAATGCTTTCGCTATTTTTTAATGGTCTAAACGCCAACAACCGAAGTAATAGCATATCAAACGCCGCTTGCTCGTCTGATGCATAAGGTAAATCTTTTCGCCCATTGAGCACAATTTGATAGTATAACTGAATATCTTCAGCACTCATGGCTTGACTGAACTTTTCAACCAAGAGGTTATGCTCTGGTGATAAGTCAAAATGTTGCCCGATGACTTGTGTCATGGCTACTTGGTGTAACAACTGAATAAGTTCAGCGGTTAAACGACTGTAATTAGGTGCATAAGACGCAATGTCTAATGAAAGGTGCATTAGAGCCTTTGGATTTTGCTTTAACAACGTAATGAGTATTTTAAAGACCCAGTTTTGGTCGACACCACCTAGCATTTGCTGCACATTGGCTAAGGTAATACACCCCTGGCCTTGTGCGATACTTTGGTCAGTTAAGCTTAAACAGTCACGCATACTGCCGCGAGCGGCTTTTGCTAATAACGTTAAAGCGCCCTTTTCAACTGAAAAATTTTCTGCATCAAGTATCTGCTGAGTCTTTTGCTCTATTTGACTCACCGTTAATGCTTTTAAATGAAATTGCAAACAACGAGATAACACAGTAACAGGAAGTTTTTGTGGATCGGTTGTCGCCAAAATAAACTTCACATGCTCAGGTGGTTCTTCAAGCGTTTTCAATAACGCATTAAAACTACTGCGAGAAAGCATATGAACTTCATCAATTAAATAAACTTTATAACGGCCTCGTGTAGGCGCGTATTGTACGTTATCAAGAATTTCACGGGTATCATCAACTTTTGTTTTAGAAGCCGCATCAATTTCGAGTAAATCGATAAAACGGCCTTGGTCGATATCTTGACAAGTATCACAAACGCCACAGGGTGTTGAAGTAATGCCTTGTTCGCAGTTCAAACTTTTAGCAAAAATTCGAGCTATCGTCGTTTTGCCAACTCCACGCGTACCCGTAAATAAATAGGCATGGTGCAAACGCTGTTGTGTTAACGCATTGACTAAAACAGTAACGACATGTTCTTGACCCACTAATTCTGTAAACTTTTTAGGGCGCCATTTACGTGCTAATACTTGATAACTCATATTACTGCCTAATCGTCGTTATATTGCAATAAAGAGTGAATAGATAACCCTAGATCTGTTAAACGTTTTTCTCCGCCCAAATCAGGTAATGAAATCACAAATGCAGCATATTTCACTTCAGCCCCTAGCCCTTTAGCAAGGCTCATCGTTGCTTCAATTGTTCCACCCGTTGCAAGAAGATCATCTACTATTAAAACTTTATCGTTGCTTGTTAATGCATCTTGATGAATTTCTAACGTATCAGTACCATATTCTAATTGATAGCTTTGGCTATTCCTAGCTCTTGGAAGCTTGCCAGGTTTACGAACAGGAATAAAGCTTATCCCTAGCGCTAGGGCCAAAGGAGCACCAAAAAAGAAGCCACGTGCTTCAGTACCAATAATTTTAGTAAAGCCGTGATCTTTATATTTAGCCACGAATAAGTCTATCGTTAACTGGTAAGCAGCAGGGTTATCGAGCAAACCAGTAATATCACGAAATAAAATACCCGGTTTAGGATAGTCAGGAACAGCATGAATTGAATTTTGTAAAAGTAAAATTTGTTTGTCAGTCATCGTCAGCATATCAAAAGTATAAATTTATCAAGTCTAAAGAATAAAGCAAAAGGAGGATGATTTACAGTGAATAACGACTTGTATTGTTTTTATTTATTAGATTTACAGCACTAAGCAAAATATTTTCGTCAATTGGCTTCGCTATAATGGCTTGAAAAGAAAAGAAGCGGGTTAAAGCGATGACATCAGTTGTGTTTTGCGTCGTCATAAAAATAATAGGAATATTAGCCGTATTTGGTTTTTTAAGAAGATTTCTACTTAGTTGAATACCATTCATAACAGGCATGAGATGGTCAATAATAAACAAGTCAAACGATTGTTGTTGCGCCTTTTCAAAGGCATCTAAACCGTTTAAAGCGGTATCAATGGTATTGCCCTGTTGTTCCAGCAGTGGTCTAATAAAATCTAAGACCTTCTTTTTATCGTCAACAAGCAATATATGCATAATGTTAATTCTTCGTAATTTTTAGTTAAACAAACAGAGACTAATTTGAAAGAAGTGTAAACCAACCCATAACCATGGGTAAAAGAGGTGCAGAGAATAAAGCAATAACTGCTACCAATAAATGGCGTTTCGATGTACTGTCTTTAAAGTCTTCGTTATCTGACATTATTATTCCTGTAACTGCAAAATTATGAGGCAGTATTTTAGCCGAGAACGTAATTTATTTCTAGATAAACTTGATCTAGATCAAACAAAAACGGCTTCATTCATCCACTCCCCTCTTTTATAAGCAAAAAAATAAAACTTCAGATATAAAAAAACCAGCCAAAAGGCTGGTTTTTAAGAAAACACAAAAACTAAATAGAAACGTTCTTACGTGCCGCTGTATCTTTTATGTAATTAACCCAACCTTTAGCTGTTCTACGAGCCTTAGGGTCTTTTAATGCTCTTTGAACATAAACATAAGCTTGTTTGTATTCTCCAAGATAAAAGTAAGATTCTGCAATACTTTGATTAAGTCTACCTTCGTTTGATACACCTATTTCAATTGCTTTCTTTAAAGCAGCTATCGCTTTAGAGAACTGTTCATCTTGATTTAGCAACATACCTTGCTTGCTATAATGCTTGGATAGATTAGTCATTTTAGCTAATTCGCCATAATAACCGGCAGCTTTACTAATATGCTGAGACGCATGCCATGTATTTGCTAGCGTGAAAACGTTCTTATCATCACGTTTAACAACACCTGAATCTATATATTTTTCCAGTAAAACCGCTGCTTTATGAGGGATTTCACTTTGCGCATATAAATTCGCAAGCATAACTATCTCGCTTTCTTTATCAAGAAAACCTTTCTTATAAGCTAATTCCAATGTTGATAAACTTTTTGGATAATTCTCAGTCATCGCATAAAATGAAGCTAACTGGGTCCAAAACAATTTAATATCAGGAAGTACTTGTACTGCAGTTTCTAAAACCCCAACACATTCCTTATACATTTTACGTTCATAGAACGCATTTAACTTAAGAACATAAGGATTCTGATTAACTTTATCACCTAATTCAGCGATAGCATTATCAGCGGCTGGAACCACTTTAGCGTACTGTTTAAGTTCTAGATTAGCCTGAGCTATTTTCATCCAAACATTGGCATCAGATTTCCCAGTAAAGTCCATCCAAGCGTCATATGCTATTAAAGCTTCTTTATAACCTTGCACTTGCATTTGCAAATCACCAATGACTTTTAATGCATCAGCTTGCTCTGTTTCGTTGAGAATATCAGGAGCAACGGCTTTATTAAGATAATCAATTGCATTTTTTTCATCACTTTTTTGAGCATACATCATACCAATAAAGCGATTTAAGAAAGCAACGTCGTAATCTTTTTTTGCATTGATGTCTAATAGCAGCACTAACGCATTATCAACATTAGAACCATCATCGACTTCAACACCGTAAGCTTCAAATGCTTTAGCTACCTTTTTACCAACAGATTGACCAACAAGCTGAGTTTTACGCTGTGGCTTTTCTACTTGGTCTGCTCCTACAGCATAAGCTGTAGAAGACAAAGGTAAATGAGCAATCGTTACTGAACCTATGATCAATATAGATATAAAAATCTTATTCATTCTGATTACCCCTTATTCATACTGAAGTCTAGTTGCACAGTTAAACCAGGACGACGCATAGCTTTACCATCAACAACTTTCGGTTTGTAACGCCATTTTTTCAAAGCACGTTTAGCCGCTTTGTCAAATATACGTCTAGGATCTGCATCCATAACCTCAACATCTTCAACACCACCGAGTTCGTTAATAGTAAATGAAAGCTTAACCCAGCCCTCTTTACCGTCACGAGCAGCCTGTTGTGGATATTTAGGGTCAATACGTACAATTGGCGATGCATCACCATCACGTCCAAAACCAGCTCCCGGAGGAGACATACCCGTATTTGCACCAGATAACTGCACACTCGGCATGTTAAAGGTTAAGCCACCTGAATTGTTATTCACTTCAGGTTCTGGAGCCTGAGGCTTAGGTGGCGTTTTTGGCGGCGGAGGCGGCGGCGGCGGTACACGCTGTCGACGTTCAGCTGCTGACTTAGGCGGCGTAGTATTAACTTCTACAACAATATTATTCAATGACTCTTGTTTCGTCATGTCTCCACTTGAAACAAGAAATGCCATAAAAGAAAATAATGCAAAAGTTACCGCTGCGCCTAGTAGTAATGAAACTAAAAAGCGAACCATAAACTACCCCTTAGCTGCAGCAATAGAGATTCTATCTATACCTGCATCTTTAATCGCATCCATCACTTTAACAACAATGCCATGTTTTGCATTTTTGTCTGCTTGAATGATAACAACATCAGTTGGTTGCTCTGCTAACAATTTTTCAATGTTTGCTGCAACACGCTCGACATCAACGCGACGTTTATCTAACCAAATTTCACCATTTTCTCTAACAGCAATAAAGATGTTAGCTGACTTTTGCTTGCTTTGGTTAGCCGCTTTAGGTTTGTTTACTTCAATACCAGCTTCTTTTACAAATGAAGTGGTTACAATGAAGAAGATCAGCATGATAAATACGATGTCAAGCATCGGTGTCATATCAATTACTGCTTCTTCGTCTTCACGAATACGTTTACGTGCCATTCGAATATCTCTCTAGTGATGAGGTAAACTGTCAACCAGTTTAGCCTTTGCTAGTTTAACTTTAGCGTCTAACCTTGAACTGAAAAACACTCCTGATAATGCAGCAACCATTCCCGCCATTGTCGGGATAGTAGCCATTGATATACCAGCAGCCATCAGACGCGGATTACCTGTTCCTTGTTGAGCCATTGTCTCAAAGACACCAATCATACCGGTGACCGTACCAAGTAAGCCAATCAGTGGACACATTGCCACTAAGGTTCTAATTGTGAGCATACGCTGCTCTAGTAATTCTGTCGCTTCGGAGATCCAAGTATCTCTAATCCGATGGGCATACCAAGATGTAGTATCTTGGCGTGCATCCCAACGATTGACGATATCGTCTTTCATTGCAGGATAAATTTTTGACAAGAACCAGTAACGTTCAATCATCATTACCCACATCAGTAAGAGAGCGAAGGCAACAACATATAAAACGTTACCACCTGTCGCAATAAAACTCCTGACAGATTCCCAAAGCTCTATCAGGAATAACATTATTTAGACTCCTTCTCAGCAATTGAGGCGATTAGTCCTGCAGTTTGCTCATCAAGCTTTTGCAATACAGACTTACTTTTACCCGCAACAACACTGTGGATTAAAATAAGAGGTAATGCACAAATTAGACCTAATGCAGTTGTTACAAGTGCAAGAGAGATGTCACCTGCCATAATTTTCGGGTCACCAGTACCAAACAACGTAATCGTTTGGAAGGTCATGATCATACCGATAACCGTACCTAATAGACCCATTAAAGGAGCAATAGCAGCGAACATCTTAATCAAGTTAATACCACGATCAATTTTTGGTGTTTCGCGTAAAATAGCTTCATCAAGTTTAAGCTCAAGTGTTTCAGCATCAACATTTCTGTTTTCGTGATAAACCTTAATTAAACGGCCTAACGGGTTATTGTCAGTTGGATTTTCAAGGTCTTTTTCTTGAGTCTTAATACGTGAGCTAACCGTACTTAAGAAAATCATACGTTCTAAAGCGATTAAGAAACCAATAACTAACAATACTGTAATTGCGTAACCAACAGTGCCACCTTGATGATAGAACTCCATAAGTACTCTTTTACGAGTTTCAAGGGCTAATATACCACCACGTGAAGGATCTATGTATAGAGGATGATGACCTGAAGTTTCTGTAAAGAAATCAGAAGCAGTGTCAGTAATATACCCAGATGGTTGTTTAGCCAAAGGCTGAACTTGACCAACTTCATCATTGTAGTTTAAGAAACCGTTCGCAGAAACTAAGTTAAAAGTACCGATACGTGTAATAGTTTCCGTAGACGTTGAACCATCTAGGCTCGTTACATCTGAGCTAAACTGAGACACTTTACCTGATTGAGTCATTTCGGTTTGCAATGCAATCCACAATTCTTCAAGTTGCTCAAGTTCAGGAATTTCTTTTGAGTTAGCGATAACATCAAGAACTTTGCCACGACCAGGAAATTCAGCACTTACAATTGAAGTAACTACTTGACCATAAGCATCAGCGGCAGCAGCACGAGTAACGCCGAACATTTCGCCTAAAGTACCTGTAGCATTAGCGAGTTCTACAGACTTCTGTGCGAGAGTGATCTCATTAGCTGCATACTCATTAGTTAAGCGATTGTTACGAGCATTTTGATTAGCTAATTCTTTTTTAGCTTTATTCAAAAGTGCTTGTTTATCAGCACGAGCCGATGTGAATTCTGCTTCACGCTTTTTATCAAGCTTTCCTTCAGAGATTCTATCGTTTTTAACTTGCTTTAATAAATCATCCAAATCATTAGCTAGGGCTGATGTTGCTACCGTCATTGAGGCAGCAAGCATTATAAAGTTAATAAATTTTTTCATTATTTAGCTCCTGCTGCAAATACTGGTAATTTAGTTAAGTTCTTAGGTAATTGATTACGCGCCATGGCGATAGCATCTTTAATAGGTTTTAAATATTCGTCACCTAATGCTTCCCAACCGCGAGTTTCATTGTTCCAAACCCAAACATTTTTCATGTCTAGTGATTGTGCAACTAAAGAAACACGTCCCATATGAACAAAATCAGCAGTGATTACACGGTCGCCTAAATCAAGTTCACCTTGGTAAGCTGCAAAAACAGTACCGTAGTTTGCTTCAATTTCATAAGCTTCAAGTACCATGCGGAACTGTTCTGAAACTGATACGTCTGATGAACTTAATAAATCACGTAAATTTGCAACACGCTCTTTACGAGATTCAATGTTCACAGGAATATCTAATTCAACAAATTTATCTAATGTATCAATCATCTTATACATAAGAGGAACAATACCTTGCTTAGTTTTTTCAATGCCCGCGATTTGAACTTCTAATGACTTAATATTCGCGAGTTGGTCATTAACCATTAGCTGAATGTGATCATTGTACTGAGATAAAGTTTCAGCTTCATCAACCGTTAAACGATATTCACCTAAAAGTTCAATAGTTTGTTCATAAATGCTATTGATTTTTAGTTGTGATCTTTTAGAAGCTTTAAATGTAGTAGCTTCTGCTTTTTGTAGTTCTTTTAATGCATCTGCAGAAGCAAAGTTGCTTGCTGTTAATGCTAATGTGCCAATTATCGTTGAAGCGATAAGGCTTTTCTTGCTAAATTTGGACATAGTTCCCAACCAATTGCTATTGAATGTGGATAACATGGAGATGTTAACGCAAATCTAATAATCTGCCATTTTAAGTTTTTATTTCTCTAGAATAAAACCATGCAATATTCCCAGACGACAGCGTTGCTGTCAACTAGGTACATAAAAAAGGCTGCTAATTACTGGCAAATCACGTGAATAAGCCAGTTTTGTTAAACGAAATAAACATCCGGTTAAAAAGCCCCTAAAAAACCAAGGCAACTTTTTGATTAAATCGGTTAACAAACAAACACAATTCTCTGTATATATAATTGCTCCTATTAGTTTTACTAATTCATTCGTACTAAGTCAAATTTATTTATTAAAATATTCAAAATATTTAGACAAAAAATATGAATAAATTGACATATTTACTGTTAATAACCGTGCTACTATTCAGCTATAGCACTAATTTACCTATATTTAATTATGTTAATTGATTCAACTTTTAATTTTGAAATTTGGTTCACACTATGCGCCATCGGTTTCATTGCCGGACTCATCGATGCGATAGCGGGAGGTGGAGGTATGCTAACTGTCCCAACTTTACTTTCTGCTGGTTTGCCTCCTCATATTGCGTTAGGAACAAATAAACTAGCTGCTTCTTTTGGCTCACTGACAGCCTCAGTAACGTTTTATCGTAAAAAGCTATTTGATCCCTATTTCTGGCGACTTTCTATTTTATACACCGCAATAGGTGCTGTTTTAGGGACCTTAGCTGTTGGATACTTATCAAATGATTTTCTTGAAAAATCTATACCCATACTTATTGTGATTACGGCTATTTATACTTTGCTTTCAAAAACAGTTGTGACCGAAATTAAAGGCCTGCCGCCCTTATCTATCCGTATAAAAAGGATACAAAGCACTCAAGGCTTTATCCTAGGATTTTACGATGGGTTAGCCGGTCCTGGCACGGGAGCATTTTGGACAGCTTCTTCAAGTGCCCTATACAAAATAAACATTTTGCTTAGCTGTGGTTTAGCGCGTTCAACCAATTTTGTTAGTAACATATGTAGTTTATTAACCTTTGCTTACTTCGGATATGTTAACTTTGTTATTGGTATTTCGATGGGAATATTCATTATGTTAGGTGCTGGTGTAGGCTCACATTGGGCAATAAAATTTGGTAATCGTTTTATTCGCCCCGTTTTTATCGTCGTCGTTATTTCTATGTCAGTAAATTTAACTTATCATGCATGGTTCTCTCAATAACAATATTTATAGGTTGTCAAAATGCAATTATCACTCGACAGAATTACTGCTGTTTTAGATAGCCTAGCAGAACAAGCTAAAATTATAGATGCTGAAAATCAGCAAACCAAATCTCATTATTTATTAAAAGACAAAGATATATTTTCAGAAGCCTTGTTTGTTACTAATAGTGATAAAATACAAGCATATGTAGATGAGGTGCGTGGTAAAACCATCGAATTATCAAGATTACTTCACAGTGGAAAAAAAGAACTTTCGCAAAATAGATTACAAGGCATTGAACAACAAATTTCAGCTATTATTAATGCCATAAGATCAAACAAAGGTATTCACCAAGAAGCACAATATAGACTCACAGCTATTAATGCCCGTCGGTATAAAAAAGCAGCAAAAGAGCTCTTTAAATCCAGTCAGGCGCTTTACCAGCGATTATCAGAGCACCACGAGTTTGAGCGACGATTACTTGTTATGCTTGAAGAGAGAGAACTTTTGCGCAAAAGCGCAACACCAAGCAAAGCTAATAAATTATCAGAGGAAGTGCTTGCTCTTCATCAAAGATTAGGTCGCTGTCGGCAAGCTATTTCAAAAATAGAGCGTCAAATAGAAGTTTCAGAAAAACCTCGTTGATATGACTAAATAACTCGCTTTTTACCTCATCTGGCATTAATCTTAAATGACAATAAAAAATAAATTTAACTGCTTGTTAATTGTAAAAGAGGATTGGAATGAGAATATCTGATGACATTCATAATTATTATGAAAAATTAGTCGTACAACATTTTGCTGCACTGAAATTGGAAAAAAAATATGAAGATGATTTTATTGCTGATTTAACTTGTGTGGTGCTAAATCAATTACCTACTCGTTATATTAGGCATGAAGTTGATATGTCTTTCTATTTGCCTGCCTCTGAACGTTTTGAAATGGAAAACAACGTCAAAGTGGCGATCAGCAAAGCCTTAGAGTTTATGAAAACACAACAGGCTTAATACCTATAAGAAACTTTCATTGATAAACAATTGTTCAAGTAAATTGCTCACTTGTTTATCATTATCAAAAAAGCTTATACCCACACTGACCTTACCTGCTTCATTCCTCCTATTACAAGCTCTTGCAGGTATTTTAATCTCTTCTGAACTCGGGTGCTGAATGCATAAAAATACGTCGCATTTATTAACCGTAACCTTAACGTTATCGGCTTTAAATATAAACCACACCCTTTTATAGATATGTCGGCAATAATGCCATTTAAACACACTTCTTTTTCTCTACCCCTTCCACATCCAACATAATAGATGCAGGTAAATAGCCGGTAATTCCGTGTTGTAAGCGAAGTTGACGACTTTCTATTTTTTTGGGTAGTGTAAAATTTAGCAGCTTTCTGGATAATAGGTCATATGTTTAATGTCAGAACGAAAAGCAAAACACTCGCCGTGCTCTCCCCCTAAGATATAGCGAACAATAACAACATTACCTTCCACTAAAACATCTTGATAAGAACTAACACGATGAGTAACTCGATATTTGAGAATAATATTTTTCCCCATTTCATAGCCAATTGAAAAGACTTTAAAACGAAGTTTTACCGGGTGATTAATTTTTATATCAACAGGCTTCCCTGGCTATAATTGAAACATATAAAATTTTCGGCTAGGCCAATGATTCAGACGATCTTTTCTTGTTACTAATTCACCCGTTATTGAACATCAGTGGCTGTTGACATGCTTCAAAATAATTATAAATTTATCACTCGATTAAACCTACCTAGGCACCCCCAGTGTCCCTTTGCCCTTGGACTCCAAACGAATACAGACACAGAAGATCACAGCGATCATCTAACAGACTTTGAATTCTTTAGGGTAGTAATGGCATGGTGAATTAGAGTGTTGTTCTTAATTGATCTTACAGGAGCCCTGAAGGGCTAAAGATAATTAAATTACTATGAAATGATTAATGTTGCAGATTCTATCGTTTATATATGCGGTACTGAAAGTGTGATTTAAGACTGTGTACCTAAATGGATACTAGAATGTGTAACTATTATATGATCTAATGATTGTGAACCTGTTATAACTAACGATTCTACAGGGCTTCTAGGGAGTTTTAAGATTGGGTGGCAACCCTAGCAGCCACACCTCGGCACATGAGTCACCTGCTGCGGTTGCTTCCTTCCGGATCTGGCCGAGTTCACAGAGTATCATTGCGAGGGGACCGAAAGGGTCACCATAGAAAGTTGTGCTTCTCACTACAACGCCGCGAATTATGGCTAAAGATTTAGCTTGATGCAAGCCCTAGTTATATAAATAAAGTTGTTCGCTTGTTTTTTAAACATATAAGCAAGTAAACAACTAATTTATCACCTATATCTATGAACCTTGACGCGCTAACCGCTCATTAATTTCTAATAAGACTGACTTAATAACGAGTAAGTTTTCTTTTCCTAAACGAAGCAGGAGTTTGTCTGCATCATCGAGTGCTTCTACTTGCTCGTCTTTATAACGAAACATTACACTTGGACGAACTAAATCTAATGATTCCTTTGGAATTTCCATATCGAGTACTTTAGTAATGGCATCATGTAATACATCAGTAAAGTTGTCCTCTGGATAACCTAGCTCAGCATAAGCTTGGTCTATCAAGGGTTTCATTTCAAAGTACCACTGCACCAGTGTTTCACTGTCAAATGATCTCAATAAATCGACATAGAGTGTGAATCTCTGTGTTGTAGACTCATTCCATTTCCAATCGGTAGTTGTGCCATTATTAATTTCATTAGCTGAAAATTTAGTACTAGGTTTAACAAGAGGGCTGTGTGCGTACGCAAGATTTCCTTGCGCAAAGTTGTCGGTAAAAACAACAAAACGACGAACCATATCTTTATTAATCACGAGTTTTAAAAGCTCTTTACGCCAGGTATAGTTTGGTAATTTTTCTTGTACCCAAACGTCACTCTCATCTAAGCTGGGTAATATAATCTCGGGGATAGTTTCAACAAAAGGTTCAGGTTCTACCACAGCTGCGATTTCTGGTTCAACTGACTCTTTTTCAGGTATTGGCTCGGCAGCAATTTCAGTCTTAATAACAGGTGTTATAGTAACATCGGCTATTTTTTCTTGTTCAGTGGATGAAATATACAACCAAGATAGACCTGCTATCACTATAACAATAATTACGGCAATAATGCCCCAAGAGGTTTGTTTACCTTTTTGCGCTTGATCTTCCATAGGTACCTATAATTCAATTTATCTTAAGAAAAAATGATAATAACTCATTGCAACGCGTTTTCATGTCAGTTGCAAGGGAAATACGTGATCTAAAATAACTTTTATTCAAGATTAAGTTTTATACTTTATATTGCCATTACACAATAATTATAAAATAGCATCTTCTTGATTTTCAGGCATTGCTTTTATAAAAGCAGGTAACTGATTACAACGTTCAACAATAGCATTAATAAGGGGAAATGCTGACATGTCTACCTTGAATCGATTAGCATTATAAACCTGGGGAACAAGACATAAGTCGGCAACGGTTACATGGTCGCCATAACAATATTCTCCTGAGACCTTTTGAAGTTTTTCTTCAAATGCAGCAAAGCCAAGGCACATCCAGTGTGGCCCCCAGGCTGATTTATTAACATCATCAACACCCAGCGTTTTCACTAAATATTGTTGAACACGAAGATTAGTTACTGGGTGAACCTCACAAGCAATATCTAAAGCAAGTGCTTGTACCTGAGCTTTATCAACTATACTTTCAGGATAAAGCGCAGGTTGTGGCTGTTTACTCTCTAGGTAATCAAGTATAGCTATACTCTGATTTAACACCAGCTCACCATCAAGCGTGTCGTCAATTAATGTCGGTACTAAATGTGTTGGGTTCAATGCAACATATGCTTCACTGTGTTGCTCCCCTCCGTTGTTAACTAAATGGACAGGAACAGATTCACAATCGATATTTTTTAAATGCAGAGCGATTCTTACTCGATAAGCTGCGGATGACCGCCAATAGCCAAAAAGTCTCATTTTATCTCTCTCTTCGTTATATTTATGAATTATTTATATTTTTACAGTTTTTTTGTTAATATCGTATTCACGTAATTTATTCGCAATTGCGGTATGACTTAAACCTAGTTTTTTAGCAAGTTGTCGTGTGCTTGGGTAGGCTGGGTATAGTTTTCTCAATAGATTAGCTTCAAAACCTTTAACCGCAGCATCTAATGTGCCTACAAACTCTTGTTCTAAGTAGCCATGTTCACGTGTATACGCTGGTAATTGCAAATGAGAGGTCATCACGATACTCCCTTCCATTAACGATACAGCGCGGATTAGAACATTCTCAAGTTGGCGAACATTTCCAGGCCAAGGATAGTGTTCGATAAAATCTCGACAATCATCAGACATAGTAACAATGGTTTTACCAATGCGTTGACCAAATTTCACAATAAAAAACTCTGCCAGTGGAATAATGTCAGAACGTCTATCACGTAAAGAAGGTATATTTAGGCCAAGTACATTGAGTCGGTAATATAGATCTTCTCTAAATTGACCTGCAGAGACCATATTAAGTAAGTCACAGTTTGTTGAACTGATGATCCTAACATTTACTCTTATTTCGGCTTCATCATTAACGCGGCGAAAAATACCATCTTGAATAACGCGTAGCACTTTAGTTTGTAATTTTGGCGACATTTCTCCCACTTCATCAAGGAAGATAGTGCCACCATCTGCTGATTCGAATAATCCCCGTTTTGCTTTAATATCACCTTGTGAACCCGCACCAAATAGCTCGGTTTCTGCTGCGTCATCAGGCAATGCGGCACAACTTAAGGTCATAAAAGATTTATTGCTGCGATCGCTGGCTGCATGGCATGCATGAGCTAAAAGTTCTTTACCTGTACCTGTTTCACCAACAATGAGCATTGAAGAGTCGAGTAACGCCATACGTTTTGCTTCACGAATAACTTTGCGCATAGTGCCACTACTCGCTTGAATGCCTGCAAAATTATTTTCATTAGCTTGTTTAAAAGCACTTATTTGCTGACCTAAACGCGCTTCTGATTTTAGAATTAATACCGCTCCTGCCAATACAGGTATTCCGCTTTGATCTGTGACATGGATAGGCATTATATCAGCTACAAAATCATCATCTTGAAACTTTAATCGGCGAGTTTGTGCAAGGACTTCATCGGCATCTAACCAACGGTTAAAATTAAAACCTTTCAGCCAATTACTGACATTATCACCAACGATCTCGTGCTCCTTACATCCCATAATACCGGCAGCAACCGTGTTAACAATACGAATATCACCCTTTGCATCGATAGAAATAAAGGGGTCGGGGAACGTTTTAATCAGGGTTGCTAGCTCATTTCGCTCACGTTCAGATGGCATAAAAGGTGTGGTTTTTACATCATTAACACCTTCAATTAAGCGCAAGCGCGGCATAAAAGTTTGTAACTCGCTAAATGCTAAATCAGGGATATTTATAAAAATTTCTCCTGGCTGTTTTAGTTCGATACCACGTAAATTTATCTTATGTTCAACAAATATTTCTAATACTTCTTGTGCAATGCCAACTCGATCACAACAAACAATTTCTAAACGCATTTACCTTACTCTACTATAGCCAAGTGTACCTATTTGCTATTGTAAACTATTTTGTACAACAAAAAAAAGCCCCCTGAGGTAGGAGGCTGTTATTATCTAATGTAAGCAAATATTACAAAAGTTTATCGGTTTTTGCTGCACAAATAAAATCATTACGGTGTAGCCCTTTAATAGCATGCGTCCACCAAGTTATTTTCACTTTGCCCCACTCTAATAAAATAGCAGGATGATGAAACTCTTCCTCAGCTAATTCAGAAACTTTATTTGCAAATGCCCATGATAACTTGTAATTTTTAAACTTATATTCACGCTCAAGCATCATGACACCATCACGAACTTCAGGGATCCAATCAGGTATTTGTGACAATAATACCGGTAATTCTTCATCGCTAACTTGTGGCGCGCCTACTTGGCATGCTTCACATTTTTGTACAGATAATTGCTCAGTCATCTCTTTTCCTTAACTTTCATTATTAATTTCTTTTGCCGGAAACTTGGCTGGATATAAGCCTAACGCTTTTGCTTGCTCAACCAACTCCATAATATCAGACACTTCATATTTTCTAAGATTGTCTAAATCACTCACTTTATTCAACATATAATAAATAGGCTGAATAACATCAATTCGATAAGGTGTTCTTAATACATCAAGTATTTCGAGTTTTTCACGCACTACATGCTCATTTTCTGTGGCATGAATCGTTTCACTGGGTGAAGATAAAATACCCCCACCATAAATTTTAATACCTTCTGGGGTATCCAATAAACCAAACTCAACGGTGAACCAATATAAACGAGCTAGAAAGACTCTTTGCTCTTTCGTTGCATTCAAGCCCATTTTTCCATAAGCCTCAGTAAAATCGGCAAAAGACTTATTGGTTAACAAAGGACAATGGCCAAATATTTCATGAAAAATATCAGGTTCTTGTAAATAATCAAACTCTTCTCTGCTACGGATAAAAGTAGCAACGGGGAATTTCTTCTCTGATAGCAGCTTAAAGAAGGCACCAAAACCAATCAATGCAGGTACTGGCTCACACTGCCAACCGGTTGTTTCTTTAAGCACTTTACTGACTTCTGCAAGTTGTGGAATCCGGTCATGTGGTAAATTTAATAATTTTGAACCAAATTTATATTCGTCACACGCTTTGTCTTCAACACATTTTAATTGACGAGTGATCAATTCTTGCCAGACGCTATTTTCTTCATCTGACCAATGAATGTGACCATTTTCATCAGCAACTCGCGAAATATACTTCGTCGCCATCCCCATGATATTACCTTATTTTAATTTCTATCATCATTCACTAACCAATGAGTGAGCAATGTTCTTTACTGATAATAAAACAAGCTTGCTGGGAAAAATACCAAACGCCAACTGGCTATTATTTAGCCAGACAATAATAGCGTATAGAAAAAATTACAAAAATGTAAATATAAAAACAATGGCTAATTAAATCATAGAGATAAAAACAAGTCATTTAAGGTTCGCACAGATTAAAACTACCTGATTAGTAACTTTTTTACTTGACTGAGTATTTTTTTTCTCACTTGAGCTACTTTGGGTGTGTTTTCTTCAAAAGGAATAGGCCGACAAAGCTTAATGGTTTGGATCCCTAAACGTGACGTTAGCATACCCGCACCGAGCCCTTGCGCCATTCGCGCAGATAGTTTTCCTAACAGTTCAGCCCCAACCAAATCAGCGCCTAGATCAATCACTAACTCGCTTGCGCCAGCGTAAGCCATATTAACAAATATCTGTTTAATTAATTTGATCCTACTCCAATAGCCGATTTTTAAACCATAAAGAGCGGCAATTTTGTCTATCATGCGTAAGTTCCGCCAAAACATCAGCATCATATCAACAAGTGCAATCGGACTTAACGCAACTAATACCACCGCCTCAGTTGAAAACTTAGCCACTTCAGCAAGCGCTTTTTCATCCACCTTTGTTAAGACTTCACGAGAGTATAATTGCAGTAGCTCTTCGTCACTGTATTCTTCTTTAACCAATGACTGCCAGCTTTTTTCATGCTCAGACATTAAGTCACAAGGTAAATTGGCTGAAATACTTTCACATAATGCTTTTGCATTAATCTTACTGTTTGAACCTAATTCAGCTGATAATATGTTTTGGGCGTTAGCTTTCGTACGTTGCTGCCTTTTGAATTGCCTTAGCGCTGAATATTCTCGTATTGCCGTGGAACCAACGACCACTGATAAGCCAAATAACAGCACGCCATACATCGCGGCTAATATCGGCGATTGGGCAAAACCCTGTTGAAAAAAATTAAACGTTTCTACAATAACAACGCCTGCAAAAACACTGCCAATAACCCGCCATAGCCAACGAGGCTTTGATTTTTCTTTCGGGTTGTCATCATTTAAATAACCTTGCTTTACTAGCGATAAGTCTTCTGTTTCTTGCCAGTCGTCATTACCTACAATGACTTGTTGCCCGTTTGCAGGTAGATTATTAGTCTTTGTGATTAACTCATCATTTTCAAAAAGAATTTGCTGTTGATATTTTTCATCAAGTTCATTCATTTATTTTATCTCCGAGTGAAAACCACATCACTTGATCCATATGAATTATTTGAGGGTCTATCATCTCATTTTATCTCCGAGTAAAAATTGCATTACTTGATCCATACGCAGATGAGGTAGGCACTCATGCTGGCCAACAGGTTCTAAAGGAGCAAATCTTATATAGTTAAAAGCCTCTTTCTGCCAAAAATCTTGCTCGGGTAATTTACTCGGTACCGCGCCAGGAAAAACGGTAATAAGTTCACCATTTTCAGAACGTTTGCCGCGAAGTACCGGAATGTCTTGTCCCTGATAACGACTCGTACCTGCTTGTGTCGTTTTAACGGATGCGAGTGCCAGCGTTTTCATTTCTATAACATCATAATTTAACTGATGCTTAGTTTGATAAACCAACTGGTCGAGTAAGCGCACTAAATTCTTATGTTGCTCAGGTGTCACATGATCCGCTTTAGTCGCAGCAAATAATAATTTATCTATTTTGGGTGCGAACAATCGAGAGAACAAACTACTTTGACCATAACTGAAACTTTCCATAATCATGGTCATTGCCATTTTTAAATCAGCAAAACTATCAGGGCCATTATTTAGTGGTGTTAAACAGTCAGCCAAGACAATTTGTCGGTCGAAATTAACAAAATGTTCTTTATAAAAAGCTTTAACAACGCGCTCTTTGTATTCAATAAACCTTGCTCTTAACATGCCTATTAAGCAGTCGTCACTGGCATTTTGATAAGCATTCTTATCTATTTTCTCAAAGTGTGTAAAAGGAAAGAACTGCAAAATAGGTGCATCTTCTAATTCACCCGGTAAAATAAAGCGACCTGGCTGAATAACCGACATACCTAGTTCGTGGCGAAAGTGTAATAAAAGCTGAGTATATTCTTTGGATAGATCAGCCAGCATTTGCTCATCAACGGTTGCAAAGGGATCTATTTGATTAATTTTCTCGATAAAACTTTCAGCTGATTTAAATCTTGGCTCGGTAAGTAATAATGCGGTTGTTTGTTTTGACCACTGTTCAAACGTTTGATTTAACATCGGTAAATCAAGTAACCATTCTCCTGGATAATCGGTAATATCAAGGTATAAAGTTGCAGTATCACTCGCATATTTCAATAGAGAATCTTTTGGCTTATAGCGAATAGCTAAACGCATTTCACTGATACCGTGGGTAGGCTCAGGCCATGTTGGCTCAATTTGTGAAAACGCTGTCATAGCGCGATCATATTCAAAGCGGCCAATATGTAAGTGTTTTTGAGGAACTCTTTTTGCCGCAATAAATCGCCCTTGATGAACAACATTAAAAAAACCTAATTGTGAGTTATTACCTTCATTAACAAGTTGATTGACTAAAGAGGTAATAAAGGCTGTTTTCCCACTGCGACTAAGCCCAGTAACGGCTAAGGTAACATGTTGGTCAAGCGTTCGATTTAATAAGTCATTTGCTTTTTGTTTTAATTTATTTAAGTTTTTTTTATTTATAAGTGCCATGGATTATCTTACAGAAAGTTATAAACCTGTTACAACTCAAGATACAGGTTTCAAAGTGCTTGAGCAATTTCAATTCAAGGCACAGCCATAAAAGGTAGTTATTTAGCATAAGTGACAACGACGATGAGTCAGGTTATCTAGCCCCTTTTCAATGAAACTAAAAATGATTTAATACCGTGTCAACTTGCAAAAAAGCGGCAGACGCCGCTTTTTATTTGAGTATATTTACAGCTTATTAATTTCTCGTGAAACAGTAAACTCTGGCGAGGTCACATAATGTTCCATCGCACGTACTTCTCTTTCTAATGATTTAAATTTTTGCCTAATATCTTGAAAAGCTTGCTTTGGTGGCTCTCCTGACTGCCAAATACGAGACTTTACTTTAATTGATTCAGAGGAAAGTTCAGCTTCTGCAGAGTCCCTTGGTGATGCATATTGAGAGTGAGTTTGTTGATTTTTTTTATTCAATGTCCCTGGCTTTTTATCCAAAATAAACCAGCCAGCAATATAAATAACAATAAACCATCCCATACCTAATAAAACACCTGACACAACCAAAATTCGCACTAACCATGTTTCCCAACCAAAGTAATCAGCTAAGCCAGCACAAACGCCTGCAATTTTTCCTTGGCTTGAATTTCGGTATAATTCACCCCGACGCTTGTCTGTCATACCTTATTCCTCCAGTCTGGTGTTTCAGCATCTAAAATAGCTTCAAGCGTTTTAATTCTATCAGTCATTTTATCAGCTAATTCGGAGAGTTCTGATAATTGCTTGTACTCTTCCTCACTAAAACCTTGGGTTATCTGACGTTTACTTCGGTAATGTAAAATCAACCAAATAGGGGCAACCAGTAGCATAAAAATGATGACTGGAATCATAATAAGTTGTTCCACGATACTTCTCCTTATTCGTTATTCAATACAAACTAAATTACTTAGTTTTCTTCTCTGATTTCATTCTAGCTTTTAATTGTGCTAATTCATCGTCAATATTTTCGTCAGATTCTAAATCAGCAATTTCATCTGCTAACGATTTACTGCCTAAATCAAGAGATTCAACTTGTGATTCAATGTCATCAATTTTACGTTCATAACTATCGAAACGACTCAATGCGTCATTAACGCGGTCACTATCGATATTCTTTTTAACCTTTAAGCGAGAAGTAGCTGTTTTCTCACGCATGATTATCGCTTTTTGTCTCGCTTTCGCATCAGCTAGCTTTTCTTGTAACTGTGAAATCTCACTTTGTAACTTCGCAATATGGTCATCAACGTGTGTTAATTCATCTAATAGTGATGCGGCGTTTTCACCACACTTTTTCTTTTCCATTAACGCAGCTCTTGCTAAGTCTTCTCGGCCTTTACTTAACGCTAACTCTGCTTTTTCCTGCCATTGTTGTTCGTCTTTCTCAAAACGACTGGCTTGGCGAGCTAAATCTTTCTTATCCGCTAAAATTTTTGCAGATGACGAACGCACTTCAACTAAAGTGTCTTCCATTTCTTGAATGATCAATCTAACCATTTTTGCAGGATCTTCTGCCTTATCTAACAGGTTGTTAATATTCGAATTAATAATATCTGTAAACCTAGAAAAAATACCCATAACAACTTCCTCATTCAATTATTTTATTTAATTTTGCTAATATGCTTTATTCATGTTCTGCGCCAAGTTTTATTATTAACTTAACCCTCTGTTTTAAATAAAGTTATTATAATTAAAAAAAACACTTCAAACCTGATGATTAATAAAATACACTATTTGTTAGTGAAATAAACCAATTATTAGGTCAAGCGATGTCGCGTTTTAACCAAAAAGATAATCTTCTTGGACAAGCAAATAATTTTCTTGAAGTTTTAGAGCAAGTATCACAAATAGCTCAACTGAGTAAACCGGTACTTATTATTGGTGAAAGAGGTACGGGTAAAGAGCTTATAGCTGCCCGTCTTCATTACTTATCTAAACGTTGGGATCAAAATTATTTAAAGCTTAATTGCGCAGCATTAAATGAAAATTTATTAGAAACAGAGCTCTTTGGTTATGATAGTGGTGCATTCACCGGCGCAGGAAAACGCCATGAAGGCCGTTTCGAGCGAGCAGACAATGGCACATTGTTTCTTGATGAAATTGCCAATACGTCGGGCCTTATTCAAGAAAAACTATTAAGAGTTGTTGAATATGGAGAGTTTGAACGTGTTGGGGGATCAAGAACTATCCGCACAAATGTTCGTTTAATTGCCGCAACTAATGAAGACTTACCGACGTTAGCGGATGCAGGTGAGTTTAGAGCAGATTTACTAGACCGCCTTGCCTTTGACGTTATCACCCTACCGCCACTTCGTGAACGTATTGAAGACATACTTTTGTTGGCTGAAAGCTTTGCGATTAATATGGCCCGTGAATTAGAATTTGAGCTCTTTAGTGGTTTTACCGAAAAAGCAAAGCGTTCGATGCTTGAATATCATTGGCCCGGTAATGTGCGTGAATTGAAAAATGTTGTAGAGCGAAGTGTTTACCGTTGTAATAATCCACATTTACCCGTTCATGATCTTGTTATTGACCCCTTTGAATCGCCCTATCGACCTTCTCAGCGTATCAAAACTCAAGACAGAGTAGCAATGCCTATTCAAAGTATTGATGAAAGTAATAACGAAGAGAAACGCCAAGAAATTATTCAGCAACAGTTACCCGTCAGTAAATCTTTAGCGTTTCCTTTATCATTAAAAGACCTCTCACAGGACTATGAAATTGATCTGATCCAATCCGCTTTAGAAAATTGCCAATATAATCAAAAGAAAACTGCCGATGCACTCAAATTAACCTATCATCAACTAAGAGGTTATTTGAAGAAGTATAACTTATTAGAAAGTGCTGTAGACGAAGGGTAGTTAAGTTTATATGTCGATATTCGCTGTTAAAAAACGCTCATTAAAGGCCATGTTCTTGCCAATTTTATGCCTAGTTTCGGCATGTAATGTCGACAAGGATCAATCGCTGAGTGACCATAGTATTGTCTATTGCTCAGAAGGCTCTCCAGAAAGTTTTAACCCGCAAACGGTTACCTCAGGTACAACGATTGATGCAACCTCAAATCAATTGTATAACCGATTAATTTCATTTCGGGGTGAAGATAACACCATTGCACCATCGCTTGCTAAGTCTTGGCATGTGACACGTGACGGTAAAATGATCACTTTTTATCTACGTAAAGATGTCGCTTTTCATCAAACAGATTATTTTACACCAACACGCTTCTTTAATGCTGACGACGTACTTTTTAGCTTTAACCGAATATTATTACCTAAACATCCTTTTCATCAAGTTTCGGGTGGCAAGTACCCTTTTTTTCAAAGTGTAAGCTTTTCTACTGTTGTTGAGAGTATTGAAAAAATCAATGACCATACCATTCGTTTTAAGTTCAAGTATGCTGATAGTTCGATTTTAGCGAATATAGCGAGTGACTTTGCCGTTATTTTGTCAAAAGAATATGCTGATACATTAGTGTTAAAAAATATAAAGCGGGAAATAGACACCTTACCTATTGGTACAGGTCCCTTTAAGCTAAAAGAATATCGCCCTGGCGCCTATATTCGCTATGCAACCCATAAAAAATATTGGGATACACCCAGCACACTTGAGCAACTTGTGTTTGATATAACTCCAAGTAACACCAGTCGATTAACAAAATTATTGGCGGGAGAATGTGATGTTATTGCTTTTCCTATTGCCCATAAAAAAATAAAGAGTAAGCCAAAGTTACAGCTTGAAGCCGTCACTTCTTTTAATGTCGGCTACCTTGGTTTTAACACACTAAAACCGCCCTTTAATGATGTAAAAGTTCGACAAGCTGTTGCACTCGCGGTAAACAAACAAGCGATTATTGACACGGTTTATCGCTCAAAAGCTGATATAGCAAACAGTTTACTACCAAAAACTTCATGGGCTTATGACAAAAATACTCGTTCTCAAACTTACGATTTATCCCAAGCAAAAAAATTAATAACCGAAGCCGGTTTCCCTGATGGTTTTACCATGAGTTTATGGGCTTTACCTGTACAACGAGCATACAATCCTGACGCTGTTACCATGGCAAAATTGATTCAAGCCGATTTAAAGAAAATAGGTATAAAAGTAGTGATTGAAAACTCTCTCGACATGGGATCTTTTCTTGAACAGTTGTCAAAAGGTGAACATCAAAGTGTATTATTAGGCTGGTCAGCAGATCACCCTGATCCAGATAATTTTTTTACCCCCTTATTAAGCTGTTCTTCAGCTGAGAGTGGTAACAACAGAACGTTTTGGTGTAATGAGGACTTTGACAACTTAATACAACAGGCCTTAGAAACCACAAATGTAGCTCAAAGAAAACAGTTATATAGCCAAGCATTGGCGATTATTTCTACTGAAGTGCCACTAATTCCTATTGCTCACTCTAAACGATTTCAAGCGAGAAAAAACATTGTGAAAGGCCAATTATTATCTCCCTTTGGCGGTATCGATTTTAGTAAGGTAAGTAAAAACTGATATGCTGATATTTACGCTACGCCGCCTTAATTTATTTATTTTTACTATATTTTTACTGACGTTGCTGTCTTTCAGTTTAAGTTTTCTCTTTCCTGGCGACCAATTAATTAATATTTCTGGTCAAGTCAATGCAACACCTAAGCAACTCATTGTTTTAGCTGAGCAATACCAAACTAACAACAATATTTTTCAACAGTACTTTGCCTATATAAGTCATCTTTTCCATGGTGACTTAGGTATTTCAATGGCGAGCCAATTATCTATTAGTACCGAAATCATGAGTTTTTTACCGGCAACGATAGAACTGACCTTAGTAGCCCTCTTTATTGCCATGCTGTTTGGTATTCCTATTGGCTTTATCGCTGCAATTAACCATCGTAAAGCAACCGATAATATAATTTTAAGTATCTCGATGATTGGTTATTCAATCCCTGTTTTTTGGTTAGGCTTACTCGCGATCCTCATTTTTTCTATCCAGTTAGGTTGGTTACCCTCTGCTGGTCAACTCAGTTTACTTTTTGAAATTGAACATGTTACCGGCATACAATTTATAGATATATTGTTAAGTGATAGTCCGTATAAATGGCAAGCCTTTCAAGATGCAAGCGCTCATATTTTCCTACCCGCTTGCGTTATTGCCTTAGCGCCTGCGACCATATTTGTTCGCTTAGCTCGTACGGCAATGATGGATGTATTAGACAGCCAATACATTCGAGCCGCCAAGGCAAAAGGGTTAAGCTTTAAGCAAATTATTTATCATCACGCGATACGAAATGCCATGGTGCATGTTATTCGAGATGTTGGTTTGCAATTCGCGAACTTAGTCACTATTGCAATGGTCACTGAAGTTATTTTTAGTTGGCCAGGCATTGGTCGTTGGTTAATAGAAAGTATTTTTCAACGAGACCACACCTCAATTCAAGGTGGGCTTTTAGTGCTTTCTAGTTTTATTTTCATTGTGCATATCGTCATCGATTTTATCTATGCAGCACTTAACCCGTTAGCAAGAGAGAGTCGTCATGGCACGTGATAAAATATATTTAGAGGAAGAGTTCCCATCTCCCTTGCTACAGCTTTGGCATAACTTCAAAGAAACACCCGTGGTGATGATTGGCTTTAGTTGTTTTATTTTCTTAACCATATTAGCTCTATTTTCCCCTTTGTTAACGCCCTATACATCGGTTGAAAATCACTTAGATTTCTTGCTGTTGCCTCCGGCCTGGAACGACGATGGCAATGTGAGTTTTTTATTAGGGACTGACAACTTAGGCAGAGATATGCTCTCACGCTTAATGCACGGCACTTCACTCACCTTTGGTTTAAGTTTTGTTGTGGTACTTATCTCTTTAGGTATTGGCTTAGTTATTGGATCTTTATCCGCGTTAACATCAGGCATAAAATCGAGTTTTCTTAACCATTTTCTTGATGTTATTCTGTCTATTCCTTCTTTGTTACTCGCGATTGTCATTGTGGCGATTTTGGGGCCAGGCTTAAGCAACACCTTATGGGCGATAATAATAGTGTTGATCCCACAGTTTGTGCATATAACCCGTAATGCGGTTACCCAAGAATTCAGAAAAGATTATGTGCTCGCCTCTCGTTTAGATGGCGCAAGTTCATTTAGAATTTTATATCATTCCGTGTTTCCAAATATTCTAGAAAAATTAATTAGCCAAGCAACACTCGCACAGTCTGCTGCCATACTTGATATTGCAGCTTTAGGATTTCTAGGTCTTGGCGCACAAATTCCTATGGCTGAATGGGGCGCGATGCTAAAAAATGGTATTGATTTATTCTACATTGCCCCGTGGACAGTATATTTACCTGGGTTAGCGATTTTGTTTGCCGTGGTTGCAACCAATTTAGTCGGTGAAGGTATGAGACACGCACTTAAAGTCAGTAAGGAAGCTTAATGAATCTTTTAGATATTAGAAATCTTTCTATTGTGCTTAAATCGGCGACTAATCCTATTTTAGCTGTTGACCGTGTCAGTTTAACGATGAAAGAAGGCGAAGTTCGTGGATTAGTTGGAGAATCTGGATCAGGGAAGTCATTACTTGCACAAGCTATTATTGGCGTACTTGATGACAAGTGGCAAGTAGATGCAGATAGATTTCACTGGCGAGGCAAAGACTTGATGCGTTTATCGATAGATGAACGCAAAGCCATTATTTCAAAAGATGTGGCGATGATATTTCAAGAACCGATGGCCTGTCTAGATCCAACAATGACGATAGGAAAGCAGCTTACTGAGGCTGTTGATGGCGAGCAGTTAAGTGGTTATTTTTGGCAGAAAAACCGACAACGTAAAGAAACAGCCATGACTCTGTTGCATAAAGTGGGTATAAAACAGCACAAAATTTGTTTAAAAAAATATCCTCACCAGCTTAATGATGCTTTATGTCAGCGAGTGATGATCGCTATGGCGCTAGCTAAACGCCCTATTTTGTTGATTGCCGATGAACCGACTACGGCAATGGAAAGTACAAATCAAGGACAAATCTTTCGTTTGTTGGCCAGTTTGAATCAACTCAAAAATATGTCGATATTATTAATCAGCCATGATCTTGAAAATGTCACTCATTGGACAAATACCATTACAGTAATGTATAGCGGGCAATTTGTGGAGGCGGGAACCACTAAACATATATTTGAACAACCTTTCCATCCCTATACCCGCGCGCTTGTCGACAGTAGCCCAAAATCAAACAGGGGCTTACCTGCCAAATCGCGGCTCATGGCATTACCCGGTAGTATCCCTATTTTACAACATTTGCCTATCGGTTGTAGACTAGGTCCTAGATGCCCCAGAGCTCAACAAGAATGTGTAATAGCACCCAAAGTCACTAATTATCACGGACATCAGTTTAGTTGTCATTTTTCATTAAAGGACAGTTATTAAAATGCCAATACTCTTAGAGGTTAACAACTTAAGTAAATCTTTTAAATTGAACCGTAATTGGTTCGATAGAAAAGCTTTTACCGCATTAGAACCGATATCATTTGAAGTACAAGCCCACCAAACCTTAGCTATTGTTGGTGAAACAGGCTCAGGAAAATCAACCTTAGCAAAGTTATTAGTGGGCGCTGAACTTCCCACTACCGGCAGTATTAAACTCAATGGGCAAACATTACAGCCGGGAGACTTTAAACAACGATGTCAGCATGTTCGGATGATATTCCAAGACTCCGGTACGACGTTAAACCCAAGTTTAACCATCGGACAACTACTCAACGAACCTTTATTGCTCAATACAAAATTAAAGGAAGAAGACCGTCACTGTTTAATTCGAGAAACATTACAGAAAGTAGGCTTACTGGCTGAACACATGAATTTTTATCCACACATGTTCTCTGGTGGTCAAAAACAACGTATATCGTTAGCTAGGGCTATAATACTGCAACCGCAGGTCATTATATTAGATGAAGCGTTAGCTTCACTAGACCCCTCTCTACGCTCACAAATGATTAACTTATTACTCGACTTACAAGAACAGATGGGACTCGCTTATATCTTAATTTCTCATAACTTAGGCATTGTTAGACATTTCAGCGATAAAATAATGGTCTTAAGTAAAGGGCAAGTGATGGAGATGGGCGAAACCTCGGTTATTCTGAAGAAGCCAAAACATCAATATACTAAAAAACTTATTTTAAACCAAAGATTTCAATTACTGCATAAGTAAAAAGTTAGCGTGTGTTAAATAGATTTTTAACAAAAATAAAGCCAGCGTAATGCTGGCTTTATACGTTAAATAATGAGTAAAACAGGTTAGCTATTTACTTTTCTGCGCGACCCATAAATTTACGTTCTTCTGTATTTACTTTAATTTTATCACCTGTAGAAATATGCTCAGGTACTTGAACCGTTAAGCCCGTAGATAAAATTGCGGGCTTAGTACGCGCTGTTGCTGACCCACCTTTTATAGACGGGTCAGTTTCTGTAATGACTAATTCAACACTTGGTGGTAAATCAACACCAACCGCAACACCATCAACAATAATCACTGACAAGCCCATGGTGTCTTCACAAATAAATAAAGCTTCTTCAGCAATACTCTCTTTATTTAGGTTATATGGCGTGTAATCTTCATTGTCCATAAATACATATTCGTCACCGTCTATGTATGAAAACATAGCAGGACGACGGCTTAAGTCAGCAAAATTAAGCATATCAGAGTCTTTAAACGTCTCATCAATCTTACCGCCAGTGACTACGTCGTACATACGCATGCGATATAGACTACCACCAGCACGACCTTGAGGAACTGAACGCTCAATATCTCTTACAATAAATACTTTTCCGTTGTGCTCTACAGCAGCATTTTTCTTTATATCACTGGCCTTTGGCATTGATAATAATTCCTAAAATTAAATGTGGAGACAAATATCGAGAACTTCACAGAATAAAAATGTTTAGCTCGCCAATTTATCGACTTTTATTGATTATAAACTGAGGTTTAAAGATTTCCAAGAGTTTCCCACACGCACAATGACTATATATTTACCAGCCCCTGGTATTCTTCGCTAATCTCATATCAAAATATAGTGTTTTATTACTATTGTTGTGTCAGTAAAGTGCTTATTGGCAAACGAATTAAAGTGATTATTGCACCACCACCAAAAAGTAAAACGAATAAGAACACTAAAAATGAACACGCTAAAAAACTGCTCATCAGCAGTAGCGAAATCGACAAGTAGCTTTGAGTTACACTTTCTAGGCTTTGCAAAACCATCCAGGCCATGGGTAACGCCATAGTTAAACTCAATAATAATTTTTTAAAAATACGTAAAAATAATGCAGGTTGGTTAATACCTAATGCCAGCATCACCCCATATTTATTTTTTTCTCTCATTAAATTTGCTTTAACCTGATAATACAAAGTTAGGGCGAGTAACACTAAAATAATAAGTGCCATAAAGCCACTGGTAACAAATAACAGCCGCCCCCCTAAATTCAAAGCAAATATTTGCGCTTTTAATGTTGATTGTAGTTGATATGGATTTACATTAACCGTTTCATGCTTTACCCAATTATTAATAACGTTTGATGCTTCTTGTGTTGACTTTTCTTTACTAAAAAAAACCGGTAACACTTTATAAATGATCATTGGATGGATATTCGCGTAATGCAGATAAACAACAGGATTACCCTTTCCAACACCATGATGTGGCGCATTTTCGGTGATCGTCGCAATCGGGTAATATGAAGCACTTGGAAATGAGTTTACCTGAATAGGCATACCGATAAGTGCAGATAAAGGTTGCTCTGCTGCAATCATTCCTTGAAATTTTAGTTGCTCAGCAAAAGCGATATTAATAGCAAAAGTGTTTTTAGTAAATATACCGTTTACCACAATAGGTATGTCTAATACCGAAAAGTAATTGCTAGAAACGTAAGTACCGCTGACATTAAAACCATCATTTGTAGGATCCGCTGTTAAATTATAACTGAGGCTACTGTCATCTAAGTTAGTAAAGGGGTTATAAGCGATAGCTAATTCAACCTGCTTTTGATTGCTCCAATCACCTTTTTTTTGTTGCTCACTCAGGTAAACTTGTGCATCTTTTATTTTATTAGAGTTAAACGAAATAACAGCTGGGTTCACAAAATCTATTTGTTGTTTTTGCCATTCGCTGATAAAAACATTGGTCGTAAAAACAAAAGCTAAAGTAGCAATACACAGTTGTAACACTAAATTACCTTGAGAAAACAGGGTTTGTAACTTTGTTTTACTGCCTAGTGACGAGCGACTAAAGCTATTATTACGGTTTAGTTTCAATAGCGGCAATAATGTACAGCTGAAAAAAAACAACTGAGAAATAACCAGTGATACAAACCAGTTAAACCAATTAAGTTCAAAATCGCTAGAGAAATAACGTTGATATAAAAGCCCATCTTGTAAAATAGATTTAAGTAAAAAAATAAAAAAAATACTAAAGACCACAGAGGTTAATGCCATCATAAAATTTTCAGCAAGACAACGTTTTACTAAATCAGACACTTTAGCGCCTAGTGCTATTTTTAAAGAAAACTCTGCTTTTCGGTCAATCAATTGTTGGCTATATATTGAAAATATTGTACTAAAAATAATAAAACCAAAACTGGCGATCAAAAAAATTAATGTCCAACATTGAACGATCAATACTTTTTTTGCTTCAGGGTCTAATTCTATACCCGCAATTAACCACGGGGCATCATGCTCTTTAACAAATATCGCTTCATGATTAGGGTAAGTGTCAATTTGCTCACGAAAATATTCTTGTAAATCAGTTGTATTTACTGATTTAGACAACTCTGCAAAACCAAAATAGTCAGGTTTACTGTTTAAAAAAGGTTTTGCATCGGGAATAAACTCTGGCACATAAAGCGATAAAAAACTGTCAGGCAGCCAAACATCCACTTTATACTGATTCACGTTATTCATATTGGCGGGCATAACTCCTGCGACCAATAATTTCTGCCCTTTTATTAGCAAAGTTTTACCAACAATATTATCTTGTCCATTAAGCTGATACTGCCAAAAAGCATCGCTAATGTAGACGTTGTTTTTTACAAACGAGTCGGCTGAAAAAGGCGCTGGCAGTTCCAGTAGTACAGGTAAGTTAGTTGAATAAAAAGCCAAAGATGTTTTTTGAAACGCTATATCGTTAACAGTAATGTTTTTTGTTTGAAAAGAAAGACTCGCGATATTGTTTACCGCTGGGTGCTTGTTAAGTAAGTCAATATTATAGCGTGTTTGCTTTTTTATTTGCCCTGAAATACCTATGGCGGCAATCGTGACTAAAGGCTTGGTATTTCCCACCCAGCTAGGGCTTTCATTATTTATCTCTCTGAATAAGTTAAGTGTTAAGCTAAAAAGCGCACAAAACAAAGCTAAGCCAAGCACTAAAGTAAACCATTTTAACCGTTGCCCTTGCCACTTGCGCCAACCGTAAACAATATCAAACAACATTTTTTAATCCTGTTGCTGGCGTTAACACTAATTTCCCGTCATTAATGCGATATATTTTTTGGCACTGCTCTGAAATTTCAGCGCTGTGGGTTATCAATAAAATAGTACAGTTTTCTTGATGAAATTCATGAAAAAGTTGCATCACTAACTCAGCGTTTTCACTGTCAAGATTACCTGTCGGTTCATCACAAAGCAGTATTTCTGGTTCCGTAATAAGCGCGCGAGCAATAGCGACACGCTGTTGTTGCCCCCCCGAAAGTTCACTTGGGAAACTACCTGCTTTTTCGAGTAAGCCTACTTTTTTTAGTACGTTTGAAACTTTTTCACTGTATTGAGATTTTTTAAGCGTTTTATCAAAAGTTAACGGTAAAACAATATTTTCAGCAACGGTCATATCCCCAACTAAGTTGAAATTTTGAAAAATCCAACCGATATGCTTATTTCGTAATACAGATTTCTGAAAAGTAGATAACGTATCAATGGCTTGACCACATAATTGATAGTCGCCACTCGTTTGCTCGTCAAGTAAACCTAAAATCGACAGTAATGTAGATTTACCACTACCTGACGGCCCCACTATTGCGACCATTTCTCCAGGGAAAATACTAAAATCAACATTTTTTAACACTTGCTGTTTGCTATTACCACGGCCAAAGACTTTACACAACTTATCCGTAGCAATAATGGGCTTACTCATAAACATGCTCCACGCTTATTTTATCTTGTAGACTTAACTGTGCTGGCATCGTCAATAAAATTTCATCTCCGATGTTGATATTAGATAAAATTTGCATAACGTCTTGAGTAATTTCGCCAATATTCACCTGCTGACGATAGAAGAAGCTGTCGCCTTTAGGGCGAACAAATAAGGTTTGCTCACTGCCGGGTTTGACAATTAACACACTGCGTTTAGCTATAAGCGTCTTTTCAATATTAACTATATTAACTTCACCGGTAACATCAATATTAGGCATGGCGCTGTTCGGTAAAGCTTGCTTAAATTCTACATCTATTTTGACACTACCATTAATAACCGTAGGTGCAATTCGGGAAATATAACCGACAATTTTTTCACCTTTAATAAACAGTTCAACCGTTTGATTAAATCGAATTTTATCAGCTTCACTCGCGCTAACAACGAGCTCTGCATATAAGCTTTTAGTATCAACCACGGTACCTAAGTGGCTACCCGCCATTATTTGCTGCCCTATTTCGAGCTTGTCATCTAACTGAATAAGAATACCAGCCATAGAAGTGGTAATTGACAGGTTATCAATATCATTTTTTAGCATATCTACGGCTGATTGTGCACGCTTAATTCTATATGAGGCAGCCTTTCTGGTCGATTGATGCGTTTTTGTTAAAGTGGATAATTTCTTAGTTTCAATATTGAGTTTTGTTTGCGCTTTGTTACGCTGCATTATTACTTTTTGCAACTTTAGCTCAGAAACCACATTGGTTTCTCGTAACTTGAGATTCGCTTTTAAATCAACATCATTGATAGAAAGATCGGCTTTAGCCAATTCAATATCAGCTTCTTGCTGAAAATAGGCAAGCGATAATTCAGCAGAGAGTTTCTCAATTTTTGCTTGTTCTTCTAATAAATCTAACTGACTATTTTGATAAGCTTTAATGAGCTTGGGATTTGTCAACGTAAGGATAGTTGCGCCTTTTTCTAACTTAGCGCCAGGCCTTAATTGAATATCGCTAATATGGCCTTGACTCATCGCGATAATACCGCGACGAACTTTGGCTTTAAGTCGACCATAGGTGTCGACATTGACCTTAATTTGACCGTATTTAATCACACTAATTTGTGCTTGAGTTTGTAAACGCTCTGCTTTGTCACTTTTATTGTTATCAGCATAAATCTGCCATAAAACCAAAAGACAGCAGATGCCAATGAAAAACGCTAACCCAAATAACCCTCGTTTTTTGTTATTTTGATCGGTGGGGATAGTAAGCATTCTTTATAAAATCCTTTTATTATTAAAAGTAATCGCACTGATATTGTTGCCTTACCGTTAAAGTACACTAACTTTCGTTTAAGCACAACATGTTGACTTAACGTAAATATATAGTTAACTTGTGATTTATTAAATGATGCAAATACGATATTTATCATCAATCAAGCTCGGCTGTATTTTATAATTAATCGGTAAACAAGCTTTACAAAAATTCAGTGAATCGGCTTTATTGTTGTGCAAAAATTTAAACTTAGTGGTTTTATTGTATTTATGAGCGCGTTATCAATGTTAAGTTCTGAGTTATCGCATATAGAGATGAATATATTTATTTTTAAATTATTTTATAAAAGGAATTACCTCATGAAATGTTTCATCAGTTTGATTATTATCTTATTGTTCAGCCACTCAGCCATTGCGCAACAACCTGTAACTATCGCAAATGATATATTTAACGTTTATAAACTTCATGGTGAAGTTGCAGGTAAGCCGCCTATCCCTGCGTTATTTATTTATGATAGCCAAACGCAAAAAATAATGTCCCCACAAAAAGTATTGAACATTTTTTCAAGAGACAAAACGTTAACAACAATGGCGGTAAAAGGTATCACCGTTTTCACAAAAACAACCTCAACAGCTACAATTAGCCAAACTGAGTTAGAAAAAGCATCACGATTTATTAGTATAGATACTCGCTATGTCGCCTTTTTTCATAATATGGGACAAGGTATGGCTGCAGGCTTCCCTGAATTCCCAGAATTACTGGCCGCAGAAAAAGCTATTATTAAACACCTAAGCGCACAAGATGACGTGAGCTTATACACCTTGATGTGATTGTTATGGATAGATTAACGTTTTGAGCATTTACCAATGATATATATTGTTGGGTAATGTAGTTATACATGGTTTTAAGAACAACAGGTTTTGGCAGACTTGCTTAACAGTAAAAATAAGTGGCTAAGCTAATGGTACGAACTAAACATGGTAATAATGCTTAGTTCGCTAATATTAATGTTAGTAAAACACTAAATCATGAGTTAAGTATTTTTTAAAACATAATCTAAACCGCCGGTAATAGCGGCAACTTGTGCAAGATTACAATTCTCAGCATCTGATGAAGGGCTGTCTGGATAAACCTCTGTTGTGGTCATGTATTTAGCATCTGTTAAGCCCATGCATAAACCTAAATCGCGTGCCGCGTAATTAATAACACCTACCTGCTCAAGTGGTACGCCAATTAATTTACCACTTTCGTCTGCTGGCGCTATATGGGTGACTTTCTCAACGGCATCAATAATAGCCTTTTGAAAACCTATTTCTGGATCAACGCTATTCGCAACTAAATAAAAGCCATCTGGTATATCCCAGGCTTTTTGCTCTATCGCATCGCGCGCAGCAAGTGCCGGTCGGAAGGTTGAATTATCGGTATCCGTGGTTTCGTGTAAATCAATATGAACAAAAATATCAGTCTTGAGCTCAGCAACATATTTCATTATTGCTGCAGACTCCTCTGCGGGGCTATTTTGATAAAAAGAACGGTTTGGATCTATCGCTTTAGTGTTCCAACGGTTAACGGTTTCATAACCCCAAGGGCTAATACAAGGTGCCACTATAATATTGAAATGTTCAGCATATTGATTAGCTTTGGTTTCAACAAAACATAATGCGCCTTGCACACCACTGGTTTCATAGCCGTGAACACCACCCGTTACTAAAACTGTTTTTTTATTGTCATCCCAGTTTTTTGTTTTAATAACAAATAAAGGGTAGCGGTTTTCATCAAGTGAAAGTGCGCCATACTGTTGCACATCAAGATCTGTTTTTAATACGATTATTTTTTCAACCACTTCACTTTGGTATGAACGTTTAAGGGTTTGTGCTTCAAACCATTGAGTGTTTTCAGTTTCAGTCCATTTTTGACCCGGCGTGCCGATTGGATAGTTTTCTTCTTGATTCATTTTATTTTCTTTTGATGTTTTTAGATTAAGACCAAGTTTACACGGAGAAAGAAGTAAGGGTAAGCGTTAGATAATTAAATAACTTCAGCTATTGTTAAGTAGTCAGCCTATAGCTGAAGTAAAAAAAAGGGTAAAACTAACAATGTTAGTTTTACCCTTTTAGCTTGTTTTTATAAGGGTCCTTATAAAGGACTCTTTTTTAAAGGCAGTTAGAGACGGTATTTTCGACTTTACTTGCCGTTAAACGAATATGGTTAATAGACAAATTAACCATACCTTGGGTGCGAAGTTCAAAAGGCATAGCCACTTTACTGAGCTGAACACCTTTATCAGCGAAGCAATGTAAACTTATTGATATATCTTGCCATTCACCTAACGGTAAACTGGCAAGTTCTTTTTGAATATCAATACGCGCCTGACAACTTGATTGAGTATCACCAATAGTTTCGCAGTTCATCGACACATAAACAGGCTGGTCAATATTACTGTCTCTCAGCACAGTGAAAGTTAATGTTGCATTTCTTTCAAGCTCAGAAGATAAGTCTTCTCTAAACCCGTTACCACTAATGAATTTTACTCCAACGTTTTTGTTACCTGTCGATTCAAGGCGAAAAGAATCTTCTTGAACAAGCTTATCAACGGTTCGATAAGATATACCAGGGAGTGACTTACTATTGGCATCTATTTCAGTTGCTTGTTGATCTGAAACTAATAACATTTTCCATGGTTCTACTGCTTTTCCCTTAAATATATCGGTATCATGATTGGTATTCATCACCGCATCAGACTTTTCAGATAAGTCACCCAATAAAGTATCATCATCGTTATAAGTCAAACCATAGCCATAAGGAAATAAGGGTTGGTAGACATCGTCAAATCGATTAACAATTTGGGTAGGCGATTTAGGCCAAGAAAATGACAATTTTCCTTTAAAGTCATGTTTTACCTTAGCACTTTTATCTGTTAATAAAACATCAGCAACAGCCTTACCTTCTGAACCAGGTAACCATGCTGCCACAAAAGCATCGCTGGCATTAATCTCTGCATTTACCCACATAGGTCGACCACTAACAAAAACGGCAACAACAGGTATCCCTTTTGCTTTAAGCGATTTTAGTAACGCTAAATCTTTTTTATTACCGCGCTGATACTCTAAGTTATCGATGTCGCCATGACCTTCTGCATATGGCTCTTCGCCAAAAACGACAATCGCCACGTCAGGTTTTTCAGTATAGCTACCATCAACGCTTAGTGTCGTTTGACCACCCGCGTCATTGACCCTTTTTTCAATGCCTGAATAAATAGAAGATGCATCCGGAAAATCAGCATTTTTATTACCTGTACCTTGCCAAGTAATTGTCCAACCACCTGATTGCTTACCAATATTATCAGCAGCATCGCCAGCGACTAAAACATGTTGGTTTGGTGATAGTGGTAATAGGTGATTTTTATTTTTCAACAAGACTAAAGACTCACGAACAGCTTGTTGCGCAACATCGCGATGTGCCTTTGCACCGATTAAAGCCGTTTTACCTGAAAGGACACGATTGGCAGGGCTTGGTTTTTCAAAAAGTCCGGCACGTACTTTTACGCGTAAAACACGAGTAACCGCATCGTCTATGCGCGATTGAGCAATCACGCCTTTGTTGACTTGCGCGATAATATTTTCATAAAGTGGTTTCCATGCATCGGTTGGCACCATAAAAACATCCAAACCGGCATTAACCGCTTGTGAACAACTTTCATTTACACAGCCTTTTACTTGTCCGTGACCATTCCAATCACCGACTATAAAACCGTCAAAACCCATTCTATTTTTTAACACGTCGGTCAAAAGATACTTATGTCCGTGTACTTTATCTCCGTTCCAACTGTTAAAAGAAGCCATTACAGATTGAGCACCCGCCGTTAAGCCGCCAACATAACCTTGTGCGTGAATAGTAAATAGTTCTTGCTCTGAAACTAAATTATCACCTTGGTCGTCACCATATTGGGTACCACCGTCACCAATAAAATGCTTAACGGTGCTAATAACCCGTTTATTACCTAAAAAGTCTTTATTAGCATGGCCTTGTAAGCCTTTTACAATAGAAGCAGAATAAGTACGCACGATTTCAGGATCTTCAGAATACCCTTCATAAGTACGCCCCCAACGATCATCTCTCACAACAGCAACGGTTGGTGCAAAAACCCAATCAATTCCTGTCACCATAACTTCGGTCGCCGTTATTTCAGCTATTTTTTCAATTAGATCAGGATTGTTTGCCGCCCCTAAACCAATATTGTGTGGAAATAGCGTTGCTCCAACAACATTGTTATGACCATGTACAGCGTCAGTTCCCCACATAGTAGGAATAGTTGAACCGTCTACTGAATCATCAATTGATGCTTGATACATTTTCTCAGCTAAAGAAATCCAATCAGCAGGTGTAGAATGTTTATTATTATTTGGAAACGCACCACCACCATTTAGATAAGAGCCAAAACCATAGGTACGCATATCTTCAACAGTAATATCGCGAATTTCAGGTTGTATCATCTGTGCAACTTTTTGTTGCAAGGTCATTTCTGCGAGTAAACTTGCCACCCTAGCTTCGATGTTATCGTCTTTTTTAACTTCACTTTCAAGCTTAGGCCAAATATTATCTGTTTTATTTTCTTCAATAGATTGAGCACTTGCATCCGTTGAACGCGTAACTGATGACTGACCACACCCCAAAATAAAGAGAGGTAACGCCATAAAAATCAGGCTTTTTGTTTTTAATTTATAATATTTCATCTTTGTCTCATCCATTAACTGTACTGGCTATTTTGCTACCCTTTACACCATAATAAATGATGTATATATAACAAAATAAAGGCAATATGAAGGCAACCTGAACATTAGATATGTCAGCTAATATGCCTTGTAATACAGGAAGAATTGCCCCACCAACGATGGCTAAACAAAGGATACCGGCTCCTTGGCTGGTATGTTTTTCAAGACCACTTAACGCTAAGCTAAAAATAGTTGGGAACATAATTGAGTTAAATAACCCCACTAATAGTATCGCCCACATAGCAATACTGCCTGAACTAAGCACGGTTACGAGTATCAAAATGGCAGAACATACTGCATTAAAGGCTAATGTCTTACCCGCATCGACTTTTTGCATAACGGCTGCGCCAATAAAACGACCAACCATTGCTCCGCCCCAGTAATAGGTCAGGTACTTAGCCGCATCTGTTTCTTCTAAACCGGCAATATGAGCTTCACCTAAGAAGCTAACCAAAAAGCTACCAATCGATACTTCTGCGCCAACATAAACAAAAATACCAATGGCACCTAGGACCAAATGACGATGCTGCCATGCAGAGCCTTCAATTTTTTCACCTTCGACAACTTCAGCACTTTCAATATGCGGCAGTTTCAGTAAAGCAAAAATAGCGGCAAGTACGAGCAATGCCGCCATAAGCCCTATATAAGGTAATTGCACCGATTCAGCACTTGTTGCTGACATTGAATCAGTCACTTCATTTAAAATTAATAACGCGCCAAAATAAGGAGCGATAGTCGTGCCTAATGCATTAAACGCTTGTGTCATGGTTAATCGTGAGGAAGCAGTTTCTGTTGAACCTAATAAGGTTACGTAAGGGTTTGCAGAAACCTGTAAAATAGTGATGCCACTCGCGAGTACAAATAAAGCAGATAAAAAAACAGGATAACTATGTAAAGACGCAGCCGGATAAAACATTAAACAGCCTAATGCGGCAATAACTAAGCCAATAACAATACCTTTTTGATAGCCCATACTTTTAACAAGCTTTCCTGCGGGTAAAGATACAAGGAAGTAAGCGCCAAAAAAACAAAACTGGACGAGCATTGATTGTGCGTAACTTAAAGAAAAAATAGCTTTTAAATGAGGAATTAAAATGTCATTTAAACAGGTTATAAAGCCCCACATAAAAAATAATGAGGTTAATGAAAGTAAAGCAAAGCGAGTAGAGCTTTCTCCAACTTTCCCATTAGATAAATGGGTGTCAGAAGCTTTAGCTTGCCCTAAAGATGAGGGTGTTACAGCCATGAGGTAAAATCCTATACTTGTTTATAACAGATACGTGTGAACGACAGCTATGCTTAAAGCGTATCGTTAAGTTTGTATTGCATGCTGATGAAAGTATTGGCGCTCATAACTTATTAACTTAAAGCATATGAACGCCAATATTGAAGAACGGTTATTTAAAGCTATAACGAACGCCTAAGGTGTACCTTGAACCGTATTGACGAGCAAAAAGAAATTGCTCTTCATAGCGGCCATAACCCTGTTCTGTTTCGTTATTCAGGTTGAGTCCTTCAAAGAATACAGTGAAGTTTTCATCAATGTCGTAATTAACACTCATATCGACTTGACCAAACTCTTTAGCAAACTGTGGCGGATTATCTGAAGAACCTTGTCCTTGGCCTACACCAATAAGGTACTCGTCTCGCCATGCGTAAGTGACTTTTACCGACAAGCCATCTTTTTCATAGAACAGCTGAAAGTTAGCTGAGTCACTTAATCCGGTTAACGGTGTTTGTGGCGCTAAGTCTGCGACACTGTCAACTCGGGTTATATCATCAACATCAAACTCAACATCCCCGTCAACAAAAGTAGCATTTGCACCAAAACCAAAACCACTTTCACCAAAGAAATGTTGAACCGCTAGCTCGATACCATCAACCATCTTGTCATCTGGCGTGTTGAATGGACGAGTAATATCCCATTGCATCAGTGGATCATCACTTGTTGGTTCAATAAAGCCTTGAGCATTCAACGTAGCACCATTGAGCTGCATTTGAGCGAAGATTTCATCACTAGTTGGAGTGCCACCTAAATCTGTAACAGCTTGGTTCCAACGTGGGCCTTGATATATATCACGTATATCATCAACCGCTGTGGTAACTGTTTGGCTACTAATGAAGTTCTTTACATCTTTTCTGAAGTAACCCACTGCAGCATAACTGCCTTCTGCATAGTAATATTCTAGAGAAATATCAAGGTTAGTAGACTCATAAGGGTCTAAATTAGTATTACCTTCGCCACCAATACGAGAATTAGGTCTGGTACTTGCCCCTAACGAACGGCCACCCGCTAAATTTCCTAAAGGTGCACGAGCAATAGTTTTACCCCAAGATGCACGAGCAATAATTTCATCAGTAAGTTCAACTTTCATGTCAACCATAGGTAAGAGCACATCATGTTCACCTTCAAGCGATAAGATCGTATTTTCACCGGGTTGATACTGGGTAAGCCACTCGCTGCCACCTTTCCACCAAACTTCAGTGGGGATAGGTTGCAAGACATTACTGGTTACATCTGTTTGCTCATATCTAAAACCAACACTCACCTGTACGGGGAAATCAGCAAGTTCAAACTCAAATAAAGAGGATGCATAAATACTGGTGGTATCTTCATCGACCGAAGCTTTCGATTGAACACTTCCTTCTCGGTAAGCATCTGTACTAAAATAGTCATCGCCTAACACGTCAGTGTTTAAATAAGCTTGTGAACGGGCAACAGCTTCATCAAAATCGAAGCTGTAATAGTAACCAGCGCCAATTGGGTTGTCGCCATTAGAAAACTCATCTAAAAAGCCGTCAGTTGTGTTGTAAACAAACATTCCATCAGGAAAAACAGCAGAATAATTAGGGCTAAACAAGAAACCACCGATTAACCCACTCCATGAACGTGAACCGCCCATGGTTTGTTCGGTACGAGCAAGTCCAAATTTAACAAGCTTTAATGCTGAATCATCCGGGTTTTCCCATGAGCCATCAATTTGCAATTGCTCTATTTCAGATTTACCAGGTGTATGTTCAAATTGGCTAAAATGAGAGTCCATTTCACCAGGTGCAAGCGTTGTAGAGCCATTTTTCCAAAAAATTGTACCTTGAGGAATATCACCGTCTCTAAAGTCATAATGTTTATTAACCAGCTGATCTGAACCAAAGACTAATGATCCTGTACCATTCATCCCGGTATCTTTACCATTATCTGCCTTATTTTCTGAGTTATGGTAATCAACTGAAAAAATGAATTGATCATTCGCTTGCCACTCTACATTAAAACCCAATGAGCTTTCATTCGTTTCTGTAGTGTCACGATTTGCGGTGTATGAACCATCGTTGCCCGACAAATCAGCGAACATAACCGTGCCATTTTCATCTAATTCGTAAGCATCAATGTTACCGCCAAAATCATGCCATTGCCCCCAACCAATAGAGTTACGACCTGTAGTCGATTCTCCCATGGTGTAATCAAGTGTCAGTATAACGCTATCAATGGGCGCATATTGGAAAGTAACATTAGCGTTAGTTCTTTCACGTTCAATATTAGCAATAGCGTAGTTCATGTCACGAGGAAAAAATGCACCTGCCGCTGCATTAGCATCACGGTTATCAATCACTTTATTGGCATCTAGTTCTGGAAGTTGCCCGTTTGGCTGAAACTGCCAACCTTGAATGTTTGCTGATTGTTGTTGAAAATCACGCTCTTGATGAGAGAAGGATAAAGCAAAACCTAAGGTATCATCAGCAAAGGTATTGCTGTACAAGCCCGAAAACTCAGGTGTAACATCATCACCCTCTACATTTGACGAGTCATAAATGCCTTTACCTGAGATCACAAATTTCTCACCAGGGCTAGCAAAAGGTTTCATCGTAATGATATTTACGGTCGCGCCGAGGCCACCACTTGGGTTTTCTGCGCGTGCTGTTTTATGAACTTCAAGTGCGCTAACGCCGTCAGAAGATAAATTCTCTAAACTGTACGAGCGAGAGTTACCAGTACCCGGCATTTGACGTCCGTTCAAAGTAATTAAGTTAAACTCTGGCCCAAAACCGCGCACAGTAATTTGACTACCTTCGCCATTTGAACGGCTAACAGAAACGCCGGTAATACGTTGTAATGACTCAGCTAAGTTGGTATCTGGAAATTTACCCATATCTTCGGCCGAGATAACATCAACAACACCTGAGGCATTTCTTTTTACCGACATTGAACGCGATAGACTGCTCATAATACCGGTAACTTCGATCACTTCTATTGCAGCGTCTTTGTCACTGCTTTTTACTTTTGCTTCTTCAGCAAATATCGGTAAAGAAAAAGCGGTACCGATTAACATTGTTATAGTTGCCGCGATTTTTGTTTTTTTGAAATTAGTTGTTTTCATAACTTTCCTACCATTCACTTTATGTTATCGCTGTATAGAGATATTCAGTACATATACAGCTGGAAAACGGGCGCTGATGCGCCCAACACATTTAGGACTTAACGGCGCTATTTGTTCACATAACGAATATTATCGAACTTAACGGTCATAACCCCTGTAGGCTCCATAACAAATGGGTTAACTATGTTAGTAGGGTCAGCAAAACTACCTGCTGAAAATGCATTATCGTCAGCCAGTAAGGTTTGTAAATTAATTCTGACTTCTTGCCATTCACCTAACGTTGAAGAATCAACAATAACATCACTCACATTAGGCCAACCACTGTCTAGTTTGATATATAGATCAACGCCTGCATCAGCACTGACGACATACATATCGAAAACTAATTCACTGAAAACGCCATAACCACTGATATCAAACGGAGCAGCTGAACTATCAAGGTACCAGTTACCTGTTCCACCTGTTTTAACTATTTCAATCACATTGCCACGGTCAGCTTCAACCATCTCAGTTGCCGTAACAAAGCCGTCAGGGTTATAGCTATTAAAGATGAGATCGCCAGTAACAGCGTCGTCATACAAAGCTATTTCGTCTTCACTATCATCGGGTGATTCATAACGAATATTATCGAACTTAACGGTCATAACCCCCGTAGGTTCCATAACAAATGGATTAACTATGTTCGTAGGGTCAGCAAAACTACCGGCTGAAAACGCATTATCGTCAGCAAGTAAGGCTTGCAAATTAATTCTGACTTCTTGCCATTCACCTAACGTTGAAGAATCAACAATAACATCACTCACATTAGGCCAACCGCTATCTAGTTTGATATATAGGTCAACGCCTGCATCAGCACTGACGACATACATATCAAAAACTAATTCACTACCCACAGCATAAGCGCTAATGTCAAACGGAGCCGCTGAACTATCTAAGTACCAGTTACCTGTTCCGCCTGTTTTAACTATTTCAATCACATTGCCACGGTCAGCTTCAGCTATCTCAGTTGCTGTAACAAAACCGTCGGGATTATAGCTATTGAAAGCAATATCGCCGATAACAGTGTCGTCATACAAGTTAGCAATCACTTTGGTATTACCGTTACTATTACCTGCGGCAACGATACGAACGTTATCGAGTTGAGCAACAAAGCCATTCTGAGTTCCCCAAGTAGGGAAGAATGCTAAGGGTGTATTTATATTGGATATTTCTAACGTTGAACCTGTGTTAGCGACCAAGTCTGATAACAATATGCTGTAAGATGTCCATACGCCTTGTGCAGGTTTATCGATAGCGTAATCGCCCGAGCTACATGGGTGTACACAATCCATTTTGATAACAAAGCCTTCAGCGCCGCTATCGTTTACCACAAAAATATCAAACTCAAGAGCTGCATAACCTCTAAAGTCTTGCACACTACCTGGGACAAGTTGGAAAAAACCAAGAGCTTCATCCGAGTTGAAGGTGAACTGTTTCACGATGCCGTGATCACCACCAACATCGAGCTCTTCAATGACAATTTCACCACTAGCAGCATAATGGCCCGCTAAAAAATCGGTATCTGCATCACTAAATATGTCAAAGACAGAACCAGGGGCAACAGGAATAGCGGCTACAGGTGGATTAGGTGCTTTACCTTCAACCAACGCACCGTTAGGAAATTCGTCACTTGCAATTTGGTTGTAACCAGAGCGAATTGTTTCACAACCTTTCCCCGTGTCAGTGTCTTGATTACATTGATATACACGAATATAGTCAATTTCAAACGTTTGCCCATTAACAAAAGCTTCTGGATCAATACCTGTGTTATTGGAGTTCTCTGCCCAATCGCCACCAACAGCATTATTTAATATCATGAAGAACTCTTGATCAAAGGGTGCACTATCCCAATGGGTCGTCAATTCCCCGGTGGTTGCGTCAAAATACTCAGTGAACCAACCTCGATGATTCAAACCTAAGATTTCACCGTCAGGTTTAGTCTTTAGCTCAGATGCTTTTTGAGTTGCATATAAATAATCATCTACGTACCAACGGATCTGACCTTCTTGCCATTCTATAGCATAAACATGAAAATCGTCTGCAGGGTTAACGCCACCTGGTAAACTGTAAGCAGCACCTGAATATGCGTGATCTGCCACATTAGGTCCATAATGTAATGTCCCATGGACATTGTTTTCAACAACACCTTCTTCATTAACCGTTTTTAAATTAACGGTTTCAAGAATATCTATTTCACCTGAATAAGGCCAGCCACCATATACGTCATCTGAAGGCATCATCCAAAATGCAGGGAAGCTACCTTGTCCAAAGGGCATTTTAGCTTTAACTTCAAAACGACCGTATTTGAAATTTACTTTATTTTCGCTCACAATACGTGCTGAAGTATATGGCAGGACAGCACCTTCTGCTGCCGGTAATGCAACGAGTTTAAGTGTGCCATCGCTTACAAATGAGTTGTTCGAATCTTCGGTGTAACACTGTTTTTCTTGATTACCACCACCGTCACAGTTAACTTCATGCGTCCAGTTTTGAGTGTTTATATTAGTTCCATCAAACTCATCGCTCCAGACCATTGTCCAGTCACTGACTGGTTGAGCTGGGTCTACTTTACTTGCGTCTGTTTTGGTTTCTGCACCGCCACCGCACCCTAGTAACGATAATGTTGTTACCAAAGTAAACAACTGTGTCAGTGTTCTTGTTGCTTTCATCATAATTTATTTTCCAAATCGCCAACTACTTTACTATGCCACTTAACCCTGTTGTTTTAATTATCTTATTTATATTGATTACAGGATTAGGTTTCATCATAGCTTGGCAGTAAAACAGTTAGGCTTATTAACTGTTTATACTCCCCCCAAAATCATACTCGTATAAACGACAAATAGTTACAATTCAAATGCGGTATGACGGTTATTGAATGAGGCAATAGCAAAATCATAGATATTATTGAGGTGAAGCGAGACAAAAAAGAGGTAACAGGTTAGCTTTTTTTTGATTCCACTATTTGTTGAATAGCAGAGCTATAGTTTCGACTCACTTTAAGGCGTACCTCATTGCCTAATTCTAAAATACTTTCGCTGTTTCGCATTGCTCGAACGCTCTTAATACAATGAATGTTCACTAAAGTAGATTTATGTATGCGGGTAAATATAATAGGGTCTAATAATTCAACGAGTCTCTTCATCGTTATACGGACAACATGAGTATCTTCATTGGTGTGCACACACATATAATCGCCTGCAGCATCAATCCAGCGAATGTCTTTAACAGGCAAAAATACTTTTTCATGGTCACTATTTTTGATCACTAACTCTTGGTGAAAAGGGCTAGGAAAGGGTGAATCAGTTTCTAACCAATTTTCAAGCTCGCTAATGGCAAGGCCTGACGTTTCACCTAATGCTTTAAGTAATTTAAACTTTTCTTTATCTGAGTTTTTAGGAGAATAACGCTCCAAAATACGTTCAACTGTTTGCTTTAACCGCCCTAAATTTGCAGGTTTTAACACATAGTCAATAGCATTTAATTCAAAGGCATCGAGGGCGTATTCACCATAAGCACTTACAAAAACTATCATAGGTAATACATCAGACTGCAAAGCCTGAACAACTTCAATGCCATTTAACCCTGGTAAGCGTAGGTCAAGAAAAAGCACGTCGGGGCAATGTATTTGACAAAGCTGTATCGCTTGGTCACCATCACTTGCCTCAGCGATGACATTTATTTCTGGAATTTTCTCTAACCGCAACCTGAGACCTTCTAATGCAAGCGGCTCATCATCAACAATAATTGCGGTTAATGGTTTAGTTAGCGGCAAAAGTGTCTCCATTTTATGTTAACGTCACAAAAGGAATAGAAATAAAAACAGTTGTACCATCATTAACGCTCTCATTAATATCTACTTTAAAGTCTGCATTAAACATAGCATCTAAACGCGCTTTTGTATTGCTGATACCGATACCAAAGCCATCACTTACTTTTTTGCTAATCGCCTGCCCATTATCAATCACTTTAAGTACGAGTCTGTCGTTTACCTTAGTCGCTTTAATTTGAATAACGCCCCCTTGTTTTCGAAGCTCGATGGCATATTTAATTGAATTTTCTACCAATGGCTGCAGTAACATACTAGGTACCAGGCAATTCATAGCGTTATTACAAATATCAATATCGACAGTTAAACGAGCACCAAAACGAACCTTTTCGATACAGAGATAAAGATCGAGTAACTCCAATTCCTTTTTTAAGGTGGTTTTGCTTTTGTCATTTTTATCTAACGAATAACGAAAAAATTCACAAAGCTTGTCTAACATCTCATTCGCTTTATCATTTTCATTTTTATAGATAAGTGTTGATATCGCGTTCATGGTATTAAACATAAAATGAGGGTTTAGCTGATAACGTAACATTTCTAACTGCGCATCCTTTGCTGCGGTTTGAGCTCGAAGCAGCATTTCATGTTCTTTTTGCAACTTATTGTTATAGAGCATAATAAAAAATATTGATGTCCAAACAAACATTGTTGTTAATGAAAATAGCAACCAACCGCCAAATTCCAACATGTCCCATGCTTCATTCCATTGTTGCTGATAAATAATAACCTTATAAGTGCTTAACTTTATTATATTAAAAATAACACCAAAAGTTGCTGCTGATAAAAAACTAAAAAAGAGTGTTTTATTTAAAGGTAAGTGAACAATTCGTTGAATAAGCAGCCATTGTAAATAAGATAAAATAAAACCACTTAACGTTTCTAAAACTAGGTTAAGTAATTGTCCTGAAAGGTTGAAGGTCTCTTGACCTATTTGAGGACGAATAATCGCTAAAAAAACAACAACGGCATAACCTAGCCAACCCGCAATTTGTAATGTCCAAAATTGATGGCTTTGCTTTGAGAAAGCTTGATCTCCTAGCTCGAGAATATGGTGGTCTTTATTTACTGCCATTTTTTCACTTAACGTTAAATTGATCATTTATAAAGGTATAACAAATATAAAATAAAAAAGAGTTTTTGCGACAAGCCGTGCTTTTACAGCGTTAACTCATGCAATGAGAGCTTAGCCTTGTTATTAGCCAGCTTTAATTATCCATCATTTATGCTAATGCTTGGTACAAGCGGTAATAGGATGGATGATTGCTTTGGTTATTTTTCCATATTGGTATTTAACCAGTGGTTGGTTAATATAGCCATTTAGTCGTCCAAATTCACTCGAGGTTAATAATTCAAAATCTTTAGTTAAATTAACAATTAAGCCAGTAGACTTCTTAGACTTCGTTTTGTTTTTACCTTTATTGTTATTCTGGATATTATATTGACCACTATCGGTTGATAAACTATCAACCGATAGCTCATCAGGAAAACTCTGCTCACGACTCGCGGCAACAATACAGATCCTATGTTCAGCAGCACGAGACAATAAACAATATTCAACCTCACCCGGCTCTTGGATTTCAAAAGGCACCAGTAATAAATGCGCATTATTTAAAGCGGCTACCTTCACTATTTCGGGTATGTTGGCGTCGTCAGCCGTAAGCATAGCCACATTAATATTCCCTTGCTCTAAAGGTAATTCGACAATCGCCAACACATCGCCCAGAGAGGTCCAATGATATCGTTGACAAAAGTGTAATTGTTGCTGTTTAGCAAAAAGTCCATGCTCACTTATTAAAACGGCCTGATGCATGCCCTCAACCACTAAACTGGTACAAACATATTGAAAAGGTCTTAGTACCGAGCTAATTTGTTTAAGTAACTGTTCGCTTAAGCATTCAACCTCAATTAATTGCTCAGCATGATGGGTGATTTTTTTATCTGCAATAAAAAATAATTCAGGTAATTGAATAATATCACTGAGATTGTTTTCAATGTAAAAACACACATCTTCAATGGCCTCTTCATTTGATTTATAGGTTGCAAAAATGGCAATATTGGCGGTATCAGGTAGTTTATGAGCAGAATTATTGACCTGTTGATGCATAGGTTGTGTTAATCCTTGATAAAGTTCAGGACGTCGCTGTTTGAAAAGTTCTGTTCCATCAGGCCGACGTTTATTGCTCGCGGATATCTCTGCCTTAGCCAACTCTATATCAGCAAAAACAAAACCTTCTTCCTTATGGTCTATCTTTGCTAATACCTTGCCCTGAGGAGAAACTATTTGGCTTTCGCCTTCGCCAAAAATAGCGCCAGTTGATGTGAGTGCTCCCACTTTATTTGCTGCAGCCAAAAACACTTTATTTTCGCACGCGCGAGCACGATCATATAATTCGCTTTGGTCAATAGCGAATGAACTCATTGAATGACACAATAATTGTGCGCCCTGTAAAGCAAATTTACGTGGTGTCTCAAAGGTCATTGTATCGTTGCCTGCCAACAAACCAAGTTTTCCAAAAGACGTTTTGGCCTCGCCCAATTGATGACTTCGATACATAAAAAAATCATTTTCACGACCAACTAATGTTTGTTTATCTTCTTGGTGAACAAGCTCTCCAAGTGGTGAAAACAAACAGGAAGTGATACTAATGTTCCTTTTAATCACAGCATTTTGAGGTGCTTTTAACAAATCACCAGCACCACTTCGCCGTAAGGTAACGTTAAGGACAATATAACAGTTATGCTTTTTTGCTTGTTCTGCAATAGCATGCATAAAGGGTCCATCAATAATTAAAGCTTCATGCCATGCCTGATTATGATCACTGTAACAAGGCAACGTGTGGCAAAAAAGCGTATTACAATATTCAGGAAGCACGATAAGCGCTGGCTGACATACTGCCACCTTATTTATCATACGAATACAGGTTGCTAGATTTTCTTGTGCATTTGAAGAGGTGGCAAACTGAGAAACGGCGACGCGCATAATGTGTATATTCCAGGTAATTTGAGGTAAATGTTGCAATATTAAAGCATTATGCTTAATCGAGACATTATAATTTTAAACGTATTGCAGCCCAAACGTTTAACAAAATTAAGTTTGGGCCAATGAGTAATGGCTGGTTATCATTACGCAATGATAAACATAATAAACATACATTTCAGCTATTTATAAAAATCTCATTTGCATACCTAAACTGATGCACTGTTGATGGCGGTCATAGTCGATAAGTTAATCGCCATAACCATTAAAATACTGTATTAGAATATCGTAACCTTCGGGAAGTGCATAAGAAATATTGAGTTCGACACTGCCTTTATTATCATTACGTTTAAGGTTATTACGTACCGCAGTAAAAAAGTTAAATTTGCCTAACTGAGTACCAACCCCCAATTCCATATGTCCCAGATAATTTGTAATATCTGGATTGTCATCACCGACCACAGAAAGTGGCGTTTCTTTTCCATCTTCTACTAAGCGGTGCTAGGCTTTTAAATAATAAAAAGCACTTTCATCGCTAAAAACTAACGAAGCAAAAACTCGGTTCCAACTACGCGATGAAAGACCACTTTGACCATTAGATTGATGATTAATCCCTGGCTGGATTTGATTAAATTCAAAGCCCAATATACGGTTTTTCTGTTGCCGACTGTAAAATAATTTGGGTTCATAATTCGTTTATCTAAAGGCTTCGATGTTTCACTATTATACAATTGCCAATAGGATACCGCGGTAAAACCAACATAAAGACCTGAAGCATCAGTCGTTTTTGGCAAGTAAATTGGAAACTTGATGCTACTTTGATATTTCGCTTTTACCTTATCGACATTATCATTATTCAACTCTTCAACCGCGCGTGTGCCCAGATGCCTAATATATGAAACTGGTAGCAGGTAATTTAATCTATGTTGTGAAATATAAAATGGATTAGCCGCAGTTTTCAAAAGCGCCTTTTCTCTATTTCCCAGAATAGACTTTTCCTTTATAACAACGATAGGAGCTTCTTCTGCCATCAGTAACTCAGGTATAAAAAAAGAATGGTACATAAGATTTTAATGATGAGTGTTGGTATCTGGACGTTGTTCAAGTGTTATTTCTCATAAAAATTTAATCTAGAATCAACTTTTCTCCTATGTCTGAAGACATTGTCATTGTCGGTCGGTTTATTTAGCGTTATTTATAGTTTTGTTATTAAGTCGTTAAACGGGGTGATTAAATACAGGGTTAACTTTTATTTATAATAGCCATAATAACGGGTAAATCCAGTTTGGTCTGTCAATCTTGTTTTTAGACAAAATTTTAATGGGCAACCATACACTGCACATTTACCTACTGCGCTTTATAAAACAGTGCAATTAAATCAGAATATACGTCGCGGTACCCAAGAATATTAAAAAACCTACTGCGTCGGTAATCGTTGTCAAAATAACACCACCAGCAATTGCAGGGTCTACACCCAGCTTTTTCAAGGCAATTGGAATGAGTGCACCGGAAAGCGTCCCGGTTAGGCTAACAACAAAAAGTGCCAGCGCAAAAACGCCACCTAATCTCCAGTCGTTATACCATAAAATGGTGATTATAAAGACCACTGCAGCCCAGAGTAAACCATTAATAAAAGAGACTTTTAATTCATGAAAGGTCAGCGAAACAATATTCGCACTGCTCACTAAGTCGCGAGCAATACCTCGGGTAACAACCGTTAGCGTTTGGCTGCCTGTGACGCCTCCCATACTTGCCACTACCGGCATCAGTACAGCAAGTGCAACAAGCTGCTCTATGGAAGCTTCAAAAAAGCCAATCACCCAAGCCGCAACGAATGCGGTAATTAAATTAGTACCTAACCAAATCGCTCTATTGAAAGAGATATGAGCAACAGGGGCAAACATATCTAACTCTTCATTAAGACCAGCAGAGGCCAATAAACGTTGCTCAGAACTATTTTTTAATACATCAATAACATCATCAACAGTTATCCGACCTAACAAATAATTATTTTGATCAACAACCGGGGCTGATATTAAGTCGTGGTCTTCAAAAATTTGCGCAACCTGAGTTGCCGATTGTAATGAATCGATTAACGGCACATCGTTTTTCATGACATCGCCAACTGACAAACTGTTGTCCATCGAAACCAAATCACTGAGGTATAAAGTGCCTTGTACTTTGTTATTTCTGTCAACGACGACGAGCTGATCAAGTTGTTCAGGCAACATGCCCTCTTTTTTTCTTAACTTGCACAAATACCGATAAACAGCCTTAAGGCTAACGTCCTTTCTTACGGCAGTGGCGTCAACATCCATCATCCCACCCGCGGTGTTATCAGAAAAAGAAGCCACTGTCTGGTAGCGCTCTTTTCGTTGGCTGTCCATGGCTTCTACCATAGCGCTGACTACGGGTAGTGGTAAATCCGCATCAATATCTGCCAACTCATCCATTTGTAGCGTAGACAAACATTTAAGTAAATCAGCTTCACTGGTTTTTTTGATTAGAAGTTGACGCAATTCTCGATGTACAGAGAGTAAGACTTCACCTTTACTATTAACGGGGATCAAGCTCCAAAAGCCATCTCGATATTTATTGGGGAGTGATTCAAGTAAACGTCCCAATTTAGCTGGGTGATACTTTTCTATTGAAACCAGCAACTCTTGATCGTTTTCTTGCTCTAATGAATGCGTTAATTGACTGACAAGTTTAGTAAAAGTATTGCTCATAGTGCCTACTTATAATGGACGTTCGAGTGCTTATCGAAGAAGATAATTAATAACGAGTGCTGAGTGAGTCGCTTGCGCAGTAACTTAGACGCAATCAACGATGACATCAAGCCTTATTATTAGATTACCCATGAGTGAAAAGATAATATCAGACTTATTGTAGATAAATGTTAATTTTAAGTTGTTTAAGATAAGTCCCCAATAGTAAGCGTGCTAGTCACAATGAGTGTCATGACGGTTAATGTAAACAGATAATTTTATTCTTTAAGAAATACCATACAGCAAAACAATTAGCGTATACACTGAGGCAATTATTTGCGCCAAACAAGAGTTACAATGAAGCAACATATGCAAACATTCATCCATTTATTATCAAAAGGTGACAATGATGCCTTGCTCAACCATTACTTAACATCAGCAGAGTCTGAGAATATTGTTCAGTTAGCGCATCTATTTCAAGAAGGAATAAGCATGTTGGCTTCCTTTGATTTTTATCAAAAAATAGCCACAACATTAATAGAAAGCAAGTGCATACCCAGCGCGCTTATCGCACAAATTAAAACAAATGATACCTTAAGCTTTTTTACACCCGCCTTGCAGTTAAAAGACAATTTCAAGCAAACAGACCATCAGCAACGCAATGCTTTACATTACTTATTAGCGGGTAATAAATTAGTTGAAAGCATACCTCCCTTTATTTATTTGCGCTCGATGATGTTATTTGGCAGTAATGAAACATTACGTGATGGCTTGTGTCAACGTGATTATCAAAACTTAACACCCATCGAAGTTTATTTATTTTCTCATCAAAATTTGACCACTTTACCCCCCCACGAACTTACGGCGTTATTGGCATTAATAGAAATTGAAAGTAAACAACAAACAATAGATACGACTAACGATCAACCAATCATACAAGCAGTTGCTAAGTTATATCGTAGTCAAGGCCAAGAATTGAACAGAGAATCACAAAGACTCGTATTAATTGCCATTTATTTCAAAAGACCCATTCAAGTGATCATCAATGAAATGAGCTAAATTTGATAAGATATATTCACAAAGGTTATTTAATCTTATTTTCTTGTAAAAATTGTTTAACGACCAATACTGTCGCCTGAGGATCTTCTTCGTGGGGTACATGACCTAGTTCGTCAAAAATAACCAATTCACTTGTTGTGATTTCTTGTTTAAATTTCAATCCAACCTCAAGGGGGATTAATTTATCTTTTCTTCCCCAAATTAAAAGTGTGGGTATATTTATTGTTCTGATTTTTTCAGCTAAAGGCCCTGGTAGTGTTTGCTCAAAACGTTCGGTCAAAGCGCCACGATTACCTTCTCGAAGTGATAGTTCATAGTATCGTTCAACTAATTCATCAGTTACCAAATCAGGGTTCCCATAAACATTTTCAACACTTTGTTTAACCAATGACATAGGGAGTACATCTTTTAATAAGCCACTCATTAACGGGCTTTTTGAGAGTTTAAAGGCAAGTGGCACAGACTCAGATTTAAAAGGATACCCACTTGCATCGACTAAAATCAACTGGGATACCCTCTCAGGGTACAATACAGCAGCTGCCCAAGAAATATACCCACCTAAAGAATTACCCGCCAACACACCTTTTTTAACATCTAATTTATCTAATACGGCGATAACAACTTCAGCATAATGTTCAATTGTGTAATCGTTTTTAGGTTCTGGTCCCGTTAAACCAAATGCGGGTAAATCGAATCGAATAACTCTTCGTTGCTCTTTTAAGGCTTCAACCCAGCCGTCCCAAGTATGTAAAGAAGCACTCGTACCATGAATCAAAATAATAGGCTCTTCATCAGATTTGGGACCTTCGTCTCTTAAATGTATGTTCATACCGGCAATATTTAAAAACTGTGAAGGCTCCCCTGCCCACCGTGGCGTAAGCGCTGCCACAGATTTGTCATATGCTACATTTGAATAAAGATAAATAACGAGTAAAAACACAGCAATTAATAGTACATACACACTATTCTTTAAAATTTTCAAAACGTATTACACCTTATTATTTGTTATATCGAATGAGTGAATAAATTTATCATTATAAAAATCAAAATATTAAATCATAACTCACGTTTACCATCAGTAACATTTGATTTTCAAGCAGTCGACTATCAGAAAATTGTTAATATCAATAAACACTTTCGGTTTACTCGAAACGATTTAAGCACTGTGATTAAGCATAATCGTAAGTGCCTCCAGACTTTAAGGCCCTTTGATAAGAATCGCGTGCCTGAAATCGTTTTACATAAGCAATAATTTCAGGATAATTATTTTCACTGGTATTTCTTGAAACCCAAGCCTCTAAGGGGAAACTCATTTGAATATCGGCGCCTGATAGTTGGTGACCAGCAAACCACTCATTATTTTTTAAATGACTTTCGATGAAGTCTAAATTACCTTTAATATTTGGACCAACATAGCCAGTCATTATTTTTTTCATGATACCTTTGGCGATAGGTTTAATAAGAAATGGCATAGCGTGCTTGACTATTTTTTCAAAAATCAATTTTAATAATAGCTGTGGCATCAACGTTCCCTCAGAAAAATGCAGCCAATAAAGGTACTGACGATGAGCCTCACTTTGAGCCTCTGGAATAAAATCTTTCTGCCCATAGGTTTGAGCAAGATATTCGATAATCGCCCCTGACTCTGCAACTGTAATTTTACCATCGGTGATCACTGGAGATTTACCCAGAGGATGTATATTTTTTAGACTAGTAGGGGCAAGGTTTGTTTTGAGATCACGTTCATATCGTTTCACTTCATATGGAACGCCTAGCTCTTCCAATGCCCAAAGCACGCGTTGAGACCGAGAATTATTAAGGTGGTGTACAACAATCATATTTTTCTCCATTAAGATGAATAGTAAAGTGGGTACTACAGTTATTTATTGCTTGCGAAAAATTCGCTCTCCTAACTATCTAGAGCACAGTAGTGCTATATTTATGTTATTTTAGTAGCTTTATTAAATGGTGTCGCATACGATTGAATCACATAATTGTACTATCGGACTATTTTAATGCTTTGGACATCAAGTGTTATGCTACGTAGAGATATCGACCAACACCAACATAACCTACATGAGTTTATTGTCTGTTTAAAAGGGGCGGTAAATATTAGCCTCAATGGTGAAATGCATCATTTATCCGCGGGTGATTCTGTTTTTATCCCTGCTGAGTATTCACATTCAATTTGTATGGATCAAGAAATTGAAACAAAATTACTTTTTGCATGTATCGACCCTCTGTCATTTAATACTTTGTCAACTCATGCCAACAGCCTGTATTTAAAGACACTTTCCCAAGGGAGGTTTTTAACAAATAACGTTAACTTAAACACAATTCACTGCACTGAAGAAATGCAAAAAATAGCGACTGAAATCGCCACTTATCCTAACTCCAGTTCACCTTTACATGCGTGTTTGAAAGAAAATTTATACTTACGATTATTACTCATTCATATCAGTAGCGCCGGCTATGAGAAGAATGAAGACACCCACTCATCTGTGCGAATGACGAATGCCAAAAACTGGATAAATAACAACTACACAATGGATATCACCCTAGATAAGGTGGCAAATCACGTTAACATATCAAGAAGTCATTTCGCTCGCCAATTTCGACAACATACCGGATTCAGTGTCATTGAATATTTACTCAAAGTGCGTTGCGACGCCGGGGCTAAACTGCTTGCGAGCTCAAACACTGATATAACCGAAATTGCTTTCGCCTCTGGTTTTAGTAATTTGAGCCATTTTTATCGACATTTTAAGCGCCGCTTCGGTATAACCCCTGGCGCTTTTAGGCAGATGATTAGACATCAAGGGTTCACAGCTTAATGAGTGTTGCTTATCAACGTTATATTTATAACCCAATGAATATAAAATTCAATGATAATCTTAAGGTCGTGGACCTTGGTTTAGAAAAAAATGAATTGATATGCCAATGTTCTAAAAAAACTCCTGTTAAAAAGACAGGGAGTTCTCCGTATTTGAAATGTCGAACACTTGTTCATGAAGGGCGAAAAAGAAAAGATGTTTATCAAGAAGTAAGCGTTAGCTTGTAAGTTTAACTTGCCTAAAAACTGGGTTCACTTGAACCACAAACGACATTTATCGCCCTGACAAGCAATATATTATTAACTTATTTTATAAATTTTAAAAATATTATATGGCTTAGTAATGATAATAAAAGGGAAACCCACTATTCATCATAGCTATTAAAATCATTAAATTTAATAATTGATGTTAATTCTTCACCATATTCTGCACCCTTTTCAGAATAACGATCTAACCTTTTGACTAAAGAGAACGGGTTATCTGTTTTCAACCTTAATTGTCTGAACTTTTCAAATGCAGCACTGCGTCCAAGTGTTCTATAGTAATCTTTTACAGAGGCTTTAACCGAAGGATACTTTTTTAACCAAATTGTTTTATCACCCCGTTTTTTGAGTGCCGCTATTCTAGGTTCATCTTTATCAAATGACCAAACACCAAATATATTATTAGCTTCGTTAAAGAAGCGAGAGGTTGCCCAAGAACTTTCCATTGCGGCTTGTGCAATGGCAATACTCTTTGGATGCGGTTTAAGCGCCATTAATAGTTCGTTGTCACTCTCTGCTTTGTATTCTATTTTAAGCCTTTCTATCATATCGTTGTTACTCCCCGAAATAAGTGACTCTGAAACATCAAGGTATTGAACCGTAAGTTCATCATAGACTTCATTTACAGCTGGAATAATTAAATTTTTAAAGCGAGCTTTTTTCTCTTGTACCGTCATTTTGGGCAGAGCAACCTCTTTGGCTGAATAAAAGTAAATAGCGACAGAAAGTAAGAGTAGGGAAAAAAGTGCTAATAATATTTTAGATTGCAAAGCCGTTAATTTCATATAAAACCTTTCTATTGAATGTAAAGGGATAGTTAGCTACTAAAAGTATAGCATAGAGACTTTTCTGTTTTAAAAACAAAATGGCTCAGTGCATTAACATTTAAAATTGGTTATTAATTTTCATTCTAAAGTTACTTGTACATTAGCTTTTTTTTTAAAACATCTATAGATATTTTTTATTTGTCCATATTCACTCGTCTATACTTGTTATATTTTTTTATTTTATAGTTTTAATTAAAATATGGAGCTAAAAACACTTTTATTCATACTCTTTTTTCATTTTATTTGCTCTACTTTGCTTATAAAAAGATTACCGTCGCATTCGTTGACGCTCTTGCACCTTGGATAATCCTGAAACAAACAATGGTATAATCATCACCTGATAAAAAAATTATTATAAATTTACCCACCTCAATGAGTTGGTTTCATATTCCTTGATGTCCAGGCAAAGAGCAAAAACTGATTTAAGTGCGGAATATGCAGAAATGGCGAACTAAAACACTCTTTACGTTGAAAATCATAACCAATAATTGCAAGTTAAAATGTTATTATAGAGCGTTTTGATGTTATTCAGTTAGATTTGCAACTATTTAAACATTACCGTTCTAAAATTAAAAAAGAAGTTAATATAAAGACCTCAATGCTCGTTGATAAGTATCCACTGTTTGGACAAAGTCCTAATAATATTCTTTTTCATGATGAAAAAGTTAGAGAGGCCTTTAACAAAGGCCTAAAAAATTAAAAAGGAGCTGACTTCTTAGGGGTTTATAACTATTTCCTAGGTCGTATAGGAAACGAATCACAGGCTTATAAAAATAGCCAAAGCGTTTTCAGAGGTGGCCTATTAACCGGTGGTGCGCCATTCACTAAAGACGGTGTCTATTTATACGGGCTTATACGAGTACATAACTTCTTAAAAGCTGTTGCTGCCAATGGTAGAGCAGATTGCCTTAAATTATTATTTTGTGGGAAACTCCATATTGAAGACATCCCCGTATTGTATAAATTTTAAAAATGCGACTCTGCCAACTTGGTAAGTACTTACCCCTATGAGTTGAAGATGCTCGCTACCTATTGGCTTACTTAACTTGCTCTGATTTTTTGAATAAGACGGATATGCCTAATATTTACAAGCATAATGATGAGTTATTGCATGGTATCCCAAAAACATTTAATTAGTGCTAAAGCACCTGTCATTGAAAATTACTGCTATTTGATTTTAGTACAGTGGCAGTAAAAATTTTGCATATAATACGATTAACTAAGCGCCACTTTCTGTTTGAACTTGTAGAAGCTAAATAAAGATCAAAACAAAAATCTCGAGCAAGCCTACTTATTCCGTTGAGCAAAAAATGAGCTTTGTGAATTAAGATAGAAAAAAATGTGCTAATACCTTTTATTTAATAAAAAGTACCAAAACACTTCAAATAAAGTTAGAACCTGACTTAAACTGGCATAAGTGAACCTTAATAGTCATTCGATGACATATCATAAAATGACTGTGTTAACGTCTGATTTGTGCGCTTACGAGTTGAAAAAATTAATATATTCTTAGAATGAGGACGTGTCCATACTTCCTGAGTTGTTTGTAATTTAAATATCTATGGTTGCCTTAGTTCGCCTCATTCAATGAGTGACATAAGGTGTCACATCCAAACCAATACTAGCAATCCCCTTTTTAACAATTCTGGCATACCGCCTAGTCGTTAAATGAAAATCATCTTTTACTCTACCTCCGAATAAATAATCATTTGAACGAAGAGATTGAAATGAGATCCATTTTTGTAAAGCGAATCTCGTTTTTTGGGTTATTTAAAATTGAACAGGAATTCCTGTCTTTTGTTGAATTAACATTGCTCGTGATTGAATATTTCTCCCATGTGCAATATCCAACACTTTAAGTTTAATGACATCGTATGCTCTTTATTTACAATCTAGCGCCAAATTAAACCTTGTTCTAATAGACCAAACCTCTTCAAGCTTAAGGGAAAGCTTTTGACCTACTAATTTACCTTTATTCCAGCTAGGTTTTTGGGGTAAGTAATAATGTCATACATGATAGTTATCTTTTAGTTAAAGGAACTATAAATATGTGATATTTGAAATGTTCAAAATTGTGCGTAGTGTTGACGATAGCTTTTACTTTATTAACGGCAGCTCCAAGGCTTGATTCTAACTCTCAATTTTAGACCACTTCATGCCCTGAACAGCCATTGAATAAATTAACGAATGACCGTTTTATGGAATTATTGATATTTATTTAGTGACTAAACTGTATGTAATTGAATGGCAATACGAGATGTAAATGGGTGGCACAGCCATATGTTATTTTCCATATAGAGAGGTAGATGGTATAAGTTGATAATTTAACCTATGCGCAACTGTAAAATCTCGATAAACCTTTTCACATATTAACATTGTTAAGGATAAGCTTGATAACCAGAGACATCATTATGAGTATAATGCCCTGAATAACAATAAATCTATAGACATTTTAAACCTCTGAAAGCACCTATCTATGCAACCCTCAAGGTATGTCTATACCTATGTTGGTAGACCGTTTTTTTTGTCAAAAAGTCAATATGAATTCAGTCAATTTTACCTCTTTATATGCAAATTTTAGCTACTTAGCGTTACCTTTATTTTGTGAACATTGCCT
>NZ_JACGUT010000076.1 GCF_014076845.1 Colwellia sp. MB3u-41
AAAAAAATAAATTTAATTAAAAATAAACTCACCAGTATGATTAAACTCATATTAAGTTTCTGAAAATGCCCGCTAAAAAAGCGTACAGCAACATAACTTATAAAACCAAAAGCAATACCATTAGCTATAGAGAAGTTTAAAGGCATGGTAATACATATAACTGCAACAGGAACCGCTTGTGATAAATCATCCCAATCAACATTAACAAGTCCTGCGAGCATTAACACCGCAACGCAAAATTATGGGTCAGCAGTTGCATAAGCCGGTACCATCGCAGCAAGGGGAGAAAACAAAAGTGACAATAAAAATAAAACCCCTACTGTTACGGCTGTTAGCCCGGTTCTCCCAACGGCACTAACACCCGCGGTACTTTCTACATAACTTGTTGTGGTTGAAGAGCCAAGTACTGCACCTGCAATTGTTGCTGTTGAGTCCGCTAACAGTGCTTTGCCCAAACGAGGTAAACTACCATTTTCATCGAGAAGGTTGCCACGTTGAGCCACAGCAATTAAGGTACCTGAGGTATCGAATAAATCTACAAAAAAAAGTAAATATAACACCCATCATACTCACTTCTAATGCGCCAATAATATCAAGCTGCAGAAAAGTGAGCAGTACAGAGGGGGGCATAGATATAATACCTTGGTAGCTTACATCACCAATGAGTATGCCCAATGCCGTTATAACGAGTATCGATATCATGACAGCACCATTGATACCTCGATTGACCAAACCAACAATAAGAAATAATCCAATGGCGGCGAACACCGCTTGAAAAGACGTTATATCGCCTAATGTTAATAGTGTCGTGGGGCTGTCCACCACAATACCTGCATTCTTTAAGGCAATAAAAGCAAGAAATAATCCGATACCAGCAGCAATGCCAAAACGTAATGAATGTGGAATTGAGTTGATGATCCATGCGCGAATATTAAACAGGCTAAGTAATACAAAAAAACAACCAGAGATGAATACACCAGCTAAAGCGATTTGCCAGCTATAGCCCATTCCTAACACTACGGTGTAGGTGAAAAAGGCATTCAATCCCATACCAGGTGCCAATGCGATAGGGTAATTAGCTAACAATCCCATCACAAAACAGCCAATAGCAGCGGCAAGACATGTTGCAACAAATATTGCCCCGTGGTCCATCCCTGTATTTGCCAACATCGCAGGGTTAACAAAAATAATGTAAGCCATGGTTAAAAAAGTCGTCAAACCCGCAATGATTTCTTGTTTTACATTTGTGCCGTGTTCCGTTAATTTGAAAAGCTTTTCAAGCATGTTTTTAACCAGGTATTATTATTATTTTATTTCGATAATATTCAATGCGTTATTAAATGATAGATTGTTTTTTGAATTATGTTCAATACTAATGTTATCGTCTAATACAGGAGCAACGATAAGTTCATCATCAAAAGCGATATCACCGCCATTGATAACCCCTGATTGAGCATTGATCGATTTAAAGTCAAATAATTCGCTATCGCATAAATGTGAGGGCACAACGTTACGAATTGCTGTAAACATTGATTCAATTCGTCCTGGGTGATTTACGTTCCAGTCTTGTAGCATCTTCTTGATATTTTGACGCTGTAAATTAGGTTGAGATCCACATAAGTTACAAGGAATAATAGGGAAGGCTTTGAGTTGAGCGTATTGTATTAACTCGGCTTCTTTACAAAAAGCTAGTGGGCGAATCACAACATGTTCGCCATTGTCTGAGACCAATTTTGCTGGCATCGATTTTAATTTTCCGCCATAGAACATATTCAGCATTAACGTTTCAACCATATCATCACGATGGTGGCCTAATGCAATCTTAGTGGCGCCTATTTCTGCCGCGACCTTGTATAGAATGGCTCTGCGTAAACGAGAACATAAACTACAAGTGGTTTTACCTTCAGGGATTTTGTCTTTAACAATTGAATAGGTATCTTCTTGCGCTATTTTATATTCAACACCTAACGATTCTAGGTATGCGGGCAAAATATGCTCAGGAAAACCAGGTTGTTTTTGATCAAGGTTAACTGCCACGATATCAAAATGAATGGGTGCAGATTCTTTTAACAACATTAAAATAGCGAGTAGGGCATAACTATCTTTGCCCCCAGAGACACAAACCATTATTTTATCGCCATCTTCTATCATATTATATTGTGCGATAGCTTGACCAACATGGCGTCTTAAGCGTTTTTCAAGTTTATTCAGCTGTATTTTTTGGCTGGCTGTTAAAGATGCTATTGGTGTCGCTGATTGAGCGCTCATAGTGTTTCCTAGTGCTATTTATAATGAAAAAATATCGATTTTTACGGCGCGTAGTATAGCAAAAAGCCAAGAAAACTCTTGGCTTTTTAATTTATATTCAAAGATCTAAACCTAATGCTAATAGACCTTATGCCAGAGGCGAAATGTAGCCATCGGGTTTAATGGCTAATACATCACAGTTTAAGCGGTCAATTACATGCTCTGCGGTATTGCCGATCAATGCAGCTGAAATTCCTGTACGGCCAATGGTACCTAAAACAACTAATTCTGCATCGATCTCGTTAGAGATACTTTGAATAACATCTTCAGGTAAGCCCTCTTTCACGTAAGTATTTTCAATGGGGATGTTGTAATTATTTGCATGACTTTCCATTGCACTTTTATGATGGTTAAACATGGTCTCGTTATATTCGCAGGCATTAAACTCTGGGATTTCAATGGCAATATTTACGGGCGTACCCGGGTAAGAATTAACTAAGTGGATATTAGCTTTAATGAGCGATGAGAGAGCCATCGATTCTTGAGTTAATTTTTTGTTAAGTGCTTTGTGCTCTTCATCGTCGCTGCCCATGTTAAGTGCGGTAAGCAAATTACCATCACTTGGCCAGCTATGATCTTTAACAAGTAATACTGGACAAGGGCATTTTCTGAGAATATGCCAGTCTGTTGGTGTAAAAATAACAGATTTTAGCTTATCGTGTTGATGTGTGCCTTTGATGACAATATTAAAATTTTCAGCAAGCACTTTTTTGATTATTTTCTCAAATGGACGGTTATGCCAAATAATACAAATGTCTATGTTAATATTTTCGTGATTAATTTTAGAAATTTTTTCTGCTAACCATTGCTGATGACCATTAATAACAGACTGGCGCATTGCTTCACGTTCTTCGCCAGAAAGCATCGTCGTCATTTCATAAGATAAATCATAAATGGTTAAAAATGCGGTGATTTCTCCACCACTATAGCGAGCTAATTCAATAGCACGCTTTAATGCTTTTTGATTTTCAGTGGTTGGGTCAATAACGGCTAATATTTTTTTATACTTTTCCATACATTTACTCCGTAACGCATTAAATACTAATAACATTAACAATAGACTATATTTGGTACATGTTATTTGCTTTACATCATAATATTTCAATAAAAAAATGCTCAACATAATCAGTGTTAAGCATTTTTTATAAATTTATATAGAAACTAAAGTGAAGCACACTCGTTAAGTTTATCCATATCTAAAATAGTAATAAGCTTACCTTCGACACCAATTAATTCATTTTTTTGGAAACGATTTAATAATCGGCTAATGGTTTCTACCGTTAGGCCAATATAATTACCAATATCGCTTCTCGTCATAGTTAAGCGGAAGTCCGTTGCTGACATCCCTCGCGCATGATAACGACTCGCCAGTGTTGAGATAAATGTCGCCAAGCGTTGTTCAGCATTTTTACGATTAAGTAAGGTTAACATTTCCTGATCTGAGCGTATTTCCGAACTCATCATGCGCAGAATTTGTTTTTTTAACTTTGGCATAGTATTCGATAATGCATCAAGTGTGTTGTAGGGTATTTCACAAACCATTGATGTTTCTAGCGCTTTTGCAAAGCTAGGGTGTTCTGATTCAGCAATAGCATCGAAACCTAATAAATCGCCGGCTAAATGAAAACCGGTAATTTGTTCTTCGCCTTGTTCATTTACCGTGAATGTTTTAAATGTCCCAGAGCGAATAGCGTATAAAGCTTGCATTTTATCGCCATCTTGAAAGATTTGTTCACCTTTATGAATAGGGCGTTTACGGTCTATAATACTGTCTAGCGTATCAAGTTCTTTCTCATTTAAAGAAAACGGTAAACATAGCTCACTGATACTACAATTTTGACAATGAATGTGCTGAGATGTAGAACATGGCTTTTTATACATATTAACCTAAATGATTTATTTATCTTTAATAATTTCGATCATATTAAAACAACTGTTGATATGCAATCATTAAACTGTATATTCCATACATAATTATCATAAAGGCCATTATTTTTTTAAATTTCATGTTAGTTAACAAAGACTTTATTCCAAAAGAACCTAATGAAATACTCAACAACGCCGGTAAGGTACCTAAACCAAAACATGTCATTATCAAGGCGCCAGTTAGGGTACTACCGCTCGCTAAAGACCAAGTTAGGGTTGAATAAACTAAACCACAAGGTAACCATCCCCAAATAGCGCCTAATGCTAAAGCTTGTTTAGTATTTTTTACAGGGATAAACCTCTTACTTAATGGTGATAAAAAGCGCCAGAAGACTTTACCTATTTTTTCAACTTTCGATAGCCACATTAGCCATTGACCCAAGTATAAGCCCAGTAATATTAAAAATACTGCCGCGAACAGTCGAAGAAAACCTAAGGGTACACCAATATTTTTTGCAGCAATCGAACTACTAAATCCAACAATACCACCAATTAAGGTATAAGAAAAAATACGGCCAAAATTATAAGCACTGACCAGTTTAAATTGATCACTTACCTTATGTTGAGGCGATATAGCTGATGTTAGCATAGTGGTTATGCCACCACACATACCAATGCAATGGCCCGAACCTAATAAGCCAATGATAAAAGCAGATAAATAATCAATACTTAGCATATTAGTTACTTAATACCCGTATCATTGTCTTTTTTTTCTATACCGTTAGCTTCAGGCGAATTCTCAGCGCTTTTATCGTTGTTATCATCAAATAAAATACTCATGCCTTGTTTTTCTAAATCATCAAATTGTTCAGTTTTTACTGCCCAAAAAAATAGATATATGGCTAAGGCCGTTAGTATTATCGCAATAGGGATTAAAATATAAATAATGCTCATTGTCTTTATTCTCTATTTTTGTGTCACGATTATTTTTTGAGTAAACGTAATGAATTGGTGATGACTAATATTGAACTCGCCGACATGCCTATTACAGCCATGTATGGAGTAATGAAACCTGCTACGGCAAGTGGTAATACGATAGCATTATAACCAAATGCCCATAAATAGTTTTGCCAAATGATACGGCGGGTTTTACTGGCGACACGTGTCAGCGTTGTTACTGACTTTAAACGATTATTCAATAAAATAACGTCTGCGCCACTTTTAGCTATATCAGTACCACTACCCATCGCAATAGAAATATGAGCTGCACCAAACACCGGGGTATCATTTACGCCGTCTCCCACCATCGCAATGGTTGAACCATTGGGTTGTTGCTTAATAATCGCCATTTTATCTGTCGCCGACAAAGTACAGTGTACTTCATCTAAATGAAGTAATGCTTGAACTTTGTTACATCCCACGGCGTGATCACCTGATAGCATAATGGTATGTATATTTTTCTTCTTCAAATTACCTAAGAGATTTTTAGCATCTTCACGGATCTCATCGGTTAAATAAAATGCAGCTATTAATTCATTATCTTCTAATAATAAACATGAAGCGGTTTCAAATTCAGTTGATTTGTTTGTGTCACTTAGCAGCCATTGTGGTTTACCGATCCGATAGTATTTATCATTTACCTTACCCTGAATGCCAAAACCAGATTTAATTTCTACCTGTTCAGTGGTGTATGAATAATCACGGAATAATTTAAACGGTTTGGCTAAGGGGTGTTCTGAATAAGACTCAAGTGCGGCTGCTATAGATAAAACCTGCTGTTCACTATATTTATAATGCTCATTATCAAAAAGTTGAGTTTGATTAATAGAAAAATCACCCGAGGTTAAGGTACCGGTTTTATCAAAGGCAATGGTGGTTATCTTGGGTAATGTCTCCATGACATGTGCTGATTTTATCATGATGCCTTCACGGTTTAAGCGTGTGGTCGCACATGTTAACGCAGTGGGTGTGGCAAGAGACAAAGCGCAGGGACAGGTAGCAACAAGAACAGACAAGGTGATCCAAAAGGCTTCCTCAGGTAAATGTTGATGCCAGTATAGAGCGGTACCTATGGCGGTCAGTAAAATAACGGCAACAAAATATTGTGCTATTTTATCTGATAATTTCGCTAATTTAGGCTTATGTGCTTGAGATGATTCACTTAATCGTATGAGTTGGCTTAAAAAAGAATGCTCACTAGGGTGTTTTACTTCAACGTTAATATTACCGTCACCATTTATAGTACCGGCAAAGACTATATCGCCCACGGCTTTATTTAAGGGTAATTGCTCGCCTGATAACATGGCTTCATTAAGCTGGCTACTACCAGAGATAATGGTGCCGTCGGCAGGGACAACTTCCCCAGGTTTTATCAAAACAATATCAAGAGGGCAAAGCTTTTTGGCAGGAACCAGTATTTCTTTTTTGATACCGTCTTCATTAATGAGCTTTGTTGCCGTCATTGGCATTAGCTTAAGCAAGTTAGCTGAAACTTCGGCTGCACGACTTCGTGCTCTAAATTCTAAAAATTTACCAATAAGCAATAAAAAGGTGAACATTGACACAGATTCAAAATAGACTTCACCTTGCTGAGTGATGGTCGCCCATGCACTGGCTGAAAATGCGAGAGAAATAGCGATAGCGACTGGTACATCCATCGATAAGCGCTTTATCTTTAACGCATTAATCGCGCCTTTGTAAAAGGGTAACGCGCCATAAGTAACAATAGGAATGGTTAAAAATAAGCTTGCATAACGTAAGTATATTAAGTTGTACTCATCCATGCCTGAAAAAGCGCCAAAGTATAATCCAAAGGCAATCATCATCACCTGCATCATCAAAATGCCAGAAATACCTAAACGCTTGATGTAATTATTACTTTGAGTTTTGTTCAGTTGTTCTGCGGTACTTGCTTTGAATGGGAGTGCTTGGTAACCAATTTTGGCAATACGGTTAATCAACTCACTCAATTGAACGTTATTATTATCCCAACGAATTGTCGCGCGCTGTGTTGTGGCATTAACATTTATGTTGATTAATCCCTTAACCTTGATAAGTTGCATTTCTATAAGCCAAGCGCAAGCTGCGCAGCTTATGCCATCAACGGTAAGAATAGCCTCGTTATAGTCATCGGTTTTATAAGTAAATTCACTTTGTAAGTCGTCATCATCAAGCAGCTTATTACGTTGTAACTGCTCAGGTATCAGTGGTTCACCTTTTTGTGCGGGTGCTGTTCTAAAGCGATAATACTCACCTAAACCGTTATCAACAATTGCTTGTGCAACACACTGACAACCAATACAGCACATTGGCTGTTGGGTCTGCTCTATTTTCAATGATAAATTTAGGCCATTGGGGACAATTTCACCGCAGTGATAACAAAGTGTTTTCATATATTCATAGCCAAAGAAATAAGGAGTATTATATACCTGTTTACTATTTTTATAGCTTAGGTGAGGTTGCCCTGCACCTAAATTAGAAGAAGCTATACGATATTAGTTTGCTTCTCTGATATTAGGAATAATATCGATAAACTCGCTTTGGGGTAAGGTAATCGTGTTTTGAATTTTCCAGTGATTTTCAAAAGGAGTCATAGTTAAGCGCCACTTTCCCTTTACTGTTTCATCAAATACATGCCTAAAATAGCCATTACCGTCAGGCGTGAGTGCTAAATAGAAATCTCTATCAGCAAGAGTGGGGTGATAAAAATTAAGATTTAACACCGGGAATACTTTATCAATACCGGTAGGTTTGATAATTAATTCGTTATCTTGCAGTTTTAATGCAAAGCGCATCCCTAATTTTTGGGCAAGCTTTACTTTAGAGACTTCTAGGTTAATTGCTTTACCTTTTTTATAGTAATCACCCACGACTAATGGATCGGGATTATGGTTAGCAATAAAGTAAGTCGAAATACCAGCAACAACCGCAGTAGCAGGGAGAATAAAAACGAACCAAGCCCAAGGCTCTTTATACCAAGATGTTTTCATGTAAAAATTTCAGTTGATAAAAGTGATTGTATTATACGACTTTTTTCTATTGGGAACTATTAAAAAACGATCAATTTACTAACTATTCTTGGCTTGGAAAATATAAAAAAGCCTTGCGGTAATAATACGGCAAGGCCTTTACATTGAGACTAATTAAGCGCAGTTATTTTTGTGATAAACTGTACACATAGGCACTAACAAGATGTATTTTTTGTTCACCTAAAATATCTTTCCATGCGGGCATTACACCAGCTCGACCATTTTTAATAGATGACTCAACGGCTCGTTGAGAACCACCATATAGCCAAATGTTGTCGGTTAAGTTTGGCGCACCCAATGGAATACCCATCGCTAAACTGCCTTTACCGTCAGCACCATGACAAGATGCACATAATGCAAATTTTTCTTTACCTGCCGCTGCACTTGCAACGTCAACTTCACGACCACTCAAACTCAATACATAAGCGGTAACCTCTTTTACGCCTTGGTCACCGCCTAATGCTGCGCCCCAAGCGATCATGCCATTAGCATTACGACCGTATAAGAGAGAATGTTTAATTGATTGAGGATCACCACCGTATAACCAGTCTTTATCTGTTAGGTTAGGAAAGCCGGTTGTACCACTTGCATTTGACCCGTGACATTGAGAACAGTTTTGTAAATATAGGCGTTGACCCACTTTTAACGCTTCTTTATCAGTGGCAAGATCTTCAATAGTACGTGCGGCATAGCCATCAAAAATTGGACCGTACTTTATGTCAGCGGCTTCAATTTCTCGATCGTATTGTACTAAATAGCCATTTTCTTTTGCAGCGATTACTTGTGCCTTTGACTCAGCGAGACTCAAAATCCCTTGGTTAGAACTTTTCCAACCAATAAAGCCTGTCCAATTACCTAAACCATAGAGCGCTAGGTAACCAAAAGCCCAGATAATGGTTAACAAGAAGAATGTACTCCACCATTGTGGTAATGGATTGTTTAATTCTTCGATACCATCAAAAGTGTGTCCCATTGACTCACCTTCAGGAACACCTGCAAAGTTCTTTAAACAATAGCGTAGAAGTGTAAAACAACCCACTAACGTACCTAGGGTGAGAACCCAAACCCATATATTCCAGAAGCTAGACATTTTTATTACTCTCCTGTTTGCTATTTACGTCACTAAGTTCAGTCTTTTCTTTATCTTCTTCAAAGATAGAGTTTGCTGCTTCATCAAAAGCGTTTTTACGCTTTTTAGAATAAGACCAAACCACAATAATAATAAATAGTGCCAATATTAATAAAGCTATTAACCCTCTGAGGGTGCCATAATCTATCATCATTATTTCAACGCATGACCGAGAGATTGCAAATAAGCAATAAGAGCTTCCATTTCCGTTTTATCTTTAACAGCCGCTTTAGCACCAGCTAAATCATCTGCAGAATATAACGGTATACGATTACCTTGTTCATCTTTATGGCTGCGATTGCGCGTTAAGAAATTAAATGTTGTTAATTTCTTTTCGGTTAATTCACCATCTAACTTGTTTTCAGCTAACCATTTAAATGAAGGCATGTTTGATTCTGGAACTACTGACCGAGGGTCAAGTAGATGAGCTCTATGCCAATCATCACTATAACGACCACCAACACGGGCTAAATCAGGACCAGTACGTTTAGAACCCCATAAAAAAGGGTGTTCCCAAACGCCTTCACCAGCAACAGAGTAATGACCGTAACGCTCTGTTTCAGCACGAAAGGGGCGGATCATTTGACTGTGACAAACGTTACAACCTTCACGGATATAAATATCACGACCTTCCATCTCTAATGCGGTATAAGGTCTAAGATTATCAACAGGCGTAGTGGTTGCTTTTTGAAAAAATAACGGGGTTATTTCTACTAAACCACCGATACTTATCGCGAGAACAGTGAAAATCGCAAACAAACCAACACTTTTTTCAAATTTTTCATGTTTATTTTTCATAGTCGGCCTCCTAACCTATTGCTACAGGCTTAAGACTGTCGTCTTTAGCATAGATAGTTTTGAACATGTTGTAAGCCATCAATAAGAAACCAGCGACAACTAACACTCCACCAACGAAACGAATAAAGTAGAATGGATATGAAGCCGTTAAACTTTCAACAAAACTGTAAGTTAACGTACCGTCTGTATTAACAGCTCTCCACATTAACCCCTGCATAACACCTGATATCCACATAGCAACTATGTATAAAACGATACCCGTTGTGTGTAACCAAAAATGCACATTGATTAATTTAATACTGTACATACGACCTTGATTAAAGAGTACTGGAATTAAGTGATACATAGCGCCAATTGAAACCATTGCTACCCAACCTAAAGCACCAGAATGAACATGACCGATAGTCCAATCTGTATAATGAGATAACGCATTTACAGATTTAATCGCCATCATTGGTCCCTCAAAGGTAGACATACCGTAAAAAGACAATGAAACAATCAGAAAACGTAAAATGGGGTCATGACGAAGTTTATGCCATGCACCTGAAAGCGTCATTATACCGTTTATCATACCACCCCAAGAAGGAAGGAATAACACGATAGACATTACCATACCTACAGATTGAGCCCAATCAGGAAGTGCCGTATAATGAAGGTGATGAGGGCCTGCCCATATGTATAATGAGACTAATGCCCAAAAATGAACAATAGATAAACGATAAGAGTAAACTGGGCGTTCAGCCTGTTTTGGTACGAAATAATACATTATACCTAAGAAACCTGCAGTCAATAGGAAACCAACGGCATTGTGTCCGTACCACCACTGCATCATTGCATCAATCGCACCCGAGTATATTGAGTAAGACTTCATCATAGAAACAGGAATCACCATTGAATTACCAATGTGTAATACGGCAACAGTAAGAATAAAGCCACCGAAGAACCAATTAGCGACATAAATATGAGACGTTTTACGTTTAACAAGCGTTCCAAAGAAAACAATGGCATAACTAATCCATACAACAGCAATTAAAATATCAATGGGCCATTCTAATTCAGCATATTCTTTACTTGAGGTATAACCCATAGGAAGGGTGATTGCAGCAAGTACAATAACTAATTGCCATCCCCAGAAGGTAAATGAAGCAAGTTTGCCGCCAAATAGTGTTGTTTTACAGGTTCTTTGAACAACATAATAAGAAGTAGCAAATAGGGCACTTGTACCGAATGCAAAGATAACAGCATTAGTATGTAGTGGACGAAGACGGGAATAGGTTAACCAAGGTGTTTCAAAATTTAAAGCAGGCCAAATTAACTGAGCCGCAATTAAAACACCAACAAGCGTACCGAAGATTCCCCATATTACTGTCATTACAGTAAATTGACGTACAACATCAAAATTGTAGTCTACTGATGACGCATTACTTTGTGACATGTTATGGTTTCCGCAGTTATATTTATAAACGTAAATCGATTTTTTCTACTTAAGAAAACTAAGTACTAGTGACAGTTATCATTGAAAAATAAAATTTCACCTAACGATAAAAAATCTCCGGTATATAGTAATAATTTTGTAGTGAAAAGTCATTAAAATATGCAGTGAATGTTGTTGTAGATCAATAATATTTCAAGGCTTTGTATAAATAATACACATAAAGTATTAAAGAGAGTATTTCCCATTAAAATATCAATATATAAAAGACTATTTATCGTTTCTTTTTTCTTCAGTAGCGCTGGCTGCGAACCTAATCATGTCATTGAAAAACCAAAGCAACCATTTCAATGCATTACTTCACAAAGTACTTGTGAAGTTGATACTACATTTGGCACGCTTTTAGTTACGTTTAACGTCGACAAAGTCCTGACAGAATTACCCTTTAGTATACGAGTGGAATTTAAAAAAGATCATCTATTTAACGATAATATCCGCTCTGAAAACTCATATAGTGTTGTTGGCTATATGGAAGGAAAAACCATGTTTATGGGCAAGATACCCCTGTTTTTTAACAAAGAAGTTAAAAAAAACAGCGCTTATTTTCTTGCACAAACAATGTTGGGCAGTTGCTCTGAGGATAAGATGATATGGCGGTTATGGTTAACAATAGAAAATAAAGTCGCCAGTAAAAGCAAGGTACCAACAACTTTCTTTATTGATTTTCATTCTACTCGTTTTTAGTACCTGATTAGCCTAATAAAAGCCAAAGTGCGACAATCATCATTAAACAAGCTGATATTTTATTAAGGTGTGATATTTTATTGTTTTTTGTTAAATATCGCGCCAGTGTTTTGCCGCCTGTCGCATATAATGTCATGCAAATAAACTCTGACATAAGAATTATCGCCACAAGAACAATAAGTTGTGGCACTAATGATTGTTGGCTATTTATGAAGGGTGGTAACAAAGATACCATAAAAGCCCAGCCTTTAGGGTTAGATATTGCTGTAATGAAGCCTTGTTGCAATAATCTTTGCTTGCTTACTCTTGCATTTTCTCCTTTTATGTCAATAGCGAGTTTACCTTTGGCTTGCCACATATTAATAGCTATATACGTTAAGTAACCCGCTCCAAAAATTTTTAAAAGAGTAAAAATCTCAGGGTAGCTGAACATTATTTTCGCTACACCTAAAGCTGCGGCAATAGCTACAAGAGCAACACCAAGTAATTCACCCCACATCATCCAAAGCGTTTTTTTATAACCCACAGAAATGCCTAGAGTCATTGCTAGTGTCATGCACATACCCGGTGATATAGAAATAAGAAAAATAGTCGGAATAAAAAGGGCAAGTAACGTAAAATCTATCAAAACAGGGTCTCAATAATTGTGCAGAGATAAAGTGGCAGGCATTCTAACGTAATTATAGCATTTTTCCTTGAATTTATTGCCGCAATAACTTCAGATTTTGAAGGATGTTCCACTAAGGAAATTGTGTGGTGTTATCACCATAAATATATAAGCTGCAACCTTGCCGAGTAGCAGATATTTTTTCCAAGTATTGTTTTCTTCAACTGAATAAACATGACGCTTGTTTGCACAACGAACGGCTAACTTGTGTAAAAAACCTTTTATATTTAGTAAACTTTATTATCCATTCATTTTAACGACATAAAACAGGCAATCACTTAAAGCGATAGTTCTATTATGTGTTGCCATAAAAATACGTAAATCAACTCCACATCTGAAAATATTTTTTTTACAGCAAAAATAATCATTTATAACGTTATTGCCATGCTCATTAATGAGTTCAAAATTATTAAGTCCTTTGTCATCAACCCAGCCTAGCATTTGATCTTTTCGAGAAATACCATAATTTAGCTGTTCAATATTTGATTTTATACAAACCCCAGTAAACCCTTCATCATGATCGTCATAAGATAAGCCTGTGTTTGGTTGTAACACCAAACGTAAGGGTTTATAAATAATATCAACCGATCTGTTTTGTTGAAAATTTTTCGACTCTTCGTTTAGGGTTAATTGCTTTAAACCTTCGTAAGCCACATGATGAGACTGCTCGTCGCTACTACCACCACATTTAACCGTTATCATCGGACAATCGAACTTTTGCTCCATTAACGTGCCCAACTGCAAACCCGATAAAATGATCGTTTGGCAAAAATAAGAGGTTATTGATAATGTTTCAGGAGTGATTATTGGTGCTACCGCAAAAGCCGGACCAGACCCCGCACAGTTATGTAAATCGACTACAATTTCAGGTGTCACCTCTTTAATGGCTTGCTCAATAAGTAAAGCGCGACGACAAAAGCCACAATTTCCAGTGGCATCATCAGAAAAACAGCGATTAATATCTTTCCCTCCATCAAGATAGCGTCGACTAAATATTGGCGACATAGTCGCGGCTTCAACCGAACAAATAATAAATCTAACATGGGTGGTAGAAACAGGTAGTTTGTCGTTAGCGGTTAACCAACGGTGCATAGCAATTAATCCCGAAGGCTCATCACCATGAAGCAATGTCGTAAAAACACGACATTTATCCTCATTATCACCAGTAATATCAATTACTGTAGGTCCTGTTAGTGTCATTAAGAACTGAATATAATCAGCTTTTAGTACAAGAGGACCTGGATTTTTCAAATAAGTGATTTCGTCAAAGTCTATGTCCATTAGAATGCCTAATATGCTCTGTATTAAAGTGAGAATAATGAACAGCTACCTTACTTCTACAGTAAAGTATCTGCCGCAAATAGTACGATACAATGAGCATGCCACAACTTGTAGTCAGTCTTTGTTGATTAAGGTCAATAATAATGAAGTAAAGATGAATTAGTTTTACCCCTCGAGATAAATTAATCACTAATAGGGTACTTAGACTTGTTGGAAGCTTATTTTTCTACTAACTTTATCTTATGGCTTCATTTGAATATTTGGCTATGGCATCGTTTGATTTACCGAGTAAATCGGGTTTTGATATGACTAAGTTTGTCGCTATTATGAGTTACTTTACTGTGATTGGTTGGTGTATTGCCATCCTACTTCATAGTTATAATCGTTCAAGTTTTTCTACCTTTCATTTAAAGCAATCTTTAGGGCTTATCTTAACTTTTACCTTGTTATCTTTTATACCACTTATTGGCTGGGCAATCGGTATTGTTGTCTTTTTATTCTGGCTAGTGGCTATCTACTATGCTGCAGTGGGAAAAGCATATTTAGTGCCTTTTTTAGGCCAATATTTTCAGACGCATTTAGATTTTATTCAATAAAAAAAGATGTTTTTAGAAAAATAACTCAGTGATTTTGATAGCTTTATCTGTATTGTTATGCTTAAATTTAGTCAGAAAATATTGTCTCTAAGGTCTTCATATTGTTCTATCTTTATCCGGCTAATAAAATGGAAAATTTATTAGCACTTCTTGATAAAATCCAACAGGTTTCACCACTCCCTATCTTCAGCCAAGAAATGATTGTTGTGCAAAACGCTGGTATGCAGCATTGGCTTAATATGTCGTTAGCTCAGCAACGCGGTATCAGTATGAATATTGGTTACGCGTTACCGTCGCAGTTTTTGTGGAAGCTTGTTAGAAGTATAGCTAGCGATGATAACGTGCCAGAGCAGTCACCGTTTTCTCGTGAAGTACTTTCATGGCGAATAGATGCCCTTATGGGTAGTAAAATTGTTATTGACGACCCCGATTTCTCTAGTGCAACACAATACTGGTTGGGGACAGCTACCATTTCTGACGACGCTGTTTTAAGCGATAGTATTAATGAGTCTTCAGCCACAAAAGAGCAAAGTGATTCAACCGTATTTAGTGAGAAACAAACATTAAAACGTTATCAACTGGCGTGCCAATTAGCCGATTTATATGAGCAATATTTAATTTTTAGACCACAATGGATCAATGATTGGCACCAAGGTAAAGCCAGTAAAAGTTTCGCTCACCAAAAACAAGCGGTAGAAGTAGAGAAGTGGCAGGCAAAATTATGGCAATTGTTAACCCAAGAACAAAGCTATGATCCACTCGATCTCGTTAATAAAGCCATTGAAAATATAGCCACGAAAAAGCATTTGTTACCACCCCGTTTATCCTTTTTTGGGATTAATGCCATGGCACCGATGTGGTTGTCTTTCATCGAAGCGGTAAGCGAACATCTTGATGTGCACTTTTTCCATCTTAACCCTTGTTTTGATTATTGGGGTGATATTCAATCAGAAAAACAAGCGATTAACCTATTAACAAAATGGGTTAAGGGCCACGACGATATTACCGTGAATGTGGGTAATCCGCTGTTGGCTAATTTGGGTCAACAAGGACGTGAATTCATGGCCTTGCTTAATGACTATTCAACCGTAAATATTGAGGTTTTTGATACCATTGTTAAGGGAGAAGAAGCAGAAAGTTTATCGGTATTACACCAAGTTCAACAAGACATTCTGACCTTAACCAACCCAAAAGATGCACCTAAAAATCAGCAAGATAACTCGATTGTCTTTTCCAGTGCTCATAGCGCATTACGCGAAGTACAAGGCTTACACGATTGGCTGCTCCACCAATTTAATGACGATAAAAGCTTAACCCCCAAAGATGTCTTGGTTATGTGCCCACAAGTTGAGCAATATGCTCCATATGTCAGTGCTGTTTTCGCACGAGGTTGGCAAGACCTAGCAGACAAGATCCCCCCATTGCCTTGTTCTATTGCCGACAGAGTTAGTAAAGACTCCGAACCTATCGTTGCCGCTTTTACACAATTACTGAGTTTGCCTGATAGTCGTTTTCAAGTGTCGCAAATTATCGGCATGTTACGTTTACCCGCAATACAAAATAAGTTTTCGCTGAGCCTTGAAGAGCTTGATAAAATTTCTGCTTGGCTCGAACAAGCTTGCGTGCACTGGGGTGTGGACCAACAGCATAAACAGCAGGTTTTGCACAGCAAAGAAGTGAATAATGCCTTTACTTGGCAACAAGGTTTATCACGATTAATGCGCGGCTTTGCTTTTGCTGATAGCCCAATGTTTGTTGACGATCAACTGTATTTGCCTAATGTTGAAGGAAACGACGCTATTTTATTGGGTAAATTAATGCTGATTATCGAGCAACTACAGCATTTCTCTCAGCACCTTGCTCAAGAGAAGTCGGCAAGCCAGTGGCAACAATTTTTATTGTCCCTGTTAAATAGCTTGTTTGAGGTTACCGATGAAAACGCTTTTAACGTTATAGACCAAGCCATAGGTGCGTTGGTTGAATATTGCCAACACGCTGATTACCAGCAAAAAATCAGCTTAGGTGTCGTACGAGACTTTCTTACTAATCATTTTAGTCAGCCAGATCCCGGTCGTCAGTTTATGGTTGGGCAAATTACTTTTTGCTCCATGTTACCGATGCGCAGTATTCCTTTTAAAGTCATTGCCATTTTAGGTTTGAACGACGGCGAATTTCCGCGACAGCGTCAACCATTAGGTTTTGATCTTATGGCCAGTAGCAAAAGTGAACTGGGTGATAGATCGCGCCGTGGCGACGACAGATACTTATTTTTAGAAGCGATAATATCAGCACGCCAGTCATTATACTTAAGCTATCAAGGGCGTAACATTCGTAATAATAATGAAAAACAGCCGTCGATAGTTCTCAAAGAATTAATGGAATATCTTGAAGCAGGTTATGGTTGGCAACTCCACAATAGCGACAACGTCATTGAAAAAAACGATAGTGATGATCGATCTTCAGATATTAAACAATTACCCATGCAAGCTTTCAGCGAGCACAACTATTTGGGGCAATTGAAAAGCTTCGACCCTCATTGGCTGAAACTTAAATCAGCTAAAAAATCAGCACAAACCGATACCTTATTTCTGCCGGTTGAGATAACACCAGATAACGAAACTAAAGTTGTTGATATAAATGAACTGATCCGTTTTTTTCAGCACCCCGCGAAGGCCTTTGCTCAACGGCATTTACAGTTGTTTTTTGAACCTCGAGAGACGCAGCTTGATGATACTGAGCCATTTAGTGAAAACTTTTTGCAGAGTTACTTATTACGTCAGCAGCTTTTAGCGCTTTATTTAGTGGGTAGCAGCGAGCAGGAGATAACTTCTGCAGTGAGTGCGGCAGGGGTAAGTGGCGTTTTTCCAGACTTACCCAGCACAAATGACAGCTTAGAGCGCTGGCGAGATGACAGTGAGAATTTTAGTGAATTTATTCGCACGGAAAGTCAGCTAACGACAGCTGAAGCGCCAATTACTTTTATTAATGCCGAGCTCGACTTGGTTCTTGCCAATAATAGCCACTTTGTTCTTGGTGCCAATTTTCCTGTCCAAGAAGATAGTTTGATGTTCTATCGAAGCTCTTCGGCAAAAGGTAAAGACTTATTTGCTCTTTATTTGCATCAACTCATTCTTCAATGTTGGCAAGACCATGCAGCGACATTGAATACCGCTGATTTTACACAAGAGCAAAATATGCTCGCGCAGGTAAAAATAACCAAAGGTTTTTACTTTGATACAAAAAATCAAAAACCAACCCAATACCGCTTTAGCCAAGTAGACAATGCTCAGGCGCATTTAGCTTTTATTGTTGAAACTTATCTCAAAGGGCAGCAGCAAGCTTTACTGCTTAACACCGAATTAGTCGAAAAGTTCTTTAAAGCGAAAGCCTTTCAACAAAGCCACTTTGAAAAAATATGGTCAGACAATAGCAGCATGCTCAGCGTGATCAAACCCTTAGGACAAGACCCTTACATGCATTACTTCTGGCAACAATGTCCTGAGTTTTCTGAGCATCAGCCAACGTTTACGGCACTTTATCAACCGATGTGGCAAGCTCAGGAGCAAATAAAATGAAGATGAATAATCTCATTGCTCACGAAATCCCTCTGGTAGGAAAACATCTCATTGAAGCGAGTGCGGGCACCGGTAAAACCTTTAATATCACCCGTTTATATTTACGATTATTACTCGAAAAGCAATTACCTGTTGAACAAATATTGGTCATGACCTTCACAAAAGATGCGACTGAAGAATTACGTGGGCGTATTGACAACTTTATTCGACAGGCATTAAGCGAGTGGGATGCACTCATTGTTGAAGATGAGTTCTTTAAGTCGATCAGTACACATATTGATGAAAAATCGGCAAAAATACGCTTACGCCAAGCACTGTTATATCTTGATGAAGCCGCTATATTCACTATTCATGGGTTTTGTAAGCGCGTATTAAGCCAGCACGCTTTTGCCAGCGGTGTCGCTTTTAATGCACAAATGGAAACCAGTTGCCAAGACTTAGTGTTACAAGCTTGCCAAGATTGGTATCGAGTGTTAGCCAAAGATAGCCCCGAGCAGTTTACGCAAGTGATGCAGTTCTGGCAAAATCCGCTCAGTTTTCTCAGTCAATTTTCAAAAGCTATTAGCAAACAAAATACGCTTGATGTTGTTAACGTTGATGAAATAGAGCAACAATTTACCGAATTAACTCAGCAAGCGCTTGATAACTTAGAAAGTAACGTACCGCTACTGACTCAGTATCTTATCGAGGTTAAAAAAGGCGCAGAAAGGGAGAAACGCCAGCAAGAACTTGATGCGTTAGTGCAATGGTTACATCGCTTGGTTGATGATATTACTGTGGGTAATGAAAAAATGCCTGACGCTTTTATTGACGGTAAACGTTACGCTCGCTCGGCGGGTAAAGTTGAACTGTTAGCGGTATTTGAACCAGTAAAAACCGTTAAAGCTGAATTAAAATCGTTAGCTAAGAAAATTGAAAAAGCGAAAGCACTCGTAATTGTCCGCCAAGGTATTTATCAAATACGCATCAGTATTGAAGAACAAAAAAACAATGCCAATATATTAAGTTTTGACGATCTTATTTCGACACTTGCTCATTGTTTACAAGCAAAAAATAGCAACGCGCAAATACTGGCGCAAACGTTATTTGAACAATATCCCGTGGCATTAGTCGACGAATTTCAGGATACCGATCCCTTACAATTTTCGATACTTGAAGCTATTTATTATCATCAAAATCAAGCCGCTCTGTATATGATTGGTGATCCTAAACAAGCGATTTATGGATTTCGTGGTGGTGATGTTTTTGCTTATTTATCAGCGCGTAAAGATTGCGATTATCAATGGCTAATGGATACTAACTGGCGTTCTACGCCTGCTATGATCACCGGTTATAACCGCTTGTTTTATGGTGAAGCCATTAAAGACGCCGTAGACGTTATAGAGGGAAATAGTCATGTTTTTGGTTACGACATTCCTTATATTCCCGTGAAGGCTTCGCCACCCGCGCTTAAAAAACATCACACTAGTGCAGACAACGCCTTACAGTTTATTCACTTTGTTGATGAAGAAGCCAAAAAATCGGTCGCGCAAAGTTTTCGCCCGGTTATGGCCACGTGGTGTGCTAACGAAATTATTCGTTTACTGAGTACCTCTGCCACAGAAAGTTGTGAGCAATTGACCTCGAAAGATATTGCTATTCTCGTGCGTGATGGCGCTGAGGCCAGAGATATTAAGCAAGCCTTAGAAAATGCCAACTTAGCGTCAGTCTTTATGAGTAATCGCGCTAACTTGATGAAAAGCGAACAAACACATCAATTAATACAGTTACTTAAAGGCATCTTGTTTGTTGAAAATGAACGTTATTTCAGTGCCGCAATTGCTTGTGATTTACTCAATTATCATCCTAAAGCATACCGTGAATTACAAGCTGATGAACTCGCTTGGCAAGCCTTGAAATTTGATTTTGAACAACTGCGGAATGAATGGCTGTATAAAGGTTTTATTTCGATGGCATTAAAATTAATGCATGACCATTTCTGTATATCAGATGAAAACCAAGATCGTATTTTGACTAACTTATTGCATTTATTTGAAATACTGCAAACGGCCAGTCAACGACATCGCCAACCGCAAGAATTATTGTATTGGCTTGAACAACAAAGCCGCGTCGACGACCCTGAGATTGAAGCTGAATTGCGTTTAGAAAGTGACGATAATTTAATACGGATTATTACTCAACACGGTTCAAAAGGTTTAGAGTATCCCGTAGTGTTTGTGCCGTTTGCAACAAGACATAAAGATCCACTTAAGTTTGGTGTAAGCGCTGTTACTTTTATTGAATACCATGACGACAATCTAGAGTTAAAATTAAGCTTAGACGGCTCAGAACATGCTAAGGCGTCAATGGCTAATGAAGCATACGCAGAAGCTATTCGTTTATTGTATGTTGCGGTAACCCGTGCAGAAAGGCGCTGTTATATATTAACGGCAAGCTTTGATAAAGCACAACATTCTCCTCTTGGCAGTGCCTTAAAATGGCAAGCAGAACAAGATATCGAAGAAAACTTATTACGGTTGGCAAATGATGAACCCAACAGCATAAGTTTAGTGCGACTTTCTAGCGTTGAAAATGCGAGCGAACTTATTGCACAAGAAGCCCCGCTATCTGAAATTAGCCATATTAGCGGTGAAGTTGCGCATTTTAACGGCAAAATAGAACGTGATTGGTGGCTAAGTTCATTTTCAGCATTAAGCCGAAATTTACGCCACGGCGGAGTATCTTCACCTGATCGTGACAATTCACTGGAGAAAGTGGCAAGTGGTGAACTGCAGTCAAGTGCGCCTCAAGCCAGTCGTTTATTGCGCTTTAATTTAGCAAAGGGGGCCCATACCGGTAACTTATTACATGATATTTTAGAGCACACAAATTTTAATGCGCCTGACTGGCAAGACGCTATGCATTGGCCGTTACAAAAGTATGGTGAATTAACGCCAGGTTATCAAGCAGAAGATCTGCAACTTTGGCTTGAACAAATGATCAACGCACCACTAAACTGTGATCGAGCGGATGATGTCGAAGCTCATACTGAGTCTTCGAGTGATCGTTTTCCTATAGGGGGCGCAGAGGTTTTTAGTTTAGGTGATTTACAACAACAACAAACGCTACGAGAAAGTGAGTTTTATTACCCAATGTGCTCAGCGAGCACTGAAAAATTAACCCATATATTGTCTAAACATCGCAATATGGACAGTAAAGCATCTCAGCAATCAACGGTACGTTTACCGGCATATCAACAGCTAAAAGGTATGATGCATGGCTTTATTGATTTGATTTTTGAGCACAACAATAAATATTATATCTGTGATTATAAGTCAAGCCACTTAGGTCATGACTTTAGTGACTACAGTCAACAAGCCATGAAAGACAATATTGAAAAAAATCACTATGACTTGCAGTACCTTATTTATGCTTTAGCCCTACATCGTTACTTAAGTTATAGCCTCGAAAATTATGACGTAAACACACATTTTGGCGGTGCTTACTATCTGTATTTACGTGGAATGACAGATGAAGAGCAACATAAAAATTGTGGTGTGTATTATCGAAATATTGGCGTTGACGAACTTGAAGCACTTGACCAATTGTTTCTAGGAGAAACATAAAATGACCGCGCTATATAAGCAATTTCATTATGCTCAAGAGCAACTTAATAACATTGAAGCGGTTGACTACTTTTTTGCGAAAGAAATTCAACAAAGTCTTGCTAAAAACGATACAAATAATAATCAACAAATTTTTCATTTGCTTATCGCGCTCAGTGAAAGCCTTAGAGCAGGTCATAGCTGTTTGCCTATCACCACACTGGCTAATAGTCGCTTTGGTTATAGTTGCGATAAACAAGGCATCGTTACCCATCATGGTTTTACTTTTAACAATGCACCCGATTTGGTTGCGTTATGCCAGCAATTATCTATTACTGCCCAGGACAACCAAGCGATTGTTTTTCATGATAATAAGTTGTATTTGCGTCGTTATTACCACTTCGAACAAGCACTATTACAGTTTATTTCAGCTAAAAATGCCCAACACCACGATGTAAACCTACAAGCCTTTGACCCAGCTGACATTAAAAACTGCTTAGCGGCATTATTCCCAGCAGAAACGTTAGAGCAGAATAATGATGATATAGACTGGCAAAAAGTAGCTGTGGCCAATGCGATTAACAAAAAATTTAGCATTATCGCGGGCGGTCCGGGCACTGGAAAAACCTATACGGTGACCAAGTTGTTAGCTGCTTTGGTGATGTTAAATTCATCTGTTCAATTAACGCCAAATAAGCATATTAATAAAGAAATAAAGATAGCTTTAGTTGCACCAACCGGAAAGGCGGCCCAGCGTTTGTCAGAGTCAGTCACTAATGCTTTACATGGTTTTAAAGGTCAAATTAGCGAGCAGGTTTTAGCGAAAATTCCCCATGAGGCACAAACACTCCATCGTCTTTTAGGTGTTATTCCTAATAGTGTTAATTTTCGTCACCACCAAGACAATTTACTTAATATTGATGTACTGTTGATTGATGAAGTTTCAATGGTTGACTTAGCCTTAATGGTCCGTGTTTTTAGAGCACTGCCAAATCACTGCCAAGTGATACTTTTAGGGGATGCAGACCAATTGCCATCGGTTGCTGCAGGCAGTGTGCTTAATGATTTAGCCCCTAAGCCACACCGAGGCTATAGTTGCGAAAATCAACAGTATTTATCAGAAACTACCGACTTCCCCAACTTACCCCTGTGGAAAAAATCGCCTAAATCTTTAGGCGTAACGTTGCCCGCTGATCACGTGGTTTTTCTTGAAAAAAGTAGGCGTTTCGATGGTGAAGGAGGCATAGGAAAAATAGCGGGTCATGTTATTAATGGCCGTTTTAACGAAAGTTGGCAGTTATTAAATGAACCGTTATTAGTCGGTGATGATGATAACGAAAACACGTTTCAACACCAGAGTACTTTACGCTTGCTTGCCGGAAAGCCAAGTGAATGGTTGGCTGACTTAGTACAACGTTATTATGTTCCTATTTTTGCACAAAAAACGGTCTCAGCAGCTTTTAAACAATTACAACAGTTTCGTATTTTATGTGCGACGCGTGTTGGTGAACAAGGGGTAGAGTCGTTAAACGAGCAAGTACAACATATATTAGTTAAACACGGGCATATAAACGCATTTGACACCCGTTATTGTGGTCAACCCATTATGATAAATGTTAATAATTATGCCCTAGGTTTATATAACGGCGATATTGGCTTATTGTGGAAGAATGACGCAGGGCATTTAATGGCTGTTTTTGAACAAGCCAATAATGAATATAAATGGGTTAACCCAGCACGTTTGCCCCAACATGAAACCGTTTATGCCATGACTATTCATAAAACACAAGGCAGTGAATTTGAACATGTGGTGATGGTATTACCAGAGCAAACAGACAATAAACTGCTTTCAAGAGAATTAATGTATACCGCGATCACCCGCGCCAAGCAAAAGCTTAGTGTCGCCGCCTTAGCGAATGTTTGGCGACAGGGAGTAACCACAAAAACGACTCGTTATTCAGGTGTCGACCTTTATAAAAAATAAAGCGATGGAAAGCGGTTTCCTCAGAGAAATTACGTTAGAATGTCGCTTGAATTTCAGTGACCCCATTAAATAAGTGGTAGCATGACGTTAAAAGACATAAATAAAAAAACGTATCGTAGCAAACTTAATCAAGTGATTGTTGGCTTCATTATTACCTTAGCGATATTAGCCATTGCCTTTGGTGCAATATTGATTGCTATATTCTCGGATCCATTAGCCCTTGATACGCTCGCTAACACCACGACAGCTTCAGCTGACCAAGGGAGTAATTTTCGCTATAACTTTTTAGGTGTTATTTTCGCATTACTGGCGTGTGCAGCAATACTACAACAATTAAAAAACACACCATTTTTTAATGAAATTTATTATGTTTGGCAACTCAAGCAAATTCAAAATATTATTTATCGTCGCTTAAAAAAGATTAAGCAAGCGAGTGTTAACGGTGATGAAAAAGCGTTAATTGTTTTAAAATTTTATTATGCGAGTTTAAAGCAGCTTTATAACCTAGACGACAATACCCTTACCATGTCGTCGTTAGAAGCTGATATTGTGCTTCTTGACCAGTTAATTATTGAACATGGCAAAGAAATTAGTACCGAGCAGTTTACGAAGGTGTTACTTTCAAGCTATAAATAATAAAACGTTAACTTAACATTTTTAACAAAGGGGATTATTATGATTGATTACGTCACCTTAGGAACAAATGATTTAGCAAAAGCCGTGGTATTTTATGATGAGCTGTTCCCTTCAATTGGCGCAGAGCGCTTTTTAGAAACAGACCAGTTTGTCGCTTGGACTAAGACCATAGTAAGCAGGGCTGTGCGTCGCTAAACCTTTTAATGAACAACCGGCAACAGTTGGCAACGGTGTAATGGTCGCAATCGTTTTAGATTCAACAGGCAAGGTTGATGCTTTCTATACAAAAGCGCTCGAACTTGGAGCCGTGTGTGAAGGCAAAATCGGACCTCGCGGTCTTGATGGCAATAAGTTAAATGCCTTTTACTTTGATATGAAGTCACAATAAAAGAAGTCACATGAAAAAAACTAAAAAAATGAAAAATGAAACCGCTTTATTAAAAAAAGCGATTGAAGTAGGTGAGAAATATGCAATGAACCGTGGTTATAGCGGTTTCTCTGCAACGAATGCTTCAAAAGATAAAGTTGAAAGCTTGTATCGTTTATTAGTTAACGACAAACTTATTCAAGCATCACCTGCTGATGGTGAAGATTTACAAAGCATGAAACACCGATTAGCGATGTGGATAGCAAAGCAGTTACCTGAAGATCATCCGTTACTTAAGCCATAAAGACCTTGTTTGTCTGTAGGTTATTATTTACTTAGTTAGCTATTTATAAATTAAAATGTAGAAAGTAAAATGAATCGTAAGAAAAAAATCAACGCCACATTAAAAAGTAAGCAAAAAAAAGCGAATGCTAAATTGCACACCAGTAATAAGCCTCGTTATATTTCAAAAGCTGAACGAGCACTTCTTGAAGAAAAAGAAGTGTCTGCTCAGGTAAGCGATGCCCATTAACGCAGTGAGTCATTATTTGTTATGTTAGCCAATTTATTAGCGCTCATTAAACCGTCTAGCCAACTTGAAATAAGCGATGTTATTGATGCCGATAGTCATCAATGGATCCTCGATACCTTTTCTTGGGCGCTTAGCCATTTTGATGTGTTAGAATTTAAAAACAACAGCCAGCTTGTGCTCCCTAATAATCAATTTTATCAAGGCAGTGTCAGCAGTGTGCATGAAATGGCGCTGAGTATTTTTAAGCAGACAACCCAATATGCTGGCATGCAAGAGTGGCCTATCCTTTTGGTTACTCCCGAGCGATTTTTTGCTGGCAGTCAACAAATAATCATTCCACCGTTTAATATGGTTGACCATTGTCGAGGGGATAACACACTTTTTGCCAAATTAAACGGTGAGGATAGCGAAAAGCTGCAACAACAGCCAATCATGCTTTCTTATCGCGCAAACCAAGTTAACCAACCGCAAGACCTTATTTCTTCTATTGTACAGAACCTTGCGAATATACTGATTGTTCAACAACGAAGTTTACCCCCAGGCGGAGAAGAATACATTCCACAAGCGGTTGATATTATCGCTTGTTTTATGGGGTTTGGCGTTATATTTAGCAACACCGCTTATCAATTTAAAGGGGGCTGTGGTTCGTGTAATAACCCTAATGCTAATCGCCAATCGGCATTACCAGAAAATGAAACATTGCATGCTTTAGCGTTATTTTGTTTATTAAAAGCGATAAAGCCTAAAGTGGTTAAACCTCATCTAAAATCACATTTACGTAAACAATTTTCGCTTTCATACCATGCATTATCAAACACCTTAAAAAATTCTGCCGATCCCGTTTTACTGTCTCTACTCTAACGCACTCTCGAGTCTTTGATAAAGCCTGATAAATCAGGCTATTTACTTAGCATTGTCTGTAAAATAAGCACTCAATCATTAAATGATTTATTTTTACTAAATTCATGATTTATTGAATAAAAGCGACTACAGTTATTTTTATCGCATGGCATTTAAATTTTAATTATTGAGGGGCGTTTATGGAAAGCATAGAGGTAAAAGATTATATGAACCATTATCCCGTTACGTTTACTGCTGAAATGGTGGTGGAAGAGGCTGCATTGCGCTTTTTAAAAACAAAACAAATAGGTGGTCCAGTGATCGATGGTAAAAATCGTGTTATTGGTTTTCTCTCTGAAAGTGATGTTTTAGCAACAATGCTACAGACGATTTATCATAATGAACATGTGAGTGATGTTGCCGCGTTGATGCGCAAAGAAGTATTATCAGTTAAACCCTCTGACAGTGTCATAGAACTTGCGCAAAGCATGTTACAGAATAAACCTAAAGTTTATCCTGTGGTAGACGAAGATGGTATTTTACTGGGTACTATATGTCGTAATGATGTTCTATACGGTATTGACAGATATACCCGCAGTACCTTTAAACCTTAGTCAGCTGAGTTAATTTTACACTGTCTATTTGTACCACTTGATTGAAGTGGTACAGACTTAATAAAGCTGGTAAAATTCCCTTTTGCCTTTTTTGTTTGAGTTCATCTTGTCTTCTGAAAAATCTATCACTACCTCACCTGAGTCTCAGCCCAATCAAGCTATTAATATTGATAAGCTTTTTAGCCGCCTTCAATTGTGTCTAAAGTCTGACCAATTTCGTTTCAAAAAACGTTTGATGTCGAGTAAAAAAGCCACTGATTTTGAGAAGCAGCAAAAAACACTTAAGCAAATTTCCGCCCATATTGATGAGTCGATTCAGAAAAAGCAGCTTAAAATTCAAAGTGTGCCTAAAATAACTTATCCAGAAAGTTTACCGGTTTCACAAAATGCTGATCTTATCGCTAAGACCATTATGGAAAACCAAGTAGTTATTATCGCGGGTGAAACGGGCTCGGGTAAAACCACACAAATTCCGAAGATATGTCTGGCTTTAGGGCGTGGTATTGATGGAATGATTGGCCATACCCAGCCTCGTCGTATTGCTGCCCGTACTGTTGCAACGCGTATTGCGGATGAGTTATCGACTAAGTTAGGCGACGCAGTCGGTTATAAAGTCCGTTTTAATGATTTAGTCAGCGATAAAAGCTATATCAAATTAATGACTGACGGTATTTTACTGGCTGAAATGCAGCATGACCGTTTACTGAGAAAATATGATACGTTAATTATTGATGAAGCCCATGAACGCAGTTTAAATATAGATTTTTTACTGGGTTACTTGCGAGAAATACTACCGAAACGCCCTGATTTAAAAATCATTATTACCTCGGCAACGATTGACCCTGAACGATTTTCAAAGCATTTTGCTTCAGCCTCAGGAAAACCTGCGCCTATTATTGAAGTATCAGGGCGTACCTTTCCCGTTGAAATACTTTATCGTCCGCTTAATGCTGATAATAATGATGAAACGGAAGAAGTGAGCAGCAATGATATCATCAGTGGTATCTTACAAGCGGTTGACGAACTGGGTCATATTAGCCAGGGCGATATTCTTATTTTTCTCAACGGTGAGCGAGAAATACGTGACGCAGCTTTAGCATTAGAAAAAGCGAATTTACGTCATACTCAAGTGCTGCCTCTGTATTCACGATTAACAGTGCAAGAGCAAAATAGAATATTTCAACCTCACAGCGGACGTAATATTGTGCTTGCCACTAACGTTGCTGAAACCAGCTTAACGGTACCTGGTATTAAATACGTTATTGATCCCGGTACTGCGCGTATTTCTCGTTATAGTTACCGCACTAAGGTACAGCGACTGCCTATTGAAGCTATATCACAAGCTAGTGCTAATCAAAGAGCAGGGCGTTGTGGCCGTGTTTCTGCTGGTGTTTGTTTACGTTTATACAGTGAAGATGATTTTCTGGGACGCCCTGAGTTTACCGACCCAGAAATATTACGTACCAATCTTGCCACCGTTATCTTACAAATGCTGGCGCTTGATTTAGGTGAAATAAGCGACTTTCCCTTCGTACAACCACCAGACAACCGCAATATTAATGACGGTGTTTCTTTACTGGAAGAATTAGCCGCGATTGAGAAACAACCAAATAAAATTGTCTTAACTAAAGCGGGGCGCATGTTAGCAAAGTTTCCAACAGACCCACGCTTATCAAAAATGATTTTGTCAGCGATTGATTTAGGCTGTATCGAGCAAATATTTATTATTGTCAGTGCGGTCAGTATTCAAGACCCACGTGAACGTCCACATGAAAAGCAACAAGCGGCCGACGAAAAGCATAATCGCTTTAAAGACAAAGAATCTGACTTTATTAGTTTACTTAATTTGTGGCATTACATTGAACAGCAGCAAAAAGCTCTGACCAATAACCAATTTCGAAATATGTGTAAAAAAGAGTTTTTAGCTTATATGCGTATTCGTGAATGGCAAGATATTTTTAGTCAGCTCAAACATTCATTGCGTGATTTAAACATTCCAATGAGTCGTATTGAATATACGCCACCGTTACTTGATGCTCATAACAATGACGCGGGCAAAAACGAAGCGCCCACAGAAAATAATAATAATGACATTCTTCATCAAGCGATACTCTCTGGCTTGCTTAGCCATTTAGGGCAACTTGACGAAAATAGAGAATATAAAGGCGCGCGTAATAGCCGATTCTTTATTTTTCCGGGATCGGGTGTGGCGAAAAAATCGCCTAAGTGGATCATGGCAACAGAGTTGGTTGAAACCAGCCGATTATTTGCGCGCATGGTGGCAAAAATAGAACCACAGTGGATAGAGCCATTAGCGACACATTTAATTAAGCGAAATTATAGCGAGCCGCATTGGGAGAAAAAGCAAGGCGCGGTAATGGCGTTCGAGAACGTTATTTTATATGGCTTAACCATCGTTGCAAAAAGAAAAATAAACTTTAACCATATTGAGCCACATACCTGTCGAGAAATTTTTATTCGTGAAGCCTTGGTTAATGGCGATAGCACAATAAATGAAAAATTCTATCAACAAAACCATCAATTAGTTGCCAGCATTGAAAAGCTAGAGCAAAAAGCGCGTCGTAAAGACTTTTTAGTTGATGAAGAGCGCTTGGTTGAATTTTATGATGAAAAACTCCCTGAAACCATTGTTTGTCAACGTAGCTTTTTGTCTTGGTGGAAAAAATCTAAACAAAGTGATCCGCAACGACTGAGTTTTACAGAAGCCTTCTTACTAAACGAAACCTCTAAAAAATTATCTGCTAATGATTATCCTGATGTTTGGCGACAAGGTAATTTGACCTTACCGCTCAGTTATCATTTTACCCCAGGTGATATTGACGACGGCATTAGTTTACATATTCCTGTTGGAATTTTGAATCAGATTGAAGACCGCGATTTTGATTGGTTAATTCCAGCACTACGTTTAGAACTTATTATTGCGTTGATCAAAGGTTTACCAAAATCATTACGCCGAAATTTTGTGCCTGCACCTAATTACGCCGAAGCTTGTTTATCAGCCATTAGTGAGTTTAATGGAAAACTAACCGATGCTATTGAAAAACATTTATTAAGAATGACCGGTGTACGTTTACCCGAAGATATTTGGCAAGATGTTGAATTGCCTATTCACTTAACGATGAACTTTAAAGTGATTGACGAAAAAGGGCAGCTCATTAATCAGAGCCGCAAGCTCGAGCCGTTAAAAGCATCTTTACAAGGAAAAGTAAAAGCATCAATTAAAAAAGTGGCGGATAAAGGAATAGAGCGAGCACAAATTACCACTTGGGATTTCAAGGCGATCCCTAAAGGCTATGAAAAAAATATTGCCAATATTACCATTAAAGCCTTTCCTGCTTTGGTTGATAAAAATAAAACGGTAGCTATTGAGCTATTTGAGCAAGAAAGTTTAGCTGAGCAAGCGATGATCAATGGCGTAAGTCGTTTAATTTTATTAAACATACCTTCTCCGGTGAAATATCTACAACAAAAATTGCCTAATAAAGCGAAGCTAAGTTTATATTTCAATCCGTTTGGTTCAATACCTGATTTATTAGACGATTGTATTGTCGCCGCATGTCAGCACTTGGTGAAAGAGCATGGCGAAATTCCGCGTAACCAAAATGACTTTGAAAAAGCAAAAGACCATGTCCGCGCCGAATTGGCTGACTGTGTGCTCGCATCTGCTTTAAAAGTAGAAAAAGTATTAACGTTAACCCATGAAATAGGTAAAAAATTAAAGGGCCGAATGTCTTTAGAGGTTATTCAAGCACAAGCCGACATTAAAGAACAACTGAGTTTACTTGTTTTTAAAGGGTTCGTTACAGCTTCTGGCCATCAACGATTAGATGATATTGCTCGTTACTTACAAGCGATGTTAAGACGCATGGAAAAGCTGCCTGTTGATCCACACCAAGACCGATTAAAAATGCTAGAGGTTGCGAAAGTCAATGATGTTTATCTCGCGTTACTTGCTAAACAAAATAAAAGTAAACCTGTTGCGGAGGAAATTTTAGCCGTTCGTTGGATGATGGAAGAATTTCGTGTCTCAGTCTTTGCACAAAACTTAAAAACAGCTTATCCGGTTTCAGCAAAGCGAATTTTAAATCATTTGAAAGAAATTTCAGCAAATTAAGCGGGTTTTATCAACAATTTCAACCATGAAAATTTGACAGTAAACACGGCAATGGGTATAAAAGAGTCAGTAAATAAATTCAAATAACAATAGGGAGTAGTAATGGTTAACTTTGATGATAAACGAGACTTCTATCGGATGATGTTAAATAGTGATGTAACTGTAACCATTATCGATGATGAAGCGAATAGCCAAATATTGGCGACTTGTCGTGATTTAAGTGCTACGGGTATAGCCATTGAGATGACCCACCCATTAGAGTTGAATACCCATGTTAAAGTTAGCGTGGGCTCTGCGAGTAGTAATGTTCAACCGCTTGAAGTTTTGGGAAAAATAGTACGAGTCACCGAAGAAGGTGATGAGTGCTTTTTAATTGGGATTAATATTGCAGAAATAGATTAGCAATTAGCCGTGTAATAACTAAAAAACGAGCGTAATTCGCTCGTTTTTTAGTTGTATTATAACGTAAAAAGTTAACTCACTTGACAAACTAAGCCTTTCAAATAATAGCCTTCTGGATAATTACTTGAAATAGGATGATCGCCTGCTTGCTGCAAGCGTTCAACAAAGTGCACTTCACGGCGGGCATCAAGCGCAGCATCAGCCACCACCTTTTGAAATAGACTTGCCTCCATTAAACCTGAACACGAAAAGGTCAGTAATATGCCATTTGGCTTGAGCAATTGCATCGCTAACATGTTGATGTCTTTATAACCACGACAAGCACCCGTTAATTGCGCTTTAGATTCAACAAACTTTGGTGGGTCTAAAATGATCATATCAAACTGACGTTTTTCTTCACGGTATTGTCTGAGTAACTTAAACACATCCGCTTTAACAAAAGAAACATTCTTGTCTTGAAGATTATTAAGCACAATGTTTTCTTGGGCTAAATCGAGTGCTGATTGAGAAACATCAACGTTAATAACCTCTTTGGCATCATTTGCCGCACAATGTAAGGCAAATGTACCCGTATAAGAAAAACAATTAAGCACTGATTTATTCTTAGCATACCGACCGGCAGTTACTCGCGAGTCACGTTGATCTAAATAAAAACCTGTTTTATGACCCTTGGCAATATCAACATTAATTGACAAGCCATGCTCTTTAATAATGCATGCTGTTGACTCAAGGGGGGCAGTTAACCAGCCTGTAACGGGCTCTAAACCTTCTTTTTTACGTACATCAACATCAGAACGTTCATAGATACTACATTCAGGGTAAAGCTCTTTAATGACTTCAACGAGGGTATAACGTTGAAAGTCAGCACCTGCACTGAGTAATTGGCAAACAATTAGGTTGTCGTATTTATCAATAGTAATACCGGGTAAACCATCAGATTCACCGGCAATTAAACGGTAACCGGTTAAGCCACCTTGTTCAATAAACCATTCACGTCTAGATTGAGCGCTTAATAATTTATTACGAAAAAATTCGCTATTAATTTCTTCGCTTTCGTTAAAGCTCCACACTCTGACGCGAATTTGTGATTCTGGTGAATAGGCACCGCGAGCAAGCCATTTTTCCCGGTGATCAAAAACATCTACGGTGTCGCCCAACATTGGGTTTCCCTTGATTTTATTGATCGCTTGAGAAAATATCCAAGGATGTTTTCTTAATAAAGACTTGTCTCGGCTTACTTTTAAATAAATTCTTGCTGACATGTGACTATACTTAATAAATTGGAAAATGAAATTGCGCAGAGTGTAGTCAATGCAAAGCTCTGGCGCAATCTTCAAATTAAGTTATTTCAGACTACGTTAAGGAACAGCAAATATGAATGTAAGTTATATCGCCCATATTAGTGGAAAAGTTCAGGGTGTTTATTTTAGAGCGTCTAGCCAACAAGTGGCTATTGATCATGGTTTAAGTGGCTATGCAAAAAATTTAGATGACGGAGATGTAGAAGTTTTAATGAGTGGTGAAGAAGAAGACGTTGATAAAATGTTAGCATGGCTATCACATGGACCGCCAGAAGCTGAAGTCGCGAGTTTAGAAAAAAAACAGGTAAAATGGCAACCACATCACTTTTTTGCGATTAGCTAGTGAATCGTAAAGTAATAAGCGCTTAACAACGTAGAGGTTTATTTGAAGTATATTTCTGTTACCCACGAGCAACAACTCTTATTTGCTGAAACGATATTACCTGAAGTTTCAGCAGATGAATGTTTAATCAAAGTAAAAGCAATCGGTGTAAACCGCGCAGATATTTTACAGCGTCAAGGAAAGTACCCTGCGCCTCAAGGTGAGTCATCTATTTTAGGTCTTGAGGTTTGTGGTGAAATTGTTGTTTGTGGCAGTGGCGTGCATCAATGGAAAGTGAATGATAACGTATTCGGTTTGGTTGCTGGTGGAGGTTACGCAGAATATGTTGTTATAAAGTCTAGCCAGTTATTTTATCTGCCTGCTACCTTTACTTTTGAACAAGGTGCGGCTTGCGCAGAAACGTTTCTAACAGCCTACCAAAGTCTATTCTCAATTGCTCAGTTGCAACCTAAACAATCAGTGTTGATACATGCTGGTGCCAGTGGTGTTGGCTGTGCTGCTATTCAACTTGCCAAAGCGAGTGACTGTTTCGTTGTTGTTACTGCAGGTAGTGAAGAAAAGTGTCAAGCGTGCTTAACACTGGGTGCTGATATTGCCATTAATTATCATCAAGCCGCTTTTGAGCAATGGCAAAAAGACTACACTCATGATGGTTTTAATGTGATTGTAGATTGGGTGGGAGGTGACTATTTACAAAAAAATATACAGGTTGCAGCAATTGACGGACAGATTGTTTTATTATCAATTATACGGGGCCGCTATTGTGAAAAAGTTGATATGGGTATGATGCTCTCAAAGCGAATTAAATTGAGTGCTTCAACCTTAAGAAATAGAGATTATGATTATAAGGCTGAGTTAGTTGTTAAGTTTAAAGAAGACTTTGGTGAGTTATTCAGTGCAGGACAGTTATTGCCAGTTATTGATACATGTTACCAATGGCAAAATGCCGATAAAGCCCATCAACAGATGTTGGAGAATAGCAATGTTGGTAAATTAGTATTAATGGTGAGTTAACAGCGTAAAGGCCAAAAAGAATATTTTTCTGATAACTTGATCATAATAAAGATAGTTTATTTAACTATAAAGACGTGAAAACACTATTCGTATGGGTAGAAGATAATGCTCATTTAAAGTAAATTAAAAAAATACTCATCTTATAATAAATCAGATAAAGGGCTTCGAACACCATTAGCGCCGTGCTCAAGTACATGGGTATAAATTTGGGTTGTACGTAAATCGCTGTGCCCTAGTTGTTCTTGAACTGTTCTTATATCAGCCCCTCTTTGCAATAAATGTGTAGCAAATGAATGTCGTAAAGTATGACAAGTTATTACCTTATTTACATTCAATTGGTTTGCTGCTTTTTTGACTGACTTTTGAATACTACTTTCATTGAGGTGATGCCGACGAATATACTTGTATTCTGGTTCAATACTTAATCGAGCCGAAGGAAATAAATATTGCCACTTGAATTCTTTGGCGGCATTAGGGTATTTGCGATTAAGAGCATTTGGTATCCAGACACCTTTATAGTCGATATTTTCTATATCGCTAGTATGATATTTTTTAGTCCTTTGAATTTGGAGGTACAGTTCAGGTATAAGCTCAGTGGCGAGGGTAACTCGACGATGTTTGTTCCCTTTACCGTTCCAAACTGCAATACAGTGATAATTGAAGTCTATATCTTGTACTCTTAAGCGAATAGCCTCCATTAGCCTTAAACCACTACCATATAGTAGGCTTACTAATAAATGATGTTGTAAGGGTATTTTTGATAGAAGTTTCATTACTTCTCTAGGTGTAAGCACATCAGGTAACTTTCTAGGCCGGCGACTTAAGTTAAAGTTTAGCTTTAAACTTAATTCGCTTTTTAAAATTTCTTTGTATAAAAAAGCTAATGCATTAAGTGCAAGTGACTGGGTAGCTGTTGAAACGTTTTGTTGATTAACTAAAAAACTGAGAAATCTCTCAACTTCGATATCCCCCATGAGTGCGGGGTGAGTTTTATTTGAGTAATTTATAAAATATTTTATCCAATGAATATAGGTTTCTATTGTTCTTTTTGCATATCTTAAGTTGCGCATATGCTCTTCGATACTCATTAAAAAAGGCGATTTAGCATCCATAATATGAAATCCACTTACTGTTGTTATATACAGCTTAGCTGGTGTTCGGTTCTTTTACCAATATATCGAAAGATTCGGTGTTGCCCCTTTTGAAATATTTAATAATAATAAAATGTTAGTGTTGTTATTATGTTATCAAGTATGATGGTTATAACTGTAAATAAATAAGGAATACTAAGTGTTATACATTGCTTAGTTTTTCGGTCTAATAAGCTGTTAGCAGTACAAGGAAGTATCAGTATGTTTCGTAATATTATAAGCAGTGTAATTGCCACAACAGCCATTTTCTTATATGATTTTCTAATTCATAGCGAGCAAGCTATTGATTGGTATAAGCCTATATTCGTTTTTTGTTTTACATTAGTATTGTCTAGTTATTTTGGTTCCAATAAAACTAAAAAAGACGTGTAATGCACTGCTAACAAGGCGTTCAAACGGACAAAAAACAGTTGGCTGTTTCACTCCGTTCACAATTTTAGCCAACAATTTTTTGCCGCTTAACGTGGCGTTATGTGCCAGATCACTGGTAAGTATGAATCAAAGTGTAGTTTCATTAAATAAAGGAATAATTATGAAAAATAAAAAAACGTTTTTTATCATCGGTAGCATAGGATTTATAATAACAGCAAGCATGCAAATGCTAATGGCAGTAATGTTATCAAGCTCATCTATGGCCGTTTGGCTACCAATGTATATATCGTTCGCCACTTTTATGATAATCGGTTTACCTAAAAGTAAAACAAGCTGGTAGGGTTGACTTGCACATAACAAGCCATTCAAGCAGGACAAATAACAGTTGGCTATTTGCTCCTTCGTCGCTTATTTTAGCCAACCATTATTTGCCTCTTAATGGGGCGTTATACGAATTAAGGCACAGTATGTTTGTCCCGTTGAGAACACATTTAAAATTTTCTAAAATTATAGGTTTCGTACTTGTTTGTATCGGAATTCTTATTGGGTATCCAGCTCTTGAAGTTGTTCTCGATCTTAATGCTACTGTGGTTGTTAATGGTGTAGCAAGACAGGATATGGAAGCTAAAATATTTGCCTTACTTATTCCTATATTATTAATTGTTGTAGGTGTAGTTTTAAGTTTATCTAAAGGTAATGCTATCTCAAGTTTTAATAAGTTAAGAGATGAAATATATTCTGGTATTTTTGGCAAATAATACGTATAACAAGCCATTCAAGCAGGACAAATAACAGTTGGCTATTTGCTCCTTCGTCGCTTATTTTAGCCAACTATTATCTGCCTCTTAATGGGGCGTTATACGTTTAAGGATATTTATGGAGATTAAGGCTTGTCCAGAATGTACAAAAAGGATTTCGCGCAGTTGGTATGTCTTTAGCGGATTAAATGAATCTTATAGTTGTATTCATTGTTCAGCTCTTATTAAGTGGAATGATAATGCTTATTTTTTTAGAATTTCTCAAATTGTTTTATTTGTAATATTATTCTATTCGTTTTTTACTTTATCTAAAATTATTGGTGTAGGTTTTTTATTAGCTCTTTCTCTTACAGAAGTAATCTCAAACTTTATTCCATCTAAATGGCTTGTTAAGTTGGGTAATAAATAAACGTATAACAAGCCATTCAAGCAGGACTTTTAACAGTTGGCTAGGTTCCGCTTCGCTTCACATTTTAGCCAACAATTAAAAGCCTCTTAATGGGGCGTTATATGCAAAACGGAGTTTGGCACTTGAAATTAATTTTTATCTTCTTACTATTTTCTTTTCCTATCTTTGTAAATGCTAATGAATACTTATGTGCTATTAAAAAAGTATCTTCATTAGCCAATTCAGGCTACATGGAAAATGAATATGAAGAGCCATATGTTGGTAAAACTTTCAGGGTAAATAAATCTACAGGGGTTATGACTGGAATAATTCAGAATACGCTTGGTGGAACACCACAAGTTGTTCAAGAGACCAATAAAGATTGGTCATATAAAGCTGTAACTCATAGTGTCACTAATCACGTAGATGTGTATTATCTATATGTAAAAGATCTTAATAATGCACAGCATAAGCCTTTTATGTTTATCCAGTCTGGATATATATTTCATGGTCTATGTGAGTAAGTTTGCATATAACAAGCTGTTCAAGCGGGACAAATTACAGTTGGCTGGTTCCGCTCCGCTTCACATTTTAGCCAACTACAATTTGCCCCTTAACAGGGCGTTATATACCTAGGGAAGTTATGGTCGCTCATTCAAAATTTGTTCAAATATTAGCTTACGTTTGTGCTGTGATTCTTATTCCAGTATACGTTTTTGGTTCTATAGCTTTATTTTATGCAACTTATAAATCAACTTTAAATCCTGACGTGCTAATTACATTATTTATTGCTGCTGTTGCTATTGTAGTTTCTTTTTTCGGTTACAAAAGTATGTATTTATTAATTCGTTTTATCAAAACTCTCAAGGCTAGTTTTGAATTTGACGAAAATGGAATATGTTTAAATTTTCAAAGTAATTCCCAAAAATATACTTGGGATGAACTTGAAAATTCAAAAGACTATCCAAGTTGCCAAATTTTTTGTTTAATCGATGATAGTGGTAATCATCTTTATTCTATTTGGGAGTATGCTTCTAATTACTCACAATTTAGAAAGTTAGCTTTAGAGAAAATCGGTATATAACAAGCTGTTCAAGCGGGACAAATAACAGTTGGCTGTTTCGCTCCGCTCACATTATAGCCAACTACAATTTGCCCCTTAACAGGGCGTTATAGCGCATGATGAAATTATCTAGTCAGTCACAAAGAAATATTGGAGCGGCTTTAGCAAGTCCTGTTATTTTGGTGCCTGTAATTAGCATAATTGGAAATATATATAGCTATGCATCTAATCCAGCAATGTTTAATTTTGAAGAGCTTAAGCTTGTAATTGCATTCTCGGTTCTAACTCTAATGTATGCATATCCGATTACAATAGTGTTTGGTTCTATTTCAGCCGTTGTATTGCAAAATTTTGGGTTGTTTAAATTACAGTATGTTTTACCAATTAGTCTGATACCCACTCTATATTTTCATTTGAGGTGGCATTTAAGTTTAAATTGGTTAAGTATATTTATGTTTTGCTCCTTAGTTGTGGCTTTAACTTTTTGGTTAATATATAAATGGTTAAAGTAGCGCTATAACAAGCCGTTCAAGAGGGAAAATTTACAGTTGGCTGTTTTCACTCCGTTCAACATTTTAGCCAACAATAAATTTCCCCTTAACGGGGCGTTAGGCATACAAGGAGAGTTCAGTGAAAAAATTAACTTTAGTATTTATATCCCTTATTTTATCTTTTTCAAGTTTAGCAAAGGACAAATTTTCGACAGAACAGTTAATCGAAAAAGCCAAGATATTTGTATCAGCCAAAAATGCTCGCCAACAACCAAATACAACCACCAAAGAAATAGATCATTATATATCGCTATTGTCTGATAATTTCATTGATGAACATGTAAAATTTAAGTTTACGTATACGGATAAATCGAAACTTCGTTCAGACATGGTTGGTAAACTAAAAGATGAAGTTATAAACAGCAATATTGAGATAAACGAAATTATGGTAGGGGCTAATGTTGTTTTTATAAAAATGACTGAAATGGGTAAAGTTAAGCCTGCACATTTAGATAAAATCATTGAATATAGTAAAACTAATATTGTCTCATTAGAATTTAACGAATCAGGTTTAATAAAGCATATTCGCCGACACCACGGTTAATGTATGCCTAACAAGCAATTCAAGACGGACAAATAACAGTTTGCTGTTTGCACTCCGTTTCAACATTTTAGCAAACTGTTATTTGCCGCTTAATATGGGCGTTATATCTCTAAAGAGGTCTGGTGAAATTTTCATATAAAGAGCACAAAGAAATATTATTATTTCTACTTTTACCTATCATTATTCTAGTCGTTCGATTTGATGATATTAGAGGGAGCTTTTTCTTAAATACAATCGAGTTTATTGAAACCGATGGACAGATTAATAAGTCTGATATTAGTCATGGTTCTAAACCAAGGTTTAAATTTGATATCATTTACCAATATAAAGTAAATGGTAAATCCTATGAATCAAATCGGATAGGATTTGGATTTAAAGGAAGCGATAAAAAACAAAATGTAGACCTAATTATTAATCGTTATCCTATTGGCAAAAGAGTAGCAGTATACTTTGATAAAAGTAATCCTAGTTTCTCTGTACTAGAACCTGAAAGGAATAGTAAGTTTGGCTTTATATTTCTTTCTGTTTTGTATTTAATGGGCGTAGGTTTAGTAATTTATGCTTTGGTTAAATCGAGATATAACAAGCCATTCAAGCAGGACAAATAACAGTTGACTATTTGCTCCTTCGTCGCTTATTTTAGCCAACTATTATTTGCCTCTTAATGGGGCGTTATAGGCGCGGCTATTTTAATTCTGTTTATTGAAGCTGGACCTATTTTAAGTGGTATAAATCCATTTTTAGCAACAGAAGGCAGTCAAGCGTTTCAAGTACTTATTTGGGTACAACTTGCTTGGTTTATGATTGAGTTCATGACTATGTTAACTAATAACAAAAGAAGAGCTGTTCACGACTTTATTGCAGGGTCAGTGGTTACGCGCCTCTAACAAGCCACTCAAGCAGGACAAATAACAGTTGGCTTTGTTCGCTTCGCTCTCTATTTTAGCCAACTATCATTTGCCTCTTAGTGGGGCGTTAGGTGTTTAGAATATGAATCGATTTTTTGTATTATTAGCACTGCTTTTTGTTTCGGATGTTTTTGCTAATGAATGTCCTACTCGGTATACGATCAAAGTAGAGCACATGTTAGTTAATGACGATTTAGGCTCAATTGATACAACAGGCAAGTTGGAGAAATTCACTCATCATGATTACTCCATTAGCTGTAACATTAAAATTAATAATCGAAATTTTAAGTGGTTTACTGATGAGATAGATACTCGGTTTTTATTACAAGAGTCTATAGAAAATGGAGTTGTTTATTACGGCTTGTTTCGTCTAAAAAACACCTAACAAGGCATTCAAGCAGGACAAATAACAGTTGGCTATTTGCTCCTTCGTCGCTTATTTTAGCCAACTATCATTTGCCTCTTAATGGGGCGTTAGGGTTACAGAAATATATGGAAGCATCGTTCGACGTAAATGGAAAAAATTTGAAGTTGATTTTTCATTATTTGGTGCTGAAAAGTACTATTACGACGGCACTCTTTTGAAAAAACGTAGAAGTTTTAAATTCAATGACCGTTTAGTATTTGATACTGAGGAAGGTAAAATTGAAATAGTTGTATCGCTTTCTACTGAAAACTGGTCAACGCAAGCATTTATTAATGATAGATTAATTGTAGACGAGCTGTTTCCTGAAATTAAAAAAAAGATTGAAGACAGAAAAAATTCTAATGGAGTAAGTCAATTGAGTATGTTTAAAAAAGTTATTTTATGGTGCGTTCTAACTATTGTTTTTATAGCTATATTTCAGTGGGCTAAGTAACCCTAACAAGCCACTCAAGCAGGACAAATAACAGTTGGCTTTGTTCGCTTCGCTCTCTATTATAACCAACTATTATTTGCCTCTTAGTGGGGCGTTATATAGCACGGAGGCATCATGCGTAAGATTCTACTATTAATATCAATTTATCCTTTTATCTTTGCTTATGCAGAAAAGATTGATAAATGTGATTTCATGAAAAAAGCTGATGAAATCTTATTATCAGATCCAGTTGAGGATGCTAAATTGTATAAACATACAGGTCCACAAAGGTTCTTAGCTATTTCAAATGGAAGAACTCCAACAGTATCTGTAAAAGGTTTTTATAGTGATAATGAATTGTCATGCGTATATAAACAATACGAATTTAATTATATCGAAGCGGGTTATGACGTAATTCGTTGTAAGGGACAGACAATTAAAGGAGAATTTTTGGTTGATTATGCAGCTAAATATAATAAACAGCTTGTAACCCAATACAAAAAAATGGGCTTGTATAAATGTGCTATATAACAAGCATTTCAAGCGGGACTGCTAACAGTTTGCTCGATTTCGCTTCGCTACACAATTTTAGCAAACTATTATCAGCCCCTTAAATGGGCGTTATAACTCAAGTTCAAAGTCTTGTACTTACATCTAGTTTTAACTATACTTAGTGCCATACATAGTACAACTAAAGGTATTACTCATGAGTAGACTTCATTTTGATCAAGATATTCAACCA
>NZ_JACGUT010000077.1 GCF_014076845.1 Colwellia sp. MB3u-41
TCTAGCGACAATAGCACTGTGGCACCACCTGATCCCATTCCGAACTCAGAAGTGAAACGCAGTAGCGCCGATGGTAGTGTGGGAGTTCCCATGTGAGAGTAGGACATTGCTAGGCGCCTATTAAGTTTGATAGTGATCACTTATAGTGGCATTGTTAAGCGGCTGTTTAAGACATACCAACTCTATGTTGATATGTCGGCCCCGTGGAGGGGTTCCCGAGTGGCCAAAGGGACCAGATTGTAAATCTGATGGCTCAGCCTTCGGTGGTTCGAATCCACCTCCCTCCACCACTTCTTTCCTTATTAATAGCACCCAAAAAATTCATAAATAGTTATTCATACATTAATACCACTTCATTAATATTATTTATCCTCTGCTAAATCTTTCTTTATACTTATATATTTATCATTTAGTTTCATAAATCGTTTATACGACTCACTGTCTGATCTTAACTTACTAAACTCTTTAATTAACTCTTCTGCGAGTACTAAGTCACTATTACGTTCATTATTTGCATCAAATGAAACCAGTAATACCTGCAAAAGGTTGAGCTTGATCCCAATGTGATTAGGGAAATGTACTAAGGCTTTGTTCAACTTATCAATTGCCAAGCTATAATGATTAGCTCTATATAGGTTATTACCAACTTCCAAAGCATTTTGAGCGGCAATTTTGTCACTTTCACGTAAAGGCTTACCTAACAGAGCGGCTATTTGTGAGAGTAGCTCGGTATTGTCTGGGTTAGCTTGAGCTAGTTCATTAAGTAAGTTCTGTGCATAAGCTGCTCTTTGCAATGCGATTAGTGATTTCGCAATAGCAATAGTCCCTGATGTCGATAATTGGTATTTAAATCTACTTAATAGACGTTCTGCATCCTTAAGGTTTTCTTTAGCGAGTTGAGTTTCATTTGCCTTATGATGTAACCTTGCCGTTAATAATTGGCTATGGATTTTTAACTCAGCAGAGCTAAAATCTTTCACCATATCTGTAAGCGCTTTAAAGCCTTTATTATTTAATTTACGTACTTGAAATGTACTTAGGTTTTCTGCGTATTCAAGCAAGGCTTCGACAAAAAGTAATGCATTTTCAGGCTTTTTATGAACAGAGTGGTAGGCCAACTCATTGGTTTTAGAGAGAGCATATGTTGCTTTATCAAAGTTCTCGTTACTAACACATAAATCAGCATAATTTTTTAATCGTAATACAGAACGTGGTGATATCAATAAGGCTTTTTCTAGAACATCTTCAGCTAAATTAGGTTGCTGTGTTAATTTATAAGCTTTAGCCAACCAGTCGTAAGCTGATAAATAAAGCGGATTACTATCAACAACAGCACTGAAATAATGTATCGCTAAGTCGAAGTCGTTTTCAACTAAGGCTATTTTACCTAAGCCAATTGCTGCCCATTGACAATTAGGAGCACCGAGGTAAGCATCGTAAATCTCTCTTGCTTGATCAAATTGTGCTAATTCAAAATGTTGTCGTGACTTTATTCCTAAACATTCTGTTTTATATGTAGAATTTTGTGTAATTAATCGTTCACAAAGCAATAAGACCTTTTGAAAATTATCTGCATCCATCGCTTTATAAATGTTGAGCATTGCGTCTTTTTTTTGAAAACACCTTGACAATCGGGTACTTAGGTCATTGAGGGTATAAGGCTTTGCTAAATACTCATCAGGTTTATGCTCCAGTGCTGCTAGCACCATCGCTTGAGATACCTCTGCAGTGATCATTACTATCGTACAATGGCGTGATATCATTTGCCTAGCACGTAATTCTTCAAGAATTTGCTGGCCATTTTTTTTATCTTCACCCAGATCATAGCCTAACAAAATCACATCGAACTTTATCTCATCGCATAGAGACATAATTTCAGGCGCATGATGACTGCTATCAACCTTCATTGCACCTAAACTATATGCGAATATCTTTAATGTATTGCGCGATTGTTCAATATTGTCGACAACGAGAAAGTGCTTGTTGCCGTAATCAATATTAGTCATAAATTCCCTTTCAAAGTCTCATTACCACAGTGACTTTTAACGGAAAACAGAGGGCTTGTCTAGTTTTGTCAGTAACTAATATTAAATATTTGTATTTTAATAAAATTCAACGGTCAATACGACGACTCGTAATTGCACTTAACATAGCTATACTGTATTCTGCAACGCCGCTGTACATTGGCTAACTTCCACTTTTTATAAAGAGATTTATCTATGGGTTTTACCTCGTTGGGCTTATCTGCCCCGATTCAAAAAGCGATTGCTGAGAAGGGTTATACCGAACCATCTCCAATTCAAGCACAAGCTATTCCTGCCGTATTAAGTGGGCAAGATGTTATGGCTGCTGCACAAACGGGAACAGGAAAAACAGCAGGATTCACTCTACCAATTTTGGAACGCTTATCCGGTGGAAACAAACCACAAGCTAATCAAGTTCGTACCCTTATTTTAACGCCTACACGAGAGCTCGCTGCGCAAATATACGAGAATGTGGAAATGTACGGTAAGTATTTACCTTTAACGGCCACTGTTGTTTTTGGTGGTGTTAAAATTAATCCGCAAATGATGCGTTTACGCCAAGGTGTCGATATATTGGTAGCAACGCCAGGTCGTCTTCTTGATCTTTATAATCAGAAAGCGGTTAGTTTTAAACAACTTGAAATACTCGTACTCGATGAAGCGGATAGAATGCTAGATATGGGCTTTTTACGTGATATTAAAAAAGTTTTATCGGTATTACCAAAACAACGCCAGAACCTTTTATTTTCAGCAACCTTTTCAGAAGATATCCGTGATTTAGCACGTGGATTAGTAAATAACCCTGTAGAGATCTCAGTTAGCCCAAGAAACACCACGGCAGAGAAAGTTGCACAGGTAATATATCCGGTTGATAAAAAACAAAAAGCTGGACTATTAACCGCATTAATAAAAGATAATGGTTGGCAACAAGTTTTAGTGTTTATGAAAACTAAACATGGAGCGAATAAATTAACGAAGCAACTAGAAGCTGAAGGTATAAAAGCTGCAGCAATTCATGGCAATAAAAGCCAAGGGGCTAGAACAAAAGCCTTAGCCAATTTTAAAGACGGCACAGTGAATGTTCTAGTTGCCACAGATATTGCGGCACGTGGTATTGATATTGACCAATTACCACAAGTTGTTAACTTTGAATTACCTAATGTAGCAGAAGACTATGTTCACCGAATCGGTAGAACAGGTCGAGCAGGTGCCAGCGGTAAAGCTGTTTCTTTAGTATGCTCAGATGAAATTGATTTATTAAATGATGTAGAACACCTTATACAAACTCATATTCCTCGTGAAGTTATCGAAGGATTTGAACCTTTTAATGTTTTATTGGAGTCACGTCCGCTAAGACCTTTGAAAGCAAATAAACCTAAAAAGGCTAAATTCGAACATCATGACGGACAGCGTTCTGCAGACAATGCCCGAGGCCATAAGCCACAAAGTAAAAATCCTCGTCATAGAAATGATAGTAACGCGAATAAAGATTCAAATGCAGGTGGCCGTCGTAAAAATCCAGCAAGTAACGGCCCTAAAAATAGTAGCGACCCGTACTCAGCTTCACGCTAATTAATAAACGAAGGCTCTTAATGAGCCTTAGATTCTTTTAGCTAATAATTTATCAAGGTTATTTGCAAAGGCTTGTCTGTCACCTTGACTAATTGGTGGTACGCCACCCGTTTGAATGCCGCTAGAGCGCAACGTATCCATAAAGTCGCGCATGTTGAGTCTTTGCCTAATATTACTTTCGGTATAAAGTTCACCTCTAGGGTTTAGAGCCAAACAACCTTTTTCTACGACTTCTGCCGCTAACGGGATATCTGCAGTGATCACTAAGTCATGTGCAGTACAGCGTTTAACAATTTCATTATCAGCCACATCAAAACCTGAACTTACTTGTACAAAGGAAATAAACTTGGACGGTGGCATTTTTAGAAAATGATTGGCAACTAAAATAGTTTCAATTTTTGCACGGTCAGCCGCACGAAATAAGATATCTTTAATTACCGCAGGACAAGCGTCGGCATCGACCCAAATTTTCATTATATTCCTCTTAGATTTATTGATTGCGATTGTTTGGCGGATATATTTCTATTTTAATATCATGATTGTTGGTATACCTAGTAGAATATACAACGGTAAAATTTTAAATTGAAAGGGTATCCATCCACAAGGATAACCCATTAATATCTTTTAAGAGAGTTAAAGCATGAACAAACCACAAAGAGACATCACCCTTAGATTTTTAGCCGAACCACAAGATGTAAATTTTGGTGGTAAAGTTCACGGTGGGGCGGTAATGAAATGGATCGATTTAGCTGCTTATGCTTGTTCAGCTGGTTGGAGTGGTCGCTATTGTGTAACTGCTTATGCGGGTGGTATACGTTTTATTGCTCCGATTCATGTTGGTAGCTTAGTTGAAGTTGAGGCTAAGGTGATCTACACCGGTAATTCATCAATGCATATTGCATTAGAAGTTAATGCCTGTGATCCAAAGTTCCTTAATCGTACATTAACCACCCATTGCATTGTTATAATGGTAGCAGTGGACGAGAACGGTAAGTCTGAAAAAATACCAACGTGGATCCCAGAGTCACCAGAAGATATTAAACAACATGAGTCAGCGATAAAGTTGATGGAAATGCGCAAACTCATTGGCGAAGAAATGCAAATTTTTGTGGAATAGTCATGCTACCTAATACAAAATCTGATAGGAATATTTTATAGTGCAAGCTCTAGACGAACAACAAATCAAACTCGTTTTAAATTACGATGATGCTCAACGAGCAAATTACTTTCTGAAAGAAGTTGTCGCAAATGATGAAATTTGGATATTAAAAGACGAGCACGGCTGTGTGATGCTTAATACCGAAGATGAAGATTGCGTACCTGTCTGGCCAAATAAAGAATTTGCGCAAGCTTGGGCCACAGATGAATGGCAAGAATGTCAGGCAGAAGCTATTTCATTAAGTAAATGGTTTAGTCGTTGGTCACATGGGCTAGTAGAAGATGAGTTAGCTTTAATCGTTTTTCCAAGCCAAAATGAACAAGGGTTAGTTTTCTATCCTGAAGAACTTGAACAAGAACTAAAAAAAAAACAGAAAAATCAATCAGCCAAAGGTGAGCGTTAATTACATGAGTTTTACTTCTTTAGCATTAGACAAAAGCTTAACCGATGCTGTTAACGCTCTCGGTTATACCGAAGCCACCCCCATTCAGCAAAAGGCTATTCCTGTTATCTTAGCAGGAAAAGACATTATGGCTGGAGCACAAACGGGGACAGGTAAAACAGCCGCGTTTGCTTTACCTATTTTACAAAAGTTAATGACTGAACTCCCTGAAAAACGTCCAGTTCGCGCTTTAGTCTTAACGCCAACACGTGAACTTGCACAACAGGTCTATAAAAGCTTTGTCAGTTACGCAGAGAATACTGCGCTCAATATTGCCGTCGTTTATGGTGGGGTTAGTATTAATCCACAAATTACCGCGTTGAATAAAGGCGCAGATGTCTTAGTCGCAACCCCTGGACGATTGCTTGACCATATTATTAATGGCTCTTTAGCGTTAACGGAACTGGAATGTTTAGTCTTTGATGAAGCTGACCGTATGTTAGATATGGGCTTTAAAGACGAGATTGACCGTATCTTAAATCGGGTACCACTTAAGCGCCAAACCCTCTTGTTTTCAGCAACTTTCGACGATGCTATTTTTAAACTCAGTAAAAATTTATTAACCGATCCTGAGTTAATTGAAGTTAGCGAGCGAAATGCTGCGGCGGCAAGAGTAGAGCAAATTCTTTATACCGTTGATAGTGATCGAAAGCGTGAATTAACCTCATTTTTAATCGGTTCAAAGAATTGGAAACAAGTCCTTATTTTCACCCGTACTAAGGTAACGGCTGATGCATTAGCGAAAGAAATGTGTAAAGACGGTATTAAAACGCAATCGATTCATGGTGATAAATCTCAAGGCGCAAGAGAAAAAGCCTTAGCAGAATTTAAAGAAGGAAAAACCCGTGCTCTAGTGGCTACTGATGTAGCCTCACGTGGCTTAGATATTGCTGACTTAAATTATGTCATTAACTACGAATTGCCTTATATCGCAGAAGACTATATTCATCGCATCGGTCGAACGGGTCGAGCAGGTAATGAAGGTTTAGCTGTGTCATTAATGAGCCCTAGTGAAGAATGGTTACTAGAAGCGGTTGAAAAAGTACTTGATACGCGCTTATTACAGCAATGGTATCCTGGTTATGAACCTGACTTAACTAAAACAGAAAAGCCGGCAAGAAAAGGTGGGCAGAAACAGCGAGATAGAAAAAAAGCGTTAGGTCAAAGTGCACGCTCGAAAAAACGAACAAGCACAGAAAGTAAATATGGGCGCCGTTAAACTTATCTTTGTCAGCTAAGCTAAATACTAACTGACAATGGGCCAACTCATTAATATGCTAGCGCCAACAATGGCGCTTTTATTTTGTCTGTTCTCGACACTAAGCTGGCCAAAGTGATTTTTTATAATTTCAGCACATAACGATAGACCTATGCCAGATCCTCCAGGTTTAGTGGTATAAAAAGGGGTTAATACATTGTTGAGATTAGCAAAACCTGGCCCGTTATCTTCAACTTCAATTATTTGTTGCTCTTGTTTATAAAATGCTTTTATGACTATTTTAGTTTGGATATTTTCACTTGCTTCTTGAGCATTCTTCACTAAATTTATAATCACCTGAGCTATTTGTTCTTCATCGCCGAAGCATTGTTGATTACCTTGGAATTCAATAAGACAAAGCTGCTCATTAACTAATAATTTCGTTTCATCAATAATTTCACTTAAATCAAACCACTCAAGCCTAGGTAATGGAAGTTGAGTTAATTTGCTGTATTCACTAATAAAAGACAATAATCGATTACTACGTTTATGGATACGAGAAAGTACTAAACGGGTTTGTTGCTCATCTAATTCATCAGCAGATAATAAAGTATCTGTCATAGAAGCCATGGGGGTTAACGAGTTACGTAATTCATGCCCTAAAACACGAATTAAGTTTTGCTGAGTTACGCTGCTATTTTTATTTAATAATTGAGAAATGTTGATAGCAGAAAAAAGCCAATGATCTTGGTTCTCTTGCTTGTATTGAATACTTTGACACTGCCATTGTTGATCAAATTTGGGGTGAGTTAACTGTCCATTTTGATGTTTAAAACCTAAGTCGCTTGCAAAACTTCCTACTAGCATAGGTTGTTGGATCTGTTCATTCATTGCTGTATTACGATAGGTGAGTTGTAGGTTTTCGTCGAACAAGCATACAGGTACAGACCAAGCATCGAGAATGTGATTTAATAAATTGTCTAAGCTTTGATGATTACGTGATTTGGTCAAATTTACTTGAGCTAATCCGGTAATTTCTTTTTGTAAAGCAAGCAGTAAATTATCGGGATGTTGTTGTTTAAAGCGAAGGTTCTGTTCACCCTCCTTAAGTATTTGGGTGAAAGTAGTCAGTTGCCTAATGGTTTGGCACCAAAATGAATAACAACGCCATGCTACCCAGATTAATGGGTAGGCAAGTGCAAATAATAATGTGGCTATACCGAGCAAGCTCCAACCTAAAGTTAAGGTGAGTGCGGCAACCAAACTTATTATTAATAAAACTACAAAACTTAGCGCGATGACTAAGTTTTTTTCATTGCTCACTTAACCGTACCTGCTTTCATATGCTTACTCTTTAGAGATGTTTTCATTATTAGCAAATTTTTCTAAGCGTCGATAAAGCGCATTACGCGAAATATCCAAAATTTTAGCAGCTTCAATAACGTTACCTTGTGTAACCGTCATCGCCTTGTCGATAAGCTGCTGCTCGGCTACTTCTAACGGTTGTAGAACGATATGATTTTGTTCATTTTGTGGAACTTCAAGTAATAACTGTAAATCGGTTATTTCATTACTGGTTGCCATTAATACGGCTCGTTCAATAACGTGACTCAATTCGCGTATATTACCCGGCCAGTTATGTCGATTAAGTTTAGTTAAAGCAGAGTCAGATAAGGTTATGGGATCCTTCTGATATTTTTTACAAAACGTATTAATAAAGTTTACTGTTAATAGCGCCATGTCAGCAAGGCGTTCTCGCAAAGGTGGTAAGGTGATTACGAACGTATTTAATCGGTAAAGTAAGTCTTGTCGAAAGCCACCTTCGGTAACCAAATAGTGTAAATTTGCATTGGTTGCGCTGATCAAACGAACATTAGCACTTTGTGTTTGGCTTGAACCTACTATTTCATATTGACCCGTTTCTAAAACGCGTAATAACTTAGGCTGTAAAATAAGGGGTAAAGAGCCGATTTCATCAAAAAACAAACTGCCTTGATCTGCTAATTGAAAACGGCCAATTCTATTTTGTTTCGCATCAGTAAATGCACCTTTTTGATGACCGAATAATTCACTTTCAAATAAATTTTCAGGTATCGCTGCCATGTTAACTGAAATTAAGGGGGCATTATGACGTGTTGAAAGTTGATGAATACGTTCTGCCAGAAGCGACTTTCCTGTACCGTTCTCACCTAAAATAAGTACATTGGCATCGGTCGGAGCTATTTGCTTAACTAGTTGCTCGATGGCAATCATAGCAGGTGATTGGCAAATCCATGTCGATGGCGTTTTATTTTCTACTGCTGAATTTAATAAAGCACGATAGCCTTGATTTTCTTGCTGAAGTTTAGCCACATTAAGCTGCTGGTGAATGTTATTGAGGAGCTTCTCTTTTTGCCATGGTTTTTCAATAAAATCGCACGCACCTTGTTTTAAACCCTTAACGGCAAGTTCAATACTACCCCACGCGGTCATTAAAATAACGGGAATTTTATTTTTATGGAGTTGAGTGAGAATTTCTAAACCTTCTTTTCCGCTGGTGGTATCACGGTTAAAGTTCATGTCTAATAAAATTAAATCAGGCTTTTGTCGTTCTGCTTGAATAATCACTTCTTTAGGATTTTCGGCTTCAATGATACGAAAGCCATTCGCTTGTAATAGTAACGTTAGGGCTAACCTAATATCTTCATCATCATCGGCGATGAGAATCGTGGCATTATTTTTATAATCCAACAAAAAATCCTTAACTATTTATATTGTTAATGTTGAGGCAGTAATAGATATAAACAAAGTGAGGAACTCTTGGTCAACCCTCACTTAACTTTATCAATTTACCTCATGATAACGTAATTTTAAGTATGAAAAAATATTACTCTTCACGTAATGCTTGCATCGGGTCAGCACTTATTACGCGCCAAGCAGGAATAATGACAGACAAAAGCACAATAAAAATTAAACCTACATCTAATATCGACATAGCGACGCCATTAAATTCAGGTAACATTGTTAGGTGCTTTTGAAGTTGCTCATAACCAAAAACTGAAAATGCAAAGCCTAGCCCTAAACCCAATACCAACATCCACAAAGCATCTTTTAAAATAAAGCGCACTAATAGTGATTGTTTCGCGCCCGTTGCCATGCGAACGGCTAATTCATACTTACGATGGTTTGTTGTCATTTGAGTCAAACCTGCAACACCAATAGCGGCAAGAAGCAAAGTAAGTAAAGTTACTGTGATAATTATCCATAAGCTGATTCGGTGGGTTTGGGTCATTTTTGCCCAAGTATCATTTAACGAGGTAACTTCTATATTTTTAAATAAAGGAAACTGTTTTTTGAATTTATCTTCTAACATGGCCGTTGTTAGTTCTTTGCCTTTTGGCATCATAACCGTGTAAGCTAAAAAGCTAATGGTACTAGCTCTATTTTTATAGATAGCAGGAAGTTGGTGTTGCTTTAAATTTCCGGGCTGGCTTCTTAATGTAGGCACAACTCCTTGAATAGTTAGTGTCTGTGATACCTTAAGTTTTTTACCTATCACTTCATCGTATGATAGCGTTGGATACATTAATTTTGCCATGGCAGTATCTATAATCGCTACAGATTCTGCATTGTCCATTTGTTTCTTTGAAATGTCCTTTCCAGCAATAAAATCTATATTAAATGCTGAAAAATAATTCTCATTGGCGTATTTATATTCATAGGAAAAACTAATGTTTTCATCATCATCCTTAAAAGTATGAATCGTGGTTGAACCACTAAGTGGTCCCGATGTAGGAACAATAACTTTACTGCCACTTACTGTACTCTCAATAAAATTAATCATAGCAATGGTGTCATTACTTAATGAATTATCTGTGTTGTCATTTTTTGTAAAGCCGCCATCAATAGGAAGCATGGTAATTTCATAACTATTTCCTAGTGAATAACCTAAATCACCATAAATTTCTTGGTAGCTTTGTAGTGCTAACATCACGCTAGAGGTTAATAAAATTGAAGCTAAAGATAATTGTAATACCATTAAGGTTTTACTTAATGTTTCATTACTCTGTGCTTGAATACCTTTACCACTGCTATTTAGATTTTCTACATGGGAATGCTTATTAACATCTATAGTTGCGAGTAAACTAAAAATTAGTGTCAATAACATTACAATTAATAAAGCGGCGATCACCGTTGGAAAATCAAGGCTTATGGTTGTTAATAAAGGTAAGTTATTGCCTGCTAATATCGGTAGTAACTTGATTATCCAGCCTGCAGATAATAGTCCCACAATGGCTGCTAGAATGAAACAAGGAAGGTTCTCTAAAAAAATTAATAATCTTAGCTTATCTATGCTGGCGCCCAAACTTAATTGAATGGCAAATTCTTTACTACGTGCTTGATAATGAGCAATAAATAAGTTTAATAAATTAAGAGTAGCCATCAACAATAAACCAATAACGGCAATGGTTAAAGTCATAACAAGTGATGCTGCTGAGCCAAGTATATGCTTTCGATAGCTATTGTTTTTAACGTCTAATTTAAAATCGTTACTGAACATTTTAAATGTGGTTGCTTTTTCTGCAGTAAAATTAGCTTCCACATATTGTTTACTCCATTCTCTAATATCTGCTTCAGTTAACTTTCTTTCGGTGTTCTTTTGTAAAACAAAAATATTTCCTAAACTGCCATTAAGATTGCCTGATTCAGGAGTTGATATTGCATGCGCTAAATTTTCTATCTGCCATATTTGATTTAAGTTAACTACGCTGGTACTTTTTATTGCTGATACGTCTTCAATAATTCCGGCAATCGTATAGTTGTTTTCTTGCAGTTGAATTGTTTGACCTAAAGCTGATTCACTACCTGAAAATGCACTTTGCCAAAAACTATTTGAGATCCAGACGAAGCGATCAGGTGAATTAATCGTAACGTCTTGGCCTTTTATGAGTTTTGTTCCTAGTACCTTGAGAATATTACTTGATGCTAAATTTTTATTTACATCGAATTGGATATTATCGACGGAAACTTTTACTTGCTGAGTGGACAGACTTGCCCATTCACCCAGATCAGAAAAATCATCATTAAAATGTGCAAGACGTTTCATTTCAAAAAAGGGCAAAATAAACTGCTCACTGAAAGGAACACTTACGGAATAAGCTTGAAGTTTCTTTTCATTAGCAACACCCTGCAAGGGTTTAAGTAATAAGGTAGATGAAATCGCGATTACCGTTAACACCGCACCAAGTGTTAGCCCTAAGGTTAGAATAAGCGGTACACTTAAACGAGGTAAAGAAAATACCCGTCCGATGCCGCTATAGAAAGCTTTACTGACTAAGCTCATGCAACCCCCTGTAATTCTCTATTTTTTTCGGCATGGTTTGGGTTGTTTGTATTTGCTTGCGAAACAATTTGTCCATCAAGTAGCTGAATTTGGCGACTTGCACAACGTGCATAGCGAGAATCATGGGTTACCATTACAATAGTAGAACCTGCTTTATTCAGTGTTTCTAATAAAGCCATAACTTGGTCACCATTTTTACTATCTAGGTTACCGGTGGGCTCATCCACTAAAATTAAATCAGGTTTCCCAACTAACGCACGAGCGATGGCAATACGTTGTTGTTGACCACCTGATAACTGATTAGGTCGATAACTTTGACGGTGTGCCATATCAACTTGCGCTAATACTTCTTCAACACGTTGCTTAATTTCTGCCTTTTTTACTTTCCTGTGTTCAAGTGGCAAAGCGACATTTTCAAAAACGGTCAAACTGTCGATTAAATTAAATGATTGAAATACATAGCCAATATGCTGGTTTCTTATTTGTGTTCTCTGGTCAACTTTCAAACCTTGGGTATTAATATCTGCTATTATATATTCACCTTCGCTGGCGTTATCCATTAACCCCATAATTGATAACAATGTTGATTTTCCGCAACCAGAAGGTCCGGTAATAGCAACAAACTCACCTTGATGAATATCTAAAGACACACCTTGTAGTGCATGCGTTTCAATTTGTTTGCTATCGAAACGTTTATGAACGTTATTCATGTTAACTATAGTTTTCATTATTATTTCCTTATTTTTATGATTGTTTTAATGACTACATTTTTATAATAAATACTTAGAATTACGTTAATAAGTAAGGGTTAATTCTTTGAATCTTTCATAATGGCGAGTATCACTGCTAATAATTTCATCGCCAATAATTAACCCTCCAATTATCATCAATTTGTTTTGAGAAAGTTCTCCGAAAACAACTTCTCGTTGCACAACAGTATTTTTGTTAGTTTTTACGAATACACTTTGTTTTGAACGTGGGCGAAGACCCGATGTTTGCTTGATAAAAGTGGCATTGGTTTCGTGTTTTACAAATACTTGTGCAGACACTGACAAAGAGGGGCGTGCGTTCGAAGTCAGTTCGCTGTCAATTACCGCCTCAGCTAATACAGAGCCATTCGTTACAATACTTTCAATACGGCTTATATGTGCTTTGACTGAGCCTTTTTGAGTGTTAATCGTGACGAGGGCACCAATATCAATTTGATCTGCTAACTGTTGAGGCAAGCGTAAACGCGCGATTAACGCTAAATCACTACCTACTTTCGCAAGTGATTGGCCCAACTGAACACTTTGGCCTAATTCAACTTCTAAACTTTGTAATGAACCGGAAATCCCACCTTTTACATGCATGTCTTCAAGTTGTTTTTCTAATAAAACCACTTGAGATTCTTGCTGAGTAATCGTGATATCGCGTTGGGTTAATTGGTATCCTTGCATTTCAACAAATTGTATTAATTTTTCATTTTCAAACTTTAATCGCTTGGTTTGTTGTTTCACTGATAATTTAGCGCGTTGCAAATCTATTTGTGAGGAAACGCCTAAATCCATTAAGTTTTCATTAACAGAGAGTTCAAGCTGAGCTTTTTCAATTTCGGCCTCAATATCAGCGATACGACCTTGATAATTTAAGCGCAGACTTTGTTGCTCATATTTAAAGGCTTCACGTTGCGCTTGTTGTTGTGCTAACAAGCCTTTAGCTTGGTTAACTTCTTGCTCAAGTTTAGGGTTTGTTAATAATAGTATGATAGTTTCAGTTGTTATTTTTGTCCCTGGGCGAACTAAAATCTCAGCGACTTTACCCATTGCTGGCGCCGTGAGTAAACGCTCTTTGGCAGAATAAAACTCACCATAAGCATTTGTGTAAACATCAATAGCACCTTGCTCAACTGCTTGAAAAGTTAACGTGCCATAAGCTACTTCTTTGATCGCTTTACTACTCACAGCGAAAGCAGCATAACCAATAAGTGCAATAAATAAACTAAAGGCTAACCATTTTTTCCAAGGTTTTTGTTTTAATAATTTTATTTCCATTGAACGTCTATTGCTATAAGTATAAAGTTGAATAGTGTAATGGAAGAGTTGTGCCAATAATTAAATTGTATATATATCAATTGAATATGTATTTTAATTTAATACAGAGGTGAGTAACTGTTCGTTTTTGATAGGCGTATGTTCGGAAATGTAAAATCTATTAAGTTCACCTTAATAGATTTTTATAATGGAGAAGGTAAATAATTGACCATTAAAGCGTAAAGAGGTGAGCAACTAATGCGGTGTAATCAGCGAAAAAGTTTTTATCATCTAATGCTTTTGAATTTATCACATACTTGCCATTAACAACCATCGTAGGTACCCCCGTTAAATAGCGAGCTTTTGATAACTTATCTTGCGTTTGTTTATTACGCTTAGCTTCGCTAACAATACTAAAGCTTTTCATGCCTTTATCAAACTTAGCGCCATTACCACCACTTAATATAAAAATCTCACGAATATCTTGTTCTGTCTCTATTGTTGATCGATCCGTTTGTAAATATTTAAAAACAGCAGGTGAAAACTTTTTAGCTATCGCTGTTTTTTCAGCAATGATAAGTGACTTACTCAACATAAATTGAATATCAGGCGTTGTTTGTCGCATAAAATCCACATGGGTTTTTTCTAGCTTTACCCCTTCAGGCAATACTTTTTCGAATTCAGTTAAGTAAGGTTCGTAAGCGCGACACGCAGGACAGTAATAAGAGAAGTATTCACGCAGCTCGGGTTTGTTAGTGCCTTGTGCGGAAATAACGGTATAGTGCTTACCTTCTTCAAATTTACTGTCTTGTGCTGCAACCGCTGTCGCAGCGAATAAGGTCAAGGCGATGAATCCGCCAAATAGTGTTTTAAGAGCTTTCATGGTTATCCTCAGAGAATCATTTATTAATTTTTATTGTTGCGAGTATAGACCAAAGTAAAAAACGTTGGTTCATCGTAAAATGTAAAAGTTTATTACGAAACTTTTTATCGAAAGCCATTATTTAAAATGAATTAACAAACATAAGTTTAAATTATTTGAAATGATAGCTAAACGTTGTTGAAGTTTAATTGTTTTATTTTTTAATATATTACTCTTTTCATCAGTAAATGGTTTGTTTATTTCATTATTATCAGTGGTTAATGTTTTTTGTGGCTTTTCCATTATCTATCCTTATTTGTGGGTGTAAGACTATTTTGTCAAAACAAAAAATGACAAACCAACGATATAAACTTACACTTAATATAAGTAAAACTTATGGGCAATAAGTAAAAATGGATCAACGACTCAAGTATTTAAATGCAATGCGTACCTTTGAAAGTGCTGCTCGGCATAAAAGTTATAGTCAAGCGGCAGAAGAGTTGTTTGTTTCTCAAGCGGCGGTTAGCCAACAAATGCGGCAATTGGAAAATGTTCTATCCATAAAGTTATTTGTTCGTACGGGTCGTAAAATGTTGTTAACGCCAAGTGGCGAGACCTTGTATGAGTCGACACATCAAGCGCTTAATATCTTGATAAAAGGGCTTAACAGTATTCAACATGAAGATATTGCTGGCGATTTAACGATTACGTCAACACAAGCATTTTGTTCTTTATGGTTAATGCCTCGTTTATATAAATTTTCTCAAGTACATCCGGATATTAATGTACGTATATTAGGCTCAAATCAAAAAGAAGATTTACAACAAAAACATATCGATGTGGCGATACGCTTTGGTGTTAACAAACAAGTGTTCAACGCTGACAACCTCGTCATGGAAGATTTTGGTGAAGACGTTGTTTATCCTGTTTGCTCCCCAAAATTATTACAACACATGTGGCTTCAAAGCCCCAAAGACCTCCTAGACTGCACCTTAGTTAGCTTAGCTAATGAACAGGTAGTTACTTGGGATAAATGGTTTGAACATGCAGGCGTCAAAGGCTTTGAAAACATGACTAAGAAAACTGAAGTTACCTCGAGCGACATGGCCTTAAATGCGGTATTAAGCGGTCATGGCGTAACGTTGGCTGCTAGTGCAATGTTTTCGCAATATATCCCTACAAAACAATTGGTTGTGCCTTTTAAAATTAAGCATCCAGTGATTTGGAAGCGCTATATAGCCTATGATCCTAATTCAGCGAAGCGCAAACGTATTCAGGTTTTTATTGACTGGGTGCGCGCCGAGATGGCAAGCTCATCACCGAAAGTATTATTAAGATAATTTTGCTTTCGTTACATTTATCTAAGGAATATTAGTAGATGCCCTGTATTTTAGTTATTGATGACCGTCCTGATATCCGTCTAAGTTTAGCGGTATTGTTAGAAGATCACCACTACACCGTTATTGAAGCCGACAACCCTCAAATTGCACAAGTGAAATTAAAAAATCATGCTATATCCTTGATATTGCTTGATATGAACTATCAACTAGACACGACATCTGGTGAAGAAGGTTTAGCTTTTCTTACCTGGTTACAAAACTCTTCACTTGCACATACACCAACAATAGCAATGACCGCTTGGTCAAACACCGACCTAGTCGTAAAAGCAATGAACTTAGGTGCTAACGATTTTATTGAAAAGCCTTGGCGTAATAAACATTTATTACATACTGTGGCACAGCAGCTCGACCTCTTAAATCTTTCAAGTCAAAATAAAAAATTAAAACAACAACTTATCAATGAAAATTGTGACGATTATGTCTGGCAATCACCGGTTATGACGCAATTATTGAAAAAAGTAAAAGCGGTGGCAAATACTGATGTCAGTATTTTATTAACCGGTGACAATGGCACAGGTAAAAGCGAACTTGCTCGTTTTATTCATCAAGAATCACCGCGTAATAATGAAGCTTTTATTGCTGTCAATATGGGCGCTATCAGCGAGTCACTGTTTGAAAGCGAGATGTTTGGCCATAAAAAAGGCGCTTTTACTGATGCCAAACAAAACCGTATTGGGCGTTTTGAACTTGCTGAAAATGGCACTTTATTTTTGGATGAAATCGCCAATATTCCACTTTCCCAACAAGCTAAACTACTCCGTGTATTAGAAAATGGAGAATACGAAACCCTTGGGTCAAGCCTGACAAAAAAGACAAATACTCGTATAATATCAGCTACTAATGGTAACTTCACTCAGTTACTAAGTACTGAGTTATTTAGAGAAGATTTATATTACCGTCTTAATACGATTGAATTTAGAGTACCGTCGTTAAAAGAACGCACGGAAGATATTTTATTGTTAGCGCAATTCTTTGTTGATAAATTCACTAAAAAATATCAACGGTCTGCTCGCTCTATATCGCACGGTGCACAGCAAGCTATGCTTGATTACCATTGGCCAGGGAATGTGAGGGAAATGAGCCATTTAGTTGAACGAGCAGTATTGTTAGCTGAACATGAACAGTTATTGGCAGAAGATTTGCACATTAGAAATATCAGTCCCATGGGGGCAGTCGAAAAATCAGCCAACAATGCGCTTCAAAATAATGAGCAGAGTAATCAATTACCATTAATGACATTGGCTGAAGCGGAAGTTGCTATGGTTAAATTAGCGCTCAATAAAAGCGCAGGAAATGTACCTCAAGCGGCGTTATTGCTGGGTTTAACAAAAGCGTCGATGTATCGACGTGTGGAGAAATATGGCCTTACTAAAAACTAATTCTCTAGAAAGCTTTATACAAAAAAAACTTGCCATACTATGTACCGTTATTTTGTTGTTAAGTGGTTGTATTTCATGGCTTTTAACGATAAAGTGGCAGTGGATCGTTATTATTGAATTAGTGCTTTTTACGATTTGTTTTGGCTTTACGTTGTCAATAAAGCAGCGCGTGATGCGATCTTTTACCCGTGCTTCTTTACATTTAGATGCCATTACTCAGGAAGATTATAACCAATTTGGAAAATCAACTTTCCCAAAGGGTAAAGTTAGTGAATTCCATCAGCAATTGAAACAACTGAGTGAAAAGTTACAAACACAAAAGTCTCATTATGATCAGCAGGCTTTTCTGGTTTATCAATTGATCTCGCAATTAGACACACCAGTTTTAATATTTAATGAAAAACAGCAGCTTACGCTTGGTAACGAAGCGTTTTATTATCTATTTAAGCAACCATGGCAAATGTTTCGTCACGCCACTGCCGATTTATTGGGTTTACATTACAATGATGGACACTGGAAGTTCATAGAACAAGCGAAACAAAATCGCTGGCAAATACGTCACAGTGAATTTATAGATGACGGTGAAAACCATCAACTGCTGCTTTTTATTGATATTGAACCCGCATTACGAGAAAGCCAATTAAATGCCTGGCAACAAATCATTCGCGTACTCGGCCATGAGATCCGTAATTCATTAACACCGGTATCTTCAATGGCAGAGACGCTAGCAGATAAAGCAAGCAACGAAAGAGACAAAATGGTACTTGGTGTGATTACCGAGCGTTGTTTGCATTTACAATCTTTTGTGAACCGTTATTCGTCGTTATCACAAAAACTACAAATAAACTGCCAGTGGTTGTCTGTAGAGCATGTTATTAGGTCTGTTTCAGGTTTGTTCACTGATATAAACATTACCCTCAACGCACGTGTTAATGAATTTTGGGCAGATGGCGAATTTATAGAACAAATTTTTATTAACTTATTTAAAAATGCTAAAGAGGCAGGCGCCACTGAAATAGCGGTTAGCCTTACTTTAGAAGATCAATATTACATTATTGAAATTACCGACGATGGCCATGGATTCTCTAACATGAACAACTTATTTGTTCCGCTCTATTCAACTAAACCACAAGGCCAAGGAATAGGGTTAAGCTTTTGTCGTAATATCATTGAACAGCATCATGGGGTAATGGAACTGCATAATAATAACGAGAGTGATCAACCGCAACAAGGCGTTACCGTAATGATGATACTACCTAAACCCAACATCAATAGGAGCTAGCAGTGGGTTCAATTATGAACTAGGCGCTAGTTCGAAAATGAACTTTTGTTTATTTGAGTAAATTGAACCGATGAAACTGTTTGTAACAATATGTTGATTTGTAAATAATATTTATTGTCATTTAATAGAGAAGTTTTGCTATAGTGATAAAAATTACCATAAGGACAATAAATAAAATGAAATTATTTACAAAAGTAGTAGCCGCGAGTATTTTTACTGTATTAGCGACAGGTGCAATCGCTAACTCAGCAAGCTCTTTAAAACATGCAGAAAAAGCGACTGACTTACGCCAATCAATATTTAGTTTATTGGGCAGCAACATGGGTCCTTTAGGCGGTATGGCTAAAGGAAAAATTGAATTTGACGCGGAAAAAGTATCAACGCATGCTTTACGCATTAATCAATTATCACTGATGATCGCAGATTATACCCGCACGAACACTTCGGCACATAAAGTGAAGACTGAAGCACTCGACAAAATTTGGGAACAACCTGACGCATTTTCAAAACGTATTGACGATTTAACACAAGCATCGGCTAATTTGCAAAAAGCAGCTTTAAGCGGAGATGAAAGTCTTATTAAAAAAGCGATTGGTGGTGTAGGTAAAACCTGCGGCGGTTGTCATGATGACTTTAAAGCAGAATAGTGCTTAACCCGCCACCATTTAAACGACTTTGGTACTTTGAAGTCTGATGGTTTCGGGTTTAATTAACATAAATTCATAAGTGATTTCAGCGGTGTAAAACAGCCTGTAATCACCTATTGTTAAAATAAAAAAGGTATTAGTAGTAATATTCTTCTATAACAGGTGCATTCAGCACAACCAGCCAATAAACAAAACCCACAGCCACTATTACCATTAAAAGCGCAATCGATAACTTAGAGTGTTTGATTACATTTTTCTTATCAACTTTAGCGGCAAGCTTTTTTCCTGTGATCATCGGGAGTATTATCGACTGTTTTTTTACTCGCTCATAATAGGCTATTGCCAATAGGTGCATAGCAATGGCTGCAATCATAAAATCAAAGACATTGTGATGTAAAAACATCATAACTTGTTCTACTTCTTTATTAACACTATCGTAGTAAGGTCCAGAAGAAAATACATCGTCATTGATAAACAAGCCACTTATTGCCTGTAAACTGATGAGAAAAATCATCAAAAAAACCATCAAACTACCTAACGGATTATGACCACTACTATCTTTAACTTGATTGTTTTTTAGATCCTTAATGTAGTTAATAAGGCCCTTAGGTGTTGGAAAAAAAGATCTAAACTGCGAGTGTTTAGTGCCAACGAATCCCCACAAAACTCTGAAAACAAGTAAACCTAAAGCGAAATAGCCAAGTTTCATATGAATATCAATCAAATTATTGTCTTGATCAGAAGTGTACCAAGAGGCAATAACGGTACAGGCAAATAGCCAATGAAAAAGTCGTAAAGGTAAATCCCAAATAAGAACATGTTTCAGCAAGAGTCTATCCCAAATAGATATAAAGTATTAATTGTAATGGCTACAAATTATGAAGTAAAAAGGAATCACCGAATTATCTTGTACCAATAACGAAATTTTTTTAGTTCATTATTGAACTAGTACGAAAGTAGGGGTGCCGATTTAATGTTTCGTATTGATTTATAAGAAAAATATTATTGGCACGAAATTAGCTATATATATAGAAAGACGGTTAAGCAGCAACCAAGAGAATAATGTGGATATTTTAAAACAAAAGCCTAAAAAGACATTGCTCAATAACAAAGGAGTAATAGCAACGATCGCCGTTGTTATTGTTATTATATTGGTAAGTTATGCGAAAGCGTCACTTAATAATGTCAGCCTAGCGAGAAAAGATCTGTTACTCGCAACAGTCAAACAAGGAGATATAGACGTTACCGTGGAAGGATACGGCAAGTTAACCTCAGATAAGTTGCAATTAATTACCACACTCACCAAAGCAACGGTTGAAGAAATCGTATTAAAACCTGGCGCGACCGTTACCAAAGAAAGCGTAATCGTAAAATTAGCGAACCCAGAACTGCAGCAACAAGTGCAAAGTGCTGAATATTCAGTAGCTGAGTTAAGAGCTAACTTACGCCAACTAAAATTAAACCAAAGACGCGAAACACTCACCGAAAAGTCAAATTATTTAGAACTTGTATCACAGCATAAAGGGGCTCGTTTGACGTTAACCGCACAAAATAAATTGGTAAAAAGCGGTATTGTCAAACAAATAGACTATCAAGAAAGCATATTGCGTGAAGATCAGTTAAAAGAACGAATTGAAATTTTTAAAGAACGTAATGAACAGCTTAAAGAAGTGCATAAAGAGGCGATAAATATACAACTAGAACGTATTAAGCAAGTCGAACAAAGACTAACCATCGCTAAAGACCGGAAAAATAAATTAGTGGTAAAGGCCGGTTTTGACGGTGTGCTACAACGTTTATCTGTAAATTTAGGGCAAAGCTTGTCTCCAGGGCAAGAAGTCGCCCTAATTGGTAGTGTTACTGAATTAATTGCGTTGATCCGCGTGCCACAAAACCAAGTGCAATTAGTTAACATTGGTCAGAACGTTATCGTTGATACCCGACAAGAACTCATTAAGGGGAAAGTTAAGCGCATTGACCCTATTGTTGACCAAAACACCGTCGAGGTGGAGATATCATTCCCTGGGGAACTCCCTAAAAGTGCAAGGCCAGAACAAAGTATTGATGCGGTGATCACGGCTAAAGTGCTGAAAAACATTTACTACATCGACCGACCTGCCAATGTGCAAGCGCAGAGTGAAACTGCGCTGTACCGGCTTAATGAAGGAATGTCCGAAGCTAAAAGAGTCGACATAAGTTTTGGAGAAAAAACGGGACGATTTATTGAAATAAGTGCGGGAGCCAACTTGGGCGACCAATTTATTATTTCAGATTTAAGTAACTATAAAACAGCAAAAATCTCGATTCTATAATTGAGTCATAAAATTACAAAAGGATAGGTACATGAGCACAGCCATTTTATTATTAAAAAATATCGGTAAAATTTTTGAAACCGAAGAACTTGAAACACATGCTTTGAAATCAATTAACTTAACCGTTAATAAAGGAGACTACGTTTCAATATCTGGTCCTTCTGGCTGTGGTAAATCAACACTTTTATCAATTATGGGCTTACTTGATGTAAGTAGCAGTGGTGAGTATTTCATTGAAGGTGTCAATGTTACTGACCTATCGCTGGATCAAGCTGCAGAAGTTAGAAATGCAAAGATTGGTTTTATATTTCAATCGTTTAATTTAATAGACGAGCTTTCAGTTTTCGACAACGTGGCTTTGCCACTGCGCTACCATGCCGACAAGCCTAATAACGCGACAATCAAAAAACGTGTTATAGAATGTTTAGAAAAAGTAGGCCTGTCACACCGTATTAGTCACAAACCAAACCAACTTTCTGGCGGTCAACAACAACGTGTTGCTATTGCTCGTGCCCTAGTCGCAAACCCTGCCGTCTTATTAGTCGATGAACCTACGGGTAACCTTGATTCAAAAAGTGCTGACCAAGTTATGGATGTACTCGACCAATTAAATAAAGCGGGTACAACTATTTGTATGGTAACGCATGATCCGCGCTATGCAGATATGGCGCGTACTAAAGTGCAACTTCTTGATGGTGCTATTCTACAAGCACCGGTAGCAAAAATGGTCGGGTAAATCGGCTAACTCAATAAGTACTTTGTACCGTCATACTGAATTTATTTCAGTATCTAAAGTTGTTGAAAAGTTTAAAAACCAGATCCTGAAACACAGGTTTATGTTCCAGACTAAACCTAAGTAACTACATACGTGTAGGCAAGTTCAGGGTGACGGCAGATATTACATTATGATCAACGGAAAACTTAACAAATGAACTTATTCTGCTATCAACTTAAACAAGCGTATTTAAGCTTAAAGCAAAAACCTATTTTTGTACTCAGTGTAGTTTCTACCATGGGCGTAACACTAGGTGCTTTATTATGTGTGCTGACATTAGCGTATGTCATGTTAATAAAACCCTTACCGTACCCTGACCAAGAACGTTTATATAATGTTGAACATCAATTAATCAGTAATGAAAATGCTATTGATGGCCGTGCTTTTACCTACCCTAATTTAATGCATTTATATAACCAGCAATCGTTATTTGAGCAAAGTGTTTTAATGTATGTTGATGGTGGGGTAATTACGTCATTGCCAAGCGAGCCCATGGTGGCAATATCATTTATAACGCCGCAATGGTTTTCATTGTTCTCTGCAAAAATGGCGATAGGCAGAGGGTTTGAAGAAAGTGAAAAAGTGAACAGTTATAACCCCGTTGCCGTTTTAACTTATGAAACATGGCAAAATAAGTTTAATGGTGACATTAATGTGCTTGAAAAAAGCCTGACGTTAAGCGGAAATAACTACCGAATTATTGGTGTACTCGCAGAAAATAACATTGAAGCGCCACTCGCCGGCGCTGGTTTTAAAACAGAGTTATACCTTCCATGGGATTATAATTCGGTAAGCGAACGAGAACGAAAACGTTGGGGAAATGATGATAGCGGTTTGATATATGTTGGTAAGCTGAATAAGCAATATGCGGAATATTCCAAGCCACAAATTGATCAAATACTAACAAAGGTCGTCAATGAGAATTGGCAAAGTAAGGTATCGGGTCATGATTTTTTTAAAAATTGGTCGATCGTACTCGAAACACAAACATTAAAATCTTTTATTGTGAGCGATGGTGAACGCAGTGTTTACTTATTATTGATTGGATCATTAGGTTTACTGTTTATCGCTTGTGCTAACATCGCCAATTTATTTGTTTCACGAACAGTAGAACGTCAACAACAACTTGCTATTTCTGCTGCCGTAGGTGCTTCTAAAGCACAATTGTTTCGCAATATTTTAGCTGAAACAGGGCTGTTAATGTTTGCTGCTATTTTACTCGCACAGGTCGTTATTTTTGTTGGCTTTAGCGTATTACAATATTACCTTGGTGATTTTCTACCACGCATTGATGAACTTGAACTGAGTGCATTTTCATTTTCAGTTTCTATTTTACTCTTAATATTGTTAACACTTACCTTCTCACATTTATGTTTGAAAATGATTAACTATCATGCGCTTAACGCTACTTTGCAATCAGGTGGCAAAGGCATTGGTATTCAAGTGTCAAAGCGTGTGCGAAACATCTTAATTAGCAGTCAAATAGCGACAGCAACCGCCTTAGTCTTTATTAATGTCGTTTTGTATAAAGACGCCAGTGAATTAGTAAACCAACCTTTGGGTTATCAAACAAATAACATTACCTCGGTCGTATTGGCATTACCCAATGTTGAAAGCGAGATAAAAGCACAAAAACTCACCGCCCTTAAAGCTGAGTTATTAGCTCATCCGAAAATAAAAAAGGTAAGCCAAGCGATGCGACCTACAGGCTTTGGTACTTTGGCATTAACGGCTTCGGAAACAGACAATCGTTATACTGTGCTAGGGAAAGATATTGATGATCAATACTTTAGCATGCTCAAACAAGCGATTATTGAAGGTGACAACTTTAGTGCGGCAGATATTAAAGACAACAGAAGCGTGATGATTGTTAATGATATTTTTGCCAGAAAATTAGCACCAAATGGCAGTGCAATTGGCTTTAAATTTAAAAATGGTGTTGAAGTCATTGGTGTTGTAAAAAGTATTAATATGCCTGGCATCCAAAGAATAGATGCTCGTTTCTATTACCCCGCAAGTTTGGCAAGAAACATGTTGCTAATAGATCAGCATCAAGGGCAAATATTTAATCGTGATGAAATGATTGAGGTCATGAAGAGCGTTGATAAAAAATTAAGTTTATTCACTTTCACATCACTCAATGAATATAAAGACCGTCGATTATTTTCTTCAGTAACAACAGCCGTTACGACACTGGTATTGGCTATTTTAACGTTATTACTCTCGGGTTTAGGTCTGTACGGTATTCTTAATTATTCTAGCCAAATGCGTCGTTTTGAAATTGGCACTCGCATGGCTATTGGTGCAAAAGGTAAAGACATTGTTAGCTTAGTCTTTAAAGATAATGCTGGCGCATTAGGCATTGGTTTAGCGGTAAGCTTTATAGTATTACTTGTTTTGTATCTTGGTTTTAGTGACAGTTTAAGTGCTTATGTCAACGTAGAGCTTCTTCCTTTATTTATTCTCACACTGGGAGCAATATCGCTGCTTTCAGCTCTTGCTTGTTATGTGCCATTACGCCCGTTTATTAAAAATCCTGTTATTCATGCCTTAAAGGTGAGTGAATAATGCACCTGTTTGCCTATCAATTAAAACAAGCGTTTCTTAGTCTTAAACAAAAGCCGGGCTTTGTTTTTAGTATTGTTTCAACAATGGGTATAACGTTAGGTGCTTTGTTATGTGTGTTAACACTAGCCTATTTATTGTTGATTGAGCCATTGCCATACCCTGAGCAAGATCGACTTTTTGTTGCTGAGCATAAGGTTCTTGGCGATAAAAAAGAGACCAAAACAGTTGCTTATAGTTATGCTGGCTTGGTGCATTTATACCAGAGTAAAGCCGCATTTGAACAAGCGGCCATCATGTATTATGACCAAGATGTGATCCTTTCTCACCTTAACCAACCACTGGTTAATACCACTTATACCACGCCGGAGTTACATCAACTGTTAGCGTCGACTATGGCAACAGGTCAAATGTTTACGGCTAGCGAAGCTCTGGATACCAATAATCCAGTAGCTATGCTCAGTTATAATACTTGGCAGCAAAAATATGATGGCAGTGCGGATATTCTTGAACAAAAAATCAATATCAGGGGTGTTAGTTATCGCATTGTTGGTGTATTGGCAGAAGGTTTTGTTGAACCTGAATTGGCTGAAATTGGGCGTGAAACGCAAGTTTGGCTGCCATGGGATTATAATCAGACTGACCAAGTAAGCAGAAAAAGTTTTTTGAGCATAAAAGGTAACTTTAAATTTCTTGGTCAATTGAAAAAAGGGCTTAGCAAAAGCCAAGCACAACAACTTTTAACCCCTTTAGTGAGTAAACGCTGGCAAGAAGGTGTTGCTGATATGGAATTCTTCAAAGCTTGGTCAATCGAAATGCGAGTCCGCTCAGTGAAGGACGTTATGCTCGGGGAGAGTGAGTCTATTGCGGTAATGCTGTTAGCGGGTGTGATTGGTTTAGTATTGATTGCCTGCGCAAATATCTCTAATTTGTTTCTCGCACGTACTGCAGAAAAGCAACGTCAAATGGCGATTCAAGCAGCGATTGGTGCCACTAAGAAACAGTTATTTAAAGCGATGTTGGCTGAAACCAGTTTACTGATGTTGATGTCGATCATACTCGCCTTGATACTTGCCAAGGGCGGGTTTTATCTTATGCAGCAATATTTGGGTGCGGTATTACCGCGAGTAAACGAGTTATCGCTTAATCGGATAACTCTTAGCTGTGCGGCGCTAACAACCATTATTCTTGCATTATTTTTTGCTAAATTAAGTACGCGTATTATCAATTATCGTGAGCTCAATGCTAGCTTACAAAGTAGTGGTAAGGGCAGTGGTTTACGGGTATCAACAAAGACACGCCAAGTATTAATCGCCAGTCAGGTGGCATTAGCGACGCTATTAGTATTTGCCAACTTTAGCTTACTTAAAGATGCCGTTAAAACCATTAATACCCCGATAGGTTTTACCACTAATAATATCTCAACGTTAACGTTAAACTTCTCTTCAACCCCATTATCTAGTGAGGAAGAGGTCATAGCCATTATGGCTGAGATCATAGAAAAGCTTAAAACCTTACCACAGGTGGAAGCCATTGCGCATGGGAGTTCACCTTTAGATGGCTTTGGTATTAAATTGCTAACCAAACTTGATGATAATGAAGGGCATTCACCGTATTTAAAAAGAATTGATCATAGATATTTTAAACTAATTGAACAACCGCTATTACAAGGTGAAAATTTTACCAAGCTAGATAGCCGAGATAACAACTATTCGATGATTGTTAACCAAGCGTTTGCTAAGCAGTTAACACCTGACGGTGATGTCGTAGGTATGCGACTAGTATCGATAAATGAGCCTGAATTTAAAATAATAGGTATTGTTAAAGATATTGCTATTCCTGGCGATACTCCGTTTGGCAGCGATGATGTAGCTGCGCCTATACCAAGGGCCTATGTGCCCGATAATCTAGACGACAACAATTTTATACTTAAAATAAAGGCTGGCCAGTCTATTAGTCGCCAACAACTGGGTAAATTGTTAGCCGAAGTTGACGCTAGATATTCTGTATTTAGCTTCAAATCAGCAAATGACATGCTTACTCAAAGCCTGTTTACTCAAATTACAACCGCGGTGACAACGACAGTTTTAACGTTAATCACTTTTTTCCTCGCGGGCATTGGCCTCTATGGCATTTTAAGTTACAGCACCCAAATGCGCCGTTTTGAGATTGGAACACGTATGGCAATAGGCGCTAAACGTGGTGACTTAATATTACTGATTATAAAAGACAATGCGAAACCGATTATTAGCGGTTTATTGCTTAGCTTGGTTATTTTATTGAGTGTGTATTTCTTTTTTAGTGTTGATCTTTCAACCTATATCACCCTGCAATTAGCGCCACTGTTTGTCGCGACACTCCTATTAATTTCTACTCTTTCGTTATTGGCTTGTTATTTACCCTTAAGACGATTTATTAATTCTCCTGCGATAAGCAACTTACAAGGAAGTGAATAATGAACTTATTTACCTATCAACTAAAACAAGCTTTTTTAAGCCTTAAGAAAAAACCGGGTTTTGTTTTTAGTGTTGTTTCTACCATGGGCATTACCTTAGGCGCATTGCTGTGTGTTTTAACGCTAGCCTATTTATTGTTGATTGAGCCATTGCCTTACCCAGAACAAGACCGTTTATTTGTTGCAGAGCATCAAATTGTTGGCGAAGAAAAGGAAGATCAAGGTAAATCTTTTAGTTATCCAGGGTTAGTGGATTTATACAAAAGTAAAGCAGCATTTGAGCAAGCAGCAATGATGACTTACGGTCAAGGTGTGATTATTTCTCATAATAGTCAACCGCTTGTTAATACCGCCTATGTTACATCTGAATTACATCAGGTTTTAGCTTCACCAATGGCGTTGGGTCGTATGTTTGAGTCCAGCGAAGCGATCAATACCAATAACCCTGTCGCTATGCTGAGTTATCACACTTGGCAGCATAATTTTAATGGTAGCGCTGATATCCTTGAGCAAAAAATTAACCTGAGTGGTGTGAGTTATCGCATTGTAGGAGTGTTGGCTAAGCATTTTGTTGAACCAGCATTGTCTGAAATTGGACGAGAAACGCAAGTTTGGTTGCCATGGGACTATAACCAAGAAGGGGAATGGCGCAGACAAAATTTTGGTGAAGTAAGTGATAACCTGATGTTCATTGGTTTATTGAAAATAGGCGTTAATTCTCTTCAGGCACAACAACTTTTAACACCTTTAGTGAACGAACGTTGGCAGGAAGGTGTTGCTGATGATGACTTTTTTAAGGGTTGGTCAGTCGACATACGGGTACGTCCGGTTAAAGACGTTATGCTCGGACAGAGCGAATCTATTGCGGTAATCTTGTTAGCGGGTGTCATTTTTTTAGTCTTAATTGCTTGTGCCAATATATCTAACTTGTTTATGTCGCGTACCGTAGAAAAACAACGTCAAATGGCCATTAATGCCGCAATTGGCGCCACTCAAAAACATTTATTTAAAGCGATGCTGGCTGAAACCAGTTTGCTGATGTTTATGTCTATTATCCTCGCATTAGTGATTGCCAAGAGTGGGTTTTATCTTATGCAGCAATATCTGGAGACGATTTTACCTAGAGTTAATGAGCTAACACTTAATCCAATAACCTTTGGTTGTGCGGCATTGATCACGCTTATTTTCGCGTTGTTTTTCGCTAAATTAAGTACGCGTATGATCAATTATCATGCGCTAAATTCTACGTTACAAAGCAGTGGTAAAGGCAGTGGTTTACAAGTATCTAAAAAGACTCGTCAGGTATTAATAGCCAGCCAAGTAGCCTTAGCGACGGTATTGGTCTTTGCCAACTTTGGTTTGCTTAAAGGTGCAGTAAAGAGCATTAATGCACCAATAGGTTTTGTCACTGAGAATATATCGACCTTAACCCTGAATTTTTCATCAACAGATTTTCCTAGCCATGCAGAATCGGTGCAGATTATGGCCGAAATAATGGAAAAGCTGTCCGCATTGCCTCAGGTGGAATCTATTGCTCAAGGAAGTTCACCACTTAGTGGTTTTTATGTTAGAGCGTTAATCAATATTGATAATAATGAAAGGTCTACACCGTATTCCAAGGGTGTTGATCATCGATACTTTAGTTTGATAGAGCAGCAAGTATTGCAAGGAGATAATTTTACAAATGTGGGGCGCCGAGATGGAGCCAATGTCATCATTGTTAATCAAACATTTGCTAAGCAATTAAAAGCTAACGGCGATGTGCTGGGCATGCAGCTCTCAACGGGATCGCCTGACCCCTTAAAAATAATAGGTATAGTTAAAGATATTACTATTGCTAGTGATAGTTACACGGGTTTTGACAATACTTTTTTAAGCTCAGGTGTACCAAGAGTCTATTTACCCAATGGACTGGGTGGTCGTTCTTTTATGCTTAAGCTTAAATCCGGTCAGTCAGTTAGTCGTCAACAACTGGGTAAATTATTAGCTGAAGTCGACACAAGGTATTCTGTCTTTAGTTTCAATTCAGCCAATGATCTTCTTACTAAAAGCTTGTTTACTGAAATAACGACTGCAGTAACAACCGCAGCTTTAGCGTTCATCACCTTTTTTCTCGCGGGGATAGGTTTATATGGAATTTTAAGTTACAGCACCCAAATGCGCCGCCTTGAATTAGGTACTCGTATGGCCGTTGGTGCAAAGCGCCTTGACTTAATATTACTGATCATAAAAGACAACGTGAAGCCTATTATTGCAGGTGTATTGTTTAGTTTGGTTATTTTATTGAGTGTGTATTTCTTTTTTAGTGTTGAGCTTTCGACTTATATCACCCTGCAATTAGCGCCACTGTTTGTCGCGACACTCTTATTAATTTCTACTCTTTCGTTATTGGCTTGTTATTTACCTTTAAGACGATTTATTAATTCACCTGCGATAAGCAACTTACAAGGAAGTGAATAATGAATCTATTTAGCTATCAATTAAAACAAGCATTTTTAAGCCTTAAGAAAAAACCAGGCTTTGTGCTTAGCGTTGTTTCCACCATGGGCATTACGTTAGGTGCATTGTTGTGTGTGTTAACGCTGGCGTACGTGATGCTAATAAAGCCGTTGCCGTATCCAGAGCAAGAAAAACTCTATGTCGCATCACATGAGCATCTCGACGAAAAAGGGGCGTTAATGTTTGAGGCTTTTCCTTATCCAGCTTTAATGGCGCTTTATAAAGAACAAAGTGTTTTTTCGCAAATGGCTTTAGTGGCTTATACAAAAGGTGTTTTACTGAGTCAAAATGATTTACCTATGATGGAAGCTACTTTTGTTTCACCGCAGTGGTTTAGCCTAACAGATATGCCATTGACGTTGGGGAGGGCATTTCAGGAAACAGAAAAAGTTGAACAATATAATCCTGTGGCAATTATTAGTCATGAAACATGGGTAAATAATTTTTCTTCGGATATGAGTATTCTCGGTAAAAAAATTGATTTCGATAACGTTTCTTATCAAATCATAGGCGTTGCAGGAGAAGATTATATTGAGCCACAAGTCTATTCATATCAACGTGGTGTTAGTAAATATAGAAAAACACAATTATGGCTACCTTGGGACTTTAATATCACCGATGTCGCCGAACGTAAAATTTGGTGGCAAGTTAGTAATGGATTTATTATTGGTAAGCTTTCTGATGAATTCACTGCTCCTCAGGCAGATAGTAGCCTGACCCCCTTGATTAATGAAAAATGGTTGGCAGCAACAGTGGGTGACAAGCGCTTTAAAGATAAAACGAAAAGAATAGTCTTGCATGACTTCAAGAAAGTGATCATAGGAGATAACAGAGAGTCAGTTTATTTTCTTTTGGCAGGTATTATCGGGTTAGTGATTATTGCTTTTACCAATATTGCTAATTTAATGACGTCAAGAGCCTTTATGCAACAGCGAAATATGGCTATACAAGCAGCAATTGGTGCCAAGTCGTCTGCGTTATTCAATGTCTTTTTTAGTGAAGCGATAATACTTGTTTTTCTATCACTTTTCATCGCTATAGCGATTACTTCTCTAGGATTTTCGTTAATCGAATCTAATTTAGGGGCTTCATTGTCACGGGCAAGTGAGATGTCTGTTAATGATTTTACGCTCACTACTTCAGTAATTATATTATTTGTTTTTGCTTGGGTTTTCGCAAAAATTTCGCTGAAAAGCGTGAACAATAAAACGCTTGCCGTTACTATAAATAGTAGTGGTAAAGGTATTGGCAGCCAACTGCCTAAACTACTTCGTCAACTGTTAATTATTTGCCAAGTAACGGTTGCCAGCGTACTGATTTTTATTAGCCTGAATTTATTTAAAATGGCGACAAATTCGATTAATACACCAAGCCATTTGAATATTGAAAATATCACATCTTTAACCTTAGCACCTACAAAAACAGTCGCGCTTAGTGAGGAAGAAGGGGTAGCTGAGTTGGCGTCAATTTATCAAGAATTAGCCTTGTTACCTCAAGTTAAAATGATAACTCACAGTGCATCACCATTTTCTTCTTATAGTCGATGGTGGCCTGGCTTAACGGTACAAGAAAGCAATGAAAAGCATAACATGGTTTACCGTATCATTGATGAGCAATATTTCCGATTATTAGAACAAACATTATTAGTGGGTAAAAATTTTACTATCGAAGATATTCGATCTCAGAATAATATCATGATCGTAAATGATACATTAGCGGCTAAATTAGCTGAAAAAGGTGACGTTATAGGCAAGAAAGTTTTCTTCAGGGAAGATCGAGTGTTTACCATCGTTGGCGTGGTCAAAGGTATGAAAGTCCCAGCTGAAAATGACATTGCAGAACGTGCATATATACCTCGATCATCTGTTTATGACCTGTTAGCAAGAGAAAAAAAATCAATACTTATAAAATTGAAGGTTGAACAAGAAATAACTAGACAGCAAGTGGTTGAAATTATTAAAAACGTTAGCTCTGCATATAGTGTCGACAAACTTGAAACGTTGGAAGACGTTCGCTATCAGCGCTTGTTTAATAAAATAGTTACCGCAATAGTTACTGCTGTAGTGGCGTTATTGAGTTTGATGCTTGCTGGTATTGGTATTTATGGCATTTTAAGTTATTCCATTCAAATACGCCGCTTTGAAATAGGTGCAAGGTTAGCTATTGGCGCTAAGCGAGCGAATATTATAACGTTGATTTTCAAAGATAATGCTGGCGGAATATTAATAGGCTTTGGCGTAAGTGCCTTATTATTACTCTGCTTATTTCTTAATTTTAATCACTATTTAAATCCTTACATTAGTTTGGAAATGCTGGCGTTGTTTATGCTGACACTTTCATTGATTTTAATTGTTTCTTTTCTAGCCTGCTACTTTCCTTTGCGTCAATACATCAACAAACCTGTGATCCACTCTTTGAAAGGAAGTGAATAATGAATTTATTTATTCACCATTCAAAACAAGCGTTTATTAGTCTCAAAAAAAAGCCCGGCTTTGTTTTTAGTGTTCTTTCAACAATGGGCATTACGTTAGGTGCTTTGTTGTGTGTGGTTACACTGGCGTACTTATTATTGTTGAAGCCGTTACCTTATTCAAATGAAGATAAGTTATATAAGGTTAATCACCAAACTTTCAATGCTAAAAACGAATTACAAAGTCGAAAATTTAACTCTCCGGGTTTACGTAACGTGTATTTAAAGCAAACAATTTTTGATCAAGCGGCTATCGCTTTTTATGGCGATGACATCAGTACATCGCTTGAGTATCAGCCGAAAATAACCACGACTTATGTTACCCCTGCTTGGTTCAGTTTATTAGATAGCCAATTCATCCATGGCAGAGGTTTTGAAAAAAGTGAAGAGCTAGAGACTTATCATCCAGTAGCGATTATTAGTTACGACACTTGGCTAAACGATTTCTCTCAGACAGCCGATATTCTTTCGAAAAAAATAACGTTCAGTGGTACGAGTTTCAAAATAATAGGGGTATTAACTGAGCAGTTTATTGAGCCCGATATATACGAGACAGGTAGGAAAACAGAGGTTTGGTTACCATGGGATTACAATATTCGTAATCACTTAAAAGATGAAATGTACTCTTTTCCTTGGTTCGTCTTTGTCGGGCAATTAAAAAATAATATTTCTGTTTTGCAGGCACAACAACAAATTACAACCTTAGTCGATGAGCATTGGCAACAGAATAGCGTAGGTATTGATTTTGTTAAAGGCTGGTACGTTGAAATGCACTTACAGTCGTTTAGGCAGGTAATACTTGGCGATACCCAAAATACGCTATGGTTGTTATTGGCCGGTATCCTTGGAATATTGGTGATTGCTAGTGGCAATATGACGAATTTATTTGTTTCCCGCACAGCTCAGCAGCAGCAACAATTGGCCGTACACGCAGCGATAGGCGCTAAAAAAACAGATTTGTTTAAAATGTTATTTGCTGAAACAAGCTTGCTGATGGGGTTTTCAACCATAGTGGCGTTAATGATTGCCATGGCAGGTTTCGAAATCATTCAACATAATGTCGCACAACATATCGCAAGAGTTAATGAATTATCACTGAATTATGTCACCTTGTTGGTAGCGGTAACCTCAGCCGTAATCCTGAGCTTATTTTTTGCGCGTACTAGTATTAGTATGGTCAATTATCATCAGTTAAATAAAAACTTACAGTCGGGCAGTAAAAATATCGGGGTACAGGTTTCTAACAAGTTAAGAACAATATTAATTGTTAGTCAATTGGCTATAGCATCAGCACTCATTTTTGTTAGCATTCTTTTATTTAGCAATGCGTCAGATGCCATTAATCAAGATCTAGGTTTTGAACTCAACAATATCAATGCATTGCATGTTATTTCTAATACCAAAGAAATTCCTTCAATAGAACAAGGTAATGCCACGATGGCGTTAATTAAAGCTGAGCTGAGTTTACACCCCCAAATTTCTGCTGTTAGTCGATCATTAAGCCCATTAAGTTTCAGTCATAGTCGGAGTGTATCGAATTCACTGACCAATGAGAATTATTCACCGTCAGTACAAGATGTTGATGAAAACTATTTTGATATGATAAATCAAACCATTATTGAAGGTGATAATTTCACTAAAGCAGACATTAAAAATCAAAGCGATTTTATTATCATTAATGATGTGTTTGCTAAAAAATTGGCTCCGTCAGGGTCAGCAATAGGTCTACATTTAATCACTTCGGGCAATGAAACTCTAACGGTGTCTGGCGTTGTTAAAAGTATTTTAATGCCGGGGGAATCAAGTATTGTTCCTCGTATCTATATGCCCAATCACCCTTATGGTGAAATGTTATTAATAAAATACCAAGTAGGTAAAAGCCTCTGCAGGGACCAAATTGCAGATCTTATAAATGAAATCGACTTAAATTATTCGGTATTTAATTATCGTGCACTAGAACAACTCAAAGATAAGCGCCTGTTTCGTGAAACAATCACCGTTTATACAACGGCAGTTCTGGCGTTACTGACATTATTTTTGGCAGGTATCGGCCTGTATGGCATTTTAAGTTATAGCACGCAAATGCGTCAGTTTGAAATAGGAACCCGCATGGCTGTGGGCGCTAAGCGTGCTGACTTAGTCAAACTTATTATTAAAGACAATGCCAGTGCAATATTATTGGGCGTATTGCTGAGTGTTGGCGTGTTGTCTCTATTAACCATTGGTTTTAGTGAACAGGTAAATCACTACATCACCTTACAGTTACTCCCAGTGTTTATGGTGACCTTAGCGATGATCAGCATGTTGTCGTTATTTGCCTGCTACTTTCCTTTGCGTCAATACATCAACAAACCTGTGATCCATGCTTTAAAGGGAAGCGAATAATGAACTTATTTATCTACCAATTGAAACAAGCGTTCTTAGGCTTAAAGAAAAAACCGGCTTTTGTCTTTAGTGTTGTTTCAACCATGGGAATTACCTTAGGTGCTTTGTTGTGCGTGGTTACACTTGCGTATGTGATGTTAATAAAGCCGCTACCATACCCTGAACAAGAGCGATTGTTTTTAGTCGAATCGACGGTCGTAGATAAAGATCAAAAGAAAATATTTAGCGCTTTTAATTATCGCTCATTAGTAAACTTGTATCGTAAACAAACCAGTTTCGAAAGTGCTGCTTTATTAGCATATGGAAAGAATGTGCTTGTTTCACAACCTTCACAACCGCAAGTAATAACCACTTATGTCACACCAGAAACATTTGAATTATTGAATATTCCCATGGTTATTGGCCGTTCATTTGGCATTGATGAACAGCTTGATAGTTATAACCCCGTGGCTATTTTAAGTTATGACACTTGGCAAAACGAGTTTGCTGGTAGTATTGATATTCTTGATGAAAAACTCGTTGTAGACAATGTAAGCTTTAGTATTATCGGTGTGGTGGCTGAGCGATTTGTCGAACCCAAAACTTATTATATAAAGCACCCGTTAACCGATGTTTGGTTCCCATGGGATTATAACTATATCAGTGCTGAACGCAGAAAAGAAACCGGTTCAATGTCACTTGATACTATGTTTTTAGGGCGAACAATTAAAGGTCTTTCTTCTTCACAAGTAGAGCAAACGATAACGCCATTAGTGAATTTACCATGGAAAGAAATGGTAAGTGAATTTGAATATTATTCATCGAAGAATATTCAAATGAAGTTAACCCCTTTGAAAGAAATACTCATTGGTGATTCAAACAATATTATTTTTATGTTAATTGCTGGCGTATTAGGTGTGTTATTGGTTGCAGTTACCAATATCGCTAATTTATTTATGGCGCGTGCGGCTGAACAAAAAGGGCTTTACAGTGTTCACGCTTCGCTTGGGGCAAGTAAAAGCACACTCTTTAAAACTATGCTAAGCGACGCTGCTTTGTTGATGTTTTCTTCATTACTGCTAGCTTTTGTTGTTGCGCTAGTGGGTTTTGAGCTACTTAGTAAGCATCTTTTAGAAATACTCCCTCGCGTTAACGAATTATCATTTAGCTACTTTTCATTTTGCCTCACCGGATTGATATTTTTTACCTTTACTTGGATTTTTGCCAAGCTATTAAGTAAAAGTATTGACCATGAAAATTTAAATACTCAACTTAAAAGCGGCATCAAAGGAGGCAGTAAGCAAGTATCTAAAGGTAAGCGTCAATTCCTTATTGTTAGCCAAATAGCGATAGCGACGCTGTTGGTTTTTATTAATCTCAATTTATTTATAGATACATGGAAAGTTATTAATAACCCGCTTAGCATAAATATCGAAAATACTATTCATGTTGAAATGTCGACAGACCCAACGACCACTTTAACAGATGAAGAAAAAATTCAGATAAATAAAAACATACAATCGGCTTTAGAAGTTTTACCGCAAGTTGAGCGAGTTAGTTTGGCAAATGGTTCACCTTTTATCGTTGGTCAAGGCATAAGGCAGGCAAGAGTTAAAGGCAGTGAGACTACCTACCCGGGCAGCAGTTTAAAAATAGATAATGATTATTTTGCTCTTTATCAGCACAAATTAATAGCAGGCGATTTTTTCAGTAAAAGCGATGTTCTCGATGAAAATAAAATTGCTATTGTTAACGAAGACTTTGCCAAAATAGTCGCGCCTACGGGTAGTGCAATTGGCAAAGAGTTAGAGTTTTTTGGTGAATACATTTACACCATAACAGGAGTGATTAAAGGCTTTAAGAAGCCTGGGGAAGTAGAAAACGAAAACCGGATATATTTTCCAGGGGTGAGTGCTCGTAGTCGCATAGTTATACGTTTAAAAGAGCAGGCCAAATTTTCAAGGCAAGAATTTGCATCATTTTTAAAAACGGTGACCAGTAAATACCGCGTACAGCTTTTTGAAACAGACCATAATAAAAAAAATGAAATGCTTTTTATTCACTACATGGTGTTAACAACGACTGGGTTTTTAGCGTTATTAACCTTTTTCTTAGCAGCTATCGGTCTTTATGGTGTTCTTAGTTATAGCACGCAAATGCGTCAGTTTGAAATTGGTACTCGATTAGCTGTGGGCGCTAAACGTGGCGACGTGATCAAACTGATTATTAAAGACAATGTGAGTGCAATATTATCAGGTGTGTTAGTTAGTATCGGTGCTTTGTTGTTATTAACAATTGGGTTTAGCGAACAAATAAGCCGCTACTTAACACTACAGTTATTACCTATTTTCATCGTTACATTAGCTTTGGTAAGTGTGTTATCACTCTTCGCCTGTTATATCCCTTTGCGTCAATACATCAATAAACCTGTGATCCATTCTCTAAAGGGAAGCGAATAATGAATCTATTTATCTACCAATTGAAACAAGTATTTCTAAGCCTCAAGAAAAAGCCAGGCTTTGTCGTTAGTGTTGTTTCAACCATGGGAATAACGTTAGGTGCTTTGTTGTGTGTGGTTACACTTGCGTATGTGATGTTACTTAAGCCGTTGCCATACCCTGAACAGGAACAATTGTTTGTCGTTGAAAGTAAAATAAAAGGGAGTGAGCGTGCGCCCAAAATTTCAATGTATCCATACCCAGCATTTATTGAATTATATAAAAAACAATCGGCTTTAAATAAAGTGGCGATGATCGCTTACGAAAATACCAATATTACCTCTCATGCCGAACAGCCAAGAATTAATAACGCTTTTATTAGCCCTGAATATTTTAGCTTACTTAATCCTCCTATAGCACTAGGACGAACTTTTGAAGCAAGCGAAGCATTGAACACGAACAACCCAGTTGCGGTTATTAGCTTTGCTACTTGGCAAACATTATATGACCAGAAAGTAGATGTGTTGGAAAAAAACTTAACCGTTAATGGAGTGAGCTTTCGTATTGTAGGCGTAAGTGCTGAGACATTTATAGAACCTAGCTTGTATCAAACAGGTGAAAAAACTCAAGTATGGTTGCCGTGGGATTTTAATCCTGTCTCTGAAATTAAACGTAAAGTATGGGGGAATTTCGCGCCGAATATGTTTTTATTAGGCAAGCTCGATAATACCTTAACGGCTAAACAAGCTGAAATGATATTAACACCACAATTAACGGAGCGCTGGCAACAAGAGTTAGTAGGTAATGCTCGCTTTAAAGAGATGACATTAAAAGTTGAGATGAAACCACTAATCAATGTGATTTCAGGAAACAATCACACCAATCTTATTTTGCTATTTTTAGCTGTTGTGGGATTACTCGTGATCACGGTTACCAATGTTAGTCATTTATTTGTCGCACGTAGTGCAGAACAACAACATCAAATGGCAATAAAAGCGTCATTGGGTATGAATCGTAAACAAGGTGCTATGCAAGTTTTTGTCGAAACGTCCTGCTTGATGATATTGGCATTCTTTGTTGCATTGGCTACTGCTAACATTGGTTTTTTTCTATTGAAAACTTATCTAGCAGAGTTATTTAATCGAATTGACGAGTTGTCAATCTCGCTGACGCCACTCTTTATTTTAGTGATCACAATGTTGTTAATTACACTAATTCTAACGAAGTTAACCCTTAAATATTTCAAGTTCACATCGTTAAATACCACGCTACAAAATAGCAATAAAGGTCAAGGAGTTAAAGTATCGACTTTTTTTCAGCAAGGCGTAATCATGAGCCAAATATTGGTGACCGTATTGATCATTTTTGCCAATATGGTTTTGTTTAAACAAGCATATGAAAGTGTTAATCATGAAACAGGTTTTGATATTGAGCAAATAGAACATTTAGTTTTAGCTTTTAATGGCTCGGGTCGCCCCAATGTTGCAGAGCAACAAGCGACATATAAACAAATAAAAGCGCAGTTATTGCAAATGCCGCAGGTGAGTTCAGTTAGTCTGGGAAATTCGCCTTTGTCTTCTTACAGCGTTAGAAAGTTCGGTTTAGGAAAAGACGCGCTAGAGTTTTCTATTGAGCAGAAAGAGATTGATCAACACTATTTTTCGATGATAAAGCAATCTTTGATCTCGGGTGATTACTTCACTAGCAGTGAACTTAATAACAATGACAATGTGGTTATTATTAATGAGAGCTTAGCAAAGCAGTTGAAACAGTTTGGTGAAGTTATCGGGCAACAAATAAAAGGATCTCGTGACGAACTATTGATAGTCAAAGGTATTGTTGCTGATATTCATTTACCCAATAGTGAACGGCCTGAAATGAACAATAATTTTCTACTTTATCGCCCAAGTAAACTAGGCCGAGGGACAGGCTTTATGGTGAAACTTAAAGCGGATCAAATATTACCGCGGGAGCAATTAGTAACAATAATTACAAGGGCTGACGCAAGGTACTCTATTTATGAATATCAAAGCCTCACTGAAAACTATCAACAACTACTGCTGAATAAAAAAATAACTTTGTTTACCACGGGTATTATTACTTTAGTGGTCATTATTCTGGCGGCATTAGGGGTGTTCGGTGTGCTTGATTTCAATACTCGAATTCGCCGCTTTGAAATAGGTACACGGTTGGCGATTGGCGCGAAAGGACAAGATATTATACAGCTAATTTTGAAAGATAATTCCAAGGGGATTTTTATTGGTGTAGGGCTTAGTATGATGATATTGCTTAGCGTATGGGGAGGCTTTGGCGAAAGTTTTCAACAGTATCTCAACTTGCAAATATTACCCTTGTTTATATTGACGTTAGCGCTTATTTCTCTTATTTCATTTATTGCCTGTTATTTACCTTTGCGACAATACATCAACAAACCTGTGATCCATGCTTTAAAGGGCAGTCAAGAATGAATTTATTTCTCTATCAATTAAAACAAGCATTTTTAAGCCTTAAGAAAAAACCAGGCTTTGTGCTTAGCGTTGTTTCCACCATGGGCATTACGTTAGGTGCATTGTTGTGTGTGTTAACGCTGGCGTATGTCATGTTGTTAAAACCATTACCGTACCCTGAACAAGATAAACTTTATTGGGTGGAACATGGTTTAGCTGACAATTTTGGTGAGCTACGTAACAGTAGTTTTAGTTACCCTGGTATGATTCACTTTTATGAAAAGCAAAACGTTTTTAGTGAATCAGCATTGCTTTGTTTTGGTGAAAGTTTATTAGCCTCTGATCCAGCACAACCACTTGTTAATACCACTTTTGTAACGCCTGAATTCTTTTCTTTAACGGCAACGCCTATTGCGCTGGGTCGAGCATTCGATAAAAGTGAAGGTAAAGACAGTAACAGTCCTGTTGCTTTAATCAGTTACGATATGTGGCAGTTAGCATACAACGGAAATCGTGACGTTTTAAACAAAAAAATAACCATTAATGACGTTAGTTTTAATATTATTGGTGTGGTTGCCGAACACTTTATTGAGCCTGAAATCTTTACTCCCGGTAGAAAAACACAATATTGGCTGCCATGGGATTATAATTTTAAAGCCAAAGACTACCAAGGCGCTTGGGGAAATGTGCTTTATGAATTGGCGTATGTCGGTAAGTTAAAAGAGGGCTATTCTCAGACTCAAGCAGAGCAAAAAATCAGTCCTTTTTTAAATGACTTGTGGCAAGAAAATGTTATCTCTATGGCTTTTTATAAAGATTGGACCGTAAGCTTAAAATTAAAATCTCTGAAATCGATTATCATTGGAGACAACGAACAACGAATGTACCTATTACTCGCTGCCGTATTAGGGTTATTAGTGATCGCCTTTGCTAATATCAGTAATTTATTTATTGCTCGTGCCATTGAACAAAAAAGATCATTGGCAATAAATGCCGCGGTTGGTGCGTCTAAACAACACATTTTCAAAAGTTTTTATGCTGAATCTATTGTATTGATGTTGGCTTCTTTAGCGCTAGCTTTAGTGATTACGTCTTTGGGTTTTGCTTTATTACAGTATTATCTCGCAGAATTTCTACCACGCGTTAATGAATTAGCCATTAATGCTTTTACCTTAAGTTCCGCCTTGTGTTGTTTGGTTATTTTAGTGTTAATTTTTTCTAAGCTCAGCAGTAATGTTATTAATTATCGAGCGTTAAATAGTAGTTTGCAAAGTAGTGGTAAAGGCTCAGGGGTGCAAGTATCTAAAAAAGTACGTCAAGCACTGATCATTAGCCAAGTAGCGGTTACCACCTTATTAGTTTTTGCAAACTTAAGTTTGTTCAATCAGTCAACGTCAATCATTAACACTCCAATGAAATACAATGTGGAGCAGGTTTATACGTTAGATCTCTCTCGATCTAGCTTATTAAAATGGAACAGTGATGAAGTTTTGTCACTGCTTAAGGAAATCGAAAACGCCTTATTACAATTACCTGAAGTCAGCGAAGTGAGTCAATCTAATTCCCCGATGAACTCAAATACCGCCAATTTTACTTTATTAGGTCAGGAGACAATCTTCAGCGCGGAGCTTCAAGATGAATCGGGTTATAATTCTTTTCATCTTCTCGAACAGCCTTTATTAGCTGGCGATTGGTTTAGTGAAGAAGATATTATAATGGGTCGTAAAGTTTTTGTTGTTAACGATGTTTTTGCTAAACAATTAGCGGCTAACGGCAATGCAGTTGGCATGAAAATATCGATGGAAAACGAAATTGACCGAGAAAATAACGCCGTTATGCGAACGATTGTTGGGGTAGTTGCTGGCGTTAATCTGCCTAATAAAGCCGTTGCACCGGCACAAGCTTACTGGCCAATATGGAAAGGGTCTGATAACTTTTTAATTAAAGTAAAACCACAACAAAACCTGAGTCGCGAGCAAGTTGTTAATACCGTAAAATTGGTAACCCATAAGTTTACCTTATCGAGCCTTGAACGATTATCTGACGTTCAAGCCAATATGCTGTTTACCCAGTACACCACCGCCATTACCAGTGGCGTGTTAGCGATATTTACCTTTTTATTAGCCGCCATTGGCTTATATGGAATTTTAAGTTACAGCACGCAAATTAGACGTTTTGAAATCGCCACACGACTGGCCATTGGGGCTAAAAAGCATGATATTGTTAAATTGATATTCTTCGATAACATCAAGGCATTGTTTTTTGGTATTTTGGTGAGTGGTTTGTTACTGGTTACGTTATATTTAAACTTTAGTGAGTTGCTCATAAACTACCTTTCAATGGCTTCAATACCACCACTTATTCTGACCTTAGCGTTGATTTCATTGACGGCATTTTTTGCCTGTTACTTTCCTTTGCGGCAGTACATTAACAAGCCCGTTATTGATTCACTGAAGAATAGCGAGTGATAAAGATCTTACAAGTATTATCTACTAATTCCTTCGTAATTAATGCTTGTATGATTTTTATACCAATGGTATAAGAAATAATGGAATAAAAAAAGAGTATAAAATGGAATACAGTGAATCAATAATTGAAGGCCATATAATCAATGAGTTAACTTGTCCTGATTGTGGTTGTAAGCATCATCAGGTGAAAGGGGTGATTAAATATGCCTTCTTTTTTATTGAAAGTATTCCTTTTTATCCTGTTAAAAAAACCACGGTTATTCAATGCCAGCAATGTTGGAGCAAAGCTGATGTGAATGTTTTGCCAAAACAGCGGATAAAAGAGTTATCGAAAAATCTATTTCCTGCTTGGCGACTGATCAGCAAATTCTTAGGTTCGCTCTTAACAATAATGCTCTTAGGTTATTTAATACAGGGAGAAGTTGAGAAACATCAATTGTCTAATCAGTTTATTGAAAACCCCGCGGTTAATGATTTTTATCATGTTGATTTTCGTTATCTTTCTAGTGAATTACGACCCAATGAAAAATACCGTATTGGGAAGATTACTGATATTACCGGTGATATAGCAACCGTGGTCTATAGCCGATTGTTTTATCGCATGCAGCATGGTGCAGATGAAAGTATTAGAGTGGGTCATGTTACCCATTTCAGTTTTTTCTCAAGAAAAAAATATCACTACAGCTTCGCTGAACTAACAAAAATGCGTGCACAAGGCGCTATTTATCGTGTTGAAAGACCCGTTAATAACAGATTACGCGGCATGCTTTTGGTAACCACTACAAAGCGTTTTTTAAGCAGTACTTACTTCCCCGGCGCAAGACAGAACAATTCAGGCTTAGCTTTTTTAGAAGCAAGTTATATAGATAACCATATTGAATTAGCCTTCGAGAAATTTAGTATCTCAGCTGAAAGAGGCTATAAGCTTGGACAAGTTAACTTAGCTGAACTTTACATCACCGGTAAGCATGGAGAAAAAGATTTAAACCAAGCTTTATTTTGGTTACAAGAGGCTGCAGTGCAAGACTATCAGCCTGCTATAGATAAATATCTGATTGTTTGCCAGCAAGTGGCACAGTGCAGTAAAAGAGACTTTATCAACCTATTGTCAGAGCAAGGTGTGAATTTTCATGTAGGCAGGTAACACCTCGTTAAGGAGCTAGCCTACAGAGGTTATTTTTATGAGAAACTTCGCGCTATGTAAATATGTTTTTTAAGCGGCTAAGCAGCGTTCCTTCATTAGCAGAAGGTTCACTATATTCGTAAGGTGAATCTAACACAGCCAAGCGTAGTGAATATGTGCCGCCATGTCCCCAAGGCCACCACAACGCTATAATTGCTGGTGTTGAATCGGTAGCAGGACGCGCTAAAACAAGTTGATCTTTATTGAGTTTAATTAATGGACCTAAGTGTTCTTTAATTTCTTGTGGCGCTTTTTTTACCGTTTTTTTACTCCATTCGTGTTCAAATTGCTGGCGAACCGCAACAAGGGTTTTGTCTTTTTTATCACGAGAAAATTCAGATAGCATAGCGGAGAATCTATCTTCCCAGCGCCATGTTAATTGGTCGCCTAACAGAGGAATGATTGGGTGGGTAAACTCTTTGATTTTTTCTTGGGAATATGACACAAAAATTCCTATAAAAGATGCTTTAAAATAAAATAGCTTTCAGCATAACAACAAATTATGGCTGATATGTTACAACTGATTCGCTACAAAAACAAAGTCTTTATTGCTAATGATTATCATTTGTAGCAGATAAGATATAAAGATGTTAAATAATAAAATCACAATAAGTAATTGAAAGAAGTAACGTTAATAAATAGGTTAACGTTACTTCTTTAATAGCGACCGGCAAATAGTGTATAAATTTATTTACTCTTGTTGGTGTTTTATTCAGCCTTGTCTGCGCCAATCCATGCGAATAAAAATGCTTTTTGTGACGCAGTTAATTCATCATCAGTTAACGTTTCTACATTCAGCTTTGGGTCTTCAATAAAAGTGATGGTGGTTGACAGTTTTTCACCCCGTTGAATATATTCAATGGTGGTGTCTTCACCCGGTTTAAATTGCGCTAATGCGCTTGTCCACTCATTTGTGTTACGAATAGCTCTGCGGCCCAGCTTAACAATTTGGTCACTTCGTTCAAGGCCAGCTTTATAAAGTGGAGAACCTATTTTTACCGGTTTAGAAATCATCGCAGCTTCACCGTTAAAGTTAAATTTAACCTGACCTAAAAAAGCTTTATCTGGGTTGGCATGGGTTATTGTTAATCCAGCGTTGCTTAACAGCGCCGCGTAATCTGGTTTAACTTGCCCTTGAATATGTTGTTCAAAGAATTGCTGAGCAAATGCTTGGTTATTTAATAAAGCGGCTAATGTGCTTTGTAAATCTTCACGTGTGTAAGGAATTTCAGGCTTTCCAAAATCCACCCACATTTTTCTCATAAAATCGTCGAGAGATTTTTCTGGAAATTGTTCGCGAATAGACAAATCTAGTGCCAAGGCCATAGCGCGCCCATAACGGTAATAACTGAAAAAGATATTACTAAAATTGGTTTTATCAATAGAGGTGCCAGCATCAGTAAACGTTGCCAGCATGCTTGCACCTTCAGGTGTAAAGAACTTACGTCCTGGTACTTGGTCAACCTGATTAACAATATCAGAAACAATGGTTAAGTATTCATCAATCGTTGATTCTTGCGCTCTGCGGATCATTAACTTGTCGTAATAAGAGGTAAAGCCTTCAGCAAACCATAAGTTAGTGGTCATATTAGGCGCACTAAAATTAAAAGGTTCGAGTGCTTTAGGTCTCATGCGCTCAACATTCCATGCATGAAAAAACTCGTGCGATAAGGTACCTATTTGCGAGAAATCACCTTCATCTAATGATTTGCTATTAGTGAGAATTGTTGAGTTTCTATGCTCCATTCCATCGCCATTTACGTGGGGTAAATAACAGGCAATAAAAGTGTATTCTCCGTAATCAAAAGCAGGTAATTCACCATAAACTTTAATTTGTTCGGCGACTACAGCTTTAGCTTGACGGGTAAATTCAACTAAATCTTCCTCTAGACCATTGTGATGCACAGCTAAGTTAATTTGGTAATCTTTACCACTTGAGTGAACAGTCCAACTTTTTACTTGATGGTCACTAAGTTCTGTTGGGCTGTCCATAAAATAGGCTAAGTTGGGGGCCGTGAAGGTATATTTATCTTGAGTTTTTTGTAGCTGAGTGGCCACTTTCCATGTTGAACTAAAAGGTTCAAAGGTGACTTTTATAGGACGCTTCTCATGGTTTGATGCCCACATAAACGTAGCAGGAATATTCAAGTGAGCATGTGTTCTGTCTATTTGAGCATAAGTACCATCAGCGCGGTCACCAAATAAGGTGTACGTTACAGTTACCTCACCATCGTGATTGTCGATTGCCCACTGATAAGGGTTAGGTCGCGTAATCTCTAAGGGCTCGCCCATACTGTTTACAGCAGTCACGTTATAAACGTTTTTAGCAAATTCATGTAAAGCATAGCGCCCTGGAGAGGTGCGGCTCATTTGAACGGTCAAAACTTGGCTTTCAATTTCTGGAAAGGTTACCGAAATTCGCGCTTCATGATGAACCGCGTTTTCGAAAGTCACTTTATAATGTGTAACGTTGTCTTTAACAGGTAATGAGTGACTTGAAAAAGCCACTATTAATGCTAAAAGAACTGTGGGGGCAATTCTCATTTTTTAATCCTAAGCGTTTTATATTGTATAATTATTGGCTTAGTGTAGAGAATTATTACTATTTTTTATAGCAGTACTTTTTATAACGTTAAGGTCAGTAATGGTCAATATTCAAAAAGCTACCGTAAAATCATATTATAGGCTTAACATTTTTTGGGTTGCGTTAATTAATTGATGTTTGGTTTCAGGCTCAATTGAAGCATGGCCCGACGTTGTACTAAATAAGACTGAACGAGGGAGTTGTTGATGTAAGAGCCAAGCATTATCAAAAGGACAAATAATATCGTAACGACCATGGATAATAGCCATAGGAATATCTTGAATTTTATCACAGTTTTCCAGTATTTGGTTTTCAGTTAGAAAACAGCCATGCACCATATAATGGGCTTCATGACGAGATAAGGTCCAACATGAATCATCGCCAGTAAGTGCTGCAACAAATTCTTCGTTAGGCTTTAGGGTACAACAACGAATTTCCCATTTAGCCCAGGCCTGCGCTACTTTCTCTGCGGCAACCTTATCGCTTCCTATCATAATGTCGTACGCTGTTTTAGCACTGGTTTGGCTTTCACCATCAGGTAGTGCACTAAGGTACTCTTGCCAGTAGTCAGGAAATATTCGTGTAGCGCCACCGCCTTCAAATGCCCATCGGGTATCCTCGGTACGACCTAAAAATATACCGCGCAACACCAGGCTTATTACCGAATCCGGGTGCGTTTGCGCATAAACTAAAGCGAGTGTTGAGCCCCAAGAACCACCAAAAACATGCCATTTTTTAATGGTTAAATGCTGGCGTATTTTCTCGATATCGGCGACTAATAAATCAGTTTCATTATTGTCTAAACTGCCAAAAGGTAATGAACGCCCACAGCCACGTTGGTCAAATAAAATAATATGGTATTTTTCTGGGTCAAAAAAACGTCGATCATTGGCTGAACATCCAGCTCCTGGCCCACCATGGATAAAAACAACGGGTTGGCCATCGGGATTACCGCATTGCTCTACATACAACTGGTGCGTGTTACCAACGGGTAATAAAAAGTGATCAAACGGCGTGATTTCTGGATAAAGTTCGTTCATTGCTACGCTCTTATTTAATTATGTGATGAATTCATCTCACAAGGCTTCATTTGGCATGCCTAATTGAGCCTTGTGAACTATTGTCTTACGGTATGATCTTTTCACACCTGGCTTTTTTTAAGTTAGGCTATTGGATTATTATTTTCTTATTATTATCAATAGCTTAATTATTCCATAAACAAGTACATATCTACACTGGAATATAAATTATTGATAAAGTGTAAGTAAATCGGTAAATAAATACCGCCACTAAGGTAGCGAGATACCCCAAAAATAATCGCTAAAGGAAATAACACCATCAATATTGTTAAATCATACTGACCCGCATGAATCAGCGTAAATAAGATACTCGTAATAATAATGGTCGCAATAACGCCTAACGGTGAGTTTGCTAATCCTTTAAAGAGAAAACCACGAAAAACAAGTTCTTCAAAAATAGGTGCAGCAATCACTACGGCAATAAATAATAAAAACAGATAATCAGTGCTGTTATAAATATTGATCATACTTTGTGGTGTTTTTATATCGAGGGCGTTTGATGCAAAGTATGAAAATATAAAATAGCCCAATATGGCGAGATTAAACTTAATGAATTGAGTTTTACTGGGCAGTTTATCAAAACCTAAGTAAGCCGGCGCCGTGGTTACTTTTTTTCGATTGGCAAAATGAAAGATAATAGGCGATAAACATAAGGCCGTGACAAGATAATTAATGGCATTAAAGTCGCCATCAAGCGCTAACTTTTGGCCTATGCCTGCTCCAAATACTTGAACGCTTTCTAAACTAACACCTGATGTGGTGGCCTCTATCCATGTGCCTACGGCAAGAGACATCATTGATATAATAAAGTATAAGATGAAAAGCAGTGCGGTTAACCCTAACGTTGCTTTAGCACTCCATGGCTGGGTTGGTGCAATGAAGGTTGTCTTTATTTGAGTTGCATCGGTAACGATAGACATTAATCTTTCCTTGTTTTTGATTGTTATTAGGGAAGTGATACAAGTATAGTAAACAGTATGATTAGCAATAAAAACACCCCAAAATTTAGGCGCCTAAATGAGCGTTTAAAATACCTAATCAGGTTAAAAGTAACAAGCGCTTATACAAAATGATCAGTGATTAAGGTGTTATTTAAAGTAATATAAAGCTATCTTTTTGAGCTAAGTTGAATTTTTTAATGCACGCTTGGCAAATGCAGCTTTTACCTTTTTCTGCATCGGGTACTCCTTGAATTAATGCGCTAGGCACTTTTTCGAGAGTACACCAACAAGGCTTTGTGGTATTACTTACACCACATAAATTCTGATTATTACAAAGTGGACAGTAGGGTTGATTGCTTGCTTGCATTATTCATTTACTCATTATAGGACGAGTGATTGTGCGCTGAGCCGCAGACTCAGCAAGATATTATTTATATTAGCGGCTTTATTGCGTTTGATTAAGTGACCACCAAACCTGTCGCTACACCTTGAGCCCAGCACGCTTGAAAATTATAGCCACCCAACCAACCGGTTACGTCAATTACTTCACCGATAAAATATAACCCTTCACTCTTCTTTGCTGCAAAGGTTTTGGAAGATAGCTCGTCAGTGTCGACGCCGCCAAGGGTAACTTCTGCCGTTCGATAACCTTCTGTACCGTTAGGTTTTATTTGCCATTGGTGCATAAAGGGATGAAGTGCTTGAATTTCTGCATGACTGAGTTGATTAACTGCTTTGTCGGGGATATCTTTACTCTCAATTAAGCACTCAATAAATCGCTTGGGTAGTATGGTTGCGAGTAAGTTTTTTATCGATTTTTGTGCTTGATGCTGGCGCCAATCAGCGATTATCTCACTTAGGTTGTGATCAGGTAATAGGTTAATGGTGACTGCTTGGCCTGCTTGCCAAAAAGACGATATTTGTAAAATAGCAGGTCCAGATAAACCTCGATGCGTAAATAAAATATTTTCTTTAAAGCTGTCGCCACTATCACTAGACACTTCAGTAAGAATGCTTATGCCAGACAATCCGTCAAAACGCGCTTTATCGTGGTCATGCAGGGTAAAAGGCACTAATGCTGCGGTTGTAGGTAAAACCTTTAAGCCAAATTGTTCTGCTATTTTATAGCCAATTGGGCTCGCGCCAAGTTTTGGCATGGTTAAGCCACCCGAAGCAACCACTAAAGAAGTACAGGTATAACTCGTTTCGGTTGTATTTACTTGGTAACCACTTTCAGTTTTTGTAACTGAAAGCACCTCATTACGCATTTTTACTTCTACACCTGCCCAGTCGCATTCGGTCATCAAAACATCAACAATATCTTTTGCACTGTCGTCACAAAATAATTGCCCTAACGTTTTATGGTGATAATTTACGCCGTGACGCTCAACGAGCTCAATAAAGTCTTGTGCTGAATAACGACTTAACGCTGATTTTATAAAATGCGGGTTTTGACAAATATAGTTTTCAGCACGGGCATTTTCATTAGTGAAATTACAACGTCCGCCACCGCTAATGAGTATTTTACGGCCAGGCTTTTTGCCCATATCAACCACTACCACTTTTTTACCGCGATAACCGGCAGTTGCCGCGCACATTAAACCTGCTGCACCGGCACCAATAACTAATACGTCAATTTGCAAAGTATTTTCCTATAATTTTAAGTTGAACTTTATTTGTCATGCTCATTATATATTGAATAGCTGAGGTATTACACGAGATGTTACTTAAACAAAAATGACCAAGATAAAGAAGTGCAAAGATTGTCTAAAGGTAAGAACTAATTTGTAACAAGTGACTCTATTGCTCTCGATACTGCCAACATTTTCACTGGTGATATTTGAACTGCCCATGAAGCAGTGATAACAATAAAGAGTTAGGTGAGTTAATGAATATTCAAAAGTATATACATCGTATAAATAGTATGAAATTTTTAATAGTAATGACTGAAGTTGATAATACTGCTCCTACTGGCTATAAAGTTAGCTTCTTTGATCAAACACTATAATGCCTTCCTCGCAGAGAATAGTGATTGATGGCGTTGAAATATTGTTCGGTAGGCGAGAAGTTTATTGCAGCAATCAGGCAGTAGTGCTTACAGGATTAGAATTTAATTTACTTTGGTTATTAATGAATGATTTTCCTAATATTGTGTCTCGCTAAAGTATTGCCAAGCACATTTTTAATCGCAGCCTTGATGAATCTAACCGAAGTATCAATATGCACATTTTAACGATTAGGAAAAAACTACAGATTAACTCTGAGCATTCACATATAAAGTCTTTTCGTAGCGAAGGATACGTGTTTTTACCTCACTGAACTTAAAAAACTATAAAGATAACTTATAAAAAAGGCTTCAAACTGAAGCCTTTTTTGATGTTTTTATTGATTGTTATTAAACAGGAGCGCCAGTCATGATGCTTGTTGTACCCGTTTTAGCCATTTCTGCTAAATCTTTATCAACAAAGAATAACGCATGACCGTCGTGGCCAACCAAGTTAATTTTATCTAAAACACTTTTAAATAAAGTTTCTTCTTCGTGTTGCTCTGCGACATACCACTGCAAGAAGTTAAACGTTGAATAATCTTGGTTTGTAAATGCCTGATGCGCTAATGTATTGATACGTTCAGTAATGTGGCATTCATGCTTGTATGTTTTTTCAAATATGTCAGCTAATGACTCAAATTCATGTGGTGGTGACTCAATCGTACCGATGATAGGTAACGCGCCAGTTTCACTTACGTAAGTGAATAAACGTGTCATGTGGTCCATTTCTTCTGCCGCATGTTTACGCATAAATGTTGCGGCACCCTCAAAGCCTTTTTCTTCACACCAAGCACTCATTTGTAAGTACAAGTTTGACGAGTAAAACTCTAAGTTTATTTGATTATTTAGTTGTTTGACCATTTCAGGTTTTAACATGATGGTGCCTCATTAAGAAATATGAGTGAATTTTGCCTGTTCTGTGCGTGTGTTACAAGCTAAAAAGTATGATTTTTCATAATAAATAAATTTAAAACATATAAAAAACAATATGATAACTAACACAAATCATTATCATTAACTTATAGCGTTTTCAAAATAGCTTCAGCTTTACTGACTTCAAATTCTTTAGGTTTTTCAACATGTAAATTAATAACGATGCCATTTTCAATGACCATGGCATAACGTTGAGAACGTAAGCCACCAAAGCCAGCTGTTTCCATACTTAAACCTAGTGCTTTCGTGTAGCTACCGTCACCATCGGCAAGCATCATAATATTTTCGGCATTTTGTGCTTCACCCCAAGCATTCATCACAAAGGCATCGTTTACCGATAAACAAATAATGGCGTCAACACCTTTGGTTTTTAATTCGTCAGCTGATACAACATAACCGGGTAAGTGAGCGGCTGAACATGTTGGTGTGAAAGCGCCAGGTACCGCAAATAACACCACTTTTTTGTTGGCAAAAAGTTCATTGGTCTTGTGGGTGATCATATTCCCATTTTTTAGCTCTGATAACTCACCTGATGGCATGGATTTATTTTCTTGAATCATAAAATTCTCTTATTTTAAGGGTTAACTCGGTGGATGGTTTAGAGGAAGCGTTATCGCTTTACATAAAAAACCTTTATCGTGTGCAGAACGTGCACAATCTTTGCAGATAAAACGCGGCTTATCAACAATGTGCGCAAGCTCATGAAGACTTTTTTCTATGTCTTTTTTTTTCCATTTACAAAGTGCTTTTGCCATAAATGTCTCAAAAAATCTCATTACTACACTTATTTTAGAAGATAGAACGCAGAGATGCATCTATTTATCGGTAAATATAACTAAAATAACTATTTAACGTTAGGCTCTTTTATCGAGGGTTAAACCAATATCACTGACATGGTTATTCACATCAATAGAGATGATATTAGCCAGTTGTTGAGAGTTACTCACTTCTTCATCAACATTACTCATTGCTTGTTCAAACGCAATAAAGTGCTGGCGTTGCAATGTTATTTGCGTGAGAGAGTCTTGGGCGACGGTGGCTGATATTTTTGCTTGGCCAGTAACTTCTAAAGCCGTTTCTTGTAATTGGTCGGCAATTGTTTTTTGGTTGTACGACGCTTTTTCAATATCGATAATTGTTTTTTCAATCGAGTTACTTGCACTTTGTAGCTGATCTAAACGTTGAGATATTTGTTTAAGCGAATCTTGAGTTTTACCGGCAAGTTGCCTCACTTCATCAGCAACAACCGAGAAGCCTCTGCCGTGTTCACCTGCTCTTGCTGCCTCAATAGCGGCGTTTAACGCCAATAAATTCGTTTGATCCGCAATTGCGCCAATAACGTCAACTATCGAGGTTACACTGTCAACAGATTGAAAAAGTGAGGTTATCGCGGTTTTACTTTGCTGTGCAGCCATACTGGTTGAATCGCTTGCGGCGAGCACTTGTGCAACTCGGCTTTGACTTGTTTCCATTGCCTGTTGCGTCGCTTGTGCGTTGTTCACTACCTGCTCAGACAATGCATTTACCGTTTCAGTCGCTTGGCCTAATGCATTCATAATTTCGCGAGCACCTTGCACATGCGTGCTGGTACTCTTTGATGATTGATAAATATTTTTAACTTGGCTCTCCATCGTTGTTAATGCTTTAGCCACTAAATCAAGTTGTTGTGCTTTTGCTTTGTCATCTTGTGCAAGTTTATTCACCATTTTATTGAAGCTTGAAGATATTTCGCCCAATTCAGTTTTTTCTGGAATATCCGTAATGTTATCAACCTTTCCTTGTTCAACGAGTTGCACAAAACCGTTTCTTAATTTACGTAATGGATTCAAAATTACGCTGCGTTGCAACCAGTAATTGGCGACTAAAAAACAGATTAAAAAGGACAGCAAACCAATAACTATTCGATAAAGTTGCTGATTCAACACCTGTTGTTTCTTCAATATTTCTGTTTCAGCGATAAGAATAATATCTTCTAATGCGGTAACATTTTGTTTGAGCAGTGCTAAGCCAGCGGTGCGCTGATTCTGTGAATTTAGGGTGTTTTCAAACTCACTTTGATAACGATTAATGAGTGAATTGAGTTCATCAATCGCTTCTTCACTGATGTCTTCTTTGTCATCATCATTGGAAAAAAAGTCGTCTTCATCGGTATTACTGTCGCTTTCAAGAAAAATAGCCAATAAAGGATAATTTGTTAATTGTTGATGCCGTTGTGCTAATTCTTGTAACGCATTTTTAAAGCCGGTGTCGCTAATATTTTGACTAAGAAACAACTTTTCACGTGTGTTGATTAAATGGTTTAATGCGCGAGCAATATTGCTCATCGTTACTAAATAATTTATACGTTGCTGTTCGTCTAACGCCTCACTTTCAGCGGCATATTTTATCAGCGAGTGAGTAATAGCGACCATGTTCTGTTCACTGTTACGAAGCAAAGCGAGTGGGTTGCCACTTAACTTACCCATGGCACGATACTTTGTTTCAATATTTTTATTAAGTTTGCCCGCTTCTTCGGTAATGTTATGGCTTAAGTTACCAATATCTAAGCTTGTTGAGCGTGTAATTATTTTGTTAAGTTGCTCTTGTGCGGTATTGAGCAGGCTGGCATCACCGGTTTGTAGATAGGTTGCAATGGTGCGATAAAACTTCACAGTGGTTAACGTTTTCAATGCATGATATTCGGCGTACTGGTTTCTACTTGATGTAAGAGAAGTGCCAACATGATACATCGTTGCAACGAATATAATGGCAAAAATACTGATGGCAATAACAGACAGTCGTGAAAAACTTGAAACTCGCATAGTCAATCCTTGAAGGGTATTCACAGATAAATTAATGCCGATTCTTACTGATCTTTGTTGCGGTTTTATGACAAGAGTTTATTGAGCAAGTATGCAGTGTGTTGTGGTTAAATCTGATTGATTTTAACTTAATAGGCTAAATAAACGGCAAGCCAAGAGAAAGTCGTTTCGTGGGCTTGCGCAAACATGGCATAGTCCGTTAGTTCATATTAACGACTGTTTAAACGCAGGATATAAGGTTAATTGTTTTTAGGTATGGCCTGATTTACATAAACATCAAAACGATTTTTTTTCATTTTTATACTGGTTGAAGGCGTTTTGTTATTTAAGGGTGGCGCATAACTTGGACGCTTAACTACAACACGATATTTCGCTAATTTCAATGCCGGTTCAAGCAAATCATCTGCATCTAAGTCTTCACCAACGAGTGATTGAAATACGCGCATTTCTTTTTTTACTGCGGCTGACTTTTCTCGATGAGGGTACATCGGGTCAAGATAAATGACATCGGGCTGTTGGGTGAATGCTAATTCTTCAATCGTGGCCGCATGAACAAGTGACATCCGATTGGCAATATCACTAACCTCACTATTTAATTTAGCGCGTTCAAGACCATTTTCCAATAATGCAGCAACAATGGGCATGCGCTCTTTCATGGTGACTGTGCAGCCTAAGGTAGCCAATACAAAAGAATCTCGTCCTAAGCCTGCGGTAGCGTCTAGTACATGTGGGGTAAAACCATGTTTTAGTCCAATCGCTTTAGCAATGTCTTGGCCGCGTCCACCACCAAATTTTCGTCGATGGGCAACGGCGCCATCAACAAAATCAACTTTAATACCACCGAGTTTGGGTTCATCAAGTTTGATCAGTTCCAACTGCTGAAAATTTACCTGTAGTAAAAACAGTAATTGAGGGTGTGTAGTGGCTGAAGCGCTGTGGCCTATATAGGCTAGCTGCCATTTTTTAGCAATTTTTTTAGCTAAATCAACATCGGTTTTATCAACGTAACCTACGGCTATTGTAGATATATCCATTAATCAAACTCTACTTGAACATTGTTATCGCCGGTTGCATAGGCAACTAAGCGGCTGAGTTGACTCAGTGATAAGTCGCATTCACTTTGCCATTGATTGAAAGCGGTTTGAATAGCGGCTAAGCTTTTTTTACTTTGCAGTCCGCCATCAATTATTTTTTTCGCACGAAAATAAGCTTCAATGTCACGGGTTAGTAAAAAGGTATCTTTACCAATCGCCCGTAAAGCATAAGGTCCTGTATTACCGCCTAAACGTTGACCATTTTTTTTCAAGTAATCCCATAAACCAATCATGTTATTACTTGGCCATGACGCAATAAACTCAGCAAAACTATGGTGTGGGCTATCATCGCTATGTATTTCATCAAACATCATGTGTGCGTTCGCTTGAATAGTTTTTACTTTGTTGAAATTACGAATAATTCGAGCATCAGCCGCTTTACGTTCTTGCATTTCTTCGGGCATCATCAGTATTTTTGTCAGATCAAAATTAAAAAACATTTCTTCAAAGTTTGGCCATTTATTTTCGACCACCCGCCAAACAAAACCACTCTGAAAAATTTTTTTAGTGAAGGCTGACAAAATTCTATCATCACCTAGTTTGGCGACTAAATTATCTTGTTGAGTATCACCTAGTAATAGGTTTAGCACAGCAGCACCGCCTTTACGTTCTGCGGCACGTTGGTATAGAGAGTCGAATTTTTCTAAAGACATAAATATTCTATTTAAGTTGCGATTACTTTTATGGGGGAAAATATTAACACAGTGAAAGTAAAAGGTGGAAAGCAAGTTACCGTTAATTACCTTATGGAGGCTACTTTATTTTTCAGATGAGAAAATAATGGGGGACAGCATAAAATACTCCTTGAAGATCTAATTGAGAATGATTATCATTAAGCTTGATTGGTGGTTAACCACCAGAAATACCGGTTAATGCAGTTTACACTTATTTATACGGGGAAGGAAAAACTATGCGGGAATGGCAACGTTTATTGAGTAACGGTAATGAATTTTTTGATAATGAAAAATGGGTACAAGCGGAATGTTGCTATAAAGAAGCAGCTTCATATCTTGATGATTTATGGTCAGTGGATACCATGAATATTGAATTACTCATGGCATGGATAGGGACTTATCATAATCTAGCGGTACTCTATGAAACAAAAGGTAATCCCCAAGTTTCGTTAGAATATCTGCTAATTCCACATCATCGTATGTTAGCACTGAGTCAAAATGGTCAACAATGTGATGACATGCAACTTATCGCATTAAAAGCACTACAATTGACTTTTATGCCCGTACTGTTGTTTTCACGAAAATATTCAATTTGTAAAGAGTGCCAAAAAGGATTAAAAGAATTTAAAGCGCAACTTGATGAAAACCAAGGGACTGTCCATTAACGGGATGTCTGCTATAAAATAAGTAAAGGAGGGGGGGACTATGCTATATCACTTAATTAAAAAGCTCGATAATAAAGTTCATTTCCCCACTGTGGTGGCGCATTGTGGTATTTCTTCTAAAAGTTATGAGCCACTATTAGTAGAACCAACCTTTGTGGCTCAATGTGCTTATTCGCCAAATTTAGCGCGCTCTACACTAAATACATGACGTTTTTAGGCTTTAAAATTTGGAAAGTCACTGGACATAGTATGTTTCCGCGTACCCCTGAATATAGCTATGTGTTGGTGTGTCACTGGTGGATGTACCTACAGATAAAACCAGAACAAACGATATTGGTTCATCATCGTCAATACTGGGTGATCATAAAAACGGTGGCATTAATTGATGGCAATGGCTTTATTTGGTGTAAAGGTGAAAACTTATCGAGTATTGCTGTTGAGCAGTTTGGTCCGGTGAGCCGAAGCCAAATTATAGGACGGGTACTGAGTGTATTCAAAAAGTGAGTTCTCTTTAAATACACTCAGTGTTTTACGTTAACTGACTGCGTTATTTATCCTTTAATACCACAGTGGCGAAGTAAAGCATCGATCTTAGGCTCACGACCACGGAAAGCTTTAAATAATACACTCGGTTCTTGTGACCCACCTTTTTCTAATATATTAGTGAGAAAGTCTTTACCTACTTGTGCATTAAAAATCCCTTCTTCTTCAAAACGGCTAAAGGCGTCAGCGGATAATACTTCTGCCCATTTGTAGCTGTAGTAACCTGCAGAGTACCCCCCCCCAAAAATATGGCCAAAACTGTGTTGAAAGCGATTAAAGTCAGCCGCTTTCACTACCGAGTATTCTTCACGAACTTTATTTAAAGTCTGCTGAATATAGGCGGTATTTTCTTGTTCAGGTTGATAATCTCTATGCATTTTGAAATCAAAAATACTGAATTCTAACTGACGTAACATTTGCATCGCCGATTGATAATTTTTTGCCGCTAGCATTTTATCAAGCATTTCTTGTGGCAGTGGTTCACCTGTTTCATAGTGACCTGAAATAAAGGCTAATGCCTCTGGTTGCCAGCACCAGTTTTCTAAAAATTGGCTCGGTAATTCTACTGCATCCCAAGGAACACCATCGATACCTGAAACACCGCTCGTATTAACTTGTGTCAGCATATGGTGAATACCATGACCAAATTCGTGGAATAAAGTCACCACTTCGTCATGGGTAAAGAGGGCAGGTTTATTACCAATAGGCTTATTGAAGTTACACGTAAGGTAAGCAACAGGGTATTGAATGTTACCGTTGGTTAATTCTCGACGACTTTTACAATCGTCCATCCATGCGCCACCACGCTTATGGGCACGAGCGTATAGATCTAAATAAAAGCGACCACGTAAATTATTATTACTGTCGAATACTTCAAAAAACTTCACATCTTTGTGCCAAGTATCAATGTTAGCTATTTCATTGATCTGTAGTCCAAATAAACGTTTAACAACTTCAAATAAGCCAGACACTACTTTTTTTTCTGGAAAGTAAGGACGACATTCTTCGTCTGAAATAGCGTAACGGCTTTGCTTTAATTTTTCACTGTAGTAAGGCAAATCCCATGCTTGTAGGTCTGTTTCATTAAATTCTGTTTTCGCGAATGCTTTAACTTCATTTAAATCTTGTTGGCCTTGTGCCTTTGATTTTACGGCGAGATTTTCTAAGAAGCCTAAAACTTCATCGGTTGATGAGGCCATTTTTGTGGCAATAGATTTTTCAGAAAAGTTATTGAAACCCAATAATTGTGCTAATTCATGACGTAGTTTTAACAATTCGTTCATGATGTCGCTGTTGTCAAATTCGCCAGCGCTTGGACCTTGGTCTGATGCGCGGGTAACAAAGCCACGATAGAGCTGTTCACGTAATTTTGCATTACTCGAATACATCATAACGGGTAAATAACTTGGAATATCTAAGGTAAACAACCAACCTTGTTTTGCTTGTTCTTTTGCCAATTCAGCAGCGGCTTCTATAGCACTGTCAGGTAAACCAGCGAGTTCGTTTTTATCGGTAATATTAACGCTATAAGCATGTGTTGCATCAAGTAGGTTATTGCCAAAAGTAGAGCTTAATTCTGATAAACGGGTAACAATTTCACCGTAGCGTTTTTTGTTTTCATTATTTAAGGCAATACCTGACAATTTAAAATCACGCAACGCATTATCAACCACTTTCTTTTGAGCAATGTTCAATTGCTGATATTCGTCGCTAGCAGCGAGTTGCTGATAGGCTTGATATAACTCTTGGTGTTGACCCACAAAAGTACCGTATTCAGATAAAAGTGGTAAGCATGATTCGTATGCTTCACGTAATTCGTCACTATTAACAACGGAATTCATGTGGGATACCGGCGACCACAGCTTACTTAACGTATCGTCAGCTTCGTCCGTAGGCATGATTAAATTAGCCCAAGTAAAGGTTTTTTCTTCAAGCACTGCTGCAATCACTTTTTTGCATTCTGCTATCGCATGCTCAACAGCAGGCTTAATATGTTCAGGCTTTATTTGAGAAAACTGGGGTAAATCTGAAACTGTTAATAATGGATTGCTCATAATGCGGTCTTCTTTATTAAATGATGATCTAGATGTAAGACCTTAAGAGGAGAGATTCAAGGTGTAGCGCTTTTTGTTTTCAATCTATTTTACTTAAAATTGATCACCTTAAAAAAATAAATGCTACTGTCTATGTTAATACGGTGTTTGTTATTGTTAATTATGCTCTTTATTTACCATTTTAGTTTGGATAAATATTTATTTTAATTGTATTTTACTTATACTAAAAGTATATGATTTGTCTTCGTCGTGAGTTTCTTGAGGTGTTATGTTTCGTTTTTTTACTGTGAATTCCTTATATTCACTTTTTTTACTGTACGCTATGCTTTTTACAAATACGGCACAAGCACAAGCAAAGGTGAATCATTTATATTTAGAAAACTTGTCAGTTGAGCATGGCTTGTCTCAAGGTTCGGTTAAAACTATTTTTCAAGATGATGAAGGTTTTATTTGGGTAGGCACTGAAAGTGGTTTGAATATGTATGACGGTTATAGCTTTCGAACTTTACCTGGGCCAGATAATGATTTTGACCATTATGAAACGTATCGGATTATTCAAGATAAGGACAAACTACTTTGGTTGAACATCGTTGATAAAGGGCTATATACCTATAATAAAAAAACAGATGTTTACCAAAAAATTCTAGAAACAGACCCAATAAATAAAGATTATTATATAGCTGATATGGTCGAGGGCAACAATAATGAATTTTTTATTGCTAGTGCAAAAACTATCATCGTGTATAACAAAATATCTCAAAAAAGTACGCGTCTATTAGATTTATCAAATGAGCTTGCTACGGTTAATAATATTTTCGAAATAGTGTTACACCAAAATATCTTATATATTGCGACACGTGTTGGTGTTTTTGCGCTGAATATTGACACTAAAGCATGGAAAAAGTTACCTGCCGTCACGTCGACTGAAATTAGTTCAGAGAGCTTTAGTGCTGTCGGTGCAAATAAAGTATACAACCTGAATATTAGTGCAACCAATGATCTTTATTTAGGGACAGACCATGGTGTTTATAGCTTAGCCATTAATAAAGTGAATAATTATTTAGCAGGCGACTTTCAATTGCCTGCCTATAAAGTGATCACTGATGCAGTGTCAAGTTGGCAGCTTTATGCTGATGGCGATAATTTATACCAAGGCAGTCACTTAGGATTATCAGTCATTAATACCACCACCGACACCACCGAATTTCTTTTCTCATTTAATGAATTTTTTGACCATATTAAAAGCAATGATGTTATTTCTATTTTGAAAGACAAACGAGGTTCTTTTTGGTTAGGTTCTAGGGCAACGGGTCTGTATAAGTGGGATCCTAAGCGGAGCTTAATCAGTAATTACGGTTACAAAAAAGACAATGCAAAGAGTCTGACAGATAATGTTATTTGGTTTATTACCGCATTACGTAGTGATCCTGAGCAGCTATGGGTGGGTACAAGAAATGGGCTTAATTTACTTGATACGCGTAACAAAAAAACATTGCACTATTTAACAACAAATAACCCAAAAAACACTTTCAATATTAGCTATATATATGGTGTCTATGAAGATTTACAGCAACGTTTATGGATTTCTACTGCAAAAGGCGTGGTGTTATTTGATATAGAAAGTAAAAAACTCATTGATATTCCGTACAACGATAACGTGAAAGAACTCCTTGCGTTAGAGCAGTATTCTTTCTTTTATGATCGATATAATACGTTGTGGAGTATTACAGAAAAAGGTGTCAATCGTATTTCACTGGCAACGGGAATTATTGACCCGCTTGATGAGATGAGCGAAAAAATAGCAGAAGACAAAATCTTCAATATTCTAGGCTATTTACCTAATAGTGACAAAATGCTTTTTGCTACCAATAATTCACTATGGTTTTTTGACCTAGAAAATCGCACAAATACACTTTTATATCAAAATCTTAATATTAAAGAAACAGAGTGGACCTATATAGAAAGCTTAGCCTTTGATAAAAAAGGCATGCTTTGGTTTAGTTTTTCAGGCAAAGGGCTTGTTGGTCTAGACAGTAAAACGTACGAACAAAAATACTTTTACCACAAAGGTAATTCTATTGTCGGCAATCATATCTATGGTTTATTGGTAGACCCAGAAGGTGACCTTTGGTATGCCAGTCATAATGGCATTTATATGATAGATATTGAAACACACCATATTCGTAACTTCGGTATCAGTGACGGATTAATTGGCAGAGAGTTTAATAGTAGCGCTTTTTATCAAATGGCTAATCAAAATTTTGCTTACGGTGCGATGAATGGCTTAAGTATTTTTAATCCCCTTAGCTTAAAGAAGAAAAATTATGAAGATCAGCTTAGTGTTCATGCTACTAATATTGATGTGTTATCACGTGATTTAGCTTTGCCTTTTGTGCTGAGTAATGGTGATACCGTTCAGTTAAATTATGATGATGTGGGTATTCGTATTGATTTCTCGCCATTAACTTACAACAGCACGAATAACATCCTGTTTGAATATAAGTTGCAAGGTGCTGATAACATAAGTTATCCATTAACCGCTGAAAATCATATTACTTTTTCGAGCTTATCTTCAGGGGCGCATTCGCTAATAGTGCGTATTCAATCAACTGAAACTAAAAAATATTCTGACGCTTTTGTTATTAACTTTGTGGTGAAATATGCTTTTTTGTCTTCGCCGTTAGCTTATTTAGTTTATATTGTGTTCTTGTTGATTGTATTTATGCTGTGGTATGCAAAACGCCAACAAAATACGCGCTTATTACTTGCCGCCCATGAAGAGGTCAAATACCGAGAAAATAGATTGCAGCTGGCATTAACCGGTAGTAATAGTGAAGTGTGGGATTGGCAAAGTGATGATAACTTAATGTTCGCTAAACGCGCCTCTGAAGAATTAGGTTATAGCGACCTTAAATATTCTTATAGCCTTAATAAGCATTTGTCGTTAATTCACAAAGATGAACGTGAATTGTTTCATTCACGATGGTTACAATTTTTGGCTGCAGCTGATATTAAGACTAGCTTCTCATGTAGTTACCGAATGAAAAAATCCAATGGTCAGTGGCTGTGGTTTAAAGATCTTGGAAAAATTGTGGCAACTGACACCAAAGGTAGGCCAACCAGAATTACCGGCGCATATACCAATATTACCCAGTCGTTAGCCGACGCCGAACGTGCTCACTTCTATGGTGAAGCTTTTAAGAAAACTAAAGATTGGGTCTTAATTATTAGTGACAACTTTAGTCGGGTAATCGCGAATGAATCATTACGACAGGCCTTTGCTTGGCGTGAGGAAGAATTTGCCTTTGATGCCAAGGTGTTTGGCCTAACCGACGAGCGTTTTGATTTTTATAAGACCTTATTTACCCATTTAAAGTCGGGTGATGACTGGCGAGGTGAAGAGCTCATAAAAACGAAGGCTGGCGAAGAATTTCATGTTATTTTAACCGTCAGTGCCAGCCTTAATGAGTCAACCAATAGTATTTATTTTGTGTGTATTTTTACTGATATTTCCGCGCAAAAACATGCAGAAAAAGAGCTGCGCTATTTAGCTAATTATGACTATTTAACGGATTTACCTAATCGTGCATTACTGCTTGACAGAATAAAACATGCGATGGACTATTCTGCTCGTATGTCAGAGTCGATTGCTTTGTTTTTTATTGATCTAGACCGTTTTAAGCAAGTTAATGATTCATTAGGGCATGATTGTGGTGATTTGCTATTACAAGAAGTGACTAAGCGCTTAAAAGCAGTACTAAGGGTTGATGATACTATTGCTCGTATTGGCGGTGATGAGTTTGTTGTGCTTTTAGAGTCTTTTCGCGGTCATGGCCAACTGGGGCGCATTGCACAGAAAGTTATTACAGCGATTGGTGAACCGGTAACATTAAATGGCAATACCATTAGTGTGGGTGCTAGTATCGGCATTGCTCTTTTTCCTGAAGATGCTAAAAATAGTGATGAGCTCATTCGTCACGCTGATGTCGCTATGTACCATTCTAAACAACTGGGTCGTAATACCTTTCAATTTTATACGCCACGTATGAATGTTGAAGCAAGTGAGCGTTTACATGCAGAATCTACACTTAAGCTCGCTTTTGAAAACAATGAGTTTATTAACCACTACCAACCCATTGTTGATTCATACCAAGGTAAGGCCATAGGTGCAGAGTTATTATTGCGTTGGCAAAGCGGAGATAATCTTATTTCACCTGATGCGTTTATTCCACTTTCAGAAGACCTCGGGTTGATCATCCCTATGACCGAAGACGCAATCTTACGCGGTGTCATAGATTTGAAAAAATGGCGAGCTATTCGTCCTAATATGTACTTATCGATTAATCTGTCTGTTCAGCATTTCCTTGAAGACAATTTAATTCCTTATTTGAAAAGTATTTTACAAACGCATAATTTATCCGCTGAAGCACTTAAGTTTGAAGTCACTGAAAGTATGCTTATTTCTGATCCAGATAAAGCAATATCTACAATGAAAGCGCTTGATAAACTAGGTGTGGTACTTGCTTTGGATGATTTTGGTACCGGTTACTCATCATTATCTTATTTAAAAAAATTGCCTTTGAAAATTTTAAAAATTGACCGGAGCTTTGTTTCGGGGATCGGTATTAACTCTGCTGATGAAGCCATTGTAGCGGCTACTTTAGTATTGGCCAAAAATTTGAAAATGGTTTGCATCGCTGAAGGTGTAGAAAATGAAATACAGCTGAAATTTTTAGGCGAGAAGCACTGTCATCTCATTCAAGGCTATTTGTATAGCAAGGCTGTTGAAAGTGCTAAAATAGAACAATACTTACAAGCTAATGTCATCGGCATAAAAGTTAACAAACCAGAATAGATAAGCGGCTTGAATAACGTTAGGTTTAGCCGCATATATTATTAGATACTCTTTTTCTAGGAACAAAAACATGACTCAACATTTTGACTTTCTTGCTATTGGTGCAGGAAGTGGCGGTATTGCTTCTGCAAATCGCGCAGCAAAACACGGTAAAAAAGCAGCGGTAATTGAAGCGAAGAAAATTGGTGGTACGTGTGTAAATGTGGGCTGTGTACCGAAAAAAGCTATGTGGTACGCAGGACAAATTGCCGATGCACTGCATTATTCTGCCGATTATGGCTTTAAAGCGCCGTTGCAAGGTTTTGACTGGGGAACGTTAGTAAAAAATAGAGAAGCTTATATAGAACGTATTCATGCAGCTTATGCACGTGGCTTTGCGAGTAACGGTGTTACTGTCATTAATGGTTTTGCCAAATTTATTAATAAAAATACCGTAGAAGTTAATGGTGAGCAAATTACAGCTGACCACATTGTTATTGCCACAGGCGGCCGTCCGAGCATTCCAAGTATTGAAGGTGCAGAGTATGGCATCGATTCTGACGGCTTTTTTGCATTAACTGAGCAACCTCAAAGTGTTGCGGTTGTGGGGGCGGGTTATATTGCGGTAGAGCTTGCTGGCGTATTTCATGCTTTAGGCACTACGTCGCATTTATTAGTGCGTAAAGAAAAGCCACTGCGTAGTTTTGACGATATGCTGAGTGATACGTTAGTTGAGCAAATGGCAAAACACGGCCCAACACTTCATACCCACAGTATTCCAACGCGTGTTGAAAAACATGATAACGGGCAGCTGACGGTACATTTAGAAAACAGTCAATCGGTAGGGCCAGTTGATGCGTTAATTTGGGCAATAGGCCGAGAACCTGCGACAGATAATATTAACTTAGAGGCTGCGGGTGTAGAAATGAATGACCGTGGTTTTATTTCTACTGATAAATACCAAAACACCAATGTTGATGGGATATATGCGGTAGGTGATAACACCGGCCGTGCTCAGTTAACACCTGTAGCGGTTGCTGCTGGCCGTCGATTATGTGAACGTTTATTTAACGATAAACCTGATGAGCATTTAGATTATTCAAATATTGCAACGGTCGTGTTTAGCCATCCAGTTATTGGTACGGTTGGTTTATCAGAAAAAGAGGCGATTGCAGAGTACGGTGAAGCACAAGTTAACGTTTATAATTCTCAGTTCACTGCTCTATATCAGGCGATGACTGAAGATTATCGTGATCCTACGCGTATGAAGCTTATTTGTATCGGAAAAGAAGAAAAAATAGTGGGCATTCATAGCATCGGCTTTGGTAGTGATGAGTTGTTACAAGGTTTTGCGGTAGCCATGAAAATGGGAGCAACGAAAGCAGACTTTGATAATACTATCGCGATACATCCAACCAGTGCAGAAGAATTTGTTACGATGAATTAATTGAACCGCTGCAATTAATATCCATATTAGCGTCATCTGAGATTATCGCATGATGACGCTCTATAAAAGTGTACTCCTGTCGCAAATACCTACTCGCTTAAAGTGTAAACCGTTCTACCGAGCTTGTCAGCGAATGAGCCAGGTTACTCACATCTTCACTTCTTTTGTGCATATTGCTGGCTTCACTTGCATTTTTACTTGCTGCATCGGCTGTGTCATTCATTGTTTGTTCTATTTGTTCACTATAAACCAATTGTTCCTCTGCCGCCGTTGTGATGCTTTTACTCATTGAGTCAATAGCTTTGAGCGTTTCTTCAATTTGGTTAATGGCATGGCTCAATTGCTGACTTTGGTCAACACACTCACTGGCTTGTGTTTGGCCTTCAGAAATAGCCTTAACCGCAATAGACGTGTCTTTTTGTAAATTATTAATCATCACTTGTATTTCAGCCGTTGATGCTTGAGTGCGAGAAGCTAATGATCTTACTTCATCTGCGACCACTGAAAACCCACGACCTTGTTCTCCTGCTCGAGCGGCTTCAATAGCAGCATTTAAGGCCAGTAAGTTTGTTTGCTCAGCAATGCCCCCAATCGTATCTAAAATGCTACCTATGCTGCGGCTATGCTGGCTAAGTAATTCCATTACTTCAACAGACTCACTCAATCGAGTGGATAATTTTTTAATACGGAGGCTATTATCATTAGCAATACTATTAATGTCTTGGCTACGTTTTGAGGCTTCAGTGACGTGGCTTGCGGTGATATCTGCTTCATCTTTTACCCTATTTGAACTGGCAAACATTTGTTCGGTAAGCTGTTTGGCATTATCTATTCGGGTTATTTGTTGAGTGGCAGAGGCTGAAATAAATTGGCTTTGTTTGTTGGTCAGCCCCGCAGATTCATCAAGCGAGTGTGCATCTTCATTAATCGTGTTGAGCAAGTGAGTAAGATCATCTGACAACTTATTAATATTAGTAATAAGTACGCCAAATTCATCATCACTGCGTTTCTCCATGCGTTTTGAGAGATTACCACTGGCGATTAATGCCAAGGCTTTGTTTACTGCCCGTAATGGACCAATCATCGCTTTAGTGGTGACATAAGTAATAAAGCTCGCCATAACAATAAAGATTAACGCTAAAACTATTGCCAATGTTTTACCTGTTTGAATTTCTTCCTGCGCATTATTTTGAAAGTGAACAAAACGTTTATTGGCGAGTAGTACTAGTTCATCAAGTTTAACATAGGTTAAGTTATAATATTTTGTGGCTGCCAAGTAAGCTTCTTTGGCTTGATATTTTAAGTCTATTGTTTGTAATTGTAACTGGTATAAGCGACCTGGTTTATCTAGTGACTGTTGTATAACTGTAAAGTTGTTTCTGAAATTTTCTAGCACATCATCTGCCTTAAGGGGTTCAGCTTGATTTACTAAATAAGTAAAATTAGTCTCTATATTATTGACTAAAAAAACCATGTCCTCTTGATGCTTAGTCACTAAGTCAGTTAATTCAATGCGATTAAGTCCAGACATGGTATTGCCTAAAGTATAAAGAGAATCATCAATACGTGTACCAGTTCCTATCACTTCATCGAGTAATTTTTCTTGTCCTGTTGCTTCTATTATTTCTAAATCAAGCATTTGTGTGCTTGCCTTATACCGTGCATCTTCAAAGGCCTCAAAGTCACTTTGAAAGCTTACTGTTGCTTTATGGTGTTCTGTTTTCGCCAAAAACATTGCTTCAATATATGTTGTGTACTGCTGATATTGCATTTGCGCCTGCTTAAGGGCTAATTGCATTTTTGCTTGATCTGTTACTTTCAGGCTTAATAACCGCACAGTTTGTTGGTAATTTTCTTGGAGTAGACCAAATTGTTTTAAGCTTTCTTTTAGCTCATCAGTATCGGACTGGGTATAAGCAACCGCAGCTTGCTTCATCATTTTCAATAATTGGACTTGCAAGGTTCCACTTTGGTTCTGCACCGGCACTGCCAATGTTTCAACATTATTATTCGCGTCAGATATTTTATTTAATGAATAATAAAAGAAGCTACTCGCGGTTAATAATAATAGTCCGATTGTAGTAAAGCCAAATATGATTTTTTGTTTTATTGTAAGATTCAGCACTAATCAAGCCTTTTAATATGGTTGTTCATCCTTTGAGTGTAATCCTTTATTTACTTAATGTAATACAGATAAGTACTTTTATTAAAAATGTCTAAATAAAATGCGTTACCAAAAATCAATTAAATATAATAATAAGGCGACCTACGGGTCAAAAAGATATCCATTCCTTCTTCGTAATAACAATAGCATTGTAATGTTATCTACTCAATAAAGGTCTGACCAGGTAGGTCTAAAATAAAAAAATTTACAGGCTAGGTTATAAAATACCGGCAATGAAGATATTGTAAATATATTAAGGAGCTTTTTTAGCGTAGCTTGAGTATAAATCTAAGAATTTTAAATAAATTAATTTTCATATTTTTACCTTGATAATCGCGCAAAGTCTTACTGTTATTCGCTTATGTTTTTTTAGTTATTTAAAGGGTAAATATCTCACTAAAAATAATTTAATAATTGTCTGGCATTGAGGAAGAATTCTGGTATTCTCTTACATCGTTTATTTAAGTAGCACAAAAAACACACAATTAATAAGGTGCTGAAAACGTACAGGATAAATTTTTATCCACATAAATAAAAATAAAAATAAATATGTAAAAAATAAATTACAAACAACTTTTTCCTATTAAAATCAAACCATTATGCATATAAGTGCCGCAACAATCTTTTTGTTGTGATGGTTTTCTTTGTTGTTTTCAACATACTTATCCACAATTTCAATGATCTTTCGAGACTAATTCTATAGATTAAGTGGAGAGAATGTACCGATTATGGCATCCTTAGCCAAATTTCACTTCTAGTCGCATATCATCATGACAAACTCTGCTTTATCGCCACTCATTTTAGTAGATGGTTCTTCGTACTTATTTCGTGCTTACCATGTGCCATATCTACAAGCTTTATCGACAAAAGATGGGCAACCTACCGGTGCTATTACTGGCGTGTTGAATATGTTAAAAAGTCTTAAAAAAGACTACCCAAATGGCAATGTTATTGTGATATTTGATGCGAAAGGGAAGACCTTTCGTAATGACATGTATCCTGAATATAAAGCTAACCGTCCACCAATGCCGGATGATCTACGCACTCAAATCGCGCCCATACATGAAATTGTTGAAGCTATGGGGTTACCATTATTAGTAATAGAAGGCGTAGAAGCTGATGATGTTATTGGCACTTTGGCGGATCAAGCCAGTAAAGCAGGCATCGATACGGTCATTTCAACGGGTGACAAAGACATGGCGCAGTTAGTTGACAAACACGTCACGCTTATTAATACCATGACTGATGTAAGAATGGATGTCGCAGGTGTCGTTGAAAAATTTGGCGTGCGCCCTGATCAAATAATTGATTATTTAGCGTTGATGGGAGATAAGGTCGATAATATTCCAGGCGTTAATAAGTGTGGTCCTAAAACAGCGGTTAAATGGTTGTTGGAACATGAAAACCTAGACAATGTAATGGCTAATGCTGATAACGTCAAAGGAAAAATTGGTGAATATTTGCGTGAAGCGCTCAAATTTTTGCCGCTTTCTTATGAGCTGGCGACGATTAAGCTTGATGTGCCACTAGAGCAAACAGCTGAGCAACTTCAACCCATTGAAGCCAATATTGAAAAACTCACCGAGCTATATACTAAATATGAACTGCGCCGATTATTAGCTGATTTGCAAAAAGGCAATTTAGCTAGTTCGGTTGTATTAGAAAGTTCAAGCAGTGAAATGATTGAAGAAGATATACCTGTAGCAGATGCTATTGAAACTGATTATCAAATTATTTTCAATGAAGCTGATTTTGCTTCATGGTTAGCTAAATTAAAAAAGGCGGATCTATTTGCTTTTGATACTGAAACAACCAGTGTTGATTATATGAAAGCAGAGCTGGTTGGTTTATCCTTTTCTATTGAAATAGGCACTGCCGCTTATGTGCCGTTGATGCACGATTACTCTGGTGCACCACAGCAACTCGATCGTGATTGGGTGTTGGCACAACTAAAACCCCTTTTAGAAGATAAAAGCCAAGCAAAGGTTGGTCAGAACTTAAAGTATGATGCCAATGTACTTTCACATTACGATATTGAAATGCAAGGTATTACTTTTGATACCATGATTGAATCTTATTGTTTAAATAGTGTTGCGACTCGCCATAATATGGACGCGTTAGCGACTAAGTATTTAGGCTATAAAACGATCAGTTTTGAAGACATTGCGGGTAAAGGTGCTAAAAAATTAACCTTTAATCAAATAGAAATTGATAAAGCGGGACCTTATGCTGCTGAAGATGCCGATATCACTTTACGCTTGCACCAAGCTATTTTTTCTAAATTGGCAAAGCATAAAGACCAGTTATCTGTATTTACTGATATTGAAATGCCATTACTACCTGTTTTAGCGCGTATGGAACAACACGGTGTCTTAATCGATTCTGATCTGTTGAATGAACAAAGTCATGCGCTTGGCATGCGTTTACAAGCATTAGAAATTGAAGCACACGATATTGCTGGGCAAGTCTTTAATCTTTCATCACCCAAACAATTGCAAAAAATACTGTTTGAAGAATTAAAAATTCCCGTTATAAAGAAAACGCCCAAAGGTGCGCCTTCGACAGCAGAAGAAGTGTTACAAGAACTCGCGCTTGATTACGCTTTACCTAAAGTTATATTAGAAAATAGAGGATTGAGTAAACTTAAATCCACCTACACCGACAAATTACCATTGTTAGTGTGTAAGTCAGGACGAGTGCACACCTCTTATCAACAAGCTGTTGCAGCGACGGGGCGGTTATCTTCGACCGATCCAAATTTACAAAACATTCCTATTCGTAGTGAAGAAGGCCGTAAAATTCGTTTGGCTTTTATTGCACCTGAAAATCATAAAATTGTTGCGATAGATTATTCTCAAATAGAGCTACGTATTATGGCGCATTTATCAGATGATCCAGGTTTAGTGGCTGCTTTTTCTGAAGGACGTGACGTACACAAAGCAACAGCAGCTGAAATATTTGATGTTGATTTAGGTGACGTTACTGTTGATCAGCGCCGTAGTGCTAAAGCGGTAAATTTTGGTTTGATTTATGGTATGTCTGCTTTTGGTTTAGCAAAACAACTTGATGTACCTCGTCATCGTGCCCAAGAATATATGGATAAATATTTTCAACGCTATCCTAATGTTATGGCTTACATGGAAGACACGCGTCAGCAAGCGGCAGAACAAGGCTTTGTTGAAACATGCTTTGGGCGTCGTTTGTATCTACCCGATATTAAAGCGAAGAATGCGATGCGCAGAAAAGGGGCTGAACGTGCCGCTATTAACGCGCCAATGCAAGGCACCGCAGCAGATATTATTAAAAAAGCGATGTTAGCAGTAGATGAATGGATACAAGCGCAGAATGATCCACGTATTAAAATGACAATGCAAGTTCACGATGAATTAGTGTTTGAAATTCATCAAGATATCGTTGATGAAACCACTGCGAAGCTTGTTGAAATTATGAATGGAGCTGTCGAATTAAAAGTACCGCTAATTGCTGAAGCAGGTATGGGTGATAACTGGGAGCAGGCGCATTAAACGTGTAAATTACTTTTTGTAATTTAAAAACTAAAATGTAATCTAATTACATAATTTACTTTACAGAAGTAGAATAATCACTCTATAATGTAGTTGTTCCCTAGTGAACGCTTGTTGTAATAATTTGTATATTCTAGCTCTCCTCATAGCTAATCAACCGATGACTTTGTCATCGGTATTTTTTTACCTAAAATATAGTGAAATTACACTATGTAATTATATTTCAGTATATTTAAAAATGTTAGCTTTGTGGATCAATAATGGGCTCCACCACTTTGGGCTTACTTCGGCCTGACTTTCGCAAGGCATCACGCAGTACGTACTCTATTTGCGCGTTTAAACTCCGTAATTCATCATCAGACCAACGTTGCATGGCAGATAGTATTTCTTCATTAATACGCAGCGGGTATGCTTTTTTTGCCACAATATTCTCACTTTATTGACGATTAATATAAGCTTCCGGTATTTACTATCGGTTGAGCGGCTTCATCACTACATAAAACGACTAATAAGTTACTGACCATCGCTGCTTTTCTCTCTGCATCAAGCTCGACAATCTGACGCTCTTCTAATTTCGTTAAAGCCATTTCAACCATACCTACTGCACCTTCAACGATGGTTCTACGTGCAGCAATAATTGCCATGGCTTGTTGGCGCCTTAACATGGCATTTGCTATTTCTGGCGCATAGGCCAAATGACTAATACGAGACTCAATTACCGTTACACCTGCTTTTTCTAACCTATCTTGCACTTCAACTTTTAAAGCAGCAGAAATTTGAGTAGGATCGCTTCGTAAAGAAATATCGTCATCTTCGTGATGGTCATAAGCATAACTGGTGGCTAAATTACGTAATGCGGACTCACTTTGAATAGAAACAAAATCTTCATAATCATCAACCTGAAAGACAGCTTCGGCTGTATCTGTGACTTCCCAGACAATAACCGCTGCAATCTCAATGGGATTACCATTTTTGTCATTCACCTTAAGTTTACTACTTTCAAAGTTTCTCACACGTAAAGAGACCCGCATTTTTGTGTAAAAGGGGTTGGCCCAGCGCAAGCCTGAATCGTGAACGGTACCCGCGTACTTACCAAATAATTGCATTACTCGAGCTTCTTTGGGATTGACCATAAAAAAGCCAAACCAACAAATAAAAATTACAAGAGTGACCAGCAAACCAATAATAGCCAGAGTGACATTCTTATTTGTTATGTTACTAACTAAGAAAGTAAAAGCACCGATCTGTGATGCCAGTAAAACAAAAATAAACATAATGCCATTAGGAGCTTTGATTTCTTTTTCTGTAATCATGGTATTCTCAGTAGGATTTTAACAAGTGATATCATTATGATATCACTATTGATTTTTTTCAAGTGTTCAAAGCGTGAAGGGTTAACAAAGAAGTAACAAAGTATTACTAAAATGAAATATCATTGGCAAAGGAACTAAGCAAATAATATATTGTACGTAACTATTGGCGCTGATTCTCAGTGCTAGGAAAAATCCGCTAAGGAGCATAAATTGAAAAAATGGAGCATCCCACTGCTATTAACTTGTTTAGCAGCCTGTGAACAAACCACCCCAATAACGACAATGGCTGAATCGACATTACCAGCAGGTGTTAGTTTTGTTGAGCAAGTAAAGGCAGAAGCGGGTAAAACCGTTATTCCTTATCAAAAATATACACTAAGCAATGGTTTGACAGTGATCCTTCATCAAGATGCTTCTGACCCATTAGTTCATGTCGATATGACCTACCATGTAGGTTCAGGTCGTGAAGAATTAGGTAAATCAGGTTTTGCACATTTTTTTGAACATATGATGTTTCAAGGCTCTGAAAACGTAGCTGATGAGCAACACTTTAAAATAATTACCGAAGCTGGTGGTACCTTAAATGGTACAACCAATAGTGATCGTACGAATTATTTTCAAACGGTTCCTGCTAACCAATTAGAAAAAATGTTGTGGTTAGAGTCTGACCGTATGGGGTTTTTAGTTGATGCGGTAACACAAGAAAAATTTGAAGTGCAACGCGAAACAGTAAAAAATGAGCGCGGTCAACGTGTTGATAACCGACCATATGGGCAATTAAATGAACGTGTTTCAGAAACACTATACCCAGCAGGTCATCCATATTCATGGCCAGTCATTGGTTTTATGGATGATTTAAATCGTGTCAATGTTAACGATTTAAAAGCTTTTTTCTTAAAATGGTATGGTCCTAATAATGCAACATTAACCATTGGTGGTGATATTGATGCTATGGCAACACTTGCGCTTGTCGAGCAATACTTTGGTTCAATACCTCGTGGCCCTGAAACGAGCATGCCTGAAAAACCTACATTTAGCCTAAACGAAGATCGTTATATTTCAATGGAAGACAATGTTCACTTACCTTTAGTTTATATGTCTTATCCAACCGTTTCTGTTCGCCATGAAGATGAAGCGCCGCTTGATGTTTTATCAAGTATTTTAGGTGGTGGTAAAACGTCACTGCTTTATAAAAATTTAGTTAAAAATCAACTTGCTGTTCAAGCTTCTGTAGGTCATCCGTGTGCAGAATTAGCCTGTACATTTACCTTGTTAGCTTTACCACATCCGGCATCAGGCAAGACTTTAGCCGATATTGAAAAAGTTATTCGCGACAGTTTAGTCGAATTTGAAGAGCGTGGTGTTCAAGACGATGATTTAGCGAAAGTTAAAGCAAGTATGGAAGCAAGCTTCATTTTTGGTCTGCAAAGTGTTGCCGGTAAAGTAAGTACACTTGCTGCTAACCAAACATTTAAAGGTGACCCCAACTATATTGAACAAGATCTTGCTCGTTATGCCAATGTCACTAAAGCTGATGTTATGCGTGTCTTTAAAAAGTACATTAAAGATCAACATGGTGTGATTATGAGTATCGTGCCAAAAGGTAAACTTGATTTAATTGCAGCGAAAGATAATTTCACTCCAGCACCACGTAGTCAAGGTGAAGCATCAAAAACTTCAGCAGACAGTTTAGTCGTGCGTAAAGCTCAAGATAATTTTGACCGGAGTAAAATGCCGATATCAGGTGCTAATAAAGCGGTATCTGTACCTACAATGTGGAACAAAACATTAGCTAATGGTATTAAAGTACTGGGTACGCAAAGCATTGAAACGCCAACGACATCACTCTTGTTAAAAATTCCTGCGGGTCATTACTACGCTGATAAAGAGAAAGCGGGTGTTGTTTCTTTATTGGCAAGCGTATTGAACGAATCGACCACCAAACGTAGTGCAGAAGATATGAGTAATGAGCTGCAAAAATTAGGTAGCTCAATAGCTATCTATGCAGGTACTCAATACCTTAATGTTAATGTGAGTACGTTAACAAAAAATCTTGATGCAACAATGGCGTTAGTTAACGAAAAACTTATGCACCCAGCATTTCTTGATGCAGAATTCGCTCGTAATAAGAGTAATGCTATTCAGGGCGCAATTAACAGTAAGAAAGATGCAGGTTACTTAGCAACAACCGCTTATCGTCAATTACTGCAAGCTGATAACATTGCGGCTACTTCAAGCCAAGGTTCAGAGCAAAGCATCAATAATGTGATGTTGGCTGATGTTAAAGCTTTTTATCAACAGCAAGTTAAACCGGCTAATAGTCAGTTAATTGTCGTATCAGACCTTAAAGAAAAAGCGTTAGTTAAATCACTTAATGTGTTTTCAGCATGGCAAGGAAAAGGAAAAAGCTTAGTATTATCGCTGGCTAATCCAACAGCAAAAACAGGTGTTATTTATTTAGTTAATAAAGAAGGCGCAGCACAATCAGCCATTCGTATCGGTAAACGTTCTATTACACAAGATATTACTGGTGAATATTACAAGTCATACTTAATGAACTTTCCATTAGGCGGTGCTTTTAATAGCCGTATTAACTTAAATCTTCGCGAAGATAAAGGTTATACCTATGGTGCTCGTTCAGGCTTTAGCGCCGACAAGTTTTCTGGTACTTTTACCGCTTCAGCTGAAGTTCGTGCTGATGTTACTGATAAATCAATTGTTGAGTTTGTTAACGAAATAAAGGGGTATCAAGCTGAAGGTATTACGGCTGAAGAACTCAGTTTTATGCGTAATGCTATTAACCAACAAGATGCTTTGGAATATGAAACACCCCGCGCAAAGTTAAGTTTTTTAGCACAAATCTTAGAACATGATTTAACGGCAAGCTTTGTTAAGGAACGCGCTGAAATTGTTAAAATGATCAGTGCAGACGAAATCAATGCACTAGCGAAAAAGCACCTAAACTTAGCGGATATGTTAATGGTTGTTGTGGGTGATGCTAAAACATTAAAACCACAACTTGAAGCATTAGGTTATGAAGTGGTTAGTTACGAAATCTAAAATAACCGTGATTATGTTATGAAAATTGTGAATATTTCATAACGAATACCAAAAGCCTTAACTTTGGAAAAAGTTAAGGCTTTTTTATGCCAGTATGTTGCGATGGCAAGGAGCTATGATGTTCAAAAAGTCTTTCTCAGACATCCTGCCTTCAAGGCATTAGTGCATCCTTGCACGTCAACGGTCATAATAAATACTCTGCTTACCCATGAGGTATGGTTTGTTTAGATAAATAAGTATCTATTGATAATTATTCCTTAACTAGATGGCTAGTATTCATCATATTCTTCAATATGTTTTCATATTCATCTTTCTATTCCTGATATGATAGCCAAGAATTCGCTATGAAATTCACGACTTATGTGAATGTTTACTTAAAACGGATTAAAGGAAACAAACATGAAACTTGGCGATAAAATAAAACAATTACGTAATGATGCAGAGTTAACTCAACCTGAATTAGCAGAAAAAGCACAAATAGAACAATCGTATTTATCAAAACTTGAAAATGAAAAGGGTACCCCTTCTTTTGCAGTGATTGAAAAAATAGCGAACGCTTTTGATCTAACTGGTATGGCATTGATAGAAAGTTTAGACATTAGTTACGTACAAGAGCAGCTTACACATATTCCAGAAATAGCAGTTCAGGCAGCGGAAAAAAGTCGGTTAGAAGAAGAGAAAATTAAAAAGTGGTACTTACAAGGAGTATTGTTAATTGTCTTTGGCATTGCTTTATATTTCATTGGGACTCGCGGAATTTTTATTTCTAAAAACCTCTATGAATATTCTTCGGCTGGTTTTATTGAGGTAGGTGAGCCGTTAGAAAGATATAAGACCTCACTTATTGGTATTATTAATGAAAATGACGAAGAGTTGGATCTTCGTATTAAGGAAAATCGTAAGCGCTTAAATGAAGTGCAATTAAAAGAGAGTTTCTACCGAGGAGATAGTTTTGTTGAATCTTATGGAGAAAAAAGACGTTACTTTGAACTAACTAAAGAGAAATTCTATAGTAGCATTTACCCAAAATCCAATGATGTTATAGCGTTACTAGGCATAATGTCATTTATTTCAGGGTGGTTTTTAATGTTCTTTATTTATCGTTTTACTCGTAAATAAAATCGATTTTTATCACTGTCATCTTTTCTAGTCAGTTCAGTTTAATCCTGTCACAATAAATGCTCGGTAAATAGTGGGTTAAAAGTATGAAACGAAGTAATTACATTACCCGCCAAGGCTGGGACTGCTTAGATAAAGAGTTGAAATATTTATGGAAAGAAGAACGTCCTCTTATTACTAGATCAGTTTCTGAAGCTGCGGCTCAAGGCGATAGAAGTGAAAATGCCGAGTATATTTATGGTAAGAGACGTTTACGCGAAATTGATCGGCGAGTACGTTTTTTAGTTAAACGTACCGAAGACTTAACCATTGTTTATTATGATCCTAAGCAAGAAGGAAAAGTGTATTTTGGGGCCAGGGTAACACTTGTCAATGAAGACGATAAAGAAGTGACTTATCGCGTTGTTGGTCCTGATGAGTGGGATGTGAAAAAAGGTGAAATTAGCCTCGACTCTCCTATGGCGAGAGCGCTTATCGGAAAAAGGGTTGATGATGAAGTCGTCGTACAAACGCCTGAAGGTGAACGTATTTTTGATATTGTAAAAATTTGGTACAAATAATATCAAACGCAATTTTGGTTACATCGTTGATGCGCTAAGTGGTTAATGTCAAATTAAAATTAAAATTAAAATTAACAGACAGTCACCATTTATTCGATTCATTAAACGTAATAGTCCATCAAGATCATTCACAATTTTATTCCATAATTCCAAGGGGTTAATTGTTGTATTTTATATTTTTACTGGTGGGTAGCCAAACAGGGTTAATCAACGAATAGATTAATTAAATAGCCGTGAATAGGCTTAAAGAAATGAGCGTGTGTGGAGGTAGATAATACACACTCATAATTGTCATGGTATAAATCGCTATTCTATTTTGCTATACGGCTTAGTACGGGGGTTTGACAAACATCTAATACCGGTGGAGGTTTTTTGTAGAAAAAAGCATTCTCACGCTTTTTGCGTTTTTCGATCATGTCACTATAGGCGGGGTGTTCAGTATTTTGTACCTGTAATAATATTTGTTTTTCTTTGGGAACATCACTCATCATTTGCATACTGAGCATCGGCGTAAAATCTTTTTTATTAACCGGAATATCACCTTCAATAACCGATGTTCTTGTGACCGCTTGTATATTATTCATGCCATAAACTACGCGACCAAATACGGTCATAATACGATCTAAGTAACGTGTGGCTTGACCATTCACTATATAAAAGTGGCTTGAAGCAGAGTCAGCTTCATTACCACGAGCCATTGCTACCACCCCTGGGCAATGTGTTAGCCAAGCTTTTTTCTCGCTGGGATTATGTGCTAAAGAAAAACCGTCTTTAAAACCGGTTTGTTCGGCGAATAAGTCATTGTTTTGAATTTTAGTGAACTGCCAATTTTTATCGGTAGTAAAATCACCTTCCATTTTTAATATTGGTACAGATTTATCAGCAGGGCTGCCATCGTCAGGCCCTCCTTGAGCGACAAAACCATCGATAACACGATAAAATTTATTGCCGTTATAATGACCTGATTTAACGAGCTTTATAAACTGTTTAACATGCGTAGGAGAAAACTGTGGAGCAAGTTCAATGACTACTTTCCCATGGGGGAGTATTAACAATACTGTTTTTTTTACGTCTAATGACCGCCATTCATTTTCTAGGTCGTTGTTGTCTGCAAAAGCAGTAAAACTAGCAAGTAAGCTACTGATCGCTAAAATAACGATGATCTTCATAACGTGTCCTTCATTTTTATTATTTACATCTCACTATACAGCAAAAGACTTGGCGCAAAACCATGCAATTGTTAACATAGCGCGATAGAAACTTACGTAAATTTTGGGGTACTCAGTGAATAAAAGCTTTATGACCAATATCATCGCCTTGCTTGCCACTTTAGCGGGTTATTTTTTCGAGCAACCTTTACTTTTTACGATTGGTTTATTTGCTTTGTCAGGTGCATTTACCAATTGGATTGCCATACATATGCTTTTTGAAAAAGTGCCTTTTTTATATGGTTCTGGTGTTATTCCAGCACGCTTTGAAGATTTTAAAAAGGCAATTAAAGAGCTAATGATGGAACAGTTTTTTACTGAAGAAAATATTGACCGATTTTTATCCGGTGGTTCGGGTGGTGTCGCGTCTTTAGATTTAAGTCCCGTTATTGAAAAAATAGATTTAAATCCAGCTTTTGATGATTTAGTTGATGTGATTGAGAAATCATCGTTTGGCGGTATGTTAGCCATGGTTGGAGGTAGTGAAGCGTTGCAGCCTTTAAGGCAACCATTTATTGAAAAAATGAAAGTTACTGTCGGTAAAATTTCACAAAGTGAGGCGTTTAATAATATCCTCAAAGATGAGTTAGAGCAGCCAAGTGTGATAGCTGACATGCGTGAAAAAGTGAGTGAAATAATTGATCAAAGATTAAATGAACTTACGCCACAGCTTGTAAAGGAAATTATCCAAGCGATGATCCGCAAACACTTAGGTTGGCTTGTTGTCTGGGGGGGCATATTTGGTGGTGTTATTGGCTTTATCGCCGCTGTTACTAATAATTTCTAAGATTTTATACTCCACTTTACCGCAACGAATTCTGTATGGAATTCTGTATGGAATTCGTTGCGAAACTTTTTACCATAAACAACAAAATTGTCCTTGTTATTCCTTAGTCCCTTTTGTGCTATTGGTTGATGCAATTTATTAGTTTAAACGCTTTAATTTTCACCTTATTGGGGCTATGCTTGCGCTTTAAACATAGGGATTTATTTCTCTTGTTGAGCGACATCGTTCAATTAAGAAAATTCCGTCATTGAATAAGGTAACTGGAGACATGTTTGGTAGCTTAAAGGCTTTGCCTGCCGATCCTATTTTAGGCTTGTTGGCTAAATATCGTGAAGACTCAAACCCACATAAAATTGATTTAGGTGTGGGTGTTTATAAAAATGAAGCGGGTCATACGGCTATTTTAGATTGTGTGAAAGCAGCTGAAAAATATCGTAACGATCACGAAGATACCAAAGTATATATTGGTCCGACAGGTTCTCCTGTATTCAATGAAGAAATGAGCAAGTTAATTTTCGGTCATCATAAAGTGCTTATCGAAAATAGAGCGCGCACTGTTTCTACTCCAGGCGGAACAGGTGCATTGCGTGTTGCTGCTGAATTTATTAAATCGTGTAAAGCTGGCGCTACCATTTGGGTAAGTAATCCAACGTGGGCGAACCATACCGGTTTATTTGAAGCGGCTGGTCTAACGGTTAAAACTTACCCGTATTACGACCATGAAAACAAATCGCTTGATTTCGACGGTATGTTAGCAGCATTAAAAGAAGTTAGCAGCGATGATGCAGTGCTATTACATGCCTGTTGTCATAACCCAAGTGGTATGGACTTAAACAATGAACAATGGCAGCAAGTGGTTGAAGTGGCTAAAGATGTTGGTTTCTTACCGCTAGTTGATATGGCTTACCAGGGTTTTGGTATTGGCTTAGATGAAGATGCTTACGGTCTACGTTTAATGGCTGAAAACGTCAAAGAAATGATTGTCTGCAGTTCATGTTCTAAAAACTTTGGTTTATACCGTGAGCGTATTGGTGGTTGTACTATTATTGGTGAATCCTCAGCCGCAGTAGATGTTGCTCAGTCAGTATTGCTTTATGTTATTCGTGTTATTTACTCTATGCCGCCAGCACATGGCGCGGCATTAGTTGAAACAATTTTAAGTTCTGATGAATTACGTACACAGTGGCATGCAGAATTAAAAGTAATGCGTGACCGTATTAATGGAAATCGTCAATTACTCGTTGATAAATTAGTAGAAAACGGTGTTACTCGCGACTTTAGCTTTATTACTCGTCAAATGGGTATGTTCTCATTCTTGGGGATTACTCTGGAGCAAGTGCAACAATTGCAAGACGAATACAGTATTTATATGGTCGGTTCAAGCCGTATGAGTATTGCGGGTATTGCTAATAGTAATGTTGATTACTTGGCACAATCTATCGCGAAAGTATTGTAGGTTCCTTATTTTGTAAGCGTTAAAGTTTTTAATATGCTAAACGCTTGATAAAATATTAAAAGCCAAAACATGAAAATGTTTTGGTTTTTTTGTTTTAGGGCATTGTTAAATAAAGAAGTCTTTTTGTTTTACTTTTAGTCACTAAAGCTGAAATTTTCCCTCTTCATTAAGCGATATTTCTTCAATCGCGGTGACAGCATTCATATTTAATGGTCCATATATATGAGGGTATAAACCACCGGTTGCAGGTTCCCATTTTACTTCAGGTAATATTAATTTTTTATCAACAATCAAGATAAGTGGCTGAACTTTATCTTTATAATACTTATTGGCAAGACGGTTTAATTGACTTTTTGGCGTCGCATGAATAAAGCCTTCACTGGCTAATGAGTCACGTATTAGTTTACCTTCGGTTAGCGCTTGCTGATATTCAGCTTGTGAAGATAACAAGTAAATGTAGTGATCACTGAGCCCGGCATACATGCGAATAAAAGTGCTAGTGAGCGTTTGTTGCTCATCTTTTTGATAGAGGTAGTCAACACGAAATATCCCTTTAATATTGTTATTTTCAATAGACTGACTAACAATGCTAATTTCTGCCCGAGCAGTCCAATCAATATTTGTTAACCAGACAGGAACATCACCAGCGAGATGTTGATGACCCTTTCGTTCAAAAGCATAGGTTTTTCCGCGCACTAATTCTGTGTAATCATCTGAACGTAGAATGGAATTGTTTGCTATTTTAAAGCCCATGAGGTTTCCTGTATATCATTGCATTTAGTGAGAGTGATGAACGTATTAGTCGTCTATATTACCGATAAGTACACAAGCTTTAAATGGCAAACAGCAAAGAATGTTTTTATAGGGTAAGACCCATGACCAATCAATATGTACTTTCCTGTGTTTTGAATAGTAACGGCTAGATATAAAATTATGCTACATTAACGGCGTAAATTTTTAGGGAAATAAAAAATGACTGAACAAACAAATTTTAAACATATGCAACTTGCCACTTTACACGAAAGTTTAAGTGAAAAAACACACGTTGTTGTCGATATTCGTGACGCTGCTTCTTTTCAAGCAAACCATATTCCTGGCGCCATTCATTTGAGTAATGAAAACTTTGCTGACTTCATTCGTGAAGCTGACTTAGATGCGCCCGTTGTTGTTTGTTGTTATCACGGTATTTCTAGCCAACAGGCTGCAGATTTTCTAATTAGCCAAGACTTTACTGAAGTGTATTCACTTGATGGTGGTTTTACTGATTGGCAGTTACGTTTTCCACAAGATGTAGAACACTAAATGGTTGCGCATAATGTCGGAATCTAATTCAACTGATGATCTAAGCCCGTTAGTACAAGTTAAGCAGCATAATATTGCTTTGTTGTTTGCAAATTACTTAACCAGTTTAGATATTGACGCGAAAGTACAGAAGCATGACAGTGATTTTGTTATTTACTGCGCAGCGACTAAGGTCAATCAAGCAAAAGAAATTTTTGCAGAATTTATTGACAATCCTTACCAAGAAAAATATCAGCAAGCCGCATGGCAAACAGGTGAACTCGCGCAAGTTCAGGATAATTCGCCGTCATTAATCACAAGTTTTAAGCAGCAATTTCTTGCTCATGCGGGCGGGGTAACCTTAACGGTCTTTGCAGTGTGTTGGTTAGTTTTTGTGATGAGTTTGTTGGGTTTTTCACAGCCTATCTTTCAGCGATTACATTTTTATCCTGAGTTAACGCTTGATGCCTTTTTCGACTCGCCATTACGGTTATTAGGCCCAGCACTGTTTCATTTCTCATGGTTGCATATTGTCTTTAATACCATGTGGTGGTGGCAATTAGGTGGCAGTGTAGAACGTGTCTTAGGTAAAGGAGCGCTCATTAATTTATTTTTGATCACCGCTCTTGTTTCTAACCTGGGTCAGTTTATGGTTTCAGGCCCTAATTTTGGTGGCCTGTCGGGCGTTGTTTATGGCTTAGTGGGTTATGTTTGGTGGTATGGCTGGCTTGCACCTGAAAAAGGCTTAATGATTTCTAAACCTATTATTGGTTTTTTACTTTTTTGGCTTTTACTGGGATACGCAGATCTTCTCCCGATTAATATGGCAAATACAGCGCATTTATTAGGTTTAGTTAGTGGGTGTTTACTCGCAGCAGTAAATATTTTATTGATGAAACGACGTTAATTACGCAATGGAAACCGTAGGTCAACTTTACAGATCTACGGCGTTTTTTATTTTAGTTGTCTAACCACTGAGTGAAAAGTAACTTTTTAATTAATGGCTTACCTGTTTCTATCGTTAAAAGGTTTTTCACTTTTTCTTCACATAAACGCTGAATTTCATGGCGACCATTAATCGATTTTACTTTCGCTTCAGGCTGTTGGCCAATAATAGTAATAATTGCATCGCGTAGTAAGGGAGCGTGATGCTCTACCGTTTCATAGTTTGAAGAGTCTTCAATCATCAATTCAACAGTGAGACGAACGTATCCTAGCTTCTTTTTGACGGCTACATAGTTAGTGATAATAGCGGGTTCAAAGCCAAAATAAGCATAATCTGCTGCTTTAACTGAAGATAAAGGCAAAGAGAATGATAATAATGTCGCGAATATTAATAAGGTTTTTTTCATTTTGCCGCTCTAATTAACTGGAGAATTGAAAATACTATCGACTATAATACAATGAATCTTTAGCTTTTATTAGCAAATTTATTCGCTTTATTTTTTTTAGTACTCAAAGTACTTATCAACCACCAATTAAAACTCACTTTATATGCTTCTAAATTACCTGCGGCATAAACAAAACAAAACAATACTGATATGATGTGCAGGTTATTGTTTAATAAAAATAGTTATTAATTAGTTGTTATGAGCCAATCGCATCCATTATTCCCCATTACGATCAATACTACATGGCAGTCTCCTTTAGGTGTTTCACTTAATGATACTTTATTAAGCTGGTTACTCGACCCAAGCTCGTTAACGGCTCGATTAAGTCAATGCTGCCAACAGTTTCGTGTTGAAGTTTTGGGACAAGAAATTCAATTATGCTCAGAAGATGAATCAACAGCTGATATTAGCGTTGGTGAGCAAGTATTAGTGCGTGAGGTTTTGTTATATTGCGATGACATGCCCCAAGTCTTTGCGCGTAGTTTATTACCCTTGAAAAGTTTAACCGGTGAAGAACAGCAATTAGCGCACTTGGGTAACCAGTCGTTAGGGCAAGTACTCTTTAGCAAACAAGATTTATATCGTAAATGTATTGAAATTTCAGCTTTTTCACCAGACAGTGCTGTGGCTAAACTCGCTCAACAACTTGGATTACCAACTCAAAGCCTGCTTTGGGGGCGTCGTTCAACGTTTATGCTACACCGTAAGCCTTTAATGGTTGCTGAAATATTTTTGCCAAATGCCTTTGCATACCAATCTAATAAACCACAAGAAATAAAAGAATCATAGGAAAAAACATGACTAGCTTGGTTGCAGACAAGTGGCAGGGTATTGTAAAAATAACTCGTGCTGATAAACCTTTTAGGGTCACTTATTTATTTTTGCTTAATCGCTTTTTGTGTCAATGATATCGTTGTGCTCATTTACTTAAATCATAGGAAAAAACATGACTAGCTTGGTTGCAGACAAGTGGCAGGGTATTGTAAAAATAACTCGTGCTGATAAACCCATCGGCACTTATTTACTGTTATGGCCAACTTATTGGGCATTATGGATTGCTGGCGATGGTTTTCCAACATTACATTGGTTAGTTGTATTTACCTTGGGGGTTTTTGTAATGCGCAGTGCTGGCTGTGTTATTAATGACTGGGCTGATCGAAAAGTAGACGGACAAGTAAAGCGTACTCAGAATCGGCCGTTGGTTACAGGTTTGCTGACACCTAATGATGCGTTATCGATATTTGGTTTACTCATCGGTATTGCGCTTGGTTTAGTTTTAACACTAAGCTGGTACACCATTCAGCTTTCAGCTGTCGCGGTGCTACTCGCAGCAAGCTATCCTTTTATGAAGCGCTATACCCAATTACCTCAGGTCGTACTCGGTGCTGCGTTCAGCTGGGGAATGATTATGGCGTTCGCTGAAGGTATGGGAGAAATACCCACCGTTGCTTGGCTACTTTTTAGTGCTAACGTATTATGGACGGTGGCTTACGATACTATGTATGCGATGGTAGACCGCGATGACGATTTAAAAATTGGTGTTAAATCCACCGCTATTTTATTTGGTCAGCACGACAAACGCATTATTTTATTTCTTCAGTTAGCCACATTGGCGTTGTTAATGAGTGTGGGTGAAATACTCGCCTTTGGTTGGCCCTTTCAAGTAAGCCTTATAGTCGCAGCAGGGTTTTTCTGTTACCAACAAATTTTAATTGTGAATAGAGAACGTGATAAATGCTTTCAAGCTTTTTTGAATAATCATTACGTCGGATTAGTGGTTTTTATTGGTATATCAATAGAGTATTTGTAGCAAGGGGGTAAGTGAATTACTCAGTTGTGTTGTGTATTGTGTCATCCTAATGTTTATTAAAGATGACACAATACCCGGCCTTTTTATACTCTTGTTAACGAATAATACTTTGTAATACTTCAATGTCTATTAACTGAGTTACCGACGTTTTTAGTAACCCTAATGTACTACTATCAATAAGTTTATCGTTTTCATCTTTATTAATATAGCCTTGTTCAATCATGGCTTTAATTAAAATCCCTTGTGCTTTTTTATCAACAAATTCAGGAGCGTTAATATCATTTAATACCGATAATCGTTGAGCAATAGCAACAACTTTGTCTTCGAGATCATTTTTATTTATGGGTGACAATCGACTGATCAATGAACAAATAATAGTAAATCGCTGGACAGTTTCGTTAATACACTCACCAATTAGTCGAATATTACGGTTAAGTTCAATATCGTGTACAACACTATAAAACCCTGCTTTGCTTTGTGTAATAAGACCTTGGGCATATAAAAAATTTAATATTTGTTCTGTTTGTTGAACAACCTCGTCTTCGTCTTGCCATAAAAACAAATCTATTTTCACTAAGCTGATAATACGTTGAACTTGCATTAATAAAGTCTCTTTATTAATTTTACTGTGGCGCTCTAACAAACGACAAATAAGTGCAGGCAATATATAGCTATGTAAAATATTATTACGGTAGTAGCGCATTTCTAACGTTGCTGTTTCAGACAATGAAATAATGTCGCCGTAACTGTCTTGATTAACGGTCACTTTATTAAGTGAGATAACTTCGTCAAGGAGTTGCTGGCCATTTTCGCTAGGGATAGTCAGTTGTTCGCTATAAGGAGCACTGCGCTGTAAGTTTAAAAATAGATCGAGCTGACTGATCAATTCTGTTTTAGCAAGCGCCTTATTTTTACAAGCATGCAAGATAAGAGCAACAAGGGCGGTTCCGTTAATCGCAGCACTTTGATTAATATGCATCATCACTTGATCCGCTAGAATATTAACGCTGGGTGTTAACCAGGCTGGTTTTTGGGGATCGATAAGGTCAATGTCTTCTTTCCAGTTAGGTACCTGTTTATTTAAGAACTGGTTAATATTAATAGGTTCACCAAAATTTACAAACCCTTTACCGTAGTTTCGTAAGTTTTTAATGGCTTTAATAACCCCAAAGATAGACTCATTTTTTTTCTGGCTACCACTTAATTCTTTGTGGTATGTACCCACTTCCATAACATGTTCGTAACCTAAATAAACTGGCACTAAAGTTAATGGGCGGTCAATGCCACGCAGTAAACTTTGTATGGTCATCGCGAGCATACCTGTTTTAGGTGTCAATAAACGGCCTGTTCTACTACGTCCCCCTTCAGTATAGTATTTTACCGAATAGCCACGTTCAAATAATAAGCCTAAATATTCACGGAAAATCGTTGAATATAAGCGGTTACCTTTGAAGCTACGGCGAATGAAAAATGCGCCCGCTTTACGGAATATAGGGCCTGCGGGCCAAAAATTCAAATTAATACCCGCTGCAATTCTTGGCGTAACTAAACCTTCTTGAAAAATGACATAGGTGAGCAGTAAATAGTCCATATGACTACGGTGACAAGGTACATAAATAATTTCATGCCCTTCTTGAGCAAGATCTCTTAGCACTTTTGCATTATTGATGTTAATACCACTGTACAAGCGATTCCATAACCAATTTAAGATACGCGCACCTAGGCGGACCATGGAATCGCGGTAATCACCAGCAATTTCATCCATAATGGCGAGAGCTTGTTTCTTTATTTCATCTTCACTTGTCGCTTTGCTTTTTGCTTCATCACGAATCAGACGTTTTATTGAAGGGTTAGCTAATAGTGTGGCAAACATTTGTTGGCGATGCATTAACCTTGGGCCTGTTGTTGCAATGGTTTGGCGGTAAAAATGAAACCGAGCAATACGCATTAACTTTTGTGCGCTCGCTTGAGTTGTTCCATGCTTGTCTGCCATTAAACGAAACGAAATAGCTTCACTAAAACGTACAATAGAATTACGGCCTAAGAATAAAACAATGAAAAATTTACGTAACCAAGAAGGCGACTCTTGATCTGCTAACACTGTGCCAATATTGGCATTGTTATGTTCTTTGGTTGGAGTACGTCCCCAAATAACATGAGCGGGGATCAATTGGGCATCTAATGCTTCGTTTATGCTGTGTTGTTTTAATAATTCAAACCCTTGAGTTATGGCTTGGGTATGGCCGGCTTTTCGCCAACGAAATAGCGGCGTGGGCTTTTCTAAACACAATAAGCGTGAAAAATTTTGCTCGTTAATGGTTATCGGGCTGAGGGGATCAGGAAGCTTTAGGCTTTTACATGCTTTTCGTAATGCGAGAATATCACTGGCCGATTGATGACGAATAACATAAAACTGGGGTTGCTCAAGTTTTACTTCTTCTGACGCTAAATAGTTGTCAGGCATAATCTTGCTGCGTACGAGTAACTTTATAGGGAAACGTAATAAGAAATAGAATAGTAAACGTATGGCTGACATCGTATTTTTCTCTGGATTATTATACTTTTAGGCGTGTTTTTAATGGTAAGTTTATTGTAGCATGTTGCATCTAGTTTGTCGTATTGACGGCTATAACTCATATATTTCATCATCGAGTACTTAAATGACCACAAAACTTAACAGAATAGCTATCTTTGTAGATGTACAAAATATTTATTATACCACCCGTGATAGTTTTCAAAGGCAGTTTAACTACCGTAAGTTTTGGCAACAAATTAGTGAACAAGGCGATATTGTTATTGCGAATGCTTATGCTATTCAACGCAGCGATGATGCTCAACATAAATTTCAAAAAGCGTTAAAACACATTGGCTTTGAAGTAAAGCTCAAGCCTTTTATTCAGCGCAGAGATGGCTCAGCAAAAGGTGACTGGGACGTCGGAATTACGATTGATGTTCTGGAACATGCAGATAATGTTGACACGGTTATTTTATTATCAGGAGATGGCGATTTTGATTTACTGCTTAAAAAAGTTAAAGAGCGTTATGGTGTTAACACACAGGTTTATGGAGTGTCTGCTTTGACGGCTAATTCATTAATTAATGCAGCCGATGATTTTTTTCCAATTGATGACTGGTTGTTATTGTAGAAACGGTTATAAATACAATCAAAGTATAGTGGTCAGCAATAATAACCACTGGGAATCATCAGAGGAATACGACCAAGTATCAGCCTTATATGTAGTAAGTGTGTTAAGTAAGCAGGTAGACAATAGAACGTTTAGGTCGTGTTCTGTTGATTAACAACCATCATCAATCACATCGTATTTTGGACCTACTGTTTTATATTGTCTTTGGGTACATCTAAAGTTACCGTTGTCGTCACTGACTTGATTGTTACTATTGGCATCATAACCAATATAGACAAAGTTTACGTCTTGTTCTTCAAAGACCTTGCTACCAGAGAGTTTAAATAGATCTGAAACATTAACTTGTTTGTAGAGTTTATGATTATCAATGTAAGAGTGTAATAACCTTAAACCTGCAGTCGTGAGGTCAATCACGCCATTGCCATCTATGCCGATTAAATTAGCTTGGCCTGTCATAGGGAATGTGACATTGCTTGGCATTTTTGACTTTAAAAAGATCAAGCGATTTACGACCTTTGCACTCTCACTAAATTGGGTCAGTACCGCTATTTTTGCATCTTTTGATAAGTTGATAAATTTGGATAATGTCGCCGCAGACAGTATGCCTAATATTACGATGACTACGACTAATTCAATTAAAGTGAAACTTTTACTTCTCTTTATTGACTGGATACGAATGACTTACATATTGTCTTTTAACGATACTTGCTTAAGCGTTAAGTGATATGAGAAGTCGTAAACTTTAGCGGTATTAGGACAAATAATGAACTATTTTAGCGGTTGCCTTACATTAGTGGTTTGCACTTCTTGATAAAAATGATTTCTTAGGGACTTTAAAAAAATGTACATCTCCAGCACTTTTATGATGAACACCTAGAGAACCCTCGTATTCATTGATGATTTTTTGACAAAGTAATTGATTTAAAGATTCTGTTTGAAGTAAATTTTCAGGGAAGCCTTCTATGGTAAAAGGCGTAGTGGTTTTTTCTGAATTTGAAGAGGAAAGTGACGTATGTTCAACTTCAAAAACAATATCATCATTTTGTGAATAAAGCCTTATGTTAAGTTCTCCTCCGTTATGAGAGCGCAATACGGCATCATGGGTTAATTGGTTTATAACTTGACCAATTTGCTCAGGAACGGATAAATCTTTGATATCCTCATCAAGCGATTTATTCACTATAATGTTATGCAGTTTATCTCTGCTTGATTCTAGATATAGTTGTGTTGATATCATCGATTGTAATGAGTATGACTTTAATACGGATTTTTGCATGTAGCTTGAAACAGCAAAGTAACTTAATAAACTATCAAAGGTATTACTTAACTTCTCTTTGCATATCAGGCTGATTTCTTTAAAGGTATTGTATTGTTCTTTACTGACTTTTTTTTCTAATAAACAATCATTAACCGTTGTTAAAACGTAGATAGGATCAGATATTTCCTTAGAAAGGTTATTAACAATTTTTTTATAGTCACTTAAGGTGTGTTTGTCTTTATTTATTTTGTGGACATTAAAAATCAGTTTTCTAAGGGTTAAAGTAAAGAGTTCATTATCAAAAGGCTTAATAAAGACATCATCAGCACCATTAGTTAGGAATTTTATAGCACCATTTCTACTTCCGGTTAGGCCAATAAAAATAAATGGTCGGTTTAAAAACGTCTCTTTGATTTCCTGCATCAATTGGCAACCATCTTTACATGGCATTTCATAATCAAGTATCAGCATATTTACAGAAGGTGTTAACGTTAAACGCTCGATGACTTTTTCGCTGTTAAGCTCAATATCGTTGCGAATAAACTCGCTGCTTAATAAGTTGGCAACAATGCGACTATCGACTCTGGAGTCATCGACGACTAACGCATGCTGAAAGCGATAAATATCATGTTGCCGGATAAAACCATAAATAAGAGCCGTTAGCTCGCTATTATTTTCGCTAACAACCATATCAATATAATGCGCTTTGGCTGTTCTTTCCATTTCAAAATTTAAATTATGGGTGATCAATAACGTTGGTACATTTTGCTTTAAGTCAAGCAGAGTCATACTGTCTTCATCTATTTTTTCAATATAAAAGATGAGGTAATCAGTATTTTTAATAGGGGGATCTAGCGGTTGGGTAATATTATCAGTAGTGAATAATTGGATGTTTCCTAAAGATTCAGCCTCCAATACTGGCAGCAAACTTTTATTGACATGCTCTGGTAAGTTTACTAAAAATATATTTGAATTCATCATAACCGTTCCCTGTAATAGATAAGTCCTTTGGTAAATAAAAACCATTAGTGCTCAATAACTATACTATATTTTTCTATTTAGAGCAGTAGATGATGAAGTTTTTCTAAAATTTACTAGCGTCTCCTAAAAATTTTGTTTCATTATTGACGATTAACAGAGATATTTTTAGGAAATATCAACATATTCTATTGATGCAATTAGAACCGAACAATCAGGCACAGTTAAACTGGCTTATAGTATTTTACTGCAAACTGATCTTCCGGTTAAAAAAGCATGATCAAAGTGGCGTTACCACTCAGGAATATAAAGTGAAGCAGATGATGAACTTTTTTTGAGTTTACCTTAGAATAGAAAGATAAAATTATTGACATTAATTTGAACTTATTGGAAAAATGGTGCTCTTATTACACGAGAGTTTATTTCCCTTAGTGTTTATGTTTTTATAAAGCGTTTCTTGGTCTCAAGAAACGCCTTTTTTTTGCTTTTTTTTCAGTAGAATTATTTTTTTAAACGGGTGTAATCTAACAAACCAAACTCAATACCTTACTCATTTTGAGTTATCGGTGCAATTTATCTGAAAATATCCAAAAGTCCTTATTCGTTTGTCTTATCGCGTAACGGGTTTTTAAATCAAAGTTATCGCTTTTTTTCATATTTTCAACAGCAACTTCTTGTGGGTTAATATTACAAAATGCTTTTGGATAAGTACCAATAGCACCTTTGGCTACGTTAAGTGTATCTTCTGTATAAACATCAAACCCTATCACTAATAAGTAGTGTATGCGCTCAAGTCATGCATAACCCAAGCAGATTTGGGAGGTTGCCTGAAAAATCCCTTAACGACAGAGGCGCTGTCAAAATGGCGAAAAATAGTCAGTGCAGCGTTAGGGTTATTATCACCACTCCAAATTCAATCCAGATCAATATTGACTGAGCGAAGATCAAGTTTTTCTATAAAAGCTTGTTTTTCTGAAACGTATTCTTTTTGTCGGCTTGCATACTCACGCCAATCTAAAATTGATAATACGCTACTGCTGGTTGCTGCAGGAAATGGTAATAACTTACTGTGTTCAACTAAAAATTTGTTGATACCAAAATATCAATCTTATTTGGATTTTCAAAGGCTAGCCAGAAGTGGTCTTCAATAACGGTGAGAGTAATTTTACTTCGACCAACAGGACCTTTAATAAAATTCATAATTGAGAATTGTGCTTCATCAAGCAAAAAGCGATAACGAGACTCAAGTGGCAGGGCTTGGAAGGTAATAAATGGATTTGATGCGTTTTGTATTTTGTACCCTGAAAGCTTATCTACGGTATAATCCTGGCTAAAAAATAGCGCTTTATAGCGAGTGAGTTTGGCAGAATCAAAACGATATGGCATGTGACGCTTGGCTAAAACAGCTGCTTTTTTTTCTGTAAACGACAATAAACACTTGCAACTTCAGGGTCTTAAAACGGATGGCGTGTCGTAATAATCTGTAGGGCTTGTGTGGATGGTGTCTTTGAACGAACGAGATTTAAAAAGCTTTGTTGTGTTGCATCAAAATATAAATTAGCTAGATATATATGTTCATAAAGATATCGGGCAACAAGCTGTTCTTTTTTTTAGTCACCCTTTAAAAAGACCTCACATTGTTCAACCATAACAAGTTCAGTCTTGGTTGGTGCAATGGCTGTCGGCATTTTTTCGCCTTTAGCTAACCATTGTGTTAATTGTTGATATTCATGGTCAGGTAAGTTGGGTAAAGCGTAGGGCATTTCTGCTGGCGGTTAAGGCTAACATCAAATACTTTAGATAAAATCATATTATCAGGTAATGGATTATTTCGTTTTAACTACAACATTTGAAACATAAGGCTGCTGGCTAAGTTTGCTTTTAGTGATTGCTGGCGTTCATGTAAAGTAGGATGAAATTCTTCGCTTCGCTATTGGTCAATTTTTTTAGGATTACCTTGAATATTTGTTAGGGGGATCGCTTGTAAATGTGTACTCCGTCATAAACGATAGTCCTCGTTCAATACCCACTTTGTTGTGGCGTTATATCAGCAGTCTTGGCGCGATTAATTGGGTTTGAAAAACCATAACGGTCATCAAGCTCAATAGAAGTGGTCGTTGCTCAACCAAAGATGAAGATGAAAAGTAATATTGATTTTGAAAAACGCATGAAAACCCTAAACAATAAAGTGTGCAGTTAGTTGCTGCTTAAGCGAGCAATTTTGATATAAATAGAACTTGAGGGTAAGTGCTTTTTATTCGATGTTCTTTATACCAATAAAATACAACTAGTACCGTTTTATTAACGACGCTTACCTATATTGCTTGTCACTTTTTTCTCAATGATAATGGTCATAATTTAATGGCTGAAATTTATCAAAATTTCCAAGCGTTAGGACAGTTTTTTGCGCTAAAAATAAACAACGGAGTCGTCAATTATATCTATTTGGGGCCGTGTTTATCTGGGGCGGTAAGCATTAAAATTATGGGTGAAATAAGTGATATTATTTACTGCCATTGTTCATTGTGTCGAAAAAATAGTGGTGCGGCTTATGCTACCAATGGTTTTATCAAGACCCAACAAGGCTGCGACTTCGTTTAGGTATTCTAGATTCTGATATTTCAGCAAGGCCTTATTCCATAACGTTATTACTTCAAAAGCAAACTGGGAAGACCTTGATGTAAAACTACCTAGGTATGATGATTTTTAGCCTAACCATCAATAAAGTCGCCTATCGACATGTGCAAATAAGCAAGCCTACAGTGAACAGATTTAAATGGTTTAGTGCTTATTGAGCTACTTGACTAAGTGGCTATCTAACCAGCTCACCATATAACCGGCTAGTTCGGTATCACTGTCAAGTAATGGGTAACCATGAGCAGTGCCTTTGTAAGCAATAAACTTACTACCCATATTTGTCGAAGCACTAAATAGTTTTTGCGCACTCTCATAAGTACCGGTATCTTTTTCCGAGGCAATAATAAGCGTCGGTTTGTTAGCTAAAGTTTTTGTATAACGAGCTATGTTATCTTCGGATTGGCCTGATGAGAAAAATCCCATTACACTTATGGGATTTTTTTCCGCTAAAGTAATGGCTTGATAACCCCCGCAACTTGCGCCAACAACACCGACTATGCCTTTGTCTGACATGTTATTTTTTAAATAGTTATAAGCGAGCTGAACATCGCTAGGCCAATGGGTTGAAAGTTTCTGCCAAGCGGCACTTTGCTTATCGCTCGGTAGTGCACGTACCTTTTCGAAATTAAATTCACCCTTAGCGCTTTCACCATATCCCCTGAAATCTAGACTTAAAGCATGAATACCTTTATTGGCTAATTGCTGCCCTATGTCGTTATACATGGTTCTGTTGTAATTACATTGATGTAGTAACAATACCGCGCGATCACTTGTTTGATTACTTTGGTAGTAACTCGCTTTTAATTCAAAACCTTGGTCGGTTGTTAAAGTAAGATCATTGGCCTGACTGGATGCGGTAAGTGTTAATAACGCAGCGGATATTATTTTTATAAAAGCGTGCATAAATTGTCCTGTTAGTGTGGTTAACGACTTATTTTTTAAATAGTAGGGTGTTTATTTATCATTATGCCAGTTGTCGAGATCTTGCCGCGTGTCTATATCTTTTTCGGCATGAGGAATACTGACTGTTTTCAGGTTTTCTTTATTTTTGTGGAGAAGAGGCTTAGCACCTTTATCACCTTTTAAATGGGTTAATTCAGAGAAATAAGCTGAGGTGAAAATAGCGGGAGGCATTAACTCTTGCCCTGCTTTCGCGCAAACTAATTTAGTTGGTGAAACTACAGACTCTTCAATTAAAGCGATATAGTTGTCGACACTTAAGGCGACTTGATCAGCAAGTGCGATCATTATATGGCTCGTACTTTGATCATCATTGAGGATGTGCCGAACAGACTGTGCAATAGTATGCCCTAAGCCCAAGTGAGCATCTTCGCAATAATCTAAGACATCGGGATCATTAAACAAAGCGCTTAACTGTGAGTGATAAAGGCCTGTTGCAACACGAATGTTTTTCTGACTTATATTCAGTGTATTAAGCGCCCCAGATATCTGATGTAAAGCATGCTCAATTAACGTGATAGAGGTATCTTGCTGTTGTACTTTTGCTAATAACTTGATGCCATTAAATCGCTCGCTTTTCCCCGCCGCTAGCAGAATGATTTTTAAATTATATTCTGGGTTATTCATTGCGAATTTTTTCTAGGGGGTTGTGCTCTAGTACCTTTTTTTCTAGTACATCGCTAATTGATTGGGCGCTTTTACTGAATAGACTGGCATGGCACTCAGCAAGTATCGAAAGTGCAATGCTCTCTGGCAAAGTTCCACCGATCTCAAGACCCGCAGGCCCAGCGAAGTTAAATGATAAAGACTGCTCGTTAATTTCTGCTTGAGTGATAACTTGTTTTTTTCTATTATCAGGGCCTAGTAAAGCTAAATATTGAATAGTGGTTTTTGCTAAAGCTTTTAACGCTTGTGCGTCAATCGAGATATTATGGCTCATCAATATTGCAGCATTAACACCTTTTTCTGCAACAAAAGTGGCAAGGACATTAGCCTCGCCTTTTATAATATGATCTACATTGGAAAAGTACTCTTTGCGAGCATTGGCAGGGCGTGGATCCCACAATGACACTTTCCAACCTAATTGTTCAGCCATATTTACTAGAGGACGTGCATCAATACCTCCACCGACAACAAGCAGGTGAGGCTCTGGTACAATCGGCGTTGCTAACCAGTCAGTATCAACATTATTATGACTTAATGGTGAGGGAATGAGTGAAGCTTTTTCAGCAATATCGCTAACAGCCGAAGCTTCAAAATATGCTTGAGCATCATTCTCTTTACTGACAATGCTTTGATAAAAATAGCCTGAAATACGATGCTGAAGCGCCTCGTATGCTTGAGTTAATGACAAGTAGTTATTATGAACACTTATCTGCTGCAACATAATATAAATAGTGCCGCCGCAGCCAATGCCGAGATGAAATGATAAATCATCTTCATCTGAACCATCGTAACAAACTAGCATTGGTTTACCTGATTGCATTACCTTTCGTGCATTTACGCCAATGTCTGACTCTAAACATCCGCCACTTAGCATACCTAACTGATGACCTTGACTACTAAACAACATCATAGCGCCTGGTTTTCGATAGCAAGGACCTTCAGTTTGGTAAATGGTCGCTAGCACCCAATCAGCGTTATCACGGTTTGGGTACCATTGTGCCAATATGTGCGACAAATGATTGCTCATAGGGAAATTCTCCCAATGAGCAATGTATGCTGCTGATCAATACGATTACAACAACCTAGCGTTATTAAAACTACAGCTTTCATTGATGCTTTACACTGACATGGGTTTAAAAGGTAAATCTCTATAGCGCTTACCTGAAGCGGCAAACACGGCATTACTTAGTGCTGGCGCAAAAGGAGCGACACCTGGTTCGCCTAATCCTGTTGGACTTTCATCTGAGTCAGGCATATGAACGCGAACATTTGGCATGTCGGTAATACGCATAACTGGATAGTCATGAAAATTAGAGTTAACAACTGCGCCACCTCTAAAGGTGATTTCAGTACTTAATGCTAACGACATGCCCATTACAACCGCACCTTCCATTTGTGCTGTCGCGCCATCAAGGTTAAGGACTTGCCCACAATCTATGGCGCAGTCTACATTCAATACTTTAATATCGTCTCCGTTAACTTCAACATGCACAGCCATAGCCACAAAGCTTTGAAAGCTATAATGTACAGCTAAACCAATACCTTGTCCTTCGGGTAATTTATCACGATTTTTCCAACCTGACTTATTAGCAGCAATGGCCAAAATATCTTTTGCTCGTTTGACTTGTGCTGTTTGTTCTTTGTTCTTATTGTTGTCAAGCAGTTGATTAACAAAAGATAACGAATCTTTACCAGCTTTATAAGCCAGTTCATCGGCAAAAGTGCTAAAAGCAAAACCATAGAAAATAGCGTAAACCGCACGATACCAACCAATACGTGTGTGTGCTTTCGCATCGCCAGACTCAACGCGGCAGTTTTCGACACCAAATAAATGATTGGTAATATCATCCAAACTATTCGCCGGTGTTCTAACGAGAGAGGGATCAAATAACGTTGATATTGAAGGGAACGCCGCACGGTGCAACCAGCCAGTAACGTTTCCATTTTCGTCCATTGAAGCTTCGATGTGTTGAGCATTGATAGAGTGATAATAACCAGTACGCATATCTTCTTCACGTGTCCAGGTTAGTTGAATAGGGCTGCCCGTTTTTTGTGAAATAACCGCGGCTTCATGTACATAATCACACTTAAACTTACGGCCAAAAGCGCCACCTGCCATTGCCACATGAACAATGATATCTTTTGGATCGCGTTCGAGGTATTGCCCTAAAACTTTTTGAATATCTGCCGGACTTTGTGTTGATGCCCACACTTCACACGAATCTTTTTGTACCCATACAACACTGGCATTAGGCTCCATCGGTGCATGTGAAAGATGGCCGCCGGTATAAGTTGCTGACATTTTATGTTTTGCTGTACTAAATGCTTTTTCAATATCGCCACGTTCTGACGCTAAGGTTGCGGGTTTTTCAACATTTTTGACAAGTTGCTGCTTATATTCTTTAGTATCATAAATAGCATTTTCGCCTAAACTCCATTCTATTTTTAACTGCTTTACCGCTTGTTGTGCTGTCCAGCTATTATCAGCAACTACCGCGACACCACCAATGGAGCCAAAGGGGATAGCAAAACGTGGAATTTCGACAACGTCACTAACACCTTTCATTTTAAGTGCCGCTGTTTTATCTAGACTTTTTAGCGCACCGCCTAAAACAGGACAATGAATAATAGCAGCATATTTTAAGCCAGGTAGTTTAGTGTCGACACCATAAATACGCTTGCCAACAACCACCTCATCTTGATCATGTCGAGAGAGTGCTGTGCCAATATATTTAAAGTCAGCTTTCTTTTTCAGCGTAGGCTTTTCAGGAACAGGCATATTAGCAGCAATGCTCGCTAATTCACCGTAACCTAATTTTTGTTGGTTGGTTTTATTGATAACAAAATGTGCTTGTGCAAAACAATTATCAGGGGAAGTTTTCCACACTTTTGCCGCAGCGGCTATTAACATCGCTTTTGCTGTAGCGCCTGCCTCACGCATAGGCTGGAACATTACGCGAATACTTGCTGATCCCCCTGTGGCTTGAGGGCCATACTTTTCGTCGGCGTCGCCTTGCTTAACCGTAACACGCTGCCAGTCGGCTTCCATTTCATCAGCTACGGCAGAAGGCAAAGCCGTGCTTATGCCTTGTCCCATTTCACATCGTCCACAATAGATAACAGTATCGCCGTTATCAGCAATCTGAATAAAAGCGTTAATCTCTTCAGCACTCTCTTTCATAATGCCTTTTTCGGCTAAAGCATTCATGGGTAAAGCTACGCTGATCACTAATCCACTGGTCGCTAGACCGGCAGTTTTCAAAAAATCACGACGACTTACATTGGAAATAGTCATACTAAACCTCCTTACTTAATGTGTCAGCGGCTTCAACAATGGCTTTTTTAATACGTTGATAAGTGCCACAACGACAGATATTACCTTGCATTGCCGTATCAATTTCTTCACTGCTTGGCGCTGCGTTAACCGATAATAAGCTCGCTGCATTCATTATTTGGCCGGCCTGGCAATATCCACATTGGGGAACATTGTTATTTAACCAAGCTCTTTGTAGCGGATGATCGCCTTTTTCAGATAGCCCTTCAATAGTGGTTATTTTTTTGCCAACTAATGTACTAACGGGAGTAATGCATGAACGAATGGCTTGTCCGTTAACATGAACCGTACAAGCGCCACACAAGCCACTACCACAGCCAAATTTGGTACCCGTGAGCTCTAGTTGGTCACGAAGAAACCAAAGCAATGGCATGTTGCCATCTACATCAATTGCATGTTTTTTTCCGTTGATAATTATTGACTGTGTCATAAGTACTATCCTATTTTTGTGTGATTATAGATTAGCCTTATATTTTGTATTACACAAAAGTAAAAACGGTAAACAATCAAATATTTACGACCAAAGGTAGGTTGTTCTAAATAAAAAGGTAAAAAAGTTTTAATTTGGGCTTATGTGTAACTATGTCTTTCTCACATGAGAAAATTGTAGGGTCGCTAAAAGGCTTGAGGATTAAAACTTTGGAAAAATTTGATTTCTACCTAAGTTTTTTGCTTGATAGAGATACTTGTCAGCATTGTTGATGACTTCATCAATGGTTTGATTATCCTTGAATTGCTCTATTCCCATACTGACTTTGACATTGATTTTGTTATTTTTATAACTGACCAAATGGCTCTGTAATTTTTCTTGGATTTTTTCTGCAAAAATGTTGGCATTTTTGGCTTCAGTTTGAGGGAGAATAAATAAAAACTCTTCACCACCCCAGCGCGCCACACAATCTTGCTCTCTGATGCTACCAGTGAATATTTCTCCAAGCTCTATTAATACGGCATCACCAGCATTGTGACCGAATTGGTCATTCACTTTCTTAAAATAATCAACATCACATAATATTATAGACAATGGCTCTTTAGTACGCATGATGCGCGCTTGTTCTCGTTTGAGAATAGAAAGTGCATCACGACGATTAGCTAACTGAGTCAAAGAGTCTAAATGTGCGAGTTTTTGATATTTTTCGCTTAGCTCTAATGCTTGTTTATAAGAATTTTCTCTAGAATGTTCATACAAAGCAGAAAGAAAAGTCACGGTTAAAAAAGAGTATAATAAACGTAATTTAAATTCAGTACTATAGACAGCATGGGCGATTAAATCTGCGGGTATAAGCATAATAATACTGGTAATAGCGACAAAAAATGCAATATCAATGAGACCACGTTTTAACCCATGAACGAATACTGAGACAGGTGCAACGATAAATACCCATAAAGGTCCTGTACTTTCAACACCACCGGTGTATACAAGATAAAACATTAATATATAGAGTGAATAGAGAACAATTGCGGAACTTAATCTTAAATTATTAAATTTTTTATAGGCATAATAACCGATAAAATAAATAAAACTTGCGAAAAATAAAGAGATGGCTAAAGCAAAACTTTTGTTAAATAAGCCAATAAAGCCCATGAGGGCGGTAATAGACATACCCACCAATGCAAATAATGAAATAACAGTCGGTTGTTCGAATTTCTTATTATTAACACGACTTATTTTAGATTGCTCTCGCAAAGATTTTCCTTATTTTACTGATTCAATAAAGGGATATTCACAAACTTATCCTAACAGTTAAAAGATGAGATGAGAACACTCAATTTTTCACTTGTTAATCTTTAAAATTATATAACCATCTCATTTTATTGGTACATAATAAAACAGCTGAAGTTACAAATAAATTATATAAAATCAATGTGTTAAAAAGTTAGGGCGATGCTGTCACTTATAGTTAACTGTTGATTAACAACAAGAGGGTGTTAGGCCTTATTTTATTGAAAAGGATTACTGAATCACAGAGAGCATTTTTCATAAGTAACTTAGAATTTTATTGATTTATTTCATCAAGCTGCAGCGAAGATCGCCGTTGAGCTTACTCTTTTTATTGATATATCGACGAATGCAACGGGGTGATACTGTGAAATCACAAGAATAAACACCTTAGGTGCCTCGTGTTACCCTATTTCTGCCCTTATGCTTACCAAGATATAATGCATTGTCTGCACTTAATACCATTGAATCCACCGATGTTTTTTGTCCAGATGGAATAGTTACTACCCCTAATGTTAAGGTAATAAAGGCACTCGTTTCAGATTTCTCATGAGGGATTTTCATACTTTCTATGGCCAAGCATAAGCGTTCAGCAACGAGAGTTGATTGTTCTATTGAGGTATTAGGCAAGATAATTGCAAACTCTTCACCACCGTAACGACAATTAGCCCCTGTCATGGTAGCTATGCTGTTATAAATACATTGAGCCACTTGTTTAAGGCAGCTATCACCTTGTTGATGTCCATACAAATCGTTAAATAGTTTAAAGTGGTCAACATCGCCAAAAATAAGAGATAACGGTTGATTTTCACGCTCATTCTGGTTGACCTCATCAGTTAATCTTTTATCAAAGTAACGACGATTATATAGCCCTGTTAATCCATCTTGGTAGGTTAGTATTTGTAATTTTTTATTAGCGTCAATTAAATCTTTAGCTTGTGTGTTTAATGATGCAGTTTTCTGTGCAACTTGCTGTTCAAGCGTAGAGACGAATTTTTTTTGCTGGATTATTTCTGTCTGTTGTAAACGGGTTCTAAAATAAATAGCGGTGAACACAACAAGTGCAGCGATTAATAAATACAGACTATAGGCCCACCAGGTTTTCCAAGGAGGAGGGGAAATATATAAGTTAATTGACAGGAATTTTTCACCCCACTTACCACTACTATTTGTCGCTTTTACTAAAAATTTATATGAACCACCATCTAAATTAGTAAAAGAAGCTATATTTCGATTTCCAATATCAATCCAATTATCATCATACCCTTCTAGCTTATAAGCATACTTATTCTTGTTCGGCGCAATGAAGTCTAATACTGAGAATTCAAAAGAAAAAAAGTAATCTAGATAAGACATTTCAATATCAGTGACATAGGGATAAGGTTTTTTCAGTTTGACTGACTGACCCATCTTATTAAAACCCGTTAGAACAACTGTAAATTCATTGTTGTTTACTTCCATAGTTAGGTGTTAAAGAATTCAATACCTCGCTGGCTACTAGTAAAAAGTGTGTCATTTCGACCTTTTACTAAGCTATTGGGGTAATAATTCATGCCAAGCAAACCATCGTAACTGTCAAAATTAGTAACATCTCCCAGCAGTGGATTTAACCTGGAGATCCCCTTATTTGTTGTCAGCCATAGCTGACCGTTTTTATCATCTTCAATGGCACGGATTAACGAAGTGGGTAAGCCATTTTTCCTACTAAAATGTTTAAACGTTTTTGTATCAGGCAAATATAAATTAAGGCCTTTATGAGTGGCAATCCAAATTTTACCATTCCTGTCTTGATGTACATCCTGAACGATATTTCCTAATAAGCTGTCGGCTTTATTCTTATTACTTTGAAATGAAATAAAGTGTTGATTTGCTTCGTCCCAAAGATTTACACCATTGCCTGTACCCACCCACATATTTTGTTGATTATCTTTAAATATTTCTAATACTTCTGGATGAGATAGTCCTGAGGAACTATCTATGTGTGTAAATTTTTTGGTCGAAGGATTGTAGCGATATACACCATTTTTATAAGTACCAATCCAAAGTGAACCAAATTGGTCCATATTAAGTGCTCGTAACTCCCTAAACTCTTTATAGTTTGGGTCTGATTTAGGGTATGTTATTAGCTCAACTTCCTTAGTGATTAAGTTAAATTTAGCTAAGCCTCCATCCTGTGCAACCCATAAAATATTATGCTCATCAGAAAATATAGTCGGTTTTTCTAATAACCTGTTTGTCCCGTAGCCATTTTGGTCATTAAAAATGGTGTCAGACAAGCGGACTAATTTTTGTGATGAAACTTGCCATTTATATATTTGTGAAGATGAAGAAATAAATAATAAATCCCCGTTATCATCGACACTTATACCATTAGGGGCTGTAAGTTCAGGGTTATTAATCGACTTAAATTTGCGATGTTGTATTATCTTATATATGCCGTGATTTTCGCTAGTAACCCATAGCGTTCTTGAGCTATCTTCGAACACAATTCTCAAGCCATTGTTATATTCAAGGTTAAGCTTTTCTATTTGAAGGTTTACGTTTGATTGACGAAATAAGCCTTTACTGGAGACAAACCAAAGATAACCTTCTTGATCTTCAATCATAGAATTCACTTGGCCTAGATATTTATCATCAAGGGTTTTTATTGGCATAAAAACACCACTTTGTTGATCAAAAATAAAGGGGCCTTGCTGTGTGCCAACATAAAGTTTATTTTTAGACGTTTTTAAAATACTTCTTATTTCGTTTGCACCTGTAGGCGTTTTGTTTTTTGGTGCAGGGAAAAAGTGGCTAAAAGTTCGCTTTTTTTTGTCATACAAGTTTAATCCAAAGCTTGTTGCAACCCAAAGACTGTCACTATTATTATCTTCAATGTCCCAAATTCTATTATGAGATAAACTCGATGCAACCCCATCAATTTTTTTTATTTGCTCAAAGCGGTTATTGCCAATATATCGATTTAAACCACTGTCATAAGAGCCTAACCAAACCGTACCTTTTTGGTCATGAAATAAAGATTGTATCCGGTTCGATGAAATAGAGTCAGTGCGGAGAGGGTCATGAATAAAATGTTGAAATACGCCCATCTCTGGATTATAAAGGTTAACGCCTCCTCCCCAAGTGCCTACCCATATTTTTCCATTGTGGTCTAGCATAAGATTGCCAGCGTCGTTATGTGACAAACCACTTGAACTCATACTGTTAAATTCAAAGAGAGTTACTTTTCTGCCGTCATAACACATAACACCATTTTCGGCGGTGCCAAACCACAGTAAACCTTGATTGTCTTGAATAATAGAATATATTTCAGATGAAACAAAACCATCTTCCTCTGTTAACATTTCTACAGAGTACTCATTAAGCAGTTCTTTTGGGCGCTCGTTGCTGTAAACGGGAATAATAATGCTGACACACAAGAGCAAAAAACAGGTTAGGCGATTAAAAAACAATAAACTATAGCTCATACACGTTAGCGTTATTCCAACTTAGGGTCGTGACAAAATAGCAATATTATTATGTTAGTTTATTTAACCGACTATATCTATACTCACTGATTCCACAATGAATGTTAAAGCAAGTAGATACAGACTTCGCTAAAAGGTAACGACTTTATGAACCATCAGTTTAGTTAATGTTTAACACTTTTTTTAATGGGCCTAGGTAGGGCTCAAAGTGTCGCCATTGTTCGGTAGCGCTTTTATAGATAGGTTGGCGAACTTGCTCAGAACTTGGGGTTTTAATGGTGCGCTTGGTTTTATGAAAATCAATACAAGACTGTTCAAAGGGTAAGCCACAAAAATCAAGTATCCTTCTGACCTGCTTTTCTAAGTCATCAACCACATCTTCATGATTAACGGTTAATACGAAGTCAGGTAACACCTGGTCCCAATGGGCCATTAATTTTAAATAAGCTTGGTAATAACGTCCAATGTCTTCAAGGTTGTAACTAAAATCTTGCCCTTCGGCAAATAATTGCTTAAACCCACTAAAACAACAAGCCATTGGCTGACGTCTGGCATCAATGACTTTTGCGTTTGGCAGTATTAATTTAATCAAACCTATGTGTAAAAAGTTGTTAGGCATTTTGTCAATAAAAAGTGGTGCTTGTTCACGGTATACACGTGTTTCATCGATAAACTGTTGCCCAAAGCGCTTGAAATAATCTGAGTTTATTTCAGCTAAATTTTTGGGGTATTGGCTTTCTTTATGACTTTCTTGATCATTTTTATTATTCTCGCGCCCGCGTAACCTCGACGCTAAGCCTAAAATGTTGTGCAGTTCCATCGTGCCATCAACTTGACTGTGTGAAGCCAGTATTTGTTCAAGCAGGGTTGAGCCTGCACGGGGCAAACCAACAATAAAAATAGGGTCAGGTGATTTTAGCCCTAAATTACCCCGATTTTCAAATAATTCGGTTGTGCAGTATTTTAGTTGTTCAGCGACTTGCTGTTCTATTTTGCTGATGTCAAAGCCATTGCTAGCATGCTGTAATTCGTTACCTTGCTGATAAGCTTCAAAGGCTTGTTGATAGTCTTCTCTATCTTCAAAGGCTTTACCCGTAGCAAAGTGTAGTTGAACTTTATCTGTTAACGCCAAATTTTCATCCGTGCGCTGGTGTTGCATTTTGGTAATTTCTTCATCACTAAAACGGTAGGTTTTCGTATTGGCTAAACTCCAAAATGCATCACCGTAGCTGGGGTTTAATTGATAAGCTTTTTGGTAAGCAGCGACCGCTTTTTTGATATCGCCCTGTGCTTTAAGCGCATGGCCAAGTTGTAAATAGAAACCAGGAACTTTATCATTCTGTGCGATGGCTTGATCAAATAAAGTAATGGCTTGTTCTATTTTTCCTAAGCCCATTAAGATGTTGGCCTTGGCAACTTTATAACTAAGATTCTCAGATTGTTCAACGAGTAACGTTTCAACCTGTTGTTCTGCGGCTTTATATTTACCTAAACGGATAAGAAGGTTGAGATATTGAGAACGAGCATGAATATGATTAGGAGCTAACTCAAGTGCGCTCGCCAGTAGAAACTCTGCATCGTCATAAACTTTTAGTTCCATACCTATTTCAGCAAGTAGGCACATGCCATCGACGTGACGTTTATTATTTTGTAAAAAATGTCGACAAATTTGCTCAGCTTTTAATAATTTTCCTTCATACATTAACTCTGTAACTGCCAGTAATGCCGGCGGTAATTTTTTCAATTTTTCGAGATGGTTAGCTGCCTTTTGCACTTGTTCTTGTTGGCTGTTTTGTCGGTAAAGTTGAATCAACTCATGCCAACTACCCACTAAACTTGGATTAAGTTGCACGGCTTTTTCAAAGGATAATTTAGCTTGCTTAACCTTGTTTAAGGCTAAATGCGTATAACCTTGTTCTTGATTTGCTCGGCTGTGCAGGGCATCAAGTTTAAGTAACGCGTTAATACTGGTGAGTGCTTGGGTAAACTCTTTGCTATAGCGCTGGGCAATAGCCATTAAATACCATAATTCAATGTGGTCTTGCTGTTCGGTGACTTGTTGTTGCAGTGTTTTACCTTGTGCGATTGCTTCATTAAATTTTGCCGTTTGGATCAAGTGTTGAATCGACTTTAATTGTGTTTCAATTGGGGTAAGGGGTGTGTTGTTCAACGATTTTGCTCCAAGGCAGTTTAACAAGTGATCTTGCTCTGATGAGATACTCTATCAATAAAAAGCCGCTTGATACAAAGTTCAAGCGGCTTTATTTAGTTTTTAGTTAAAAGTTAATTAACATTAACGCTTAATAAAAATCATATGAGAATCTAAAGCCAATGGTACGAGGTCTGTTAGAAACAACTTTTGGCGTATATTGTTGAGTATCAACGTATAGAATGGCACTTTTATCGGTTAAATTATCGATAAACAATTCCGCTTTCCATTCGTCGTTAGTCACACCAAAGCTTAAGTTGGCTAAAATGTAACTATCTTGGATGTAACGACCACCCGCAAAGGTTTCTCCGTTACTACTTTGATAGTTAACACCTTTATAAACATCAGCTTCTTTTTGAATACTTAAACCTGAGCCTGTGCCATAAATTAAATTAGTCGCATCTTCGACCATATAAGCGTCCATTGCCATACCCGCAAGTCTTTCGCCGGTATAACTAATTGAACCGTTAATATAACCCGTTAGATCACCAGAGATATTATAGTAATATTGTGCTTGTAGGTTACCTGAAAATTTAGCTGAATAAGGTAATCTACTACCCACACTTGGTGCAATACCATCAAGTACGTCATTAACTGATGTTAATTCAGTATCAATTAAGCTGAACGCGCCAGAGATAACTAAGTTGTCAGTCACTACCCAACTAAAATCACCATCAATACCTTTAATTTCAGCATCACCCACGTTATCAGTAAATACTAAGAAGCTGATATTGGTTGGGTCATAGCGCGAGGTTTGTAGATCAGATATTTTTGAATAATAAGCTGTCGCATTAAAACGCAATGATTGGTCAAACAAGGTAGATTTAAAACCAACTTCAACGTTATCTAAACTATCTGTCGTTGAGTATACGGGGATGCGGAAACCTTCAAAAGCGCCTTCTTGGTTAGCTGCAGCACCACCACCTACACGGTTAGTCACCGGCGGTCTAAAACCTTCTGAATAGGAAGCAAAGACCATTACATCGTCCGTTACTTTCCAATCAACAGAAGCTTTGATAATGGTATCATCAACGGTTAGCGTACCGTCACTATCAAGTAAGCTAGTGTCTAACTGACCACTGGCAATAGCCGCTTGGATTGCGGTTGCTTCTTCTGCGCTAAAAAACTCGTTTAAGGCAGCATCACTACCATCACCGAAGGCTTGCAATCGACCACTAACATCGTCACCAGTAGTCGCTCCTTTGTAAATATCATCAATTTGATACCAACGCGCACCAAAACTCGCGGTAACGGTGTCGGTTATGTCATAAGCAAACTGACCAAATACTGCGACTTGATCTATCGTGTGGGTAACATCATTAACAAAGCTGACTTCAGCAGGGAAAGGTCCGCCATTACTATTAATGCCGTCAGTACCTGCAAGCGCTCGCTTTTCTTGTAAATCTGGAAAAAGTTCGGTATTGGCTATTTTAAATTGACCTACTGATGATACTTCTTGCGTGTCATAAAAAACACCAGCGGTTACACGCCAGGCATTATCAGCCGGAGTATTGAATCGAAGTTCGTGGGTGGTACGAGAGGTGTCGGTTTGTTCTTTGTAATACTTAGTGGGGTCAAGACACTCTTGTGCTTCAGGTACGCTTGCATAGTTACAAACATAATAAGCAGAGAATTGACCACCATTGGTATAACCGGTGTAATCAATCGTTGAATTAATGTCTCTGTCTAAGTAACCACCAGTATAGACAATATCAAGTTGCTCAAGGCGTCCTTCTAATGTCCACGTAGTTAAACCAAAATCATCATTGTTATTTTCGGGTACAAAGCGGTTTGTTGATGTCTGGCCTTCAAGGTTTGGATCATAAGAAAACACACCTTCAGTATCAAGCGACTGTTGAGTATGCTGAACTAGAAGGTTCCATTCGTCATTAATCAAGTAAGAGACACCAAAACGTGCACCCGCATAGTTGGCGGTATTAAAGTTGTCTTCGACTAAAGCATCGTTTTGTGGCGCGGTTACAGGCGTATTCTCAGGATCTGCTAATTTAGCAAAATTAGCAGAAATTCTATCAATAACTACCGCACTACCGTTATAACCCCCTTGACCGGGAACATTGCGTATATTATCTATCCAACCGCCTTGGAAGTCATTATAAGTGGCAACACGTACCGCAAGAGAGTCAGTTAAAGACATATTAAAATAAGCTTCAACAGAATTACTTAAATCACCACCTTTAGTTGAGCTTAGGCTGGTATCAAAACCGGCAGAAAAACCATCGTGGGTTGGCTTTTTAGTGATTAAACGCACGGTACCTGATTGAGAGCTGGCACCAAAAAGCGTACCTTGTGGCCCAGGCAAAACTTCTATACGTTCAACATCGGTCGCGTAAACATCTAAATTACGACCTTGCATTGATACCGGCTGTTCATCTAAATAAAAAGCAACAGAGGGCTGTAAAGCTTGCACTGACGAAACAGAGATATTGGTTTGCGCAGTAGCTGCACCGCGAATATATATTTCATTTTGTCCAGGGCCAGTGCCCTGAAAAACAACATTGGGTAGAAATTCTACATACTCATCAAAATTTGACACACCAAGTTTCTCTAAACTATCACCGGTTAATGCGGTGACGGTAACGGGAACATCTTGAATGGATTCAGTGCGTTTAGTTGCAGTAACTTCAATGACTTCAATCTTTGCTTTTGCTTTTTCTTTTACTTCTTCGGCATAGAGAGAGCCTGATGCTGCTATGGCCGTTAAGACCGCATAATGCAACTTAGTGAATTTCATATTGATTATCCCTTAGTAGGTTAATTATGTTTTGAGTTGATATTATTAGAGTTCGAACTAAATTTATTCTCGCCTAGCTTAACAAAAAATAGGACTTATAGATAATTTTTACAACTCTTTATATATTAGTTGATGTATTTGTGCTTCTAATAGGGTACTTATTCATCTTAAAATTTTCTTGCGCTGTACACTGAATTGTTTACAGCATGGCTTAAGTCGATATAATATCAATACTAATTAAAATCAGGGGAAGAGTTTGCCTACAACCGTTAAGAGTCAATTGAACAAAAAGGTATTTGGCAGTGCCTCCGCTATTATTATTGCCTTGTTACTTTATACCGCTGCGCTACCTGAACAGGCGCAGAGTTTATTTACACTTATTCAAACATCTATCATTGAAAACGGTAGTTGGTTTTATGTACTAACCGTTGCATTCATCTTCTTTTTTGTTATCTTTTTAGGCGTATCTCGTTATGGAGACATTCGTTTAGGCCCAGATCACTCAACGCCAGATTACTCCTTAGTTTCTTGGCTTTCGATGCTCTTTGCTGCAGGAATGGGCATTGGTTTGATGTTTTTTGGTGTTGCCGAACCCTTAATGCACTATTTGTCACCACCGACAGCAGAAACAGGTACGGTTGCAGCCGTGCAAGAAGCAATGAAGATGACATTTTTTCATTGGGGACTTCATGCTTGGGCTATTTATGCCATTGTCGCCTTAGTATTAGCCTATTTTAGTTATCGTCATAATTTACCATTAACGTTACGCTCTGCACTATATCCTTTGATTGGTGATAAAATTTATAAATGGCCAGGACATCTAGTCGACATTTTTGCGGTGGTGAGTACTGTCTTTGGTGTTGCTACTTCGCTGGGCTTAGGCGCCTCACAAGTGAATGCTGGTTTTGGTTATTTGTTTGGTATTGAGGTCACAGTTACCAATCAAATAATCATTATGTTCGGTATTACTTCACTAGCGGTTATATCGGTTGCAACGGGATTAGATAAGGGCATTAAAATACTCTCTGAAACCAACATGGTTTTAGCTATAATACTGTTATTGTTGATTTTTGTGCTCGGTCCAACGGTGTTTTTATTACAAGCTTACTTACAAAATATTGGTGATTATTTAGCGGATATTGTGCATAACACCTTTAATTTATTCGCTTATAAAAAGACCGACTGGATCGGTGGTTGGACGATATTCTACTGGGGCTGGTGGCTGGCGTGGGCACCTTTTGTTGGTTTGTTTATTGCCAGAATTTCTCGTGGACGTACGATCAGAGAATTTATTATCGGCGTTATGCTAATACCAACCGTATTCACATTATTTTGGATGACTATTTTTGGTAATAGTGCCATTGATTTAGTTTATAACCAAGGAATCGTTGGGTTAGGTGAAATGGTCAGTAAAGACTCATCAGTCGCACTTTTTGTTTTTCTTGAAAACTTCCCACTATCTTCAGTACTTTCATTTTTTAGTGTGCTGATGATTATAATATTTTTTGTCACCTCTTGTGATTCTGGGGCTATGGTGGTTGATATGCTTTGCTCGCATGGCAAGAATGATACACCGTTGTGGCAACGTGTTTATTGGGCGGTTGGTATTGGTATAGTGGCGGCTATATTGCTGTTGGCAGGGGGACTTAATGCCCTTCAAACTATGACTATTGCTAGTGCATTGCCCTTTACTCTCGTATTATTACTCGCCATTGCTGGTTTGATTAAATCGTTAAGAGTCGAGGCTTTTAAACAGGATAGTCAGTTAATAACAGGGCTCCCCCATTCGAGTAATGACAATAGTGATAGTTGGCAAATACGACTAAAGAATGTTGTTGATTTCCCTAATAAAACTAATGTCAGTAAGTTTGTTAAGCAGACAGTAGTGCCAGCATTTGATTCTGTCGCTAAAGAGCTGCAGGCAAATCAAATCAATGTTGAGATTTTACATGACAATGGATTAACGTTAATTGTGGACCATGGCGAAGCACAAGAGTTTGTATATCGGGTGTTAGCTCGTAAGTACTCTCAACCTGACTATGTTATTGAAGCTAATGAAGCTGAAGATGATCAAAGTTACTATCGTGCTGAAGTTCATTTGGGCGAAGGCGGGCAAGACTATGACATCATGGGCTGGTCGAAAACGGCAGTGATCAATAATATTATTGATCAATACCACAAGCATTTACATTTCTTACATTTACTACGCTAATAGAATACAGCTCGGGTTAAACCGGGCTGTAATTACTTATTAGGTGTGTCAGCTTTATGAATACTGCTGGCGCTCATCGCATTAAGTTCTAATAGTGGAGCAGCATCTATTTCATTTGCATCCATCATACCGGCCAATCGCTCCATAGATGAAAGTAACTGTGATTGCTCCCATTGCGCCAAATTAGCAAAGTTTTCAATGAAATGCTCTTGCAAAGCTTGTGGTGCATTGAGTAAAAGTGCTTTACCATCCTCGGTTAAATATAAACTGACTTTACGCTTGTCTTGGGTACTACGTACTCTTGAAACTAAGCCTTTATTCTCTAGCCTATCCAAAATATTAGTCACGGTAGCGGCACTTAAATTGACATTTTTAGCGACTTGACTTGAATTGATACCAGACGTTTTATCAATTTCTAGCATAATTAGTAATTGGGGGGTCGTTAAGCCTGAAGTCTTATTCAGTTGTTTTGAATGTAAACCTATTGCCCGTATAACTTTCCTTAAGGCAATTAATAATTGTTGATGTTTTTCCATTACAGTGTGCTTCTTACTTTAATTACTGTTAGTTTAATCAAAAAAATCAGCAACACCTAGATAAATTACCTAAATAGGCGTTATTAGATGGTTTTAAAGAAAAACTTAGAAAAGACCTACAACTAAACTGACTTGAAGCCATGATGAGTAAAAATGACATCACGAGTGGTGATGCTTAAGTATTTATGTGTTGTTTGTGAAATAAATAAATAGCCTGCCTAAAGTTAGATCTCATACCCATTTTTATGTGGCTTAGTGAGTTTTCACATGAAATTATTTAGGCATTTTGTTTATATAATCGATTAAATCAGGGTAATTAAAGCCCCGAATTAGCACTATACCTATATCTAGAATTTCGACTATTGAATCATTACGTGTTTCTGCTTTCGTCATTAATGCATATTGAACAGCCATTAACTGGGTGACTGACAAATCATATGAACGTGAATCTGTCCATTGGACAGCGCCGTAAGTAATCCAAGGTTTTTTTGATTATTCTAGTGTTATAATAATGCCAAATTAGAACGACAACTAACCGTAATATTACGCTAGATACGCTTTCCTCAAGAAACAGTATCTGTCATGACCACTGTTTGGGTGATAGCGTTTTTACCTCATTAAAAATGAATAGACCTTCGAGGTTTAGATGTTAACTTTTACGATAGGGGGGGGACTAGTTGAAGTGCTTTTTCTGTTGTCATTAGTTACATATATAAATAGCACAAAGCATTGCTTTAAATAAATTCTATTATCAAAAATATCGCATAAAGCATGGCCCAAAAGGTTATTGTGTTCTTAATGCTTCTATCGGGGTAAGCTTCGCTGCTTGTACTGCTGGGTATATACCAGACAACAAGCCAATAATACCGGAAAAAATTAACGTTAAGAGAAAAACGGCAAAATTAACTTCAACCGGCACATCAACTAAAATAAACGTCGCAATAAGTAATAAAACCATCACCACTAAATAACCAATTAATCCACTTACAACAGCAAGTACGACAGCTTCCATTAAAAATAATTGCCGAACAAGTGTTGTAGAAAACCCAACCGCTCTTAACAAGCCTATTTCACTGGCTCTCTCATTTACCGTTATAGACATAATTGTCGCTATTCCTACCGCACCAACGAGTAATGAAATTAAACCCAGCGAGGAGCCTGCAATTTTGATGATAGATAAAATATCATCAAGACTTGAGATCATGTCGTCTTGGGTGACGATGGTAAAGTCTTCTCGGCCGTGAATTCGGGTCAAATGTTGTTTTACTTTATTCGCTACGATGTTAGAAGACATATTTTCACGGTAGAAAATATCAATTTCCATCAAACTGTCACGGTTAAATAGCTGCATCGCACTCGCTGTCGGAATATAAACCATTTCATCTAGGCTCTGACCGACAAACTGGCCTTTTTCGTTAAGTACGCCAACTATTCGAAATCGCCTGCCGCCAATATGAATAAATTGACCAACCGCGTTTGATTGTCCAAACAGTGCATGTTTTATCAAGGATCCTAATACCGCTAATTGACGAGGGCGATTAATATCATCTTCAGGTAAAAAACTACCGCCGGCTAAACTAAGTCGCCAAGCATCAGCAGCCATATGGTTAACGCCAACGACATCGGTATGCCTTGATCTTCCTTGTGCTTTAACCTTTGAAGTTCCGGCAATAACGGGAACCGTAAAAACAACTTCAGGTAATGCTTGCAAATGGACGCTATCAGACAAACTTAGTGGACGAACTGTTTTTAATAGACCACCAAGACCAAATGTTTGTGCTTTCCCCGGAGAAACCGCAATAATATTACTGCCGAACTGGGTAAATTCTTTCAAAATATATTGTCGTAAACTTTCCCCTATTGTATTCATTAAAACAACGGCAGCAATACCGGTAGCAAAACCTACAACGGTTAGCCAAGTTCTTTTTCGTTGGGAATATAATGATGTTTTGACCCAATTAAGCTTATCAATAAACTGCATTTAATTCCCCCGCATTGCACTAACAGGATCTTGGCTTGCCGCTTTTGCCGCAGGTAGCCAAGTAAAAAGTAAACCGATAATGAATGACATTAGCCCGCTAGCTAGTGCTGCCCACCATGGAATGATCAAAACAAAACTTGCAATAAACTGATTAAATAAAGCGGTTAAGGTGTAACCAGCCGTGAGTCCTAAACAGACACCTAAACAAATTAATAAAGCAGATTCAGTTAAAAAAATAATGCGTACTTCATTCGCTGTTGCCCCTATGGCTTTTAATAAGCCAATTTCTTGCTGTCTTTTACTCACTGAAATATAGCTAACGTTCATGATCAAAAATCCCGCTACCACCAAACTAATACTGGCGATTACGCCAATGGCGATGGTAAGAAAATTCGATATTTTATCGAAGGAAGACATCATTGCATTTTGACTAATAATGGTAATGTCTTCTTCATCATCATGGCGTTTTTTAATTAGAGATAAGATACGTTGCTGAGTTACCAGCTCGTCTTGTAGCGGTTTTAATCCAACTAAGATACGAAACAAAGCAGGAGAGTTAAATAGTGATTCTGCACTACGTATCGGAATAATGACCATATCACTCATATCTAGCCCAAGAGATTCGCCACGCTTTTCTAATATCCCGACAACTCTATATCGCCGGTCAGCAATTTTTAACCATTGGCCCATCGCTTTATCACGACCAAATAAGTCGTCTTTTAATTGAGCACCGATAATACAAATTGATTCGGCCAAATCAGCAGACTTTTGGCTAAAACCTCGACCATGAGAGAGTGTTAAATTTCGTACATGAAGAAAACCTTGAGTAGAGCCTATGGTGATCACTTCACGGCTTTTATTTTTATGGCTTACTAAAGCTGTACCTAAAATAACGGGGGCAACGGACTTTACACTGGATAAATGCTTAATCGCTTGGGCGTCTTGAATGGTTAAATCACGAGGTGTGGTGCTATAAAAAGGGATTGATCCACCCGAGGTTTCTTTTTTTCCGGGCAATATAATTAAGACGTCACTACCTAAAGAGGCAAATTCTTTACTGACATAATGACGAGCACCTTCACCAACACTGGTTAATAACAATACTGAGCAAACGCCAATTGCAACAGCAAAAGACAATAGTGCGGTTCTAGCCTTATGCCGCAACAATACTTGAGCACTAAAACGCCAGCTATCACGCCACTTCATTTTTTGTGCCTTTTTCATGGCAAGTGCTGGTGTCAGAGACAATGACACCATCAACCATTTTTAATTGTCTGTTGGCTCTTGCCCCAAGTTCATGGTCATGGGTAACCATGATTAATGTGATACCTTGTAGGTTAAGCTTTTCAAGAACATGAACAACTTCTTTACCTGATTTTTGGTCTAAATTTCCAGTGGGTTCATCAGCTAATAGTATCTTTGGTGACATCACCATAGCTCTTGCTATAGCCACGCGTTGTAATTGACCGCCGGAGAGTTGTTTCGGTAAATGCTGTAAACGGTCGGCTAAACCTAAACTTTCAAACAATTTGGTGACTATTTTACTTCTTTTACTTCCATCTATTCCCGCTAATACTAGGGGTAATTCGGCATTTTCTAATGCAGTTAAACGGGAAATAAGTTGAAAGTTTTGAAAAATAAAACCGAGTGAATTTCGTCTTAATTTAGCTCTTTGTTCTTCAGTTAATGAAGAGGTTTCGGTATGTTCTAGCACAAGGCTGCCATTATCGACACGATCAAGTAAGCCAATCATATTTAATAAAGTTGATTTACCTGAGCCTGACGGCCCCATAATTGAAATGTATTCGCCCGCCTCGATGGAGAGATTAATATCATTTAATACATGTAATGGCTTTTCACCGACGATGTAGGTTTTATCAATATGGCTGAGTGTTATTTGCTTGGTCGTGGCTAACTTAGTCATTATTAACATCCATAATAACTAAAACATCAGGCTTTATCGCACTATTGCTAGAGGTTGACACAAGATTGTCTTTGTCTGATATACCTGAGATCACCTCGGTTTTCTGCCAGTTACTTAGCCCTAACTTTATAACTTTTTTTTCTATTCGATTACCTTTATTGACAATAAAAACGAACTGATTATCCACAATAATATCAGTGGGGATATAAAGCACATTTTTGTGCTTTTCTAATACTATTTCTATATCAGCACTGTAACCAGTGAGTAGTCTAGGTAAAACTTGTTTGTTAAAAGCAACATCGACATCAACAGTTCTTGCTTGCTTGGCAAAATCTTGCACATAGGGTGCTACACGTTTAACAGTTCCGAGAATTTTTTGTTCTCGAAAAGCATCTAAACGAATAACAACGGGATCGCCTATTTGAATATCAGCAGCATCAACCTCATCAATGGGAGCAGTAATGTAATGGCATTGATGCGTTAGTAAGTCTATTGCTGGTGGCATAGGAATGCCCGGTGGTGACGGCGTAGAATATTCACCAATTTCCCCCGTTATTTCAGCAACAATGCCGTCAAAAGGAGCAAATAATTTAGTTTGCTCGAAACTCGCTTGGGTTGTTTTTAATACCGCTTTTGCAACATCAATTTGTGCATTAGCGGCAGCACATGAAGCGTTAGATACTTCTGATTTAGCCAAAGCATTATCTAAGTTTTCTTGTGAGGCGAGTTTATTTGAAACAAGATTTTTAGTACGGGCTAATATTATGGTGTCATTTTTTGCATTTATACAGACACTATTTTTAGTGTGTCTTTGAGAAATAACTAAGGCTTTAGCTTCATAAATTCGAGATTGGCGATCAGCATTCCATAAGCTCATTAAAATCTGCCCTTGGTTAACTAATTCACCTTCTTTGACATCAATACTTGAAATGGTGCCACCAATAGGAAACGACATTTTTGCGCGTTGGCACGATGATACGGTGCCTGCGCGAGTATTGGCAACAATACTTTCAACATCGCCATAACTTGCCTGTATTACCGTCACATTCATTGGTTTTTCTTGTCCAAACCAAAAATATCCGCCAACAACAAGGCCAATAAGTAATGTCCATTTAATATATTTAGCCATCATTAATTTCAAAAAAAGGTCGGTATTTTGATAATAAATGACTAATAACGCCACTGATATGATCTAACGCAGGAAAAGGTGGGATAAATTATATTAATACTTTGATCTTTTTAGAGGTAATTCCCCCCATTGATATCATGACAATAGTTACAGAATTTTTGGATAGTTATTTCCTCATTATATTTTCAATACTCAGTTACTTTTATTGTCAGAGCTGATATTTGTCAAGGCTGATATTTTAGCAGGGGTTATATTGTTCTAAAACTCATTACATAAACAATAATTGATCATGAAATCACAACTAATATGCTTATTAAATTATGCTGTTCTTGGTGGAGAAATTAGATTTTAAGAGAACTAAAACATTGTTGCACAGTAATCTTTAATTAAATATCAATTGTTTAGTTTGATGTAGGTTTATATGAAGTTTTGATTTTTAGGATAAAAGAACTATCAAGTTATTAACGATTTTAAATGAAAGTTGGATTTATAATACTTAACAATAAATTTAGGCGTTTTGTCGTAATTCTTATACGTAGTTAAATGTCATTAATTTAAGTCAAATACTCTAATCAAGCACAGTTAATTAGTTCTGGTCGATGTTGAACATGTGGGCTATAAGTTGGATAGTCGTGTAGTGAATTAGACCTAATTAGCTTAGCTAATATCAACGTGACGTTCACAGAATATGCACAGGAGCATTCATTAGAAAGTGCTAATTATAGTAGGTGATTGCCCAGAGGCTTTGAATCTAAAGGGGAAGAATGGGGTGGTTAAAGGGGCTTGCACCCACGGTAAGCGAAAGTGGGATCACTGATGGATGTGTGTTGTATTTGAGATAAACTTATAAAGAATGGGGTGGTTAAAGGGACTTGCACCCACGGTAAGCGAAAATAGAATCACTGATGGTTTTATTTAATATGTTATAGGTGTGTTTATAAAGAATGGGGTGGCTAAAGGGACTTGCACCCACGGTAAGCGAAAGTGGGATCACTGATGGATGTGTGTTCTCTTTGAGATAAACTTATAAAGAATGGGGTGGCTAAAGGGACTTGAATCCACGGTAAGCGAAAATAGAATCACTGATGGTTTTATTTAATATGTTATAGGTGTGTTTATAAAGAATGGGGTGGTTAAAGGGACTTGCACCCACGGTAAGCGAAAGTGGGATCACTGATGGATGTGTGTTCTCTTTGAGATAAACTTATAAAGAATGGGGTGGCTAAAGGGACTTGAACCCTCGACAACCGGAATCACAATCCGGGGCTCTACCAACTGAGCTATAGCCACCACTGATATTACTTGAAGCGCCCAGTGATAAGGCGCGAAGAGTATATTGTATTTTTGAGCAGATTGACAAGAAAAATTTTTGCTTTTAAGCGTTTTATGGGCAATATTCTGCTTAACTGTACTTTTTACTGATTATTAAGTTAATTTTAGATGCAGTTTTACTAATGTCTCCTCATACTGTATTTTTACCTTAGGTCTTAAAATTACTATCCAGCGGATAATTTGGCGGTATAAATGTCACTAGACAAAATTTCTGAACAATTAAATAAGCTAACACCAGGCAATACTAAAAAATTACCGCCGATAGAATCATGGAACCCACCGTATTGTGGCGAAATTGATCTACAGGTCAAAGGTAATGGCGACTGGTTTTATGGCGGCACAATATTTAAACGGTTATCGCTAGTTAAACTTTTTGCTTCGGTTTTATTAAGAGAAGTCGCCGGTGATCGCGACGAGTACTTTTTAGTGACACCCGCTGAAAAAGTTAAGATTATCGTTGAAGACGCCCCTTTTGTATTAACGCAATGGGCTTGGCAAGATGATAACAAATCAATAATGACGGTTAGTACCAATGTAGATGACGAATTCGTGCTTGATGAAACTCATCCGTTAACGATGAATGCTAACGGCGAATTATATGTTTTAGTACGTCGTAATTTATTGGCAAAAGTACACCGTAATGTTTATTACCAATGGGCAGATTTAGCACAAGAAGAGGTTACAGAAAAAGGCGTTGAATTAATTTTTTCAAGTGCTGACCACAAGTTTAGTTTAGGAAAAATTGATTAAATTTCTCACCTTTATAGTTATTTATTATTTATAAAGGTGAGAATTCCGCTTAAATTACCCGCGAGAAGCGCTGTTGGTTAACGTGCTGTTTCATGTAAGCATCAAAACTCATACAAATATTACGAACCAACAAGCGTGCTTTCTGATCTATTTTAATAAAATCAGCCGTATTTTCAACCAAACCATCACTGATAAATGTTTTCAGTAGTGGTAAATCTTCAGCAAAATATTCTTCAAAATCAATGTCGTACTTTTTACTGATCTGTTGTTTATCAATATATAAATTACACATTAATTCACGAATAACTTCGCCACGGATCACGTCATCTGTTGATAAACTAACCCCTTTCACTTGCGCATTTTTTCTAGTATCTATCGCTTTATAATAGGCTTGCAATTCTTTAATATTTTGGCTGAAGGAAGTACCGATATTACTAATAGAAGAAACACCTAATCCTAATAAGTCACAATCACCCTTTGTAGTATATCCTTGGAAGTTACGGTGCAGTGAACCCTCTTTTTGTGCAATAGAAAGTTCGTCATTAGGTTTAGCAAAGTGATCCATACCAATGAAATCGTAGTCAAAGTCACAAAGCTTTTCGATGGCAAGTTTCATTAAGGCAAATTTTTCTTGCACGCTAGGTAACCATTCGTCACGTAATTTACGTTGGGCAGCAAATCGGTTTGGTAAGTGTGCATAGCTAAACAATGAAATACGGTCGACATCCATCTCATGAGCTTTGTTAAGCGTTTTTGTAAAGGTTTCTATAGTTTGGTGAGGCAAACCATAGATCAAGTCGATATTAATTGATTTGAAGCCCACTGCTTTTGCATGGGCAATAAAGTCGCTAATAAATTTGGTTGATTGCACACGGTTAATCGTTTCTTGTACTTTTTTGTCAATGTCTTGCACACCGATACTTAAACGATTAAAGCCTAAGTCAAAAAGGTGATCAGCAAGGTTCATTTCAATTTCACGCGGATCAATTTCAATACTCATCTCTACATGTTCAGCAAAAGTGAATTTTTCTTTTAATAAAGAGACTAATTTTGTGATTTGGCTATGGGTTAAAAAGCTGGGTGTGCCGCCACCCCAATGGAGTTGTTTAACGGTGTAGTCAGTAAAAAGTGCAGCGCGTGAACTAATTTCTTCCGCCAAAAACTCTAAGTAGGTATCGGCCTTGTCACGGTGACGAGAAATCACTTTATTGCAGCCACAGTAGTAGCAAAGGCTATGGCAAAAGGGAATATGTACATACAAGGACAATTCACGGTTGGGTGAATCTTTCACTGCTTGGATGAAATCTTGTTCAGAAAACGCTTCGTGAAATTCTAATGCCGTTGGATAAGAGGTATATCTAGGTCCACTGGTATTATATTTAGACAGTAATTTAGGGTCAAAAAATTGATTTGCTTGCATTGTGTTACCGAATTAGCGATGACTTATATTCTAAATCACAGTTTAACAATGCAAACATTAAGGGTATTGATCGAGCGCAACAAAGTTTTATTTATTTAGTAATAAAAGTTAGCTTGTTAGCATACTGATACGTTCTTGGGCATATTGATGCAATGAAATAACATCAATTTTTATCTTTGCAGATAAATCGCTCTCTACTTTCATACGTTCAAAATCAAGTTTCATACGCTCATTTTTGGCAAGTTTCTTTCTTGCATCAAGAATAGGCATATGTTTAATTTTATCATAAAGCTCAAAGATTGCAGGAAACTCTGCTGACAAACCACTGCTCAACTTTAAAGAATCGAGCAATACACTCAATCGCCAACAACCCTCAGCGATATCACATTGCTCTTCTTTCATTGCGTGAGCAATAATAACCACACTGCTGAGAATTTTACTATCGTGTTTTGCTAGCGCTACTTTTCTATCTTGCTCTGCCTGCTTTATTTTTACGGTTTGCTTTTTTAGTTGAGTTAATAATTTCACTGTATAAAAAACAAGCGCAGCAATAATCATTACTCCACCAACAATTGCATAAAACCAAGTGCTTAAAAACATAATAAAACCTTATTCGAATTCTGATAGATTGCTATTGTCAAATTTGTCCCAAAGATCATCTCCAGATTTTGCTTTACTTGTTGTCACAGATGATTCATCTTCATCTTCATCTTCTAAGCCAAGTAACTCACGTAATTGCTGATGACGTTCCATTTTTTCGTTGAAGTAATCAACGTCTTCATTACTTAGTGAGATATCTTCATCTTGTTGCGCAAGAATACTCTGTAAACGCGTATCTTCTTCAATAGCGAATAGCTCTTGCTCTAAAGAGGTGTCGGGTTCAACAACACGAATAGCCGCGATAGGAGAGGTAACAGCTTTCCCTTTATTTTTGGCTTTAAAAGGTTGTGTCGCTGCTTTAATAGGAACGCCCAGATCAATCAGTTTTTTACTACCAATACGTGGATCTTTATTTTCTGCTGGTGTTTGAGATTCCTTACCTGCATCAAAGGCTTCTTTCTGGCGATTACCTGCTTGCTTGCCTGTTTTTTTCTTTGGTTTTCTATCAACAGGAACTATGGCTTTTTTCTTATCATCTTTTACTGCGCCGATAGAGCCAGTGCCTTGTTTTCTAGATTTTTTGTTACGAGACATAAAATAATTTCGTTTGTAAATTCAATCGTTGTATTTTACGTTATATTGTGGCAAACAGCGATAGCGTTTTCATGATTAATCTTCAGGCATAAAAAAACGATGAACAAGTCATCGTTTTCGTAAATTTTAAGTGGTTATCCTAACCTATTAGCAATTCCATTTAAGCTCTAACGTATTATTATTTTTTATGTTGCGTTAAATACTTAATTTATTTTTTTATTGGTCATCATGACACTTTATTTGGCTGTCCGTATGGGTCGTATAGACCTAAATATCAACAATCATCCTGATAGTAACTTAATCATCCGTATTTTTATAAAGGTAACTTTCTACTAAGAGAAGGTTAAATGCTTTCCATGCAGTTCAATCCATATTGTTATTTGGCTACAAAGTAGCTGAGCAATACTTTACCTTAGTTTGTAAAAGCCGCAAGTTATAAATACATGTTTATTTACATCTTATTAATTAAAAAATCTTAATTCATTGTTTTTTAATGCTATTAATATTTTTATAAGTTAATGAATGGTAAGAATAGTTATTCTTTATGGCTTATGTCTTACAAATGTAGTCATGTATGTAGTACGCATTTTTGTTGGCTTTATATACGAAATTCTTCGTTTAATGGTCGGGCAACCGAACAAATAAGTAAAAATATAGTGTTATATACGGCTGTATATCTTTATGGTGTGAGGGATTTTAGATAAGAAAATACGAAAGAAAAAACTAAGCAGAATAAAAAAATTCAACTTAGTTTGTCTAGGGCATGATTAAGACAGGGGAAAACTAATCTAGCTCGTGTAACCAAGCAGCATGTTTTGGTGCTACTTTGGTTTCTGCCCATTCTGAAATCATTAAAGGAGCAACTTTTTTAAGTTCTGTCATTTGTTCAATTGAACCGGTATTTGCAGCCAATTCTAATCGATGGCCACTTGGGTCAAAGAAATAAATAGATTTAAATACGCCATGGTTTACGGGACCTAGCACATCAACCCCCTTGGCTTGGAGCTCTGCTTTGGCTGATACTAAAGCATCAATATCTTCCACTTCTAACGCTATATGTTGAACCCACGTAGGGGTATTTTCATCTCGACCCATAGCTGGAGAGTTAGGGATTTCAAAAAAAGCTAACACGTTACCCATACCAGCATCTAAAAATATATGCATATAAGGGTCGGGTGCTTTTGTCGATGGCACTTCATTTTCAGCAATCGCTACAGTTAGCTCCATGTTTAAATGTTCTTTGTACCAATCAACGGTTACTTTTGCATCAGCACAACGATAAGCGACGTGGTGAATTCGTTTCATTTTGATCATTTTAAATTCCTAGTCTTCTATTTTTTAAACAATAAGACAATTTTTACACAAGGTAACTTTTGTTACTAGTTTTCTGTTTTTTAATGAATAACTATTTTTGCTGCTTTTGTGGCAAAAAATTTACAGTTAATTTATACAGCGCCACTTTTTGCTGAGCGCATGGTCGACTTCAGTAATAGCAATGGCGGCTAAAGGAGAATCAATAAACATAATCTCATTGGTTATTAATTGATCGTCCCGGAAATAGTGGCAAGTTACCTGAGTATTTTCTGGCAAATGCTCAGCAAGTTGTTGTAATGATTTTTCACTAACTTGTATATTATTGACAGAGACCAAAATGTCATTTACCGCTAAGCCAGCTTGAGCTGCAGGCGATTTCTCAATAATTTGAGTTATTTTCACTCCTAATGGCAATGTTTTATATTGAGCGCCAAGGTAAGGTGAATACACATCATTTCCCGTCGTCTCTAAACTATTAAGGTGTTTGAATTTTTGTGCGGTAAATGCAATACCTACTTGTTTAAGTAAGGGGGTTAAGTTAACACGTTGAGCATTGTAGAGTAAGTCATGAAAAGATGAGGTAATATCGTCATTACATAGGATATTTGCAATATTAATAAAGTCTTCTTCGCAGGTACCCATTTGGGTTCTGCCAAAATGTAGCCATAATTCACGCATTAACGTGTCTAAACTATGGACACCTGCTGATTTTTCACGAATAGTTAAATCTAGCCAAAGCGCAATTAAAGACCCTTTAGTGTAGTAACTTACAATATTATTAACTGCATCAGGCCCCTGTTGATAAAACTTGGTCCAAGTATCGTAACTTGAAGCAGTGACACTTTGTTTGAGTTCACCTTGACCCCTATAAACACGTGTAGCTGTTTTTGAAAGTTGTTTCAGATAGTCATCAAAGCTGATTAACCCCGTACGAAATAATGAAAAATCATCATAATAAGAAGTGATCCCTTCATATGCCCACAGTTGTGTCGTGTGAACTTCCTGTTGTAAATTGTAAGGTCTAAATTCTTTGGGCTTAATTCGACAAATATTCCAAGCATGAAAGTATTCGTGTGAACATAAGCTTAAAAATGTTTGATAATTCTCTGTTGTTTCATCAGGCTTATTAGGGTTTGGTAAATCGAAACGACTGGCTTGTAAAACAGTTGAATTTTTATGTTCAAGCCCTCCAAATCCGCTACCTAATAAATGAGTAATAAACCAGTATTCTTTAAAAGGGGCTTCTTTAAACAAATTAATATGATGCTGACAAAGCTTAGCAATATCTACTTTTAGGCGCTCTCGATCACCAAAATGTTGGCTAGTAAAGACTAAGTGATGAATAACACCTTCGACAACAAATTCGAAAGCATCAAAGTTACCAATAGCGACAGGGCAGTCAATCAGCTCCTGGTAATCTTCAGCAATATAAACACCAAATTGGTATTTTTCAGTGTCTTTAGTGCGTGTTAAGCCTGTGGCAACTCGCCAATTACTTAACCAAGCAGATTGTTCTTTGGTTAATTTCGGTGGTAATAAAATACTTAACTGACAGCCCTCATTTGGTAACTCTTGTACTTGTAAAAATGTAGAGCTACCATTAAAAAAGCCTCGTTCACTATCTAAATAAGCCGTGCGTACTGATAAATCGAATGCGAATACTTGATAACTTATTGTTGTGCTAGTGCTCGTCGCGGTAAATTGCCACGTTTGTTTGTCGGTTTTATTTAGGGGTATATCTTTTATATTTGAAAAAATGTCTTGCTCACTATTATGAGCACTAATCTCAATGATGTTTTTAGCAAAGTCACGGATCATATAACTGCCAGGTAACCAAGCGGGTAAAGACAAGTGGTAATTTTTGCCAATTTTTGTGCTAAAAGAAAGCTCAACAGAGAATAAATGACTATTTAAATTTTCAGGAAATATCTGGTAGTGGATCATGGAGAAAACAACTAATTAAGGCAAAAGGTTATGCTTTAATGTAGCAGATATATGGAATGAAAACAGCAAAGCACCACTGAATATAGTGCTTTGAACCGACACACCTTCTTGAGCTAATGCGTGAAATAAAGTGACTTAAGCTCTGGGTGAAAATGAGGTTTACAGTAAAATCACTGTTTTTCCTTGATTTAAGCACACACGCTGCTCGGCGTGCATTCTAACGGCATGAGTCAAAGCTGTTGCTTCGATGTCGTGGCCACTATGAACCATTTGTTCTATGGTCAGGCTATGATTAATGGCTTTGACTTCTTGAACAATGATTGGGCCTTCATCTAAATCACTTGTTATATAATGTGCTGTGGCGCCAATAACCTTAACCCCACGTTGGTGAGCCTGATGGTAAGGTTTTGCTCCTTTAAAACTGGGTAAAAAAGAATGATGAATATTAATGGCTCGACCTTGCCATTGTTGACAAAAATTATTGGATAAAATTTGCATATATCGTGCAAGCACTAATAAATCTGTTTTATAACAGGTTAATAATTCTTGTAATTGGCTTTCTTGTTGCTCTTTTGTCGACGCGGTAATCGGTAAATGATGAAAAGGAATGTTATGCCAATTGACCAAAGCTTCGCAGTCTTGATGATTAGAAATAACCGCCGCTACATTGATGGGTAAAACTCCAGCCTTAACTTTTGTTAGTAAAGACACCAAGCAATGATCGTCTTTAGAAACCGCAACAACAACCTTAGGAAAATTATCACGCGCTCTTAATTGAAAATTCATCGCCAGTGGCAGGGCTAATTCGGCTATTGCTTCGCGGAATTGTACAATTGAAACCGTTAAGTTTCTGTCGTCAAATGCGATACGCGAAAAAAAGGTGGCGGTATAGGGGTCACTGTACTGGGAGGTTTCTGTAATAAAAGCGCCATGTTGATAAAGGCTTTGAGAAACTTTAGCTAATACGCCTGAGGTATCAGGGCATTGCCAAGTTAAAATATAGTGATTAATGGGTTTCATCCCTGACTCCAAAAAATAATGAATATGGAGCCAGTGTGACAGGTTTCTAATCAAGCAATTAGTTTATTGCGCTATAAGTTAAATTTTTATTAAATCTAAATAGCGGGCGAAATTAATCGTCGCTCTTTTCACCAGAATTAGGCTGATGAACTTTATGAAAGTTCTTAATAAAAAGTGCTTCAACTTTTTCTCGGGCCCAAGGTGTTTTACGTAAAAATTTTAAGGTTGAATTAATACTTGGATCTTCGGTAAAGCATTTTATTTTTATTTGTTGGCTAAGGGCAGGGTAACCAAAATATTCAACGAGTTCGGTAACAAGCGCTTTTAAGGTGATGCCATGAAGAGGGTTGAAAGGTTGATTGTCCATAAAGGTAAGTAGAATATTATTAATAAAAATATAAAACTATTTTATCAGATTAATTTTGAAGTTGCTTTCAAAAATTAAATGTAACAGGAAGTTGGCTCTAGCTTTTTGGAGTGATATGGTAATGTAATAAGATTGAATGATGAAGTAAGAGAGTTAGTGAGTGTTTAGATTAAAATTTTCCCACAAAATAATTATTGCTACTACCGTATTATTATTAATAGCCCTGTCAGCATCCACATCAATTAATTATATATTTTTGAAAGATAATACCCAAAAAAACCTTAATAATGCGATTGATGAAATAGGACGTTCTGTCTCTGGAAATATTGCTAATTGGTTAACGAACCGCTTACAAATAATTGATGCAGTGGCGCTAAATATAACTGATATTAATGATGATGAAGAAATTTTTCATGGGGTTCAACAAGCGGTAAAAGCGGGGAAGATGAAAAATACTTTTGTCGGACTCGCCAGTACTGGCAAATTTATTCTTGATGATCTCACGATAAAACTTCCTGAAGGTTTTGATATTCGCCAGCGCCCTTGGTATTTATTAGCAAAAGCAGGGCGTAAGTCTTCTTTTACTGAAACTTACATTGATGCGACGACGGATCAAAAAGTGTTAACTGCAGTCGCGCCTATTTTAAAAGATAATCAGTTTGTTGGGGCCGCAGGAGGGGATATTTTTCTAGATGAGATTTCATCTATTTTGAATGAAATTGATTTTCTTGATTTAGGCTACGCCTATTTAGTGACATCAAAAGGAAAAATATTAAGTCATCCTGATGATAAATATGTCGATAAAGATGTTAGTGAGTTATTGGGGCAATCACCGCCATTTCTGAGTGACTTAAATGAAATTAATAACAAGACCATTGTTTCCTTTATTCCCATTAAAGGTATTGAATCGGTTGATTGGTATGTGGGTGTTGTACTTGATAGCGAAAAAGCTTATCAACCTATGGTTAATTCTAGAAATATAGCAATTGTTGTCGTTATTGTGAGCCTTTTAGCAACAATCATTCTTTTGCATCTATTATTTAGTTATTTAATGAAGCCAATTCATACTTTAAACCTGGCTATAAAAGGTATTTCTCGAGGTGATGGCGATTTAACCGAACGTATATTGGTGGATAGCCAAGATGAGTTTGGAGAGTTATCACAAAACTTTAATGGCATTATTGAGACGATGCATCATTCGATGAAAAAAGTTAAAGAATCTGCTGCCAACCTAGAGCAGCAAATTGACCAGGTGCGAAAAAGCTCGCAAGTAGGTATTGATATGGCAGACCAACAGCTTAATCGTGGCGAGAGTGTCTCGACAGCGGTAACAGAACTTAACCATTCGTCACAAGAAATTTCTACCAATGCCGTTACTGCATCAGATTTAACATCAGGAATGCGAGCGCAGTCAAATGAAGGGCTAGCGGCACTCAACGACAATATTCAATCTATTGGGCATTTATCAAAAATAATGACTCAGTCAAGTGATGAAATTGAGAAGCTCAGCAGTGAAACTAAAAATATAGCCAGTATTTTAGATGTGATAAAAGGCGTTAGTTCTCAAACTAATTTACTTGCGCTAAATGCGGCTATTGAAGCGGCTCGAGCTGGAGAAGCTGGTCGAGGTTTTGCTGTTGTGTCTGATGAAGTTAGAGAGCTAGCACAGCGTACCCAAGAAGCAGCGCTTGAAATTGAAACTATGATTAATAATCTGGAAATGGGTACCAATGCGGTTGTCACTTCTATGGCAGAAAGCCAAAGAAATAGTACTAATAGTGTCGAAAAAGCCACTATTGCTGATGAAAAAATGCAATTAATTATTCATACTTTACAACAGGTCGACAATGAAAATCATGCAGTAACACAAGCGACCCAACAACAAGTTAATGTGATTCACTCTATTGATGAAGATATATTAAAACTGATGGACTTAAATCAGCAAGGTGTACAAAATTTACAGCAAACACAACAAGCCTGTGACAGCTTACAACAAGAGTTTACGGGCTTGAATGACCTTGTAGGTAAATTTAAAGTGTAAAAATATGGCTAGATTTAATGTGGTCTAGCCATATCGTTTTTAACGAGACTACGTAATATAAAGTGGCTTATAGTTTCAGCGACTTCCTTACTATTCTTTTTCAAATCGACGCTTGCTAAAGCCAATTTTTCGGTTGTTGTAATCGATTCGCTTGTCATTCCTGCTAAGTCACTAATCGGTAAATACACTTCATCAGCAACCACGGCCTTGCTCTCCCGCTCTTGCTGCTTCAATGGCCGCATTCAATGCTAATAAATTAGTTTGTTCAGCCATACCTCGAATGACGAGTACAGTGCCAATATTCTGTGACTCTTCCACTAAATGGGTGATCACATCACTGACTTTATTAATATCCTTTGATAACCCTGTGAATTGAAAAATGGTGGTGGAAACAATTTTCTTACTTGATATGGTATTTTCTCTTGCTTGTTCTGCGGCTTTTTCTGCCGCTTCTGCATTGCTACTGACTTCTCGAATATTTGCCGTCATTTGCTCCATTGCTGCAGCAACTTGCGTGGTATTGTCGCTTTGCATCTGTACAAAATCATTATTACTTTGACTCATTTCAGAGAGTAATTCTGCACTTTGCATGACATGGTTTGTTCGGGTTGATATTTCTACTAACGACAAGCGCATTTTATCAGTAAATAAATTAAAGTAATGAGATAAACCTGATATTTCATCGTTACCTTTATTGTCTAATCGTTTGGTAAGGTCGCCGTCACCTTCAGCCATGTTTTTCATAAGATCAGAGGCGGTCTGTGCGGGAACCAAAATATTTATTGCTAATAATATACAATGAACCCCATAGCAACAGCCAACAAAAATGACACTAATAATAGGAGGTTACGTTGTTCAGCATAAATGTTATCAACTGGTTTTTCTAAGCCAGGTTTAGGCCATTTATAAGGCATACAGCCTTGGCCTTTTTCTTTAACAATATCGACCATATTAAGAAACAACGGCGTACCATCAGGATCCTTTACTTGCCCAACCGGTTTATTATTTAATTGTGGTTTGAAAGGATGTATGATCATATGAGGTTATAAATCGTTTAGCTAAACATCATTATTATTGTCATAACGAAAGCTTGATAATATTGATATTGCTTGTTCTTGGGCTTGCTTTTCTATGATTTTACCCGACAACTGTAATTGATGAAAATGCTCAAGAATGCTGACAGCACCTTCAACTTCCTGTTGTACTTTTTCTTGCTGTTGCGTGTAAAGCGTTTGATAAACTGACACTACTAAGAATTGCTAGTCTGCTGATGATTAAGCTTAGACGAGATTTAATAGTTAATTGACGCAATAACTTCATCGAGTCCTCATATTCTTTATTAGTTTTAAACTAAGAACAGGAGATTTTATCAAAAACACCTAGGCTATGAAATAAAAATGCCGATGAATTAACTTCAATCGGCATAGCGTCTTAAGGTAAATGTCAGTTTGAATTAACCAAAATAAGTGGCTAAATCTTCACTACCACCAATATGCTTACCATCAATAAAAACTTGTGGTACGGTATCCGCGTTTGTAATTGCACGGAACATTGAGATATTTACATCATTACCAACGATTAATTCTTCAAACTTTAGGCCTTTGCTGGTTAATAATGCTTTCGCTTTTTTACAAAATGGACAGTCTGGCTTGCTAAATATGGTTATTTCTTGGGATTGAACTGCATCAGGGTTAATGTAACCAAGCATGGTATCGGCATCAGAGACTTCAAATGGGTCGCCGGGCAAGTTAGGTTCAATGAACATTTTTTCTATAATGCCATTTTTTACTAACATCGAGTAACGCCAGCTGCGCTTTCCAAAACCAATTTCTTTTTTATCAACCAATAAGCCCATCGCTTCGGTAAAATCACCATTTCCATCAGGAATAAAGCTAATATTGTCGGCATCTTTATCTTGCGCCCAAGCATTCATCACAAAAGTGTCATTAACAGACATACAAATTATTTCATCAACGCCATTAGCGGCAAATTTTTTCGCAAGTTCATTGTATCTTGGTAAATGTGAAGATGAACAAGTGGGTGTAAAAGCACCCGGTAATGAAAAAACAATAACCGTTTTATTGGCAAAGATATCATCACTATTACGACTTGCCCAACCGTCAGGAGTAATGATTGGAAAAGTAGTATTTGGCACTTGTTGTGTTTCTTTGTTCGTAAACATAGTCACTCTCTTTGATTGATTTGGATGGGGGGAATTAGGATAGTATGGTTGAATAAAGCGATTTAATAAAGTGATATAAATAACTCATAACGATTGATTAAAGCGATTAACAATAAACAATTTATATTATTAATAACAGGACTATCGCGATGCTGATAATAACCAGCAACTAATTTCTTCAGTAAGAATATCTAGTTGTAAACAAAGCTGTGTAGCAGATATTTTTATATCTTCACCATTTTCTGCTGTTGCTTGTTTACTGATATTATTTATTGTTTTGGATATTTCATTATGGGCAAAGTATCGAGTACTCCCCTTTAGTTTATGAGCCAGTGCCTGTATATATTTATGATCAGGTTTTTGGATTGCACTTAACCATTGTTGTTTTTCTTTTTGCCAAGAGGCAATAAAAAGTTGGCCAACATTTTTACTCAACTCAATATCGTGTTCATTATTTTTTAGTAGCATAGCTAAGTCAAAGAGGGTGAAATTCTGTTGCGTTAATTTCTGTTTCTGCTGTTTTTTCAATAACTGCCGATAGGCATTGTTAAGTTTATTCGTGATTTCCTCTTGTGGGCAAGGCTTCGCCATGTAGTCATCAAACCCGGCAGCGCTGCACTTTTCTGCCGCACCACTTAGCGCATCAGCAGTCACGGCAATTAACCAAAGAGGACGGTTTTGAATATTTTTCGTCAGTGTTTGAGCAAGTTCAAAGCCATCAATATTAGGCATGTGACAGTCAGAAATTATAATGTCATAAGCTTCTTTTTCATGTAAATCTAAAGCTTCCTTACCGTCGTAAGCAATATCAGCCTTAATATTTAGTCGTTCAAGTTGGGCACTGAGCACCTTAACATTGACTAAGTTATCTTCAGCAATAAGTATACGGAGGCCTTTAAAACGATCATCGTCAGCAGCATTAACTAAACGAGTATTGCTGCGGCGGTTATCAGTTGTGCTCTCTAAACTTGATTGCTTTAATTTTAAAGTAAAATGGAAGGAGCTACCTTGCTTAATAGTTGAGTCAATTTTAATTTCGCTGCCCATAGCAGTAATTATTTCTTGGCAAATACTTAACCCTAACCCGGTACCACCATACTTTCGCGTGATGTCATCATCGGCTTGAATAAAAGGGGTAAATAAAAAGTTTAGTTTGTTTGCTGCTATTCCCATACCAGTATCTTTAACATCAAAGTAAAGTGTGTCATAGGTGTTGTTATTAATCATCTCACTTTTAAGTAAAGAGACAATGAGGTCAATTTGTCCTTTTTCGGTGAATTTAACGGCATTACTGAGCAAGTTATTAAGCACTTGTGTGAAACGAGTAGGGTCGGTCAAATAGCAATGGGTTATTTGACTGTCTATTTGTAAGTTAATATCTAGCGCTTTATATGGTTCTATGTGATTAAAGCCACTAATAATATTTTTACACAGTAAATGAAAATTTACGGGTACAGACTCTAAAGTAAGCTTACCTGCGTCCATTTTTGAAAAGTCGAGTACGTCATTTAATAAAGCTAATAAATTGGTTGCTGAACCTTGCAACGTTTCAAGTAAATCACTCTGTTCTTTATTTAAAGAGGTAAACGCAAGCGCTTCTGCCATGCCTAAAACACCATTCATCGGGGTTCGAATTTCGTGACTCATACGAGCAAGAAAAGTTATTTTGGCTTGAGCTGATTTTTCTGCTTCTGTTTTTGCCGATTCAGCAATCGCCAAGGCATGTTCAATCTTTTCTTGTGCAAGTTTTCTTAGCCTGAGTTGACGGTAATAAATCCAAAAAATAATGAGACCAAAAAGCATAATCGCCGCAAATAAATAACTGACTTTCCGATAAGCATTAGCAATTTGCTTATCGGCATTATTATCATGAAAGGCTGACTGGCTCCATTTAGCATAAAGTTGCTCATAGCCTGTTGCAGAGATACTTTTGATGGTGCGATTGAGTAAGCTGATAACCTCATCATGGCCAAGTTTACTGGCAAAAGAGAATTGAGCACTATCGTTAAATTTTATTAAGGGTTGGCTTGTTAAGTTTGATAAGCGGTTTTCTTTAATTAAATAGGAAGAGATTAGTGACCCTCCTATAAATACATCAGACTCGCCCAATGACACTGAAGAAATAGCCTTGATCATCGAGTCGAAGTAATTAATATTGGCAAAAGGTAGTTTTTCTTTTATTAATTTTGTGACATTAAAGTCATTGACCACGGCAATATTCTGGTTAGCAATGCCACTTATTCCATCTATTATGGTGTCATTATGACGGTAGACCATACTATAATTGGCTTTTAAATAGGGTGTCGAAAAGTTGAGTTTTTCTGCTCGTTCCTTATTGTACTCCACGAGGGGAAGTACATTGATTTTTTGTTGTTCTAAATAGGTGAAAACTTGTTCTATATTATTTAAATAAACGGGTTTGTAAACAATACCCGTTCGCTCTGTTGAAATATTGAATAAATCAATTGTGAAACCTCGCTCAGTAATGTGATTAAAGTTTTTAGTAATAATATAGGGAGGAAAACCATTGGCAAGGACAGAAAAATAGAGTTGATTATGGTCAATAATAAAATCTTTTTCTGCAAAAGATAAATGAGTGAAATAACGACCAAACGTTAAGGATATATCTCCTTTATTTAATTCTAAATATTTATTACTCCATAACTCAGCTTGCTGTTGACTTACCGAGCGAATGCCATCGTTAATTTCATGCATTAGCATTCTTTCGTTTTTGTTGACTGCAAAACGAAAGTAAATTTCAGGAACTTCATTCTTCGTTATATGAAAAGCACCACTGATATTATATTCGTTTAATTTTTCATTAAGTAACCAAGGTTCTGTTGCATATAATGCATCATACTTTTGATAATCACCCAGTAATTTGTCAATATCTTGGTAATAATAACGATCGATATGATCGCTGAGAAATCCCAGTGTTGATTGCTCTTTGGAATATATCCCTATTTGCATACCATCACTTTTATTACTTTGGATGCGACGGTAAACTCTTTGTTTCCACTTAGCGTAAGGAATACTGAAAAATATGTTTGGCTGCTCTTTTTGGTAGCGGGTCATGGCAATAATATCGATACTATTATTTGCCAGCGATTGATAAGCCTTATCTGTCGACATATAGCTAAATGAAACTTCACGTTGATTATCTATTGCCCAAATTTGCCAGTACTCTTTGAGAAAATTGACGAGTAGTTGGAATTTTTCTCCAGAGGCCTCATTGATTGATGATCTGTCGGGTAGGGCTATTTTGAGGGGAGAATTATTTCTATTGGGTGGTTGTTCTGCATAAACACCGCATGTGATTAATAAAATACTGCAAAATAGCGTACGTTTAATCCAACAAATTGGGTACCTAAAAATGCGCTGTAAGTTACTTATAGTGTCATCATTCATTGTTTGATTTTTAGGTCTACATGAGAGAGTAAAAGTTAATTTTTATAAAAGACACTCTATGCTATAAGTCGCTAACCAGCAAATATATTTAGCAATATTAAGGAGAAACAGCCTGATAAACATACATTATAAACCACTACCAATCTCTTTAAATCTAATCAAGGTTATATTTTTATGTGTAAAGAAGATGATAAGTGCAGTGAACAAATGACGAGAAAATTTATTAAAAAAACGGTAGTTTATAAAAGTCTTAAAGGCTCTTTTTTCGCGGATCTCATAGAACAATAAATTTGCGTGCGATAGCAACTGCATGATAAATTAGTCTATACAAGTTGTATATACAATTAGAGGGTTAAAATGTCTGATACCTATACGTTGATAAAAGGTCGTATTCCGTTACTGATTAGTATGCCACATAATGGTGAAAATTTACCTAGCGACATTGCTCGTAAAATGACAGATCAAGGTAAAAAAGTGGCCGATACAGACTGGCATAAAGACAAACTTTATGCTTTTGCACAAGCGCTAGGTGCCTATATTATTATGCCAAAGTATAGCCGTTATGTTATTGATCTTAATCGAGACCCTAAAGGTGTTGATTTGTATCCAGGGGCAAATAGCACTGAACTTTGTCCGACGACTTCTTTTGATCTTGAATCACTTTACCTTGATGGACAAGCACCTAATAAAGCTGAAATATCTCATCGAATAAGTACGTATTGGCAGCCCTATCATCAAGCATTAAAAACAACGTTAACTGATATTCAAACAGAATTTGGTCAAGCTGTTTTACTTGAAGCACATTCTATTTTATCAAAAGTTCCTCGGTTTTTTGAGGGACAATTACCCGATTTTAATTTTGGCACGGCTGACGGTAAGAGTTGCGCGCCTGAATTAATAACGGCACTGCAAAATCTTGATTATTCACCTTATTCAATGATCACTAACGGACGGTTTAAAGGGGGCTTTATTACCCGTGAATATGGCAAGCCAGAGAAAAACATTCATGCGGTACAGTTAGAACTATCCCAACGTACTTATATGAGTGAGCCTAGCCCTGAATATAACGAATCGTTGGCAAATGACGTTATTCCTAAGCTTGAACAATTAGTAAAAACATTGATTGAATTTTCGCAACAAAAAAATTAGCACAGGGATTATTGATGAAGTTATTTGCAGAACGTATTTTACTCAGCAGCGGTTGGAAAACACAACAAACACTGACAATAGAAAACGGTGTGATCACGGCAATCGCATCGGGGTATATTGATGGCGCTGAAAAAGTAGGCGTTGTTATTCCCGGTATGGTTAATTGTCATTCTCATGCCTTTCAGCGCGCCTTTGCCGGTTTCAGTGAGCAGGGCAGCGAAGGTCAAGATAGTTTTTGGACATGGCGTCACGTTATGTACAAATTTATTGACCAATTAACCGTAAATGATGCCGAAATAATTGCCACCCAGCTCTATATTGAAATGCTTAAAATGGGATATACCCGAGTAGCCGAGTTTCATTATTTACATCATCAAATCAATGGCGATAACCACGACGAACTTGCAGAAATGGCAAAAGCTATTTTTAAGGCCAGTCAACAATCGGGTATTGGCTTAACGTTATTACCTGTACTTTATCGGTTTAGTGGCTTTGGTCCATTACCTGCAAACGATGGACAAAAACGTTTTATTAATTCAGTTGAACAATTCAATCAACTGGTCAGTGATTGCTTTACTTTAAGTGCCAAATATCAAAACACCAATATTGGTATTGCACCACACTCGTTAAGAGCGGTTGATAAGCCTTCGTTAGAACAAGCGGTAAAACATGTACGAGATTTAGACAATAAAGCTCCTGTGCACATTCATATTGCTGAGCAACAAAAAGAAGTAGACGACTGTTTAGCACATTATGGTCAACGTCCGGTGGAATGGTTATTAAATAATGCAGCATTAGATCAACAATGGTGCTTAATTCATGCCACGCATATCAACGAACAAGAGCGCCAAGGTCTTATTGTCAGCAAAGCTATTGCTGGGATTTGCCCAACCACTGAAGCAAATTTGGGGGATGGTATTTTTCCAACCACTGAGTTTTTAGCTGAACAAGGCACCTTAGCGATAGGATCTGATAGCCATATTTCAGTTAATCCTGTGGAAGAATTGCGTTGGCTAGAATATGCTCAACGATTAATTAAACAGCAACGTGCCATTTTGGCAACAGAAAATGAACCTTCAGTGGGTCGTAATTTATGGCAAAAAGCAGCGTTAGGCGGCGCGCAAAGTACTAACAGTAATACGGGGGAATTGGCAGTAGGGAAACAAGCTGACTTGCTGGTACTTAACGCAAAGAAAGTGGCTTTATTTGCCCATCATGACCAACATCTATTAGATAGTATGATCTTTGCGAGCCAGCAGAACATGGTTCACGACGTAATGGTGAATGGCCACTGGGTAATTAAAGCGGGAGCACATCACTTAGAGCAACAATCAGAACAAGCATTTTCTAAGTTGTTAGCAAGCCTTTCTACTTAGTACATATAGCGCTATTGAGAATCGACATTTTTTTTAGTTTCTCGGTAACGCTGTTTTCCCGTCAATAAATGATAATTGTTTATCGGTTTATAGCAGCGAACTATAACGCGAAATAGTTCGGCAAACTTTCTTTTGATTTTCATGATGAAAATGAGGGCTTTGCTGATTAGCGTTACAGTAGTCGATAAAAAATGCTTTTACTGACTTTCTATCGGCAGTTATTTTTTTTAAAAAAACCTGTTCTTCACTGCTAAAGCTAGCCAGTTCGCTTTTTAAATCGGTATAAATCTTATCTGCTTTTAATCTCACCCTCGTATCGGTAGCTTCTGAAAATTTATCGACAATCATTGTTTTTTGTTCTGTAAACCAGTCTTCTAGCTCTGGTTGCGGATAAAAATGTAAAAATAAGGCAGTTGCAACGATTAAGATCAATAAATTTTTCATAAATTTTCATATAATTGAATGGTTATATAAGAATAATCAATTTTTGGCTTATTCACTAATTTTAATTATTTTATAACGTATTAGTCGCTAAATATCGTTATAATCTCGGTGCTCTCGTATATCAAGGATTTATCGTGAAATCAGAAGACAAGAACAAAAAACCATCGGTACAAATTCCCGTTAAAAACATTCAGATACATCAACCGAATAAGGTAGAAACCTACCAGCCACGTGACCAAATTTATGTGCGTAAGGTTAGTGGTGTCTTTCAATTACTTAGGCAAAGAATGAACTTTGTTTTTTTAGCCCTTTTTGCGTTACTGCCTTGGCTACAATATAACGATCATCAAGCCATTTTATTTGATATTTCAGAGCAACGTTTTACCTTATGGGGCTTAACGTTATGGCCGCAAGACTTAACACTGCTCGCTTGGCTTTGTATTCTTAGTGCTTTTTTATTGTTTTTCATCACTACCTTTTTAGGGCGTGTCTGGTGTGGGTACTTATGTCCTCAGACCGTTTGGACCTTTATTTTTATCTGGTTTGAAGAAAAAATTGAAGGCACCGCTAATCAACGTAAAAAACTCGATAGCCGTGAGCTTGATTTTGACAAATTCTGGCGCAAAGCATTGAAGCACACCTGCTGGCTATTTTTCTCTCTGTTAACCGCACTGACCTTTGCGGGTTATTTTGCACCAGTAGATGAAGTTTTTATTGATTTTTTCACTTTTCAGGCCTCGTTTACTTTAGCCGCGGTTGTGTGGTTTTTTACCTTTTGTACCTATGGAAATGCTGGCTGGATGCGAGAAATTATGTGTTTACATATGTGTCCTTATGCGCGTTTTCAATCAGCGATGTTTGACAAAGATACCTTAACAGTTTCATATGACTTTAATCGTGGTGAAGACCGTGGCGCGCGCTCTCGCAAGATAGACCATGCATCGTTAGACATCGGTGATTGTATTGATTGCAACCTTTGTGTGCAGGTTTGTCCAACAGGTATAGATATTCGTAACGGCTTACAGTATGAATGTATTAACTGTGGCGCGTGTATCGATGCCTGTGACGATGTTATGGACAAAATGAACTACCCGAAAGGGCTAATACGTTACACCACTGAACATGAATTACAAGGCAAAAAAGTTCACTTTATCCGCTCAAAATTAGTAGGATATGCAATTGTTTTAACAGTGATGACTAGCTTACTTGTTTTAGAAATTGTTAATAGAGTCCCTGTTACCATGGATATTATTCGTGACAGAAATGAGTTAGCTAAAGAAAAATTTAACGGTGATATAGAAAATGTTTACACCTTAAAAATATTAAACAAATCGCAAACTGACAACGTTTATCGCTTGTCAGTAAAAGGTATTGCAAATACTAAATGGCATGGCGAAAAAGAAGTTATGGTAAAAGCTGCGGGTGTCTATACCTTGCCGATGAGCCTTTCTGTTGACCCTTATGAATTAAAAGAGTACATGACCGATATTTCATTTGTTATTGAACTGGTTTCAGAGGAAGATGACGTTTCTCTTGAACATGAAAGTAGGTTTTTTAATAAACGCTAATGTCTGTATTTGATTTTACTACACTGTCACCCAACTTAATTTTAGATGGCCTAGAAAGCACAGGCCTCTTTGTTGATAGTGGCTTGCTTGCCTTAAATAGTTATGAAAATCGTGTGTATCAATTTCATGATGATGATAAAAAAAAATATGTTACTAAATTTTATCGGCCACAACGCTGGACCGAAGCTGAACTAAGAGAAGAACATAGTTTTGCTTTTGAATTAGCCAAGCAAGAATTACCGCTAGTTGCGCCATTAAAGATTGGTGGAGAGTCACTTTTCTCTTATGAAGGCTTCAATTTTGCTATCTACCCTTGTCGTGGTGGTCGTATATTTGAAGTGGACAATTTAGATCAGCTTGAATGGATGGGACGATTTTTAGGACGCATTCATGCTGTCGCGGCAACAAAACGTTTTAAGCATCGCCCAACTTTTAATAAGCAAGAAATGCTTTTTCAGGCAACAGATATCATAAAAGATTCTGGTTTCGTCCCCCATTACTTGAGCAAAGCTTTTTTTACTATTTTAGAGCAAGTTGTTGATATAGCCGCCGAGCAATATCAACCCAGTAACGAAATACGTTTGCATGGTGATTGTCATGCAGGTAATATTTTATGGACAGACAATGGCCCACACTTTGTCGATCTAGATGATTGTCGCATGGGGCCAGCGATTCAAGACTTATGGATGATGCTTTCTGGCGATCGTCAACAGCGATTGTTACAGCTTGATACAATGCTATCTGGGTACGAAGAGTTTTATTCATTTGAACCCAAGCAACTTATTTTGATAGAATCATTACGTACCATGCGAGTTGTTAATTATATGGCCTGGTTATGTAAGCGTTGGCAAGATCCAGCGTTCCCACATAACTTTCCATGGTTTAATACGGATAAATATTGGGAACAGCAAATTCTGATGCTTAAAGAGCAAGTGTCTGCGCTTCAACAGCCCCCATTAAGTTTATTACCTGCATAATTATTAGTAATAAAAAGTGCAAAATTTATCATAGAGGAAAAAATTAAATGAAAAAGTTATTAAGTTTATTTGTTATGCTCTTGTTGCCATTAATGGCTTCTGCAGCAAATTATCAAGAAGGTACACACTATACCGTTGTTAGCGAACAAGTAACGAAAAAACCTGAAGTGCGTGAATTCTTTTCATTTTATTGCCCACATTGTTTTCGTTTTGAACCTTTTATGGCTGGCGTAAAAAAACAATTACCAACAGGGGTTAACTTTGAATTTAATCATGTTGATTTCTTACGTGGCGCTTCTCCAGTGATGCAACAAATGTTAAGTAAAGCGTTGGTAGTTGCTGAAGAGCTAGGTATGGAAAGAAAGTTAATGGGCGCACTTTTTAATTATATTCATGTACAACGTGCGGTTTTTACCTCTGAAAAAGATATTCGTAATGTGTTTGTATTAAATGGCGCTGACGGCGAAAAATTTGATAAATTAATGAAAAGCTTTGGTGTTAACAGCAAAGTTAAACAAATGAAGAAAAAACAAGACTATTATGCGAAGAGTGGTGGGTTAACTGGCGTTCCTACGGTTATTGTTAATGGTCGTTATAAAATTGATAATGCCAGTTTAGACAAAAAAAATCTTGAAGCCGACTACAATAACTTAGTTAAGTATTTACTTACCCTTGATTAACTCATCGGTATTCGTGTGATAATAAGGAGCTAAATAGCTCCTTTTTTTTGGGCAGTGTTTTCTTTCTTATAGAGTAAATAGCCAAAAATTAACGCAACAACGAGTAAGCATAAACTCAGCAGTATTTGTTGATTTTCCCCTATTTTAATCCCCGCACCAAGTAATGAAAATATAAACATTTGTGGAATAAATCCAACGCAAGTCCCTGTAACATAAGGGATAAAATTTATATTGGCAATACCTGCTAGTATGTTAGTTAGAAAGTTAGAACCCGCTGGAAGTAAACGAATAATTAATGCTTTGCTAAAAGTGTGAGTTGAGAAGAAAACAGATACGCGGTTTAGTTTTTCAGGGTAGGTGTCTAGCACTCTCTGTCTAAAAAAAGTTTTTGCGACCAATAATGTTAATATACAACCGAGCGTTGCCGCTAAAGTAGCGACTAGCGCACCATAAAAGATACCCAATATATAGCCACAAGAAAAGGCTGCAACTTGCCTAGGTAAACCTATGCTGGTGAGTAATGCTAATACAATTAATAGGGTCAGTATCCCTAGTGGCCCTTGAGGAATTAATTGATCAATGAGGGGTTGAAGGTTGTCACTTTGCAGTGCATCTAAAGAAAAAAGCACACTTAAAAGAATGGCAATACTTACCAATGTTGTGATCAAAAATAGTGTTTTAGTGTGTCTGTTTAGCATTTATTTATTATCTGTGATGTCTGATAAAATTTTAGCTTTAGCTAAACTAAACTCTTCTTCATTGAGAAAGCCTTTTTGTTTTAAGTCGGCAAGCTTATCTAAAGTATTAATTAATTCAGAGTCATGGAGAGTAATATTGTGTAGTTCTTCTGCTGATTTATTTTCTGTAACCGATTTTATTTCTTTGCTAATAACGTGAGGTTGCTCTACTTTTACTGATGCCTTAATTTGGGGGGGCTCAAATACAGCCGCTTTTATTTTACGCTTTTGTGTCGCCTGCGGGTTTAATTGTTTAGCGATAAACCAACTCCAATCAATCAATGACTCTAAAGTGTCAAAGTATTTAGCCTTAGTTAAACGCTGGTTGCCTTTTCGTAAGTACAAACAGATGACATATTCTTTAGTGTTTATATCTGTCAGGTAAAGTTGAACTTCTCGGATTTCATCATTAAGAAGTTTATGTCGATTAGCTTTAGTGAAATTGAGGTGTAATTGGTTTTCTCGTTGTTCGTTGTAGCCGTAGTCATCATCTTTATTGATGATACTGACAATATTACCATTAATAGAAATTTCACTCTTAACAATGTCAGCAATAGCTAGTTGGCTACCGACTTCAGACTGATGACGTTTGTAAAATAATAGGGTCGTTTGCGAGCTATCTAATTCAAACCGAGCAAACTGACTGCTTAATTTCGCTTTTACAGCATTGCTTTTCGGTCGTAATCGATAAAATATTACGGCTACTACTGAGATAAATAATATTAATAAGAGATTGCCGTAAGCATTACTGTTTACTGTGTCTGCTTGCTCATCATGCTCTTCTTGTTCACCTCTGGCCTCAATATTACTGTCTTTATCTATTACCAATGTACTCGGTTGAATGGCTAATAATCGCTTGTTGGCATAATCTAGCAGTAAAGGTTCGCCGGCATGATCTAAGAGCAGTGAAACTTTATTTGCTGGGGAAAGCTCATCTTTGTTAAAAGATACAATAGTTTGTCCCAAAAATTCTTTCTTAACCTCACCATTTTTTATCGCGGTACTAAATTGAGCAAGTTGCCAGTTCTTTGCATTATTAGCAAGGTATAAAATATTACCGACAGCATTTTTTAGCGATCTGCCATAATATGGAAAAATACTTTCATTGCGCCATTGGCTAGACTTAAGTGTAAAAACGAGTTTCTTTTGATCAGAATCTCGCCAATCAGCCCCTTTTTCTGCAACAGCGACTTGGTGAACACCCTCGTAGGTGTGTTCTATGAGCAATGCGCCATAATGTTGTTTCGACCACGAAAAAGAATTGATATTTTGAGCCCCTAAAATAAAAATCTCATTGTTAATACTGTTTATTTTCATGAAAGGGTTACTGCTTGGCGTTCTATAACTCTTGAGACCAAATCTTGCAGGGTTAATACGTAAAACAACACCAGAATATAACGTGCTTGTATTAGCATTCGATTGTTTTTGTACACTGTCTGATAGGGCAATATGTATTAAGCCGTAGTCTTCGTGCCATACTTTATTATAAGGATTGAACGCCATTTTCTGGATATGATGGGTATTGCTAGGAACCGCAATTCTGATGACTTCTCTGCGTTGCTCTTTATCTATACGATCAGGGGCTGAACTATCGTATTGCCATTGGGTGACCACCGCGTCAAATGGCAATGTTACTGGATCCTCTAATAGAGTTAAGCGTGCAACATTATTATTTTTTTTATTGGGTTCAATATGAGCTGTAAAAAAGGTTTGGTAACCGGGTTTATCTGCTAACGAAAAGCTTGGATGTAAGGTAAAAGCGGTTAACTTTACTTGTGCCAGGTTATTTTGGTCGCTTAAGGGTAAGCGAGATAAAGAAAGTAGTTTGGCACCGCTGAGTAAAGATAACTCACCTTTTTCATCTGCAAGTAAGTATTGATTTTTCTCTTTTCTTTTAAGGGGCAATGGAATTAATGTTATTTTATTTTTCGTACTAAGTGTGGGTAATTTTGCTAAAATCTCAAGGCTATATTCTTCTGCAACGGTTGTTAATACATGTAATAAACAGTAAATAACGAGTACCGTTGAAAGTGCAGGCTTAACTATCTTTTTTATATAATAAAGAATTTTCATATCTCGTCAACAATCCCATATTTATAAAAATTATAGTGAAAGAATGTTAATGTTTCAATAAAACGACTTGGTGGGAATCAATAAACTGTGATTTTTTACTATCGTTAAGGTAGCTTAATCGTCCATCAACCACTAGCTGGTCACCGAGTTCAGCTTTATCTTTAATATAATGCGCTTGCTTACCCCAAATATGCACTGAACGTTCGATAGAGATATTTTGGGTTTGCTGAGTAATAGGGGAATACACTAAATTATTTACCGTTAAGTTGAGCGCAACTAATTCTTTATTATTCTCGGTAAGTACTAAATTAATTTCACTGCTAATTTCCCCACTCATATGCACTTGGTTAATTGATTGTGCGTAACCTTTCGCGAATGTTTGTGCATAAGTGGCGTGTAATATCTCACGATTAGCTTTTTTACTATTGAGTAAATAGCCTTGCACTAAAATAATATCGCCTTTTTGTGAGTGACATAGCGAACGATCAACAATATCGCCAATCACTTTAACTGTATGGTAACTCGTCCATTCTTTAAATTGATTGCTGGCTTTGTCAAACCATTTACTATGAGTCGCCAAGACGAGTTCAGCTACGGCAACTACAGGGTTTGCTTGATAACGAATGTCAGGTTTAGCAACTAAATTACCTAATAAAGTTATTGAACATAAATGATTTTGGCTTAGATGATTTGTCATGGCAATTTAATAAAAAAAACTATAATGCTAATTTACTGAAAATCATCATATTAAGCAAATACATGGTCATGAATAATGACAATTTCCTGTACATTGGTGAGAAAATTGTTAGTATGCCGAACAAACCAAGGGGTGCAATAAAAAGCTGTTGTTAATAGGCTTTTGTATTGCTGAGAATTTTTACCCTTAATACCTGAAACGGATAATGCCGGCGTAGGAATGGTTAATACTTTAAATACTTGTCGTAAACACTTAATGTAAGTGCTTACTTGCGTTGTATTTTTGTATTGCTCTCTTTTGCTTGCATGCCACAAAAAGAGCGCTGTATGAACCTAATAAAATCTCCTTTAGCCATTGCCTTAGCACTTTCCCTAAACTTACCTGTTGCTTATGCAACTGATGACACAGACGTACTCGAAAAAATCATGGTAAAGGGTGATTATCGCGAAATCAATGTTCAAAATACGCCTTCGTCTTTATCTATTTTGACTCAAGAGGACATCGCACTTCGTAATGCCCAAAATTTAGAAGAACTTGTTGGCGGAATTGCTAATGTCAATTATTCAAGTGGCTCTCAACGCGCCCGCTACTATCAAATTAGGGGTATTGGCGAGCGTAGCCAATTTCAAGAACCTATTAATGCTTCGGTCGGTTTAGTTGTTGACGATATTGATTTCTCAGGCATAGGCAGTATTGCTTCTACGTTTGATATTGCGCAAGTAGAATTGTTTCGTGGCCCACAAGGCACCCGGTTTGGCGCCACAGCGTTAGCTGGTTTGGTTTATATGTCGACTAATGCGCCAAGCGATGAGTTTGAATCAGCCATACGCTTTAGTGCAGGTAACTATAATAGTGTTGGCGCAGGGCTTGTACTTTCTGGTCCTGCCAGTGAAAAAGTAAATTACCGCTTTTCAGCGGAGCAATATAAAAGTGACGGCTTTATTGAAAATACTTATCTAGGAAAAGACGATACCAATAATCGTGATGAAACATCTTTACGTGGCAAGTTAGCGATTACAGCAAGTGAACATTTAACGATTGATTTAGCTGTGCTGTACTTTGACTTTGACAATGGTTACGACGCGTTTTCACTCGACAACAACAGAACATCTTTTTCAAACCAGCCTGGTTTTGATCAGCAAGAAACTATAGCAATGAGTGCAAAATTTACCTATTCAGGCATTAAAGGGTTTAATGTGGTGTCTACTCTTAGTCATGCAAATTCGGACTTAGCCTATGGTTATGATGAAGATTGGGCTTATGGTGAATATGAATGGATCGCTGATGATTGGGACAACGGTATTTATAATCCTGATCCTTGTATTACACCAACGGGTTGTTTAGCTGAAGTGGATGGTTATTCTTCAACAGATCATTACCTACGTGACAAAAAGAACAGTACCGCTGAACTTCGCTTTGTTTCTCAACCTGATGCTAATATTTTTGCGAATACAACTTCGTGGGTTGCCGGTATTTACGTCAAAAAAGAAGAAGAAGACCTGCAGCGCCAATACACTTATTTAGCCAGTGACTTTTCATCAAGCTATACCGCTGACACTTTTGCTGTTTTTACACAATTTGACACGCAGTTAAATGAAAAATTTAGACTAACTACCGGTTTACGCATTGAACGTCGTAGCAGTGACTATAATAATTCCGACGCGATTGATAACTCGCCTGACGATAATATGGTCGGTGGTAAAGTTGTACTCTCTTACCAAGTTGATGAAAGTTCTATGATGTATGCTTCAGCTAACCGTGGTTACAAAGCTGGTAGCGTTAATTCAAGCGGTACATTATCTGAAGACCTACGTAGCTTTGAGCCTGAATATTTGTGGAATTATGAGCTAGGCTATAAGGCAAACTTTTTTGATGATAGTGCTTATGTACGTGCCGCTGTTTTTTATATGGACAGAGACGATATTCAAATAAGCAGTTACCACCTTAAAGAACGCCAAGATGGTAGTTCAGAGTTTATTAGTTACTGGGACAATGCCGCGCAAGGTTATAACCAAGGTATTGAAATTGAAGCCGCCTGGAATGTTACAGACAACCTAGAGATATATGGTGGCTTAGGTTTACTTGATACTGAATTTAGTGGCTATGTTTATAAAAATGGTGATAGAGAAACAGGTCGCGATCAAGCACATGCGCCAAACCATCAATTTAACTTTGGATTGAACTACTTTATTAATGACCAATGGCAATTCAACTTAGCTGTCGATGGTAAAGACGAGTTTTATTTTTCTGACAGTCATGATGAAAAATCTAATTCGGTGGCATTGTTACAGGGATCAATTCGTTATTTAGCACAAAATTGGCAAGTGAAATTATGGGCGCGTAATATGCTTGATAAAGAATACCAAACGCGTGGTTTTTACTTTGGTAATGACCCACGCGATGGTTATGCCAATAAAGCTTATTATCAGTTTGGTGAACCCGCGGTATTTGGTTTAACGTTTGATTATAACTTTTAGAGCTAAGCGCTCCTCAGCTAATACGCGGTCATCCTAAATTGATATGCCACCATGTTGAAGTAACATGCCGTCATGCTGAATTTATTTCAGTATCTGTATTCGAGACTTAAAGTCATGAGATCCTGAAACAAGTTCAGGATGACGGGTTTTTTGCTTAGGATGATGAGGTTCTCATTTAGAGTGACGGGATTATCGTTCAGGGTGACGTTTTTTGTTTAGGATCACGCAGTTTTTGTTCACTGTAAAAAAGTGGCATACCATTAGGAAATAATATGAAAATATCGATAGAAATTAGTTTGTATCCACTAGCAGAAGAACAGTTTAAAACTGAGATTTGGGCATTTATAAAGCGTCTACGTAATGTCGATGGTTTGAATGTGGTCACTAATGGTATGAGCACACAAGTTTTTGGTGATTACGATTTAGCGACTCGCCATGTTATGGCAGAAATTAAACATGTTCATCAAACTTTAAATGCAGCGGTGTTCGTTTGTAAATTTATTGGTGGTGATCGTTCAGAAGTAGAAGCTGAAAGCTAATGATTGATTCGCTACAAAGCACTCTTAATTATTTTTATGGTTTACCCTTGTGGGAACTCTTAGCGGTTATTTCTGCTTTGTTTTATGTCGTACTTGCCGCAAAAGAAAATAGTTGGTGCTGGCCTGCAGCGCTAGTCAGTACGGTAATTTATACCGTTATTTTTTATGATGTCTATTTATGGATGGATGCGGTACTTCAGGTTTATTATCTCGTAATGGCTATTTTTGGATGGTATTGCTGGCGTAAAATTTCGCCGTCTGCCAATCCTGGCGTTAACCGCAATGCACATTCATCGACGCTTGAGATTCAAAGCTGGCCATTAATTTTTCACACTAAAATTATATTATTACTAACAGCTTGTGCTTTGGCTATTGGTTGGTTAATGGACAACTACACACCAACAGATTTTCCTTATCTAGATTCTGCTACTACAGTTTTTGCTGTGTTCGCCACGTATTTAGTCACTAAGAAAGTATTAGAAAATTGGCTCTACTGGATAGTGATTGATCTTGTCTCTATTTATCTTTACATCGAAAAAGACTTACAACCAACGGTTGTGTTATTTTGTTTATATGTGGTCATTGCGATTGTGGGTTATGTGATGTGGTTGGGTAAATACCAAAAAAATAATCATCAATCAAATGGTAATATTGCGTCTGCGACAGAATAGTTAGGTGACAACGTTAATGAATCAAAGCATTGACAATATTTCTCAAGAAATTAAAGCTTTACCTTGTTTTGCCAAGGGCCAGTATAAAATTACGCCGTTGGCTGGCGGTGAAAGTCATGAGTGCTTTAGCGTTATTTCTACTGTAAATTCTATTGAAACAGATTATTTTGTTAAATCGCTCGCTGACCATAAAGAAACCGCCATGGCTGAAATTGCGAGTAACTTGCTGGCAGCCGAAGCTGGTTTGGCACCGGCAATAATTTATCATTCACCCTTATGGTTGGTATGTCAGTTTATCGTGGGCGATTCACTCGCTCATTACTTTGCTGAAAACGTTACCCGTTTACCCATCAACAAAATTATCATTGCGATGAACTTGATGGCCAAAACACATCAATTAAAATTGCCCCTAAATCATCCAATATTAGCGATTGAACCACTAATGTTAAGACAAACCATCAACAAAGCAATCACGCCATCTCAGCGGACTGTTTTGAATAAAATTATCGTCAAGATAACGCCATCTCAATCAAAAAATAATCGCTTGGTGCTATGTCATGGTGATGTAAATGATGAAAACATTCGCTTAAGCGACTCGTTTAACCCTGAAAGTCCGCTGGATCATACATGGCTAGTCGATTTTGAATGTAGTTGTTTAGCTGAAGCTGAATACGATATTGCGATGTTTATTGCGATTAATGGGTTAATGCTGACTGATGTTGATATTGCTATTCAAAGCTATCAGCAATGCGCTGATGTTGTTATCGATAAAGAAAAAGTAGTTGCCTATCTCGCTTGTTGTTATTTGATCAATGGTTTGTGGTATATAGAGGCAATGATTAACAGTAATCATTGCCAAATTTTCATCGTAAAGGCTCGCCAACAATTTGTACTTTTTGACCAATTAGCATTAACTCAAGAGAAGGTTGTACCTTTACTTAATCAGCTTTTAGCTAACTAGCGTAGCAAAGGCTTTTTCTTGATGAAGGTTAACTATGTTCTTTTCAACTAAAGCTGTATCTTCAGGAAAGGTTAAGCCAAACCAGTTATCTGTCGAGGTTAGCAGCTTAACTTTTTTGTTCTCTTGCGCTATTTGTTGCATAACAACGGCTGTTAAGTAGCATTCAAAACGATTAACATTTGCAGTCGTACTCTCTTTGTTGTTGTCAGTGACAGCTTTACTAATATAAACCTCTATCGCTGAAAATATATCTGTGGTAAAACGCCAACAATTCATTGATGTTAGACTGTTTGGCTGAAGTTCACTTCTTGTACTTAAATGATTAAATTGGCCGGTAATTTTTTGTTCATCATCACTCACAACACGCTTAATGTCATGACATTCATCAATACTTAATAGTAAATTATGAGAGTCAAACTGGCAAAATCCACGATTAACACCACCAAATTCAGAAAGGGTTTTGTCTAATTGAAAAGCCACCATTAAATAAGGCTCAGGAAAATCAGTGCTTTTTGTTAGGAGTAATTTAAAAGCCTTTTTTCCATAGTAATCATCAGCATTGATTACTGCAAAATTACTGTTAATACTCTTACGACAACACCAAATTGCATGCGCAGTCCCGAGGGGGTTTTCTCTATTTTCAGGAAGAGAAATTCCTGCAGGTAAATCACTTAAGTTTTACTCAATAAATTCTATTTCTATTTTACCAACAAGCCGGGGCAATACCTGTTGAGAAAATAAAGCACGTAAATCTGCCCGAATAATAAAAATAACTTTTGTAAATCCTGCGTCTACCGCATGACAAATATTGCACTCCATTAAAGTCAAATTGGCGGCACTAAACCCGGCTAACTGTTTGTTGCCACCAAAGCGCGAGCCTAAGCCTGCAGCTAAAATAACCAATGTTGTCATTAACTAATACCCATTTAACTTAACTGACGACTATGGGCTAACTTACTATTAAAAATACTTAATGGCTAATCCCTTGAGGCTAACGGTGGGTAAGTGTTGTCTGTTTTGACTTATGATCTTATTTGACGAAAATAAAATGTTAAACTAATGTTAATAAAAAGTATCATTTGTTTTTAATCACGTATAAAGGGACTTTTAAAATGTGTAAAATATTTAAATTGATCATCATTGCAAGTTCACTGCTCGCGAGTGTTGAAGCTCTATCTGCAGAAGTAATAAAAAAAGTAGATATAAACACACAAAAAAAAGAAGTCATAACTAAATCATCAGGTACCACTTTAGACAATCAACATGTCAATCTTATTCCTGATACAGGCGAAGGTGATTCATCACCTTCGTCAAATGAATTTATCCAGTTTGGTTTAAATGCAAAAGATTCCATTACTCCAGAAACAACAGGTTTATTGGGGGAGCAGATAGACTTAAATACTGGTGCGCTTAGTTTCACTTATACAGACGTATCTCTTCCTGGTAATAACAACATTCCTGTTTCAATTTCCCGTCAATTTAAAGATAGCGCTTTTAGTTTTTGGGCAAAAGGTGGTTTTGGTGATTGGGCATTAGATATTCCACACATTCGTACTAAGGTCATTATTGGCCATAAAATGCTAGGAACTTGGGGTCGAGGACAAGAATGTAGTGGTGAACCAGAGGTAACGCAAATGGTTGCGAGTGGTGGCGTTTTTCTTGGCTCTGAATATTTTGATGGTGAGCATTTACATGTTCCAGGCATGGTTTCTGAGCAGTTACTGTATGTAGGTGGAACTCATCCGAAAAAAACAAAATCTAATTGGCGAGTTACTTGTGCACCTAATACGCTTGGTGTGGGAGAGATGTATATTGTGCAGTCACCAAATGGGTTAACTTATACGTTTAACGTAAAAGTGATAGAGACTGATCGCATTTTAACAAATGGCTCAGGAAGTATCGGTGTTAAAAATATATATCTGTATGTTAGCAAAATTCAAGATAGGTTTAATAATACGGTTAATTATCATTATGGTAATGTTCAAGCTGGGCCTAATACTTATAAAGTACTTAATCAAATATCATCGAGTGACGGCCGTCTTATTACTTTACGTTATGATTTAGCCTCGCCTAATAATCGACTAATTACCAGTGTTAATGCTAATGGGCGTCAGTGGTTTTATAGCTATCAAGGTGGAGATGTAAAAACGTTGGCCTCAGTAAGAAGGCCTGATAATAGTGAATGGCGTTTCAATTTTTCTGCATTTAATCATTACAAAAGGCTAGAAACCCGATGTAGCATTCCATCTCGATACCCTCAAACTGTTTCGATCACTCATCCTAATGGTGTTAAGGGCACGTTCACTGTTGAGGCAAGATTACGGGGCAAGACGAAGGTTCATAAACTGTATAACGCATATAAAAATATTTATTATACAAAAAAGTGCCATCAATCAATGGCATTGACTACCAAAACAATTTCAGGACCGGGTTTACCCATATCAAATTGGTCTTATAGTTACTCTGAAAACTTAGGTTATTATGCAAATGAGGCTTCTTCAGGCTCAAACTTCAGAATTTCTTCTCCTTATCCTGCTGATTATATTAACAATATAGATTATAAGAGAACGACAGTATTAGCACCGGATGGTTCGAAAACTATGTACTACCACAATAGAGATTACACGAGTGTGCTTGATGGTAAGCTTGTGGTCACTGAATATTATGATACCAACGCAACGAACTTATTAAAACGAGTGGTTAATACGTATCAGCAAGGACCCTTTGTAGGTGATAGTTTAGTTGAGAATGTTAATGTTGCGCCTATCACTTATAGAGCACTGATGACGAAAAAAACAATTGAGCTACATCAAGGCAGTGTAAACAAAAGATATTATAAAGTTTTTTCTGAGCACAATGATTATGGCGTTGCTAGAAAGACCTATGAATACAATAATTTTAATAACAATAAGCGCTATACAAAACAAGGCTATTACCATGACACAACGAACTACTTATTAAACTTACCCACCACAACCTACGTGAGTAGTGATAATAATTATGTAGGGAATGAATTGGTTTCACAGCAAACCTATCACTCGGCAAGTGGGGGATATAAATCAAAGCCATATCATAGCTATCGCTTGGGTCGCTGGGTTAAACGTAATGAAAGTTATCACACCAGTGGTACAAACGCGGGCCTACCTAAACTCACCCGTTTAAATGCAAGTAATCGTTGGTCTGAAGCGAGCGATTATTATCGTGGTATCCCTCGTACAATCAGAACACCTCAAAGCACTTCAACCACAAGCCAATACGGCTATAGAACCGTTGATAGCAATGGCTGGATAAAGCAAACAACAGACTTTAATGGTAATGTCATCAACTATGGTCATGATAACTTAGGGCGTAAAACGCTTATAAACCCTGCAAGTGCTCAATGGAACAATACAACTATTTCTTATAATAGTGCTCATGGAAGTGAAGAATCTTCATTTGTGCATAATGGTATGCTGATAAAAACGACTACTAAGGGCAACTTTGAAAGTAAAGTCTATTATAATGGTCTGCTTCGCCCAGTACTGACAAAAGTACGTGATAAACGTGATTCATCAACCATTGTTTACACAAGAAATACTTACAACGCCTATGGGAAAAAAACATTCCAATCTCAACCCAAAAGATCTATAACAACAACATATGGCACTAATATAACCTACGATGGTTTAGGGAGAATAACCAAGTCAGTAAATAATGCACTTGGTGGTAACGGTGTTCGTTATAGCTATGCACCCAATAGTAAAGTGTCGGTGACAGATAATCGTAATTTGCTCACCACCACAACTTATAAAGCCTACGGTAGCCCAAGTCAGCAAGAGCCCATTAGTATTGTGACCCCCAATAATCTTGCGAACACTATTATGACTTACAGTTTATATGGGAACCTTAAAAGTATCACCCAAGGAGGAATTTCCGAGCATAGAGTTTACGACTATTATCACAACTTATGTAAAACAGTTAGACCTGACATAGGTAATACGGCTGTTAGTATTGATGCAGTCGGTAACACTGTGTGGTCAGCTCAAGGAAACTCAGTTTCAAGCAGTTTAACAGCTTGTGACACTTCGGTTTCAATAGGTGAAAAAACAACGTATAGCTACAATAATTTGGGAGCATTAAGTCTGGTCAGTTTTGGTGACTCAACGGCAAATAAAGCATACTTTTATGATAAGAACGGTAATTTGAAATCATTGAGTTTTAATGGTGCAACACATAATTATAACTACAATGATTTGAATTTGATGACATCAGAGTCATTAGTTTTTGATGGCTATATATGGACACTAACCCATCAATATAATGCTGAGGCTAACAAAAATAGTATCACTTACCCGAGTGGAAGAACTATTTATTATTCTCCTAACGCATTAGGTCAAGCGCAGTCGGTAGGGAGTTATGCCAGTAACATTGATTATTTTGAAAACGGGCAATTAAAGAATATGACCCATGGCAATAGTTGTTTAACAATACAAACTTTAAAAAGTTTTGGTGTACCTAATATTCAGCGTACTTCATGTGGTGGTAGCTCTCTTGTTAATAACCAATATAGCTATGATGGAAACTTCAATATTACGCGCTGGAACGATCTACAGAACACCTCACATGATTTAAAGTTTACCTATGATGCGCTAGATCGTTTAGATACTACGAAGAAATATGTTATATCATCTGGTGGTTCAGAGACACAATTTCAAGCTGAATCAGTCCCGGCAACCAGCATTGCTATTGGGGGGGATTATCCACCTCCTACACCACCTTATCCTGGTCCTGGACCAGTAGGTTCATGGAACGTTATTGGTGATATGAACTACGATAATATGGGCAATATTACTACGTTTAGGTTTGGCGGTTCCTATATTAACTATTACTACGGGAGTGATAAAAAATTGTCCAGCACCTCTGGCTCTGTCAACTATAATATGGCTTATGATAGTAGAGGCAATGTGACCAGTAATGGTAATAAATCGTTTAGTTATAATTTAGCAAATCAAATGACCTATGGTAATGGGAACAGCTATCGATATGATGGCCATAATCGCCGGGTTAAAGCAATAGATAGCACTGGCACGCGTTATTCTTTTTATACATCATCGGGGCAACTTGTTTTTGAGAATATTAATGGTGTATCACAAGAGAATTACTATTTAGGGAGTCAACTCGTCGCACAACAAAAAGCCAGTGTAGTTACTTATATTCACCGTGACTTGCTAGGCAGTACAGCGGCGAAATCAAATAGTTTAGGCAACATGGTTTCACAACATCGCTATAAGCCTTTTGGCCAAGACTGGGGTGGGACAAAAAATGAAATTGGTTATACAGGGCATAAGTTTGATACTGACTTAGGGTTAAGTTATATGCAGGCACGATACTATGATCCAGTTATCGGTCGTTTTTATTCGAATGATCCGGTTGGTTATACGGCTAAAAATCCTGTAATGTCGTTTAATCGGTATATGTATGTTAATAATAATCCATATAAATATACGGATCCCGATGGTAAGCTTCTTTTACAAGCGGTAGGTTTTGTAATTGGCGTAGTGCAAGCAGGTCAAGCTGTACATGATTCTAATGCTAGTTTTGGAGAAAAGGCTTTAGCTATAGCCGTGGGAGGATTTATAGGAGCTGCAACAGGAGGGGGAGCAACTACCTTAATAGCAGGAACGGTAGCTAAAATGGCTGGTTCAAAAGTTATTCAAACTGCCGTACAAATGACTGCTGGAGCTGTAACAGGGACAATTTCAGGAGCAGCGGGTCAGCTGTCAGCCGATTTATATACAAATCAAGATATGACTATGGACAAGACAGGATTGGCTGCTGTTAAAGGGTTTATTGCTGGAGTTACAGGGGGAGCACCAGCTACTACTGGAGTTGCAGTAGCAACAACTTTATTTACAGAAACAGTACTTCAGGCAAGTGAAGCTCTTGCATCTGAATCACCTGAAAATTACCCTGTAGATCGAAAAGAGAATGAGTAATAATATGACATATTCAACAAAGTTGACAAGTATAGGCTTTGCTCTTATTGCGGTATCTATTGGCGGGTATTTGTATGTAAATACTCAGATAGAGTTTGTAACTCTTATTTTTATGCTTATTCCAATCTTTATGTTGAGTTTATATATATTCACTATTAAGTTTGAAATTTCAAATGGTGAACTAGTCAAAAAAAGCTTTGGTCGAGTTTTAGTCAAATCTTCTCTTAAAGATTTGACTCTTTTAAAATTTGGAAAATATAAAATTAAAGAGGTCGTGAATAAAAATAATACACCATTTTTTATTTCTTTTTTACCTACCAAAGAAAAGAGTAGTCTGTTAGATGATCTGATTCAACAGGGAAGTGAGAATATAGATGAAGTTGAGTTAAAAAAGGCTGTTACTAATACCTCCGCATTTCTAAATGTTTTACTTTGCATATTCGGATTATTAACCGGGGCTTCAATACTATATTCAAAAACTGTTAGTGATTATTTGGAAATTCCTCAAAAAAACCAAGAAACTTACATAGAAGGGACGTTAAAAACTTTAAGTCTAAATCGAGATATAGTGCTTGAAATTGAGTCAGATGATAATAAATATATTCTAACATATCGAGCAGGAGCATCAGAGTCACTTTATACTCAATTGAGAGAGTATAAAGATAAAAATATTATATTGAGTGTTAATGATAAAAAGGGGTTCCTATCTCATAATTTAAACACACGTTATTTTCATGTTTGGGGTATCGATTCTGGTAAAATTAATATTGCAAGTTCTGATGAAATCGTGAATAACTGGAATAATACCAAATATTTTCTATATCCTTTGTTATTAGCCGTTTTCATTATACTCTTTTCTGCAATGTCACTTAGGAAAAACACTAAAAGATTAAAAAATTAGGAAAAAATAAAGGGGTCGTTGACACTTGAGAGTTATTCTCACACAACCCCTCACTATACTTTGAATACAAAGCCCCTTGTGCAGTGCCTCGAATTGGTCACTATGCAAGGGGCTTTATTTTTGGCTGCTTTTGAAGCCAAAGGGATTGAAATTAGCCTCGCACTCTGCTGACCAATGGATGCAGAAGCTGAACTTTGTTGTTTTCAAATTTTATTTGTCAACGGGGCCAAAAATCTCAATACCAGATCTTGCTGTGCGTGGAAAGTAGCTGGATATTTCACCATCAATAGATACTCTACGTAATTCATAGCTACCGCTTATTTGGCGCATTTGATAAAAATCGATCCCATCATCTCTATCCTTAAGTGCATTAATAATTGTATGCATAATAGATGAAGGGCAACGTAACCCAAAGGTTATGTCAGTCATAGCAAGTGGTGAATCATTTAGACCAACAGAATCAAAAATTCGCCATTCATCTTCATATTTCCACGGTGTTGCTTTTCGTAGTAAAACACGGTCATCAAGTTGTTTTTTGGCATTTAGATCATTTTGAAGCATTGCTTGTGCAATTAAGCTGGTCTTCAAAACTCTATTGTCATCGTAAATAACCTTGTGAAGTATAGGTGCAGGATTTCTACTTAAACTATAACCAACACACAATCCTTGATGTTGATCACCGTAATGACTCCATAATAATGAGCTTTCATAGGAGGAAGAAAAACAGCAAACACCTTTGTTATATTTATTTATAATTTCTCTTCGAATTTCACCCAGAAGTATCCAATTTTCGGCTTCTTCAGTGCTCGTACCCTGCTCTTCATATTCTGGATTTGTTGCATAATAGGAGATTCTAGCCAACTCATCATTTACATTTGTTCTCGCTAAATCACGTGCGTAAGTATTACTATTTTGTAGATTGATTTTTGCAGATTTGAGAGTTGAAAGTGTTTCAGTTTCAACCCTATTTTTTATAAGCTCGGATAAAATAGCCCTAAGTTCAATGTTATCTGAGTCTGATTCTATTGTCGGCTGGCAATCCATTGGATCATTGAATGAGTTCGGATTTGCGAAAAAAAGTTGGTCCATACAAAGACTGTCAACGGTATATTCACTAAAATCTCTATATCTATATATTTTTACTGGTTGTTCCAATGACATTTTAAAATTAACAAGGACAGTCGCTCAAATTTGATAAATACAAACCTCTCAACTAAGGTTAATCAATCACCTTAGTTGAGAGGTCTTTTTATGACTACCGCTAGAAAACAATTAATTAGCTTAATTGACACTCCTTATTATCACTGTATTTCTCGTTGTGTTCGTCGTGCTTTTTTATGCGGTGAAGATAAAAATACTAGGCAGAACTTTGATCATAGGAGAGGTTGGGTAGAAGATAAATTACTGTCACTAAGTCAAGTGTTTGCTATTGATGTATGCGCTTATGCTGTGATGAGTAACCACACACATACCGTACTATTTATTGATGAAGACACGGCAAAAGGCTGGTCAACAAAAGAAGTTATTGAGCGCTGGCATCAATTATTCAAAGGCACGTTGCTAACACAACAATATTACCGTGGTGAAGAAATTCCTGACTATTTAATGACTTCGTTACTTGAAACCGTTGAAGTGTATCGTAACCGTCTAATGGATATCAGCTGGTTTATGCGATTGCTCAACCAAAGTATAGCAATACAAGCCAACCAAGAAGATAACTGTACAGGTCATTTTTGGGAAGGTCGATTTAAATCACAAGCCTTGTTAGATGAAGCTGCGCTTGCTGCTTGTATGGCGTATGTAGACTTAAACCCTGTTCGAGCGAATATAGCTAAAACCCCTGAAAGTTCGGATTACACCAGTGTAAAACAACGTGTCATATCAGCTAAAAAATCAAAACAATCCAATATGCTGCTTCCTTTTGTGGGTAATCCTCGCCAAGCAATGCCAAAAGGCTTACCGTTTGAGTTAACAGATTACCTTGAATTAATTGAACTAACAGGTCGCTGTCTTCGTGAAGATAAAACGGGGTATATTGAAGACAATCAACCTGCCTTACTTAATCGATTAAATATAAACCCTGAAAACTGGTTAACACTAAGTAAGGATTTTAGAAAACTGTTTCATGGTGCAGTAGGACATAGTGATGTATTAACGGATTACTGTAAGCATAAAGGATTAAAGCGACGCACCAACGTCAGTTGTTGTGATAAATTATTAGCGTAATGCCTCAGTACGAATAAACCACTTATTTTATAGCAAAACATCAAGCCTGAAGTTTTGGCATGTCTAAAAAACAGTATAAAAGACGACCCATTTATAGAGTAAATTATGAAAATTGTATTGTTAATATTAGTAATGATAAGCCCCAACTATGCTTTAGCATTTGATGAGACTATTTCAGAAGAGAACAAAGAAGTCTTATATAAAGGCTATCATTTAAAATACGTAGACCTTGCATTTAAGCGTTACTTAGATAAAAAGTCTGGAACTAAATATAAATTTCTTTTGTTGAAAGAAAACTATGACTTTCACTTAACAGAAAGTAAAAGTTCTGTTGTGATTAACTTTATCTTTAGAGGAAGAGAGTTCAAAGCAAAAACAGGCAGATCTATTACTGGTGGCGGGGCTAAAGTTATTATTGAAAAAAATAGCAACATAATCACTTCAATAAAAATGCACAGATAGGCTTTAGATGAAATTAGCTCTAAAAAATTAGTCGTCTTACTTTTTATTTCAATCCAAAGCCCCTTATGAAGTGCCCTCTTAAAGTTGGACCTTCACAAGGGGCTTTATTTTTGGCTGCTTTTGAAGCCAAAGGAATTCAATGTGGCCTGGAACTCTAACTTAGGGATTGTTTTTGTATTTCAATCTATTCAGGAGAAATAATAAGTATTGCCTTCGCTAAATAATGTTGATATTTTGAACAGGTGTTTTTCAGAGTACTGATGGCACAACACTATTTTACTTAATAATGCTTTGGCTGATAGCCAATGTGCTAAGGAATAACAAATATGAACATACCAGCAATAGAATTGGTGTTAGCTAACACCAATGCAACTGTCGTGCGACAAAAACTCCCCCGGACAACTTACGGTTCAAAAGACGCTATAATTCAAATCCTCCGTGATGCAATAGATATGGAGGAATCTGTAAGAAACATCTATGCCTTTTCGTTAGAGGGAAAACCGAATGCGGGTCGCGATTGTTATCTAGCATTCCTAATTGAATATCAAAATGATCATTTCGATTTATTTGACGATAGCGAAATGAATATGGGTAATGAAGCAAGAGAATATGAAATTATATCGATAATGCAGCATATATCATTGTTATCGAACCCAAATCATCTACTTTATTCAACCAAGCGCTTGCCATACCAACTAAGAGATATGCCACCATTTCAAGCTGCATGTATGATTAAAAGCCAGTCGTTCAAACCTTTGCTACCTAACTGGCACGCCTTTACTGCAATCTTTAATAAAGACCAGCAGTTACACCCAAAGGACATATATCAAGCTGACGACTGGGAACAGCTTTATGATAATGCAAAATCAGCTATAAGGAATATATCGACTTGTACCGTGAAGCACCTTGTAGAAAATGCTATGAATTATGAAAATTTGTACATGGGAATGATTAGGGGGCATGAGTTTAGAGCATTGATATTGGTAAAAGATACGGAATGCAAAGTTTGTTTTGTTCCTGTTGAAAATGCTTATGAAGTTTACAAAGAGATACGAGGAAAATTAGATGAATTTGTATTCGGTGATTTTTTGCCAGAATCAGTTCTTAAAAGCAGCGGGCAGAGATTATTGTCATTTAACAAAATTGAATTGATGCCAGCCGTTAATGGCAACCTTTCTTGGGTTTTTAGAGAGTTCGAAGGTCATGATAATTAACCTATAAATCCTAAGCCTCGCATTCGCGGGGCCTTCTGTTTTTGGGCGTCTAGGAGCTTTCTTTCTGGCTCTTATTGAAACCAAACTTGAAATAACTCCAATTTTTTCTATTATGGAACCCATATTTTAGGTGCATATATGTTATCTCATCAATTAATTGAACTAAAAAGTAACCTTGAGAAAAGCTTGCCTGATAATAGTTCATGCTATAAGGCTTCTATCTTTCCATCCCTATTTGTTGATGCAGTAATCCCTTTTTATGGTGTTACTTCTGCTGATGAAGAGCTACCAATGTCAGTAGACCCATGGTTAACAATCGGTGGTACTTTTCAACGTTATGAAAAGTTAAGTGAAGTTGATGCGAAGGAGTTATTTGAGCAACTAAATGGACTAACTAAACTTTATTTTTCAGATAGTTCATTTTGGGACGGTAATGTTGCTAGATATGAGTACATAAAACCATTTAATATATTCGTTGCTGGTGAAGGGAAAAATAGAGTTGAGCTGTTTCGCCAATATAATACTGCGATAAAAGCAGCCGTTCGTAGTTATGGTTATTTTACACCAAGTTCAATTAATCTTACTTATTACCCTTTGAATAAAACGTACCAATTTGAAGCTGTATATCGAGGGAAATCCTACTGCATGCCTGTTTTATTTCCTTCTGTTACTGTCAATTTATTGAAAGAATATGGTGCTAGAATAATGAACAGTTACAACCCTATCAATACAATGAAAAATAGTAATAAGTTAAATCTGAAAAGAGATAGATTAAATTTGGCTCGTATGAGGGGATAGTTTTGAATCTTAAGCACCACCAACGGGGCTTTTTGCTGTTTGGCATCAAGGGGCTTTATTTTGGCTGCTTTGAAGCCAAAGGGATTGAAAGATAACCTCTCAACTTGCCGACTAGAAGGATTGCACTCGCGGGCTTTTGGTTGTTTTCAAAGAAAATGTTATTTTAAGGCCATGCTTTTATGGAAAGATAACAACATGGGAAATATAGAAATAACTGTTGGCAGCGATTTAGATTATGAAAGTCTAATAGCAGAGATCAAAATAGATGGTGCTTTTGTCGGCATTGTAACCAATGAACCCGATGAGTCATTTAAGTTTGAAATTCAAAGTGGGCAGGTATCATCCATAAACGTTGAGCTAGAGACATACATTAAAGCTTTAAATGATGCGAAGTCAGAGTTGCTAAAGTAGATGACTAGATACACAGAAAAAGACTATTGGGAGGATGCACAATATATTAAGTGGGATAAAAATATCTTCACTAAAATTGATGCGCCCATAAGTGATATCAGAGCATTATGTGAAATGGGGTTGCCCGATTGGGCTGCTCCTAACATTAACTTCGATCACTACCGTCTCGAACCTGATATTTTGAAAATTGGGGAAGATAGGGATGATAGAGATATCTTCATCGATCTTAAATCACTTAAAGTTCATGTCGGTTCAAGTAATCAATTAGTAAACTCTTCTCCGTATAAGCTTAGAAAAGCGTTGCAGTCTTATGCAATCATGGTGGAAAAGGCAATCGTTATTGACGAAGATTCAATCGTTGAAAATAGAGTTGAAACTTTTTTGGTTCAAGAGTTTAAAGAAAAATTGAAAAAGCTTGATCCTCAATGTTTATCTGAAGGTTCGTTTTGGTCAAATTCAATCATTAGATTAAGCAGTAAAAGTTAAATCTAATGATTGAATTCAAAGGCTCGCTCTCGCGGGGCTTTATTTTTGGCTGCTTTTGAAGCCAAATTCTTAATGGACTTTTAGTTTCGTTGATGGGCGAATAGCAATTATTTGCTCAGGGTTAAAACCTTGGCGTAATAACTCAAATTCTTCCGTCATAATTTTTGTTCGTTTACCATTTTCGATAATTTGGTAAAGACTGCCTGATTCAGTTTTTATGAGCTGAGTGTCAAAGTTGATGTCTATGATCATAGACGAGCAAACATAATCACCCTTCAAAAATCGGCAACTCATATCGTCAATTACGATGCCATAAAGTACTTTTCCAATCGGCTTTTTATTTTCAATGATTGTAACGATAACCCAATCCTTAACAACTGTATTCATGTTATCGCCCCAATCAAAAATAAGTCATTATTTTAATAAATCGAGGTGATGCTTTCCAATAACTTTGGTTGTGAGTTTAAGTTGGTTTTACAAAAAAATGTTCTTTCACATAATTGTGTGTAGCTGTCATAATTAAGGTTCTGAAACTTCATAACCAATTAATTTATAATAAATTAATTGGTTATTTAAGATTTAATTAATTTTACGTTGGTCCAATATGATTGGAATGAATTGGTCCAATTATATTGGTATTTCTGTACCTCTTATTACAAGGTTCTACCAAAATAACTAGAATCTCCAATAGGTTATTTAAAGAGGAAGCTGAAAAAAGGGATGAATATGTTGATGAAGCTGGAAATACTGTTCAAAACGGTATCAACCTAGGTCACTTACCTCCAACAAGTCAGGCAGACTTGGTTGCAAAAGGTGGACAAACATTTTTTGAATGGCTGTTTGGTGATGATGACGATGATGATAATAACGATAATCAGGAACAAAGAAATGAAGAAGAACAATAAAGTCTTTCATGCACTCTTAATAATGTTTATTGCAATAACAATTTCATTGTTTATTGTTATTTATAAATCAGAACTTAATATTGCTCTTGCGAGGTTTACTAATGGAGCTACAGTAACTTTAAGTAAAAGTTCTTTTAAAATCATTGAATCAGGGTATTTAGAAAGTCAGTCAAGTGATACCCAAGCAATATTAATCATAAAGCTTAATGATTACAAAAAAATATTTATACACTCTTTAAGCACTAAAGAACAAAAAGAAAACGCAAAGATGCTTTTAAATAACTCTAAAGACCAATTTGATAATTCGAGGTGTAAGTTTGGTGTTAATGATAAAGCAAATGTAAGAAAGAATATTCATACTTTAGCTTGGGTTGATATAGAACAGTCCTTACTTTATATGACTTTTGATGTTCTCTTACCGAGAGAATTAAATCAACTTAAAAGTAAATGCCAACTTCTCATTAATTAAAAAGTATAGAGTTGAGCTCTTTAGAATCCAAAGCCCCTTCCTAAGTGAACCTATATAGTCATTTAGGAAGGGGCTTTATTTTTGGCTGTTTTTGAAGCCAAAGGGAAATGAAAATCAGCCTCGCACTTGCGAGGCTTTTTATTGGTTTTAATTTGAGAGGACTGAAATATTTCTCCTAAATACCATTTTCATCTGATACTTAATCAGCAAAACATTAAAGGCTTATTCGCATCTTAGCTTTAATAAAATAGCAGACTGATAAGCTACCTTTACTGACAAGAATACACTTATAGTATACTTTGATGGAGATAAAGTCTGTCAAACGAATGGAGCAAAGGAATTGTTATGTTAAAACTCACCGCTATTATTTTATTTATCTCGTTAGTAAGTGCTTGTTCTAACGCTATCATTGACCCTAAAGCAAAGATTGATATTCCGCTGAATAACAGTTTATTCACGTTTACGGAGGCGGTCATAAGTGAACAAGATATTTTCGCACTTTCCAAGGAACAAGAAGCTGATTTTTTTGAAGAGTATGAAAAGCTTAAAAAGGAAGGGCTTGAGTCGCATGTTGCTTTAGCGACTTATCTGCAACGCTTTAAAAATAACTTTACCTTTTACGGTGAAACCAATATTGCTCAAAAGTCTTTAAGTGAAAAACAAGGGAATTGCTTAAGCTTATCTATTCTGACAACGGCTTTAACTCGACTAGTGGGGTTGAAAACCTCTTATCGTGAAGTGACTTCGGCGCCTATTTTCCAAAAAAACAATCAGTTTTTATCATCGTCTTCACATGTGCAAACTATTATCTATGATCCTAGCTTTGTTCCAGAAAAAGGTCTGATATATCTGACTAAACCAGGCATCGTGATTGATTATTTCCCAGTGAAAAACAGTGAAAAAGGACCAGAATTCTCCTTTAATAAATTTTTGTCTATGTACTATCGAAATATTGCTGGCGATGCCCTTATACATAACAAACCAGATTTAGCTTTTGCCTATGGAAAAGAGGCGTTGAGAATTTTACCGTCTAGCGTTGAAGCCCTTAACTTTATGGCTTTATTGCATAAAACTGAAAATGATAAGTTAACCTCTGAAAAATTATATCAATTAGGTATATCTTTGGATGAAAAAAACATTCCTATAATACGTAATTATATGATTTTATTGTTAACGGAAAATAGAATGGCGGAAGTCGATTTTTATCAAAAAAAATTGAATACTTTGGACAACCCAAATCCATATGTTTGGCTCGAACAAGCCTATAAATCACATAAAGATAGTGAACAAGCTGAAATTTATTTCAAAAAAGCCTTAAAAAATGCGCCTTATCTAAAAGAAGCTTACATAGGTTTAGCTAAAATATACTTTAAAAGAAGTGAGATGAAATTGGCTAAAAAGATGTTGGAAAATGCGTTGAAGTGGAGCTACAAAAAAGAAGAACAACAGTTATATAAAATGAAACTATCTATTTTAAGTGCTGCTTGATACTTGAATAAAAAGTGGTCCACCCGACAGGATTTGAACCTGTGACCTCACGCTTCGGAGGCGTGAACTCTATCCAGCTGAGCTACGGGTGGTTTGCTGTTCTAAGCGCGGCAAATACTATAATTAATCGTGAAAATTGTCTAGCTTTGTCGTCTTTATTTTCAGTTGATGTGCGAATTTTATAAATCTGAATCAAGCAGAGCAAAAATAATGGAAAAAGATGTACTTTATTTAGCAACACCCCTAAAGTATTGGCTATAATAAAATTAGTTAATTTAACGCGTTATAGAATTACATATGAAATCATGGAATAGTTTTGTTCGATTTTTAATCGCAGGAATAATCATTTCTGCATCATTTTCAGTATTGTCGCAAAGTTACGATCTCGAACAAGTCATTGTTGAGCCTTACGCAGATACGATCAAACGAACGGGGAAACTCGATTTTAAACGAACGTTGAATTTATCTTTCAAAAGTAGCGGCTATTTAACCGAACTATCCGTTGATGAAGGGCAGTATTTTGAAAAAAATCAGTTACTTGCTTCTTTAGACACTACCGAATTACTTCAAAATAAAAATGCGACTTATGCACAACTATTACAAGCAAAACGTGAAGTTAACCGTCAAAAAAAGTTGCTTGAACATGCATTGAATTCAGAACAAGATCTTGATATTGCACTCACCCAAGTTGAAACAACGAGAGCGGCATATCAAATTGCCTTTTATAATTTCGAAAAAGCGCAAGTCATAGCACCATTTTCTGGGGTGGTCTTAAATCGCTATACTGAATTAGGCGAATTACAGTCACCCGGGCATGAAATACTAAAAATAGCGGCGCTGGATAAAAACTGGGTAGTAAAAGTTGCGTTAACGGGTAGTGAAGTAAGCCAGGTTCGTTTAGGTCAAAAAGTAAATGTTAGCTTACAAGCGTTAGGCGTTGTTATTGGTGAAGTTAGTAAAATACCGGCTATTGCTAACACTGACGGTAATATGTTTATTATTGAAGTCTTACTACCGAACCTTACGTTAAAAAGTGGTCTTGTCGCAGGACAAATTGCCGAAATTACGATCGATTTTACCAGTGACAATTTTGTTTACCGTTTACCTATTTCTGCCTTAATTTCTGTTGACGACAACGGTCAAGCTATTGTGATTACAAAAAACGATCAAGAACTCACTTATCAGCACTACGATATTTATCGTTTAGACAATCAATTTTTATATTTGTTTGCGTCAGTTGACGATCAGCCTATACAAATAGTTACCAGTGGCTGGCAACATATTAAATTAGGTGAATAGCCACTATGCTTTTACCTAAACTCGCCATAAAGAACGCCCAATTTACTTTGACGATAGTCGTATTATTGGTGCTAGTCGGTATTGTTTCTTATTTTCAAATGCCACGCTCAGAAGACCCTCAATTTGACATGTCTATTACGTTAATTGAAGTGATTTACCCCGGAGCCTCGCCAACAGATATTGAAACTCTAGTGGTTAACCCACTTGAAGAAGAATTTTCAGATATTGAAAATATTCAAAAGATTGAATCACAAGTAAAAAATGGTGGTGCTCGCATTGAAATTACTTTTCTCTACGGAACAGACCCTGAGGCTTCCTATAACAAAGTAAAACAGGCGGTTTCAACGGTAAAACCTACCTTACCCGAAGGCGTTCACGATTTACTTGTGTTAAAAGCCACGCCTACGAGTGTTGCTATTATGCAACTTGCGCTTTGGAGTGAGCCTACAGACTACAAATCAATGGAGTTTTACGCTAAGCAGTTAGAAAAACGTCTGGAAGCGATTAACGATGTTCGCAAAGCCGATGTTTGGGGATACCCTCAGCAAATTGTCGCAATTGACGTGAATTTAGCGCTGTTGAAACATTACGGCTTATCGGTTACCGATATTAATGTTATTTTGCAAGGACGCGCAACAAATATTACACCCGGTTATGTTGATGCAAGTTCAAGGCGCTTTAATGTAAAAGCAAGTGGTAATTTTGTACAGTTGGCTCAGTTAGGTGAAACCGTTATTCGCTCTGATGACAGTTTTGTTTTGCGTCTAAAAGATGTCGCAACTGTTGAGTTTTCAGGATTAGAACCTAACTATTTAGCTTATTTTGATAATAAACCCGTTATATTTCTTACGATAGAGCAACGACCTAATACGAATATTTTTGGATTAACTGAAAGTATTGATAATGAAATTGCGCGCTTTACAGAAAGTTTACCCAGCAACATAAAAGTTGATGTTTTATTCAAGCAAGCCGACAGTGTTGAATTGAGAGTCAACGGCTTTTTTGACAACCTTTGGCAAGGCCTTGTCTTGGTTGGTCTGCTGTCTTTGGTATTTTTAGGATTACGTGAATCTTTAGTTGTCATTGCTGTTATTCCATTGTCGTTTTTAGTCGCTATTGGTTGGTTAGATTTTAGTGGCTTTGGCTTACAACAAATGTCTATTGTTGGGTTGATTATCGCATTAGGTTTGCTTGTTGATAATGCCATAGTGGTTACTGAAAGCATTCACCGAGAGAAAAAAACAGCTGTAAATCTGGGCGATGCCGCAGCATCAGGTACCGCCAAAGTTGGTTGGGCAATAACCAGTGGAACAGTCACTACAATGTTAGCGTTTTTACCCATGCTAATGTTAGCAAGTAATACCGGTGACTTTGTTCGTTCAATGCCGGTTACGGTTGTTTTAGTCTTGTTCGCTTCTCTATTGATTGCGCTTACATTAACGCCATTATTAGCCAGTCGATTTTTTGCCAAAAATACAGCACCAAGTAAGTCAAAAATAAAAACACTACAGCATTACGTCAATATCTTTGCAGAGCGTGTTTATGCCAAATGGCTTGCTCGACTCATACTTTCTCGCTGGATCGTTATCGCTATCGCAGTACTTTGTTTGGTCGGTATGTTGTCATTGTTTAGCAAAGTAGGTGTCAGTCTGTTTCCTAAAGCAGAAAAGCCGATGATCATGCTTGATGTTGAAACACCACCAAACTCATCGCTAGCTTATACCGACCAAGTTATGCAACAAATGACTGAAATAATTGAAAGAAATGCATTAGTCGATAAAGTTGCTTTAAACGTCGGTAATGCAAACCCGCGTATTTACTATAATCAAATACCTAAACGAGGTGTGGCAACATACGGTCAGGTGATTGTGGTTTTACATGAATACGATGCAGAAAGAGTCTCTCGTTTTGTTACCGAGCTTCGTGAGGAGTTTGGGCAATGGCAACAAGCTAAAATTACTGTTAGTGAATTTACCCAAGGTCCGGTCACCGATTTACCCATCAGTGTACGATTAATGGGCGAGTCACTTACCGACTTAGAACAGGTTGCTAACGATCTTTCAAGTATGATGGCAAGTACTGAAGGCATCATTAATATTGATAACCCTATCGGAATTGCTAATACAGAACTATTGCTTGATATAAATTATGAAAAAGCAGGTTTAACTAATATCGACATTAATACGCTCGACACAACTCTGCAGACAATCCTTTCTGGTACCACAGTCGGTCGTTTTAATGATGATAATGGTGAAAATTATCCTATTGTTGTTCGCCGTAAAAAACCTGATATCAACGGCTTAGAAGATATTAATGTCACTAATCGTTTAGGCGAAGCTATTCCACTCAATCAATTTATTACCACCAAACTGCAAAAAGGCCGTACTGAGTTTTACCATTATCAAAAGTTACGCATGGCGAAGGTTTCTGCTGACGTTGATAAAAGTCATACGGTGAGTGAAATGACTACAAAGGTAATTAACTATTTAGCACAATATAAAATGCCCAAGGGCGTTAGCTATACTTTAGGGGGTGAAGAAGAATCAAGGCAAGAGAATTTCTCAGGTCTTGCGCAAATAATGTTAGTTACGGCGATTGGTATTTTTGCGGTGCTGGTATTACAGTTCAAGTCATTTTTACAGCCATTGATTATATTCACTTCTATCCCTTTTGCGATGGCGGGTTCAGTAATAGGTCTCTACATTACTGGGCAGTCATTCTCGATGATGGCGTTTATCGGTTTAATTAGTTTGTTCGGTATTGTGGTGAATAACGCCATTATATTGATCGATACAACGAACCGTAATATGGCAGAATCAAATAATTTACAGCAAGCAATTCTCGATGCAAGTGCCACCCGCTTTACGCCAATATTATTAACAACGTTAACAACCATCGGTGGCTTATTGCCATTAACACTTTTTGGCGGCGGTTTATGGCAACCGCTAGGTACGGTTATTATTTCTGGATTATGTGTGTCAGCGATTGCTAGTTTTTTACTGGTACCGGTATTAACGCAAATCTTTACCAAAGAAAAAGTACAACAAAACAATTAAACAAAAACTCAATAAGAAGTTTATATTATGGACTCATTAGGACTCTTCGGTTATTCGTTAGCTAGCGCCGCTTATTTTGTTTTTGCATTACTTATTTTTGCAGCGCGCAACAATACAACTCTTGCTCGCTGGGTGCTAATTTCAACACTGGTAACGGTTATTGCCAATGTTGTGGCAGCATTGCAAATCAAACTGGGTTTTAGTTTGCAGTGGGCAATGTTTGCTGATGCTTTTAAAATAGCCTGTTGGTCGTTATTAATTGTACTTTGCAATACAGAGCATCCCTCTTTTAAGGCTATTATCGCTAATTATTATATTCGTCAATACGTGAGTATTTGGGGGACGTTAATGTTGGTGTGTTGGTTAACCAGCTCTCTACTCAACTATTCTTACGAATACATATTCCTTCTTTTTATCGTGCTCAATTTATGGAGTTTAGTACTGCTTGAACAGCTTTATCGTAGTGCAAATTCGCAAGTGCGTTGGGCTATTTTACCTATGGTTCTAGCGTTGGCGAGTGTTGCGATTTTTGACTTCATTTTATATGCGCAAGCGACTATGGTTGATGGTGTCGATTTTAATTTTTGGTTCAGCCGAGGCTATATTTCTCTAATGATTTTTCCGTTATTGCTCATTAGTACACGTCGAATTCGTAATGGCTCTGTGCGCATTTTTGTGTCACGACATGTGGTTTTTTATAGCTCGATGTTGATGATTGCAGGTATTTATTTACTGGTTATGGCACTGGCAGGTTATGTCATTAATTACATCGGTGGTGAGTGGGGGAGTGTCGTTAGTATTAGTTTTCTAATGCTTGGTAGCTTGGTGCTCGTCGCTTTATTGATCACCGAATCTTTACGTCGAAAATTAAAGGTATTTATCGCGAAAAACTTTTTTGCTAATAAGTACGAATACCGAGATGAATGGTTAAATTTAATTGGAAAAATAGAAACTACTAACGCAGAAAGCTATTACCAAATGGCGACACAAATTATGATGTCTAAAGTTGATGCTTATGGTGGTGCTATTTTAAAAAAAGTGACGGAGCAACGATTTAGTGTTCAATACTCTGAGAATATTATTTTAGATGATTCTTTCAATGACCAACTAATTCACTGTAGCAGTTTTTGTCAGCAGCAAGGTTGGATCATCGATATTGACGAATATAAGCAAACTCCAACTATTTACCCTAACCTGTCGTTAAATTTACCCTTAATTGATGCAAATAATATAAGAATTGTCGTTCCTATTTTTATTGGCAAAGCTTTTTATGGTATGTTCTTTTTGGTCGGTAAAAACGAAGTTAAGCAATTAAATTGGGAAGACAGAGATTTACTTTTTGCGATATCAAAACAATTAGGAAACTTTATCTCTTTACATGAAGCTAATGACAAACTCGCCGAATCGAAACAATTTGACGCTTTTAATCGTATGTCCGCTTTTTTAGTACATGATTTAAAAAATGTGCAAGCACAGTTAGCCTTAATCAGCACTAACGCTAAAAAGCACCGTGATAACCCTGACTTTATAGCTGATGTTTTTGAAACGGTTGAGTCAGCTACTGAGCGTTTATCAAAAGTTTTATCGCAATTACGAAATAAACAAATGGCGCAGTCTGAAAGCCAGTTAGTTGATATGGCAAAATTGATTAGCAGTGTAGTAGAGCAGCGAAATATTAGTTTACCGCTTGTGACATTTGAAAAGATTAATAGCTGTGAAATGGCCATTCATAGCGAATCATTTCATTCAGTACTCAACCATTTAATACAAAATGCACAAGAAGCGACAAATAAGCAAGGTTGGGTTAAAGTACAGCTTACTCAGCAAGACAACCATATAGGCATAAAAATTTCAGATAACGGTTGTGGTATGTCGAAGCCTTTTATTAATAACCGACTGTTTAAGCCTTTTGATACCACCAAAGGTAACGCGGGTATGGGGATTGGCGTTTTTGAAGCGAAGCAGTTTATTGAGGGTATTGCAGGGCTAATTAAGGTTGAAAGCATTGAAGGGCAAGGGACTACATTCATTATTGACCTACCCATAAACCCTGTTTATGAGTGAATTATTGAAAGCTAACGTTATGATAAGAAAGGGGGTTTAGCCGCATGGAAAAGTTACTGATCATTGATGATGATAAAGGAATACAAAAACAACTCAAATGGAGCTTATCAGATTATGAAGCGGTACTAGCTTCAGACCGCGATAGTGCTATTGCGGCAGTGCGTCGCCATGAACCTAAGGTTGTTACACTTGATTTAGGCCTGCCGCCCGATGAAGCTAATGCCACTGAAGGTTTAGTGGCACTGCAAGAAATTCTAACGATAGCGCCTCATACAAAGGTTATTGTTATTACTGGCAATGACGACCGCAAAAATGCATTAAAAGCGATTTCAGCGGGAGCATACGACTTTTACCAAAAACCGATAGACCCTGACGTTATCAATGTCATCATTGCGCGTGCCTTTAGTGTCGCCGCTATTGAAGAAGAAAATCGAAAAATGCGTGAAGTTGTGGGTAGCGATATCGGCATTATCGGTAACAGCGAAGCGATTGACCGTTTACGCATGATGGTCAAGCGTATTGCGCCAACACAAATAACAGCATTACTGTTAGGGGAAAGCGGTACCGGTAAAGAAGTTACCGCTAATGCTGTTCATATTGCCAGCGACCGCAGTAAAAAGCCTTTTGTTGCGATCAATTGTGCCTCAATTCCTGAAAATCTACTAGAAAGTGAGTTATTTGGTTTCGAAAAAGGTGCCTTCACAGGGGCACACCGTGCAACCAAAGGAAAAATAGAATGTGCAGAAGGTGGCACTTTATTTTTAGATGAAATTGGAGACATGCCCTTTAGTTTACAAGCAAAACTATTACGATTTCTCCAAGAAAAAACGATTGAGCGCCTGGGTGGACGACAAGAAATCAATGTAGATGTTCGAGTAGTCTGTGCGACGAATCAAAATTTAGAACAAATGGTGGTAGACAAAACTTTCCGTGAAGATTTATTTTACCGCGTGAGTGAAATCACCCTAAATATTCCACCTTTACGTGACCGAGATGAAGATGTATTGATACTCGCCCAGTATTTCTTACAGGTGTATTCTCTTGAGTATAAACGTAATGTAAAAAGCTTTTCAGAAGACGGTTTAAGTGCAATTAAAGCGCATAAGTGGCCCGGTAATATTCGTGAACTTCAGAACAAAGTTAAAAGTTCGGTGATTATGACGACAGGTACACAAGTAACAGCGTTTGACTTAGGCTTTTTTGACCACACTAATACTGAATTTGAATTATCTTTGAACTTACGTTCAGTACGTGAAAAAGCTGAATCAATCGCTATTCAAAAAGCTTATGCGCTAGCCGAAGGAAATATGTCAAAAGCAGCAGAATTACTCGGTGTAACCCGGCCTACTTTATATTCGTTAATTGAAAAATATGGTCTAACCATTAATGAAACGTAGGGTGCTGGCAGGTAGAGAGAAAATAGTTGGAAGGTTTGGCCGTAACAAAACCTTCTACTTTACTTAAATTTATTAACCTTTATCTTGTTCAGTACCTTTGTTAGCCGTTAAGTCGATATTAGCTTCTGCATACAAACGGCTTTTTTGCTTAAGCAATTTATCAACATAGCGAGCCATTTTAATTTTTTGCTTAATTGATGACTCTAATATATCTTCGACTTCTCTTAATATTTCTTTCATGTTTTCAACATTCTCAGTTGAATTTACGATGAGTTGTGCGTTTGCTTGGCTGGGTTCGTTACTCATTAATTGAGTTTTGTGCAGTGAACCTGTTAGCTCTACTTGCATCTCTAATGCAACTTCATTAATAGCATCAACATCAATACAGGTTAGCTCTTCTAAAAAACCAAAGAGTAATAAGCGGTCAACAAAAATATTGATCTTTCTGGGCACACCTAAGGTTTTTTCATAAATAATAGCGAAGCCATCATCCGAAAAAAGAGCTTCTTTATTACAACCTGCCTGATGTAATCTATGATTAATATATTCTTTTACTTCTTCACTTGTCAGTGGCTTTAAATGTGCTGAAGCAATAATACGTTGACGAAATTGCTCCATATTAGGCGCTTGAATAATATCTTTAAGTTCTTCTTGTCCGAGAAGGAAACTTTGTATCAATGGCTTATTATCAAGTTGAAAATTAGATAACATACGGAGTTCTTCAACCGTTTCTATCGGTAAATTTTGTGCTTCATCAACAATCAACAAAGCGCGCTTACCTTGGCGATTCAAATCAATAAGAAACTGTTCAATTGACTGTAATAACTCAGCTTTACTTTTACCTTTTACCGTAATTTTAAATTCAAAGGCAACAAGTTCAAGTAATTCTCGTGGATCAAGTTTTGTGGTAACAAGTTGAGCGGCAATAATTGAATCGTCAGCAATATTATTAAGCAGGTTACGAGCAATGGTCGTTTTACCGGTACCAATAGGGCCTGTTACTACGATAAAACCTTCGCCTTGGTCTAAACCATACTGTAAATAAGACATGGCTCTTTGATGATTACTTGATGCGAAGAAGAAGCGCGGATCAGGGCTTAGCTGAAAAGGACGTTCTTTAAAACCATAATAATTTTCATACATACTGCTAAAAACCTTTACTGAAATTGAAGTAGACTCTGTCTTCCTCATAATTGAATGACTGGGTAGTAGAACTGCGGTTAAGATGGCTTACACCTAATTTAACGGTTAGTTTACTATTTAAGGATTTGTCATACTCAATACTATAACGTCGGTAACGGTCTTGACGGCCATTTTCTTGTGCAAGTAAAAAGTGGGTGTCAGTATATTCAAGCATGAGATTTATATTTGATTTACCACTAACTTTGCGTTTAATCGCAAACGATGCCCTTTTATTTTCATCTTCGGTACGGGTATTTAAATTTTCACGGGTCAAGTTTGATAGCTCAACACTGAAAGTGGTTCGCGGTAGCGCTAATTCTGAAGACCACTGTAACTCTTTGTTTAATGAAAGGCCTAAATCTTCCACTAAAACAAAATCATTTAAGCTGATTAGCTGATAATTATCAAAATCGATATTATCATTATTATTGACAAAACAAGTTGAAGAGTCAGCTATGTTACCTTGTGGACACCAAAAGCTACCTAAGGCGACACTATCATAATTATTACGGGTAAATGCTTGAACATCTTCTGTATAGGTTATTGTATTAGTCAAACGCTTATTCTGATGGGTAAAGTCAAGACCGTAACTTTCACCATAAAATCGTTGGCCGTAATCAATTATTAAGGTCGTTCTTTGACTAGGCTCCCAGCGAATTGTGGCCGCAGCATAGTCTTGTTGTTCTTTACCATCGAGGTCTAGCTGAGTACCAGTAGGTGTGTTATAAGATAGGTCGAATAGGATTCTAGGGCTTATTAACCAGCGTAAGCCGCCACCATAAGAGTCTGACTCAAGTGATGAACTATTATTAACAAGATCACCTTCATTAGTTTCATCATAATATCGTATAAACGGGGTTATTTTATAACCCGTAATCAAACCGATTTTAACTTCACCTTTGAATAACTGTCCGTCTCTGCCTTGATTAGTCGCATCAGAATATTCAGATGACGTATCCCAATATATATTTCGAGCAGCAGAGCCATTTTTACTTGAAAACTGTACCGCATAGCCTTCTCGTTCACCTATACCGTCTTGTGACTTAGTTGTTTGGTATTGAATACCCGAATTAACAATAAAAGCACTATTATTAATAGTGTACTGAAAACCACCCGAATAATTTTCAACTCTAATGGTGTCACCAGAAACAATATCTGCAAGCGCATTACGGGAATTATTACGTGTTTGGTTTGATATTGCAGCACTACCGATTAAAGCAAGTCCTTTTGGGCCTAAGTTTAAGCGAAAAGAACTGTCCAATGTATGATAGTCATCATCGGTATCATGGTCATGGGTGTACATTGCATAAAGACTTTTTGCATCAAAGGAAAAATTTAATTTTTTTGATGAAAACAGTGTACTTAATTCAACACCTGTTTGACTAACTAAACTTGATGTTTTTTCGTTAACAGATGAATTAACATTATCAGTATAGGTTTCATCAATAATCAACTGTGGTGTAAACTGCCATTCCCCTGCGAAAGTATTTGCAGATAAAATGGCAAAGATTGCTGCAGCTAATACTGTCTTATTTACTGCCGTATCCATAACCATAATAGCCATACATATCCTTGTGAGATCTGATTGCTTTGTTTAGCACTAAACCTAGTGCTAAATCTTCATTGAGATTTCCTGTCGCTTTTTCAATGTCAGCTAAGAGCGTTTTTGATTCTTCAACTACCACCAGCGCTTGGCCCATTAAGTTGGCTAAGACCATCGTTTCTGTAACGCCAATTAAGGGTGGGCAGTCAAATATTACAATACGGTCAGGGTAGCGCTCTGCGAGTTCTTTAGCTAAAGACTCCATACGGTCACTGGCGAGTAATTCATTAGAAAGATGATGAGGTTCACCTGCAGGTATTATTTTAAGCTTATCAATATTGGTACTGTAAATTATTTCAGGAATATCATGCTTCTCACCCAATAAGTATTCAATTAAGCCAGGGACTTGCTTAAAGCCTAATTCTCGATTTATGCTTGGGCGCAAAACATCAGCATCAATTAGTAATACTGTTTTATCTTGTTCTAAGGCAATACTTAGCGCAAGGTTGATTGAAATAAAAGTTTTGCCTTCATTCGGCTTAGCGCTACTTATCATAACCAAATTACTGTTTTTAAGCGTCTTAGAGCTTGAGCCAAAGGCATTGTTTAAGAGCTTACGTTTAATTTGACGAAACTCATCTTTAATACTTTTTCTGGTACCGTTATCGATTAAGAAACCACGACTTTCAAGATCATTTTTATTAAGAACTAAAAGATCATTGTTTTCATAATTAACTGAATCTGTTGAGCTTTTAACTGTTTTTTTGGGTTTGTCAATCGTTACATTTTCAGTTACAACCGGTGTTTTGTCTTGTTGAGCTATCCTTTGTTTAGCTAGTGCTTTTTCTATGGTACTCATAAATTAAAAATCCTATGTATTGGCGCTTGTATAGCATCCGGAAATAACGAATAAGCGATAAAAAAGCATAATATTAAAATTAATAAGCTGTTAGAGACAAAAAACAGTATGGTTTTGCGTTTATCTTTACTTTGTAGGCCTAAATTTTCAGTAGCCGAAACAATACCAAAAATGGGAATGCCTGTCGTGCGAGCAACTTGGCTGCTCGAAGTCACAACAGGGTTTATCTGACTGAATAAAAAAGACAGCCCCAAACCAACGCCAACGCCTAAAAAGGTAACAACCACATAAAACAGGAATCGTTTGGGCCCAGCAGGTTGTAAAGGTGCACGAGGAGGATCAATAACCTTGAAATTTATTTTACTGGTCGTTTCATTAGCAGACTGACCTATTTGTGCTTTTTCTTTACGTTCCAGCAAGTCTTCATATTGCTTTTTAGTAATGTTATAACCGCGATTGAGCGCCACTAATTCTGCTTCAATTTCAGGTAATGTATGAATTTTGTTTTCAAGCTCTTTAACCGTACTTCTGTAATTTTTCGCTCTAACTTCCATCGAAGCAACTTGTCCTTCAAGTTGATTCACTTGAATTTGAATATCTTGAATTACAGGGTTCTGACTTATTGGCGTGTAGTCATTACCGGCCTCATTATTGTTTGTTAGATACTGTTCAATTTCATCATCTCTTTTCTTTGATAAATGCTCAAGGCGACGTTGAACTTCTAGCACATCAGGATGTTGCTCGGTATACCTAAGTTGTAGTGAATCTAATTGCCCTTCTAACTCCGCAATACGGTCATCAAAAGTAGTTTTTACGCTATTCGAATCAACAATATTATTTTGCTGATTAGATTCTGACGTTGAAGATTGCGTCAATTTAGCTTTTGAGCCAGCTAATTGTGTTTTTGTTTCTAGCAAAATTAGTTCAATAGTTTTTAATTGTTCTTTTGAGTTATTTAGCTTTTGGTAATAACCACCGTACTGGTTAGGCAGCACTTCACTGTATTTCTGTTTAAAGTTAGTTAACCTTGCTTCGTCTTTTAATAAGCGATTTTCGTATTCATTAATTTGGCTATCAAGAAATTTTTGTGCGGAATCTGAATCTTTACGATTTTCGCCTCGCGTCGTTTCAATAAATACAGTAATAACTGCTTGCACAACATCCCGTGCCATTACAGGGTCTTTATCAGAAAATGTGATATTGAAAATATTTTGGTTTTTACCACCCGTCTTTTTAATTGAAATGTTTTTCGTTAATCGTTGAATTAAGTTATTAAATCCTTGCGGGGTAGTAGCTTGAACATCTAAATCGGTCATCCGAGCAATACGCTCTAAATTTGGGCGATTGAGCAATGTTTTTACCATTAAGCTGATTTGTTCATCAGGATTGGACTCAGCTGTCATCCCTTTTAATAAAGGGCCTAAAATAGATTGAGTATCAGCAAATACCCGCGCTTCTGACTCATAACTATCTTGTAGCTGTGAAACGGCAAACCAACCTAAAGGGCAAATAAGCCAAGTAGCAATCATAAGGTAGCGGCGTTTTATCCAAATACCTTTTAAATAATCTAAAATTTGTTCAAGTATTTCTTGCATTCCTGACCTCTAAATACAGGGAATTAATAAAATAGGCATTATTTTCTTATTCAACTAAAACTAAAACCAAGTTTCAGGGATAACAATTATATCACCTGGCAAAACGTCCACGTTAGCAGCTATCTCACCATTCTTAATTAAGTCTTCAATATATATTTCATATTGTTTTTGTTCACCATTTTCAACTCTTACTAAAATAGCATCATTACCATCAGCAAATTCAGTTAAGCCACCGACCTGAATCATTACGTCGAGTAACGTCATTTGCTGAGTATAATTAATTGATTTAGGTTCAGCGGCTTCACCAATAACCCGTATCTGCTCACTAAACGGACCAACAAAATTATTAACGGTTACGGTAACAACGGGCTCTCTTAAATAAGTGGCCAAAATTTCTTCAATGGTGCGGGCAAGCTCTGTGGGCGTTTTGCCAGATACAGAAATGTCTTCAACTAAAGACGTGGTAATCATACCATCGGGGCGTACGACAAATGTGCCTGAAACCTCAGGATTACGCCATACGAATATATTAACAACATCTCCGGCACCAATTAAGTATTTGTAAGAAGCAACATCAACGGTATTTGATTGATGTATGGTTGCCGGCGGCAATGTTAATGCACTACAACCTGAAATAACATAAGCCAAAATTAATAGCGTGGCCGTTTTTAGTTTAGCGAACATATTTTTTTCCATGGTTATAACCTTCTATATACGTCATACGTCGAATTTATTAAATTAGTACTAAGCTATATGATTGTATGTGATTTTTACAGCTCTTGCACAACATTTAATAAGTGTAAATCAGTTGCAATTCTTGTTATTATCTCAGTCGCTTAAGTTTAATGTGATTTTAAGCGCTTCGCATTGAAAATCATAATCGAGCAAGTGGTAGTGTTGCTAATCATAAAAGGGAATAATTAATAAATATGTCTAGCCCAAAATTTCGAGATTTATCCTCTGGTAGTAAATCTTTAGTTATTATCGAGATGATTTTTTTTGCAGGTTCATTATTATTAACCGTCTATTTAAATAGCTTGTTTTTGTTTGTTGAACATCAAGATATTCCTCATGATCTACTGATGGTTTGTGCCGTTGTTTTTGCACTTATTGTGCAGTTATCTTTATTAGCCTTGGGTTTATACAACTCTAAACTTCGTGAAAATTATCGCGGTATTGTCAGGCGCTTGCTGGTTTCAGTGGCGATTGGCTTTTTCATTGCCACGTTAATTAATCCATTATATGGTCAACATGCTTTAAAGATTGAATTACTTGCGCTTGCTGCATTGTTTAGTCTCATTATTGATAGTGCGTTTCGTTATATAACGCTTAAAGTCGACTTTTTTGGTTTTAGTAAGCGTGTTGTATTAGTACTTGGCGCAGGTGACCGAGCATCTATTATTGAAAAACGTATGCGTCGAGATGTCGACAGGCAAGGGTTTTACATGCACGGCTTTGTTATTATGCCCGGTGACACCGAAACAGGCATAGTTAACGAAAACCGCATTGCATTAGAAGGTTCTCTGGTTAATTATGCACTAGAGCATGGTATCGACGAAATTGTTGTGGCGAGTGATGAACGTCGAGATAATTTACCGATTGATGAACTTTTTGCCTGTAAAATACGTGGCGTAGCCATTACCGAAATTCTCGATTTTATCGAGCGTGAAACAGGTCAAATTGCCGTAAACCTTATTTATCCAAGTTGGGTGATATATTCAAACGGTTTTGCTTCAGGCAACCATTTACGCAATACCTTAGATTGGGTTTTTAACGCTGCTATTGCTGTTGCTTTAACCCTAGTTACTTGGCCAGTTATGCTAATAACTGCCATTCTTATTAAATTAGACGAAGGCATGAAAGCCCCTATTTTTTATCTGCAAGAGCGCGTTGGCTTAGATGGACAGGCTTTTAATATTTATAAATTTAGAAGTATGCGAATCGATGCGGAGAAAAATGGTGCTCAAATGGCCTCTCAAAATGATGATCGGACCACGAGTATTGGTAAATTTATTCGTAAATACCGTGTTGATGAATTACCACAAATTTTAAACGTAATACGTGGAGATATGGGCTTTGTAGGACCTCGTCCGGAACGCCCTGAATTTGTTCAGCAGCTTATTAAAAACTTACCTTATTATAATGAACGTCATAATGTTAAGCCAGGATTAACAGGCTGGGCACAATTAAAGTACCCTTATGGTTCAACAGAAGAAGACTCATTAGAGAAGTTAAAATACGATTTGTATTACATTAAACATCGTAGTTTTATGTTAGATTTGCTAATTTTAATTAGAACCGTTGAAATTGTTTTATTTGGGAAAGGAAGGTAAATCGATGGAATTTGTTTTTTGGATGTGCTTAATTTTATTAATTTATGTTTATATGGGCTACCCTTTATTACTTAACATTCTGCCTAAAAACAAAATTGTCGAAGGCGAGTTTGAAGAATTACCTAGTGTTACAGTCATCATTCCGGCATTCAACGAAGAAAACGTTATTGCTGCCACTATTCAGAATAAGTTAGATCAAAATTATCCTAAAGACAAAGTCTCAATTATTGTGGTATCAGATGAGTCTGAAGATGAAACTGATAAAATTGTCGAAGCTTTTTTTAAAGATCATAGTAATGTTAAGTTAATTAGACAAATACCGAGGAAAGGAAAAACTTCTGGACTGAATTTAGCCTTTCAAGAAATATCATCTGAAATTATTATTTTTTCAGACGCTAACAGCATTTTTGAAAAAGATGCCATGAAAGCACTTGTAAATACTTTCACAGACCCTAGCGTTGGCTATGTAACCGGTAAAATGGTTTATGTGAATGAAGATGGCTCTATGGTTGGTGACGGTTGTAGTGCTTATATGAAGTATGAGAATAATATGCGTTTACTAGAAAGTGCTATTGGTTCTATTGTTGGTGTTGATGGTGGCGTAGATGCTATTCGAACTTCTTTATATTCAGAATTGCGTGCTGATCAGTTACCTGATTTCGTACAACCGCTTAAAATTGTAGAACAACACAAGCGTGTGGTTTATCAAGACAAGGCAATTCTAACTGAAGACTCTCTTGCTGATCAGGGATCTGAATTTAGGATGCGAGTTCGGGTGTCTTTACGTGCACTTTGGGCTTTAAGTGATATGAAACATTTATTAAACCCTTTCAGTTATGGCGTGTTTTCATTGCAGCTCTTTAGCCATAAAGTGCTTCGCTATTTAGCCTTTGTTCCACTCGTTTTGGCTTTTATTTCAAATGTAGCATTGCTAGGTCAAGGTGCTTTTTATAACTTAGCGTTGCTAACACAGATAGCCTTTTATTTATTAGCACTTTATGGCAATAATAATGCTGACAATAATAAATGGGTCGGTTTAGCGCATTACTTTTGTTTGATTAATTTTGCTGCTGCTATTGCGAGTCTTCGTTTTTTAAAGGGTGAAAAAATTGTTATATGGAAGCCTAGACAAGGTTAATTAAAACAATGAAATTTTAAACATCTTTGTTTATATGGGTAAATAATGTTGTTTACCTTTATTGATGTATTTAACTTTAAACAAATATTATATTAATAATTAGAGTGCTCATTATGTTTGAATATATGGATTTAACAGACCGTTTTCCGATCAAATTCGATTTGAAAAAAATGCGTGAAGAATTAGAGTTATTAAAAGATAAAAACTGGCTTTCTCACTATGATGAAGGCTTGGCGGATGGTTGGACAACCATACCTCTAGTATCGCGTGATGGAAGCGCAACTAATGAGCATTCCCAAAAAGTAGGTAAATGGGGTGAATATAAAGAAACAGAGTATTTAGGTAAGCTCCCTTATTTTAAAGAACTTTTATCTGCCTTTAAATGCCCATACGGCAGAATAAGGATTATGAACCTACTTCCTGGTACCGAAATAAAAGAACATAGAGATGCTTATGAAGAAGTTTCTGATTTAGCTTTTAATCAAGTGAGATTGCATATCCCAATAATCACTAATGAACATGTGATCTTTACTGTAAATAATACAAATTACCATCTTGCAGAAGGTAGATTAATTTATTTGAATTTTTCTAAAAAACATTATGTGAATAATAATGGTAATGAATCAAGAGTTCACCTTGTTCTTGATCTAAAAGTGAATGATTGGCTCATGGGGATTTTTCCTGAATTGAGCGGTTTTGAAAAAATTGAAAATGCGATTGCTCGAAAAGTAATACCAATTATCTGGAGGGTAAGATCTATTGCTAAAAAGCCAGGGAGACTTTTTTGGGCTTGGTATATGCAATCTATTGTTCGAAAACTGAGACATAAGTTTTTCCCTAAATAGTGTTATTAGACCTGTAATTATTATTAATTAAGTACCTGGAAGTTATGAAAATATTACATCTGATTGATAGTGGTGGCTTATACGGCGCAGAACAAATGTTACTTACATTAGTTTCTGAGCAAATTAAACAAGGTTTAGAGCCAACCATCCTTTCTTGTGGGGAAATTAATGAAGGCACTAAAGCATTAGAGCATGAAGCAATAAAACGAGGCTTACCGCTTATTACTTGGCGTATGAAAGCAGGTCTTAATATTAAAGGCTCATGGGAAATTGCTAAATTAGCAAAAAAAGAACAGATTAATGTCATTCATTCACATGGATATAAATTTAATGTTCTCTTCGCATTATTACCCAGAATGCTTTGTAGCATACCTATAGTTTCAACCGTGCATGGTTATGTAGTCGCAGAACAATTTTCAGCAATGTGGCTATATCAAATATTAGATAAATTTTGTTTAAGTAGAATGCAAGCAGTAATATTTGTCTCGCAAGAAACCCAAAAGCTATTTAATAAATTGAAAAAAAGTTATGTTGTACAAAATGGTATAACTACAGAACCTCTCTCAATACAAAGTGATAAACGATTTAAAGATAAGAAAATAAAGTTAGTGGCAATAGGTCGATTGGCAAAAGAAAAAGGCTTTGAATATCTAATTAAAGCTATTCAAATAGCTAAGATCCAAGATCGTGAATTTGAATTAGACATCATGGGTACAGGTCCTGAAGAAATATACCTTAAAGGGCTTGTTTCAAAGTCAGGATTAGAGACACAAGTGAATTTCTTACAGTTTATCGATAATCCGAGTCGTTATTTTGATAATTACGACCTGTTAGTTATGCCTTCACTAACGGAAGGATTACCAATAACACTGTTGGAGGCTTTAAGAGAGTACTTACCGGTATTAGCAACCAATGTGGGTGAAATCCCCCATGTTATTGGTAACTGTTACCCATTGCTCGATAAAGAAAAAGACTTAGGTAATATTTATTCAAAAATCATCGCTTTTGAACAGTTTTATCATGAAAGTGGAAATGATAAAATGAAACAATTAAATGACAGATTTAAAAGTATGTATTCAGCGAGTAAAATGGCCAATCAGTATAAAACTGTTTATCAAAATTTATAGAAAGTATCTTTTATATTTAACATCAGTAGTTCAGGATAATGGAGTGTGGAGTAATGAGAAATATATTTAATTCAATGGTTTATAAGTTGTGGGATGCCAAGGAAGGGGGCGTGCGAGTAGGAGAAATGAAGAACCTAAAGGCGCTACAGTATCAAAGCTTAAGTGAATTGAAAATATATCAAGAAGCAAGGTTAAAAAAGTTAATTTCTCATGCTGAAAAAAATAGTCCTTGGTATAGCAAAAGAATGACTGAATTAAATATAACTGCCGATGACATCAAATCTATTGAAGATCTACAAAAACTTCCAATTACTACAAAATTAGACATAAAATATAATGGTAAAGAGTTTATTTCAATCAATGAGAGTGCTGAGCAACTATGTATTGCTAAAACTGGTGGTTCAACAGGCGTAGCATTAGATCTCTATTTCGACGAACATTGCCAAAAAATGAGAAATGCAGCTCAGGGATATGCAGATAACTTAGCTAGTTGGCTTCCTGGCGACAAAATAGGCTCATTATGGGGTAACCCACCTGTACCTGTAACCATTAAAGAAAAGTTACGTTCAACTTTACTCGAACGGACAAAGTATTTAGATACTATGGATCTGAATCCTGAGAGTATGCAGGAATTTGTTGATGTGTGGAAAAGCTTTACTCCAGATATTCTTTTTGGTCATGCTCATTCTATTTATATATTTGCAAAATTCTTGAATGAAAATAATATAAAAATCACACCACCTAAAGGTATAGTAGCTACTTCAATGATGCTGCTTGATCATGAAAGAATAGCCATCGAAGAAGCCTTAGTAACCAAGGTTACTAATCGTTATGGCTGTGAAGAAGTCGGTTTAATCGCATGTGAATGTGAAATGCATCAAGGAATGCATATAAACTCGCCTCATATTATTTTGGAATGTGTTGATGAAAATGATAAGCCAGTACCTTTTGGTGAGTCGGGAAAGCTTGTAGTAACAGATCTCAATAACTTCGCGATGCCTTTGATTCGATATCGTATTGAAGATGTCGGCGTCTTAAGTGATGAGCCATGTAGTTGCGGAAGAAACTTTCCATTATTGAAAAAACTGGAAGGGAGAGTTGCTGATTTTCTTAAAAAGAAAAATGGCAGTTTAGTAGGAGGCGTTTCGTTAGTTGAACGAACCTTAACTAAGATTTCAGGTCTAGAACAAATGCAACTTGTACAAAAACAGTTAAATAAAATTATTGTTAACCGTGTTAAAGGTAAAGACTTTAATCAAACTACAGATCAAGAGCTTAGGGAAGAGATGGTAGAAGTATTTGGGGAAGATATACAGCTGGAAATTATCGATGTCGATAAAATGCCTCAAGAAGCTTCAGGCAAGTATCGCTTTTCGATTTGTGAGGTCTAATTTATGAGTTCTCCCTTAATAAGTATTGTAATAGCTTCATATAATATGGGGCAATATTTAGGTACGGCATTAGATTCGTTATTAAAACAAACATGGGAAAATATTGAGGTTATCGTTATTGATGATGGCTCAACTGACAATAGTGAAGAAGTTATGTCAGCCTATACGAATAATAATAAAGTTAGTTATATTAAGACCGAAAATAGAGGTCAAACAAAAGCAAAAAATAGAGGAGTTAAAGAAGCAAAAGGAGATTTTATTGGTTTCTGTGATGCTGATGACTTTTGGACAGACAATAAACTTGAATTACAAATGCCTTTTTTTTCAGATGATAAAGTTGGTGTTGTTTATAGTGAAGTTTCGTATATAGATGAAGATGGTAACCCTTATGATAAAGCTGCGCCCTATGAAAGGTACACAGGTAAGGTAACCGAACAGTTATTAACGAAAAACTTTGTCCCTTTTGGTACTTCTATTATCCGAAAAGCTTGTGTTATTCAAGATGGAGGATTTGATGAACAATTCAAGATGGGGATTGATTGGGACTTATGGCTAAGGTATTCGTTAAATTGGGAATTCATGTATTGCCCTGATAAAACATATATCTATCGAGAGTGGTCAGGACAAATGTCAAATAACTATCGTGGGCGATATGATTTTGCATTTCGTATTCTACAAAACTTTGTAAGTAATCATGGTGAACATGTCTCACAAAAAAGTATTAATACCGCTTGGGCAGACATGTATATCAATAGAGGTTTAACATTCGCTCGAGCAGAGAAAACATTTATTGCTCCTTTAAAGGATATAGTAAAAGGGATTTCATTATCTGTTTTTGATTTGTCGGGATGGAAATCGTTAGTACGTTTATTGCTGAGAAGACCTTAACTCAAATGATTATTAGCATAGGGAGCGTTAAGTGTTTTATTAAAAGAATTATCTTCAAAGTTTTAGTCAAAGGAAAATTTTGGAAATATTTTATTAATTCAAAGTCAAGTGCTCAAACGTTAATGTACCACCGTATCAGTGATAATAAAATGATACCAGGCATATCACCTTATGGCTTTGAAAAGCATCTTAAATTTTTGACTGAATATTATAATATTGTACCAATTAAAGAGATTTTATTGGATAGAAAAAATAATACTGAAGATCCTTACAAAATAGCAATTACATTTGATGATGGTTATTACGATTTTTATCATAAAGCGTGGCCACTTTTAAAAAAATATAAAATCCCTGTATCTCTGTATGTGACCACTGACTTTATAGATAGAAAAGAATGGCTTTGGCCAGACAAAATTAGAACGTTATTACTTTCTACGAAAATAAATAAAATTACAATTCCAAATATTGGTGAGTTGGTATTAACTATTGATAATTACTCTGAAAATTGGAATGTAATTGCTGACCTTTGTTTAAACCATAAAAAAGTTGAACGTGATGACTTTCTGCAAAGCCTTTCAGTTTCACTCGATGTATCTATCGAAAAAGAACCAGATAAAGGCTTTTCTGCGTTGTCATGGTCGCAATTAAAAGAAATGTCCAATGAGGGGTTAGACATCGGTAGTCATACCTTATCTCATGCAATTTTAACAAAAATTGATGATGAACAATTATACCGTGAACTTTATGAATCTAAAGCAAAAATAGAAAATATGTTAGACATTAACGTAGAAGGTATTTGTTATCCAAATGGTATGCATTTAGATGTATCAGATAAAACCGTAAACGTTGCAGAAAAAGTTAATTATAAGTACGGCCTTACAGCATATACAGATAAGAATGAAACGGTCAATGTATTTAAAGTACAACGTATAGCTGCTACAGAGAGTGTGGCTGACTTTGCATTTAATTTGTTAAATTAATGTTTTTTTAAATATTTGTGATTTTGAAAGGGATGAAGTTCTGATGAAATTTTCAGAGAGTACTCATAAAGTGTTGTATGGGATAGACAGCATAGTTAGAGGTGGTACCGAACTACAATTAGTAGGGTTAATTGAGCGGTTAGATAAATCAAAATTCACACCTTATTTGCTAACGATCAGAGAAACGGAAACGAGCCTAATCCCTAGCGAATGCAAACATATTCAGTTAGATATCCCTAAGCTATTTTCAGTCTCCGGAATAATCAAATTCTTTAAACTTGTTGGTTGGTTAAGAAAAGAAAAAATTGATATTGTTCAGATGTATTTTCAAGACACTACGTTATTACTAGGCATGGCTGCGTGGCTCGCTAGAGTACCTGTAAGAATTTCTTGCTTCAGGGATATGGGGTTTTGGACTGATGGAAAAATTGAAAAGATTTTGAAGAAAGTTTATCCATTGATGACAAACTATATTGCCAATGCGAAAGCTGTTGGAAATGTCTTCTGCGAGCAATTTAGTTTGCCCCCTGAAAAAATTCAGGTTTTACCAAATGGGATAGAGCTTAGTCAATTTCCATTTATTCAACATACGGGCCCTATAGTTAATATTTGTATTGTGGGCAATATGACACGGAAAGTTAAGCGAACTGACTTATTTATTAAAGCCGCAGCAGAGTTAGTTGGTAAGTACCCCAATGTAGTGTGGCATATTATTGGTGATGGACATTTGCGCCCAGAATTAGAAGCGCTAGCAATGGAGTTAGGCGTTAGTTCAACAGTAAAGTTTCTTGGCCGAATTGCAAATGTTGATGACTACTTAACAGATATGCAAATAGGTGTTATTTCATCTGATTCTGAAGGGTTAAGTAATGCCATTTTAGAATATATGTTGAAAGGAGTGGTATGCGTTGCTACTGATGTAGGTGGGACTCCAGAGCTAATTATAGATAATGGAACGGGTTGTTTAGTTCGCGTGAACGACCATAAAATGATAGCGAAAAAGATTGAATATTTAATTGAGAATCCAGAGACTTATCAAAAGATAGCATTGAACGCTAGGGGATTAGCGGAAAATAATTATGGCTGGGATACTTGTGTTAAAAAGCATGAAGGATTTTACCAAAAAGCAATGACATCAATTAATAAAGTTAGTTAACAGTTTTTATTGTGCAGGAGAAAGTATTTAAATGTGTGGGATAGTAGGTGTATTTGCACCTAACTCAAGTGAGTTAAGAGATAAAGTTGAAGATATGGCGGACGCTATTATTCGACGTGGACCTGATGAATCGGGTTTCTATCAAGATAATGTTATTTCAATTGGCATGCGTCGCTTAAGTATCATTGATTTGTCGGGGGGCACCCAACCCATTTTTAATGAAGATGGAAGTGTTGTTATTGTATTCAATGGGGAGATATATAACCATAAAGCATTAAGAGAACAACTGGAAACGCTTGGGCATTCATTTAAAACACATTCAGATACAGAAGTACTTGTGCACCTGTATGAAGAGTACGGTGAAAAAATGTTTAGTCATATAAGGGGTATGTTTGCCTTTTGTATTTGGAATAAAAATAAGCAGGAAGGTATTATTGCCCGCGACCATTTTGGTATTAAACCTTTATATTACACACTTGAAAACGAGAATATTGCCTTTAGCTCAGAACTTAAGGCTTTGGTAAACCCAGGGATAGTTAAGAAAGAAATAAATTATCAAGCGATGGATATGTTTTTAGCATTTAACTATATTCCAGCTCCTGAAACGATTTACCAAAACGTAAAAAAACTTAAGCCTGCGCATTATATTAAATTTGGGTCGGGAAAGAAAACAGAAATCATTCAATTCTGGGATCCTAACGAAATAACAAAAGATAGCACAACAACTAAAAGCGATAATATTGAACAAGAAATAATTGAGTCTATCGAAGCCCATTTGGAAGCAGATGTTGATATAGCATCATTTTTATCTGGCGGCATTGACAGTTCTCTTGTTACAGCTATTGCATCACGTGACAAAAAATTTAAAAGTAGTTATACAATACGATTTAATAATAAAGGAAATTTATACGATGAATCACCTCTTGCGAAAAGTGTTGCAGAAAAATATGGTATCGAATTTAACACAATAACACCGATTAAAGAATTAGAGCCGCTATTAAGAGATGCCGCTAATGCATTTGATGAGCCTTTCGCGGATGATTCAATTATCCCTACCTACACTATTTGTCAGGAAGTAAGCAAACGTTACAAAGTTGCGTTGTCAGGGTTAGGTGGAGACGAGTTATTTGGAGGTTATGTTAGATATGCCGGTCTTTATATAAGTACATTGTTTGATAAATTGCCAAAACCACTACGCAAGCTTACAGGTCTTATTGTTAATAAAGTACCAACGAAAGGTCGATTTTCAAGAAAAATTGAGCACGCAAAGCGTTTTATCCAAGCCAGTGAATTACCCTTAAGTCAAAGGTATTTATCTTATGTTACCGCAATTTCCGAACAAGCTAGAGCCAAGCTTTATCTTACTAATGTAAAGAATAAAATTGATATGGGTAAGTCAGGTAAGCCCATAATAGCCAGTTTTGAAGCTTGTAATGCTACTCACGTTATTGACAAAGCGGCTTATACCGATTTGAAAAATTATGTGCCAGAGCAAATATTAACTCTTTCTGACCGTTTAAGCATGTGGCATTCGCTTGAGCTAAGGGTACCATTAATGGATATAAAGCTTTTTAGTGCAATTTATAGCTTACCCGGGAAAGTTAAATATTCATTTTGGGTTAAAAAAGCCATGTTAAGAAATATTGCGAGAGCTTATTTGCCAAATAAACTCTTTAAAGCGAAAAAACAAGGTTTTGAAAGTCCGTTAAGTACAATGTTAAATAATGAGTTGAAAGTATTAAAGAATAACTTATTAAGTGAAAGTAACCTTAGTAAGCAAAAAATATTTGATCCAGCCGTTATTGGTGATTTGGTGAAACAACAAGAACAAGGGATTGATGATCATAATAAAATTATATTCTCATTAATTATGTTCCAATTGTGGTACGAAGAAGTTTATCTTTAGTTAAATTTAAGGTCTTAATATGAAATGCCCTGCGTGTAAAAAAAAATTAGTACTTAATAATATGCTTAAGTTAACGAATTGGTTCGCAAAGCGACTCATGACGCCATGTGTAGGTTGTACTAAAATGTTGATTTTATATAAAGTATCTTGGAGAGTTGTAAATTTAATTTCGTTAACACTACTAATAGCATTTGTAGTGTTGGAAAATAATCTTGTGTCTTTTGGAGGCCTTACTGTTTCAACGATGCAGATTTTAGCTTTGGTAACTGTCTTTTTTGTTGTTTATCTTTTTTATGGTTTACCCGTAAAACTTGCTAAGATATAGATTTTTAAGGGTTTTTACAAATGAAACAGAAAGTGCTCATTATAGGGACAGGTCTTGCAGGTTCAATTGTCGCAAATGAATTGGTGACGTTTGCTGATGTAACTACATTGGAGTTGGGTGCCTGTGACAAAGTTAAATTTCCGAAAATCGATTTTATTAAGAAAAAACTGGCAAACGTTAAAACATTTTGCTTCGGTGGCGGCGGCGGCACTAACCTTTGGCATAACGGATTAATCCCCATAAATCCTAAAGACATATTGTCAAATAATTTTAAAGGTATTTTATCACAGGCAAATCAATATGCTGATAAAGCAGCGGCAAAGTTATTCTTTCCTAAACCCGATTATTTGAACGAATATAATAAAAATGTATCTGAAATGAACTTACTCTCTGACAGTATGGGAATATTTAAAAATGGTGTTGATTGTCTCTTATATCCTAAAAAATTTACTAAATTAACATTAAATAATGAAATAACCTCATTTTATGATGTTGCTAATATAAGCTTTCAAACTGTGGATAAAAAAATAGAGAGTGTAAGTTTTGAATACGATTCTGTATGTCATTCAGTGAAGCCGGACATTGTAATTATTGCTGCTGGAACGTTTGGTTCACCAAATCTTGTAAAAAATATTTTAAAATCGTTAAATTTATCAACTAATAACGTGGGTAAAGGGTTAATTGATCACCCTGTGGGTTTTGTGGGAAAAGTTAAATTTAATAAAGTACACAGCAAAATCATGCATAAATTTTCCCTCGAAGATAAAGGGAACTATGAAAGTTGTACTGCTGCAAGATACAAAAGTAAGTGCGGTAAATATAGTTGTTTCGCCTTTTTCAGACCGGCACTTACAATGACAAATAAACTATCTATATATAAATTTAAATCAGAACTTGGTGCTAGTAGCGGTGTTGAACGGCTAAAAAATGCTTTTTCACTAAAACTTTTTCATCCAGATATTTTATCTGAAATATTCACGCACATATTTAGAATAACGTTGCCTACCAATACCTTCAATATTTTGGTCTATTTTGAACAAAAAACGTCTGATAATCGAGTTGATATTATAGATGATAAATTGAAAATTGATTGGCAAATATCAAAAGAAGAGTTAGTCGTTTATCAAGATTTACTTCATCAAATAGATGGTGACTTATCAAAAGTGTCTCAAGACGTTAAAATTCAGCATTCTATTACAGCTGATTGGTTATGGTCAGGAGCACACCATTCAGGAACTGTTTCATTGGGTAATGATGAAGGTTTTATCTTAGATAATGACCTTAAAATAAGAGGTTGTGATAATGCTTTTGTTTGCGATGGTTCTGTTATTCAAGAGCACTCTTACGCTAACACCGGCTTAACAATTGCAGAGTTAGGTCTAAGATTAGTTGAGAAAATTAAAAATGATTATAAATAAATTGCGTATAACAATAAAAAATATTGAATTTTTTGAAGTGAAGGTCTAAGTATGGATATTTCAGTAGTCATCCCAGCATATAATGAAACAATGTTCATTTCTGATACCGTAAAGTCCATTGTAAAATGGATGCCAAGTTGTTATCAGTTTGAAGTTATTGTGGTAGATCATGGTTCAACTGATAATACAGCATCGTTAGCAACAGAAGCTGGGGCTAAGGTCATTGATGGGAAAGCTGAAGCAACAATTGCGGCACTGCGTAATTTAGGTGTTACACATGCAAAAGGTCGGTTATTACTGTTTATAGATGCTGATATAACGCTAACCTCGCAGTGGTCTGAAAATATTGAAAAAGTCTTTGAGTTGCTAGATAGTAACCCTAAAAACATTTGTGGTTCTCATCCTAAGGTGCCTGAAGATTCTTCGTTGTTGATGAAATCATGGTTTGAACCTAAAACCTTGGAAAAGGCACCAACCCATATCGGCTCGTGCCATTTAATTATTGCTCGTCAGTTTTTCGATACTATTGATGGCTTTCCCGGAGAAATGGAAACCTCTGAAGAATTCACCTTATGCTTGAATGCTAAAAAGGCTGGAGGGAAAATAATAGCGTTCCCTGAATTAGTAATAACCCATCATGGCTCCCCTGAAACGTTATCAAGCTTTTTTAGTCGAGAGATATGGCATGGGAGAGGTGATTGGAATTCCTTACAATCAATTTTTTCATCAAAAGTGGCAATGTTGACGTTAATTTTTATAATATTGCACCTGATTTTTATAAGTGCCTTAATCATGCGGGCTCAACCAACCATATTTCAGCTAATACCATTTTTAGCTATATTATCGCTTTGTGTATTCTCTTCATTTATTAAATTCTATAAAGTTAAATTTTCTTATTTTTTAGTGAATTCGTTAACTTTCTATTTGTACTTTTTAGCGAGAAGTCTTTCTCTTTTTTCTGCTGTATGCTTTAAGAAAACTATAAAACATTCTCGCGTATAAAATAGTCATTAAATAATAAAAAGAAGAATGTTCCATGACAAAAATTAATAATAAACGTAACAGGAAACAGATTGTAGAACCTAATGAGAAGGCAAGTTATTTAAGCTATTTAACGGGACTCTATTTATTCTTTTTCTATATGGAGGCTTCTCTACGATGGCCTGCTTTTGAAGCAGTGCGTTTTCATTTTGTTTTTGGTTTAATATTAACTATTTTGTGTGGCTTTAAATTATTATCTAATAGTAAAACAGTACAAAGTAAACTAGATTATACACAAAGTAATAGTTTGAAAAATACAGCTTTATTGCTGATTTTTATTTTGTTTTTTTACTCCATCTTTTCGGTTTCCAGAGATATTTCCTTAGAAATGTTTGACAGGAAAGTATTTAAATTTTCTTTGATTTCATTTTTTATTGTAATGTCAGTTAGCAATATAAGGGATTTAAAAGTTATTGTTCTTTTTATCATGTTAGCGTGGTTTAAAATCTGCCTTGAAGGTGGACATGGTTGGATAACAGGGAGTCTAATGGTCGAAAATCAAGGTATCATGAGGTTGCGTGGTGCAGGTGACTTTGTCCAACATCCAAACTCATTTAGTGCATTTGGCGTCGGTTGTTTACCATTTGCCATTTATCTATTTCAGGCTTCGAAAATAAAACTGTTGAAGTACTTTTTTGCCGTATTGCTAGTGCTTTCAATCATCATTATTATTTTTACTGGGTCTCGTTCTGGTTATGTTGCGGTTTTACTTGCAGCCATTTACTTTTTTTTTAAAATGAAAGAAGGCAAATTCAAAGTGTTTTTTTTGTCTAGTATTCTTCTTGTGGCATTAGCTCCTATCGTGCCTGAGCAATACTATGACCGCTTTGAGTCAATATACTCAGGAAAAGAAGCGCAGGGAAACTCTAGCGGTACACGAAAAATAATCATGGAGGATGCATTGGAAATTTATTTAGAGTATCCCATGGGAATTGGTGTCAATACATTCTCTGTTGTTAGAATGGAAATGTTTAATCGTAAACAGAACATTCACATGCTTTATCTTGAGGTGTTAACGAATATTGGTCCCATTGGTTTTATCGTATTTATGCTGTTTATTAAAAGGCTTTTATTCATTAATAAGTGGAATATTAAACAAAGTTTATTAATTATAAATGACGAGTTCATTTTTGTGAATGGCTTAGCAAAAGCGATGTTTGCTTATCTTGTTTTAAGAATGATATTTGGCTTATTTGGTATGGATTTATATGAGCCACATTGGTGGCTCATATTAGGCTTGTCTATTGCAAGTTATAAACTAATTATTTCTGCTTTACAAAAAGAAAAAGAAAAAGAAAAAGAAAAAGCAACAAGTTAGAGTTTTTATTAGTTAACTTGTTGTAAATTATGTTTATTTAGCTATTCGTTGATATAAAAATTGAGGGCGTTTTTTGAAAGATATCCATATTGTTCAGTTTTCCATAGAGGAATTTCAATCTATGGAACAAACTTGGCGAAAGTGTCTAAATAGTTCATATGCCGACCCTTTGTTTTTAAGTTGGATATGGCAATCAACATGGTGGAGTATATGGCAACCACGTTTGAATTTGAATTTGTTTTTATTAGGTATATATAACGATGAAGACTTAGTTGGCCTTGCACCTTGCTATACCTATAAATGTTCACATTACTTTAGGAAGACTATTAATAGGTGTGAATTTATAGGCAATTATTCTCATAGTGATGATTCCATTCGTTCCGAGTATTTAAATTTCATTCTCCCTCCTGGTCAATACGAGACTTACCTGTCTAAAATTTTTAGTTATATGCAAGAGCAGGGCGTTGATGAAATCGTTTTGACAGATATTGACAGTCATAATGAAACAGCAAAATATTTAGCACATAATTTTTCTAACGAATTAATGAGCACAGAGCCAGGAATACAGATTAATTGTCAAGAAGGCTTTGACCAATATCTAATTGCGTTAGGAAAGAATACCCGTTTAAAAATGTTCAATCGCCGTAAGTTATTAGGCAATAACCGAATAAAAAAAATAGAAAATGAAGATGAAATTCTACCTTTTTTTAATCAACTTAACATTATGCATAAAGAACGCTGGGGGCATCCGTGTTTTTCAGAGCACAGTATTGAATTTCATTACCGGGTTGTAACTGACTTTCTTACTAAAGGGCAGTTGGACTGTTTAATTTTGTACAACGAAAATGAGCCTGTAGCTATTAGCTATGATATTTCAGTTGAAGGTAGGCGTTATAATATTCAGCTGGGTTTTTTTATACCAAAAAGCAATAAATTATCGATGGGAACGTTAATGTTAGGTTTTGCAATAGAGCAAGCACACCAAAATGAAGAAACACTATATTACGATTTACTTGCCGGAAATGGAAAAAATAGTTTTTATAAAGAAAAATTTAAAGGTGAAAAGAATGTATTTGTAAGTTTTAGAATTCCATTAACAGGTTATTTAAAAATATTTCAAATGATTAAAAGATCCATTTTAATCATAAAGCGTTATATCAAGTAACGGTATATTACGAACTCAGAGAAACTTTCCTCATAGGCAATGTTCTTTTACTTCCAATAACAGCAAATTTAAGCAACGATAAGATGATTAATGAATAAACCACAAAAAAACATAGCATCAGCAATGCTAAAAGGATCAACCTTTCGGGTCATTCAAACAGTAATTGGTATTGGTATCGGTTTCTGGATGTTACCTTTTTTAATTAGCCATTTAGGCAGTGCCGATTATGCTTTGTGGGTGTTAGTGGGGAGTATCGTTTCATCGTATTACTTAATGGATTTAGGTTTAAATCATGCGGTAACAAGGTACGTATCTCGTTATGTTTACCGCGAAGAGTATGAACGGGCAAATCAAATAATAAATACAGCAATAGTCATATATAGTGTCTTGGGCATTATACTTTTTATATTGACCATATGTGGTGCCATCTTTATTGCTCCTGATCTAATTAACGATGCCGATAATCTAAGAACAACACAAGCTATTATTTTGATTGTTGGCTTGTCGATTAGCTTAGAGTTTCCATCAAAAGCATTCCCAGGGATTATTCACGCTTATATGCGTTTTGATACGCTAGCCTTGGTTAGAATTATTACTTCAATATTAAACGCTATAGCAATATATATATTTATTTCAGAAGGCTACGGCATTATTTCTTTGGCGATAATATCTTTAGTTTCTAATTTAGCAACAACCAGTTTTTATATTTATTTTTGTTTTAATTTATTGCCCACACTCAAGCTTCATAAAAAATATGTTTCTTCAAAGGATTTAAAAGAAATATTTCACTTCAGTAAATGGACCTTTATCACCGATATTACAAATTTGATAAAAGAAAAAATGGATCTATGGTTAATCGCGGCATTTATTTCTGGTGGTGCAGTTACAACGTACTATGTTGCGATTAGGTTAACAGAATATGCTGTTCAATTTTCAACGCAAGCACTAGGCTTTACGGTGCCTATTTTTGGAAAATATTATGCAGAAAATAAGCTGGATAAATTAGAGAGTTCGTTATTATTTTTTTTAAAACTAAACTTTATCGTACTGGTTTTATTTGTGTCAGGCTTTACACTATTAGGTGATGCATTTCTCTCGTTGTGGATTAAAGATGAAATTAACCATTCGTTAGCCTACCAATGTTTACTTGTTTTGGCTGTTGGCCGCTTATTGATATTTATGACCGTGCCATTCTTCAGTATTTTATTGACAATTAAACAGCATAAATATGCATCATATTTATCGCTTGTAGATACAGCATTCGCTGGAGGGCTTGCTTTGTATTTAATCCCAGAATATGGGGTTATAGGTGCCGCAATCTCATTTTCATTGCTTGTAGGTATTTTACGGGCGCTATATCTTCCCTATATTGTCAGAAAATTATTGAAATTTAAATTTAGATACTTTTTAGCTCGTAGCTTAGTATTTGTTATTTGTGCACTGTTAATTTCATATCTATGGAGTTTGAAGATTGATAGTGTAGCGAGTTGGGGACAACTTGCTTATTTATCAGTAATGGTACTTTGTACATTATTATTAACCTCCATTATTATTTTTTCTGCTAATGAACGGTTAGAAATTTCTACTTGGTTCAAGTCTAAATTTATAAAATAGACCATAGGTCTTACAGTATTATATAAAGCTATTTGGAAGGGAACAGCATGATTTTAGAATATAGAAATAATGAATTTAGTTTTAATGGAAAAGCGCTGAAATACAAAAATAAATTTATGCTCGTACCGGATAATAACCATAATTATCATATCAAGGAAGGGAGTATTGAGCATAATGAACGTCAGTTTGTATTGGTAGATACCCAAACAACTGAAGTTATAATTAATGCGTCTTGGTTTGGCGAGTATCCAATGTTTTATTTTATTCGTCCTCATCTCATTATTATTTCTTCTTCTTATAAAGCTTTATTAGAAAGTTTACCTGCAGAAGACCTTAAATTATTAGCTTTTGATCATACGGCAATATATGAGTCTCTTTTATTTAATGCCATATTGAGATCACGGACTTTTTTTGAAAATATCAAAAAAATTATCTCCGGGAAAAAATTAATTATTAATGCTCAAACCTGTGAAACTAAAGAAGAGCAGTGTTTCATTTTACCCTTCAATAAAGGGGAAGAAATTAGTGGTAACGAAGACACGTTAATACAACAAGCGGCCGATATTTATGAGCAGCTAGTTTTACCAGAGAAAACACAAGCTAAAAATATATTATTACCACTTAGTGGCGGTTTTGACTCTCGATTATTAGCATGCCTAATGAAGAAAAATGATATTGATTTTCACAGTATTACGTTTGGCACGAAGGAAAGTACAGAACCCTTTATTGCTCGAAAAATAGCAAAGTCACTCGATGTTAATTTAGATTATTTAGAATTAAAAGATGAATATTATGATCATTGGGGAGATGAGGTGACTAAATTAACCGGGGGGTTAAGTAATCATCGACATTGTCATATGTATGCCTGTATGAGTGAGCATAATATAGGCAGTGAACATATTATGCATGGCTTTCTTGGTGATGTTTATGCTGGAGCATCGCAGCCTAATAGTGCCTTAAATTTTTCAATGAGTAGCGACGAAGCTATAAATACATATATTAAAAAGCATACGGAAAACTCATGGGTTTGGAAGCAAATGTGTGAAGCGGAAAAAGATAATGTCACCGCTGATCTTATGGAAATAATGACTGAAAATAATTCAGTAAATTTGCCCTGTCATTTTGATGAGTATGTTCATAATGTTGACCGACAATTTGCGTTAATTGCAAATGTCTTCACCCCAATTGAACAGTTTGGTAATGTTATACGTCCTTTTGCTAACAAGGATTACGCTTTATTTTTTAATACATTACCATTTGAATATCGAAATAATAGAAAATTATTCAAGCAAGCGTGTCTTAAACTGTTTCCTAAAGAATTTAGTTTGGGAAACCAAGATCAGATCTACCAAGATAATAGTTTTAAAGGAAAATTAGAAAATTTATTGAGTAAGTATTATTCAAAAGTTGCTTATTCAACACTAAAATATAGTAAAGGTAAGTTTGTTATCCGAAACCCGAAAGCAATCGAGAGGCATAATGAATTATTGTTTACAACTTTAAATGAAAAATTAAATCAGGCGATCTTACCTATATCTAAATTACTAGGTAAAGACTTAAATTATCTGAAAGTACTAAATAGTGACTTACAAGGACAGTACGGGGTCTTAGCCTTGGATGTATTACGGGAAGAAATAAATAGACTGAGAAGGGTTTAACTATACAAATATCAATCCTCATATATCTATTTTATAACAATATCTAGATATTAATTAAACATAACGCGGTAAATAAACCACGTTCGATAAAAAATTAAAATGTAGCCTTATTAAATGAGTAAACTAGAAAAAAATAGATATGGAACCATTGATGGTTTACGAGGACTGGCAGCCATAAGTGTTGTTCTGTTTCATCTTTCGGGAAATTTAAAGGCAGAATTAGCTGAGTTGTTCCCTGACTTTGTTAATTTAGTTATTTCGTATGGTTATTTAGGTGTGCCCGTGTTTTTTGTGATTAGTGGCTTCGTTATTTCACTAAGTATTGGCTCAAAATCAATAACGAAGGGCTATTTTGGCGGCTTTGTTTTAAGAAGAAGTATTCGATTAGATCCCACATATTGGGTATCTATCTTGATTGCATTACTATTGTTATTGTTTAAGGAATATTACACAGGGGAAGTTATTAACTTCCCCTCTATTACTAATATTTTATTTCACATGTTTTACTTGCAGGATGTTTTTGCCATCAGTCCGCAAATATCTGTAATTTACTGGACTTTATGTTTAGAAGTTCAGCTATATCTATTTTATATCTTAAGTCTTTGGTTAGCACAAAAAATATCCACATTTAATTTCAGTAACTCTACTCAGCTTCACCATTTTATTATATTATTTCTGGGAGTGGGCTCATTATTGACAGATTACAATCTGATCAGAATTCCTATCTCGGGGCTATTTATATCATCATGGCACTACTTTCTGATGGGAGTATTAGTAAGTAATGCTGTAAGAAAGTTACCAAATGCTGGATATATTCTTTTATTTTGGCTTGCTTTAGAAATTATGTTTCAAAGTACTGTATTTATTAAAGCTTATTCTATAGCCGGAATATTATCTTGTGCGACTATTTATATCCTTTGGCGTAATGAAATGTTGAATAAAGCGCTTACGAGTGCACCCTTCCAATTTCTTGGTAAGATATCTTATACATTATACCTATTGCATCCAGATATTGGTTGGAAGGTTATATCTGTAGGGAAATCAATATTTCATGGGAATTTGACGCCAGTAATTGCAGGAATGTTATTTTTACTGGGTATTACCGTTAGTATCTTTGCTGCTTATATACTTCATTTAGTTGTAGAAAAACCAACGTTAATATTATGTAACAAGTTAAAAAAGCACCCATCGTTAAATTAACATATATATAAAATTTGCAGGATATATTAAGAGTATTGTTCTCTTTCACTTTTAGGCATTAGTAGATTATTTTATGATAGGTGCTAATAAGGTACATTTGAAATGCTAATCGCAGCTATTATTAGAGAGTAATAATTATCTGAAAGGATAAACTATGATCTGGTCAACTAAATTCAGACACCCTAGATAATTGGACTCCCTCACCCCTAACGAGTGAGGTAATATAAAAGTTACTACACAAATATATTATAAAGAGTCCTAATATGTGTCGTACCAAAGTTGGCGTTGATTTAGCAAAAGAAGTTATTCAAGTTTGTATTTATAGAAACAAAAAGGTGCAGTAAAATATTGAAATGACACCGAACGAATTTCTTTGTTGGCTAGTTAATGCAAAACCCGTCACGATAATATTTGAAGCGTGTGGCCAGTCGAATTACTGGCAGCAGTAAGCGATTTTGGCAGGTCACGATACGCGTTTAATTTCAGCAAAATTAGTTGCTACGGTTAGAAAAAATCAAAAAATGGATAAAAATGATGCATTGGCTATTGTCCAGGCAGCATCATTACCCGATGTTATTTTTATTGGTGGTAAAACGGTTTAGCCGCAACAATTACAAACCATTAAGCGCTTAAGAGAGCTTGCTGTAAAACACCAAGGTGCCTGTCAGAAACAATTAGTGTCTTTATTATTGGGATTGAATATTCGTATTTCTAATCGAAAAGACGGTATTACCAGTGCGATAGACAGAGTGTTAGAAGATGCAACGAATGGATTGTCAGCCGAATGCCGTATTGCAATAGATACAGCTAAAGTGTCTTTGAAAGTATCGATTGAAGCGGTTCAGCACTATGATGATTGTTTAGAAAAGTTAGTTACTACTTATGCTGATTGTAAAAAGCTACTCAAGCTTGAAGGTGTTGGTACCATGAATGCGATTAATCTATATCTCGCACTAGGTTGCTCCGACATAGGCGTATTCAGAAAGGTAAAGACACTTCAGCCTGTATTGGTTTGACGCCTATTCAACATTCTTAGGGTGGTTTTGTTAAATTAGGCTCAATAGGAAAGCACTGTAAAAATAGCATGCTAAGAAGTCAGTTAATTTGTGGTGCAATGGCTGCGGTGAATCAAGCGGTTATACGAGAAGCCAAAACTAGAAATGATGTTTGGCTTAAAGGGCTTGTAGAACGAGGAAGTAAAAAGTGTGCAGTGGTGGCACTTGCTAACAAAACGGCAAGAACAGCTTACGCGATGCTAACACAAGGTACAGAGTATAAAGCTGAATTATTGGCAGCTTAAAAATAATTGAATCAAAAATGTAGTTTAAAAGCGTTCAAACAACAAAAATGCAAAACGAAGATAAAAATCAGCAGGCCAAGACAGTCCTTAACATAGAGTATAAAGCTCGTACCCTAGATTTGTCAGCCTGTTCGCGTAAATATAAAAGAGCCAGAGATAGCTTCTCATTTAGACCTCGTAAATAAGTACGCATTTATTTCTTCAAGTATTTATTTTTGTTGTTGGCACGGAGGAGTCCACATAAGTTAAGTTCGCTAAGCTACCTTTTTCAATTCTCTTTCTTTACACTCAAATTCATTGGGGTTTTGAAAACCAAGATATGAGTGCATTCTTTTGCTGTTGTACCACATCGTGATGTAGTTAAGCACATCTTGTTGAGCTGCATAACGTGTTCGATAGTTACGCCAATGCACGCGTTTTTGTTTTAAACTACCAAAGAAGCTCTCTGCTACCGCATTATCCCAGCAGCAACCTTTCTTACTCATACTGCCCACAAAACCATGTAACCTGAGTATTCGTATATATTGATGAGTCGCATATTGACAGCTGGATCTGAATGTACTGTCAATCTAGCCTTTGGTTTTCGTTGCCACATAGCCATGGTGAGTGCATCACAAACAAGTTGAGCTTTCCTCCTTGTACGCATGCTCCAACCGACAACTTTACGAGGGTACAGGTCGATTACTATCGCCAAATATAGCCAGACTTATTAAGTCCATATGTAGGTAATATCTTGCACCCACGGTTGATCAGGTTGTCGAACATCAAAGTTCTGCTCAAGTTCGTTCGCGTAAACGGGGTTGTTGTGTTCGCAGTTTTTCTGCGGCTAACTGGGAAGCTGAGTGCATTCAACGCTTTTTGAATACGTCTTTGAGGCTTTCTTTTCTGATAACTATAATAATTGTTACTTTTTATACCCAGTACTTGACACATCAATATCACAGGCCAGATCTTCTTATGTTGGGCAATAAATGAATATTTCACTTCGTTTCTTTTGCAAAGAAGACCGTCGCTTTTTTTAATATCTCACGCTCCATTTCTAGGCGCTTTACTTGGGCTTTAAGTTTACGGATTTCATCTTGCTCTGGCGTTAGCTTTCCGTTTCCTCTAAAAGCATGACCATCATCATTTTCAGCTTTTTTGATCCATCGACCAAGCACTTGAGCACTGACTTCTATATTTCTAGCTGCTTCTGCTACTGCGTAGTTTTGATCCCTAACGAGTGCAATTGCATCTAGTTTGAATTCTTTTGAATAAGTTTTACCGTTTTCATTTGTATCTCCAGTTAAGTCGATTATGTCTTAATTGGGGTAGGTGCCGTTAGCTATATGCATAGCGTATTATTATCCTGCACGTTAGTTATATTTGTTGTACGTACGTCGTTGCCTACACCTTTTATTTAGAAAGCAACAAACGCTTATTATTTAGTTTTATTAGCTTATTAGTCAGTTGTTTTGATATCTTTGAGAGAGGAATTGACACTAAACATGATGCAAGTATTACAAATGAAATTTTATATATTATTATTTTAGGATCGTCTGCAATTGAAATCCATCCAAAGTAGGTTTCTGATATTTGTATGAAAAAGGTGTGTACTAAAAAGATAGTAAAAGCATGATAATTAGAAAAAAGTAAGAATCTAGAAATAACTTGAATCGAAAAAGCATACTGAAGGATGGGTCGTAAAATCAATAAAAGGCTAATAGCCAGGAATGCTACGGTCATATAGTAAATATCTTGGTAATAAGCATGGTTTGCTAAATTTATATCTAAATCTGTATTTAAATAGATAATTAATATGTTAATACTACATATAACAATAATGATAGCCTGAAATTTATTATTACTAAATTTATTGGTTGCATATAACCAAGCCCCCCAAGCGTAATAACCCATACTGGCTAATGGCTGATATAGATTAATTTCGTTGATACCCTTAAATTTTATAAGAAACATACTACCTATATTAGAGTTAGTGTGTCCTATTGATAAAATTATCGATACTAAAACAGGCAGTAATAGCCAATGGGCAGATCTACTTGAAAGTATGAATATGGGGAGAGTAAGTAGGGTAATAAATACTAATGTTCTCAAAAACCATACTTGTGAAATTGGATAGGGCTCATTTTCTATAGACATATTCATTGTTAATACATCAAAAAAATTGAAAATATTTACATTTAAAGTTGGGTGTAAAAGAAATATTAGAATAAAAGCCAATAAAACAATGATCAAATAAGGGGTGTATAGCCGTATTAATCGATTACTTATAAAATGAACACTATTTTTAGCTCTTAGAAAACTATAATAAGTAACAATTCCTGAAATCATGAACAGTGATGGAAAAAAAGCATTAACATAACTGCTGTAAGGCAAAAAGAACCAAGATAAACCTAAATGAGCAAGTACAACTCTTAAAATTAAGAGTCCTCGTAGGTGATTTATAAATAACTTATCTGAGTTATTAACGTCTCTATTTATAATCAATTTATCAACCCTTTATAAAGTAATAATATTATTCATTTTTATTCTGCTTCTTTATGATGATTGCGGGGTTTCCTCCCGCAACTACCATAGCAGGTATATCTATGTTAACCACGCTGTTTGCTGAAATAACAGAGCCTTCTCCAATAGTTACACCTGGCAATATAATTGAGTTAGCCCCTATCCAAACATTGTCTTTTATTTCTACAGGGATACTTTTTCCCTTTGTATTAACTCTATTAGCCACTAATGGGAATGAAATGTCATGGCCATTGTTATCAAAAATATGGCAATTAGCAGCAATAAGGCAGTTTTTTCCAATTTTAATTGATTGATTTGCGTGAATACAAGTACCGTGTATACGTGTATTACTACCTATTTTAATTACGGCACCTGCACTATCGGCAAGTAATTTAACAGGAGAGTGCATATTAATATGATATCCCTTATTTCTGGAATTTAGCACTACACCGTCGTCAATAATCAACTGACATTTTTCCCAAATATCAATCATTGGGATACCATTTAAATTTAACTGCCCTTGTATATCTATATTGTGTTTTGTAGATAAACGCCAAATAAAAATGTCTAGCCATAATTTTTTAGTGAAACTAATGGGCTTGATAATAATTTGAGTTATAAGTTTTCTTAGCATGTTTAAATTCCATTATATTTCATCGATAATTCATTGTGATGTCGGGCTTGGAAGTTACTTCAGTTCAATACTCCGAATGTAAATTATTTTGTTTGATGTTAAGTTCATCGCGAAAAATGTTACTTCACTTAGGTTTGTAATATCAATATATCTTGACTTAGCAGCCGTGCTTATCTTATTTATTGGAATAATAATATTATTTATTTTCGGTGTTAATAAGGTGCAATAATCAAAACGATCGCCATAGGCTTGGTTACCTGTGTCATGAATCATATCGGTGATTTTTATACATAACGTAATAACTTCAATGCCCTCTAAATATAGGGAAGTCTTAAAGGAGTGATAACCCTCCCAGTTTTTGTAAAAATTATTTAAGGTCAATGTCGTATATTTCTGATTTGCGACTAATGTAGCTTTTAATATTTTATTTGTACTGATACTGTTAGTTTGTAAAAGCGATAGTGATTTTCCAGACCAGTTATTCAAGTCATTCTCAGAATTAAAAGCGGCCAAAGTTGGCAATCTAGAATTGATCAAATACTCCATTTTAATGGCGGAAAATAACGTTTTTTGTTGCTCTATAATTAAACTAATTGCAATAAATAATAATATTAATGAACTAGCATTAGTGCTTCTTTTAACGAAGTAACAACTGTTTATAAGTAATGCACCCAAAAAGCTGAGGTATACATCGTTCCAGTCAAACTTCCTGCTAACTTTTATCTGTATTAACTCTATGATAACACCAAATGAAATAGCAATAATAAATGATAATACAAAAGGGGAAAACCTTAAATAATGCCTAAATTTAAGGTGGAATAGTGTGCTCAAAACAGCAAAAAAGAGGATATGCCCATTATTCCATAATAATAAGAATATTCTATTGTGATAGTCTGTAGGTCCGTCGATGAAAAAAAATAGGTATATCCCAGTAATTAGCAATATATATAGAAGGTTGTTTATATTTGCGCTTTTATTCTTCAACATTTAGCTTGATAAGCCCCATTGACGAAGACTTTATGTTTCCTGATGAATTATTATTGATGTTTAGGCTAAGCGTCAACCTTGCTTCTTCTTGTTTAAATTTAAAGTTATATTGTGCATTCGGAATTAGGTTTGTAATTAACACTTCTTTGGTTGCTTCATTGAAGTCCATTGTTAAATTTTCTATTTTGGTATTATCCTTCGAAAACACGGCTAAATAATTATCTACGACAATTCCAAAAGCATTTGAACTTTCAATTAAGCCTGTATTAGGTTTTTGAACATTGGGGTTTTTAAGTAAAATAACATGTGCAAAGTTATCGAGTAAATTTGGCGTTTTTGCTTGAACATTCATTGTCCATTGACCTAGATTTGGGTCTTTTTTGTACATATTATCTTTATAATCGGTATGGGGAGCAAAAGAATGTAAACGACCACTAACATCTTCTGTATCAAAGTAGTGTGGAACGGAGACAATAATTTTGTTGATAGTCATGTCTTTAGAAGTAATTGAGTTTATTTCTTTCCAATGCTTATAAGTGTTAGCAATTGGCATCTCAATCGTATATTTATAGCTTTGGCCATTAATAAACTTACCAAATAAAGTATTACTTGAATTATCAACTATCTGAGTCGTATACTTTTTATTATCAGAAATATAAGATAATTGATAGCCTTGCCATTGACCATCTTGCCAAGCCGCATTGTTATCAATTAAAAGATTCTTTGTTATCTGAGTCGGTTTGTCGGAGTAATAAATTTGTTTGTGTCCATTAAAAATTACTACCTCATGACTATTTTCGTTGTCATTTGTCTTACCCGTAATCGTTAATGAACCATTGACATCTTCACCTGATACAAATATTTCTAGCCAGCGTGGAATATCTAATGTTACAGGGTTTATGCCCTTAACATTATTATGTGATATTAATATAGTATCGCCGCCTCGGATAGTTGTAATATTTTCCTTAGGTAAAAGCGTATCGATATAGGTATTATTTAAAGGGTGCTCAATTTTTACATTACTATTGTTTTGGAATTGCTTCATCCCAAGATCCGAATTACTTAAGGTAGATACCGATTTTGGTTCGTCTACAGTATGTATGGTCCAAACTTTTTTGAAATTCTTATCGATTGACTTTACCCGATCGAAAATAACGAAAACGTCAGGTCGGATGAATAAAAATTCACGTTCAAAATAATCTACTTTTTTCGAGTAAGCTGCTGATGCATCACCAACGGTATAAGTATAATCGCCAGGTTGATGTTCAAATTTTATAATATTAGCTGTTTCATAAATACCTAAAGGGAATACATTACCAACCCTATCATTTGCTATTGCACATTTTTGGTCAAGGTTAAAACATAGGTCTTTATTCGATGGACTCACTTCGAAAATTTGGCCACCAAGGTTATCCGAAGTAACTAACTTCTTGCCAGAATATAATTCGCCTATTTTACCATTGCTTTCAATATCATAGCTTTCTCCAGGGTCAAATATTTTCAGGGTGTTCTTTGAAGCTGATCGAACATGGTACCAGAGATGCTTTTGGTTGTCTTTATTATTACGAATTCTTGACCCAGCATGTGGAATGACTTCGGTATTGCGGCTTATAAGAAATGAATTAGCGTCTTCAAATCTCCTGCTGATCCCTTCTCCGGCTAGAAAAACACCAAAAGTTGCATTCTTACTCCAGTCTGAACGCATAGTAACTATACCAGGCCCGCTAAAATAGCTCGCTGTTGGATTTTCATTTGGAGGGGATGAACTGAGGGTATCTTCAAAATATATTAGCTCCCAAAAAAGGTCATTATAGGGAGCGCCACAGCGATCTTTTTGCATACCATTTTTTACATAGTATTGCATTTTAGAATCTTGATAAAGAAATGCAGTTACAGCGGTTGCATTTTTATATGGCTGGCTCACAGAACTTGTTTGTGTATTCCAGATTTGAGCCCCAGTGTGGGTGGTGGTACCTGCTTTTCGACACCACTGGTCTACTTGATAGATTTTTTCAGTATGGGGAACTGAAATATTTTGATAAAATTTTGCTCTAAATTTATCATGCAATGCATTTTTAAAGTATTCTTTTCCTGTGAGAACATGGTGTTGTAATAGTAAATTTATACTGAAAGACTCATCATGAGCGTCATAACCGATATTATCATACATTCCGCCATACTGACCTTTAAGGGCATCGTTATAGTCTGAATTACCGGCAATTCTATTTTCAATTTTACTAAAATGTCCATCAAGAGATAGTTGTTGGTCAACCACACGGAGGAAATTACTTGCGTTAAATGGAAACGCTTTATCATCTTTATTTTTTTCTAAATTGCTATCAAAAAATATTGCTGCATATGCGTAAGCGGGTGCTTTAACCGAAGCACTGTGGTAACCCCATTTCGCGTCTAGTTCACCACGAGATTCTGCTATCGATGCTACATACCAAGGGTTGTTGCTTTTCGATACTCGCTGCATTATTGATAACTTGCTAGCTTCATCTAGTTCATTAAACATAATATCAACGGCATATAGTTCAGTTAATTTTGGTACACCTTTTGATGGTAGCCGTTCTAAAAACTTTTTCTTATATATTGAATTTTTTGTTGCTTTATAAATTAATGCTAAATTTACAAGGTCTACTGGGTTGCCTTCATCTTCAGATTTTTTAATTAAATTAAACCAACGAGAGTACGGTTTCCTTGCATTGGGCCCATACATGCGATTAATAACTAAAGTAAGTCGCTCTATATCTAGTAATACTCTAGGGTGTGATTGTCGTTTCCAATCATTAGAAGGGTCATCAGGTTGAAGTGATATTGAAGGCGGTAAGGTATTATCATTGCTCGCAGGAGTCTCACTTGCAACATTACTTTCGTTGCATCCTAAATTAAGAAGGCATAGAGTCAATAACAGAACAACTCTGTAAATTTTAATGAATATGTTCATTAGATAAACCTATAAGGTGTTTAATTTGGAGATTGACACCAAATTAATTTTAGTTTCATTTTTTCTTCGCTACCTAACAAATAGCTTATTTCAAATAACTTGGCCAGATATTTATTAGCTGTCTGGCTATCTGAATATTCGAACCAATAATAAAGAGTTGAATTTTTTCTATTTTTTATTGTAATTAAATCAAGTTTATTAACGATCATAGGTTGATGTAAATAATCCAGCTCAATTTTTGAACGTTTACTCACTATACTATAATTTTTATCAATCAGGTTGTTATAAGGAAGAATATTCTCACCGGGAGTTGTAAAGTCATATGTTCTTATCACTAATTTACATGCTTTGTTTTGATGAGTAATGCCAAGCTGTTCTTCGTTAAAGCGACCGTAAGCACTTAACAATGGAAAAAAATCTTCAGACTTGATAACTAAGTTATCAACGGATGAAGGCGTTTTTAGCTGCTGAAGCAAAATATTCTTAGTCAAAAAAACAGATGATATTATTAGGATAAACTTTACCATATGCATTGTGTAGGATAAATTTATTCCATTGTCAGTGTTTTTTTCTTTTGTCTTTACATTTGAAGTATACCCGTATTTTTTTCTTAAATGGTTAGCTAAGAATACAACACCACTTATGACAATTAAGAACAAGAACATACCATAATTGTCATGTTCTCTCATTAAACTACTTTTCATTTCTGAACTGTAACCAATATATATAAGGCCAATGACTCTAATCCAGTTAGTAATAATACCTAATACCATACCTGTGAGTATGATTAATAATTTGTATCGCTTTGGTAAAGCTTCTTGAAGTGCCGCATAAACAGCTAAAGCAAAACCTATTTGAAAGTAACGAATACCTGAGCAACCTTCAGCAACAACAATTGTCCCAAACGGTGTTTCAATATAATTATCGTGGATATATATAGTAAGATCACTAAAGCTAAAGAAAAAGGTCACGGCATATGTTGTTAGATCAACAAAAAAAGTATTAAAAAATTCCCAGAACGGAATGGCAAAAAGAAAAAATATTAAAGGAAAACTAATTGCCCTCAAATATTTTAACCCAAATATATAATAAATAGCTGTTAACCATATGAAATAAAGGCTAAATTGTTGGAATATCAAAATACCCCAAAATGAAGAGATTTCGTGGGCAAGGGTGAATAAAATAAGCATTATTATTAAAAAATGATTACTTTTAGTTTGATGTGTGTATTTAGCCGATGTATTGAATAATTCAAAAATTACAATAGCAAAAATTAAATAACCATGACCTAATGATTCGTCGAATTTATTCCACTTATCAATATAAGAAAATGCGGTCGATGGCAGTAGTAAACATATCACTGCCAACAACACTAAGGCGATTATTGGCGGGATATACTTCTTATTGAAAAAATTAATTTTATGTTCTTCAAACATCAAAAGTCACCAGAAGCAATATTTTTCCATTCTCCTAAATTAGGATAAGGTTTATTCATATGATTATTGGCAAGTGTTTTGAAATCAAAAGTAGTACATAATTTTTCTAATTTATTTAATGCACTATGTTGGTTTATACGATGCCTAAAATTAGATTTTAATGTACTTTTTATTCTCGGTTGCTGGGGATCATATTCCCACGGGTGTGTATAAAAGTTTACAAAATTTAGCTGCTTTTCAGATGACTTAAGCATTTTTTCAAATATAAAAAAGGGTAAAAGGCGAAAATATCCACCTCCACCGGCAGGTAGTATTTTGTCTCTAAATTTCACCGTTGAAATAGGAATTTCAAGTAAACCATTTGATAGATAATATGGTGTTCTAGGGGCTCTAGGTACACCATACAGATCATGTGATATAGGATATGTGCTAGAACTATACTGATAACCTGCTTTTTGGATTTCTTCATGCGCCCAGCTATTTTCCGGTGTAATAGAAAAGCATGGCGCGCGGTACCCTATAACTTTGTTGGAAGTAAGGTGTTCTAATAAGTCTTTTGCTTGGTTTATATCGGAACTAAATTCTTTTTGGTTTTGTTTTGTAATATGTTGATGGTTAAATCCATGGCTTGCAATCTCATGACCATAGTCTGCAATTTTTTGAACAAGTTTTGGATGCTTTATCGCAATTATCCCTAGAATAAAAAAAGTTGCCTTGGCTTTTTTTTCTTCAAGTAAGTCAAGTAATAAACTTATTTGGAAATCAATTCTACTTGGATAATTATCCCATTCTGAAATATCAATATCGTTTGCGAAAGCTTCTACTTGAAAGTATTCTTCTACATCAATTGTTAGAGATCTTTGTTTGTTTTCAATTTGCACTTTACTTATAACCTTCCTACGATTTTATTAATATTAACCTAATAATTACTTACTTACTAATAGCTGCTTTGATTACTGCTAAAGTATCTTTAATATCGGTGTTATCAGGTGATAAAAATACAGCTTTATCTATATACTTCTTAGCTTCAATAAATCTTCCTGATTCATATAGTATCCATGCCAAATTATTAAGAGCAACAATGCTTGATTCATCGTTAACGATGACTTTTTTGTATTGCAGAATTGCTTTTTGTTTATTGCTTTTATACAGCTCGTTAGCATAATAAAGACGAGTTGTTACTTCTGTGGGGTTGAGTTCTAAATAATTATCCATTATTTCTGCTGCTTTTTCGGGCTTGTTAAGTCTAATATTTGAATCAAAAATAAATGGAATTAACTTTTGATTATTTGTTTGTTGATAGCTTTCAGTTAGCAGCGTTAACGCTTCTGAGTACCGTTTAGAAAAGAATAATGCCTTACCTTTTAAGCCTGCTACAGTTGGTTGTTTTTGTTGTTCATTAGATAGGCTCTCAATGTAGCCAATTGCTTGGTCTGGCTTATTGTTAAAAATATAAAAATTAGCAAGAACTAATCCGATTTGAGTGTTATCGGGATATTTTGAATGTAGCTCTTCAAAAGTTTGCGTTGCTTTGTCTAAATTATTAAGTTTTTCATAAGCCATTGCTAATTTTTCAATTATTTTATTATTTTGATCATCTTCTGATATCAAGCTTTTATATATTGTGATGGCTTCATCGTATTGTTCAATTTTGTTATAAGATTCAGCAAGCGCTAGATTGATTTTTTTAGTGTTATATTGTGGTGGGAATTTTATTGATTTTAATAAGTCGATTGTTTTAGCTGCTTGACCTGTTAATAAATATATTTGAGCTAAAGTAAACCTTTCTTGGAAATCATTAGGGTAATTTTTATATTTATTTATTAAATTCTCTAAAGCTTTTTCTTTGCCAACAAGGCTTTCTTGTACTTTTAAATACCCTTTTATAACTTGTATAGTGTGTTTGTCTTTATCAATGGCTTTGTCAATATATGTAGCTGCTTCTTTGTGTTTATCTTGAGCAATTAGTATATTGCCAATATAAAGATTTGCGGGAACATTATTATCATCAATTAACAATATTGAATTGTATTGTTTAACAATAGCATTTTGATCAGGTGATTGCTTTCGCATTTCTAATCCTACAAGCAATAATTTATTTTCTATATTTTCAGGGGCTTCAACTATCCACGAATTAATATACTTTTTGGCTTTTACTGAATCATTTGCCGATATTAATGAAGATATTAATAACATTTTTACTTTTGATATTTCTATTACTGGTGCATTAGTATTAATAAGACGTTTTAGTGATTTTTCTAAATCTGTAATTCCACTTTCATCACCAGATGAAAGCTTTGCTAAGCTGATACCATTTAATATTTTTTGATTTTCAATGAGGCTTATGTCAATTTTTCGGAGTAATTGAGAAGATTCTATTTTTTCACCACTTTTTAATAATTCCAAACTAGCTAAAGCAAACATTTCAGAGTTGTCTTTTGACGAAGACGTTTTATCGTAAGCGTTAGCAATTGAACTGCCATCACCAAGGCGCAGTTGAATAGCAATATATAATTTTGTAATTAACGGATTGTTTGGAAAGTTAACTTTTAAAGCGCTAAGGTGAGATAAGGCTTGTTCGTCATTTCCTAAATGATAATGGACTAAACTTGCCGTTAATTTGGCTTGAGGAGTGAGCATACCCTGGTTTAAAGTAATATTTATGTGATTCAGCGCTTTTTTATAGTCTTTATTTACTAAGTCAAGTGATGCAGATAGAAGGTTTATATAGGGTTGATTTGGATATTTTTCTAACAACGCTGTAATGAATAATGTCGCCTTTTCAGTATTATTTGCTCTAACATAACTGTCGGCTAATTTCAGAGCTATTATATTATAGTTAGGTTTATTTTCTAGCATATTTTGATATACTAAAGCGGCTTCATCATATTTTTTTTCTGAGAATAATGCATTAGCTAGCAACTGACAAATCAACCATTGTGCTGGGTAATCGGAACACACCTTATCTAAACTCTTGGTGGTATATTCGATATTCGCCGGCTGTTTATAGGTATCTGCAATAGCAGTATTAACAGCAATGAGTTCTGGTTCATTGAGTTCTAAAGCCCATTTTTTAGATAAACTTGCTAGGTCAAAACTATTCTGTGCTTGAGCTTGGTTTAAATAACTTAACGAGGCTATATATGAAATCTTGGCTTTTTCAAAGATTGATAAGCTTGCTTCTTCTTTTTCCCAATAGGTGATTATGCCAATGTGATCATCTAATGCATAAAGTGTTAATAAATAATTTTTTGCAATATTAGTTGGATTATTAACTAATTTTAATACTTTTAAGTATTCTTTTTCGGCGTTAATAAAAAGGCCTAATTGATAATAGCTGTTTGCAATTAATATACGGGCTTGGGCATTCTGAGGTTGATCACGAATAATGTTTTTGGTTTGAATAATAACTTCTGAGTATTTTTGTTCTTCATACATACTCTCTGCCTGCATTAGTTTATCACTTAAGGATACTTCTGAACATCCTGAAACTAACATTAATAATATACAAAGCCTAATTTTTACTAAATACCCTTTCATCATAATCCCTTTAAACTCTAACTCTTAATGAATATATTGCAGAGTTCCTATTAAACAACATGTAAAAAAAAAGTCAATTGATAGTTCAATTGACTTTTATATGAAGATGAATAATCGTTTACTACAGATTTATGATCTACGTTTTCTAGATGAAGCTAAACCTAAAAGACCTAGACCTAAAATGGCAAGTGAAGTTGGCTCAGGTACAGCTACAGTTCTATCTAATCTTAAAAAAGTATAAATAGATGTTGTTTTATTTTCCTCAGTCCAAAAACGATTATACGCTAGAGGTGAAGCACCTTGGTTGTCTGTAGAAGCGAATATAGTGATTTCATAAGCCCAACCTGCAATTACAACAGGAACTGTTACCGGGAATGAAGCACCATTTACAGTATAATCGAAACGGTCATCACATACTGAACCATGATCATGTTGAACTAAATCCCCTTGGAATTTTTCGCCATTATCTTTACTACCAGCGTCACAATCACCGTTTCCTGTTTCTTTAAAATCGATATTAAATTCTGTATTGATTACATTGCCTGGAAATGGTGTCCAGAGACTGTCATCTGATGTTACGTTCAATATACCACCAATAATTGCATTGACTAATGTTCTGCCGCCAATTGGATAATTACCATGAGTTAAGGTTGAAAGTAAGTAGTTTGTACCTAAGTCATTTATATCTGTTGGTGCTTCATCAACTAATTCTAAATAGCTTGGGTTATTGTCAACATTAGTACCCCAAGAGATTTTTGAACTAAGACCAATATCGGTTTGTGAGACAGGGTCTCCATTAGTATTTGTAGATGAAGTGAAACCACCAGTACCTTCAACAGTTATGAATGCAGCGTTAGCGCCAACTGATAAAGACGTTACTAAAAGACCTATTGTTAATTTTTTCATTAAGTTCATTTTTACTTTCCTTTATTTTGTAAAATGCTATTTTTTAGCTCCTACCAGATAGTATGCACTAGGTGTGCCACATTTTGTTTTTTTATGATTTACAGTGTTTTATGTTTTTATTGTGTTTTATTTAAACCTCATGTGTAAAAAAAACGGACATAATCTCAGCTAGCTTTCTTGACCGCCTCACCTTATAAGTAAACTCAAAAGGTGAGGCATATAATCGTGCTTGCATAGTATCTTTTTAGCCATATGTAAGACTTATTTTAATGTAGCCTAACATTATGTGATATTAAATAACTCCTCTTGGCTTTATGTGGAATAAAACTAAATTGTTCAGATTTTAGAGTATTCCAAAAAGGAATATGCTGTAAATGTTAAAATATCCAATTTAGCTGATACTTATGCTCAAGCTTTGCTAAAGTCAGGAAAGAAAGGTGAAGCATGATAAAAGCTAAAGCTGCTTATGATTTGTCTAAGGGAGTGAATATCGTTTTAAACTTTGCTGGAATTTTATTTAGCAAATAAATACAACGAAGAAGTTCATGTATATTAGATGACATAATAGTAGTACGTAGGATCTAAAACTCAAAAAAATTATCTAATTCACTTCTAAGTGTAAATGTTTTAAGTATTCATATAAGTGTTTTAAACGGGCTATATTACTTATCGAAAGAGTTTGTAAATATAGTAGCCATCACCTAGTGAAGTTTGGTGATAGCTAATTATGAAGTGTTACTCCGAATATTTCAGGTTAGTTAAGTTCAAACTATGAATAAAATTTTCGATACCATTGAACAAAATTATCCACGCCTTGTTCAACACTCATCGATGGTTTGTACCCTGTAGCTGTAAATAAATCTTCAACGTCTGCATAGGTTTGGTAAACATCACCTGGTTGCATCGGCATAAGATTTTTGTGGGCTGTTGTACCAATAGATTTTTCTAACGATTGGATAAAGTCGAGTAATTTAACTGGATTGCCATTCCCAATATTAAATATTTTATAAGGGGCTGAGCTATTGGCTGCAGAGGCCGTTTCGATTTTCCAGTCATTATTTATCTGTGGAATAATATCTTGAATACGAATAATTCCTTCAACAATATCGTCGATATATGTAAAGTCTCTACGCATATCACCTTGATTATAAACATCAATTGGCTCACCATTTATTATAGCTTTGGTAAACTTAAATAATGCCATGTCTGGGCGCCCCCAAGGGCCATAAACTGTGAAGAACCTCAGGCCAGTAGTGGGAATGGCGTACAAATGTGAGTAGGTATGAGACATTAATTCGTTTGACTTTTTCGTTGCTGCATACAAAGAAATCGGGTGATCTACACTATCTGAAGTTGCAAAAGGTATCTTACTGTTTAATCCATAAACTGAACTTGATGAAGCATACACAAGATGCTTAACATCATTATGACGACATCCTTCTAATATCGCCAAATGGCCAATTAAGTTAGAGTCGGCATACGCCATAGGATTATCTATTGAGTATCGAACGCCAGCTTGTGCTGCAAGGTGTATAACACGATCAAATTTTTCACGAACAAACAAATCACTTATACCGCTTCTGTCTGCAAGATCTAGTTTGATAAATTTAAATAAAGGTAATTTGGCTAATACGTCTAGCCGAGCCAACTTTAAATTTACATCGTAATAATCATTAAGGTTATCAATACCGATAACATCATGGCCTTGTTCAACTAAACGTTGAACAACATGAAAGCCGATAAAACCAGCAGCACCTGTTACTAAAAATTTCAAATTTTTTCCTAAACTTTATATGTATTATAGGGCGTAATATTGTTTCAGCCAGACTACGTTTAACCTACATTTTTATTAATGCTTTCACCACGGCCAATGCCATAATAAGCAAAGCCACGTTCCTTTAACAAAACTGGGTCATATAAGTTACGACCATCAATAATCACTTTGTGTGATAATGATTTTTCAATTAAATCAAAATCGGGCGCTCTAAATTGACTCCATTCGGTACAAATTACTAAAGCATCGGCACCATTTAATGCTGATTCTTTAGTGCCAACCAAAGATAAATCATCGCGAACACCATAAATACGTTGGCACTCTTCCATGGCTTCGGGATCATAGGCTTGCACTTTAGCGCCTGCCTTCCACAATGATTCCATTAACACCATTGCTGATGCTTCGCGCATATCGTCGGTTTGAGGCTTAAACGATAAACCCCAAACAGCAACAGTTTTACCGGCTAAGTTACCATTGAAATATGTATTTAGGTTGTTAAATAATTTCTGTTTTTGTGCATAGTTAACGCTTTCAACGGCTTCCAATAAAGCTGGCTTATATTCAATACCGTGAGCAGTACGTACTAATGCTTGTACATCTTTTGGGAAACATGAGCCACCGTAGCCACAACCAGGGTAAATAAATTGGTAGCCAATGCGAGAATCTGAGCCAATACCGTGGCGTACAGCTTCAATATCAGCCCCTAATAATTCGGCTAAGTTTGACATTTCGTTCATAAATGAAATTTTAGTGGCTAACATACAGTTTGCAGCATACTTAGTTAATTCTGCAGAGCGTACGTCCATAAATATCATGCGGTCATGATTACGGTTAAACGGTGCGTATAGTTCTCGCATTGAGGTTTGTGCTTTTTCGCTATCAGTACCTACTACGATACGGTCAGGCTTCATGCAGTCATTTACAGCTGCGCCTTCTTTTAGGAATTCAGGATTAGAAACAACATCAAATTCAAGAGCAACTTTTCGTTCAGCAAGCACGGAGGTGATTTTAGCTGCTACTTTGTCTGCAGTTCCAACTGGAACGGTTGATTTATTAATAATAATTTTTGGTTCTGTCATGTAAGTTGCTATGGTTTCAGCCACTTTTAGTACATATTTTAAATCAGCAGAGCCATCTTCATCAGGTGGAGTACCAACAGCAATGAATTGTATTTGTCCGTGTAATACACCAGCTTGAGCATCTGTGGTAAAATTTAGCTGTCCATTTTTATGAGTTTCTTGAACTAGCGGTGTTAAGCCTGGCTCATAAATTGGAATTAAACCTTTTTTAAGGTTATCAACTTTAGTTTGGTCAATATCAACACAAACTACATCATGCCCTACGGACGCTAAAACGGCTGCTTGGACTAAGCCAACATAACCAATACCAAAAACAGTGACTTTCATTATTTCCCTTTAATCTTATTTTTAAACGTTAAATTAGGCATTATTAACTACGCCTAATGTTTAGTTGTATTTTGAAACGATACCTAATTTACTTATCGTTATTCAATTAATAGTAATTGATTTTGACAATATTTAATTGTTTTATCTAGTCAGAATAGAAACAAAATTATTTTTCTACAATTTTTTTGGCCATGTGAAACATTATCCTTGGCATTAAGCCTGCATTACCAAATGGTCGCCACGTTTTTTTGAATTTATTGCGATAAGCATCGAAATGAAGACCATGGGGTGCAGCGATTATTTCACCACGATTCAGTAATATTTTAAGTGCATAAGTTTCAGCAATACCCGCGCAAAGGTTAACTGCCATAGGGGTAGAAGGGCCGCGTTTTTCTTTAAAGCTTACTCGGCTTTCATCTACTAGGTATGAGCGCTGTAACATGGCGGGAGATAAACCGATTAAAAATTGAATGAGTTGATCGTCTTCAGTTTGTTTGTCTTCAAAACGAAAATATTCTTCATAAGTCATTTTTCCAGGCAGAAAGCATAAGAAAGCAGCTCCCATTCCAAGAGGCGCAGCTGTAATTACGGGGATGTTTTTTTCATAACATTTTTTAAACACTGTTTTTCGAGCTTCTAAGGCAAAAAAATCTAATGCATCAACATATAAATCAATACCTTCTAAAAATTTATCTACATTATGATCAAAAATACCTTCCGGAAAAGACTTTATCTGTGCTTCAGGGTTGATGTCGAGGGTCATTCGTTCCATCACATTAACTTTTTGTTCTCCTAAAGTTGACATGAAAGCGCCCGATTGACGATTAAAATTATGTACTTCAAAATCATCGAAATCAGAAATGTTAAAATTTCCAACACCCAGTCTGGCTAACGTCAGAAGATGTACTCCGCCTACGCCACCAGCGCCAGCTATAGCTACGTTTTTCCCGCGAAGAATTTGTTGCTCATCTTCAGTAACCCAACCAATGTTTCTAGAAAAAGCTTTTTCATAGTTAAACATTCTATATACCTTTAAAATTTGTAATTATGTGAATAGCCGAAGAAATTAAATTGTATCCAGTAAGTCATATTACAAATATCTAACCTTATTATACTTTGTATATGTTGTAATGATTTATATTTCATATAAAAAGATGATTTAATGCTTTATTATCATATGTAGTATTTAATCTAGCAAAAACATACAGGAAGTTTAATGAAATTTTTAAAGTCGATAATATGTATAAGTGTTGTTATGGTTTTATCTGCATGTTCTGACACTGAGTCGGCACAAACATATATCGCTAAAGCAGAGAGTTCAATTTTAGCAAAGGAAAACAACACCGCAATTATTTCATTAAAAAATGCCCTTAAAGTTGATGGTAAAAATGCATATGCTAGATTCTTATTAGGCCAGTTATATCTGGGCGCAGGAGATGCTGAAAATGCAGTAAAAGAGTTAGAGCGTGCTAATACATTAAAATATGACCTTGATAAAGTGCTACCTTTATTAGCTCGTGCCTATATATTGACAGAATCTGATGATGATGTTTTAGCGCTTGAAATACACGAAAAGTCTTTATCAATACCAAATACTCAATACCTCGCCTATAAAACTTTAGCATCATTGAGATCTGGAAAACATGATCTTGCCCAGGCAATAGTTGATGAGGCACTTTCTCTATTTGGATCAGATGGCTACAGCCTGTTAGCGAATGCCTATTTAGCCTTTTCAACACAAAATATTGAGCAAGCAAGTTCACTTGTGAAGCAAATTTTAAACGCGATGCCAAATAATGCTGATGCACTTATGTTACAAGGTCAGATTGCGACGGTTGAAAAAAACTATGCTTTGGCTGTTGATAGCTTTAAGCAATATCAAGTATTACAACCTAATTCAGGTAAAGTGCAATTTTTCATCGCTGATTCGTTAATCAAAAATGGCCAGTATGATGAGGCTGAGGCCATTGCTGATGTTATTTTAGCAAGAATTCCGACTCAACCTTTTTTACAATATATTAAGGCGATGGCACGCTTTGAAAATAAAGACTACAAAACGGCAAACGTTCTTGCTAATCAATCATTAAGTTCAGGGTTTAATTCTTTTAGTTTGAAATTAGTTGCCGGGGCAAGCGCTTTTTATCTGCAAAACTTTGAGCAAAGCCATCGTCATCTGAAAGATTTGATTTCATATTTACCCGCAGAACACCCGGTCAAAAGAATGCTTGCGTTAAGTCAATTACAGTTAGGTTTGATTGATGATATTAGCGAAACACTAAATGGTTACAACTCAAAGAATAAAGAAAACGCACAGTTTTTATCTACATTAAGTTATGGGTTATTAGAAGTAGGCGCTTACGAAAAAGCACAAGAAATGGCTAGTTATGCCGCTAGTGCAGAGGATATGACGGCTGAAGAAGTTGCAAGAGCCGGTATGTTAAAACTGATGATGAATGATCCTTCTGGCATTGAAAAATTAGAATTAGCTTTACAGCAAGACCCTGAATTGATTTCAGCAGAGCTTGCACTGGCCTTTGCTTCAATTCAGTCTGGAAACTTGGCTAGAGCTACTAAAATTGCAGACAAGTGGTTGGAGTTATACCCAAATAAAGCAGGGGGACATAATCTACAAGCGAGAATCTTATTCAAAAATAATAAATTTGAGGAAGGAAAGGCTGCATTAGAGAAAAGCCTAGCATTAGAGCCTAATAATGTGTACGCATTAACTGAAATTGTAAAGTTGGCTGCTTATCAAAAAGATACCAAACAAGCTACGTTATTGACAGAGCAGGCACTTAAAGCACATCCGAATAATATTGAAGTACTTCGCCTATACTTTGAGTTTCACAAAAATGAAGAAGGCTTAGAGGTGATTGCTCAGGTTCAAAAAAGTAATGCCGATAATGTTAAACATGGAATTCTATTAGCCGAAGCTTTTATACAGTTAGATCAATTTAGGCAAGCTAGTACGATATTGAACGGTTATCAATTGAGTGGAAGAACGCCAAAACGTTATTGGCAGTTAGTACTTATGGCTAATGCTAAACAGCCAGATGCTAAAGATGTCTATTCAATTTTAGATAAGTGGTTCAAGAATAATCCTTATCATATTGAACCTGCCTTTTTATTAGCAAATTATTGGACGAGCAAAAAATTTCCTGACAGAGCATTGAGTGTTTTAGATGAAGCCTCTAAAAAGCATCCTAACAATCTAATGATTAATTTGGTGAAAATGCAGGTTTTATTAGATAGTGGTGGAATAGCAGATGCGAAAGATTTGTTTAAATCATTAGACAAATTTGATGTTAATGACGATTTAAAAGCAGGAATAGAAGGTAGGATTTTTTTACTGGAAAGAAATTTTATTGGTGCAATACCTAAACTTCAGCAGCAGTATAAGGCCAGACCTACTAGTAATAATGCGACGTTTTTAGCTTTTGCTTTGGAAGGAAATAATCAAAAATCGCAAGCTATTGAGTTGTTAGAGCAGTTTTCTGATAAGGAAAGTATAGAAAATAGCATTGATCCTCGCGTTAGCCTGAGTTTAGCAAATATGTATTTAGCTGAACATAAAGATAAAGCTATTATTGAATATGAAAGACTTATTAAAGCTAGCCCGAAAAATATTGTGGCCTTAAATAATTTATCATGGCTTTATATGGAAAACAAACAACATTCACAAGCCCTGAAATATTCGAAACAAGCCTATGCTCTTAATTCGACAATACCGAATATTGTTGATACTTATGCTCAGGTCTTATTAACGTTAGATAATAAAGTAGAAGCATTAGCAAAAGCAAAAGAAGCTTATGATTTGTCTAAAGGGAAAGATACTGATATTGCTTTAAACTATGTAGAAACGTTATTAGCAAATAATTATAGAGTGGAAGCCCAACGAATATTGAGCGTAATAACGGTTGTATCAGCGGAGCAAATAGAGAAAAAAAGGAAATTGTCTGAATAGTTGAAGGTTTGTTTTATTCGTAGCGAAAAGAGAAGAAGTACATTTTATTTTCGCTACTTTTATCAGCATTTTCTATGATGTTATTATGAACAGTGAATATTCGACATAGTTAATTAAAACTGACTACGGATATCTTTTTGTATTTCTTTATATAAGCTCTTAAAGCCACTTGTTAGGTTTTCTAAAAATATTTCAGCATTAATATAATAGGGAGCGCGTAAGCCGTGATATTCAATCGGTTCACCAATTTGAATAAACTTAATTCCAACGAATTTCATACTGCGAGCCAAACGTGGCTCCATCATAACAAAAGCGTGTTTAATCCCTTTATCAATAGCTAATGTTCCTGCAACCATATATAAACCGATAGCGATAAAAGGAAAACAACGTAATTCAGATTCTGAATAAGTACTTTCATGAATCGCACCAATTGCTGAACCTTTAAAGCGATCTGACTTACGACGTCTAAAATCAGATTTTACGGCTAAGCGTGAAAACTCGCCAATTTCGGAACGTTTGAAATTTTCTGGTTTGTATCTATCATCTTGAATAGCGTCATAACAAAATTTTTCTATAGGAAGCAATTGAACTTCAGAATTTGAGCAGACGATCCTGACACAGCTAGTGTAGTTTTTTGTGGGTTTATGTTGAATAAGGGCAAAAAGAGAATGAGAGTCAAACTCGTCCATTTCCATACCGTCATCTTTTTGGTGTTCAAAAGCTAATTCTTCGCAGTAAACATTATGACGAATTTTAAAGACTTCTTTTTTTAGATCTTCTGTAGAGGCATATTGAGGTTTGAGAAATTTTGTAAAATGCTCAGCAATGTTTCCCGCATCATGGTTCACCTTCAATGAAGCAACTTTTTTTGCTACATCACCTATTATAGGAGAATTTAATATTATTTTACTAAGACTCATCTACTTATCCAATTGTCATCATCACATTTAGTGACAATAGTTGTCGCATCACCATAGATATTACTATTAATAATAACCTAATATTAGATAATTATTAGTAATAAGTGAAAAATTTTTATTTCGGTCCAAGTTTTATCGGTAATACTTCTTCTGCGGTTTTTAAACCAATATCAAACAAGGCTTTTTTTTGGTCTGTTGTCATGGAAAAGTCAACGGCAGAATAGTTGCCAATGTTCACCACAACGGTATTGTGCCAGAAAGCATCATTAATATATTCACGTGAAAGAGTGGTCATAAAAGTACGAATAAGGAGAGTTACGTATTTATAAATGGGGAAAAAACCTTTGATATTAACTTCGTTATTTTCATGCTCACCCTTAAGGCGAAAACATAATACTGGTGTCCCGTCTTTTGCCCAATCACGATGAAGCGCATCTTCAGACAAAATACTACCGTCAACCATGACATGTTCGCCAAAAGTTTTGAAACTAAATATTAATGGAATGGACATAGAGAATCTTACCGCGAGTGATACTTTTACATCTGGCGTTAGTTCTTTGTTAAAAATAACAGGTGTACCTTTAGCTACATCAGTGGCAACAATATGTAAATTGTAATCAAGTTCGGCAAATGTTTTTCCATCTAGTAATTTATCCATCCATTGCTCAAAGCGGTCGCCCGAGCTTAAGCCGCCATTACGAATTAATTTCAATAATGAAAACTCTCTAAACTGGTTATAGTCCGTATTTAACGCTATATCCTTAATTTCAGAAGGGCTTAGACCAGCAGCAAATAAACTACTGACAATACTGCCTCCTGAAACCCCCACTAAGTGATTAAAGTCGATATCAAACGCTTGTAACGCATGTAAAATTCCAACGTGTGCGGGTAAGCGTGTACCGCCTCCTGCAAAGATAGGAACGACTGTTTTTTTTGTCATACTTTTAAACGACCTTTAATAAGTGATTAAGATACGCAGGGATATAACATATTGTTCTAATTATTTTAATTATGAGCAAAGATAACTGTTTTTGCGAGGAAAACGCAGTAAACTTCTTGGCAGGTAATTTAATAATGAACAGAGTGTTGCAATGCGTTATATCAAAATAGTTTTGAGTACTTACTTAATTTTATATGCCAACTTAGTTATAGCTGATTTGGCCGATACTGTTGAAAAAATAAAGCCCGCCGTCGTGGGTATAGGTGTTCACACTCCATCTGGTCGGCAGAAAAACAGCTTGAACGGTAGTGGTTTTGTTATTGGTAATGGACAATATGTCGTAACCAATCATCATGTTCTGCCAGAAGACCTTGATGAAAGTATTTTACAACAAATGGCGATTTTTACGGGCTCAGGGAAGAGTGCTAAAGTACGTACAGCTGATATTGTCGCAAGTTCTCAGCTTCATGATATCGCTATCTTGAAAATTCATGGTGCGCCACTGCCCGCGATGCAACTCGCAGATAAAGGGTTTCGCCGTGAAGGCAGCTACGTCGCTTTTACGGGGTTTCCTATTGGCGCGGTATTAGGGTTATACCCTGTCTCTCATCGTGGCATTATTGCCAGTATTACACCAACCATTATACCCGTTGATAACGCACAACAAATTAGTATTAAGATGCTGAAAATGCTGAGAAACCCGTATTTGGTTTATCAACTTGATGCGACAGCATACCCAGGAAATAGTGGCAGTGCTCTGTATGATGTAAACACTGGGGATGTTATTGGTATTATTAATAAGGTTTTTGTACAGGAATCGAAAGAGGCTGTTATTAGTAAGCCCAGCGGTATTACTTACGCTATTCCCGTTAAATATTTATTAGCTTTATTACAAGAACATAAAATTGATTACCTTAAAGCTAATTAACTTTAGCTTTCTGTCAATCTTCACTTATTATTGCAGGTGCGTGACTATTTTCGGGCTTGCCAATTAATGTTGAAATTGAAACGAGGTCAATATCGAGCTCTGTTAGCAAGGGAAGTAAACGATTGAGTGCAAGGATGGTTTCAGGATGAGGATGAGCAATAGCGACAACCGACTGATATCGTTGAGCATGGTCAATAAGTTGCATGAATTGTTGATCAATATAGTCACTGCTTAATTCGTTATCTAAAAATATTTGTCGATGTGTCGTCGGTACGCCTATTTGAAGCGCAATACGCTCGGCTTTCGTTCTGTTCGTTGTTACGCTGTCGACAAAAATTAAATCTCGTTCTTTTAAAAAGCGCATCGTCCACATCATAGGACTATAAAGTTTAGTAAGTTTGCTACCCATATGGTTATTAATGCCGATAGCAAAGGGGATCTCAGCAAATGCTCGTGTAAGCTCACGGCGAATAGATTTTTCATCCATATGTACCGTTAATGCGCCAGGACCTAATGCTTTACCATTTTCTGCTTCCATTGGAATGTGTAAAATAATTTCGTTGTTCTTGTTATATGCTTGTGCAGCTAAGATTTTGCCAAACGGGGTATGAGGAAGAATAGCAAAGGTTATTGCTCCTGGTAACGTTAGCGCGGCAGCATCACTTTTTCGGTAACCAATATCATCAATAATAATCGCAACTTGAGCGTTTTTAGCGACAGTTAACGGAGCGATGCTCAACAATGTGAATAAAATAAGTAATAGGAGAAATAAACGCAAAAGAACTCTTAATTTTAAAAAGGAATTGATATTGGCTCAGATTATCAGGAGAAAAAGTTAAAATCGAGCAGGAGTGATCATTTGTTTTCGCTTACTTAAACCAAGCTTTAGGATTGACCGCTTGACCATCTCTGCGAATTTCAAAATATAAGCCTGATTGACTTTGCCCACCACTTTGCCCAACAAGTGCTATCGGTTCACCTGTTTCAACGCGGTCACCTACTGATTTTAACAACGCTTGGTTATGGCCATATAAGCTCATGTAGCCTGCGCCGTGGTCTAATACGGTGACTAAACCATAACCTTTTAACCAATCAGAAAATAATACGGTGCCGTTATGAATGGCTTTAACTTGCTTGCCAACAGGAGCGGCTAATAGAATGCCTTTCCACTTTAAATAGCCCTGTTTACGAGAGCCAAAACGGTGACTAATTTTACCTTTGATCGGCCATGAAAGTTTTCTTTTTAACTTTTTAAGGCCAACCAGTTCGGCACTTTGCTGCGATAATGTTGCGATACGTTGCAATGCAACCACTAAATTTTCTTCTTCAGCCACTAGCTTGGCTAACAGTTGTTTACTGTTAAGGAGTTCTTTATTTATTGCGCGAAGGGTGTTTTTTCGCTCTTGTTTACTCCCTTGAAAAACGACTTTTTGTTCAGTTTGTTGTTGTTTTAGAAGATTTAATCTTTTAGCTTGTTCTTGGTGTTGTGTCGTTACAGCGAGTAAATCACTTAATACGATTTGAAATTGGTCGATTTCTTTAATCCGGGCATCGTTTAAATATTTATAATAAGTAACAGTTCGCTCAACGCTAGCTGGACTCTTTTGATTGAGTAATAACTTAAGGTAGTCGTGATTCCCCGATGTATAAGCCGCTCTTAACTGCTGTGCGAGCACTTTTTCTTGCTGTTGCTTTTTATGAGTGAGCGATACTTTTTCTTGTGTAAGATTTTTTAATGTTAGCTGTGTATCTTCAAAATTAGTATTGGTTTTGATCATCGCTTTTACAATTTTAGCGATAGAAATGTCGTCATTGCGTAATTGCTTTTCTAATGAAGAGCGTTTATTGCTCGTTTGTTTAATAGATTTTTGTTGATCGGATATTTGTTGTTGAACTTTAGACAGTGCTTGATTAGTTTTTTGCTGGTTGTTCTCGTTATCTGATGATTGTTGGGCAAGACTCTCCGACATCAACATGCCGCTAAGGCTAACTATTGATGCAAATAAAAGTATTTTTTTCACGAAGATTTTCATGTTAATAATCCTAAACAAACTTCATCAAGGAATGGCCAGTCATTTGCTCAGGTTGTTCTATGCCCATCAATTGCAATATAGTGGGTGCAATATCACTTAATGCACCTTTTTCTGCAGGTTGGGCCGCTCGGCCAATATAAATTAATGGCACAGGTTCACAGGTGTGTGCGGTGTGTGCTTGGCCTGAATTGTTATCAAGCATTTGTTCAGCATTGCCGTGATCGGCGGTAATTAAGCACTCTCCACCCACAGTCTCTAGAGCAGCAACAACACGACCTACGCTTGCATCCACTGCTTCACAAGCCGCTACGGCAGCATCAAATTTTCCTGTATGACCGACCATATCCCCATTGGGATAATTACACACGATAAAGTCATGGTCGCCGCTTTCAATCGCCGCTACTAATTTATCTGTTAATAAAGCTGAATTCATTTCTGGTTGTAAATCGTAGGTAGCAACTTGTGGGGAAGGCACTAATATGCGCTGTTCGCCAACAAACTCACTTTCTCTACCGCCACTGAAAAAGAATGTAACGTGTGCATATTTTTCGGTTTCTGAAATACGTAATTGCGTTTTGTTATGTTTCTCTAGCCATTCACCCAGTACGTTCTCAAGTGCCACTTTAGGGAAAGCGATATTGGCTTTTATGTCGTCGGCATATTCGGTGAGCATGACAAAGTCGGCAATAGCAGGAGATTTCTTACGCTTAAAGCCAGAAAAGTCTTGTTCAGTGAAGCAGCGGGTAAATTGACGAGCACGGTCGGCTCTAAAATTCATAAAAATTAATGAGTCACCATCACCAATTTCAATTGCGTTGCCGTTATTATCTAAAATGGCAGACGCCGCAACAAATTCGTCATTTTCCTCACGAGCATACGCCGCTTTTAAGGCGTCAGTTACGCTTGAATATTGATGTTTTGCTTCACCACTGACCATTAAGTTGTAAGCTAACTCGACACGATCCCAACGTTGGTCACGGTCCATCGCATAATAACGGCCAATAACTGAGGCTATTTGCCCACAGCCAAGTTGCTTGAATTTTTCTTGTGCTTTGATTAATGATGCTTCTGCACTACGTGGCGGCGTATCACGGCCATCTAAAAAAGCGTGTAAATAGATTTTACTTGCGCCTTTTTCTTTCGCAAGCTCCAGCATAGATAGAATATGATCTTCGTGACTATGAACACCGCCAGGCGATAATAAACCAAATACATGTATCGCTTTATCATTCACTATTGCATGCGTAACCGCATCATTGAGTGCTTTGTTGCTGTTAAATTCTTTATCTTTTATCGATTTGGTAATACGAGTGAAGTCTTGGTAAACAATACGTCCAGCACCTAAATTAACGTGACCAACTTCTGAGTTACCCATTTGTCCGTCAGGTAAACCTACTGCCATGCCGGATGTGCCAATTAACATATGTGGATATCGCGCATTTAAATCGTCTAGTACCGGCGTTTTTGCATGAAAAATAGCGTTAGACTCTGTTGACTCTCGGTATCCCCAACCATCTAAAATCAGTAATACGGTAGGTTTTTTATTTGGCATTGTCGTTTCCATAAAGGTGAAATTAGCTAATTATTCGCCAGTATACCAAGCAAAATAAAGAATTGCTTGTGTGCTATTAGACAAAATAATTCAACGCAATTGTGTGCTTTTATTTGTTATCCGTCAGTTGTACCAACAAAAATTATACTTTGATTGATTTAATCGCTCATCACGTAAAGTTCTTTTTGGGTTTGCTCGGTAATTCTGTATACTATCGGCAACTTTTTATTCAACCAATATTTATTATTTTTATGGATCAATTAATTATTTTTGCTGGTAATCATCCAGTGTTAAGTGCAGCTTGGGCAGCGATTGTCGTGCTGATTATTATTACGACTATTCGTATTCAAATGTCACCTATTAAGCAAATATCTACGCAGGAGCTTACTTTTTTAGTAAATCGTGAAGAAGGTGTTGTTGTCGATATTCGTACGGAAAAAGAATTTAAAGCGAGTCGTATTATCGATTCGAAAAACTTAGTTAAAGAGAAAGTAACAAATAATGATTTTGCTACCCTTGAAAACTATAAAGATAAACCCATCATAGTTGTATGTACCGCAGGAATTACAGCTACACCTGTAGCTAACCAATTACTTAAAGCGGGCTTTACTAAAGTTAGCTTGTTAAAAGGTGGTATGAATTCTTGGGTAAATGCAGGTTTACCGCTCGTTAAAAAATAACGATTAATAACTTATAAAGGTTTGATATGACTGTTGATATTTACACTAAAGTGACTTGTTTTTATTGTGTGCGAGCAAAAGCTTTATTCGATGAAAAGCAAATAAGTTTTAATGAAATTAAGATCGACAACAATACAGAATTACGTAATGAGATGATTAAACGTAGTGGCGGTGTTACCGTTCCACAAATCTTTATTGGTGATGTGCATGTCGGTGGTTGCGATGAACTCTTCGCATTACATGCCGCGAATAAATTAGATGAACTTTTAGCAAAAGATTAAAAGTCATCATTAAATAATAGCAATTACAATAGGAAACAGAACATGTCTGATGAAAACAACAACACGGATGTAGCACAAGCGGCTACTGATAAAGCAGCCCCACAATTTGCTATTCAACGTATTTATACAAAAGATATTTCTTTTGAAACACCTAACTCTCCCGCTATCTTCCAAAAAGATTGGAAACCTGAAATTCAATTAGATTTAGATACTAAATCAAATAAATTAGCGGAAGATACTTATGAAGTTGTACTTTCTGTGACTGTTACTGCTACCGTTGAAGGACAAACTGCCTTTTTAGCTGAAGTTCAGCAAGCCGGTATTTTTTCTATAGGTAATTTACCTGAAGCGCAACTTGCACATACTATTGGTGCTTTCTGTCCAACGACTTTATTTCCATATGCACGCGAGTCAGTTGCCAACTTAGTCAGCCGTGGTTCATTTCCACAAATTAATTTAGCGCCAGTGAATTTTGAAGCATTATTTGCTTCATACGTTCAGCAACGTGCCGCTCAAGCAAATGCTGAGCAAGCACCTGCGAGCGCTGAAACTCACTAGTCCCCTTTTGCTTTTATGCAAATCGGTTACTAGTCACCATAAAATGGAATTGATGATATGTCGGAATTAACGGCAAAGATCACAGTTTTGGGGGCAGGGTCTTATGGCTCTGCCCTTGCTATTTGTCTTGCTAGAAATGGTCACAAAACTGTATTGTGGGGACGAGATCCTCAGCATATTGCCCAGATGCAAGCGACTCACTCGAATGAAAAATATTTACCCGGTTGCCAATTTCCACCATCACTCATAACAACAGACGATCTTGCCAGAGCGGTTAAAGCGAGTGAAAACATTCTGGTTGTTGTACCTAGCCACGCTTTTGGCGAAATGCTTAGTCAGATCAAGCCATTTTTATTACCTAAGGCTAAAATAGCTTGGGCCACTAAAGGCTTAGATCATAAAACAGGTCGATTACTCCAAGATGTTGCACGTGATATTTTGGGTGATGATATTTCATTAGCGGTATTATCGGGTCCCACGTTTGCAAAAGAGATGGCTGCAGGGTTACCAACCGCTATTTCGTTATCGTCGACTGACGATGACTTTGTCACTGAAATTTCTGACTTACTCCATTGCGAAAAAACTTTTAGGGTGTACGCAAATAAAGATTTTATTGGTGTACAACTCGGTGGTGCAGTTAAAAATGTTATTGCTATTGGTGCAGGTATGGCCGACGGTATTGGCTTTGGTGCCAATGCTCGAACGGCATTAATTACCCGCGGTTTAGTTGAAATGACCCGTTTAGGTTGTGCACTAAATGCAGAGCCCAGTACTTTTATGGGAATGGCCGGTTTAGGTGATTTAGTGCTTACTTGTACTGATAATCAATCACGTAATCGTCGGTTTGGCTTAGCGTTAGGTAGTGGTGTTGATGTTGAAAAAGCGATGGCTGATATTGGTCAAGTTGTTGAAGGCTACCGCAATACCAAAGAAGTTTACATGTTAGCGCAACGTATGGGCGTAGAAATGCCTATTGTTGAACAAGTCTATCAAGTACTCTATTGTGGAAAATCAGCAAGGTTAGCGGCCGCTGATTTACTCTCCCGAGATCGTACTGTCGAATAACTTAACACACTGCAAATGGAGCTCTTTTTAAGTTAACTTACTGTTCCTTAAACTGAGCCTTCAAATCCCATTTGTCGCCATGCTTCAAAAATAATAACAGCCGTTGCGTTCGATAAATTCATGCTACGGCTATCTTTAACCATTGGAATACGAATTTTGTTTTTATCCGGTATTTGTTGTCTTACTTCTTCTGGCAAACCACTTGTCTCTGAACCAAAAAGTAAATAGTCACCTTGTTCAAAGGATACATCGCCATAGTAGTTTGTCGCTTTGGTTGTGATTGCTAGTACGCGACTGGGTTGTTCATTTTCAATAAAAGCTTCATAATTTTTATGGCGCTTAATTGCTGCAAACTCATGGTAATCTAAACCCGCTCGGCGTAGTTTTTTATCGTCTAGATCAAAGCCAAAGGGTTCTATTAGGTGCAGCCTAAAGCCAGTATTCGCGCAGAGGCGGATAATATTACCCGTATTTGGTGGAATTTGTGGCTGAAATAAAACAACGTCTAACATATTAATAATACTTGAATTCAAAGATGATAAGCTATTATACCAAACGAATTAATATATTGTACAACTTACATCCTCACGAGTGACATTGGAAAAGTAAATAATATGAGTAAAGCTTTAGCAAAAAATGATGACTACGGTTACTGGGTGAAAATTGCTGCTTTTGCAGCGACAGCTACGGCCTTATTACTCGTTGTATTGAAACTTTATGCTTGGCTGGCAACTGATGCGAGTTCTATGTTGGCTTCAGCAACAGATTCAATGCTCGATTTATTTGCTTCACTCATGAATGTTGTCATCATTCATTATGCGTTGGCACCCGCCGACGAAAAACACAAATTTGGTCACGGTAAAGCTGAGAGTTTGGCTGGGTTGGTACAAGCGGCCTTTGTTACAGGTTCTGCACTATTACTGGTTTTTCATGGCTTTGACCGCATTATTAACCCGAAGCTGGTTGTTAAAACAGAAATCGGCATTATCGTTACTATTATCGCTATAGTGATGACCCTTTTGTTAGTTTTGTTGCAACGTTTCGTGATTAAAAAAACACGCTCGGTCGCAATCAGTGCCGATGCTTTACATTATCAATCTGACTTATTGCTCAATCTTGGTGTACTTGCCGCTTTAATTTTAAGCAGTGGGTATTCTCAGTATGCTGATGGCGCATTCACTTGTGCTGTGGGCTTGCTGTTATTAAGTGGCGCTTTAAAGATTATCTATCTAAGTGTTCATAACTTGATGGATCACGAATTGAGTGAAGATGAACTTACTCAAATAACCGCAATTGTGTTGTCTCATGATTCAACATTAGGTGTTCATGACCTAAGAACGCGACAATCTGGGCCACATCGCTTTATTCAATTTCACTTAGAGCTTGATGACAGGTTATCTTTACTTGCAGCTCACAGTATTGGTGAAGCTATAGAGAAAGAAATAGAAGCGAAGTTTTCACCTTGCGAAGTCTTCATTCATCATGATCCTACTTCAATTGTTGAACGCTAAAATAATCATAAAAATTAAGCTGAGTGCTTTCTAAACCAATCAAGTGATTTTTTTATTGCCGGCGTGCGGTACTCGTCTTTTTCAAACATAAGTTCATGAAAAGCGCCTTTAAATATAAAAGGTTTGCGGTGAGGGTTCAGCGCTGAATTTTTATGGTGTAATCGCAGGCAGAAAGCGTTTTGTGCGGTATTTGAAACAATTGTGTCATTGCCTGACTGCATCACAATAATAGGGGTAGTGAGGTTGTCTATATCCGCAAATATATGCTTATTGGCAATAATCGCTTCTTTAAGCCAATGCGCGGTTACACCTCCCAATTGAATCTGTTTGTGTTGTTGATAAACATCAACAAAAACTTGGTAGCGGATCGCGGAATGACTTAGTTCATTTTCTGTAAAAGGTGTTTTACTAAACCCTGTTTGTCCTATGAAGTAATTAGCTTCATCACTAAACCATGAATTTAGCTTATCTGCGGTGTAAATAATAGCTTTAGCGAGCCAATTGGGAATACTGCCATTGTTAACGGCAATCATTGGCGACGATAGCACAGCTGACTTTATCGAGTTTGGGTATAATTGCATCATACGAATAGCAATTGCACCGCCCATTGAATGGGCTAATAAGTGGGGGAGGGGCGTGGCACTTTTAGTTAAATTATTCGTGCAATATTGCGTTACAACCTCCATGATGAATTGTTTGAGGTCATGAGCGTAGTCATCAAATCTTTTCACAAATCCTTTGTGTTTATCTTTCAATAATCGTTCTGATAAACCTTGACCACGGTGATCAAGTATAAAGAGATTATAACCTTGGTGATGTAAATCAAAGGCGAGTTCTTGATATTTTAAGTAACTTTCTGACCGGCCTGTTACCAACACAAGACATTCTTGATATTGAGCGTTAATGAAGGCAGTATAATTTATTCTAATGTCATCAATGCCTTTAAAAGATGAGAAAACACCTTGTTGCCAAAACGCCTTTATTTGGGTGGATAAATACGTTGTTAATGCGGTTTCTTTGGAATATTCATCTGTACTGATTTGCGCTAAAGTCATGTTGTTCAATCCTGTAATAAGCGTACAGATAAGGTGATGATTGACACTATACTCTTTTATTATGTGTGATTTATGTTAATGGTAAAGTGATTCTTACCGATAAACCACCACTGTCTTTGTTTTTAGCACTTATCTTACCGTTGTGTGCCAATACCGCTTGTTGTGCGATAGCTAAGCCTAAACCTGTCCCCCCACTGTTTCTATCTCGGGCTTCATCCACACGATAAAATGGCTGAAATAGCTTTTCTATGGTGCTTTGAGGTACACCGGTACCGTTATCACTGATAATAATGCTTATACTGTTTTGTTGTTTGTCAATCAGGCGATGCATTGAAATAATCACTTCGCTATTCTTTGGGCTATATTTTATGGCGTTAATGATGACGTTACTGAATGCACTGCTTAATAAATTTTGATCAGCGAGTAGGTCCAGTGATAAAAAATTATTCATGGTAATTAAAATATGTTTTTCATCAGCAATATACTGGCAGTCTTGACAGATATCCGTTAACAATTCATCGAGGTGAACTGTTTGCAAATTTATTTTTTGAAAGGTATTTTCGAGTCGAGAAAGCGAGAGTACATCACTGATCATTTCATTTAAACGCGTGACTTCTAACTCGCAGCGGGCCAGATGTTTTTTTTGAAGTTCAGGCTTATTAATTGATTGTTGCGCTAAGCCTACGGCAAGTTGTAGGCGAGTCATTGGGGAGCGTAATTCATGGGAAACATCAGCTAATAAACGCTGATTAGCAGTGAGGTTAAGTGATAATTTATCCGCCATAGTATTGAAACTGGTCGCAAGTGAACCCAGTTCATCTTTTCTTTTATCTGCATTCTTGATACGTGCATCGAGCTGTCCGTTACCTATATCAGTAGCCGCTCGTCTTATTGCTAATATTGGCTTACTTAATGTTCTTGCTAACAACCAGGCGAGTAATGAACTAACAGCAATAGGAATGGCTAACTTTAACCAATTTGGAAGTTGCATAATAAAAGAATTAAAGTGTCGTGATTTACCTTTAACCACTAAATATAGTGCTACAGGCTTGTTGTCTAAGGTAATATTTTTAGGGCCGGTAATACGAGATCTTGGAAATTGAATACTGGTAATTGCAGGAAAACTATTTATTTCTAGGTAGCTCACTAAATTATTTAAAAATGGATTATTATCGGTGGTAAATTCACCACTTTTAATATCTTTAATAATAATGGCATCATGAGATATTTTAGGTCGGTATCGCAAAAGTTCACTGGCGGTAATATTTTTGCTTTCAATTCGATTAGCGAGACGGTTTAATTTTTTTTGGTCGTTAGGATGTGCAGGCAATATAATACTGTTTTCTGCTAATTGTGCTGAGATGAATCGCGTCGCAATAATCGAGCTTAAGGCGAAAAGCCAAAACCATAAAAATATTTTGAAGCCAATAGATGAAAATGAACGTCTAATTTTAGTGATCATTATTCATTATTCCCTAGGCTTTCTCCTGCAAGGAATATATAACCAGCACCACGAATAGTTTTTAATTTATCGCTTGGAGAAAATTCGAGTAACTTGCGGCGTATGTTACTGATATGCATGTCGATACTGCGGTCAAAAGCACTAAGTTTTCGCTTTAGAATTTGTTCTGATATTTCATTTTTATTGACGATTTGACTAGCATTATTCATCAATAAATCGAGTATTTGAAATTCAGTCCCCGTTAATTCTACTAATTGTTGATGACAGAAAACTTGGCGTGTTGCGTGATCTAATCTCACGGCATTGATCAGTTGATTGTTAATTTTACCTTCTCTGGTTTTTACTATTTTTATTCGTCGTAAAATTGCGTTAATACGCGCGAGTAATTCACGATGCTGAAAAGGTTTTGCTAAATAATCATCAGCGCCAAGCTCTAACCCTAAAACTCTATCGTCGTTATCGCCTTTAGCCGTTAACATCAAAATGGGCGTTTTATGCTGACCACCCAAGGCTTTTAATACTTCAAAGCCATTAAGTTTTGGCATCATGACATCGAGTAATATTAACGAAAAAGACTCATCAAATGCACGTGCTAAACCCGCAACACCATCATGACAAGCCTCGAGCTCAAAGCCTTCATATGATAAATACTCCGCTAATAATTCAGTGAGTTCTTTGTCGTCATCTATGATCAATATTTTCTGTTTACTCATAATTTTGCATCATCATACTTAGAAGGCTTATTTGGCTAGTGTTGATATTAACTTAACTCTTAGTAGAAAACTTACTTTGTTCGAGCCTTTACATAAAATTTACACTGGCTTGCGTTTCTTTGCATTGCAGAGTTTATAGTTATATCACTTAAGTTAATGAATTAGCCCACTTAGCTCCTTAAACCGCCAAATCATTTACTCAATTGATAGTATCTATAAACAATAAGGATTACCCAATGAAAAATAAATTATCAGTATTATTAGCCAGTGCCGTGTTAACGATGTCATTAGCGAGCACTTCCGCTTTTGCCTTGAATAATGATGAAGGTCATGGTCATAAACATAAAAAGCATGCGACTAAATCTATGCAAAAATCTGAAGGTTTTATGCAGCATAAGTTGAAAAAAATGATGAGGTATTTAGAACTCACTTTTGAACAGCGACAGCAAGTAAAAGCTATTTACCAACAGGCAAAAGAAAGTCGCTTAGTGTTAAAGGATAGTTTGCAAAATTTTCATCAACAAAGTGAAATTTTAATGATGGAAGACGACTTTAACGAACAAGCTTTTATTGACTTACAAAGTCAGTATCAAGATAGTTTTGCACAAATGGCATTGATTAAAGCACAGACAAAGCATCGCTTTATAGCATTATTAACAGAAGAGCAAAAACCGAAAATGAAGTCTCGTCGTGCTAGCGAGAAAAGAAGGCCTCATCATTTTGAATAGTTTTAGCTTTGTTATCGAGCAAGACTAAACGAAAAGATTTTAGACATGGTGCTTTCTATCGGCTGTTCGTTATAACTCGCAGGTGTGAAACGCCATTTTTCTAATGATGTGCGAATAGTATTACGGAAGTAACTTACTTTACCTTCACTACCGTATTGAATGTCACGAATATAGCCGTTTTTATCTATTGTGAACGTGACTTCAATATCGGTTTCAATACCCTTACGTTTGGCGTTCGATGGATACTTTGGGTAAGTTGACGTCAGTAGTTTTGCTGATGAGCGAATAGGCATAAAGTTAATAGCAGATTCACTTTTTGATGAGAGTACCTGTTCTACAGTTTTTGAATTGATATTCGCTGGCAGCGTTAATTGAGAAGTTTCTATTGAAGGCGCTCTTGCTAAGTTTGCGACTTGTTGGGCATATGGGTTCTTTAATATTGCCCCATCTCTGGTTGAGTCGGTGCGTTCAAAAGCTAATTCAGAGATTGATTTATTCGAGACTATTCTTTTAGTTAATACTAATTCTGGTAATGATTTATCCGCTGCTTGCTGAGTAGAAGTAAGCGGTGATTTATTTTCTTCAACGACCAAATTTCCGGTGAAATTGGTCACGGGTTGAATCGTTACATCCTCAATAGCGGTTATTTTTTTCTCAGTTGCTTTAGCTGAAAGACTTAACGCATTCACCTCATTAAGGTTAGCTTGAGCACTCGTGTTTCTAAAGTCGTTGGCTAATTCAATAGACGCTTTTGGGGTTGCTTTTTTTATTTTTAATGCGCTAATATTATTCGTTGAAATACGCTGCATAGATGGCGATGAAACAGTTTCAAGTAATTTATTTTTTAAGGGTATATTGTCATTTTTTTGATGTAATAATTGTTGCGCTAAAGCGGGTAAGGTTACTTTAGTATTGTCATTACTATGGGTGTTGAAGTTATCATCAGAATTACGATATAAAGAAATAGTGCCTGTGCTTATATCTAAGGTGGGGATTTGGATGAATTTCTTGCTGCCCACAGCGATAATTGAAAGAATAATTGCAATAGAGGCTAACCATTTTCCTGAATTATTCGTCGTTGAGCAATGCTGGTTTTGATCAATTAAACGTACCACTCGCTGTTTTAAGTCGCCTCCAGACGCTGCCATCGCCATTGCAGGAATAGAGTGATGTCGATGACTGTTACATATCGACGCAGTATCCGCTAGGGTATGCGCATAAGCAACAGGGTTACCACAATGTTGAACGGCGATATCATCACTACAATACTCACGTTCATTACGCATTTGCTTAGAAACCCAACGAACACCTGGATGGAAGAACAAAAATATTTCAACTAAGGTTTGTATAAAATTCACTAAGTAATCGTGGCGACGAATATGAGCTAGTTCGTGAAGAATAAGCATATCTAGTTGTGCTGGTGTTAGCCCTGAAAGCATAGATACTGGAATAAGCACTACAGGCTTCATCCAACCAATAGCCATAGGTACATCATTTTTTAGTGAAATTAAAATTTGTGGTGTACATGTTAACTTTACTTGCTGAACTAATCGGTGAAATCTTGCTTCAAGTTCAGGTTCTGCTGGAGATGTACCTGTTTTGGGAAGTTGATTAACATTATATAATTCAATAAATAGTTTAACCGCTAAAGCAAAACTAATTACTATCCATGTTAATGATAAGTAGGGTAAATATTCAACAGTATTGGCATACCAAGTCGCCGTGCTTTGCGCATCACCATTAATAATGTCAGCTAATAATATGCTGTTGTTTAGTAAAGGGCTAAATTGTTGAAAGTCAGCCTGCGAAATGATGTAGAAGGTGAAGAAGGGCAGTAATAGATTTGCAACCATCGCCAGTGACGAAAAGACATACCGCCACTGTGGTTTTTTATAAGACGTAAATGTTAATGCTAACTTTAAGGCAAGCGCAACAAAAAGCCCTTGCCAAATAAAATGGATAAGAGTCAACGATAAATTGTATAAAAAGGGACTACTCATTAAATTATCGGGCATTATCCTTCCGTGTTTATGTACATTTTAACGTACGACTATACCGGTTATTTTAGCTATTATTTTTCTAGCTCGTTGAGTAATTGACGAATATCGGCAATTTCTTCTTTACTCGTAGACTCATCTAAAGCTCGCATAACTAACTTTGATGTAGAACCACCAAAAGCTTTTGTCGCCAAGTCTTTTAATAACGATGACTGAGTGAATGTTTCACTGTTCGAGGGCGCATATACATGCGCACGATTACTTTCGTCACGAATGACCAACGTTTTTTCATGCATAATCTGTAAAATTTTCAAAACAGTAGTGTAACCCGTTTTTTGAGTTTTACTAACAACGTCATGTACCTGACGAACGGTTGCTGGACCAACTTTCCAGAGAACATTAAGCAAAGTTAACTCTGCTTCTGTAGGCTTGATATTTGTATTATCTCGAGCCATTGAAATTCCTTAATGCTGTGAATAATTATGAGTTAAATACGAATGTAATCGTATCTTGTGTTGATAAAATGAGCAACCACTTTTCGAGTTATTGATGATTTTTTGAAATAGAGTGCTGATAACAAAGGTTTTTTAATTATTGTTTTTTTGTTTTTTGTTAATAATTAACCTAGTACGAGTTGGATAGTTAGTAAAAATAGCATCAACGCCTAGTTGCATGCATTGTTGTATGTCTTGTTCTCGGTCTACGGTATAAACCCAAACAGCTAAGCCTTGCTGATGAATACTATTGACTAAGTTTTGGTTTAAGCAATGTATAGACGGGTTTACTGATTTTACCTGCAATGTCTGTTTAAATTCATCAAAGGTTAATGGGCAGTGTGCAATAAGTGCCGCAGTACTTACTTGCGGGATATCCCGTTTGATTTTTAATAATAGCGGGTGATTAAAAGCAGAGATAACAAATTGTGAATAGGTAAATTGCTTACGCTCAATAAAGCCATTTAACAGCTGCTTTAACGCATCAACAATCGTTGTTATGAGTGTTTTATCACTAGTCGTTGCTTTTAATTCAATGTTAACTAAACACTGACCGTTAATCGTTGCCAATGCTTTATCTAATGTTGTGGTGGCTTGATTATTGTGGGTGATAGCTAAAAGGGCTTCAAGTGAAAAGTCTTCAAAAGATAAAGCTTGCCCAGCGTTATTGATGACGAAGGCGTCGTGTAATAAAACAAACTGACCTGACGATTGATGGTATTGAGCATCAAGCTCAATACCATCGGCTTGCTGTTTTATTGCTTGCTCAAAAGCCAATAGTGTATTTTCAGGAAATTCTCCACTAGCGCCTCGATGAGCAATTATTTTCATGGCTAATCAGCGTTAACGATATTTGCGTAATGCTCACCTAAACGCGTAACAGTACCGGCACGGGCATCGCCACTAAACTCAATCATATTAGGCGCAAAGGTCGAAACTACCGTAGAGCCAAGTTTGAAACGTCCCATCTCGTCACCTTTTTCAAAAGTGATCGCGTCATCGCCATCAGCGGGGTAATTTTCTCTAAAAATACCTTTCTTTTTGGGTGAGGTAATCGTGCCTGCCCAAGTTGTTTCTATGCTGGCAACAATCGTTGCACCTACCAGTACCATTGCCATTGGACCTGCTTTTGTATCAAAGATAGCAACGACACGTTCATTACGAGAAAACAAGTTAGGCACGTTATTCGCCGTTAATGGGTTAACAGAAAATAAATCACCAGGCACAAAAATCATTTCTCGTAATGTTGCCGCCAGTGGCATATGAATACGATGATAATCTTTTGGTGCTAAATAGATACAAGAAAACTTACCGCCTTGGAATGGCTTGGCGGTGTTATATGAGCCACCGAGTAGGGTTTCTAATGAATAATCAAAGCCTTTAGCTTGAATTAAACGTCCGTCTTCAATATCACCTTGTTGGCTAATGGCACCGTCAACAGGGTAGCAAAGTGTTGTTTCATCTTTATCAATAGGGCGAGCACCATTTTCAAGTTCACGGGTAAAAAAATCGTTGAAGGTTTTAAAGTCTTCCGCATTTTTAAGCTTGGCTTCAGACATATTGATGTCGTAATTCTTAATGAATGCTTCAATGGCTTTCGTCGTTACTCGGCCACATTCTGCAGCAGCAAACTTTCCCGCTAAACGAGAAATCAAATGTTTAGGCATAAGGTATTGAAGGGTGATTTTTAATTTATTTAAAAGCACTGAATTTCCTTTATATTATCTATATTAATTTAGTTATTAAAACGGGAGGTTAATTTATTATCGCCTAAACTGGCTAATATTCGTTGAAAACTTGCTAAACGTTTAGGGTGTATTTTCATCTCTTTTCCTGCGGCAATTAATGCACAACCGGGGTCTTGTTGATGCTTACAATCTCTAAATCGGCAACCACCTAAGTAATCTGCAAACTCAATAAAACCACCATAAACTTCTGCGGGAGTTAAATGCCAAAGGCCAAACTCTCGAATACCGGGTGAATCAATTAAATCGCCACCTTGTTTAAAATGATATAAACGAGCAACCGTTGTGGTGTGTTGACCTAATCCCGAATTTTCAGAGACTATTTTGGTCATTAAACCAAGTTCAGGCATTAGCGTGTTAGTAAGTGTTGACTTACCAACACCCGACTGACCCACAAAAATACTGGTATGTTCACTGAGTTGTTTTTTGAGTTCTTCTATACCGTGTTGAGATTCATTACTGACATAGATTACTTGATAACCAATATCACGATAAATATCAAGGTGCTTCTCAATTTCTGTTTTGGTGGCCTCATCAAGTAAATCGGTTTTATTGAGTAAGATAACCGGTGTAATACCTGTTTGTTCTGCGGCCACTAAATATCGGTCGATAATATCTGGATTAAAGGCAGGTAATACAGAAGAAACGATGAGTATTTGGCTAATGTTGGCAGCAATAGGTTTTACACCGTCATAAACATCAGGGCGGCTTAATACCGACGTACGCTCGTGTACAGCCTCTATTACGCCTGAAATACTATGCTGAGTTTCTTTACCTCTACGCCATAGCACTTTATCGCCACAGACTAAAGACTTAACACCACGGCGAATATTACAGCGAATGCAATCGCCATTTTCCGCCTCAACATCAGCATGCTGACCAAAACGGCTGAGAATTGTACCGTTTTCAGGTTCACCTAGTTCAGTGTCTTGCCATTGCACTTGTTCAGGTTTATTACGCAGTTTTTTCGCTTGATTATCTTTAATGCGTCTTGTCTGACCTTTAGTCAGCTTTTTTATCTTAGACATGCGGTTTTATCATGTTAATTATGGAGTTTCACTCTTGTTTAAAAAAAGGCTAATGCGACAAAAAGTTTTAATCACAGTTCATTGTACGTATTATACTGACTAAATCACAATTCATCTAATATACTTGTAATAGTAATATCAGTTTTATTACGTTTGTGATTTTATTATGTATGGGGAAAACAAATCAAAGCAAGGCGCGCAATTGATTTTTGCCGAGACGTTGAAGATTAAAACAACGCTGCCTTAGCGTATTTAACCCTGCATATGTGGGCGATCAATGGATGAAATTGGTCTCAGTAAACAGTTGGCATTATTAAGGAAGCGGTATGACATGTAGCGACACAAATTTAATTTGGTTAGATTTAGAGATGACAGGATTAGAGCCTGATACGGATGTGATTTTAGAGATTGCCAGTATTATCACCGACAGCCATTTAAACATTTTAGCGCAAGGGCCAGTCTTTGCGATTCATCAAAGTGATGAAGTCTTAGATAATATGAGTCAGTGGTGTATAGAACACCATGGTGAATCAGGTTTAACTGCGCGTTGCCGTGAAAGTTTAAGTACTTTAGCCGATGCTACTCAGGCAACGATAAAATTTGTTGAGCAATATGTACCAAAAGGAAAATCACCAATGTGTGGCAATAGCATTGGACAAGACAGGCGCTTTATCAATAAGTACATGCCTGATTTTGAAGATTACTTTCATTATCGAAATTTAGATGTCAGTACCGTTAAAGAATTAGCGCGTCGCTGGAAACCTGAAGTATTAGATAAAGTGGTAAAAACGGGGGCTCATTTAGCCCTTGATGATATTTTAGAGTCAATTGCTGAAATGAAAGTTTATCAAGAACACTTTTTTAAATTGTAATGCCCTTTATCAATACCTTTCAAATAAAAGCGCCCACGGCGCTTTTATACTTTACGACAGCCCTGTCTTTTTTGTTAAAAATCCACCTCAATGGTCCTTAAATGTAAATATCTGTTGATAAGTCTTAAGCTATAAAGAAAATATTTTGGTCACTGTAGCGTATTTTAGCCTCAAGTGATCTCAATTTTTAACAATCATAGGTTGTTAGTTACAGATTATACAAATAACGATTTAGATTTTAAATTGCCTAACTTGCGTATTAAGTGCTTCACCCAGCTTTGCTAATTCAACACTGGTTGTTGCTATTTGTGACGTTGATGTAGACGATTGAATGGTTAATTCTTGTACATTGACAACATTGCGATTAATTTCTTCTGCAACAGCAGACTGCTCTTCTGAGGCAGTTGCAATCTGACAATTCATATCATTAATTGCAGTGATTGATGAGGTAATTAGTGTGAGCATTTGACCTGTTTCATCGGCTTTTTCTACTACATGGTGTGTTTGCTCACGGCTTTTGTTCATACTATCAACAACAGCAATGGTGCCATTTTGTATTTTATCGATCATAATTTCAATTTCTGAAGTGGATTGTTGCGTCCGCTGTGCTAGCGAACGCACTTCATCAGCGACAACAGCGAAACCACGTCCTTGTTCTCCTGCTCGAGCTGCTTCTATAGCAGCATTGAGTGCTAATAAATTTGTCTGATCAGCAATACTTTTAATCACATCTAAGACTGAACTAATATTTTCACTATCAACTTTTAGTTTATTAATGGCTTCTGCAGAGTGTTCAATTTCACTTGCCAATAGACCCACTGACTCTATTGTTTCCTTTACAACATTGGCACCATTACCTGCACTGACATTAGCTTCTTTTGCAGAACTTGCTGCTTGCTCAGCATTACTGGCAACATCTCGAACTGTTGCTGCCATTTCATTCATTGCAGTGGCAACTTGTTCTATTTCACTTCCAAGGTTCTCTACGCCTTGACCTGTCTGCTGACTAACCGTCGATAACTCTTCTGCGGAGCTTGAGAGCTGTTCCGTAGAATAGGTTACTTCACTAATTACAGTGTGTATCTGGGCAGTAAATTGATTGAAGGCACGGGAAACATCACCGGTTTCATCTTTGGCACTTTCGTCAATAACAACGGTTAAATCACCCTCGCGTTGAGCAATATATAGTCGATTGACTAATCGTTGTAACGCGCCACCGATACTCATCGAAATATAAAGAGCAAGCGTACTACCGGTTATAAGGCCTATAAGGGTAAGTATTAACATTATATTGCGCGCTGTCGCATATTGGTTGTCACTTAATTGTGAGTCATGAGACATATCACTTTCTGCTTTTTTCACCAGTTTAGCCATTAAATCACTGGCTTGATCACTGATGATGCGGCCTTGGTTTGTTGACAGGTCAAACGCGCGTTGATTCCCATTTTCTCGTGTAGCATCTCTTATTTTTTGGTTTAAGGTCATATATTGTTCGTAAGCAAGGGTAAAATCTTTTATTTCTTGTCTATCTTCTTTAGGTACAAGGGCTCTTAGGGCCGTCAATCGTTCATAAATATCTTTTTGAGTGATGTCAATGGCTGTGGCGTACTCATTAATGCTTTCAAGTTGCGTGGAGAGAATCATGTTTTTTTCGTCACGTTGAATTTCAACTAAATTACGATTGATACGTGCCGCAAGTTTAATGCGTTCGGCAACAAGCTTTGCATCGACTAAACGTTTGACTGCAGTCAAAGCTAGGTCGTTACGAGCTACAACGGCAATGATTGATTTAGATGCAGTATCATAGGCCAAACGGGCCTCGTCTCTGGATAATTTTCCGGCGACTTTATTCGAGTTAAGTCTAGCCAGTGTTCGAACTTCCGTGTTTATTTTTATGTATTGATCCCAAGTGTTAGCAAAATCATCTAATATTTTTTTACCATTACCATCAAGTAATACTCTTAACTTGGCCAGGCGCTTGCTCATTTCAGTGTTTTCTAAATCTGTGTTGGTAGAAAATATATCCATCTCTTCTTGAGTGTTTGCTAATATAATATTCTTTTCAGCCCTCGATATAGATAAAAGATTTTGATTTATTCGTGCAGCAAGCTTAACTTTTTCGACAGATATATCAACAATGTCATTGAGTTGATTGTTTATGTTAGACATTCCTCTCACTCCAAACCATGCAGATATCACTAAGAAAAAAATTAAAAGGCTAAAGCTAGCAACCAACTTTGTTTTTATTGAGTAGAGTTTATTACTTTGGGGTGTATTCATATATGCCTCTTATTGATAATACTTAAGGTCCACAATAATTTAATGTTTATTCTGTCGTATAAAGAATGATCCACACCAGTTTTGTGAGCTAAAAGAGAAAAAATTCTGTTACTTATACTCGGATATATCTGCTTATACTCGGATACATCTGCTTAGGTAAGTTTAGTATAATGTTTTAAAGTTACAAATCGTATTAAGCTATCGAACAATTTTTTTGATAAGAGATAACATTTTTAAGTGAGTTAAATATTCTATTTACGGCGTTTTGTAGTTACCGTTCATAAAGCGTCTTGTAGTGGTCAAGATGAAGATTATGACGATGATTAACTTGGCTAATCACTAATAGAAGTTGTTATACCAAAAAGGATATACTTTCCCATTCAGGTATGGCATTTCTTTTGAAATAATAGGCATTCTTCAATTTTAGTCTGCTCCTAACCACCTTTATTTCTCTCATAGGCGGGAATGTCGATATAACCATCATCGCCCCTTGCAACGGCCTCTCTTAGGTTTGCTTTGCGAGATTTCCTCGATTCTATAGTTTCACCAAACACCTCAAGATGTGCATTTTCCATCAAATTAAGTGCTTCCTCATTGGAAATCACACCGAGAGCCTTACCTGCATGAAGATACCCTTCTAACCTATGTTTTTTCTTATCATCTTTTTTGTAGTCTTTGACTTCTTTGAATATAGAAGTCAGTTGCGTATAGCATGAATCAATAAACGTTTGCTTATCCATAAAATTCCTCTTAATCACATTGTATACTTATGAATTATTGCTTTTAATTTGAATGAGCAGAGAAATAATTTTTGCTATAACTCTGCTGTTTTTAACTATTTGATGCTTTTTGAAAAGAGGCTAGTCACTACTTTTTGCATTTCTAATTTCGAAGACTCTGAGATTTCAGGCATCAAAATACTTGAATATCCGGCCACCGAGACAGGACCATATCCATCATATTCTTCACCAGTATCAGCATTTATAGCAACATGCTCGTCATTAGTTACATCAAAGTCATATAATTTGCCAAAATAATACCAGAACCATTTTTCCTCATGTGGGCTAGTATTTGCAATAACATCTGCGACCCTTTCTTTATTTGGGTTTTGCATGACCTCAGTTTTATACCAATCCAATTAACTTTGCTTCCAAATTTCTGGTGTTCATAAACGATTTCAATGCATCCAGCATATCTAGAGAAGAGAGTTTTTCATCATAAGATGCATGGTTATAAAAATCCCAAATATCATCGAGGTTAAGAGTCTTAAGCTCTTCCCACAATTTTCCGCATGTTGATTTATTAACAATGCTTAATCAGCAACAAAACCAATATCGAGCATTCGTTCAAAGCATTGTCGATTTGCTTGTTCTTTATTAGTTACTTGTAACTCATCTGTCAATTGAAAAGCGGCATAACTTTTAAAGCCACTGTATGAGGCAATTGCTTCATATATCTGGCTTTTTTTAATTGATGGGATGGTAATTTTAAGCACGCAGTGAGTAGCATGAACTAATGGTTGTAAATTTTTCATAAACATATCCATATCCATATGCCTAAGGCAGCTTCAATACTGCTATCAATTATCGTTATACGCGATTACAACATGATTTGCTCAAGGCATGTCTTAATTTATAAAATTTTTATGTGTTGCTTGTAATAGATTAGGTATTACTAAGATCTTTTTAGGTGTTTTGCTCTTTTTCACTCGCGTACAAGTGTGGCTAGCGCCAAAATAAAAAATACCTCTTTAAGTAAAATTTAGCAAATAAAACTAAAAAAACTGCAATATTTCGACTTAAACTAAAAGTTTGATTTTGAAAAGTCCTTCAACATTCAATTTCAACCGCAAAACGGCAGTAGGGCGGATTATTTCAAGCTTTATATCACCTCAACCAATTAATGTTATTGATTATTATGAAATAACCTTTTTCATAATTCGAGACATGTGTACCGGACAAAAGACGGAATGTCTTAGAAACTACAACATTAAAACGCAAGATATTCTGTAGTATAGTAAAATGCCTTGCAGGTCAGACCAGTTTGCGCGACACTACTTTTAAATTAACAGAATGTGAATAACTTATGGCGAATAAATTTGGAAAAATCATCAGTAAAGTTAATAAAATGCCGCGTTTTATACGCTCTTTTTTACTGACTAAAATTTTTTGTTTTACGGTAAAGTTTGCCGGTACTTCATCAATAAAGCTTATTTCAGTTTCGCACACCAAAGCTGTATTGTTTTTAGAAAATAAAAAGAAAGTACAAAACCATATTGGCGGTATTCACGCCATTGCTGCTGCATTATTGGCAGAATCAGCAACGGGTATTGTTTTTGGTATGAATGTACCTGACCGTTGTGTACCTTTACTAAAAAGTATGACGATAAACTTTGAAAGGCGAATGCAGGGAAGTTTATCTGCGGTCGCTGTGTTAAGTGAAGCCGACATTGAACAGATAGAAAATGCCGACAAGGGCAGCTTAATGGTCAGTGTAGAAATTACCGATGAATCACAAAAAAAGCCTATTGTTTGTGAAATGGAATGGGCTTGGGTCACCAAAAGAAGTTAAGTTTTTATAAAATGAAAGCATTGATAACCATTAAAAATCGTTGATTCTTAGTGATAATTCCCTACACTGTATTTTTCTATAAATTTACCGTTGAAGGTATAGAACAATATGGACGTTTCTCGTTACTTTTCTCAGCAATTATCAGGACGATTTTTTAGGATTGCTTTACTTTCCTTTCTTATATTCTCTGTGATAACCGCACTTTTAGTCTTTCGCGACAATCAAGTTACCTCATTCGCAGAGAAAGATCTGCCGTTATTAACGCAACAAAACCAAAGGCAACAGCAAGTATTACTGACTTATTTGGCACTAGATAATTTAGCTCAACGTACACATGCCGATAAGTTAAAGCCTGACTATGTAAAGGCCCAACAAAAAATTAATAATATTTCACTATTGATAAACAATAATAAACCTCAGCTAGATTTAATGTATATAGGTCATAAAGAGTTTGCTGGTGTTGTTGATAAATTGACTAAAAATCACGATAGAAACTACCAGCTAAAACAAAATACGATTATTCAATTACAGCTTATTAATGATCAGATATCGACTGATATTAAACAAAAGCAGCGACAAAAAAAACTATTACTTCAGCAAATCAGTTCAGACAAGTTTACTGACAACGTAACGGCAACAAGAGCTAAAGCCTACGCAACGCAAATAACGGAACTGAGTCATTTGCAACAATTACAACAAACAATTATCCATGCATTGTTAGCCTTTCAACAATTAAATCTTCAGTATTCTATTCTTGATTTTGATGATGTAAGTACTGAGCTAAGGCAAGCTTTAACAAGTTATTTACCGACTAAAAATGTGGTCAGTAAAAATACTTCGTTATTAACAAAACAATTAATAATGTTAGAACAGTTATTATTTTCACAGCAAAATACGGTGGCAAAGTGGCGTAGCCATTTATGGTTGTCGCGTTTATATGTCGAATTTATAAAACAACAGCAACAACAATTACAAAAACTAGTGTTGGACTTTTCATTCGTAGAGTCTGTTTCATTAAATAAAAAATTGTTATTAATCGATTGGCTTCCTGCCAAGGTAACAACCTTACTAAGCCAACAAAAAATCGTTCTAAGCAACCAACATTTACAGTTAGCGATACTTGGTTTTATTGCGCTACTTTTTTTATTTTTAGTGAGCATGATATTCAATACCAAGAGAAAAATAAAAAAGTATGGCCAAGAAAGTGTACCGCTATTTATGGCGTTTATTGAAAGTAGGGTTAACAATGGAGATGAAAAACTTACCCCCAATTTTTTGAATTCTATGGAAAATAAAAAAATTGCAGAAAAAATGCAAATAGCCCTAGAAACAATGGTTAATCCTGCACATAGTGAAAAAGAATTTCAGCAACAACTTTTAGAGCTACAAATTACTAATAAAAATAGTAGTCAACAAGTTGAAGAAATTAAAAAGCTGAAAAACGCTATAAATAAATTAGAACAGGTCAGTGATAAAAAAAGTCTGCAGCTAATATCTAAACATAACACCGATAACGAAAAGTTAAGTAATATGGTGGTACGTACTATGTTGCAAAGTCAGAGTGTATCCATTGGCTCTGGTGTTACCTCACTTCAGGTTTATCGGCAATTATCACGCATCTTTGATTGGTGTCGACAAAATGAAATTCGAAATCAGTTTTCGTCTGCTTTACAACCGATGACATTGAGCGATGTCGCCTTGTACAACGAAATAGATGCGGCACTACTTAATATTATTAGCGATACACATTTTCAGCGTAATAATATTTACTATCTCCAGGACGAACAATTGTTAACACACGCGAAATTGGATATACGTTTATTCCACCGACTTTTAAATGGCATTTGTCGATTACTGCTTGTTGACTTATTTAAAGCTACCTTACAAATAAGTACCCGTGTCATTGATAAAAACGAAGGTCAGCAAATGGTGCGTTTTGACTTTTCTGTTATAGCCAAAAAGGCAATAGCAAAAGTACCTGAGGAAATAAAACGTCTATTATTGGTGGAAAGTTCGGAGTCTGCGAAAATAACAACAAATGATACTCTTGCCTACTTGAGCCTACTTTTTGACACTTTAAATGTCACGGACAAAAATGTTCAATTTCAAGAAAACGGTTATCAATTCTCATTTACGTTACCGATTGCTTTTACTGATATTGTTCAAGAAATATCAGTAAATAAAATTGATTTGCAGCAAACGAATGTTTTATTACTCTCAAGTGACAACAACATCTGTGGCATTATCGAAAAAGCGCTTGTTTCAGCTAATGGTTTAATTGAAAGCTTAGCAAAACCAGCGTTAATTTTTCCGCGTTTAAGCACAACAAAACTGATGAGTAACAGGGTTGATCTGGTTATTTTAGGTAGCGATCTTTATATAAAGTGGTTTGAAAAAATCCAGCAACATATATCGAGCTTAGCAACAAATATTCAGCCCAAACTCTTCGTTATACAACCCAATTTCAATGCTCCTATAGAGCGGCATGGTTTGTTTGAACAAGGAGCTAACCCGCTACAAATATCTGCGTTACAACAAAGTATCTATGATTTTTTAACAACAGAAAAAGCGAGTAATCATAAACTTAATGCAAGTCTGTTTATCGAACATCAGTATTTAATGACACAGGTTGAAGTACTTTTTGCTGTAGAAGCTCCTACTAAGCACCTAACGTTAATACGTATTTTACAGTGGTTAGGATTACAAGTGAAAATTGTTTCTCAGCCTAAGGCTATGTCTAAATTTTGGAGTTCTGGGCGATATTTATTATTATTTACTGGGTTTGAGCAATCACCTTTTATTGAAATGGCTGCAGGTAAAGGCGTTCGCCGCGATATATTTACTTTTAGTAAAAGTAGCTTTTCAACAAAAAATATTCCATCATTGGCAGAGAAGTGGCGTGTCTCTGTTGTCCCCAGACTTGATGATATTGACGCTTTAGTGACACTTTTACAGCCTTGGCTAAAGGCAAAGCAAACTCAAGCAATTTCTAATGCACCGCTAGAAGAGCAAAATAACGACAGCCAAAAGCGGCATACGAGTAAAGAAATTGACCAAGTACACTCGGCGTTAGATTTAACACCCGCATCGAGAAGTAATCAGTCGGAGCCGCTTAATTTAGAACAATATGCAAACACCCAAGGTTCTGCAGAACTGGCAATCGTGATGCTTGATGATTACATTGCTGATATTAATGATGTGGTTAGACAATTATCGACAGCGCTTGATGAGCAAAATTACCCCTTAGGTATAAGCTTGATCCATAATTTAATGAAAACAGGCACAATATTAGCTGCTCAAAACTTGCTTGATACGTGTAAACAATTACTGTTTGAACTTAATCAAGATAAAATACATGAACATCAGCTGATTATGGTGTTGTTTGGACAATTGAATCATCAGAAACGGCTGTTAAGTCTGTTTGCTGAGGCAATATAAAGTGACTTTTGAAGCGGATAAAAACACTAACGTAGCCAGTCCTTGTACGAGAAACTGTTGTTTGAATACGGACGATGTTTGTCTTGGCTGTTTTCGACATATTAATGAAATTTTGGCATGGAAAAACTATAAAAATCATGAGAAAAACAAGGTGATTAAAACGTGCGAACATAGGCGAGTTACTGCGCAAGAAAAATGATCTAAAGGTAAATGTTAAATGGAAATTACTGAAAAAAATGAGCTAGATGACTTTTCTCAACTTACTGTATTAATAATAGACGACAACCGGTTAGTTCATGACACCTTAAAAAGGGGATTATATGACATTGGTATTAATCACGTAAAATGTGCTGAAAATGCTTATTACGGTATAAGGTTATGTGAAACAGAACGTTTTAATATTGTTATTTGCTCATTTAATGTTAACAGTGATAAAGATGGTTTTCATTTACTCGAAGAATTAAAGTTTAGAGGCCATGTTAATAAAACCACTGTACTCATTTTTCTTAGTACTGAAACCAATGAGTCTCTCGTTAATTCTATTGTAGAATTGCAGCCTGATGATTTTTGGGTAAAGCCACTTGCGCCTAAAAATGTCAAAGAACGCTTAATACATACTTTGCAAATTAAGAAGCAATTATTCAATATGTATCGAGCGAGCGATACGAAGAGTTTTTCAAAAGTTATTTATTTTGCAGACCGTCATTTAGCTAATGAGCGTTTACATCATTTTCATTCAAACATATCACGTATGAAAGGTGAGGCTTATTTAAGTCTTTTAGAGTTCGAGACAGCAGAAGGTTTCTATAAAGGTTTAATGAAAACCTATACCTATGCTTGGGTATATTTGGGTTATGTAAAGTCTTTATTAAAACAAGGACGTATTAAGGATATTTATGACTTACTCGAAAAACTGATAAAAAAACCTGCTACTCGGTTTGGTGCTCACGATATGCTTGCTCAATATTATATTGAACAAGCGCAATTTGACAAAGCTTACGATGAGATAAAAAAAGCCACTGAGTTATCGCCACGAAATATTGAACGTAATAAAAAATCATGGGATTTAGCGCGTCTTAATCATGACCATGAAGGACAATATATTGCGACACGTAATATCGTCAAACAAGCAAAAAACTCTATTCATGATTCCCCTGAACTCCTTTTAAACCTGATTCGATCAGGTATTGACTTAGCTGGCGCACTTACAGACGGAAGGGCATCTATTGTTTTAAAGCAAACAGATAAAAACATTAAACAACTTGAAAGTGAATATAGTAACGATATAAGTGAATTCAAACAGCAGTTGTTAGTGATAAAAGCACGTTTATATATTGTGCGAGAACATAAAGGTAAAGCGACTAAGCTCATTTTAAATCACGTTGACTTGAAAGCATCCACTCAAATTGAAGACAACCTTGACAAAGTTAAAGTATTTCATGAATTAGGTATGCGTGAAGAGGCATTGAAAATGTTAGATGTCATTAGTAATCAAGTTTCAGGTGATTCACTGACGAGCCAAGTCATCAATAAATACATCGAACAAGAAAGTATTGAGCGTGTTGAAATTAATTTTTCTCCTAAACAATTGAATGACATGTCGATTGAGCATTTCGAAAAAAACCGTCTTAAACCCGCACTTGACGCTATTCAGCAAGCACTGAGATTAACGCCTCATAATATTAAATTGACGATGCGATTGTTAAAAATATTGATTGCGTTAAAGGAAAGTAATGAATTTGAAGAATGTCATGATATCTTCGGGAAAGAGGCTATTGAAGTACTCTTATCTTCAAACGTCAAGGGGAGTGGTCTAGAGGCAATTGAAAAACTTAAAATAAAGTGGCAAGAAGCTGAGCCAATTAAGCGTCTCTAGGTAAACCTTTTTCAACACTGCGAATCAATCGTTCAGTTAACCGTTGATTTTTTACGTGTATCTTACTTTGCTGTTCTATTGCAATACGCTTGCTTTCCTGTTGGCTCAGTGCCCAAGTCATATGTTCAGCGACCATAGACTCCGCGCTAACTAAGTTATGCTGTAGTGCTTGAACATTTGCTTCGTTATACGGAGCATTACCCAGTGCAACGGCAATATTTCGTTGCCAGCTATTAAAGCCAATACGGCGGATTGGTGAGCCTTCGGTTTTACTGAGAAACGTTTGTTCATCCCAGTTAAAGACCGTCAGTAATTCAATGTTATCAAGATTTTGACGTGGCGAGAAATCACCTTCATGTGTCAGGTTTGCAAATTTATTCCATGGACAAATAAGCTGGCAATCATCACAACCGTAAATTCTATTACCAATTAAGGGTCTAAATTCTTCAGGGATCGCATCTCGTAATTCAATGGTTAAATAAGAGATACAACGACGAGCATCAACGACGTAAGGGGCCACTATTGCTTGAGTTGGACAAATTTTAATACAAGAGACGCAACTACCACATTCATTAGCTGTTTTATCACTGGTCGGTAAGGGTATATCAACTAAAAGTTCGCCAAGAAAAAACCATGAACCCGCATTTTTGTTGATCAAGAGTGAGTGCTTGCCTACCCAGCCTAACCCCGCTTTTTCTGCTAATGGCCTTTCTAAAATGGGGGCAGAGTCAACGAATGGACGAAAATTAAACGCTTCACAATATTCACTAATTTTATCACCAAGTTGTTTAAGGCGTTTACGGATTAATTTGTGATAGTCTCGGCCTAAAGCATAACGGCTAATATAGGCATGATCTTTCTTTTTAAGGGTACGCGCAAATTTAGCATCGGTAGGTAAATAGTCCATGCGTACACTAATTACTCGTGTTGTGCCCTCAACAAGCTCTTGAGCGCGTGCTCGCATTAAACCATGCTTTTTCATGTAGTCCATTTCACCATGGTAGTTGTTTTCTAACCACTGGGTTAATGCTTTTTCATGGCTTGATAAGTCAATATCGCTGAAACCTACCTGGGAAAAGCCTAATTCTTGACCCCAAAGCTTGATTTTTTCGGCTAATTCTTGATAGTTGATCGTAGATGTTGTCATAGTTACATTGTTGTCGCAGGAAAATTAACCGAAAGTTGGATAAAAATAATGAATATAAAAATCTTAGCAGCAAGTTTACCACAAGCGGCTTTTTCCGCGAAGCAAGTGTTGAACAATGAAGAAAAAGTTGCAAAAAAGCAAAAAATTGAAATGTATTCATTAATGAAAAGTGCAGGTGAGGTTACTTTTCAACATATACAACAAACCTATTTATTAAAGTCTAACCTAGAAAACGAGTATCTTTTAAAGCCGAAAATTTTAGTGATTTGCGGTAAAGGAAATAATGGTGGTGACGGTTTTGTTTTGGCGAGTTTAGCTGCACAGGAAGGCTTTCAAGTCACTGTTTTACTTACCGTACCCCCACAGGAACTCTCAGGTAATGCTTTAACTGCTTACCAACACTACACAGTGATTAATAAAGCTAAAGATGCATTGGTTTTATTTGAACAGCAAAACTGCAATGATGAAACGGTGGTGAATTTTCAAGGCGCCCTAATCGTTGATGCAATTTTTGGTATTGGTTTTAAAGGAAGTTTGCCGCCATGCATCGTTACTTTGGTTGACGCTATTAATCAGCATTTAGCGCCAGTGGTCAGTGTTGATGTTCCGTCTGGACTTTGTGCAACAACTGGCTATGTGGAAAGTTCAGCGGTTGTTGCGCAGAGTACAGTCACTTTTATTGCGCTTAAAAGTGGCTTGTTAACAGGGCAAGCAATGAATCACGTTGGTCAGTTATATTTTGCTGATTTAGATCTGGGTTGCGAGTTTTCAGCACAAATCTCGAATGAAGCTTCCGTGTTAGGTGAGTCGGTATTTCAGTATCTGCCAACACGTGTGGCCAGCAGCCATAAAGGAAATATTGGCTTATGTATGGCGATTGGTGGCGAGAAAGGTTTTGCGGGGGCCATTAGGTTATCTGCAGAGGCTGCTTTACGAAGTGGCGCAGCATTGGTCAGTGTTTGTTGTCATCAAGCCAACCAAGCATTCGTATTTAATGGGCGGCCTGAATTGATGTTAGCACCGACTTGTGCTGAAAAATTATCAACTAATGATGCATTTATTAACGCTAAAATCTATGTGCTTGGCCCGGGGTTAGGTCAAAATAACTGGGGTATGGCGTTATTTAATTTGGTTTTAGCTCAACATAAACCTTGTGTCATTGATGCGGATGGCTTGCGTTTATTGGCAAGCGATTATTATCAAGGTCTATTGGGAGAGTACCTTAAAAATAATGATTGGATATTAACGCCACATCCTGGTGAAGCGGCTGCATTATTAGATTGTACAGTAGCAGACATAGAAAGAGACCGTTTTAGTGCAGTGAAAAAAATTGCCCGACAATATAACTGTGTTTGTGTATTAAAAGGCTCAGGGAGCTTAATCAGTGATGGACAACATGCTTGGATAAATACAACAGGAAATTCAGGTATGGCTAGTGGTGGTATGGGGGATGTCTTGTCAGGTATTATTGCAGCGGTCGTTATGCAAAAAAATATGGTTAAAGGTTGGAGCAAAAAGCAAAAGACCCTCAATTATGCACAACTTACTGCTCTGGCTGTTTATATTCATGGGAAAGCCGGCGATTTTATTGCACAAAAGCATGGTAAAATTGGTATGCTAGCAAGCGACTTATTGCCTATTATCCCGCAACTTATTAATAAGAAACTTTAGAATATACTAATGAAAGAAATACTTACAAACAAACACTACTTATTACCTGATGAATCCGCAACCATAGCCATGGGTAAAAAACTGGCTGATATTGTACAAAAAAAACTTAAACAAGGTATTGTTGTTTATTTATACGGTGATTTAGGTGCAGGAAAAACGACGTTAACACGAGGTTTTGTACAAGGTATGGGGCATATTGGTCACGTTAAAAGCCCAACTTACACTTTAGTTGAACCCTACGAACTGAATAATTGGTTAGTATACCATTTTGACTTATATCGATTGTCTGACCCTGAAGAATTAGAGTATATGGGCATTCGAGATTACTTTGCGCAGAATTGCTGCTGCTTTATAGAGTGGCCGGAAAAGGGGCAAGGTATGATTAAGGCGCCTGATTTACGTATCGACTTAGCGTATAGTGATGAACAAAGAACTATTAATTTCCAAGCAAAAACCACGCTGGGTCAGCTTGTGCTGAGCTCACTGGCTTAATGTAGTTTGAAATAAGCAAAAGGAAGGGAAAGCAGTAAATGAATATTCGATCGTTATTTTTAGCTATTTTATTACTTTTTAGCGGTTTTTCTTCTGCCTACGGTAATAGTATTGACGGCGTTCGTGTTTGGCCTGCACCTGAGAATACACGTATTGTTTTTGATTTAAGTGGAGTACCTGACTATAAGTATTTCAGTTTAAAAAAACCTCAACGGTTAGTCATTGATTTTAAAAATAGTAAAAATCACGTTTCGTTTAAGAATCTTCTTAAAAAAGACAAGCGTATTACACGCATTCGTACCAGCAAGTCTCCTACTAAAGGAACAACACGCTTAGTATTAGAATTAGCTAACAATTATTCTCTAGCTGTTTTCCCCCTTGCCCCCGCAGGACAATACGGCAATCGTTTAGTGATTGATTTATTCGATCAGGAAAAAATCACCCAGCGTGCGCATACGCCACAAAATAATCAACGCGATATCATCATAGCCATTGATGCCGGACATGGCGGCGAAGACCCAGGCTCGGTGGGTGGGAAGGGGACTTATGAAAAACGCGTTACGCTAGCGATTGCAAAAAAACTTGCGACTTATATCAATAATGAAAAAGGGATGAAAGCGGTAATGGTTCGCGATGGAGATTATTATGTCTCTGTCGGGCGACGTAGTGAAATAGCCAGAAAAAGCCAGGTCGACTTTTTAGTGTCCATTCATGCCGATGCTTTTAGAACCCCACAGCCAAGTGGTGCGTCAGTGTGGATTGTATCGCATAAACGTGTAGAGTCAGAAATGGCAAAATGGTTGCGTAACCGATCTAACAACTCAGAGTTATTAGGTGGTGGAGGGGGCGTAATCAAAAATACCCGTGATGATAATTTGGCGAAAACCTTAGCTGACATGAATAAAGAGCACTCACAAGGTGTCAGTATCAGTATGGCAGCGAGCGTAATTAAACAATTAAAAAAAATCACTAAGATGCATAAGAAATATCCACAAAATGGTAATTTTGGTGTGTTAAAATCTTCTGATATCCCCTCAATTTTGGTAGAAACAGGCTTTATTTCTAACCACAGAGAAGAGCAAAATTTAAATTCTAGTGCCCATCAAAGAAAACTCGCTAAAGGTATTTTTAAAGGCATTAAAAATCATTTTCTGTCTCAACCACCGATGGGAAGTTTTTATGCCTCTATTGAAGAACGTCAGCACAAAATTACTCGTGGTGAATCTTTGTCGGTGTTGGCGCAGCGTTATAGCGTTTCAGTAAGACAATTAAAACTCGCAAACAATCTAACGTCTAATACCGTACGCATAGGTCAAACATTAAGAATACCTCGTGCCGATTAATTTCATTATAAAATAGTTAATAGATCAAATTTTATGACCATAGAAATCCTTCCCGCTCGTCTTGCTAACCAAATTGCCGCGGGTGAAGTCGTAGAGCGCCCTTCATCAGTGGTGAAAGAATTAGTTGAAAACAGTTTAGATGCTGGCGCAACGACCATTAAAATAGATATTGAAAAAGGTGGCGCTAAACGTATTCGTATTAGCGATAATGGCGCGGGCATTGTTAAAAATGAACTCACCTTAGCGCTAAGTCGCCATGCAACCAGTAAAATTAAAGATTTAAATGACTTAGAAGGCATATGCAGTTTAGGTTTTCGTGGTGAGGCACTGGCAAGTATTAGCTCTGTTGCTCGTTTAACGTTGACCTCAAAGCCTGCTGAGCAAGAATCAGCGTGGCAAGCAATTGCGGAAGGCCGAGATATGGCGGTGGCATTGCAACCAGCCGCACATCCCAACGGTACAACTATTGATGTCGTTGATTTGTTTTTCAATACGCCAGCTAGGCGAAAATTTCTGCGCACCGAGAAAACAGAATTTTCTCATATTGAAGAAGTCATTAAGCGTATCGCTTTGGCACGGTTTGATGTGAGCTTTATTTTGTCGCATAACCAAAAAGTGATAAAACATTTCAAAGCGGTTAATAATAAAAGCTTATATGCGAAGCGCGTAGCGCAAATTTGTGGTCAAAAGTTTATTGAACATTCACTTGAAGTTGATTGTCATCATGGTGATTTGCAATTGTCGGGTTGGGTAGGGCTACCAAGCTTCGCGCGCAGCCAAAATGACTTATGTTTTAGCTATGTTAATGGTCGCATGATGCGAGATAAGTTGATTAATCACGCGATTCGCCAAGCTTACAGTAATATGCTGCCAGCGGATACTTATCCCGCTTTTGTACTTTTTCTGGTGCTTGATGTGCGTGAAGTTGATGTTAATGTGCATCCTGCAAAGCATGAAGTACGTTTTCATCAAGGCCGTTATATACATGATTTCATCTACTCGGTTTGTCATGACGCGTTAAGTGAAAATGCAAATGTGGCTGAGGTGCCTGTTCAAGGTAATCAATCTGCCACTCTTTCACACATTCAGCCTGAAATGAGCGGGGTAAATTACCCACAAGCCAATCAACACGAAAGCGTTCACCAAGTAGAGCGTGACTATATTAAGCCATTGACTAAAGTGACTGATGTACATGTTCAATCTTATGAGCATCGCCCTCAAAATAATCAATCCTCTTATACACAAAGCAATAACAAAGTCAGTAGAAGTGCGGCTCAAGCTTATCAAACATTAATGACACCTTTGTCTGACAAAGAAAATACTGATGAAAGATTAAAAACCGTTAATGACAACCAAACCCTAGTACTGGGCGATGTGGTTGACAAACAATATGCTGTGATTACACTTAATAATGAACTGCGTTTATTAGCGTTAAATAAACTAGAACAAGCGGTTAAATTGCTTGATGTTCAAAACAGGTGGCAACATAACTTTGTAAGCCAACCGCTATTATTACCCATAAAAATATCGTTAGATAACAATCAAGTCAATTTTGTTGAACAACAGACGGATGCTTTGAAAAAAATAGGCATCGTTGCCAGTGTTTTAACAAAAACTAGTGTGCAGGTTCGCGAATTTCCTGCCTTATTGAGAAATAAAGATGTTAACTTGAGCTTTAATAACCTACTAAAGTTTTTGTTTTTGCAGGATGTCCAGAAATTGGAAAATAGTGATTGGCAACAGGCGTTTGCAAGTTTGTTGACCGCTGGTGTCTATGATAGCCAAGAAGCTAATAATCTACTTCATTTGGGTGAACAAAAATTTAATTCTACTTTTGAACAGCAGCTACGCTTGAATTCGGTAGTGGTAGACCTCACATCCTCAATAAGAAAGTTAACGAATGCCAATTAAGCTGATGTCTGAAGTTCTATCCTTAAACGTTATTGACAGTAAACAAAGTAAATTACCGCCAGTAATTTGTTTGATGGGGCCGACTGCCGCGGGGAAAACAGCGTTAGCGATGGCATTATATGATGCACTACCATGCGATATCATCAGCGTTGATTCTGCACTTGTATACCGAGATATGGATATTGGCACAGCCAAGCCAACGGCTGAAGAATTAGCAAAGTATCCACATCGTTTAATTAATTTAATCGATGCTAGTGAAAGCTATTCAGCCGCTGATTTTTGTCGTGATGCATTAATAGAAATTGCTAAAATTCGAGCAAATAACCGTATACCTTTATTGGTAGGCGGTACGATGATGTACTTTAAAAGCTTAATTGACGGGATCTCACCTCTGCCATCTGCAGATGTTAGTATTCGTGAAGCCATCGAAGCTGAAGCTAAAGCGTTAGGTTGGGGCAATATACACCAGCAACTTGCTGTAGTAGACCCCATTTCTGCCGAACGTATTCATAAAAATGATCCGCAACGATTAATGCGAGCGTTAGAAGTCTATCGACTTACTGGCAAAAGCATGACTGAATTAACGAAAGTTAAAGGTGAGCGACTTAGCGGCGATGTTCTACAATTTGCTATTTCACCTAAAGAACGTAAAGATTTACATGCTCGTATCGCGCTAAGATTTGAGCAAATGATAGCACAAGATTTTGAATCAGAAGTTGTTAAATTAAAGCAACGTAATGATTTAAATAAAGATTTACCCTCCATCCGTTGTGTTGGTTATCGCCAGATGTGGGAATATTTAAATGATGAAGTCGACCATGATGAAATGGTCTTCAAAGGCATTTGTGCGACACGTCAATTGGCAAAACGACAGTTGACTTGGCTGAGAAATTGGCCAAATCTACAATGGCTGCATATGGAAGATGAAAATAATTTAAAACTAATTTTGTCTTCTGTAAGCAAACTTTAAACCTTGATGTATAATGAAAACAGTTGCATAGTAAGTAACTAGTTTTATAACGAAAAAACTCGACAATACATTTATTAAAAATAACAAAAAAGGGGCCACACAATGGCAAAGGGGCAATCTTTACAAGACCCATTTTTGAATGCTTTACGACGTGATCGCATTCCGGTAGCAATATATTTAGTTAATGGCATTAAACTACAAGGACAAGTAGAGTCATTTGATCAATTTGTTATCTTACTTAAAAATACAGTAAGTCAAATGGTTTATAAACACGCGATTTCTACTGTTGTTCCTTCACGGGCAGTTTCTACTATGCCAGCGCCTCAAACAGGTGATTATAATCAGGAACAGCAAGATTAATGATTTTATTGAGTTTGGTTATACGCCAAATATTAAATGTACATAAATCTTTTTTGGTTTAACTATTTAGTTTATAGGTAATACTCAATTGTTTGATCGTTATGAAGCAGGTGAGCAAGCTATTCTTGTTCACCTTGATTTCCCTGATGAAAATGCACGTGAAGACTTACAAGAATTTGAAATGCTTGTAAGCTCTGCGGGTGTGAATGCGCTTGCTATTATTACCGGTAAACGCAGTACACCTCACGCTAAATTCTTTGTTGGTAGTGGTAAGGCTGAAGAAGTAGCCGAGGCGGTAAAGCTATACCAAGCCAATGTCGTACTTTTTAATCACGAACTTTCCCCCTCTCAAGAAAAAAATATTGAAGCGTTGTGTGAATGTCGTGTTATTGACCGCACGACACTTATTTTAGATATTTTTGCACAACGCGCGCGAACCCATGAAGGGAAGATGCAAGTTGAGCTGGCACAGTTACGACACATGAGTACTCGCCTTATTCGTGGCTGGACTCACCTTGAACGACAAAAAGGTGGTATAGGCTTACGAGGTCCTGGTGAAACTCAACTAGAAACTGATCGGCGTTTACTTCGTGATCGTATGGTTAATATTCGTAAACGTTTAGAACGGGTTGAGAAACAACGCCAGCAAGGCAGAAGAGCAAGAACACGCGCTGAAATACCGACTATTTCTTTAGTGGGTTATACCAATGCGGGTAAATCGACGCTGTTTAACATTATTACTGAGGCAAATGTTTATGCAGCTGATCAATTATTTGCAACTTTAGACCCTACGTTACGAAAAATTGAGATTGAGGATGTCGGTCGGGCAATACTCGCTGATACAGTAGGTTTTATCCGTCATTTGCCTCATGATTTAGTCGCTGCTTTTAAAGCAACATTGACCGAAACTCGTGAAGCTGAGTTATTACTACATGTAATCGATATTTCGGACGATAGGCGAACTGAAAATATTGAGCAGGTTGAAACGGTTTTAAAAGAGATCCAAGCGGGCGACGTACCGCAATTATTAATTTGTAACAAAATAGATGCTCTGGAAGATATTCAGCCTCGCATTGACAGAGATGACACAGGCTTACCTAGTAGAGTCTGGTTGTCTGCACAGAAAGGTATAGGAATCGATTTACTTTTTCAAGCGCTAGCTGAACGCCTTGGAAAGAAAATTATTAAGCACAACTTATGTTTACCTCCAAGTGAAGGTAAATTACGGGGTGTATTTTATCAATTAAATTCTATTGTTGATGAAAGTTATGATGAAGACGGAAATTGTTTATTAAAAGTTAAATTACCTGCAAGAGAGTGGGATAGATTAGTTAAACTCAACGAAGCTGATATTGAAGGCTTTATTGAACGCAAACAGACTGATATATTACCGTAATGGGTAAATAGTAGTTTTAGTATTTATTTAAATTTAAAGTGAGTGGAGAAGACCATGGCGTGGAACGAACCGGGGAATAATGATAAAGACCCCTGGAAAAAGAAAGATGATAAGAATCAAGGGCCACCTGATTTAGACGATTTACTTAAAGATATTGGTAATAAGTTCGGTGGTATTTTTGGTGGTAAATCATCAAACGGTGGTAGCAAGAAAGGCGCATCGAATGTTGGTATCGCTATTGCTTTAATTGTGGGTATTCTTGTCTATGCATTTAGTGGTTTTTATACCATTAAAGAAGCTGAGAAAGGTCTTGTTTTACGTTTTGGACAATATTCTGGCACAGTAGAGCCAGGTTTGCGTTGGAAGTGGACATTTGCGGAACGTATTATTCCTGTAGATATGCAAACAACACGCGATTTACCTGCATCTGGCTTCATGTTAACAAAAGATGAAAACGTAGTACGTGTTGAAATGCAAATACAGTATCGTGTTGTTGATGCGCGTAATTATATTTTCAGTGTTACCAATGCAGATGACAGTTTAAGCCAATCACTAGATAGTGCTTTACGCTTTGTTATTGGTGATTCTAGAATGGATGATATTTTAACAAGTGGTCGTGAGAAAGTTCGTCAAGATGTTTGGAAAGAATTAGATGATATTATTGCCCCGTATAACCTTGGGTTAATTGTTGTCGATGTTAACTTTAAAGATGCTCGTCCTCCTGAAGAAGTGAAAGATGCTTTTGATGATGCTATTTCTGCACAAGAAGATGAAGTGCGTTTTTTACGTGAAGCTGAAGCCTATGCACGTGGTATTGAACCACGAGCACGTGGCCGAGTGAAACGTATGGAGCAAGAAGCCATAGCGTATAAGCAACAAACGGTATTAGATGCTGAAGGTGAAGTGGCTAAATTCAATAAACTATTACCTGAATATTTAGCGGCTCCAGAAGTTACTCGCCAGCGTATGTATTTATCAACGATGGAAAGCGTTTACGCGAATACCAGCAAAGTAATGGTTGATGTTGAAGGCGGTAATAATATGATGTATTTACCGTTAGACAAAATGATGCAAAGTCAGTCATCAAACCAGAATAATACGATGCAGAGCCAGTCACGTGTAAACAAATCTGTTAATACGTCAAGCTCTGCTCCTGACTTGTCAGGTCGTGCAGACAGATTTAATGATGGGAGAAATTAAGCAATGAAAAACTTTATAATTGCATTAATTGTATTATTTTTGGTATTAACTGTCTCTTCTGTTTTTGTCGTTTCAGAAGGACAACGTGGTATCGTTTTTCAGTTTACAAAAATTAAACGTGATGCTGATACCGGCGAAATGATTGTCTATGAACCGGGCTTACATCTTAAGATACCGTTTATTAACAACGTTCGTAAACTTGACGCGCGTATTCAAACACTTGATGAAGCAGCTGATCGTTTTGTGACCTCTGAGAAAAAAGATTTGATGGTAGACTCTTTTGTTAAGTGGCGTATTGTTGATTTTTCAACCTTTTACTTACGGACCTCTGGTTCAGTAGAAAATGCTCGTGCGTTATTAAAGCAAAAAGTAAATAATGGTCTGCGTACCGAATTTGGTACTCGTACCATTAAAGAAATTGTTTCAGGTGACCGTGATGGCATTATGGCTAAGGCTTTGGCAAGCGCTGAAAGTAGTCGCGAAGATTTAGGTATTGAAGTTATTGATGTACGTATTAAGGCGATTAATTTACCCGCCGAAGTTAGTGCGTCTATCTACGACCGCATGCGAGCAGAACGAACCGCGGTTGCAAAAGAGCATCGCTCTAAAGGTCAAGAGCAAGCAGAAATTATTCGTGCAACAATAGATGCTAAAGTAACAGTGATGTTAGCAACGGCGCAAAAAGAAGCACAAGAAATGCGTGGTGAAGGTGATGCATTAGCCGCTAAAGTTTATGCTGATTCATATGGACAAGATCCTGAGTTTTTCAGTTTCTACCGTAGCCTTGAAGCGTATGAAAAAAGTTTTAGTAGTAAAAGTGATATCCTGGTGGTTAAACCTGATAGTGATTTCTTTAACTACTTAAAAGAAGGCGCTAAAGTTCAAAAGTAGTCTATTCTTTTGATAAAAAAGCCATGACTTGTCATGGCTTTTTTATATCTGCTATAAGTAGCAACCAATCAATTGTTAATAGGAGTAATTCCTTATTTCAATACTAATCAAATAACTTACGGAGTATTAAGATGATAGATACACTGTTAACCGCTTTCGCGTTGGTACTGATCATTGAGGGTTTAGTACCAGCCCTTTTTCCCAATAAATGGCAAAACTACCTAATAAAGTTAACACAACAACCGACTTCATCTATCCGTAATATCGGCATGAGTTTATTGTTTTTTGGTATGATTATTTTATGGTTGATGAGCAAATAGGTTAAAGTTTGATATAAATATTTTTTATAAGCCCTTTAGTTAATTGAATATTTTAAAATTGAACTAAAAATCGTCATATATTACTTGGACTACTATTTTATTTTTGATAAAATCGCCGCCTAATTTTTTATCGAAATTGAAAACATGGGCAAAAACGTCGTAGTTCTAGGCACCCAATGGGGTGACGAAGGTAAGGGTAAGATTGTTGATTTACTCACAGATAAAGCTAAGTACGTAGTACGTTATCAAGGAGGCCATAATGCAGGTCATACTTTGGTAATTGACGGTGAAAAAACCGTACTTCATTTAATTCCATCGGGTGTATTACGTGACAATGTGAAATGTTTAATCGGTAACGGCGTAGTTTTATGTCCAAAAGCCTTGATGACAGAAATCGCAATGTTAGAAGCTAAGGGTGTTCCTGTTCGCGAACGCTTACTTATTAGTGATGCTTGTCCGTTAATTCTTCCTTACCATAATGCTTTAGATGCGGCGCGTGAAATTGCTCGTGGTAATAAGCCTATTGGTACGACAGGACGCGGAATTGGTCCAGCTTATGAAGATAAAGTGGCTCGCCGTGGTTTACGGGTTGGTGACTTAGTCTGTGCAGAAACATTTGCAATTAAATTAAAAGAAATTGTTGAATACCATAATTTCTCTTTAGAACATTACTACAAAGTTGAGCCTGTTTGTTATGAAACAGTCCTTGCTGATGCCCTCGCGGTGCGTGATGTGATCCTTAAGATGGTTGCTGATATACCTGAAATGCTTGATCAAGCGCGTAAAAACGGTGAGTCAATTATGTTCGAAGGTGCTCAAGGCACTTTACTGGATATTGATCACGGTACTTACCCTTATGTAACGTCTTCAAATACTACTGCAGGTGGCGTTGCTACCGGTTGTGGTTTTGGACCTCGTCACTTAGATTATATATTAGGCATTACTAAAGCATACACAACGCGTGTTGGTTCGGGTCCTTTCCCAACAGAACTAGACGATGAAGTGGGTGAACACTTAGGCACCGTTGGCCATGAATTTGGCGCAACTACGGGTCGTGAGCGACGTTGTGGTTGGTTTGATGCCGTTGCAATGCATCGCGCGATTCAAGTTAACAGCGTAACAGGTTTCTGTTTAACTAAACTTGATGTTTTAGATGGTTTAAAAACACTTAAAATTTGTACAGGCTACAAAACTCAAGCGGGTGATATTATCACCGTGCCGCCAACGGCTGCTGAAGGTTATGAGTGTATTACACCTGTTTACGAAGAAATGCCGGGCTGGTCTGAAACAACAGTTGGAGCAACTTCTCGTGATGTTTTACCTGCTAATGCAATTGCTTACATCAAGCGTATTGAAGAATTGACAGGCGTACCGGTTGATATTATTTCAACAGGACCAGAACGTAATGAAACTATTATTTTAGTTAATCCGTTCACTGATTAACACATAATACAGCATATTTTCTAAAATAAAATTTTATTAAAACCACCTTTTAGGTGGTTTTTTTTTCATCAAAAATAAAATATATTCAAACATTGATTTGAATATAAATGCAAAAAAAATTACTAACACTACAATCATAAGTTATAAAGTTAATGAACGTTATGGTTTTAATGTTAAAATTTAGTGATAAATTCGCTATTGTGCATTGAAAAAAACAAAAATAGAAAGCTAAGTTTAGCCAGTGAATGAAGTTTATAAAATGTACATAAGTATTAGATGAATAGATTAAGCTATATAACGAATATTTAGTTTTATGATGTGCAATAGAAAAGTGCTGAGGGTATGTTTGTTGTGGCTTCTGGCACTTTTTTATATAAGAATAATGTTGGAACAACATGTAAGATTGCCATAATATATATAACTATACTGTATGTAAAAATAATAAAACTTAAAAAATAGCATAAAAAACATAATAAATTTACCTAACGCATAGGACTCATCATGACTGATTTTCGCCAACAAGCACTTGATTACCATCAATTCCCAACGCCAGGGAAAATAAGTGTCGAATTAACTACCGCTGCTGAAACTAGCCTTGATTTAGCGCTCGCATACAGCCCCGGTGTTGCTGAGCCGGTACGTGCAATTGCAGCAAACCCAGATGATGTTTACAAATATACCGGCAAAGGTAATACGGTTGCTGTTATTACTAACGGTACCGCTATTTTAGGTTTAGGTAATTTAGGTGGTATGGCTGCTAAGCCAGTGATGGAAGGTAAAGCGTTATTGTTTAAGCGATTTGCAAACATTAATTCATTCGATATCGAGGTCAAACATAAGACAGTTGAAGAATTTGTTAATACGGTGGCTAATATTGCAGATAGTTTTGGCGGCATTAACTTAGAAGATATTAAAGCGCCAGAGTGTTTTGCTATTGAAAAGGCCCTTATTGAACGTTGTAAAATACCTGTATTTCATGATGATCAACATGGTACCGCTATCGTTACTGCTGCAGGTATGATCAATGCCTTAGAAATTCAAGGTAAACATATTAAAGACGCCAATATAGTGTGTCTTGGGGCAGGTGCTGCAGCAATTGCTTGTATGGAACTCTTAATAAAATGTGGCGCTCAGCGAGAAAAAATCTACATGTTAGATACTAAAGGTGTTATTCATACTCGTCGTGACGATCTTAATGAATACAAGCGTATGTTTGCTAATAATACCGATAAACGTACGCTAGAAGATGTCATCGATGGCGCAGATGTATTTGTCGGTGTTTCTGGGCCAAATTTACTTTCTGTTGAAAATGTAAAAATGATGGCGGCGAATCCGGTGATATTTGCTTGTTCAAACCCCGATCCTGAAATTAAACCAGCATTAGCGCTTGCTGTTCGCGATGATCTTATTATTGCCACTGGACGTTCTGATTACCCTAACCAAGTTAATAATGTTTTATGTTTTCCTTTTATTTTCCGTGGAGCATTAGATGTTCGTGCTAGAAGGATTAACGATGAAATGAAAATTGCTGCTGTTAATGCCATCCGTGAATTAGCAAAAGAACCTGTTTTGCAGGAAGTGCTAGATGCTAGCGGTGAGCAAAGTTTAACTTTTGGTAAGGAATATATCATTCCTAAACCAATGGACCCGCGTTTATGTGGTCGAGTTGCACTTGCTGTTGCCCAAGCTGCGGTTGATTCTGGCGTTGCCGCATTAGCGATGCCTGAAAATTATATGGAATAATCAGCGCAAAGGAGCAATCGTGGTTTATGTGGTCGAGTTGCACTTGCCCAAGCTGTGGTTGATTCTGGCGTTGTCGCATTAGCGATGCCTGAAAATTATATGGAATAATCAGCGCAAAGGAGCAATCGTGGTTTATGTGGTCGAGTTGCACTTGCCCAAGCCGCGGTTGATTCTGGCGTTGCCGCATTAGTGATGCTTGAAAATTATATGGAATAATCAGTAAAATGTAATGCAAATAAACTAAGATGAACACGCGGGAGAGCCATAATGAAAAACGTAACAAAAGCAGTTTTACTTTCTACGCTTGTTTACCCAGGAGTTGGCCAACTAGTTTTTCAGTCCTATCGGCGTGCAATAGCGCTAATTTTAGTATTTTCAATAACGGCTTATGTGTATATTGAAGAGGTGGTCAGTAAATATCAGCCACTTATTGATAGAGTAAAATCAGGTGAAATTGGGCTAAACAGCCAAGTACTTGCAAATGAAATAGCAAAACACCCTATTACTTTTGATCCGTTCTGGGTGAGCACATTAACCTATATACTCGTAATTTGTTGGGGAGTGGGTGTTATCGATGCTTATCGTTTAGGCATAAAAAAAGACGCTAAAGCGTCTTTAAATGAGTGTAAATAATTACTACTCGTCATCTACTTCAAATTGACTAAAGTCGGTAATCCCCTTTGCTATCAGTGCATCTCGAACACTTTTGGGGAGCATTTCAGTATTGTCTTTTGTCAAATCACCATCATCAGGAAGAGGCTGTCCAGTAAAAGCATGTAAAAAAGCTTCACATAATAATTCACTGTTTGTCGCATGGCGTAAATTATTAACTTGTCGACGTGTGCGTTCGTCAGTTAACACCTTAAGCACACGCAACGGAATTGATACGGTGATTTTTTTAACTTGCTCACTTTTTTTCCCATGTTCGGCGTATGGTTTTATATAATCGCCATTCCACTTTGCCATCTAATTACCTTGTTTAGCTAAATTATTTTTTATAGGTTCGATTTTACTGGTTGTTGGCGTTGAGTCAATAACGAATGTGTAGAAGTTTAGAAGTCTAAAGTTCTTGACCGGCAAAAGTAAAGCGTTTAGAGTTATAGACGTCCAAACATCTATTTGATTTTATTGTCCAATTGGAGCAAAAAATGACAAGCAAAAAACCAGCAACATTGGCGGTTAGAGCGGGTATTAATAGTGATAAACACCATGGTGGCGTTGTACCTGCAATTCATTTATCGAGTACTTACGCTTTAAAAGGCTTTAATGATAAGCGCCAGTTTGATTATTCTAGGACAGGAAATCCAACACGAAGTACATTTGGGCAAGCTATTGCTGATTTAGAGCATGGCGCAGTTGGTATAGTCACTAGTACCGGTATGTCTGCTGTTCATTTAATCTGTCAACTACTGACAACACAAGATACTGTTATTATCCCCCATGACTGTTATGGTGGCAGTTATCGATTATTTACCCATTTAGCAAAACGTGGCCAATTTAATGTTATCGTTGTTGACCAAAACGATGAGGAAGCCTTAGCTCAAGCACTGGCGAAAAAGCCAAGATTAGTTCTGGTTGAATCACCGAGTAACCCATTATTACGTTTGGTTGATATAGAAAAGGTCACTCAGGCGAGTCATAATGTAGGAGCTTTAGTTGCGGTAGATAATACTTTTCTTTCACCTCTTTTGCAGCAGCCGTTATTATTAGGCGCGGATATTGTTTTTCATTCAACAACTAAATATATTAACGGTCATAGTGATGTGGTTGGTGGTGTATTAGTAACAAAAGACCAGGAGCTTGGTGTAGAACTTGCGTGGTGGGCAAATTGTATTGGTATTACGGGCTCACCATTTGACAGCTATCTTGCATTACGCGGCTTAAAAACATTGCCTATTCGCATGAAACAACATCAAGAGAATGCAAATGTTGTGGCAAAATACCTAAAAAATCACTCAGCAATTAATGCCGTGTATTTTCCTGGTTTGAAAGATCATCCAGGACATGAAATTGCTAAGCGGCAACAAAAAGATTTTGGCGCTATGATGAGTTTTGAAATAAAAGGCGGTGTTGAAGCGGTTAAAGTGTTGTTTGATAAGTTAGCACTCTTTACCTTGGCACAATCGTTAGGTGGCGTCGAAAGTTTAATCAGTCATCCATCAACGATGACTCACGCAGGTATGGAGATTGAAGCACAAATTGCTGCAGGTATCACGCAATCCTTAGTCAGAATTTCTGTAGGTATTGAAGATATTACTGATATTATCAGTGATTTGGAACAAGCTTTACTTGCGAGCCAAATTTAAGTTTTTAGGCTATTTTTAGTAGAATAATTAATGAGTGAAAATGACACAGTCAAATACAGTAGAACCGTTATCATCCGGGAATAACCAACTTGCCAAACATGCTATACATGCACATAAATTTGGTGGTAGCAGCTTGGCAACCACACAATGTATTGAGCGTGTGGTTGCTATTATTCGCAAAAATTGTCAGTTAGATGATTTAGTCGTTGTCTCTGCTAATGGTAATACGACGGATGACTTATTCAATATTTATGAACTCGCTGTTGAAAATAGTCAGGATCTTTTAGTCGCCATTGAGGCATTAAAACAGTCACAAAGTGTATTAATTAGTGAACTATTAAATAAGAGTAGAGCCGCATGCTTAATTGAGATTTTGTCTGATGATATAGATCAATTAACCGTTTGGTTAACAGAGCAACCGCGTCAACATCATGCTGATATGCTGGCCTATGGAGAAGTGTGGTCTGCGCGTTTATTATCCGCAGTGCTGAGTGAGCAAGTGTGTCCAAGTTATTCAATTGATGCGCGTGATTTCTTAGTTATTAATAACGATAAAGAGTGTGCAGTTGATAATCAAAGCAGCAAAAAACAATTTCAGGAAATATTACAAAAGGGAAAGTTGGCAGTCATTACTGGCTACATTACTAAAAACTCACGAGGTGAGACCTGTACATTAGGACGTAATGGCAGTGACTATTCAGCAACAATAATCGCATCGCTGTCGGGTGCGTTGAATGTTACGCTCTGGACTGATGTCGATGGTATATATAGTGCTGATCCCCGTGTTGTACCACTTGCTCGTAAATTACACCGTTTACCAAACGGTGTAGCAAAAGAGCTTGGTCGCTTGGGTAACCCCGTTTTACATGCAAAAACTTTACAACCGCTCACGAACCACAGTACGCATTTACATGTAGCAAGCAGTTTTGATCCCGAAATATCTGGTACAGAAATTGGTAAATTTGGTCAAATTGCTAAGCAAGAACTATCAGTGACTTCACTCAATGATTTATTACTGGTTCAATCAACAAGTTTAACTGGTTCATTGGCTGGGCAGGCTAACCATGAGTTTTCTGCTATTTGCAGTGATGTTAAACAAGGTTTTATTGTTATTCACCGAGCACAACAAAAGTTGGTTAGTCAATGGTTAGCCAATCATGATACCGACGTGTCATTCACACCGGTTTCAATTTTAGCTATTGTTGGTCACAGTGTAGTGAACCAAGGTAATATTCAAGCGCGTTTTAAGCGTGCTCTCAAACATTCCAAAGTGCTTTATGTGGTTAACTCGTTAAGTGAACATAGTATTATTGCCGTTCTTCAGCAGAGTTGTACGGGGGAGTTACTCAATAATGTTCATCATGATATGACTAAAGACGCACGTCATATCGGGGTTGTTGTAGCAGGACTTGGTAATATTGGTCAACGGTTTTTGGAGTTATTACCTGGGCAACTCAATCGGATCCCGGCGTTAGAGAACGTACATTTAGTCGGTTTAGTTGCGTCGAATAAAGCACTTCTTAATACCGACGGTATCGATGTTGTTCGAGCGATAAAGCTTTATGAGCGAGATGCTAAAGCTTATGACAATGCATTATTAATGTCATGGTTGACCAATCACCCTTACGATGAATTAATTGTTGTTGATATAACACCCAGTGAACATTTTAGTTATCTATACGGCGATTTTTTTAGAGAGGGAATTCATGTTATTGGCGCAAATAAGTGGGCGGCATCGTCCAGCACCAAACAATATAATACCTTAGTATCGACAGCGGCAAAAAATAAAAGCTTATGGTTAGGTAATACGACCGTAGGTGCAGGTTTACCGATTAATTTTGCGATTAACGATTTACTTAATAGCGGCGATCAAATCATTGAAATATCCGGAATTTTCTCTGGAACACTCTCTTGGTTATTTGAAACCTATGATGGTAGTGTTCCTTTTTCAAGGTTGTTACTAGATGCACTGTCACAAGGTATTACTGAACCTGATCCACGTGAAGATTTATCGGGCCGAGACGTACAACGAAAATTACTAATACTAGCGCGTATGGCTGGTTTTGAATTATCACTTGAAGATATTGATTGTCAGAACTTAGTACCTGAATCACTACAAGGCCTATCAATAAAAGATTTTTTAGCAAAAGCAGCTCAATTAGATACTTATTTTGCTGAACAGTTAGCGCAAGCGTCGGCGAAGCAATCGTGTATTCGTTATATTGCAGAGTTTGCTGTAAATGAACAAGGTAAATCAACAGCTAAGGTTCATTTAGCTGTTTTACCCAATAATGACGCATTTACTCGTTTAACACCGTGCGATAATATATTTTTAATAAAAAGCCTTTGGTATCAAGATAACCCACTCATTATCCAAGGACCTGGTGCAGGACGAGATGTTACCGCTGGTGGCTTACACTCAGATTTAGTTAGTATCTGTCAACAATTGGCAGGTAAAAAACATCAAGTTAAAATTAAAGGTTTAAGTTAGTTACATAACGCTTTTAATAGACAATACTTTAATTTAAAAAGCATGACCTTAACGTTATGCTTTTTTATTACGTAAAGTGTACGAAATACTTGTTTCCGTAGTATTATCAACTAGCATCTGGTTAACAAAAATTTTAATACACTTATTTAAGGCTCAGTTTTATTTTTTATGGCAAATAAAAGTAACAGCGATACAAACTTTACCGCACAAGCAAAAAGCCTTTTAACAAGGATATACGGACGTAGCCAACTAAACGATTCAGTACTCGAGCGTGCGATTGAATATTATGAAAAACAACCCTTTATCCAACATAAGCTCGATGAACTTCAAAATAATATTGAAAAAATAACGGCCCAAGTCCCTAGCGATAAAACTAAACAACAAAGGGTTCGGTTAGAGCGAGAAGAACGTGCCTATCAGGAAGAATTGAAGTTCGAACGTAATGAGCGCCATCAACATTTATTCTTGCTGTGTAAAGAAATTATCAGTTTATGCGAAGGTGATAGTTTTGAGGAAAGTAATCGTAAATCAGGGCAGTTATTAGGTATTATCCAATTAGTTAGCCCTACCCAAGGTAAAAAAGTCGCTTTATCCAATGAGCAGAACAAGCCTCTTTATAAAAGTGTGCTGTGTTTACGTTTACTCGACAGATTATGTTTAGACAAAAATATTGTTGAACCTTACATTAAAGTTGCCTTGGGTAATATATCTTCAGACCAGTATAAAACTTTTGCACAAGACAATCCACAAGCGTATCAGGCTTTTGTTGAAAAGGTGAAAATTCCTTTAATGATGGCGTCATTATTACAAGATATGGGTAATAACCACCCTGAAGCGATAGCTATTTTGTCTGGCGAAAAAAATGAAAAAAATCCTCACAGAACATTACCGATAGAAGAACGAAAAGCATTATTACAAATTAACTACCGGGAAACGGTAAAATACCTTGTAGATGGCATTGGCGCGTCGATTTATATAGGTAACTCAAAAGCAGATCGTGATAAGTATAATGCACTTGAACGTAAAAAATTATTATTTATTAAGCACCTATTAAAAAGCGCCGTGAACCCAAAACAAGGGATTGGTAATTTACTTAAAGTGCCACAAATCTATAGTTCAATAATCTTGTCGACCAAAGATAGCTATAACTACAAATTATTACCAAAAGTTTATCATGTCTTAAACCAGAATGCAGAGCGCGGAGCCTGTAGCCAGATAGTTGTTGATGCACTCGCTCAAATTACGGGTCATTTCCCTCAAGGTTATGGCGTTACCTATATTCCGGTAGAACAAGATATGGCTGACCGCTATGAATATGCAATAGTCAGTCAGCTTTACCCTAATGATCTTGAAAATCCTATTTGCCGAGCAGCAACGCGTAATTTAGCTTTTATATGTCATGGACAAGAAGTTGTGCTCAAAAAGTCTAATAATTTGTATTATACAGAAACAGCAAAAAGTTTTTCTAGCATCAGCAAAGAACGGCTCCATGAAATATTAGAGCTTTTAGTATCAAATTATCATGAACGTAAGAAATTAGACTTAATTCCACGCTGTTGGGAGCCCGGAGAGTTCTTTGCTGTAAAGATTAACCAAAACCTGTGGAATAAAGCTAAATAATAATAAAGCTTTTATCAATGTCTGTAAAAGTTCAGGTAAAATACATATTCACTACTTTGTACTATTTTGGAATATCTCGTGAGCGATCAAGAAAAAAGACTCAACAAATTTATCAGTGAATCAGGTTATTGCTCGCGTCGAGGTGCTGATAAGCTGATTGAAGAAAACCGAGTTACCATTAACGGTAAAAGCCCTGAATTAGGTACTAAAGTACAGCCAGGTGATGTTGTTTTTGTTGATGGTAAACAAGTCGGTGCAATGCCTACCAATAAATCAGACAGGGTTTATATTGCCTACAACAAACCTATTGGCATCACTTGTACAACTGAACTAAATGTCAGGGGCAATATTATTGATGCTATTGGTCATCAAGAAAGAATTTTCCCTATTGGTCGTTTAGACAAACCATCAGAAGGATTAATTTTTCTTACCAGTGATGGAGATATTGTTAATAAAATTTTACGCGCTGAAAATGCACACGATAAAGAGTATATTGTGACCGTTGATAAACCTATCAGTGAGCGTTTTATTCTGCGTATGTCTAAAGGTGTTCCTATTCTTGGTACTATTACAAAACCTTGTATTGTTAAAGTTCACAGCAAATTTGAATTTCGCATTATTCTTACGCAAGGCTTGAATCGCCAAATTCGCCGCATGTGTGAATATTTAGATTATGAAGTATTGAAACTCAAACGTTCACGTATTATGACCGTTGAACTGGGCGACTTAAAGTCAGGCCAATGGCGAAATTTAACGAAAGAAGAAATGACCGAAATAAATGCTGCGGTAGCGACGTCAACGAAAACAGCCTTACCAAAAGAAGCTGATGAATCTGCAGATCCCTGGGCTACTGTTATAGCAGTCACGGATATAGAAAATGATACGGATATCTCATAACTATACTAAGTTTATCCCTTTTACCCCATGAGAAAATAGAACCACTCATTAATTAAACGGATATTATAAAATTTAAATCGTTGATTATCTGTAATATTAAGACAATAAAAAAGGACGCAGAAGCGTCCTTTTTTGTTTTAGTACTTTAATGCTTACTATTTTCTAGCGGCATCTTTAGCTGCTTTAGCTGCTTTTACTTCAGCGATAACAACTTCTGCTACGTTATTAGGACAAGGCATGTAGTGAGAGAATTCCATTGAGAATTGACCACGACCTGATGTCATTGTACGTAATGTTCCGATGTAACCAAACATTTCTGAAAGAGGAACGTCAGCTTTAATACGAACACCAGAAACACCCGCGTCTTGACCTGCGATCATGCCACGACGACGGTTTAAATCACCAATAACATCACCAACGTGATCATCAGGCGTAAACACATCAACTTTCATGATAGGTTCAATTAACTGTGCACCAGCTTTTGGAATTGATTGACGGAAAGCACCACGAGCAGCTAATTCAAATGCAACAGCAGATGAATCGACCGCGTGAAAACCACCATCGTATAATTCAATTTCAACGTCAAGTACAGGGAAGCCAGCAAGAACACCAGTATCCATCATGCCTTTGAAGCCTTTCTCGATAGCTGGGAAGAATTCCTTAGGAACATTACCACCGACAACAACAGAGCTGAATACGAAACCAGTACCTGGTTCGCCGGGCTTAATACGGTAATCAATTTTACCGAACTGACCAGAACCACCAGACTGTTTCTTATGTGTGTAAGAATCTTCAATTGCCGTAGTGATTGTTTCACGGTAGGCAACTTGTGGCTTACCAACTTCTAATTCAACACCATAAGTACGTTTTAGAATATCTACTTTGATATCTAAGTGAAGCTCACCCATACCAGATAAAATTGTTTCACCTGAATCGATATCAGTTTCAACTTTAAAAGTAGGATCTTCTGCAACCATTTTACCGATAGCAAGACCCATTTTCTCAGTTGAACCTTTATCTTTAGGTGTCACAGAGATTGAAATTACAGGCTTAGGGAAAACCATCGCTTCTAGGACGATAGGGTGTTTTGGATCACATAATGTGTGACCTGTCTGAACATTACTTTTCATACCAACAATCGCGATGATATCACCAGCTTGTGCCGAAGTAAGCTCATTACGGTCATCAGCTTGCATTTCACACATACGTCCAACACGCTCTGTTTTACCTGTAGCAGCATTAAGAATTGTATCGCCTTTCTTCAATGTACCTGAATAGATACGTACGAAAGTTAATGTACCAAAACGGTCATCAGTGATTTTGAATGCTAACGCTTTGAATGTTTCTTCTGCAGAAACGATTGCGAATTCGCCATTAGGCGTGCCTTCTTCATCAGTAAGTGGTTGAGGATTAACATCGGTAGGTGAAGGCAAGTAATCAACAACAGCATCAAGAATTAATTGAATACCTTTGTTTTTAAATGCAGATGCACCGTAAGTTGGGAAGAAAGTCATATCACGAGTACCAGTACGGATACACGCTTTGACTTGTTCTGTAGTAGGAACCATTTCCCCTTCTAAGAACTCCATCAACATATCTTCATCAACTTCTAAAGCTGTTTCAATTAACTTCACACGGTATTCAGCCGCTTTTTCTACCATATCTGCTGGAATATCGGTAATTTCATAGTTTTCTGGAAGACCTGTGTCATCCCATATGTAAGCTTTTTCGCTCAGAAGATCAACTACACCTACAAAATCATCTTCTTCACCAATTGGTAAAGTCATAATAAGAGGAGTAGCACCTAGAACGTCTTTAACTTGTTTACAAACACGATAGAAATCGGCGCCTAAACGGTCAAGTTTGTTAACCATGATGATACGAGCAACTTTTGAGTCGTTCGCGTAACGCCAGTTAGTTTCTGATTGTGGTTCAACACCACCAGAACCACAGAATACACCAACACCACCATCAAGTACTTTAAGTGAACGGTAAACTTCAACGGTGAAATCAACGTGACCAGGAGTATCGATGACATTGAAACGGTGATCGTTCCAAAAACAGCTTACCGCAGCAGACTGTATGGTGATACCGCGCTCAGCTTCTTGTTCCATGAAGTCAGTCGTAGATTCACCATCATGTACTTCACCTGTTTTATGGATTTGACCCGTAAGTTTTAAGATACGTTCAGTTGTTGTGGTTTTACCCGCATCAACGTGAGCGAAGATACCAATGTTTCTGTATTTAGATAAATCTGCCATTACTTTACTCTATTTAAGTCGCTACTAAAAAAGCGGAATTATTGAAAATTTGCGCGCGAGTATACCATTACTTTATCTAAATCTGTATAAATAATGAAAAAAAATTGTACAAAGAGTATTTATTTGGATTTGGATTATGGCTATATATTTCGAATTAGTATTACCTCCATAGAATTAATGTTACCTCTATATAAGTAGAACTTTAAAAAGGTTAATTTTTATAAAATATATGCGACCCTTCAGGCACAAGCGTTGTTATATAAATATAAGAAAAATAAAGGGGTGAACTTTTGGTGCAATGGAATGAATCGCTTGTCGATAAAATGAAAGCCGGAGATCAAGAGGCATTGGAACAATGCTATCGACAGTTATCTCCCCTCATTTATACGGCAATTTTTAATATATGTCGTGATCAAGGTAATGCTAATGACTTATTGCAAGATACCTTTATTGCCGCATTTGAAAAAATTCACAGTTACACATCTGGACCACAATTGTTTCCCGCTTGGATAAAACGTATTGCCTTTAACCATACTTTTAATTTTTTGAAAAAACATAAATTAACCGTTATCGGTATAGAGAATGAAAACCAAGTAACGTCAACAGAGTTTTCAATAGAAATGCTACACGAACAGCATAATTTTTTAAGTGCCTTATTACTAAAAATTTCAGAAAAAGAACGTTTGATTATTTGGTTGTATGTGGTTGAACAATATAGCCATGAAGAAATTGGAAATATTGTGAAGAAAAGTCCTAGTTATTCAAAGTCAGTGGTTTCAAGATGTTTAAAAAAGTTAAGAGCAAAGCAAGAGATTAAAAATTATGCATATTAATTTACATCAAGCTCATGATAAATATAGCGAAGCAGAGTGCTTACATATAAAAAAGTGTGAACAATGCCAAGAAGATATTAAGTTGTTAGAACAATTAAAAGCTTCTGCGAATGTGATGCCGGTAATAATACCAGAAGCATCGAATTGGCAAGCGATTAGAAGACACACTATTGATAAAAAGTTAGTGGTCATTTCGCGGAAAACCAAAAGGACTAGGCCCTATTTTTTCCAACAACTTATTGGCATTGCCGCTTCCACCTTTTTTATTGCAGTGGGTTGGTTAGTGTGGAGCAACTATCAGTTACAGAGTCAGTTAGAACAAGTGCTGATGGTTAATCAATCGTTAGAATTACAATTGTTCGACAATGCGGTGCCAACATTTCATCAAACAGGTGTTTTGAACAAGGTCAGAAATATTGAATTAAAACTTTCCCAATCAACGAATGCTCAAGAAAAATTAATTTTACTGAATAAAAGAAAGTTACTAATTCAGGAAATTGTAAATATACAAAAGGAAAATAACGATGCAATATCAATCTAGACTCTATAAAAAATCATTATTAGTAATTAGTGCTCTGATTTTTTCATTGAATATACACGCCAACGAATGTGCGGCAGTTAAAATAACTTCAGCAAATCCTCAAGAGCATGATGTCGTTTATGAATTAGTGGGGCACAACGGGGCAGTTGCAGAAGGGCATAATAAACATTCTTATTTCAATGCCGTACTTGATGGAACTAAAGAGTATTACTTAGCCCCTGGTCTACATACACTGACTTTCAATCAATGGGATAAACGTTACTATCAACGATTTAAAAGGGGGCTGCAACCGCGTTTTGAGAGAACCTTGCCCAGCTCTATTCAAATGATTGTAGAGAAAAATAAAAGGTACAATGTTGCTGCTAAGTCATCAGGCAAAGATAATCTCCCTATTTTTAGTATTGAATCTATTGAGGACATAAGCAGCGACTTATGTGATGAAGACAAAGTAACTTATATAGCATCAACTAAGGCGCGCGAGATCCAACTTAATAACAACCTTGATTACAAACTGAAGCATCTAATGGCAAAAATGAAAACCATTCAGGAGAATAATTTATTCCCATTAGAGTTTAATTGGTCGTTTGGGGCCGTATTTGACACTAATCAAAATAGTTTTAAAACACTCGCCGTCTTTCCATACTCTTTTGCGAGCAAATTAAAACTAACCAGTGGCGACAAAATACTTGAAATTAATGGTGTCGATGTCAAAAGTATAACTTCGGATCCTTATAGTGTTCTTTATGGCTTGTTAGGAGAGTTAGGGTTAGGTCATGACGTAAATATGACTATTTCAAGAGCAGAAAAACAGCATAAGTTGTCAAATAAATATTTACCAGCAATTGTCCCTAGTGTGAATTATAAAACAACTGATTTTGATACGGTTCAATCATTAACTAATGCTACTGCAATACCTGAGAATATTAAATATCAGTACAATAATTTGATGGTAGAAATAGCAGAATATGCCAAAAATAATGATCTGGATGATACTGCGATTATGATAAAAAGCCCTGAGAAATATGATGTTTCTTTTGGTATTACAGGAAAAAATACAACGATAGGCAACAAATCAGCGTTTATGGTGACGCGAATTACTGAAAATAGTCCAGCTGAAAATTTACATTTAAAGCAAGGAGATATAATTGTTTCTATTAATGAACAAGAATTTACGGGTGCTGCATCGGTTATTCTAGCCAGTAATATTCGAGCCCTAGAGAAAAATAAAGTATATACAGTGTCTATTTTACGTAGTGGTATTAAACAGGTTTTAACGGGGATATATACACCAATACTATTTCCTAAATTTGAAATGACTGTAGATTTAGCCGAGAGAAGCTTAGCGTTAAACGCTTTATTTGATTTAGCGAATAATCCTATGGAATTTACCAAGGAACGCAAGTTGCGTTATAACTATGGAATTGAATTATATGACTACCGTTCGAGTACGTTAAGAACTCCGAGAAGTCATCGTTCTGATGCAAGCTGGAGATCAAGTTCAAAACCAAGTTCGCCATCAAAATCGAGTTCGAGTTCAAAATCTTCATCAAAGAATTAAGGTTTAACGCTGCTTGAGTTAATAACTCAGGCAGCATTCTAAAACCGAATTAACCAACGATTTATCAGAAAAATAGTTCCAAACTAAGAGCCATTATTAGTCAATATTATTAACAAATATTGACTTAATTAAGCGGTAATGGCTAAACCTATGAACGTATTCAGTTAAAATAAAGGATTACAGATGAATAAATACAGATTGGCAAAATCAGCATTAGTTGCATTGATTCCAGCCTTGCTGCTACAAACAGTCTATGCAGCAGATTGTGCATCAGTTAGTTTGGCGAGTGGTGAAATCTCTGGAAAAAAAGTTATCTTAGAATTACTGGGAACTAATGGTAAAGCGGTAGCTCAACCTAAGAAATATCAAAAAACGCTCAAAGGAGACCATGCATACTTTCTTGCTCCTGGTACGCATACCTTGATTTTAAATCAATGGGATAAACGTGATTTTATTTCATATCATAAAAGTTTACGTAGAGGAGTAACGGCCAGTAATCCACCTGTGCCATTGCAGTCTGCAGTTACTATGCAAGTATTGGCTAATCAACATTATCAGTTATCTGTGAGTGAAATGGGACTTGGTTCTGTAATCGAAATTAAGGAACAAGACAGTAAAGAGTGCGAAGGGATATTCATTGCAAAAGCAAAAACTAATTATCCTGAATTACTTGCGGTAGACCTACCCGAAAATCTTCAGCAGCAGCTAACGTCAATGATGCATAGCCTTACCGTCTTTCATCAACAAACAGCTGACAAGCGTGATGATACTAATGTTCAATCTCGTAAGCTAAACGAACATTTTGGCACTGTGTTGGCAAGAGATTTTGTCGGTGAGAATATAAAGGTAGATAAAGTGATAAGCCATTCACTTGCAGCCGGCGTTAATATTAAGGCAGGAGACTTAATTATTAAATTGGGAGAAGAAATATTTAATACGGCGAGTAATACACCCAGCCAAGTAATAAATACTTACTTGAAAGGGCGTGCCTATGGTGAACAAATATCTCTAGACATCCTTCGTGCAGGGAAAGTAATGAAGCTCACTGGCCGTTATATCCCAGTGGTTGTCCCTGAAGCATCTTACACCATTGTTAAAGGCTCAATGAATGATGTTATTAATCAAACAATATTACCTGCACAACTAGCCTTCGAATTTGACCAGTTTTTGTTAGCAATGAACAATTATTACCAACAAATGGGGCAAGGTAATAAAATCGTCATTGTTAAAGAACCAATATTTCAACTCTCAATAAATTTGGCTTCTGTAGAGAATGCGCAAAAAGAAATGTTGAAAGCGAGTATTGAAGGAAAGGGCAGTTATCATAAATTAAGGAGTAGAGAATCGAGAAGTTCAGGCGTTCTTAATTATAATATGGGGGGGTAGAGTCTTAACATCATCGACTTTAAATAAGTCATTATATATCTCAACTTAATGAATAACATTCAGTGAACGGTGAGCATTACAAATAACTTAATATGCACACAAGTAGCTAACAATAAAGCTGAAAATACTTTAACAATGTAATGTAGCACCTTCAGGATAATTTATCTTTAGGTGCTACAGAGCCTCAACCTATCTTCTGTGAATAAAAGTTACGTCTATCTACGTTAACTCATATCATAAACTGCATAATACCCACACCAATTGTAAATATAAAATCATATTTCTCCGTTATATTTATCGGTAATAAGGCGGTTGAAAAAGGATCCATGTCGGTAAGTTTGCACTTTATTTATATGATGCTTTGAATCAGCGTCACTTAACCCTTTCTCTATAAATAAAAAGAAAAATCAGAAAAGTTTACCATTCTTTGCGACCATTTATTGTTGACAGATGTATTACTAAGTATGAAAGGATAAGGATAGAAATCAATGCAAGGTAAAAAGCTTAAGATAAACTAAGTGACTTATTAAAATATCATATTATACCGTATCGATATGATAGACCGCCGGTGCTAACGCTGGTAATTGCGTTGTAAGTTGTTAAGTCAATGAAAGCACACTTTATCAATAATAGTGGCACACACATTGAAGAAAAGGGATTTGGAGGAGTAGATGTTAAAAATTGACGTTTTATCAGGAATGTTAGCCGGAGAGAATGAGGCTTTTGAAAAGTGTTATCGGCTTTTCTCCCCTGCACTTTATGGTTTTATTATTAGGATTTGCCGAGATGAATCTACCGCTAATGATTTATTGCAAGATACATTTGTGGACGCCTTTAATTCAATAGGATCGTTTGATAAGAATCGCTGCTTTGCTTCATGGATAAAGAGGATCGGTTTTAATAATACCTTAAATAATATTAAGAAAGTAAAAAGACAACAAGAGGTGTTTTCACAATTAACTTACCTTTTTACTGATGGCAGTTATGTAAATAATGAAGCAGAAAATCAAAACTTATTAGATAACTTATTAGCACAAATAACGGAGACTGAGAGAATGGTTTTATGGTTGTCAGTGGTTGAGCAATATAAGCATGATGAAATAGGGCGTATATTCAATAAAACCGCGAGCTTTTCAAAATCTACGCTTTCACGCACCTTAAAAAAGTTAAAAATAAAATCTGAGGCTAAAAAATATGCAGGATAATAAAATTGAAAGTGCAGATTTACTAACAGCTGCAGACGAAGATCATGTTAGGGAAATTACTGACAATGAAGATGAGCGAACTAAGATGTCAGCCTTAATACAATCTTCTAAAATGTCTGCACTTAGCGTCCCTAATGAAATTAACTGGCTTAAAATTCAAGGCCGAATTCAACCGATAATTGCCGCTCCACATCACGTTAAAGAGCCAACTGTTGTGCCTTTTTACATTAAATCTTTTGCTGTAGCTGCATCAACAATCTTTTTAGCAATGGGCTGGCTAGTTTTTAGCAATTATCAATTACACAATCAATTAGAACAAGTGTTATTAACAAATCAACAATTAGAATCAAAACTTATAAATCCTAAAGTCACTACCTATGAACAAGTGTTTTTTGTTCAAAAATTAAATGATATTGATAAAAAATTACAAAATATTAGCTCTTTAGATCAAAAAGTAACACTTCTTCAAAAGCGAAGTGTTCTTATTTTAGAGCTCTATAAAACACAACAGGGAGTCAGCGATGTATTCAGTATATAAAAGTCATAAATTTGTATTAGGTTTAGTTTTGTTATTGGGGATAACGACGCATACAGTTTCAGCTAAGGAGTGTTCATCTTTACAACTAAAACAGACCAAAATAGAAGGTGAAACTTACCTCTCAAGAATAAGACTTAGCAATGGTTTGATGTTAGAGAGTGAAATTAAAAAGTATACAAGTGGCCTCAGCACTAGAACACTTCGTACCGGTCTTATTGGTGGAGATGAATTAAGGACGCTAAACGCCAGTAAACTCTATTATTTAGAACCAGGTGAACACAGCGTAACAGTGGAACTATGGAAAAAGGATGATTTGGAGACGTATTACACAGATTTTATGCGTGGAACCGATAGCCCTAAATCACCTGAACGCTTATCAACCTTTAGATTGAGAGTAGAAGATAATCATGCATATCAGGTGGTTTTTAGTCTCGATGGTCAGGTAACACTCAGTGCAGAAAAGTCATTATGCGTATTAGACAATAATTATATTCTTGGAGCTATCACGAGCAAAGTTGATGAGATTAAAAGTAGTGAAAAATTGCCGCCTGAACTTGAAAAACGCCTAAGGGTGGTGATGAATAAACTCTTTGATAATGTGCAACCTTTAGGTCTTATTAATAGTGAAGTAAGTCAATATTTTGGTGCGGTTAAAGACGAAAATTATAAAGACAAAGACGGCGGGGTAAGATTACTAAGCGTTTTGCCTTTTTCATTAGCTCATAAACTGGGGTTACTTAGCGGAGATGTAATAGTAAGTTACGGCGATCCTGCTTATAGTAACTTAACAGAATTACTCACGGCACTTGACTATAAAAAAGAAATGAAACTTGAGGTCTTAAGGAATAGTTCATTAGTCGCGCTTAACATGGTGTATGAGCCTGTTGTTGTGCCGCAAGTAACCTATGGTCGCGATAAAAACGATATTCAAAAAACACTTATTGAAGGGGTAGAGTTTGATCATGAATTACAGTTTGAATATGAACGACTTATGCTTGAAATTACAGAATACTATCGAAATAAAAATTACAAAGGTCGGCTCAACATAGTAAGAGACAATACCTTGAACGAACAATTTGGTCTTATAGGTACATTAGACAAAGTCTCAGGTTCAAAATATAGCATTGTTGTTGATGAAGTCTTGCCTCATAGTGCAGCTAAGGCTATAGGACTTAAAGTTGGTGATATAATAGTCTCAGTGAATGATAAAGTAATGAACACACGATACATCACGCATATTAATGAAGAGTTAAAAAATCTAGCAGTAGGAGAAGAGTATACTATAGCTATAGAACGCCAAGGTAAAAGTATAGCTTTGACCGAGAAATTTACAGCAAGTGCTTTTTTATCTTTTAATTTAATAATAGAACTAGACTCTGTGGACACCTATTACGCTAACTTAGCATCGATAAAAAGTGTGAACAAAGATATTAAAGATTTTACACAGTTACTTAGGAACAGCCAGGGAACTCGGAGTTCTTCTACAAAGAGCAGGATTTCCGGGAAGGGGCCGTCTTCACCTTGGCAATCGAGTAATAAGAGATCAGGAAAAGAAAGCAAAAGCTCAGAAAAATAGTTAACGAATATCTTTGTCTTGCTATATATCTTTGCTTATGTATAATACGCATCCGCATATAGCTCAGGCTTTGTGCGGATTTCTACTTATGCCAACATGGATAAGTACTACAGCAGCTCCGATAGGGAGTTGAATGTTATTAGCGATACACCCCCCTTTTACATATAAAAGGTGATGGGATGTATTTTGTTGTTCTTTAAAAATGGGGATTTGATTAATGTCAAATCAAAGAATTCGCATTCGTTTGAAAGCGTTCGATCATCGTTTGATTGATCAATCAACAGCTGAAATCGTAGATACTGCAAAACGCACTGGTGCACAGGTTCGTGGTCCAATTCCACTTCCTACACGTAAAGAGCGTTTTACTATCTTGACTTCTCCACACGTTAACAAAGATGCGCGAGATCAGTACGAAATTCGTACTCACAAACGCATGATTGATATCGTAGAGCCAACTGAAAAGACTGTAGACGCATTAATGCGTTTAGATCTTGCAGCTGGCGTTGACGTTCAAATCAGCTTGGGTTAAGGGGTTTTAACAATGACTATTGGTCTAGTTGGACGTAAAGTAGGCATGACTCGTATCTTCACTGAAGATGGCGTATCAACACCTGTAACCGTTCTAGAAGTTGAAGCCAACCGTATTTCTCAAGTGAAAACTTTAGAAACTGACGGTTACTCAGCGCTTCAAGTTACAACAGGTAGCCGCAAGGCTAGCCGTGTTACAAAACCAGCAGCGGGTCATTTCGCTAAAGCTGGCGTTCAAGCAGGCCGTGGCCTGTGGGAATTCCGCTTAAACGAAAATGAAGGCGAAGGTTTAGAGTTGGGCAGTGAATTAACTGTTTCAATTTTCGATGACATAAAATTAGTAGACGTAACTGGCACGTCAAAAGGTAAAGGTTTCCAAGGCGGTATTAAGCGCTGGAACTTTACTATGCAACATGCCACTCATGGTGTTTCTTTATCACATCGTTCTAACGGTTCGTTAGGTCAGTGTCAAACACCAGGTCGCGTTTTCAAAGGTAAGAAAATGTCTGGTCACATGGGTTCTGTGCGTTGTACTACACAAAACCTTGAATTGGTTCGCGTTGACGCAGAACGTAACTTGCTCCTTATTAAAGGTGCGGTTCCGGGTGCAATCAACGGTAACGTAATCATCAAACCAGCTGTTAAAGCCTAGTCCGGGAGATTCGTGATGGAATTATCATTAAAAGACGCTTCAGGTGCTCTTGAAGTTTCTGAAGCAACTTTTGGACTTGAGTTTAACGAAGCATTAGTACATCAAGTAGTAGTTGCATATGCAGCTGGCGCTCGTCAAGGTACTCGTGCTCAAAAGACTCGTTCAGAAGTAAGCGGCGGTGGCGCAAAACCTTGGCGTCAAAAAGGTACTGGCCGTGCTCGTGCTGGTACTACCCGTGGTCCAATTTGGCGTTCTGGTGGCGTAACATTCGCTGCTAAACCTCAAGACCACAGCCAAAAAGTAAACCGTAAAATGTACCGTGGTGCGATTAAAAGCATCTTATCTGAGTTAGTTCGTCAAGATCGCTTAGTCGTGGTAGAAAATTTTACTGTTGAAACACCAAAAACTAAAGAATTAGTAGCTAAACTTAACGGCTTGGAGTTAAAAGATGTATTAATCATCACTCCAGAAGTTGATGAGAACTTGTTCTTGTCAGCACGTAACTTATATAAAGTTGACGTTCGTGACGTAGACGGTATTGACCCAGTTAGCTTGGTTGGTTTCGAGAAAGTTTTGATGACTGCTACTGCAGTTAAACAACTTGAGGAGATGTTAGGATGATAAGCGAAGAACGTTTGTTAAAAGTGCTTTTAGCACCGAACATTTCTGAGAAAAGCACAATGGCCGCTGAAGCAAACAACACTGTTGTTTTCAAAGTTGTCACTAGTGCTACTAAAGCTGAAATCAAAGCTGCTGTTGAGAAACTTTTTGAAGTTTCAGTAGACGGTGTTCGCACATTAAATGTTAAAGGTAAAGTGAAACGTACTGGTGCTCGTTTTGGTCGCAGAAGTGACTGGAAGAAAGCCTACGTTACTCTTGCTGAAGGCAGCGACATCGACTTCGTCGGCGCGGAATCATAGGAGTTTACGAAAATGGCTATAGTTAAATGTAAACCTACTTCTCCGGGTCGTCGCCACGTAGTTAAAGTGGTAAACACGGAGTTGCATAAAGGTAAGCCTTACGCACCATTATTAGACACTAAGTCTAAGTCTGGTGGCCGTAACAATACCGGTCGTATTACAGTTCGTCACGTTGGTGGTGGTCACAAGCAACATTACCGCATGATCGACTTTAAACGTAACAAAGATGGTATCCCTGCAAAAGTTGAGCGTTTGGAATATGATCCAAACCGTTCTGCTAACATTGCACTTGTATTATATGCAGATGGTGAACGTCGTTATATCTTAGCCCCTAAAGGCTTAAGCGCTGGAGATACAATCCAGTCAGGTATCGATGCTCCAATCAAGCCAGGTAATACAATGCCACTTCGCAACACACCATTAGGTAGTGTTGTGCATGCAATCGAACTTAAGCCAGGTAAAGGTGCACAAATTGCACGTGCTGCTGGTACTTACGCTCAGTTAGTTGCTAAAGACGGTGCATATGTCACTTTACGTCTTCGCTCTGGCGAAATGCGTAAAATTGAGTCTGACTGTCGTGCTACTTTAGGTGAAATCGGCAATTCTGAACACATGCTTCGCTCTTTGGGTAAAGCTGGTGCTTCAAGATGGCGCGGTATTCGCCCAACTGTTCGTGGTGTTGCCATGAACCCAGTTGATCACCCACACGGTGGTGGTGAAGGTAAAACATCTGGCGGTCGTCACCCGGTATCCCCTTGGGGCGTACCAACTAAGGGTTACAAGACTCGTTCAAACAAACGTACTGATAAATTTATCGTGCGTCGTCGTACTAAATAGTACATTTAATTAATACTCTGAATGTGGAGCTTAGGTTACTTCGGTAAGGTTAAGTTCACATGAAGGGTAAATAAAGAGGATTCACCATGCCACGTTCTCTCAAGAAAGGTCCATTTATAGACCTACACTTGCTGACGAAGGTAGAGAAAGCTCTGGAAAGCGGGAATAAAAAGCCAATTAAAACCTGGTCTCGTCGTTCAATGATCATCCCTACGATGATCGGATTGACCATAGCTGTCCATAATGGCCGTCAACACGTACCTGTATTTGTAACTGATGAAATGATCGGTCACAAATTAGGAGAATTTGCACCAACTCGTACTTATCGCGGTCATATCGCTGATAAGAAAGCGAAGAAATAGGGGAAATTAAATGGAAGCTATCGCTATACATAAATTTGCCCGCGGTTCTGCTCAAAAAGCACGTTTAGTTGTGGATCAAATCCGCGGCTTACATGTAGAGAAAGCACTTGAAATACTAACTTTCAGCAACAAGTCAGCTGCTGAATTAGTTAAAAAAGTACTTAACTCTGCAATTGCTAATGCTGAGCATAACGAAGGTGCAGACATTGATGAACTTATCGTAAAAACTATTACGGTTGATGATGGTCCAACAATGAAACGTATCCGACCTCGTGCAAAAGGCCGTGCGGATCGTATAATTAAACGTACAAGCCACATAACTGTGATTGTATCTGATAACTAGGAGTATATTAGTATGGGTCAAAAAGTTCATCCTAACGGTATTCGCTTAGGTATCACGAAACCTTTCGCGTCTACTTGGTTTGCAAGTAATAAAGACTTCGCTGAAAATTTACGCGGTGACCATTTGGTTCGCGAATATTTGAAAGAGAAGCTTGTCCGTGCATCATTATCTAAAGTAGTGATTGAACGTCCAGCTAAATCTATCCGCGTAACAATTCACACGGCTCGTCCGGGTGTAGTTATCGGTAAGAAAGGCGAAGATGTTGAAAAACTACGTTTAGCTGTTTCTAAAATTGCTGGTGTTCCTGCTCAAATCAACATCGCTGAAGTACGTAAGCCAGAAATGGATGCGCAGCTTGTTGCCGACAGCATTGCTAGTCAATTAGAACGTCGTGTGATGTTTCGTCGCGCTATGAAACGTGCTGTACAAAATGCTATGCGTCTAGGCGCAAAGGGTATTAAAGTACAAGTAAGTGGTCGTTTAGGCGGTGCAGATATTGCACGTGCTGAATGGTATCGTGAAGGTCGTGTACCACTACACACTTTACGTGCTGACATCGACTATGCTATTGCACGCGGTAACACAACTTATGGTGTTATTGGTATCAAAGTGTGGATCTTTAAAGGTGAAATCATTGGTAATATGCCTCTACAGGCAGAAGTACCAGCGGCTAAACCTAAAAGAAAAAACAACCGCAAGCCTAAGTAGGAGCTAAGTAATGTTACAACCAAAACGTACTAAATTCCGTAAGCAATTTAAAATGCGCAACCGTGGTCTTGCACACGTCGGTAGTTCAGTTAGCTTCGGTACTTTCGGTTTAAAATCAATGGAACGTGGTCGTATGACTGCGCGTCAGATTGAAGCGGCACGTCGAGCAATGACTCGTCACGTTAAGCGACAAGGTAAAATCTGGATACGTGTATTCCCTGATAAGCCAATTACTAAAAAGCCTCTTGAGGTTCGTATGGGTAAAGGTAAAGGTTCAGTGGAATATTGGGTATGCCAAATTCTACCAGGCCGTGTTCTTTATGAAATGGAAGGTGTATCGGAAGAAATCGCACGCGAAGCATTTGCTTTAGCCGCGGCTAAACTTCCGTTCAAAACATCTTTCGTAACTAGAACGGTGATGTAATGAAAGCTAGTGAATTAAAAGATAAAAGCATTGAAGAGCTAAATACTGAAATGCTTGCATTATTACGCGAACAGTTTAACTATCGCATGCAAGCAAGCACAGGACAATTAGCACAAACTCATTTGCTAAGAACGGTACGTCGCAATATTGCACGTGTAAAGACTATCATAACTGAAAAGGCAGGTAAGTAATGAGCGAAGCTAAAATCCGCACACTACAAGGTCGTGTTGTCAGTGATAAAATGGATAAGTCTATCACTGTATTAATAGAACGTCGTGTTAAGCACCCAATGTATGGTAAGTACCTTACGCGTTCAACTAAGTTGAAAGCGCATGATGAGACAAACCAATGCAACGAAGGTGATTTAGTAACAATTCGTGAAGTTGCACCAATTTCAAAGTCTAAAAACTGGACTTTAGTTGATGTAATCACTAAATCATAATTTACTTTTAGTAAATTTGTTTTAACGAACGTGTTTAATAAAAACCCTATCACACTGTGATAGGGTTTTTTTATGCATGAAAGACAGCCTTTTTCGTAATAATAAAAATCAGAGTTGATAATATTTTACAATATTGATGGTGTTAATTATTTCCAAGCTATGAAATTGTTTATTTTTTAGCTAAATAAAGTATCACTTTAACTTTTGCGGTGTTATAATCTCGCGCCCTCCGAATTCGTTTGACGTTTTTATGGGGGAGTAGAAGGCAGTGACGGGTCAAATTTCTGGCCTTAAATTATATCTAAGTTAATTTAGATAAATAGCGGAGTAAAACTCAATGATCCAAATGCAATCACAACTGAACGTAGCTGATAACAGCGGCGCTCGACGTGTACAGTGTATAAAGGTTCTTGGTGGTTCGCACCGTCGCTACGCGCGTATCGGTGATATCATTAAAATTGCAGTGAAGGAATCAAATCCTCGTGGCAAAGTTAAAAAAGGTGATGTTCTGACTGCGGTAGTTGTGCGCACTAAGAAAGGTGTTCGTCGTTCAGATGGTTCAACCATCCGTTTTGATGAAAACGCGGCTGTAATGTTAAATGCTAACTTACAACCAATTGGTACTCGTATTTTCGGTCCAGTGACGCGTGAACTTCGTAATGAAAAGTTCATGAAAATCGTTTCACTTGCACCTGAAGTACTATAAGGAGTCACGATAATGGCATCTAAGATTCGTCGTGATGATGAAGTTATTGTACTAGCTGGCAAAGACAAGGGTAAGACTGGTAAAGTCACTAAAGTTCTTGTTGAAGACAGTAAAGTATTTGTAGAAGGCATAAACTTAATCAAGAAACACACTAAGCCTGTACCTCAGTTACAGCAACCTGGTGGGATTATTGAAAAAGAAGCTTCTTTACAAGTTTCAAACGTAGCGATTGTTAACCCTAAAACGGGTAAAGCAGATCGTGTAGGATTTAGAGTTGAAGACGGCAAAAAAGTTCGTTTCTTCAAATCTAACAACGAACTAGTTTAATTATTGGAGTAAACGATGGCGAAACTGCATGATTTTTACAAAGATACTGTTGTAGACGACCTTCAGAAGAAGTTCGAATATAAGAGTGTCATGCAAGTCCCTCGGATTGAAAAGATCACCCTTAACATGGGTGTTGGTGAAGCTATTGCTGATAAAAAAGTATTAGACCATGCCACAAATGATCTTACTGCAATCTCAGGTCAAAAACCAGTTACGACTGTAGCACGCAAATCTGTTGCGGGCTTTAAGATCCGTGAAGGTTACCCTATTGGTACAAAAGTAACTCTACGTGGCGAACGTATGTGGGAATTTTTAGAGCGTTTAATTTCGATCTCTATTCCTCGTATCCGCGATTTCCGTGGCTTAAACCCTAAGTCATTCGATGGCCGTGGTAACTACAGCATGGGCGTACGTGAGCAAATAATCTTCCCTGAAATCGATTACGATAAAATCGATAAAATTCGTGGGATGGATATTACTATCACTACTAGCGCGAAGAGCAATGAAGAAGGACACGCATTGTTGTCTGCCTTTAGCTTCCCGTTTAAGAACAAGGTGTAGAGTTATGGCTAAAACGTCAATGAAAGCTCGTGAAGCTAAAAGAACCAAATTAGTAGCACAATATGCTGAAAAGCGTAGTGCATTGAAAGCAATTATCTCTAACGATAACTCTTCTGAAGAAGATCGTTGGGATGCTGTATTGAAACTTCAAAGTTTACCTCGTGATTCATCAAGTAGTCGTCAACGTAACCGTTGTAATATTACTGGTCGTCCGCATGGTTTCTTACGTAAATTCGGTTTAAGCCGAATCAAATTGCGTGAAGCAATGATGCGTGGTGAAGTTCCAGGTCTTAAGAAAGCTAGTTGGTAATTCACGGGAGTAAATTGTTATGATGACTGATCCTATCGCGGACATGTTTACACGCATCCGCAACGGTCAATCTGCAGCTAAAGTTGCAGTTACAATGCCATCTTCTAAGGTTAAAGTTGCTATTGCCAACTTGCTTAAAGAAGAAGGTTATGTATCAGAGTTTTCAGTGTCAGGCGAAGTTAAGCCTGAGTTATCTGTAACTTTGAAATATTTTGAAGGTAAAGAAGTAATAGAAACGATCAAACGTGTTTCACGTCCTGGTCTTCGTATATACAAAAGCTGTGATGAACTTCCTAAAGTTCTAGCAGGTATGGGTATTGCGATTGTATCTACTTCTAAAGGTCTGATGACTGATCGCGCTGCTCGCTCTGCGGGTATCGGCGGTGAAATCATCGGTTTCGTAGCGTAAGGAGAAATATATGTCTCGTGTTGCAAAAGCACCTGTCGTTGTTCCTGCTGGCGTTACTGTTACGTTATCAGGTCAAGACATTCAAGTTAAAGGTCCAATGGGCGAATTATCTCGCACGATCCATAGTGACGTTGTTATTTCTCAAGAAGAAAATAGCATCATTACTAATATCGTTGCTGATGTTAAAGGCGCATGGGCTCAAGCAGGTACTGCACGTGCTTTAATCAATAATATGGTTGAAGGTGTTAGTACAGGTTATGCAAAAACATTGTTATTAAACGGTGTTGGTTATCGTGCAAAAGCTGCAGGTAAGTCATTAAGCTTATCTCTAGGTTTATCACATCCAGTTAACCACGCTATCCCTGATGGGATTACCGTTGAAACTCCTAGTCAAACTGAAATCATACTGAAAGGTGCTGATAAACAGTTGGTTGGTCAAGTTGCTGCAGACATTCGTTCATACCGTAAGCCAGAGCCTTATAAAGGTAAAGGTATACGTTATAGTGACGAGCATGTTCGCCGTAAAGAAGCTAAAAAGAAGTAGGATAATACTATGGATAAGAAAACATCTCGTTTGCGCCGCGCTAAACGCGCTCGTGCAAAAATTAGCGAGTTGGGTGCGAATCGTTTAGTTGTATTTCGTACTCCTCGCCACATTTACGCGCAATTGATCGCTCCAACGGGTTCTGAAGTTATCGCATCTGCGTCTACTTTAGACAAAGAAATCAGTGCTCAGTTAGATAAAACAGGTAACGTTGCCGCAGCAACTGCAGTCGGTACAGCAATTGCTGAACGTGCAGTAGCTAAAGGGATCACAAGCATTGCTTTTGATCGCTCTGGTTTCCGTTATCACGGTCGCGTAAAAGCGTTAGCAGAAGCAGCTCGTGAAGCTGGCCTGCAGTTCTAGGAGTTGATAATGGCTAATCATAATCAAGAAAACTCACAACAAAGTGATATGGCTGAAAAGCTAATCGCCGTTAACCGCGTTTCAAAAGTGGTTAAAGGTGGTCGCATATTCAGTTTCACTGCTCTTACAGTAGTTGGTGATGGTGCTGGTCGCGTTGGTTTCGGATACGGTAAAGCACGTGAAGTGCCTGCTGCAATCCAGAAAGCAATGGAAAAAGCACGTCGTAACATAGTAACCGTTGATCTGAAGGGTACAACTCTTCAGCATGTCATTATTGGCAAGCACTCTGGTTCTAAAGTTTACATGCAACCAGCTTCTGAAGGTACAGGTATCATCGCCGGTGGCGCGATGCGTGCAGTACTAGAAGTAGCAGGTGTTCAGAACGTATTGTCAAAAGCATACGGTTCTACTAACCCGATCAACGTAGTTCGTGCTACTGTTTCAGCTCTTGCGAATATGAAATCGCCGGCAGGTGTTGCAGCTAAGCGTGGCAAAACCGTTGCAGACATACTGGGGTAATTGAGCATGGCTAAAACAGTAAAAGTAACTCAAATGAAAAGTTCTATCGGTCGTTTACCGAAGCATAGAGCTACATTAAGAGGTCTTGGATTACGTCGTATCCGTCATACAGTAGAGTTAGAAGATACTCCATCTGTACGCGGTATGATTAACACAGTATCTTATATGGTTAAGGTGGAGGACTAATTATGCATTTAAATACTTTATCTCCTGCACCAGGTGCAAAGAAAGCTAAGAAGCGCTGTGGGCGTGGTATTGGTTCAGGCATAGGTAAAACAGGCGGACGTGGCCATAAAGGTCAGAAGTCTCGTTCTGGCGGTAGTGTACGTCCAGGTTTCGAAGGTGGTCAAATGCCATTGAAACAACGTTTACCTAAGTTTGGTTTCACGTCACGTAAATCTTTAGTTCGCGCTGAAGTACGTCTACATGAACTAAATAACATCACAGGTGATGTTGTCGATATCTTTGCTCTTAAAGATGCAAACCTAATTACACGTAACATTAAGACAGCAAAAATTATGTTGTCTGGTGAAATTAACCGTCCAATTACGGTTCGTGGTTTAGGTGTTACTAAAGGCGCACGTGCAGCTATTGAAGCTGCTGGCGGAAAAATCGAGGAATAGTACAGCATGGCTACACCAGGAATGGCTACTTCACAAAGTGGTAAAGGCGCAGGCGGAATGTCTGAGCTTAAGCAAAGATTATGGTTTGTTCTCGGCGCCCTCATTGTGTTCCGTTTAGGATCATTTGTGCCAATCCCTGGTATTGACGCCGCTGTATTAGCTCAGTTGTTTGAACAACAAAAGGGCACCATTGTAGAAATGTTTAACATGTTCTCTGGTGGTGCACTTGAGCGAGCCTCTGTATTGGCGCTAGGTATTATGCCGTACATCTCAGCTTCAATTATCATGCAATTGCTCACTGTGGTTCATCCCGCAATGGCAGAGCTGAAAAAAGAAGGTGAAGCTGGACGTCGTAAGATCAGCCAATACACCCGCTACGGCACGTTAGTCTTAGCGACAGTACAATCAATTGCAATTGCAAGAAGTTTACCAGGAATGATGCCGGGTCTAGTAATGGACGCTGGTTTTGGTTTCTACTTTGCTGCGGTAGTAAGTTTAGTAACCGGTACCATGTTTTTGATGTGGTTAGGCGAACAAATTACTGAACGTGGTATTGGTAACGGTATATCAATCTTGATTTTTGCAGGTATTGTTGCTGGCATGCCCTCGGCTGTTGCACAAACAGCTGAAATGGCGCGTCAAGGTGAATTGCACTTATTAGTATTATTGCTGATGTGTGTCATAGTATTCGCTGTAACATTTTTTGTAGTATTTGTGGAACGTGGTCAACGACGTATTGTTGTTAACTATGCTAAACGTCAGCAAGGCCGTAAGGTTTTTGCTGCCCAAAGCACACATTTACCACTGAAAGTGAATATGGCTGGTGTTATACCACCAATCTTTGCATCAAGTATTATCTTGTTCCCTGGCACTCTAGCGAGCTGGTTCGGGCAAGGTGAAGGTGCAGTTGCTGACTTTTTACAAGAAGTATCTATTGCTATTTCTCCAGGTCAGCCGTTGTACGTTATGTTACTTGCCGCAGCGATAATATTTTTCTGTTTCTTTTACACGGCTCTTGTTTTCAATCCGCGTGAAACAGCAGATAACCTAAAAAAATCAGGTGCGTTTATTCCTGGGATACGTCCTGGCGAGCAAACGTCTAAATATATAGATAAAGTGATGACACGTTTAACCCTAGCCGGTGCGTTGTATATTACCTTTATCTGTTTGGTACCTCAGTTCATGATCATCGCATGGGACGTTCAGTTCTACTTCGGTGGTACATCATTACTTATTATAGTAGTGGTTATTATGGACTTTATGGCACAAGTACAAACGCATATGATGTCTCATCAATATGATAATGTGCTTAAGAAAGCTAACTTAAAAGGTTAGGCCGTTAGGCTTAATTTAATAGGTAAACGGAGTATAAAATGAAAGTACGTGCATCCGTAAAAAAGATTTGTCGTAATTGTAAAGTGGTTAAACGCAAAGGCGTAGTACGCATTCTTTGTGTTGAACCTAAGCACAAGCAAAGACAAGGTTAAGTTTAGATTTATCTAAGCTGACAGCAATATCTTTTAGAAGTAGCATTGTGCAGAGATTTCTGTATAATGCCGCTTCGATTTGCAGAAAAGAAGACGGGTTGGGTATCCTAACGGGCTTTCCAACCTGATAATTTTAACCTTAAATAGGAGATGTGTTAGTGGCCCGTATCGCTGGCATTAACATCCCTGATCGTAAGCATGCAGTAATCGCCATTACTGCGATTTTCGGTATCGGAGCGACTCGCGCAAAAGCAATTTGTGCAGCCGCAGGTATCGCAGAATCAACGAAGATCAGTGAATTAGACGAAGCAAAAATAGATTTGCTACGTGCTGAAGTGGATAAATACACCGTAGAAGGTGATTTACGCCGTGAAGTTTCAATGAATATTAAACGTCTTATGGATTTAGGTTGTTACCGTGGCATACGTCATCGTCGCAGTCTTCCTCTACGTGGTCAACGCACTAAAACAAATGCGCGTACCCGTAAAGGTCCTCGTAAGCCAATTAAGAAGTAAGAGGAACTAGACAATGGCTAAAACACCTGTACGTACGCGTAAACGCGTTAAAAAACAAGTTGCTGATGGCATGGCTCATATCCACGCCTCTTTCAACAACACAATCGTAACTCTTACAGATCGTCAAGGTAATGCTTTATCTTGGGCAACTGCGGGTGGTTCAGGTTTTCGTGGTTCACGAAAATCAACACCCTTCGCTGCTCAGGTAGCTGCAGACCGCGCTGGCGCCGCTGCAAAAGAGTTTGGTTTGAAGAATATTGAAGTGTTCGTTAAAGGCCCTGGACCAGGACGTGAGTCTGCTATCCGTGCTTTAAATGCTGCTGGTTTTAAAATCACCAACATTACTGACGTTACGCCTATTCCTCATAATGGTTGTCGTCCTCCTAAGAAACGTCGCGTTTAATCGCACTTTTCTAGGATAGTTGGAGAAAGAAAATGGCTAGATATTTAGGTCCTAAGTTAAAGCTTAGTCGTCGCGAAGGAACAGATTTGTTCCTTAAAAGCGGTGTTAGAGCAATTGACACTAAATGTAAAATCGAAACAATACCAGGTCAGCACGGCGCACGTCGCGGTCGTTTGTCTGATTACGGTATTCAACTTCGTGAAAAACAAAAAGTTCGTCGTATATATGGCGTACTAGAAAAGCAATTCCGTAATTACTATAAAGAAGCGGCTCGTTTGAAAGGTAATACAGGTGAAAACTTGTTACAACTTTTAGAGAAGCGTCTTGATAATGTAGTATACCGTATGGGCTATGCAAGCACTCGTGCTGAAGCCCGTCAACTTGTTAGCCATAAAGCTATCGTAGTTAACGGCGTAGTTGTTAATATTCCATCTTTCAATGTTAAAGCTGAAGATGCAGTTTCTATTCGTGAGAAATCTAAAACTCAAGCACGTATTATCGCTGCTTTAGAATTAGCTGAACAACGTGAGAAACCAGTCTGGGTTGAAGTAGATAACAAGAAACTTGAAGGCGTTTTTAAACGTGTTCCTGATCGTTCTGACTTGTCTGCTGAAATTAATGAACAGTTAATTGTTGAACTTTACTCTAAGTAAAGTAGCACTTAAGAGAGGACACATATGCAGGGTTCTGTAACCGAATTCCTTAGACCACGACTGGTTGGTATTGAAACCATTAGTGCAACTCGTGCTAAGGTAACTTTAGAGCCATTAGAACGTGGTTTTGGTCATACTTTAGGTAATGCGTTACGTCGCATTCTTTTATCTTCAATGCCAGGTTGTGCTGTAACTGAAGTTGAAATTGATGGCGTTCTACACGAATACAGTAGTAAAGAGGGTGTTCAAGAAGACATCATCGAAATATTGTTGAACCTTAAGGGATTAGCTATAAGTTTAGAAGGTAAAAACGAAGCTGTTATTACTTTAACTAAATCCGGTGAAGGCCCTGTAACGGCAGCTGATATCCAACATGACGGTGATGTAGAAATTGCAAATCCAAATCATGTAATCTGTAATTTAACAGGTGAAGGTTCTATCAGTATGCGCATCAAAATTGAAATGGGACGTGGTTATGTTCCTGCTTCAGTAAGACGCGACGCCGAGGATGAAGATCGTGCTATAGGACGTTTGTTAGTAGATGCTTCGTTCAGTCCAGTTGTAAGAATTGCTTACGATGTTGACTCAGCTCGAGTTGAACAGCGTACCGATTTAGACAAACTTGTACTTGATATGGAAACCAATGGTACATTGGATCCAGAAGAGGCTATTCGTCGTGCTTCAACGATTTTAGCTGAACAGCTAGATGCGTTTGTAGAATTGCGTGATATTAAAGAAGTAGAGCAAGTAGAAGCTAAGCCTTTATTTGACCCTATTTTGCTTCGTCCAGTAGATGATCTTGAATTAACAGTTCGTTCAGCTAACTGTTTAAAAGCAGAAGCAATTCAATATATTGGCGATTTAGTACAGCGTGCAGAAGTTGAACTTCTTAAAACACCTAATTTAGGTAAGAAGTCTTTAACAGAAATCAAAGACGTTTTGGCGTCTCGTGGTTTATCTTTAGGTATGCGCCTTGAAAATTGGCCACCTGAAAGCATCGCTGATAACGACTAATTCGTTCATCATTTTTTTAATAGTTTGAGAGAAGGATTAACTTATGCGCCATCGTCAAAGCGGTCGCCAGTTAAACCGTAATAGCAGTCATCGTAAAGCGATGTTCCGCAATATGGCAAGCTCTTTAGTTAAGCACGGTCTTATTAGAACGACTGTAGCAAAAGCTAAAGAACTACGTATGGTAATAGAGCCATTGATTACATTGGCTAAGACCGACAGTGTTGCAAATCGCCGTTTAGCGTTTGCTCGTACACAAGATAAAGAAGTAGTAGGTATTTTATTTAACGAACTTGGTGCTCGTTACCAAGACCGTCCAGGTGGATATACTCGCGTTTTAAAATGCGGTTTCCGTACTGGTGATAAAGCACCTATGGCTTACATTGAATTAGTAGACCGTCCTGCAGTTGAAGATGCTGTAGAAGAAGTTGAAGAATCAGTTGAAGCATAATTTAGCCTAGCTAAATTTACTTTAAAATTAAAAACGGAGCTTCGGCTCCGTTTTTGTTTTTAAAAATAAGCTAAATGATATTTTTGTAAAACTTGACCCACCTTCAAATTCTCCGTATAACATTTATCTTACCCCAAAGAGAATTAACTATGTCATCACGCAACCCTATTATTGCTGTAACCGGATCCTCAGGTGCAGGTACGTCTACTACAATAGAGTCGTTTGCACACATATTTCGGTCTCTTGGAGTCACTCCTGCTACAGTCGAAGGTGACAGCTTTCATCGATATTCCCGACAAGAAATGGATCTAGAGAAACGTAAAGCAAGAGAGGAGCGAAGAAACATTAGTTACTTTGGCGATGAGGCTAATGACTTTGATGCTTTAGAAAAGCTTTTTAGAAACTATTCTGAAACAGGTAAAGGGGAGATGCGCCGATACCTTCATACATTCGACGAAGCGGTTCCTTATAATCAAATGCCTGGTACATTTACACCATGGGAAAAGTTAGCAGATGGCACAGACTTGCTCTTCTATGAAGGATTACATGGTGGGGTTGTTACCAAAAAAAACGATGTCGCGAAGCATGTTGATTTATTAATTGGCATGGTACCGATAGTAAACCTAGAATGGATCCAGAAAATAATTCGTGATACTAATCATCGTGGACATAGTCGAGAAGCAGTCACTGCGAGTATCGTTCGTAGCATGGAAGATTATATTTCTTACATTACACCGCAGTTTTCAAAAACACATATCAATTTCCAACGTGTACCTACGGTTGATACGTCAAACCCTTTTAGTGCAAAAGCGATCCCTAGTCTTGATGAAAGCTTTGTCGTCATCCGCTTTCGTGAAGCAACTGGTGTAGACTTTCCTTATTATTTATCAATGATTGATGGAGCATTTATGTCACGTATTAATACTTTAGTTGTGCCTGGGGGAAAGATGGGGCTTGCCATGGAGTTACTTTTAACGCCACTTATTCAAGATTTAATGAATAAGAAACATAAAGCTAATCAGCAGTTAGATTGGATGACTGATTTATAGAACAAAGGTGCTGTGTTTAAAAAGACTACAGCACCAATAATATCGGTTAATCGTCAATAATCTCAAAGTCATGAGTAATATTAACCGTTTTATTCAACATTAATGCTACGGAGCAGTATTTATCGGCTGAAAGTTTAACCGCTCTTTCGACATGCTTTTCAGCGACCTCTTGCCCTGTGATAACAAAGCGAAGATGGATGTCTGAAAACATTTTTGGTACAGAATCTACACGTTTTGCTTGGATATCTACACGACAAGCACTGATGTTTTGTCGCGATTTTTCTAGAATACTAACAATATCAACTGAGGAACACGCCCCTAAAGAAATGAGAACATTTTCTAGTGGACTAGGCGCAGAGGTTCCTGCATTCGCGTCTAAAAGAATTGTATGGCCGCTATCAGAAGTGCCCATAAATAATTCTTTACCCATCCATTTTACACTTGCCTTCATTGTTATACCTTATAGTTACTTATTATCTAATAATATCTTAACTTGCATCGATAGAATTTTACTAGTGAACAGTTGAGATAACGGGAAAAAGATATTTCAAACCAAGAAACATCAGACAAAACAAAATATCACTTGAGAAAAGTAATATCATTAGTATAATAGCGCCTCACTTCTTGAGTCTCTTTTAATTCCCAAAAAAACTAAGATTCACCAGAAAAGTGAAACTCTTCATCTAAGATGAAAAGTAAATTAGGGGTATAGTTCCAATTGGTAGAACAGCGGTCTCCAAAACCGACGGTTGGGAGTTCGAATCTCTCTACCCCTGCCATATTTTATAAAGTAGTTTTTAATACTTTTGAAGTAACTTCAGTGATGAAGTTAACATGCCATAGGCAAATATTTACGGGTCAATATTATGAATGCAAGTACAGAAAGCCAGCCAAACGGGTCTCTTGATTCACTAAAGTGGATGATCGTCCTCCTTCTTTTAGCTGGAGTCGTTTTCGCTAATTATTTCTACGGTGATGAATCCGTTTTATATCGTGCGATAGGTGCAGTCGTAGGTATAGTTGTTGCTGGTTTTATCGCCATGCAAACAGTTAAAGGCCACAATGCCGTTGCATTCGCAAAAGAATCACGTACCGAAATTCGTAAAGTTGTCTGGCCAACTCGCCAAGAAGCTATACAAACGACAGGTATCGTTTTATTTGCTACTTTTATCATGTCACTCGTTATGTGGGGACTTGATTCTACTCTATTTTGGGTAGTTGGCTTTATTACAGGTTTACAGGTTTAATTATGACTGAAGAAAATTTACCATCTGAAGAGAATGAACAAAACGAAGAAAAAGTAGTGAATACGAACCCAAAGTTGCGTTGGTATGTTGTTCAAGCTTTCTCTGGCTATGAAGGTCGAGTGCAAAAAACATTAGTTGAGCATATCGAGATTCAGGGCTTACATGAAAAGTTTGGTCAAATACTTGTTCCTACCGAAGAAGTTGTTGAAATGCGTGCAGGTCAAAAGCGTAAAAGTTCACGTAAATTCTTTCCAGGTTATGTTTTAGTTCAAATGGAAATGGATGTTGAAGCATGGCATCTAGTAAAAAGTGTGCCACGCGTATTAGGCTTCATTGGTGGAACCAGTGATCGTCCAGCGCCTATTTCACAAAAAGAAGCTGATCGTATTTTGCAACGTCTCGAAGATACTGATAAGCCTCGTCCTAAGACACTCTTTGAGCCCGGCGAAGTGGTTCGTGTTATTGACGGTCCATTTGCCGACTTTAATGGTGTTGTTGAAGAATTAGATTACGATAAAAACCGTATTAAAGTATCGGTTTTGATTTTTGGTCGCTCTACACCAGTAGATTTAGAGTTTGGTCAAGTCGAAAAAGGCTAGTACCTCAATAAAACCATACAATACACAAAAGGCTAAAGATGTAAATCTTTAGCCTTTTTCTTTGCCCTTAATAAAAAAATACTGTTATTGTTCAGTACGTATAAGGCCAGCAAAACTTTCTATTTAAAAAACTTGTGTAACTTGCCCTATTTAATATATAATCCGCTGCCTATTTTTTTTAAACGACATTGTTGCTTAAAAAAAAACAGGGTAAATCGTACAACGGGGAGCTGAATAGTCTTTAGCGTTTGAACCCAAACTAAAGGTATTGAAAAATGGCTAAGAAAGTCCAAGCTTTAATCAAGCTACAAGTTGCTGCTGGTGCAGCAAATCCGTCACCGCCTGTTGGTCCTGCATTAGGTCAACACGGTGTGAACATCATGGAATTCTGTAAAGCGTTTAACGCAAAAACAGATTCTTTAGAAAAAGGCGCTCCAGTTCCAGTAGTTATTACTGTCTACAGTGACCGTTCTTTCACGTTCGAAACAAAAACTCCACCTGCATCTTACTTATTAAAGAAAGCAGCTGGCATAAAAAGCGGCTCTGGTCGTCCTAACACAGATAAAGTTGGAACTGTTACTACAGCACAACTTGAAGAAATTGTTAAGACAAAAGAATCTGATTTAACTGCTAGTTCATTAGAAGCTGCAGTGCGTACCATTGCGGGTTCTGCTCGTTCAATGGGTTTAGTGGTAGAGGACTAATCAATGACTAAATTATCAAAACGCGCTCGTCTTATCCGTGAAAAAGTAGACGTATTAAAAGATTATGACATTGCAGAAGCAATCTCATTATTAAAAGAATTAGCAACTGCTAAATTCCGTGAAAGTGTAGATGTTGCTGTAAATCTTGGCATCGATGCTCGTAAATCAGACCAAAATGTACGTGGCGCAGCTGTATTACCAAATGGTACAGGTCGTGATGTTCGTGTTGCTGTATTTACACAGGGTGCAAATGCTGAGAAAGCGAAAGAAGCTGGTGCTGACATCGTAGGTATGGAAGATTTAGCTGAATTAGTTAAAAAAGGCGAGATGAACTTTGATGTTGTTATCGCTTCTCCAGATGCTATGCGTGTTGTTGGTCAACTAGGTCAGATATTAGGCCCTCGCGGTTTAATGCCTAACCCAAAAGTTGGTACCGTAACGCCAGATGTTGTAACCGCTATTAACAATGCAAAATCGGGTCAAATCCGTTACCGCAATGATAAAAACGGTATCATCCATACTACTATTGGTAAGGCTGATTTCGACGACGCTAAATTACAAGAAAACCTAGAGTTCTTATTGGAAGCTTTAAAGAAAGCTAAACCAGCAAATGCTAAAGGTCAGTATATTAAGAAACTTTCTATTTCAACTACAATGGGTGCCGGTGTATCGGTAAACCAAGCTAGTTTGACAGCAGTTTCTAAGTAAAGTCCCTATCATGGTACTTTACAAGGGTTAAATTATAGACTATAATTTCGCCCTTAAAAATTTTGGTAGGTGTTGTTTTCTTCTTTAACAAGATTAAACAACCCCGTCAAAGACCGTAGGAGTTTTATCGATAATTATTTATCACATTTAACTTAATTTTTCCTACGTAGATGGTGATTACCCAGTATTTCCTAATTCTGGTCCTCGCCGTAACGGCCTAAGTTAATGACTGTAAAAGGTAGTAGCTTAGGGATAGTAAATACCGGTTTATGTAACCGGTGAACCAGGAGTTAAAGCCAATGGCTATCAATCTTGATGACAAAAAGGCAATTGTTGCTGAAGTTCAAGAAGCTGCTAGTGGCGCTCACTCAGTTGTAATCGCGGATGCCCGTGGTGTTACAGTTGAAGCAATTACTGCATTGCGTAAGCAAGCACGTGACAATGGCGTATGGATGAAGGTTGTTCGTAACACATTAGCACGTCGTGCAGTAGAAGGTACTCAATTTGAATGTGTTTCTGACGTATTCAAAGGTCCTTCATTAGTTGCTTTTTCATCTGATCACCCAGGTGCTGCTGCACGTTTATTCACAGACTTCGCTAAAAAGAACGAAGCCTTTGAATTAAAAGCAGCTGCATTTGAAGGTAATTCAGTAGACGTAAATATGTTAGCTAAGCTACCTACTTACGACGAAGCGATTGCACGTTTAATGAGCGCAATGAAAGAAGCATCTGCAGGCAAATTGGTCCGCACGATTGCTGCAGTACGCGATCAGAAAGAACAAGAAGCTGCTTAATAATTGTTTACCTCTTAAATTTAAGAGCACAATTTGCACTTTTTGTATTTATAGTTATTTATAACAACCTTAGGTTGTTAATTGAACAGGAAATTAAAAATGTCTATTTCTAAAGACGATATCCTAAACGCAGTTGCTGAAATGTCAGTAATGGACGTTGTTGCTTTAATTGAAGCAATGGAAGAAAAATTTGGCGTATCTGCATCAGCTGCTGTTGCCGCTGCTGGACCTGCTGAAGCTGCTGAAGAGCAAACTGAATTCAACGTTATTATGACTAGCTTCGGTGAGAAGAAAGTTGCAGTAATTAAAGCAGTTCGTGGCGCTACAGGTTTAGGCCTTAAAGAAGCTAAAGACTTAGTTGAAGCTCTTGGCACTGTTAAAGAAGGCGTTGATAAAGCTGAAGCTGATTCGCTTAAGACACTTCTTGAAGAAGCTGGTGCTTCTGTTGAGATCAAATAATCTGTTTTTAAACAGATTATTTGCCTGAAAAGGCAATGGCTGGTGACTTTAAAGTTACCGGCCTTTTTGCGCTAAAGAAAGTGGTTTTTTTAAACCAAAAAAGTGCATAATTTGATACTAAATGTATTAAGTATCATTGCAATATCCTGTCTGATACCAATTGGATTAGCTAACAAAATGTATGAAACTATACTAAAGTTGTCTAGTCCAATTGGTATTTTAAAGGCAGATCGGCCATAACCAGCAAGCTGAGGAACCCCATGGTTTACTCTTACTCCGAAAAGAAACGTATTCGCAAGGACTTTGGTAAAAGCATACAAGTAATGGACTATCCATTCTTGTTATCAATCCAACTCGAATCTTTCCGTAAGTTTATTGATATTGATCCAACAGGTGAAACAGGCCTAGAGGCTGCGTTTCATTCTATTTTCCCAATTAAAGCCTACTCTGGTAGCTCAGAGTTACAATATGTGAGCTACAGACTTGGCGAACCGTTATTTGACGTCAAAGAATGTCAAATCCGCGGTGTAACCTATTCTGCGCCGCTTCGCGTAAAATTACGTTTAGTAGTTTACGATAAAGAAGCGCCAGCAGGCACAGTTAAAGATATCAAAGAACAAGAAGTATACATGGGTGAAATCCCATTAATGACAGACAACGGTACGTTTGTTATTAATGGTACTGAGCGTGTTATTGTTTCGCAATTACATCGTTCTCCTGGTGTGTTTTTCGATCATGATAAAGGTAAAACACACTCATCGGGTAAAGTGTTATATAACGCACGTGTTATTCCTTACCGTGGTTCTTGGTTGGATTTTGAGTTCGATCCAAAAGATAACTTATTTGTACGTATTGATCGCCGTCGTAAATTACCAGCATCAATCATATTACGTGCATTAGAATATTCTACTGAAGAAATTCTAGATATGTTCTATGACACCACTGACTTCTCAATCAAAGGCGATAAGTTGATCATGGATCTAATCCCTGAACGCTTACGTGGTGAAACGGCAACGTTTGACATTTGCTTGAAAAATGGTGATGTATTGGTAGAGCAAGGACGTCGTATAACTGCCCGTCATATTCGTTCTTTATCTAAAGAAAACCTTGAAAAGCTTGAAGTTCCAGCTGAGTACATCGTTGGTAAGGTTTTATCTAAAGCTTACATTGATGAGTCTACTGGTGAAGTTATCGCTGAAGCCAATGCTGAAATAACATTAGAGCTATTAGCAGAGCTTAGCCAAGCAGGTCATAAAGTTCTTTCTACATTGTACATGAATGAATTCGATGTCGGTTCATATATGTCTGACACTATTCGTGTTGATGGTACCTCAAATAAGCTTGAAGCTTTAGTTGAGATTTACCGTATGATGCGTCCAGGCGAGCCGCCAACAAAAGATGCAGCAGAAACGTTATTTACTAACTTATTTTTCGCATCAGAACGTTATGACTTATCAACGGTAGGTCGTATGAAGTTCAACCGTCGTGTTGGTAATTCAGACGATGTTGGTACAGGCATTTTATCTAACGATGACATTATTTCAGTAATGAGAACTTTAATCGCCATTCGTGACGGTAAAGGCGAAACTGACGATATCGATCACTTAGGTAACCGTCGTATTCGCTCTGTAGGCGAAATGGCAGAAAACCAATTCCGTGTTGGTTTAGTGCGTGTTGAACGTGCGGTTCGTGAGCGTTTAAGTCTTGGTGACTTAGATGCGATCATGCCACAAGATTTAATTAACGCTAAGCCAATTTCTGCGGCTGTGAAAGAATTCTTTGGTTCTTCACAATTGTCACAGTTTATGGATCAGAACAACCCGTTATCAGAAGTGACGCATAAACGTCGTATCTCAGCATTAGGCCCAGGCGGTCTAACGCGTGAACGTGCCGGTTTTGAAGTTCGAGATGTACATCCTACCCATTATGGTCGTGTATGTCCTATTGAAACGCCGGAAGGTCCAAACATTGGTTTGATCAATTCACTTTCGTGTTATGCACGTACTAACGATTATGGGTTCTTAGAAACTCCTTATCGTAAAGTAATTGATGGTTTAGTAACTGATGAGATAGATTATTTATCAGCAATTGAAGAAGGTAACTTCGTTATTGCCCAAACGACTGCTGCGGTTGATAGTGAAGGTAAGTTAGTTGATGGCTTAGTACAATGTCGTCACAAAAATGAATTTACACTTATTTCAGCAGAACAAGTTCAATATATGGACGTCTCGCCACAACAGATCATTTCAGTTGCAGCAAGTTTAATTCCATTCCTCGAGCACGATGATGCTAACAGAGCCTTGATGGGTTCAAACATGCAACGTCAAGCGGTACCAACTCTTATCGTTGATAAGCCTTTAGTCGGTACGGGTATGGAAAAAGTAGTTGCTGTTGACTCAGGTGTTACAGCCGTTGCTAAACGTGGTGGTGTAGTCAGCTATGTAGACTCTTCACGTATCGTTGTTAAAGTTAACGAAGATGAAATGCATGCTGGTGAAGCAGGTATTGATATTTACAACTTAACAAAATACACACGTTCTAACCAAAATACATGTATCAACCAGCGTCCACAGTGTCGTATGGGCGAACCTGTAACTCGTGGTGATGTTTTAGCCGATGGTCCTTCAACGGACATGGGTGAATTAGCCCTTGGTCAAAACATGCGTATAGCGTTTATGCCTTGGAATGGTTACAACTTCGAAGATTCAATGTTGTTATCTGAACGTGTTGCTACTGAAGATCGTTTTACTACGGTACATATTCAAGAGTTAACCTGTATCGCGCGTGACACAAAATTAGGTAGTGAAGAAATTACTTCTGATATCCCTAACGTAGGCGAATCAGCATTATCTAAATTAGATGAAGCGGGTGTTGTTTACATCGGTGCTGAAGTTAATGGTGGCGACATCTTAGTGGGTAAAGTTACTCCTAAAGGTGAAACTCAATTAACACCAGAAGAAAAACTTTTAAGAGCAATCTTTGGTGAAAAAGCTGCTGACGTTAAAGACAGCTCTTTACGTGTACCTAATTCAGTTAAAGGTACTATCATCGACGTGCAAATCTTCACCCGTGACGGTGTAGAAAAAGATAAACGCGCTGTTGAAATTGAAGAATTACAACTTAAAGAAGTTAAGAAAGATTTAGGCGATGAATTTAGCATCTTAGAAGATGGTATTTATGCTCGTGCTAAAAATCTCCTTTTATCTGCTGGCTTAAACGAATCAGACATTAATAGTATGTCTCGTGCAAATTGGTTAGTTCAAAACTTGTCTGACGAAGGTCAACAATCTGAACTTGAACAAATTGCTGAGCAATACGACAACATTAAAGCTGACTTTGATAAGAAGTTTGAAATTAAACGTCGTAAGATCACCCAAGGTGCTGATTTGGCTCCAGGTGTTCTTAAAATCATCAAAGTTTATTTAGCGATAAAACGCCACATCCAACCGGGTGATAAAATGGCCGGTCGTCATGGTAACAAAGGTGTTATTTCAAACGTAGTTCCAGTAGAAGATATGCCTTACGATCAGTTTGGTGTTCCTGTTGATGTGGTACTTAACCCGTTAGGTGTTCCATCACGTATGAACATTGGTCAGATCTTAGAGACTCATCTAGGTATGGCGTGTCGTGGTATTGGCGAAAAAATCAACCGTATGTTAGAAGCACAACAAGAAATTCATAAACTACGTAACTTCATTCAAGAAGTTTACAATGTTGGTGAATCTCGTCAAGTTGTTGACATTGCAAGTTTCTCTGATGACGAAGTGATGCGTTTAGCGAACAACTTACGTGCTGGTCTTCCTATTGCTACACCCGCTTTTGATGGTGCTGCAGAGAAAGAAATCAAAGAGATGTTCAAACTTGCAGATATGCCTGAAAGTGGTCAGTTTATCTTAACTGATGGTCGTACTGGTCGTGAATTTGAACGTCCTGTAACGGTTGGCTACATGTATATGTTAAAACTTAACCATTTGGTTGATGACAAAATGCATGCACGTTCAACAGGCTCTTACTCATTAGTTACGCAACAACCACTTGGTGGTAAAGCGCAATTTGGTGGTCAACGCTTTGGTGAGATGGAAGTATGGGCACTAGAAGCTTACGGTGCTGCTTACACGCTACAAGAAATGTTAACGGTTAAATCTGATGATGTTAACGGTCGTACTAAGATGTATAAAAACTTAGTAGACGGTGATCACAGAATGGAACCAGGCATTCCTGAATCATTCAACGTACTGTTGAAAGAAATTCGTTCGTTAGGTATTAACATCGAATTAGACCAGGACTAGCCTCGAAAGCTGCATGCTGACTATCAATTTGATGAGTCAGTACACGGAGAAAGCAGGCAACTGCTTTCTCTTTAAGGTTTAACTCCGACAGGAGAAGAAGTGTGAAAGATTTACTTAAGTTTCTTAAGCAACAAAATCAAACAGAAGAGTTCGATGGTATACGTATCGGACTAGCCTCACCTGACCAGATTCGTTCTTGGTCATTTGGTGAAGTAAAAAAACCTGAAACGATTAACTACCGTACGTTCAAACCTGAACGTGATGGCTTGTTTTGTGCGCGTATTTTTGGTCCAGTAAAAGATTACGAATGTCTATGTGGCAAATATAAGCGTTTAAAGCATCGTGGTGTTATTTGTGAAAAATGTGGCGTTGAAGTTACATTAACAAAAGTTCGTCGTGACCGTATGGGCCATATCGAATTAGCTAGCCCCGTTGCACATATCTGGTTCTTAAAATCATTACCTTCACGTATTGGTTTGTTACTTGATATGACGCTTCGTGATATCGAACGTGTCCTTTACTTTGAATCCTATGTTGTTACTGAACCTGGTATGACAACATTAGAAAAAAGCCAAATTCTAACTGAAGAAGAATATCTTGACGCGTTAGAAGAACACGGTGATGAATTTGACGCCCTAATGGGTGCAGAAGCTGTTTTAGCTTTACTACAACAAATCGATTTAGAAGGCGAAGTAGCGCAAATGCGTGAAGAGCTTCCTGAAATTGGTAGTGAAACTAAGCGTAAAAAAGTGACAAAACGTTTAAAGTTAATGGAAGCATTTGCCGCTTCAGGTAACAAACCTGAGTGGATGATCATGAACGTACTGCCCATTTTACCACCGGATTTACGTCCGTTAGTACCTTTGGATGGTGGCCGTTTTGCTACGTCTGATTTGAACGATTTATACCGTCGTGTTATTAACCGTAACAACCGTTTAAAGCGTCTTCTAGACTTAGTAGCACCAGACATTATCGTACGTAACGAAAAACGTATGTTACAAGAGTCTGTTGATGCACTTCTTGATAACGGTCGTCGTGGTCGCGCAATTACCGGTTCTAACAAACGTCCTCTTAAATCTCTTGCCGATATGATTAAAGGTAAGCAAGGTCGTTTCCGTCAGAATCTATTGGGTAAACGTGTTGATTACTCTGGTCGTTCTGTAATTACTGTTGGTCCTACACTACGTTTACACCAGTGTGGTTTACCAAAAAAAATGGCACTTGAATTATTCAAGCCATTTATTTACGGTAAATTAGAAGCTCGTGGTTTAGCGACTACGATTAAAGCAGCTAAAAAATTAGTTGAACGTGAAGGCGCTGAAGTTTGGGATGTACTTGACGAAGTGATCCGTGAACATCCGGTAATGCTTAACCGTGCACCAACACTTCATAGACTAGGTATTCAAGCATTTGAACCTGTTCTTATTGAAGGTAAAGCGATTCACTTGCATCCACTGGTTTGTGCGGCATACAACGCCGATTTCGATGGTGACCAAATGGCGGTACACGTACCGTTAACTATTGAAGCACAAATGGAAGCTCGTACTTTAATGATGTCTACTAATAACGTGCTATCACCAGCAAACGGTGAGCCGATTATTGTACCATCACAAGATGTTGTTTTAGGTTTGTACTACTTAACACGTGACCGTGTTAATGGTTTAGGTGAAGGCATGGTTTTTGCCGACACTAAAGAAGCTGAAAAGGCTTACCGTACTGGCGTTGCTGAACTTCACGCCCGTGTGAAAATTCGTATCACAGAATACTTTAAAGACGAAGAAGGTAACTTTACTGTTCCTAAAACGACTTTACGTGATACCACGGTCGGCCGTGCCATTATGTGGCAAGTTTGTCCACAAGGTATGCCTTATGATCTAATCGATCAACCGCTGGGTAAAAAACCTATTTCGAAACTGATTAACCATGCTTACCGTAATTTAGGTTTGAAAGAAACGGTTATTTTTGCTGACCAAATCATGTACACAGGCTTCCATTATGCGATGATCGCGGGTTGTTCTGTTGGTATTGATGATATGGTTATTCCTGATGCTAAATACACTATTATCGAAGAGTCGGAAGAAGAAGTTGCTGAAATCCAAACTCAATTCGAGCAAGGTTTAGTGACTCAAGGCGAAAAATATAACAAAGTTATTGATATTTGGTCATCTGCCAACGAGAAAATCTCAAAAGCGATGATGGACAATTTATCGAAAGAAACAGTTATTAACCGTGATGGCGTTCCAGAAGAGCAAGATTCATTCAACTCTATCTACATGATGGCTGACTCGGGTGCTCGTGGTAGTGCTGCTCAGATCCGTCAGTTAGCAGGTATGCGTGGCTTGATGGCAAAACCAGATGGTTCTATCATCGAAACGCCAATCAAAGCTAACTTCCGTGAAGGTTTGAACGTATCAGAATACTTCATCTCAACTCACGGGGCGCGTAAAGGTCTTGCCGATACAGCATTGAAAACAGCTAACTCGGGTTACTTAACTCGTCGTTTGGTTGATGTTGCACAAGATTTGGTTGTTACTGAACATGATTGTGGTACCTACGACGGTCTACAAATGACGCCACTTATCGAAGGTGGTGATGTTGTTGAACCATTAAGAGAACGTGTTCTTGGTCGTGTTGTTGCTGAAGATGTTATCAAGCCGGGTACTGACGAAGTTTTATTACCACGTAATACGTTAATAGACGAAGCTTTATGTGATTTCATTGAAGAAAACTCAATTGATCAAATGAAAGTACGTTCAATTATTACCTGTAAAACTGATTTTGGTATTTGTGCTCATTGTTACGGTCGTGATTTAGCTCGTGGACATATGATCAATCAAGGTGAAGCTATTGGTGTTGTTGCAGCACAATCAATTGGTGAACCTGGTACACAGCTTACCATGCGTACGTTTCACATCGGTGGTGCCGCATCGCGTGCTTCTGCTGAGAACAACGTACAAGTTAAAAACACTGGTACCTTGAAACTTCAAAATGCTAAGTTTGTAACAAACTCTGAAGACCATCTTGTTATTACCTCACGTTCTTCTGAAATGACGGTAATTGATGAACTCGGTCGTGAAAAAGAACGCTATAAAGTTCCTTACGGTTCTGTTCTTTCTAAGAAAGATGGTGGTTCAATTGTTGCCGGTGAAATTATCGCCAACTGGGACCCACATACTCACCCTATTATTACGGAAGTAGCGGGTAAAGTTCAGTTTGTTGACCTTTCTGATGGCGTGACTATGGTTCGTCAAACGGATGATCTTACTGGTTTATCAAGTATTATCGTTACTGACGCAGGTCAACGTAATGCTACCGGTAAAGAAATGCGTCCAGCATTGAAACTTATCGATGCTAAAGGCGATGAAGTAATGATTGCAGGGACTGAAATCCCAGCACTTTACTACTTACCAGGTAATGCTATTGTAAACTTGGAAGATGGCGCGGATGTAAATATTGGTGATGCACTTGCTCGTATACCACAGGCAAGTTCAAAAACGCGTGATATTACCGGTGGTCTTCCACGTGTTGCTGATTTATTTGAAGCGCGTAAGCCTAAACTTCCTGCTATTCTTGCAGAGAAAACAGGTGTTGTTGCTTTCGGTAAAGAAACTAAAGGCAAAGTACGTCTATTGATCACTCAGCCTAGCGGTGAAGTTTACGAAGAGATGATTCCTAAAACGCGTCTTTTAAATATCTATGAAGGTGAGCCAGTGATTAAAGGTGAAGTTATTGCCGATGGTCCTGAGTCTCCGCATGATATCTTGCGTTTACGTGGTGTTGCGCCTGTTGCTAATTACATTGTTAACGAAGTACAAGAAGTATATCGTTTACAAGGTGTTAAAATTAACGACAAGCACATCGAAGTTATCGTCCGTCAAATGATTCGCAAGTGTGAAATCTTAGACGCCGGTGATAGTGATTTCTTGAAAGGCGAACAAGTAGAAGTAGCACGCGTGAATATTTCAAATCGTGAGCTTGAATCTGCTGGTAAGCAACCTGCTGAATACGAAATGCAAATGATGGGCATTACTAAAGCATCATTAGCAACTGAATCGTTTATTTCAGCGGCATCTTTCCAAGAAACAACACGTGTACTTACTGAAGCTGCTGTCGCAGGTAAGAAAGATAAGTTACGTGGCTTGAAAGAAAACGTTATCGTTGGTCGTTTAATCCCTGCAGGTACGGGTTATTCATACCACCAAGAACGTGCTAAACGTAAACTACAAGCAAAAATGCCTGCCGTTGAAGAAGTCGCTGTTTCAGCTGACGATGCAGCACAAGCATTAACTGACGCACTAAATGCTAGTGATTAAGTAAAAAATATAGCGTTAATGGCCTGTGCTACTTGACAGGCCATAGCTTGACCTATAGAATTCCGCGACCCTATATTCTGTACTGTTTATGTATAGCATTTAAGGTCGCGGATTTTCACGTTTATAAGGGTGTAAGTTTCTCATTGATTGGAATTTGCACAAGTTTAACTAATCGGGAGCTATTTAATGGCAACTATTAACCAATTAGTACGTAAACCACGTGTAAGACAAGTAACTAAAAGTAACGTTCCAGCGTTACAAGCTTGTCCACAACGTCGTGGCGTATGTACTCGTGTGTATACAACTACACCGAAAAAACCTAACTCAGCACTTCGTAAAGTTGCTCGTGTTCGTTTAACTAACGGCTTCGAAGTAACTTCATACATCGGTGGTGAAGGACATAATTTACAAGAGCATAGCGTTATTTTAATACGCGGTGGCCGTGTAAAAGATTTACCGGGTGTGCGTTATCACACCGTTCGTGGCGCGCTTGATTGTTCAGGTGTAAGCGACAGAAGACAAGGCCGTTCTAAATACGGTGCTAAACGACCTAAATCTTAAGTTTTCCTCTCTAACTCCTTATAGATAGGAAGAGAAAAAAACGTTAAGTAAGGCCAAATAAGAAATTTTTAAATTTATATATTTTGGATTAATCCTGAATACTACGGAGAATTAAGATGCCAAGAAGACGCGTCGTAGGGCAACGTAAAATATTGCCAGATCCTAAGTTCCATAACGAACTTTTAGCAAAATTCATCAACATCCTTATGGTTGATGGTAAAAAATCTACTGCAGAAAAAATTGTTTACGGTGCATTAGACATTTTAACTGAAAAAAACAGCGAGAAAACTCACTTAGAGCTTTTCGAAACTGCTTTAGATAATATCCGCCCATCTGTCGAAGTTAAATCTCGTCGTGTTGGTGGTTCTACTTATCAAGTACCAGTTGAAGTTCGTCCAGTTCGTCGTAATGCTCTAGCCATGCGTTGGTTAGTTGAAGCAGCTCGTAAACGTGGTGAAAAATCAATGGCTCAGCGCCTAGCTAACGAAATGTTAGATGCGTCTGACAGCAAAGGTTCAGCGGTTAAGAAACGTGAAGACGTTCACCGTATGGCTGATGCTAACAAAGCGTTCGCTCACTACCGCTGGTAAGCTAGCAGTTTTGAATGGATGTATGATTTACCCTTTGCATATGCTTAGGGTAAATACATGGCTAGCAAGAGTTTCTCTTGCTAGCCATACTAACTTTTACGGACTGATGCTTTGTACAGTTCAAAAAGTAGTATTAAACAAATACTCACCGCTTACGCGAATATTTATTTAATAGTACTAATTATTAGTGACTAAGAATTAGAGGATTTCATTTTGGCACGTATCACCCCTATTGAGCGCTACCGTAATATTGGTATCTGTGCGCACGTAGATGCTGGCAAAACGACAACCACAGAACGTGTTTTGTTTTACACGGGGCTTTCTCACAGAATTGGTGAAGTGCATGATGGCGCTGCCACAATGGACTGGATGGAACAAGAGCAAGAGCGCGGTATTACCATTACTTCTGCAGCGACTACCTGTTTCTGGAAGGGGATGGATGCGCAATTCGTTGACCATCGCATTAATATTATTGATACTCCTGGCCATGTTGACTTCACTATCGAAGTTGAACGTTCATTACGTGTACTCGATGGTGCAGTATTAGTGTTATGTGCATCTTCTGGTGTTCAACCACAAACAGAAACTGTTTGGCGTCAAATGGAAAAGTATGCGGTTCCACGCATTGTTTTTGTCAACAAAATGGATCGCACGGGTGCAGACTTTCTTTCTGTTGTTGGTCAGCTAAAAGCACGTCTAAAAGCAAACGCTGTTCCTATTCAGTTGCCGATTGGGTCTGAAGAAGACTTTAAAGGTGTTATTGATCTTGTCAAAATGAAAGTGATCAACTGGAATGAAGACGATTACGGCATGACTTTTACTTATTCAGCAATACCTGACGATATGCAAGACCTTGCCGATGAGTGGCGTGAAAATATGATTTCAGAAGCGGCTGAAGTCTCAGATGATTTAATGGAAAAGTATCTAGAAGGTGTTGATTTGACTGAAGTTGAAATTAAATCAGCCCTTCGCCAGCGCACGCTTAATAATGAAATCATTCTTTGTACTTGTGGCTCTGCTTTTAAAAATAAAGGCGTACAAGCTGTTTTAGATGCCGTTATTGACTATTTACCTTCACCAACTGAAGTTGCTGCGATTACCGGTATTAGTAATGATAAAAATGAGACACCCGCGACTCGTGCCGCTGATGACAGCGCACCATTTTCAGCTTTGGCTTTTAAAATTGCCACTGACCCTTTCGTAGGAACACTTACCTTTTTCCGTGTTTATTCGGGTGTCGTAAAAACAGGTGACAGCGTTTTTAATCCTATCAAAGGAAAAAAAGAACGTTTAGGCCGTCTTGTACAGATGCATGCCAATGATCGTAAAGAAATTAAAGAAGTACGTGCTGGCGATATCGCTGCAGCCATTGGTTTGAAGGATGTTACTACAGGTGAGACCTTGTGTGATGCAAATCATGTGATCACACTTGAGAGAATGGAATTTCCAGATCCAGTAATTTCAATTGCTGTTGAGCCGAAAACCATCGCTTCTCAAGATAAGTTAGCCCTTGCATTAAGTAAATTATCAGCTGAAGATCCATCGTTTAAAGTGGCATCTGATGAAGAAACAGGCCAAACGATAATTTCTGGCATGGGTGAGCTACACTTAGACATCATTGTTGAACGTATGAAGCGCGAGTTTGGCGTTGAATGTAATGTTGGTAAACCACAAGTCGCTTATCGTGAAACGATTCGTTCAACGGTTGAAGTTGAAGGTAAATTTGTTCGACAATCAGGTGGTAAAGGTCAGTTTGGCCACGTCTGGTTGAAAATGGAGCCCTTACCTGAAGGTGGTGGTTTCGAGTTTGTTAACGAAATTGTTGGCGGTAGTGTTCCTAAAGAATATATCCCCGCCATAGAAAAAGGCTGTTTTGAGCAAATGGATAGTGGCGTTTTAGCTGGTTACCCGATGCTTGATGTTAAAGTAACACTTTATGACGGTTCTTTTCATGACGTTGACTCTAACGAAATGGCGTTTAAAGTTGCTGCTTCAATGGGATTTAGAGAAGGGGCGTTAAAAGCTACGCCAACTCTTCTAGAGCCTATGATGAAAGTAGAAGTTACAACGCCAGAAGAAAACATGGGTGATGTCGTTGGCGATTTAAATCGTCGTCGCGGTATGATCGATGGCATGGACGAAGGTCCTGCTGGCTCTAAGGTAGTGAATGCAACAGTACCACTGTCTGAAATGTTTGGTTATGCTACTGCATTACGCAGTGCAACACAGGGCCGCGCCTCTTATTCTATGGAATTTTTACAATACAGTGAAGCTCCTAAGAATGTAGTTGCGGCAATAACAGAATCTCTTGGAATCTCGTAAGACACTCACTTATAGTTAGTGAAAGTCTAGCTCGGTCGTCTTGGCTGCGCTTTTAATAAACTTTAAGGTAAATGAAAAATGGCTAAAGCAAAATTTGAACGTTTAAAACCGCATGTTAACGTTGGTACTATCGGTCACGTCGATCACGGTAAAACAACTTTAACAGCTGCTATCTCTGCAGTATTAACTAAAGTACACGGTGGTGAAGTTAAAGATTTCGCACAAATCGATAATGCTCCTGAAGAGCGTGAGCGTGGTATTACAATCAATACTTCTCACATCGAGTACGATACAGAAGCTCGTCACTACGCACACGTAGATTGTCCTGGTCACGCCGATTACATCAAAAACATGATCACTGGTGCTGCACAAATGGA